>CAWBUL010000005.1:865000-2311542 GCA_963791885.1 uncultured Pseudomonadota bacterium | reverse complement strand
GCAGCGCTGCGGACGCAGCTCTCCTCTCACGCAGCCAGTAGCGACCTTCGAGCGAGGTAAAGATTGGCGAGGCCGCAGGTGACGAACAGCCGGTGGGCATTCTTGTCCAACCCGCGATAGCGCACCTTCACAAATCCAAACACGCGCTTGATGACCCCGATACTATGCTCGACCTTCGCCCGTACCTTCGACTTGGTCCGATTGCGAGCTTTCTCTGCCTCATCGACAACACCGCGATGACGATATCGCCGGTTGGTGAAGTCCTGTGCAGATGGAGCATGCTCGCGGATGACATGACGCTGGCCACGATAGGCCTGGTCGCCCCAGACACGCCGTTCCTCGCCATGTAGCAGGTCACCAAGCACGCTGGCATCATGCACATTCGCCGCAGTGGCCACCGCGGAATGGATCAGCCTGGTCCTGCTATCTACCCCGACATGCGCCTTCATCCCGAAATACCACTGCTGGCCCTTGCGGGTCTGGTGCATCTCGGGGTCGCGCTGCTTTGTGGCATTCTTGGTCGAACTCGGAGCGCTGATGATGGTCGCGTCCACGATCGTGCCGGTGCCCACCTTCAGACCCAGACTCTCAAGATGCTCGTTGACGGTGGCAAATATCTCAGTTCCAAGCTCGTGCTGCTCCAACAGGTGGCGGAACTTGCAAACCGTGGTCTCGTCCGGCACCGGCTCACGGCCGAGATCGATGCCGGCAAACTGCCGCATCGCAGCCGAGTCATACAGCGCCTCCTCCACTCCGGGATCCGAGAGATTGAACCACAGGCTGCAGGAAGTAGATGCGCAACATGCGTTCCAGTCCCACCGGTGGTCGGCCCCTGCCAGGCTTCGGATAGACCGGCTCGATCAGCGCACAGAGTTGCTGCCACGGCACTACCCGCTCCATCTCGGCAAGAAAGGCTCCCCGCCGTGTGGTCTTGCCGTAGCGTTCGAAGCTTACGCTCGCCAGGGTCGCTTGACGCATCTCGTTCGGTCGATCCGAATGTAATCAATGCCACTCAACTACAGGCTGCTCCGTGACCGTGTCGAGATGGGATTCTTCAGAGTCTCCTTAGGCGGGCGTACGCGGGAGGAGAAAGACTTTTGGGGTCCGCAAGCCATGCCTGAGAGGTATGGTTTGGTATGGAGTTGCGTCATCTCAGGTTCTTCGTCGCGGTTGCCGAGGAGGGAGCGTGACGCTCGCTGCCGAGAAGCGGCTGCATACGGCCCAACCCTCACTCAGCCGGCAATTACGGGCATTGGAGCAGGAGGTGGGGGTTGAGCTGTTTGTGCGCGGGGCAAGGGGGATGGAGCTGACGGCGGCGGGGCGGGCATTCCTGGACCATGCCCGGCTGGCATTGGCACAGGCAAACGAGGCGGTACGGGCGGCGCGACGGGCGGGAGCGGCGGCGAAGGCATCGTTCTCCGTGGGGTTCCTGATCGGCCAGGAGGTGGAATGGCTGCCGCATGTGACACGTGTGTTGCGCGCCGATCTGCCGAACATCGAGTTGCGGGTGACGAGCCTGCACTCGCGCGATCTGGCGGATGCGCTGCAGCGCGGGGAGTTGGACGCGGGATTCTTGCGGGTCGAGGATCGGCCGGACGTGGAGTATCGTGTTGTCACGAAAGAAAAGCTCCTGGCAATCGTGCCGAGTGATCATCGGCTGGCGGCGCAGGAGCGGATTGCTCCGCAGGACTTTGCCGATGAAGTCTTCATCGGATTTTCCGATGTGCCGCATGTGTTGCGCGGGGTGGTCAGCGACTATTTCCGGCGGAACGGAGTCAGCGTCGAGCCAAGCTATCACATCGATAATGTCGCGGCGGCGATATCGCTGGTGGCGTCGGTGCGTGGCGTCGCGTTGTTGCCGGCCTATGTCGAAAAGCTGTTGCCGTGGTCGGTGGTCAGTCGTGGATTGGCAGGAGAGACACCGACGATCGATCTGGTGCTGGGATATCGGCGGGACAATAGGTCGCCGGTGTTGCGGGCGTTGTTGGATCGGATAGACGCGGCCGGATAAGGTTGCCGCATGGTTTTCGACACCAAGGTAGCGATCCTGGTCCTGGAGGACCTGCTGGTGTGGCAGAAGCTGAACGTCGTGGCGTTTCTTGCCACAGGGATCGCGGGCGCCGCGCCGGAGGCGATGGGCGAACCCTATGAGGATTCGGCCGGACGCATATACGCCCGACTGCTCGGTCAGCCCGTGCTGATCTTCGCGGCGAATGCGGCGACGCTCCAGCGATGCTACCGCCAGGCGATCGAGCAGGATTTGATCCGTGCCGTCTATGTGCGGACGATGTTTGCGACCGGGAATGACATCGACAATCGTGCCGCGTTCAAGGCGGAGCCGGCCGATACGCCTGATCTGGTAGGTATCGCGGTGCGTGGCTTGAAGAAGGATGTGGACAGGGCGACGAAGGGAGCCTCGTTGCATCCCTGAAGGTCCTGGGTGCATCGTCGCCGCTGACGTTCCGGGGGCACGGTATCTATGAATGACAGCATCGGTGTGACTCGTTCGCCTTCATTCCATCATGGTTGGCTTCCGGTAGAAGGCGGCGAGCGCACGCTCGACAGCCGGGTGCCATTTGTGGCGGATGGTGCAGCGGGTCTGCCTGCGCCACTGGTCTATCATGAGACCGAGCGCTTCCTGCGGCAGCGGGAGATGAACTTCGCGGCCAAACGGCTGACGGACATGGCGTTCGTCAGCAGGTTGGAATGGACTGATGCGTTGGGGCGGCTGCAGTGGCGCGGTGTTCCGCCGATGTCCGGCCTGAGTGTCATTGACGATCAGACGCCGCGGCGGAAGCGGCTCGAGGCTGCGATGGCGGCTGGTGCGATCAGCATCGAGCAGGGCGCGGCGACGCGTACGGTCCGTGTCACTTGGAACGATAAGGCGATGGGTGCGCCTGTCGTGGGTGGTGCCGCGGCACCTGAAGGATGGGGCGGCATCGTCACGGGCGATGCGCGGCCTGCCGCGATGACCGCATCGCCGATCGCTCGCGCGGCGGCGTCGGGGAAACTGTGGCCGTTGGGTAATGACGTGCCCACGCCACCCTCGGCCCCGCCTGATCTGGTGCATGCGGTGGACCGGTTCTTCGCGTCGTCTCCGGGTGTGTATGGGTTGCTGGTGGCCTCGCCCGATCGGGTGTTGTTCGAGCGGTACGGCACGGGCGGTGCGTCAGACCGTGTCACGCCAAGCTGGTCGATGAACAAGTCGATGACGGGGTCGTTGATCGGCCGGCTGCTGCATCTCGGCTGGCTCGACAGCGTGCACGCGCCGGCGCCTGCTCCTGTATGGTGTGATCCGCGCGGCATCCACGGGCTGATCACGCTGGATGATCTGCTGCGCATGCGGAGCGGTCTTGCTATGGCGTGTTTGGGGGAAGCCGGGTCGACAGTGGGTTTCGAAGGGGCGGCGGTGTATTTCGATGCGGCGGACGCGTTCGCAGCGGCACAGGGCAATATCGTCGCGACGCGACCGGGTGCGGTGTTCCGGTACATCAATGCGGGGATCAACGTGCTCGGCGCCATCATCCGCGACCGGATCGAGCGTCGTTGTTTGCCGTACCAGGAGACGGTTTACGGTCTGCTGCCGGACGTTCTGGGCATGAGCAGCTATCGCATGTCCGGTGACATCGCTGGTAACTTGATCGCTTCGGGCTCGGCGTTCGCCACATTGCGGGATTGGTCGAAGCTGGGGGTGCTGTATCTGCAGGATGGCGTGTGGAATGGCGAGCGGCTTCTGCCGCAGGGGTGGGTGGATTACGCGCTGGCCGCGATGCATGGTGGAACGTCCTATGCCGCGACATTCTGGACCAATGCGGACCGGCGTTTTCCGGCGTTGCCGCCGGAGGCTGCTTGGCTGTCCGGTGCCTCCGATCAGCGGGTGTTTATTCTGCGGGGAGCGAACCGGATTATAGCCGTCTCGAATGAAACAGACGTTAAGATGGATCTGGCTGCGTTGAATGAGGTGCTGGGGACGGTGTTGGATGGGTGCTAAAAGTAGTGCCAGACGTCGGCGGCGCGGGCTTCGTCGGGTGTGCCATCAAAGACGATGGCGCCGTTGTTCATGATGACGACGCGATCGGCGATCTTGAGTGCGGCGGCGACGTTCTGTTCGACTAAGAGTGCGCTGACAGCGTGGGCGCGGCAGACGTCTTGGACCTGGGCGAAGAGCCGCTCAACCAGGTTGGGGGCGAGGCCGATAGAGGGTTCGTCGAGCATCAGGCAGCGCGGTGTTCCGAGCAGTGCCAGTGACAGTGCGAGCATTTGTTGTTGGCCGCCGGAGAGTGAGCCGGCGCGAGTGGAGCGGCGCTCGCCGAGCGCCGGGAACAGCGCGTACACGTCGCTGGGGCCGAGGATGGCCTGAGGGCCGCAGACACGCGCGGCGACAACGGTAATGTTCTCCGCGATGGAGAGGTCGGGGAAGATGCCGCGGCCCTCGGGCAGGAGGCGCAGGCCGAGGGCGACGCGGTCGGCGGTGGATACGCGGGCGAGGGGTTGGTTTTCGAAGCTGACGTCGCCGCCTCGGGTGGGGAGCAGGCCCATGATGGTTTTGAGCGTGGTGGTTTTGCCGGCGCCGTTATGGCCGAGCAGAGTCAGGATCTCGCCAGGTGCGATGGCGAAGGACACATCTGAGATGACGGTCTTCGCGCCGTAGCCGGCGGCGAGATTGTGGAGTGTAAGACTCATAGCGCGCCGCCGAAGTAAATTTCCGCGAGCGCGGGGTCGGCGATGATTTTTGCGGGTTCGCCTTGGGCGAGCAGGTGGCCTTGATGAAGGAAGAGTACTTCGTCCGCGATCTGCTGGACGACACGCGTGTTGTGTTCGACGACGAGCAGGGTTTTTCCTTCCGATTGCAACTTTCGGAGCAGGGCGATGAGCTGTTCGAGGGCGCCGGCGGCGAGGCCGGAGGCGGGTTCATCGAGCAGGATAAGTTCGGCGCCGGTGGCGAGGACGCGGGCGATGGTGAGGAGTTTCTGCTCTCCGTACGACAGGTTGCGCACGCGCGCCTTGGCGCGATCGGCGAGACCGACATGGTCGAGGCAGGCGTGGGCTTCCTGTCGGCGGCTGCGTTGTGCGTGGCCAATGTGGAAGGGGCGGAACATGGCGCTGATCGGCTCCTCACCGCTTTGGTGAGGGAGGCTGACGAGCACGTTGTCCTCGGCCGTGAGGTCGGCGAAGAGGCGGAGGTTCTGGAAGGTGCGGCCGATGCCGGCGTGGACGATGGCCTGGGGCGAGAGGCCATCGAGCGCGCCGCCCTGGAAGGTGACGGAGCCTTCCTCGGGCCGGAGGAAGCCGGTGATGACGTTGAAGATCGTGGTCTTGCCGGCGCCGTTGGGACCGACGAGGCAGGTGATGAGGCCTTGGGTGACGGCAAAGGTGGAGCCGTCCAGTGCCTGAAGGCCGCCGAAGCGCTTCTTGAGGCCTGTTGCGGCAAGGTAGGGCGGGACGGCGACGCTGGCGGACATGCGGGCATCGTATCGTGTGGCGGGTGGTTGCCACAGGGGGCGGAGATGGGGTTGGCGTGTAGGCGAGATGGCACAAATGTGTGTGCCTGAAGTCGGAGACCGCGATGGCGCTGAACATTCGCAGTAAGGAGGTCAATCGGCTTGCCGACCGGCTGGCCGTTTGTACACGGCTGAGCAAGCCCGAGGCGGTGAAGCGTGCTTTGGAGAGCGAACTGCGGCGGGTCGAGGCTTTCTATGATTATCTGAGTGACGAGAGCTGATGTTCGTCGATGCGTCGGCGATGGTCGCCATCCTGACGCGCGAGCCAGAAGCCGATGCGCTGGCGGAGGCGTGGGAGGGAACGACGACGCTCGCGACGTCACCGATCGCGATTTTCGAGGCGGTGCTCGGGTTATGCCGAAAACGCCATGCGAGCGTTGGGGAGGCGCTGGGCGACGTGCGTTTGTTCCCTGAGGTGGCTCGCATCGAGGTGGTTGCGATCACGATGGATGATGCGGAGGTGGCGCTCGACGCATTTGTGCGGTACGGCAAGGGTCGGGGCCATCCCGCGCAGCTGACCCTTGGCGATTGCTTCGCGTATGCGGCCGCGTGGAATTGGCAGTTTCCTTTGTTGTTCAAGGGCGAGGATTTCAGCAAAACGGACGCTCGGTCTGCGTGACCTGGCCTAAGTCGCTGCAGTTGGACATGGCGCGGGCTTTGCGCAACGCTTAGCGAATGTGGTCGAGTAGAATGCCACGGATTTCCGAGCAGGGGTCTGGAGATTCTTCGATGCTTTCATGCATATCACCTGATCAAGCTATTGGTTCAACGTGTCTTTGTTGCCTGCCGCAACTTCAATCCGCTGCTCGTCGAATCAACCGGGACATGTCTCGGCGCGGCTTTATCGCCGGGGTGGGCGCCTCGTTGGCATCGCTTGGGCTGGTTCAGTCGGCTGGTGCGCAAACGGTTTCTCCTGGCCCCACGCCGCCAATCGTGTTCGGGAATTTTCTGCTCTTCGATGGAAAGTCCAACGCGTTGCGCGGCGGGCTGCGGCTTCTTGTCGAGGGCAACCGCATCAAGAGCATCGCCGTCGGTGACATAACTCCACCGGACGGCGCGCGCATGATCGATTGCGGCGGACGGGTTATCATGCCGGGGCTGATCGATGCGCATTGGCATACGATCTTCGCCGCGCTTCCGATCAACGCTCTGCTTTCGGCAGACATCGGCTATATCTTTCTTGCCGCAAGCGCCGAGGCTGAGCGGACACTGATGCGGGGCTTCACCACCATTCGGGACCTCGGCGGACCGTCCTTTCCGTTGAAGCAGGCGATCGATGAAGGGCTCGTGAAGGGTCCTCGGATTTTTCCGTCTGGCGCAATGATCACGACGACCGGCGGCCACGGAGATATGCGCCCCCTGTCTGATCTGCCGAGGAGTCCGGGCGGCCCGGTGAGCTCCATGGAGCAGACGGGCGGCGCCAGTATCGCCGACAGTGTGGATGAGGTCAGGCTGCGCGTGCGCGAACAACTGCTGCAGGGTGCGTCGCAGATCAAGCTCGTGGGTGGAGGCGGTGTTGCGTCGTGGCGCACGACGCTGGATATGTTTACATTCAGCGAGCCTGAGTTCCGAGCAGGGGTCGAGGCTGCCGCAGACCGGAATACTTATGTGGCTGTGCACGCCTACCCGCCTGCGCAAATCCAGCGGGCCATCGCTGCGGGGACCCAGTGCATCGAGCATGGGCATCTGATGGATGAGAAGACCGCCATGCTGATGGCGGAAAAAGGCATCTGGCTTAGTACGCAGCCGTTCGTCAGCGAAGAAGATACTCCCCCGATGGTCGGCCAAAGCCAGATCAACCTGCGGCAGGTCATCGCCGGAACCAATACGGTTTATGCTCTCGCGAAAGAGCACAAGGTCAAGACGGCGTTCGGAACCGACCTGTTGTTTTCCACCACGATCACCGAGCGCCAAGGCCTGATGCTGACTCATTTAGGCCGCTGGTATGATAATGCCGACATTCTGAAGATGGCGACGTCCGTCAACGGCGAGCTCTTGGCGATGTCCGGTCCTCGCAACCCGTATCAAGGAAAGCTGGGGGTGATCGAAGAGGACGCGCTTGCCGATCTGTTGGTGGTTAACGGTAATCCCATGGACGACATCGCGCTTGTCTCTCAGCCGGATAAGAACTTCGTGGTCATCATGAAGGATGGAAAGATTTACAAGGACACCCTGGTCGCGATGCACTGAACGAGGCGGCCGTTGGTGCCTCGCGGGGGTGTCGAAGCCGCGATGGGCCGGCTTCGGCGACGTGAGGGGGAGCGTTCTCGGGGGTAGGGGATGCCGGGCGGGGAGGCGAAGTGCGTTCTGGCGGCTTCGTGCTGCTCGGTGGTTCTTTGTGATCTCCGTGTTGAATGCTTTCGGCAGAGAAAATCGCAAGGACGGGGCGGCACTGATACAGACAAACCCCGCCGTTGAACTCAAGATTTTACACGCGGCGGTTAACCGTGAAACGATCTATGATTGCACCCGCATCTGCTGACGTGTATTGAGGGTGCTGCTGCGTCAGCAGCCAAGGGAGGACTGATCCTATGAAATCAAATCAAAAACTAGCTGTTGCTCTGGTTGCTGGCATCGCCAATGGCGGAGCTGTCATCCACGGGCTGAATGCTCAGACCACACCGCCGGTCTATGTCGTGGTTGACATCAGCGACATCACCAATCCTGAAGGTTTCAAGGCGATTCCTCCTAGAACCGGCCCGGAGACGCTGACTCCTTTTGGCGGCAAGTACGTCATACGTACTGAAAACATTACCGCACTCCATGGAATTGCGCCGAAGCGGTTTGTCCTCATTGCTTTTCCCAGCGTGGAGGAAGCGAAAGCCTGGAAGGCCTCGGCAAACTCGAAGGAAGTTGAAGTGATTCGAGATAAAACGACGAAGTCAAGTGAGTTCCTCGTCGGCGGTATGTAACGATCGTCCCAACCTTTACGGCCGCCGGCGTTGGTGGCCCATGCCGTTGAAAGAAGCGTCTGGTAATCCGCCATGGCCAAGCGCGGAATGGCCGCACGTGGTTCCTTTAACCCTACGGAGAGACCCATGTCCGTCGTAATCAATACAGACGCGGCCCCCGGCGATTTTCACGCACAGAACGTCCAAACCAATGGTACGACCCTGTATGTCCGGACCGGCGGTCGTGGGCCGGCGGTTGTGTTATTGCATGGTTATGGCGAGACCGGCGACATGTGGGCACCGATGGCGGCCGATCTCGTGCGAGACCATCAGGTGATTGTCCCCGACCTGGGCTGTTAACTGGAAGTGAGCCTGGCCCCAACCTTGGACCACGTTGACTGAGAATCCCCGGGCTTGTTTTGCCTCAGGTCAGGCATGCCTGAGCTGAGGCAAAAGCCCGCGCGAGCGGGGTTTGGTTGCCGATCGCGCTGTGTGGACGGACCTCATTGTAATCCCTCCGCCAAGCTTCGCATTTAGCCGCCGCGTCGTCGAGGCTGAGGAACCAAAAGACGTTGAGACATTCGGTCCGGAACTTGCCATTGAACGACTCCGCAAAGGCATTGTCGGTCGGCTTGCCCGGGCGGGAGAAGTCCAACGCCACCCCATGCATCCACGCCCAGAGGTCCAGCTCCTTGGAGATAAACTCCGGCCCGTTATCCACCGGATGCATTTCGGGCGGCCATGGATCGTCGCGATCCGCTCCAACGTGGCCACCACATCGGCGCCGCGATAGCTCAGCCGCACATCGATCGCCGGCGAGATCCGGGTAAAGTTGTCGACGATGGTCAGAACGCGGATCTTGCGGCCGTCGAACAGCTGGTCGGACAGGAAGTCCATCGACCAACACTCGTTCGCAGCCGTGGCGATCACGCGGTCCTGGCGCTGTTTCGCCGAGACCTTCCGTTTCGGTGTCTTCCTGCGCAACTGCAAACCCTCCTCCCGGTAGAGCCGTCGCGTCCGCTTGTGGTTGACGCCCCAGCCTTCCCGTCGAAGCAGGATGTGGATGCGCCGATAGCCATATCGCACGCGGCTCTCGGCCAACTCGTGGATGCGTTTGCGGAGACTGGCCTGCTCGGGACGGCGATGCCTGTAGTGGTATGTCGAACGGTCGAAACGAAGAGCACCACAGGCACACCGGATGCTGATCCGGTAACTGGTGCGCAGATATTCGACCAGGTCCCGGGCCCGAGCAGGCTTCATAACTTTCTTTTGACAACGTCCTGCAGCATGACTTTGTCCAGCGAAAGGTCGGCCACCAGCCGTTTCAGGCGCGCGTTCTCTTCTTCCAGGAGCTTCAGCCGCTTCATCTCCGACGGCATCAGCCCGCCATACTTCTTGCGCCATCGGTAATAGGTCTGAATTGAGATGCCGGCCTTCCGGCACACCTCCTCGACCGCCACACCCTGCTCGGCCTGCTGCAGGATGAAGGCGATCTGCTGCTCGCTGAACCGCGATTGCTTCATCGGCCAACCCCCTCGGTTGCCTCCTGGCCAAACCTAGCGGGTTTTTCTCAGTCAAAACGGTCCAGTTTGCCGGGAGCAGGTCAGAAGTGCGACCGGTCCGATCTCCTTGTAACATTAAGCTGCGCTCAGTTGTTGTTGCGGCTGTGGGTATGTGGGCAAGGCGACAGCATTGTCCAAGCGCAGCGTCATATCCACAGCCGTCTCCTCGATCTCTGCAGTAACCTTGGCACGCCAGACCGCCATCGGTGACCGGTTTCTCAGCGCCTGATGAGGTCGACTGGTGTTGTAGAATGCCATCCAGGAGGCGATCCCAGCCTTCGCCTCAAGACCGTCAGCATAGGCTTTCAAGTAGATGTCCTCGTGCTTCAGCGACCGCCACAGCCGTTCGATGAACACGTTGTCCAGCCATCGGCCGCGGCCATCCATCGACACCTTGATCCCGGCCGCCAGTAGCACGCCGGTGAACGCCGCGCTGGTGAACTGGCTGCCCTGGTCGGTGTTAAAGATCTCCGGCTTGCTAAACCGGGCCAGCGCTTCTTCCAGCGCCAAGACGCAGAATGATACGTCTAGGCTGTTCGACAGCCGCCATGCCAGCACTGCGCGCGAGGCCCAGTCCATGATCGCCACAAGATATAGAAAGCCACGCCCGATCGGCACATAGGTTATATCCGCACACCACACCTGGTTTGGCCGGTCGATCACCATACCACGCAGCAGATACGGAAAGATTTTGTGCCCGGGCGCAGGTTTCGTGGTGCGTGGTTTGGGGCCGAGCGCGGCGATGCCCATCTGGCGCATCAACCGCTGCACACGCTTGCGATTGATACGATGTTCCTCCGTCCGCAGCATCGCCGCCATCCGGCGCGAACCGAGGAATGGCCAGGTGGTGAACAACGCGTCGAGCCGCCGCATCACGGCCAAGTCGTTGTCGTTCGCCGGCCGCCGCTGCCGATAAACCCCGGAACGCGCCAAGCCCAGCAATGCGCATTGCCGTCGGATCGACAGCTTGCCGTGCGCAGGATCGAGCAACGCTCTGCGGTCCGGCGCGCTCATCTTCCGGACCTCCTGGCTAAAAAATCGCGTTCTACCGACAACTGCCCGATCTTCGCGTGCAGCTTCTCGATCTCGCGCTCGCGCGCTTCCTCACTCTCCCGGCCAACACCCGGATCAAAGGCTCGGGCCGCCTGCTCCTGTAGCTGCTTCTTCCAGGCATAGACCTGCGTCGGGTGCACCCCGTAGCGTTGCGCCAGGTCGGCCACCGTCGCCTCTTCTCGCAGCGCCTCCAGGGCAATCTTCGCCTTCAGTCCTGCGTCAATCTTCCGTCTCGTTCGCTTCGTCATGGTTCGCCCCGTCTATCAACGGAACGGCCGCCCATCCAACTATGCCCCTGGTCCCAAATCCGGGGTCCACTTCACCCCGCCTACTTTTGCCTTAATCATCGCGTATGCTGCGGGCGCCTTTCGAATCACCTCTGAGTTTATACCGAGATCTGCCGACGCTTCGATTCGGCGGAGCTCGATCTGATGGAGAAACTCGAGAGCCCCCAGCCGGTCAGGCGCGGGGCGAGCAGTATTGCGCCAATCATCAAAGACTCTAATCCGATGTTGCACCAACAGAGAAAAAACGTATGGCAAGTCTTGCGCAAAAGGACCTGTCGGGAAAATGTCCACTCGATCATCGTTCTCTGCAACACTGACTACTCCTAGCATCTGCAAGAAGGTTAGCCATGCAGTTAACTCCGGATTCGATGACAATTTAGTCCGAAGCAGGCTAGTCGGTCGCCCTTCTGGCAAATCCTTTATTGCGATTGCCGTTTCGGCAATCGTTGTTAGGCCCGTCTCGCTTAGCAGCGGGGAAAAACCCACTTCTTCGGTCGTCTTCGCCCGGCCCTGTAGCGCGTCACGCGGAAAGAACCTCGCAGGTGTTATTGTTGGATGCGGTTTAGCGGATGTGAGGCTAGGCCGATTCATGTCATCCCTGTCTTTGAAACGGAAAGACCAAGAGGTCTCGCACCGGAATGAGGGCAATGGATTGGTGAAGCTCTAAAGCTACCCTGCTATCTGGTCCGTAATTTAGCAGCACCTCACGGCAGCGGCCACACGGAGGGATGATCTCATTGGATTCGCTTTCAAAGTTACGTCGAACCGCGACGAGAAGGATTATTTCTTCAGGGTGCGCCAACTGAGCGGCTGCAATAGCTGCGATCTCTGCACAAGTGGAACAGACCCCGATCTGGCAAGAGAGATTCAGTCCAAGGTGGATGCACATGCTGCGACACATTACCCCACTGGCGATGTGATGACGCCGCTTGATAGCCCTCTGTTCGAGGAGGATCTCGGTCGCTCCGATAAGCGGAATTAGGGTCTGGGCCTCCGCGTGACGTGAACATAAGCTGAGAAGTCGGGAAGCAGTGGGAGTAAATTCTGACATTTGCGATCTTGACCTGCTCTAGGAAAACTGGGCCGTTTTGAATGAGAAAGCCCCCTACAATCGCTCACCAAGAAGCCCCTGCGGGCGGAACAGCGCGAAGGCAATCAGCAGCACGCCATAGATAAGCTGACGCAGCGGCGCGGCAAGCGCATTCGGGATGGCGATGAGCGAGAGCGCCTGAGGCAAGGCGAGCAGCAGGAAGGGACCGAGGATCGAGCCGCCGAGCGTGCGTGCGCCGCCGACGACGATCATGGTGAGAAGCAGGATCGAGGCGTCGAGGTCGAAGCTGAACGGATCGATGAAGCTCAGGAAGGTGGCGTAGAGGCCGCCGGCGATGCCGCCGAAGGCTCCGGCGAGGGCCGCGGCCTCGACCTTGGCGCGCAGCACGCCTTTGCCGGCGGCGGCGACGGCGAGTTCATCCTCTCGGATCGCGCGGAGCAGGCGGCCGAAGGGCGCGCGCATGAGGAGAAAGAAGCCGAGGCAGCCGATCACTGCGAAGACGGTGGCGAGTGCGAGGAAGCCGCGCGTGTCGGCGATCTGCCAGCCGAAGATGTCGGGCGGGGGGATGCCGGGCAGGCCGTTGGCGCCTCCGGTGCCGTTGGTCCAGTTGACGAAGGTGGCGGTGGCGAGGAGCTGGATGCCGAAGGACGTGACGACGAAGTAGTCGCCGGCGACGCGCAGGCTGGGCAGGGTGATGAGGACGTTGAGGACGATGCAGGCGATGGCGGCGATGATGATGGCGGGGACGAAGCCGAGCGTGCCGGCGAGGAGGAAGTCGGCGACGATGTAGGCTCCGACGCCGAAGACGGCGGCCTGGGAGACGGAGAAGATGCCGACCACGCCGACGAGCAGGTTGGTGGAGAGGCCGAGGAGGACGTAGATCTCGGCGAGGATGAGGTAGGTGTAGAGGAAGTCCATCGGGGACCTTTATTTGAGCCCGTGATTCACGCTCTCTGACCTTCGGCCTCGAGCGATCACGGGCTCAGGATGTCGCGAAGAGGCCACGCGGCCGGAACAGCATGAAGACGACGAAGATGAAGAAGGTGATGCCGATGGTCCACTCGCCGGGCATGACGAGCAGGGCGAGGTTCTGCAGCACGACGATGACGACGGAGAGCAGGAAGGCGCCGGTGAGGCTGCCGACGCCTCCAGCGATCATGGCGATGGTGGCGGTGAGCAGCGAGGTGACGCCGCCATAGGGCTGCAGGCCGAGATCGAGCGGCACCATGACGCCGGCGATGCACACGACGGCCGAGGCGATGGCCATGACGTAGACGTGCACGGTGCGGGGCTGCATGCGGGTGATCTCGGCGAGGAAGGGGTTGGATGCGACGGCGCGGATGCGCTTGCCGAGGACCGTGGCCTGGGTGAGCCACATCACCACAGCGAAGGTGGCGAGGCTGAGCACCAGCGTGGCGATCTGCGCGAGGTCGAGGCGGAGGCCGCCGAGGCCGATCACCGTCGCCGGCCAGGCGGTCGGGAAGTTCAGGATGTCGGGTGAGTAGATGGCGGCGATGATGTTCTGGATGACCGCGAGGGCGCCGAGGGAGGCGATCAGCATGATCAGGTGGGTGGCGCCGCGACGCTCGAGCCGGGCGTAGAGTTGGGTTTGGATGAGTGCGCCCACGGCGGCGCAGGCGCACATCGCGAGGATGAGCGCCAGCGGGCCGGGCACGCCGTGGGTGACCAGGGTGAAGGCGAGATAGCCGCCCAGCGTGTAGATGCCGGCATGGGCGACGTGGAAGATACGCGTCGTGAAGTAGACGAGCGCGAAGCTGATCGCGACGACGCCGAGCGCGCATCCGGTGATGATGCCGTTCACCAGCAGTTGGAGCAGAACCATCCGCGTTCGTCGGGTAATGTTACTGCGCGGTCGCCTTTGTCAGCGTAACTTCCTTGCCGTCCTTCATTTCATTGATTGCGATCGGAACGGTGGCGGTGTTGCTGTTGAAGGTCATGGGGATCAGGCCCTGGAAATGCTTGATCTCGAACAGGGCGCTACGGAGGTTTTCGCCGGTGATGGGTTTGTTTTCACTGATCACTTTGTCGAGGATCGTGACCATAATCTGCGCGGCGTTGTAGTACTGGCGCGCGAAGAAATCCATGTCGGCGTTGTATTTGGCGTGGAAGGCCTGGGCGAGATCGGGCGGCGCGTCGATCACCACCTGGGTGTGGATGATGCCGGTGGAATTGGTATCGGCGATCGCCTGCGGATCGGCGGCGAAAGTGCTGCCCGCGACGAGCCAGGGATGGTTCATCTGGTGCAGCTGATCGACCAGCGGGACCATGCCGGCGGTGATGACGATGTAGAGCACTTGCGGATCGCTGCCGGCGAGTTTGAGCAGGGCGGGGCGGTAGTCAGTCTGGCCGAACTGGGCGGGTTCCTGGGCGACGATCTGGCCTCCGGCCTTGGGCCAGGCGGCGACGAAGTCGTCGCGTCCGCCAATGCCGGCCGCGTCGTTTTCGTACAGCACGGCGGCGGTCTTCTTGCCCTGGTCGCGAAGGTATTTGACCATCACCTGCACCTCATCGCTGGTGCTGGGGAGGGTGTTGACGAGGTAGGGTGAGGCGGTGCCGAGTTTATCGGCCTGCGCGCCGGCGTTGAGCATCAGCACCTTCTTGCGCGTGGCGAGCGGCGCCATGGCGAGAGAGGGGCCGGAGTAGCCGGTGAAGATCATCGGGATGTGCTGCAGGTCCACGAGCTTGTTGAAGCTCAGGATGGCCTGTTCGGGCTTGGCCTGATTGTCCTCGAACTGGACGTCGAGCGTGTTGCCGTGCACGCCACCCCCCTTGCCCCCTTGGGCATTGGCCTGGTCGATGGCAAATTCGATGCCGCGCATTTCCTGGTTGCCGACAACGGCGGCGGGGCCGGTGAGGGGGATGATGGCGCCGAGATGGATGGTGTCGGCGCGTGCGGATCCGGCGAGGGCGAGGGCGACAGCGATCGCGAGGGCGAGGGGGCGGGCGAGGCGCATCGGGCGTTTCCTTTTATGTTGGAACGGTTCTTGGGGCGCTCGGGCCGGGGCGGTCAAGACGCGGTGTTTATGTCCGGCGCAGGTTGGTGAACATCGGTACGCTGCCCTTCAGCATGCCGGTTAGATCGCTGCGATAGGCCGAGGCGAAGAAGAACGCGCCCAGGGGGATGTAGGGCACGTCCTGGAAGGCCTGAAGCTGGATCTCCCGGCACAGGCGCTTCTGTTCGTCCGGATCGGTTGAATCGATCCAGGCGCTGCGGAGTGCTTCCAGCTTCGGCATGGTGGGCCATCCGAACAGCGATTTGCGGCCGAGGCCGCGCAGGAAGCCGTGGGCGGCGGGGCTGCTGGCGGCGTAGCCGGGGGCATAATTTGCATTCAGAACTCCAGCCGCCCTTGTCCAACGGCTCCTGCGAATTGAGGCGCTGCGCGACGGTGGCCCAGTCCAGCGTCTGGTAGTCCATGTTCATGCCGAGCTTGCGGAAGATATCGGCGGCAACTTCGCTCATGGCGTTGATGGCGGGCAGGTCGGTCGGCACGAGGAAGACGAATTTCTCTCCGTTGTAACCAGCGGCGGCGAGATCGCGTTTGACCTGCGCGAGGTCGCGCGGGCTGTTCAGCTTTTCCATGCCTGCGTCGCTGGCGCAGGGGGAGTTAGGCTGGAAGAAGCCGACGCCGGCTTTCCACATGGAGCGATCGTCGCCGGCGACCGCGGTCATCATATCGGTCTGGCTGAAGGCTCCGAGAAGCGCGCGGCGGATGCCGGCGTTGTCGAAGGGCGGATACAGGTGATTGAAGCGCAGCACGGCGTGGTAGCCGAGGCTGTCGATCACCTCGACCCTGACGTTCTTGTCGCTGCGCAGAAGCGGCAGGAGGTCGGATGTCGCCTGCTCCCACCAGTCGGCCTCGCCGGCTTGTATGGCGGCGGCGGCGGTCGCGGGATCGGGGATGGTGTGCCACTCGACGCGATCGAAATTCGCGATCTTGGGGCCTGCGGTGCCGGAGGGCGGGCCGTCGGTGCGCGGGACGTAGTCGGCGTTGCGCAGATAGACGGCGAGGGAGCCGGGGATTCCCGCGGCCATTTGCGGGCGCGGGTGGAGTGCGTCGTCCACGCCATAGAGTGTGTCGTAGACCATGTAGGCGTGGTTGCGCGTGACCAGGGCGGGGGTGAAGTCGGGATCGAGCAGCGCGATGTCGGCTTGGGGGATGAATTTGAGGAGCTTCGGATTTCCGGCTGCTCGGACGGATGGTGCGGCGAGGGTGAGGGCTGCCGAGCCGGCGAGAAAGTGACGGCGCTTCATTCCAGGCCTCTGCGTCCGTTGTGGTGGTGGCAGTATCGAGGGAGCCGGCGAGGCGGTTCAATAGGGCGGCGACGGCTGGGGCGGGGTGGTCGTGGCGGGCTGATCACCGCCGCAGACTATGTGCAGGCGCTGCGTCGCCGCCGCGATCTCTGCGGGGAAGCGGCCACTGCGATGCAGGATCTCGATCTGCTCGTGAATGCGTCCCAAGTGGGCGAGGCACGGAGGATTTTCGATCTGACGAAATGGTCCTTCTTCGAACGTCCCGCGCTAACGAGACCTGGTTGTTGGCGCCGCAAGCGGCGAGGGCAAGGTATTCGCGGCAGCGAGAAGCTGTGGTAATCGTATGACAACTAGGCTCCGGCACTCGTAGCGATGCCGTGGTCATTGGGAGAAACGACAATGAACAGCACCTCATTCACCCGACGGCAGGCGTTGGCTGCTTTGGCTGCCACCGGTATCGCGACTCCTTTGCGCGCAAGGGCGAAGACTGAAGCCACCCTGGCCACAGTCAATCCTTCGGCGTTCTTGATGGTGCGGATGGAATCGCTGTTCGCCTCGAAAGTTGCGGAGAAAACCAATGGCGACGTGACGATTAAGGTCATCACCGACGGCCAGCTCGGAGGCCAGCAGGAGAACATCGAGGCTCTGATGGGCGGAAACCTGGAGATGTGTCAGTTCAACAACGCCATCCTTGGTTCCTTCTACCCTAACACGATGCTGTTCGACCTGCCATTCCTGTTCCGCGACATCGACCACATGCGCAAGGTGGTGAATGGACCCATCGGCCAGAAGGTCTATGCGGAATTCCAGAGCAAGACCGGCATAATGATACTCATCCCCGGCATGGCGGACGGCCCACGCTCGGTCTGGAACAGCCGACGGCCGGTGCGCACCCCCGCCGATCTGAACGGAATGAAGCTGCGCGTCATGGAAGGCCCGATCATGGTCGACACGTTCAAGGACCTGGGCGCGATCCCGACGCCGATGGCGTATCCAGAAGTTTACATGGCCGCCAAGCAAGGCGTGATCGACGGCGCTGAAACGCCGCCCAATGGCCTGATCACCGGCAAAGTGCCGGAGATCGCGAAATATTATAGTCTGACGCGTCATTTCTCGATTCCATCCGGAATCGCGGCTAACGCGAAATGGTTCCAGGGACTGCCGCCGACCGATCAGAGCGCGATGCGTGCCGCCGCGACGGAAGTCCTGGCTTGGTACGATGGCGCCTATGACGCCGATAACAAACAGGCTCTGGCCGAGGCACAGAAACTCGGCATGCAGGTCAACGACGTCGTGGATCTGGACCAGTTCCGTAAGGCCGTGCAGCCGGTCTATCAGAAGTACGCCGATCGCGTCGGCGGGATGGCGCTGATCCAGGCGGTCATCGATACGAAGTAACCCGTCGTGCGCCGGGTATTGGCGATTATCGATGCAGCGATCATGGGCGTGGTCGTGGTGCTCTGGGCTGTGTTCTTCATGTGCGTTGTCGCACAGGTGTTCGTGCGCTACGTGCTACAGTTACCGCTGCCGTGGACCGACGAAGTGGCGCGCTACTCCTTCGTCTGGTCGAGCTTTCTTTCGGCAAGCGTGATCCTGGGCCGCGGGCAGCACTTTTCAATCGACGTTGTGGTGCGACGCCTGCCGCGGCCTGCAGGCTGGGTCATCGAGCTGATCGGCACCGCTCTGTGCCTCGCCTTCACGTTGATGCTCATGCAAAAAAGCGCCGAATGGAGTTGGCGCCTGTCCTATGCCCGGTCATCCGTGCTGGAGTTGCCGCTCGGTGTCGTTTACGCGGTGCTGCCATTCTCAGCTGGTTACATGAGCATCCATCTAGCCGGCCGGCTGATCGGTCTGCTCAATCGCGGCGCACCCGGGAGGCGCCCGTCATGGTGACGGGCGTGCTGTTCGGCAGCATGTTTCTGTTGATGTTGATGGACGTGCCGATTGCCTTCGCGATGGGCCTGGCCGCCGCGGTCGGATTGCTGATGCTGCCCCATGTCGGGCTCGAGGTTGTCGCGCAGCGCATGTTCTTCGGCCTGGATTCCTTTGTGATCCTGGCAGTGCCGCTGTTTCTGTTTCTCGGCGAATTGATGGAATCCGCGAAAATCACCGATCGTCTTGCAGAGCTGGCGGAGGCCGTCGTCGGACATTTGCCGGGCGGCATGGGACATGCGGCGATCGTCACTAACATGATCATGGCGGGCATCTCTGGATCGGGGACGGCCGATGCCGCCGCGACCGCGACGGTGTTGGTGCCGGCCATGACCAAGACGGGATATCCAACGGCATTTGCGGCTGCTCTGGTCGGGGCGGCGGCAACGATCGGGCCGGTGATTCCTCCCAGCATAATCATGGTGATCTACGCCTCGATCGCGAACGTCTCAGTCGGGCGATTGTTCCTAGGCGGCATCATCCCCGGCGCGCTGATGGGCGGATGGTTGATGGTGCTTACGGCTTTGTTCGCACGCCGCATGAAGCTGCCGCGCGGCCCCTATGTGGGGCTCATGGGAATGGGGCGGGCGACCCGTCGGGCGGCTCTTGTTCTGGTCACGCCGTTTATCGTGGTAGCCGGCATTGTCGGCGGCGTTTTCACGCCGACGGAATTGGCTGCAATTGCCGGGATATACGCGCTGCTGCTGGGATTGGTGGTTTATCGCACGGTGCGACCGTCGGGCCTGCCCGAGATCGTGCAGCGAACCGCCTGGACCACCGGCAAGGTGATGTTCGTGCTCTCCACCGCTTCGATTCTATCGTGGGTGCTGGCGCGCGCAGATGTGCCGGCGCAGCTTGCCCGCATGCCGTTCCTCAGCGACACGGACCATCCGTGGGTCCTGCTGTTGTCGCTCAATGTGCTGTTGCTGACTTTCGGCGCGGTGATCGAGGCGATTCCGGCGCTCGTGATCATCACGCCGATGATCCTGCCGTTGGCCATCAAGGCGGGTATCGACCCTGTGCATCTTGGCGTGGTGATGACGGTCAATCTCAGCATTGGCCTGATCATACCGCCGGTGGGGTCGATCGTTTTCGTGATGTGCGGGTTGAGCCGGATCAATATCGCGGAGTTTTCCCGTGAGGTCGCGCCCTTCATCGTGGCGCTGATCGTGCCGCTGTTGCTGGCGACCTATGTTCCACCGCTTGTTTTGTTCGTACCGACGGCGCTGATGGGGCCGGGATAGAGCGCGTTCCAGGGCTTCACATTGCATCAAACCAAGATCGGCCCTGAGTCTCATCCGCAGCGCTTTGACCCAACCCAAAACTTCAGCTGTTCCAAGCCTCGCGGAACACGCGCATCCAAATTGCCGCCGAAAGCCTTCGCGATCTCCTCCTGCGTATAGCCGTGGCGAACCATTTCGGCACGTACATTTTCGAAATCGGAGACGCTCTCGAAACCCTCGACATATTTGATCGTTGGGTTTGCTTATACATCATGTCCACTGTAAGCGGTGGCACGGGGCACGTCGTTTGTGAATGTCAGCTGAGGCAAGTTTGTCGTCCTGTTGGCAGGAGCTGATGTTATGGACGTGGTTAACGACGGTTCGTCTGTGGAGCGACCGCGACGGATTGAAATTCTGAGTGGTGCGGAGCGCCGGCGCCGTTGGTCGGATGAGGCGAAGGCACGGATTGTCGCTGAGAGTGTGGTGCATGGCGCGATTGTGTCGCAGGTTGCTCGCCGTCACGATGTCCTGCCGTCACAGATCTACGCTTGGCGGAAAGCCGCCCGCGAGGGGTCTCTTGTTCTCAGTGGCGGCCCAGCCTTTGCCACGGTCGAGGCTGCCGGACCCTTGCCGCCGAAGAGCAAACCGGAGCCTGCTGGGGTGATTCCGATCATCGAGATCGAGGCAGGCCCGATTGCGGTTTGGGTCAACGGTGGTGCTGATGCTGCACTGGTTGAGAGGATCATCCGGGCACTCAAGGCCGCCAGGTGATCTTTCCGACCGGTCCTGTTCGGGTGATGGTTGCGGTCCAACCCGTCGACTTCCGCAAAGGCATCGATGGCCTGGCTGCCATCGTCAAAGAGGAACTGGGCACCGATCCTTATTCGGGCGTTGTTTACGTCTTCAGGGCGCGCCGCGCGGACAGGATCAAGATGATCTTCTGGGACGGCACGGGCATAGTGTTGATCTCCAAGCGTCTGGAGGATGGCAAGTTCCGCTGGCCTCGGATTGAGGCAGGCGTGATGCGTCTGTCACCGGCACAATTGACCACGTTATTCGAAGGTCTCGATTGGACGCGCGTGCATGTGCGGCGTGTGCGTGCGCCGCAGGAAGTGCTGTGATCGCTCGATGCTCACACACGATATTGGTGATCACAAATCGGTCGGAATGTGATTCACTCGAGTCGCCATGGATGCCGCTCTGCCGCAAAATCTTGCTGAGGCTCATGCGCTGATCGAGCGCCTGACGGCAAGTCTGGCCGAGAAGGAAGTAGCGCTATCGCATCGTGACGAAGAGATCGAGCGGCTTGAGCGCATCCTCGATAAATATATTCGCCGTCAGTATGGCAAGAGTTCGGAACAGCTTCCGCCAGAGCAGATGGCGCTTGGCCTTGAGGATCTCGAGACGGGAATTGCCGCGGCAAAGGCCAAGGCGGAGAGCCAGGACGCGACGCGTGTCAGACGCCACGGCGTCAAGCGCGGTGATCTGCCTGATCATTTGCCGCGCGTCGAAATCGTCATCGAGCCCGAGATCCAGATCTGCCCCTGCTGCGGTGGAGCATTGCATGTCATCGGTGAGGACAAATCGGAGCGCCTTGACGTTATCCCTGCCCAGCATCGTGTCCTCGTGACCCGTCGGCCGAAATATGGCTGCCGCTCGTGTCGCGAGGGCGTTAGCCAGGCACCGACGCCGCCGCATATCATCGAAGCTGGCCTACCCACCGAGGCGGTGCTGGCCCATGTCCTGGTCAGCAAATATGCCGACCATCTGCCGTTGTATCGCCAGCACCAGATCCTGCAGCGCCAAGGCATCAGGATCGATCGCTCCTGTCTGGCCGATTGGGTGGGGCGCAGCGCCTTTGCCTTGAGGCCGATCGTCGCGCGCATGCTGGAGTTGCTGAAACGATCGACCAAGTTGTTCTGCGATGAAACGACGGTGCCCGTGCTCGATCCTGGGCGTGGCAAGACAAAGACCGGCTATCTGTGGGCAATCGCTCGCGACGATCGGCCATGGAACGGCCCTGATCCTCCCGGCGTCGTCTACGTTTATGCACCAGGCCGTGCTGGGGAATATGCGCGTCAGGCACTCCGCGGCTTCAAGGGCGTTCTCCAGGTGGACGGATACACCGGCTATAACGCCCTGACCGATGGCCGTCGGAAGGAAGATCCCTTGGACCTGGCTCTTTGCTGGGCACATTGGCGAAGAGACTTCTTTGACATCAACAAGGGCGGGTCTGCGCCGATCGCTGCCGAGGTCCTGAATCGAATCGCCGCGCTTTACCAGATCGAGACCGAGCTCCGTGGTCGGAGTGCCGAGGAACGTCGTGCCGCGCGTCAGGTCAGGACCGTGCCACTCATCGACGATCTGTTCCGTTGGTTGGAGCAGAAGCTGCCGCTCCTGCCCCAGAGCGGCAAAATGGCAGAAATCATCCGCTACGGTCTCAAGCGTCGTGACGGGCTGACGCGGTTCCTCGATGACGGCACCATCGAAATCGATAACAATACGGTCGAGCGAGCCATTCGCCCAATCACGCTGAACCGCAAGAATGCCCTGTTCGCCGGCCATGATGAGGGAGCAGCTGCCTGGGGACTGATCGCCTCGCTCGTCGAAACCTGCAAGTCGAACGGTGTCGAGCCACAGCGTTATCTGACCGATGTCCTCACCAAAATCGCCCAGCACTGGCCCATGTCAAAGCTCGACCAGCTGCTCCCCTGGGCTCACGTGGGCTGAAGCCACCGCTTACTGTCCACTCGTTCCCGCGCTGCGCTGTTCTGCCAGCCGACGCCGTCGCGGAAGAGTATTGACAAGCGGAGAATCGGCCCGCGGCCAGCTCGCGCCATTCACTGACGGTGGGTTCGAGGCGCGGAATGAGAAACAGGAGAACGTTCGTGGCTGCCCGGTGCGCAGGTACGACCAACGTCCGCTTCCGGGGTCGAGTGACCTGCTCCCGGAAACGCGATATATTGCTTACCGGTCGTAAATCTCGCGCATCGCCACGCCTACCCCGATCTCCGGCAGCGCGAGCATTGCATCTGTGCCTGCGACCGTTTCCGGTTCCCAGCCAGTGCTTCGGCGCATGACGGTGGCTTCCGGCCGGTCCTGTTCAAGTAGCACGTAAACAGCAAGGTCAGGAATGGATGCGTATTCGGCGGGCTTCACCCGCCGATCCGTCAGTGCGGTTGACGGTGAGACCACCTCAAAGACGGCGGTCGGTTCGATGATCTCGTCGGTATCATTTCCATCGCTGCAAACAACACTGGCGTCCGGGTAACGAATGCGACCGACAGGCTGCACTTTCAGGTCCGTGCCGAAGACCTCGCATGGCGGCTTCACGCGGGTACCAAGAGCGACGATCAGGCGGGTGATGATGCGGACGTGCTGCCCGCCTCCGGTCATGGCGACGGGCTGGATACCGTCGAATTCGTAACGCTCGGGTTGCGCGCGTTCCCAGGCGAGGAACTCTTCCACATACAACGGTTTCAGCGATGCGCTCATGCTTCAGTGCGCCTCCGCCCAGGAATGGCCGTGGCCGGTTTCCACCACCAGCGGCACGTCGAGATGGACGGCACTTTCCATCACCTCGCGGGCGATCGTGGTGAGTTGGTCGGCTTCATCCTCCGGCGCTTCAAACAGAAGTTCGTCGTGCACCTGAAGGAGCAGGCGTGAGCGGAGGCCGGCGTCGGCGAGAGCTTTGGGAAGGCGGACCATAGCGCGCTTGATGATATCGGCGGCGCCGCCTTGCAGCGGCGCGTTGATCGCCTGGCGCTCGGCATATCCGCGCTTCGCTGGGTTCTTTTCGCCGATGCCGGGTATCCAGCATTTACGGCCGAAGAGCGTGGTGACGAAGCCGTGGATGCGTGCTTCTTCCTTGGCGCGTTCCATGTAGGTGCGGATGCCGGGGTAACGCTCAAAATAGGCATCAATGTAACCTTTGGCCTCCCCCGGCGCGATGCCGAGCTGGCGGCCGAGGCCGAAGGCGCTGATGCCATAAATGATGCCGAAATTGATCGCCTTGGCGCGGCGGCGGGTGGCGGAGTCCATGCCCTGCATGGGGACGCCGAAGACCTCGCTGGCGGTGCGGGTGTGGATGTCCTCGCCGTTGCGGAAGCTGTCGCGCAGCGGCGGGATGTCGGCGACATGGGCGAGCAGGCGAAGCTCGATCTGGGAGTAGTCGGCGCTGACAAGGACGTGGCGGGGCGCGGCGATGAAGGCGCGGCGGATGCGGGTTCCTTCTTCCGTGCGGATCGGGATGTTCTGCAAGTTCGGATCGTTGGAGGACAGGCGGCCGGTGGTGGTGACGGCCATGGCGAAGCTGGTGTGGACGCGGTGTGTGTCGGGATTGATCTCTGTGATCAGTGCGTCGGTGTAGGTCGATTTCAGCTTCTGCAATTGCCGCCAATCAAGCACGAGCGCGGGCAGCGGATGGCCCTGATCGGCAAGATCCTGAAGGATGGCAGCGTCGGTACCGTAGGCGCCGGTCTTGGTGCGGCGGCCGCCCGGGAGTTTCATTTCATCGAACAATACTTCGCCGATCTGCTTGGTGCTGCCGAGATTGAACTCGTGCCCGGCGAGACGGAAAATCTCCAGCTGCATCACGCCCATGCGGGATTCGAAATCGGCGGAGATGCGGCGGAGTTCGTCGGCGTCCACCTCGATGCCGGCGCGTTCCATGTCGAGCAGCACGGGAATCAGGCGGCGTTCGACTTGTTCGTACAGCGCCAGGGCGCGGGCGAAGCGCAGGCGGGGACGCATGGTGCACCAGAGGCGGAACGTGGCGTCGGCACGCTCGGCGGCGTAGGCGGCGACGCGATCCAAGGGGGCTGCGGCGAAGGTGAGGCGGGCACGGCCGGAGCCGGTCACTGAATCGGCGCTGGTCAGCGTATGGCCGAGATGGAGCTGGGTTAGCTCCTCCAGGTCGTGGCCGTGCAGCCCGGCTTCCTGGGTGTAGGCGATCAGCGTGGCACAATCGACCGGTGTGACGAGCGGGAAGCCGGCAGTCGCCAATGCGGCCAGATGAAACTTCGAGTCTTGGAAGATCTTCAGGACGGATTCATCGGCCAGCAACGGCGTCAGAAGCGCCTGCAACTCCGCGCGGGAGATATGCGGGTCGAGCGATTCATGGCCGAGCGGGATGTAGCAGGCGGTGCCGATGGCCGTGGCGAGCGAGAGGCCGACCAGATGCGCGCGCAGCGGATCAGTGCCGTCGGTCATCGCCTGGATGGCGACCATGCCGCCCTCGTGGGCGCGGGCGATCCAGCGCGACAGAGCCTCGCCGTCGCTGACGGTTTCATACGGGCCGAACCCGGCAGCTGCTTCCTCCGCTGCCGTCTGAGCCGCCTGTTCTGCATCGACCTGGGTTTTTTCCTGCCGCTGCGCCTCGGCTACCTCGGGGGTCAGGCGCGTCAGGATGCTGCGGAAGCCCATCGCCATGAGCCAGGCAGCAAGCTTCGGCCGGTCGGGCGGGCAGGCGACGAGCTGGTCCACAGGCACGGGAAGCGGCACGTCATCGTGCAAGGTGACGAGTTCACGCGATAGCCGCGCCTTGTCCGCGCTCTCGATCAGGATGTCGCGGCGCTTGCCCGGCTTCATCGCCGGGGCGGCGGCCAACACCGTCTCCAGATCGCCGAATTCGTTGATCAGCTCGGCGGCACGCTTGGGGCCGATACCGGGAACGCCGGGCACGTTGTCGGTGCTGTCGCCGATCAGCGCCTGGACGTCGCGCATCTTCTCCGGCGGGACGCCGAACTTTTCCATCACCTCGGCTGGGCCGATGGGCTTCTGCTTGATGGGGTCCAGCATTTCCACGCCGGGGCGGATCAGCTGCATCAGGTCCTTGTCGGAGGACACGATGGTGACCTGCCCGCCCTGTTCCTCGGCGGCGCGGGCGTAGGAGGCGATCAGGTCATCGGCTTCCCAGTCCGCCAGCTCGACAGCGGGCACGCAGAATGCGTCGGTGGCTTCGCGCACGAGTGCGAATTGCGGGACTAGGTCGTCGGGCGGCGGCGGGCGGTGGGCCTTGTAGTCTTCGTAGAGCCGGTTCCGGAACGTCATCCGCCCCGCGTCGAACACCACCGCGATATGCGTTCCCACCTGCTCGCGCAGCAGCTTGGCCAGCATGTTGGTGAAGCCGAACACGGCGTTCACGGGCACGCCGTCTTCCCGCGTCATGGGCGGCAGCGCGTGGAAGGCGCGGAAGATGAAGCCCGATCCGTCGATCAGGATCAGATGAAGCGGCCGATCCTCGGTTTCGGGTGCGGCGGCAACGGAGGTCTCAATGTCCGCTGGCGTGGCCGGCTCCTTCATTCAGGATGAACAGGCGCGAGCAATAGGGGCATACGACCTGCCGGTTCTCGATGCGCAGGAAGACGCGTGGATGGCCCAACGGGCCATCGCCACCATCGCAAGCGACCACCCGGTCGTCCACGTAAATGGTCTCGATCGGCGGTGTGGCCGTCGGCCCCTCCGGCATGAATGGACAATCCTTCTGTTGGCGCGGAAATCACTGGAATGATAGCGATAGGGGCCGTGAGTTCAACCGCGTTGCGCTGTCGCCTTTTCTCCCTGGTCCTGGTCCTGCTGCTTTTGGGCAGCTGCAGCGCCGAATTCGTTCCCGAAGGGCCGGCGATCGATCCGGCGGCGGAAACGGCCGGGGCGTTCGTGATGCCGGACGGGACGCATTTGGATTACCGCGTGTGGAAGCCGGATGGACCGCCCAAGGCCATCATCCTGGCGTTGCACGGGATGAATGACAGCCGGGATGCGTGGGAGTTGCCGGCCAGCGGCTTCACTGCGGCCGGCGTGGAGATCATCAGCCCGGACCAGCGCGGGTTCGGGGCGACGCCTCAGCGCGGGTTCTGGCCGGGCACGCAGACGCTGGTGGACGACGCCCGGCAGATGTTCCGCCTGGTGCATCGGGCGCATCCCGGCGTGCCGGTGTTCGCGATGGGCGAGAGCATGGGCGGGGCGGTGCTGATGTGCCTGGCGACCGATCCCCATCCGCCGAAGGTGGCGGGGTATATCCTGGTGTCGCCCGCCGTGTGGGGTAGGTCGGAGATGAATGTCTTCGAGCGCACGGGTCTGTGGTTTGGCGTGCGGCTGTTTCCCGGGATGACGTTCACCGGGGCGGTGGCGCATGTGAAGGCCAGCGACAATCATGCCGCCTTGGTGCGGCTTTCCACCGATCCGCTGACCATCCACCATACGCGGATGGATGCGGTGGCGGGGCTGGTGAAGCTGATGAGTGATGCGCTGGCGGCCGCACCGTATTTCGATGCGCATGCGCTGTTCCTGTACGGGGGCAAGGACGAGCTGGTGCCGAAGCGGGCGATGCGGGCGGCCTGGGATCACCTGCGCCCCAACGAGACCATCGCGTATTACCCGGATGACTATCACCTGATGCTGCGCGATCTGCAGCGCAACGTGCCGATCGACGACATCCTGGCGTGGATGAAAAATCCGAACGCGCCGTTGCCCTCGGGTGCGGAAAAGGCGGCGGAGGTTTGGCTGCAGAAGGGCGCCTGACGGATGGAGTTGCGGTTTGCCCCGCCGCCGGAGGAGACGCCGCAGGAGAGCGCATTGCGGGCCGAGCTGAGGGCGTTCCTGGCGGAGGCGCTGAAGGACCGCACGCCGTTGGAGCGGGCGGAGAGCTGGACCGGTGCCGATCCGGCGTTCAGCCGAACAATGGGCGAGCATGGCTGGATCGGCATGACCTGGCCTCGCGCTTATGGCGGGCATGAGCGCACCGCGCTGGAGCGCTACGTCGTGCTGGAGGAGATGCTGGCAGCGGGCGCTCCGGTCGGGGCCCACTGGATCGCCGACCGGCAGAGCGGCCCGGCGATCCTGCGCTCTGGGACGGAGGCGCAGAAGAGCGCGATCCTGCCGCGCATCGCACGGGGCGACTGTTACTTCTGCATCGGCATGAGCGAGCCGGATACCGGATCGGATCTGGCCTCGGTGCGGACTCGGGCGGTTCCGGTGGATGGTGGGTTCGTGGTGAACGGGACGAAGGTTTGGACGTCCCACGCGCATATCGCGCATTACATGATCCTGTTCTGCCGCACCGGAACGAACGGTGAGGATCGGCATGGCGGGTTCAGCCAGTTCATCGTCGATTTGCCCACGCCGGGGATTTCGATCCGGCCGATCCTGGCCCTGACCGGCGAGCATCATTTCAACGAGGTGGCATTCCAGGACGTGTTCCTGCCGGCGTCAGCATTGCTCGGACAGTTGGGCGACGGGTGGAAGCAGGTGACCGGGGAACTGGCGTTCGAGCGCAGCGGGCCGGAACGATTCCTGTCGTCCTTTACGTTGCTGGTGGAGCTGGTGCGCGCGTTGGGACCGGATCCTTCGGACGCCGCGAAGGCGGCGATCGGGCGGCTGGTGGCGCACATCGTGGTGCTGCGGCGGATGTCGCGTTCGGTCGCCGGCATGCTGCAGGCGGGCGAGGATCCGGCGTTGCAGGCGGCGCTGGTGAAGGACCTCGGTGCGCTGGTGGAGCAGGAGATTCCGGAGGTGGCGCGCGGATTGGTGGAGGCGGAGCCGGATGCGACCTCGACGCGGGATTTCTGCGCGGTGCTGGCTTACACGATGATGCACGCGCCGTCGTTCAGCCTGCGCGGCGGCACGCGGGAGATCCTGCGGGGGATTATCGCGCGGGGCCTTGGGGTACGATAAGGCGCCACGTTTTGGGGGAAGTGCATGACGGACAAGGTGCTGTACGAGCAGGACGGCGCGGTCGTAACGGTGACGCTGAATGCACCGGAGCGGCGGAATCCGATCTCCGAGCCGGGATGGTGGATGGACTGATCGATGCGCTCATGCGGGCGGAGAACGACCGCAGCGCACGCGTGGTGATTCTGACGGGAGCCGGTACGGCGTTCAGCTCGGGCGGGGATGTGCGGGCGATGAAGGCGGCAGCGGAGAAACGTACCTCTGCGCCGTATCAGACGCCGCATTACTACAAGGCGGGAATTCAGCGGATTCCACTGACGTTCGAGCGGTTGGATGTCCCGGTGATTGCAGCGGTGAACGGGCCGGCGGTGGGGGCGGGTCTCGACCTGACCTGCATGTGCGACATGCGGATCGCGGCGGAAAGCGCGCGGTTCGCCGAGACGTTCGTGAAGGTGGGGATCGTCGCGGGCGATGGCGGGGCGTGGCTGCTGCCGCGCGCTGTGGGCTACGCCAAGGCGTGCGAGATGGCGTTCACCGGCGACATGATCAGCGCGCAGGAGGCTCTGGCGTGCGGGCTGGTATCGCAGGTGGTGCCGGATGCGGAGCTGATGACGGCAGCGCGAAAGCTGGCGGATCGGATCGCGGCGAATCCTCCATACGCTGTGCGAATGACAAAGCGGCTGCTGATGGAAGGACGGCATATACGGATGGACACCCTGCTGGAACTCGCGGCGACGATGCAGGCGCTTACGCATGCAACGTCCGACCATCGGGAGGCGGTGGACGCGTTCCTGGAGAAGCGGAAGCCGAACTTTACAGGCGGGTAGCTTGGGGCGGCCTCATCTGGATCTGATATCCGGCCTGTGGTTCGCATGGGTCGTGCTGTGGTTGGGGCTGGCGGCGTGGAGTAAGCGGACGGCTCGGCGCGAACCGCTGCGGTCGCGGCTGACGCACAGCGTGCCGCTGGTGATTGCAATCTGGCTGTTCGCGGCGGCGCGCATACTGCGGGGGCGGTTCTTGCCACATGGCGATGGCTGGTGGTGGCTAGGTGCGGTGCTGGCGGCGGCGGGGCTCGCGTGGACGTTGTACGCGCGTGCGGTGCTGGGGCGGAACTGGAGCGCTGAGGTGACGCTGAAGCAGTCGCACGAGTTGGTGCGCCGTGGACCGTACCGATGGACGCGGCATCCGATCTATACCGGGCTGCTGCTCGCGCTATTGGGGTCGGCGATCGCGCTGGGGGAATGGCGCGGCGTGCTGGGCTTCGTGCTGGTGTTGGCTGCGTTCAGCTACAAGCTGCGGGTGGAAGAGCGGTTCATGATGGAGGCTTTTCCGTCGGAGTATCCGCGCTATCGCGCGGAGGTGCCGGCGCTGATTCCGGGATTACGATCTCGGACGTGAAGACGGCAGCCGGGATCGTCGCGTCCAGCCTGCCCCGAAGGTTAGCATCGCGCTGGCGCTGGCGAGGAGCAGGAACGTCGATGGCTCGGGGGCGGGGACCACGGTGCCCATCGCGTTGCTGGGTTCGTTGCTGCTGATCAGCCACCACGAATTGCCGATTGCACTGCTGAGCGAATAGAAGTCGAAACCGAAGATATCGTCACCGGGATAGACGGTCACCGGGTCAGCGTCTTCGTAGGTCACGAAACTGGAAGACCAAGCTTCCACCATCCAGTCTCCACCCGCCGCTGTCGCGGCTGTGCCTGACACGAACGGATTGGAGATACCGGTGCCTTCAACGGTGAACATATCGGCCGCACTGAGAGCATCCGTGACGCCAACGAACGGAGTCCCCATTGTTCCATTGCCGCCGAAGCTCGGATTAGTAAGGCTGAGCGTCGTGACTGGTCCGGATGGCACCGCGGCGGCGACGAAGGCACCGTTTGCGGTGCCTGGTGCGTTCGCCTGCGTGAGCTGGTTGCCGTTGAACGTCAGGTTACTGAACCTCATCGGCGCCTGATACGTGTCCGGATTGGGATTGACGGTATTATCCTTCATCGACGTTGCGACCAGATAGAATTGAAGGACCCCATTCTGGATTCGGCCGACCAGGTTCCAGGTGGTTTTGGTCTTGGTGACGCTTAGGGCGAAGACCCAATTGGGTTATTGCCAAATCAATAGGTTGTTGATTCCCTGTGGTCGGAGTTTGCATCGATTCGGGGCAGCATGGTCACAGGGTATTTCTGGTTGAGCGACGGGCAGTGGGAGAAGATTGACCCATTGCTGCCCGTCTACATACGCGGCAAGCGACGGGTGGATGATCGGCGCGTGATCAGCGGCATCATCCAAGTCATCATCTCCGGTTGCCGATGGTCCGACGCACCGTTGGAATATGGGCCACGCAAGACACTGTATAATCGGTTCGTGCGCTGGGCAGTGCGCGGGATCTGGGAGCGTGTGTTCATGGAACTTGCGCGCGCCGGCGGCCCGCCGGCCGAAGCCTTGCTGGACAGCACGCATATCAAGGTCCACCGGTCGGCCAGCGCCGGGCGGCGAAAAAGGGGGGTTCGCGTGGGATCGGGACGAGCCGCGGCGGGCGCAATACCAAAATCCATCTGATCGCTGATGCTCACGGCCGACCCAAGGTCATCGCGCTGACCGGCGGTGAGCGCCACGATAGCGTGCCGGCGCAGGCAATGTTGGCTCGACTGCCGCCCGACCTGCGCGTGATCGCCGATGCCGCTTACGACAGTGCCGAATTGCGCCGTTGGCTGGCGGACCGCGGCAGCCGCGTCATCATCCCCAACCGCAAGAACCGAAAGCAGCCCTATCCGTTCGACGCCGTCACCTATAGGCGGCGCAATATCGTCGAACGCACCTTCTGCCGCCTTAAGGACTTTCGACGCCTGGCAACGCGCTACGATCGGCTCGACGAAACTTTCGTCTCCACCCTCTGCATCGCCGCCGCCCTTGCCTACTTCCTCAAGTAGTCAGATGAGTCTTCGCCCTAGATTTCCGGTGGCAGTGTTGTAACTGAACTCCCAGTCTCTCGTCATCTGTCCGTTCATGCCGGGCTCGATGTTAAGCCAAGTCACCGCATTATAGGCATTGGCAGGATTGTTGCCCGTGAAAGAGAAATTATCGCGGTTGATGCCCCCCGCGAACAGGCACGCGCCTGTCCAGACATCTGTTGCGCCGCCGGCCGATATATAGCGCTGGGCGAAGTCCGGGCCGCCATGTCCGTTTCCCGGTCTCAGGCACCACGTCTGGATCTTGTTGCCAGCACCGTCGGTCATTTCATTGAGCTTCCAGCCCATTTCACCGGGCTTGCCGGGGACGGCCATTGCTGGTCCTGCGGCCGCGGCGGGCGGACAACTCAGGTTGCCCTGCGCCCATGCGGAACGACCGGAGAAGAAAGCCATGAGCACTGGCAGAAGCAGGAGAAAACGTAGCACCATGCGCGAACCATGACACCGAGCAGTCATTGCTCTCCTCCCACCCCGGGTGCGAGGTCCCCAAGGCGCAATGCCGTGCGTCTATGGTTTCATTATGAACACAAGTAAATCCAGGGGCAACTAAATTCTTGCGTCCCCGGACGGGAGTTTACGCCGCGCGCGCCAGTTCCACCCCGGACGCATCGAACGCCGCGAACAGCTTCGCCTCCTGCTCCGCTGTCAGCGCCAGATGCGGCGGACGGATGGTCTTCCATGCCGGGTCGCCTGTGTTTCGCGCAACGAGGCTTTTCAGTGCGGGGATGAGCGGCACCGACGTCACCGCCTTGCGCGTCGCGGCGAGGATTGCCTGGGCCTTCTCCGCGTCGGGGCTGTTGGGATTGGCATAGACGATCGCGCCGGCGGCGCAGTTGACGTTTGAAGCGGCGGTGATGCAGCCGGCGCCCCCCGCTTTCAGGTTGGTGGAAAGAGCCGCGTCGTCGCCGCAATACACTTCGAACCCGTCGCGGGCGAAGTTTTCGACGTAACCACGGGTGTTGTTCCAATCGCCGCTGCTGTCCTTCACGCCCTTGAACGTGCCGGGATAGGCCTTCAGCAGACGGCTGATCAGATCGACCGAGAAGGGCACGGCGGACTGCGCGGGGAAGTGGTAGAGATAGAGCTTGATGCTGCCGCTGACGCGCTGCGCGACTTCACTGAAATAGGCGAACAGCCCGTCATCGGAGGGGTTCTTGTAGTAGAAGGGCGGCAGCAGCAGCGCGCCAGGGCAGCCGAGTTCCGCAGCCTTGCGCGTCAGCAGAACAGTGTCCGTCAGCGCGGAGGTGCCGGTTCCGGGCATCAGCTTCGTCGCGGGAATGCCGCGCGCAACGAGGTCTTCCATGATCTCGATGCGTTCCTGGAAGCCGAAGCTGTTCGCCTCGCCGGTGGTGCCGAGCAGGCCCAGGCCGTTGCAGCCGTTGGCGAGCAGCCAGCGGGCGTGTTTTTCCAGGCGGTCGAGGTCTGGAGACAGGTCGCGCTTCATCGGGGTGAGGATGGCTGCGTTGATGCCGCCATAGAGTGCGTCACGCATCATGGGTGTTGGTCCTTCTGCGATCGGCGGGCGCGCGGCGTGCGGCCCGGCCAGTCCTCGACGTGATCTTCCAGTGCGCCGGCCTCGCGTTCGCTGATCGCGCGACCGCGAACGGAGATGCCGGCCGTGTGGACGGTTTCGGGATCGCCGGACACCAGCGGATGCCACCAGGCGAGACCCTTGCCCTCGGCGATGCGGCGATAGGCGCAGGATGGCGGCAGCCAGTCGATCTCGCGGACGGTGGCGGGGGTAAGGGCGACGCAGTCGGGGACCCAGCGCTGTCGGCGCTCATAGTCGGCGCAGCGGCAGGTGGTGAGGTTCAGGAGCCGGCAGGCGACGTTGGTGAAGGCGAGGGCCTGGGTGTCGTCGTCACGCAATTTGTGAAGGCAGCAGCGGCCGCAGCCGTCGCAGAGAGATTCCCACTCGTCGCCGGTCATTTCCTCCAGGGTCTTGGTCTTCCAGAATGGGGCGGTCATGGGGCGCAGAGTAGGCCTGGAGCATGGGCCGCGCCAGAGCGGGCGGGGGTCTCGTAGGGATCTCAATTCTCGATCCGGAATGCTGGCGGATCGTGAGGTTGGATGGTAGGGGATTTTGGGACGAAAGGCGGAGGCAGGAAGCCGCGGCGTTTCACGGAACATTTGCGTTGATCACGCCGCAATCCTGAAACCGGCCCAGCGCCGCTGCGTCCTTTCAGGGTCGAGCAGATCGGGAGTTGGAATGAAATTTGGGATGATGGCCGCTAGTCTGGCGTTCGTGATCGCGACCACGGGTTGCCAGGAACACAACCCCGGGGCGATTTCCTCTGGGCAGAACCAGCCAGCTGGAGCAGCCGCGCAGCAAACGGAACCGAGTATGAAACAGGCGGAAGTGCTGGACCAACTTCCCCCGGTCGCCGCAACCGCCGGGATCGATCGATCGGGACGCAAGGAAGTCGGCAAGGCATCTTATTACGCGCGGCATTTCGATGGGCGGACGATGGCGGACGGCAATAGGTTCAAGCCGAGCGCCGATATCGCGGCCAGCAAGACTCTGCCGATCGGGACCACTGCGAAGGTAACGGATGTTACTACGGGCAAGTCCGCGATTGTGACTGTGCAGGATCGCGGCCCGCACGTGCGCGGGCGGATACTGGATGTGAGCCCATCGGTCGCCAAGAAACTCGATATGACGCACCAGGGCGTTGATAGCGTGGTGGTAAAGCCAATCGCGGAGCCGAGGTCCGATGGCGGAACCAAACTGGGTGCCGGTGCGGCCGAAACACCCGCGCCCGTTCTGCAGCAAGCGGTCAAAACCACCGAGAGCCTGACGGCTGCGCAGTAACAGGAGCGGACCGAGGGAGCATGCCGGCGGCGATTAAGCCGACCGGTCCTGGCGAGCATGCGGAGAACGCTGAACTGAGGCATAGTCTGAGCTTTTCGACTTGTGCCGGCGTCAGTCCGTCGGGGTTCTGCGCGGTTGGAAGCGGGATCATCGACGTCACCATCTGGTATCACGCGAACGGAAACTGATCGGGGTTTCGTCAACTCGTCAACTCCGCGGCATGCTTCCCGCGGTACTGCCGGGCTGCCTGCAGCGAGGGCTGCTGGCCCTGCTCTTGGCTTAACCCCCCCTTACCCTTACCCTTGATCGTGCAAGGCGGCACAAGCGCCGCGATCGAGGGGGATACGTGTCAATGAGCAGCAAGAACGGCGTTTCGCGCCGTACGGCATTGAAGGTGGGTGCAGGTGCGGCCGCACTCCCGTTGGTCCATATCCGCACGGGCCGCGCAGCGGGCAAGATCACAGTGGCATTCTGGGACCACTGGGTGCCGGCCGGTAACGACGTGATGAAGAAGCAGTGCGCGGCATTCGCTAAGGCGAACAACGTGGAGGTGGTGCCGGACTTCGTCACCTCGATGGGGTCGAAGAACATCCTGACGATCGTAGCGGAGGCGCAGGCAAAGACAGGACATGACATCCAGCAGTTTCCGCAGTGGGAAACGCAAGCCATGGCCGACCAGCTCGAGCCGATGGACGATATCATGAAGCGCCTGACCGATAAATATGGTCCGGTCGTGCCGATCGCCGAATATCTGTTCAAGAAGAAGGACACGTGGCTTGCGGTACCATGCAGTTCGGGCAATCAGAACAAGGGGCCGTGCGGGCGAATCTCGATCCTGAAGGAGGCGGCTGGGATCGATGTCGTCAAAATGTATCCGGCGGAGGATGTGGCGACGCCGGAGGCCGATAACTGGACATGGGAAGCGCATCTGAAGGCGGCGGAAGCGTGCGCCAAGATCGGCAAGCCGTTCGGGATTGGTGTTGGCACGACAGCCGATTCAGTGGACACGGCGGGAGCGCTGTTCGCCGCCTACGGTGCTGAGCTAGTGAACAAAGACGGTGACGTGGCGTTGGATTCCGACGCAATCAAAGAAGTGTTGGATTACGGCGCGCGTCTGGTGAAGTTTCTGCCGAAGGATGCGGTGAGCTACGATGATGCGTCAAACAACCGCGCGCTCATTTCCGGCCAGAGTGCTCTGATCTGGAACCCGCCATCGGCCTGGGCGGTGGCGAAGCGCGACGCACCGGACGTGGCGAAGGATTGCTGGACATTCCCGGCGCCGAAAGGTCCGAAGGGCCGGTTCCTGCCGCTGGGCCCGTTCTCCTGGGGCGTCTGGAAGTTCGCGTCCAACAAGTCGGGGGCCAAGGAACTGATCGAGTTCCTGTCGCAGCGCGAGCAGGTGGAAGAGCGCGACAACGCGGTGATCGGCTACGATATTCCGCCGTTCATCAGCATGAATAACTTCGCGGTCTGGTCCGACGTGGAACCGCCGAAAGGGACGGTGTTCAACTACCCGATCCGCAACACCTCGGGGCAGCAGTCCTGGATGGCGGTCGCGCCGACGCCGCCCGATATCGCGGTGCAGATCTACAACCGGGGCACGATGCCGACGATGCTGGCGAAGCTGCTGAGCGGCCAGTCTCAGAAGCAGGTGATCGACTGGGCCAAGGGCGAGGTAGAAGGCTTCATGCGGTAGGAAGAAACGCGCACGGGTCATCGTGAGTACCGACGACCCGTGGCATCTTCCCCGTCCCGCAATCTGCGATAGGATTGCGGGTCCGATAACGCGCGGGAGGCGCCCCCATGTCTGGGAATCAAGTGTCCGAGAACCCGAACGGCAGAAGACCTCGCTCGGTGGCCCTGGTGGGGCCTTACGGCAGCGGCAAGTCCAGCCTGTTTGAAGCCCTGCTGGAGGCTGCCGGAAGCCCGGTGAAGAAGCCGGCCGATCCCCGCAACCGCCCCTCGACCACCGAGCTGCGCCTCGGCCACTGCACCTATCTGGGCGACACGTGGTCCATTCTGGATTGTCCCGGTTCCATCGAGTTCGCGTATGAAGCCGCCGCTGCGCTCGCCGTGGTGGATCTTGCGGTGGTGGTCTGCGAAGCGGTGCCGGCGCGCGCCATGGCGGTCGCGCCATTGATGAAGATGCTGGCCGACCAGGGCACGCCGTACATTCTGTTCATCAACAAGATTGACACGCTGGATGGCGGTCTGGCCGAAGCGCTGGCTGCGCTGCAGGCCTATTCCAAAGGGCCGCTGGTGTTGCGCCAGATGCCGATCGTGGAAGGCCAGAACGTGACCGGTTACGTCGATATCGTGAGCGAGCGGGCGTACCGCTATCGCCGCGGCATGTCGTCGGAGCTGATGCAAATCCCCTCGGCCCTGGTCGAGGAGGAGAAGCAGGCGAAATCGAAGCTGATGGAGACGCTTGCGGATCACGACGATGCACTGCTGGAAAAGCTGCTGGAGGATGTGCAGCCGAGCACGGATGAGGTTTATCAGAATCTGCGCAAGGACCTTGCCGCCGGCGATGTGATTGAAGTGCTGCTGGGCGCTGCAGAGCATGCCCATGGCATTCGCCGGTTGTGGAAGGCACTCCGCCACGATACGCCCACGGGTGTGGAAACGGCGGCGAGGCGCGGCGTTCCGGCGGACGGGCCGCCGCTGGCGCAGGTGTTCCGCACCGTGCACGCCGGCCATACGGGCAAACTGTCCTATGCGCGCATCTGGCGCGGCAGCCTGAAGGACGGGGCCACGTTGGGCGGGTCGCGTCTCGGCGGAATTTATCATTTCAGCGGCAACGACATGGTCAAGGCGCCGGAGGCCGAAGCAGGTGAGCTGGTGGCGTTGGGGCGGCTCGAGAATGCGGCGACCGGTGCGACCATCACGCCCGGGGGCACAGCGGAAGCACTGCCGTTCCCGGAGGCTCCCGCGCCCGTCTATGCGCTCGCGATCACGACGACCGATCGCAAGGATGATGTGAAGCTGTCTGGTGCGCTGCAGAAGCTGCTGGAGGAAGACCAATCCCTACGCCTGGAGTACAACCAGGACACCGGCGAGACGGTGTTGCTCGGGCAGGGCGAGATTCATCTGAACACCGCGGTGGCGCGTCTGGCGAGCAACTATGGGTTAAAGGTGATGACGCATAAGCCGGCCGTGGCATTCAAGGAGACGATCCGGCGCGCGGTGCACCAGCATGGTCGGCTGAAGCGCCAGACCGGCGGCCACGGGCAGTTTGCGGATGTGAAGATCGACATTGCCCCGCGAGAGCGCGGTGCCGGGTTCGCGTTCATCGACAAGATCGTGGGCGGCGCGGTGCCGCGCAACTTCATCCCCGCGGTTGGCGAAGGCGCGGAGGAGGCCGCACGGAAAGGACCATATGGGTTCCCGGTGGTGGACATCTCCGTCACGCTGGTGGACGGGCAGTTCCACAGCGTCGACAGCTCCGACATGGCGTTCAAGACCGCGACTTCGATCGCGATGAAGGAAGGGCTCGCCGCGGCCGATCCGGTGGTGCTGGAGCCGATCGATCACGTGGTTATCAGTGTCCCGAACGATTTCACTGCTCGCGCGCAGCGGCTGCTGACGGGCCGGAAGGGGCAGATCCTGGGCTATACGGAGAAGCCGGGTTGGCCTGGGTGGGACGATGTGGAGGCGCTGGTGCCGGAAGCCGAGCTGCATGATCTGATCATCGAGCTGCGGTCTCAGACGCAGGGGCTCGGCACATATGCGCGGCGGTTCGATCACCTGGCGGAATTGCGGGAGGCGAAGCCGCGGGCGGCGTAAGAGGCGAGGCTGGGGCGCTGCGTCCCAGCCCCACCAAGCCAGTTGCGACCGAGGCCGAACAGCTTACTTACCGTACGCGCTGATGGAGGCGATCTTGGCCAAGACCACGACAATATCGCTTGAGGACAATCTTCGCCGGTTTGTTGACCGGCAGATCGAGGAGGGTCGTTATCGGACGCACAGCGAGGTGATCAGCGCGGGTCTGAAATTGCCGGAAGAGCGGGAGGCCAGAATTCTGGAGCTTCGCGAAGCCCTGATTGAAGGCGAGGTCAGCGGGCCGCCTGGGACCTTGGACTTCGCGTCGTTCCTTCAGGAGAAGCGCGCGCGGCACTCCGGGTGACGAGTTACGCCTTCTCACCGGCCGCACAAGCGGACCTGAGTGATTATAGCGCACGGAATTGGGGGCTCGATCAGGCGGATGATTATATCCGTGCCATTGAAGATGCGTGCGTGATGCTTACGAGTGGCATGAAGCAGGGGCGGCGTATCGATGACGTTCGCCCGGGATATTGGAAGCTGCCGGTCAAATCTCACTTTCTGTTCTGTCGGGTCTCCGATAAGGGCTTGATCAACATCGTCCGTATTCTTCATCAGCGCATGGATGTGACTGCACGCCTGCGGGAGTAGGTCATTCACGCCGAGGGCATCTCAGGATCACCCGGCGTTTCTGCATTCCAAAGGATCACTGTGCCCGCGACAGCGGATAGAATTGATGCCGCGAAGATCGCGATTTTCGCGGCGGTCAGTTCGGCTTCCACATGGAAAGTCTGGCCGGCGATGAACAGCGACATGGTGAAACCGATGCCGGCGAGGGCACCCGCGCCGGCAAGCTGTCGCCACGAATATTCAGCGGGCTTCACGGCCAGACCAAGTTTCACAGCGAGCGCCGACGCCGAGACCAGCCCCAGTGGCTTGCCGATCGCCAGGCCGACCATGACCGCGAGCACGATCGGCTCATGGCCGAGAAGCGCTCCGGCGGCGAGTGCAACGCCGGCATTGGCGAGAGCGAACAAGGGCAGAACGATATAGCTCGATCTCGCGCCGGAGTGCCGCAGCAAGCGATCGGCGGGAAATTCGAGCCGGTCGTGAATCGCGTCGAGTGCGCGAAGGCTGGGCAGCGAGGGGCCATGGCGTAACGGCTCGTTGCCGCGGCTCGCTTCGGCGATAAGGATGGCGCTCGCCTGGGCCCTGAGTGCGATCAAATCGGGTGGGGGGCGCGTCGGGATGAACACCGCCAGTATGACGCCGGCCATGGTCGCATGGAGGCCGCCGGCATAGACGCAGGCCCACAGTGCTATGCCAAGCAGCACATACGGGGTGACGCTGTAGATGCGGGCATAGTTGAGGGCTGCCAGTGCGACGACGATGGCGGCGGCGGCAAGCAGATAAGACAGGTGCAGCGCGCTGGAATAGAATCCCGCGACGACGACGATGGAGCCGAGATCGTCGACGATGGCCGCGGCGGTGAGGAAGACGCGCAGCTCCACCGGTACGCGCCGTCCCATCATAACGATCAGCGCGACGGCGAATGCGGTGTCGGTGGTCATCGGGACGCCCCATCCGCGCGACCAGGGTCCCGTCGGGATTAAGAGAAGGTAGAGCAGGGCGGGCACGATCATGCCGCCGATCGCCGCTGCGATGGGTAGTGCGGCGGAGCGCGGGTTGGAGAGGCGCCCGACGGTGAACTCGCGCTTGATCTCCAGGCCGACGACCAGAAAGAAGATCGTGAGCAGGCCGTTATCGATCCACTCCAGGATCGACATTGTGAAGCGGGCGTGGCCCACGCTGAAGCCGAGCTCCTGTTCCCAGAGTGACGTGAAAGCCTCGCCCAGGCCGGAATTGGTGAGGGCGATCGCAATGCATGTCGCGATGAGGAGGAGAACGCCCGCAGAAGGAGCCCAGTCGGCGAAATCGACCGCAGCTGAGCGGAGACGCTGGCCGAGCGTGCCGCGCATCGCCTCGGTGAGTGAAGTTCCGTCCCAAGCCCCGTCATAGCGGCGGCCATTGATGAAGAAGGTCGGGGTGACGTGGACGCCACTGGCGCCGGCGCTTTCGATGTCGGCGTCGACGCGGGCCTTCGCGCGTTCGGCCGCCAGGAGCGCTTCCTCCGTATCATCCGGCGGCAGGGTCAGCATGCTGGCGACGGCGCGCAGATCCGCCTCGGTCAGAGTGGGGGAGCGCGTCATCAGGGCGATGTGCGCATCCCAGAAGTGCTCGGGGTTGGCAGCGTGTTCGACGAGTTCGGCGGACTGTCGGGCGATCTCGACACCGACGAGAGGATAGTGGCGAAAGACGTAGCGGACGCGCTCGCCGAACTGATCGCGGACCTCGGCGATGCGTTCGTTGGCGGCGCGGCAATAGGGGCAGGCATAGCTGCCGTATTCGACGAGGGTGATTTCGGCATTCGTGGGGCCGAGGGTGTGGTCGTAGGATTCGTCGACGGGGCGGTCGAGCCTGTTGCGCAGTATCACTTGCATTCTGGTGCCTTCTTGCTTCGGCGCACGTGGATGTTCAACATAACGGTATGCATTTGCGGGATGATGAGAAGGCCTGGGCGGCGGGAGAAGCCGGACCGGGGCGGCAGTGGGCAATCCGGCATCAGGTCGCCGTGGGACAGTATCTCGGGGCCGAGGACCTCGTGCCGGTCACGCAGGCGCATATCATGGCGGACACTGAGTTCTCGGTGTTCCAGGCGTGGAACTGCTGGAGCATCTGGCAGCGCAGGGCGCGCGCGTCGCCGTCCCGACCATAACCGATCCGCGCGGCACCGATCTTGCGGCGGCCGCGCGGCTGAAGCAGCAGGATTGGATGGTGGCGCTGGAGCGCCGGGCCATCGCCGCATTCCAGGCGATGGATGTGCTGATGACCGATACGTGCATCAACTACCAGACCATCATGCCGGCGGTGTTCGGCGAGCACATGGCTTATGGCGATACAGGCGTCGTGATCTATACGAACAGCGTGCTGGGTGCGCGATCGAACTTCGAAGGCGGTCCGTCGGCACTGTCTGCGGGGCTGACAGGCCGCACGCCGCGCTATGGATTTCATCTGGAGCAAAACCGCCGCGCGACGCTGGCCGTTCGCGTACAGCACACGCCGGATGATCTCGCCGACTGGGGAACGCTGGGCGGCATTGTCGGCCGGCTCGCCGGCGATTACAGCCAGGTGCCCGCGATCATCGGCATCGATCGCTCACCGTCGTCCGACGAGATGAAGCATTTTGGTGCGGCGCTTGCGAGCTACGGATCCGTCGGGATGTTTCACATGCAGGGCGTCACGCCCGAAGCCGAGCACATGATCGATCCGGCGATGCCGATGCGCGCGACCGTCACAGCGCAGGACATTGCCGCCTTTCGTGCGGCATATGCCGATCGGGCCGGGCGGATCGACGTGGTGGTGTTCGCGGCACCACAGCTCAGTCTGGTGGAGATGCAGGAGGTTACTGGACTGCTGGATGGTCGCTGCGTGCGCGTGCCGACGCTTGTTGTCACGAGCCCGCAGGTGCGCGCCGATGCGGATCGGATGGGGTTGACGGCGCGGCTGGAGCAAGCGGGTGCGATGGTGCTGTCCGGGATGTGTTTTTACCAGAGCTACGCGCGCGAGATGGCGGAGGCGAATAACTGGCGTGGCCTGGCCACCAACTCCGCCAAGCTGACCAACATTCTCGGCGGATACGGCTACGCGCCGGCGCTGATGTCGATGCGGGAATGCGTTGACGTCGCCTGCGGAGGCGCCGCGTGAAGCGCTTCGTTGCCGGCGCGGGAATGGGCGAGCCTGTCGAGGGGCGGGCGCTGGTGGCAAGCGACGGGTTTTCCGCGCGCTATGACCTGGACCGCATCAAGGGCGTGTTCTCCCGCCCGGATCACAAGCTGGTCGGAGAGAGCTATGTCGGACGGATTCTGATCCTGGATGCGGCGAAGGGCGGCGTGGCGACGGCGTGGATGCTGCATGAGATGCGTGCGCGCGGCATCGCGCCGGCGGCACTGGTGCTGAACCGTGCCAATCCGATCATGGTGCAGGGTGCGGCACTCGCCGGCTTCACCATGCTTTCGGGTTTTGAGGAGGATATCACCCGCGCGGTGCCGAACGGCGCGTTGGTGCGGCTGGAACCCGCCGCCGATCCGCCCGCGCTGATCGTGTTGGAAGCTTCCAACACGCCAGCCTAACGGCGGGTCATCGCTTTCACGCTGGGTTCGTAATCCCTAACGTATGAAGCGTTTCATAGGTCAGGAAGCATACCTGCGTATTGATCTCAGGCAGGAAATGCCTTGACCCCGGGCCGATAGAAAGCCGGGTTGTGCCGGGTCAGTGCGAGAGATGGCCGTTCTTGGCGGCCTTCGGCGCGCGGTCTGGACAGGGTCCATGCCAGGACGAGTTGCCGCTTTCAAGAACGCGTGGACCCCGATGGAGGAAATCATGGCCAGGCATCCCCTCAAGGGTAGTGAGCGGAAGCCACTTCCTGGTGCACGCGCAATCGGGAAAGCGGATCCAACCGAGCGTTTAGAAGTTAGCGTTCTGCTGCGACGGCAGAACGACGCGGGGTTCCGAGACCACATGAAGAACATCGCGACGGGTGGGAAAGGGCATTTCAGCCGCGCTGAATTCGAGAAGGAGTTCGGGGCGCACGCCCAGGACATTGCCGCGGTGAAGAAGTTTGCGGCTGCGCACGGGCTTTCCGTCGTGCAGGAGAGCGCCGCTCGGCGCGTCGTCGTGTTGTCCGGCACGGTTGCGCAATTCAACCAAGCCTTCGGGGTTGATTTGCAGCGGTACGAGCATCCCGGCGGCTCTTATCGTGGCCGGACGGGAGCGGTAAACCTTCCGGACGAGTTGAAGGGCGCTGTGGAGGCGGTGCTGGGCCTGGATGACCGGCCGGTGGCGAAGCCGCATTTCCGTGCGCGGCAACCGCACGGAAACATCGAATGGCATGCCGGAGCCGGCGATGCGACATCGTTTACGCCGACCGCGATTGCTTCTCTTTACGGATTTCCGCAAGGGACAGGCCAGGGAGAGTGTGTCGCGATCATCGAGCTGGGTGGCGGTTACCGGACCGCGGACCTGAACACGTATTTCCGGGAGATCGGCGTGGCGAAAGCGCCGTCTGTAACCGCGGTATCCGTCGATCACGGCAAGAACCGTCCAACCGGCGATGCGAACGGACCGGATGGTGAAGTGATGCTGGATATCGAGGTTGTCGGAGCCGTCGCACCAGGGGCGAAGATCGCGGTGTATTTTGGTCCGAACACGGATGCGGGCTTCCTCGACGCGATTTCCACGGCGGTGCACGACAGTACCAACAAGCCGTCGGTGATATCGATCAGTTGGGGTGGACCGGAATCCGCGTGGACGGAGCAGGCTATGACGGCGTTTGATTCGGCTTTCCAGTCGGCGGCGGCGATGGGGATAACCGTTTGTGTTGCCTCCGGAGATAACGGTTCGAGCGACGGGGTGAATGACAACGCCAACCACGTGGATTTCCCTGCATCCAGCCCGCATGCTCTGGCCTGTGGCGGAACGCGACTGGCGGCCGCCAACAATGCGATCTCGGCCGAGAGTGTGTGGAATGACGGCGCGCAGGGTGGTGCGGGCGGAGGAGGCGTGAGTAACGTCTTCGCTTTGCCGGCATGGCAGAACGGGCTGCAGGCAGCGCTGACGGCCGGCGGCGCAGAGGGGCTGACCATGCGGGGCGTTCCCGATGTCTGTGGTGATGCCGATCCGGAGTCCGGCTACGACGTGCGGGTGGATGGTTCGGATACCGTTATTGGCGGAACCAGTGCGGTGGCACCGCTATGGGCGGGGCTGATCGCCCGGATCAATGGGACAACCGGCCGGCCGGTCGGTTTCATCAATCCGCAGCTCTATGCGAACGCCTCCGCGATGCGGGATGTGAAGACTGGGAATAACGGCAGCTTCGCCGCCGCGAATGGATGGGATGCGGCGTCGGGCTTGGGCAGTCCGAACGGGAGCGCGATTGCGAATGTGCTGGGACAGCCGCCCCAGGTGGTTGCCACAGCGACCAGCAAGCGAACGAGGGTTCCAGCGTAGGCGCTGGTGGCCCGATGCTGAGGTACATCACATGCGTGACGCCCCTCAGCTCGGGCCACGATGCTCTATTTTCAATGGCCTGCTGATCCCTTCCGCTCGCCGCTTGATGCGGCGAACTTCAGGGGCAGGACATTAGGCGGCAGTCCGTTTGATCGGGCTGCCGCCTTCGTTCACCCCGCCGTCGGCTCGGCGCCTGGCCGTCGGCTCGACGCCCGGACTCGACGGGAGATGCGCCCTGTGCTCCCAAGAGACATGAGCATGCGGGCCTATTCCGGGCTGAAGGTGATCGATCTGAGCCAGGGCGTGGCGGGACCGTATTGCGCCATGCTGCTCGCGCAGCAGGGCGCGGACGTGATCAAGGTGGAACCGGTCGAGACCGGTGACTGGAGCCGTGGCCTCGGTGTTAAGTACGGTGACCAGACTGCGTATTCGATCCCATGCAATCTCGGAAAACGCGGCATCGCGCTGGACCTTAAGCAGCATGAAGGCCAGGACGTTCTCTGGAGGCTGATCCGGGGAGCCGATATTTTCATTCAGAACTTCCGTCCCGGGGTCGTCGACCGCCTGGGCTTCGGCTATGACGCGGTGGCGGCACGCGAATCACGCATCCTGTATGTGTCGATTTCAGGTTTCGGTGCGCGCGGACCGCTCGCCGAACGTCCGGCCATGGATCCCGTGCTGCAGGCCTTCACTGGCCTGACTGCCGAGAACGCCGGTGAGGACGGCATCCCTCATCGCATTCCGATCGTTGCGATCGACATGAGCACCGCGCTGTTCGCTTTCGGCGCACTGGGCGCCGCGCTGTTCGCCCGAGAGCGAACCGGTGCCGGGCAGCACATCGAAGCCTCCCTGCTCCAGGCTGCCGCGGGGCTGCAAGTGATCCGGCTGCTTCAGCAGTACCTTGAAGATGGGAAGTTGCGCCCGCCCGCGGCGCCGAATGGCGTGTACGCGACGACCGATGGTTGGATCAGCGTCACCGTTGTTCGCCCGTTCGAGTGGGAGGCGTTCTGCCGTGCACTCGATCTGTCGTGGATGCTACAGGACGCGCGTTTCGCCACGATCGAGGACCGCATCACCCATGCCGAGGTTATCCGCGCGGAACTGCGCCCGATGTTTGCCGGACATCCGTTTGCGCATTGGTCGGCGCGGCTGGCGGCGGCGAAAGTGATGCACGAGCGGCTGAACACCTACGCCGAGTTCCTGGTTCATCCGCAGACCGCCGAATCCAATGCCTTCACCTGGGTGGAGCACTCCGACGTGCCGCGACCGGTGCCGCTGCCCAATGTGATCGGCCTGCCTCGCTTCACCGCGGGATCAAGCCTCGCCCACGCCCCGTCATTTGGCGAGCACACGGATAGCGTGCTGCTCGAGCATGGGTTTGCTGCTGCCGAGATCGCCGCGCTTCGGGCCCGCAAGGTCATTCGCTGAGCGCGCATCTGTTTGGCGCTGAAGCATGGTCTCGAAGGCGTCGAGAATGGCGTTCACGGCGGAGTTCTTGTAGGCGAACACGCCATCCTGATCCTCGGGGTGCACGTTCATCGTTGCATTGGCTTCGAACACGATGACGCGGCCATCCGCATGCCGGGCGAAGTCGATACCGCACCAGTCGAGTCCGATGGTTCGGCCGATGGCGGCGACGGCGTTCCAGGTGCCCGAGCCGAGAACCGCGGCGGGGTCTTGCAGGAAACGGCATTCCTCGTCACGCCTGCCGGCGGCATGCTCCATACCAGCGGTCCAATAATGAACCAGCCAATGCTCGCTGACGGCGAGATGGTAGGGGAAGACCATGCCGCCAACGAAGATGGCGCGATACTTCCGCCACAGCCCGTCCGGCGAGCGATAATCCTGAAACGCGATGAGATAGCGGTCGGTATCCGCAGGAAGCGCGTCGAAGCCGGTTGGCGATTCGATCAGGATGACGCCGTCTCCGCCATGCGAACCCGCGGGCCGGATCAGGAGGCGGCCCGACAAACCAGCCTGTCGCGCGGCCTCTGTCGGCCGGTCCGAGGCAGACAGCCTCAGCACGGCCGGCAGCAGCACGCCGGGCACTTGGCCGAGCAAGGCGGGCAGGCGATCGCGCCGTGTCGCGGAAATGCGCTCCGGCCTGTTCAGGATCGGCCGGCCGCAGCCGGACAGAAGGGTGGAGAGCACGCCGAGGGCGGCGTCCTGATCGGCGTCGCCGATGCCGTTGAAAGCGACGTCAAAGGCAGGAAGCTGGAGGGCATCGCCGGGCTGGGCGAACTCCACACCCAACTTGATCAGTGTGTTGCGCGTACGTGGCAGAAGATGGCGGAGCGGCACGTTGCCGCTGTCGTTGACGAGAGGCACGAGAACCCTGCGCGCCCCGAGAGAGCCGCACGCGGGTTCGAGAACGGTCGAGCGCAGGGCGAGCGCCGCGGACAGATGCTGCCGTGCCGCGGTGTGATCCCTTCTGGAGGCGGCGACAATGGCACGCGTGCGATGCGCCGCAACCAGCGTGGGATCCAGAGCCACGGCCGTCGCACAGTGCTGCTCCGCAAGCGTGTGACGGCCAAGGACCGCATGCAGCGCGCCAAGGCTGGCGTGTGCTTCCTTCATGTCCGGATCGATTTCGACGGCCCGGAGCATCCAATGCTCGGCCTCTGCCATGCGGCGGAGACCTGCGCAGAGGATGCCGAGATTAAGGCTGAGGCCGGCGCGATGCGGCTCCTCGGCCAAGGCGTGTTCCCACGCGTCCGCGGCCTCGGAAAGCCGGCCCAGCGTGCGCAATGCATAGCCGCGGACCTGCAAGGCATCGGCGTGACGAGGGTCACGTTGAAACGCCGCGTCGGTGGCTGCCAGAGCCGCCGCGGCGTTTCCGGCATTGAGCAGCGACTGAGCAAAGCCCGCATAGGCCACGGCGTCCACAGGGCTGGTCACGATTGCCTTTTGGCAGCTCATGACCGCGGAGCATGACCCGAAGTCGTTAAGACTTGCTCCATGTGCGATGCATCGTTGAAACTTTATTTTACGCGCAGGCACCACACCAGCCCTGGGCGCGGGCCAGTCAGCAGTTCCGGCGATTGGTATTACCACAGCTTAAGCAGCGCAGTTGGACCTCGCTGCTTGCATCGCGTGCGAACACCGCAGTATGCCCCCGGCCAATCTGGGGCACACCGGCGTGAGCGATACGATCGAACTCGACCACCTCACACGCGATTTCGGTCACTTTCGCGCTGTGGACGATATCGCCCTGACGATCGGTAAAGGCGAGGTGCTGGGCTTCCTCGGTCCGAACGGCGCGGGCAAATCCACCACCATGCGCATGCTTGCCGGGTTTCTGCCGCCCACGGCGGGGACCGCGCGCATCCTGGGTCATGACGTGCAAACCGACTCGATCGCCGCCCGGCGCGCGCTGGGTTTTCTGCCGGAAGGCGCGCCGACCTATCCGGAAATGAGCGTCATCGGGTTTCTGCGCTTCGTCGCGCGTGTGCGCGGCTATCGCGGTGAGACGCTTGATACCCGCGTGGAAGACGCAATGGCGCTGACGCAGCTCGGCAGCGTGCGGCTGCAGACGATCGAGACGTTGTCCAAGGGCTATAAGCGCCGTGTCGGGCTGGCGCAGGCATTGCTGCACGATCCGCCGGCCCTGGTGCTCGACGAACCGACCGACGGCCTCGATCCCAACCAGAAGCACGAGGTGCGTGAGCTCATTCGCCGCATGGCGCCGGATAAAGCGATCATCATCAGCACGCATATTCTGGAGGAGGTGGAGGCGGTCTGCACCCGCGCGGTCATTATCGCATCCGGCCGTATCGTTGTGGATGACACGCCCAAGGAGCTTGCGGCGCGCGATCCCTCCGGCCGGCTCGAAGACGTGTTCCGCGCCTTGACGACCCAGTCCGCCGCGCGTGCGGCCTGGAAGCGCGTCGCGGAGGCCGCGTGATGTCTGCGACGTTCACTGTCGCCCGGCGCGAACTGGGCGCCTATTTCACCAGCCCCGTCGCCACCGTTTTCATCGTGGTGTTCCTGGTGCTGCAAGGCGCGCTGACCTTCAACGGCGGCAGTTTCTTCGAAAGCAACCAGGCCAATCTCGCGCCTTTCTTCGCCTTCCTGCCGTGGGTTCTGGTGCTGCTGGTGCCGGCGATCACGATGCGCTTGTGGGCCGAGGAGCGCCGGATGGGCACGGTCGAGCTTCTGCTGTCGCTGCCGATCCGCGATGGCGTGGCGGTGCTCGGTAAATTTATTGCCGCCTGGATCTTCTGTGCCGTCGCGATCGTGCTGACCTTCCCGATCGTCATCACCGTCAACCTGCTCGGCACCCCGGATAACGGACCGGTACTTAGCGGTTATATCGGCGCGCTGCTGGTCGCGGGTGCGTTCCTCGCGATCGGGTCCACCGCGTCTGCGCTGACCAAGAACCAGGTGATCGCCTTCGTCCTGGCGCTTGTCGTCTGCTTTGTCTTCGCCGCCGCGTCCTATCCGCTGGTCACGGACTTCCTCGGCCAGAATGCCCCCGCCGCAGCCGCTGTGGCGGTGCGCATCGCGGTGATTGCGCGCTTTCAGGACTTTACCCGCGGCATCATCAGCCTGCGCGATGTGATCTTCTTTGCCAGCTTCATCGGCTTCTTTCTGTTCCTCAATACCGTGATCATCGAAGCACGGAAGGCGGCGTGATGCGCGCACGGTTCTGGTGCGCCCTCGCGGGGATGCTGGGCGTTCTTGGCATCGTCGTCGGCGTGAACATGTTCGCCGATGCGCGCCTCGCAGGCCCGCAGATCGATCTTACGCAAGGAAAGATCTACACGCTGTCACCCGGTACGCGGCATATTCTCGCCGGGCTGAAGGAGCCGATTACGCTCAGTTTCTTTTACTCTCGGGTGCTTGGCGCCGCCGCGCCGTCCTATGCTGCGTACGAGCAGCATGTGAGCGAGATGCTGAACGAATACGCCGCCGCCGCGCATGGCATGCTGCGCATCAACAGATACGACCCGGAGCCGTTCAGCGAGACCGAAGATCGTGCCATGGCCGACGGGCTGCAGGGTGTGCCGCTGAGCGCCGACGGTCAAAAAGTCTATTTCGGCCTCGCGGGCACCAACCTGCTCGATGACGATCGCTCCATCCCGTTTTTTCAGGCGGATCGTGAGCGGTTCCTGGAATACGACCTGACGAAGATGGTGTACGAGCTGTCGAGCCCGGCGCGACCGGTGATCGGCCTGATGTCGTCTCTGCCGGTGGATGGTAATCCGCAGCTCATGATGATGGCGATGCGCCAGGGATTGCCGCCGAACAGCATGGGCCAGCCTTACGCGGCCGCTGCGCTGCTGCGCCAGACCAACGACGTGCAGACCGTGCCGATGGACGCGACCAGCATCGATCCGGCCATCAAGGTCCTGCTGCTGATCGGTCCGCACAATCTGTCGACCGCGACGCAATACGCGATCGACCAGTTCGTGATGCGCGGCGGCAAGCTGATGGTGATGGTCGATCCCTGGAGTGATACCGCTGCTGCCTCACCCAACCCGCAGGGTGCACCGCCGACAGACACGAGCTCCAATTTGCCGAAGCTGTTCGCGGCATGGGGCATCCAGTTCAATCCGTCCGAGGTGGTCGGTGACGAGGATGGGGCCTGGCAGGTGCAGACTCAGCAGGGCGGCGTGACGGATTATCCCGCCTGGTTCAGCATCACGGATGGCATCAATCACAACGACCCGGCGACTGCCGACATCAAGCAGGTGAGCGTGGCGACGCCGGGTTCCATCTCCAAGGCGCCAGGTGCCAATATAACGTTCACGCCGCTACTGACGACGAACGCCAATGACGGGCTTATTCCGGTCGATCAGGTGAAGATGCCTGATCCGGCGGCGATTCTGGCCGGCTTCAAGCCCTCGGGCGAACCCCGGGTGATCGCGGCACGCATCAGCGGCGAACTCCACTCCGCGTTTTCGGGTCCGCCGGCGCCGGAGAAGGGCAAGCCGCCCTTGCCCTATCTCGCGCAGACGAAGGGACCGGCGCAGATCGTGGTGATCGCTGATACCGACCTGATTGCCGATCGGTTCTGGGTGCAGCAGCAGGACTTCTTCGGCCAGAAGCAGCCGGTGCCGTTCGCCGATAACGGGCCGTTCCTGGCCAATCTGGTCGATACGCTGGCCGGTGGCGACGCGCTGCTGGGCTTGCGTGCGCGCGGCACAACGGCGCGGCCGTTCACCCTGGTCGAGCGCATGCAGGAACAGGCCCAGGCGCGGTTCCGCAAGACCGAGCAGACGCTGCAGGCCCACCTGACGACTCTGCAGGCGAAGCTGCAGGACCTGCGGCAAGGGAGTGGGACGGGAGCCGAGCCAAGCTCGGCGGTGATCACCCCGGCGCAGCGTGCTGCTATCCGGCAAGCGAACCAGGACATTCTTACGACACGCGGGCAGCTTCGCGCCGTTCAGTACAACCTCAATCGCGATATTTCCCGGCTGAAAATGCAACTCATGTTGCTCAATATCGTGCTGATCCCGGCGGTGCTGACCGTGTTGGCCATCGTGCTTGGGGTGGTGCGGGCACATCGTCGCGCGGCGGCCCGCGTATGACCCCTCGCACCGGACTTTCCTTGCTTGTTGCGGGTGTGATCGTGGCCGGTGCCGGGTGGTATTTCGGCCCCGGTCAGCAGCGGGCCGAATCCACGACCATCAACAGCGGCACGCTGCTGTTTCCCGATCTCGCGACGAAGCTGCAGAGTGCGGCGGAGCTGGACATTTCCCATCGCGGCAAGACGCTGGTGATCCGCCGCGATGGCGACCATTGGGGTCTGGCTGATCGCGGCATGTATCCGGTGGAGAGGTCCAAGCTGCGTGGCGTGCTGACCGGGCTCACCGAGTTGCGCCTGGTGGCGCCTCGCACGGCCGATCCGGCCAACTACGCCCGGCTCGGCGTCGAGGATCCCAACGGCAAGACGGCGGAATCTTATCTGGTGCGGGTGGTGGATACGGGCGGCAAACCGATCCTGTCGTTGATCGTCGGGCATCGCCGCGTACTGACGCAGGGCAACGTGCCGGACGAGGTGTATTTACGCCGCCCGGGAGAGGCACAGAGCTGGCTGGCCTATGGCAGCCTGTCCGTGGATTCCGACCCGGCGCTGTGGCTCGACCGCGACATTATGAATATCGACCACGCGCGCATCGCGCAGGTTGATGTCGAGCGCACCGGTGCTGTGAAAGTGGTGCTGGATGGTAAGAACGGGACGCTGTCGCTGACCGAGCCGGCGCAGCACGGGGCGTTGGATGATTACAAAGTGGGTGAGGTTGCGTCGGCGCTCGAGCAACTCACGGCCGATGACGTGCATCCGGGGGCCGCGCCGGCATCGGGCGAGATCGGCCACAGTGTGTTCACGACGACCGATGGCATGCACATCACGGCCGATCTGTTCCATCAGGACAAGTTACTGCTCGCGCGGTTTGATGTGACGGGCGAGGGGAAGGCCGCGCCGGATGCGGCAAAGCTGGAGGATCGGGTGAAGGGCTGGACGTATCAGCTCGGTTCGTGGCGGGAGACGGCACTGCTTCCGGCGTTGTCCGATCTGGAGAAGGCTCCTGAAAATCCCCCTGGGAAGCCGGGCGCGGCCACGGAGTGATGTCGCGCAGCACGAGCGTCGGCGATTGCGGAGCGGTACTGCGCCCACGGTTGGTGTGGCGGCTGCGCGCTAAACAACGATGAGCGACCGCGAATATCCCGCGCGCCCCATCGTCGGGATCGGCGTGGTCGTGCTGAAAGGCTCGCGCGTGCTGCTGGTACGGCGGGGCAAGCCGCCGAATGTCGGCAGCTGGACACTGCCGGGCGGTGCGCAGGAACTGAACGAGACCGTGGAGCAGGCGGCGCGTCGGGAACTGATGGAGGAAACGGGGGTGGAGGTGGGGCCGCTGCACCTTGCGGCGGTGGTGGACAACATCCGCCCTGACGACGCAGGCCGCGTGCGGTTTCACTACACGATCATCGATTTCGCGGCGGCCTGGACCGACGGCGAACCGGTTGCCGGCACCGACGTCAGCGAGGCGGTGTGGGCCGAGGCCGATCGGCTGGGAGACTTCGCGCTGTGGAGCGAGGCGCACCGGGTGATCGCGATTGCCCGGCGGCTGGTTGGCGGATAGGCCTCGGCTGTTACGCCCAGTGTCTCGGTATCAACCGCCAGCGCGGGGTTGGGGCGGCGACCCGGCCAGTCGCCTTGTCATGAGTGGTCTCATTTCGGTCGAGCGCGAATCGATGCCAGGCCGATATGATGCCCGGTGCTCCGCGGTGTTTCGCACGGGCTGGCTCAAGATGTTGGGGCCGCTGCAAAGTTTTCCACAAGTTTTTGGGCCGTTGCTCATTTGTTCCGTTGAATCGGATGATTTTGGCCCGCTACCATATCTTGCGGTTAGAGACGGGAGGCACGCCAAAATGGAGTGGACCGAGGACACCATCCTACGTCTGAGGGAACTCTGGAGCGAGGGTCTCTCGACGGCCGAGATCGGCCGACGGTTGGGCATGTCGAAGAATGCGGTGGTGGGGAAGGCCCATAGGCTGGATCTGCCGTCTCGCCCGTCGCCCATTCGGCGGGGCACGGGTGAGCCCCGTCCGCGCCGCCCCTCCGTGCGTCGCACGCCGGGTCCGACGCTGCCGCCGTTGGAGAGCATTCGGCGCACCGAATCGGGTTTTGTCGGTGCTGGCCGGCCGGCGCCCCAGCCGAGTGCGCCGCGGCTGCAGCCGGTGCCACCACCGCGCTACGGCCGGGTGATTACCTGCTGCTGGCCGATCGGCGAGCCGGGCACGCGGAGCTTCCGCTTCTGCGATACGGGGTCAGTGCCGGGTAAGCCTTACTGCGAAGAACACGCCGCACTGGCGTATGTGAAGGTGCGGGACAAGCGGGAAGACGCGGCGTAGCTTTACCGTCCATCAACAAACGCTGGCACGCGCGTCAGCGCATCGGCGCGCGCCGCCGGATTGGTGCCGGCGTGCGCCACGCCGGTGCCGCTGGGCGGCGTCGCCAGTCCGGTCCGCTTCGCCACCGGATGATCCGGCCGGTCGAAATCGTGCCAGGCGTTCGGATAGACCTGCAGCGTGATCAGGTCCGGGTATTTCTTCGCCAGAGCCTCACAGGGTGGCGCCGGTGTCCAGTCGTCATTCGCGCCGACCAAAATCATAAGCGGGCCGGACGGCGCCCAGCCGCTGTTTAGCGCGGCCCGGCAGCCGGGATAGAACGCCACGAACCGAGCAAACAGGCCGGCCGGGGGCGCTGGGTCGCGGGCGGCGGTGAACAGGACGGTCCCGCCGCCGTTCGACCACCCGACGAGCACGATCCCGCCGGGCGGAACGCCGGGCTGGGCGCTCAGCCATTCGGCCGAGGCGATCGCATCCTGGCGGCGAAGTCCGGACGGTTTGACCGCCCGATGCGTCACCTTGCATTGCGACCCGAGGCCGCGCGAACCGAAACTGTCGGGAAACAGCACGGGATGGCCGTCCGCGACGAAACGCTTGGCCCATTGCGCGTCGCGGTCCGGGATCGGACCGCCGCATCCGTGCAGGGCGACGATTCCCGCGCCGTTTGCTTCGCCCGCCGGTCGCACCAGCGCGGCCTGCAACGTCACATCCTTTGGTCCTGGGATTGCGACCTGCTGCGGCGCCAAGCCGGCCGCATTCAAGGCGGCCAGTAGCGCGACAAAGGCCTTCACTGCGACGTCGGCACCGGTCCTGGAGCCGGGTTGTTCACCCGCAGCGACACGCCCTGAGCCTGAAGTTGCGCCAGCACGGCCTTGGCGCCCGGATCGCCGGCATTCGCCAACTGTGTGGTCTGCTCAGCGAAAAGCTGGAATTGCAGGCGCAGCTTGTCGGCCTGCGCCAGGCCGCTCGCCTGCGCCATCTCCACGCCTTGCAGCGCGCTGCGCTGACGGACCAGCTGATCGGTCTGGAAGGCGGTGATCATGAAGAACGCCAGCACCACCAGTGCAACCGGCAGGTCAAGCCGCGGCGGCTCTCTCCCGCTCATGGCTTCGACGCGGGAGCAGGGGCCGGAGTAGCGGTCGTCGCCGGAGACGCGGGAGCAGATGCAGCGGGCGGCGCCTTGAAACTAACATCTGCTTGTTTCAGCAAGGCCTGAATCTTTTGGTCCCCTTGCTCTGCCTGCGCGACCATGGCGCGCTGCAGGATCGTGGAGACTTGGCTGAGCTGCGCGGCCTGCACCAGCACCTGCTGGCGGCGACTCACATCTTCCTGCAGGTTCTGATTGAGGCTGGCCAGCACAATATTCACGATGACCAGCACAAGACTTACGCCGGCCAGAAGTGTGGCGCCTTGCACCACGCGCTGGGGATTGGGCGCGCGTTGAGAACGGAGCGGAGGAAGGGTCAAGGCGACTCTCTTTCAGGGGCCGCAGAATCTAACCCGCTTACCGGCAACGGCTCGGCCGTGCAACGGGGCAGTGGCTGCGCGATGATGGCAACATGAGCACACCGCGCGTTATCATTCTGAACGGCGTCGGCAGCGTCGGAAAGACGTCGGTCGCTCGGTCGCTGCAAGCGATCACCGTCGAACCGTTCCTGCATGTCGCGATGGACGCGTTTATCGAGATGTTGCCGGAGAAGCTGATGGACCATCCGGACGGGTTGGTCTTCGAGGAAACCGAACGGGATGGCATCGTCATTCGATCGGGCCCGGTGTTGGAACGTGCGATGCGCGGCATGCGACACGCCGTCGCGGCAATGGCAGCGCAGGGCAACAACCTCATCATTGATGAGGTGATGATCGGCCCGGCGAAGGCAGGCGAATATCGCGCTTTGCTTTCGGGCTTGGATGTTCGCTTCGTCGGTCTGTTTGCGCCGCTGGAGGTGCTGGAAGCGCGGGAGCGTGCCCGGGGTGACCGCCTGATCGGCCTGGCGCGTTGGCAGTATGAACGCGTTCACCAGGGAATCAGCTACGACCTGGAGATCGACACGACGCGCGCCTCACCGGCGGAGACCGCACGGGCCATCTCCGATGCCCTGGGGTTGTGACTTTAGCTCGGTTTGAGAGCGGCGGTGAAGAATTGGGTCAGGTCATCGCGTGCCTGCTGGCGTGCTTCCGGATCCGGGCGGACATGGATAACGCCCCCCTTTCGCCGGTTGGCGCCGGGATCGTTAAATTCGTAAGGCGGCGTGAACGTGTCGAAGATGCGCGTCGCGCCGGGAAACACCCGGAGCGAGAGATGTGCGCGATCTGCCGGGGCGAGTTCGCTGATCATTTGCTGGCATGCAGCGCCGCCACCATCATAGTCGTCTGCGCTGCCGACCATAATGCGGATCGGGGCATCGACGAGATCGCCGAAATCCGCCCCGGGCATGTGATTGTACAGCCAGCAGATGGGATACAGCACGACCGCCGCCTGGAAATGCGCGCCCGGACCGAGAATGCCATCGCTATCGTGGCGGGTCATCATCAGCAGTGTCTCGATCCCGCCCATTGATTCGCCGAACAGCCCAATGCGGGACGCATCGATGTCCGGCCTGGACGCGAGCGGGCGATAGGCGGCGCCGATATCAGGAAGGTTGTCGCCGAGCGCTTTGGGACGGCTGGACGCACCGCCGGGCAGACCGCGGCCGCCCCATTGGTCCACTTCCAGCGTGGCGATCCCGGCGGTGTTCAACGCGGCCGCATCATACACGCCGCTGTAGCGAATGCCGCCGGTGCCGTGCATCAGGATCACGGCGGGAACTTTTCCTTTGGCGCCGATCGGAATCTGCAGACGCGCGCCAAGGATGATGGTGCGGCCGTTCCACTGAACCGGATAGCCAAGCTGATAGATCGCGCTGCGGGAGATATCATCCCAATCGCCGGCCGTGGCCGTGGCCGCGATGAGTGCCAGCGTCATGCAGAGGGCAATCCGGATCGATTTCATCTCGTCATTACTCTATTCCAGCGCGGGGCATCCAAGCGCCGGGGCGACGCCGGTGCAACGTTTTGATGCGGCGCAAATGCGTCTGTGATCTGGGTGCCACTAGCCTGACCAAACAGCGAAAGGCGCAAGACTCTCAACGGGTTCGGCTCTATGGTGGAAGCCCGACGACAGGACAGACAACGGAGTCGCATGGCCGCCGCCGCCCGTACTGCCGCTGCCCCGCGGCGGATCGTCTCTCCCGCCATCCGGTCCCTCATGCAGCGGCGCACCGCGGAGCTGCAGCGGGTTGGCACTGGGCTGCGCTGGCCTCGCGCTGCTGATCGCACTGGGGAGCTACAATCCGGCGGATCCGAGCCTCAACACGGCCACGGCACGCTCCGCAACCAATCTGGCGGGACCCGCCGGCGCCATTGCTGCCGACCTGCTGCTGCAAGGGTTCGGTGTCTTCGGTGCGCTTCCGGCACTCGTGATGCTCGCCTGGGCGTGGCGGCTCGCGTCGCGTCGGGGCGTCGGCGGGCTTGGGCTTCGCCTGGCTGTCATGGCTGCCGCGACGCCGCTTGCCGGAGCGACGCTTGCCGCGGTGCCGCGCCTTGCTTCCGTCACCTGGCCCAGTTCCGCGGGTCCCGGCGGGGCGATCGGTCGTGTGCTCGCCCCATCCCTGCTCCAGCCCGGGCGCGATCTGCTCGGTCCCGCGGGCGCGGTCCTGCTTTGGGTCCTGCTGGCTGCGTTCTCCAGCACCTTGCTGCTGCTCGCGCTTGGCCTTTCGGGCGGAGAATGGCGCGTGATAACCGGCACGATCGGTCGGGTGGCGCGATTCTCGTTCTCGACCGGGTGGGGTGCGGCGAGCTTCGCCGGCCGCGCCACCGTGCCGTTTGCGCGCTTGTTCCGGCGCCGGGTGAGAGAGGAGGAGCCTGAGGAGGAGGGGGCGCAGGTTCGTCGAGAGCCGGCGGTCGATCGGCCGGTCAGTGTGCCCCCAGCGCCGGCGCCCACGATCCATGCCCGCAAGCAAATCCCGCCGCCCCGTCGCGCAAAGCAGGAGAGCCTGCCGCTGCCCGAGGCCGGCTGGCGGTTCCCGTCGGTTACGCTGCTGAATACGGCGCCGGCGCGCGCCAGCTCCGGGCCGAGCGCCGAAGCGCTGGAGGCCAATGCGCGCCTGCTGGAGACGGTGCTGTCCGATTACGGTGTGCAGGGCAGTATCGTGGAGATCCGGCCCGGGCCGGTGGTGACACTGTACGAATTGGAACCGGCGCCGGGCATTCGCAGCGCGAGGGTGATCGGGCTGGCGGACGACGTGGCGCGGAGCCTGTCGGTGACGGCGGTGCGCATCGCTACCGTGCCCGGCCGCAACGTGATCGGCATCGAGGTGCCGAACGCGAAACGGGAGACGGTGTTCCTGTCCGAACTGCTGGCGAGTGACGAGGTGCAGCGTCACTCGGCTCGGCTGCTGGTGACGTTGGGGAAGGACATCTCCGGCGCGCCGATCGTCGCTGATTTGCAGCGCATGCCGCATCTGATGATCGCGGGCACGACGGGTTCGGGCAAATCGGTCGGCGTCAACGCGATGATTTTGTCGCTGCTGTACCGCCTGTCGCCGGATCAGTGCCGGCTGATCCTGATCGATCCGAAAATGCTGGAATTGTCGATGTACGAGGGCATCCCGCATCTGATGGCGCCGGTGGTGACGGAGCCGGCGAAAGCGGTGACCGCACTGAAATGGACGGTGCGGGAGATGGAGCGGCGCTACCGGGCGATGAGTTCAGCTCGGGGTGCGCAATATCGGCGGGTACAACGATCGCGTGGCGGATGCTCGGGCGAAGGGGGAGGTGATTACCCGCCGGGTGCAGACCGGGTTCGATCCGGATACCGGCCGTCCGACATTCGAGGAGCAGCCGCTGACCTTGGAGTCTCTGCCGTTCATTGTGGTGGTTGTGGATGAAATGGCCGACCTGATGATGGTGGCCGGGAAGGATATCGAGGCGGCGGTGCAGCGTCTGGCGCAGATGGCGCGTGCTGCGGGTATTCATGTGATCATGGCGACGCAGCGTCCGTCGGTGGATGTGATCACCGGCACGATCAAGGCCAACTTCCCGACGCGCATCAGCTTCCAGGTGATCAGCAAGTTCGAACTCTCGCACCATCCTGGGCGAGCAGGGGGCGGAGCAACTGCTGGGGCAGGGGGATATGCTATACATGGCGGGCGGCGGGCGGATTACGCGCGTGCACGGCCCGTTCGTGTCGGACACCGAGGTGGAGAAGGTGGTGGAGTTCCTGCGCGAGCAGGGTGAGCCGGCGTATGTGGAGTTGGTCACGGAGGCGGAGGATGATGACGGTGTGGCTCCGTTGCCGGGGTTTGCGGGCGCGGATGGGGGAGAGAAGGGGTTGTATGAGTCGGCAGTCGCGCTGGTGGCTCGGGAAGGGAAGGCGTCCACGAGCTTTGTGCAGCGGCATTTGAATATTGGGTACAACCGCGCGGCGAAGTTGATCGAGCAGATGGAGAAAGAGGGAGTGGTCGGGCCGGCGAATCATGTGGGCAAGCGGGAGGTGCTGATCCGGGCGGCGGTAGAGGATTAAGAACATTTGCGCCGCGCCTGACGTCAAACCCAGGCGAGTGCCGCCGCTTCGTTGAGCGGGTGACCGAAGCCGAGGCGGATGAATTGCCTGATGCTTTGGATCAGGCATTCAAGCGGTTCATCGGAGCGCCCGACCAAAAGAAGGCGACGAAGGCAAGCGCCATAGGGTTCACCGAGAAGCGGACGAAGATGGGGTTTTTCCTTTAGCGCCGCCTCGTAGTCTTCCAACTGGATTCCTGCTGCAACCGCCCCGAGCGTGTGCTTGGGAATGATCGGGAGTGCCCGCTTTGCCGCTTCTGCAACGCGCTCTTGAGTCCAGCCCTGAAATTCGCCGTGACACCCAGCCGCATCGGCGGCGTGATAGACCTTTATGGGAGCGATCTCTCGTAACCATTCTTCGGTGAAAGCTGCCCATTGCTCGGGGCGCGCCAAATAGGCAGCTACTGTGACGACCCGCGATCCAGCATGAACACCGGATTCGTCAATGTAGACCTCAAACACAGCGACGAACCCCTCGCGAGAGGCGAGCAGCAGCCATCATACTTGCAATCTCGGAACTTTCACGGGCCAAGTCGGTGTTTGACATAATTGGGGTGTTCGGTCCCACCTCATCACCGGCGCTCGCTCCTCACCTGTCCCTCTTCGTTCGCGCTCGTCGAGATCGCGCGATTGGGGCATTTGCGTCATGGGGTCGGGCCAGAGTGCAACTCCGCAGTTGCGCTCATGGCGTCCTCGTGTCCGCCATACTCCAAGGAAGTTGCGGCGGCATCCAGATAATACGGAATATTTTCCTAATTATCCCTTTGACATAGCAGGTCGGAATGAGTACTCTAATACCGCGTGACAGGCCGGCAGACGAAATCGAGGTAACGGAGGAGATGATTAGGGCTGGCGCGAAGGTGGCGCGGTCGTTTGACTCGCGCGTCGCCGATTGCGTTGATTTGGCTGTTTGGATTTACCAGGCGATGGAGGCGGCTCGGCATAAACCCAAGTCGAATTCCTCCTAGCACGGGGACGGAAACGGCGATTTTTTTCGGCGAGGGTGGAAAGGACTACACTTATAAGGCCCACCGCTTCCAAGAACCGATGAGGGGGACCGGGCTTAGAATATCGTACGGTCGGATCAATCCCCCCTAAGTTCTCATTGAGACAGTGGAAATCGCACGCTGTTTTCAGGAAGGATGAGTTAAGGCTGAGCGGTTTGTGAGTGTGCGCAAAAGCGTTCCGGATGCGCCTGATCCGGTCCAGGTCCTCAAAAAATGCAGTGTTATAGATGCCCAGAGCGTGGGCGAGCAGTATCTTACCATAAAAGCCTTGAACTGCTTGGCCCTCCGGGCCGGCACCGAACAATCGCCCTCTCCAATCGCGGTCGAACTTCCTTGTGCATTGCACAAGGATAACTTCTTCGAGAAACGATTCCACGAGAGCCGAGCCTATAAGAACCATTGCGCGGTGATCGGTGGACCCTGCTAAAAGCTGCCGCTCAAGATCATCTATAGTCTTGAATGCCGCATCTGGACGTGGGCGTTGGGCAAGGAGGTTTTGTAGTGACCGGTTCACCTGAGAACGGCGAGAAGCCACCTGACGATCCCCTGAAAATAGCCGAGCGCCGCGACGAAGCGTTGCGGCGGGCGCTCAACACGCCCCCGCAACATAGGCAGAAGCGGAAGGAGAAGTCGAATCTGCCCCAGGCACCCATAGAAGGGCCGCAGAAAAAGAAGTCGGCGCCGTAGCGCCGATTTAGGGAACCCTGCTATGTTGTGTGCTGGCGTTGGGGGTGAAGGCCCCAGCGTCCGGAGACGGTGTATGCGTCTGACTGTGCGACGGCATGTAGCACAGATTAGGGGTACGCGTCATCTTGTTTTACACCACATCAGATCGGCAGATCATGAATGTTTCGGAACTTGATCCAGCTTTTTTGGCCGCCGCTCAAAAGGCAGCCAAAGAATCCTCCATCATCTTCACAAGCAGCCAATCTAGTCCCAGGCCGGAACTGCGGTGGTTGTACCGTCTGCTGCAAATCACTAACGATTATCTCTTCGGAGCTAAAAAAGCTTCCAGGGATACTCTGTAAGCACGCTGAGGAAGGTGCTGGCTGCGGCATCTACAACCACAGGCCAGCAGTCTGTCGAAATTGGTACTGTGGATGGAGGAAATCGTCCAAGCTAGATGATTCATGGCGCCCCGATCGGTGTGGGGTCTTAATGGAGTTTTCCCATTCCTTAGAGATTCCAGCGAGTTATGGTTCCCAGGAAGCCGTCAAACTCAGCATCTGGTCACTGGACACCGTCCAGTGGGAACCGCTCGTTACATTTGTAGCGGCGTGTGTAGATGCGCGTATCCCTGTGTTTCTTTCCGTAGGTATGCGAGCGGGTTTCGCCGCTGGGATGGCATTTCTTAATGACGGAATGGCCGCCTCCGTCGCAGCCCGCGATTACCAGCGAGTCGCCTCAGATCTAGCTATCGCGGCGAATATATGCGCCAAACATCCAGGTGAACGGATTGTTCTAGATTAGAGACCGCGCGTACGCTTCCAAGCCAAGAAAGCTCGGGCAAGCTGCCTCGGGGTCTTAGGCCGCTTTAGATCCCTGATAGGTTAACCGCTTGCCTTCCGCCGCCCGCATCGCCATTGCGGCTCGCTCATCGTCCTCGATATCGAACCGAGCGCGCGTGTTGTAGCGGAAGGTGAATTCGTCCAGGTAGCGTTGCAGGTGTTGCTCGCCACAGTGCTGATACACGCCGCGCATGCCGCGCTTGAACACGCCGAAGAAGCCTTCAACCGTGTTCGTGGTCACGCCGTCTCGGAAATACTCCTTGGCAGAGTGATTGACCGTCTCGTGGCGACGGAATTCCTCGCCAACCTCAACGTAAAGCTGGCTCTCATCGGTATGCAGGCGGCTCTTACGATCTACGTTGCGGACCATAGCTTCGCGAAGGTTTTTCGCGGTCACGACGGGCATTGAGAAGGCACGCGCCTCGCCGCCACGCTCCACTAAGGCGAAGATCGGGCGCTTTTCGGCAGCCTTGCCCTTCTTGATGTAGGGCTGACCGCGACGATTTTTGCTCGGCTGCGGGATTTCCTTCTTGCCGAAGTACGCTTCGTCAGCCTCGATTACGCTGCCCTCGCCACCCAGCGGCGGCGGGTTCTCATCACGCATCGCTTCGCGAATGCGATGGGCCATGAACCAAGCGGCCTTGTATGTAATGTGCAGCATGCGGTGCAGCTGATGGGCGCTGATGCCCTTCTTGCTCGCGGCCATCAGGTGAAAGCCCAGAACCCACTTGCTCATCGGGATATGGCTGCGCTCCATGACAGTGCCATTCGTGACCGTGAAGTGGCCCCGGCAATTGTTGCACTGATGCAAACCGGCCCGGTGCGACTCGCCCTCAAGCCGCGTGATGCCCTTAACCGCTCCACAGTGAGGGCAGAACGGGCCATTCGGCCACCGGATAGCCTCCATGTGCTTCCGGGCGGCGGCTTCGTCATGAAAGATCGGGTCGGTCAGGTCGGTGGACATGAGTCGTTTTATAACAACTCCGAATGGCTATGTCAAAGGGATAACTAGGAATATTCTCCCATTCATCCCTTTGACAAAGCGAAGCGCGTGAGGTAAGAACGAACCCAGAAAGGACGCTTCCCCATGGGTTTCGACCTCACCGCCCCCGAGTTCCACGACGTAGAGAAGGCCCGCGAGTGGCTTGAGGCGGCGCGCTGGCCATCAGGCGTTTTCTGCCCACATTGCGGCGGCACGCGCCCCGCTCGGATGGAGTCGGTTCCGGAGCGTCAGAAGAAGGGACAGCCGCACCGTCCCGGCTTGTTTCACTGCCCTGATTGCCGTGGACAGTTTACGGTCCTGACCGGCTCGGTCATGGAGCGCAGTCATGTCCCGTTGCCGAAGTGGGTTCTTGCGATCCGGCTGATGACCGCCAGCAAGAAGGGCATGTCGGCGCACCAGCTACATCGCACCTTGGGCGTGACCTACAAAACGGCTTGGTTCATGGCGCACCGCATCCGTGAAGCAATGGCAGAGCAGAACCCCGCGCCACTTGGCGGCCATGGTCGCGTAATTGAGGCGGACGAAGCCTATCACGGCAAGAAGGAAATTCCGCAGCCGAGCAAGAACCGTCGCGGCCGTCCCTATATCAAGAAGGGCAAAGCGGCGGAGAAGCGCCCGATCTTCGCCCTGGTAGAGCGTGGTGGCGATGCCCGTGCGATCGCCATGCCCGTCGTGACCGCGAAGAACATCCGCGAAGCCTTGGTCCGCAACGCGGATCGCAAGAGCCACCTGCAAACGGACGAAAGCCCGCTGTACACGGCGGTTGGCGAGGAGTTCCGCTCACATCAGACTGTGAACCACTCCGCCAAGGAATACGCGCGTGGGGACGTGACCACGAATACGGTTGAAGGCTTCTTCGGCATCTTTAAGCGCGGCATGACCGGGGTGTATCAGCATTGCGGCGAGCAACACCTGCAACGCTATCTGGACGAATTCACCTTCCGCTACAGCAACCGCGCCAAGCTCGGGGTTGATGACCACGACCGCGCGCTGATCGCCACCCGCGCCATGAACGGCAAGCGGCTGACCTATCGGCGGATTGGTGGAACCGAAGACACCCCGGCAGTTGGCTAGGGCGTTTCTGAGGTGGAAAGAGCGGCTAGTCACGCCAGCGCGATAGCTGTTGACAGCCCGTTGGCATTAGCCAATTATCCATACGTCCGGCTCATAGCCGGACATTGCCCCGCTGGAGTCAACCCATGCTCGCCTTCAAGGACGCCACAAGCGATGTGCGCGAACCGAAGTCCGCGCGCCTAGAACAGAGAACGAAGCCGAAGGTCAAGGAGACCATCGAGAAGGCTGCCGCCTGCCTTGGCGTGGATACCTCTGATTTCGTAACAAGTGCAGCTTATCGTGAGGCAGTTCAAACTCTCAAATCACAGAGCCGGACGGTTCTGGATGAACGGGCAAGCCGCGCATTTTTTGCCGCCCTAGAAAGCATCTCGTCACCGAATACAGCCATGCTCGACCTGATGACTGAATACGAGGCCACGACGGAAAATGCCATCAGATAGGCCGCGCATCAGAGTAGTCATTGAGCCGCTCGGACAACACCATGGCCGAGCGGCTTTTTGCTGCGGGAACGACTTTATCGATGGTCAATTTCATCGCTCCGTCGTCAGGCAGCAGGAGAATGGGGTACTGCGAGTTTTCGCGGCGGTTGAGCCGGGGAAGACAGATGTGCTCGGCTTCTATGCGATGCGTTCGCACGAAATAGAAGCCCACTTTGTACCCGCGAACTGGAATGGCCTACTAATCGAGCATACGTTGGGTGGCCTGCCAGCTGCCTATATAGCGCTGTTGGGCACTCACCAGAGAGTGCAGGGCCGAGGCATTGGACGCGCCATGATGGCCGATGCGCTCCGCCGCATCAGACGAACGTCGCAGCAAGCGATGGGACTATATGCTGTGGTTTTGGACGCTATCGACCAGAAGGCTTTCGATTTTTATTACGATCTGGGGTTTCGTGCTCTTGATCCGAGCCGCGAGCTGCGGATGTTTTATCCTGTTTCACAGATCCCTTAGGCGTGGTCAGCATCCGGTGCGCCACCTCTTTCGCCTTCCGTTCTGCTTCCTCTTTGGTCGGTTCTTCGGTCATGATCTGGCTAAATGGGAAGAAGCGCCGTGAAAACCAGCCTGAACCCGCCAGTGTGGCCACCCTCTGATCCGGAGACAGAGGCTGCAATCGGGCGTCTCGTCCTAGCTTGGGGGGTGCTGGAGCTACAAATCGATTTGGCCATTGGCGCGGTTTATCAGCTGAGTTTTGTCCCTGGCATGGCGCTCACGGCCAATCTGGGGACCAAAGCCAAGCTCGAAATATGCCAAGCCGGTATTCACGTCCTCTACGACCGTCTAACTCCTAGCGGGGACATAAGAATGACAGTTGATGCTCTTGTGTCGAAGACCAGCCAACTCTCGACAGATATAAGGTTAATCATAGCCCACGGGTATCCGGTCTCCTTGAAGATGAATGATGGCAGCTTTGAGTCATGGTTGCTCATGAAGCACTCTGCCAGAAAGGGCGGCCTGAAGGCCCGCGGGTACGAACTTGAGCCTGATCCGTTCGACAAGGCGGTTGATGAGGTCAAGACTCTCGTGGACGCGTGGCACGCCTTTCGTCTCTCTATTGCTAAGTCAGATGACTACCGTGATCGCATTGCGCGAGAGCTAAAAGAGATTTGACCAGCGATTTAACGTCGCCGTCTCCGCCCTCTCCAATCCAATCCCTATTCTGTTCAAGCCATTCGCGAGCGATGCGCGCCCCCTCTGAAACGAGGGGAGCGCCTGCATCCGGCCTGTCACGCAGTTTGTCTTTTGTCATATTCCCGTCCTCTTTGTCAAAGGGATAATCGGGAATATTTTCCTTGACAGACAAAACGTGAACAGGCACAACCTGCGCCATCGGCGGGCGAACTGCGTCCGCTGCAACCCAAGGGCCGCTGCCACGCGCAGCGGCCCTTTTTGCATGTACGAAAGGGCGCGCAAGATGGCGTTTTCACCGTAAGCGGTGGCACGGGGCACGTCGTTTATGAATGTCAGCTGAGGCAAGTTTGTCGTCCTGTTGGCAAGAGCTGATGTTATGGACGTGGTTAACGACGGTTCGTCTGTGGAGCGACCGCGCCGGATTGAAATTCTGAGCGGTGCGGAGCGCCGACGCCGTTGGTCGGATGAGGCGAAGGCACGGATTGTCGCTGAGAGTGTGGTGCCTGGCGCGATGGTGTCGCAGGTTGCTCGCCGTCACGATGTCCTGCCGTCACAGATCTACGCTTGGCGGAAAGCCGCCCGCGAGGGCTCTCTTGTTCTCACGGGCGGCCCAGCCTTTGCCACGGTCGAGGCTGCCGGACCCTTGCCGCCCGAGACCAAGCCGAAGCATGCCGGTGCGGTGCCGATCATCGAGATCGAGGCGGGCCCGATTGCCGTTCGGGTCAACGATGGTGCTGATGCTGCACTGGTTGAGAGGATCATCCGGGCACTCAAGGCCGCCAGGTGATCTTTCCGACCGGTCCTGTTCGGGTGATGGTTGCGGTCCAACCCGTCGACTTCCGCAAAGGCATCGATGGCCTGGCTGCCATCGTCAAAGAGGAACTGGGCACCGATCCTTATTCGGGCGTTGTTTACGTCTTCAGGGCGCGCCGCGCGGACAGGATCAAGATGATCTTCTGGGACGGCACGGGCATAGTGTTGATCTCCAAGCGTCTGGAGGATGGCAAGTTCCGCTGGCCTCGGATTGAGGCAGGCGTGATGCGTCTGTCACCGGCACAATTGACCACGTTATTCGAAGGTCTCGATTGGACGCGCGTGCATGTGCGGCGTGTGCGTGCGCCGCAGGAAGTGCTGTGATCGCTCGATGCTCACACACGATATTGGTGATCACAAATCGGTCGGAATGTGATTTACTCGAGTCGCCATGGATGCCGCTCTGCCGCAAAATCTTGCTGAGGCTCATGCGCTGATCGAGCGCCTGACGGCAAGTCTGGCCGAGAAGGATGCAGCGCTATCGCATCGTGACGAAGAGATCGAGCGGCTCGAGCGCATCCTCGATAAATATATCCGCCGTCAGTATGGCAAGAGTTCAGAACAGCTGCCGCCAGAACAGATGGCGCTTGGGCTTGAGGATCTCGAGACGGGAATTGCCGCGGCAAAAGCCAAAGCGGAGAGCCAGGACGCGACGCGTGTCAGACGCCATGGCGTCAAGCGCGGTGATCTGCCGGATCATTTGCCGCGCGTCGAAATCGTCATCGAGCCCGAGAACCAGATCTGCCCCTGCTGCGGTGGAGCATTGCATGTCATCGGTGAGGACAAATCCGAGCGCCTTGACGTTATCCCTGCCCAGCATCGTGTCCTCGTGACCCGTCGGCCGAAATATGGCTGCCGTTCGTGTCGCGAGGGCGTTAGCCAGGCACCGGCGCCGCCGCATATCATCGAAGCTGGCCTACCCACCGAGGCGATGCTGGCCCATGTCCTGGTCAGCAAATATGCCGACCATCTGCCGTTGTATCGCCAGCACCAGATCCTGCAGCGCCAAGGCATCAGGATCGATCGCTCCTGTCTGGCCGATTGGGTGGGGCGCAGCGCCTTTGCCTTGAGGCCGATCGTCGCGCGCATGCTGGAGTTGCTGAAACGATCGACCAAGTTGTTCTGCGATGAAACGACGGTGCCCGTGCTCGATCCTGGGCGTGGCAAGACAAAGACCGGCTATCTGTGGGCAATCGCTCGCGACGATCGGCCATGGAACGGCCCTGATCCTCCCGGCGTCGTCTACGTTTATGCACCAGGCCGTGCTGGGGAATATGCGCGTCAGGCACTCCGCGGCTTCAAGGGCGTTCTCCAGGTGGACGGATACACCGGCTATAACGCCCTGACCGATGGCCGTCGGAAGGAAGATCCCTTGGACCTGGCTCTTTGCTGGGCACATTGGCGAAGAGACTTCTTTGACATCAACAAGGGCGGGTCTGCGCCGATCGCTGCCGAGGTCCTGAATCGGATTGCCGCGCTTTACCAGATCGAGACCGAGCTCCGTGGTCGGAGTGCCGAGGAACGTCGTGCCGCGCGTCAGGTCAGGACCGTGCCACTCATCGACGATCTGTTCCGTTGGCTGGAGCAGAAGCTGCCGCTCCTGCCCCAGAGCGGCAAAATGGCCGAAATCATCCGCTACGGCCTCAAGCGCCGTGACGGGCTGACGCGGTTCCTCGATGACGGCACTATCGAAATCGATAACAATACGGTCGAGCGAGCCATTCGCCCAATCACGCTGAACCGCAAGAATGCCCTGTTCGCGGGCCATGATGAGGGAGCAGCTGCCTGGGGTCTCATCGCTTCGCTCGTCGAAACCTGCAAGTTGAACGGTGTCGAGCCACAGCGTTATTTGACCGATACCCTCACCAAAATCGCCCAGCACTGGCCCATGTCAAAGCTCGACCAGCTGCTCCCCTGGGCAAACGTGGTCTGAAGCCACCGCTTACTTTTCACCTCGCAATCTCTCGGTTCTGGCCTACGCCAACAGCTTCACCCTGTGGCACTACAAGGGTGGCGAGGACTCACTGACCGACATCGTCGGCGACGACTACTTTGAAGACGGCGGTGAACTGCTGGGCCAAGGCGATGTGCTGATGATCACGGCCAATGACGGCGCCCGCCTGGTCTGGGTGGCGGAAACGGGTGAGGACCCGGTGCGGCTGACCAGCATGGCCTAGCTGTTTCGCAACATCTCCCGCTCTGATCAAAGGATTGACGCCGGTTGTCCTTTGACAACCAAGGTTCCAATCCTCATCCAAGAAGCATCCGTGGGCCGGCACCATCCGAGGCACTCGAACAAGGAAATCGAGGGTGCGCTTGGATACGCCGAAACCCACGGATGGCGAATGGGCGATACAGCAACAAATTCACGCTCGTAGGCTATGCTAAAGGAGCGCAATCCTCGCGCCAAAACCCCGGACCCACGGGCGGACGAGTTGGTCTCCACCCTCGTCGACCTGCCGACGTCTGAGGAAATTGCCGAGCTACTTCGCCGTCGCCGGGTTCACGCCGTCCTCATCGATATCTGCAGCGATCTGGGCGTTCTGACGGCTGACCCGATGTGGATCGAACTGCGCTGCGCCCTCATCGAAAACCGCGGCAGCGTCGTTACTTTCTTCAAGGACGTCCGCAAGCGGACCCGCATTACCAATTTTTTCCCGCCGGACATGCCGATGATACCGCGGGCACTGCTGCGAAGGCCGGCACCACACCCGGCACCGGCTGCCGCGGTTCCAACCGGCCCACCCCGAACAGGCTGCACAAACAATCGAAGCATAACCCAACGGGGGCCAACGGCGGTCCTGCTGTCACCTTTCATCGCCCATAACGCGCGCCGAAAGCGCGTATTTCACTACCGCCGAGACACCAAGAACGCAGCGGAAATAGTCAAACGCTTGATCCGAACAACGCGGCGCCTCTGCGCCTCTGCGGTAAATCTACCCTGTCGTAACGCCAGGCTGCACCGAACGTATTCCGCCTCACGCCGCGCTTTCCAGCGCCAGGCCTGGCACCTTGGATGCGGCAGGCGCCTTCATCGGCACCAAATTCTCCAGGAACTGCTCCGCACACGCTTCCCACGAATACCGCTCCGCATGCGCCCGGCACGCGTCCCGATCCGCGCCCAGTGCCGCCAAAGCCGCTTCACGCAGATCCTCATTGATCGCGCCGACACGTCCCGCCGTGTCGGCAAGAATGTCCTTCGGCCCCACCACCGGATACGCCGCGACCGGCGTGCCGCAGGCCAGCGCCTCCAGCAGCACCAGCCCGAACGTGTCGGTCCGGCTGGGAAATACGAACACATCCGCCGCTGCATAACACTGCGTCAGAGCCTCCCCGAACCGAGGCCCGGTGAAATGCGCCGCCGGATACCGCTTGCTGATCTCCGCAAGCTGCGGCCCACCGCCCACCACGACCTTCGACCCGGGCAAATCCAGGTCGAGGAACGCCCCGATGTTCTTCTCCACCGCCACGCGCCCGACATACAAAAATACGGGCCGAGGCAGCTCGGGCCATGGATCACCGGCCCCCGGGCGGAACGCCGTCAGATCGACGCCGCGAGTCCACGGCACGACGTTGCGAAAACCGCGCTCCCGCAACTCCTCCCGCAGGCTCGCCGTGGCGACCATCATGCCCCCCGCCGGGCCGTGGAACCACCGCAGGAACGCATAGAACGGCCCCACCGGAAGCCCGGTGCGCGCGCGGATGTATTCAGGGAACCGGGTGTGAAACGACGTAGTGAAGGCGAAACCCCGCCGCAGCGCCCAGCGACGCGCCGCCGTTCCCAACGGACCCTCGGTCGCAATGTGCAGGTTGGTCGGACCGAAAGCCTCGGCCATCGCCCGCAGCCGGCCAGCCGGCCGCAGCGCCAGGCGGATTTCCGGATAGGTGGGGCAGGGGAGGGTGCGGAACCGGTCGGGCCCGATCACCTCGACACCATCCGTCATATCGCGCAGCAGATCCGCAAGGGTGCTCAGGGTGCGGACCACCCCGTTCACCTGCGGCTGCCAGGCGTCGCTGACGATAAGAACCCGGCGTGTGTCTGCCACTCTTTGAATTAGGCGGCTCGTGCGAGTGGCGTGAAGAACGAGAGCTGGTTTTCCTCCGCCCAGCGGATCAGCTCCAGCCGTCCGTCTTCATGCTCGACCAGCGCCGTGCAGCTTTCCACCCAATCCCCGTCGTTCAAATATAGCACCTCGTCCACCGTGCGCATCTCGGGATGATGGATGTGCCCGCATACCACGCCGTCAAACCCGCGCCGCCGCGCCTCGGCGGCGACCGAGTTCTCAAACCGGTCGATCGCCCGCACCGCGCCCTTCACCTGATACTTCAGCCACCCCGACAAGGACCAGTAGGGATATCCCAGGTGCCGCCTGACCACATTGAACCATCGGTTCAGCACCAGCGCCGTGTTGTAGGCCCAGTCTCCGAACAGCGCGAGCACCTTTGCGTATCGCACCACGCTGTCGAACTCGTCCCCATGCAGCACCAGCAGCCGGCGCCCGTCGCGTGTCACGTGGGTCGCTTCGCCACACAGGCTGATGCCGCACACTTCCAGCCCCATGCCCAGCCAGCCACGCAGCATCTCGTCATGGTTGCCCGGGATGTAGATCACCTCGGTTCCGTTACGCGCATGCTTCAATATCCGGCGCAGTACCTCGTCGTGGTTACCGTCCCAGAACCAGCTCTTGCGGAGCCGCCAGCCATCGACGATGTCTCCTACCAGGAACAGTCGCTCGCACCGGATGCGCCCGAGAAAATCCGCAAGAAAATCGGTGCGGCTACCTCGCGTCCCCAAATGCGTATCCGAGATGAATACCGCACGAAAACGTCGCAGGCCTTCATCGAGATGCGTCATGCCGTAAGCTAAAGCCGCAGAATTTGAGTTGCGAACAGTGAATGTTTCATTGCGCAGAGACCCAGGGACGTACCGTCATCTATTCTTCAATCATTCGAGTTCTTTCTGCTCCCATATCTGTGGACTCTTCGACCCCATGCTCATCATCGCCAACCCCATCGCCGGCCGCCGCCGGCCTCACCTGCTCTGGCGCGTCGTGGACGTGCTGGTGCAGAACGGCGTCCGCGTGGAAGTCGCGCAAACCAAGCGCGCGGGCGATGCCACCGCCTGGGCCCGCTCCGCCGCTCTGTCCGGCACGCGCGTCGTCGTCGCAGCCGGGGGGGACGGCACCATCGCCGAGGTCGCGAACGGCATCGCCGGCACCGGCGCGAAGCTCGGGATCATTCCCCAGGGCACGGCCAACGTCTTCGCCCATGAGGTGGGCCTACCGGTCACCGCGCACGAACTCGCCGCGGCGCTCGCCTTCGGCCGAGGCCGTCACGTCTGGCCCGGTCACTTCGTCAACGGTGTCCGCAGCGGGCTGTTCATGCAGATGCTCGGCGTCGGATTCGATGCGCACGTCGTGCACCGCCTGTCCCCCCGCTTGAAGCGCTTCACCGGCCGTTGGGCTTACGTCGGGCAGACGATGCGCGAGCTGTCGCGCTATCGCTATCATCCCATCCCCCTCAGCCTCGACGGCTACCAGACCGAGGCCGCCAGCGTGGTCATCACCAAGGGCCGCTTCTACGGCGGCCAGTTTCTGCTTGCCCCTGCGGCCGATCCCAGCGCGCCCGGCTTCTCGGTCGTTCTGTTCGAGCATGGCGGTCCAGCCGCTGCCCTGGCGTACGGCGCCGCTCTGCCGCTCAACCGATTGCCGCGCAGCCGCGGCGTTCGCATAGTCCGTGCCGAGCGCATCGAATTTCCCGAGGGCACGACCGTCCCCGCCCAGACCGATGGCGATGCTGCTGGCTGCGCGCCCTACCTGATTACGGACAGCCCGAGTCAGATCGAACTCGTCCTGCCAGGACATGATTAAGGCGCACGGCGAGCCCCTCTACATCCGCACGCCTGGAAGCGGCGCAATGCCAATGCTGCGGTCCGTCGCCGAACCCGAGGAATTCACACGCAATTCCTTTATTCAGACTTCATATGTCTGTCATTCTAAGATTGCATGCCTGCGGCTTTGTAGCGTTCGGGCCCGATCCGAGCCACGCGGCCAGCGTGACCACCATCTTTTTCGTTTATGACGTAAAAGCTCGTTCGCGCTCCGCTCCCGCGTCCACGGTATCGCGTTCGAAGCATGCGAAAAATATTCTGTTCGGCATCCGTCCCGGTTCGGCTGTTCGGCCGGGGAATGCTCCACCAGCGAAGAACGGCCTCACATGCGATTTTGTCGATCATAAGGCTATTTGGATCGACCCAGCCGCCGGGGATTATTCCGGCATTCGGTCCCAGTGAGTCCCAGACATCCTCACATATCATGCGTCGGGAGGTTGGATGGACATACCATCGAAGCGACCACGACCATTCATGCCCCTCCAGCGCGGCGGCCAACGCACTGAGATGATTAGGGGCCATCCAATTGTCATCGTCCAGATAGGCCACCCGGCGGCTTGCAGCCAGGTATGAGAGGATCGTCCTGAGCGCTCCGCCGTCCCAGGCGGGGTGTAATCCGCCGTGGCGTACGGATGTCGAGTAGCCTGGGTCGAAGACATACAGAACATGATTGGCCGGCACGTCCCGGGAAATGCTTTCCAGACCTGAAAGATCACCTGGCTGATCAATCCCGATCAGCGTCTGCACACCGCCGCAAATATCCTGCTGGAAAACCGACCGGATCGCATCCGCGATCGTCGGCCGAAGGATTGACGTCATGACCACTGAGACGTCGAACGCCGTCACTGAAGCAGGGTCACCGAAGACACGAAGCGTAGGAGTCCACATCGCCTGATGTGTGCTGGTAGGTGCGGGTTGTAACCCAAGCGCGGAGCCTGCTCGCCATATTTCGGACTGGCGAAAGAGTCCGATGTCAAGTGGGACAAGCCAGCGATTAAGCGCATCGATGACTGCTCGCTTTTGCATGTATCTCATTTATCACCGTACAGCGTCTGAAGCTCTCGGTTTGATCGCCACAATCCGTGCCCGTGCCGCAGTTCAACCCAAACGCGGCAATGAGAATAATGCAACAGGAGATTTACCGTGGCAAAACCTTTTCGACGCCGAAACGCAGGAATGTGATGCTAGGGGGTCCGTCGCGCTGCGGAAAGACATTTCGCTCAACGTTCGTCCTGTCCGAAGTGCATTGCAACCTATCGGGGTAGTGGAGGTCAACTGGTTCTACCGGAAGGCAAATAAACCGCTCGACCTCAGGTGCTTCCTACGGTAGCAGATTGGAATGCAATGAACATTATATGAGACACTGCCCTCGATGACGTGGCGCTTCGAAACCCTCGGCAACGCAATGATTCAACTCGTCAAGGACGGCGACCCTGTGCTTGTGACCGATCCCTGGCTCTTCGGATCGGCGTATTTTAATAGTTGGGAACTCGAGCGTCCGCTCACCGAGGCGCAGATCGCAAACGCTCGCCGGTCCCGATTTATCTGGTTTTCACATGGACATCCGGATCACTTCCACGCGCCGTCCGTCGATACACTAACTCCCTCTTCTTTGATACTGCTCCCTGATCACTATCGCCCCGAGCTTGCGGAAGCCCTTGCCGAAAGGGGGCTAAACTACCGCGTGCTCCCGAACAAAACATGGATCCAGCTTGAGCCGGGCCTGCGCGTCTTGTGTGTCGCGAACGAGAATATGGATGCCATTTTGGCCATCGAGGTTGATCGCGTTTTGCTACTTAATAAGAACGACTCTCCGCTCTGCGGTGAAAATCGCTACTTCCGGCAGCTCGTCCGCGGCTACCAGGAAAGTTACCTGTTTGCGCTGTGCGCCTTCGACGCCGACATGCTGAACATCCATGATGAGGCAATGCGCCCGGCAATGGGCACGCCGGGGGAGCGGAAGCCTGGAACCGTCTATGGTGTCGCACGGACTGCCAAATACCTCGGCGTAAAATCGTTCTGCTGCTCATCCTCCCAGCACGTCTATGTACGTCCGGATTCAGCCTGGGCCAACGATTACAGGGTTGCGTGGCCCGAGATGAAACGGCTCTGGACAGAACCCTCGATCCGCCTCATTCCGCCGTATAGCAGCGTTGATCTGACGACCGGCCAGCTCCTCCAAACCGATGCCGAGGAATGGATCGACGCAGGGGCGCGCATCCGCCCCGAGTGCATGGAAGATTGGGACGCCAGGCTTTCTCCTGAGGAATGGGATGAGGTCGAGCGGTTTGCCCGCCAGTTCCAAACCCTCAAGTACTGGCAGGATTTCATCGCCTTCACTGCGGGAGGGGAGACGAAGACCTTCCATCTGCGCCCGTCAGCGGCAAGCAAGCCGCAGAACCGTCAGACCGGCGTCAACTTCTGTGTGCCTCGAGCGTCCCTGCTTGAAACGGTTCGACACGGGTACTTTGACGATCTGCTCATTGGCAACTTCATGAAAACGCAGCTGTTCAGAATGGAACTCTACCCTGTGTTCTCGCCCCGAGTTCGCGAAACTCGGCGGAAACGCCCGCGTTTTTACCGCTCCTCAACTTTGGCGATTTCGTTGGCATTACTTCAGAAAATCTCCCACGGCTTTCCTCAGGTTTCGTGTCGGTCTGCTGAGACGTTACTACCTCCGCCCCTGGATGCGATCAGCGCTGCGCAGAATGGGGCTGTTCGACATCGCCAAGGGCGTCCGTCAAATCTGGGCCGGTACGCCACGGAGTCTTTGATGCCCGTCTTAGGGATGCCCGCCTCAGGGATGTCCGCCTCAGGATCGGGCCCGAACCAGCTCACTGTCAGCGTAGTCATTCCCACGTACAACCGTGCTGATACCATCCCGCGTGCCGTGCAAAGCGTGCTCGCTCAGACTTGGCCCGTAAAGGAAATCGTGGTCGTCGACGATGGCTCCTCCGACAACACACGAGAGGTTCTGAGCGGCCAGGGTCCCCCGGTCAAATACGTCTATCAAGACAATCAGGGCGTCAGCGCAGCACGCAACACCGGAATAAGAGCCGCCAGCGGCGATTTGATCGCACTCCTCGATTCGGACGACGAATGGGAGCCATGGAAGCTCGAACTGCAGATCGCTGCCTTCCGTGAATTTCCTGATCTTCTCATCGTCGGGACGGATTGCTACGCCATCGAGCCAGGCGAGCGTATCAACAGAAACTTCATGCGCCAGACGCTGCGCGCGCATGACACCTTCTCGAAAATGAAAGCCGGGTTTAGGAACGCCGATCTGGGAGCGAATTCCACGTCCGCCGCGATCACGGTGGGTGACTTCTCCTCCGTGATGTTTCTCGGCAACCTCTTCATTACCTCCAGCATCGTGGCCAGACGGGATGCTCTCGTGCAGGCGGGGCTGTTCGATCTGTCGTTGCTCGACGCCGGCGACGATTACGACCTGTTCTGGCGCGTGTGCGAGGCTGGAACGGCAGGATTGATTGATGCTGCCGCCGTGAGATTTCAACGCAGCCGTTCCGATCACCTTCATCTCAGCTCTCAAATGCCTATTTCCAATCTGCGGTCTCTGGAAAGATACCTGCTCGCGCACCCGGCAGGCCCGGAACTAAGCCCGGAGCTGATTTCAGCGCAGATGGGCGCAATCCTATGTGTGGGCGGCTCAAACCCTGTTCGACGATAACAAGCCGAAGGAGGCGAGGCCGTTCATTCGGGCTGCTATGAAGCATGGAGCACGATCGAGCCGTCTCCGCGCCTATGAAGTTCTGAGCTATCTGCCTGCCGTTGTGACCGAAGGCGCACGGAGGCTGATGCAGACCAAAAAGAAAGTCATTGGCACAAAAAACGGCGGAACCAGGAGTGCAACCGCCCGAAGTACGATCCCACCCTGAAAATCAGCCCGCGCGATCAGATCGCATCCCCGATCGGCGTCCAGTCTACCAGATCGTCTGGCGCCATCAGACGTGGCCCGTCCCACTCGCTGATGCCCGTGCGATAGCGCGACACCGCCGCTGCCGCCTCGGCGGCCGACGCATACGGCCCCGCTTCCTGGCCACGAAACCGAAGCATCCAGCCCTCGCCAGCCTGATACAGGCGCAGCTTGCCGGCAGACGTGTCGTATTCGAACGGCACCAAGCCTCCCCTCGAAGCCGTTCCCTGGATACGCAAATGCTCCCTGCCGGAACAGGTCGCCGGGCCGTGTCATGAAAACTTCACAGGACCGGCAGTGCCTCTTTCAGCCGGTACCAGCCGAGCCCGATCCATTCGTGCAGGGCGAAATAACTGTCCAGCCACGCCGTCGCGGTCGGCAGCACGCCTCTCGTCGCGTCATCCCACCGCACGACCGCCGGCACCGCGTGCAGCCCGAAATGCCGGAACGCCAGAAGCGCGCGAGGCATGTGCCATGCATGCGTCACCACGTACACGCTGTGAATGCCCAGAGGCTGGAGCAGGGCCGCGCTGTACCTGGGCGTTCTCCCATGTCGTATGGGACTGCGCTTCGACCCATCGCGGTGTCACCCCAAACGTCTGCACCATGCTCATCGCCATGAGCGTGCCCAGCGGAACGTCGTCGTCCCGCAGCATCCCGCCGGAGACCAACACCGGCAGCCCGGTACGCCGGGCCATTACCGCGGCCGCTGCCTCCCGCTCGAGAGTGAGAGGGCCCACCACACGATCCAGCCCGGGACCCAGCACAGGTTCCGTCTCCCCGCTCAGCACGACGATCGCCTGCGGCGGATCCCCCGCCACGTCCCGAGGGACGACGTTCTCGAGCGAGATCAGCAAGCGGCTGGCAATGAGCGGCAGGGAGAGCAACAGCATCAGAACCAAACAGACGCTGGTGATCGTCAGTCCGGCGCGCCTGAACCACTTGCTCAGGATGAGCCCGAAGATCCCGAACAGGATCAGGTTCGGCGGCGGTACCGCCAGAACCGTCGCCGTCCAGTAGGCAAAATGCTCGATCAGCTTCGGTTCATCCAGCGCAGCGTCTGGGCCAGCCCATCATGCAACACAGTGGACGGCACCACACCCAGCACTTGCTGCAGCCGCGCATTGTCACCCACCGATTCGCGAATATCCCCCGGCCGCGGCGGGCCATGTTCCACCACCGGCTCATGCCCTAACACTGCTCCGATCGTCTCTGCCAGCCTCAGCACCGATGTCGCACGCCCCGTGCACACGTTTAGCACTGGCGCCTCGTTGGGACGCCCATCCATGGCCGCCAGCAGCGCCGTCACGACGTCCGCCACATAAACGAAATCTCGCGTCTGGCCGCCATCCCCGTGGATCTGGACCGACCGGCCGGCGCGCAGACGCTCGCAAAAGATCGAAATCACACCCGAATAGGGCGAGCGCGGATCCTGCCGCGGCCCGTACACGTTGAAGAAGCGCAGCCCGGCAGTCGGTACTTCGTGCACATGAGTCGCGACCCGCGCATGCAGCTCGCATCCCAGCTTGTCGGCCCCATAAGCCGATAATGGCCGAAGCGGCGCGTCCTCCGGAATCGGACGGAGCTTGCAATCGCCGTACACCGCCGCCGAAGATGCATACACAACCGGCACGTTGCGCCCGCGCAGCGCATCCAGAAGTGTGATCGTCGCCGTCAGGTTCGCGCGATGCGTGCCGAGCCAATCCTCCATGCCCCTGGCTACAGATGCAATCGCCGCCAGGTGGAAACATCCCTGAATGCCCGCCGCCGCATCCCGCACTGCCACTGGATCGGCTACGTTCCCCACCAGAAGTTCGGCCCCGTTCGGCACATTCTCCCGCTTGCCTGTGGATAGGTCGTCCAGGACCCGCACACGCTCGCCGCGCGCCAACAGCGCGTCGCACAAATGCGAGCCGATAAAGCCCGCACCGCCTGTCACCAGATACATTGGCTGGAAACCCTGACCGTTCTGTGAAACTCTGCGCAATAAGCCAATTTAGGGACTCCGGGGGATGAAAGCTTCGATAACGGCCTTTCTAGGCCTGCTTTGTGCTGCCACTGCCGCGGCGCCGGCCGGTGCGGTAACCTTCCGCTGGGCCAATGATGGCGATGTCGGCGCCATGGACCCCGACACGCGCCAGGAAACGGTGCAGCTCTCCTTCCTCGCCAATATTTATGAGCCGCTGGTCCGACGTGATGCCGATCTCAAGCTCGAACCCGCGCTGGCCACGAGCTGGGAACAGATCGAGCCCCACCGTCTGGCGCTTCCACCTCCGTCCGAACGTCAAATGGCAGGACGGCTCCCCCTTCACCGCCGATGACGTGGTCTTTTCGCTCCAGCGCATCCTCGACAAGAGCTCGTCCATGCGCGCGCCCATGAGCATGGTGAAGGAAGCCCGCAAGGTCGACGATCTCACCGTCGATTTTGAAACCACCCACCCCGACCCGATCTTCGTGCAGGAACAGACCAACTTCCTGATCATGAACAAGGCCTGGTGTGAGGCGCATCACGCCACCACACCTATCGCTACCATCGGCGGGAACGACGATAACTACGCCGTCCACAACGCGATGGGCACCGGACCGTACCGCCTCGTCTCCCGCGAACCCGACCGCAAGACGGTCGTGGAACGCAATCCTGGCTGGTGGGACAAGATGCCCGGCAACGCCGACACCGTCGAATTCGACGTCATATCCAGCGCACCCACCCGTGTCGCCGCCCTGCTCTCGGGCGAAGAGGACATGATCTATTCCGTCCCGCCGCAGGACATGAAGCGCATCGAAGCCTCGCCCGATCTCAAGCTGCTCGAGCATCCCGAACTGCGCACCATTTATCTCGGCATGGACCAGTCGCGCGACGAACTGCTGACCAGCAACATCAAGGGCAAGAACCCCTTCAAGGACGTGCGGGTCCGCCGTGCCTTCGCGCTCGCTATCAACGAAGACCTCATCGCCAAGAGGGTTATGCTCGGCCTCGCGCATCCAAGCTGGGAAATGTGGGGACCCGGCGTAAACGGTTATGACGCGAAGCTGGACGTCCGCCCGGCACCGTCCGTCGATCAGGCTAAAAAGCTTCTTGCGGATGCCGGTTATCCGCAGGGCTTTTCCGTCACCTTCGATTGCCCGAACGACCGCTACGTGATGGATGAGCAGATCTGCACCGCCATTTCCGCCATGCTGGCGCGCATCGGCATCAAGGTGAACCTGAACGCGCAAACCAAGGCAAAATTTTTCGCGAAGATCCTGGCTCCCAAATACGACACGGATTTCTACCTGCTAGGCTGGACCCCGGCGACCTATGACGCGCACAATGCGCTCTACACGCTGCTCGGCACACGCAACGGCGAACGCGGGGAGGTGAATGCCGGCGGCTATTCCAATCCGGAACTGGACAAGCTGATCGACATGATCGGCGTCGAGGCGAACGAACAGAAGCGTGACCAGATGATCGACCAAACCATCAAGATCATCCAGGATGACGTAGCCTCCATCCCTCTGCATCAGCAGGTGATCGTCTGGGCCGCAAAGAAGAACGTCTCCGTCGCTCAGCCGGCGGACGACTTCTTCCCCTATCGCTACATCAAAGTACAATAGTCCACAGTGGCGCGGCCGCGGGATGTAGCTCCCGAGGCCGCTCAGAGGAGGTTTCATGACGGCGATTCGGTTCGGCCGCGCTTTCGCCCTCTATGCCGCCTTGGCAGCGAGTTTGTTGATCGGTGCAAACACAGCGGTTCATGCGGCCTCAACCTCAATCGACTGGAGCAGCATCGTACGCCAATCGGTCCCCAGTGTCGTCAACATTTCCATTGAGACGATCACCAACAAGAACGGCGCTCCGCAGCGCTCGCGCGATGTCGGCACTGGTTTCATCGTGGACCCGTCCGGCATCATCGTTACCAACAAACACGTCATCGCCGGCGCCTTCAGGATCACCGTCACCCTGTCGGATCGCTCACAATGGAACGGTACCCTGGTTGGCGCTGCCGGTCTGATCGATATCGCCGTGGTCAAGATCGACGTCGGCCACCCTCTGCCCTACCTAAAATTTGCTGATAGCGATAAGGCCGCGGTGGGTGATGCCGTCATCCTGATCGGCAACCCGCTGGGCCTCGGAACATCCGTGAGCTCCGGGATCGTCAGTGCCGTTCATCGCAGTCTGATGAACAGCCCCATCGACGATTACATCCAGACCGACGCGGCTCTCAACCATGGCAACTCCGGCGGCCCGATGATCGACACGGACGGGAACGTGGTGGGTGTGGATACCATTCTGGTCACCAACGGCGCGGGCGAGGGCTCGAACGGCCTGGGATTTGCCATCGCCAGCAAGTCCGCCGAGTACGTCCTCCGCCACTTCCTGAACCCGGACAGCGTTCGCATCGGTTGGATCGGCATCCACGTCCAGGACGTCACACCGTCCCTGCAGCACGCATTCAACCTCCCACGGGCGGCCGGGTTCCTCGTTACCGACACCGATAACGACAGCCCTGCCGCCAGGGCTGGCCTCAAATTCGGCGACGTGATTACCCGCTACGGGGATAAAACTCCCGCGACGGCCAGCGAGTTCATCCAGGACATCATCGTCACACCGCTGAACACAACGATGCCGGTGTCGTTCATCCGGGATGGGAAGGACATGACGGCGAATGTTACGGTCACCCAATGGCAGAACATGGGCAATTCCGGCGCCTCAATGATGAACAGCATGGAAACCGCCTATGCGGCGACAGCACCGGATCTCGGTCTCATCCTGGCGCCGATGTCCGCCGCCGCGAGGTCGCTGTATAAAATCCCGACGACAGACGGTGTCGTAGTGGCGGCCGTCAATCCTACCTCCGAGGCATTCACGAACGGCATCAAAGCGGGTGACGTTGTGCTCGCGGTGCAAAACCACGCCGTGACCTCTCCTGACGAGGCAATGCAAGACATTGCGCAGGCCAAGGCAACCGAGCCGTTCATCGCCCTTCTCATCGCCAGCGCCGACGAGCCTCCTCACTGGGTACCGCTCTATTCAGGGCGGATCGCCACCGCACGGGATTCGTCCGGCTCCCAAACACCCGACAATTCGGTGGCTGCCGCGCACCAACCCTGAATGCCTCAAGCAGCCAGGTCCAACATCGGATAAACACACGCTTCTCCGATCAGCACCTCCAGCACTGAGGGGCGATCACCGGCCAGCCGAAGCTCGCCGCGTCCAACCTGCCGGCGCGCCTAATCCGCGCTACAACCGACCCATGCCCCCGCCCGACCCGCGCGCCGCCTCCGACCCGATCGGCCACGACGCCGCCTCCGCCGAGTTCGATCGCGCCATCGCCTCCGGCCGCCTTCACCACGCCTGGCTCATCACCGGTCCCGCCGGCATCGGCAAAGCCACCTTCGCCTACAGCATCGCCCGCCGCCTGCTCTCCCAAGGTGCCGCCCCGGATGGGGTCGCCCGCCGCATCGCCGCCGGCGCCCACGCCGACCTCTTCACCCTCGAGCGCACGATCAGCCGAACCACCAAGCGTCTGCGCACGGAAATCGTCGTGGACGACGTGCGTGCTGCCGGCGAATTCCTGCGCCTCACCCCGGCCGAGGGCGGCTGGCGCATCGTCGTCGTGGACCGCGCCGAGGAACTCAATCGCAACGCGGCCAATGCCCTGCTGAAGATACTGGAAGAGCCGCCCCGCAGTGCGCTCCTCCTGCTCGTCTGCAATGCCCCCGGCCGCCTGCCGCCGACCGTCCGCAGCCGTTGCCGCCGCCTGGCCCTGCGGCCGCTCTCCAACGAGGCGATGGACATACTCCTCGGCAGGCTTCTTCCCGACGCCGACGAAACCGAGCGACTGCGCCTTGTTTCTCTGGCCGAAGGCTCTCCCGGCCGCGCGCTGGCGCTGGCGGAAGGGGAGGGGATCAGCGTCGCCACGATTGTCGACGACGTGCTCAGCACCATCCCTGGCCTGACACCGCGCGCAGCACACGCCGTCGCCGACAAGCTGGCCAAGCCCGAGACCTTCAGCCCCTTCATGGAGCTGCTGCGTGCCGGCATCGCCGCCGCCATCCGCGAAACAGCGCGCGGCCACGCGGAACCCCAACAAATCCGCCTCACCGAGGTCCACGGACCGGCTCGCTGGACCGCTGTTTGGCAATCGCTCGGGCGCATCCAGCGCGAAACCGAGGCTCTGGCCCTGGACAGGCGGCAGGCAATTCTCCAAAGCCTTTCACTCGTGAACGAGGCGGCACCCGACCCCGCATGAGCCAGCGCTTCTACGTCACCACGCCGATCTATTACGTGAACGGCGCGCCCCATATCGGCCACGCCTATACCTCGATCGCGGCCGACATCATGGCGCGCTTCAAGCGGCTGGATGGCTTCGACGTCTTCTTCCTCACCGGTACCGACGAACACGGCCAGAAGGTCGAAGCGGCGGCACGCGATGCCGGCGTCGACCCGCAGACCTTCACCGACCGGATTTCCGCCGACTTCCGGGACGTGGCGGACAAGATGAACGTCTCGTACGACGATTTCATTCGCACCACGGAGCCGCGGCACAAAATTTCCTGCCAGGAGCTATGGCGTCGTATCGACGCCGCCGGCGATATCTATCTCGGCCATTACGAAGGCTGGTACGCCGTCCGCGACGAAGCCTTCTACGACGAGGACGAACTGACGACGAAGCCGGACGGCAGTAAGTTAGCGCCGACCGGAGCGCCAGTCGCCTGGGTACGGGAGCCGTCCTACTTCTTCCGTCTCTCCGCCTGGCAGGATCGGCTTCTGTCGTTCTACGACACGCATCCCGATTTCATCGCTCCCCAGGCCAGCCGCAACGAGGTACTCAGTTTTGTCCGAAGCGGCCTCAGGGATCTGTCGATCAGCCGCACGAGTTTTCGCTGGGGAATTCCGGTGCCCGGCAACCCGGACCATGTCATGTATGTCTGGCTGGATGCTCTCAACAATTACGTCACCGCCTGCGGTTTTCCGGATGAGCATGCACAGCGCTGGCCGTTCTGGCCGGCCAACGTTCACGCGATCGGCAAGGAAATCGTGCGCTTCCACGCGATCTACTGGCCAGCCTTCCTGATGTCCGCCGGACTGCCGCCGCCCCGCCGCGTCACCGCCAACGGCTGGTGGGTCGTCGAGGGCGAGAAAATGAGCAAGTCACTCGGCAACGTATTGGAGGCGCGAGAACTCGCAGCCACCTACGGCGTCGACCAGGTGCGCTATTTCCTGCTCCGCGAGAAACCGTTCGGCGGCGACGGCAACATCAGCAAGCAAGCGATCATCACGCGTATCAACGGCGAACTCGCCAATGAACTCGGCAACCTTGCCCAACGCACGCTCTCGCTCATCGCGCGCAACTGCTCCGGCAAACTCCCGTCGCACGGGGCCGCAAACAGCGAGGACGCCGAACTGCTCGACGCTGCCGCAGCACTTCCCGCCGCTCTTCGTGAGCGCATCGACCGCCAGGCTTTCTACGAAGCATTGGAAGACGTCTGGAAAGTCGTCCGCGCCGCCAACGCCTATATCGACCGCCAGGCGCCCTGGGCGCTCCGCCGCACCGATCCTGTGCGGATGGCAGCAGTGCTGCGCGTGCTGGCCAATACGCTTCGCATCCTCGCCACCATGCTGCAGCCTGTCATGCCCGGCTCAATGGCCCGCATGCTCGACCAGCTTGGCGTCCCGTGCGACGCGCGCAGCTTCGCGGCACTGACCACGCCGCTGCCGGACGACACCGCGCTTCCGCCGCCCGAAGGCGTCTTCCCGCGCTACGTCGACGCGGAGTAGGGCAGGGGACAGATCGGCGTGAGCCCCGAAGGGATCACCACGCTCCCCCGCCTGCGTCTCGCGCATCTCCCCACGCCGCTTGAGCGTATGCCGCGACTTGGCGCCGCGCTCGGCCTCTCATCCCTTTGGGTAAAGCGTGACGACTGCACCGGCCTTGGTATCGGCGGCAACAAAATCCGCAAACTCGAGTTCTGCCTCGCGGCTGCCCAGGCGGAAAACGCGGACTGCATCGTCTGCGGCGGCGTCGTGCAGTCCAACACCGCGCGCCAAGTCGCCGCCGCCTGCGCCAAACTCGGCATCGAATGCCATCTCGGCATCATGCGCGGCCGCCTCTGCATCACTGAACCAACCTACGAAACATCCGGCAACATCCGCTCGATCGCCTCTACGGTGCGATCATCCACGACATCCCTTGGGACGAGGACCGCAACCGCGGCCTGCGTGAGATCGTGCACGACCTGAAAGCACAAGGACGCCGCCCCTACCTCGTCCCCTACGGGGCGTCCGATGCACACGGCGCCATGGGCTACGTGCTCGCCGCGCAGGAGATCATCGGCGCGCACCCCGATACCGCCTACATCGTGCACGCCAGCGGCAGCGCCGGGACACAGGCCGGACTCCTTGCTGGTCTGCTCGCCCTGGATCACCCGGCGCGTGTCGTCGGCATCGACGTCGACGCCCAGCCCAAGCGCGTCGCCGCCGACATTGGCCGCGTCGGCCGCGAAACCGCCGCCCTTCTCGGCCTCGAGCACCGCTGGAACGATGACAGAATCGAAGTCGCAGCCGCGTTCAGCGCCGGGGCCTACGGCATCGCCGACGCGACGACGGAAGAAGCCATCCGTCTCGCCGCCCGCACGGAGGCATTGGCTCTCGATCCCGTCTACGCCGGCAAGGGCATGGCCGGGCTGATCGGCCTCGCGCGGCAGGGCCGCTTCGATCCTGATGAAACTATCGTCTGGATTCACACCGGCGGCTTGCCCGGTATCTTCGCCTATCCCGACACGATGGCCCGCGTGTCGGGTGACAGGGCCGGGGGATCACAACCTGGACGTGCCCGCCCGCGAGTGCCACTCTGCCGTCACGTAATGAGGAAACCAGGAAAGTGCGCGACACCCAGATCCAAATCGAACCACTGACGTCCTTCGTCGGAGCGGAAATTCATGGTGTCGATCTCCGCGAACCGCTGACCGACAATGTCCTCGGCACGATTCGGGACACCTTCGGCCAGTATGGCGTCGTGTTCTTCCGCAATCAGCCTCTCACGCCTGAGCAGCACATCGCCTTCGCCGAGCGTTTCGGTCCGATCAACATCAATCGCTTCTTCACGCCGGTTCCGGGCTACCCCTCGATCGCAGAGGTGCGCAAAGAACCGCACAACAAGGACAATATCGGCGGCGGCTGGCACACCGATCACAGCTACGACCGGATCCCGGCTCTCGGCTCCGCGCTCTATGCCCGTGAAGTGCCGAACACTGGCGGCGATACGTTGTTCGCGAGCATGTATGCCGCGTACGATGCGCTCTCCGACGGGTTGAAAGCCACGCTCGAAACGCTGCGCGCCTGCCACTCCAGCCGCCACGTCTTCGGCGAGGGTGGCCGTACCACCGAGCGCGACCTCCAAGGACGTGTCGGCAATCCGGAACTCGCGACACAGGACGCGGTTCACCCCGTCGTGATCCGCCATCCGCTCACTGGGCGCAAAGCGCTCTACGTCAATCCCGGCTTCACCCTGAACTTCGAAGGATGGACCGAGCAGGAGTCTCAGCCGCTTCTGGATTATCTCTACCAGCACGCTGTGCGGCCGGAGTTCACCTGCCGCTTCCGCTGGCAGAAGGAATTGCTCGCGCTGTGGGACAACCGGTCGACCTGGCACTTCGCGGTCAATGACTATCAGGGTGAGCGCAGGCTCATGCATCGGGTCACGATCGAAGGCACCCCGCTCCACTGAGCTTCGCGCCTCCAGGTTGACGCCCAAGACCGACTGAGCTACCGCCCCGCCCGGCATCGGCGGGAGGGCGCATTCGTCTCAACCCGCGCGCCGGACCCACAACACTGGTGCGAGCGTGAGGCCTTCCGTGCTGATCGATTCCCACTGCCACCTCGACTACTTCACCGACGCTGAACGCCCGGCGATCCTCGCCCGCGCGACCGAAGCGGGTGTGAACGAGATGGTGACAATCGGAACCAGCCTCGCGCAGGCCGCTACCGTGCTCCGCCTCGTCGAAGCCATCCCTAACGTCTGGGGCTGCGTCGGCGTCCATCCGCATCATGCCGCCGAGGCGCCAATCCCCGAGCCGGAAACGCTCGCTGCTCTCGCCGAACACCCGAAGATCATCGGCATCGGTGAATTGGGCCTCGACTATTTCTACGATCGCGCGCCTCGCGACGTGCAACAGGAGAACTTCCGCGCCCACATCCGCGCCGCGCGCCTCGCCAATATCCCCCTCGCGATCCATGCCCGAGACGCCGACGATGACATCGCTCGCATCCTCGCCGAAGAACGCGACTCAGGCGGCGACTTCGCCTTCCTGCTCCACTGCTTTTCCTCGACCCGCGCGCTCGCCGAAGCCGGCATTGCGATGGGCGGCTATGTCAGCTTCTCCGGCATCCTCACCTTTCCGAAATCGGAGGAACTGCGCGCCATCGCGCGCGACGTTCCGGCGGAGCGCATCCTGGTGGAAACCGACGCCCCTTATCTCGCGCCCGTTCCCGTGCGCGGTAAGCGCAACGAACCTGCCAACGTCCGCCACACGGCCGCCGTTCTTGCGAAGATCCGTGGCCTGAGCCTGGAAGAAGCTGCGGAGCTGACCACTGGCAACTTCCTCCGCCTGTTTCCTAAGGCGGACTGACGCGAAGAGTTGTTCATCACAGCGGCAGCGCGAGGTGAACCTTGATGGCCTCCTCTACGGCCTCGAGGTCGGCCCTCGACAACACACCTAACCGGCTCTTGAGTCGGGATTTATCGGCCGCCATGATTTGATCTGCCATCGCTTTGCTGGACTGCTTGCCGATCTGCACCACGGCCTCGCTCGGATAGATACGATCGGTCGAGCTTGTAAGCGGCACGACCACGACCCGCGACAAGTGTCGGTTCGCGGCATCATTGCTGACGATTACGGCGGGACGGGTCTTGCGGATCTCACTCCCGATGGATGGGTCGAACTCGACCCACCAGACGTCACCTCGCCTCATCCGCCATGTCCCCGGCGACCATTGCACCATTCCGGCTTCGGCCTCCCGCGTTCGGCGGCCATGGCGATACCCTTCGTCGAGCGACGAACCGAGCACTGAGGCCGCCGGAGGTCTTCGAAACTGCTCATGCGCCGTTTGCCTACCCTTCGGCACACATCTCACTCCTCCATGGATGCGTCCAACTCTACCCACCAGACGTCACCTCGCCTCATCCGCCATGTCCCCGGCGAGCCCATTGCACCATTCCCGGGCTTCGGCCTCCCGGGCGGTGTCGGCGGCCATGGCACGATACCCTTCGTCGAGCGACGAACCGAGGACATGAGGCCGCAGGAGGTCTTCGATGAACTGGCTCATGCGCCGTTTGCCGACCGTTCGGTACAATCCCTGATAGACGTCCTCATCGAGGGTAATCGTCATTTTCCGATGCACCATTACCCCCATACGTAATACGTATTCTGTATCTATACTCAACCGCTTCCGGAGTCCATCACCCCAGCTTCGGCCCCAAACCACCAAAGAATCCCCCGCCACGCGTTTTCGCCACGCTTACCCCGGTATAGACAGCCCGCGAATCGCAGCCTGGGAGAATGGAATGCGCGTGACTTTGCTGGGCTGCGGCGGCTCCGCTGGGGTGCCCATGCTCGGCGGCCCGGACGGACACGGGGAGTGGGGTCGCTGCGATCCCGCCGAACCGCGGAACCGCCGCACCCGCTCCAGCATCGTCATCGAATCGCCCACCGGCCAGCGGCTGCTTGTCGATACGTCGCCCGACATGCGTACCCAGCTTCTCGACTGCGCCATTCCGCGCATCGACGCGATCCTTTGGACCCATGCCCACGCGGACCACATCACCGGCCTCGACGACGTGCGCATCCTCAACCGCATCGCCGACCGCCCCCTCGATGCCTACGCCACCGAGTCCACGCTGGAGGAGGTTGAAACCCGCTTCGGCTACGCCTTCCGGCCCTGGCAGCCTCCCGGCTTCTACCGTCCGGTGTTCCGTGCTCACGCGATCCATGCAGGCGAAACCGTCCGCGCAGCCGGCCTCACCATCGACACCTTCGCCCAGGACCATGGCCGCGTTACCACTCTCGGCCTGCGCATTGGCGCGTTCGGCTACTCAACGGATCTCGTGAATCTCGATGATACTGGCTTCGCCGCTCTGGAGGGCGTCGAGACCTGGGTCGTCGGCTGCTTCGGCCTCACGCCTCATCCCACGCATGCGCACCTCGATCGCGTGCTATGCTGGGCTGAGCGCGTTGGCGCGCGGCGCACGATCCTCACGCATATGGGCACCGATATGGACTGGGCCTCTCTGATGCAGCGACTGCCGCCTGGCGTCGAACCCGGCATCGACGGCCTCGTCCTCACCATTCGCTGAGACAGCGCGACCCATGCCCGACACCAGCCGTTCTATCACAGCACCCGCGCAAGGCACCGCCTCCCGCATCCGCTGGTTCATGGTCGTGCTCCTCTTTGTCACGACCGTCATCAATTACGTGGACCGCAGCAGCATCTCGATCGCCGGTCCCGCCATCCGCCAGGATCTGCACCTCACGCCCGTCGAACTCGGTTTCATCTTCTCCGCCTTCGCCTGGGCCTACTCGCCGCTGCAGATCCCCGGCTCGCTGCTCGTCGACCGCATCGCTCCACGCTTCCTCTACACCGGCGTGATCTTCTTCTGGTCGCTCTGCTCCACCCTGCTCGGCTTCGTCTCCTCCTTCGCCGGCATCTTCGGCCTGCGTCTCGCCCTCGGCGCGTTCGAGGCGCCGTCCTTTCCCATCAACAACCGCGTCGTCACCAACTGGCTGCCAGAACACGAGCGTGCCCGCGGCGTCGCGCTCTTCGTCTCCGGCCAGTATGTCGGCCTCGCCTTTCTCACGCCCGTCCTCGGTACTCATTCAGACCCGCTTCGGCTGGCAGGGCATGTTCATCACCACCGGCCTTGTCGGCATTCTCTGGTCCGCCTGCTTCTTCGCCCTCTACCGCGATCCGCAAAAACCCCAACCCGGCCGCGCCTCGTCCCGCACCGCGCAACCCAGCGACTCACCACCGGTCCCCGCCGGCCGAGCCTTCCGCAATCGCCGCCTCTGGGGCCTTCTCATGGCGCATTCCAGCGAGACCGCCGCCAACTGGTTCTTTCTTACCTGGTTTCCGACCTACCTCGTGCGCTACCGCCACATCGCCTTCCTGAAATTCGGCTTCCTCGCCACGCTGCCGTTCCTCGCCGCCTATATCGGCGTGCTGCTCTCAGGCACGGTCTCCGATCATCTACTGCGCCGAGGACATAGCCTCACCTTCGCCCGCAAGACCCCGATCGTCATCGGCCTTATTCTCGCGATGGCGATCGTCGGCGCCAACTTTGTTGACGCGCCCACACTGATTATCGCCTGCATGACCGTCGCCTTCTTCGGCAGCGGCCTCGGCGCCATCTCCTGGTCGCTCGTCTCCTCCGTCGCGCCGCCCAACCTCGTCGGCCTCGCCAGCGGCGCCTTCAACTTCGTCGGCACCAGCATGGGAATCATTGTCCCCATCGTCATCGGCCTGCTTGTACGCGGCGACAACTTCGCGCCCGCCATCATCTTCGTCGCCGCCATGAGTTTGTTGAGCCTGATCTCCTATCTCTTCGTCATGGGCCCTGTGGAACAGGTAAAGTAACACGTCATCCCATGTGCAACGACTACGGCAACCACATCCCCTACACCGCCTATCTGGAAGCGTTCAGCCAGCTGCGCATCCCCGTCCGTTTCCCGGACGCAGCCCCGAATCTGGAGCCGCGCGACGACATCTGGCCGACCGACACCGCGCCCGTCATTCGCCAGACTGATAGCGGTACCGAGTTCACGCAGCTTCGCTGGGGCTTTCCGCCCGCGCGCGCCAAAGGCGCACCCATCATCAATTTCCGCTCGGAGGGAAGGCGCTTCCCCAAGGGCCGTTGCCTCATCCCGGCCTCGCACTTCTTCGAATTCACCGGCGCCAAATCGCCGAAATCGAAATGGCAATTCACCATGGCCGATGAGGACTGGTTCTGCTTCGCCGGACTCTGGCGACCGATGCCGGATGGCGGTGGTGACACCTTCACCCTGTTGACGACCGCGCCCGGCCCCGACGTCGCGCCCATCCACAACCGGCAGGTCGTCATTCTGGAACGCGCCGACTGGTCCGCCTGGCTCAACCTCGACAAAACGGAAGCGGAGTTATTGAGGCCATTGCCGTCGGGGCGTCTGATCGTTCGTCAGGTGAGATAGGCGCCTCTCGGCCTCACCTTTGACACGCTGCGTGGGCTGTGAAAGCCTCTTCGGCAATCAGGGACCTGCGCATGGGCTCTTCGCTCCAGTTGAAGCAGGCAATCGGGAAGAATTGCCATGGGCCCTCCCACACGACGCGATGTCATCGCCGCAGGCGCACTTAGCATGGTCGGCACGCTGCTGCCCGGCCGGCTTCACGCGGCCGATCTGGACGTCATCCGCTTCGCGTATCAGCCAGGCTTCGCCTACGGGCTTTTTTATGTCGCCCAGCAGCGCGGGTGGTTCAAACAGGCTGGCGTCAGCCTCGACCCGATGACCGTCTTCACCAACGGCACCATCCAGATCGACGCCGTGGTCAATGGCGATCTCGATGCCACGGTCGAGGGCTTCGTGCCGCTCCTTACCCGCGCCGCCGGCGGCGAGCCGGTCCGCATCATCGACGTCGTCGATAACAGCGGCCGCACCTATGCCGTCGTCGGCGCAAGCAAGATCGACGGCATAGCGGGTCTCAGGGGACGCACGGTCGGAATCAATCGCGGCACCAATTACGACTATTTCCTGGGTAAGGTCCTCGAGAAATTCGGCATCGCGCCGACGGACCTGCGGCTCGTGAACTTCGGCGATCCGGTCAAGGCGCAAAGCGCCTTTTTGGCGGGTCAGGTGGACGCGATCGTGCCGATCACCACCAACCGCGATGCCATCCTGCAGCAGCGCAGGGATGCGAAGCTTCTGTTCAGCGCCACCGACTTCACCAAGCCCCCCAATCCCAGCAAAACACCCTTCGCCATCTACGATCTTCTCGCCACGACCCAGAAGGGACTCGCGCGGCACAAGGACGGGTTGGTGCAGGTGATGCGGGTCTTTCACACGCGCGTGCAACAAGCCGTCAGCTCACCCGCCACGCTGCCCGGCATCGTCGATGATCTCTATCAATGGCAAATCAACGTCATCAAGGCCGAGGTCACGAAGGAGCAGATCCTCGCCGACATGAAGGCGTTCGATTTCTACGATCCGAAGCAGGTGCGGCAGATCGTCGCCGGCGGGGAGCTGCATTCCTTCCTCGAAGGTATTTCCGCCTTCCTCGTCGCCAGCAAGCTGCTCGATACGGTGCCCGATATCGCCAAGATCATTGATCCGGAACCCGTCGAGACGATCGCTGGATGAACGCCGCAGCGACCGAAGCGGCGCCTGCATCGCAGCAACCCCCGGTTCCGTCGCTTGACCTGGAAGCCCAGGCCGCACGGCGATTTCGCCAGGAGAGAGTGCTTCGGCGGCAATTGCAAATCGGTCTCGGCTTCGTCTCGGTCGCGTTCGTCGTCGGCGCCTACACGGTCGTTACGCTTCTGCCCTCCAGCAATCCGGCGCTGCTGCCGCCCCCGGGCGCGATCATCAAGGGCCTCGTCAAAGGCATTCGCGACGGCAGCTTGATCGAGGCGACGGAGGCGAGCCTTGCCCGGGTGCTCCTCGGCTACGTGATCGGATGCACGCTCGCCGTCGCCATCGGTGCGATGCGCGGCTGGTACAGAATCATCGGCTATCTGCTCGACCCGATCGTCGATGCGATGCGTCCGGTGCCCGCACTCGCTTACATCCCGCTCGTCATTCTCTGGTTCGGCATAGGCGAGGGCGCGCGTGTGCTGGTTATTGGCTTCGCGTCTTTTCTATCCTGCATCGTGAGCGTGACTGCGGGCATGAAGGAAGTTCCGATCGTTTACATCGATGCGGCGCGCACGCTCGGCGCGTCCGAGCGCCAGGTCTTCCTGCGCATCGCCATTCCGTCTTCACTCCCGTACATCTTTGCCGGGCTGCGCGTCGCACTCGGCGCAGCCTGGGGCACACTTGTCGCTGCAGAGTTGATCGCCGCCCAGAGCGGGCTCGGCTATCTGCTCCAGACCGGCCAGGCTTTCTTCCACAGCGAACTCGTCATCATTGCCCTCGTGATCATCGGGGCGATCGGCTACCTCATGGACGCGTCCCTGCGTGCACTCCAGACGCACCTGCTCCGGTGGTCTCACAGGCGCGCCTGACATCCCGATGCAGCTGCGTAGCGACACAGTTCCCGCACTCTCCGTCAACAACATCCGGCATTATTTTGCGCCCGTGGGATCCCCGCGGCCCTTTCTCGCGCTCGATGACATCAGCCTGGAGATCCCGCCCTCGTCCTTCGTCTCGCTGGTCGGTCCGTCCGGTTGCGGGAAATCGACGCTGCTTCGCGTTTTCGCGGGCCTGATCCTCCCGACCAGCGGGCAAGCTGCGCTGATGGGCGAGCCGATCCGCGGCCCCGATGCGCGCAAGGGCATGGTCTTTCAGGAAGACGCCGTATTCCCGTGGCTGACTGTCCAGAAAAACGTTGAATTCGGGCCGCAGGTGAGGGGTGTCGGTGCTGCCGAGCGCCACCGGATCGCGCACAATTGGATCGAGCTCGTAGGTCTCTCCGGTTTCGAGAAGGCCTATCCGCGCGAGCTCTCGGGCGGCATGCGCAAGCGCGTCGATCTGGCCCGCGTCTATGCGAGCGACCCCGAGGTATTGCTAATGGACGAGCCCTTCGGCGCGCTCGACGCCCTGACCAAGCTCCGGCTGCAGGACGAGCTGCTCCGGCTATGGGAGCAGAGCCGCAAAACGGTCGTCTTTGTCACCCATGATCTCGATGAAGCGGTGTATTTGTCCGATACTGTCGTCGTCATGGCGGCGCGACCGGGCCGGATTGCCTCCATCCACCATATCGATATTCCGCGCCCGCGCGGCTTCGATACGCGCGGGACGGGGCACTTTACCGCGCTGTCCCATCGCCTCTGGGCAGAGATCCAGAAGCTGGATGCCGAAGCACCACGCCAACCGGCAACAGTATCGGAGTTACAAAACGCAAAAGTAACGTAGTGACGCCACTACGCCGTCCGCGGCCCCGATGCACCACCCGCGTAAAATTCAGCCGCCCATGCATCGCATACCGCTACCACCTCGTCCCGCCTCGCGATAATTCATCACTATGGGATCCCCCGATTTCCTGACCGGAGGAGGCGAACTCGGCGCGATGATGCGTCGCGCCGACTGGTCGCGGTCCCCACTTGGTGCGCCATCGCAATGGCCCAACAGCCTGAAAACCCTCGTCCGGGTCATTCTCACCTCCCGCCAGCCCATGTTCATCTGGTGGGGGCCGCATCTCATCAACCTCTACAACGACGCCTACCGCTCCATACTCGGCGGCAAGCACCCCGCAGCCCTCGGCCAACCCGCCTCGGTCGTCTGGCGGGAGATCTGGGACCAGATCGGCCCCCGCACCGAGCAGGCCCTTCGCGGGAACGAAGGGACCTATGACGAGGCGCTGCTGCTGATCATGGAGCGCAACGGCTACCAGGAGGAAACCTACTACACCTTCAGCTACAGCCCGGTGCCGGGCGATGACGGCACCCCGTCCGGCATTTTCTGCGCCAACACCGACGACACGCCGCGCATCATCGGCGAACGCCAGGCGCTGCTGCTGCGCGAGCTCGCCGCCCGCGCCAGCGAAGCCCGCACGGTCGCGGAAGCCTCCGAACGCGCCGCCGAGGCTTTGCGGACCGATCCGCGCGACCTGCCATTCGCGATGATCTTTGTCGCGGGCGGGGAACGGGCGGGGCAGGGGCCTCACCTCGTCGGCGCCGCGGGCGTTGAGCCCCACAGCGCCATCGCCGACCCACAGACCTGGCCGCTGGCGGCCGTCCTCGGCGGAAGCGGCCCGACCCTCCTTGATGACGTGCCCGCCGATCTTCCCAGCGGCGCCTGGGACCGCCCGCCGCAACGCGTCGCCATCCTGCCGATCGCGGCGTCCGGGCGTGATCGTCCCGCTGGCGCTCTCGTCATCGGCCTCAATCCTTACCGGCTCCACGACGATGCGTATCAGGGCTTTCTCGGTCTCGTCGCGGGGCAGATCGCCGCAGCCGTCGCCAATGCGGATTCATATGACGCCGAGCGCCGCCGCGCCGAGGCGCTCGCCGAAATCGATCGGGCCAAAACCGCTTTCTTCTCCAACGCAAGCCATGAATTCCGCACGCCGCTCAGCCTCATGCTGGGCCCAGTCGAGCAGATGCTCGCGGAATCAAGGGAGCAGATGCTCGGAGTTCCTGGCGAACAGATCCCCGCCATCCGCGATGATCTCGAACTCATCCGCCGCAACGGTCTCCGGCTCCAAAAACTGGTGAACACCCTGCTCGACTTCTCGCGGATCGAAGCAGGCCGCGTGCAGGCCACCTACGAACCCGTCGATCTCGCTGCCTTCACCGCCGAACTCGCGAGCACCTTTCGCTCCGCCATGGAGCGCGCCGGCCTCGACTACAACGTTGACTGTCCCCCGCTCCCCGAACCGGTCCACGTCGACCGCGACATGTGGGAAAAGATCGTTCTCAACCTGATTTCAAACGCATTCAAATACACACTTAACGGACGCATCGGCGTGCAGCTTCGTGCGCGTGACGGACTGGCCGAACTCACGGTGGAAGACACCGGCGTCGGCATCCCCCCGAAGGAAGTGCCCCACATCTTCGACCGCTTTCATCGCATCGCCGGCCAGCAAGGACGCACGCATGAAGGAACCGGCATCGGCCTCGCTCTGGTGAACGAACTCGTGCGCCTGCACGGCGGCGAGGTCGAGGTGGCCAGCGCACTCGGCCGCGGCTCCAGCTTTCACGTGCGGCTCCCGATGGGCCACGCGCATCTTCCCCCCGATCGCATCGCCGCCGCTCCCGCCGCTGCGCGCGGCGTCCGCGCCGATGCCTTTATCGAAGAAGCGCTCCGCTGGCTTCCCGATGCCGCGGCATCGGGAACCGAAGTCCAGCACGATCTCTACGAACCGGAGTCCGAGCATATCCAAAGCCGGCGCCCGACTGTGCTGCTGGCCGACGACAACGCCGATATGCGCGAATATGTCCGCCGTCTGCTCGGCGCGCGCTTCGTTGTTCTTACGGCGCAGGATGGTGAAGCCGCTCTGTACACCGCTCTCCGCAATACGCCCGACCTCGGTACTCACCGATGTCATGATGCCCCGCCTCGACGGCTTCGGCCTGCTCCGCGCTCTGCGCGAGAATCCGAATCCGAACCTGAGCGACGTGCCCGTCATACTGCTCTCCGCTCGCGCCGGTGAGGAAGCGCGTGTCGAGGGCCTCGAAGCCGGAGCCGATGACTACCTGGTCAAACCATTCTCCGCCCGCGAACTGGTCGCCCGCGTCGAAAGCAATGTCAGCCTCTCCCGCCTGCGCCGGGCGGCCGCCGAACGCGAGCGCGCCCTGCGGGACGAGGCGGAGACCCAGCGCCGCCGTTTCGAAACCGTCGTCCAAAACCTTACCTTCGGCGTCAGCATGTTCGAGCCCGGCGGCAAGCTTGTGCTCTTCAACCCTGCCGTCGAACGCGTGCTTGGCCACAAGCCCATTCCAACCGACAGCTGCGGCGATTTCGCGTTATGGGGCACGCGCACGCCCGACGGCGCGCCCTTGCCGCTCGACCGTTCGCCCGTCTATCGCGCCCTGCGCGGTGAGACGGTACGCGACGAAATGCTGCTCTATCGCCGCGCCGACGGCACTGAGAGATGGATCCGTGAGACGGCAATCCCACTGACAGATGGTACGGGAAGGATTACCGCTGCCATCTGCGTCTTTGCCGATGTCGATGAGGAGGTACATCGTACTCAGGCACTGCGCGATCTGAATCAAACCCTGGAAGCGCGCGTCACAGCGGAAATTGCCGAACGCATGAAGGCCGAGGAAACCCTGCGTCAGGCCCTCAAGATGGAGGCGATCGGCCAGCTCACCGGCGGCATCGCGCATGACTTCAACAATTTGCTCCAGGTCATCGTCGGCAATCTCGAATCACTCCGCCGCCGTGCCGGTTCGGGCATGGTGGCGCAAAACGTCGTGGAGCGGTTCGCCGATAACGCGCTTCGCGGCGCCGAACGCGGCGCGCAGCTTACACAGCGTCTGCTTGCCTTCGCCCGCCGCCAGGCACTCCAGCCGCGCGTGCTCGACGCCAATTCTGTGATCTCCGGTATGTCTGATCTGCTCCGTCGCACCCTGGGCGAAAACATCCACCTGGAGGTGACATCCGCCACCGATCCGGCGCCGGTCCTCGCCGACCCCAATCAGCTCGAAAACACGCTGATCAATCTCGCGGTGAACGCGCGCGATGCCATGCCGTCCGGCGGCACACTGCGTCTCGACGTGCACCGCGTCATTGATCCCGAGGTCGGGGACGCCGTCATGATTTCCGTCAGCGACACCGGGATCGGCATGACGGCCGAACTGATGGAGCATGTCTTCGAGCCGTTCTTCACCACGAAGCCGCCGGGGCAGGGAACCGGGCTGGGATTGTCACAGGTCTATGGCTTCGTCCGTCAGTCTGGCGGCACGGTCCGGCTCGAGAGCAAGCCCGGCCGCGGTACCACTGTGCGGCTACTTCTGCCCAAAGCCGATGGCTCGCCCGTGGACCATCGTGACAATCCGGCTGGAGTCCCCGTCAGTGGCGGCAACGAAACGATCCTGATGGTTGAGGACGATGCCGAGGTCCGCGCCCAGAGTGCCGGTGCATTGCGCGAACTGGGGTACCACGTGCTTGAAGCGCCCGATGGCGCCGCCGCGCTCGCCATCCTTCGCGCCCATCCGAATGTGCGGCTGCTTTTCACCGATATCGGACTGCCGGGCATGAATGGCCGCGTTCTGGCCGAACGGGCCCGATCCATCAGCCCGAACCTCGCGATCGTCTTTACCACCGGCTACGCCCAGGAAGCGCTGACCGCGGCCGAGCTTGCCGATCCAGCGACGGCGCTCCTGATGAAGCCGTTCACCTATGCCGCGCTCGATCGCCTGATCCGCGAGGTGCTGTCACGCGGCTGCGTCACCGCCGGCTGACGCACGCCGGGCTTTAATGCTCGGATTCTTCTTTCCATAATATTCCTTCTACGACTTCCGGCTGTAGATCACCGATAGAAATGTCACTCCTCTCACCGATAGAGATGTCACCTGAGGCATCTGTCGTCGGGACGGCCGGAGTGACGCACGATGACGGTGATCCAGGTGAGCCAGCGAGAATTCAGCCGGCTGCGGATAATGGTCGACGTGTCGGATGGTCGCCTGACAGTGGCCGCGGCCGGCGAACTGATGGGTGTCGGCCGGCGCCAGGTGTTCCGTCTGTGCCGAGCTTTCCAAACCGCCGGTCCATCGGGATTGCTGTCCAAGAAGCGCGGACGGCCGAGCAACCGCCGACATGGCGAGACCCTCCGGCGCACGGTGATAGCTTTGGTGCGCGAACACTATACCGATTTTGGCCCGACGCTTGCGGCGGAGAAGCTGGCCGAGCGGCATAAATTGCGGCTCGGCGTGGAAACCCTGCGGCAATGGATGATCGCGGACGGACTATGGACCGACCGGCGCCATCGGCTCCCCTCCCCGCACCAGCCGCGCCGTCGCCGCGAGTGTTTGGGCGAGCTGGTGCAGATCGACGGTTCGGAGCACGCCTGGTTGGAGGACCGCGGTCCGGTCTGCACGTTGCTGGCATTCATCGACGATGCGACCAGCCGGATCATGGAACTGCGCTTCGTTGCCTCGGAATCGGCATTCGACTACTTCCGTGCGACGCGCAACTATCTCGAGACGCACGGCAAGCCGGTCGCGTTCTACAGCGACAAGCACAGCATCTTCCGGGTTAACAAAAAGGACGCCGACCGCGGTGACCGGATCACCCAGTTCAGCCGCGCGCTCGGGGAACTGAACATTGACATCATCTGCGCCAACATTCCGCAGGCCAAAGGGCGTGTGGAGCGAGCCTTTGGAACGCTGCAGGATCGGTTGGTGAAGGAGCTGCGACTGGCCGGCATCGCGAGCATTGAGGCAGCGAATGTCTGGATGCCAACGTTCATTGCCGATTACAATCAACGCTTTGGCCGTGTTCCATTGAACGCCAAGGACCTGCACCGGCCGTTATCGGTGCGCGACAATCTGGATGAGATGCTGGCCTGGCGGGAGATGCGCACCGTCACGCGCAATCTGACACTGCACTATGACCGCATGATGCTGATCCTGCAGCCGACGCCGCTGACCCGTGCTCTGGCACGGCAGGTCGTTGAGGTTGTGAACTACCCGGATGGCCGCTTCGCCGTCCAACACAACGGCGTTGCCCTGCCGTTCACGGTATTCGACAAGATCCGAACGGTCGATCCTGGCTCAATCATCGAGAATAAGCGGCTGACAGAGGTACTGGCCCAGATCCAGGCGCAACAGGCGGCCTATCCGCCGTGTCGGCGTCGCTTCGATCCGGCGCGGCAGCGACCGCCGAACAATCTGGAGGCGCCCGGACAGCCCTCGAAGGGGCGCCCGTCACGAAAGGCCGCAGCCACGCCTGTAGGCTGATCGCCGCGCCGCTCCCTCGACGTCCCAGCGGACCAGCATTGCGCTGTGCTCGCTCCCGTCAAGGACGCTGCGCGCCTTCGGTGGCCTGCGGCCATCCTTGACCGAAGCTGTGCGCCGCGCTGTGCGGAATGCGGCCGGGACGAAGAAACGGCGCTGTTTCAGCCGAACCAAGAAACGCCGCAAGCTTCAGCTCATTTCGCACCGACCATTCCCCAAGTGACATTTCTATCGGGGAGAAATCGTGACTTTTCAAACGGGCAGCGACACCGGCCGCGGCATTTTCCGGCCCGTTATCGATCCCGGCACCCATTCCTCGGCCGGTTTGCTAACCCTTTTCCGCCTCCCGGGCGATCACGGCATTCGCTTCGCGAATGGCGCGCCCTTCGTTGCCCGTGCGCTCCAGCGTTTCGTTCGCGACCTGCGCCCAGAGCTCTTGCAGAGCCCGGGTGGTCGCCTTGTGCGTGTGCCTTTCAGCTTCATCCGGAGTCCAAGGCATTCGGTGAACCTCTCACAAACATCAGTGGCCCATCATTGGCCCGCAGGCATTGCCAGCCTGGCCGAGCCTGGCGTACAGCTTCCGTTCGCTGCGTGGGAGTCAAACATGTCAGTCTCGCTGTACGATATCTCCATTCCAACCTGCTTGCGGATGCTTGGCTCGCTTTCGGCCATCCTCGACAAGGGCGCCGCGCACGCCGAGGCCAGGAAGATCGATCCCGCAGCGTTGCTCCAGGCGCGTCTGTTCCCGGATATGTTTCCCCTCGCCCGGCAAGTTCAGATCGCGAGCGATGCGGCTAAGGGCGGCGGCTCCAGGCTCGCCGGAATCGATGCGCCGTCCTGGCCGGATAACGAGGCGAGCTTCGCCGATCTCCAGGCGCGCATTGCAAAGACACAGGATTTTCTCAGATCCCTCGATCGGGCGAAGATCGACGCCGCGGCCGAGCGTGAGATCACGTTCAAGGCCGGGAAGACAACGCGCACGATGACGGGTTTGGACTACGTCACGGCCTGGATGTTTCCCAATTTCTTCTTCCACGTCACCACCACGCACGCGATCCTGCGTCACAACGGGGTGGAAGTCGGCAAGGCGGATTTCCTGGGGAAGCTGCCGGGTACGTCGTCGGTCTAGAAACACAACCGCGTGCGTCAGGGCGTTCGGTCCCGGCACAACGCTTCCAGCCATCTGCGTGCATCTGCGTGTATCCTCTTTCCATCTGCGTTCGATTTCGAAGCCGCGTGCGATCCGGCTTCAACGCGGACGACGAGGGATGCACGCAGATTCGCGCAGATGCGCCGAACGAAACGCGCCGCCCCTACCCCTTGACCCCACCCATGGTCAGCCCGGTGCTCATATACCGGCGGAACGCGTAGTAAATCACGATCGGCGGCAGCGCGTAGATCACCGCCGTGGCCATCATCAGGTTCCACGGTGCCTCGTCGCTGTTGAGGAACTGGCCCAGTGCCACCGGCACGGTCATGTTCCCCGGGCTCGATAGCAGCAGATACAAGTACAGGTACTCGTTCCACGCCAGCAGCAGCGCATAGGTTCCCACCGCCACCATCGCCGGCGCCATCAGCGGCAGATAGATCCGCCAATAGATTCCCCAGGGCGATGCGCCGTCGATCCGCGCCGCTTCGTCCAGCGCACCCGGAATGCTCGCGCTGTACTCCGTGAAAATGAAGATCGCGTACGGCGTGGCGAAGGTGACCTCCACCAGGATCACCGCCCACAGATTATCGCCCAGATGGTAGTTCTGCATCACGTGGTAGAACGGGATCGCCAGGAACGACATCGGGATCACGTAGGTCAGCAGCGCGGCGTTGCTGATGACCCACGCCCCCCGAATGCGCATCCGTGCGATCACGAAGCTCGTCAGCGTGCCGATCGCCAGCACCAGCAATGCGGTCGCCACGCCGAGGTACAGGCTGTTCCCCATCTCGTGCCAAAAATGCGCAACGTACCAGTAGTTCTGCGTCAGAATATCCCAAAACCCCATCAGCGTCGGGTTCGCCGGGAACAGATCGCCGCTGAACACCGCATCCTTCGGCCGCAGCGCTACCTCGATCATGTTGTACAGCGGCAGCACGGTCCAGATCAGGATCACCAGCCCGATGAGCACCTGCCCGGCCGTATGCAGCCCGCGCCGGCGCCGCGAACCGACCGCGCCGCTCATAGCTGCACCTGGGAGCGTGCGAGTTTCCGCATCAGAATGATCACCAGGGGAATCAGCAGCGGCAGCGCCGACATCACCGTCGCCATGCCCAGATACGGATTGCCGATCTGGAACGCGTTGCGGACGCCCAGCGTGGCCAGAACGTTCGTCGACAGCGCCGGTCCTCCACCGCTGATAAAATACACCGTGTTGAAATCGCCCAGCGTCCAGATCGTCGAAAGCAGCGTGCAGACCAGATACAGATTCGCCAGCAGCGGGAAGGTCACGTGCACGAACCGCTTTACGCCGACCGCGCCGTCAACCTCCGCCGCCTCATACACGTCGTGCGGAATCGCCGTGCGTCCCGCCATCAGGATCACCGTCCAGAACGGCGTCCATTTCCATATATATGCAGCGATCACGGTGCTGAACGTCAGCCATCGCTCGGTCAGCCAGGACGGCCCGTCCAGCCCCGTGGTGAACCAGAGCAGGTTGTTGAGCAAACCCCATTGGCCGTCGAGCATCCAGTGGATGGAGATGAAAGTCGGGATCGCCGGCGCCGCCCACGGCATGATGAACACCAGCAGCAGCGCCTTCACCCACCAGCCCTTCTGCATGAAATAGCCGGACAGCAGCAGCGCCAGGAACAGGTGCAGGTTTACGCCAATCGCCAGGAACAGCACCGTGTTGACCAGCGTGCGCACATAGATCGGGTCGGAGAACAGTTCGGCATACAGCGACGGCCGGTGCCCCAGCCACAGCCCGTAGGCCACCGGATAAAGTACAAAGAATACGAACACGACAGCATACGGGACCAGGAACGCATAGGCCCAGGCGGCGTCTGATCCCTGCAACCCGCCGCGCCAGAATGAAGCGCGGGCATGGCGTGCCGGCGCGGCCGGTGCGCCGCCGACCAGCGAGGAACTCACCATGCCCGCCTCCCCCGATCAGGAAATCGGATATTTGGCGAAGAGCACCTGCATGCGCTTCAGCCCCTTCTCCACCGCGTCTTCCGGCTTCATGCCGTTGATCACATCGGCTTCCGCCACGCCCCACAGATGTTCGTTATCCACCTGCCCCCAGGCCGGGTTGTAGACCGATGGCCACACCGCGGTCGGCCCCAGCACGCCTTGCGTGATTGCCGCGACGCGGGTCGGATCCTGCGGATCGAGCCAGTATGAGTCGGTCTTCACCAGTGATGGCATCACCGGCAGCCAGCGCGCCTTCGCCTGCTTCAGGTAGTTATCCAGGTTCGCCGGCTTAATCAGGTATGTCAGGAAGTCCTTGGCGCCATCGACATTGGCCGCGCCCTTAAGCACGAACGCCTGCGGCACGCTCAGCAGCACGGAAACCTTGTTGCCGGCATTGTCCAGCGGCATCGGCTGCGTGACGATATCGTGATAGTACCATTGCTTGTTGTCGATCACCGCCGTGGAGATGGAGATCGTATCGTTCGGCGTCATCACGACTTCCTTGGCATGGAAGGCGTTGTTGTTGTCGGGATCGCCCCAGTTGATCGCGCCCGGTGGCACGTAGCCTTTTTTGTATGGTGTCGTCAGCATCACCAGCGAATCTGCCAGTGCCTTGCGGACCGTCGGATCGTCCGCGTGCAGCTTGCCGTCCGGCGTCACCAGCCCTGCCCCGCCATACGCAATGAATGTCTGATTGAACAGGTTGTAGGGATCGGCGCCGTTGGTCGATAGCGTCAATCCTAACCCATAGACGTGCCGCATCCCCTTCTTGCGCAGCTTGTCCTGTACCGGCTCGAAGAATTCGAAGAACTTGTCCCAGGTCTTCGGGATATCCGACATCTGGTAGCCGGCTTCCTCCACCAGCGTGCGCCAGATCGGCATGTTCAGCGCCTGAGCCTTCAGCGGCACGCCGTAATACGACCGCTTCTTTATTGTATTGTCGAAATACTGTGATGATTTAAGTGCCGTATCGCCAAACTGATCCTTCTGCGTTGCCACGACATCGCTCAGGTCAATCAGCTTGCCGTCCCACGCTGCCTGCGGCATCGTCTGTGCCGAGCCGTGGTCGGAATAGATCAGATCCGGCACCTGCCCCGTCGTTGTCGCGGAAATCACCTTCTGATCGAGCGCGTTGCCCTCGATCATCGACAAATTCATCTTATAGCCGCTCTGTTTTTCCCAGTCGGTTACCATGTCGTGGAACGCTTGGTCTTCCGCAGGATAGAAACCCTGGTTCCACCACACCGTCAGCGTTTTATCCTGGGCGCGTGCAATGTAAGGCCGCGCCAGCACCGTCGAGGCCGCAAGCCCCGCCGTTCCGCCGAGCAGCGCCCGCCGTCCGAATTCGGCCATTCAGTCTCCTCCTGGGTCAAGTGTATCGTTGGCGCCGCTTTGCCACGCCTCACGCCGCCTGCCTACCCCGGGAGCAATTACTCCAGGCGTTTTGCGTAAAGATAGGTCCAGCCGATGAGCAAGCCCACGACCGAGTAGCCGACGACCGGCCCCACGACCAGCACGCGTCCCACGGACATCGTCGTCACCAACACGGTCCGCAGGCACGCCTCGGCCACCAAACCAGCGCCCCACACCAGTGTTATGACCATCATCGCGTGGGACAGTTCTGTTTCTTCCGAAACATCACCCCCCTCGCCTATCGGCTCGCCTTGCCGCGCCATGGCCGCCTGGGCCAGCACCCACACCAATGGCCGCCGTACCAACACGGAGCCCAGGAACGCCACTCCGATCAGTCCGGTCACCAGCGATTCCCGCATCAACAGCAGCTTCGGCGATCCACCCAGCGCGAAGCCGATCAGCGACAGCGCAATTCCCCCCAGCACCAGCATGGAAATCGCGTCCACCCGCCGGCGCCGAGCGAATTCGGCCAGGCTCCACAGGATCGGCGGAATCGCCGAGCACATGATTGCATGAGCCTCACCCAGTCCTTGCCGTTTCGCGACCCAGTACACGCACCACGGCAGGCCGACATTCACCGCGAGCTCGACCCCGAACATCACCTGACGTCGAGTCACCGGTCGCCCCTCAGATCGTCAAATCCCATCGACGATAATCATCCCTTTTCAGCCCCGGACGCCCCAGAATTTTCCTGTCTCAAAACGAAACGGCGGCGGCGCTACCCTGCGGCGGGCAACTCTTGAACAACATCTCACCGCGCCCGATTGGCGCGTGCCAGGACTGCCTCGAACAGAACCTGACAGCCCGCTTCCGCCTCCTCCGGCTTCATGTCCTCAGCTTCGTTATGCGACAGCCCATCCTTGCAAGGGGTAAACACCATCGCCGTCGGCACATGCTTTGCGACGTACACCGCGTCATGCGCCGCCCCCGAGACGATCTCCCGTGACGCAAATCCCATCCGCTCCGCGGCCGCCTTTACCAAGGTAACACATTCAGGATCAAAGGGCTGCGCCGGAATCCTGAACAATCGGTTTAACTCCAGCCGAACCCCGCAATCCCGGGCCACAAACCCAGCCTCCCGCGGAAACTGCGCCTCGATCCGGTCGAGCTCGGCCTCATCCGGATGCCGAAACTCGACAGAAAAGCGAACTTCACCCGGTATCACGTTGCGACTATTGGGAAATACGTGCATTTGTCCGACCGTTCCACGGCCGTCCTCCCCGCGTGCGCGCATAGTCCTGTCCACCAGGTCCACCACGCGGGCCGCACATAGCAGCGCATCCTTCCGCGTCGAAGGCGGTGTCGTCCCGGCATGGCTCTCTTGCCCGGTCGCCACCGCGTCGTACCACACTTGAGCCTGACCCCCGTCACCACTCCGATCAGCTTCTCTTCCCGCTCCAGGATCGGCCCTTGCTCGATATGCAGCTCGAAATACGCATCCGCCGGAAACGCTTCAGCCGGCTCAACCCCACGATATCCGATCCCGTCCAGAGCCTCCCGCACCTGAACCCCATCCACATCAGCCAGCCCATAGGTCTCCTCCAGTCCGAACACGCCCGACCACACGCCGGAACCCATCAGACTGTGCCCGAAACGGCTTCCCTCCTCGTCCGTCCAGTTCACCAGCTCGATTGGCGCCTCGGTGAGGATCCCCAGGTCATTGAGCGTACGCATCACCTCCAGACCGCCCAGAACGCCAAGCGCTCCGTCGAACTTTCCACCCGAGGGCTGGCTATCCAGATGACTTCCGACCAGCACGGGGGCTCGTTTCGGGTCCCGTCCCGCGCGCCGGGCAAACATGTTGCCGATCGCATCGACCCGGACCGTCAATCCCGCAGCCTGACACCAGTCGCGAAACCGTTCCCGCCCTCGCCGGTCCACGTCCGTCAAAGTCAGTCGGCGCACGCCACCCTTTGCTGTCGCTCCGATCTCCGCCATGGACATCAGGCTGTCCCATAGCCGTTTGCCGTCGATCCGCTGGTTTGTTCCCGCCACGCCCGTTGCTCCGGTTCCGCGCATCTTGCCGACACCCCTGCTTCCTGCAAGCGTCCCGCCAGCATGTCCTCTCCCGCCCGTTCGCTTTTGCCCTCGCTGACACTCCTCCTGGTCGTGCTCACCGGCTGCAAGCTGATCGACCAGACAACCTTTGCACCTTCGCCGTCCCGCAACCCCGATGTGGTTCGGCAACCGGCGGCATCTCCCATGCCGGTGGCCCGCGTCAATACCCGCACGCCGCTCGCCGTCATCGACCAGAACACGCCAGTCACCGCCTACACCTCCGTCCTGCAGGCTGCGGTGCAGGCCGCCCGTGCCCGGGACCCCGATGTCAATTTCGACGTTACGGTCGTCGTGCCGGCCCAGGGAAATCCGGCCCAAGCCCTTACTCAGGTGCAATCCCAGGCGACCGAGGTCATGCACGTCATCACCGATGCCGGCATCCCGGACGACCGCGTCCATCTTCGGGCCGCGGCCGATCCCAGCCTGCGCGGCAGCCAGATCCGCGTCTATGTGAGCTGACCCGATGGATGCGATCGACGACACCCGTCGAAGGCGCCTCGTGACCGGTCAGCTTGCCGGCGGAATTGCGCATGATTTCAACAATATCCTGGCCACGCTTCTGGGCAGCCTGGAATTGATGGAGCGGCGGCTCGACCGCCTGCCCCCGGAGGAACAGGACCGCTTCGGCCGCCTGATTCGCCGGTCCATCGAGTCCGTGCAGAAAGCGGGTGGAATGACCTCGGGCCTTTTGGCCTTTGCCCGGCGTCAGACCCAGCCGGTTGAGCCGATCCCTCTCGCCCAGCTGATCCCCGATCTGCTCAACCTGACCCGAGGCGCGCTCGGCCGGCGGGTCCAGGTCACCACCAATTTCCCCGAGGGTATGCAGCCCGTCCAGGCCCAACGCGCGAAGCTCGAACTCGCCCTGCTCGCCCTTATCCTCGCTATCCGGGACGAGATGCCGGACGGAGGCCAGCTCGCCATCTCCGCCACCGATGGGCCGACCCATGTCGAAATCTCGATCGAGCACTCGGGAAACCTGCCGGATCACGCTCAGGCAGACCTTGCCGAACTCATCACCGAGCTTCAGGCGGTGCTGATGGCCCAGGGGACCAGAACCTTGTTGAAACTTCCCCGCTAAGGCCGCACCCTACCAGCCGAAATTCGGCACCGTCGCGATCGGCGCCAATCCGGCGACCCAAGCCTCACGCTCCGCCTTTTCCGTATCAAATCGACCGTCCGGCCCGGTCAGGCTCGCTCCGTGCAATCCGCCCAGAACCCAGCACGCCCCGAGCCCAACGCCTGCCGCTCCAGCCACGTCCGTACGCAGGGAATCCCCGACGGCCAGCACCCGCCCCACCGGCACGTTCAGGATCGCCAGTGCCCGGTCGTAGATCGCCGGATCGGGCTTGCCCAACGCTCGAACATCCCCGCCCAGCATCTGGTAGCGCAATGCGAGCGACCCGGCGCACAGGATCCGCTGTCCACCCCTGATCACCTCCAGGTCCGGATTGGCGCAGATCATCGGCAGCCGATGCGCGACGCAGTCCTGCAGCAGCTCTTCGTACTCCCTGATATCGGTCTGACTCCGCTGCTCGTCCGGTCCGGCATTCAGCAGGAAATCCGCATCCTCGGGCGTCTCCACCATCGAGTAATCCAGCCCTTCCAGCACTGGACGGTCTCGTTCCGTCCCCAGCAGCAGAACCCGCCGCCCCAGATTCGCCCACCACGCATCCGGCGGATCGCGCAAGGACCGCCGAACCGCCTCACCGCTCGTCAGGATGGCGGTGTAGAGCGAATCGGGGATCCCCATCCGCCGCATCATTCCCTGCACCGTTGCGTTCGGCCGCGGCGCATTCGACAGCAACAAGGTCCGGCGTCCCATTGCGCGCAGCCGTTCCAGCGTATCCACCGCCTCTGGGAACGCATGCACACCGTCGTGGATCACGCCCCACAGATCGAGCACGAATCCCTCGTACCGCTCCGCCAGCGGCGCAAACCCGTTCAGATGCTCCATGCAGCCAGCCGCTCCGCCCCGGTCCCCACGGCTTCCTGAATGCTTGGGAAACCTTCCGCCCGCAAGGCGATCCCGAGTTCACGCTTGATGCGGCCGATCACATTCGGTCCGCCATAAGCGAACGCGGTGTACAGCTGCACCAGGCTGGCACCGCCCTCGATCTTCAGCAACGCCTCGCGTCCGGAGGATACGCCCCCAACACCCACCAAAACCAACCGATCCCCCGCGATCAGCCGCGCCCGCGCCAGCAGCGCGGTGGATCGTGCGAAGAGCGGCGCCCCCGAAAGCCCCCCGACCTCACTACGCAGCGGGGAGCGCAATCCGCCCGCCCGTCCGATGGTCGTATTGGACACGATCAGCCCGCTGACTCTGCTCGCCAGACATGTCTCGATCATCCCGCGCAGGGCCCCCTCGTCCAGGTCCGGCGCGATCTTGACCAGCAAGGGCGGATGCTCCGGCACGCTGGCCGTGATTGCCTGCAGAATGGCTCGCAGCCGTGCCTCACCCTGCAAGTCCCGCAGCCCCGGCGTATTCGGCGAGGACACATTCAGCACCACGTAGCTCGCCAGCTTCGCGACGCGCGCCACCAGCATCGGATAGTCGCGCTCCGGCTCCGCCCCCTCCTTATTGATGCCTAAATTCGCCCCGACAGGCACCGTCACACGCGTCGCCGCGAGCCGCGCGGCAAAGGAATCAATCCCCCCATTGTTGAACCCCATGCGGTTGATTACCGCCCGGTCCTCGGTAAGCCGGAACAGCCGCGGTTTCGGGTTCCCCGCCTGAGGCCGTGGCGTCACAGTCCCGGCTTCCAGAAACCCGAAGCCCAGCCGCGCCGAACCCAGTAGCGCCACCGCGTCCTTGTCGAACCCGGCTGCAAGGCCGATCGGATTGGTAAATCGCAACCCAAGCGCCTCTATGCCTAAGATCGGATCATCCTGCGCCGGGCGCCCCGGCCACGGCCGTCGCAAGGCTCGCAGCGCCAGCCCATGCGCCGTCTCGGGGTCCAGCCGTCTGAGCAGGGGCATCAGCACCGGGACAACGTGCTACAGAGAGGCACCATGTGGAACCAGCCCTACCTGGAAACCTGCTGCCGCTCGGCTCTGCACCGGCTGGTCCTCGCCGGCGAGCTCGGCCGCCCGCGCGAGCCGAAGGATGCCCCCTGCCTCGATCGGCTCACCGAACTCGGCTTCGCCCAAGCCGGCCCCGACGGCCGCTACCGGCTGACCGCGGCAGGCCGGGAGCGCCATGATTCCGAGATCGGTACTTCGGCGCGGCGATGACCGCTAAATTCGCCCGGCGCTGTGCAGGATGTTGTAGATTTCCTCCAGCAACGGGCCATTCCGATTCTGCTTATCGTCCGGCTGACTATTAAGCCCCACGACGATCACCGCACCGTTGCTTGGGAAATACCCGTACAGCACGCGGTAGCCGAGCGTCATCCCTTGATAATACCAATATGACCCGAGCGCTGGCCGAAACCCGGCCCCGACACCAAGCCCGAATGCCGTCGGGTTCTCCTGCGACACACCATCGATCGGCTTGCCCGTCTGGTCGGACACCAGGGTCATAAGTTCACGGCGCTGCTTGTCGGCCAGCAGCTTCCCTTCATAGAGCGCCCGTGCCCAACGCGACACGTCCTGCATCGAGGAGACGATGCCACCGGCCGCCTGCATCCAGGAGACGCTGTCGTTCTTGACGTCATGCCCCAGCAGCGGCGCAAGCAGCGCGTTATCCGGATCGTGGTTGAAGAAATAGCCGGACACCATCCGGTTGGTGATCGACGCCGGATAGCGGTCCTGTTCGTAGTAGGTGTTCTTGAGCCCCACTTCTCGGAACAGCCCCCGCACTGCGTCCGCGTATGGTTTGCCTCCGGCCTTTTCGATGATCATCTGGGCCAGGATGTAGTTGGTGTTTGAATACGTCCAACCGCTGACTGGTTTGGGCTCCCCGTCATGCGGATAGACCGACGCCACCAGTTCCTCCGGCGTGAAAACGTGGTTGGGATCGTCGCCCATCATTTTGGCGATGGATGGTTGATTGTCGTAGCCGGGAATAGGGCTCGTCATATCAAGCAGTTGGTGGATCGTAACGTCCTTCCAGGCCGGATATTGCGGCAGCCATTTGCCGAGCGGGTCCTCGATCGTCAGCTTCCCCGCCACTTCCAGGTGCAGGATGGCGACCGCCGTGAACGACTTGGTGATGCTGCCAATCTCGAACAGATCGGCCGGGCGTGACCTTCCGACCGGCGTTCGCGTATTTCGTCGTGCCGGCCGCGAGGTCGATCGTCTTCGGGTCGCCCTTCAGAGTGATGCTCAAGGACGCCGCCGAGATATGCTCAGGTTCCGCACGCGTCGCTACGAACTTCACGAGCGCCTGCTGCAACGAGAGCCTGAGTGCCGAATCGCTCGTTCGAGCGGACGCAACCGGCGGCGTGCCCAGCATAATCATGGCCAGGACAGCGATGGTCGATCGATACATGCGTTTCCTCTTGGCTGCTTCGTCCCAGTCTTTAGATGTTTGGTCCCGGGATGAGGTGACGCGGGTTGAGTTTGAAGATTTCTGGTGTTGTCGTCCAGGCGTGGCAGACGACTTCGAACGGGGTCTTCCACCTGAGCGCCTTGAGATGCTTGGCAAAGTTATAGGCCGACACGAAGGTGAGGACGTGGGCTTTGAGGCTTTCCAGATCGGAATAATGGAACGCCTTAATGGTCGCCTCTTTGACGGTTCGGTTCATGCGTTCTGCCTGACCGTTCGTCCAAGGGTGATACGGCTTGGTGAGCTTGTGCTTGATGCCGTTCTCATTGCAGACGCGATCGAAAATGTGGGGGCCGAGATATCGCCTGGTCGGCCCGTTGCGGTTCTTTGGCAGATCGGCGAACGCCATGCCGTTGTCGGTCAGCACGGTGTGGATTGCATACGGGAATGCGTTGACCGCGCCGCGCAGGAAATCGGCGCCGTTCATCTTGCCGGCGGCGTCGCGGAACTCGACGTAGGTGAACTTCGAGACCCGGTCGATGGCGAGGAACATGTTGAGCTTGCCCTCGGCCAAGCGCAGCTCGCAGATGTCGATGTGGACGTAGCCAATGGCCGCCTCGGCGAACTTGCCCCGCTTGGATGCGTGATCTGGGTTCTCGGGCAGCCGGGAGATGCCATGGCGCTCCAGGCAGCGATGCAGGCTGGATCGGGTGAGCTTGGGGATGCTGTCACGTAGGCATCCGAGCACGTCGTCGAGCGCCAGCAGGGTGCGCCGTCGGAACTCCACGATCATGGCTTCCTCGACCGCGGTCAGGACAGTGCTGTGAGGGGCGCGCGGCCCCATCGGAGCGTCATCGGTGGTAGCCCGGGCCCGCCACTTGGCAACCGTGTTGCGGCTCAGACCATAGTGCTTGGCCAAGGCGCCGCTCGTCTCTTTCGACGCTTGGAGCTCGGCTCGAACTCGCGGCGTCGTTCGGGCTGAGCCGTGAAGACTGCCTGCCATAGCGCCTCCTCTCCCTCTCGGGTCAGGTTAGCGTCACGACTCTCCGGGACCAAACATTTAGAGTCCGTCCGGAGACTTCGCGAAGGATTACAGAGTCTTCTAAGCATGAGGCGGATTGATGCGAGGCGGAGGAAGGCGAGGGCGTTATGGTTACGATTTTCCCAGTCCTTGGCGAGCCGGCGGCATCGGTTGAGCCATGCGATGGAGCGCTCGACGATCCAGCGTTTAGGTTCGACGACGAAGCCCTTGGGGTGGTCGGAGCGCTTGACGATTTCGACGATCAGGCTGCGCATCGCGCGGGCCGCGCCGTCCTGGGAGACCGGCCCTGTGTAAGCACTGTCGGCGAATAGCTTGCGCAGGAACGGGAACTGTCCGAACAGAGTGTGACCCTGCCCCCTGAAATGTCCCCGCTCTGAGCTAGAGTCCGTTCCCGCCAGGAGACGGAAGATGAGGAAGAGCCGGTTCACTGAGGAGCAGATCATCGGTGTGCTGAAAGACCATCAGGCAGGACTGCCGGTAACGGAGCTGTGCCGCAAGCACGGGATCAGCGACGCGACGTTCTACAATTGGCGCTCGCGCTACGGCGGGATGGAGATCTCGGACGCCAAGAGACTGAAGGCTCTAGAAGAGGAGAACCGCAAGCTGAAGAAGCTGCTGGCGGAATCGGTGCTGGATGTGGCGACGCTGAAGGAAGCCTTGGGAAAAAACTTCTGACGCCCGGCTTGCGGCGGAAAGCTGTGATCTGGGCGATTGAAGAGAAGAGCTATTCGCAGCGGCGTGCCTGTTCGCTGCTGAGCATTGCACCGAAGGTGTTCCGTTACCTATCGCGCCGTGGCGGCGACGCTGCGGTTCGCACGCGGCTCCGCGCGTTGGCGGCCGAGCGGCGCCGGTTCGGATATCGGCGTTTGCATATTCTGCTGCGGCGAGAAGGGATCATGCTAAATCACAAGAAGCTGTTCCGGCTCTACCGCGAGGAACGACTGGTTGTGCGGCGGCGTGGCGGTCGCAAGCGGGCTTTGGGAACGCGCGCGCCAATGACGTTGCCACAGGGTCCGAACCAGCGCTGGAGCCTGGACTTCGTCTCCGACGTACTGGCCGACGGCCGCCGCTTTCGGGTGCTTGTGGTGGTGGACGACTTCACCCGCGAATGCCTGGCGCTGGTGGTGGATACATCGCTGTCCGGTCGCAGGGTGGTGCGCGAACTCAATTACATCGTAGAACGGCGCGGCGCCCCCTTGCTGGTGGTCAGCGACAACGGGACCGAGCTGACGTCGCATGTGGTGCTGAGTTGGCGGCAAGATCGCGGTGTCGGCTGGCACTACATCGCCCCCGGCAAGCCAGTGCAGAACGCATTCGTCGAGAGCCTGAACGGTCGCTTGCGCGACGAATGCCTCAATGAGCACGTCTTCCAGGGCTTGCCCGCAGCCCGGAGGATCATCGAAGCTTGGCGGGCCGACTATAATGCCCATCGGCCCCACACCAGCCTGCGTGGACTTACTCCGAACGAGTTCGCAACCCGGTCCAGGACGGACCACAACCAGAACGGATTCTGGTTATGAGTGAGGACAGTTTGGGGGCAGGGTCAAGTGGACAGCAGCAGGATGCCGCCGTCGCGGTCTTGCACGTTGGCGGCGGTGACCAGCGCGTGCAGCACCAGACCCAGCGTATCGACCAGGACATGGCGCTTCTTCCCTTTGATCAGCTTGCCCGCATCAAAGCCGTGTGGGTCGATCGCTGCCCCCCTTTTTCTGCGCTTTTCACGCTTTGGCTGTCGATGACGCAGGCGGTCGGACTGGCTTCTCGTCCCGCCTGTTCGCGGCATTTAACGTAGAGCGCGTGATGGATCTTCTCCAACGTGCCGTCCCAGCCCCACAAGCAGAAGTAGCCGTTCACCGTGCTGCGCGGTGGCAGGTCCTTTGGAATGTAGCGCCACTGGCAGCCGGTGCTCAGCACATACATCACGCCGTTGACCACTTCGCGCATGTTGACGGTACGCTTGCCACCGCCACGCTTGGCGGGTGGTATAAGCGGCCTGATCAGCCGCCATTCCGCATCGGTGAGATCGCTCGGATAACGCAGCTTGTCGCGGTCATAGCGATGGCGGTTTTCCATCGTCCACATCAGGCACCTCGTGGCTTGGTGCCAGGCAAAGAATCACACCCGATCGAGCCGCTTCAAGCACTCAGTCCATCCGGACCGGCAACCGATTCAAATGACTCACAAAGTCGCCGGACGGACACTTAGGGATGTACTCGACTGAGATGGGCTGAGGGAAGCGCCACAAAAAAGCGATCCCGGATGTGGCTCGCACCCAGAGATCGCGAGTTAGAAGCTCTTCTTATTATTCTTGAATATCAGACAGCTTATTCTTGAATATCAAACAGCCGAAGAAAAAGGGCGCCCTCTGCGGGGCCGCCCTTCGTCGATCAGAAAATCTGCTCGCCGTGAAGTACGAGATCGAGCCCTTCCCGCTCCTCCTCCTCACCGACCCGCAGACCGACCAGCGCCTTGGTGATCATCAGGATGATCAGCGTCATCCCGCCGCTGTAGATCAGCGTCGTCGCCACCGCGATGCACTGCGCCCCGAACTGTGGCAGACCACCAACATTCGCTCCGCCCGACAGCGGCCCGAAGGCGAACACACCGGTCAGCAACGCGCCGATGATGCCACCGATGCCGTGCACGCCGAACGCATCCAGGCTGTCGTCATAGCCCAGCATGTGCTTGAGCGAGGTCGCCGACCAGAAGCACCCGACACCCGCGGCGATACCGATCAGCAGCGCCGGACCGGGCAGCACGAAACCCGAGGCCGGTGTGATCGCTACCAACCCCGCCACCGCGCCGGAGGCTGCACCCAGTACCGAGGGCTTGCCCTTCGCGGCCCATTCGGCGAACGCCCAGGCCAGTGCCGCAGCCGCCGTGGCGATTTGCGTCACCGCCATCGCCATACCCGCGCGTCCATTGGCCGCAACCGCGGATCCGGCATTGAACCCGAACCAGCCGACCCACAGCAACGACGCACCGATCACCGCATACGCGGTGTTGTATGGTGCCATGTTGTCCTGGCCATAGCCGACGCGCTTGCCCAGCACGAGCGCGCACATCAGCCCGGCGATCCCGGCGTTGATATGCACCACCGTCCCGCCCGCGAAGTCAGCCGCACCGGGCAGACCGAACACGCCCGCGCCCAGCCAGCCCGTGGTACTCCAGACCCAGTGAGCGATCGGCGAGTAGACCAGCACGGACCACAGCGTCATGAAGATCAGCAGAGCGCTGAACTTCAGACGGTCCGCGAACGCTCCTGCGATCAGTGCCGGCGTGATGATCGCGAACGTCATCTGGAACATCATGTAAACGGTCTCGGGGATCGTCGTCTGCTGGGTACCGCCGAGGGCGAACGGCTTATCCCAGGTCGCACCCATGCCGTTCAAAAAGAACCGCGACAGATCGCCGATGTACGGTGTCCCGCTGGTGAAGGCCAGGCTGTAACCCACCACCATCCAGGCGATCGTCACGACGCAGCACACCGTGAAGGACTGCATCATGGTCGCCAGGATATTCTTTTTGCGTACCATGCCCGCGTAGAACAACGCGAGGCCCGGAATGGTCATCATCAGCACCAGCGCGGTGCTGGCGAGCATCCAGGCGGTATCGCCGCTATCCATTTTCGGCGGCGGCGCAGGGGCGGCCGCCGCGGCCGCCGCTGCTGCCGGCGCAGCCGCGGGAGCCGCCGTTTGCGCCCACGCCGATGCCGCCATTATCAGCACCGGCAGCGCAATCGCCGCGCCCATGAGTAGTCGGTTTCGATTGATCGTCCTCATTGTCCCCGAATCCGTGTTGTTTACAGTGCAGCCATGTCGAGTTCGCCGGTGCGGATGCGCACCGCGCGCTCGACATCGATGATGAAGATTTTGCCGTCGCCGATTTTGCCGGTGTGCGCCGTCCTCGTGATCGCCTCGACCACCTGCTCCGCCAGGCTTTCGCTAACGACGACTTCGATTTTTACCTTCGGGAGAAAGTTCACGTGGTACTCGGCACCACGATAGATTTCCGTCTGTCCCTTCTGCCGGCCGAAGCCTTTCACCTCGGAGACGGTCAAGCCCTGCACGCCCAGCGGCATCAGCGCCTCACGCACCTCGTCGAGCTTGAACGGCTTGATCACGGCCATGATGAGTTTCATTGCTGCGGTCCCGTTTGCCATGTCGCAAGCAGGTGCTTTCAAGAACCGTGCCGTACTCTCTCACCGGGCGGGAGACGGAGTTACACAACCCGCGCGCGTGAGCGCTGCCCCCTTTTTATGCACATCGGCGCGTGAGCGCCCAAAAAGAAAGGGCGCGCCGCGAACGGCACGCCCCTTCGAACCAGCAGAAAGCGATGGATCAGACGGAGTAGTACATCTCGAACTCGACCGGATGCGGCGTGTGCTCGAACCGGTACACCTCACTCCACTTCAGCTCGATATAGCTTGCGATCTGATCCATTCCGAAAACATCGCCGGCGAGCAGGAATTCGTGGTCGCCTTCGAGCGCGCCAATGGCCTCGCGGAGCGAACCACACACTGTTGGGATGCCCTTCAGCTCCTCCGGCGGCAGATCATACAGGTCCTTGTCCATCGGATCGCCCGGATGAATTTTGTTGCGAATGCCATCGAGGCCGGCCATCAGCATCGCGGCAAACGCCAGGTATGGGTTCGCACCCGGATCGGGGAATCGCACTTCGACGCGTTTTGCTTTCGGGCTCGTCGCGTACGGAATGCGACAGGACGCCGAGCGATTGCGGGCGGAATAAGCCAGCAGCACCGGCGCCTCGAATCCGGGGATTAGCCGCTTGTAGCTGTTGGTCAGAGGGTTGGTGAAAGCGTTCAACGCCTTGGCGTGCTTGATGATGCCGCCGATATAATAGAGCGCGGTCTCTGACAGATCGGCATACGCATTGCCTGCGAACAGCGGCTTGCCGCCCTTCCAGATCGACTGGTGCACGTGCATGCCCGACCCGTTATCGCCATAGATCGGCTTCGGCATGAACGTCGCGGTCTTGCCGTAGCTGTGCGCCACATTGTGGATGCAGTACTTATAGATCTGCAGGTTATCGGCCATCTTCACGAGCGGCCCGAACTTCATGCCGAGCTCATGCTGGCTCTGCGCCACCTCATGGTGGTGCTTCTCGATGACCACGCCCATCTCGCCCATGGTGGACAGCATCTCGGCGCGCAGGTCGCTTTCGGAATCGACGGGCGGAACCGGGAAATATCCGCCCTTCACCACCGGCCGGTGGCCCATATTGCCTTCGGGATATTCCTTACGTACTCGCCTGCGGGCCTTCCATACTGTCGAGCTGGTACATCGCGTAATTGCCGCCAACGCCGAAGCGCGCGCTATCGAAGATGAAGAACTCCGCTTCGGGCCCGAAGAACGCCGTATCGCCGATCCCGCTGGATTGCAGATATGACTCCGCTTTCTTCGCAGTGGAACGCGGGTCGCGGCTATAGGGCTGGCCCGTGGACGGTTCCACGATGTCGCAGACCACGATCAGACTCGGCTTGGCCGAGAACGGATCCATCACCGCCGTGTCGGCATCCGGCATCAGGATCATGTCGGACTCGTTGATCGCTTTCCAGCCGGCGATCGAAGAGCCGTCGAACATGATCCCTTCACTGAACACCTCCTCCTCCATGGTGGAGACGTGCTGGGCCGTATGCTGCCATTTGCCGCGCGGATCGGTGAACCGCAGGTCCACATATTCGACGGAGTGCTCCTTCAGCATCTCCATCACCTTGCCAACGCCGTCCTTCGCCATTCCTGATTCCCCATTTGCGGCGCAGGATGCGCCGTTTGCGAAAAGGGGCGCCCCTGTCACTGTGATAGTGCGCCCCGAAAAGCCCGACCATATGCTTCATCAGCATCGTTCAGCCGCCGGTCGGGGGGCGGCTATACGCTCGATCAGCCGGTCAGATCGCGGCCTCCCCGCGTTCGCCCGTGCGGATGCGGATAACCTCCTCCACCGTGGAGATGAAGATCTTCCCGTCACCGATCCGCCCGGTACGCGCCGCCGCCATGATGGCCTCGACCGCCCGTTCCACCACCGATTCCTCGCACACAACCTCAATCTTCACCTTGGGCAGGAAGTCCACCACGTATTCGGCACCGCGATAGAGTTCCGTATGCCCCTTCTGCCGGCCGAACCCCTTGGCCTCCACGACCGTGATGCCTTGCAGCCCGACCTCGTGCAGCGCCTCTTTCACTTCGTCCAGCTTGAATGGCTTGATCACAGCCTCGATCTTTTTCATCGTCCCCTTCCGCCCTGCCCTGGGATTGCATGCGCCGTGCCAAGCGCGACCCGACGCGCAGCGGCTTGCTGAAACCCGCTCTTAGCCCATGCCCTGGGCTTCGACCAGCCTGTTTGCCCGCGATTTGGGCAGAGCGCGGGATCGCGCGAGGCCGAAGGTCAGAGCGCGTGAAATCCGCGCTCAAGAGAAAGCGGGATCGGGCGAGGCCGAAGGTCGGAGCGCGTGAAGCCGGCTTTCAAGCTAAAGCAGGATCGCGCGCGGTCTCCTGCCGCGTTGACCCCGCGAACCGCCGCCGCTATCGCCCGCGCACGGAAAACGACCAGGAATTCCTCAGGTGAAGAGCGTCAATACGCTGCTGGGCGGACTGGGCACCACGATCTTCACCGTGATGTCCGCGCTCGCGGTCGAGCATCAGTCCATTAACCTCGGCCAGGGCTTTCCCGACACCGACGGTCCCGCGGATATCCTCCGCGCGGCGGCCGACGCACTGATGGACGGACGCAACCAGTACCCGCCCATGCCCGGCGTGCCTGAACTCGGCCAGGCCGTTGCCGCTCACAACCGCCGCTTCTACGGCCTCGAGGTCGACGGCATGAGCCAGGTGGTCGTCACCTCCGGCGCCACCGAGGCCATCACCGCCTGCCTCATGGCCCTGCTCAATCCGGGCGACGAGGTCGTCCTGATCGAGCCTCTTTATGACACCTATCTCCCCGTGGTTCGCCTGCTCGGGGCAACCCCGCGCCTGGTGCGCCTTTCACCACCCGACTGGGCTCTGCCGCGCGACGAACTCGCCGCCGCCTTCGGCCCGCGCACCAAGGCAATCCTGATCAACACACCGATGAACCCCACCGGTAAGGTCTTCAGCCGGGAGGAACTCGGCTTCATCGCCGACCTGCTCGCTCGCCACGACGCCTACGCTATCTGCGATGAGGTTTACGAACACCTTATCTTCGACGGGTATCGGCACATCCCGCTGATGACGCTGCCGGGAATGGACCAACGCGTGATGCGTGTGGGCAGCGCCGGAAAGACCTTTTCCCTTACCGGCTGGAAGATCGGCTACGTCACCGCGCCCCCTGCCCTCGCCCCGATCGTCGCCAAGGCGCACCAGAACCTGACCTTTACGTCTGCCCCGAACCTCCAGCGCGCTGTCGCCGTCGGGCTGGGTAAGGACGATGCATATTTCCGCGGCCTGGCTGAGAGCTTGCAGGCCAAGCGCGACCGGCTGGCCTCGGGTCTGCGGGCGCTTGGCATGGGCGTGCTGCCCACCCACGGCAGCTATTTCGTCACGGCCGACTTCCGGCCGCTCGGGTTCAACGGCGATGACGTCGAATTTTGCCGCCATATCACCATCGAGGCCGGCGTGACCGCGGTTCCCGTCACCGCCTTTTATGATGGCCCCGAACCACCCCGGCACTACGCCCGTTTCGCCTTCTGCAAGCAGGATCACGTGCTGGACGAGGCTGTTGCCCGCTTAAGAAGTCATTTCCTCGACCGCAGATTGCCCCAGCCGAGATTGACGGGGACGCGTAGCGGGACGTAAGTCCCCGCCCCGGATGGCGGGCGTAGCTCAGTTGGCAGAGCGCCAGGTTGTGGTCCTGGATGCCGTGGGTTCGAGTCCCATCGCTCGCCCCATTCCCCCTTTCCTGGCTTCGGGGCCTGCCTCAAAAGTCCCTGTCGTCAATCGCCGGCCGCCACAGGCCGCTTTCGGATCCGACGCCGGCCGTTCAGCTCTGGCGTCGGAAACCGCGGGATTTGCCCCATAGCTGCCGTTCGCAATACCCGTGACCCTGCCCCCAAACTGTCCTCACTCATAACCAGAATCCGTTCTGGTTGTGGTCCGTCCTGGACCGGGTTGCGAACTCGTTCGGAGTAAGTCCACGCAGGCTGGTGTGGGGCCGATGGGCATTATAGTCGGCCCGCCAAGCTTCGATGATCCTCCGGGCTGCGGGCAAGCCCTGGAAGACGTGCTCATTGAGGCATTCGTCGCGCAAGCGACCGTTCAGGCTCTCGACGAATGCGTTCTGCACTGGCTTGCCGGGGGCGATGTAGTGCCAGCCGACACCGCGATCTTGCCGCCAACTCAGCACCACATGCGACGTCAGCTCGGTCCCGTTGTCGCTGACCACCAGCAAGGGGGCGCCGCGCCGTTCTACGATGTAATTGAGTTCGCGCACCACCCTGCGACCGGACAGCGATGTATCCACCACCAGCGCCAGGCATTCGCGGGTGAAGTCGTCCACCACCACAAGCACCCGAAAGCGGCGGCCGTCGGCCAGTACGTCGGAGACGAAGTCCAGGCTCCAGCGCTGGTTCGGACCCTGTGGCAACGTCATTGGCGCGCGCGTTCCCAAAGCCCGCTTGCGACCGCCACGCCGCCGCACAACCAGTCGTTCCTCGCGGTAGAGCCGGAACAGCTTCTTGTGATTTAGCATGATCCCTTCTCGCCGCAGCAGAATATGCAAACGCCGATATCCGAACCGGCGCCGCTCGGCCGCCAACGCGCGGAGCCGCGTGCGAACCGCAGCGTCGCCGCCACGGCGCGATAGGTAACGGAACACCTTCGGTGCAATGCTCAGCAGCGAACAGGCACGCCGCTGCGAATAGCTCTTCTCTTTGATCGCCCAGATCACAGCTTTCCGCCGCGAGCCGGGCGTCAGAAGTTTTTTCCCAAGGCTTCCTTCAGCGTCGCCACATCCAGCACCGATTCCGCCAGCAGCTTCTTCAGCTTGCGGTTCTCCTCTTCCAGAGCCTTCAGTCTCTTGGCGTCCGAGATCTCCATCCCGCCGTAGCGCGATCGCCAATTGTAGAACGTCGCGTCGCTGATCCCGTGCTTGCGGCACAGCTCCGTTACCGGCAGTCCTGCCTGATGGTCTTTCAGCACACCGATGATCTGCTCCTCAGTGAACCGGCTCTTCCTCATCTTCCGTCTCCTGGCGGGAACGGACTCTAGCTCAGAGCGGGGACATTTCAGGGGGCAGGGTCACCCGTCGGGGATCGGCTCAGTTGGGTGGAAGCGCGCCATTTGTCCACGCCCGCAACCGAGACGCGCCAGTGCCGCTTGAGCCTCGATCGCAAGATCAGCGCGTCGGGCGGCAAAGGTTGGCCCCCATTGTATTATTATTAGAAGAGGCCAACCCAAGTCATTGACTATTATTGCTTTTGAAGGATCGAGCGGTTGTGGTTCGCCTTAACAATGTTTTCAGCAAGGTCGCGCTGGAAAAGGACAGGGCCGGCGGGCGCGGGCTTGCCGAAGACATAGAGCTTGCCGTCGCTGATTAGCCAGTTCTTCGGATCTGCGGTGACGATTTGGCCCATACTTAGCGCCATCGCGCAGTAGTTTCCGAATTGCGGCGCATAGCGCGCGGGATCGGCCTTGAAAAGCTCAAGGTGCTTTGCGCTTGAGAAGCGCCAAACATGCTCATCCCATTCATATTCGAATGCCGGCACGCCTACCGTCGGTTTCCCGTCGGTGAAATAAGCAACCGGATCGTAGCCCTTGATTGCCAACGGTACTCCGTCTCCAGCAAAGGAACGGAACGGCATGGCAAACGTGGTAGCCGCAACCAACACCGCCGTGCCGCGGCAAACGGCATCACGCCGGGAAAAGCTGTGCGCAGCCGGCTCCCCTGATGGGGCGCCGATTCCGGGATAGGGCGGAGATCCAGAGAATGTCATTTATTTGCTCCTTGGTTGATTGCCCACGCGTGCTGTGCAACAAGAGCCAGGTCACCTTGCTGAGCTGAAAGTTATCAACGGTCTGGGTCGCGAAAGAAGGCAAAGAAGCCCCCGAACTTCAAAAGGCCGGCTCTTTGGGTCACTGGAACTTCGCCGGCGACGAAAACGGCTTGCTGGGGTCCACCACGAACATAACCAATGCGTTCAAGGGGCGCGCACCGCTGCTGGAGACAGCCATCGGGGTACCGAGGCTCATTCCGGGCATGCCTTGGCCAGACTCGACATGCATCAAGCCGTTCGGTGTCTTTTGGCTCAGCTCCCCCTGCAACACATAGAAGGTCTCAGAGCCTGGGTGAGTGTGCACAGGCGTTTTAGTGCCTGGCGGCCCACCCGCGTTGTTGATGCGTAGCAGATACTCGGGGAGATTGCCCGGAGACGGTACCGGGCCTACCTCCGCGACCTGGCTTCCCCCATGTGTCGAGCCCCCTTTGGGGCCGAGCGTGAAAAGCCAGGCTTTTCCGGCGACCTCGGCGGCCAAGGATGTCGGATCTTCGGCAGCCTTGGCCTGCGCGACGGTCGGAAAGGTCTCGATTCGCCAATAGAGCGGTCCCGCAGGCAGGCGATCGACTTTCTTCTCTGCGACACTGTTGATAACGAATGTGGGCTCCCCCCGCACCGGCGCTGCCAAAGAGGAGAGGACCGATCCGATCGCGAGGAGCAACAGCCCCGCGATGGTGATGCGGCCGATGCGACGTCGGTGCAGCATCATTATTCTCCTCTCCACCTTGCTTCTTCGGGCACCGAACCACCGTTGGCGTCCAGGCCGGCGAGCTAACCCGGTGCGGGAGAATCCTGTCACGAGAAAGACCAAAGGAAATGCCGAAAAAGCGCCGAAATTTTTTCAAGACGACGCAGGGCAGCGCTCTATCGTCGCAGTCGCTAGTGTCCTGCCCCTGAAGTTCGTCGCCCTCTGCGGCGAACGGAAGGGATAAGCAGGCCACTGAAAATAAAGCATAGCGTCCCAAAACGGAGGGCGCCGCGCATGTGGCGAGCTTCAGATTCGGGACAGTGGCCTCATGCTGCCGGAGGCAGCTCGTCCAGTTTGTCACCACGAACACCTCGCAGAGGCGAGGCAAGACCGGCCGCGGCTGTCGCCAGGTGGGCCTACCTGCCGGAATCTGCCGGATAGAGGCCGGCCTTGCGGAGCCCCTCCTGCAGATGCGAGAGATCGCCGGAGTTCAGTAGCTTGCTGCCAAACTCCTCTGGGTCGAACGTCGGGTCGAATTGCCGTATTGCAGGCAGGATGCGTGCAACCTCATCGGCCCGGTTCTGCTCTGCATAGGTAGCCGCGAGCACGATACGGCTGAAGTTCGCGCCCGGGTTCTCGCGCAAATTGCGGTCTGCGGCATCGATCGCCGCGTCGTACCGCCCTGTCAGATAGTATGCGAGGCTGAGCGCAAAGCGATCGATCGGATTGAGTTCGGGATCGAGCCGCTGCGCCAGTTCCAATGCTTTGACGGCAGCATCGGTCTGCCCGGACCACATCAGAGCATTGCCGCGGCCTGCGAGTGCATCGGCGTCGTTCGGGTTGACGGCGAGCGCCCGATCCATCTCGGTTTTTGCCCGCTGGTAGCGGTGATAAAAGATGTCGATACGGCCGAGGATGACGTGCGCCTGCACCTCGGAGTCGTTAAGGGATAGCGCCTTATCCGCCATCTCTTTCGCGTGGTTCAAATATGCGATCGGCGACTCTGCCCAGCCGAAGGCCGCGGCGATGTAATAGGTATCGGCGAGGGCCGCGTACGCCGCAGCATAATTCGGGTCGAGGTCTATGGCGCGCTTGAGCAAAAGCCTCGCTTGGGCGATGCCCCCGCGGGTCGGCCGCTGTAATGCGGGTCTGGCCCGCAGGAGAAAATCGTAAGCCGCAAGGTTAGTGGTGGGCTTCGTCGATTCCCGGCGCTGCTCGACGTCCTGAAGACGAACAGCCAGGGCACCGGCGATCTGGGTGGTGATGTTGTCTTGCAGTGCAAACACGTCGGCCAGCGCTTCATCGAGGCGAGTCGACCACAAGACCCGCCCCTGTCGCGTCTCAACCAGCTCGGCGATAACCTGCACGCGGTCGCCACTCTGTCGCGTGCTGCCCTCGACCAAGTAGCCGACGCCGAGCGCCTCTCCGATCGCTTCCGGGGAGGCCGGCTTTCCCTTGTAGGGAAATACGCCATTCCATGAAACGACCGTCAGCACCGAAAACTGGCCGAGTGCGTTAATGAGGTCCTGAGTCAGACCATCGGCAAAATACTCGTCTGCAGAATTCTCGCTTTGATTTGTAAGCGGGAGAACGGCAATCGCAGGTTTGCCGGCATTCTCTTGTTCGGACGCGTGGACGGAGCGAGGCACGCTCGGGGATTGCCGCTCGGCAATGATGCCGGCCCACCCCAGACCGGCGGCCAGCAGGATGGCGCAAACAAGCCAGCCTAATAGGGCGCCGCCCCGCAAGCCGCCGCGGGGCGGCGCGAACCACGCTGCCAGCTTGCGCCGGTTGGAAACTGCTTCCGGCGGCTGATCCAGATCTCCATCCGGCGCCCGAACCGGTACGGAACGTTGATCTGTCGAACCCTCGATCGAGACGCCCGCTTCAAATCGGTAGCCGCGACGGGGGACCGTCTTGATGAGGTGTGCCCCTTCCTTGCCGAGCGCCCGCCGCAACTCGCCAATGCTCTGCACCAGCGCATCATCGGTGACGGTGAGGCCCGGCCATACCGCGGCGAAAAGCTCATCTTTCGGGACCAGGCGTCGGGGGCTTGCGGCAAGGTAGCGCATAACCGCGAAGGTCTTTGGTCGAAGCGCAATTTCATCCTCGTTCAGAAGCAGACAGCCGCGAGCCAAATCGAGGACGAACCCGCCGAAGCGGAGCCGAGTTGCTTGCGGGTGTCCTGCCGGGACGGGGTCGCTGGGGTCTGCACGCAACTCAATCTCCGAACATGCTCAGGTCGGACGAGCCGATGTTATCCCTCCGAGCCGGTTCCCGCGAGGCCTTCTGCCAGCGTGGGAAAGGCCAAGCCGAGGACCCGGGAATGCCAGCTTTCGGTCGAACCCGCTCATTCCGGGACGAGAGCGGAAAGGTCCGAAATCGGCGCAACTTCGCCATTGCCGAACGCTCTGGCCACGGCATCTTTGCCCGGCCCAGATTGCGTCCCAGACGTCGTCACATTGGAGCTTGCGAAAAATGTTATAGACCGTCGAGCGCCGCGGAGAGCTGTCGCGCGGTCACGGAAGGGGCGAGGATAACGTCGTTGCTGTATGCCGAAATCGACACGCGCCCCTAACAGATAGGGCTATCTATACTAACTATGATCCATGACTGACCGGAGCGCTTCCCAAAGGAAACCTGACCGCAAACCCCCAAAGGAAACTCTGCGTGCATGTTAGCAATCGTCACTGTCTCGATTGAGGCGGCAGCGAGGCAATCTGCTAGCTCCATCCCTTTATTCGGACGGCAAACTCGAAAACACAAAATTGAGACGTTTCCGAGACGGGCGGGCCTCGGCCTCCCACCTCTCATGCCGGCGCGGTATATTGTCTCAACTGAAACGCCAGCGCGACAATCCGCGCAATCGGTCTCTCAATATGGACATCAGACTCGAAAATACAAAACTGATGCGTTGGACGGCCCCTGCCACGGCATCAGTGTGCCAAACTCGGTGGCTGTTGAGAGCAACGAGCAGAGAGGAGCCGTCCGCCATGGAGATTACAACAATCGGTCTCGACATCGCCAAGCGCGTCTTTCAGGTGCATGGCGCCGATCGCGCTGGCCAAGCCGTGCTGCGCCGCAAGCTGCAGCGCGGTGACGTGCTGGCGTTCTTCGCCAAGCTGCCGGCCTGCCTGGTCGGCCTCGAAGCGTGTGGGACCGCGCATCACTGGGCGCGTGCGATCGCCGCGCTGGGCCACACGGTGCGGCTGCTGCCTCCGGCCTACGTCAAGCCTTACGTCAAACGCGGCAAGACCGACGCGGCCGATGCCGAGGCGATCTGCGAGGCGGTGAGCCGTCCCAGCATGCGCAATGTGCCGCTCAAGACCGCCGAGCAGCAGGCGGTGTTGAGCCTGCATCGGGTGCGCGACCTGCTGGTGCGGCAGCGGACCATGCTGATCAACGCGGTGCGCGGGCACATGGCGGAGTTCGGCATCATCGCCCCGCAAGGAGCGCAGCGGGTGGGCGAACTGGTCGCCTTGCTCCTGGGTGAGGACGAGGCGGCGTTGCCCGCCCTGGCCCGTCAGGCGCTGCGTCTTCTGGCAGGTGAGTTACAGGCCTTGGAACAGCGTATCGCGCAGGCCGAGGCCATGATCCTGGCCTGGCATAAGCAGAGCGATGCGAGCCGCCGGCTTGCCGCTATTCCCGGCGTCGGCCCGATCACTGCCAGTGCCATCGTAGCCACGGTCGGTGATGCCTCGCAGTTCCGCTCGGCACGGCACTTCGCGGCCTGGATCGGCTTGGTCCCCAAGCAGAACAGCAGCGGGGGCAAACAGCGCCAGGGAGGCATTTCCAAGCAGGGCAATCCCTATCTGCGCCGGCTGTTGGTGATTGGCGCCACGGCGGTGATCCGCCACAGCAGCGGGCGTCTTGCTCAGACGCCGTCCGGGGCGTGGGCCAAGAGCCTGTTGGAACGGCGTCCGGCGCGGCTGGCTTCAGCGGCGCTGGCCAATAAGACCGCCCGCATCGCCTGGGCGCTGCTGGCGAAATCAGAATGCTACCGCATCGCCGCCGCTCAGGCTGGCTGATCTCCTTGGGCAGGCCAGAGCGCAACGCAATCGCGAGGGTGATGATGCTGTGATGGCGAACCGGTCGAACGGGGATTGGACCAACCCGCCGCGTCTCACGCGCCGCTTCAGCGCGAAAAACTGATCGGGATCCGATCCACGGACTGCATCAAGGCCAGCGGCAAGACCGCCGCATCTACAGGCCGGACACATGAGTGCACCCGACCGACCCGCCAGCCGCAGATTCTCCTTGCGACGCAGGGGTCGTCCACACATGAGACTTAAGCGAGACACGCACTATTCCTCCATTCAGCCCGGGCTGAAGAGAACCGGTCCCAAACCGGAGTAGATGCATGATTGCTGGCCTCGCCTTGGCTGGGGGCCAATCCCGCCGCATGGGCGCCGACAAACCGCTGCTGCCGCTGGGGGGAAAGCCACTCGTCGCCCACGTCCTGGACCGTCTGCGGACTGAAACCGTTGCCGTGGCGATCAGCGCCAATGGCGATCCTGCGCGCTATGCCGGCTTCGCGGTCCCGGTCCTGCCGGACGGAACTTTCGCCGGCCGCGGGCCCCTGGCCGGCGTACTGGCCGGGCTGCACTGGGCCGCCACGCTCGGCGCGGACGCGCTCCTGACGATTCCAGCCGACACGCCCTTCGCTCCCGCCGGGCTAGCCAAGGCGCTGACGCCGGCACCGGCCTGCGCCGCCAGTCTGGGCCGAACCCATTACCTTGTCGCGCTCTGGCCGATGCCCAGCGCGGATGCCCTGCGTGACGTTCTATCCGGACCCGGCCCTTTCGCGGCTCGCCGGTTCGGCGCTTTGATCGGCATGCGGGTCGTTCCCTTTTCCGCAGCCGCTGACAACGACCCCTTCTGGAACGTCAACACCCCGGCCGACCTGCATGCGGCAGCGCCGCCGCAGGCGCCGCCGACGCCATGACACAGTTAGCGGGAGCGGCGGCGCAATTTTCCCGCGAAACCCGCCGCAATGATCCCCAGCCCGAGCAGCGTCACGGAACGAGGTTCGGGGATGGAGACTGCGCCGGTGGCGACCGTGCCGTCGACGGTGAGGTTGAGCGTGTCATGGCCCGAGTCGCTGTAGTCCCCCGCTTGCACGGTATAGGCATCGAAAGAGAACGCCAGCGCGCCACGGGTCGGCGCGATGACAGTGTAGCCGTTCGGGATGCTGTAATACGCGCTCGACACAGGAGGCGCTTGCAGCCTGGTGTTGGGATTGTTTGTAGTCGCCGTAGCAAAAATAGGGCGGCATAATCGAAAGCGTATTCGTCACACTTTGACGGACTGGCATCGGCGGGGCCGGCTTCCCCTGCGTTAACGCCAGATCGAGATCCTGCCTTCAACATTCTTTGTCCGGAATGAGACATAATTGGACAGAAAACATTACGACTTGCGCGCAAGCCCAGGCCCTCGCACTCTTTATGTCAGGACCTTCAGAAAACGGAGAGAAGGTGAGGCCTTTATGAAGCAAACGGCCAATCTTTGGTTGCGTGCTTTAGCCTCTTATTCCCATCAACGAGCAGGCGCGCGCTCCGTGCGCGCCGCTACTCCTTCAGCCAGCGAGCAAAGGAGCTGAAAGCAATGACATTGCGGAATGATCTTCAAGAATACTACAATGTCGGCGCTCGCTTATCGCCGATCGTGCACCGAAAGGATGATTGGCCTTACGAGGGCGAGCATACGGAATTCGTCGCCTATATGGTTCCGCCCCATGATGTCGGCGGCCAGCCCGACGTGCCGGTCATCTACGAGGAAAAAGAGGAAGAGTTGTGGGAGCTGAACACCTACGTGACCTGTGAGGTGCTCGGCTGGCGCGGCGTCTGGAACGCGGAGGAACGACGGCGCCGAGGCAATAACGATCTCGGCCCGACCCTGTATTACGGCTTTCCCTACTACGGGGGATGGATCTGGGCAGCGGCCCGCACGCTCGTGGACAAGAATCTCATCTCATTGACGGAATTTCTTGAAAAAGTCGCAGAGGTGAAGGCGCGCCATGGCAAGCAGTAAGACCGGCGAAGTACCGGCCCGCTTCAAGGTCGGTGATCGGGTCCGCGTGAAGGATCTGCCGAACCTCTTCTACACCCGTACACAGATGTTTGTCCGCGGCGTCAGCGGCGTTATTGCTGAGCGTACCTATGAAGATCTGATCCCGGAAGATGAGGCGTGGAACCGCGACGACGCGCAGCGGGAGCAGTTCTACATCGTCCGCTTCCGCCAGAAGGACCTGTGGGAAGGCTATCCCTTCGAAAAGGACACGCTACAGACCGAATTTCCCGATCGCTGGCTCGATCCCATCAGCAATTGATCGCACCAAACCGCAGGAGAGAATGCGTGCCACAACCGCACGATCATGATCACGACCACCACCACGACCATGACGGCCTGCACGAGCACCCGGCCGCGCCAATGGTCGAGGAAATCACTGACTTCGAAGTCCTCGAAATTGCCGTCCGCGAACTCGCGATCGAAAAAGGCCTGTTCACCGCGGACGACCATCGTAAATTTACTGAGTGGGCAGAGCAGATCGGGCCCGCGGCTGGCTCTCGTCTCGTTGCCAAAGCCTGGACCGATCCTGAATTCAAGAAGCGCGTCCTCGCCGACGCAGTCGCGGCCTGCATGGAAATCGGCATCGACTGGAAAGAACCCACCGGCTCCGGCACGCCCAGCGACTACATGAATCTTCGTGTCCTCGAAGATAACCCGACCCTGCACCACGTGATCGTCTGCACCCTGTGCTCCTGCTATCCACGTCCGTTGCTGGGTCATTCCCCCTACTGGTATCGATCACCAGACTATCGCCGCCGCCTGATCCGCTGGCCTCGCCAGGTGCTGACCGAGTTCGGCTTGACCATGTCTCCCGACATCGAAATCCGGGTCGAGGACTCGAACCAGAAATGCCGGTTCATGGTGTTGCCGCTTCGCCCGGAGGGCACCGATGGCTGGACTGAGGAACAGCTGGCTGAAATCGTCACGCGCGATACGATGATCGGTGTCGCCCTGCCCAAACCCGGCCGCACCGCTGACGATCCCCGCCCCGTGCATAAGGCACGCCGCCCAGTGCCTGAGCATCATGCTGAGGCAGCCCAGTGACAAACCCAACCGAGCCCGCGCTCATCCCGCTCCTTGAGAACTCTGCGGAACGAAGACAAAACCTGGGAAAAGCTCGCCCCCAAATACGGCGTCACCAGCCCTGATCCGCCTTGGAAGGTCAGTCTTTACGCGACCTGCGAGTGTCTCTCCGCAGCGGATGCACTGCCGTCGCTGGAACGGCGGCAAGTGGAAGATCAGCTCGGTGAAACGGTCTACAGCGGCACACCTGGACCCGAGCTCCAGCTTCTCGCCTTGGCCCACACCATGCTCAGTCGGGGATTGCTGAGTGAAGCCGATCTTGCCGATCGGATGCGCGTGGTCCGGTCTCGCCTCGAGGCCTGTTAGCTCCCCCCGCCCGCAACCAGCAGCAGCCGAAAAGGTCCATGTCCGCGGCCATCACCCAGCTCGACCCGAGAACCGAGGGCCTGCGCCTGCGCGTTCTCGGCATCTACGTCTTGCTTGCCGCCTTCAACATTGGCGCCTGGGCCTGGGCCTTTGTCGCTTTCCATTCCCAGCCGCTGCTGGTCGGCACCGGCCTGATCGCCTGGGGATTTGGCTTGCGCCACGCTGTTGACGCTGACCACATCGCGGCGATCGACAATGTAACTCGTAAGCTGATGCAGGATGGCCAGCGGTCCGTCACGGTCGGCTTTTGCTTCGCGATCGGTCACTCGCTCGTTGTTATCCTAGTGGCTGCTGCCGTGGCGGCGACGGCAGCAGAGCTGCAGAGTCGGTTCGAGAGCTGGAGGGACATCGGCGGCGTGATCTCCACCAGTGTCTCGGCGCTGTTCCTGTTCCTTATCGCCGGGATGAACATCGTCATCCTGCGGGGCGTTGCGCAGGCCTTCGGTCGGGTTCGTCGCGGCGAACCCTATCGCAACAATGACCTCGACATTCTCTTGAACAATCGAGGGCTGCTCGCCCGCCTTTTTCGGCCGCTTTTCCGCCTCGTCTCCAATCCGCTCTGGATGCTGCCGCTCGGCTTCCTGTTCGGTCTCGGTTTCGATACCGCAACCGAGGTGAGCCTGCTCGGAATCTCCGCGAGCCAGGCTTCGCAAGGCTTATCAATTTGGATCGTGCTGGTCTTTCCCACCCTCTTTGCCGCGGGCATGTCGCTGGTTGATACGACCGACGGCATCCTGATGCTGGGCGCGTACGAATGGGCCTTCGTGCGGCCGATCCGGAAGCTCTACTACAATCTGACCATCACGCTGGTTTCCGTGATAGTTGCGTTGATGATCGGCCGTATCGAGACGCTGGGCCTCCTTGCCGATCAGTTCAACCTCAAAGGCAGTTTCTGGGACGTAATCGGCATTCTCAATGATAACTTCAACAACCTGGGCTTCGTCATCATCGGCGTCTTCATCGCCGCTTGGTTGATCTCTTATCTCGTCTACAAGATCAAGAGATTCGACGAATACGAGGTGCCGCTCAGGACCCGCGTGTGATACTTGGGATCAATTCTTCCCGAACTTTTCGCTCAGCTTGACCCACCGGTCCAGGATCGGCAGCACCACGTCTGCCTTGGCGGACGGAAGCGATACGCTCACTCGTACCACACCCGCCTCGCGGTAGCGCGCCAGCTTGCCCTCATCTTCCGGCGCATTGAAAATGCTGATGGCAAGCGACGCTGGATCCCGCTTCGCTTCCTCCGCCATCTTGCGGAACTCCGGAAAGAACCGTGTCACGTCGTCGTATTGCGGCCGGCTCGCCAGCGGAATCCACCCATCGCCATAACGCACCGCGCGCCGTGCGCCGTACGGCCACGCTCCGCCCACGATCACCGGCGGATGCGGCTTCTGCACGGGCTTGGGCCACGCCATCATCGGCGGGAACTTCACGAACTCCCCGTGATACTCAGGCTTCGATTGAGTCCAAATCGCCTTCATCGCCTCGACCCGTTCGCGCGCCAGCTTGTGCCGCGTCTCGAAGACCGTGCCGTGATCTTCCATTTCTTCGGCATTCCACCCGTTCCCTGTGCCGAACAGGAACCGCCCGCCCGAGATCTGATCGATCGAAGCAACCAGCTTCGCGGTCTGGATCGGGTCCCGCTGGATGATCAGACACACCCCCGTTCCCACCTTCAGACGGCTCGTGGCGGCCGCTGCGGTGGTCAGCGTCACGAAGGGATCCATCGTATCGTAATACGGTTTGGGCAGATCGCCGCCGCCCGGGTAGGGTGAGCGGCGGGACAGCGGAATATGCGAATGCTCCGGCGCCCAGAGTGATTCGAAGCCTCGATCCTCCAGCGCCCGGGCGAGATCAGCCGCTGACATGGAATAGTCGGTGAAGAACATCGATGCGCCGAAATCCACCGCCCCCTCCTTCGGATCAGGGGCGAGAGCCTACAGACCGCGTTGGCGCCTGCCAATCAGGGGCGGAGCGGCGTCAGTTCCTGCATGAGGTCGGTGACCTGACGGGTGCGCAACGTTGGGCCGTTCATCGGCTGCAGTACAAAGCAATCATGGCAGCGCCACACGAGCCAGCGCCGCAGCGCGCTGCCCTCCTCGTAGAAGGCCAGCACTTCCTCATATTCCTCACCCTCGATCTCATGATCGAGCTCAACGACCAAGCGCATCCGGTGCCTCTCGGCCCACGCGAGAAGCTCGTTTAGGTCGTGAAGATCGAAGGCTAAGCCCTTTGGAACCGGGGCACCGCGGGATAGAACTCCATGACGTTTCCCCGATTGCTTAGCGTGTGAAGACCGGATGCAAGACCTCTCCGGTCCGGTCCGCAGCCGAACCGCTGTGATCCGGTGGAGATAAAACCCTCTTAACCTTCACGCGTCCGTGAACGCAAGAACTTTTCTTGGCAAAGTTGTAGTTCCTGCCTGATGGTTTCGTGACTCCAACGGATCTACGTGGCATATTCACCGCTTTATCGCCAAGCCCTGCGAAGGAAAGCGGGATAATGTGGTGGGAACGCTCTTTCGTACCTGGTGTGGTTTCCGAACGTCACACCGTTGCGGTCCCCAGTTGATCCGGTCTACCTCGGCTCATGTACGCCGGCTCAGTCCGTCCAAGTATGTCAGGCCGTGTCGCTTTGGTGGCTGCCGCTCGTTGGGAGACGCCCTACGCTCCTGAATGGCTCGCCTATCATCGCGCGATCGGCTTCGACCACGTCTACCTCACCTGCAATGACGACGACCCCGCCGCTTTGTGGGAGGCCGTGCTTCCCTTTACCGTGGGGCCTAATCCGTTCGTCACCTTCATCCACCACCCCTGGCGCGGGCAGCGCGTCCATATGGCGCTCCGTGGCCTGGATCAGGCCCGCCGCTCCCATCCCTGGGCGCTCATTCTGGACCTGGATGAGTTCGTTCACGTGCCTGCGACCCATGACATCGAACGCCTGCTCGATGCCGCCGAAGCCACGTGGGATGCCATCCACCTCAATCGCATCGGTTTCGGCAACAGCGGCTTCCGGACCCGCCCGCCCGGCGGCATCCTGCGCACCTTTGTCCGCCGTCAGCCCGACCTGACCCACGTGACCCGGGTGCTTCTGCGCAGCAACCGGCTCAGCCTGGAGACCCCGGCCGACGGCGCCCCGATCTGGACCGATCCAACCTCCATCCTCTCCCCCGGCGCGTCTCAGGTGAACGTCCTCGGCGAGCCCGTGCCGCCCCCACCCCACCACCCCCGCATTGAACCCGCCCATGCCGGCCGGCTGATGCAGCACGGATTGGTTCACCACTATCCCTTCAAGTCAGAGCAGGATTTCTGTTGCGCGTGGCCAGAGGGGTGCAGGGCGATTTCGCTGGCCAGGCTCTTTGGAAGGACCTCCACGCCACTGATCAGCACCGCGCCGTGCTGGCCGAGCTCAACGCCGTGGAGGACCGCGCGCTCGCCGACTTCTGGGCTGAGCGCATCAGCCAAGCGGCCCGGCGCGCCACAATCCTGCCTCCGCCGCCCTGGCCCAACATCGCACTTCGGAAGCCGGCGCGGCAAAGTTCTGTCTCGCCCTTCTCGCGCGGTGCCGATCCTAGCCAGGATGCCGCCGGGCTGGTGAACGGGACCATCTCCGGCAGCTTCCAATGCCACACGGCAAAGGAGGATCGCCCCTGGTGGGAGCTCGATCTCGGCGCCTCAGCAAAGGTACGGGAAATTCGCGTGTTCAATCGCTGCGACGACCGGACTTTGGCGCAGAGCGTCCGCGCCTGCGTCGTGACCGCCTCAGCCGATGGATCTCACTGGCTGACGCTGCACCATCAATCCGATGGCCCCATCTTCGGCGGCGCTGACGGTCATCCGCTGGTGATCCGCACAGACCCCGTCCACGCGCAATTCCTGCGCTTCATCCTGCTCTCCCCGGCCAACCTCCACCTGGACCAGATCGAAATCTACGGAGAGACGTAATAGCATTCGTTCCAGGTCTTTGGTCGCGCAAGAGAGATTGCCCCACGATCAGCCGCAGAGCGCAGCATCGCGCCGGTTCAGATGGCCTTCGCCAATCCCTGCAGAACGCGGGCAGCGAAGAGGTTCATGTTCTCCACACGATCGCCGTTGCCTGTTTCAAGCGTAACGGAACGCTGATCGGGACCGACGACGGCGATGCAGCTATGGCAGAGCGCATCGCCGTAGCGGTTACCGGTGGGGCCGGTTGCGCCGGTCTCACCCACGCCCCAGCGCCGCCCAGAAAATACGCGCTGGCGCCGGGCACCGCGTATCCAGGATCAGCGGTTTGCGTCGGCAAAGAGCGCCGGCACGTTGGCCGTACAAATCGTTCGGGCGGCCAGGTGCCTCGGTCGGCGTCAACCCAGAGAAGGTACATATGGGAAGGCCCGCGAAGGTTTTTTGGTGACCGATTCTTTGCCAATTCCAAGACGTACAGGAGTGTTAGCGGCAAGACTGAACATCACGTCCGGCACGTTGTCGGTGAGGGAGCGACCGTTCCATTCTGCGAAGCCAAACGTCGCCTGAGTTCCGACCTCGTAGGGCAGAATGTTCGGACAGAAGCGGTGTGCCACCTTCCGGCCGTAGGCAGCTGGATCCTCGGATGTACCGGTCGCCGCAACGACAGCGGCGATCGCATTTGCGACCGTCTCTCCGTACGTGGCCAAATCGTCGGCCGGGCGACCGCCATTGAGGCGGTTGCCGAGGTCTTCGTCTTCGTTGAACTGCGTGAAAAGCGGATAAATCATTGGCAGGCCCACGCGGTTAATAGGGCGCCAGCCGCCGGCATCGGTCGCGAGGGTTGCCACCGCCCAGACGCCGACTCGCTTATTGTCATGTGCCCCGGCGAGCAACTCGGCATCGGGCACCTCAAGCACAATGGCGTAAACAGTATGTCCGGCGAACAAATTCCTGGCTTTCCTTGCATCCCAGCCAGCCAAATTGATCCCAGTGCCATCCTGGAACGCGTGGCCAACGGCATGCAAAACGTCGGGCTCGATCCAAAACGGGTCGCCGGCCTTGCCGGCCCAAACGCGCACTCCGTTCGCTCCGGTGGCGGGTTCGTCGGTGGTACCTCGCAACAGGACGGTCCCGGATGCATGCGAGTCTGTCGCATCGGCCCCTGTGATACGACGCAGGACGAAGCGTTGCTGGGCGGCAGCGTCGCGGTCATCGAAGGTGATCCGGTAGGTCACGTCCTCGATGGCGTCCCCATTGAGGTCGATCTTGAACTCGTACATGCCTTCCGGGTGATAGCCCGGGGTCGGAATCTCGCCGAAGATCGAGTGGCAAACATTGATTACAAAGACTGTGCCCACCTCCCCGCGAAAGAGATACAGGTCGGTGATATCGAGCCGGATGTCCTGCCTCGCTAACGGTAAATCGAGGCGATGAGCCATAGTACCCAGTGCCTTCAGTTAGAGAAGGATGAGCCGAAACCACCCGATGAGAGGGGTCGCTGCAACTAAACGCACCCCACACGTACGGTGTCAATCCAACGCGGGCATATGCGAAGTCGGGTCGAAATTACATTGCCTTCTCCAACTCCTCCAGTGCCCGAGTGGCGAAGGCGTGCATATTCGCCGCCCGATCCCGTTTCCCCGTTTCGATCGTAATGGCATGTTCCGCCGGACCGGCGAGCGCGATGCAGCTATGCCCAGGCGCATCGCCGTAGCGGTTGCCGGTGGGACCTGTCGCGCCGGTTTCCGCCAGTCCCCAGGTGGTGCCGCAGGTCTGGCGCACGGTGCGCGCCAGCATCGTAGCGTACGGCTCGGTGGAGGGTCTCATGCCGTCAGGCAAACTGGAGCCCAGCCCCAGCAGCGCCGCACGGGCCTTGCCCGTATAAATCACGCCGCCGCCGATAAAGTAGGCGCTGGCGCCGGGCACGGCGAGCAGCGCAGCGGAGATCAGCCCGCCGGTGGATGACTCCGCGACGGCGATGGTGTCGCCGCGCTGTTTTAGGCGGGCGCCGATGCGCTCGGCGATGGCGATCAGCTCTTCCATGCGCTCCCCTCAGTGTTGTTTGAGAGCGAGATTCACGCGCTCCGACGTATCCGCCTCGCGTGATCTCGCTCTCGCTTCGATTTCGGCAATGACGCGCTGTGTGGCCAGGGCTTCCTCGCCCGGGATGGCGGGATCGCGGCCGGTTTCAATCGTATCCAAAAAGTCGCTGATCAGAGCGCGATGCGGTTCGTGGGAAAAGCCCATCAAGTTCGCGCTGCCCCCTGAGCCGCCTTCGTCGCGCAGCGTTTCCTCGCGGCCGTCAAGAAACCGCAAAGTCAGGCTGCCGCCTTCCAGTCGTGCCGAGCCTTTGGTGCCAATGATTTCGATGCACTCGGAGCGGCCCGGGTATAGCGCGGTGGTGGCGAAGAGCGTGCCGGGCGCGCCGTTGCCCAGCCGCAGCAGCGCGGCGGCGTAGTCCTCGGTCTCCATGCGGTGGAGTGGGGTTTGCGTGGTGCGTCCGGCGTCGATGGCGGAGACGCCGACGAACCAGCGGAACAGGTCGATCGCATGGATCGCCTGCGTGATCAGCACACCTCCGCCATCCTGCGCACGGGTGCCTCGTCCGGGCTGGTCGTAATAGGCCTGCGGGCGCCACCAGGGCACGGCGACGGTCGCGGCGGCGATCGTGCCGAGTTCGCCTTCGATGAGAGCTTGGCGCAGGCGAACGCTGCCGGGGCGGAACCGCATTTGCAGCACAACACCGAGGGCGCGGCCCGCGGCTCGAGCGAGTGCAACCATTCGTTCGGCGGCTTGCAACGAGGCGTCGAGCGGCTTTTCGCACAGCACGTGTTTGCCGGCGGCAACGGCCGCCTCCGCGACGGGCAGATGCTGATTCGCGGGCGTCAGGATCAACACGGCGTGCACGGTCGGGTCGCCCAGCGCTCGGTCGAGATCGATGGTGAAGGGCCAGCTGTTTCGCGCAGCTATGGTCTGCCGTGACTCGCTGCGTGCGACCGCCCAGGCAACGCGCGCGCGGTCCCGGAGGTCATGCAGGCTTTTGGCGTGCGGCTCGACCGCGTTGCCCAGGCCGACAACCGCGATGCCGATCATGTCGGGATGAACCGTGCTGCGCTGGCCTGGGCCTGCGTGGCGAGACGGCAGACGGTGAAGGCGTGGCGCTGCCTCATGGCGGTTTCGGTACGGTTGGTGACGTCGGCAGCGAAGTCGCGGAAGTAGGTGACGGGCATGCCCTCACAGGCGATGCGGCGTGTGCCGGTTTTGTTAACGATGAACAGATGATCGGTACCGGGCTGGCCCGCGATGTCGACGTATTTGCGGAGTTCAATGGTACCTTCGGTGCCGAGCAGGAACAATCGGCCGTCGCCCCAGGTAGGAAGGCCGTCGGCGGTAAACCAGTCGACGCGGATGTAGCCGCGCGTGTGTTGGGTCTGCAGCGTGATTTCGCCGAAGTCCTCGAAGCCGGGCGCAGTACCGTATTCGCCCACGGTGGACGACAGGATGGTGGCGTCGGTCGCGCCGGTGAAGGCCAGGAATTGGTCGATCTGGTGGCTGGCGATGTCATTCAGTATGCCGCCATAGGTGGACTTATCCCAGAACCACGCGGGGCGCAGCGCGCGGTTGAGGCGATGTGGCCCGAGACCGATGGTTTGCACCAAGCGGCCGATGGCACCGGAATGCACGAGTTCCAGCGCCTTCAGCGTGGATGGGGTGAGGAAGCGTTCGGAAAAGCAGACCGACCAGATGCGTCCGGTCTCCGCGACGACGCGCTCGATCTCCTGCAATTGCGCGAAGGTGGCGACCGCCGGTTTATCGACCATCACGTCCTTGCCGCGGCGCATGGCCGCGATGGCGATGGCGGGCCGGTCACAGGGGATGGCGGCGGTGACGATAAAGGCGATGGACGGGCCATCGAGGAGCGCGTCGCGCGGTTTGGCCGGGGTGTCAGGGAAGCGCTTGCGGAAGCCCTCGAGAACACGCGGGTCGCTGGTCTGGGGGCAGTAGCCGACGCATTCCTGTCCGGCCTCGTGCAGTACGGCCACCAGGTCGTAGATGTGGCGGTGATCGAGCCCGATGGCGGCGAAGCGCATCGTGTATCCCCCGACGTTGCGGGCCGAGCGTTGGACGACGCGGCTTGCGGGTCAAGCCGGGGTTGGGTACGCGGGGTGGATGCTGACGCTGTACTACGCGCCGGGTTCGAGTTCGATGGCAGCTCATATTGCGCTGCATGAGGTCGGCGTGCCGTTCGAGGCGCGGGCGGTTTCATTCGCGCGGAAGGAGACGCAGTCGCCTGCCTTCCTGGCAGTCAATCCCCGCGGCAAGGTGCCGGTGCTGCTCATCGACGGGCGACCGTTGACCGAGGTCGCGGGCATTCTGTTCTACCTGGCGCGTGCGTATCCAGAGGCGGGGCTGCTGCCGTCGGGCGATGAGGCGGAGGGCCAGGTGGTGTCCTGGATGTCGTTCATTGCTTCGGGGATTCATCCGGCGCGTCGCGAGGGGCCGGCGCGGATGGCGGAAATGTTCGCGCATGCCGAGTGGTTGCTGGGCGGCCGCGATTGGGCCGTCGGAGATGCGTACAGCATCGCGGATATTCACCTGTTCCGTCTGTATTGGCGCTACGTGAACGGGTCGGTCGTGCGGCGGGATGAGTTTCCGGTATTAGAGGGCCATTACGGGCGAATGATGGCGAGACCGGCGGTACAGAAGACGATCGAGAAAGAGCAGGCGCTGGGTTATGAGTTGCCATAGCGCTAAGCCGTGCGCTCCCGAGGTGCAATAGAACTCAAGCCCTGCGCCAGTTGCGCTCCTTGTCCATCGCGCCACAATGTCAGCATCGCTGAACGGGAGGAAGCATCATGGCACAGCGCGTCGCGGTGATCACAGGAGCAGGGAGCGGGATCGGGCGGGCATCGGCGCTCGAATTGCTGAAGGACGGGTATGCGGTGGCGTTGGCCGGCCGGCGCAAGGACGCGCTGGAGGAGACGGCGTCCATGGCCAAAGGCGGTGAAGCGCTGGTGGTGCCGACGGATGTGCGGGATCCAGCCTCGGTCGCCGCTCTGTTCGCCAAGGTAAAGGAGAAATGGGGCCGGCTCGACGTGCTGTTCAACAATGCCGGCGGCGGCTCGCCCATGACCAATTTCGGCGACTATACGTGGGAGCAATGGAAGGCCGTGGTCGATGTGAACCTGCACGGCATGTTCCTATGCGCCAATGCGGCCTTCAAGATCATGCGCGACCAGAAGCCGATGGGCGGGCGGATCATCAACAACGGCTCGATCTCAGCGCATAATCCGCGGCCGGGTTCGGCGGCTTATACATCGACTAAGCACGCTGTGACGGGACTGACGAAGTCCATCGCGCTGGATGGGCGCCAATACGACATCGCCTGCGCGCAAATCGATATCGGTAATGCGGCAACGCCGATGACGGCGCGCTCGGTAGACGGGCAAATGCAGGCGCACGGGCAGATGGCGAAGGAGCCGCGCTTCGACGTGGAGCATGTCGGGCGGACGATCCTGTTCATGAGCAACATGCCGCTGGATACCAACGTGCAGTTCATCACCATCATGGCGACGAAGATGCCGTGGATCGGCCGCGGCTGATGCGCCTCTGGTGGGCGCTGGCGCTGGCATTGCTCGCCACGCCGGCGCTTGCCAACGATAAGGTTTCGTTCAGCCTGGATTGGAAAGCCGAAGCCGAATACGGCGGCTTCTACCAGGCTCTGGCGACCGGCATCTACGCGCGGCACGGGCTGGACGTGACGATCGTCGAGGGCGGCCCTCAGGTGAACGACATGGCGCTGCTGATGGCGGGGCGCGTGCAGTTCAACCTCGGCGGCGGGCAGGCGGTGCAGTTCGTGCAGGAGAAGCTGCCCTTCGTCGCCGTCGCGGCAATCTTCCAGAAGAGCGAGTTGGTGCTGATCGCGCATCCCGGGATGGGCGATGACAGTTTCGAGGCGCTGAAGGGCAAGCCGATCGCGCTAGGCGCCGGGGCGCGGGCGAGTTGGTGGCGGTTTCTTGCGGCGAAATTCGGTTATAGCGAAAGCCAGGTGAGGCCGTACACCATCAATCTCGCGCCGTTCCTGGCGGATAAGACTTTGGTGCAGGAAGGGTATTTGGGGTCGGAACCATACCTGATCGAAGAGCAGGCGCATTTCAAACCGGTGGTGCTGCCGATCGCGGATGCGGGGTTTGAGGGGTACGCGGATATCATCACCACCAGCACGAAGCTGGTCGCCGATAATCCGGACCTGGTGCAGCGGTTTGTCGATGCCTCGATCGAGGGGTGGTATTCGTACCTGAATAGCGATCCCGCGCCAGGGGATGCTCTGATTCGCAAGGCAAATCCGGACATGCCGCAAGCGCTGATCGATTACGGCCGTGGCGTGATGAAGAGCTACGGGGTGGTGGATTCAGGCGATGCCAAGACGATGGGCATCGGTGCGATGACGGATGCGCGGTGGAGGGGATTCTACCAGTCAATGGCGGATGTCGGGGTGTATCCGAAGGGACTGGACATTTCGTCGGCTTATACGCTGCGGTTTGTGGATCACCGGGTGGGGATGACCCCCACCCAGTAAGACGTTACTCCGCCGCGGGCAGGTAGATCTCGTTCCCCTTCTCAGCGAACTCCTTGCTCTTCTCCTCCAGCCCGGCCATCCGCGCCGCTTCGACACGCAAATCCTGCGTGATCTGCATGGAGCAGAATTTTGGTCCGCACATCGAGCAAAAATGTGCCACCTTATGCGCGTCCTTCGGCAGCGTCTCGTCGTGGAAGCTGCGCGCCGTGTCGGGATCCAGCGACAGGTTGAACTGATCTTCCCAACGGAACTCGAACCGCGCGCGGCTGACCGCGTCATCGCGCAGCTTCGCCGACGGATGCCCCTTCGCAAGATCCGCCGCATGCGCCGCCACTTTGTAAGTGATGACGCCGGTCTTCACGTCGTCGCGGTTGGGCAGCCCCAGGTGCTCCTTCGGCGTGACGTAGCAGAGCATCGCCGTGCCGAACCAGCCGATCATCGCCGCGCCGATGGCACTGGTGATGTGATCGTAGCCGGGCGCGATATCGGTGGTGAGCGGCCCGAGCGTATAGAACGGCGCCTCGCCGCATTCTTCGAGCTGCTTGTCCATGTTGACCTTGATCTTGTGCATCGGCACGTGGCCCGGGCCCTCGATCATCACCTGACACCCCTTGTCCCAGGCGATCTTGGTCAACTCGCCCAAGGTTTCGAGCTCGGCGAATTGCGCACGATCATTCGCATCGGCGATGGAGCCGGGGCGCAGCCCATCCCCTAGCGAGAACGACACGTCGTATTTGCGCATGATGTCGCAAATGTCGCCGAAGCGTTCGTAGAGGAAGCTCTCCTTGTGGTGCGACAGGCACCAGCGGGCCATGATCGAACCGCCGCGGGAGACGATGCCGGTGACGCGCTTGGCGGTCAGCGGCACGTAGCCCAGCCGCACACCCGCGTGGATCGTAAAATAATCCACGCCCTGTTCGGCCTGCTCGATCAGCGTGTCCTTGAAGACTTCCCAATCAAGCTTTGCCGGATCGCCATCCACCTTCTCCAGCGCCTGGTAAATCGGCACGGTGCCGATCGGCACCGGCGCATTGCGCAGGATCCAGTCCCGGATGTTGTGAATGTTACGGCCAGTGGAGAGGTCCATGACCGTGTCCGCGCCCCAGCGGATCGCCCAGACCAGCTTCTCCACTTCTTCCGCCGCACCCGACGTCACCGCCGAATTGCCGATATTGGCGTTGATCTTCACCAGGAAGTTGCGGCCGATGATGACCGGCTCCAGCTCCGGATGGTTGATGTTGGCGGGGATGATGGCGCGGCCCCGTGCAATCTCATCGCGGACAAACTCCGGGGTGATGAATTCGGGAATGGCGGCGCCGAAATCCTCGCCGTCCGCGCGGCGCTCAGCGGTGCCTTCCAAAGTCTTGGCGCGGCCGAGATTTTCGCGATGCGCGATGTAGATCATTTCCTCCGTGATGATCCCGGCGCGGGCAAATTCCATCTGCGTGACCAACTGGCCCGGCTTGCCGCCATAGACCGGATGATCGGCAGGGCAGAGCGGAACCAGTTTGTCGCCGGATGCGCCGCCATTGTCCTCGGGCTTGATGGCGCGTGCGGTGATGCTCTCGAAACCGCGCTTGGCGAGCCATTCGCGGCGGACCGGCGGCAGGCCGGCTTCCAAATCGATCGCGATCGCCGGGTCGGTGAATGGGCCGGAGGTATCGTAGGCGCGGTACGGTGCCTCATTGGCTGTCGGGTGCAGCGCGATTTCCCTGAAGGGCACAGCGATGTCAGGCCGGCCCTCAGGCGAGGTGTAAATCTTCTGCGATCCGGCGACCGGTCCTGTGGTGACCGATGACGGGCGGGCGGCGATCTTGGACTGGGCGTTCATACGCGTTCACTCCCGCAATGGGTCAGGCCAGGATTCAGACGGGGCTCAGTCTGCTGTGTCCCCGTCCCTCCGCCGGCATGACCCGGATCAGGTTCAAGGGTCACCGGCGCCACGGATCGCCGGACTCTCAGTCCCGAAACGGCGGGACTCCCCTCGGACAAGAGGGAAGATGCGAGCGGGTTGGGCGGTTGTCAAACTATCCCTTGACCGCGCCGAACGACAGGCCGCGCGCCAGGTAGCGCTGGAAGAAGAAGGACAGGATCACCGGCGGGCCGATGGCCAGAAGCGTGTTCACCGCAGCGAGGTTGAAGTCGATGTCGCGGGTGCCGCGAGAGGCAAGGATGAAGGACGCCAAGGTCTGTGCGTTGCGCGAGGTGAAGGCGGAGGAAAACAGTGCCTCATTCCAGCCGAAGGCGAAGACGTTAATGGCGGTGACAACGATGCCGTCCAATGACAGCGGCAAGGCAATGAGCAGGAAGATCTGCCAGGCGGTGGCGCCTTCGACCTTCGCGGCTTCCTCGACCTCCTTGCTCACGTCGCGAAAGACGTCCCGCATGATGACGACGCCGAAGGCGAGGCTGAAGGTGGAGTAGGAGATGATCAGTCCGGTCCAGGTATCGATCAGGCCGAAGAACACCATCATCAGGTAGAAGGGCACCAGCATGATCGCGGGCGGAAGCACCCGCTGTGAGAGGAACCAAAGCGTGATGTCGCGGGATGAAACGGGAAACTCGAAGCGCGCGAGGCTGTAGGCGGCAGGAACGCCGATTACCAACACCAGCATGGTAGCGCCGCTGCTGACCACGATACTGGAGAGCAGGGCGTGGAGGACGCCGGTGCCGTTGAGCGCCTGGTTCCAGGAATCCAGCGTCGGGCGGAATTGCAGAAATGGGATGATCGCGCCGGTCTGGAAGGTCTCGTTCAGCGTCTTGATGGAATTGATGATCGCCCAAAGGAACGGTACGGCGACCCAGATCGTCGCGGCGATCAGGATGCCATAGATGCCGATGCGGGACCGACCCCGTGCACGCAGCCAGAGAACGTTGTTGGTTGCTGCCATGGCTCAGGTGATCCGGCGGCGCATCTGGCGAAAGAACACGGTGATCAGCACGGAGATCATGGCCAGCACAATGATGCTCATGGCGGTGCCATGGCCGAAATCGAAGAACTGGATGGTTGTCAAATAGCTGTAGATGCTGAAGAGCTGCGTACTGGTGCCGGGGCCGCCGCTGGTAATGGCGAAGGGCAGGCCGAAGGCTTTGAAGCCCTCGATCAGGCGGAGCAGGATGGCGATGCTCATGACCGGCCAGGCGAGCGGAAGGGCGATGTGCCACATGGCCTGCCAGTGGTTTTCGCAATCCATGACAGCGGCGTCGTAGATTTCCTCGGGGATTGAGCTGAGCGCGGCGAGGGCAAGAAGAAAGACAAAGGGAGTCCAGCGCCAGACTTCGAGGATCATAGCAGCCGTGAGGCCCCAGGTGGCCGTGGAGAGCCAGGGAACGGCGATGCCGAAATGGGCAAGCACCCAGGGAACGAGGCCGCCCTGCGAGCTGAACAGAGTGATGCCGAGATAGCCGATCGCCACTTCCATGGTGAAGAGCGGCGCGGTGATAAGGGCGCGGTAGATGCGTGTGCCCGGCGCATGCAGGTTGATGACCCAGGCGAGGACAAAGCCGAGCACAACTTCGATTGGAATGGTAACGGCGACGTAGATCACCGTCACCATGATGCTGTTCCAGAACTGCCCGCTTTGCAGCACCGAGATGTAATTATCGAAACCGACATAGCCGGTAATGCCGCGGCCGAGCACGTAATTGGCGAAGCTGTAACGGATCACCTCGGCCAGGGGATAGAAGGTCAGGCCGACCACCCACAGGATGGCCGGCCCGAGCATCAGATATTTGAATACGATCTCATCGCCGAAGCGACGGCGGCCGGCGCGCCGGATCAAGGTGGATGCGGAAGCGCCGGACCGCGCGCTGAGTGCGAAATCTCCCGTCACGTGCCGAGGGAGGCGAGATACAACGTCTTCTGCTGGTCTCGCCCGTAGCGGTTGGTGATTTCTTCCCAGGCTGCGGCGGTGTCATCCAACGCCTTTTGCGGCGTGGTCTGGCCGGCGAGCAGCGCGGACAGGCGAATATCCAACTGGTGCCAGTAATCCGCCGCGCCGGGAATGCGCAGATAAGGCTCCTGCATCGGCAGCGCGAGGTTGGCGTAATAGGCGTCCAGAAAGGCCTTGGCGTCGTCCTCGTTCCAGCCCTGCTCGTGCCATTCAGCGAGGGTGGCGGTGCCGGCAGGTGGCAGGTATTCGTCACGCATGCCGGGCTGCACGCCGGTATAGCCGTGCGTCACGTTGTAGAATGCGTTTTTGCGGTTCGCCATGAAGGCGAGGAAGTCGTACGTGGCCTCCTTCTCCTGCGTGAAGCGGGAGATCACGCAATGCCAGCTTCCGCCATTCACGTTGCCGGCCTGGTTGAGCTTGTATTTGCTCCACGTCCCTTTGACGGGATCGTAGGCATCGGTGACTCCGGGCACGGGTGCGGCGCCGATCTTGCCTTGCACGGCAGAGGATTTCGGATCCTGTGCCAGGGTGGGCAGATCGCCCCAGGTCGCTTCCATCACGACCTTGCCGGAGAGAAACAGGTTCCACCCCTGCCCGAGCGTCCAGGCGATTTCCTCCCGCGGACCGTTGGGCAGAAACTTGATGTAGTTCTCCAGCGCCTTGAGATGGCCGGGCGAATTGATCAGCGGCTTCATCGTCTCAGGATGGAAATAGAAATATTTGTTGTCCGGCGAGCAGATGTACGGGGCGGCCAAAGTGAGGAAATGGAAGAAGCCCTGGGCGTTGACCTTGGCGTGCAGCGCGAGGCCCCAATCGTTCGCGCCATCCTTGTTCCAGTCCCAGCCGGTGAAGAAAGCCGCGATGTCGTGCATCTGCTCCATGGTGGTGGGCGGGACCGGCAGATCGTAGCCGTGCTTGGCCTTGAATTTCGCCTGATTGCCGGGATCGCCGAGTATGTCCTTACGATAATAAAGGACCTGCGCGTCGGCATCGAACAGCACGCCGTATAACTTGCCGCCCCATTTATAGAGATTGCCCATGGCAGGAATGAAGTTGCTCGGGTCCCAATAGGGATAGCGCCGATCGGAGAGGAACGGTTCGATCGGCTGGATGTATGGCGTGCCGGTCGTGAAGAAGTCGCCGTAGAACCAGGCGGCCGTCATGTATGCGTCGTTGCGATGCAACCCACTGGTCAGGTCGGAGAAGATCTGCGTGTAGAGGATATCGATCGGGACTTCGGCGACACTGATGCGGCCGCCGGTTTCCTCCTCCCAGTGCGGGACGTGATGTGTCAGCCCATCGCCCACCGAGCCTTTCTCGGCGAGGATGTTGATCGTCTTGCCGCGATACGGCTTGGTTTTCAGGAAGGCCACACGTTCCGGTGTGATGGGGGATTCGTAGGGGGCTTCGGGTGCAGAATCGAGCAACCCGCTGGCTGGAGCGGCGTGTGCGCCAAATCCGCCGAAGGCCGCGGCTGCCGCGCCCGTACCGGCACTGCGCAACAGGATCCGTCGGCTGAACGATGCGGCGTTGAACGTGGGACCTGCAGTGCGGGACATGCTTTTTCCTCCGTGACCCCCCATTTTGGCTGCGGGGATTTGCGCGAGCATCTGGACTCGTCAAAGTCGTGTCAACCCAACTGGCCTCGCGCGTCCGGGCCTATTCCCAGGTGCGCCCGCTTCGAATCAGGAAGCCGGTAAACAGTGATGCCCGGATGCCCGCGAAGCCGCATCAGGATCGCATGCGGGATGAGATGTGAGACACCCAGGACACTGAAGATGCCTTCCCATGGGGATTTTGGATGGGCTGTAAACACCACGCGCCAATCCGGTCCTGGCCTAAAATCGCCAGTCACGCTGGGTGGATTAAAGTAATAAAGATCACCCGGTCCGGGAGGTGCATCGCTTACATCATTCCCAATCCCGTTCCACCGAAGCAGGAGAATCGAACGAAGGAGCGTAGCCCTATCGACGTGCACCGGATCCCCGGTGGTCTTGACGAACTTTGCTAGCTCATGCTCACCAAACATGAAGTTTCTATTATCGACTGCGAGTCCCGCAAGATTGCCTAACGTCAGAGTGCTGGCGAAGCAGAAAGCTAGAGTTTGCCGGCCATCCAACCAGATCAAGCCGATCGCCATCGCGGCCAGCATCGTGGCCGCTAGAGCGGGAACAAAAAATACCGAGGTATGAGTGTGAGTTCGTCCCAGAGTCCGGCGGCGCAAACTGACCAGCAAAGTCCAACGGTCGCGAGCAAGGCGGCTGTTCTGTGGAGAGATGGGGGGCCGCGACGCCTGAGCAAAAGCCAAACGGCCAAGGGCAGCGCAACCCAAGCCACTAATCCAAAATTATGGTTCAGGAACAGCATGGTGATAGGATCGACTAAGGGATGGATGATCCAAATATCGGCCCCCTGGTCTACCCATCGGTTGATATGCATGTCGTGAACGGCGGACACGCGCCATCGATGGAGCATATCGCCGGTCAGGATCCCATAGTACCCCACCTCAAGGAGCTGAACGGCGACAAAGCCCGCACCCATGATGAAGTATTTCCACCGCGGTACGGCGAAGCCGGCCAGAAACATCAGACAGAAAGTAAGAACGGCAAAGCTAGAAGTTTCTCGTGATATCCCTCCCAATGCCAGCGAAACCCCGCTCAGAAACAGTAGTAGGTTACTGCTAGATCTGCTTGCCTCATCGAAGCAGAACAGGCCCAAGAAGACGTAAAATGCCTCGACGATATCGATATTTGCCGAGCTCGCATCCAAAACCAACATGACATTGGTGGCGAGCAATACGGCAGCGCAAAATCCTGCGGCAGAACCGGCTCGGCGCTCGGTCCAAACGGTCAATAACAAGACAATCCCGATGGCATAGGCCAAGGTTGGGACAAACAGAGAGATCGGCCCATTTCCCAGCGCGAGCCGGGCGGCGGCCAGCGGCAATACCAAAGTCAATCGCATGGAGAAGTGGTCATTGCCGGCGACAAGATGACCGCCAAGCCAGGGAGTTGCACTCAACCAGTAATTGGTATCGTCCGATCCAATATACCCAACCCAGAAAACGATAACCCCGAGCGTAAAGATTACGCAGCCCAGAATCCCGAGAGAGAAAGGTGATGCTATCCTCTGAATACCGAGGCTATTCGATCCCTTTTTTAGCCCAGCAGTAGCGGAGTTTGTCATGCGAAGCCTTGATGCGGTGGCTCGGTACCGAGCGCGGGTAAGTTAGCGACCCGTCGCAATGTAAGCAATTCGCTTCTGCGTTCGTTCCCCAAGCATGTGCAAGCCCGGAAGGCCACCAGCGAAATAGGCGTACACGAACTCACACACAGGCCGAGGCGGTGATAGGCTGCGGGCAATGCTCTCAGCTGCAGAGCGTCTTGCACAGGGTCCGCGATCCCGTCATGCATCGCCAGGACAGAAGATGTTTGACCCACGGCACCCCGCGTGCTGCGCTGATGGTGATCGATAACCGGAGGGAATCTCGATGGTCTTGGTGCAGAATACGGCGAAACGGAAGCTTGCGGCGGGCGAGGTGGCGCTCGGGTTCGGGCTGCATCACCTGAGGAGCATTGCCGCGCCGCTGTTGGCAAAGGCGGGAGGCCACGACTTCCTGTTCATCGATATGGAGCATGGCGCTTTCTCCGTACAGGAAGCGACGCAGCTCTGTATTGCCTCGCTGCCGACGGGTATCACGCCGATCGTGCGCGTTTGCGCCGGTGCGCTGGATGAAGCAACGCGGCTGCTGGACAACGGGGCTCTGGGAATCGTCGTGCCGCATGTGGATACCGCCGCGCAGGCGCAAACCATTGCGCGCACGTTCCGCTATCCGCCGCAGGGCAAGCGAAGCTGGGGCGGACCTCCGGCCGTGTATGGATATCTGCCGCCTGCCGTGGCTGAGGCGCAGGCCGCGGTCAACGCCGAGATCCTGACCGTGGTGATGATCGAGAGCCCGGAGGCGGTGGCGAATGCGGATGCCATTGCCGCAGTCGATGGGATCGACGTGCTGCTGATCGGCAGCTTCGACCTGACATCTGAACTCGGCATCGCCGGGCAGATGGGGCACGCCAAGCTGGTCGACGCGTATGCTCGTGTGGGCGCCGCGTGCCACAAGCACGGCAAGGTGTTGGGCATGGGCGGCATCGGCGGAGAGGAAGACTCGACGCGATATATCGGTATGGGGAGCCGGTTCATCGTCACCGGTTCGGATCACGGCTATATCGTGTCGGGATCGACCCAGCGGGCGAACTTCCTGCGCGCCTGCAAAGTGGGAACGCCGGGGTAATCATTCTGGTTCGACGCTGACGATCCGGAAGACGAGTTCCTCGCCGTTCGGACGGCGGAGCGTCAGATATTCGCCGGGACGCATCACCGGGGTGTCCAGTTCGCGAAGCGGCTCGTCCGGATTGGTGGCGGCCTGCAATCCCCAGCGATCGTCATCGAGGCGTTGCAGCGTGCCCTGCCAGTCCGGCCTGTCCCGCCAAAAGCGGCGCACCCGTGCGGTCGTCTCCAGGCAGGCGGTTGGGTCCAACTGCCCGCGCGCGTTCAGACAAACGGTGAGTTCGATGCCTGTCCGCGTGTCGCCCTGGGGTTCGTCAGGCGCCCGGGAGAGCAGGGCCAGAATTCTATGGGAGCGAGGCTCGGTCATAATTTACACCGCAATCCGCACACCCAGCTCCACGACACGGTCGGAGGGGATGCGGAAGAACTCCGTCGCCGGGACCGCGTTGCGCGCCAGGAACAGGAACAGCCAGCGGCGCCACAACGGCAGCTTGGGGGCCATGGAGGGCACCATCATCTCACGCCCCAAGAAGTAGCTAGCCTGCATAGGGTCGAACGGGATGTCCCGTTCGTGCAGCAGCTCGAGATCGTGCGGGATGTCCGGACTTTCCATGAATCCATAACGCAGAATCACACGCCGGATTCCCGGGGCGAGTTCTTCGGTTTCCAGCCGATGTCCCGGCCGGGCCTCCGGCACGTCCAGGTTATGGACGGTGACGAAGAACACGCGCTCATGCAGGACCTTGTTGTGCTTCAGATTGTGCAGCAGGGCGGCGGGCACGTATTCCGGATTGCCGGTCAGGAAAACGGCCAAGCCGGGCACGCGGACGGTGCGCGATTGCGGCAGGCGCGCAAGGAAGGAGGCGAGTGGCAGACTGTCCTGCCGCCAGCGCGCAAAGAGCAAGTCCCGCCCTCTCTTCCAGGATGTCATCAGCGCCATGAGAGCCAGGCCAAAAGCCAGCGGCACCCAGCCGCCTTCGACGACCTTCATCGTATTGGCGGAGAAGAAGATGAAGTCGATCACGAAGAAAAACCCGAACACGCCGATGGCCAATGGGCGCGGCCAATGGAACTGCCGGCGGTACACGACGGCAGCGAGAAACGCCGTGCACAGGAACGTGCCAGTCACCGCGATCCCGTAGGCGGAGGCCAGGCTGTCGCTGGTGCGGAAGCCCAACACCAGCACCAGCACGCCCACCGCGAGGAACAGATTTACCTGGGGGACATAAATCTGGCCCTCCTCCCTGGAGGAGGTGTGGCGCACCGTCATGCGGGGCAGAAAGCCCAGTTGCATGCACTGCCGCGTCATCGAGTAGGCGCCGGAGATCACTGCCTGGCTGGCAATGATGGTCGCGAACGTCGCCAGCACCACTAGCGGGATGGTGATCCAGTGCGGTCCGAGCAGAAAGAACGGGTTGTCCAGGGCTTCCGGGTGGCTGAGCACCAGCGCGCCCTGGCCGAAGTAGTTCAGCACCAGGGCTGGCAGGACGAAGAAGGTCCAACTCCGGCGGATGGGGGTTGCGCCGAAATGGCCCATATCGGCGTAGAGCGCCTCGGCGCCGGTCACGGCCAGCACAACCGCGCCGAGGACGACGAAGGCCATGACCTTGTAGCGGATGCAGAGGGCGACCGCGTAGCTGGGTGACAATGCCAGAAGCACGAAAGGATGCACGGCCACATTGTTGAGTCCGAGCAGGGCGATGGCGATGAACCAAAGGACCATGACGGGGCCGAATAGTCGGCCGACACTGCCCGTGCCGCGGTACTGCACGGCAAACAGCGCCACGATCACGATGACGCTCGCAGGCAGCACGAAACGCTGAAGCTGGGGGGAAGCGACCTCCAACCCCTCGATGGCGGAGAGCACCGAGATGGCTGGGGTGATGACCCCGTCGCCGAAGAACAGCGATGCCCCGGCGATCCCAACAAGGGCTACCACCGCCTTGCTCCAGGGTCGGTTACACACGCGCTGGGCCAGCGCCATTAGGGCGAGAATGCCGCCTTCGCCGTGGTTGTCGGCGCGCATGACCAGCGTGACGTATTTCACCGTCACGATCAGGAAGAGCGACCAAAAGATCATGGACAGGACGCCCAGCACCTCGGTGTTGCTGAAGGCCATCCCGTTGAAGAGGGTCAGACTGGCCTTGAAGGCGTAGAGCGGGCTGGTCCCGATATCGCCGTATACCACGCCGAGCACGCCGATCATCGCCGGCCAGTCGAGCGGGCGTCGGCGCGCACCTGCGGCGGTTATCGCAACGGTCATCCGCTCCCTTTCAGAGCCGGAAAAGGTGGCGCGAGAGGAGGTTGCGCCAATTCCGCAAGACGGACAATGAACGGATGGCGTCGAGGGTGGTGCAGTGCACGCCTCCGCGAAGGCGGCGGACGCTTACGATGGGGCGGGTGCGGAGACAAGCGGGGATGTCTCGGCGGGCTTTCCACGCAAGCCGCTGGTTCCTCGGCATTCGAGGGCCGGGCGGCGTTTGGTGGGCCGGGCGGGTCGTCTCACGGTGGTCTCAGTTTTGTGTTTTCGAGTCTGGTGGATCGTGGGATGGGACTGGTCGGCCGGCTTGGGTAGCTCCCCCTTATGTTTCTGCGAACCTTTCCGCACCGGACGAGCCTCTGAGGTGAGTTTCGTTCAAGTGGCTCCCTGATGGGTTGGCTGTCTCACGCTTGTCTCAGAAGCATGTTTCCGAGTTTACCGGATCGTACAATGGGACGCACGGTGTAACGATTGGCGCAAGATTGCCGCGCCATGGGCTGTCTCACGGCTGTCTCATTTTTGTGTTTTCGAGTCTTCTGGATCGTGAGGAGAGATAGGGCTGCGAGGCAGTCGCTCTGGCGAGGGGCGCAGGTTGGGTTCGCCCGGCGCGGCAGGCGCCTCGGCGAAGCCCCGCCCCATGGGGACGGCAGTGATGAGCCCGGCCCGGTCGTGGGATTTGGTCTGCGATTCCAGTTTGCGGCGGGTGGCCGACGCGGAGGAACATGCGGGTCGCACTGTCGGCCTGGCGGGCCATTGGCGTTGGACTGGGCGTGGCACTGATGGACGGCGAGCGCTGTGGCGGCGTGATTTGGTCGAGTTCCTGAGCCAGTCCGAGGGCGTCCATGGCGCGGGTTGAGGCGGCGACGGCACGGGCAGCGAGTTGCGCCTCGAAGCTGTTGCCGGGCTGGAGGGGCGCGGCCTGGGCGATGGCGGCGTGAGAGTGCGCCGGAGGTAATCGCCGATTTTGCGCTGGGTGCTGTCGGGGAGGAGGTCGCCGAGGTCGGTTTGGTCGGCGGGTGCGGTGGGGAGCATCGGAGCGAGGTAAGGTTAGTTGTACTGACGTTCAAGGATCGGCCCGTGAGGGCAGATCGGTATCCATCGACCCACGTCCGATTTCCACCAACTCGGCCGCTAAACTGCCAGTCGAGCAATCCCGGAACCGGCCATTCACATCCGGGCTGCCCGTAAACGCTCGCCCGCGTTTCGCTGGTGATGCAGGACGTTGTCACCAAGGAAATTGCACGTGAATTTACTGCTGCCTATTCCGCGATCACGGTGGAATCTCTCTCCCGAACAACAACGCAAAGGTCAGAAACAGTCTAGTCTCTTCCATCTGGTGCCACCACATGATGCGAACGACACCGCTCGTACCAACGTCGAGGACCCAGCCTCTCAGGAATAAAGGATCGGCAGCCACTGGCCGAAGCGCCGTTGCCCATCAGCCGCCAGACCGTCTAAAAGTGGAGCCCGGTGATGGGTGCAGGGCATGCCGGATCGTCTTCCGCCACTCAACGCACTCCGGACGTTTGAGGCTGCCGCGCGCCATCTCAATTTCACCATGGCGGCGGAGGAACTGCACGTCACCGCCGCGGCAGTCAGTCATCAGATCCGCTCGCTCGAGGACCACCTGGGGGTTGAGCTGTTTCGCCGTTCCGGCCGGTCGCTCGTCTTGACGAAGGCCGGACGGGGACTGGTTCCCGACATCCACCACGCCTTCGCGCGCATTCAAAGTGCTACCAAGGACGCACGGAGTGCCGATGCCGTTGGTTCTCTGACCATTGCCGTTCCGCCCTCATTCGCCGCCAAATGGCTGATCCCGCGATTGCCGCGGTTACGTGATCGCTGCCCCGAGGTGGAGGTGGAAATCTCGGTATCGAGTGGTCTCGTCGACTTCGGACGCGAAGACGTGGACCTAGCCATCCGCTATGGCCGAGGCGATTATGCGGGACTTCACACCGAGCGCCTGTTAGCGGCCGCCTATTATCCGGTTTGCAGTCCCCGGGTGGCGAGAGGGCCGCCGGCGCTTCAGCACCCGAACGATCTGCGTCACGCCGTGCTGCTGCATGACGAGATCCCCAGTGCGTTACCGGAGGCACCGCGATGGGAGGCGTGGTTGCGGGCAGCGGGGGTGAGTGGTGTCGATGCCAGTCGCGGACCACGGCTCAATAATTCCTTCCTGACGATCGAAATGGCGATCCTCAATGCGGGTGTTGCGCTCGCTATCGACGTGCTCTCAGCAGCTGATGTCGCGGACGGCCGTCTGGTCCGACCTTTCGACATGGCTTTGAGGGTCGATCTGGCCTTCTTTCTCGTCTGCCCGCCGGGCGCGCTGGAAAAGCCGCGGCTCCTGGCGCTCAGAAACTGGTTGCATGAGGAAGCTGCCGTCGCCAGTGCGCCACGCTGATATGTGCCGCTGCGCGAACAGCAGTCGGGACCGGGTCGTCTCAACCGATGCATTGGTGACTGCGGCGATCTCGCGGAAAGTCAGCTGCTCGATGTCGTGCAGAATCAGAACCTCCCGCTCACGTACCGGCAACGCGCCGACCAGAGTGGTAAGGACCTCCTGCCCGGGATCCTCATGCTCCGGCGTCGCCCGATGAACGGACCGCTCACCCGCCCGCCGGGCCGGCGATTGTTCTAATCGAACCGACTGCTCGTCGGCTCCTTTGTCTTGGATCCAGCGGTAGCAGGCGGCATGGACGATCGCGAGGAGCCGAACGAGAACCTGCTTGTCGCGTATCTCTCCCAACTCCTGAAAAGCGCTCAAACAAGCGCCGAGCACGACGTCCTCTGCGCTTGGCTTGCTTCCGGTCAGCCATACGGCAAGATTAAAAGCTGCATCGAGACACGGTGCGATCAGATCCTCGAATTGGGCGATCGCCGGATCCCGCTCGGCTGATAACGCCGGCCGCAGCCGGCTCCGGGCAGAATAGCACATGGCGGTTTCTTGCCTATCGGTCGATGGTGGCTGAAAGTCCTATGGCAGGGTCGCCCTTCGGGGAGAAACGAGATTAGTTTGACTGAGGTTGAGCTTTTCTATTCCATCGGTGCACCATGAGATGATGCTCAGCCGGCGGTGGATCCTGTCAGTTCATCTATAGCCTGCAGGACCTTCTGCCAGATCGCGTGACCGATCATGTCTCCCTGGACGAACAGCTCGCGGCTTCGCGCCGCAGCGCGTGGCCGGGCATCGGCACCATGCGTGTCGATCAGCAGCCTGGCCGCCTGACGAAGGTCGGGTGGCTCGTCGATGCTGCTGTTCACGTGAACGAGTTGATCGCCAGCAGGATCGCCAGGGCAGCGACCGGCGCCACCAACGGCAGGGCTACCTGGAGTATTTGGTCCGCGGCCGGACAACGCCGTATGCCGATCATGATGGTCTCCCTTGCGAGGCCGGACGCGCCCGATCCGCCTCATGGACCAGCTACCCGATTACGCGTCCGTTTCAGTCGATACGAACCGATAGATCCGGCATGTGAAAGTGATGGGCTTGGGCCGGAATAAGCGAAGTCGAATACCCGTTAGGACGCGTTCTGCGTGACCAGCCGCGTGAACTTGTCGAGCTGATTCAGTTCGACATCAGACACCACGAAGTAGCTGATGCCGGCGCGCCGCCAGCTCACCACGTTCAAGCCTTGGCGGTGATCGGTGCGCTGTGAGGCGTCCGGCTGACCGGGCGAAGCCCAGGTGAACAGGTTGATGACATGTTTGTCGTGGCGGTACACCACTGCCGCGGTTGGATGACCGTCGATGTAGTCCACTCGGCCGCCGATAAGCGGAAAGCCCTCGGCAGCGAAGTCGCCCACCGGGGGCGAGACATCGATATGCGCCGATAGCCATGGTTTCACTGTGTGCTGGTTGCTGGTTTGCACGTCGGTGAGATGGTCGGCCATCAAGGAAGCGATGTGGCTGTCGATCACGGCATTGGTTAGGTCAGTTTGGCCGGGGCCGCCGCGTTGCACGAGTAACATCAGCGCCCCCCCGGCGAGCACACCCGCCATCCCCGCGCCCGTCATACCCACGGCGGGCAGACGGAACCATGTGCGGCTGGACGGCGGCGGCACTTCGCGAGGCAGGCTGGCCACGATACGCGCGGCCAACGCAAGTGGCGCGCGATGATAGGCAATTGTGTCGCGAAGAGCGGACTGCATGGCCCGCTGTTCCTTCAGTTCCGCCGCGCAGGCCCCGCAGCCTGCGAGATGGCGGCGCAGCCGGAAGCGCTGTACGGGCGGCAGTTCATTATCGAGCAATCGTTGGACCCAGGCGGTAGCGCGCTCACACTTCATGGGCGCTCTCCTTAGCGTCCTCGGCAAACCACCGCCGCCGCAAGGTCGTCCGAGCGCGTGCCAGACATGACATCACCGTCCCGACCGGCACGCCGACAACCTCGGCGATCTGGCGGTAAGACAACTCCTCAACCTCCCGCAGCAGCAACACCTCGCGATAGTCTGGCGGCAACTCCTGCATGAGTGCATTCACCCGCTCGCTGTCGGCGCCATGCAGCAGCAGCGCCTCTGGATCACGCGCGGGGATGCTCCACAGTGGCTCCAGCGATTGGCCGCCGTCTTCCGTCGGCAGTTCGGCGACGTAGCTCGTCCGTCCAGATCGACGCTGTCGCCCCAAAGTCGAGTAACAGTTGCGCACGATTGCCAGCAGCCACGGGCGCATGTCGCCCCCCTGATAGCTATCGAAATAGCCATACGCCCGTAGGTACGCCTCTTGGACCACGTCTTCCGCCTCCGACGCATTGCCAGCGAGCCAACGCGCCAAGTTGTACGCCGCATCGAGATGCGGAAGCGCCAGCAGCTCGAAGCGCCGCTTTCGATCATCACTGAAAGGAGGCAAGGCCGGATCCCCTTCCCGTGCATGCCGTTCGCTAAAGCCAAGACCCAGTGACAAGCCGGTCTATTCCCGCCGGGGCGGTATGCGAGCGAAAAAAGAATCACCTGCTCAAGGAATTTTCGTCCTCAAGGTGAGGTCTAGCTGACAGCCGTGCCCGAGATTCAGACCGCGGCAAATAAGGAGAGCAGGATGAACAACCAGAACAACGACGTCGATCCGCAGCGCCGCGGCTTTCTGAAGTGCATGACCTGGGCTGGTGGCGCGATGGTCTGGACGATCGCTGGCGGGGTGCCGCGGTCACGTCTGATCAGCAGCGCCGAAGCGGCGATGCCTAGCAAGGACTTCATGTTCGTGCAGATCAGCGACAGCCACCTGGGTTTCGATAAGGCGGCCAACCCCAACACGACAGCCACGTTGAAGGAAGCCCTCGGCAAGATCGAGGCGATGCCGGTGCGTCCGGCCTTCATGATCCACACTGGCGATATCAGCCATCTGTCGAAGCCGGCACAATTCGACACGGCGCAGCAGCTTATGAGCGAGACTGGGCTCACGACGTATACCGTGCCGGGCGAGCACGACATCCTTGAAGAGGACGGGAAGAGCTACCTCAATCGGTTCGGCAAGGGCACCAAAGGCGACGGCTGGTACAGCTTCGACGCCAATGGCGTGCATTTTATTGGCCTGGTCAACGTGGTGGATCTGCAGGGCAACGGGCTCGGTAATCTCGGCCGGGAACAGCTCGAATGGCTTGAGAAGGACGTGAAAGGGCGCAGCGCCAGCACACCGATCGTGCTGATGGCACATGTCCCGCTGTGGATCGCGTACAAGGACTGGGGCTGGGGCACCGCCGACGCTGCACAGGCACTGAGCTATCTTAAGCGGTTCGGCTCGGTCACCGTGCTGAACGGGCACATCCATCAGGTGCTGCAGAAGGTGGAGGGCCACGTCGCGTTCCACACTGCTCGGTCCACGGCGTTCCCGCAGCCAGCTCCCGGAACAGCGAAAGGACCCGGCCCGATGGTCGTGCCGGCGGGCGAGCTGAGAGAATATCTCGGGGTGGCTCGGATCAGCCTGGTATCCGCATCGGCGCCGCTCGCGATCGTCGATTCCCCACTGGCTGGCTAAAGGAGGTCTTCATGCATTGGAACAAAGGCTGGGTCGATTTCGCCCGGAGCCGGGCAGTGCGCGGCGTGCTCGCTGCGGGGCTGATCGCGGTGATCGGGGGCATCGCCGCGGCCGCCGAGGATGCGCGCGTCATGATGGACAATTTCAAATTCTCCCCGATACCGCTGACCGTGGCGGTCGGCTCGACGGTAACCTGGCTCAATCGCGACGACATTCCCCACAGCATCGTCGTGCCGACACTCGACGTTCACTCGCATCCGATGGACACGGACGAGAGCTTCGCATACCGCTTCGATAAGCCAGGAACGTATAACTATATCTGTGGCCTGCATCCGTTCATGCATGGCACGATCGTCGTTCAGAATTGATATTGCAGAAGCGGCCTGCGGGGATTCGGCGCAGGCCGCGCCTGTGACTCGGTTGCACCGGAGGGAGCGAGATCAGGCGATGATGCTGGCCAGTTCGCTCGCTCGGGATCCGGCCATCTGATTAAGCCGGTCTCCACCGCGAGGCGGCCACCGGCAAAGGCGGCGTGACCCCGGTCTCTTGGGCAAGTCCCTTGACGCGTCGCCGGACATGAACCCCGGAGTCAAACGCATGAACACATCGAGCCCAAAGCGGGAATAAGCATCGTTTCTTGCTGGTAGATCCGACAGCGAGTGTTTCCACACCGAGAGGAGTAGCCACCATGTATCCCATTTATGAGGAGATCAGAGGCGAGATGCGAGCCCGTGGCTTGGAGAGCCTCATATCTGACGTGTACCTCTACAACGCAGCCACCTCAATCGGCGAGCCAGGTCTCTGCGCGTTAGTCAAGCGCGTCATCGAAAGATTCGCTGGTATCCACATCTCCCAGAATTTGCAGGGCCTGCCGAAAGGAGAGGCTGGTCCCGCTCTGGGCGAGGTCAGGAAGTCTCTGAAGTTCTGCTGCGAGTTCGGCCGCCTCAGCATCATAGAGCCAAATGGCGTGGCCAGCGGACGAGAATTCTTCGGCGACGACGAAGCCGAAAAAGGGAGCGTCGCCCCACGCCTGCAAGACAACCCATTCAGTCTCGAACCGCCGAACCTGAGAGACCGATTGCCCCTCATTTGCCAGCCATTCCCGTGCCACATAATGAGCCCTTGTGTTTTTCCTCTGTTCTATCTCCCGGATAATATCGGCCGCAGCAGTTTCAGATAATCGGGTGTTCAGTTGGCGCCTGTTTCTTTTAATAACGCCTCTCGCTTCAGGTTGGAATCAAGTGCTGCGCGAGCTAGTGCTCTGACTCATACGGACGATGCAGGCAATCTTTCGAGCTTGGCAAGGATTGAGGCGGTGGCTGCGGTCCAGACGAATGGGCGTGGTTCTGCATTTCGCTCAGCGAGGTAAGTCTTAATGGCAGCCTGCAGGCTGACGAGGGAGTGGAAGCTGCCGCGCCGGATGCGTTGTCGGGTAAGAGCGGAGAAGAAGGTCTCCACCGCGTTCAGCCATGACCCGGAGGTTGGCGTGAAGTGGAAGGTCCATCGGTCATGGCGTGCCAGCCAGGCCTGTACCTTTCGGTGCCGGTGGGTGGCGTAGTTGTCGACGACCGCATGGACCAACTTGCCGGACGGCACCTCGCGTTCGACGGCATTGAGGAAGCGGATGAACTCCTCGTGCCGGTGTCGCTGCATGCAGCGACCGATCACCGTACCCTTCAGCACGTTCAATGCGGCGAACAACGTCGTCGTTCCATGGCGTTTGTAGTCGTGGGTCATGGTGCCGCAGCGGCCGGGTTTCAGCGGCAGTCCAGGCTGGGTACGGTCGAGCGCCTGGATTTGGCTCTTTTCGTCGATCGACAGCACCACCGCATGGGCGGGCGGATCGAGATAAAGGCCGATGATATCCGCCATTTTCTCAGCGAACTGCGGATCACGCGAGCGCTTGAAGCTGCGCACGCGGTGCGGCTGGAGTTGGTGCGCCGCCCAGATGCGCTGCACCGAGCGCAGCGACATGGCGGTGGCGTTTGCCATGGCTCGCCCGGTCCAATACGTGGTCCCAGGGGGCGGCTCGCCACACGTGAGCGCCACGACGTGCGCCACTTTATCGGCCGGGATCGGTCGTTTGCCGGGCTTGCGCGTCTTGTCACGCAGCAACCCGTCGGGACCTTCCTCGGCAAAACGCTGCTGCCAGCGCCAGACCATGGGGCGGCTGACGCTGATCTCTTTCGCCACATGTTGCACCGGCCGACCACTGGCCGAGGCCAGAACGACTCGGCTCGCTCGATGTATTTGCCCGCTCGGTTGCGATCCGATGCTATTGCCTTAAGCCGCTTCCTGTCTGCCGCGCTCAACAACACGCATACTGTCTGTGCCATGCTCACAGAATTGCATGGCAACCGCATGTTGTGAATTGATAGAATGCGTCAGAGCACTAGTTCGGATCGCCGGACGGGGTTTGGGGCGCTTGGGCATGCATCGGTTCGACTCCGGCTGCGCGCGTCAAGCTGTACCAGCGCTACCGCGCTGGGCTGTGTGGCGTTTTTGGCTTATCAGGACCAGAGTGCCGCAAGGCAGCTTCGACCTAAGGCCTGGAGTACTCCTGCTATGCATATCGGGGGCCCTGCTGTGGTGGTCTCTTCCCCGACTTACAGTAGCGTTCCTTGAGCAGGACGATTTTGCTCCGACTACGCATATCTCGGCCGGCTCGGATTGCGAGTTCGGCCAGAAGGCGCGGATGGAGTTTGGTATTGATGCTCGGAGGCCCACGACCTTCACGTTGGCCTTCCGCGACATCGCTCCGCCATCGCCATCGCATCCTTGCGAATATCTTTACGTCCGGTTTCCCGGACACATCGACAACGCTTATGCCGATGAACTACTAAATCCCATGGCGCCGGTCGAATTCAAAGAGAACATATACGAGCATCTACCGGGACAAAAGCCGCTGGTGGGAGAAGCATTCTTAGATGCTTCAGCGGGAGAGGAGACCAGATTTACGGTAGCTATCAAGAAGCTGCCGGAGCGGGTCCGTACCGGTGACGTATATATAAAGGGCCAGCTTGGCGCCTTTTTATACAGCAGTTCATATTCGGAAAGGTTCCTCCACTACTGGATCAGGTTGCCAGGGAGCAAGATTCGTCAGGGCTGTCAAACCGAAACTGAATGCGAAGACGACTACCTCGCAGATAATCCCCACGTCGGTGTGATAAATCTGATCCTTGCAAGAAGTTTAGGGGTAAAATCTGTACTGCTCACAGAGGCAGCGAAGGCTCTGACCCAAGAAGGAAAGACCAGAATCACGACAGAGGATTTGATGGGCTCGCTGGTACTCGAAGACAAAGAGAATGCCAGATCTCGAGATGTGACAATTCTATACTCCGGCGCTCTGTTTGCGGCCGGCATCGCGGTATTGATCGACGGAATTATGGAACTCGTCCGCTTTGCGTTGGGTTCGAATCGCAGCCGGTAGTCGACGAAGTCGCTCCGCGCAGGGTGCGCCCGCCCCGTCGCGAATAGCACGTCGCCCAAACGATTGTGATCTGACCGTCCGGTGCCGGCCAGGGCCGGCCGTGGGCTGAGTGTCTGGTTGTCCCGTCCAGGCGCCTGAAAGCGGACGGACCGAAACCCACCCGAAGCAGACCTTACTTGGATATCAATACAATTGGCACATGATGAAAGGGATGAATTGTCGTCCGTGAACTATTCGGAACCCATTGAGCGGCAACGTCTTTCCGCCCCGCGCAAATAACCGCATTTGCCAGAAATCGGCGCGGCGAACCGCGATTGCTTGCAAATTGCGCCGACGCGAGCGGGTGTGATTCGCTCTGCCCAATCCGGCACGGAGCAACACCGATGCGTCCCAGGGAACGGCGTGACAGCGGTCAGCGCGATCTGCTGCGCTCACGGCTCGATCAGATCGTCGACCTGCACCATCCGCTCTCGAAGCTCGCCGCCACCATCGACTGGCGGTTCCTCGAAGACCGGCTCGGCGCGAGCTACACCGACACGCCCGGACGACCGCCGCTGCCGACACGTCTGATGGCCGGTCTCGCCATCATCAAGCACATGCACAGCCTCTCCGATGAGGCGCTGTGCGAACGCTGGCTGGAGAACCCGTATTATCAGCGGCTGTGCGGTGAGGCGTTTTTCTGCCATCGCCTGCCATTCGATCGCTCCTCGCTGACCCGTTGGCGCCAGCGCATGGGGGAAGAGAAGCTGAAGGCGCTGTTGCAGGAGAGCCTGCATGCCGCTACCCGGATGGGCGCCGCCAAGCCCGCAGACTTCACCCGCGTTATCGTGGACACGACGGTGCAGCCCAAAGCGATCGCCTTCCCGACCGATGCGAAGCTGCTGCACCGCGCGCGCGAGCTGCTGGTACGGCTGGCACACAGACACGGCGTCAGATTGCGCCAGTCCTACACAAGGCTCGGCAAGATCGCGCTGATCCGCCATCAGCGCTATGCGCATGCCAAGCAGTTCAAGCGCGCCAACCGAATGCTGCGGACGCTGCGCACCCAACTGGGCCGGGTGATCCGCGATATCGTGCGCAAGATCGCCGGCAATGCCGAACTGCGCGCGATCTTCGCCCGGCTGCTCTCCCTCGCCAGCCAGGTGCGATCACAGAAGCAGCGTCAGCGCGGTCCGAAGATCTACAGCCTGCACGCACCGGAAGTGGCGTGTATCGGCAAGGGCAAGGCGCATCGGCCATACGAATTTGGCGTCAAGGTCTCGGTGGCGACCACGCTGAACCGGTCCAAAGGCGGGCAGTTCGTCGCGCATGTCGCGGCACTGCCGGGCAACCCCTATGACGGGCACACGCTGGCGAGCGTCATTCCGGCAATCACGCAGCAGATCGGCGTCTCACTGACACAGGTGATCGCTGATGCGGGCTATCGCGGTCACAATGCACCGAGCGCGCCTGGGCTGCGGGTGTTCACCGCGGGACAGAAGCGTGGCGTCACGCAGACCATCAAGCGGGCGCTGCGACGGAGAGCTGCGGTCGAGCCGGTGATCGGTCATCTCAAGGCCGAGCATCGCATGGGCCGCAACTATCTCGCCAAACCAGCCGGCGATGCGGTTAATGCGGTGCTGGCCGCAGTTGGGTACAACTTCCGGTTGCTGCTGGCCTGGCTGGCGGTGCTTTTGCGTTGGTTCTTGCTCGCTCTCTCGGGCGAACCGGCTCTGCGAGCAGTTCGATCCTGACCGTGTACGTCGGTCACGCAACCCGATCAGGGTTCTTCACGGACGACTGAATCCTTCGGCAGGAAGCCCTTGTTGACATCGGGCGGCAGAAAACTCGCCGGTGTCGTCACGGGACCGATTCAGCTCTGCGCGAGCGCCCGATAGTCGTCCGCCGCAACCTCGTCGCAGCGGGCGCGATACGCCGGGGCGCTGCCGCTGTAGCGGGCGATGATGCGGGTTTGCTTGCCATCCACATTCCGGTTGACGCCGGTCATCCAGGAGTTGACCTCGTTGGAGAGCAGGCCAACGCCCAGGGAGCGGACGTGGTCGGTCCATGAGTTGACCGCGTCTTCGGTGGCCTCCAGGCGGGTCAAGCCATGCTCACCGGCGTAGCGGATAAGGCCGGTCACCCAATCGACATTGTATTCGATGCTGCGGGGGATGTTGCCCAGCGCGGTATGCGGTCCCACGATCATCAGCATGTTGGGGAAGCCGGCTGCCAGAACGCCGAGAAAAGTCTGCGGCCCATCCTGCCATTTATCCTTCAGCCGCTGCCCGTCCACCCCACGGATGTCGATACGATTGAAACTGCCGGTGACAGCGTCGAAGCCGGTGGCATAGATGATCATATCGAAGGGATGTTCGGCGTCGCTTGTCCTGATGCCCGCGGGAGTGATGCGTTCGATCGGCGTCTGGCTGATGTCCACGAGCAGGACGTTGTCCTGGTTGTAGACCTCGTAGTAACGGGTCTCGAGCGGGACGCGGCGGGTGCCGAAGCCGTGGTTTTTCGGGATCAGTTTCTCGGCGACGTCAGGGTCTTTGACGCGCTGGCGGATCTTCCTGGCGACGAAGTCCGATAAGGCGGCGTTGGCCTGGCGATCGGTCACGATGTCACGAAAGTTGCCCTGCCACATGCCGAAGCCGCGGTTGGCATACAGGCGTTCCCATAAAGCCTCGCGTTCTTCGGGGCTGACGTCGAAGGTGCGCCGCGGGTCGGGCGTGTGCAGGAAACAGGCGAAGGTTCCCTGGCACCGTTGGAAGATGTCGGGGTAGCGGGATCTGATCTCGGCCATCTCCGCGGCGTCTATGCGGCTGTTGTGCAGCGGGGCGCACCAGTTTGGCGTGCGCTGGAACACCGTGAGGTGGGCGGCGGTCTTGGCCACTTCCTGGATGGTCTGCACGCCGGTGGCGCCGGTGCCGATGACCGCGACCCGCTTGTCTTTGAAGCTGACCGGTTCGTGCGGCCAGCGGGCGGTGTGGCAGGACTGGCCCTGGAATGTCTCGATCCCTTCGATGCGCGGCAAGGTCGGGGCGGAGAGCGGGCCGATGGCCGTGATCAGGAAGCGGGCGGTGTGGTGGCGCCCATCTTCAAGCGCCACGTCCCAGCATCGCGGGTTTTCCTGCCAGTGCGCCGCGGTGACGCGGCTGTGGAATTGGATGTCGCGGCGCAGGTCGAATTTGTCGGCGACAAAGTTGAGATAGCGCAGCGTCTCTGGCTGCGGCGAGAAGTGCTCGACCCAGTGCCATTCATCCAGCAGTTCCTGCGAGAAGGAGTAGCCATAGGAGTAGCTTTCGGAATCGAAGCGGGCACCGGGATAGCGATTCCAGTACCACGTGCCGCCGACGTCACTGCCGGTTTCGAACACCCTCACCCGGAGGCCGAGTTCGCGGAGGCGGTAGAGTTGGTACATGCCGGAGATGCCGGCGCCGATGACGATTGCGTCGTAGTCTGGCGCAATGCCGGGGCCGTCCTGCCGCTCCCGCTGGGGGTTCATCCGTGGCGTTCCCTGCGAATAATGGGGCTCACGCCGCAACCGCGCGGCGGACCTATGCTGTCCGGTCTCCCCCGGCTCCCAAAGCCGCCTGCGCGGCGGCCAGGCGCGCCACCGGCACGCGGTAGGGGCTGCAAGACACGTAATCCAATCCGACCTGCTCGCAGAACTGGATCGAGGCCGGATCGCCACCGTGTTCGCCGCAGATGCCAAGCTTGAGATCGGGCTTGGTCCCCCGCCCCTTCTCTGCCGCGATCCGCACCATTGCACCGACGCCGTCGATGTCCAATGAAACGAACGGATCTTTCGGCAGAATACCTTTATCCACGTAGGTCGGAAGAAATTTGCCGGCGTCGTCGCGGGATAGGCCGAACACCGTCTGGGTCAGGTCGTTGGTGCCGAAGCTGAAGAAGTCGGCTGATTCGGCGATCGCATCGGCGGTTAGCGCGGCTCGGGGCAGTTCGATCATGGTGCCGACGCTGTAATCCACACTGCGCTTCTCCGCGGAGAAGACCTCCTTGGCCACAGCGTCGATCTGGGCGCGCGTGATATCCAGTTCCTTCCGCATGCCCACCAGAGGAATCATGATCTCCGGCACGGGCGCGGAGCCGGTTTCCTTTGCAACTTCCAGCGCGGCCTCGAAGATCGCGCGTGCCTGCATCTCGTAGATTTCGGGATAGGTGATACCGAGGCGGCAGCCGCGATGGCCGAGCATCGGGTTTGCCTCGGCGAGTTCGGCGGCGCGGCGGCGCATGGCCTCGACATCGGTGCCGAGGGCCTCGGCCACCTCCGCGAGTTCCGCTTCGCCGTGCGGGAGGAATTCGTGCAGCGGCGGATCGAGCAGGCGGATGGTGACGGGGAGGCCGGCCATGATGCGGAAGAGCTGGACAAAATCCTCGCGCTGGTGCGGAAGCAGACGCTCAAGGGCGGCGCGGCGGCCGGATTCGTCATGCGCCATGATCATCTGGCGGACGGCGCCGATGCGCTCGGGGTCGAAGAACATGTGCTCGGTGCGGCAGAGGCCGATGCCTTCAGCGCCGAACTTGCGGGCGGTTTCGGCGTCCAGCGGGGTTTCGGCGTTGGCGCGCACCTTCATGCGGCGGGCCTCATCGGCCCAGACCATAAGGGCGCTGAAATCACCCGAAAGCGCCGGTTCGATCATCGGCACACTGCCGATGAAGACCTCACCGGTGGAGCCGTCGATGGTGACGGTGTCGCCGGCATGGACGGTGTTGCCGCCGGAGCGGATGGTCTGGGCGTTGTAATCGACGGTCAGGCCCCCTGCCCCGGCCACGCACGGCCGGCCCATGCCGCGCGCAACGACGGCGGCGTGGCTGGTCATGCCGCCGCGGGTGGTGACGATGCCGCGGGCGGCGTGCATGCCGTGGATGTCCTCGGGGCTGGTTTCGATGCGGACCAGGATCACGGCTTCGCCATTGGTCGCGCGTGATTTGGCTTCGTCGGCGCTGAACACGACGGCCCCGGACGCGGCGCCGGGGCTTGCGGGCAGGCCCTTGCCCAGCGGCGTGCGGTGCGCGCGGGGGTCGAGCGTGGGATGCAGCAACTGGTCGAGCGCGGTCGGATTGACTTGCCGCACTGCTTCCTTCTGGTCGATCAGGCCTTCGTGCGCCATCTCCACCGCGATGCGCAGGCTGGCCGGCGTGGTGCGCTTACCGCTGCGGGTTTGCAGCATGTAGAGCTTGCCCTTCTCCACCGTGAATTCGATGTCCTGCATGTCGCGGTAATGCTGTTCGAGCTTGCGCCGCACGTCGAGCAGTTCGCCGTAGGCCTGGGGCATGGCCTGTTCCATTGGCGTTTCGTCGGGCTTCGCACGCGCCTTCGACAGCGGCTGAGGCGTGCGGATGCCGGCGACGACATCCTCGCCCTGCGCATTGACGAGGTATTCGCCGTAGAAGGCATTCTCCCCAGTCGATGGATCGCGGGTGAAGCAGACGCCGGTGGCGCAGTCCTCGCCCATGTTGCCGAAGACCATGGCCTGGACGTTGACGGCGGTACCCCAATCGGCGGGGATGTCGTGCAGCCGGCGATAGGTGATGGCGCGGGGGTTCATCCAGCTTCCGAACACCGCGCCGATGGCGCCCCAGAGCTGTTCCTCGGGTGCCTGCGGGAAGGGCTTGCCGGTTTCCTGTGCAATCATCTCCTTGTAGGCGTCGACCACGCGGTGCCAGTCCTGCGCGGTCAGCGCGGTGTCTTCGAAGGCGGCGGCATCGAGCTTTACGTGTTCGATGATCTCCTCGAAGCGGTGGTGTTCGACGCCGAGCACGACCGAACCGTACATCTGGATGAAGCGGCGGTAGGAGTCCCAGGCGAAGCGGGCGTCATCGGCGTCTCGGGTAAGGCCTTCGACGGTGGCATCGTTCAGGCCGAGGTTGAGGACGGTGTCCATCATGCCGGGCATGGAGACCCGCGCGCCCGAGCGGACCGAGACGAGCAGCGGCTTGTGCTGATCGCCGAAGCGGCGGCCGACGGCTTGCTCGATGCGGGTCAGGGCTTGCTGGACCTGGGGTGTGAGGTCTTCAGGGTAGTGCCGGTCGTTCTTGTAGAAGGCAGTGCAGACTTCGGTGGTGATGGTGAAGCCGGGGGGAACGGGCAGGCCGATTGAAGCCATCTCGGCGAGGTTGGCACCCTTGCCGCCGAGCAGGTCGCGCATTTCGGCGCGGCCTTCGTTGTGGCCGGCTCCGAAGGAGTGGACCCATTTGGTCATTGTGCGTCTCCGGGGGCCGTCGGGAGCGGTGGCGGGTTGGGACAGGGTTTCACACGGAGGGCACGGAGGTTGCACGGAGAGACACGGAGCGAGCGGGTGTGATGGGGCACGGGGATTCCGTTCAGCCTTCGATTTTGGAGAAGTCGGCGACGCGGTCCATGGCGGCACGGACGCGGGAGAGAAGACGCAATCGATTGCGGCGTAATTCGGGCTCGGTGACGTTGACGGTCACGCGGTCGAAGAAGGCGTCGAGCGGGGGACGCAGGCGGGCCATGAGCGCCATGGCGGCGGGGTAGTCTTCCCTGGCTAGGAGCGCGTCGGTCTCGGTGAGGGCGTGGAGGGCGTTGGCGAGAGCAAGTTCCTCCGGCTGTTGCAGCAGCGCGGGATCGGGCGGTTCATTGTGCGGGCCGTCCTTGCGTTCCTCGATGCGGAGGATGTTGGCGGCGCGGCGATAGGCCGTGAGGAGGTTGGCGCCGTCGTCGGACGCGAGGAAACGCGCGACGGCGTGGGTGCGGGCGAGGAGGCGGACGATGTCGTCGTCGGCGCCGGCGGCGAAGACGGCCGAGAGAACGTCGTGGCGGGCGCCTTCGGCGCGAAGCTGGACGCGCAGGCGGTCGAAGAAGAAGTCGAGGATTTCGGACGCGGGGCCGGCGGCTTCAGTGAGCAGCCTCGTCAGCTTCAGGCGCAGGTTGTTGTCACGAATGATGCGGATGACGCCGAGGGCAGCGCGGCGGAGGGCGTATGGATCGCCGGAGCCAGTGGGTCTCTCGCCGATGCGGAAGAAACTGGCGAGCTGGTCCAGTTTGTCGGCCAAGGCGAGGGCGATCGAGACGGGCGCAATCGGTACCGGATCGTTGAGGCCTTTCGGGGCGTACTGGTCGCGGATGGCGTCGGCGACGGCGGGTGGCTCGCCATCATGCAGAGCGTAATAGCGTCCCATAATGCCTTGAAGTTCCGGGAATTCGCCAACCATGCCGCTGGTCAAGTCGGCTTTTGCGAGTTCCGCGGCGCGATCGGCCTGGTTTGGATCGGCGCCGACATGGGGCGCGATCAAGCGAGCAAGGGACCGGATGCGCCGAACGCGCTCGGCCTGGGTGCCGAGTTTGGCGTGGAACGTGACGGCGTTGAGGCCTGTGACGCGGGATTCCAGGGGTGTCTTGCGGTCAAGGTCCCAGAAGTGGCGCGCATCGGCGAAGCGGGCACGCAGGACCCGTTCGTTTCCGGCGATGATGGCAGCGCCGCCATCCTCGGCTTCGATGTTGGCGACGAAGGCGAACCAGGGGGCGGCTGCGCTGTGCTTCGTGCGGAGGGTGAAGTAACGCTGGTTGACGCGCATCGAGACCTGCAGGACCTCGGGTGGGAGGTCCATGAAGGCGTCGTCGATACGACCGAGCAGTGGGACGGGCCATTCGACAAGGCCAGCAACTTCGTCGAGGAGTGCGTCGTCAGGCACAACGGACAGGTCGCGCGCTTCGGCCAATGCAGCAATGCCGTCGGCAATGCGCGTGCGGCGTTCGGCGGCGTCCACGATGACGCGGTGGCGCGCAAGTGCTTCCTGCCACTGCGCGCAGGAGTTGACGCGGATCGGGCCGGGCGCGTGGAAGCGGTGGCCCTCGGTTTCGTTCGACGAGGCCAGGCCATGGCCGTCGTCATTGCCAGCCTGACCCCCTTGGCGAAGATCGAAGCGGACGACTTCGCCGTCGAGCAGGCATGTGATGCGGCGGAGCGGGCGGACCCAGGTGAACTGGCTGCCTGCGCCCCAGCGCATGGATTTCGGCCAAGGGAAGCGCCAGAGAAGCGGCGGCAGGGTTTCGGCGACGAGGTTCGCGGCGGATTGAGCCGGGGCGGATTTGTGCAGGACCCAATAGTCGCCTTCCTGGCGGAGGTCGTCCTTGCTCGCGGCGTGTTTGCGGAGGAAGCCGGTCAGGGCCTGTTCCGGGGCAGAGGTGCGTGGTCCACGCTCGACGGTTTGTGATGCGGCAACTTCGGAGCGGACATCGGCCACAAGTGCGATGCGGCGCGGACCGTAGAAGATGCGGATTGCTGTAGGGGCAAGGGGTTCGAGGGCGGTAGCCAGCAGGCGCGTGAGGTCGGCGGCAGCGCCCGCCTGCATGCGCGCGGGAATTTCCTCGGAGAAGAGTTCGAGAAAGAGTTCGGGCATCAGCCGCCCGCCACCCAGGCCTCGCAGCAGGCTTTCGCGAGGTTCCGAACGCGGCCGATATAGCTGGCGCGTTCAGCCACGCTGATCACGCCGCGTGCATCGAGCAGGTTGAAGAGATGGCTGGCTTTGATGCACTGGTCATAGGCGGGGAGCGCGAGTTGGTGCGTTAGAAGGGAAGCGCATTCGGCTTCGGACTCGGCGAAGTGGCGGGTGAGCAGAGACGTGTCAGCAAATTCGAAATTGTAGGCGCTGTATTCGCGCTCGGCACGGAGGAAGACGTCGCCGTAGGTCACGCCAGCTCCGTTGAAGTCCAGATCGAAGACGTTTTCGACGTCCTGCACGTACATGGCGAGGCGTTCCAGCCCGTAGGTCATTTCAAAGCTCGGTAAGACAACAGGAATGCCGCCGACCTGCTGGAAATAGGTGAACTGGCCGACCTCCATGCCGTCGCACCAGACCTCCCAGCCGACGCCCCAGGCGCCGAGGGTAGGACTTTCCCAATCATCCTCGATGAAGCGAAAGTCGTGCAGCAGCGGATCGAGGCCGATTTCGCGATAGCTGGCCAGGAGGAGCTCCTGCGCATCCGACGGGCTCGGCTTCATGATGACCTGGTATTGATAGAAATGCTGCATGCGGTTGGGGTTTTCGCCGTAGCGGCCGTCGCTCGGGCGGCGGCTGGGCTGGACGTAGGCGGCGTTCCAGGGCTGCGGACCGCAGGCGCGGAGGGTGGTGGCGGGATGGAATGTTCCGGCACCCATTTCCATGTCGTAGGGCTGGACCAGCACGCAGCCTTGGCGGCTCCAGAAGTGCTGAAGCCGCAGAATCAGATCCTGGAAGCTTGTTGGGGCTCCGGGGCGGGACATGATGGGGCTTCTAGCCTCGCTCGGGAAACAGCGACAACAGTCCGCTGGCCGTCGCGTCACACCGTCCTCGTTCGGTGATCAGGCCGGAAATCAGCCGCGATGGAGTGACGTCAAAGGCGGGGTTGGCGGCGCCGCTGCCCTCCGGCGCGACGCGAACCGTGACGACCGACCCGTCAGGGGCCTGGCCGGTGATGGCAGTGACCTCGGCTTCGCTGCGTTCCTCGATGGGGATCTCGCGGACGCCGTCGGAGACAGTCCAGTCAATGGTAGTGGATGGCACGGCGACCCAGAACGGCACGCCATTGTCCTCGGCGGCAAGCGCCTTGAGGTAGGTGCCGATCTTGTTGGCGGCGTCCCCGGTGCGGGTCACGCGGTCGGCGCCGACGATCGCGAGGTCCACCCGGCCGTGCTGCATCAGGTGGCCGCCGGCGTTATCGGCGATCACCGTGTGGGGCACGCCGTGCTTGCCGAGTTCGAAGGCCGTGAGCGCGGCGCCCTGGTTGCGCGGGCGGGTTTCGTCGACCCAGACATGGACGGGGATGCCGGCATTGTGGGCGACGTAGATCGGCGCGAGCGCAGTGCCCCAATCGACAGTGGCGAGCCAGCCGGCGTTGCAGTGGGTCAGGATGTTGACCGGCTTGCCGTTGGCGGCCTGTTCGATGGGGGGCAGGCCGTGACGACCGATGGCCTCATTCTGGGCGACGTCCTCGTCAGCGATGGCGGCGGCTTCCGCGTATGCCGCCGTGACCCGGTCCTCGGGCCGCATGTTGCGGAGCCTTGTGAGCATACGGTCGAGCGCCCAGCGGAGATTGATCGCTGTGGGGCGGGTGGCGGCCAGGGTGGTCGCGGCCTGCTCCAGGTCGGTGGGATCGGCGCGGAGGGCGAGGCACAGTCCGTAAGCGGCAGTCGCTCCGATCAGCGGGGCGCCGCGGACCTGCATGGTGCGAATGGCGTGGGCGGCCTGGTCCAGTGTGGTGAGGCGGAGGATCTCCCATCGCCAGGGCAGCTTGGTTTGGTCGATGATGTGCACCGACCAGCCATCCTGATCGAGCCAGATGGTGCGATAGGCAACGCCGTCCACCTTCATGGGGCGACTTTCATCGAGAGCTCCTGTTCAGACCCGGCGGTGCATGACGCAGAGCAGCGTGAAGAGACGACGGGCGGTAGGGAGATCCATGTGGACCTTGCCGTGCAGACGCTCTTGCAGCAGGCTGGCGCCTTCGTTGTGCAACCCCCGTCGGCCCATGTCGATGGCCTGGATACGAGCCTCCCGGCCCTCCTGCACCGCCTGCTCGTGGCTCTCAACAAGCAGGGCGTAGTCCTTGATAAGGCGGCGAAAGGGACCGAGGGCGACACCGAAGGCTTGCAGGGGCTGGTCCTGCGGATCGCGGATGTCCAGCACGAGCCGGCCCTCCTGGATCGAGAGGTGGAGGATGTAGGGACCGGCGGCGTGGTGATCAGGGGCGAAGCTGCTCTCTTGCGCGAGGTCGCTCACAGCCTGATCCCGGTCCGCCTGTTGCAGGACAGAGATGCGGGTCAGCGGCTCGCCCTCCAGGATGACGCGTGCGAGCCTGGATGCTGAGCCGGCTGCGAAGGACATCACCCGGCGGGCACGTCCTTGAGCATGTTGAAGCTCAGCATCGTCGCGACCACGGCGCCTTTGACGGGGCGCAGCAGAGCGAGGGAGAGGACGAGGGTCAGAGGCAGGAAGATGGCCGAGAGTTCCCAGGTGGGCGGGTCCGCGTATTTCTGCATGATGAGGAGCAGCGGGATGACGATGTGCCCGACGATGAGGATGGTGAAGTAGGGGGGCGCATCGTCGGCTCGGACCCGGCCCAACGGGGCGCCGCACCGGCTGCATTCGGGCACGACGCGCAGGAAACCGGTGAACAGGTGCGTTTCGCCGCAGGCAGGGCAGCGGCAGGCGAGGCCTCGGGCAAGGGCCGTGGTGATGGGGGGAACCGGCCAAGCGGGCCGTGCGACCGTGCGGGCAGGTTGCCAGCGGACGGGGGTCATTTCCTGTCTCTCCTTAGCGTCTCCAATATCGGTCATGCTGCGCTGCAATAACAGGGTATCAGGTTGCACCTCTGACCCGTTCCGTCGCAAGTGCCGGTGATGGAGCGAGGGGTGCTGGGAATCCTGGCCGGCGGGGGTGCGCTGCCGGGCCAGGTGGCAGCGGCGGCGCGAGCCGCGGGGCAAGACGTGTTCATTGTCGGGTTGGAGGGATTCGCCGATCCGGCGGTCGTGGCTCCGTATCCGCACACGTTTTTGCGGCTGATGGCGGCGGCGCAGATCCTTGCGGCGCTGAAGGCCCATGAGTGCCGGGAGCTGGTGCTGGTGGGGCCGGTCAGGCGCCCTTCCTTTCTGGATCTCCGGCCGGACGTCGAGGGGGCGCGGATCCTGGCGCGGATCGGGCGGGCCGCCTTCTCGGGCGATGACGGGCTCTTGGCAGCGGTGATCCGGATTTTCAGCGAGGAAGGGTTTCGGGTGGTCGGGGCGCATGAGGTGCTGCGGCGGGCGCTGGCTCCGCCGGGCTTGCTGAGCCGGGCGGCACCGGATGCTGTGGCAATGGCGGATATAAGGCGCGGCATTGCGGTGGCTCGGGCGCTGGGGGCGGTCGATGTCGGCCAGGGCTGCGTGGTGCAGCAGGGGATCGTGCTGGCGGTCGAGGCCGCGGAGGGGACGGACGCGATGCTGGCCCGGTGTGGGGCGCTGGCATGGGGCGGCCGGGGTGGCGTGCTGGTGAAGGTGGTGAAACCGGGTCAGGACCGGCGGGCGGATTTGCCGACCATCGGGGTTCAGACGGTGAAGGGCGCGATGGCGGCCGGATTGCGGGGGATCGCGTTCGAGGCGGGCGGAACGATCCTGGCGGACGAGGAGGCCACGGTAGTCATGGCGGACGAAGCCGGGCTATTCCTGTTGGGGTTAGGACCGGATTTCGACGGAGAGAGCGGATGAGCAGTTTCCTACATACGATGATTCGGGTGACGGACCTGGAGCGCAGCGTGGGCTTCTATACGAAGCTGCTGGACATGAAGGAGTTGCGGCGCCGGGACGTGCCGGACGGCAAGTACACGCTGGCGTTTGTCGGTTATGGCGATGGGCCGGAAGTGGAACTGACGTATAATTACGGGGTGGACCACTACGAGATTGGCTCGGCGTTCGGGCACCTGGCGATCGGTGTGCCGGATGTGGCGGCGACCTGCGAGAAGGTGCGCAAGGGCGGCGGGAAGGTGACGCGCGAGGCGGGGCCGGTGAAGTTCGGGACCACGGTTATCGCGTTCGTCGAGGACCCGGACGGGTACAAGATCGAACTGGTGCAGCGGAGCTAGTCGTCCGTGAAGAACCCTGATCGGGTTGCGTGACCGACGTACACGGTCAGGATCGAACTGCTCGCAGAGCCGGTTCGCCCGAGAGAGCGAGCAAGAACCAACGCAAAAGCACCGCCAGCCAGGCCAGCAGCAACCGGAAGTTGTACCCAACTGCGGCCAGCACCGCATTAACCGCATCGCCGGCTGGTTTGGCGAGATAGTTGCGGCCCATGCGATGCTCGGCCTTGAGATGACCGATCACCGGCTCGACCGCAGCTCTCCGTCGCAGCGCCCGCTTGATGGTCTGCGTGACGCCACGCTTCTGTCCCGCGGTGAACACCCGCAGCCCAGGCGCGCTCGGTGCATTGTGACCGCGATAGCCCGCATCAGCGATCACCTGTGTCAGTGAGACGCCGATCTGCTGCGTGATTGCCGGAATGACGCTCGCCAGCGTGTGCCCGTCATAGGGGTTGCCCGGCAGTGCCGCGACATGCGCGACGAACTGCCCGCCTTTGGACCGGTTCAGCGTGGTCGCCACCGAGACCTTGACGCCAAATTCGTATGGCCGATGCGCCTTGCCCTTGCCGATACACGCCACTTCCGGTGCGTGCAGGCTGTAGATCTTCGGACCGCGCTGACGCTGCTTCTGTGATCGCACCTGGCTGGCGAGGGAGAGCAGCCGGGCGAAGATCGCGCGCAGTTCGGCATTGCCGGCGATCTTGCGCACGATATCGCGGATCACCCGGCCCAGTTGGGTGCGCAGCGTCCGCAGCATTCGGTTGGCGCGCTTGAACTGCTTGGCATGCGCATAGCGCTGATGGCGGATCAGCGCGATCTTGCCGAGCCTTGTGTAGGACTGGCGCAATCTGACGCCGTGTCTGTGTGCCAGCCGTACCAGCAGCTCGCGCGCGCGGTGCAGCAGCTTCGCATCGGTCGGGAAGGCGATCGCTTTGGGCTGCACCGTCGTGTCCACGATAACGCGGGTGAAGTCTGCGGGCTTGGCGGCGCCCATCCGGGTAGCGGCATGCAGGCTCTCCTGCAACAGCGCCTTCAGCTTCTCTTCCCCCATGCGCTGGCGCCAACGGGTCAGCGAGGAGCGATCGAATGGCAGGCGATGGCAGAAAAACGCCTCACCGCACAGCCGCTGATAATACGGGTTCTCCAGCCAGCGTTCGCACAGCGCCTCATCGGAGAGGCTGTGCATGTGCTTGATGATGGCGAGACCGGCCATCAGACGTGTCGGCAGCGGCGGTCGTCCGGGCGTGTCGGTGTAGCTCGCGCCGAGCCGGTCTTCGAGGAACCGCCAGTCGATGGTGGCGGCGAGCTTCGAGAGCGGATGGTGCAGGTCGACGATCTGATCGAGCCGTGAGCGCAGCAGATCGCGCTGACCGCTGTCACGCCGTTCCCTGGGACGCATCGGTGTTGCTCCGTGCCGGATTGGGCAGAGCGAATCACACCCGCTCGCGTCGGCGCAATTTGCAAGCAATCGCGGTTCGCCGCGCCGATTTCTGGCAAATGCGGTTATTTGCGCGGGGCGGAAAGACGTTGCCGCTCAATGGGTTCCGAATAGTTCACGGACGACGAGCTAGGCGTTCGCAGCGGCGGCCGTGTCGTAGGACACGGCCGTTTCAGATTTGCTTATACATGTAGGTCGTGGCGTGAGTTTTTACGCCATCCGGGTCGTAGGCGTAGTTTGGAATGATGCCCGCCGGTTCGAAGCCGAGTGAGGCGTAGAGTTTTTCGGCATTGTCGCCGGTGCGGGTGTCGAGTGTGATCAGCGCCTTGCCGAGGGATTTGGCGTGGTGTTCGAGCGCGCGCATGAGGCGCCGGGCGATGCCTTTCCGGCGGGCGCGCGAGTGGATGACCATCTTGGCGACATCGCAGCGATGCGGCTGGTTGGGTGGCAGTGCGATGTCGAGCTGTACTGTGCCGACGGGTTTTTCGTTGAGGTAAGCGACGAAGAGGACGCGTTTGCCGACGGTAACGTCGGGAAAGACTTTCGTGCGCCAGAATTCGAGTCCGTTCGCGGCGGTATAGGGCTGCATGAAACTGATTGCGGCGCCGTTGTTGACGCCGTCGGCAAGGTGGTGCTCGACGGCGGGGAAATCGCGGGGCGCGATGGTGCGGATTTCGATCGTGTCCATGGCGGTGCTCTTCATGAAAGGGCGAGCAGGTAGCAGGCGGCGGCGCGGCCGGTTTCGAAACGGGTGGCACCGAAGAGGCGGTAACGCAGGCAGTCACCTGGTTGCAGGCGATACGTTTCTTCTTCCACGGTGACGGTCAGTGCGCCGCTGAGCAGCGCGAGGTGGTGTTCGAGGCCGGAAACGGGCGGTTTCTCGTAAGTGATCGCCTGACGGGACGCGAGTTCGCAGCGGATTATTTCGATCGAAAGCGCGGCGCTGGGGGGTGAGACCATGGTACGGGTGAAGCCGCCTCGGGGGTCGTGCCAGGTGGTTTGCTCCTCGCGCGGGATGAGGGCCTGAAAGGGGCGCTCGACGGGCGCAAGGATGCGGGAGATCGTCATGCCGAAGGCGGTGGCGAGGGCGCCGAGGGTCTCGGCGGTGGGGCTGACCTCAGCGTTTTCGATGCGGGAGAGGGTGGCGCGGCTGATGCCGCTGCGGTCTGCGAGGTCCTGAAGGGCGTAGCCACGATCAGTGCGGAGGGTTTTGAGGCGAAGGGCGAGCGGCGTTGCGTCCATATACGGAATTCTATCCCGAATATGGGACACTGCAAATTTATAATGAATTAACGCTCCTGGCCTTAGGAGGAACGCATCAGACCCAACCCCTGGTGACGATCGGGCAATCTGATCGGCCAGCATAATCCACATCTCACGAGGTCATAATGTCGGTTCGTCTTGCTCGGCTCCGGGCCCTTGCCTTGGCGGCTCTGGCTGCCACCGCGGCCCCTCTGCAGACAGTATCGGCCTGCACGTCCTTCGTTTTGCATTCGGCGGACGGCGGCATTGTCTATGGTCGCACGATGGAATTCGGCATGCCGCTGAATTCCGATCTGGTGGTCATCCCACGCAAACTGGCACTCGCCGCGACAGGGCCGGACGGGTCAAACGGCACAGGTCTTCGCTGGACCTCGAAATACGCGGCGGTCGGCATGGATGCGCTGAAATCTGCCGATCAGCTCGTGGATGGCATGAATGAAGCTGGGCTCACCGGCGGTCTGCTCTATCTCCCCGGTTATGCGCAGTATCAGAATGTGCCGGCGGATGAGGCGGCGAACAGTATCGCGTCTTTCAATCTGCTGTTGTATGTACTGAGTAATTTCTCGACGATTGCGGAAGTCAAAGCCGCGCTGCCAAAGATATATGTCAGCAACGCCCCGCAGGCTGCCTTTGGCGGGCCGCCGCCGGTGCATCTCACGCTGCATGATACGACCGGCGCCAGTCTGGTGGTCGAATATATCGGCGGTCAGCTGCAGATGCACGATAATCCGACAGGCGTTCTGACGAACGCGCCAAATTTCGAATGGCACATTGCCAATCTCGGTCTTTATCTCAACAGCTCGGTGTATGATCCGAAGCCACTGAAGGTCGGGTCGATGACGATTTCCCCGCCCAGCACCGGAGCCGGCGCGCCGGGTCTGCCAGGCGATATGTCCTCCCCTGCCCGCTTCGTTCGCGCCTTCGCTTATTCTTACACGGCGCCGCAGGAGGCGACGAGTGCCGACAGCGTCATTCAAGCTTTTCATATCCTGGATAATTTCGACATTGCGCCGGGCATCGTGCGCACCTCTTCCGACTCTACGGCGGGTGGCGGCGTGGCTGGGATCGAGACCACAGAATGGATGGTGGTGGGTGATATGAAGACGAAGAGCTACTACTTCCGCACGTACGACAACTCGGCCACACGGGTTTTCCATCTGGCTCAGGCAAAACTTGATGGCAATGCGATCACGACGATCCCGATCGAGCAGCCCCTGCAGCCGATCAATGTGACGCAATGACCCGTTGAGGATTGGCGCACGCCGACTTCGCGGCGATTTTCTGCCTCAACCAGTTTGGAAGCCGGTGAGAAGCGTATGGCCGAGGTAGATGACGAGGGCGACGCCAAGAACCGCCATGATCGCGGCCAAGGCGAGGTCCGCCCCTACCCTGCCCGCTCCTGGATTGGCGCTGTCGAGGGCGCGGCGGGTATGGATGAAGCGCACGGCGGCCAGCACCACCATCACGGTGCCGGCGATGATCAGCGCGGCGCCGGCGGCCCCGCCGAAACCGGCGCCCGGTATTCGCTGGGTGGGCCGGCCGGCGGAGAGCGAGCGCGCGGCGATTTGCAGGAACAGATCGAACTTTGCGACGAGGAAGCCGAACGCCATCACCGCGATGGCGGTGCGGATCCAGGCGAGAAATGTCCGCTCATTCGCGGCGTGGTCGGAGAAACTGCCGGGCATGGTGGGTCAGGATGTCACCGGGGGCGGGAGGCGTCACTGCTTTGATGGGGTTGCTCCGTGTCTTCGGCGAGAGAGGCGAAGCAGGCCCACCACGCTGCGCCGGCACGGCGCGGCATGCGATGTGGTGTTCGGCTGCGTCAAGACGCCGCGAATTACTTGCCAAGGTACTTGTCGAACCAAGCCGCGATCTCGGTGATGGCGAAATGGTCCTCGGGGATGCGGTCATCGCGGTAGAATTGTGCGTGTGCTTGGCCCTCGAAGACCTGCAAGCGGGTTTCGACTCCGGCCTCCCGCAGCTTCTGATTGGTGCGTACCGTATTGCTCAGGAGCAGGTCGCGGGTGCCGCTGGTCAGGATTGCGGGCGGGAAGCCGTGCATGTCGCCGTAGATTGGCGACAGCATCGGATCGGCGAGATCATGGCCGTGGGCGTAGAATTTGGTGGCGGCGTCGCAGAACCCGTTGGGCGATACCAGCACGTTGTCAACGAGCGCGTTCGTCTGAAACGTGTCGCCGGCATTGGTTGCATCCGCCATCGGCGTGCCGGGCGCGATGGCACCCGGCATCGGCAGACCGGCGGCTTTTGCGCGCAGCATCATTTCCAGCGTCAGTGCGCCGCCGGCTGAGCTTCCAAACACGCCGAGATTTTGCGGCGGTACCATGGTGGTGGCCGCCTTATACACCGTCATCGCGTCGTCCAACGCCGCGGGGAAATACGCTTCGGGCGGCATGCGATAGTCGACGGAGATCGTCTTGATGTGGCTGATGCCGGCGACCTGCAGTGCCTCGGGCACCGCGGCCAGATGCGGACCCAGCACGTAGCAGCCGCCATGCACGTGGACGAGCAGGCGGTTCCTGTTCTGGGGTGGAATGTCTGCCGGGGTGAGAATGTAGACTTTGACGCCGTCGATCGTAGACGGCTCGATTGCGACGTGCAGGCGGTCTGCCATCGGCTGGACGTTGGCGGTCGTGGTTGCCTCGCGTTTCTTGACCAGTTGGGCCCAGTCGTCGGGCGTGGTGGGCGGTGTGTTCCAGCCGGAGGATAGCGGCTGCGCGATGACGGCCTGGAGTTCGGGGCTGACGGTCGTGGGGACCGGGATGGATTTCGCCGGAACGTCGCGTGGGGCGAGTGGGGGTGTGGCGGTATGGGTTTGTGCGGATGCGGCGGGTGCGAGCAGGAGGGTTGCCGCGGTCAAAGCGTTGGTGAGGTGTGGACGTTTCATGCGTTTTCTCTCCGGGCGCTTCAGGGGCCTGCCAGGGAGGCGAAGCAGTTCCACCATACAGCACCGGCCTGCAGCATCCATTCGGTGTGCCGCTCGGCGGCATCGTCGTTCCACGGCATCGGGGCTGGGAGGATTGCGGCGATGTCGATCATGCCGGGGTGGTGGGACCTGCCCCATTCGAGGGCGGTGTGGGGGCCGATTGCGCTGCGGAGGTGCGGTTCGGTGTGCGCGCGGGTGCTGTCGGCGAGGGTGAAGAATGCCTCACCGGCGAGGCCGGTGCAGCGGAGGAAGACGCCGATCTGGGGGAATGGCAGTTTCGCTCGATACAAGGTGATCCATGCGGCGTCGCGGATGATGGCGAAGCGGCGGTTGCGGTAACCTCCGGCGGTGTGGGGCGGGAGTGCGGGTGCGATGGTGGGGCGCTGGGTGAGGAGGTTGCGCCAGAAGGCACGGTCTTGCGCGAGGTCGGCGGCGGTGCGCGTGCGGTGGGCAGGCTGAAGTTCCCTCATCGCCGGGTGTTCGGGCTTACCGCTGCGGCGACCGCTGCCTGTCCGTGCGGATCGGTGATGGACGCACGCGCAGAGGCCGGTTCGTTAGTGGTGAGAGGTCGGCGACGCACGAACGGCTCTCTCTTCGGTTGGGGGCGCGCAAATACGTTGTTTGCAGTGGCCTGCTTATCCCCTTCGTTTGCCGCGAAATGCGGCGGACTTCGGGGGCAGGACACTACGCCATGTTCAAGGCGATGGGCGGACGGCGGCGCGTGCGTGCGGGCTCCGGGTTGCGGAGTCCGTTGGAGGACGGAGCGAAGACGTCTCGCTCGAGTCTCAGTTGCATGATTTCGGGACTTTCGCCCGCAAGGTGAGACGGGGGTGGTCTGAGCCATTCAGGCGGGCGCGTGGAGATTTGTCTCGCGACCGTCTCAGTTTTGTGTTTTCGAGTTCTTGGGATCAACAGGTGGGATGGCGGGCGCGGCCGTTGGACCGGGTTCGGCCGGGTGCATCGAGGCGAGCATGTCTCGCTTGAGTCTCAGTTGCACGATTTCGAGGCTTTCGCCCGCCAGACGAGACGCGGGTGGATGGAGCCACTCCGGCCGCGTGCGGGGGTTCGTCTCGCGGTTGTCTCAGTTTTGTTTTTTCGAGTTGTAGGATCAAGGGGTGAGATAGGACGTTCGGTGTGGCTGCGCGTTGGGGCTGCTTCGGGCGGTGGCGCCGGGGCGACGGTGATGGCGGCTGGCGCGGGTTCGCATTTTTGCGGTTCGGGGATACGGTCGTACGCCCCGGCAAGCAGGGTGGTGGTGATATCCTCGATGCGCTCGGCGGCGTCCGTGGCATCCGGATTGGCGTGGCGTTTTTTGGTGGCGGCCTGGCGGCGGACGAGTTCACGGAGCGCGCGCTTGGCTTCGCGTATCGTTGTCTGAGAGCGGGATTCACGCGCTCCGACCTTCGGCCTCGTGCGATCCCGCTCTTGGCTAATGCCCTGGGCGCGGCACTGGTTGGCGAGTTCGTAGCGCTCGGCGGCGAGGTGGACCTGGCCCCAGCGGTCGCAGTCGCCAGCTTGCTCATTGGCGATGATGAAGCCGGCGGCGAGTGCCGCTTCGACGGAGTCGTTCGGACGGAGGGCCGAGATCTGGGCGATGATGGCGTGCTTGCGGAGGGGCGCGGTTTCCTCGGAGGGGTCGGGGGTGGGGGGAGATGGCGGTTGAGGGCGCGGACGAGATAGGCGTAGGCCTCGGCGAGGAGACGGTATGGGAGCTCGTTGGGGTCGATTTGGATGGCGGGCATCGGCGGGATGTTGGGTTAGTTATACTCACTTTGTAGTGGGTTCAACCTCCGTCCCAGCGATTATCGAACTAACATGGCAAATCCAATAGTGGCCGGGATTGGCCAAGGCCGACAGTCCGCTTTCGACCGGTCAAGCCGTCAAGCCGACATGGAGTTTCATGTGTGGTCTTTCTGTGAGCGGAATTGGATAAATTCGATGTGGGTCATGTTGTGCTTCACAGGCTCCATCACGCGGCTGCCTTGGTGATCTTCTCAATGATTACTCTCTTCGTGTGGCCATCGATTACCAAGTCAACTTCCTCATCGATGCCGTTGCCAAGTAAAGCCTGCCCGATGGGCTGGCCGATATGAACTATGCCCTGATCTGGCTTGTTTGCTTCCCTGCTGAGACGGAAGCGCCGGACTCGATCATCGGAAAAACGGACGATTACGGTATCTCCGACCTCCACGAGCTCATCTGGTGATCTTTCATCAGAGGGGTCAACTTCGCCTTGTGGCAAATCGAGCACGGCTTGCCTGAACGTATGAGTGCCGACCGTATCCTCCTTGGCAATGATCTCGATCGGGTCTGCAACTAGCTTTTCAGGTCTAATCTCCACGCCCATTGGAATTTCGTCAGTTTCAATAACTCGGTGCTCTGTCCAAGCGTCGGGTGCCGAATTTGCGCCGACCGGCATTATCTCCAAACGATTAAGGAAACTCTGATCAACCCCGCCATCTGCGCCGCCCGGTCGTGGTGGTGGCGAAGACGGAGAAATCTGGATGCGACCTGAGGCCGGAATTCGGCGTTCGCGGGCCGGTTCGGCCGGTCTGCCGGATCGTCGCAGCGCTGCGGACGCAGCTCTCCTCTCACGCAGCCAGTAGCGACCTTCGAGCGAGGTAAAGATTGGCGAGGCCGCAGGTGACGAACAGCCGGTGGGCATTCTTGTCCAACCCGCGATAGCGCACCTTCACAAATCCAAACACGCGCTTGATGACCCCGATACTATGCTCGACCTTCGCCCGTACCTTCGACTTGGTCCGATTGCGAGCTTTCTCTGCCTCATCGACAACACCGCGATGACGATATCGCCGGTTGGTGAAGTCCTGTGCAGATGGAGCATGCTCGCGGATGACATGACGCTGGCCACGATAGGCCTGGTCGCCCCAGACACGCCGTTCCTCGCCATGTAGCAGGTCACCAAGCACGCTGGCATCATGCACATTCGCCGCAGTGGCCACCGCGGAATGGATCAGCCTGGTCCTGCTATCTACCCCGACATGCGCCTTCATCCCGAAATACCACTGCTGGCCCTTGCGGGTCTGGTGCATCTCGGGGTCGCGCTGCTTTGTGGCATTCTTGGTCGAACTCGGAGCGCTGATGATGGTCGCGTCCGCGATCGTGCCGGTGCCCACCTTCAGACCCAGACTCTCAAGATGCTCGTTGACGGTGGCAAATATCTCAGTTCCAAGCTCGTGCTGCTCCAACAGGTGGCGGAACTTGCAAACCGTGGTCTCGTCCGGCACCGGCTCACGGCCGAGATCGATGCCGGCAAACTGCCGCATCGCAGCCGAGTCATACAGCGCCTCCTCCACTCCGGGATCCGAGAGATTGAACCACAGCTGCAGGAAGTAGATGCGCAACATGCGTTCCAGTCCCACCGGTGGTCGGCCCCTGCCAGCCTTCGGATAGACCGGCTCGATCAGCGCACAGAGTTGCTGCCACGGCACTACCCGCTCCATCTCGGCAAGAAAGGCTCCCCGCCGTGTGGTCTTGCCGTAGCGTTCGAAGCTTACGCTCGCCAGGGTCGCTTGACGCATCTCGTTCGGTCGATCCGAATGTAATCAATGCCACTCAACTACAGGCTGCTCCGTGACCGTGTCGAGATGGGATTCTTCAGAGTCTCCTTAAGCGTGGCTAGTAAATCGTCCAGACAGCTTTGACGGTCGGTAAGCCAGTGAGATCCCCAACAGCGCCAGAAGGTCCACCCCATGCGCTCCAGCGCTCGCTGTCGGTAATGGTCTTCTGCCCACTTCTCGGGACCGTGGTAGCGGTCCCCATCAAGCTCTAGCGCGATCCGCCGATCCCCGTCACCTTCAACCACGAAGTCAATTCGGTAGCTTCCAACTTGTACTTGTGGTCGTAACCGGTATCCGAGTTCGAGTAGGCATGCCCCGAAATCTCTCTCAAACTCCGAGTCGCTCGAAGTCCAGAACTTCCTTGGGTTGCGAGAGCGGAACACCTTCCATGGGATTACGGAAATGATCGATTACGGCAGTCTTCAGGTCCTTGGGATTCAAATCCGAGACGGAAACTGATCGAACCAAATACATGCGGTCTCGAGCACGCGACAAAGCCACGTTGAATCGCTGCTCCATCAACCGAGCTGTCTGCGCTCGGGCAGTAGCCGGACATGCCACCATCGACAGGAAGACAATGTCGCGTTCCTGTCCCTGAAAACTGCTTGCGTTGCCACGCAATATACGATGTCGAGCGATGCCATCTGCGCCGATCTTCCGCGTAAGCTCTTCCCAGATGAATTTGGCTTGCTTATCTCCTATGAGGGAGATTACACCGAACGTGCGCGAAGCAAAGGCCGGATCAGCAGCTAGCTTTGCAATTTCGTCGACGATGACTTTTGCTTCCTCCTCATTCCGATCGAGCCGCTTCCGGCCATGCGGGACATAGATATCGATGAGGGGTGGATCCAAGCGCTCGTTCGCAGTTGGGATTCTTAGGGGAATGAGTGACTTTGGATAGAACCGGCTGGAGAACCGTATGATGGGCTCCACACACCGGAAGTGCTCTCGCAGCATTATGACAGTCCCCGGATTCGTCATTGCAGCGAGGTCGTAGAGAGATGTCGTCGGCTCTAGAAAATTCGCGATATGCATTTCGCGAAGAAAAGTCTCCCTCAGCCTGCACAATCGTGCGATTTTCCATTCCAACGGCCGTTGGCGAGACCTGCTTGTCGTCCCCCACAATCAGCAACTTCTTTCCCCTGAGGATGACTGGGAGGGCCGTGATATCTGACTGACTTGCTTCGTCGATGATAACTAGATCGAACCTTGCAAGCTCACTCGGAAGCTGTTCGGCAACCCGCCATTCTGGCAAGATCCAGCAGGGCACGGCTCCGGCGGCCTCTAGGGTGGCTTCTCGTATGGCGCGGCGATGCCGCTCAGCCGCCTTGCCGGTACCCGCGCCGAGTTGACGGACCTTCAGCGCAAACTTTGTGAGGGCGGACGCAATCGTCCCGGTAATATTCTTCTTCAGCCCGAGGAACGTGCGTAGTCTCACAATCTCAGCCAAAAGAACGCGCTGCTGGTCTTCAAGTGCTCTTCTCTCCTCACTCAACCTAACCGGCGTAGAGCGATCCGAAATGCTCTGGATGAAGCCGTCCGCGCGGGCCCACTCCCAGGTTTCCGGCCAGATAGCCGGAGTCCAAGGATCCGGGTCCGTGACTACTTGATTAGACAGAGCGTCGGCCCAATTTGGCGCGCCGGAGACTCCCACCTTTAATGCAAGCTTTTCAAGGCGCTCCCTGCGCCCGCGAAGTTGGGCGAGGCGAGCGGCTTCCATGAGCACGTCCGACCAATTGGCGGCGAGCTCGCGGGCTGCGACTTCGGCGTTGCCTAGTGCTGCCCGAATTGACCGAACGCTTGCGTGAAAGGGTAAACCCTCGTCACCGCCAGCTATATCGAGGGCACGGCAGACTTCGCGTGCATTCGACTGACCTGACTGCTCGAGACAGGCAGAAAGAGCTTCCAGGACCGCGTCTAGATCGCAGTGGACTATTACACGATCTGGGTCGATCCCGGAGGGAAAGAGCTTCAAGATAGTATCACGGCGGTGCGCACTTTCGGATCGAAAGGAATTCATTCGATCGATGAGCTCTGACCCTGCCCCCAAACTGTCCTCACTCATAACCAGAATCCGTTCTGGTTGTGGTCCGTCCTGGACCGGGTTGCGAACTCGTTCGGAGTAAGTCCACGCAGGCTGGTGTGGGGCCGATGGGCATTATAGTCGGCCCGCCAAGCTTCGATGATCCTCCGGGCTGCGGGCAAGCCCTGGAAGACGTGCTCATTGAGGCATTCGTCGCGCAAGCGACCGTTCAGGCTCTCGACGAATGCGTTCTGCACTGGCTTGCCGGGGTGTTGAGTTTCATCGAGAACTGACCCACCAGGTGGCAAATTTCCACTGAGAATTGACCCATGTTTTGACCTCGCCCCGGCTGTTTTCAGCGGGGTCCACGGGAGTGATAAGCATGGAGTTACTGAGCGTGATCCGTCGCTGGGCGCTTCGAGACCAGCTTTCGATACGGGAGATCGCCCGCAGGACTGGGCTATCGCGGAACACCATCCGCAAATACTTGCGGGGCGACGTGGTGGAACCGGCCTTCAAGGTGCCGGAGCGGCCCAGCAAGCTGGACGCGTTCGCCGAGAAACTGTCGGCCTGGCTAAAGCTAGAGAGCGGCAGGCCGCGCAAGCAGAGGCGGACGATCAAGCGGTTGCATGCGGATCTGGCCGCCCTCGGGTTTGAAGGTTCATACGGCCGTGTTGCGGCGTTCGCCCGCACCTGGAAGGAGCATCGGCAGCGGGAGCAGCAGACGACCGGCCGCGGGGCCTTTGTTCCGCTGATTTTCCAGCCGGGCGAAGCTTTCCAGTTCGACTGGAGCGAGGAGTGGGCCGTTATCGGCGGCGAACGGACCAAGCTGCAAGCTGCGCACTTCAAGCTTTGCTACAGCCGCACCTTCATTGTCCGGGCCTATCCGCTGCAGACGCACGAGATGCTGTTCGACGCGCATCATCATGCGTTCCGGGTGCTTGGCGGCGTGCCGCGCCGCGGCATCTACGACAATATGAGAACGGCTGTTGACCAAGTTGGCGTCGGCAAGAAGCGCCAGGTCAATGCACGCTTTGCCGCGATGGCCAGCCACTACCTTTTCGATGCTGACTTTTGCAATCCGGCCTCAGGCTGGGAGAAGGGTCAGATCGAGAAGAATGTCCAGGACGCGCGTCATCGGCTGTGGCAGACCATGCCGCGTTTTGTGACGCTGGCTGACTTGAACGACTGGCTGGAACAACGCTGCCAAGCGCTATGGCGCGAGATTCCACACGGCAGCCAGCAAGGCTCGATATTCGATGCGTGGCAAAGTGAAGTCGGATGCCTGATGGCCGTTGGCAGACCGTTCGATGGTTTTGTTGAATACGGCAAACGCGTTTCGCCCACCTGCCTCGTTCACTTTGATCGCAACCGCTACAGCGTGCCCGCGTCCTTCGCCAATCATCGCGTCAGCTTAAGGGTTTATCCAGGCCGCGTCGTTGTCGTTGCCGAAGGGCAAGTCATCTGCGAACACGCGCGGCTCATCGAGCGGTCGCATCATCTGCCCGGCCGCACCATCTATGATTGGCACCACTATCTCGCGGTGATCCAGCGCAAGCCGGGAGTCTGCGTAATGGCGCGCCGTTCGCCGAATTGCCGGAAGCGTTCAAGCGGCTGCAACAGCACCTTCTCAAGCAGCCCGGAGGCGACCGGGAGATGGTGGAGATTCTTGCCCTCGTCCTGCACCATGGTGAAGATGCGGTGTTGTGTGCCGTCGAACTGGCGCTGAGTGATGGAGCGCCGACAAAGACGCACGTGCTGAACATGTTGCACCGGCTGATCGACGGCAAATCCACGGCCACAGCAATGATCGCGGCTCCGCAGGCCTTGGCCCTGGACCGGGAGCCACGTGCCGACGTCGAACGCTACGATGCCCTGCGCGAGAAGCTACAGGAGGCCCGCCATGCGTCATGATCCGGCCGGGGCGGCGATTGTCGTGATGCTGCGCGGCCTGAAGATGTTTGGCATGGCGCAAGCCGCGGGCGAGCTGATGGAGCAGGGCGCGCCAGCGTTCAATTCGGCCGTCCCCATTCTCTCACAGCTGCTCAAGGCGGAAACCGCCGAGCGCGAGGTTCGATCGGTTGCCTACCAGCTGAAGGCGGCGCGCTTCCCCGTCTACAAGGATCTGAGCGGTTTTGATTTTGCGTCCAGCGAAACCAATGAAGCCCTGGTGCGCCAGCTTTACCGGTGTGAGTTCATCGAAAACGCCGACAACGTGGTCCTCGTCGGCGGTCCGGGCACCGGCAAGACCCACATCGCCACGGCGCTTGGCGTGCAGGCGGTTGAACACCATCGCAAAAAGGTTCGGTTCTTCGGGACCGTCGACCTGGTCAATGCGCTGGAGCAGGAGAAAACTCAGGGCCGATCGGGTCAGATCGCGGATCGGCTGATGCGGTGCGACCTCGTAATGCTCGATGAATTGGGCTATCTGCCGTTCAGCCCCTCCGGCGGCGCGCTGCTTTTCCACCTGCTGAGCAAGCTTTACGAACGGGCCTCTGTGGTCATCACCACGAACCTGAGCTTCAGCGAATGGGCTGACGTGTTCGGCGACGCTAAGATGACGACCGCCATGCTCGACCGCCTCACCCACCACTGCCACATCGTGGAAACCGGCAATGACAGCTTCCGCTTCAAAGCCAGCTCGGCCGCCAACAAGGGCCGAAAGGAAAAGGCCAAGAACTTGACCCCGGTATGACCCGCAAACCATAAATTCACCCGGGTCAGTTCTCGGTGGAAAACCCGGGTCAGTTCTCAGCGAAAATCAACACAGTGGTAAGGGATGCGTCCGGGAGCACTAATACTGTATTCTCAAGGTCGATCTCACTACCTTCTATCGGCTGGTCCTCTGGAGGCAATACGATCTGAAGCGCGGGTGCAGGAAGCGCGCCTTCGCTTTCGGTTTCACGAACCCGGTCGATAAGCTGACGAATATCTTCGCACCTAAAATCAGACGATCGCTGTCGAACATACAAGACCCATGTGTCTGTAATTCGAAGCGTCTGATCGATCGTGGGGAGAGTCCTATCGCTTCTATCCTCGCGTGCATCCGGCTCATAGGCAGCAGAGCCTGACAAGCGGGCGTGACACATTCTCAGCACAGGCTCGAAGCTGGGCCGTTCGAAAGGACAGAACCCTATATCGGGGTCATCATATAGCCGCTTTAGGTGTGCACCGGCGTCCCGCTGTAAGCGACCCAGGGCGCCGATTTCGAGAGGTTCAAACGCTCGAAGCGCCAATGCTGGTCCTCGGTCGCGCGGGCGAACTCGTATGCATCCGTCATCTGGATCGAGTTCCAACTCCACGGAGCTCTCGATCAACGGGGCATTGACGCGACCCCGCTCGTGTGCCCATCTTGCCATACCGACGCTGAAAACGGCCTCGACGGCTGCATCATCACCCATCGCCAGCATTCGTTGCTGAACTTCGAACAAACGATTGTAGACGGCGATGCACCGTCGCCTTGGCTTCTCTCTCTCGGCCCAGGCCGCCCATTCGTCATCGACCCAGGCATTAAACAGCGCAGCGAATACGGCCAAATTAGCAAGCCGTAGCTGGACTTCTATTTCGTCGGATTCTTCGGTATCGCCGAACGGCGTCAACACGTCTTCCGACGATGCGAATCCACCCTCGGCAAGATCCGAGACCCGCTCCGGAGTCAGCTTTACAATCAGCGAATTTTTCAGCCGGGGTCTATCAAATACTCCGGGCTTCGCCTGCATTACCAGCCAAGGTGAAAACTCTTCATTGGGTCGGGAGGTTCTATCTCGTGTAAACGGGCAACGGTTAACCAGGCGTTCTCGTGAGTGGATGTCGAGACGCCCTCGATGTTTGCGATCTCATGCTCGTAAAACGTTAATAGAGAATCTTTCGAAAGATCAGAAATGATCCGCTCACCAACCTTTAATACCTCCTCTGCATAGGACAGGAGATTACAGAGGTGTTCTCGGCTTTGACTTAAATGCAGGCGCATGGTGCTTTCTATCTACTCTAGCCTGAATTTGCTATCTCAGAAGCCGTCTGGGAAGATTCCACCTTCGCAGCGAGCGGGAACCGGAGTTTTCCTTGTGAAGGGGTGTTTGGTCCCCCCAAACTAGCCATTTTTGCTATTTGCCATAACTACTTCGAAGCGGCGCGGCCGGACAGCGGTGGCGCGCAAGGCGACAGCGGTAAAACCCCGACCTCAATCAAATGGATTCCCCAAACGTTTGGGTATCGAACCATAAAACGCACGCGCCATAGCGCGAGCATGGTGGCCGGGAGCTGTTGATGGATCCAAGCCAGCACGCGGCCCTCGCACAGCACAGTCTATGGTTCCACCGGCACCTGCTCCAACCGCCGGTCATGGCCCACCAGCACGAGCACGATACCGGAGACGAGCGGCCCGATCGCAAGGACAAGCAGGGCGATGGCCGTGCTGCCGCTCGCATCGCGCACCGCGCCATAGACTGACGGACCGACCCAGCCGCCGAGATTGCCGAGCGCGTTGATCATCGCGATCCCGCCGGCCGCGGCCGTGCCGGTCAGCATCGTGCCGGGGATAGACCAGTAGCACGGCGCGAAGGATTGGTTGGCCATGATCGCGATGCACAACACCACCATCAGCCAAACCGGATGCGCAATGCCGATGAACTTGCAGACGACCATAGCGATGGCGACGACGAACATGGTGGAGGCGGCGTGCCAAACACGCTCACCCGTGCGGTCGGAGTGGTAGCCCCAGAGGATCATCGCCGCGAACCCGAACAGATACGGGATTGCGGCAACCGTTCCGATCCAGTCCCTGTTCACGCCAAGTCCTTTCACGATCAGCGGCATGAAGAAGACCAGGCCGTAGTTCGCGTATTGATGACCGAACGCCACGAAGGTCAGCCACCAGACCTTCGGGTTGGTGAGCGCGTCGCGGAGGGTGAATTTGCGCACTGATTCCTGCTGCGCGCGCTCTGTCGTCAGCCGGCGATCCAGCCAGTCGCGCGCTTCCGGATTGAGCCAGGCGGCGCTGCGCGGGCGATCGGTGAGCAGGCCGAGAATCAGAAAGCCGGCGATGATGGAAGGAAGCGCCTCAATGATGAACAGCCACTGCCAGCCTTGGACGCCGAGTGCTCCATGCAGGCGCATGAGCAGGCCTCCGATGGGCGGGCCGAAGATTTGGGACATCACGCCGGCGGACATGAACCACGCGACCATGCGGCTGCGATAGCGCGCGGGGAACCACCAGGTGATGTAGATCAGGACACCGGGGAAGAAGCCGGCCTCGGCCAGGCCGAGGATGAAGCGGATGGTGTAGAAGCTCCAGGCGTTCCAGACGATAGCCGTCAGGCCAGCAATGATGCCCCAGGTGATCATGATGCGGGCGAGCCAGAGGCGAGCGCCGAAGCGGTCGAGGATGAGGTTGCTGGGGATCTCGGCCAGCAGGTAGCCGAGGAAGAAGATGCCGGCGCCGAAGCCGAACTCCGCGTTGGAAAAGTGCAGCGCTGGACTCATGGTGGTTGCGGCCATGCCGACGTTGGCGCGATCGAGGCTGGCGCAGAAATAGCCGAACATCAGGATGGGGATCAGGCGCCAGGTGACGCGACGGATCGTGTCGCGTTCGAGCGTGTCGGCGGTGTCCCATACGGCGGTGAGGCTCATGGTGAGGTGGTTCCTTAAGCGTGGCGTAGCGTGCGTGCGCGTGTCCGAGATTGCCGCGTCGCGCTGCGCGCTCCTCGCAATGACATCGGAGGACGTTAGGCGAGGAAATCGGAAACAAGCGTGCGCCAGCGTTCGGGCTGTTCCTGCACGGAGCAATGCGCGGCGGAGGGAATCCATTCGAGCCGCGCGTCGCGGATGTTATCTGTCAGCCATTGGGCCGCGTTGCGGAAGGCGTCGCTTTCGTTTTCGCCGCAGATCACCAGTGTGGGGGCGGTGATTTTCGGTGCGAGCGGGCGGAGTTCGGCGGCGCGGAGTGCCTCGCAGGCACGGGCGTAGCCCTCGCCGTCGCAGGCGGAGAGGGTGTCGCGCACGAAGCGCACGGGTGGTGGATCGGCAGCGACGAAGGGTTCGGTGAACCAGATTTTGAGCAGATTGGGGACGAGCGAGGCGACGCCGTCGCGGCGCGCGGCGGCGGCACGAGTGACCCACATCTCGCGCATCGGTTCGGGGTAACGCGGCGTGGTGTCGGCGAGGATCAGATGGTCGGTCATGTCCGAGTAGGTGGCGGCGAAGTGCTGCGCGACGAGGCCGCCGAGAGAAAGGCCGCCGATATGGGCTTTGGCGATGCCCTCACGGCGGAGGACGGCGGCGAGTTGGTTTGACAGATCCTCGACGCCGTAGGCGCCGGCGGGCAGCGGCGTCTCGCCGTGGCCGGGGAAGTCGTAGGTGATGAGGGTGTATGTATCGGCGAGCGGGAGCAGCGGATCCCACAGGCGATGGGTCATGCCGAGACAATGGAGCAGGACGAGCGCGGGGCCGGAGCCGGTACGGTGCAGACGGATGGCGGCGGCGCTCATGCGGTTTTTCCGCGTGGCAGGGGCTCGGGTTCGTGGAATACGAGGCCAGCGCGGCGGGCGGGTGCGCCTCGTGTGAAGTCGTTTGCGTCGAAACGAAAGCCGTTCACGGCGTCGGCGTCATGCGAGACGACGAAGAGCAATGGCGCGACCATTTCGTCGGGCTCGACGAGGCGCGGGGCGCGGCCGGCGGCGCTCCATTCACGCATTTCCTTCGCCATGCCGGGCGTGTTCGCGCCTGCTCCGGGGTTGACGATGTTTACCGTGACACCGGTGCCGGCGAGTTCCTTGGCCCAGATCTCGGTGGCCATTTCGAGTGCGGCTTTGGAGCAACCGTAGGGGGAGCTGCCTTCGCGGTTCATGGTGTCGAGCTTGGTGGTGACGTTGACGATGCGGCCCCAGTCGTTGGCGAGCATGAGCAGGACGGCGCGGCGGGTCATCTGGCGGGCAGCGATGTAGTTCGTGTCCATCACGTTCTGCACAACGTCGTCGCTGATTTCCCAGAACTTGCGCGGGCCGTTCACGAAGCGCTCGGGGTCGATATAGGTGAAGGTGAGGCCGGCGTTGTTGACCAGGATGTGCACGCCGCCGAAGCGCTGCTGCGCTTCACGGATGACGCGGTCACAGGCGGCGGGAGAGCGGATGTCGGCAACCATCGGATGGAGCGGCCGGCCGGCGGCGAGGCGCTCCATCTCCGGCACGTCTTCCTGAAGGTGGCCGACGGCGAGCACGTTGTGGCCGGCTTGCAGCAGACCGAGGGCCATGCCGCGGCGCAGGCCGCGCAGGCCGCCGGTGACGATTGCGGTCGTGTCGGGCATGGATCAGGCGCCCTCGAATGGGGCTTGTAGCGTGCCGGTCTTGTACTGCGGCGGGTCGAGCACGACCTCGTGGTTGGGGTCCATGAACTGATCGAGCGCGTTGCCGGTGATGGTCTGGAATTGCGCGGTGAGCATGCGCGCCTGGCGCCACTCGCCGTCTGAGCCAAAGGCAATGTCGCCCACCATGGTTTTGAAGGTGGCCTGGTGCAGGTGGTCGGCGAGCTTCGCGTCGTCGAGGCCGACGGCTTCGACCGCCTGGGCGAGGATTTGCATCGAGGCATAGGCGAAGGGGGGCATGTAGAAGCCGAGCGGGTCGACACCTGCCTTCACGGCGACGGGGCGATAGCGCTGGAGGAACGGCTCGACGTCGGGGAAGAATTTGGCGACGGCGGGAATGTAGAGTTCGTAGCTGACGATGCGGTTGAGTTCGGCGCCGAGTTGGGATTTGAGCGAGCCGATCTGCGTGCCGACCATGCTGCCGCCGAAGATCATGGGCTTGAGCTTTTGTTCGTGCGCGGCGCGGATCATCCCGACGGTGTCGAGCGGATAGGAGCCGACGTACACCACGTCCGGACTGGCGGCGGCGATGCCTCGGACAGTGGGGCTGTAATCGACCGTGGTGGGCGGATAGGTGCGGTCGTAGACGATCTTCAGGCCCATCTTTTTCGCCTGGTCGCGCGCACCGGCGACGGCGGATTTGGAGAAGTCGGCGTCAGCGCCGACAAGCGCGATGGTTTTGGGCGCGGGATTGAGTGCCTTAAGGGCCTCGAAAAAGCCGGCGGAGATGGAATGCTTGCCGTCCGGCCCGTAGGGCATGGTCTGGAAGAAGCGCGCGTAGTGGAACTTGTCGTTCACCGCGAGGGAGAACATCGCCAGGATCATGCGGTTGCGCTGCATGACGACCGGCATAGCAGGTGCGGTCAGGTTTGTTCCGTTTGAAATGAGGAGGCTGACATTATCGACGTCGATGAGCTTGGTGTAGATCTGGGGAGAGTTCGCGGGATTGCTCTGGTCGTCGTAGATGACGAGCTTCACCGGACGGCCCGCAATGCCTCCCTTGGCGTTGATGTCGTCGCGGAACATGGAGGCGCTGAGCTGGATGGCGCGGCCGGAGACGGCCAGCGGTCCGGTCAGTGACAGGCTGCCACCGATGGTGATGGGTTCGGCGGCGCGTGAAAGATAGGGCGCGGCGAGGCCGGCGGCAGGCTGCGCTCAGCACGGTGCGGCGACGGATCGGCGAAGTCATGCGAGTTCCCTCCTGTTATTGTTGGTCGGATAGCGGAGCCGTGTGGTCCTGCCCACGATGTCACGGACAAGGCCTGTGATGCCATTTGGGGCGATGCTGATGAAGCCGACAAGCAGCAGTCCGACCACCATCATGTTGGCGCCGGAGGAGATGGTGACCATGGCGGTCTGCTGCGCGGTGCTGAGGATGATGGCGCCGATCACCGGGCCGATCCATGTGCCGGCGCCTCCGACGAGCACCATGGCGATGGTGTTGACCGCATAGGTCAAGGCGAAGCCGGAGCTCGGGTCGATATAGGCGGTGTAGTACGGCAAAGCCCCGCCGGCCATGCCCATTAGCGCGCCGCTGAGCATCGTCACGATCAGCTTGAGGCGAAAGGTGGGGACACCCAGGCTCTCGGCGGCGAGTTCGTCGTCGCGAATGGCGGCGAGGCCGCAGCCGAGGCGGGACCGCTCGATGCCGCGCGCCAGGGCGACGGTGAGGGCAGCGAGCGCCAGCATGAGGAAGAACAGATATTCGACGTAGGGTCCGCCGAGCGGTCCGAAGCGGGGCGGCACGACATAGGCTCCGGCGGAGCCGCCGACGAAGTCCCAGTTGGTGATGGCGGCCTGCGCGACGACCGCGAGTGCGAGGGTGCAGATGCCGAAGAAGACGCCGCGGAGTTTCAGTGTCATCAGCCCCATGAGTGCGCCGACCAGGCCGGAGACGACGCCGGCCGCTAGCATCATGAGCGGGATGGGGACGGGTGCGAGTTTGCCGATGACGACGCTGGTGTAGGCGCCGAGCGCGAAGAAGGCGGCGGTGCCGAAATTCACATATCCCGCATAGCCGCCGAGGATGTTCCAGGCGGAGGCGAGCGCGATGTATTGCAGCACGGCATAGGCGGCGAAGAAGGCGTAATCGTTGTGCACCGCGCGGATGCCGAGCACGATGATTGCCACGGCGATCAGCAGGCCGGCGGAGAACCAAGCGTTGGATTTCATCGCGCGCGGCTGAGCAGGCCGCCGCCGCGGAGTGCGAGCGTGGGCAGGAGCAGACCGAAGGATATCGCCGGCGCCCAGGACGGATCGTAGAAGGTCGCGACAATGCTTTCGGCGACGCCGATGAGCAGGGCGGCGGCGAGCATGCCGATGAGATCGTCCATGCCGCCAAGGACAACAACGGCGAAGGCACGACCGATATAGTCCTCACCTAAGGTGGGATCGACCGGCTGGATGATGATCAGTAACGCGCCGGCGATGGCAGCGGTCGCCATGGCGATGCCGCAGGCGATGCGTTTCACGCGATAGGGGCTGATCGCCATGAGGCGAAGCGCGGTGCTGTCCTGCGACACGGCGCGCATGGCTCGGCCGAGGAAGGTACGTGTCATCAGCATGTGCAGCGCGGCGATCATGACGAGGGAGACCGCGAAGGCGACGAGCATGCGGTCGGAGAGGGTCACGTTGCCCAGGGTGAAGGAGGAATCCGAGTAAGGGATGTTCACCGAGCGGTAGTCGGCGCCGAAGGTCAGGACGAGCGCCACCTCGGTGATGAACAGGATGCCGAAGAAGAAGGACAGGCCTTGCAGGGAGGACGCGCCGTGACGCTCGAACAGCGCGTGATACATTTGGTAGAGGAGTGCGCCGAGCACGAAGAAGGCCGGAGCGGCGATCAGGCCGCAGAGGAGCGGGTCCAATCCGAGATGCGCGTTCAGCAGAAAGACCGCGAAGCTGCCCAGGATGACGAAGGCCGGATGCGCCAGATTCGGGATGTCCAGCATGCCGAAGGCGATTTCGATGCCGAGCGCAACCGCCGCGTAGAACCCGCCCAGCAGCAATCCGGCGGCGGCGGCGTTCAGCAACAGCCCGGCGAACTGGTCCATTTGTCCGTGCGGTGCCCGTAACAGGTCCTCGATCAACTTGACCGGGGTGGAGGCGCTGCGCAAGCTTGCGACACCATAACGGAGACGATCCATGCGGTTCGGTCTGTTCGGCGGGGCGCGTACCAAGCGAATGGCGAGCAGCAACCACGCTGGCCTCGGTGACAGTCATTCCTATCGTGGCTTCATCGATTATGTGATCGAGGCTGAGCGCCTGGGTTTCGAAAGCGTGTTCCTGGTGGAGCACCACTTCACCGGTGCCGGGCAGGTTTCGTCGTCGATGACGCTGCTGGCGTATCTCGCGGCGCGGACGCAGCGAATCCGGTTGGGAACCGCGGTGGTGGTGCTGCCGTGGCACAATCCGGTGCTGGTTGCGGAGCAGGCGGCGACGCTGGATTTGCTATCGGGCGGGCGATTGGATCTGGGGGTGGGCAAAGGGTATCGCGCGCCGGAGTTCGGTGGCTTCTGCATTCCGCAAACGGAAGCGACGGAGCGGTTCGACGAAGCGCTCGAGGTGATCCGCAAGGCTTGGACGAGCGAGGGCCGATTCTCCCATCACGGGAAGCGCTGGCATTATGAGAACGTGGTCGTGGAACCGGAGCCGATACAGCGGCCGCATCCGCCCCTGTGGATGGCCGGTGGGAGTCCCGATTCCATTCGGCGCGCCGCGCGAGAGGGGTTCAATCTGCTGCTGGATCAGTTGGGGTCCACGCGGCTGACGATCGAGCGTGTGGCGATGTTCCGCGAAGAGTCCGAGCGGGTGGGACGCGCGTACGATCCGTCGATGGTCGCCGCGGCGCGGGCGTTGCAGATGGTGCACACGGACTCGGAGCGCGAGGAGGCTTACGCGACCCGCGCGCAGACCTGGAAAGTGATCGGCGATCTGTCACGCGGAGAGGCACCGCCGGAGGATATCCGGAAGGACGACTCGCCGTTGCTGGGCACGCCGGACGAGATCGCGGAGAAGCTAGAGCGATTGCAGGTCGGCGGGGTCGAGACGGTGCTGCTGGTCGACCCAAAGGCGTCGGTCGCGGGGCTGCGGGCGTTTGCGGATGAGGTGATGGGGCAGTTTGTTACGGCGCGCGCCGCGGCGGAGTAATTGCGAACTCTCACACGGGATTGCTTCGTCGCTACGCTCCTCGCAATGACAAACGCAGCTTGGCCAGAACAGACCGGTCGGTGATCGGCGCAGTGTCCCAGGGTGGAGCCGGAGGCGGGTCCAAGGTTTCGAACACGGTGGCGAGTTCGACGGCACCGGTGAACTCAGGGCGCGGATAGGGCGTGGGATCCGGTTCGCCAGGTCGCTTCGGTTTGCCGATGCCGATGAAGAAGTCTTCGAGCCCGGGCGGCGTGAGCATCCAAAGGAAGCGGAATGGCGCGGTGCCGTCGTTGATGAAGCCGTGGCGCACATGCGGCGGGGCGATCATGAACATGCCGGCGGTGATCGCATGCACCACGCCATCGAACAGGCCAAGTCCGTCGCCGATCAGCACCCAGAACATCTCCGTCTGCGCGGGATGAGCGTGCTCGCGGATCTTACCGAGCGGCGGGAGCTCCTGGAGGCCAGACGAGAATGACGTGGGCGCGCCTTGCATGCGCGGAGAGGTCAGGACCTCGATCCAGCCATTGGCGGGTTCGGGTTGCCAGTGCTGCTCGCCGCCTCCCGGCGGAACGATGATCATACCCATGGTTTCTTCTTTCAACTGAAACGAGCGGTAAAGTTTTGCAGCGCATCCTGCAGGCTGCGGCCGAGCAGGACGAGCCCGTCACCGGGGCCAATGCGCGTATCGGGGCCCGGGCGTTCGCGATCGCCAGTGCTGGCGCGTTCCACTTCCAGCAGCAGGAAAGGAATGACGGACGCGGCTTCAATCTCGGCGACAGTCTTGCCGACCCAGGGACTGCCTGCTTCGGCGACGATTACCTCGATCTCTAGTCCCAGCGCGCGCAACTGGGTTTCGATACCACGCGCGCCAATCAGCCCTTCCGCGGCGGGAAACAACAGCAGTTCAGCCATTCGTTCGGCGCCAATATGTGCCGGCAGCACGACGCGATCGGCCCCGGCCTGCACCAGCTTGCCCTGGGTGGCGGGCGCCTCGCCGCGGGAGATGATGAGCAGGTCGCGCTTGATGCTGCGGGCGCTGAGGGTGATGAAGACATTCGCAGCGTCGTCGGGCAACACGGAGACGACGGCACGCGCACGCTCAATGCCTGCCTGCACGAGCGCGCTTTCCTCGGTGGCGTCGCCGCGATGGCACAGATAGCCTCGGCTTGACGCTTCGGCGCAGCGCTGCTCGGTAGCTTCGAGAATGACGAACGGCGCGCCGGCGCTGAAGAGCGACCGGGCAAGCTGGCTGCCGATGCGGCCGAAGCCGCAGATGATGACGTGATCGCGCAGACGATCGATCCGGTGAGTCATGCGGCGGCTGCCCAGGATATCCGCAAATTGTGCGGCGGTTATGAACTGCACCAGCGCGCCGGTCACGAAGATCATGCCGGTGCAGCCGAAGATAATGACGGCGATGGTGATGGCGCGAAGCTCGGGCGTTGCGATCGGACGCACTTCGTCGAAGCCGACGGTGAAGACCGTGAGGATGACCATGTAAAACGCGTCACCCCAGCTCCAGCCGCAGGTGGTGTACGCGGCGGTGCCGATCCCGATCACCGACCATACAAAGGCGGAGCCGGCGATGAGATTGCGAGTCGGCGAGGCGAGCGCCCGATCCAGTCCCAGCTGTCGCTGCATGAATCCGCTCAGCGCCCTTCTCCCTCGAGACTCCGCATGGCACGCTGGAGCAAGGAGTGTGCGCACGCAACATATTGGGTGGCCTGCTTATCCCTTCCGTTCGCCGTAAAAGGCGGCGAACTTCAGGGGCAGGACACCAGGAGAAGAAAATGGCACGGATGACCGGTGGCGAGGCCATCGTGGATGGGCTGCTGCGCCATCGGATCGACACGGTATTCGGATTGCCGGGCGTGCAGGTGTACGGGCTGTTTGATGCGCTGGCACGAAACGCGAACCGCATCCGGCTGGTCAACGCGCGGCATGAGCAAAGCACGGCATACATGGCGTTGGGTTACGCGTGCGCGTCGGGCCGTCCGTCGGCTTATGCGGTGGTGCCTGGCCCTGGCGTTCTGAACACGACGGCAGCGTTGGCGACGGCGTGGGGGCTGAACGCGCCGGTGCTGTGCCTGACCGGACAGGTGCCGAGCATGATGATCGGGCGCGGACGCGGGCAATTGCATGAACTGCCGGACCAACTCGCGACGCTGCGCAGTCTGCTCAAATACGCGGAGCGGATCGAGCATACGTCGCAAGCCCCATACCTGGTCGCGCGGGCGTTCCAGGAGATGCGATCCGGCCGGCCGGGGCCGGTGGCGCTGGAGATGCCATGGGACCAATTCGGCGCTCAGGCGGAAGTGGTGGGGCAGGATCCGCTGCCGCTGGTGCCGGCGCCCGTGCCGGATCCCGAGCGCATCACGGCGTTGGCTCGAATGATCGAGGCGGCGAAGGCGCCGATGATCTGGGTGGGCAGCGGCGCGCTGCATGCGGGTGCTGAAGTGAAGGCGCTGGCGGAGCGGATCGGCGCGCCGGTGGTCTCGTTCCGCTGCGGACGGGGCGTGCTGGATGACCGTCATCCGTTGGGCCTGACGGTCGCGGCGGCGTACCGGCTGCTGCCGGAGACGGATCTGGTGATCGGCATCGGCACGCGGCTGGAAGTGCCGACAGGGCGGTGGCCCAAGCTGCCGTCTGGATTGAAGATCGCCCGGTTGGACATTGATCCTGTTGAAATGCGCCGGTTGAAGGTGGATTTGGGCGTCCTGTGCGACAGCGCCGACGGCGCTCGGGCTCTGACGGAGCAGGTGGCGCGGCGGGAGGATGGGGGGCGCGCGGCGGCGATCACTCGGGTCAAGGAGGAAACGGCGCGGGCAATCCAGATCGTGCAACCGCAGATGTCGTTCCTGGAGGCGATCCGGGACGTGCTGCCGGAGGACGGCATCCTTTGCGACGAGATGACTCAGGCGGGCTACGTGTCGTGGTTCGGCTTTCCGATTTATGCGCCGCGCACCCTGATTACGTCGGGGTTCTCGGGGACGCTGGGCGCTGGGTTCCCGATGGCGCTCGGGGTAAAGGTGGCGCAGCCCGACCGGGCGGTGGTGTCACTGACCGGCGACGGCGGATTCCTGTTCGGGGCGTCGGAACTGGCAACGGCGGTGCAGCACGGGATCAATCTGGTGACCGTGCTGTTCAACAATGGGGCGTATGGGAACGTGCTGCGGGATCAGAAGCGGCTGTTCGAAGGGCGGCAGGCCGGGGCTGAGCTGAGAAATCCGGATTTTCAGATGTTTGCGCGAAGTTTTGGTGTGCCGTCCTGGCAGGTGCGGGATGCGGATGGGCTGCGGCCGGCTCTGAAAGAGGCGCTGGCGGCGGGGAGCCCGGCGCTGATCGAGGTGGTGACGGATATCGGCAAGGAAACGGCGCCGTGGGAGTTCATCTCTCCCGGGCGGGGGTGACGATGGACCTGCAAGAGCAGATCGCCGGGGATCGATCACGGAAATAATTATCAAGAAGATCGGAGCATGCCATGGACGTTGAGAAGAGCCGGGCAGACAAAGCCCGAACCGGCGTCCCTGGCCTTGATGACATTTTAGCGGGGGGCCTGACGGTCGGGCACGTCTTTCTGCTCGAAGGAAACCCCGGGACAGGTAAGACAACAATTGCGCTTCGCTTTCTGCTGGAAGGCGCCGCGGCGGGCGAGCAATGCCTCTACATTACCTTGTCCGAGACGGAGCAGGAGCTGCGAAACGGCGCGGCCTCCCATGGGTGGACGATCGACGGCAATATCGAGGTGTTTGAGCTGGTCCCGGCCGAGAGCCTGCTGGATGCGAATCAGCAGCAGAGCCTGCTTTATTCCTCCGATCTCGAACTTGGCGAGGCCACGACCTCCATCTTTCAGACGTTCGAGCGCGTGAAGCCGAGTCGCGTCGTACTGGACAGCTTGTCGGAAATCCGTCTGCTGGCTCAAAGCTCATTACGTTACAGGCGGCAAATTCTTGCCCTCAAGCATTACTTCGCGCGGCATGGCGCAACTGTCCTGATGCTCGATGATCGAACGACAGAAACGTCTGACAAGACCGCGCATAGTGTTGTCCATGGCGTCATCATCCTCGAAGAACTGGCTCCCAATTACGGTGCCGAGCGGCGGCGCCTCCGCGTATCCAAATACCGAGGCCAAGCATTCCGTGGCGGCTATCACGATTTCACGATCAGGACGGGCGGCGTGGTCGTGTTTCCGCGATTGGTCGCGGCCGAACATCGGACAGGCTTCGCTCGGAACCAAATAAAGAGCGGCATCGTTGAGCTAGATGAACTTCTCGGCGGTGGGATCGAACAAGGTTCCAGTACGCTCATTCTCGGGCCTGCGGGCACGGGGAAGAGCACCTTCGCGCTGCAGTTCATTGCGGCCGGATGCAAGCAGGGAGACAAGGCTGCGATTTTTGTGTTCGATGAAGAGCTTGGATTGCTGTTTGACCGAGCCAAGGCCATGGGCTTCGATCTCAGAGACATGCGCGACAGTGGGTTGCTCCAGATTGAACAGCTCGACGCCGCTGAATTATCTCCAGGGGAGTTCGCGCAGCGGGTCCGGGACCGGGTCGATCAGGCACACGCAAAAACCGTCGTGATCGACAGCCTCAACGGATATCAGGCGGCGATGCCGGAGGAGAACTCACTCATTCTCCATATCCACGAATTGATTCAGTACCCTGAATTGGCGGGGCACCAACACCTTCTTGACCGTCGCGCAGCATGGCTTGGTCGGCGATATGAAAGCACCGGTTGACATCACCTATCTTGCGGATACCGTGATCCTGCTTCGCTACTTCGAAGCGGTGGGCAAGGTCCGCCGGGCCGTTCGGTTATAAGGAAGCGGACCGGAAAGCACGAGGGTACAATCCGAGAATTCCGCATCGGGCAGGGCGGCCTTAGTCTGGGCGCCCCCCTTGAGGAATTCCAGGGAATCTTGCGAGGCGTTCCGACATTCGTCGGGAGTACCAAGCCGCTTCTGCTGCAGTCTACGTCGAGTAACGGCCATTCCTAATCAGACGACGACCAGAGCGTTGATTCTCGCGCCGCAGGGTCGTGACGCCGAAGTCGCGCACACCCTTTTAGAACAAGTCGGCATTCCTTCGATCATTTGTTCGGACATCCCTGAATTCGAGACGCGGCTGGCCGATGACGCAAGCTTCGCGGTTGCGACGGAGGAAGCGTTGCGGTTTGCAGATCTGCGCGGAATTCGCGAGAGGCTCCTGTCACAGCCGGCTTGGTCGGACTTGCCGTTCATTATCCTGACCCGTCGGGACGGCAGCCCCGACGGGAACTCGGGTGCGAAGGCGCTATCCGAATTGGTCGGCAACGTCACTTTTCTGGAACGGCCGTTCCATCCCTCGACCTTCACCAGCGTTGCCCGGGCAGCGCTGAAGGGCCGCCAGCGCCAATTCGAGGCGAGGGCGCGAATTGAGGAGCTTCGTGAAGGCGAGGCGCGGCTTCGGACAGCGCTGCTCGCCGGGCATCTTGGCTCCTGGGAGATGGATTTGACGACAGGGGTGCTGACGGCCTCTGCCACGTGTAAGGCGCTGTTTGGTCGCGCCGCAAACGAGCCCTTTTCCTACGAAGACCTGGTCGGGAGCATTCACCCGGACGACCGCGAGCGCATGCAAGACGCAATGCGCGCCACGATAGAGACCGGAATAGACTATGCCATCGAGTATCGAAATGTTTGGCCGAGCGGCGACATTCATTGGGCTGAAATCCGGGCACGCCTGGTTCGCAACCGCGCAGGCCAAAATCCGCGCCTCGTCGGCGTATCGTCGGATATCACCGACCGAAAAACCAGCGAAGAGAGGCTAAGGCAGCTGAACGAAACGCTTGAGGAGCGCGTCGGGGCGCGGACCGCCGAATTGGAGGCCGCGCACGCGACCGTCCTGGCCGAGATCGAACAAAGGGAACGTGCGGAAGAGCACCTTCGTCAGGCGCAGAAGATGGAGATGATCGGGCAACTCACCGGCGGCGTTGCTCATGACTTCAACAACCTGCTCATGGCAGTTCTCGGTAATCTTGAGTTGGTGCGCAAACACGTACCCGACGATCCGAAAGTGGCCCGCCTGGTGAACGGAGCGCTGCAAGGTGCACAGCGTGGAGCAGCGCTCACACAACGTCTGCTGGCCTTCGCACGCCGGCAGGACCTGAAAATCGAGCCGAGAAACATAGCGGATCTTGTCCGAGGCGCAGTCGATCTGATCGAGCGTTCAGCCGGTGGCCAGGTTGACTTGCGACTGGATCTTCCAGCGACTCTTCCGCTCGCGTTGGTGGACGCCAATCAGATTGAGCTGGCGGTGCTCAATCTGGTGGTCAATGCACGTGATGCCATGCCACAGGGAGGGGTTCTGTCGATCTCCGCCGATCAACTGGAGTTCGCAGGCGATGCCGATCTTCCGGCGGGGCGATATGTCCGCCTGCGCGTCAGCGACACCGGTCATGGAATGGACGCCCAAATCCTGCAAAAAGCGACGGAGCCGTTTTTCTCTACCAAAGAACTTGGCAAGGGTACAGGCCTGGGGCTGTCGATGGTCCACGGATTGGCTGTGCAATTGAATGGCGTTTTACGGCTGACGAGCCAGGTGGGACGCGGGACAACGGCGGAACTTTGGCTGCCGGTCACGACGATCGCTGCGGAACAAGAGAAACCCGCGGCTCGGGAGAGGAATGACGAGGCAAGCGACAAACTTACTATCCTGGTTGTGGACGACGATGCTCTCGTCGCCATGAGCACAGTCAACTTGCTGGAGGACCTTGGCCACGATGTCATTGAGGCTAGCTCCGGAGACAGTGCGCTGGATATCCTTCGAGATGGTCGAGCCGTCGATCTGCTGATTACGGACTTTTCGATGCCACGGATGAACGGCGCTCAGCTTGCGACCGCTGCTCGAGAAATTCGTCCCAAGCTCCCAGTCCTTTTGGCGACGGGGTTTGCGGAACTGCCGGCGGGATCCGGCGCGGGCTTGCCAAGGATCGGAAAGCCTTATCAGCAGGACCAGCTCGCGGCAGAGATCACGAAGGTGGTGAAGCAAAGTGCCGGCGGGGCCATGTCGCGTTGAACCGCCCGACCCTGATCGTGGCCAGAAACGCGTAAACCGAAAAGTCGAACCACTCGATCGCATCGCCGGCCACTGCCGCGGCGACCGCGTGGCCGTGCCGAGTGGCACTTACAGCAGGGCGCGCGATGCTGACGGAGGCTACATCCAACATCCTCATTACAAGGAGGGCAACGAGGCGTGCGTGCCGAGGATAAGTCAGCGGGGTGCCGGCGCTCAACCCGCGGCTGCCGGCGCCGCTGCCCCTCAAAGGCGTCCCATAGATCCACCAAGTGGTTAGAGCGTGCTCACTGGGCAACTCGTGGCCAGGGCGCAACAGTCCCCGGATGTGGGGTGTCATTTCGGTCAAGCCTCCTATATGTAGTTGACGCGCCGGGCTCCCCGGCGCCGAAATGCCCCTCGGGACGAATCCAAGGAGTGGCCTGATGCTCGATGCGGTGCAACTGCGTGGCCATTACCAAGTGCAGCTGGATCGGTCGCGGGACGTGCTGCTGACCGATTTCGGCCGGGCCACGTTGTCCGACCGTTACTTGATGCCGGGCGAGAGCTTCCAGGACCTGTTTGCCCGGGTCGCCTCCTATTACGGGGACGATCAGGCGCATGCCCAGCGGATTTACGACTATATGAGCCGGTTCTGGTTCATGCCGGCGACGCCTGTGCTGTCGAACGGTGGGACCGCGCGTGGCCTACCGATTTCCTGCTTCCTGAACGAAGCCTCCGACAGTCTGGAAGGCATTGTCGGGCTGTGGAACGAGAATGTCTGGCTGGCCTCCAAGGGCGGCGGCATCGGCAGCTACTGGGGCAATCTGCGGTCAATCGGCGAGCGGGTCGGGGCGGTGGGCAAGACCTCCGGCGTGATCCCGTTCATCCGGGTGATGGACTCGCTGACGCTGGCGATCTCCCAGGGGTCGCTGCGGCGGGGATCGGCGGCGGTGTATCTGCCAGTCTCGCATCCCGAGATCGAGGAATTCATCGAGATGCGACGGCCGACCGGTGGAGATCCGAACCGTAAGGCATTGAATCTGCACCATGGTATCCTGGTGCCGGATGCGTTCATGCGCGCGGTGGAGGCGGATGAGCCCTGGGCGCTGACGTCGCCGAAGGACAAGTCGGTGGTGCGCTCGATCTCGGCGCGGAATTTGTGGATCCGGATCCTGACGGCACGGGTCGAGACGGGCGAGCCGTATCTGATCTTCTCGGATCACGTGAACCGGGCGCGGCCTGAGCATCACAAGCTGGCCGGACTGGAGGTGAAGACGTCCAATCTGTGCAGCGAGATCACGCTGCCGACGGGACGCGACCAGCACGGGCAGGAGCGCACGGCGGTCTGCTGCCTGGCGTCGCTGAACCTGGAAAGCTGGTTCGAGTGGCAGGACCACCCGAGCTTCATCGAGGACGTGATGCGGTTCCTCGATAACGTGCTGCAGGACTTCATCGACCGTGCGCCGCCGGGAATGGAGCGGGCGAAGTATTCGGCGATGCGCGAGCGGAGCGTGGGGCTGGGGGTGATGGGGTTCCACACCTTCCTGCAATCGCAGAACGTGCCGTTCGAGAGCGTGATCGCGAAGGTCTGGAACAAGCGGATGTTCAAGCATATCCGCGCGCAGGCAGACGCGGCGTCTCAGGTGCTGGCCGAGGAACGGGGCGCCTGCCCCGATGCGGCGGAGTATGGGGTGAACGAGCGGTTCAGCCACAAAATGTCGATCGCGCCGACGGCGTCGATCTCGATCATCGCGGGCAATTCGAGTCCGGGGATCGAGCCGATCGCGGCGAATGTGTTCCTGCAGAAGACGCTGTCGGGGAGTTTTGCGGTGCGCAACCGGCATTTGCAGAAGCTGCTGGCGGAGAAGGGATACGATACGGATGAGGTGTGGTCATCCATCACGACCACCAGCGGCAGCGTGCAGCACCTGGATTTTCTGGATGAGCATGAGAAGGCGGTGTTCAAGACCGCGTTCGAATTGGATCAGCGCTGGGTGGTGGAGCATGCGGCGGATCGTGCTCCGTTCATCTGCCAGAGCCAGTCAGTGAATCTGTTCCTGCCGGCGAATGTGCATAAGCGCGATCTGCACCAGATCCACTTTATGGCGTGGAAGCGCGGTGTGAAGTCGCTGTACGATTGCCGGTCGATGTCGATCGCGCGGGCCGATGCGGTGAGTGAGGCTCCGGTGCGTCCGGTGGAGATTGTGCCGGTTCGACCGGAGCCGGAATTGGAGTTGCCGCTGGCGGCGGGCGCGGGTCGGGTGGATTACGAGGAGTGTCTGGCCTGTCAGTAGTTCACCGATGACCCTTTAGACCGGTGGCAAAGTCTTCCCAGGATTTCGGACCGCCATAGTCTTCCCACGACGTTATCGCCTTGTAGCGCTTGCTTGCGCCGATCGGCTGCCAGTGCGCCAGAACGGCGTTCTGGTACGGCTGCGCGAGTGTGGGCGTCTGGCTGTGATAGGCGCCGGCGGCCTTGGTCCAGTCCAGCGAGGAATTGTACAGCCTGGTGAGAAACACTGCGGCGTAGCGGGCGTTCGCCATCGGGTCGAAGGCCTGATCGAGATTGCGGAACGCGGCAGGATGGTAGCTCAGGTTGATCTGCATGCAGCCGACATCGATCGAACTGATGCCGGCGGCCATCAAGGTGCGGACGGCGGAGATCGCAGCGGCTTTTGTTGGAAAATAATAGCCCTGGCCGCCGACATCGATCGTCCAAGGCCAGGGCTGGATCGTGCCGCTACGAGGGTCAGGCCGGCCTGACTCGACGACGGCGATGGCATGGAGCAGGCCGTTGGGAACCACGGACGTCATCGAGGCGGCGTCGATGGCCGACTTGCATGCGGGGCTAGCGTGTGCCTGATGGATCTGTGCCTGTCCGGTAACGGTCAAGAATAATAACGACCACAGCAGGCGTTTCATGCGGCGTGTTGTGCACAGACCAGGGCCACGGTTTCAACTAAAAACCGCGGCTCGGTCTCCGTTTCTAGAAAAGCATTATGCCGAAAGGGCTTGCGGTTCAGTCCGCAGGCGTTTCACCATCAGCTTGTTCAGGGCGTGGACGTAGGCACGGGCCGAGGCGACGATCGTGTCGAGATCGGCCCCCTGCCCGTCCACCATCTTACCGTTCTCCTCCAGACGGACTGTGGTCTTGGCTTGGGCGTCGGTGCCCTCGGTCACCGCGCCGACGGAGAACAGAACGAGATTGGCGTTGTGCGGGAAGATTTCGCGGATCGCGCGGAAGGTGGCATCGACCGGCCCGTCACCCGTGGCGACGGCGTGCTTCGTGACGCCGTCCACCTCCAGCTCCAGCTCGGCGCGCTGGGGCTGTTTCGATCCGGCGTGCACGTCGAGCGAGACGAAGCGGATGCGTTCGTGATCACGCATCACCTCGTCGTCCACCAGCGCCATGATGTCTTCGTCGTACACGACCTTCTTGCGGTCGGCGATTTCCTTGAAGCGGCGGAAGGCGACGTTCAGGTGGTTATCGCCGATCTCGTAGCCCAACGAGCGCAGCTTGTCGCGAAAGGCCGCGCGACCGGAGTGCTTGCCCATCACGAGGTTGGACTTGGTCCAGCCGACGCTGTCGGGCGTCATGATCTCGTAAGTGGCGGCGTTCTTCAGCACGCCATCCTGATGAATGCCGGCTTCGTGCGCGAAGGCGTTGCGGCCGACGATGGCCTTATTGGGCTGCACGTCGAAGCCGGTGATGGCTGAGAGCAGGCGGGAGACTTTGAGGAGATTGCGGGTCTTGATGTTGGTTTTGTAGGGCACACGGTCATTGCGGGTACGGATGGCCATGACGGCCTCTTCCAGCGACGCGTTACCCGCACGCTCGCCGATGCCGTTGATGGTGGATTCGATCTGGCGCACGCCGGCGGCGATGGCGGCCAACGTGTTGGCAACGGCCAATCCCAGGTCGTTGTGGTTGTGCGTGGACAGCACGACCTTGTCGGCACCCGGCACACGTTCACGCACCATGGTGAAGATGCGCAGCATGTCCTCGGGCAGGGCGTAGCCGACGGTATCGGGGATGTTGATCGTGGTGGCGCCGGCCTTGATCGCGGCCTCGACGCAGCGGCAGAGGAAGTCGGGTTCGGTGCGGGTGCCGTCCTCGGCGGACCACTCGACGTCGTCTGTGTAGTGGCGCGCGAGCGTCACGCTGTCGCTGACGGCGCGCAGCACATCCTCGGGCTCCATCCGCAGCTTGTATTTCATATGCAGTGCGCTGGTGGACAGGAAGCTGTGGATGCGCTTGCGCTTCGCCGCACGCACCGCGTCGCCGGCGCGGGTGATGTCATCGCGGCCGGAACGCGCCAGGCCGCAGATCACCGGCGTGTCGTCACGCTGGCCCAGGGATTCGGCGATGGCTTTCACCGAATCGAAGTCGCCGGGCGAAGCGATGGGAAAGCCGGCTTCCAACACATCGACGCCCAGTTCTGCGAGCGCCTCGGCCATGCGGATCTTCTCGTTGATGTTCATCGAGAAGCCGGGCGACTGCTCTCCGTCGCGCAGCGTGGTGTCGAAGATGATGATGCGGTCGTCTTCCAGCGTGCCGAAGCTGGGATGGGTGATGGGCATTGGATGGGTCCTCGGATTCGGTGTTCGACAGCGCGCGGGATTTCCCCGGGATGTTCCCCTGGGCGGTGCCGGCGCTCAGCGACCCGGCGTGACGCTCAGGGGCGCGTAAGTCGAAGGAGTGCGAGGGCGGCGATGGCGCGCACGGCCGAGCGCACCGCGAAGCGGGCTAACCGGAAGGCCATGCGGATGCCGCAGGACAGCATGAGAGTTCGTTAGCCGGTTAGCGGCGCGCTGGCAAGAGTGCGCCGGGTTTGGCCCAGGCGATGGCGGCACGGGCGAGCGCGTCGATCGTGTCGATCAGCGGGATGCCGAGCGTGTGGGCGGGGCCGGCCTGGATGCCGAGCGGGATCTCCGTGCAGCCGAGAACGACGGCCGTGGCGCCTCGGGCTTTGAGCGAGCGCACGACTTCGGCCAGCGGTTCGTACGCGTCTGCGACGTGGTTGGCTTTGACCTGGGCGATGGCGGGGGTGACCCGGCGGGCCATTTCCTCGTCGGTGGGGGTAATGCAGGTCCAGCCGCGCGAGGTCAGGCGTTGCTGGTAGAGCTGCATCGCGAGGGTGGCGGCGGTGCCCATGACCCCAATCAGGCCGGGCTTGATGCCCTGGCGGGCGAGGTCTTCGTTGGCCGCGTCGACGATGTGGAGGATGGGGCAGCCAGCTTCCTCGGCCATCTCGTCGTACCAGCCATGGGCAGTGTTGCAGGGGATCGCGATGGCTTGGACGCCGGCCTGGCGGAGGCCGCGAATGCCTCGGAGGAGCCAGGGCAGCGGGTCGTCGCCGCCCGCGAGCTTGCCGCGCGTGCGGTCGGGGACGCGGGGATCGGACCAGAGGATGGTGGGGATGTGGTCCTGGTCACGCTCGGCCGGGGTGAGCAGGGTGAGGCGGACCATGAAGTGGGCGGAGGCGAGCGGCCCCATGCCGCCGAGGACGCCGAGGGTAGGGGTTGTCATGGGGGGAGTGTAGCAAGAGACGTCTGGACTGAAGAGCGGGGACAGCGGACTCGGAGGTTTCAAGATGGTGCGCGGCGGCACCGAAGCTGCCGAGCTGCCACCGGGTAATGATGCTCGGAGCTATGGCCACGCTGCGGGATCAGCACATGCGCCAGCACGGCGGCGCAGACGATGAGACCACCGATGATCGTCGTCGCGGCGGGTATTTCGTTGAAGGCGAGCCAGACCCAGAGTGCCGCGAACGGCACCTCCAGCGAGTTGATCAGGGCTGACTTGGTTGCGGAGACCATCCGGCTGCCGACGGTCAACAGAATCAGGCCAAGGCCGAATTGCGTGGTGCCGAACAGCACCAGCAACAGCAGATCGTGCCGGGTCGGCAGGAAGGGCGCCGCGGCGGGCAAGACCAGCGCGGCGCAGAGGAAAGCCGACAGTGAGGCGGCCGGCAGCATCGAGGTCTGCCGATTCTGGCGGACGATGACGATCATGATGGACATCAGCAGCGTCATGCCGATTGCCATAAGGTCGCCGAGGACGTGGCGGCTCGATCCGGCGCCGCCCATCATAATGGCCACGCCGGCAAGGGCGACGGTGCTGGCGATCAACGTGGCGCGGCTTTCCCGCACGCCGTAGACGACCCGGCTGATTGCGGCGGTAACGAACGGCGCGGTGGCGAACAGGATGACCACGTCGGCCACCGATGTCAGCCGGAAGGCGTTGATGAACAGGATGGTCGCCAGCGCGGAGCAGAGCGCCGCGAGCAGCCCGGGCCGGCCGATCGCGGCAGCAGCGCGCAGCGCATTGCGTCCCTCCATCACGGCGCAAAACGCGGCGATGAACAGCCCGGCGACGATGCCTCGGTAGAGCAGGATCGTCTGTGCGTCGAGCGGGATCAGGCGCGTGAAAAAGCCGGCCGTGCTGTAGGCCAGTGCCGAAAGCGCCACGAGCGTGATTCCCAACGGACGGGTGGATGCGGTCATAGGCGCCAGAACGGCTTCCAAGCCTCAAGCTGGGCTTCACTGCGGGTCAAGCCGATATCCTTCAGCATGCTATCGTTCATCTCGGCAAGCAGCCGGCGCGTGCGGTGGCGGTGCCGTGCGGCACGCCACCAATCGGCCAGCGGGTGCTCCGGTGCGCTTTGGAGCCGTTGAGGGATGGCGAGCGGTATCTCGGTTCGTGTCAGCATGCCGCTAAGATAAGAAGGGGCTGCTGACAGCGTGCTGTCAGCATCAGGAGACGGGGCCGTTCAATGCGCCGTGCGGATCGGCTGTTCGACATCATCCAGGTGCTGCGCCTGGCGCGTGCTCCGGTTACTGCCGCGACGATCGCCGCGGAGCTGGAGGTGACGCCGCGTACCGTTTATCGCGACATCGCCACTCTACAGTCTCGGCGCGTGCCGATCGAGGGTGCGGCGGGGCTGGGATACGTGCTGCGGCGCGAATATGCGCTGCCGCCCCTGATGTTCACGGCGGAGGAGGCGGAGGCCATCGTGATCGGGTTGCGGCTGCTACCGCGCACGGGCGATCGCACGCTGACCGCAACCGCTCGGAGCGTGCTGCACAAGCTGGCCGCGGTGATGCCGGCGGAGGCGCGATCCAGCCTGGAGGCGCCGTTTCATGTGTCTCGGCGTGGTGCGCCGGCGGCCGATGCCATCGATGTGGCTGAGCTGCGCACCGCCATCCGGGACGCGCGGAAGATGCGGATTGGGTATGTGGATGGGACTGGTACGGCGAGCGAGCGCACGATTAAGCCGATCGCGATGGAATACTATGTCGAGGCGACGCTGCTATGCGCGTGGTGCGAGTTGCGGGACGATTTCCGCCATTTCCGCGCCGATCGGATCAAAATGGCGACGGTGCTGGAGGAGAGTTTCGCGAGCGAGGCGGTGCGGCTGCGCGCGGCGTGGATGGAACTGACGCGGCCGGTATGAGCGCGGTGCGTCGAATCACGACGGCGGGGCTACCGCCGGGCGGCCCCGTGTCCTGATGGCTTAGCGGTTCGGACGGTGCGTTCAGGGTGGGCCGGTGGCCGTGACGGCTGCATACGCCAGGTGGAGCTCGGTCAGGCGTGGCAGCTTTGGCCAGACGAACCGCACGTTCGGTGGGACGAAATTGGTGATGGCAACCCGGTTCGTGGCGTCCTTCCAGAATGCCAGGAAGCTACCGCCGTGGTCTTCAACGACGTGACTGATTTCGTCCCATAGCGGATCGGACGGCATGATGCCGAGATTGCCGCAAATCTCGATCAGGACGGCGCCGACCGGCCGGTGGCGGAGCTGGTCCGCGATTTCCTTTGCCGTCGCGAGCCCGGCGAGGACGGAGTCTGACTGGTCCTGCGGTTGCGCGGGGCGGCTGCGTGGTTTGCGCACGGCGGGCGCACGGGCGGTGACATGCAGCGGACGATCGAAACGGCCGGGATGGTCCGCGATCCTGGTTTCGAGTTCCGCCGCCATTTGCAGGCCGCGCGTGATGCGCGCGAGGATCAACTTAAGGTCCCGTGTGCCGAAGCATCCGCCGATGTGGCGGAGGTACTCGGCGGTGGGGTTTTGGCGCACGTTGGCGAGCATTTGCTTGCCGTGGTCGACCATCTTGCGAAGGAGGCCGAGCAGGCGGCTGCCGCGTGTGGGTACGGCGGGAGGTGCCTGATCCTGGGGTGGATCGGGGTGATGGGATGGGTCAGCGGTTCGGGGCTGGGCCGTCACGCACGGAACAAGAGCATATGTTAGTAGTTCTGTCAAGGTATTTTTTCCTGGTGGTGCGTTGGGGCACCAGGGGGGGCGTTTTCCGAGGTCCGATTGGGCCGTGGGTGTTCGGCTTGTCAGGCCCATGACTGGGGCGTTTGGAGGGAAGTAAGATTTTAACACGGAGGTCACTGAGGACGACGGAGCTACAGGGCGTGCCGCTGTCGAGCCGTCAGCCGAACGTCTTCACTGGGAGATGGACTACTTCGACCATCAAGCGACCGCGAATGGGGTTTGCCGCGTCGCAAGGACTTCTATCGTCCGTCAGCTAATGCGCCATTACACGAGGGGATACCCTCCGCGTTGCTTTGGAATGATCTTCCGCTTTCCCCTCGGCACCAACCAATACAATAAAATATGGCACTTCGTGCCGCTTGAGTGCCGCTGTCCGCAAATAGCCTGATCTTTGCGCTAAGTGACTTTGTCCGCGTAAAATTTTCTTTGATTGCCTCAAATGAATTGCTGAGGCTCGCCGGGCGAACGCATCAACTTCGGTTCTTGCACGCGCAGGCCGGACGCGCCCATTCTCGGCAACGACCTCTGGGGCTCGGGTAGCGTGACGGTGGTCGTGGGAATGTCGGACCGCCACATTTGCGTGCGCCCGACGCATCTGGCGGGAGGGCGGCTGACGGTGCGGGCAGACTGACTGCCGCGCATGGAAAGTGCGCGCGCGAGGGGGGCTTCCAGGCGCTGCCGCCGCGCGCCGAAACTACGGGCATGATGGGGGAACATCTTCCATGCGCTGGCGCAGAATCCTGGTGATCGTTATCGGCCTGGTGGTGGTCCTGCCGATTACCGGGATCGGCATTTTCATTGCTACCTTCGATCCGAACAGCTGGAAGCCGCGTATCCAAAATGCGGTGATGCGCGCGACTGGGCGCGAGCTGTCGCTAAACGGCCCAATCTCGGTGAAATGGTCACTGGTGCCGACAATCGAGGCACGCGACGTGGCGCTCGCCAACTTCGACGGCGGCTCCCGACCACAAATGGTGACCGCGCAAAGCATCGAGGCGGAGGTAGCCCTGCTGCCGCTGCTGTCGAATTGCCTCGACATACCTTCGCTGGCGATAATCAAGCCGGACGTTCTGATTGAGACGACTCAGGCCGGTCGCGGCAACTGGCTGTTCACTAAGCCGGCCACGCCGACAGCCGCCGCGGCGCCGGGGAAGCCAATGGACATCGCCGTTCAATCGATGACGGTCGAGGATGGCACGCTGACTTGGCGCAACGGCATCACGGGGCAGGCCGTTACTGGCACACTGGATTTGTTTGAATTGCGGGAGCCGAGCGAGTTGTCTCCCGTGACATTCCAGCTCGTCGCAACCTTTGCCGGGACTCAGTTTGACGCGAAGGGCGAGACGGGTTCGGTGGCGCGGCTGAGCGATACGGCCGCGAAGACACCGTGGCCGGTGAGGCTGACGGTTAACTCGAAAGGCGCGGCGTTGTCTGTGGATGCACAATCGACGACGCCGCTGCAGCCGACAAGCTATTCGGGCAAAGCAAGCGGGCAGCTGGCGGATCTGGCGCAGCTTCAACCTTTCGTTCCGGGCACGCCGCTGCCGTCGGTGCGGGAGCTGAGCTTTAGCGCGAATGTCGCGGATAGCGGGCCGCTGCTCACGCGGGTCAGCAATTTCACGCTTCATGCCGGCGCATCCGACCTGTCCGCCTATGCGCCGGGGCTGACGCTGACACAGGTGACTATTCGGGCGCCGCAGCCGGATCAGCCGGTCACCGTGCAAGCTGCCGGCAACTATGCTGACGCACCGCTGACCATCTCGTCGACGCTCGGCGCGCCGAGCGCACTGATCGATGGGCAGGCATTCCCGGTTGATGTCTCGCTTGCGGTCGCGGGGGCCACAGCGATGGCGAAGGGCACGCTGGCCGATCCGGCGCGCGTCGCCGGGGCGGAGCTCCTGGTGAGCGCGCGCATTCCGGCGCTGGCGCCGTTCGCGGCGCTGGTCCGGCGGCCGGTGCCGGATGTGAAGGATATCGCGCTTGATGCGCGTCTCGCCGAGGCGTCGGGCGGGTTCGCCAAGGGCATGGTGCTGACGCAAGCGACGCTGAACCTGCCCCAGGGCGACATCGCCGGCGATGCGTCGGTGACGTTCACGCGGCCCCCATCGATCACCGGGAATGTGACGTCCAAGCGGATCGATCTCGATGCGCTGCTCGAGTTGAAGTCGGTCAGTCCGCCGGCGCCCCCGGCAGCGGCGGGGCAGCAAGCCGCGACGGCTCTGGCCACACCCACGCCACGGCCGGAGCGGCGCGGCAATCCGGATCTGCTGTTTTCCGACGCGCCGCTTGACCTCGGCGTGCTGCGCACTGCCGATGCGGATGTCCAGTTGCGCATTGGCGAACTGCGCACCAGCGGCCAGACACAGCGCGATATCGCCGGGCATTTCGTGCTCAAGGACGGCAAGCTCATGCTCGATCCGATCAGCGGGATACTTCCCGCCGGAAGAATGAGCGGGCGGCTGACGATTGATGCCAATCCAGCGAAGCCGCCAGTGGCGCTGGTGCTGCGTGCGCCAGGTCTGTCGGTGCGCGCGCTGGCGCTGATGCTCGGGCTACCATCCGACGCGTCGGGCTCGCTCGAAGTGGACGCCACTCTCAATGGCGCGGGGGATAGCCTGCACATGATGGCCGCCGGGTTGAACGGAACGCTCGGGCTGGCAATGGTGAACGGGGAAATCGACAACGCCTCGCTCAACCGTCTGCTCGGACCGATCCTGACCTCGGCGAGCCTGCCGCTGTCGCTGATCTTTCCTGGCCAGAGCATCCGCGGCCGTAACGCACTGCGCTGCTTCGCGGCGCGGTTGGACGCGCGTAACGGGCTGGCGACGTTCCGTGCGCTGTATCTCGATTCCGCACGCGTGAAGGTGAGCGGCAGTGGCACGATCAACCTCGCCGACGAAACGCTCTCGCTGCGCTTGCGGCCGCTGGCTCGGCTCGCCGATACCGGCATCACCGTGCCACTGATCGTCGGCGGGACGATCGAGAATCCGAGGGCGCGCGTCGACGCGGCGCATTCGGCGCAGGACAACATCATGGGCCTCGCGCAGTCTGCGGAGAACTTGGCCGAAGTGCCGCTTGGGGCGATCTCCGGCGCGCTCGGCGGTCCGGATCGGCTCAGCAGTGGCGGCGATGATTGCGCCAATCAGCTCGCCATCGCGCGCGGCGGCCCGGGCGGTCCGCAGCCAAACTCGCCGCCGTCGTTGCTTGCGGTGCCCGCCAATGCCGCGAAACAAATCCTCAACGCACCCAAGAATTTGCTGCAGAAACTCTTCGGCAAATGAACGGCAACATGGCGTCGTGACTGAAAAGGTACACGTTAGAGGCCTGCCAAGGGCAGTGGTGGCTTAGCAGTGGACGGATCAGTCCGGCTGCCCCACCCGCAACTGCGCCCGCGCGAAATCGCCGTAGAACCGCGCCAACGCCTCCACCGTCGCATCCAGCATTGCTTCGCCCGCCTGCACGGATGACGCCGCCGGATCGCCGACATATCCCGGATCGCCAGCGACGAAGATCGCGCCCCAATACGCGCCGGCCGGCTTGATCGGATCGGGCGCGTTGCCCGCCAGGTAACAGGGCGAGAGCCGTGGCGGCAGGTTGCGCACCTTTCCGGCGATACGCTCCGCGTCGTCGGGTCGGAGCGCCATCTGCAGCGACGTCTCATACGCGCAGGCATGCGCGACGGACCTGTGCTGTCCGGGCAAATGCTTTTCCGACATGGCGCTGCTGACCGTTTCCGGCAGCCGCCACCACAGCAAAAGGAAACCGAGCAGGGCGGCAATGGCAAGGGCGATGAAGCCGGTGGCGAGACCGAGGTATTGGGCGAGGAAGCCGATCGCAGTGGTGCTGATGGCGGCGCCGATGAGGCTAATCATTGTCACAACGCCGAGCGCGCCGTTGTACCGGCCGGTACCACGGGTGATGTCGGCGACGGCGAGCGGCAGCATGATGCCGATCACGGCGGCGGTAATGCCATCGAAGGTCTGGATGCCGACGAAGTACCACGGCCCGGGCGCGATAGAGAACAGGACGGCGCGGATCAGAACGGCGGCGAAGCCGGCGAGGAGGAAGGGTTTGCGTCCCCAATCGTTGGCTGCCTTGCTGAGGCGAAGCGCGATGACGGCGGAGACCATCTCGGGCACCACGACCATCAGGGAGGTGAAGAGTTCGGACTTTGTCTTCATTTCCGCGGCCAGACGTTCGGCACCAAGGAGCAGGATGGAGGCGTTGGCGAACTGGAAGAGGAACATGCCCATGGAGAGCACGCGGAGCCTGCGGTCCTTGAACAGCGTGCGCCAGCGCGCCGGACGGGGCGAGCGCCGGCGCGTCGAACCGCGCGCCCTGCGGTAATCGATCTCCTTGCCGTTGATCATCAGCAGCGACAGAATTGCGGGGATGCACAGCCCGGCCGCGGCGAAAAAGGGGGAGCGAATGGATATGAGGGCGCCAAGCGCGCCCATGGCACCCGCGGTCAGCGCATTGCCGAGCGAATCCCACTGATGATTTCGTCCGACACGAGTGTTCAGGGTGCGGTTGCCGACCAAGCCAAGCGCGATGCCGGCGATGGCGGCCCGGATTGCCGAACCGGGGATGCCCAGCATCAGTTCGGCGGTGAGTACCCGGAAAGAAAGCTGGCATGACGGCGATCAGCAGCGCGCCGCCGGCAATCATGGCGAGACCAATGCCCACCACCAGCCGCTTGTGCGTGGTCCAATCCACCAGCGCGCCGGCCGGCACCTGGCTGAGCACTCCGGCGACCGTGCTGGCGGTGACGACCGCGCCGATCATACCGTGGGTCCAACCGTTTATGGTCAGATACACGGCCAGGAACGGGCCGAACCCGGTCTGCACGTCGGCGACGAAAAAGTTCAGGATGTCCAGGCCGTACTGGCTGCGCGCCGATGGCGCACCCGCATTCGCGGCTGTCGCAGCTGTTGCGGCTGTCGCGGGGGCCGAAGCGGCCGGATGGGTCTCGAGCGCCTGGTCCAAACGTCGGGTCCTGTTTGCTAAAGCTCAATAACGCAGGCGCTCCGATTCCGTTCGCTTGACCAACGAGAGAGCCGGCCCGATGCCTGCCCTGATACGAGGAGAAAGCACGTGAAGTTCGCGATGTGCCTGGAACCGGAGATCACGCCGAAGTGGCGACACGCCCTTCAAATGGGCGTGGACGATGCGGTGGTGCTGGGCAGTTCCACAGGCGAATGGCGTCTTTGGGACTATGGCCAGATGTTGGCTTTGAAGAAGCGTTTCGATGATTTCGGCCTGACGCTGTCCGGCATCGAAGGCATGGTGCCGATGGATGCGATCAAGAGCGGCGGGCCTGGCCGTGACGCGGAACTCGATCAGATGTGTCAGATCATCCGCAACATGGGCGCGCTGGAGATTCCGGTGCTGTGCTACAGCTGGATGGTGTGGGTGAGTTGGGCCCGCACATCGACCACAACGCGCGGGCGGGGTGGCGCTTTGGTCACCAGCTACGAGCATCACCTGACCTCACGCGCGCCCGGCACCAATGCCCTGCGCATTACCGAGGATGCGTTGTGGGAGAATTTCGCGTGGTTTATTGAACGCGTGATTCCTGTGGCGGAGAAGGCGGGCGTGCGGCTCGCGCTGCATCCGGACGATCCGCCGCTTTCACCGGTCATGGGGGTGTCGCGGATCTTCGGAACGCGGGAGAACTTCGACCGCGCCATGCGGATGGCGGATAGCGAGGCCAACAGCATCTGCTTCTGCCAGGCCAATTTCGGCCTGATGGATACGCCGGCGCGTGTGCCCGATCTGATCCGGCATTTCGGGGACCATATCTCCTTCGTGCACTTTCGCGATGTGCGCGGCACCGCGCAAAACTTCGTGGAGACTTTTCACGACGCAGGCCACACCGACATGTTTGAATGCATGCGCGCGTATCGGCAGATCGGTTTCAACGGTCCCATTCGGCCGGATCACGCGCCGGCGATGGAGGGCGATCCCAACCTCCGCCCCGGCTACGAAGCCCTGGGACGGCTGTTCGCCATAGGCTACATGCGAGGACTGCTGGAAGGCGTGGACAAGAGCAGATGAAACGGATCGACGCAGCGACCCTCGGGACGTGGATCACGGACGGGCATGAACTCGCGCTGCTCGACGCCCGCGAGGAAGGGGAGTTCGGCGCCAGCCATCTGTTCTGGGCCGTCCCCTGCCCGCTCTCCAAACGCGAGATCCGCGCCCGCGCCCTGCTCCCGCGCAAGTCCGTGCGCGTCGTCTGCATCGACGATGGACGTGGTTTGGCGGAGCGGTTGGGTGCGTGGCTGGAAACGGACGGATGCACCGATGTGTCGGTCCTGGATGGCGGCACGCCGGCCTGGGAGGCGGCCGGACAGGTGCTGTTCAGCGGTGTCAACGTGCCGTCGAAAGCCTTCGGCGAATGGGTGGAACACCACTACGGAACGCCGAGCGTGGATGCATCGGAGCTGAAATCCTGGCTGGACGGCAAGCGCAAGATGGTGGTGCTCGACAGCCGGACGCTGGAGGAGTTCACGCGAATGTCGATCCCCTCCGGCGTCAGTGTGCCGGGCGGCGAGCTGGTCTATCGCGTGGGCGATATGGTGCCGGACCCGGAGACGCTGGTGGTGGTGAACTGCGCCGGGCGCACGCGCAGTATCATGGGCGCCGAAGGCCTGCGGCAGGCGGGTATTCCGAACAAAGTGGTGGCGCTCCGCAACGGTACGATGGGCTGGGAACTGGCCGGGCTGCAGTGCGCGCGCGGGCGCACCGAGGCATTCCCGCCCGGCACGCCACGCAGCGCCTCCGTCGCGCTGGGGCGCGCGCAGGCGTTTGCCGAACGCTCGGGGGTTGGGGTTATCGGTGCGCTCGATCTTGCGCGGTTTGAGGAAGACACGGATCGGACTTTGTATCTGCTGGATGTGCGCGATCCGACGGAGTTCCGCTCCTGGCACCGCTCCGGCAGCCGCAACGCGCCGGGCGGGCAGTTGGTGCAGGCGACGGACCAGTGGATAGGCGTGCGCAATGCCCGCATCGTATTGCTGGACGACACGGGCGTGCGGGCGCGCATGGCGGGCGGCTGGCTGCGCCAGATGGGCCATCGGGATGTATTCGTCGTCGAGGGCGGGCTCGAGGAGGTGCGCGATTCCGGCACCGCTCTGGCGCCGATTCCGGAACTCTCCGCCTCTGTGCCCAGTATCGACGTGCCGCGGCTGGTCGCGCTGCTCGATGCCGGCGACGAGACGGTGGTCGTGGACCTCGCGCGCAGTATCGATTTCCGCGACGGTCATATCCCGGGCGCGGTGTGGGGCATCCGCACCCGGCTGGACGCGCTGGCCCCTGCCGTGTCCGCCGCACGGCATGTGGTCCTGACGTCGCCGGACGGCATGCTTGCCCGGCTGGCTGTCGACGAAGCCCGCGGCCTGACGAAGGGCGAGGTGCTGGTGCTGGAGGGTGGCACCGCCGCCTGGCACACCTTCGGCCGGCCGCTGGTCAAAGATCGCACCAATCCGCCGGACGACGCCTGTGTGGACTTCTACCTTCGGCCGTACGATCGCAACTCGGGGATAGAGGAGGCGATGAAGGCGTATCTGTCCTGGGAGATAGACCTGGTGAAGGAGATCGACCGGGACGGGACGGTGCGCTTCGGAGCCAACGTTAACGCAGCCTGAACCTGAGCCGCCCAAACTGGCGGCATGGGCGTTCTGCATCCACGCTTGCGCCGGCTCGCGGCGGACACGCTCGACCTGGTACCTGCCGCCGCGCTGTCCCGCCTGCGCGGATGATGTCGCCGCCCATGCTCTGCTTTGCAGTGCCTGTTTCGCGCAGGTCAGCTTCATCACCGAGCCGCTGTGCGAGCGCTGCGGCGTGCCGTTCGCCGCAGCGCGCAGGGTCCTATTTGCGTCGCCTGCCAGGAGGTGCCGCCTCGCTTCGGCCAGGCCCGCGCTGCACTGCGCTACGACGATGGCGCGCGCCGCCTGATCCTGCCGCTGAAGCATGCCGACAGGGTGGAACTTGCGGCGGTATTGGCGCCCTGGATGGCCCGCACGGGCGCGGCGCTGCTGGCACGTGCGGAGGTGATTGTCCCGGTCCCGCTGCACCCCGCCCGGCTGCGGCGGCGGCGCTACAACCAAGCGGCACTGCTCGCGCGGCATATCACCCGTATCGCGAGCCGACCCACGGTGCTGGACGGCCTGCAGCGGGTGCGCGGCACGGCGGCGCTCGGCGGCAAGACGGCGGCGGAACGCGCGGCGGAACTGGATGGCGCCTTCCGTGTGCGTCCGTCGCGGCAAGCCCTCCTGCGGGGACGGAGCGTGCTGCTGATCGACGACGTGATCACCTCGGGCGCGACGGGCAATGCCTGCGCTGCCGCCCTGCTTGAAGAGGGGGCGGCGCAGGTTGACATGCTCGCGGCGGCGCGGGTGCCTGATCCGCGCTTACGATGAGCGAAGGACGAGTTGATGGCCGAGGTGGAGATCTATACGCAGCCCTGGTGTCCCTACTGCGTGCGGGCCGTGAATCTGCTCAGCGCCAAGGGCGTGGCGTTTCGGGAAATCGATGCGCCGAACGGCACGCCGGAGCGGGAGGAAGCCCGCAAACGGTCCGGCGGACGCAGCACCGTGCCGCAGATCTTCATCAACGGTCAGTCCATCGGTGGGTCGGATGAGTTGTTAGCGCTGGACCGCGCGGGAAAGCTGGATCCTCTGCTGAAGGAATAGTAACGACACTGATCTGGCACTCACTTGTGAGGAGTGCCAGGCAGGGCCATTTTCATGGGGCGAGACACAAAGGTCAGGAATGATCCATTACCAGGTGCGGTGCGATCAGGGGCATGAGTTCGACGGCTGGTTCAAGGACAGCGCGGCGTTCGACAAGCTTGTCGCGCTCGGGTTGGTCGAATGCCCCGAATGCGGCAACAAGACGGTCAGCCGCGCATTGATGGCACCCGCCGTCGTGACGACCAAGCGCGCCACGATCCAGCCGCCTGCGCCGCCCTCACCGTCCCCTGCCCCTGCTGCACCTGTCCAGGCTCCCCCGCAAGCTGTCGCCGGTCCGATGCCGGACCAAGTACGCGCGATGCTGCAAAAGATCCGGGCCGAGGTCGAAAAGAACTGCGACTATGTCGGCGAGCAGTTTGCCGATGAAGCCAGGCGCATCCATCGCGGCGAGAGCGACAAGCGCGGCATCTACGGGGAGACGTCGCCGACGGAGGCCGAAGCGCTTGCCGAGGAAGGCATCGCGGTCTCTCGCATTCCCTGGGTGCCGCGCGCCGACGGGTAGAATGTGTTGTATGCTCCGCGGCGATGTCCGCAGACCCCGAAGGATATTACGCACGTCTGGGACTGACGCCGCAGGCTGATCCGGCGGAGATCACGGCTGCCTTCCGCAAGGCCGCGCGCCGGCTGCACCCGGACGTGCAGGGAACCGGCGACGTGAATGCCTTCGTCGCTCTGATGGCTGCTTATGACGTACTGAGCGACCCGGCACGCCGTGCGCTGTACGACAGTCCCCGCATTTTGCTGGCGAGTACAGCGGAGACCCTCCCTCCCCGTCCCGGCTTCAGCGGCCTGCCGATGATCGTATGGCTGAGCATCCTGGGTGTGGGCGTTGTCGCCGCGGTCAGCGCCATCCTGCGGCTGGCTGCTTCACCGCCCGCCGCGGAGCCGCCGCGCATCGCCCTGGCTGCACCAGAGCCAACCCCCGGTCCTGCTATAACGACCATTCGCCTTGCAGGACCGCCGACCCACTATGTGGCGCCGGGCAATGGTCCGGCGCCGCTGTGGCGCGACATTTCGCGAGATCGGCTGGTGTCGGCGGGCGCGCTGCCGGCCTTCACCTCGGTCCGGGCCGTGGGTGCGGTGCCGGAGCGCGGCATGCTGATCATCGCACTGACCGATGGCAGCCACATGTACATGGACGCAGCGCGGCTGGAACCGGGCGGTGTCGCGGATGCCCGCCAGGCTTATTGCGCCGACCAGGCCGGTGCGCCGCCGGGCAACGCGGAGCTGCTGGCGCAGCGTGGCCGGGGAGATTCCCAGCTGGTGTTGATCAATCGCGGACCTGAACCGGTTGCGGTGAAACTGCGTGGTTCGGCCAACGAGGCGCAAGCGCTGATTTACATCGCGCCCGGCATGCGGGTGACCGCGCTGCGATTGCCGGGTGGGCCGTGGCACGCCGATCTCGCGATTGGGGAGCTCTGGAGCAGGGCGTGCGGGCGTTTCGCGGCGGGGATGGAGACGGTGCGGCTGCCCGGGATCATTGCGCCGGGAACCACGGTCACCGTACCGCCAGAGGTTGGGGCAGAGCGGATAGCGATCTCCGACCAGGATTTCATGAGGAACTGACGCCGGTCTCTGCCAGCGTGTGCCGACGGCCAGGGATTGTCGTTCCGGTTTCAGCTGTGGCAGCGTGAGGCGCTCTGCGGTGTCGATATCGCGGATCGGAGCATGACCATGGCTGATGCGACGGCGAGCCCTTTGGTTGCCCCGGAGCGCCAAGTCCCATCGGGCGTGCGTGCCCGCCGGCTTGGTAGCCTCGATCCTGTCATCATGATGCTTGTGGTGCTGGCGATCGCCATTGCGCTGACCTGGATCGTCCCGTCCGGGAGCTTTCAGCGCACGGCCGGCAAGGTCGTCCCGGGCACGTTTCACGTCATCCCAAAGACCATCGCTCCGCGATTTCTGATCCAGAGCGACCGTAGCACGGACAAAGCAGCCTATCCGGTAAGCGCGTCCGCGCTTGTGACCGCGCAACCCGCCGGCATGAAGCAGTCCGCCGGCCTGATCTTCATGATCCTGTTCCTTGGCGGCATGTTCGGCATCTTGCGCGCGTCCGGCGCCCTGGACGCGGCGATCGACAGGCTGCTTGAGCGCACAGGCGGGCGTGTCTGGATTCTGGTTCCCGTCCTGATGACAGCGATCTCCGCGGGTAGTGCGTTTCTCGGGCTGATCTCGGAGTACCTCTTGATCATCCCGATCATGTTGGCTCTCGCATCCCGCCTTGGCCGGTCTCCGCTATTCGGACTCGCGATCGTCGCGGTCGCCGCCAAGATCGGCTATCTCTCCTCCGTCGCCAATCCGGTCGCGCTTGTCATCGCCCAGCCCATTGTTGGCGTGCCCGTCTTCAGCGGCTGGCTGCTGCGCCTGCTTTTGTGGATCGCGGTGCTGACGACTGGCATTGGCGCTGTACTCGTGTTGGCTCGACGCGAAGGGGCCGGCGAGACGGCCGTCACGCATGAAGCCCGGCCGCTCACACCGCGCCAACTCGCTATTGTGCTTTCGCTCGCCGCCGCAGTTCTTATTCTGATTGTCGGCTCGACGCATTTCGGCTGGCAGGATGAGTTGTTTGGCTCATTTTATATTACCCTCGGCATCCTGATTGCGGCTCTGGCGGGCCTGGCGCCCCGAGATGCCGCCCACGCCTTCATCGACGGCATGAAGAGCATGGTGCTGGCTGCCGTGTTGGTTGGCATGGCGGCTGCCGTGGAGATCGTCCTACGCGACGGCCGTGTGCTCGATACCATCATCAATGCCCTTGCCAATATGGCTGGTGGCAAGCCACGCATCCTGGTGGCGCAAGCGCTGATGGCGATCGAGATGGTTTTGACCGTCCTCATCCCCTCCACCTCTGCCAAGGCGGCACTCAGCATGCCGATCCTCGCACCCATCGGGCAGTTGAATGGCGTAACCGGCCAGACGACCGTGCTCGCCTTCCTGCTCGGCAACGGGCTCGTCAACATGATCTCACCCACCTCGGGGATGTTGCTCGCCTATCTGGCGACCGGGCAGGTCGCATTCGGAACCTGGATCCGCTTCATCTGGCCATTGTGGGTCGTGCTGGCGGTCATCTGCTTCATCGTGATCGCCCTCGCCGCCGTATTGGGTTACGCATAAGGAACTCGTCATGCCCCATGCCAGCGCCGATGACGACGTGCGACTCTATTACGAGGAAACAGGCTCAGGCGCGCCGGTGATCTTCGTCCATGAGTACGCGGGGGATCTGCGGAGTTGGGAACCACAGCTGCGCCATTTCGGCCGCCGCTACCGCGCCATTGCCTACAATGCCCGAGGCTATCCGCCGTCGGACGTGCCGTCCGATCCAGCCGCGTACAGCCAGGCGCGCGCCGCGGACGACATTGCTGCCGTGCTGACGCATCTGGGCATCGATCGCGCGCATGTGGTGGGTCTTTCGATGGGCGGCTTCGCCACCTTGCATTTCGGTTTTCGCCACGCATCACGCGCACAGTCTCTGGTGGTGGCGGGATGCGGCTATGGGGCGGAGAAGACCCAGCGCGAGCGCTTCCGCAGCGAAGCCGGAGCGGTGGCGGACTTTATCCAGCAGAACGGGATGGATGCGTTCGCCGAGAAATATGCCTACGGGCCGACGCGCGTGCAGTTCGAGAACAAGGACCCGCGTGGCTTCGCCGAGTTCAAACACATGCTGACGGAGCATGATCCGGTGGGCGCGCGCCTGACCCAGCTGGGCGTGCAGCGGGAACGGCCGTCCTTGTATGATTTGACGGAGCCGATGAAGGCCCTGCGCGTGCCCACGCTGGTGCTGACCGGGGATGAGGATTGGCCCTGCCTGCAGCCGGGGTTGCTGATGAAACAGACCATCCCCTCGGCCGCGCTGGCGGTGATGCCGAATTGCGGCCATGCGATCAATTTGGAAGATCCGGACGTCTTCAACCGTATCGTCGGAGACTTCATGGGCCAGGTGGATGCGGGACGCTGGCCGATGCGGGATGCACGGGCTATCTCGGCCTCGATCACCGGGATGAAGTAGGTAGCGCTCATCATTATTTAATCCGTCTCTGATGCACTCGGGCGATGCTCGCCCGGGTCGCACGGCTCCCGTCTGGCGCATGGTCCCGGCCGCGGGACGGCGCACAGGATACCGTGTTCGCGCCGTCACCGGATGGCCTGTTCCGCGCGCGGATCCCGCCTGAGTTGCGTGGCGTCTGGGTGCTGGCGAAATCGACGTCCGGGCGATTGGCGACACTGATTTTAAGCACCGGGGCAAACAATGCGCCGCTGACTGAGGTGCTGCTGGGCAGCCGGCAGATTCTGTTTGTTCCCGGCAACGCCAGATGGTTCTGCCTGCAACCGTTCGGTCCGGCTTCAGCGGGCGTTCCGATGGTCCGCTTTGCTGCATTGGGACGCGCGCAGGCCATGCTTTCGGGGTGTGCACGCCGCCCCTTCGCTGCGGCGGCGGCCCTTGTGCGCGTGGCGTTGCGCCATCCACCTCGCGCGTTGCTCGCGGTACGCACTGAACTCGCCCGTGTCATCACGGCCGAGGCGCATTGGCCGCGCTACGCGCAATGGTGTGCGCTGTTTGACGCGGAGGTCAGTGCCTCGCCGCCGAAGGCCCCGCCCCGGGTCATCGCTGTCGTGGTGCATGACGGCCGGAGCGAAGAGGCACGTGCCGCCACTCTTGAGGCGTTGACCCGGTCAGAGCCGCGCGTGCCTGTCCTTTGTCTCGGCCCCGCCGATCCCTGGCCCCAGCTTGACTGCGACTACGCCGCCCTGCTCCAGGCTGGGGAGTTGCCTCGACCGCACGCGCTGTCGGCGCTCTGCAACGCCGCCATACAGCGTCCCGCCGCGGTGTTCGCGGATGACGATCAACTCGATCGCAAGGGGCGACGGAGCCGTCCCAATTTCAAGCCGCACCCGTCACGCCTGGCGCTTCGGTCGGGAAGACTGACGAGCGGGGTCTGGCTCGTCCGGCCCGAATGGCTCGATCCCGATGCGCCCCGTCATGCGGAGGCCATGCGCATCGACGCCGCCCGCTACATCCTGGAGGCCGGCCAGCTTATCGCACATGTCCCGGCGGTGCTGACCCATTGTCGACCGGATACGTCGCGCTTCGCGGCACCGGCCGCACAAGAGGGCCACAAGCAAAGACGACGCGTCAGCATCCTGATCGCCTCCACGCTGCAGCGCGCGCGCGTGAAGTGCCTCCGGGCGATCCTGACGCGAACGGAGTATCCCGAGCTGGAGATCATCATCGTGGTCTCACAGCCCGGAGCGCTCGACGCCGCACAGGAGCGCGGTCGAGCGTTGCTGGAAGCCGACAAACGGGTGCGGGTGATCACGCATCGCACGCCCCGCTTCAACTATGCGGTCGCGAACAACGTCGCGGCCCGGCATGCGAGCGGCGATTTACTCTGTCTGCTGAACGACGACGTGGCGCCGCTGCACGCCGACTGGCTGCGGCAGATGGATCGCCACTTCGATGACCGGCGCACGGGCGTGGTCGGCGCCACGCTGTTCTTCCCCGACCGAACGATCCAGCACGCAGGCATTGTGCTGCGGCCAGACGGCACGGGAGAGCATGCCGGACGCGGCGCACGCCGCGCGCCGCCGACGCGAGAGGTCTCGGCCGTTACCGGCGCCTGTATGCTCACACGGAGGGACGTGTTCGACCGCCTGGGGGGGCTGGCGAGTCATTTCCGTCCGCGTTCAACGATGTGGATTACTGCCTGCGCGTGCGCGACGGCGGCTACACGGTGGCTGTGTCCGCCGAGGCGCGGCTGATCCACCATGAATCCGCCACCTTCGGCCGCCACTATGGCAGTGATGAGTTGGCACGGGCCGAGGCTGATCGTGCGCGCCTGCTCGACCGTTGGCCGGCATGGTTCGCCGAGGATCCCTTCCATAGTCCCAATCTGAGCCGCCAGCCGGGATTCCTTGACCGGCCCGCTTTTCCGCCGCGCAGGCCGTCAACCGCGCTGATGGAAGCGCCGGGGGATGCGCTGGATCGCTTCGACGAGCCGCCGTCGCGTGGCCCGGTCGTCCGCGGGCTGGAATTCGAGCGTGACGGTATCGACCAGCCCGCCGAAGCGCGCGGCGATCGCCTCGGCGATGCCCTCATAGGGCGCACGCGCGCAAAACAGGTCGAGCGTTTCGTCCGAAACCAGAGCCGGCATCTCGTTCCAGCGACCCTCGCGCGACATGCGGTGCAGCCGGGTGCCGAGATCCTCCAGCCCATGCAGCGCGAAGACGCCATGATAGGCGGGGGTTGAGCCGTAGAAGGCGACGCGCGTCCGCGCGGCGTCGGCGGCGCGGCGCACCGCTTCGTCATCCGGGCCGGTGGCGATGAACCCGCCGCCGGTAATCTCGAACGCGCTGCGGTCTTTGCCGGCGGCCGCAAGCTCATGCTCCAGGATGGGCTGCACCACGGTTTCAAGATAGGCGCGCGTGGCGAAACCATGCAGGCGCACACCGTCGGCCATCCGTGCGGCCGTGCGCAGCATCAAGGGACCGACCGCGGCGAGTTGGATCGGGGGAATACCGAAGCCGCTGCGCGGCGGCGTGAACTCCGGCGTCATCAGCGTGAAGGTGTAGAACGGGCCGCGATGGTCGAGCTTTTCGCCATATTCCCAGCAGCGGAAGATGGCGCGCAACGCGGCGATGTAATCCGCCATGCGCGCGGCCGGAGACACCCAGGGTGTGCTGAACCGGCGTTCGTTGTGAGCCTTTACCTGACTGCCCAGGCCCAGTGTAAAGCGCCCGTGCGAGTGCCGGTGCAGATCCCAGGCCTGGTTGGCCACGATCATGGGGCTGCGCGGGAAAGCGATCGCCACCGATGTCGCAAGCTCGATCCGCTGCGTCGCGAGGGCGGCGAAGCCGAGCGGCATAAACAGGTCGTGACGCAGTTCATTGGCCTGCACACCGTCGAACCCGGACGCCTCGGCGTCCTGTGCGAAGGGTCCGCACGCCGCCCAATCCGCAACCGGCAGGACGGCCGAGACTCTCATGCCCCCTGGCATGCTCGATGAGTCAGCGAGCGCGTCCCTGATCGATCGCGGCGCGGAGCCGGTCGAGATCGACGGGTTTGCTGATCAGGGTGTCGAAGCCGGCTTCCTGTGCGCGGCGGCGATCCTGAGGACCATCGTAACCAGACACGGCAATCAGAACCAGGTCGCGCAGATCGGGATCCAGCCGGCAGGCGCGGGCGAAGCCGCAGCCATCCAAACCGCCATGCAGGGTCAGGTCACAGAGGACCACATCCACCGGCGCGCGCCTTGCTTCTTCCAATCCGGTGAAGCCGTCATGGGCAACGCGAACGCAAAAACCTTCCAACTCCAATAGCTCGGCCAGCGTCTCGGCAACGTGGAGATCATCGTCGATCAGGAGTAGACGTGCTCCCGCCACCGACGCCTCGACGGTGTCCGTTCCCGAAATCGCGATCATCGTCATGACTGCACTCTGCCACATGCTCTTGTGATGACCATTCAAAAAGTGGTTACACCGACGCAGAAAGTGCGTTCATCCGCGGGAAGCCTGACAGGTTTCGCGTGTTATTGAGCAGGATACGCGCTGCAATGACGGAAACTTGGGTTCAAGCTCCTGTCATTGTCCTTGTGTGCGCCACCGTTGCGACACAGGTCCCAGGCATGCCGAATGCAACTGCTCAAGGAGAGGCAAGCGTGCCGCAGGACTTCAACGAGCAATTGATCAGTTTTCTACCGAAAATGAAGGTTTGGGCACTTGCCCTGACACGGAATCGCGCCGCCGCTGAAGATCTTGCGCAGGACGTCGCCGCCAAGGCGCTTCTCGCTCAAGATTGTTTTATGCCGGGCACCAACTTCTCTGCCTGGGTTCACCGGATCATGATCAACCACTTCATCAGCAGCGTGCGCAACAAGCGTGAATTCACCGATATGGATAATATGCCTGAGCAGCCTGTGAGTGCCTCACACGAGGATCGCACGGCGCTGCGCGAACTGTCCTGGGCCTTGAAGCGCCTGCCTGCCGATCAGCGGGAAGCGCTATTCATGATTGCGCTGCAGGAAATTCCGTACGAGACCGCCGCGGAGAGGACCGGTTGCGCCATTGGCACGCTAAAGAGCCGCGTGCACCGGGCTCGGCTGCAGCTTCGTGCCTACATGATGGGCGAGGGCAATAACCTCGCGCACGCGTCGCTGCGGCCGAACTAAAACTTAGGCGGCGAATTCCTCGCGGATTGCCGCGGCGTGTTCGCCGATCGCCGGCACGGGGCCGAGTGCACGGCCGCCCTCCTCCGCAATGACGGGTGGGGCGGCCAGCCGCACGGCCCCGTTCGGCGTTTCGACGCTGACGCGGCGCAGGGCCGGATGGTGCGACAGCGCTGCGACGTCATTCACGAAGCCGAAAGCGGTGTTGGCGGCGCGCAGACGCTCCGCTGCCTGTGTGCGGTCCATCGTCGCAAACACCGCCGCGATATGCGCATCGACCGGCGCGCGATTGGCTACGCGGATCACGTTAGTCTCGAAGCCGGGGCGTGACGGCAGGTCCGGTTCATGGAGGAAGCGGGCACAGAATTCCGCCCATTCCCGCTCATTCTGGATGGAAATCAGCACCAGCGATCCATCGGAAAGGGCGAAGGCGCCGTAGGGACAGATGGAAGGGTGGGCCAGGCCCATGCGTTCCGGCGCCTTGCCGGTGCCTTCGTAGAATAGCAGCGGCACGTTCATCCAATCGGCCATGCCGTCGAAGAGGCTGGTTTTCAGTGCCTTGCCCTGGCCTGTGATGCCGCGTTCGATCAGCGCTTCCAGAATGCCGGCATGGGCCGACATGCCGCAGGCGATGTCGCAGACGGACACGCCGACGCGGCCCGGACCTGCCGGATGGCCGGTGATCATCGCCAGCCCGGATTCCGCCTGCACCAGCAGATCGTAGGCTTTCATGGTGGCGTATTCGCCGGAGTCACCGTAGCCGGAGATATCGACCGTGATCAGCCGTGGATAGCGCGCGCGAAGATCGTCGGAGCCGAAGCCGGAACGTGCCGCGGCGCCGGGCGCAAGGTTCTGGATGAAGACATCCGCGCGGGCGAGGATGCGGTGCAGCAACGCGGCGTCCTCGGGTTTTTTGATGTCGGCGACGAGGCTTTGCTTGCCGCGATTGAGCCAGACGAAATAGCTGGACTGGCCGTTGGCGGCGCGGTCGTAGCCGCGGGCGAAATCCCCCTCGGGCCGTTCGATCTTGATGACGCGCGCGCCGGCATCCGCGAGGCGGGAACTGGCGTATGGGGCGGCGACGGCTTGTTCAAGGGTAAGGACGAGCAGACCGCGCAGTGGGTGCGACATCTAGTAACTCCGCGGGAGTCCGAGCACATGCTCGGCAATATACGACAGCACCAGGTTCGTACTGATCGGCGCCACCTGGTACAGGCGCGTCTCGCGGAACTTGCGCTCCACGTCGTATTCCTCGGCGAAGCCGAATCCGCCGTGTGTCTGGATGCATGCCTCCGCCGCGGCCCAGGAGGCATCGGCGGCCAGCATCTTCGCCATGTTCGCTTCCTCGCCGCAGTTCTCGCCGGCTTCGAACTTGCGACAGCCTTCGTGCACCAGGAGCTCAGCCGCGCGCATCTGGGCGTAGGCACGGGCAATCGGGAACTGGATGCCCTGGTTCTGTCCGATCGGACGGTTGAACACGCGGCGATCTTTGGCGTAGGCGACCGACTTCGTGGTGAACCACTTCGCGTCGCCGATGCTTTCGGCGGAAATCAGCAGGCGCTCGGCGTTCATGCCGTCCAGGATGTAGCGGAACCCCTTCCCTTCCTCGCCGACCAGGTTCTTCGCCGGCACAACCACGTTGTCGAAGAACACTTCCGTGGAGTTGTGATTCATCATGGTGCGGATCGGGCGGATCGTCATGCCGTGACCCACGGCGTCGCGCATATCGACGATGAAGGTGGAAAGCCCCTCGGTGCGGGATTTCACTTCGTCCCGCGGCGTGGTGCGCGCCAGCAGTAGCATCAGGTCGGAATATTGGGCCCGGCTGGTCCAGATCTTCTGGCCGTTCACCACGTAGCGGTCGCCCTCTCGCCGGGCGAAGGTGCGGAGACTGGTCGTATCGGTGCCGCTGGTGGGCTCGGTCACACCGAAGGCCTGCAGACGCAGTTCTCCGGTGGCGATCTTAGGGAGGTAAGTCTGTTTTTGCTCCTCCGATCCGTGCTTCAGGATCGTGCCCATGATGTACATCTGCGCGTGGCAGGCCGCGCCGTTGCAGCCCTCGGCGTGGATGGTCTCCAGGATTGCCGCCGCGGCGGATAGCGGCAGGCCGGCCCCGCCGTATTCCTCAGGGATCAGGGCCGCGAGATAGCCAGCCTCGGTCAGCGCCTGGACGAACTCACTGGGATAGGCTCGCTCCTGGTCCAACCGGCGCCAGTATTCGCCGGGGAAGCGGGCGCAGAGCTTGCCGACCTCCTCGCGGATTTCGCGATGAAGATTGTGTGACGCGTCCTGGTCCATGACCTTTTCCCCTGGGCCCTCCCGGAAACCAGGGGGTACGTCGGGCGTCATAAAATTTCCAGCCCGCTTGCCCAACGAGCGCGGCGCCCGGTAAACCGCCGCTACACCGCACCAGCGACGTTCCGCCATGATCTTCCCTGCATGATCTTTCCCGCTGGGGCGCTCGGTCGCCGCCTGCCGAATATCTGGGATATCGCCGCGATCCTGGCGGTGTTCGGGATGCTGGTAGGCGTCGCCCATGTGGCGGGCGAGACCTTCATGAAGATCAGCGCCCCGCAGGCCGTTACCGTAAGCCTCGATCCCGCGAACCTGCCGGTCTATGCGCTGCGTACCACGATGCGCATGTTCGCGGCCCTGGCCGCGTCATTGATCTTCACGTTCACCTTCGGAACCGCCGCCGCCAAAAGCAAACGCGCCTCGCTGATCCTGATCCCATTGCTGGACATTCTGCAGTCGGTTCCGATCCTCGGCTTCCTGAGTTTCACTGTCGTCTTCTTCATGAACCTCTTTCCGGGGCGGGTACTCGGGCTGGAATTCGCCGCGATCTTCGCGATCTTCACCAGCCAGGCCTGGAACATGGCGTTCAGCATGTACCAGTCGCTGCGCACCGTTCCGGCCGATTTGCAGGAAGCCGCCCGCAGCTTTCACCTGACGGCCTGGCAGCGCTTCTGGCGCCTGGAAGTGCCGTTCGCCGTCCCCGGTCTGGTGTGGAACACCATGATGTCCATGTCCGGCGGCTGGTTTTTCGTCGTCGCATCTGAGGCCGTCAGCGTCGGCGATCATACCTGGACGCTGCCGGGCATCGGCTCCTACGTGGCGTTGGCACTGGATAGGCGTGACATCGCGGCGGTCGGCTGGGCGATCCTGGCGATGGGCGTGGTGATCCTGCTTTACGACCAGCTGCTGTTCCGCCCCCTGGTCGCCTGGTCCGCCAGGTTCCGCTTCGAAACCACGGCCGGTGCTTCCGTGGAAGACCCGTGGGTCCTGCGCCTGTTCCGCCGGACACGCGCGCTATCGTTGCTGCTGGATGCGTTCGGCGGGGCATTGCGCGCCGCGGGCGGGCTGCCGCTTTCGTTCAAGCCCGCTCGCGCATTGCCCCGACCGCCTTCGCGGCTGATCGATATCGTGCTTCTGGGTATGATGCTCGCGGTACTGTCCTTCGCCGCGCAGAAGATCGTCAGCTTCCTGTCGGGCCAGATTACCTGGGGCCAACTGGGCCATGTGGTTGTGCTGGGCTGCTACACGCTGATCCGCGTGGTCGTGCTGATCGTGATCGCCAGTGCGATCTGGGTGCCGATCGGCGTCTGGCTCGGCCTGCGCCCCGTCTGGGCCAAACGCGCTCAGCCGATCGCCCAGTTCCTTGCGGCCTTCCCGGCGAATCTTTTGTATCCGCCATTCGTGCTGGGGATCGTGTTTTTCCACCTCGACCCGGACATCTGGCTGACACCGCTGATGATCCTGGGCACCCAGTGGTACATCCTGTTCAACGTGATTGCCGGCGCGGCCGCCTTTCCGGGCGACCTACGCGAAGCCGCCGCAAGCTTCCGGCTGCGTGGTTGGCTATGGTGGTGGAAGGTGATGATCCCGGGGATCCTGCCCTATTACGTAACGGGCGCGATCACCGCGTCGGGCGGGTCATGGAATGCTGCCATCGTCGCCGAGGTTGCTTCGTGGGGTAACACGAAACTGACGGCGCACGGATTAGGGGCCTATATCGCCGATGCCACGACCGCGGGTGCGATGGGCCGCGTCGTGGTCGGCGTGGCGGTCATGTCGCTGTTTGTGCTGACGCTTAATCGGTTGGTGTGGCGCCCGATGTACGAATACGCGAGCCGGCGATTGGTTCTGGGTTGAGGATCGACATTTTATGCTGCTTGAAGTCAGGCACTGCCGGCAGGCCTATCACAAGGAAGCGTCCACAGAACTGGTCGTGCTGGACGATGCCAATCTCGCGTTGCGCGAGGGCGAGATCGTCGCCCTGCTCGGGCGCTCCGGCTCCGGTAAGTCCACGCTGCTCCGCATCGTCGCCGGGCTGCTGCAACCGACTGCGGGCGAAGTGCTGTGGCACGGACGGCAGGTCGAAGGACCGCCCGATGGTATCGCCATGGTCTTTCAGAGCTTCGCCCTGTTTCCCTGGCTGACCGTGCAGGAGAATGTGGAAATCGGCCTGGAGGCACGCGGCACGCCGCGTGCGGAACGCGAGACCCGCGCGGAGCAGGCGATCGATCTGATCGGGCTGGGGGGTTTCGAGAGCGCGTATCCGAAGGAGCTTTCGGGCGGCATGCGGCAGCGGGTTGGCCTGGCGCGCGCGCTGGTGGTGCATCCCGACCTGCTGCTGATGGACGAACCGTTCAGCGCGCTGGATGTGCTGACGGCGGAAACCTTGCGCACCGACCTGATCGATCTGTGGATCGAGGGTAAACTGCCGCTGAAGTCGGTGCTGATCGTGACGCACAATATCGAGGAAGCGGTACTGATGGCGGACCGCATCCTGGTATTTTCCTCCAACCCGGGGCGGGTCGCGAACGAGATGCGGGTGACGTTCCCGCATCCGCGCAATCGCCTGGACCCGGCGTTCCGGAAGATGGTGGACGACATCTACGCGCTGATGACACGGCGGCCCGCTCCGGGCCCGGTGACGATCACCGCAGCGACCGCTCCCATTGCCACGCCGCTGCCGGGCGTCGGCACGAACCTCATATCCGGACTGATCGAAACGCTCGCGGGGCCGCCGTACGAAGGCCGCGCCGACCTGCCGGCGCTCGCTGGTTCATTGCAACTGGAACTTGATGACCTGCTGCCGCTGGGTGAGGCGTTGCAGATGCTGCACTTCGGCGAACTCGCCGAGGGCGACATCGTGCTGACGCCGGAGGGGCGGCAGTTCGCTGAGGCGGATACGGAGGAGCGTAAGCGCCTGTTTGCCGCCACGTTGATGGAGCATGTGCCGCTGGTGAAAGCGATCCGACAGGTTCTGGACGAGCGGTGGAACCATCGCGCCTCGGCGGTGCGGTTCCGCGACGAGCTGGAGGATCACATGTCGCCGGAGTATGCGGATGCGTCGCTGCGCACCGCCATCGGCTGGGGCCGCTACGCCGAGCTGTTCAGTTACGACGAGGAAGCGGAGCAGTTCAGCCTGGACGACGTCGAGGACTGACGCCGATTACAACCCCAACCGCGTGAAGGCCTCCGGCGGCGCATCCACTTGCCGCATCAGACGGACCATGAGGTCTGTGAGCCGCGCCTCCTGCGCATGGTCCTGCAACGGGTGTGCCTGTCCCGGATCAACGGCCAAGTCATAAAGCCGCGTCTCGTTTTCCAGCAGCGAGCCGGGACCATAGTTGTTGTAGATCGGCGAGGTGTTCAGCATCGGGACCTTGAGCACCGGCACGCCCTTGGTGAAGGACAGCGGCGGGGCGAGTTCGGCTTTTGCCAGTTCCTCGGTCGAGAACGGGGTCCAGATATGCTGCGGCATCAGCGTGTACTGGTAGATTTCCTGCGTCGAAAGATCGAGCGGATAGCGGTGATACACGAACCGACCGTCGGTCACGTTCACCGCGCCGCCGAAATAGCCGAAGATCGCCGCATTCCGGTCGCTCGGCTCGCCGCGCAGCAGCGGCAGCAGTGACCGTCCCTGCATGCCGTCGGGTACCGGCACGCCGAACAGGTCCAGGAAGGTCGGTGCGAAGTCGATGGTCTGCGTGAGCGCTGATGACCGCGTGCCTGCCGTGCCAAACGCGGGATGCCAGACAAATAGCGGAATGTGCGAGATTTCCTCGTAGAGGCTCATGCGGTTCTTCGCCCAGAAGTCGTGTTCGCCAAGCAGGAAGCCGTGGTCGGTGGTGACGATCAGGGCGGTGTTGTCCCACAAGCCGTTTGCGTCGAACGTATCGAGCAGCCGCCCGAGCAGCGCATCGCAGAAGGCTGCCAGCGCGTAGTAGTTGGCGCGCAGCTCTTCGCATTCCTCCGCGACCTCATCCACTCGTCCGTAGCGCGGCCAGTCGCGGATGGGGCCGTTCCAACCGGTGCGGAAGCGTTCGCGAAATTCAGCGGGCGCGTAGAAGGGTTCGTGCGGGTCAAAGGTTTCGATCTGCAGGAACCAATTATCGGCGGACCGGTTGGTCTGGATGAAATCGAGGCCGTGGGCGAAGCACTGGGCGGAGGGAAACTCGGCTTCCTCGCGGATGAATTCGCGATTGACCATGTAGCGTCGGTAGTAGGCTCGCTGCCCTTCCGCGTATTGGCGCGGGTGGTATTTCTCCCGCAGGCGTTCCCATGGTGGCGCGACCATCGCCTTCCACGGATCACCCTCCTGTCCGCGGATGAAATCCCACGTGTCGTAGCGGGTATGGTAGGTCGCGCCGCCGTCTTCGAAGTAGTGATGGTGGTCGGTGATCAGGTGGCTGTAGATGCCGTGCTGGAACAGCAGTTGTGGGAAGGAGTTGTCGAACGGCTCCAGCGGCCCCCAGCTACGGTGCAGGAAGGACAGCCGGCCGCTCTGCATGTCGCGGCGCGCCGGCATGCAGGGCAGGCTGCCGACATAGTGTTTGTCGAAGGTGGTTGCGCGCGCCGCCAGACGGTTGAAGTTGGGCGTCGGGATGCGCGTTCCCCCGTAGGGTTCCAGCAGGTGGCGGTTCAGCGAATTGAACAGCACGAAGACGGTTCGCATTGGACTTCCTTCTACTTGATGGCGCCGGCCGTCAGGCCCTTCACGATGAGCCGCCGTCCCGCGAGCAGCAACGCGATAGCCGGCACGATCGACAGAAGCGCCGTGGCCGCCATTTGCGGGTACTGGATTTCCGCGTCCTGGGCGAAAGAGGCGACGCCCACCGGGACGGTGGATGTGGCACGCTGCGTCAATGTCAGGGCGACAGGGAATTCATTCCAACTGAAGATGAATGCCAGGATGGCGGCGGCGGCCAGGCCCGGGCGCAACAGAGGCACAACGACGTGCCACAGGAGCTGACCTGGTTGTGCGCCGTCGATCCTCGCTGCCTCCAAAACTTCGCCCGGGATGTCGGCCAGGAAGGTTAGCATGAGCCAGAGTGTCAGCGGCAGGTTCATGGTTGCGTACGCAAGGATCATGCCGAGATAGGTATTATCCAGCCCGAGCGGCCTGAACATCGCATACCAAGCGGAGGCGAGCGTGATCGGCGGCACCATGTGGAACACCGCCGTCCAGCCGATCAGCGCCACCGGCACCCAGCCTGTCCAGCGCATCCGGTTCAGCGAAAACCCGCCGAGCGTGGCGACTGTCAGCGCCAGAGTCGTGCTGCCGCTCGCGATGACCAGGCTATCGAAACACTGATGCAGATAGTCCGATGTACCCGAGAACAGCACGTCGTGGAAGTTGCGCAGAATCGGGTGGAACAGCACCGCGCCGGTCAGCAATGCGATCTGGGTCTGGAACGCCGCCATCGCGATCCACACGAACGGACCCAGGATGCAGATTGCTGCCACTGTCAGCGGCAGATGCGGCAGCACGGTGCGAACGCTGCGTGGCATCATGCGCGCGCACGTGCGCGGATCAGGGCCATGGCCGCGAGCGTTACAGCGCCGAGCGCGAGAAACGCCACCACCGACATCGCCGCGCCGGACCCGGCATTGTCCTCGATGAAAAAGCGGCGGTAGATCGTCAGACTCACGACCTCCGTCACCGTGCCGGGCCCGCCGGAGGTGAGCAGATACACCTCGTCGAACACTTTGAAGGCGATGATCGCGCGGAAGGCGAGCACCACCATGATGGCGGGTGTCAGCAACGGCAGCGCCACGTAGCGAAAGCGCTGCCATGCGCCGGCGCCGTCGATGCGTGCTGCCTCGAACACGTCGGACGGAAGCGATTCAACCGCAGCATAGAGCAGGAGGAAACAGAACGGGGTCCAGTGCCAGACATCGACGGCCATGATGGAGCCGAGGGCAAGATCCGGGCTGCCCAGCCAGTCCCGTGGTTGCAAATCAAAGAACTGCAGAGTGCTGTTGATGATGCCGAAATCCGGATTGTACATCAGCGCCCAGATTGCGCCGATGACGATGCCCGGGAGCAGGATGGGGAGCATGAAGGCGGTGGTGTAGACGTCCTTGCCGCGGCGGATCGTGCCGAGTGCCAGAGCGAGCGCGAGGCCGATCGTGATCTCGACGGTGACGGCGACGGCCACAAAGACGAACGTGTTGCGCACGGATGTCAGGAACAGCGAGTCGTGGATCAGTGCGGCGAAGTTCGCGAGGCCCGCGAGGCTGAGCATGGGCCGGGCGTTGCGCCATGTCACGTTGCTGACCGACAGGACGAGCAGTTCCACCAGAGGCAGGACAGTCAGGGCGGTCAGTAACAGCAGCATCGGCGCCAGCATCAGCCAGCGCCAGCCGCGTTCGCGGTCGATCGCCAGGCGCCGCCCGCGTTGCACCGCCGCGGCCGGAGCGCTGGCGGTGGCGACGGTCATTCCTTCAGGTCGGGCAGGATGCCGGTGTGATAGCCGTCCTTCTGAAGGATATCCTCCATCGCGTGTGCCGCCTGGTTCAGCGCGGCGGCCGGGGTCAGTTCCCCGGCCAGCGCCTGGTTGATTTTGAGATCAAACACCGCGCCCAGCGCAGGACCGTCCTTGGTGAAGAACGGCTGGCGCGCATCTTTCAGCCCCTGATCCAACGCCTTCATCCAGCGAAAATGCGGATCGTTCGCGAGGTCCGATTCCAGGACGTCGCTGCGCACCGGTGGTGATCCTGCGCGCGCATAGTCCATTTGCGCGTTGCGCGTCTGGAACCACGCGAGGAACGCCAGCGCCGCCTTCTGCTGATCCGGCGACAGATTGTTCGGAATGCCGCCCAGCCAATGACCCAGCGGCGGCACCGACTTCTCGCCCGCCGCGTGCGGCGTTTCGGCGAAGTCGATCTTGCCCACTACGGCGGATTTATCGGGATCGTCCATCTGCGATGCCCCAGCGACCGTGATCATCGCCTGCGCGGCGTGACCGGTGGCGAGATTTTGGATGACGTCGGCCTGATTGACGGAGGCCGGATTGGGATGGCCGGCCTCGCGGGCAAGGGTCACGTAGAACTGCATGGCGGCCAGCGCCTTCGGGCTGTTGAGCACGACGGTGAAGTCGCCCGCCTTCTGGTCCTTCATGATGTCGGCGCCGAAGCCCCACAGATATGGCAGGAAATCCCACCCGACATTCAGCGTGCCGCGATCGCCACGCTGCACGAAGCCATAGACGCGCGGCGGTGCGTTCAGTGCCTTCGCGTTCGCCAGAAGCTGGTCGAATGTTTGGGGTACCGGCAGATGGTGCTGCGCGTACAGGTCGGCGCGGTAGTACAGCACGGGAATATTGGGATTGACCGGCACGGACATCAGGACGCCGCCGTCGCGCTCACACCGGTTGGTCTTGGGGTTCCAGAACACCGTGTCGTCGAAGGTGAGAACCTGCGGGTCCAGCTTGAAGCCGGGGTCGATCTCGGCCAGCGGTTTCAGGAACCCGCCGGCGTAGAACTCAATGAAGTTTTGCACCTGGAAGATCAGCAGTCCGTACGGACTCTGTCCGGACCGGACGGCTGCGCGTTCCTTTGCCAGGAGGCCGTCGAACGGGCCGACCTCGAGGTGAATGGTGTTGCCGGTCTGCTTCTGGTACTCGTCCACGATGCGATGAAAGCCCGGGAACCAGGGCGTCTGCGGCGCCGCGATGGTGACCGGCGGCTCGGCGCCGAAGGCGACCGACGACAGGCAGGCGAGCAGACAGACGGCGAGCAATTTCAGCATCGACCCGGTTCCTCCCGTTTTCATTGTTTCAGGTTCATTGTTTCAGGCTGATTGTTTCAGGCTGGCGGACGCACGGCCAGTCTGATCAGGAAGGCAGGTGATGACCAGGGGTTATCGGGCTACTCCGTCGCCCGGGGTCCGCGCGATCGCCGCACCGGGCGCCGGGGTTGTCTGTTCCGGCGCGTAAAGACGCAGGTAGTTCCGCGAGAGGATCTGATAAACGCCCTCCTCGCAGAAGAGCCGCGCGGTGAGAGTCCCGATCAGCGATGTCGCCATCAGCGGCACAATCATCGCGTTGTCCGCTGTCATCTCGGCCACGATCACGAACGCCGTAATCGGCGCCTGCACCACACCGGAGAAATATCCAACCATACCCAGAAGGACGATCGCTCCGGTCGATGAGTGCGGTACAAGCTGCGCGACGTCGTAGCCGATCCCCGCGCCCACGGCGAGCGACGGCGAAAACAGCCCGCCCGGGATGCCGGCGATGGAAGACAATGTCGTGGCGACGAATTTCAGCGGGGCGAACAACAGCGGCAGCGTCTGATGGCTGTCCAGCACCGCCTTCACGTGACCGTAGCCGGTTCCGAATACGGTGTTGCCGGACATGATCCCGCAGATCGCAACCAGCAGCCCGCAGGCGCCGGCGAAGAGGAAGGGATGGCGCTTCAACCGCGGCCCGATGCCGCCCGGTAGACCTTTCGCGACCTCGACCAGCGTCCGGCTGAACAGGCCGGCGAGTATTCCCCCCAGCACGCCGCAGACCGGCACGGCTGCCCATCCAGCGGCGGTGCCAAGCACGGCGGAGGTCACGCCGAAATACGTGTAGTTCCCGAGCGCCGCTGTGGAGATGATACCGGCCGCAACGATCGTGCCGATGACGAGTCCGTTCGTTCGCTCATCGAAGGATCGGCTCATTTCCTCGATGCCGAAGATCACGCCAGCCAGTGGCGTATTGAAGGCAGCCGCGATGCCGGCCGAGGCGCCGGCCAGGATCAACCCAGGCTGACGCGCCGGCGAGAAGCGCCCCGCCGCAAACATGATGGAGGCCCCGACCTGCACGGTCGGTCCCTCGCGCCCGATCGACGCGCCGCACAGCAGGCCGACCAGAGTAAGCCCAATCTTTCCGATACCGAGCCTCAGACCGACCAGCCGGCTGCGCTCCTCTCTTCCCCACAGCTTGCGCGCCGCAATGGCCTGCGGAATCCCGCTGCCCTCAGTGTTGGGGAAGTAGCGCCGCGTCATCCACGCGACCCCCGTGAAGCCGAGCGGGGTTATCAAGAGCGACAGGAAAGATGAGGGCCCGATCAGGTGGACGAACCCGCGTTCGGCCGCTGCCGCGGCGATTGCCATCACCACCCCAGCTACTCCGACCATGCAGCCGCCGAGCAGGAAGAGCATCTGCTGGCGCAGTCGTACGGTTTGCACGCGAAGGAGGCGGACACGGCGCGGAGAGATCATCTATGCGCCTGTCCCCTGCGAGCGCCAATTTGGAGGTCCGGGCCGGAATCGAACCGGCATACGCGGATTTGCAGTCCGCTGCATCACCACTCTGCCACCGGACCTCAACAACGTGGGCGCATATACGCGGCGCGTGCCGCGTCCGGCAAGGTCAGCTCAACCGACGTTTCGCCTCTGCGATGCAGGCATGCGCGTCTGCCACGCATCCGCCCGCCTTCCACCAGTCCCGCACCTCTCGCAGCACCGCACCGACGCGCGGCCCTTCCGACACGCTCAACGCGACAATATCCCGCCCGGAGAGTGGAAAGACCGGCGGCGGCATCGCTGCCAGGCGGGCGCGCAGATCGGCCCAACCGGGTTCATTGCCACCGGCGATCCAAGCGCGACCGATCAGCCGCTCCTTGGGGTTATCCGCCAACAGCCTCCGGAGAGCCGCATCGTCGTCCCGCGGACCCGGGACTGGGCCGGCGCGCAACGCCAGCAGCACCTCGCGTTCCTGAGCCGATAGCCGGAGCCGGTCGGCGAAGGCCTCCATATCCCCCGTTACCAGCGCTGCTGCGCGCAGCAGCGGATCGGCGGGCGCGCCGGCCTGCACCAGCCGTTCCAGAGCATCCGGATCGGCGCCTTCGGGAACGGTCCCCTGCAACACCCCAAGCTTGGCCATCAATCGGATGGCCGCGGAGGGGTCAGGCGCAGTCAGAATACGCTTCAGTTCGCTCCACACGCGCTCCGCCGATAGCCGGTCAAAGCCTGCGACGCCCGCGCGCAGCGCGTCCGCTGTCGGCTGGTCCGGCGCTTCTCCGCCATACCGGGCGTAGAAACGAAAGAAGCGCAGAACGCGCAGATAGTCCTCGGTGATGCGGGCGGCCGGATCGCCGACAAACCGCACGCGGTGTGCGCGCAGATCGGCGATCCCGCCGAAATAGTCGAACACCGCGCCATCGGACCGCATGGACATCGCGTTGATGGTGAAGTCGCGCCGCGCCGCATCCGCCTCCCAATCTGCCGTGAACGCCACCACCGCGTGCCGTCCGTCGGTTTCCACGTCGTGGCGCAGCGTGGTGATCTCGATCGGGCCCCGCGTGGTCACCGCCGTGACGGTCCCATGCGACAGGCCGGTCGGGACGCAGCGCACGCCGGCGGCTTCCAGGCGGCGAAGCACCTCGTCGGGCGGCAGTGGAGAGGCGACGTCGATATCCGCGACCGGCAGCCCGGCCAGCGTGTCGCGCACCGCGCCTCCCACGACCCGGGCACACGGCAATGCATCCAGTACCTGAGCGACGGCGCGATCCTTCAGGAACGCCGGCGGCGTCACGACCATCGCCGGTGTGTCAGTCATTCTCGCCGCGCAGTCTCGCCACGCAGTCCCTGGGCCAGATGAACCATGATCGCCGCGGTCGCGCCCCAGATGTAATGGCGCGAATGCGGCCAGACCCAGACGTCGCGCAGGATGCCGTTCCGTTCCTGGCGCTCGCGCCGCGGTGCGGCGGGATCGAGCAGCGTGTCGAGCGGGAACTCGAAGACTGCCTCAACCTCCAGGGGGGACGGCGTGAATTGCAGCCCCGGCGGCACCAGGCTGACGACCGGGGTAATGCGAAAACCGGTACCGGTGATGAAATCGCCCATCAGCCCCAGCACGTCCACGTCGCGAGGCCGCAATCCGATCTCCTCCTCCGCCTCGCGTAACGCCGCATGCTCTGCATCGCGGTCTTCGGGATCGATCCGCCCACCGGGGAAGCTCACCTGCCCAGCGTGCCTGCGCAGACGCTCGTTGCGCTTGGTTAGCAGCAGGTGCGGGTTCGAGCCAGGAACGAATGCGACAAGCACGGCAGCCGGAATAGGCGGATCAGGCATCACCCGCTGCAATTCGGCGCCGCCCGCGATACGGCCTGGCTGCTCGTGTTGCAGCAGGTCGGTTAGCCGTCGTCCCAGTGTCTCGCCGTTCACCGCCGCAGCGTCAGTCCTGCCCAGACGGCAACTCGCCCAGAGGGAAGAACACGCCGCTCGACCACACGCCAAGCATGCGGCGGCAGCCTACGAACTCGGGCACGCCCAACGCGACCAGTTCGTAGTACACAGCACGCCCAATCCGCGCCTCGACGTTCAAATGACCCCGTCCGGGCCGCACGAGCATGTATGGCGTCGGCTCGCAGGTCAGAAGATCATGGGCCACGCGGATCGGGTGCTCCGGGCCCGCCGTGATCACCTGATCCACATTGGTCCGAAACGACAGCACCTGCCGCCGCCCGTCCCCGGTGAAATCGAGTTCCACAGCAACAAACGGTGCGTCCTCGACCTCGATCCGCCCGCGCTCCGCTGGGGTCTCGAGCAAAAAAGTTCCATCCTCATCGCGCTGAAGCACGCTCGCGAAGAGGCAGACGAGTTCTTTCCGCGCAATCGGCGAGCCGCGGTACATCCAGGTACCATCGCGCTTGATCAGAAACGGAAGATCGCCGCAGTCAACCGGTACCCGGCGCGGTTTCGCCGCCGCGGCCGCCGCATTCGCCGTCACGCACGCCCGTGGCAATTCCATTCGCGGCCCGGGCATGCCGGCGTTGTTCACGTCTTCGTCTCCTTGCACTGGGACGTGTGCTGCTCATGGCGATATAGGTAGCCTCCCCCAGCGAGGAAAAGTGCATACTCTCTCCTTCGTCTCGGATTTCTCGTGTGGAGAACTGAATGTCGGTTAGCATGGCGGCGCCCGCACAGATCGGCCCGCATCCCGCCGTGGCAGAGGTAGAAGCGCTCGGCACCCGCATCACACTGGTTCGCTCGGCCGTCGGCCGCATCATCTTCGGCCAGCAGGACGTCGTTGATCAGACCCTGATTACCCTTCTCTGCGGCGGCCATGTGCTCCTGGTCGGCCTCCCCGGTCTTGGGAAAAGCCGGCTGGTCGAGACACTTGGCGTCGTCCTCGGCCTCGCTACCAAGCGCATCCAGTTCACCCCGGACCTGATGCCGGCCGATATTATCGGCAGCGAGGTCCTCGATGAGCAGCAGGGCCGCCGCAGCTTCCGTTTCGTGCCCGGCCCGGTTTTCTGCCAGCTACTGATGGCGGATGAAATCAATCGTGCCAGCCCCCGCACCCAGTCGGCGCTTTTGCAGGCCATGCAGGAACGCCGCGTTGCAGCCGGGGGCACTGAGCATCCCCTGCCCCGCCCCTTCCACGTGCTGGCCACGCAGAACCCGATCGAGCAGGAGGGGACGTATCCGCTGCCCGAGGCGCAGTTGGACCGATTCTTGCTCCAGGTTGATGTCGGCTACCCCGACCTTGCCGCGGAACGCACCATGCTGCTTGCCACCACCGGCGCCATTGAAGAGCGCCCGGCCCCCGTTATGGGACCGGAGGATCTTCTGGCGGCGCAGACGCTCCTGCGCCGTGTTCCGGTGGGCGAATCCGTCGTGGAGGCCATTCTGTCGCTGGTGCGTTCCGCGCGGCCCGATGCCGGGGGCGACGAGCAGATCCGGCGGAACGTCTCCTGGGGTCCGGGCCCGCGCGCCTCGCAGGCGCTGATGCTGGCCTGCCGCGCCCGGGCGCTGCTGGAGGGCCGTCTCGCTCCCAGTATCGACGATGTGGCGGCCCTGGCCCGACCGGTGCTGCGCCACCGCATGGCGCTGACGTTCTCGGCCCGGGCGGATGGTGTTGTGTTGGAGCAGGTGATCGACAGGCTGGTGGAACGCCTTGGCTGAGGCCCCGGCGCATTCTTACGCCCGGCAGGCGGAGGCGCTCGCCGCCCGCCTGCCGCCCCTGCTCGTCTCCGCTGAGCGCATCGCTACCACCGTTGCTCAGGGCGTGCATGGACGGCGCCGCGTCGGATCGGGCGAGAGCTTCTGGCAGTTCCGGCCGTTCGTGGCCGGTGACCCGATCAGCCGGATAGACTGGCGCCAATCCGCCAAATCCGGCCGTCCCGACCCGCACGGGTGGTTCCTGCGTGAAACCGAGTGGGAGGCGGCGCAAACCGTCTGCCTGTGGATGGACACCTCCGCGTCGATGCGGTGGCGCTCGGCCTCCGTCGCGTTGGAGAAGCAGGAGCGTGCAGCCCAGCTTGCGCTCGGTCTGGCGGCACTGCTGATCCGCGGCGGGGAACGCGTCCGCCTGATCGCGGATTCCAACCGCGCCTTCGCCGGACGCGGCGGGCTGGAGCGCCTGGCTGAAGCGATGCTTGGCGAAGGGCGCGATTCAGGCCTGCCACCCGATACCCCCCTGCCGCGTCACGCCAGGGTCGTGCTGTTCTCTGACTTTCTTTCGTCCATAGCGGATATCCAGGCGTTGATTGCCCGCCTTGCCGGCATCCCCGTCACCGCCTCGCTTCTGCAGGTCCTCGATCCGGCGGAAATCGCGCTGCCCTACACCGGCCGGATCCGCTTCCGTGGTCTGGAGCGTGAGGGCGAGACACTGGTGCCGCGGGTCGAAAACATCCGCGACGCCTATGCCGCCCGTCTCGTCGCCCAGCAGGAGGCAATCCGCAGCCTGTGCATGGCCGCCGGGTTTGGCTTTGCTATCCATCGCACCGACCAGCCAGCCGAGACAGCGCTGCTGGGACTGTTTACATCTCTCTCTGATCGATGATCTTCACTGCGCCCTGGGTGCTTGTCGCCCTCACGTCCCTGCCGCTTCTTTGGTGGCTGCTGCGTGTTACCCCTCCCGCCCCGCGGCGTGAGAGCTTCCCTGCAATCCGGCTTCTGCTCGGGCTGAAGGCACAGGAGGAGACGCCCGCCCGCACGCCGCTCTGGCTGCTGCTTCTGCGGGTCGGCGCCGCGGCGCTGGTGATCCTCGCCCTGGCCGGCCCCGTGCTGGCACCGGGAAGCGTTCTGCCCGGACGTGGTCCGATCCTGCTGGTCATGGACAATGGCTGGGCCGCCGCGCCGGACTGGCCGCGGCGCGTGGAAGCCGCCGATCTTGTGCTCGACCGCGCCGCCCGTGCCGGCCGCTCGACTGCTCTTCTCGCCACCGCGCCGGATGAAACCGGCGCCGCGCCCTCCATCACGCCGCTGATGCCGGCCGACGACCTGCGCGCGCGCATCGGCGCGCTCCGGCCCCGCGCGTGGCACGCCGACCGCCAAGCCGCTGCCCGCGCGCTGGCCGGTTTCTCTCATGCCGGAGCTTCGGTCGTTTATCTGGCGGACGGTGTGACGGACGGGCCCGCATTTCCGGCGTTGGCCCAGGTGATGTCGCGGGCCGGCGACGTGACGGAGATCTGCTGCGACGCCGAACCTGCCCGGATGCTGCTGCCGCCGGAAAGCAAGGGCGACCAGTTGATCACGCGCGTGGCCCAGGTGCCGCAGCCGGCGCCGACGATGGTGAACGTGCTCGCCCAGACGGGAGACGGCCGCAGTCTCGCCGAAGCGAATGTAACAATCCCGGCCGGCCAGACTGTCGGGACCGGCAGCATCACTCTACCTCCCGAGTTGCGTAACCGGCTGACGCGGCTGCAGATCGCCGGCGCTTCCTCGGCCGGTGCCGTTGTCCTGCTGGATGAAAGCTGGCGCCGGCGGCCGGTCGGTCTCGCAACCGCTAATCCGGATGCTGCCAACTCGCCGTTCACCGGCAAGCTCTACTACGTCCAGCGCGCGCTCAGCCCGTTTACGGACGTCCGGGAAGCCGGGCTGGACCAGCTTATCGGGTCCGACCAGTCGGTCATCGTCCTGGCCGATGACACGTTGCCGGACGGTCCGCAGCGGGACGCGCTGGTCAATTGGGTGAAGAACGGCGGCCTGCTGCTGCGTTTCGCCGGTCCGGCGCTCGCCGCCGCCGATCAGACCGACAACGACCTGATGCCGGTCAAGCTGCTGTCCGGCGATCGTCAGCTTGGCGGCGCCCTGTCCTGGAGCACGCCAGCCCATCTTGCCCCGTTCTCCCCAGCTTCCCCCTTCTCGGGTCTTGCTGTCCCGGCCGATGTGACGGTGAACCGGCAGGTGCTCGCCGAGCCGTCCCCAACGCTCGGTGCCCACACCTGGGCCGCGCTAACCGACGGCACGCCTCTGGTAACCGCGGCGCCGCTCGGCCGCGGGCAAGTGGTGTTGTTCCACGTCACGGCCAATGACGACTGGTCCAACCTGCCGCTCTCCGGCCTGTTCGTGGACATGCTGCGGCGGGTGGTCAGCCTGTCCGCGGGCGTGAAGCCAGTCGGGGGTACTGCGGTGTTGGCGCCGGTGCAGACGCTGGACGGGTATGGTGTGCTATCGGCCCCCCCGCCGGCGGCCAGCGGCCTCGCGGCCGATAAGTTCGGCTCGACGCCCGTTTCGCCGGCCCACCCTCCTGGATTGGTACGGCCCGGAAAACGGCCGCCAGGCGCTGAACCTGTCCACCACGGCCCCGCTGCCCACCGCCGAGCCGATCGTCACCGGCGCCCGCCGCGAGAGCTATAACGCCGTGGTCCCTGAGCGCGCGATCGGCCCTCTGCTGCTGACGATCGCGCTGGTCCTGCTGGCGATCGACCTGCTGATTTCGCTGATCATGCGCGGACTGATGCGACCAGCGGTCGCCGGCCGCATTGCCGCCGTACTGCTGCTCGCCATGACTATCCCGCATGCCCATGCCCAACTCGCCCATCAGGACAATCCGGCGCTTGGCACCCGGCTCGGCTACATCCTGACCGGCGACGATCAGGCCGATAGCGTCTCCCGCCAAGGGCTGGAGGGCCTGTCGGAATACGTGAACTCCCGCACGGCGGCGACACTCGACGAGCCTGATCCGGTGCAGCCGGGCAAGACCGATCTCAGCTTATATCCGCTGCTCTACTGGCCGATCACAGCCGATGCCCCCCGCCTGTCGCCGGCAGCGGCCCAGGCCCTCAACGACTTCATGAGCCGCGGCGGTATCCTGCTGATCGACACGTCGTCGGCGGCCCCGGGCGCGGGGCTGGACGGCAACGACGACGCGCTGCTTCGCCGCGCGACCGAGGGTTTGAACATTCCGCCACTGACGCCGCTCGACATCGATCACGTGCTGGCGCGCACCTTCTACCTGCTGCGCGATTATCCCGGCCGCTACGATGGCAGCGTCTGGGTGCAGCAGGGAGAGGACCGCGGCAACGACGACGTCAGCCCCGTGATCATCGGCGGGAACGATTGGGCCGCTGCCTGGGCCGCGGAACCCGACGGCCGCCATCCCTACGCGGTGATGCCGGGGGGCGATCGCCAGCGCACACTGGCCTACCGGTTCGGCGTGAACGTGGTGATGTATGCGCTGACCGGTAATTACAAAGGAGACCAGGTGCACGTGAAGGCCATCCTCCAGCGGCTTGGCCAATAGATGCCGCTGCATCAGGCAATCAGCGCCCTGCGTTTTGAACCGCTGATCCCGCTTGCCGGCCTGCTTGCGCTCGCGGCTCTCTGCATCGTCGCGGTCGCGATTGCCCTGCTGCGCCGCGCCCGCGGCGCCATTCTGCGCGCCGCTGCCTTCGCCGTCCTGCTTGTTTGGCTCGCCGGTCCGCGGCTGGTGCAGGAGACCCAGCAGACACTGTCGGATATCGGGCTATTGGTCGTGGACCAGACTGCCTCCATGCAGGTCGGCAATCGCGCCGCCCTGGCCGAGGCGGCCCAACAGTCGATCACCCGTCAGGCGGCGCGGATGCCGGGCCTTGAGTTGCGCACCATCACCGTGCCGGAGAGCGGTAATGCCGGCACACGTCTTTTCGGCGCCATCGGTCAGGCCCTGGCGGATATCCCGCGCAACCGGTTCGCCGGCACCATCGCGATCACCGATGGTCAAGTGCATGACATCCCGGCGGACAAGAAGGCCTCGCCGGACGGCGCGCCACTGAACGTGCTGATTCCCGCCAAGGGCGAGGAAGTGGACCGTCGTATCCGCATCATTGAAGCCCCCGGGTACGGCATCGTCGGCAAGGCCGTGACCCTGCGGTTCGCGGTGGACGATCTGGGTGCCAAGGATGCCGGCCAGGCCGCACGCGTGACCATCCGTCGCGACGGCGACCAGCCAATTATCGAAAGTGTTGCTGTCGGCGAGCCGCAAACTTTCGACGTGCCGATCACACGCGAGGGTCCCTCGGTCGTCGAGATCGCCGCCGATCCGCTTCCCGGCGAAGTTTCCTTGCTCAACAACCGTGCTGTCGTGGAAATCAACGGCGTACGGGACCGGCTGCGCGTGCTGCTGATCTCCGGGGAACCGAACCCCGGCGAACGCACGTGGCGCCGTCTGCTGAAGGCCGATCCGTCCGTGGATCTGGTGCACTTCACCATCCTCCGCCCGCCGGAGAAGGACGATCTGACACCGCTGAACGAGTTGTCGCTGATCGCCTTTCCGGTGCGCGAACTGTTTCAGCAGAAAATAAATCAGTTCGACCTGATCATCCTGGACCGCTTCCAGAACACCGGCCTGCTGCCGCAGCCGTACCTGGACAACATCGCGCAATACGTTCGCAACGGCGGCGCGCTGTTGCTCTCGGTCGGACCCGAGTTCTCCGGCGAGACCAGCCTGTACGACACGCCGCTGGGCGAGGTACTGCCCGCTGGGCCCGCTCCCGAAGATGCTGTGGTGGACGGCAAGTTCCAGCCCATCGTCACCGCCCTGGGGGAACGCGATCCGGTCACGGCCGGCCTTGCGGGCGAGAACCCGCCTAACAACGCCTCTGGCCAGCCCGATGCCAAGCCGACCTGGGGCCCCTGGTACCGCCGGGTCATTCCATCCGATGTTCATGGCCAGGTTCTCATGAGCGGCCCGGATGGCGAGCCGCTGCTGATCATGGACCGGGTCGGCAAGGGTCGCACCGCGCTGCTGCTGTCCGATCAGATCTGGCTGTGGGCCCGCGGCTACGACGGCGGCGGCCCGCAAGCCGAGTTGCTGCGCCGGATCGCCCATTGGCTGATGAAGGAGCCCGATCTCGAGGAAAATGCCGTTACCGCCCAAGTCCAGAACGGCACACTGATCATCGAACGCCGGACGATCTCGTCCTATCCGCCGCCGCCGGCCACCGTTACCGATCCGGATGGCAAACAGAAGACCGTGAAACTGACCGAAGCGGGCCCCGGCCGCTGGCGCGCCACCCTTCCCGCCATGATGCCGGGCGTGTGGCGCGTGACCGATGGGATGCTGAGCGCGTTCGCCGCCGCCGGAGCCTCCAACCCGCTGGAGATTTCGGATCTTCGCGCCACCGCAACCAAGCTCCAGCCGATCGCCGACGCGTCAGGCGGCGGCATCCATTGGCTGGAGGATCGCAGCGGCCATCCGGTAATTCCCGAACTGCGTCGCTCCGATATGGATCGGGCGGCATCCGGCGGCGATTGGATCGGGCTGGAGCGCCGCAATGACCATCTCGTGACCGGTGTCGCGTCCTTGCGACTGCTGCCCGCCTGGGTCGCTTTGCCGTTGATGCTCGGCCTGCTCATCGCCACGTGGCGCCGCGAGGGAACCTGATGGCGGCCGAAGAGGTACGTGTCTTCCAGAACATAGATCGCGACAACTGGGGCGCCGGCCCCACTTCCCCCTCGCCGCTTGGCCCTGCGCTGGCCCTGATCGGCTTCGTCGGTCTTTGCCTGCTTGCAGGCGGTGCCGGCGCGGCTCTGACCTCGCGTTCGATCGAGTCCTGGTACGACACGCTGAATAAACCGCCTCTCACCCCGCCGAGGGAGGTGTTCGGCCCCGTCTGGGGCACGCTCTATGTGATGATGGGTGTCGCCGGCTGGATGGTTTGGCGCCGCTGCGGTGGATCACGTCCGTTGCGCGTTTGGGGGTGGCAATTGGCGCTGAACGCCGCCTGGGCGCCCATTTTCTTCCGGCTGCGCAGCCCGCTTCTGGCGTTCGCCGTGCTGATTACCCTGATCGGCGTGCTGTTGCAGACAATCCGCAGTTTCTGGTCCGTGGATCGTCCGGCTGCCTGGCTGATGGTCCCCTATGCCGCCTGGACTTTTTTTGCCGTATACTTGAATGCAGGATTCGTCTGGTTGAATCCGTTTCACGATTGATATGAGTGCCATGCCCGACTGTCGCGTCGCCTTTGCCTCGTCCCTGGCCCCCCTTGGTTTGGGAGTTTGCTTGGGGCTTTTGCTTGTCGCCGCTCCCGCCCGGGCGCAGGTGGGAGATCCTACTGGCGGGTATTCGCTGCAAGGCGCACCTAATCTCGGTGGCGTACAGCCCCCGCCCGCTTTCGGAAAGCCCCAGCAGCCGCCGCCCGCCGCCCTGCCCGGCGCGCGGAGTCAACCCAACGCCGTCGCGCTGCCCAGCACGCCGCCCCTGATGCTGGATCCCACCCAGGCACTCTTCGACGCAATCAACCGTGGCGATGCCACCGCCGCTCAGGACGCGATATCACGAGGCGCCGACGTGAACGGCCAGAACGAGCTTGGACTCACCCCGGTGCAGGTTTCCGTCGATCTGGGACGCAACGATATCACCTTCCTCCTGCTGTCGAACGGTGCAGGGCGGGCTTCGGGCGGTCCGACAGCCGCGCAGCTTGCAGGGGGCAAGCCATCGGGCAAAGGGACGAAAGCCGCAAATATCCTTGAGGCGCATCAGAACGCCCAAGCCCACGTCTCTCGCGTGCGGGTGACCGAGAAGATGCCGGCTGCGCAACGCGAACTCCCGCAGCTTTATGCAAACGACGGCGGATCGCCGGTGCCCACCGCCGGCTTTCTCGGCTTCGGTCAGGCGCGCTGAGTTACACGACTTGGTTCTTTAACATCGCCTCACCCCGCCACAGGCGGTCCAGATTCTCCAGCAGAATATCGATGACGTTGTCCTCGTACCGCCGCGTCTCGCCCGCCGTGTGCGGCGTGACCAACACGTTCGGCATCGTCCAGAGCAGTGATGCCTCCGCCAGCGGCTCCTCGACCGTGGTATCGAGTGCCGCGCCCGCGATGCCGCCTGCCTGCAGCGCCGCGGTCAGCGCGGGTTCGTCCACGCAGCGGCCGCGCGCCACATTCACCAAGTAGGCCGAGGGCTGCATTCGCGACAGCGTTTCCGTGTTGATCAGGCGTTCGGTTTCCGGCGTCAGCGGACAGGTCAGCGCGACGTAGTCGGCCTGGCCGAGCAGGTCCGGCAGCGCATTCATCCCTGCGACGCTGTCCGCGGCGCCGGCGCCGGATGATGGATCGCGTCTTATGCCCAGCACCCGCATGTCGAACGCCTTCGCCAGCTGCGCCAGTCGTCCGCCGATGCGCCCCAGGCCCACGATCAGCAGCGTCTTGCCGCCCAGCTCATCTTCACGCTGCGTCAAATCGCTGATCATGCCGCGCCAGGTGCGCCGCGCCTGATTGTCCCGCGCCTCCGGCAGGCGCCGCGCGAGCGCGAGGATCAGCGACATCGCATGCTCTGACACGGCGCGCGCATTCACGCCCGCGGCGCTTGCCAGACGAATGCCGCGCGCCGCGAGCATGTTGCGATCATATTGGTCGATGCCGGCGCTGATGGACTGGATGAAGCGCAGCCGCGGCGCATGCTCAATGAGCGCATTGCGCCACATCATGGACACGCAGACCACGTCGGCTTCCGCCACACGCGCCTCGAGTTCCGGCAATGCGTGCACCTGAAAGCATTTGATCCCGGTGCCGCGGGCGTCGAACCGCGCCTGCATCTGGTAAGCGACATGCGCGAAGCAAATCGTCAGCTGGTCTTTCGCTGGCAGCATGATCTCTCCGGAGGACAACGGAGAGCCATGGTGCACCCGGCGGCGGCCAGGGCAAAGGTGTCGGGGCAAAGGTTTGCGCTCCTGGCGGCTGGGGCTAAGCTTCTGGCCAAGCCTGAGGAGCGTTCAAATCATGAGTGGGGACGACTGTCTGGCCGGCGTGCGCGTTCTGGATCTCACGCAATTCGAGGCTGGACCGTCCTGCACCGAGGCGCTGGCCTGGCTGGGCGCCGAAGTGGTGAAGGTGGAAAACCCCCGCCATGGCGATCCTGGCCGCAGCATCAATCCGCCCCACGGGGCCGACGCGCATTACTTCCTGCAATACAACGCCAATAAGAAGTCGATTACCGTCGATCTCAAGCAGCCCGCGGGCCTGGCCCTGGTGCAGGACCTGGCGGATCGCGCGGATATCTTCACCGAGAACTTTGCACCGGGTGCGATCGAACGCCTCGGCCTGGGACCTGATGTGCTGCGCGCGCGCAATCCGCGCCTGATCTACGCCCAGGTGAAGGGGTTCGGCGCCGGATCTCCGTTCGAGAACAACCTGGCATTCGACATGATCGCGCAGGCCTGCGGCGGGACCATGTCGATCACCGGCGAACCCGACGGCAAGCCGCTCAAGCCGGGCCCGACCGTTGGCGACACGGGGACCGGCATGCTGCTGGCGATCTCGATCCTCGGCGCGCTGTATCGGCGCACCCGAACGGGCCAGGGCGAGCACCTCCAGGTCGCGATGCAGGATGCGATGTTCCAGTATATCCGCGGCGCCTTCGCCACGCAGACCCGCACCGGCCAGCCTGCCCACCGGGCCGGAGCCGGCAGCGTGCTGGCGAAGAACCCGCCCATGGGCACCTATCCCTGCAAGGGCGGCGGCCCCAACGATTACGTCTATGTTTATACGAGCCGCGCCAACCCGGAGCACTGGCGCAGGCTTCTCGGTGTCATCGGCCGGGAGGATCTGATCGACGATCCCCGCTACGCCACACCCGAGGCCCGACGCGAGCATGAGGCGGAGGTGGATGAGATGGTCTCCCACTGGACCCGCCGGCACGACAAGCACGAGGCCATGCAGATCATCGGCGCCGCCGGCATCCCGGCCGGCGCCGTGCTGGACACCGCCGAATTGCTGCACGACCCGAGCTTCGTCGAGCGCGGCATCATGCAGACCGTGCACCATCCGAAAGCCGGGGATTACACGATGCCGGCCTGGCCGGTGCGCTTTTCCGGCCGGCCGCCCACGGTCAAGGCCGCCCCGCTGCTCGGCCAGCATACGGATGACGTGCTGGCGCACTGGCTGGAACTCGACAACGACCATATCGGCTCCCTGCGTCAGCAGGGCATCGTCGGATCATAGCGGAGGAAACCATGGCCGAACTCACCGGATCGGAAATCCTCGCCAAATGCCTGAAGAAGGAAGGCGTCGACGACCTGTTCTTCATCATGGGCGGGCCGATGCTGCTGGCCGAGGCCACCTGCATCAAGGAAGGCATTCGCATGATCGATGTGCGGCACGAGCAGGCGGCGGCGTTTATGGCGCAGGCGTATAGCCGGCTGCTGCAGAAGCCTTCGGCGTGCATGGCGGCAAGCGGACCCGGCGTGACGAATTTGGTGACCGGCGTTGCCAACGCGCTGATCGATTGCTGCCCCGTCGTGGCGATCGGCGGGTCGTCTCCGATCAGCCAGTTCGGCCGTCAGGTGTTTCAGGAGATCGACCAGATGGCGATCATGCGGGGCTGCGTGAAATACGCCGACCGCATACACAACCTGAAGCGTATCCCGCAGCAGGTGAACTTCGCCTTCCAGACATCGATGTCCGGTAAGCCGGGGCCGGTCTATCTCGATTTCCCGGGGGACATTCTGTACCAAAAGATCGATGAGGACGCGGTGGATTGGAGCTTCGCCGGCCGTCCGATTCTGGAATCGCGGCCGCTCGGCAATCCCCAACAGGTGGCGAAGCTGGTGGATGCGCTGGCGAACGCGAAGCAGCCCATCCTTGTCTCCGGGTCGGGCGTCATCTGGTCCCGTGCGTGGGAGGAGATGCACGCGCTGGTCGATAAGATCGGAATACCGTTCTACACGACGCCACAAGGCCGCGGCGTCGTTCCGGACGACCACCCCTGCTCCTACATGACCATGCGCAGCACGGCATTCCGCGACGCCGACCTGATCGTCGTGCTGGGGACGCGCATGAACTATATCATCGGCCACGCCGCGCCGCCCCGGTTCGGCGCCAATGCAAAGATCGCGCGCATCGACATCGATCCGCAGGAGATCGCGACCGCAGCCCGCTTCGTGGATATCCCTGTCGTCGGGGACTGCAAGATGGTGTTGCAGCAATTGCTCGACGGCATCGGCAACCGGATCACGACCGACACCTACAAGGCGTGGCGGCAAAAACTCGCGGAGGGTGATGCGGCAAAACGCGGCGGCGCGGGCGCTAACAAATACGCCGAGGACGGCGATATCCATCCCGTGCGTCTGCTCGAGGAGATCAAGAACTTCGCGAAACGCGATGCCATCCTGTGCGTGGACGGGCAGGAGACGCTGAACTTTGGCCGCCAGACCATGCCGACTTTCGCACCCGGGCACCGGCTGAACTCCGGCCCGTTTGGCACGATGGGCGTCGGCCTGCCGTTCGGTGTCGGTGCCAAGATCGCCAAGCCGGATGCGCAGGTCATCGTCGTGCATGGCGACGGATCGTTCGGTCTAAATGCGATGGAGCTGGACACGGCAGTGCGCCACAAGGTGCCGATCCTGGTGGTGATCAGTCTGAACGGTGGGTGGACCGCCGACCCGAAGCGCGAGAAGCCGGGGCGCGATCTTGGTTACACACGGTTCGACAAGATGGGCGAGGCGCTAGGATGTTACGGCGAATATGTCGAACGGCCGGAGGATATCCGCCCGGCGCTGGAGCGTGCGCAGCGCAAGGTCGATGAGGGCATGGTGGCAGTGGTCAACGTGAAGACGGACTACCGCGCGCGGTATGCCGGCGCGGCGTTCAGCGATTATTCGACGTAGAACGGGAGCAGCCTGACTGGATTGTCAGGCTGCAACCATCAGGGCTTCGGCCGTACCACAGCCCCTGCCACTGATTGATCCATCCGCGTCTGCCCTTCGGCCGTCAGCGACTTACTCTCAGCTTGCAGCGAGTGGCCCGAATAAATCGGCACCCAATGGGGATCGCCATGTCTGTCCGCGACCAGCAGCACGATAAACCGGTTCAGCGCCATCGCCTGCTTCGCCAGATCCATGGCCTGATCAGGGGAGGTCACCACCTGATTCTGTACTTTCTCAATCACGTCGCCCGCGACGATACCCTCGACGAAAGCATCCGAGTTCGGATCAACCGCCACAACCGCGACGCCATGATTCGCAGCGATGTGATACAGGCGCTGCGCCAGACCTGAGATGGGTGCGAGAAGCAAACCCAGATCCGGAGACTGCGCAGCCTCCGCCTCAGTCATCGGATGCATCAGCGCCTCTTCACCCCGGATAACCGCATTCCATGGTGCAACCGTCACATCGGCGTGCATCGTCTGGCCTTGTCGTTCGAAATCCACCGGCAGATGGGTGCCCAGCGGCGTCCGGAGAATGTCCAGTACCAGTTCGGAAGAATGCAACGGACTATAGTCGCCGACGCGGCTGATAACGTCGCCGGACTGCAATCCCGCCTGAGCGGCCGGGCTTCCCGGATCGACCTCACTGACGAGATAGCCCCCCAATTGATGCAGACGGAATGCGCTCTTCAGTGCAGGCGTGACGTCCTGGAGACTCACCCCAATCCATCCCAAAGGCACAGACTGTGGATCCAACAACCGGTGTACCGTCATTGCTACTTCATCGGACGAGATCGCGAAGCCCAATCCTTCCGAGCCTTGGCCCGAGCCGTTGGTCACCAGAATGGTTGACATCCCGATGACCTGGCCGTCGTGGTCCAGCATCGGGCCGCCGGAGTTTCCATGGTTCAGTGCGGCGTCGGTCTGTATGTAATCATCAACCGGCGTGTTCATCAGATTGCGGTGCACGGCGCTCACGACCCCAGTGCTGACGGACGTGCCGAGCCCGAGCGGATTGCCGACTACCGCGACGGGATCGCCGATTTCGGCCTTGCCGCTATCCGCGAATTTCAGGTACGGCAAGGGATAGTCAGCATCGATCTTGATTACCGCGACATCGACGATCGCCCCGGCCCCGAGCAGCTTGGCCAGATACTGCGAGCCGTCGCTCATGGTCACGACGATGCGGAACGCGCCCTCGATGACGTGCTTGTTGGTGACAATCGTTCCATTGGGATCGATCAGATAGCCGGTACCGACTTCGCTCTGCCGTTGCTGTACCCCGTTCCTGGTAGCGAGACTTTCGATGGATATATCGACAACGGCTGGAATTGCTTGCCTGATCACGCTGCTCCAGTCCATCGGCGTAGCGGCGGCCAAAGCAGGGGCGTAGGGCGCTCCGCTCAGTACCGCGGTGATGGCCAGAGCTGCGCAATGCAGTTTGAGCCTCATGAAAAACCCCCCGACATTCCGGCCCAGGCGGCCACGCGCGGGGTTCAAATAAAGACCTGCCGGGACGCGCGGTCGCATGGCAGCATTCCCGGGACCATATTCGCATGACGCGACGGGCGCTATTCCGTGGCGGGGATTTCACCCTTCAGCCGCTTCTCCGCCATTGGCCGCCACGGCGCATTCGGATCGCCTTCGGCCAGCGCGCGACGGAACAGCGTCGCGGCCTCCGGAGTCATCTGCCCGTTCGCCTCCGTGATCGCCTCGGCCGTCTCAACCGCCAGGGTCGGATCAAAGTGAGCGTCCAGCGCCGTCCCCCACGCCTGCGCTGCCTCCGACATATCACCCAGCCGCGCCTCGGCATTGCCGAGCAGAATGTAACCCTCCTGCGCCTTGGGGGATTTTGGATCGAGCGTCTTCAGCACGCCTTTCAGTTGGTCAATCAGCGCGCTCTCCTCGTGCACGCGCTGCTGCAATGCCGCCATCCGCGCCTCCAGCGGCATGGCTGGCAACCCCGGAGACCCGCCTGTGAGATACAGCAGCAGCGCGGCGCAGGGCACCATAACCAGCGCGGCCGCAATGCCCGTGCGGGATGATGCGGATGCACGCGCATCAGCCGTTTCCGCCGTCGCGAGTAGCCGCCGCTGAACCTCCAGCACGGCCGCGTCATGCTCGCGCGCGCCGATCCGTCCTGCCGCGAATTCCCGGTCGAGTTCCACCAATTGCGCACGATGCAGCGCCAGTGCGGCCTCGCGCCGGCCGCGCGTCCCTTGTGCCCGCCGCAGACACAGACCGAGCGGAAGCAGGCACAGTGCCGCCAGGGCGACAATCGCGATCCACAATCCGATCATCAGAGCAGATCCGACAGGCGCCGGCGTTCGTCGGCGCTCAACGGCTCAGGCACGGCAGGGGTGTGCCGGCGCGCCATCATGATAGCGGCCGCCCCCACCAGCAGGGCGATCAACGGTGCAAACCAGAGCGCCAAGGTCATCGGTTCGAACGGCGGGCGCAGGCGGATGAAGTTACCATAGCGGGCCACCATCCAGGCAATCACCTGCCGGTTGCTGTCACCCGAAGCGACACGCTGGCGGATGATCCGACGCAGGTCCTTCGCGAGATCGGCATCGGATTGTTCAACGCTTTCATTCTGGCACACCAGGCAGCGCAACTGATCGCCGATCGCTTCGGCCCGCCGTTCCTGGGCCGGGTTGGGCAGCATCTCGGCCGGGCTGCTCACGGCCCAGGCCCTTGATCCCGCGTCTGGCCCGGCCAGGGCCAACAGCAGCAACAGGATCAACCGGAGCCGTGTGGCGATCACGCCAACGACGACAGCAGCGGCATCAGGCTGCTCTGCACCGCATCTTCGGACAGGCCGCCCGCGATGCGGCGGCGCACGATGCCCGACGCGTCCACGACGTACGTCTCCGGCACGCCATAGAGGCCGAAATTGATCGCCACCGTCCCAGAGGCGTCCTGCGCCACCTGGACGTAGGGATTGCCATGGACCTCCAGGAATCGCGCTGCGGCCACGGGCGTGTCCTTGTACGCGATCCCCCAGACCGGCACCCCCTTCTCATGCAGCGCCATCAGCGCAGGCGCCTCCTGCTCGCACGGGATGCACCAGGAGGCGAAGAAGTTCACCAGCGTCGGCTTGCCCGCGGCCAGCACCTTGGCCGTGGAAAAGCCCGGCGACGGCGGCAATCCGGGCAAGGAGAAGCTGGGCAGCTTCTTGCCGACGAGCATGCTCTGCAAAGCGTGCGGATCGTATTGTCCGTCCTGCATGCGGGCGAGCAGCCCCCAGCAGGCGCCGCCGGCCGCGGCAGCTACCGCCAGCGGTCCCATCATCAGCAGGCGCCGCCGCGTCAGCGGGGTCATGCGCGCCCTGCCATGACAGCCTGGATGCTGCGGCGCGCTGGGGCGCCGACCCGCAGCCGCCTGTCAGCCAGCGAGATCCCGCCGCCCAGGCCCATGATCAACGCCCCCACCCAGATCCACGGCGCCAGGTAGTTCACGTGCAGCCGCAGCACCACGGAGCCGTCACTCTCGTCTCCCAAAACCGCATACAGGTCTCGCACGCCGTTGGTCTCGATGGCTGTATCTTCTACTGTTTGGTGTTGGGCGGTGAAGCTGTGCCGGGCGGGATGCAGCAGCGCGATCGTTTCTCCGTTCCTGTCGACGCGTAGATCCGCGATGCGCGCCTGGTAGTCGGGGCCGGGCGCGTCGTGCAGCCGTTCCAGGGTCCAGTCATAGCCGCCGAACTGCGTCGTCTGCCCGGGATGCACCGCGACAATCGTGCTGCCGGCGAGCGACATGCCGGCGATTCCGGCCACGGTCACGCCCATTCCGGCATGGGCGATGGCCGCGCCCCAGACGCTCAGCGGCTGTGCCACCAGACGCTGCCCCGAAGATGCAAAAGGACTGCGGAACAGCCTTATCCGTTCGATCATCTCGCCGAAAGCGCCGAGGATTAGCCAGGCCGCGGCGGCAAAGCCGAACGCCGCGAAAGCCTGGCGCATCCCGGCAAAGGCCGCGATCCCGATCAGCGCGGCGAGGGCCGCGGCCCACCAGAGCCGCAGCAGCGCCGGGAGCAGGTCGGCCCGCTTCCAGGAGAGAGTGGGGCCGATACTCATGGCCAGGAACAGCGGCGCCAGCAGGGGCAGCACCGTCAGATGAAAATAGGGCGGCCCGACACTCAGCTGCGCGTTGAACAGCAGCGCCGCGACCAGCGGATAGGTCGTGCCGGTGAAGACCACCGCGGCGATCGAGCACAGCAGCACGTTGTTCAGCACCAGCGCGCCCTCGCGCGAGATCGGGGCGAAAATCCCCGTCGGCGCCAGGGCCGGCGCTCGCAGCGCAAACAGCATCAGGCTACCGCCGATCACGATCGCCAGAAGTATCAGGATGAATACGCCGCGGGTGGGATCGCTGGCGAAGCTATGGACGGAGTTCAGGATGCCTGAGCGGACCATAAACGTACCGCTGAGCGACAGGGAAAAGGTGCCGATCGCGAGCAGGACGGTCCAGGTTTTTAAGGCGTCGCGCTTTTCCACCACGATCGCCGAATGCAGTAGGGCGGTTCCGGTCAGCCACGGGAGCAGGCTCGCGTTCTCCACCGGGTCCCAGAACCAGAACCCACCCCAGCCGAGCTCGTAATAGGCCCACCAGGATCCGAGTGCGATTCCGAACGTCAGCAGACACCAGGCGCCGAGTGTCCACGGCCGCACCCAGCGCCCCCAGGCGGCGTCGACCCGGCCTTCCAGCAGCGCGGCGACGGCAAAAGCGAACGGAATAGCGAAGCCGACATAGCCCGAGTACAGGATCGGCGGATGCATCGCGAGGCCGGGATCCTGCAGCAAGGGATTGATGTTGTGCCCCTCCAGCGGCGCCGGCCACACCCGGGCAAACGGATTGGACGCGGACAGCGTGAAGAGCAGGAAACCGGCGGAGACGATGCCGAGCACGCCGATGACCCGGGCGCGCAGCGTGGATGGCAGATTGCGGCCGAAGGCGGCAACCGCGGCCCCGCACCCCGCCAGGATCAGGCACCACAGCAGCACCGATCCTTCGTGATCCCCCCAGGTGCCGGTGATCTTGTAGATCAGCGGCTCTGTCGAGGCGGAGTTCTCCGCCACGTTGAACACCGAGAAGTCGTCGGTGACCGCGCTCCAGACCAGGCACCCAAAGGATGTCAGCAGCGCCAGGAATTGTCCGCAGGCGAGCGCGGGCGCTGCCGCCATCAGGCGCGGGTCGCGCCGGCTCGCCCCGGTCAGCGACAGCACCGCCTGCGCGCCGGCAAGGGCGACCGCGAGCGCCAGCGCGAAGTGACCCAGCTCTGGACTCATGGTTCCAGACTCATCCGCCCTTGCCCAGCCGCATCGTGTCCCACGTGGCGGGCGGCGGAGGCTCTCCCTGAGACGGATCCCAGTGGCCGCTCGCTTTCAGGGCCTGCACGACCTCCTTGGGCATATAGTTCTCATCATGTTTCGCGAGGACTTCGGAAGCGCGGAATTCGCCAGCGGGCGTGACGGTTCCAATCGCAACGATCCCCTGCCCTTCCCGGAACAGATCCGGAAGCATGCCCCGGTAGGACACGTCGATCGCGGTCTTTCCGTCCGTCACCCGGAACAGGGCCTCGGGGTGGCCGTCCTGCACCAGATGGCGGACGCTGCCGGCCTGCACCAGCCCGCCCAGGCGGACTGTTCGGCCCGGTGGCTCCGCATGAGACGCGATCTGCGTGGGTGAGACGAAATACACCAGACTGCTTTGAAAGGCCGATAGCGCCAGCGCACTTGCCGACCCCACCCCGACGCCGCAGGCCAGAAGCATCAACAGTCGCCGGTGCTTGCGCTTCACGCGCGCCGCCTGCGGTCTACGGCCGCCAGTTTCCTGGTGGAGGTGCGTAGCCGCCGCCAGGCGGCAATGGCGTATCCACACGGCACCAGCACCCCCAAGGCGTAGGACGCTGCGACGAACGGCAGATGCGTCACGCGGACGCTCCCTGGCTGCGCGCCATCAGCAGCGCGCGCAGCCGATGCTCATTTACTGCCGCACCCAGGCGTGCCAGCACAATAGCGGTGAACACCAACGTATAGCCGATCGTGGTCAGCAGGAGCGGCCATAGCATGGTGATGTACATGCTCGGCGCCCCGGTGAGCGTGATCGTATCCGGCTGGTGCAGCGTGTTCCACCAGTAGACGCTGTATTTAATGATCGGCAGGTCGACGGCACCCAGAAGCGCGAGGATCGCCGCCGCGCGATAGCCGCGTTGCGGATTATCGAAGGCCCGGATGAGCGTGATGTGGCCCAGGTAGAGGAAGAACAGGATCAGTACCGAGGTCAGCCGCGCGTCCCATACCCACCACGTACCCCACATCGGCTTGCCCCACAGGCTGCCGGTCATCAGACAGAGCGCCGTGAAGCCGGCACCGACCGGCCCGATCTCCATCGCGGCCAGATCGGCCAGCGGATGACGCCACACCAATGAGACGACCGAGCAAACCGCGAGACCGGCATACCCGGCTGATGCGAGCCAAGCCGCCGGCACATGGATATACATGATGCGGACCGCGTCGCCCTGCTGCCAGTCCGGCGGTGAGAAGAACAGCCCCCACACCAAGCCAGCCGTGGTGATAATCAGGGCGAGCATGGCCAGCCATGGCAGCACCGCGCCGGAGGCGCGTGTGAACCGCCCGGGGTTGGCAAAGCGATGCAAATTGCGCCGGCGGGGCGCCAGAGTTGCGGTTGCGTCCACGGTCAGGAGATCCGGGGCTTCTCTATCGCAAAAGCGGGGTGGGAATGAAGCGTTCCGCCTGTGTCTTCGCTGTAGTACCACATATGGCATGCAGTATTGGCTCGTGAAGTCGGAACCCGAAGCCTTTTCCTGGCAGGATCAGGTGCGCAATGGGATCGAACCTTGGACGGGCGTGCGCAACCACATGGCCCGTAACAATCTGGCGGCCATGAAGTCTGGCGACAAATCCTTCTTCTACCATTCCAACACCGGGAAGGAGATCGTCGGGATCGTGGAGGTGGTGCGCGAGGCCTATCCCGACCCCACGGCTGAACCGGGGACGCCCTGGGTCTGCGTTGATATGCGCGCCGTTGGTCCGATGCCCCAACCGGTCGGCCTCGCGACGATCAAAGCCGACAAGCGGTTTACGGATCTGGCGCTGGTGCGCCAGTCCCGGCTTTCGGTCATGCCGGTCTCGGCCGAACACTGGCGGTTGATCTGCCAGCTGGGCGGTTGGCAGGACAAGGCGTAACCGGATAGAGCACATCAATCCAAGAGCGCGATTCGCGTTTCCGGCGCTTCCGCCCCCACCCGTCCCGCTCTAGGGTCCGCCGCCTTCTCATCGGAGCTTCCCAACTTGCGAGTCTCTTTTCGCCGTTCCCTATGCCTTGCGCCCCTCGCGATGGCAGTCCTGGCCTCGGGCTGCGCCCAGCAGTCGGCGCCCGAAGCCGCGCCCAGTCGTCGCGTCTATGCCATCGACCTTGCCGGCGGCGCGCGCGTCTGCACGGTCAGTTCCTTCTCCATCAACCCCGGACGGGAATCCGTCGCGGCCATGACCGTTGGTAACGACGGCGGATGGTGCAACATCACGGTCCATCAGCCGGGCCCAACGCCGTACGACGCGGGATTGCTGACGGTCGAACCCAGCCACGGCAAAGTCTATATCCATCAGGTTGGGGACGACACGCGCATCGATTACACGCCTGACCCAGGCTACGCCGGTCCCGATACGTTCAGCGTCACGCTGCTGCCGGGCCGGCCGCTCATCCGCGCGAACGTCACCGTACAGCGATGAGCGAGCGCGAGGAGCTGGCACGCCTCCTCGCGAAGCACCTTGCCGCCGAGCTCAACGCCCCCGAGCTCGGCCGCACCCTCGCAGCGACCCTGATCGATCAAGTACTGACATTTCGTACGCCCCAACGCGCGCCCCCCGACGCCGCGTTGATCCTGGCCTTCACCTTCGGCAATCGCATGCGCCCGTCCGGCAACCGAGAGCCCGGACCGGTGAATGAGGCCCTGGCGCGGATCGCGGCGGAGCTGTGGCGCGCGACCGGCGCACCGATCGTCGCGCAGTGGGAGGTGGCGGAGGCAATTCCACCGGGCGTCCCCGTCACCGCCATCCATCCTTTACGTGACGGCCGCGGTGAGCCGGTTTATCTCGGCACCCAGCAGACCGCGGACGAAATGTACCGCTTGGCGGGGACGACGCAGCCCGTTCTCGTGGTGGCGTTTGCCGATCATCTGTGGCGGGCCGTCATGGCAGCGCGCCATAGCGGCTTCGCTGCGTATGCTCCAACCGGCATCACCATGCCGACCGAGTACGACCCGGAATCCGGTCAGTCCTGGTGCCGCACCCGCGAAGCCTACGTGCTGCACGACCTCATGCTGCGGGTCGCGAATTTACGCGACCGCGCAGCCGGTTCTGCCTGGAACTGATTCGTTATTTCTTCGCTGCCGTCTTACGCACGACCCGATGCACCGGCTCGCGCGCGGGCGCGGAGGCCGTGCAGGTCGACAGGGACGAAGGGACCAGGTCCTGGCCCGCTGCAAAGGACGGCAGCTCATTGCTGGTCACCGCCATGGCTTGCTGGAACAGCTCGGCGTTGCGCGGACAGAAATCCGTGCCCTGCTTCAGTCCGACGTCGGACTGCGCGTTCGCGAGGTTGGTCACGAACGAATCGTGTTGCACCTGCCCCTGCCGGCCGTATTCACGCTTGAAATATGCATCTAATGCATGCTCATTAGCCATCAGTTCCGGCTGAAACCGGGTGATGAACGCGTTGTACTGCAAATCGTCATGACAGGCCGTGGCTAACACCATCATTTCGCTTTTCAGCGCCTCGATGTTGAACACGGCCTCATCCGCGCAGCGCGGCGCGGCGTGAACGGCGGACAATCCCAGGCAGCAGGCAGCGGCAATGGCCGGAAAAATGGATGGACGCACAGACGGACTCCCAGACAAGTCAGAACGAGCGTTGCATGCCTTGAGACTTCGTCCAGCGCAAGAGGAAACCGACGTAAATGACGATGGGCCATGCGCTATCGGGAGAGACACAGTTTTAGTTCTGTACCGATCTAGCCGGGCACGTCCCGCCCCATCGCCAGGAATTTCTCTTCCCGCCGGGACCGCAGAGCCGTCGGATGGAGATCCATGAGCGGCTCCAACGATTCGGTGATCGCCGCGGCCACGGAGTTGATTGCCGCCTCGGGATTGCGCTGTGCGCCGCCCAGCGGTTCCGCGATCACCCGGTCGATCAGCCGGAATCGCAGCAAATCATTCGCTGTCAAACGCAACGATTCGGCGGCGACCGGTGCCTGGGTGGCATCGCGCCACAAGATCGAGGCGCATCCTTCGGGGGAGATCACCGAATAGATCGCATGCTCCAGCATCAGCACCACGTCCCCGGCCGCGAGCGCAATCGCCCCGCCGGATCCCCCCTCGCCAATAATCGTGGCGACGATCGGGACAGGCGCCCCGAGGCACGCCTCGATGGAGCGGGCAATGGCCTCCGCCTGGCCCCGTTCCTCGGCATCCACTCCTGGAAAAGCCCCTGAGGTGTCCACGAATGACAGCACCGGCAGCCCGAATCGTCCCGCCAGCTCCAGCAGCCGCCGCGCCTTCCGGTACCCTTCCGGCCTGGCCGCCCCAAAATTGTGCCTGATCCTGCTCTCGGTATCCGCCCCCTTTTCGGTCCCAAGAACGACCACCGGGCGGCCGCGGAACCGTCCGAGCCCGCCCAGCACCGCCGCGTCATCCGCGAAGGCGCGGTCGCCGGCGAGCGGCATGAAATCCTCGATCAGTCCGGCGATGTAATCCGAGGCCTTCGGCCGCTCCGGATGGCGCGCGACCTGGACCTTTTGCCAGGGCGTCAGCTTGGCATAGGCGGCACGCAGCTCCGTGTCGGCCTTGCGCTCGAGCTGGGTGATTTCCTCTGTGATGTTGATCCCTGCCGGGTCGGACATGCGCCGCAGTTCGGCAATCTTTTCTTCCAGCTCCGCGATGGGGCGCTCGAAATCCAGGAAATGCTGCATGGGGGCGCGGCTTTACACCGCGCCCCGTCGCTACGCGAATCCGAGGAATTCCGGCATGTCCCGGATCGGCGGCGCCGCTTTCAGACGTGCGATGTCGGGCTCTGGCCGCGCAGTACGCGCGTCGCCGGCCAGCATCGCTTCCAGCGCCGCAGCGACTGACAGCACCAGCGCATCGCCCCCGCGCGGCCCGACGATCTGCAAGCCGAACGGCATGCCTGCGTGGTCCAGCCCGACGGGGAGCGACAGCGCGGGATGTCCCGCCACGGTCACCGCATAGGCCATCGCCAGCCAGTGGAAATAGGTGCGCGTCGGATTGCCGTCGATCTTCGCCGGGTAGAGTTCGCGCCAGGACCGAGGGCTGATCGTGATAGCCGGAGTCAGGATCACGTCGTGATCGCGGAAGAAATCCTGCCAGTGCCGGTAGAGGGTGGTCTGCGCCGCCATGGCGCGCGCGACATCCTCGGCCGAGTAGCGCAATCCCTCCTCGATATTGGCCCGCACGTTCGGCCCGATCGGCTGGCCGCTCCGCAGCTTCGGCAGATGTCCCGCCAGAAAGTTCAGCGCGCGCAAGACTTCGAACGCCTCATCCGCGCCACGGCAATCGGGCGTGGCATCGTCCGCGCGCGCGAACACGTGGCGGAACAGGTTGGTTTTCTCGGCAAATACCTCGCGGATGTGCCGCTCGGTCGGTGCGAAACCAAAATCGTCAGTCAGCGCGACGCGGAGCCGCGTTAGGTCGATCGGCGCGGGTAAAGCGAAATCCTCGGCGCGCCGGACGGTCCGGCCATAAACAGTGGTGGCCAGCGGATCGCGCGCGTCGTCGCTCACCATGGCCGAGAGCAGCAGACACAGATCGGGGACGGTGCGGGCCATCGGACCGAGAACGGGCAAGTTGGACCAGCCGAGACCGCGTTTTTCGCTCGGCACCAGCCCCGGCGTCGGGCGGAAGCCGACGATGCCGTTGAACGCCGCGGGGTTGCGCAGAGAGCCGCCGGTGTCCGATCCGGTTGCAATCGGAACCATCCCGGTCGCCAGCGCGACGCCCGAGCCGCCTGACGATCCCGCCGCGGATTTTGTCGGATCGAACGGGTTGCCCGTTGCGCCGTGCACCGTGTTGCGCGTGTTCGCGCCCGCGCCGAACTCCGGCGTGTTGGTCTTACCGACAACGATGACACCAGCGGCGCGCACGGCCGCGACGCTGCGCTGATCCGCCGCGGCGACGTTGTCGGCAAAGATGGGACTGCCGAATGTGGTGCGCAGTCCCTCGGCATCTTCCAGATCCTTTACGCCGAGCGGCAGCCCGTGCAGCGCGCCAAGCGTATCCCCTGCCATCACGGCAGCATCGGCACGACGCGCTTCGTCGCGCGCGCGATCGAAGCAGCGCTCCGGAATGGCGTTCACGGCGTGATCGACCGCTTCGATACGCGCGATGCAACTTTGCAGCAGTTCCGATGCCGAGAGCGCTTTCTGTCCCATCAGGCGGCGCGCCGTAACGGCATCCAGATCGCAAGGTTCGCTCATGCGCGTCTCCAGACGTTGCACGCGCGTTCATATCTGATCAGTGGTGCCCCGTCATCCTCACGCATCGCTCACAAGCCGAGGACCGGATGCCCGACCAGCCGATTGAACCCGCAGTCCCGCAGGCCTACCCTTCAGGACTGGAGGCAAGGGTGTCGAGGGTCGAGGACAACTTTACCGGGATGAAGACGGACGTGAACGAGATCCGGGTGTCCATCGCGCGCCTGGATGCCAAGCTGGACTCGTCTGTCGCGCGCGTAGATGCCAAGCTGGACGCGTCCGTCGGGCGAAGCCAAGTTGGATTTGTCTGTCGCGCGCCTCGAAGCCAAGTTGGACTCGTCCGTCGGACGCCTCGAAGCCAAGTTCGACGCTACGATCCCTCACCTCGCCACCAAGGAGCAGATGGCCAAGCTCCCCACACGCACCTATCTCTGGGGGGTGCTTGGCGTGCTCATCGCCTGCATTTATGGCGGCTTCGGCGCTGCCCTCGCCGCCTATACGATGCTTCGTTAACTCGGGTCAGCCGCGGCGCTTGCGAGCATTGGCAAGACCTAGTGCCAGCAAACCACCCACCAGCAACAAAACCGATCGCGGCTCCGGCACGGGCTGACCGAGTTGAACCGTCTGCGCCGCGGCGACTGCCAGCTCCTCGGCGAGTTCCGAATTGATCCCCAGCGCGTACGCCGCCGAATCGGTATCACTCGGGTCGAATTCCCCGGTCAGGCTTTCCGGATTGACGCCGGTGATCTCCTCGAACAGCACCAGCGCGCTGAGATACGCACCGTAGGTGCTGGGATGATAGCCGATTGGCGTCGTGCAGCACGCATCCAGGGGATTGCTGTCCCACAGATCGACCTCACCCGCGGGCTCGTTGGTCAGATAGGGATCGTTCATGGCGATCCCTTTGCTGATCGCGCTGACCCATGCGTCACCCGCGAGCGCCACGTTGACCTGGCTCCCGCCCGGATTGGACGACATCTCGTTCTGCGCGGCGTTCTCGTACGCGTTGTGCAGGTCATTGGCCATCGCCGCGATCGGGTCCGTGTCCCCGACATAGGGCGCGTTGACCCCGCCGGGCGGACTGGTGGAACTGCCAAAGATCGGCGCGTTCGGATTGCTGCTGGTGTAGCCATAGGACGCGAGCGGTTGCGTCTCATACAGCGTCACTTTGGCGTTCGCGGTTCCTGCCTTCTGATCCGCGGCGTCCACGCCGGAGACGATCTGATTCACACCGGTCTGGAATTTGGCGAAGTTCCCCCGCGTCGCCACGCTGTTGCCATTGACGGTGATGCTGCTGGGGAGTGGCTCGAAGCTTTGATCCTGCAGCACCACGTCATTCCAATTAGAACTTTCTATCTGGCTTGCATATTTCTTGGATGTGCCGGTCGTGTAGCCGGTCAGCGTCGCGCTGCTGACCGCCACGATCGATACGTCGTAGTCCAGGCCGGCTTCCTTGGTGAATTGCAGGAAGATGCCGGGCACGCCCCCTTCAGGTCCGGTCTCGTTATATTGGGCACCCGGATTGGCTTGCAGATACGCAAGCTGCGCGGGAAGACCGGAGGGGAATCCTGGGGGCGGGTTGGCCGAAGGATCGACCTGCGTGGTCGGCTGGGTACATGTCGCAGCGGTGGGACAGAGAAGATCGTGCACATCGCCGGGCCCGAACCCGGCATTGTAGTTCCGCACGGGATCGTATCGGCCGTGGGTGAAGCTGTTTCCAACGAACAGGATCTCGATCGGGTCCGCCTGTGCGGAAGCCGAGCCGAGCAGGACAGCGGCGCAGGCGAGCAGGGCGGGGGCTGGAGAGCGCATGGAGACCGGTTCCTCCGTTTGTAATTGGATGCGACGGTGACATGGGTCCCCCAAGATGTAAAATATCTGCCACAGAGCCAATCGATATGTAAAACATATGGAATTGCGGCACCTCCGCTACTTCGTCGCCGTCGCCGAGGAAGGCCATGTCACCCGCGCCGCCGCACGGCTCGGTATCCAGCAGCCGCCGCTGAGTCAGCAGATCCGCGCGCTGGAATCTGAACTCGGCACGCCCCTGTTCATCCGGCTATCCCGCGGCGTGGCGCTGACCGAGGCTGGAGTCGTGTTCCTGGAGGAAGCCCGCGCGATCCTCGCGCACGCCGTGCGCGCCGCGTCGCGGGCTGTGCTCGCGGCCTCGGGGACGATCGGCGAACTCGCGATTGGGCTGACGACATCGGCCGGACTGCATCGGCTCGTGCCGGATATTATCGGCCGTTATGCGCGCCTGTTTCCGGATGTCAGCCTGACCATCCACGAAGGCAATGCAGCCGATCTGACCGAGATGCTTTCGGCCGGAACGGTCGAGGCGGCATTCCTGCGCGCCGCCGTTGCGCGGCCGGCCGGCATCGTGTTCCGGCAATTGGCTGAGGAGCCGATGCTGTTGGCGCTGCCAAACGCGCATCGTTTGGCCCGAGGCCGCGGCGCCGTGCCGATCGCGCAACTCGCGGCGGAGCGTTTCATCCTCGTGCGCCGGGTTGCCGCGCCGGGCATGTATGCCGATCTGATCGCAGCGTGCCAGGGCGCAGGCTTCCAACCGGTCGTGGCCGCCGAGGTTGGCCGCATGCTCACGAACCTCAATATGGTGGCAGCCGGGATCGGCATTTCGGTGGTGCCGGCTTCGATGCGCGAGATCAGGCTGCACGGCGTTGTGTATCGGCCGATCGCCTCGCCGGTGCCGCTGCGTGCGCCGTTCACGCTGGCGACACGCGCGGCTGACGAGCGCGCCGCGTTGCGAAACTTCGTGCAGGTGGCCCTACAACAGAGGAAAGCATGATCGACGACTCCGACGTGATCCTGGGTGCGGTGGATGTTCAGCCCACCTTCATGCCGGGCGGAGAATTGCCGGTTGAGGGTGGGCATGACGTGGTGCCGGTCATCAACCGGCTGCTTCAGCAGCACTTCCGGCACGCCTTCGCCAGTCAGGACTGGCATCCGGCAGGACATTCCTCATTCGCCAGCGCACATCCCGGGTACCAGCCCTTCGAGACGATTGCCATGCCCTATGGGCCGCAGGTGCTGTGGCCAGATCATGCGCTGCAGGACAGTACCAATGCCGCGCTGCACGGGGACTTCGACACCGCCCGGATGGAGGTGATCGTCCGCAAAGGCTTTGACCCTGATATCGATAGCTACTCCGTGTTTTTCGAGAACGACCATCAGACGCGCACCGGGCTCGATGGCTGGCTGCGCAGCCGCGGCGTACGGCGGCTCTACCTCGCTGGCCTGGCCACCGATTTCTGCGTCGCCTGGTCCGCCGAGGACGCGGTCCGCCTGGGTTTCGAGGTGACGCTGATCGAGGATGCATGCCGCGGCATCGGCCTGCCCGTATCGGCCGGCTGGACCACTCTCGATGAGGCGAAAAAACGCCTGAGCATGATGGGTGTACAGGTTCGCTACGTTCGATACTTTGGACTGAACCATCACTCCTCTTGCGCCGGACTTAATCGGCGCGGACCGCTCAGCCATGCACTCCCACGCGCATAGAAGCGCAAGGGCAAGTCTGCTGCTTTGGTCAGCCCGATCCGTGTGCTGATGCCGATCTCAGGCGCGGTCCCGTCATCCGCCAGGAACAGATCGCCCGGTTCGCACAAATCGAGGCCGTTCAGCGACAGGTCGATGCTTAGCGCCATCGCCAAGCACCCTGGGCCGCGCGCCACGTCGCGAATCGCTGCTCCCACCCGCCGCGCAAGCATCAATTCCAGTCCATCGACCGGCTCCAGCGCACGCAGCAGCACCCCCGAGCCGATCCCCTCAGGCTCGCTCGAGACGTTCAGCATCATCGACGTGCCGTAGGCGATGTAGACGTAGGCGTGGCCGGGACGCAGGAACAACGGGCCGTTGCGCGGCGTGCGCCCGCGAAACGCGTGGCACGCGGGATCATGCGGCAGATACGCCTCGGTCTCCACGATGCGCCCAACCGCCTCACCGTCCGGCAACCGGCGCACCACCAGCTTGCCGATCAGCCATCGGGCCAACGCCTCCGCGCCGTGCGGCAGCGCGGCCCGGGACACCGGACGCCAACCGGAGCGGCCCCGCTGCGTTTGCTCCGTTCGTTCAGCAATCTCGCTGCAAACCATCTTGCTAAAACACTACAATGTACCGCGCCGGACCAGGGAATCGAACCAATGATCGGGGTGGACTGGGGAACAACCAGCTTTCGGGCCTATCGGCTCACGCGGGAGGGTGTCATCCGCGACCGTCGATCTGTGCCCCGCGGCATCATGGCGGTGCCGGACGGACGCTTCGCCGACACCTTGCGCGAGGAAATCGGCCCCTGGCTCGCCGTCGGGGAGCGCCACGTCCTGCTCTCCGGCATGATCGGCAGCCGCCAGGGCTGGGTCGAGGCGCCCTACCTCCCCTGCCCCGCCGGCGCCGCCGACATCGCTCGCGCGCTGATCGAGATTCCATTCGACTGGGCGCAGCTCCGCCTCGTGCCTGGCCTCTCCTGCGCTGACGCCGCCGGCGTGCCCGAGGTCATGCGTGGCGAGGAAACCCAGCTCGCCGGCGTTCTCGCACAGCTTGGCAACGGATCCGGCTGGGCCTGCCTGCCGGGCACCCATTCCAAATGGGCCCAGGTCGAATTGGGCCGCATCACCCGCTTCACCACCCACCTGACGGGCGAGGCATTCGCGGCCCTGCGCGGCCACACAATCCTTGGCCGCATGATGCGTGATGGCGCGACCGAACCAGCCGCCTTCGACGCCGGGGTCCGGCGGTCCGCCGATCCGGGCGGCTTGCTGCACCACCTGTTTGGCGTGCGTGCCCTCGCGCTGACCGGTCAGCTGTCGGAAGCCGCCGGCGCATCCTATCTGTCGGGCGTGCTGATCGGCCATGAGGCGCGGGCTGCGCTCGCCGACGCCCCGCCCGTCACCGTGGTGCACATCATCGGCGCGCCGGAACTCACCGCGCTCTATGCCCGCGCCATCGAGGCCTGCGGCGGCATGGCCGAGCGCCTCAACGGCGAAGCGGCCGCGCGCGGCCTCGCCCTGATCGGGGAACACGCGCAATGGCATTGACCGAGTGGCTGCGCCGCTGCGGCCTGATCGCCATTCTGCGCGGCGTCCGCCCCGATGAAGTGCTGGACATCGCCGCGGCGCTAGAGGCCGAAGGCATCGCCGTGGTCGAGGTGCCGCTCAATTCCCCCTCTCCGATGGAGTCTATCCGCCGTCTGGCTGAGGCCTGCGGAGACAGGCTTCTCATCGGCGCTGGCACCGTCATGACCCCCGCCCAGGTTGCCGAGATCGCCGCTGCGGGCGGCAAAGTGATCGTCACCCCGCACGCCAATCCGGACATCGTGCGCGCTGCCAAGAGCCATGACCTGATTGCGGTGCCCGGCTTCTTCACCCCCGCTGAGGCGTTCGTCATGCTTGCCGCCGGGGCCGACGCGCTGAAGCTGTTTCCCGCCGAGGCTGCCAGCCCGGCCGTGTTGCGATCGCTGCGCGCCGTGTTGCCGCCGAAGACCGCGGTTCTGCCCGTCGGCGGCATCGACGCCTCGAACCTGTCCGCCTGGCTTGACGCCGGAGCCGCGGGCTTCGGGATCGGATCGTCCATCTATCGCGCCGGCGACACGCCGCAGGTGGTTGCGGCGAAGGCCCGCACGCTGGTCCACGCCCTCGCCCCCGAGTAGCATCGCTATGTTTCGGAGAGTGGGATTCACGCGCTCCGACGTTGCGCCTCGCGCGATCCCACTCGCTGTTCAGTCGAAGAGTGGGATTCACGCGCTCTGACGTTCCGCCTCGCGCGATCCCACTCCCGCCACGGAGGAGAAGGATGGGCGATACACAGGACTTCCGGCCCTATGCCCCGGGAACGCAGCCGCCCTACGACCTGCCCGGCTATCTCGGCACGCATAAGCGGCACCCGAAGCATGCGCTGCATAAGATGCCTCAGACCATCACCGAGACGACCGGGCCGCGTTTCAGCCCCGAACGCTTCCCGCCCACCGCTGACATGACCAAACCCGTCGCGGGCGGCGAGGCCTCCGGCCAGCGCATCGTCGTCGCCGGCGCCGTGATGGACGAGGACGGCCGTCCTGTCCCGAATACGATGGTGGAGATCTGGCAGGCCAACGCTGCCGGCCGCTACCACCATCCGGGTGACCAGCATGACGCGCCGGTCGATCCCTATTTCCACGGCGACGGCCGCGTCTTCACCGATAGCGAAGGCCGGTACCGTTTCGTCTCCATACTACCCGGCGCCTATCCCTGGCCGAACCACGCCAATGCCTGGCGGCCCAACCACATCCATTTCTCGTTGTTCGGGCCGGCCTTCGCCACGCGCCTCATCACCCAGATGTATTTCCCCGGCGATCCTCTTCTGCCGCTCGATCCGATCTTCAACGGCGTACCGGACCCGGAGGCACGCAACCGGCTGATCGCGGCTTTCGATCTGGACCTCGCGGTGCCGGATTGGGCGTTGGGCTATCGGTTCGACATCGTGCTGCGCGGTCGGGGTGAAACGCCGATGGAGAACCGCGCGTGAGGCGGATCACCACCGCCAGCCAGACCATCGGCCCCTACTGGCACCTCATCGAGGACAAGTCCTGGTCCGATCTCACCCGCTTCGGCGCGCGCAAGGCCTTCCCCGATCGCGAGGTCATCACCTTGCGCGGCCAACTGACCGATGGTGACGGACTGGCCTTTCCGGAAGCCTGTGTCGAACTCTGGCAGTCCGACCCGGAGGCCAGCGCTTCGTTCCCCGCCTTCGGTCGCGCCGCGACGGACCGAGACGGGATCTATACCTTCACCACGCTGCGCCCCGGCCCGGTGCGAGGGCGCGGCAACGCGGAGCAGGCGCCGCATTTCGCGCTGTGTGTGCTGGCGCGCGGACTGATGCGGGGTCTGGTGACCCGCGCCTATTTCCAGAATGAGGCGCTGAACGAGACAGACCCGCTGCTCAACTCGATCGAGGACACTGAGCGGCGAAACACGCTGATTGCCCGGCCCGATGGTCCGGGCGCCTGGAGGTTGGATATCCGGCTGCAGGGCGAAGGGGAGACAGTGTTCCTGGACGTCTGACCCGCGGTCCAGCAATTCAGACACGCTGCCAGAATTTTTGGCGAAGGTCACCGATTCATTCACGATTTGGGTTACGATGTGGTCCTCATCGTCGTTGACCGGACCGTTTCGTGCAGATCGTCAGTTTGGCCTCTCGCAGGCGCCGTATCGTCCCGATGGTCGTTGGCGCGGTTCTGTTGGTTGGTAGCGCGGCACACGCCGCGAGCACGACCTTACTGGTCAACCCCGGACCGAATGCGGCAGAGCCCCCTTTCGCCCCGACATCCTGGGTGGACCACGCCACGGAGCAACTGCGTGGCGAAGCGGCCTCCTGGCTGGGTGGCGCATTGATGCATCCCCCGCTCCGCGTCACCGACAACGCCTTCAACGCGACAGCAGAGATGTTGCGCCGGACCGGGACCACGCTGACCGGCCCCCAGGTGGTGCTGATTGTGGATCGCGCGCCATCGGTGCAGCGGCTTTGGCTCGTGCTTTATGATCAGAGCAACCCGCCCTGGCCGGTCATCGCCGCGGTGAAGGTCAGCACGGGCAAGCCGGGCCGCAAGGAGCATTTCAGGACGCCCATCGGCGTCTTCACCAACACGCCCGCCATTTTCGGTTACCGTGCCCAAGGGACGCTCAACGAAAACGGCATCCGGGGCAACGGCATTAAAGGGATGCGGGTCTGGGATTTTGGCTGGCAGACGACCGACGATTGGAGGACGTCCGGAGCCATCACCTCGATCCGCCTGGAGATGCACGCGACGGATCCGACCTTCCTGGCAAGTCGGCTCGGGCGACCCGACTCAGAGGGCTGTATCCGCATCCCCGCCGTATTCAACCGTTTCCTCGACCATTTCGGCCTGCTCGATTCCCAACTGACACCGCTGGTCCCTACCGATCGGGCCATCGCCGCACTGCTGCCGCACGACGCTCAGCCGTTTGCATTCGCCGGTCATACGGTGATCGTGGTCGATACGTCGGACCCCGACGCGCTGCCCTCCGATCCGGTGGAAGCGCAAGAGATTCAAACGCGCTTTGCCGAATGGTTGGCCAGCACCGCCCATGATTCAAATAACGCCCATGATTCGCCGGCCACGACGGACACCGGGCAGCCGGCAGCGAGCAGTCCGCCGAACGTCATCAAAACCGGGTCGCACGAGAGCGTGCCCCACGCCTGATCGAACGAACCCGCGGCGGCGTGGTGGGGAACCGTCGCCCGATCAACGCATCTAACCCCGATTTTCTATTCGCTTCTCCATCTCCACCCAGGTCGGGGTCGCGTAGCTGGGGTGCGCGTGAAACGCGATCTCTCGAAATCCGAAGCGGGCGAACAGCCGCCGGTTGCCTTCCAGGGCCAGGCGCGTGCCAAGGTTCAGCCCCGGCAGCCCCTTCACCTGCGCCGCTTCCTCCGCTGCCGCTAACAGCCGCACCGCAATTCCGCGCCCGCGCCACTCCGGCGCCACGGACAGCCGGGACACGTACAGCCCGCCTTCCTTCTCTTCCCACAGCACCGCGGCTACCAGCGACCCGCGAGCCTCGGCGCCCCTGCCCCGCCGCCTTCCTTCAGTACCGCCAATACGTCGGCCGCCGTCACGCGCAAGGCGGAGGGCGCCGGATCGACCCGCACGGGCTGCGCCGCGAAGGCGCGTGTGATGAGCGCCGCCACGGCATCCGCATCAAGCGCCGTCAGATCCCGGATCGTCAGCCCATCCATGCCGCACCGTAGCATGCGGCCCTGGGTGCCCCTATCTAACCTCCGATCTCATGCCCGACATTCCCGCCTTCCTCGACAGCAACCGCCCCGCTGTGCCGGACGTCGTCGTTCCGCGCGGCATCACGCCCTTCCATCTGCCGCATCGCCCCGTTAGGGGCCGCTTGATCCGGCTTGGGCCTTTGGCGAATGCGCTGCTCACGCGACAGGACAACCCCTCCCCGGTACGCCAGCTGCTCGGCCAGGCCCTGGCGCTCTCCGCCGCTCTTGCCTCCGCCCTCAAATTCAGCGGCTCCTTCAGCGTCCAGGCCAAGGGCGACGGCCCGATCTCTCTGCTTTTGACGGACTGCACTGACCGCGGCGCCCTGCGTGGCTACGCCCGTGTCAACGCCGAACGCTTCGCCGATACCCTGGCCGCTCACCCCGAACTCGACGCCGCCACCCTGCTTGGCGCAGGCTACCTGGCGTTCACCGTGGACCAGGGGCCCGACCGCAACCGCCATCAGGGCATCGTCGCCATCGAGGGCGCCAGCCTTGCCGACATGGCGCTGCATTACTTCGCCACGTCGGAGCAGCTCCGCTGCTGGATCCGCTTGGCAGCTGAGGAAACCCAAGCCGGATGGCGCGCCTCGGCATTGATCCTGGAGAAGATCGCCGGGGCTGGCGGCATTGACCCAGCCATGTCCGATGAGGACCAGGACGAGAGCTGGCGCACCGCCACCGCGCTCGCCGCCACCGTCACCGACGCCGAGCTGCTGGACGACAGCCTCGCCACCCAGCAGCTGCTGCATCGGCTGTTTGCGACCGAAGGCGTGGCGGTCAATCGCGCCCGCGCCCTGTCCTACGGATGCCGTTGCTCCCGTGCCCGCCTGTCCGACATTCTGGAAGGCTTTCCCGAGGATGACCTGGACCACATGGCAGTGGATGGCGACATCGTCATGACCTGCGAGTTCTGTAATTTCGATTTCCGCTTCCCGCGAAAGGACGTGAGAAGCCGCCTCGCCGGTTCTTAGCCAACAGCGCGCCTGCCACGCTGGTTTTCCCTGGTGCTATTGCGGTGCGGCTATCGTTTCCATCCGCGACAGCGCATGCTCGAACGGCATCGTGGTGACCCGGAAACTGCCACGGAACGGGTTGCTGAGGGCAATAATCAGAATCAAGACCAGAGCGCCGGAGGCAGCCAGAACCGACGACATGGCGAGCTGCATCCGCATGCTGGGTGCGCCGAGGAACGCACCGAAGGCGACCGTCAGACCTCCGCCCACGACCACCACGAACCAGACAATGCCCGGAATGGTTGTCTGTGCCGCGAGCAGTCTCTCCTGTCTCGCATCCCATAGGCGCTCCATTGTCTGAAGCAGAAGCGAATCCAGGTTGTCGTCGGCCTGGCTGGACGGATGAGCAGCCAGCACCATCTTGTTCAATCCGCTGAGGAAGACGGAGTCGGGATCGACCGCCTGTCCTTCGGCCTGTGCCGGCCATTCGATGGTCACGACATGTCGCGCATAGCCGAAAATTTCGTTCCGGATCGCCGACCTTTCGGGCTCTGCAAAACCGGCTGAGAGATTGTAGACGTCCCCGATCAGGGCGGCCTCCGCGTAACTCGCCGCCTTGGCCCTGTTGAAGCCGTCCCATGCGAGCATCGCCACAAAAGCCAATAGAACCGCGTAGGTGACGCCAATGATGGAGAAGATCGCGGCCGCTACATCGTTGTGCCGTTGCCGAAGCTCGATCGGCAGCAGCCGTCGCGCACAAAGTTCCAGGGCCACGGCGCCGAACACGGCAACGCCCACAAGCGTCAGGCCGACCGCCCAGATCGGGTATTCGTAAACCATGTCGGGGTGCATGACGAAGTGCATGATGTAGCCTGTTTGTTCCAGCTCAGGTGACGATGGAAGGAGCCGAGGACTGGTGGAAGGAGCCGAGGACTGGCCCCGACCGCTATCTACGCGGATCGGCGGGGTAAAATCACGGCGTTCCCACCAGCCATTGAACCCGCCTCCATTGACCCCGCCCTCCCGCTTTGCTCCCTTCCGCCCGCCTTAACGGTCCTCCGGAGCCTTCCCATGCCTCGGCGTCCGCTGCCCCGAACCCTGGCTCTCTGCGCCATCCTCGCGCTGCCCGCGGCGCTGTCCGCGTGCGTGAACGAGGCTACGCCACCTCCCGCAGCTGCACCGATCGACTACAGCGCCTACAGCAAGCTGCCGCTGAATGTCGCCTCGATCGATATCGAGCAGCGCTACTTTGCCTCCGGCCAGCCACCCGATGTCAGCGCCGACGATCCCATCAATCCCGTCTCTGCCTTGCGCCAGATGGCGCAGGAGCGGCTGCAGGCCGCCGGCGCCTCCGGCCGCGCCGTCTTCTCCATCGACAATGCATCCGTCATCGATCAGGACGGCGAACTGATCGGGGCGGCCACCGTCACGCTGTCGATCATCGATGCGCGCGGGGCGCGCGTCGGCTACGCCCAGGCCACGGTCACCCGCCAACTGGTCGGGTTTGGGAGTGACATGCGCGACGCGCTCTACTCCCTGACCACGGCGCTGATGCAGCAGATGAACGTGGAGTTCGAGAACCAGGTCCGGCGCTCACTCGGCCCGTGGCTGCTGGCTTCAAGCGCGGTCCCGGCCCCGGTGCAACAGGCGCCGCTGCAGCCGGGTGCGCCCCCGGGGGTGATCGCCGCGCCGCCGGCGCCGGCACCGTATCCGTCGTATCAGCCGGCACCCTACCCTCCGTCCTATCAACAGGCGCCGCCGTACCAACCGGGCGCCCCGATCCCACTCACCCCGCCGCCGTACACGCCCCCGGCCACTCCACCAGGCGTCACCCCACCAGGCGTCACCCCACTGGGCGTCACCCCACCGGGCGTCACCCCGCCCATGATGACAGCGCCTCCGGAGCAGCCGCCTCCGACCGCCATGCCGCAGGCGCAGCCCATGGCTCCGCCGATCTCGGCGCCACCCCCGATCGCGCAGCCGAGCCCGCCAACTGCGCCTCCGCCGGTTCCTTCGCCGGCACCGGCCCCGGCCGCCCCGGCTCCCGCGGCGCCATCGGGTCTCCCGCCGCTCGGTCCCGTGGTCGAATAGACGGGGCGCGCCATGCCGGAGGAGGCGATGCGGGGTGCCGTCACCCAGGCCGGCGCCATCGCCGCCACGAGCGCGCTGCGCTACGGCCGTGCTCTGGCGGAGATCCAGACCCGCTATCAATCCGCCCTGATGCGGGCCCTGCTGGAGCAGGACGGGACGGATCAGCGGGCGCTGGCGGATGATCTGCGCGGCTGGCTGCGCGAGATCGGCGAGGCGGCGAACCAGGAGGCGCGGCGCCTGCAGTCAGAGCTCGACCAATTGTCCGAACTCATCGCCCAGATCATGGCCGCCGGCACCCCCGCGCCGCCGCGTCAGCACCGCGCCAAGGAATGAGCGACGCGGTCCAGGACATATCGGCCCTGGACTTCGCCGAGGAACTGGCATCGCTGCGCCGCATGCTCGCCGCGTGGGCGGCGCGGGCGGATCCGGAGATGCGCCCTGCCCTCGCCTGGCAGTTCGGCCCTGGCGCCAAAGGCTTCCGACCGCTCACGGTCTTTGCCTGCTACCGCGCTCTTAACCCGGGCCCGATCCCCGAGCGCATCCTCCACCGCGCGCTGCTCGTGGAGTTGTTCCACAATGTCTCGCTCATCATCGATGACATCCTGGATCGTTCGCCGACCCGCCGCGGCCGCGCCACGCTGCATGCGCGCTTCGGCGAACTCGCCGCGCTGATGACGTCCGGCTACATCGTAGCCGATGGCTATGCCGATCTGCGCGACGACCCCGATGCGGCCGCGCTGTTCTCCGAATTGCTGAAGCGCCTGGCCGTCGCCGAATGCATGCAGTGGCGATTGCGCCGACAAAAGCTCGGCGTCGAGGACTGGCGCAAGATCGCCGGCGAGGACACCGGCACGATGTTCGAAGTCTGCGCCTGTCTCGGCGACACGTCCGGGCGCCTGCGGCGCTTCGGCGGGTTGCTGGGGCTGCTCTATCACGGTTGCGACGATGTCGGGGATGTGCGGGGTGCGGCGGCGCTCGGCGGCGGCGGAGAGGAAGATCTGCGGGACGGCATTCTGACCTTGCCCGCGGCTCTGGCGATTCGCGATCCGCAGATCGCGGCGCTGTTCTGCGCCCCCGATCCCGCGCCGAGCGATCTGGCGTGTCTCGCGCGCGCGTACACGGCGACGTTGCCGGCGGCGGAGGATTATCTTGACCGGATCGCGGAGGAGGCGCGCCGCGAGGCGGAGTTGTTTGCTGCCGATCCCGCGCCGCTGCTTGCGCTGATCGCACAAACGCGGGGGTTGAGTTGGCGGTGACTACGATCCCGGCGCAAACACCTGCGCGACATGGAATGCCTTCGACGTAATGAGCCACGGCCCGTCGATGCGATGAAAGGTGAGATAATCGATGAAACAGATTTGGCCGATCCTCACCCGAACGTTGGCTATCGCCAGGTCCGGCCCGGTGCAGGCGATGCTCAGGATATCCTGATCACGGGGCGATTTCATTGCCGCCGGCGACGGTCGGCTCCGCATGATGTCACGGAATTCCGACGCAGGCCACATCGCAAGCTTTCCATCCCGCATGCCATGAATGATACATTCGCCGAGGAAGACTTTCAGGAATTGGCGATCATCTGCGTGATACATGAGGTCGAAATATCCATCTATCGCGCCCGCGATGGCTTGAACTTGGTCCATCCCATATCTCCGCTTCAAGGGATACCGGATCTTCCGGATGAGTCGGTCGGCCGACCATTGTGGTGGCGAAGATCCGGCGGGGCTGCAACCGATCGGGCGTCATTTCTTGAATGACCGGGAGTCATTGGCGATGGATCACATTGATGGCCCACTGGTTGGCGGCTTGGTCGTCCTTGCCGCGGTTGCTGACGCAAAAAGTTTCAGCAAAGCCGCCGAGCGTTTGAGTATGACACAATCCGGCGTCAGTCGGGCGATATCTCGCGGGGATCAGTGAGGCGGCAGCTGAGACATCTCAATCGCAGGGCTCCGTGCACGGCAGGCTGCGGATCAACGTTGATCCGCTGTTCTCGCGCATGCTTCTCTTCCCGAACTTGAGTGAGTTCCTGCTACAAAACCCACAGCTGGAGCTTCGTATTGAGACCAGGGCGCGGATAGCGGACCTGGTCAGCGATGGCTTCGACCTGGCGGTTCGCTTCGGAGAGCCGACGCCGTCGGCACTTATCGCCCGTCGTGTGTTCGACGCGCGCGTTTTGACAGTTGCCTCGCCCATTTACATCAAGCGTCACGGAAGGCCTGCTCACCCCCGAGATTTGGAGGGTGCTGATCACCAGTGCATCCAGGCTATCGACCCTTCCACGGGGCGTTCCTTCGACTGGGAGTTCTGGCGAGGCAACGAAAAGCTTTCAGTTGCCGTCAACGGGCGGCTGACTGTGACGGATTCGGGTACCAAGCTGAGCGCCTGCCTGGCAGGCTTCGGCATAGCGCAGGTCATTGATCTCGGACTTGAATTACAATTCGCGACCGGCGCGCTGATTCACCTCTTTCCGGACTGGTCGGATGAGCGGTTCCCGCTCTACGTCTATCATGTCTCTCGAAATCATGTGCCACCGAAGGTACGACGATTCATCGACTTTCTCGTCGCGTCGCTCAGCACTCCGGAGAAGCGCACGTTCAGCTCGGAGCGCATCAGGTCTGCGGAGTTGCCTCGCGCCCCTCTTTCCGCTTCTCTCCCGCCATGTCCGTGAACGCTGCCATCGCCGCCCCGCGTATCATGCTGGTTGCAGCCGGCGCGGTCGCCCGTACCGCCGAGTTGTTGCGAACCCTCGGCCTCTCGCGCCCGTTCGTCGTCACCGACCCGATCATGATCTCCACCGGCCTGATCCGCCGCATGCTCGAGCCCCTGGAAGCCGCAGGCATCACGCCCGCGGTGTTCAGCGACACGGTCTCCGATCCCACTGATACGGTCATCGAGACCGGTGTGCGTCTTTGGAAACAGGGCATGCATGATTGCCTGATCGGCTTCGGCGGCGGCTCGCCGATCGATACCGCAAAGGCGATCGCGATCCTGGCCGCACGCGATACGCCGGATCGCAAGATGCGCGACTTCAAGGTACCCGCGCAGGCTGACACGGCTGCCGCGCCCATCATCGCCATTCCCACCACCGCCGGCACCGGCAGCGAATGCACGCGCTTCACCGTCATCACCGACACCGAACGCGACGAGAAGATGCTCATCGCCGGTCTCGGGGCGCTGCCGCTCGCCGCGATCGTCGATTACGAACTCACTTTCACAGTGCCACCACGCACGACTGCCGATACCGGCATCGACAGCCTGACCCACGCGCTGGAGGCGTATGTCTCCCGCCGTGCCAATCCGTTCTCCGACGCGCTTGCTGTTTCCGCGATGGCGCTGATCGGTAAGCATTTGCGCACCGCGTATGCCGAACCGCGCAACGTCGAGGCGCGCGAGGGCATGATGCTCGGCGCCACACAGGCTGGTCTTGCGTTCTCCAACGCCTCCGTCGCGCTGGTGCATGGCATGTCGCGCCCGATCGGTGCGTATTTCCACGTGCCGCATGGCCTGTCCAACGCCATGCTGCTGCCGGCCGTTACGCGCTATTCGATCCCCGGCGCCCCGGCACGCTACGCGGAAGCATCCCGGCGTGTCGGCTTCGCGAAGCCGGGCGATCCGGATGAGCAGGCGTGCGAACGCCTGGTCGCGGGTCTCGAGTCATGGAACCGTGATCTCGTTGTGCCCGGCCCGGCCGCGTATGGCATTGATGCCGATGCCTGGTTCGGCAAATTGTCGTTGATGGCGGACCAGGCGCTTGCCTCCGGCAGTCCGAACAACAACCCGCGCGTGCCGGATAAGGATGAAATCATCGCGCTGTATAGAGAGGTGTGGACCGGCTCCAATCGTGCCGGCCCGGCTTAGTCTTCCTCGTGTTTGCCGATATGGTGCTGCGCATAAAGCTCCGGGCCCAATCGGCCGATGAGATCGAGCTGTGTTTCCAGATAGTCGATATGCCCTTCTTCATCACGCAATAGACCTTCGAACAGCGTGCGCGTGACGTAGTCCTTCGCCCCGTGACAATATGTGGCAGCGTCCTGATAGAGTGCTCGCGCTGTCATCTCGGCCTGCAAGTCGCGTTCGATAACCTCCTTCACCGTCTGACCGATATGCAGGGAGTCCAACGTCTGCATGTTCGGAAAACCGTCGAGGAAGATGATCCGTTCGATCAGCCTGTCGGCGTGCTGCATTTCCTCGATCGACTCTGTCCGCCACTGCTTGGCCAGCACCGCGTATCCCCAATTGTCGAGCAGACGGTAATGCAGCCAGGTACTGGTTGACGGCGGTCAGTTCGTGCCGCAGCGCGTCGTTGAGGTATTCGACGACTTTCGCGTCACCCTTCATCCGCCCACTCCTGTTCCGATTCCGCGGCCCCCAATCCAGTCCAGCCCGAAGCTATGCAACAGCTTGGAAAATGATCTACCTTGGCTCACCCGCAGCACGCACGATTGAGACTGTGCTCTTCACCACCGGAGGGAGCAAGGACATGCCGACGGTCACCACCAAGGATGGAATCGAGATTTTCTACAAGGATTGGGGTACTGGTCAGCCGATCGTGTTCAGCCATGGCTGGCCGCTCTCGGCCGACGACTGGGACGCGCAGATGATGTTTTTTCTCAACCAGGGCTTCCGCGTGATCGCCCATGATCGCCGCGGTCACGGCCGCTCAACTCAGACCGCCGACGGCCACGATATGGATCATTACGCCGACGATCTCGCCGCGTTAACCGCGCACCTCGATGTCAAGAATGCGATCCATGTCGGCCACTCCACCGGTGGCGGAGAGGTGGTGCACTATCTCGCGCGTCACGGCGAAAGCCGGGTGGCGAAAGCGGCGATCATCTCCGCAGTCCCGCCGCTGATGGTCAAGACACCGGCCAATCCGGACGGCCTGCCGAAAAGTGTCTTTGACGATTTTCAGGCGCAACTCGCCGCCAACCGCGCCCAGTTTTATTACGACGTCCCAGCCGGTCCGTTCTATGGGTACAATCGGCCCGGTGCGAAACCATCCCAAGGCGTGATCTGGAACTGGTGGCGCCAAGGCATGATGGGTGGCACCAAGGCCCATTACGACGGCATCGTCGCCTTCTCTCAGACCGACTTCACCGAAGATCTCAAGAAGATTTCGGTGCCCGTGCTGGTGATGCACAGCGAGGACGACCAGATCGTTCCGTATGTCGCTTCCGGACCGCGCTCGGCGAAACTGCTGAAGAACAGCACGTTCAAAATCTACAAGGGTTTCCCCCACGGTATGCCGACGACCGAAGCCGACACCATCAACACCGACCTGCTGGAATTCATCCGAACGAGATAATGCCCGCCGGGGGAGTCGAACCCCCACGCCACAAGGCCGCGGATTTTGAGTTTGGTTCTTTCGTCTCCCGCGTAGCTGCGCACACTTGCGCTCCCTTCCGCGAATCCAGAGAATATCTGCGGGAATCCCATCCATTGGTTCCACACGCTCCCGCAATCTTCCGTTGCCGTCCGCACAGAGAGTCCGCATAATGTCCGCACAGCGTCCGCGCAGGTGGAACCGCAATGCGTTACGTGACCGAGGGGCCAACGAAGATCACCCGGGCAACCGTCGAGGCCGGATGGCGCAAGCGCCGGGATGGTGTTCGACTTACCATCCGCGATGCTGAGTGCCGGGGGCTTGCCTTAGTCGTTAACCCCACCGGCATTGTGTGGCGCTTCTCCTACAAACTGCGGGGTATCGACCCGACGACGGGTCGTCGCCCAGCGACCCGGACCCTCACGCTTGGAACCCACAAACGCACTCTCCGGAAGGAGCGCGGGCCGAGGCCGGCAGGCTCAAGGCCGACGTGTTGGGCGGGAGCGACCCGGCGAACCAACGTAAAGCAGCCATAGCGGCGAAACGGGCGGCCGAGGCCGAAGCGGCACAGGCGCTCACGTTCGGAGGGCTGATCGGGGCGTGGCTGGCGGCACGCACCGAAGATAGGCGCCCGTCATATTTGCGGGAAGCCGGCAATTGTCTCAGGCGCAATCTTTCTCAATGGACGAACCGTCCAGCCAACAGCATAACCCTGACCGAGGCCGTGTATGCTCTGGATGGGATCAAGGCCGAGAAAGGCACCGTCGCAGCCAACCGGACCCAGGCCTATGCGCGCGCGGCTTATAGCTGGGCACTGAAACGCCAGATGCTCCCCGCCAACCCCTTTCGTGGCATCGAGCGTCCCGGCCGCGAAACCGCTCGGGAGCGCGTGTTGACTACCGATGAGCTTGGGGCGATCTGGCGCGCCTGCGAGGCCCTGCCGCCAGTGCGCGCGGCTTTTGTCCGCGTGCTGATGCTGACGATGCAAAGGCGTGGAGAGGCGGCTTCGATGCGCTGGACAGAACTCGACAACCCGAAAGCACCGGCTACCTGGACGCTGCCCGCTGCGCGGGCGAAAAACGGCCGGACTCATGTCGTACATCTTGCCACTCCCGTTTGCGAGGCTCTCGCCCTTGCCGCGAGCGAGCTGCGTACGGAGCTGGTTCGGGAGCTGGCGTTATGAGGGCCATCGCCGAAGCGTGCTATCTCGCGCAGAACCTCGCCCGGAATCGCGGCTACGCGGTGTTCCCTTGCCGCGACAACAAGGAGCCAGCGACTCCTCACGGGTTCAAGGACGCGGTCACCGAGCCTAATGCAGTCACCGTGCTGTGGCGTCAGCATCCTGGGCACCTGATAGGCATAGCTTGCGGCGAGCGCTCCGGTGTGTCCGTGCTGGATGTGGACGTGAAGCACGACACGGCCCGCGCTTGGTGGCGCGCGAACGAGATCAGGCTTCCGATAACGCGGACCTACAGAACACGCGGTGGTGGGCTGCATCTCTTTTTTCAGCATGCAGCAGGGGTGCGGAACGCCGTGGGGAGACCCGTGCCCGGCATAGATTCCCGAGGCGAAGGCGGATACATCGTTTTCTGGTTTGCCGCTGGATGCGAATGCCTTGATCCGGCTCCGCCTGCGCCATGGCCGCACTGGCTATCGGACTTCTTCTGGCCGCCCGCCGCCGCACCGAATAGAGCGACCGCAGTCAGCCCGGGACCTGCCTCAAGCAAGTTTCTAGAAGCTGTTCGTGACCGCGCGATCCAACGCGTTCGGACCGCAGCTGATGGTAAGCGGTGGCTTCAGCCCACGTGAGCCCAGGGGAGCAGCTGGTCGAGCTTTGACATGGGCCAGTGCTGGGCGATTTTGGTGAGGACATCGGTCAGATAACGCTGTGGCTCGACACCGTTCGACTTGCAGGTTTCGACGAGCGAAGCGATCAGTCCCCAGGCAGCTGCTCCCTCATCATGGCCGGCGAACAGGGCATTCTTGCGGTTCAGCGTGATTGGGCGAATGGCTCGCTCGACCGTATTGTTATCGATTTCGATGGTGCCGTCATCGAGGAACCGCGTCAGCCCGTCACGACGCTTGAGACCGTAGCGGATGATTTCTGCCATTTTGCCGCTCTGGGGCAGGAGCGGCAGCTTCTGCTCCAACCAACGGAACAGATCGTCGATGAGTGGCACGGTCCTGACCTGACGCGCGGCACGACGTTCCTCGGCACTCCGACCACGGAGCTCGGTCTCGATCTGGTAAAGCGCGGCGATTCGATTCAGGACCTCGGCAGCGATCGGCGCAGACCCGCCCTTGTTGATGTCAAAGAAGTCTCTTCGCCAATGTGCCCAGCAAAGAGCCAGGTCCAAGGGATCTTCCTTCCGACGGCCATCGGTCAGGGCGTTATAGCCGGTGTATCCGTCCACCTGGAGAACGCCCTTGAAGCCGCGGAGTGCCTGACGCGCATATTCCCCAGCACGGCCTGGTGCATAAACGTAGACGACGCCGGGAGGATCAGGGCCGTTCCATGGCCGATCGTCGCGAGCGATTGCCCACAGATAGCCGGTCTTTGTCTTGCCACGCCCAGGATCGAGCACGGGCACCGTCGTTTCATCGCAGAACAACTTGGTCGATCGTTTCAGCAACTCCAGCATGCGCGCGACGATCGGCCTCAAGGCAAAGGCGCTGCGCCCCACCCAATCGGCCAGACAGGAGCGATCGATCCTGATGCCTTGGCGCTGCAGGATCTGGTGCTGGCGATACAACGGCAGATGGTCGGCATATTTGCTGACCAGGACATGGGCCAGCACCGCCTCGGTGGGTAGGCCAGCTTCGATGATATGCGGCGGCGTCGGTGCCTGGCTAACGCCCTCGCGACACGAGCGGCAGCCATATTTCGGCCGACGGGTCACGAGGACACGATGCTGGGCAGGGATAACGTCAAGGCGCTCCGATTTGTCCTCACCGATGACATGCAATGCTCCACCGCAGCAGGGGCAGATCTGGATCTCGGGCTCGATGACGATTTCGACGCGCGGCAAATGATCAGGCAGATCACCGCGCTTGACGCCGTGGCGTCTGACACGCGTCGCGTCCTGGCTCTCCGCCTTGGCCTTTGCCGCGGCAATTCCCGTCTCGAGATCCTCAAGGCCAAGCGCCATCTGCTCTGGCGGAAGCTGTTCCGAACTCTTGCCATACTGACGGCGAATATATTTATCGAGGATGCGCTCAAGCCGCTCGATCTCTTCGTCACGATGCGATAGCGCTACTTCCTTCTCGGCCAGACTTGCCGTCAGGCGCTCGATCAGCGCATGAGCCTCAGCAAGATTTTGCGGCAGAGCGGCATCCATGGCGACTCGAGTGAATCACATTCCGACCGATTTGTGATCACCAATATCGTGTGTGAGCATCGAGCGATCACAGCACTTCCTGCGGCGCACGCACACGCCGGACATGCACGCGGGTCCAATCGAGACCTTCGAATAACGTGGTCAATTGTGCCGGTGACAGACGCATCACGCCTGCCTCAATCCGAGGCCAGCGGAACTTGCCGTCCTCCAGACGCTTGGAGATCAACACCACGCCCGTGCCGTCCCAGAAGATCATCTTGATCCTGTCCGCGCGGCGCGCCCTGAAGACGTAAACAACGCCCGAATAAGGATCGGTGCCCAGTTCCTCTTTGACGATGGCAGCCAGGCCATCAATGCCTTTACGGAAGTCGACGGGTTGGACCGCAACCATCACCCGAACAGGACCGGTCGGAAAGATCACCTAGCGGCCTTGAGTGCCCGGATGATCCTCTCAACCAGTGCAGCATCAGCACCACCGTTGACCCAAACCGCAATCGGGCCTGCCTCGATCTCGATGATCGGCACCGCACCGGCATGCTTCGGCTTGGTCTCGGGCGGCAAGGGTCCGGCAGCCTCGACCGTGGCAAAGGCTGGGCCGCCACTGAGAACAAGAGACCCCTCGCGGGCGGCTTTCCGCCAAGCGTAGATCTGTGACGGCAGGACATCGTGACGGCGAGCAACCTGCGACACAATCGCGCCATGCACCACACTCTCAGCGACAATCCGTGCCTTCGCCTCATCCGACCAACGGCGCCGGCGCTCCGCACCACTCAGAATTTCAATCCGTCGCGGTCGCTCCACAGACGAACCGTCGTTAACCACGTCCATAACATCAGCTCCTGCCAACAGGACGACAAACTTGCCTCAGCTGACATTCACAAACGACGTGCCCCGTGCCACCGCTTACAGCTGATGGAACGGGCCACGACGTGTTGCGCGGCGCGGCCCGCCTCCTTGCCGGTCACGGCTTCCCCGACAAAGACATCGCAAAATGGCTCACAGACGCCGCAGGAGACGGCTGGAGCCGCGTCGCTGAAACCATCGCCTGGGGCATCGCCAATGGCCGCCAGAAGCCGCTGAGGAATGCGGCATGATGGATGGGGACTTGGCCCGAAGGGACTGGATACCGCCGCCCTCAGAGGCGTCCCCTGTCCTTTCCCCTCTCACCCCACTGGATAGCGCGCGGGAGCTATTGCGGCGTGATCACCAGAACGGGGCGCACCGCACTTTGCATCATCAGCAGGGCACGTTCTACGAATGGACAGGGACGCACTACACGGAGACTGCGACCGAGGAAATTCGTGCCACAGTCTATAACTTCCTAGACGGTGCCGTGCAGACAGTGAAAGGCGAGGAAGTCCCGTTCTCGCCAACTAAGAGCAAGGTGGCGAACGTCCTGGAGGCTTTGGCCGCAGCCTGCCAGCTCCACGACGTTGCCCGAGCGCCGGCATGGCTAGACGGCACCGAGCGTGCGCCAGCCGCAGAGTTCCTGGCATGCAGCAACGGACTGCTCCACCTCCCGACGCGCACCATGATGGCTGCAACGCCAGCCTTCTTCGGCCTGAATGCCGTGGATTATCCATGCGACGCCATTGCCCCAGAGCCGATGGAATGGCTCAGTTTCCTGACCCGAATCTGGCCCGAGGACCAGGCCGCGATCGACACGCTTCAGGAGTTGTTCGGTCTGCTCTTGACCACCGACACGTCGCAGCAAAAAGCGTTCCTGCTGATCGGCCCCCGCCGCAGCGGCAAGGGCACTATCTCCCGCATCCTGACCGCCCTGCTGGGCAGGGAGAACGTGGCGGGTCCCACGCTATCCAGCCTGCAACAGAACTTCGGCCTCGCGCCGCTGATAGGCAAGCCGCTGGCCATCATATCCGACGCTCGCTTGAGCGGACGCAGCGACGCCAGCACCGTGGTGGAACGATTGCTCGCCATCACGGGCGAGGATGCAATCACCATCGATCGCAAGCACCGCGAAGCCTGGACTGGCCGGCTGCCGACGCGGTTCCTGATCCTAACGAACGAACTGCCTCGACTGACCGATGCGAGTGGCGCGCTTGCCGGCCGGTTCATTATCCTGGTGATGACCGTCTCATTCTACGGGAGGGAGGACACTGGGCTGACTAACAAGTTGCTGGCCGAATTGCCTGGAATCCTACGTTGGAGTCTCACCGGATATGACCGGCTGACACAGCGCGGGCACTTCGTCCAACCGCCGTCCAGTGACCAGACGGTGCGCGAGATGGAAGACCTCGCCAGCCCGATCGGTGCCTTCCTACGCGACAGGTGTGAGGTCAGGCCGGCGCACGCGGTGGAATGCGACAAGCTCTTCGGCGCCTGGGTGAAGTGGTGTCAGGAACAGCACCGCGATCGTACCGGTACCGTGCAGTCGTTCGGCCGCGATCTGCGCGCCGCAGTGCCTGACCTGAAAAGCACCTATCCGCGTGCAGAAGGGGAGAGGGTGCGGAAGTACCAAGGAATCCGACTTATCCGTGAATCTACTGCGGCGATACCGGAACCGGATGGGCCTCCTCCAAGGCGCTTCCCTGACGACGATTGGCGCGACGATTGGATTTCATGATGACCTATCCGCCGTCTGGTCCGCAGTGGTGCGCGTACCACTGCATTGCAGTCCTAATTATTAAAAGAGGCTCCACCCCGCCCGCGTTAAAAGCGTAATGGAGTGGATCGCGCACCATCGCGCACCATCTCCAGTTCATACGCGCCCCTGGAGCGCGATCCCGACATTTGCGCGCTGGTTCAGAATGACTTCGCAGCATTCGAGGGAACGCGCCCGGGTGTCGGGGCGGTCCGGCTTACGTCTTTCGGTCGCTCCGCTCTCCATCACCGGGTGCCGATGCGGAGCAAGGTAAATCGCCGCCGACTACGTGCGCAGGAAGTTCGCCACAGCTAATCACGTCCGCAGCTCCGAGCATACAAAGAACGCAGGTCCGCGCTGCACAGCGCGGATGAGCTATATTCACGGATCGTCAACCAATCTTTTGTAGTTTGTTCAGGTATTGAGCGCTCGACCAGCGCCGTCGCCAAAAATCGGCCAACCGGGAAATCAGGGATGTCCGATCAGGCCGACTTTATCGAAATTGGCTCTAACCTTGTTGTGCCCGAACGATCGCGCTCGGCACCGCAGCTCTACGATTTCGCACTGGTGTTGGCCGAAGATGCCCAGGTGTTCGCAGGAGATGTTGAACGTTGGGGCGCCAGCCTCACGCCAGCGGACGCCGTTAGGCTTTTTGGAAGGAGACTGCGGCAGACAGCGCGACGTCTAGCGCCTGAGTCCGATTTGCCAATCTTCCAAACGATCAACGATGGCTGACCGCTCGGGGCGATGCGCGGCGAGTTTGGCGCGGTACTCGAGGAGGGTAGCTTCCAGCTTTTCGATCTGCCGCACAGCGTTACGCTGGCGACGACGTAACTTGACTAGTTCCGGTTCCGGCATATTCTGACCTAGGGCCGAGTTGGCATTCAGGTATCCCTCGGCCACAACGATCCCAACTGCGCCCCGTTGGATTGACCTCCTTCCGGGGCGCTTTTTCTTAGCGGATCAGAGCGCGCGGGTGTGTTTCGGTTGGTGGTCGTTGCTACATGATACCGAAAAATTGCCTAGCAGTTCCGGTCACTTGTCACGTGAAATTGCGGTGTTGTTGTCAAATGTCTACACGCTTCAGTTGTATCGCGTTTGGAGAGGGTGTGAAGTGCTTCGTATCGTCCAGTTACAGGTTCCGGTCTCATATTGGCTCCATCACTCAGGGTCGCGACCGTGCCCTCCTCGGAAGACGTTACCGGCTACTTCGCGGCGGCCTGTGCACTGCGCAGCGATATCCCGGCAGTGCGCCGGCCGGCAATCACGACGCTGCTGGAACTCGCCCGCCACAGCCATGGAGCGATCCGCCATAGCGCCGAACGGGCGCTGATTGAGGAGTTCGGTCCGTACTCGGTGGACGAGGGGCTGCCGGCTTGCGCGGCGCCAATCCAAGTGGTCGAGGAGTGCAATGGTGACTGCCGGTCATGTGCGTGGCTGTGGCTCGATCCGCAACCGGTGTCGGAGCACACCCCGGCCGCTGTCCCGACCTTCACGGGTGTGGTGCCGGGCTTCCTGTAGGCCACATCCCCGAGCACATGGGCGGGCCTTCAAGCCGCCACTGCTGCTTATCTTTCCATCGCCAGCGTCACCCTCGCAATCTCACCCGCCGCGCACAGCACTACAACCTCTGCATCAGCCTTTGCTGCTTGCCTGCCGAACCATCTCGCGCCAGAGCCTATCAGTCGCGTCGGCGCAGGGGCTGGCGCCGAAACCCCTTCACGGTCCCGGCAGAATGACACCGTAGATGCGACCGGTTGTACCGAACGCACCGTAGATCAAACCGCTGTCGGCGTAGATCAGGTGCCCGCCGGCGACAGGCGCCGCCAGATGCTGTTGCCAGGATACCAGCACACGCCGCCGATAATCCGCCGCGATCTCCGGCGACTGGGAGTGGTAAGCCGCGATCGCGTTGAGCCAACTTCCAGTGCTGCGATAAAGCGCATTGAGAAAGCGCACTGCATAAATCGTGTTCGAACCCGGATCGAATGCTTGATCGAGCGACGCGAACGCATCCGGGTGATCCATCAGATTCACCTGCATGCAGCCTACATCGATCGAGCGCACGCCGTCCGCCTGCAACGCGACCACAGCAGCGATAGCCTGCGCTTTGGTCGCGAAGAATCGACCCGCCCCACCGGCGTCGATGGTCCAAGGCCAGGGCGCATGGCGCCCGTCTGCGGGTCTGGCCGCCCGCTCTCGACCTGACCGATCGCTGCAAGTATCCCGCGCGGGGTACTCCCGTTGATTTCGGCTCTCTCAATCGTCCGCTCGCAAAGTGCCGCCGGCGAGTCGCCCTGCGGCGAAGCTGCGTGCGCCGTTACGGACACCAAGAAAAGGAGCACGAGGAAGAACGTTGAACGCATCGCACAATTTGCACACACATCGCACGGAAGCGCCAGCGGATGCAGCCCCCCGCAGTGCGTCAGTTTGAACAGGGAAAGCCCAAAAATGAAGCGAGCCATCGACCAACCATCGCTTTGTGCTGCATTATCCCGCTAGCAGCTTCTACGAGTGGACGGGCGCCAAGGCCGCACGGCAACCGTTCATCATCAATCCGAATTGGCTGAGCGCGCCTATGCCGCGTAAGGCGCCCGCCCAGCTCGCCAGAACATACCGCCATCAGTAATAAACTCCCAAACGGCGGATTTTTCGCGGTACACCCGTTCCAGCATCTCGGGGAGTCCGACGACAGAGGGCTGGCGAAGCCCGTGATGCTCAACCAGTCCCGCCATGGGCATGAAGTGGATACCGGATGTGCCCAGCAGCCGCAACAGCTTTGGTTCCATCAGCCCGCACCAGTGGGTCAGTCTCGTGCTGGCGCTGAGCTGAACGATCCCACGCACCAGGGCCAGGCGCGCGAGGCTGCCCGTGCACGCACTGACCGCACGCAGTTGCTTGGACAGCGCGAATCGCGACACCTCGGCAATGCGCAAACGCGGCAGCGTGCGCAGGAGGGGCGGATTAGCGATCTCTTCCATCGGCAGAGCCGCCCCGGGGCCGCCAAGACGCGGGATAACAAGCCGAACTGTGCCGATCGCCAGCCCGGTCGGACGGTGACGTAGCAGGACGTGCTTCGAGAGCGCATCGAACCGATCCTTCTCGCGCCCATTGAGTCCTGGTTCGAAACCGCGTTCAACGCAATAAATCTGATATCGGAGGCGGAATACCTCATCGAGAGATCCGGCTCCCACCGCCGTTTCTGTTACGAAATCATCGAGGGTAGCACCAATCGCTTCGGTGCTGCGATCCACCTCCATAGGTTTACCCCTTCTTTTCGCGGAAACGAGAGCGTTCTCGCTTCCGTCACCCCAGCAATGAGTGTCGTTGATCGGCGGCCAGGAAACCGCCTTCAGATTCGCGTGTTTCGGTTACCCGCGTGACGCCGCGTGCGTCAAATAGAACTATTCAGAACGATTATCGAACCTCTTCACGACTATCGAATCTCTTCTGAATAATTTGATAGCGGAACGGGCGGGGTGCGAGGCTGATCGCTGGGAAGGCGAAACCGAACGGCAACCCGCTTCAGACCGCGGAGCAACGCACGCCGTCTTACACCGGCGCCATCAACGTCTTGTTCCCGCCGATGTGAATACCGTCGAACAACCGGACGCACCATGAATGTCAGCATCTTTTTTGTTCGATAAAAGTCCGATGTCCACTCAGCAGGACGACTTCGCGGTCTATATGGCAGCGGTTCGGGCGCTGCATAGCGATGATCCCACGTTCCGACGGCCAGCAATCTCGGTGCTCCTTGAATTTGCCAGACGGGGTCAGGGTGTTGTGCGCGCCCATGCCGAGCGGGCTCTGACGCAGGAATTCGGGCCGTACGCGGTGAGCGAGGGGCTTTCCGGCTGCTCCGCACCGATCGAGGTCGTAGAGGTGTGCGACGGCAATTGTCGTTGCTGCGTGTGGCTGTGGCTGAACCAGCCGGATCCTGATTCACAGCACGCATCGGTTGGTACTGGCGGACCTGGATCGTCAACCGGCAGAACCGTGTTCGTCGCTCAGGGGGCGAACCGCGGCCAATGCGGCATAGTCTCGCCGGCTAATTCCGAAAGTCACCTATATAGGGCTTTGCCTGGCGAGTGAGCACCGCCGGCGTATCGGCACGGCGCCCGAAGAAAGAAGAAGCGGAAATGATCAACCGTTCTCAATTTTTACTAGCTTGAACCCGCAGCTTATCGACGACTCGCCCATCCTCCTTGATCGGCACATAGACGCAGGAGCGGCCCTGTGCGTCCGTCGCGGGGATCGCTTGTGGCGTAGCGTCGGGGTAATCGCCGCCGTGTTCCAGAAGCTGGAAGGTCCACCCTGCGCCATCTCCAGTGGAATCCTGCGGCCGCCGCTCGGGCAGAAGCTCCCGATACAGGTGGATCAGGTGCCCGGGGCGGCCTTTCTGCCGGACATGCTGCATCGCAGGATAAAGCGCCTGATTCGATCGAAGTTTCCAAGGGCGATCCGCGACGGACGCCATAGGTGCTTGGCATGGCTTCAGCCGCGGCCCGCGCCGAATAGCCGGAACGATCCCGCCGCCGTAGCTCGACGCGTTGTCAGTTGTATGCGATTCAGAGGGCATTAAAGATTTATGAATGGACAATGCGACGGAGCCACTTACCGGCGTCAGTGGCGGTTATTGCTTACGAACGAGACCACGAGCGGCTCCTGGCTTCTTAGCCTCGGACGCCATAGGCACAAGGTCGGAAGCATTGCGGTGTCCTGGCAAAAAGCGCTGTATCGGGCGCTCGACTATCTCGAGGCCATGCCCAACGCTCAGGAAACCACCACCGTTCAGAGGTCGATAACTGTCTGACCGCTGACCCCCGGCTGTCTCGCCACGACAGGCGGGCGGTCTGACCAGCAAGCAAATCGCGCCGCGGCGGCGGGGTAGGACTCCTGCGAACGCGGCACCCCGAGCCAGGGAACCTAGTGCTCTGACGCATTCTATCGATTTACAACATGCGGTTGCCATGCGATTCTGTGAGCATGGCACAGACAGTATGCGTGTTGTTGAGCGCGGCAGACAGGAAGCGGCTTAAGGCAATAGCATCGGATCGCAACCGAGCGGGCAAATACATCGAGCGAGCCCGAGTCGTTCTGGCCTCGGCCAGTGGTCGGCCGGTGCAACATGTGGCGAAAGAGATCAGCGTCAGCCGCCCCATGGTCTGGCGCTGGCAGCAGCGTTTTGCCGAGGAAGGTCCCGACGGGTTGCTGCGTGACAAGACGCGCAAGCCCGGCAAACGACCGATCCCGGCCGATAAAGTGGCGCACGTCGTGGCGCTCACGTGTGGCGAGCCGCCCCCTGGGACCACGTATTGGACCGGGCGAGCCATGGCAAACGCCACCGCCATGTCGCTGCGCTCGGTGCAGCGCATCTGGGCGGCGCACCAACTCCAGCCGCACCGCGTGCGCAGCTTCAAGCGCTCGCGTGATCCGCAGTTCGCTGAGAAAATGGCGGATATCATCGGCCTTTATCTCGATCCGCCCGCCCACGCGGTGGTGCTGTCGATCGACGAAAAGAGCCAAATCCAGGCGCTCGACCGTACCCAGCCTGGACTGCCGCTGAAACCCGGCCGCTGCGGCACCATGACCCACGACTACAAACGCCATGGAACGACGACGTTGTTCGCCGCATTGAACGTGCTGAAGGGTACGGTGATCGGTCGCTGCATGCAGCGACACCGGCACGAGGAGTTCATCCGCTTCCTCAATGCCGTCGAACGCGAGGTGCCGTCCGGCAAGTTGGTCCATGCGGTCGTCGACAACTACGCCACCCACCGGCACCGAAAGGTACAGGCCTGGCTGGCACGCCATGACCGATGGACCTTCCACTTCACGCCAACCTCCGGGTCATGGCTGAACGCGGTGGAGACCTTCTTCTCCGCTCTTACCCGACAACGCATCCGGCGCGGCAGCTTCCACTCCCTCGTCAGCCTGCAGGCTGCCATTAAGACTTACCTCGCTGAGCGAAATGCAGAACCACGCCCATTCGTCTGGACCGCAGCCACCGCCTCAATCCTTGCCAAGCTCGAAAGATTGCCTGCATCGTCCGTATGAGTCAGAGCACTAGGCTGCGGGGACCTGCACCGAGTCAAATAACCAGCGCGGTCGTCTCACCCGATAAAGTGACGGCCCTTGACCAACCCGAGGCCGAGCAGCCCGACGCCGAGCAGAGCGATCGCAGCCGGCTCGGGAACGAAAATTGCCTGTGCCGCCGCATTGCCGCCTATCGAGGCCGTAAACGGCCCGATTGTCTCGCCCGAGGTCGTGAGAGGAGCGGAAACCGGCGTGATCGGCGGGCTCACGTTTGTCAGCGTGAAGCCGATCGCGCGTGGTGGCCCGAGGATGCTGATCACGTCGCTGGTGAAGGTGGCCGAGGGGGCGAATAGCGCCAACTGCGTGGCGCCCGTTGAAGTGATCGCGGCGTCGCTAAAGCTGCCGGAGAGATAGTTGGTGCCGGTGTCGCCAGCTCCCGAGGTAATACTGAACGAGCCGGTGAAGTGCTCGACGATCGCCGTGCCCACCACCGTCGCGCCGGCCGATGTGCTGGTCGCGCTCACCTCCAGGAACGCCGCCGGGAACGTGGGCGGCAGCGCGCTCGAATTGGCGATCTGGGTGATGGTCACGGCGACGTCACTACCGGAAAACGTGGTGCCGGAGGCGTTGGCGGTCGCGGTGATCGTGTTGGCCCCGCTGGTCTGGCCAAACGTCAGGATGGGTGCGGCGTGCGCCGCCGTGGCGAGGCCGATGGCGAGTGCCGTGGTGGCGAGCAGGGCCTTCATTGTGTGTCCCCTTCCAAGGGTTGCCATCGTAGGCTTGCTTTGCAGGATACTAATCTCGGAAAAGCTTACAAGAGGTTGTTTCACTTATAAGCGGTTGTATTTTCGCGGCCGTTGGTTGTATTCCGTCGTGCGTTACACCGTTGTGCTGTCAACCCGCCCGGTTGTATTCGGCCGTGGGATACGTTCGGTTGTATTCCGTCGTGCGCTACACCGCTGTGCTGGGTCACAAGTCTGCCTGTGGAGGGAGCACGCGGGGATCAGAGGTATTGCCGGAACCAGCACGGCGCGGCCGAACAGCGGCTTAGACCATCGGGCGCCGCTGCGCGGCGATCGCTGATCGGCACAAGCACGCGGGCTACGATCCGTCGCCAACCGCCGCCCATGCCGGCGTCAAGGCGGTGCTCAAAGGCATCCGGCGCACGCTCGGTACCGCACCCACAAAGAAGCACGCCGTCACGGCGGATATCGTCATGCGCATGACGGCGCAGTGCGGCGCCGATCTGATCGGCTTTCGCGACCGCGCTGATCGCCGTCGGCATGGCGGGCGCGCTCCCCCGCAGCGAACTGATTACGCTCACAACCAACGACATCGAGCACACCAAGGAAGGTATCCTGCTCACCATCCGCCGCAGCAAGGGCGATCAGGAAGGCGCCGGGCAGGTCGTGTCGTTGCCGCATGGGCATCACATCCGCCCGGTCGAAGCGCTCGACCAGTGGCTCGCGGCGGCCGGCATCACTGACGGTGTGATCTTCCGCACTGTCGCGCTTGGCAGCAAACTGGGCGGCGCCATGCGCGGTGCCGCGGTTGCGCGCGTGGTCAGAAGCTGATCGCCCGCGCCGGCCTCGATCGTGCGGTGTTCAGCGCGCACTCGCTGCGCTCGGGGTTTCTGTCATCTGCGGCCGAGCACAATGCGAGCGTCTGGAAGATGCAAGAACAGAGTCGCCCCCGCTCGATCGACACGCTTGCCGGTTACGTCCGATCGAAGAGCCGGTTCACTGGCCACGCAGGAAGTGGGTTTTTGTAAGTCGTCATCGGGTCGGCCGCGGGATGCGGTAATAAAGATTGTCGCGCACGCCGCGCGCGGTAGCACGTGCGATCCGCCGACCAGCGCGCGAGCCACGTACGCAGATCATCGGCCTTGATCGGCTCCGGCTGGCTCCGCTCCGGCCACACCAACACGCACAGTCGGGCGGCGACGCGGCGACGAAGTCGAGCACGCACACCAAGCGTTGCTGATCGCGCTCGCTCATGCCGGCGTGCGAGGACCAGGGCGCGATGATGCGCCCGGCGGTGGGCGACCAGACGAAGGGCAGCGCGGCGACGCGCTCCGCTGGTAGCGGTGCAGCGTGGCGCGGCTTGTGCCGGTGTTGGACGCGGCGCGGCATGCGGGCGAGCGAAGCATGGCCGATGTCGGGGACGGAAGGCTGGTTTCGGTCACGCGCGCCCGCCGATGGACGAGATGGCAAGCCGGCGCAGGTAAACTCCGTCTGCGCGCATTCTCGCCTCAAGCATCGTACTTGCGCTTGATGGTGGTCGGATGCGCGAGTTTGCGGCGTCCATCCCGGGCGTCTGCGGGGACGGTGGCCAGCCTAGTGGAGACTTCCTCCCAATGCGCGGCCACCCACTGCGCTTGGCCTACTTATCATCAATCCATGTTCCATTATTCTTCTAGGTTCGCAAGGATTTGTGGACCTTGGTTTAACCAAACGGGAACATCTCTGGTCTTTGGGGGGAATCCGCGCGGGTATGTCGCGCTGTCAGCGATGCCGCTGCGCCGCCGCAACCGCCTGTTGGCGAAAAAGCGTGTCAGCAGCTTGCTTCTGCGTTTCCGACAGGCTTGCGTACAGGCTCTCGAACGCGGTCGCGAGCTTTGTCGTGTTCGTCGCGTAGTCCTGGGCGATTTCCGCGTATGATTTCATGTTGTCGACCGCGTTCATTGTCGAAACAGTGCTGACGCGACGCTGAAACAATGCGTCCGTGGACGTCGCGTTCTCGCGCATCGCCTGCGCGAACGCATCCCAGAGCGGCGCTTGTTCCGGTGTAATGCCGAGTTGCGCCTTCAACGTCTGAATGCGCTGCTCCGCCGCCCTTTGTGTAGCGGATTCCGGCGCGGCTGGCGGCGCGACGGCCGGTTGCGCCGGTGCCGCCGCGGTTTGGGCGAGCGCTGCGGCGCCGGCGGTGGGGGCCAGCAGACCTGCGGCGAGCAGAAGCGTTTTGGCCGTCATCGTCGTCATCCCCATGATCAATCTCGCCGTCCGTGATCGCCCCAGCCGCCATGGCCACCGCCGCCGTGACCCCAGCCGCCATGCCAGCCGCCGCCATGCCAGGCACCGCCGTGCCAGCCACCCCAGCCTCCATGGCCCCAGGATGCGGGGGCCCAGGACCGGCCGCCCCAGCGGCCGGCGCGCCACGCGTAGCCGGAAGCATGGACATGTTGACCGCCGCCGTAATAGCCGCCGCCGATGAAGCCACTCTGCCACCAGACCGCCGGGATGACCGCGAAGGCAAGAACCGGTGGCGCGATCACGAAGCCGAAGGCAGGCGGCGCGAAGATCACGGGCGGGGGTGCCGCAGCCGCGACCACCACGGGCGGTGGCAACACGACGATCGGCGGCGGTGCCGCCGCGCCGATAAGCGGGCCCGGCGCGACCGGAGTCGGGGGGAGCGGGGCCGCCACGATCGGCGGCGCGAGCGCCGGCGGTGCGATGACCGGCAATCCAACGATGACCGGGGGTGGCAGAAGGTAGATCGGCGGCGGCGCGAAGATCAGTGGCGGCGCGACAATCAGCCCAACGCCGATAAAGGGCGCGGCCCAGGCCCAACCACCACCCCACCAACTACCGCCCCAGCCGAATCCCGCCCAGGACCAGCCCCAGCCTCCGCCGTGCCAAGCGCCCCATTCGACAGAGCTGCCGTGCCAGCCGCGCGAAGCGTAGCGGCCGCGCCACTCGCCGTGGTCACCATGCCACCCGCCCCAGGATCGGGCCTCGACATGTCCGGCTCCCCGACCTCCACCGTGCCAGCCTCCACCACCACCGTGTTCGGGGCCCCGGTAGCCGCCACGTTCGCCGCCGCCCCAGCCGCCGCCGTGATGGTCCCCACCGTGGTCCCCGCCTCGATCGGCAAAGGCTGGCGGCGCGGGCATTGCGACACACAGCGCGAGGGCAATCGCAATCGCCAGCGAGGGCTTCAAATGAGCTTTGGACCTGCACAACGGCAACATGCGGGTGACCTTCAACCGTCGTCGTCCGTCACCAGACTGGATGGAAAAGGCGGCGGAACCAAGGCACGCCTTTCCGCCAGTTGTTCATAAGCGCGCGAGAAGCGCATCCCTTCGCTAAACGCACTGTGTGAATCGGCCCCAAATGGGACCCCGCCTGGCAGGCCGTGGACAGGGCAGAGCTACCAGCAGGGCTTCACGACCTACACCGACATCCAGGGGGTGCACGGCGAGACGCAGCACTGCACGAGCTATCCGAGCGGCGTTGAGATCGTCACCGAGTGCTACTGATTCCGTGACAGCCGCCTTGTCACGGATCCACAGCCCGCTTCGGATACGGCGCGATCAGATGTGTGATCGCAGCGCGCAACCGCTGGCGCTCGGCGCGAGGGCCCAGGAATGCAAAATAGCGTCCCTTGCGGCGGTCGGGCTCGCGTCAAAGCCGAGCCGCGCCAGGGCGTCAGCGCCCTGCGTGCCCGCGAGGCGGCCGCCTGCCGTTCCGACATGCTCTTGCCGTTGACCCGCACATGCGCGCGCCCGCCCTGCCTCATGACGCCGACGAACTCAAAGCCGCACGCCTGATAGATGGTGCCGACCTCGCCGGCCTCGGCATCGACGGTCGCGGTCACCAACCGCGTAGCGGTCCGGTAGTAGGTCCATCGAGCGGCGCTTGCTGGCGGCGTGCGGATGCGCCCAATGGCAGCAAGCGCCGCGCAACAAGGCGATGATCCGGCCGTCGTAGCCGTAGCGCCGCCAGACGCCGAGGTTCTCGCCGTATTCGTCGCCATAGACGACAGCACCACCAAGCTCGCCGTCGAAGAAGATGCCGAAGCAGTGGCGGCTGACGGCGGGCATCGAGCCGAGCCATTCGTTGGGCAGGATGATGGCGGCTGCTTCCTCGGTTGAGATCGCCCGCACCTGCGTTGTGCCGATGTCGGCGACCCGCGTGGCGCGGTCTGCCGATGCCAACCGCTCGCGGATATTGCGCTGGTTCTCCTTGCGCGGCGCCGCGGCCTGGCGCTGGCGGTAGGCACGCTGGCGACAGGCGGGCGAGCAGTAGCGGGTGTGCGGCGCTTGCTAACGACCACGATGCGCTGCTGGCATGCTCCGCACTTGTGCGGCTGCGCGAGGGCGTGTGCGGTGCGGGTGCGCCGACGCCACCGTGCGCGGCGGCAGGCGGCTGAACAGAACGCGGCGTCGATGCGCAGGTCGGGGGCGAGCGGCTGTGTGCAGTGGGTACAACGGCGCATGTTTTCCGTGACGGCTAGCGCGCGCGATGCCGCTAAGGGTGGCGGATCCGATCACGACCAAAGCGGGCCGCTCCGCCGAGCAGTGTGGACAGTTTCATTTGCTCTCATTTCATGCTTCCGTCTTGCAGTTGGTCGGTGACCCTGCCCCCTGAAATGTCCCCGCTCTGAGCTAGAGTCCGTTCCCGCCAGGAGACGGAAGATGAGGAAGAGCCGGTTCACTGAGGAGCAGATCATCGGTGTGCTGAAAGACCATCAGGCAGGACTGCCGGTAACGGAGCTGTGCCGCAAGCACGGGATCAGCGACGCGACGTTCTACAATTGGCGATCGCGCTACGGCGGGATGGAGATCTCGGACGCCAAGAGACTGAAGGCTCTGGAAGAGGAGAACCGCAAGCTGAAGAAGCTGCTGGCGGAATTGGTGCTGGATGTGGCGACGCTGAAGGAAGCCTTGGGAAAAAACTTCTGACGCCCGGCTTGCGGCGGAAAGCTGTGATCTGGGCGATTGAAGAGAAGAGCTATTCGCAGCGGCGTGCCTGTTCGCTGCTGAGCATTGCACCGAAGGTGTTCCGTTACCTATCGCGCCGTGGCGGCGACGCTGCGGTTCGCACGCGGCTCCGCGCGTTGGCGGCCGAGCGGCGCCGGTTCGGATATCGGCGTTTGCATATTCTGCTGCGGCGAGAAGGGATCATGCTAAATCACAAGAAGCTGTTCCGGCTCTACCGCGAGGAACGACTGGTTGTGCGGCGGCGTGGCGGTCGCAAGCGGGCTTTGGGAACGCGCGCGCCAATGACGTTGCCACAGGGTCCGAACCAGCGCTGGAGCCTGGACTTCGTCTCCGACGTACTGGCCGACGGCCGCCGCTTTCGGGTGCTTGTGGTGGTGGACGACTTCACCCGCGAATGCCTGGCGCTGGTGGTGGATACATCGCTGTCCGGTCGCAGGGTGGTGCGCGAACTCAATTACATCGTAGAACGGCGCGGCGCCCCCTTGCTGGTGGTCAGCGACAACGGGACCGAGCTGACGTCGCATGTGGTGCTGAGTTGGCGGCAAGATCGCGGTGTCGGCTGGCACTACATCGCCCCCGGCAAGCCAGTGCAGAACGCATTCGTCGAGAGCCTGAACGGTCGCTTGCGCGACGAATGCCTCAATGAGCACGTCTTCCAGGGCTTGCCCGCAGCCCGGAGGATCATCGAAGCTTGGCGGGCCGACTATAATGCCCATCGGCCCCACACCAGCCTGCGTGGACTTACTCCGAACGAGTTCGCAACCCGGTCCAGGACGGACCACAACCAGAACGGATTCTGGTTATGAGTGAGGACAGTTTGGGGGCAGGGTCACAACACCAACGCTCAGGAAACCACCTCCATTGAGAGGCCGATAACTGCCTGACCGTTACCCCCCGCTGTCTCACCACGGCCGCCGGGTCAGGAACCCAGGCTGAGGGGAACCTGCACCGCGTCGATGTTCAGTATGAAGAAATGCACCAACCGCGGGGGCCACGCCGAAGTTAGAGGTCGGCCCAGGATGGGACCGTTCCCCGAGTTTTTCCCGTCCTACCCGCAAACTTTCCCTCGCCCCTCCGGGGCGGGGGATTTTTACGCGGGGCCCCTCGGGCCATTGACGGGCGCCAGCACCACACCACCACGGAAGGAACACATGGTCCGTTCACGTTACTCGTATGTGCACAGGGACGGCGCCGTCCTGATCGAGGATCTGATCGGGCAGGTGAGCGTCGCGGGCGATATTGAGAACGTTGTCACCGATCTTGTGGACCGTGGCATCGACGTCGATCGGATGATCATCGTTTACCGTGACATTATGGGGCGCTGGGATCGCGTGCTGACAAGCCGCCGCGCGTTTCTTTGTTTCGAGGCCGTAGACGAATGCGATGGATGGAAGGCCGTCGAGGTCTGCCGCCAGCGCGACGCAAGGGACGGTCGTCCACAATGGTGGCGGAGGTGATCTTCGGCCCGCCTTCGTCGGCTTCCTGATCCGCTTCGCCGCGCGGGCCGTGACGATCCGCATCGGCATCATCGTTTCCTGAGGGCCTGGATCAGCGAAGCCAGGGCCGCGAGAAGTTCGGCGAGATCATGGGCCGCGATCGGCACCAGGCGCCGCCCGGGCGAGCAGCGCGGTCAAGCAGGCGATGGAAAAGCGTCAGGCGGCTCGGGGCTCGCTCCCCCGGTCCGCGCTAGCGGGGTCTGGGAGGGAAATTCGGCCCGGAATTTCGGCAACGCGTTGGGATACTCGCTCTGAAGGAAACCGATTAGCTTCTCCCTCACGTGACAGCGAAGGTCCCACGCATCGGGAGAGCTCCGTGCGCTCGCCAATACCCGGAGTTGGATGGCCCGTTCCGTTGCCTCTACCACCTGGAGGTTCACGACGCGCCCGTCCCAGAGCTGGCTGGCCTCAACGATCTCCGTCGCTTTGGCGCGAATGTGCTCGACCGGCACGGTGTAATCCAGCGAGAGGTGCACTGAGCCGATCAGGGCGGCGGATTCGTACGTCAAATTCTGGAACGGATGTTCGATAAAGTGGGACAGCGGCACTTGCTCATACGAGCGGGCCATTTCAGCGTTCGTGCCATCGCCATCGCGCACAGCGCCGCCTATCCGAGGTAGTGCGCGGGAGGCGGCCGGGAGGCTGCCCGATCTGCTCGCGGCCCGGAGGGCGACCCTGGAGGCCCGCTGGCGGGGTCTGACGGCCAGATAGGCAAAGCGAATCGACGCCGCCAGCAGAGGCCCTCCAGAGCCTCCGTTCCTAATGCCCCGTCAGAGTGATGTTGAGGCCGCCCGGTGCCAGCGTCAGGCGGAGGCCTTGCGAGGTGGAGATACCTTCAATGGTCACACCGTTCTGATTGCGCAGAATGCTTGCCGACGCCCCCCCTGCGACCGTCGCACCCGCCGTGGCGGAGACGTAGTTGCCGCTGAAATCGGCCACGTTGCGTAAGTTGTGCACTGTACCAGTGGCGCTGATCTGTGAGGCACCGATATCGATTACTGATAGGCCGCGTACGCTAAACGGGTATTGGGCGCCGCGAAATGTCAGGGTGCCGCTGCCCCACTGGAACCCAATACCGACGGCAATCGCGCCGCCAGTGAAAGTGACCGTCCCGTCGGTCGCGGTCTGGCCCATGGCCGAAGGCGCGACTGGTGCAGCGGTTTGCTGCGGCGCACAGTTGGTCAGCAGGCCTACACTCAGAAGAGCGAGCCCCAACGCCGAGCGGCGGAGAGATGTTTGTCGGGCCATCATGTTGATCCTTTCTGACTCACAGTGTCGGTGCGTATGCGGCACGGTTTCAAGGAATTTACGGCTACCGATCCGAGTGTATGTGCGCTTCGCCACCTGTGGCCAGATAGACGGCCCGTTTCGGGTCGCACATCTCGCTATCGATAAGCTTCTCGGAAGAACCCCCGTCGCGCGGCGGGGCCTGTCGTAGTCCGCCGGGCTTCCGATAATTGTCATTATCGAAGGCGCTCGACCGAGCGTCGGAGTGTGCGCTTTGTCGGTTGATCCGGTTCGTCACGCGCTCGCGCTCGACATGATGCGCGTGCGACAAGCGCCCCCGGCGCGATCCTGCATGATCACGGCAGCCCGCTTGGTCGTCGCCATGGAACGGTGAACCGAACCGGCTGGCTGGCTGCTACGGTAGTGGTGTTCGTAACTAATTCCTTTGTTGCAGAATGGACTTATGAGCCTGTGTTTGGCAGGGGGTGGCATCCGGGGGTGGACTTGGACAGCACTCCCCCTCCCCACCGCCCGCTTTAGGCATGTCGTTCAGACGAGCAGCAATCAAGAGCTTTTCGTTCCGATACTGACCACCTCGCCACGCGCCCGCCCTATCAGAGGCCCGCGCGACGCGCATCGCGGTTTCGCCAACACTCGCTGCCGGTTGATGTGCACCGCATCGATATCGCAGCTGCACAACCGTGACTAACCACGGCAGCGACCTTGCGAGCATATGGTGGGTGCGTGGGCTCCCAACACCGTCGGTGCTCCCGGTCCGTCTGCAGTAACGCCTGCAAAAACACCTGCAAACACTGCGCCGGAGTGACCGGCGCCGACGGGAAAGACCCTGATAATGTTTATGAAGATCCTTGCACTGACGGCCGGCGTGTCGCTCGCGGTCGTTTCAGCCTGCACAGGTGAAGCCTGCATGGGATAATTGGCCAATTAATCGAATTTGGCCCTCCGGGCTGCTAGGCGTCGCGCAATTTATTAGAGGCGACAACCAATCCTGTAGCTTTTTCCTTTGGGCCGAACGGAAATGGAGCTGCCTTTCAGGCGTTCCAGGCAAAAGTGGGGGGCACTTCGTTTCTCTTCAACATAGGTAGCATTTCCCCTACAAACATTGAACCCATAGTCGTATGGGCCGGTGGCCGGCGGTTTGAGACGACACTGGTCCCCAGCCACTCTGGTTGGCTGCGCGCCGACGACCTGTCCGATGACTTCGTGAAGGCCATTTACAACAGCGACGAGATGACAGTGGCGACCAAGGAGGAAGAAAGGTACAATTTTTCCCTGACCGGGATCGCCGCGGCATTTACTGGTTTGAACCGCTGCGGTGCCGCGATCAGGGCGGAGAAGAACGTTACGCCGAACGTGAACACCGCCAGCATAGGCACGGTCGCACCTGCACCTGCAGCGCAGCCGTCGATCCACGAAGTGCCGCTGGTTCGCGACCGCCACGGTACGTTCACCCTCCTGGCAATGCTCAACGGCACGACGACGCTCGCATTCACGCTCGACACCGGCGCGACCAACGTGACGATCCCCCAGAGCATCGCTCAGGAATTGATGCGCGATGGCTCGCTTACGGTAGCGGATTATGTCGGCAATGCCATTAGCATCCTGCCAGATGGAACCAAGCGCCATGACACCCTCTACAGGCTGCGCTCTGTCACGATCGGCGGCCTGACGGTGACTGATGTCGAGTGCTCGGTCGCAGACGAGGGCAGTGCGCTCCTGCTCGGTCAGAGTTTCCTGAGCAAATTCGGATCGTGGTCCGTCGACAATGGCCGGGCCGTCCTCGTGCTCAAATGACGACCGCCGCGGAGTTCAACGCCACCTTGGCCGCGATCGGCTGGCCGCGCAGCGTGCTGGCGGACAAGCTTGGGATGGGCAGTGACCGGGCAGTGCGACGCTGGGCGTCGGGGCAGAACCCGGTCCCGCCCCCGGTCGCCGCGTGGCTGCGAGACGTCGCCCGCATACTCGCAGATCTGCCACCGCCTGAGGATTGGCAAGCAGCCTACAGATATGGGGAACCCTTGGACGGCAGTTGACGCGCTGCCGGCGTCGAAGACGCCGTTCGCGCCAACGATGCCGCCGGGGCAAACTTCGGCTGGGTGTCTCTACACGGGTCGAGCCCCTGAGTCCCGTGGGCCGGTGGTGAGGGCACCTATTGCCGCCGTGGCCGCGATATGCGCAGCGGGGTCATCGAAGTTTCCGGACTTCACCGCGTCCATCACACCGCCAATCGTGGCACACACATCGAGGCGGTTGGTTTGCATCTCGGCGACCTTGTGCGTGGCATACAACGACCAGGGAAGCAGTTTCGCGTCTGATGATGTGGCGATCATGCGGCGCAGCAGGTCGTCAAGGGGCACAGCAAGTGGGGAAAGCTCTGCCTCGGCGGCAGCCTGCAAGATCGGACGGAAGCAGCTGGCGAATTGTTCAACGCCAGCCTCCTGGGTGATGGCATCGAACATGCCCATCAAGACAGCAGCGGCCTCGGGCTTCTGCTGTTCCTCGGCGCTCAGGCCGAGCCGCCACATGAAACAGATGGCGGTCAATTTGCCGCAAACGGCGTTCAAAAATTCATCGCTCATCCCGCGAGGCCGCAGGCCCGTGGTCTTAAAAAAGAAACCATTTCTGCTTAGACGATCAGTGGCGGGCTGGCCATTCGCTGAAGCGCCCAACGTGGCCTCGCATGTCCTGGCATTGGGGCTACAACTGGCGAGCCGCAGATCGACAATTCGACCCCGCGATTTCCAGGCTGCCATTTCGCCATCAGCGTGCGCACATGGCTTCCGGACTGCGTGCCAACAAAACCACTCTTTCGTCCTGGTGGTCCCGCTGCCCGAGGACGGCGCCAGCTAACGGCTCAACTTCGTCGCTACAAGCTCGCGGAGCCAGCGATGTGCGGCATCGTTGCGGCGCATCTCATGCCAGATGATGTAAATCGGCACCACGGGTAGTTGGAGTGGAATAGGCAGAACCCGTAAGCCCAGCCGCTTTTCCATGAGCGGCCCCATGCTTGACGGGAATATGCCCAACAGATCGGTGCTCGCTACGACAGTGGGTATTTCGAGAAGCTCGCTCACGTGCACTGCTACGCGCAATCCCAGTTTATAGAGTTCTCTAATAGCTTGCGGCGTATGCTCGGTCTGACCGCGACGATGCAGGGTCACGATCTCCCGCCGCTGGAAATCCTCCATAGTGATACCCGTTTTGAGCGAAGGATGATCACCCCGCACCACCAGCACCAGCTGATCATCGAAAAGCTTCTTGTTAACGAATGGGTCCAGCTCGACCGGTAGCCAGTCGATCGCTATGTCTACGATGCCATCACGGAGGTCGTCATCAAGGTCAATTGGGAGGGTGACCGTATCGAAGGTCAGCACGATGCCGGGCGCGACAGCCGCGGCAGCGGCCTTCAGGTCAAGCGCGTAAAATGGCCCGAGAGGGTGCGGGATGCTGATACGAAAGTGGCGTTGCGAGTGGGCGGGATCGAAACCGCTGGCTTCCGCCAGACTCGCGCGCAAAGCGTCGAGCGCCTGTTTGATAGCCGGAAACATCTCCCTGGCCACGGGCGTCGGGGCCAGACCCTGGGGCGCTCGGGCGAAGAGATCGTCCCTGCATACATCTCTGAGACGCGACAGGGCGTGGCTGGCAGCAGATTGACTGAGCGCGAGACGATCGGCGGCAGCACTGACGCTGCCATGTTCGTAAATGGCCTCGAAGACCGTCAGCAGATTGAGATCAATGCTGCGCAGGTTGAACACGACCGCTGCCACCTTCGTGATCCCAGACAACCGATCGTAGCACGTTGCCCCAGCCCTTGCTATCGCAGCGCGCATTGGTCGAGGTTAACACGCGTGGCTGATCCAAGGCTTACGCCGCCTATAATTCCCGCGGCCCCCGCTGCCCAGTGCAGTTGGTAGTCGGGGGGCGTTCTATGGTCTGTGGTTAGCGTATCTGAGCAGCTGGGAGCGGGTGCGCGCCACATTCGGCGTGCCAAAAGGCCAGCGACCGCCCATGGGCTCCACAATGCAGCCCCCCGCTGACGAGCCCGGTTTTGACGGCGGGAAGGTTGTTGCACGTGACCCCATTCGGCCCAGCGCATCTACATCCGATGACGAGATATACAAGATTGTCGTCAATGAGATTGACGCGGGTAATATCTCGAAGGGTTTGTGGACAGGTCTTTACGTGCAAGCCGAGGGCGACGAGATCCCGGCCCCGCTCGGAAATCTCCACGAAGTCTCGAAGTTAGCGCGGCCGTCCATCGTCACGGCGTTTTGCTCTCCGTAGTGATGCCCTGCGTTGGTGAGGCGGGACCGAGGTTGAGGAATGGCAACGGTGCCGAAGTGCCGAGGAAGGTCGGCATCTTGCCGTCCCAACTTTGGATCGCTCGCCACTGGATGATCGCCGGGTCGAACGATTTGGCGATCTCCGTGTTGGCCTTCGCCTGTGCGTCGGCGTTCAAGATGATCGCCTGCGCCTCGCCGCGCGCCTGTTCGACGCGCGCCGCCGCCGCCTGCGCTTCCACCACCTGCTGCTGCGCGCTGACACGCTTCTGTTGCAGCTCGTATTCCGCCTGCAAAGCCTGTTGCTGCGCTACCTGCTTCCGCTCGATCGCTTGCGAGAAGTCCGGCGAGAAGCTGAAATTGGTGATGTTGATGGCTTCGACCTACACATCGTAGGGCGCGAGATAGGCGCGCAGGACTGTCAAAGCCTGATCGGCGACCTGATCGCGCTTCGTGATCAGTTCCTCGGCATCGAAGTGCGCCGTCACCGCCTTGATCGTGTTGGCGATCGCAGGAACGATCAGCCGGTCGAGAATTTGCCGCACGGGACCGATTGTCTGGTAGAGATGCGGCGCCGCTTCCTCCTTGATGCGCCAATTCGTCGCCACCGACGCGTGAACGTCCTGCAAGTCGTGGCTGGCCGCTTCCTCGGTGTCCTGATGGAGCTGCACACGCGTATCCATCTCGACAACCGACTGCACGATCGGTGTGATCAGGTGCAGGCCAGGCGCGAGCGGCTCTGGTTGCACGGCGCCGAAGTCGAGCAGCACGCCGCGACTGCCGGCGGGGACGACCACGAAAGGTTCCAAGAAGAAGGCGACGACGATCAGTGCGATCGCGCCAGCCAGCCAGGCGAACAATATCGGCCGCATGTCACTCCCCGCTTGGACAGTCGCATTTCAGACGCGGCGGCTGGACGGCGCACCCGGTGCACCCCTGGATGCACCACCTGCGCCGGCCGAGCTATGCGGAAAGTCCGCACGCTGAGGCTCCCGCGAGATTGTTTGCGTTCATCGCGCTACCTCCGGCTCGCCGCGTGGCGGCCGCGGCAAATTAACCACTTTGGCGTCCTGCAGGTCAGCGGAACGGCGTAGCCAGACAATCGCTTCGCCGTAGGCGTCGGTGACCGCGAACGGCTCCCAACTCTCCCCGAGATATGCATCGAGCTGTGACCGATCGCGCCAGGCGCATTGAGCGAGCTTCCAGGCCAAGGTTACTCCTCCTCAGCGAAGCCGACTTCGTCGGCACCTCAGCAATCGTCTTCGCCGCGTTGATTACTTCACGGAACTTGTGCGTGCCGCAGCGTGCGTTCCTTTTCGGTCACGGCCTAGTTCGTGAAATCTGACGACTTCTCCTCCGGAGGAGGCCGCAGCAGAATTTCGCGCACCCGCTCCGCGAGATCGCGGATCTCATCCGTTTGGGCAAGCAGACTGTCGATCTGGGCCAGCAGCTCGGCCGGCTCCTGATACCCATGCATTGACCGGTATCCGAGTTGCGTGAAACCGGTCAGCGCAGTCGTGAGCCGCGACAGATTATACTGTAACTCCGTCGAATAGGGGCCGCTGCGTCCCCCTCTGAAGTCGGTGACCAAGCTTTCCAGCTCCCGCCGCAGCTTTTCGAGGTCCTCTTTATTCATTCCAATCATCTCCATTTGCATCCGGGCCGCCTCAGGCGCGATCTCGATGGGCACACGGCCGAGCACCGCTACAACGACGCCTCGGCTTCCAGCCGCGCGCAAGCGGCATCGAGCTTCGCCTTGAGCGCCTCACGCCGTGCGAGTTCCGCCGGAAGGGCCTGCGGGTCGTCTTGTTCGCGATCAGCCGCCTCGGCCTGGGCCGTCATCGCCGCGATGTCGGCCGCCAGCCGGGCGCTCAACTCCTTGGCCCGGTCGTAGCGGACCGAGCGGATCTTCGAGGAACCGCCAGTCGATGGTGCGGGCCAGCTTCGAGAGCGGATGGTTCAGATCGACGATCTGGTCCAGCCGGGCGCGAAGCAAATCATACTGGCCGCTGTCACGCCGTTGCCTGGGACGCATGGGTCTTGCTCCGCACCGGTCGGACAGAGCTAATCACGCCCCCTCGCGTCGGAGCAATTTGCAAGGAATCGCCGGCTGGGACGCCGATTTCTGGCAAATACGGTTACTTGGTCCGGCCCCAAATCTCTTGTGCCCCAGTCGGTTCCGGATAATTCACAGGCGACTATATCTCAGCCCGTGCAGTTCGAGGATCACCACGCCCGGCAGAGGTCAAAACTGCAGCTTGATCCTGTCCACCCCCCAGGGCGCACCCCACATTGGGGTCAAATTTGCACGCCGAAACACAGATCTGACCGATCATATCCTCGATCAGCACAGCGCCATCTCTCTGCACGTACGTGTAACGTGAACAGACCATGGTCCTGTTCCTTCCGTGGTGTGGTGATGGCGCCGGTCAAGGGCCCGAAGGCCCCGACACGGAAAACCCCCCGCCCCCGGAGGGCCGGGGGGAAGTTGCCGTCGGCACGGAGGAGAACAGCGGGGGAGCCTCCGTCCTGGACCGATCTCTAGCTTCGGCACGGCCCCCGCGGTTGGTGCATTCGTTCATACTCAACATCGACGCGGTGCACGTTGCCCTCAGCCTCGGTCCCGTGGCTCGGGGTGCCTTGTTTCCGCAGGCGTCCTACCCCCGCCGCGGGGCGATTTGCTTGCTGGTCAGACCGCCCGCCTGTCGTGGTGAGACAGCCGGGGTCAGCGGTCAGACAGTTATCGACCTCTGAATAGTGGTGGGTTTCCTGAGCGTTGGGCATGGCCTCGAGATAGTCGAGCGCCCGCTGTAACGCCTTTTGCCAGGGCAACTCGATGTCTCCGACCTTGTGCTTGTGGCATCCGAGGCTGAGAAGCCAGGAGCCGCTTGTGGTCTCGTTCGTAAGTTCCGCAACGCCCTTGCTTCCAAGGGATATATAAAATCGGGCCAGACCCTCGGATGTGATCTCTAAGTTCGTCATGTTGTTAGATCGGCTGCGCCGTCACATGACTCGGCATGATCTCCAATATCCTCTCCAATAGGCTTGCCAGCAATTGCCTCGCGAGGTCCATCTGTTCCGGAGCCCATTGCGGCGTTCTGCGGGCGAGCGCTTGAGCGAGTTCGATCATCAAATAGAGAATGTTCTCTTCATAGGTTGGGTGGTCGGCCAATCATACCTCTCCATCAACTCGCGCCTCCTGCTCTGGATTTGAAACGCAGGCTGACGGCGACTTTGCCAGCTAAACCGCCGTAGCAGTTAATCACCGCTGTGCATTATCCATATGCACCGCGTGCGCATTCGGCTTCGCCCATCGTGTAGAAGACCTCTGTCTTCGCGCCAAAGCGCCATCAGTGCAGGGCCGGAGCGCGTAGGACTGGAACACCAGCGCCAAACCGCGCCGCGCTGTAGGCAAATCCTTCACCCGCTGCCCATCGATCAGGATATCGCCCTCGGTGGCGCTCTCGAGCCCGCAGATCAGCCGCAGCAGCGTCGACTTGCCGCAGTCCGACGGACCCACAAATACAACGAACTCTCCATCCGTTACGTCGAAACTTACGCGCTTGATCACCTCGGTCTCCCCGAAGCGCTTGAGCCCGCCAGGTATCCTCGGCATCGGTTTCCGGCCGAGATCATCAGCCATGCCGTGTGGCTGTATCACGTGTTCGGTCTCAGCATGCGCGACGTCGAGCTGATCCTGGCGGAACGCGGCGTTGCTGCGGCACCACCATCGGCGCCGGCGTGCCCAAAGCATGCTTGCGTCCGCCCCGCCGGCGAACCGCCAGCCGGTCCTCGTGGTAAATTCGGAACAGCCGCTGTGATTCACCCGGGTGCCTTCTCGGGTCCGCAGGATGTCCAGGTGGCGATAGCTAAATCGTCGACGTTGTGCCGCCAGTTCGCGCAGCTGCTGCCGGACCACACCATCATCGGCTCGGCGTGATCTGTAGCGGGAGGTCTTCGCATGCAGCCGTCACGAGGTGAGAACCCGACAACCGCGTTGCGCGATGCGCGTTGTTAAGGTGGCGGATCTGATCACCCCGGGAGCGACCGGTGGGAGCATGAATGGTTGTCGAAGTGAAAGGGCCGCTTCGCCGAGCATTGTAGACAGTTTCATTTTGCTCTCAATTCCTGCTTCCGTTTCGCATCGGTCGATTCTGGATACACAGGTCACGTCTGAGTGAACCATATCTCCAAAAAGGCAAGATGAGGTTCAGGTCGCAGGCAGATTTTCAACCAGAGATCACATTGTTAAGAAACTTGCTCTCGAACAGGAAGAACTCCTGCTCATGCGCGATCAAAACACCTTCGAGCCGCTGGATGGACACGCTATGGATGTGGGCCAGCGTGGCCGGTTGAAGTCGCGACGCACCCCAAAGCTGGTCCACAAGCCATGCGGGTATTTATTCTATGCTGATTCCAGTGGACTAAATTTGAGAAAGCTGGTCTGAGGAAACGCCGCTTCAAAGTCAAATCAAGACTGCTCTGGGGACCAGACTGCTCTGATGGCGGCCGCATTGGGCTGATGGCGAAACCCAGGCCTCGGGGAACTTGGGACTTATGAGAGGCGAACCGCCCTTAGGCTCACGGTATGCTTGGTCGATCATAAGAACCAGCACGGCATTGTTCATGATCACCGTCGGGCTTTATATGACCTTGGGGTGGATCGTGAACTGTCTGTGGGGACATATAGCCGTCTGGCTCGCGTGGGCTTGAGGAGTGGCCTCAGATCGACAGGACAGGCGTTGCCGATTTCCGCCCGTCCAGCATTGAATGACCCTGTGGAGCGCTGAAGGCAATGAATTGATGCACGTCGTGCCGACACCGGAGCTTGAATTGATCCGCGGATGGATGGAACATGAGCGTAGGGAGATGCTCGGGATTGGAGCGCCAGGGTTGATGGGCCGGCCGAAGCAGTCCGCAGCTACATCCGAAGCAGTCCGCAGCTACATCCGTGGAGCGGCCCCCGTGTCCCGCGCCGCATCCGCAAGCCCACCAACCAACCCGAACCACCCTAAGCTGGCCGCCATCGTCGGCCCGCTGGAAGGCCCGCCCCCGAGCCCTGCGACGCGCCCGAGATCCGGGTACAGGAAGCCGATAGGCTCTGGCAGGGGCTAATCAGGCGCGCCAGAAGCGGAGCCGAGGATGCCAGACGCCAACGACCCCAACGAGCCAACGGAGCATAACGAGGGCGCCTGTGACCCCCAGATGGTGCATTTTCTCCGCCAGGAGCGCGGGATGCGCCACGTTCTTCGAGGGCGCGCTTGATCGACGCCGGCTACGACGATTTCGTGGTGGCCACCGATTGTGGGACGTTCGTAGACGGCTGTACCCACCCCAAAAACCGTGGAGTGGGAAGTTCGGGCGCGGATTCTACCGACATGTATCGCGCACGCGCGTATTGCGCGGAAATCCCCTGGGCTGGCCCATTCTGAGGCTGGGGCGCTCCGTTCAGCGCCGCTGTTCTCAACACGGCGCGAGGCTTGGTTCTCACTGCATGAGAGAGTGCGATCGGTCGGCTCACTACTTCTCAGCGGCAGTGGATTCGGGGCGTCACGGGCGTATTCGCCGGTGCTCTCGCCGGCGCCGACGCGTCCCCGCTGCACGTCTGGGCGGGAAATGCCCCCGACCGCGGTCGCAGAACATTATCGGTCTATGCGACATCCACTTTCCCTAGTGCTCTGACGCATTCTATCGATTCACAACATGCGGTGCCATGCGATTCTGTGAGCATGGCACAGACATGACCCTGCCCCCAAACTGTCCTCACTCATAACCAGAATCCGTTCTGGTTGTGGTCCGTCCTGGACCGGGTTGCGAACTCGTTCGGAGTAAGTCCACGCAGGCTGGTGTGGGGCCGATGGGCATTATAGTCGGCCCGCCAAGCTTCGATGATCCTCCGGGCTGCGGGCAAGCCCTGGAAGACGTGCTCATTGAGGCATTCGTCGCGCAAGCGACCGTTCAGGCTCTCGACGAATGCGTTCTGCACTGGCTTGCCGGGGGCGATGTAGTGCCAGCCGACACCGCGATCTTGCCGCCAACTCAGCACCACATGCGACGTCAGCTCGGTCCCGTTGTCGCTGACCACCAGCAAGGGGGCGCCGCGCCGTTCTACGATGTAATTGAGTTCGCGCACCACCCTGCGACCGGACAGCGATGTATCCACCACCAGCGCCAGGCATTCGCGGGTGAAGTCGTCCACCACCACAAGCACCCGAAAGCGGCGGCCGTCGGCCAGTACGTCGGAGACGAAGTCCAGGCTCCAGCGCTGGTTCGGACCCTGTGGCAACGTCATTGGCGCGCGCGTTCCCAAAGCCCGCTTGCGACCGCCACGCCGCCGCACAACCAGTCGTTCCTCGCGGTAGAGCCGGAACAGCTTCTTGTGATTTAGCATGATCCCTTCTCGCCGCAGCAGAATATGCAAACGCCGATATCCGAACCGGCGCCGCTCGGCCGCCAACGCGCGGAGCCGCGTGCGAACCGCAGCGTCGCCGCCACGGCGCGATAGGTAACGGAACACCTTCGGTGCAATGCTCAGCAGCGAACAGGCACGCCGCTGCGAATAGCTCTTCTCTTCAATCGCCCAGATCACAGCTTTCCGCCGCGAGCCGGGCGTCAGAAGTTTTTTCCCAAGGCTTCCTTCAGCGTCGCCACATCCAGCACCGATTCCGCCAGCAGCTTCTTCAGCTTGCGGTTCTCCTCTTCCAGAGCCTTCAGTCTCTTGGCGTCCGAGATCTCCATCCCGCCGTAGCGCGAGCGCCAATTGTAGAACGTCGCGTCGCTGATCCCGTGCTTGCGGCACAGCTCCGTTACCGGCAGTCCTGCCTGATGGTCTTTCAGCACACCGATGATCTGCTCCTCAGTGAACCGGCTCTTCCTCATCTTCCGTCTCCTGGCGGGAACGGACTCTAGCTCAGAGCGGGGACATTTCAGGGGGCAGGGTCAGACAGTATGCGTGTTGTTGAGCGCGGCAGACAGGAAGCGGCTTAAGGCAATAGCATCGGATCGCAACCGAGCGGGCAAATACATCGAGCGAGCCCGAGTCGTTCTGGCCTCGGCCAGTGGTCGGCCGGTGCAACATGTGGCGAAAGAGATCAGCGTCAGCCGCCCCATGGTGTGGCGCTGGCAGCAGCGTTTTGCCGAGGAAGGTCCCGACGGGTTGCTGCGTGACAAGACGCGCAAGCCCGGCAAACGACCGATCCCGGCCGATAAAGTGGCGCACGTCGTGGCGCTCACGTGTGGCGAGCCGCCCCCTGGGACCACGTATTGGACCGGGCGAGCCATGGCAAATGCCACCGCCATGTCTCTGCGCTCGGTGCAGCGCATCTGGGCGGCGCACCAACTCCAGCCGCACCGCGTGCGCAGCTTCAAGCGCTCGCGTGATCCGCAGTTCGCTGAGAAAATGGCGGATATCATCGGCCTTTATCTCGATCCGCCCGCCCACGCGGTGGTGCTGTCGATCGACGAAAAGAGCCAGATCCAGGCGCTCGACCGTACCCAGCCTGGACTGCCGCTGAAACCCGGCCGCTGCGGCACCATGACCCACGACTACAAACGCCATGGAACGACGACGTTGTTCGCCGCATTGAACGTGCTGAAGGGTACGGTGATCGGTCGCTGCATGCAGCGACACCGGCACGAGGAGTTCATCCGCTTCCTCAATGCCGTCGAACGCGAGGTGCCGTCTGGCAAGTTGGTCCATGCGGTCGTCGACAACTACGCCACCCACCGGCACCGAAAGGTACAGGCCTGGCTGGCACGCCATGACCGATGGACCTTCCACTTCACGCCAACCTCCGGGTCATGGCTGAACGCGGTGGAGACCTTCTTCTCCGCTCTTACCCGACAACGCATCCGGCGCGGCAGCTTCCACTCCCTCGTCAGCCTGCAGGCTGCCATTAAGACTTACCTCGCTGAGCGAAATGCAGAACCACGCCCGTTCGTCTGGACCGCAGCCACCGCCTCAATCCTTGCCAAGCTCGAAAGATTGCCCGCATCGTCCGTATGAGTCAGAGCACTAGTACGCCCTGGGCATTTTCAAATGGGCGATCATCATCTCCGCGGTGATGAGTTTGCTCATCGCGTTCGGCATCCTCGACAGCCGCAATCGCATTGTTTGGTCGATCGCCGATTTCCTGTACCGGCTGACGGATTCGGTGCTTCGTCCCACCCGTAACTTTCTGCCCTATCTGGGTGGGATCGATATCAGCCCATGGATCGCGGTGATCCTGATCCAGGTGATTCAGGGGATCGTGCTGCCGCGGATTTACGGTGCGATCGAGTACGGGGCGTGGCAGCAACTGGTGTTCTGACGTCGACATCAGATCCATATTGCCCAGGATTGGCCGGAGCGACGCAACAGAGCAGCCATACCGTGGCTTCGCGGCTTGCGAAACAACGGCCTTCATTACGACGTGAGCCAGCACGCGGCCTTCGCGTACGCTTCCAACACGGCTTTATTGGAACTCGTCTCGATGGAAACGGCTTCGCTGCTTTTGCCGAAAGCGGCAATAACCCATTCGATTGAGCAAGCCCTTGCGCCTGCTCCGACGGCCGCCTCCGGACGCTGATGCGCTTGGCCAGGTGTTGTTGTGCCTTGAGACGAGTGCGCGACGGCTCGAGCCGCCATTGTCGGAAAGGCAAACGGAGGCCAACCCCTTCGATGCCTTGACGGCGGTCTTCCTGACGTCCCGCGCCTCGCAGTGGGCACGAGATTGCATCCGATAGGTTTTGGGGACGACTGCTTGGAATTCCTCACCGCGTTCCTGGCCTTCGTGCGCACCGCCCATTACCGGACAGCACAGCTTGCCGTCGAGCTTGCGTCGATGCGAGGGTTCCGGTCGATCAGCGCCGAGTCGTCGGCGAGCATGAGGCACAGGCCTTGTGTGATCGCACTGTCGAATGCTGCTGCCGCGCCGATGGGAGCCGACGCTGTCAGCATTCAGGAACTGAGGCCCGAGGAGGGCCAACTGAAGCTGCGAGACAGACAGTTCCTGTGGTCGCGCGCTGAGGTCAGGGGAATGTGTTCATCCTGGCTGACATGGACCGGTTCGACGGCAATTCGGAGGACATCCGAGCTTATCATCACTGCAGCGACTTTCTGTCAGCGTGATATTGTGCTGCTTCATCGTGCATGTAAACCGCCTCACGTTTATCGATTCTCGGGGCAAGAATGATCCCTTTCCAGTTACACCGGCGCCTCCCACTCGTGCGCCGTCCTTTTTATCAGCGCGACATCATAGCGGCCGAGCGCGATGCGATTGCTGCCGAACGCGATACGATTGCTGCCGAACGCGATACGATTGCTGCCGAACGCGACACTCTGAAAGAATTGACGCGGCAAATGGCTCGTGCGTTAGGAGGGCGAGAAAGCCACCTTACCTCTCACCTGAATAATCCTTACCTAAACGTCACCTCTCACCTGACTCATCCCTACCTGATACAAATACTAAATCGGCCACAGAGGCTCACATACCAGCCCGCGACACCGTTGCCGGACGTTGATTTCTTGGCCCGATTGGCCTCCGCGTTTCGGCAAGCAATGCAACGTGCATCAGGAGAGCTGGGACCTATCTGGGGAGCTATTGTGAGCGAGCGTCACGGCGAAGTGGCCGAACTGGCGGCTGGAGGTGATCTGACGAACCTCGGACGCTATCTAGCGCGGCTAGGCGAGACCGATCTCTCTCACGGATTTGTCGCCGGTTCCGGACATCATGATGCCGCGCGGAGGGAAGTTCTTGACTATCATCAAGACATTTCAATGTTGTCTATGGATCGCATTCTCTCGCTTGCTGAATACCTATTGCTCTGACGCATTCTATCGATTCACAACATGCGGTTGCCATGCGATTCTGTGAGCATGGCACAGACAGTATGCGTGTTGTTGAGCGCGGCAGACAGGAAGCGGCTTAAGGCAATAGCATCGGATCGCAACCGAGCGGGCAAATACATCGAGCGAGCCCGAGTCGTTCTGGCCTCGGCCAGTGGTCGGCCGGTGCAACATGTGGCGAAAGAGATCAGCGTCAGCCGCCCCATGGTCTGGCGCTGGCAGCAGCGTTTTGTCGAGGAAGGTCCCGACGGGTTGCTGCGTGACAAGACGCGCAAGCCCGGCAAACGACCGATCCCGGCCGATAAAGTGGCGCACGTCGTGGCGCTCACGTGTGGCGAGCCGCCCCCTGGGACCACGTATTGGACCGGGCGAGCCATGGCAAACGCCACCGCCATGTCGCTGCGCTCGGTGCAGCGCATCTGGGCGGCGCACCAACTCCAGCCGCACCGCGTGCGCAGCTTCAAGCGCTCGCGTGATCCGCAGTTCGCTGAGAAAATGGCGGATATCATCGGCCTTTATCTCGATCCGCCCGCCCATGCGGTGGTGCTGTCGATCGACGAAAAGAGCCAAATCCAGGCGCTCGACCGTACCCAGCCTGGACTGCCGCTGAAACCCGGCCGCTGCGGCACCATGACCCACGACTACAAACGCCATGGAACGACGACGTTGTTCGCCGCATTGAACGTGCTGAAGGGTACGGTGATCGGTCGCTGCATGCAGCGACACCGGCACGAGGAGTTCATCCGCTTCCTCAATGCCGTCGAACGCGAGGTGCCGTCCGGCAAGTTGGTCCATGCGGTCGTCGACAACTACGCCACCCACCGGCACCGAAAGGTACAGGCCTGGCTGGCACGCCATGACCGATGGACCTTCCACTTCACGCCAACCTCCGGGTCATGGCTGAACGCGGTGGAGACCTTCTTCTCCGCTCTTACCCGACAACGCATCCGGCGCGGCAGCTTCCACTCCCTCGTCAGCCTGCAGGCTGCCATTAAGACTTACCTCGCTGAGCGAAATGCAGAACCACGCCCATTCGTCTGGACCGCAGCCACCGCCTCAATCCTTGCCAAGCTCGAAAGATTGCCTGCATCGTCCGTATGAGTCAGAGCACTAGGTTGCGTCCAGGTCGAGAATCCAGAACAGGGCCCTTGGGGCGAAAATGCACAAACAGCGATTGACGACCTTCTGGCTAAAATTAGTAAGACACTCGCGATTGATATCTCTCCGCCGCGCTACCTCGGCAGCTATTGGGGGCTTGGATCACCTTTCGGAGTATTCAGTCACCGTATCCTTGATTGCCTGTACGCAGCCGTGCGAGCCAAGCAAATCCTGAAAGTTTCAGGTGGAAACGGTATTGTTGAAATTGGTGGAGGCGCAGCCCTCACTGCATCGTATGCGCGTCGGTTCGGTGTCGAACGGTATATGATTGTTGATCTGCCGACCGTCGCGTTGTGCCAAGGATTTGTGCTGAGCGAAGAGTCCGACTTACGACTGTACGGCGAGCCCAAGACTGCGCCTGTGTTTCTCGCCGCTCCGTGGGAATATGCCTCACTCCCACATGTCCAGCCGTCCGACCTGTTGCTCAATGTAAACTCGCTTCCGGAAATTGAGACTCAAGCGGCCATTTCGTATTTAGTTGATGCAAAGAAGCTCGGTATACAACTCTTCCTCAGCATTAATCAGGAATCCGGCAACGAAGTGGGGGACTGGTCGCAAGGTAAGGTATCGGCTCTAACCGGATCTGCCGGGGGTTATCAGCTTGTCTCTCGACATCGCTCTTGGATGCGTCCTGGGTATGTTGAGGAGCTTTACCGGGTCGGTTAGGACCTTATTACTCTGACGCAAAAAGGGGATCGCTAAACGCACATGTTTATCGGTCAGCCGCCACTGGCTGTGGGATCTCTCGGGTACGCCTTTGCTGCCCCCGCCTGGCCATCGGGCGCGCCCACCAGCGCTGTTGTACATGCGATGCTGAACTCATTCAGACCGTGTGAAAACCCCATGCTGGATTCCGGCGCGACGCGCGCTACGCTAGTGCCCTGACGCATTCTATCGATTCACAACACGCGGTGGCCATGCGATTCTGTGAGCATGGCACAAACAGTATGCGTGTTGTTGAGCGCGGCAGACAGCAAGTGGCTTAGGGCAATAGCATCGGATCGCAACCGAGCGGGCAAATACATCGAGCGAGCCGAGTCGTTCTGGCCTCGGCCAGTGGTCGGCCGGTGCAACATGTGGCGAAAGAGATCAGCGTCAGCCGCCCCATGGTCTGGCGCTGGCAGCAGCATCTTGCCGAGGAAGGTCCCGACGGGTTGCTGCGTGACAAGACGCGCAAGCCCGGCAAACGACCGATCCCGGCCGATAAAGTGGCGCACGTCGGCTCTCGCGCGTGGACAACATAACCCAGCAGGACAGCGCAGAGCGGGCTTTCAACGAGCTGCCCCAGAACGCCTTCGTGTTGGCCGATGCTCGGCTCGGTGCGCGCGACGGTGCCGGGGCGTCACTTGCGCCTGAGCCGTGCAAAACTGCTCGTCTCCGGACGACCGCCTAGCGTAAACTCACATCATGGAAACCCTGATCGGGCACGGCACTGGTACCACTGCCTCCAGCACTGCGCCGTCCCTCATCATCCCGTCGCACGGGCATGGCCGCATCGCGCCTTGGCAAAAGGGGAAGTCTGGCAACCCGTCCGGCGTGGGCGGCCGCTGTCGCGAGGTCCAGAAGATCGCCGCTGAAGCCTCGCTCGATGCCATTCGGACGCTGATTGCCATCGTGACCGACGAGGGCGAGGACACCCGTTGCCGGATCGTGGCGGCACAGACGGTGCTGGATCGCGGGCTGGGCAAGGTGAGGGAAACTGAGGCGGAGCAGGCCGGGCCGCCGAAGCTGGATGTTTCCCGGCTCTCGAACGAGGAACGGATGGCGCTCAAGGCGATCCTGGTCAAACTCGGGGCCGGACAAAAGGAAGAGGGGTAAGCTGGGTTTTCAGCCGCAGCGTCCGCATAATGCCCGCATAGGAACGGCGATGACCCTAAGAGGCGGAACAAAATGGTCCTGTCTGACAGAGCGATTTCAGAAAAATAACAATCGCTTATGCCCGCCGGGGGAGTCGAACCCCCACGCCACTGGGCCGCGGATTTTAAGTCCGCTGCGTCTACCGTTCCGCCAGGCGGGCACAGCGCGCCGGGTTGGCAGGCGGCGGGGCGCGCAACATGAACCCCGCTACGCAAGCCTGCGCGCAATGTCCAGGGCACGCCGCAGCAGCGCCTCGCTCGCCTCCGGCGTGCGGAACGCGCTGTGCGCCGACAGCGTCACGTTCTCCAACCGCGTGAACGCATGATCCACCGGCAGCGGCTCCTGGTGGAATACATCGAGCGCCGCATGTGCAATCCGCCCTTCGCGTAATCCGGCGATCAGCGCCTCCTCATCCAGGAGCGCGCCGCGCGCCGTGTTCACGAAGATGGCGCCCGGCCGCATCCGCGCGATCCGCTCCGCGTTCAGGAAACCGCGCGTCTCGTCATTCAGCAGCAGATGCAGCGACACCACGTGGCTCTCCGCCAGCAGCGTGTCCAGATCGACGAACGTCACACCCGGCGCGGATTTGGTCGAGCGATTCCACGCCAGCACGCGCATCCCGCTGCCATGCGCGATGCGCGCCACCTCCGCCCCGATGCCGCCGTAGCCGATCAGGCCGAGCGTCTTGCCGGTCAGTTGCGGCCCCTCTGTCCGGGTCCACACGCCACGCCGCATGTCGCGGTCCATCCGGGCGATCCCGCGGGCCGCGCCCCACATCAGGGCGATCGTGTGCTCCGCCACAGCCGTGTCGCCGTAACCCTTGATGATGTGGACCGTCTTGCCGATCCCGGCGAGCTCCTCGGGGTTCATGTAGCTGCGCGCGCCGGTGCCGAGAAAAATGATGTGCTTGATGTCGCGGCATTCGCGCATCGCCGCGGTCGGCATCTGCGTATGATCGTCCAGCACGAAATCGTAGCCGTGCAACAATCCCGCCAGCTCCTCCGGCGCCACATGCGCGCGCTCCTGCACGTCGACCGGTGGATCGTCATCGCGCACGACGCGCCGGAACACGTCGGCCAGGTCATCCACCGCGTCCATGAAAATACCGCGCATCCAAGTTCCCCGCTGTCAGTGGCGCCACTCTGCCCAGCCCCACACCCGATGAGCAAGCTTCCGCCGAACACGCTGCTTGCGTACAACGCCGCCGAATGTCCCGCGCCCGGACCGCGTCCGAGTCCAGCCTCATTCCCGCCCGCGCACCGGCGCCCGAGCGTGCCGTACGTCGCCCGCGCCTGCGCTGGCGCTGGTTCCGTCGGCTCATCATCGCCGGCATATGGGGCACCCTCGGCGCCGCCGCCCTGCTGCTGTGGTTCGCGCGCGACCTGCCGCGTCCCGAATTGGCGCTGGACGCCGTCCGCCGCCCCAGCCTGACCCTGGCCGACACATCCGGCCGCATCTTCGCCAGCTATGGCGATATCGTGGGCGAGACCGTCCACCTGTCCGATCTGCCTGCCTATGTGCCGGAAGCCGCCGTGGCGATCGAGGATCATCGCTTCTGGAGCGAGCCCGGCATCGATCCGATCGGCATCGGCCGCGCGTTCATGACCGACGTGACGCGTGGCCGGATCGTGCAAGGCGGATCGACCATCACGCAGCAGGTCGCGAAGAATCTGTTCCTGTCGAACGCGCGCACCTTCCGCCGCAAGGTGCAGGAACTGATCCTCACGCTCTGGCTCAGTGAGCATTTCACCAAGCGCCAGATCCTCGAGATCTGGCTCAACCGCATCTATTTCGGCGCCGGCGCCTGGGGCGTGGATGCCGCCGCGCGGGTCTATTTCGGTGTCTCCGCTCGTCAGCTCTCGCTCTGGCAGGCCGCCGTCATCGCGGGATTGCCGCGCGCCCCGTCACGCTTCAACCCCCGCGTCGACCCGGACGCCGCGGCCGCGCGCGCCCGCGAGGTGCTGGCTGCCATGGTGTCGAACGGCGACATCACGGCATCCCAGGCCCAGGCAGCCACCGACCGGATGCGCTTCCCTGAAGGCACCGTTCTGGCTGGCGGGTGGTTCGCCGACTGGGCCGCGGAACGGGCCGAATTGGTCATCCCCCCCGACCAGGATGCTTCGATCCTCACCACGCTCGATCCGCGTATCCAGCAGGCAGCGGAGCGCAGCGTCGCCACCATGCTGGCCGGCCCGGGCGCCGCGCATCACGCATCTCAAGCTGCGGTGGTCGTGCTGGATTCCGCCACCGGCGCGGTGCGTGCGATGGTTGGCGGCCGCAACTATCAGGAAAGCGCCTATAATCGCGCCACGCTCGCGCGCCGTCAGCCTGGTTCCGCGTTCAAGCCCTTCGTGTGGCTCGCCGCGCTGGAGCATGGCGTGACGCCGGACGATACCGTACTGGATGCACCGATCCGGCTCGGCAACTGGTCGCCGCACGATTTCGAGCGGCGCTATCTGGGCGAGATCACCGTCGAACAAGCCCTGGCCCAATCCATCAACACCGCCGCCGTCCGCCTGCTCCTGCGTGCCGGAGGGCCCCGCGTCGCCGCCGCCGTCGCCGCGCGTCTTGGCATTGCCGACAAGCTGCCGGACAACGCTTCCATCGCGCTCGGCACCGGGGAGGTCGGGTTGCTCGAACTGGCCGCTGCCTACGCTCCGTTCTTCAATGGTGGCCGGCGTGTCACCCCTGCGGCGATTCGGGGCATTCGCACGGATGGGCGCACCGAGGCGATCGCACTCACACCGCCGGAGCAGGTGATTCCGCCGGATCAGGCGGCGGAGATGCTGCGTATGCTGCGGGCCGTCGTGGCGCGCGGCACCGGGCGGGAGGCGGCGCTGCCCGGCCACGATGTCGCTGGCAAGACCGGCACCACGCAGGATGCGCGCGACGCCTGGTTCATCGGGGCGGTCGATGGGACTATCATCGGCGTCTGGATGGGCAACGACAACGAGGCGCCGATGACCGACATGCAGGGCGGCAGTCTGCCGGCCCGCCTGTTCCGGGAGATCGCGGCGGCGGTCGTGAGATAGGAGGCGCGCCATGGCCAATCCGCCATTCATTATCCTGTCCTACGATGGCGGCGGCGTGCGCGGGGTGATCACCGCCAAGCTGCTGCAGAGCCTGGATCCGGCATTCCTGCAGAGCGTTTCGCTGTTCGCGGGCACATCGACCGGCAGCATTATCGCGCTCGGCCTCGCCGCCGGCGTGCCGATCGGCACCATCGTCTCCCTTTATGAGTCCATGTCGAACTGCAACGAGATCTTCACGCCCTATCTGAACCAGGCTCAGTCCCGCGCTCTGCGTGCGCACATCGCCGCTGCCATTCCGCCGCAAACTGCGGCTGCCGGAGAGGAAATCGACTGGTCGAAGATCCTGCAGCTGGTGATGGAAGCCGCGGAGCAAATGGCCTTCCCGAAATATCAAAGCATAGGACTGCAAACACTGCTGACGGCGAACTTCCCCGCCATGACCCTCGCGCAGCTTGCCACGCAGCGGCAGAAATACGTCGTCGTACCAAGCTTTCGTATCAGCCCCGGCCAAAACAATGCGTGGCAGGCCTGTGTGTTCCATAACCTGCCGGGACTGACCACGACGCCGGATCTAAGGAGACTTCTGAAGAATCCCATCTCGACACGGTCACGGAGCAGCCTGTAGTTGAGTGGCATTGATTACATTCGGATCGACCGAACGAGATGCGTCAAGCGACCCTGGCGAGCGTAAGCTTCGAACGCTACGGCAAGACCACACGGCGGGGAGCCTTTCTTGCCGAGATGGAGCGGGTAGTGCCGTGGCAGCAACTCTGTGCGCTGATCGAGCCGGTCTATCCGAAGCCTGGCAGGGGCCGACCACCGGTGGGACTGGAACGCATGTTGCGCATCTACTTCCTGCAGCTGTGGTTCAATCTCTCGGATCCCGGAGTGGAGGAGGCGCTGTATGACTTGGCTGCGATGCGGCAGTTTGCCGGCATCGATCTCGGCCGTGAGCCGGTGCCGGACGAGACCACGGTTTGCAAGTTCCGCCACCTGTTGGAGCAGCACGAGCTTGGAACTGAGATATTTGCCACCGTCAACGAGCATCTTGAGAGTCTGGGTCTGAAGGTGGGCACCGGCACGATCGTGGACGCGACCATCATCAGCGCTCCGAGTTCGACCAAGAATGCCACAAAGCAGCGCGACCCCGAGATGCACCAGACCCGCAAGGGCCAGCAGTGGTATTTCGGGATGAAGGCGCATGTCGGGGTAGATAGCAGGACCAGGCTGATCCATTCCGCGGTGGCCACTGCGGCGAATGTGCATGATGCCAGCGTGCTTGGTGACCTGCTACATGGCGAGGAACGGCGTGTCTGGGGCGACCAGGCCTATCGTGGCCAGCGTCATGTCATCCGCGAGCATGCTCCATCTGCACAGGACTTCACCAACCGGCGATATCGTCATCGCGGTGTTGTCGATGAGGCAGAGAAAGCTCGCAATCGGACCAAGTCGAAGGTACGGGCGAAGGTCGAGCATAGTATCGGGGTCATCAAGCGCGTGTTTGGATTTGTGAAGGTGCGCTATTGCTCTGACGCATTCTATCGATTCACAACATGCGGTTGCCATGCGATTTTGTGAGCATGGCACAGACAGTATGCGTGTTGTTGAGCGCGGCAGACAGGAAGCGGCTTAAGGCAATAGCATCGGATCGCAACCGAGCGGGCAAATACATCGAGCGAGCCCGAGTCGTTCTGGCCTCGGCCAGTGGTCGGCCGGTGCAACATGTGGCGAAAGAGATCAGCGTCAGCCGCCCCATGGTCTGGCGCTGGCAGCAGCGTTTTGCCGAGGAAGGTCCCGACGGGTTGCTGCGTGACAAGACGCGCAAGCCCGGCAAACGACCGATCCCGGCCGATAAAGTGGCGCACGTCGTGGCGCTCACGTGTGGCGAGCCGCCCCCTGGGACCACGTATTGGACCGGGCGAGCCATGGCAAACGCCACCGCCATGTCGCTGCGCTCGGTGCAGCGCATCTGGGCGGCGCACCAACTCCAGCCGCACCGCGTGCGCAGCTTCAAGCGCTCGCGTGATCCGCAGTTCGCTGAGAAAATGGCGGATATCATCGGCCTTTATCTCGATCCGCCCGCCCACGCGGTGGTGCTGTCGATCGACGAAAAGAGCCAAATCCAGGCGCTCGACCGTACCCAGCCTGGACTGCCGCTGAAACCCGGCCGCTGCGGCACCATGACCCACGACTACAAACGCCATGGAACGACGACGTTGTTCGCCGCATTGAACGTGCTGAAGGGTACGGTGATCGGTCGCTGCATGCAGCGACACCGGCACGAGGAGTTCATCCGCTTCCTCAATGCCGTCGAACGCGAGGTGCCGTCCGGCAAGTTGGTCCATGCGGTCGTCGACAACTACGCCACCCACCGGCACCGAAAGGTACAGGCCTGGCTGGCACGCCATGACCGATGGACCTTCCACTTCACGCCAACCTCCGGGTCATGGCTGAACGCGGTGGAGACCTTCTTCTCCGCTCTTACCCGACAACGCATCCGGCGCGGCAGCTTCCACTCCCTCGTCAGCCTGCAGGCTGCCATTAAGACTTACCTCGCTGAGCGAAATGCAGAACCACGCCCATTCGTCTGGACCGCAGTCACCGCCTCAATCCTTGCCAAGCTCGAAAGATTGCCTGCATCGTCCGTATGAGTCAGAGCACTATCGCGGGTTGGACAAGAATGCCCACCGGCTGTTCGTCACCTGCGGCCTCGCCAATCTTTACCTCGCTCGAAGGTCGCTACTGGCTGCGTGAGAGGAGAGCTGCGTCCGCAGCGCTGCGACGATCCGGCAGACCGGCCGAACCGGCCCGCGAACGCCGAATTCCGGCCTCAGGTCGCATCCAGATTTCTCCGTCTTCGCCACCACCACGACCGGGCGGCGCAGATGGCGGGGTTGATCAGAGTTTCCCTAAGCGCCACGAGCCTGATTGACACCGCGATGTGCAGCGCGGCCGCGCCGCTGTTCTTCCCGCCCCACACCATCACGCCCGGTTCGTTCGTGGATGGCGGCGTCTGTGCCGACAATCCCTGCACTGTCGCCGCGGCCTGCTATTCGGCGAGTTCGCTTTCGGGCGCAAACGGGCCCGCACCCGGCAGTGTCGCCCCCGTCTCCCTCGGGACAGGCGACGTCAGCAACTCCTATCCGCCATCCGACGCTATCTTCCCTGGCGGCATTCTTGGATGGATGTGGCCATACCAGGATGGAACCTCGCCCGCCTTTCCGCTGATCGAGGCGATGTTCGCCGGGAGCAGCCAGATCAACGATCTGACCGCGCAGATGATGCTGCGGGGATCGACCTATATTCGCGCCAATCCCGTGTTCACTCAGACCTACTCACTGGATGACTGCACGGATGTGGCGCAGATGGCGTCGCTGACGGACCAGTACATCGCCTCATCAGAGTGGCAGCAGATCGCCAAGACCATCAATGGCCTGGTGTCGAGCGGATAGGCGCCCTTCCCTCAACTTTCTACTGTGCCACATCCGTTGCGCGCGCCGCGTCCACCAAATCTGCCGCCCGATCCGCCAGTTCGGTCCCGGTGATCGGCTTGTGCAACAGGGTGAACGATCCAACGAACCCGCTGGCCACCAGCGCCGTGGCTTCGTTGGCATAGCCCGTCAGCAGGATTGCCGGCAGCCCCGGTTGGCGTTCGCGCACCATGCGGATCAGGGTCAGCCCATCCGTCCCGGGCGTGGCCTGGTCCGAAATCAGCAGATCGATCGTTCTATCGGCAACGAGAAGATCCAGCGCATGCTGAGCGTTTTCAGCCTGCATGACTTCGAAACCTCGGTCCGCAAGTTCCGACGCGAGTACCTCTCGGACCATGGCATCGTCATCCACGAGCAAGACGTGGACCGTATGGTGACCGGGGGCATCGCGCGCGTCGCGCGATACATTCGGCGCATGCGCGTCGGTGACGGGGAGCCACAGGCTGACCGTGGTTCCCAGACCTGGGGCGCTCTCGATACCCAACGCACCGCCTGATTGTCCCGCGAAACCGCGTGCCGTCGCCAACCCCAGCCCCGTACCCTTGCCCTGCGGCTTGGTGGTAAAGAACGGCTCCATGGCGTGGGTCAGCGTCGTGGCATCCATGCCCACGCCGGTATCGGTGACCGAAAGCCGCACGTACTCACCGCGGGCAAGTCCGAGCGGCTGATCCTCGGTCAGGACCTCATGCACCGCCGCAGACAGCGTCAGCCGACCGCCTGACGGCATGGCATCGCGTGCATTGGTGGCAAGGTTCAGCAGCACCGTTTCAAGCTGCCCGCGATCGGCAAGGATGTCCGGCAGTGCGGATTGCACATCGATGGCCACCGTGATGCCCGTGCCCAGCGTGTGCGTCAGCAATTCACGCATGCCTCCCAGCAGGCCTTGCACGCCAATGGGCGCCGCGCGCAACGTGTCGCGCCGCGCGAACGCCAGCAGCCTGCGCGTGACTGAGGATGCGCGGCTTGTGGCCTCATCGATCAGGGCCGCGTAGCGCGCGACCGCCGAGGGATCGGCGCGATTGCGAGAAAGCAGGGTGACGGCGCCCTGTATCGCTTGGAGTACGTTGTTGAAATCATGCGCGATGCCGCCGGCGAGCTGGCCAAGCGCCGTCAACTTCTCGGCCTGGCGCAGCCGCTCCTCGCTGTCCAGCAGCGCTGACTCCGCCCGCTTGCGGGCAGTCACATCGATCAGCACGCCGACGGCCCGCCATCCCATCGCCAAAGCGTCCTGCTCTTGCGTGGACGACAACAGCGCGTCGATCACCGCGCCCGACTTGCACACGAAGCGCCGCTCCTGATTGCGCGTCTCGGTCCAGTCGTCGGTCGGCGATCCCGGCTCCTGGAATTCGGAGAGCGGGCGCCCCTCGACATCGTTCCGCGCGTAACCAAGCAGCTCGAGCCACATGTCGCTGGCAGCGATGATCCGCCCCTGCTGATCGACCGAATGCATGGCAGCCGGGGCGCGGATGAACAGCGATCGATAGCGGGCCTCGCTTTCCGCAAGCTGACGGCTGGCCTGGTCGCGTGCTTCGATCTCCCGCTCCAGGGCCGCGGGCGACGGCAGTGCGATCAGGCGCGGGATCAGCGGCCAGAGACATAGAGCAGTGATGATTGAAATCACCGCCGTGACGGCCTTCACAACTCCTTCGGCCCAGTACGCGGGCACCCACAAGGTCAGAACGCTGAACAGGTGGGTGGTGCCGCACGCCAGGATGAAGGCTGCGAACAGCAACAGAATCCAGCGGAAGGCAAGATCGGTACGCCGGCGAGCGAACACCACAAGCGCCAGGGGAATCGAATAGTAGGACGCCGCGATAACCAGATCCGATCCTGCCTGCAGCCAGATCAAGCCTGGCTCCCACGCCAGGCAAAATCCGTCGGGCGTCAGGGCGTCCGAATCAGCAAGCCAGCTCAATGGTGCGAACATGTTGTACCCGGTAAAGACCGAAGTTCAGCTGACGAACCCTGCAATGGCCTGCGGCAACCGCGAAACGGCGGCGTCGACCGCAAATCCCAGGGCGAACGCTTCCACGTAATCATAGCCCCGGGCGCCGAAGACCGTGGTCCGGTTGTGGTAACGCCAGTAATAAACCGTCATCGCGATCAGCAGCGCCAGCGCGAAGCGCAGGTTCAGAAACTCATCGGCGATGATGCGCGCCCGCGTGACTGGCGACGGCACGATCAGCACCGTCGTATTACCCTGACCCAGTAGTGTTCCTGTCGCCTCGCCCGGCCTCGGATCCTCCGTCGCCGTCACGGTGAGCCGTGCGGTCACTGGCGCAGCGTATTGGTGCACGATCGGACCGCTCTGACGAACCGCTTCGGCGTTCGCAATGAACGGCGCCGTGCCGTCGCCGAAATCCACCCGGATCGTGGTCGAACTCCCCCACACCGGATCGGCGCCGGTCAATGTGAAACTCAGATCGCGCCCCACCACGCGCTCATCCGCCGGCGTCAGCGAACGCAACGTCAGGTTTCGCGGCCGGCTTATATTGGCGCTGGTGAGATCGATCGCTGAGGCAACGCCAAACTCCTGCGCCAGACGCAGCCGCGTCGCCGCCGGGAGCGCTACGTCGATCAGGCCGGCGGTGAACAATTCACCTGACAGGGTCACCGTCCGCTTGCCGATGTCGATCAGCGGCGGCATGCAATTGGCCGAGACCGCCTCTGCGTCCGGTCCCTGACGCAGCAGGTCGAGCCGGATCTGATCGAGGCTGCGGTCCCACGCTGTCAGCTGCGGGCTCGCGGGCAACTCGCGCAGTGTGGCCTCGATGCTTGCCGCGTTGCGTTGGAGGTCGGCGAAGTATTCCAGGCAGCGTGGATGATCGATCTGATCCAGTCCCTGATCGACGAGTTTGCCGTTCCACTTCGTCCAGTCGTTGATGAATGTGCGATAGACGGAAGAGGCGTCCATCAGCTTGCCCGCGCTCACGAGCGACCGCATCGAATCCAACTGGTGCTGCATCGCCTCGCGCATCGTGACGTCGGTCACGCCCGCCACGTGCGCACGCCAGAAATCAAGAATTTGCGTGAGTCCGGACTGTTTCATGGCCATCGTATGTGGCGCAGGTTCGGCCTGAAGCTTCCCCATCAGATCGGTGACGTCTGTGTAGTCCGTCTGCTTGTCGGCAGCGGCGATCGCCTGATCGTCCTTGATTTTGGCCATGTTGGCGGAGCCGCGCACCTGAGCCGTCCAGGCTGCATCGATCAGGCGGTTGGCATCGCGGAAGTCTTCGTACGTGGCGTCGCCGGCCAACTTCGCTTCCGCCCGGTCGAGATTGGACAGGATCGCGGCGCGGTCTTCCGGTAGCAGATCGTCCTTGGCGGCGCGCTCGCGAAGGACGCGATCGGTGTTCAGCATCCATCCGGCCTGGATGAGCGCGGTGCGATAGAGTGTGAGTTCGCGTTGAAGAAACAGCGAAGAGCGCTCCAGCCACACGCGCGTGTTAAGCGCAAGATCGCGCGCGGCGTCACCCTCGCCGGCCGCCTCCTCCAGCTTCATACGGCCCAGCTCGGTGGACATCTCCGCGACGACAAGGATGGCCGGATCGCGCAAGGTGCGATTGCGGAAATTGATCAGAAACGCGTTGAGCCGCGCGGCGAAGCTCTGGTCGTTCTGTGCCGGCAGGGTCTGCGGCAACGCGGCGATCTGCTGCAGCGTCGATTGCAGCGCCGACCAGTCCTGTTGCACGTCCTGAATCTCTGCCTGACCTCGCGGCAGCCCGGTCAGGTCGGCACGCAGCTTCGCGGCGATCTTCGTCGCCTCGTCCAGGTGCGGTTGCGCCTCGGCTTCCCGGTGGTCGACGATCGACGGTTGGCGACGCTGACTCAGGATAGCGATCGCCACATCGAAATCATGATTCATCAGTTCGACGTCGGACGCCAGGCTCTGCGGAGCAGGATTTGTCTCCAGGACGGTGTGAATGTCCTGCCGGGCTTGCAGCGCATCGTGCAGCGTCGTCCGGATCGCGCCTTCACCCTGGAGCAGGTTGACGGTTCCCAGCAGAAACAGCCCGAGAAGCATGCACAAAATGCCCCAGGCGGCGGCCGCCGGTACCTCCAGCGAAACAGGAATGGCGAGACTGTCCCCAGAGGCAGCGAGCAGACGGACGGTGGTTGCGTATTTGCCGGGGTGGACCGGAATCGTGCCCGTCAGCATGAGCTCGGCGCTCTCCGCCGGGCCAATGGGATTGCCCGGCATCGATCCCACCGACAGCACGCCGGGGGCCAGCGTGCCATCGACGCCGCGCAGCGGATCGATCGCACAATGCTGGAGGATAGCGGGCGCGGTCGAGACGTTGGTCACGGGAATACGTCGCGTCCGCAGCGCCATCACCGCCGCGCGGGGCGCGAACGGCCCGCGCCAGGAGATTTGCCGCAGGCTGACCCCGTCAGGTCCCGCGAGAGATGCCTGTCGCGCTTCGCCCTGTTTCGTCCCTGACGTTTTGTTCCCCTCGGTACTGGATCGGTCGCGACACTAAGGCCTGGAACTGCGGTGCCGCTACCGATTCGCGCAGAGAACCCTCACCCCTCGAACGGGTCGCGCACCAGGATCGTATCGTCCCGTTCAGGGCTGGTGGAGAGCAGGGTGACCGGGGCTTCCACCAGCTCCTCGATGCGCCGGACGTATTTGACCGCCTGGGCAGGAAGATCGGCCCAGGATCGGGCGCCGCGGGTTGAGCCGCTCCAGCCTTCCATGATCTCGTATTCCGGTTCGGCCGCCGCCTGGGCGCCGGGGGATGCAGGCAGGTGGCGCAGTGACTGGCCCGCCAGCCGGTAGCCGGTGCCGATCTTCAGCTCATCGAGCCCGTCCAGCACATCGAGCTTGGTCAGCGCGATGCCCTGGATCCCGCCCACCTTCACTGCCTGGCGTACCAGCGCCGCATCGAACCAGCCGCAGCGGCGCCGGCGTCCGGTGACGGTGCCGAACTCGTTGCCGCGGTCGCCGAGGCGCTGGCCGATGGCGTCGGTCAGTTCGGTCGGGAAAGGGCCAGAGCCGACCCGTGTCGAGTACGCCTTGGCGATGCCCAGCACGAAGCCGACCGCATTGGGCCCCAGCCCGGCGCCGCTGGCCGCAGTGGCGGCGACGGTGTTGCTGCTGGTAACGAAGGGATAGGTGCCGTGATCCACGTCCAGCATTACCGCTTGTGCGCCCTCGAACAGGATGCGGGTGCCGGCACGGCGGGCTTCGTCCAGACGCTCCCACACCGGCTCGGCGAACGGCAGGAGACGCGGGGCGATTTCCAAAAGCGCGTCTTGCAGGTCGGATTTTTCGAAGGTCGGAGCGCCGAGGCCGGCGAGCAGCGTGTTGTGGTGGAGCAGAAGTTCGTCGAGCTTGGCACTGATCGTGTCGGGTTCGGCGAGGTCGGCGACCCTGATGGCCCGGCGCGCCACCTTGTCCTCGTAAGCGGGACCGATGCCCCGCCCCGTGGTGCCGATCTTGCGATCGCCCCGCGCTGCTTCGCGCGCGCGGTCCAACGCGGCGTGCAATGGCAGAATCAGCGGCGCGTTGTCCGCGATGCGCAGCGTCCGGGGCGTGACGAGCAGCCCCTGGGCACTCACGCGCTCGATCTCGGCAAACAGCGCCGCCGGGTCGATCACCACGCCGTTGCCGATGATACCGAGCTTACCGCGCACCAGGCCCGATGGCAGCAGCGACAGCTTGTAGGTTTCGTTCCCAACCACCAGCGTGTGTCCGGCGTTATGGCCGCCCTGGAAGCGCACGACGATTTCGGCCCGACTGGCGAGCCAGTCCACGACCTTCCCCTTGCCCTCGTCGCCCCACTGGGCGCCGATCACCGCCACATTCGCCATCAGGCTTCTCCGGATTGCAGGCTCACGGCCTTACCGCCGCGCAGGATGTGAGAGCAGCCGAGGCTGCGCGCTTCGGCTTCATCATTCCCCCCGTTCAAGGCGGCGATCGTGGCGAAGCCCTGCGCGCGCAAGCTGGCAGCGGCATCGGGGTCGGCATCGGCGGGAAGATAGACGCGTGGTCGCCGCGGACGCGGCGGCACGGCGCGGAGAATGGCATCCGGATACAGCGTCAGGCCAGTGGCCGGCTCGTCGCCGCACTGATAGCGGCCGCCGCGCCCGAGTTCTTCGTGCCTATTGGGTGCGAAAATCGTGACGGCGACGCCTGTGTGGTAGCGCAGGCCGCGGAACTCCACCGGATCGACGGTCAGCCGCAGCGTGGGCGCACGGGCGCGGATGGCACTGACTGTCTCGGCCAGACGATCGGCAAGCGGACGCGCGGCGTCACCCAGGCGGGCCTCGGCAAGCGCAGCCAGCGCCCGGTCGGCCGGGCCGGCGGCCAGAAGCAGGTCTGTCAGGACCGGCGCGAGCGAGCCGCCATGGCGCGCCACAGCGGCCGCATCCTTGCGGTCCAGCGCGCGCATCAGCGCGGTGCGGGCCGGATCGGCGATCCCGGCGTCATCCAGCATGGCCTGAATCAGCGTCGGCAGCGTCAGGTCGAAGCTGAAACGCGCCAGCCCGGCGGCGTGCAGCGCCTCGGCGCCGGCCAGCACGATCTCGGCGTCGGCCGCCACAGAATTGGTGCCGATCAGTTCGATCCCGGCCTGGGCCATCTGCCGGTCCGGCGCCAACTGGTTGCCCCGCACGCGCAGGCATTGGCCGGCATAGGACAGGCGCAGCGGCCGGGGCTCGTTGACCAGGCGGGTGCCGGCGATGCGCGCAACCTGCGGCGTGGTGTCGGCGCGCAGGCCCATCATGCGCTGGCTGTCAGGGTCCATCAGCCGGAAGGTCTGTTCGGCCACCGCCGCTCCAGACCCGGCAAACAGCGTGTCCTCGAATTCCAGTAACGGCGGCTTCACCCGCTCGTAGCCGCGGCCGGCGAACACGGCCATCAGCGCCTCGACCGCAGCGGCCTCGGTTTCCGCATCGGGCGGCAGGAGATCGCGCAGGCCGGCGGGGAGCAGGGCCGGGTGTGCGGGGTTTTCATCGGACATTTGGGGGTGGACGTATCAGGAACCGGGGGGCGGAAAAACCGGGGGGCTTTTATGGTGGGCCACCCGCCCGCATATGTCCGGGATAAATGGAACAAATGGAGGAGTAGGACGATGGCGATCCAACTTGGACAGACGGCGCCCGACTTCGAACAAGACAGCACAGAGGGGCGGGTCAGCTTCCACAAATGGCTGGGCAATTCCTGGGGTGTGCTGTTCAGCCATCCCAAGGACTACACGCCGGTCTGCACCACCGAACTCGCCGAAGTCGCGCGGCTGAAGCCGGAGTGGGAAAAGCGCAGCGTCAAGCCAATCGGTCTTTCGGTCGATCCCGCGGACAGCCACAAGGGCTGGGAAAAGGACATCGAGGAGACACAGGGTCAGAAACTGAACTTCCCCGTGTTGGCGGATGCCGACCGAAGGGTTTCCGACCTCTACGGCATGGTCCATCCCGACGCGGATCCGTCGATCACCGTGCGCAGCGTCTTTATCATCGATCCGAACAAGAAGGTGCGGCTGATCCTGACCTATCCGCCGAGCACCGGACGCAACTTCAACGAAATCCTGCGCGTGATCGACAGCCTGCAACTGACGGACGCGCATAAGGTGGCAACGCCGGTGAACTGGACCGATGGTCAGCCGGTGATCATCGTGCCGAGCTTGTCCAACGAGGAGGCGAAGAAGCGCTTCCCGCAGGGCTGGAAGGAGCTGCGGCCGTATCTGCGGATGGTGGAACAGCCGCCGCTGCCTCGATAAAATCCGACAGGGGGCGTGAGATCGCGCCCCCTGTTCGTTCCAGCTACACCGCCGGTGCGGTGTCGATGTAGTGGTACTGGTGGATCATATCGTTCAACGGATACTTGTTGTCCTGCCGGATCTGGAAAATGCTGATCGTCCGGTCCGTAAGGTCGCCATATTTATCGAATGAAACCGTTCCCCATTGCCTTCCCGGCGCCGCTCATCATCGGACCAACGGCCGCGACCATCCCCTCGCTCACCATCCGTCGCGCATTGGTGGCGGCCTGCGCAGGATCGTACTGCCCCGCGGTTGCCGTTCCGTCATCATAGACCACTGCCTTGATGGTGTAGCCGGGAATGGCATGCTTGGCGTTCGCATCGTTGAACGCCAATTGGGCACCGTAGAGAATGCGCTGCGCGCTTTCCGAATCCGCCCCGGTTAGCGACAGGTCAATTCCAACCTTGATTTCCTGATCGGCGAGGCCCGGACGTAACGCGCCGGAAACGGCCAAAACAGCCGTGGACGCAAGCAACTGACCGGTTGCGCGGCGCGTGATCATGCAGCACCTCCCATTTATATCTGGTCGGGTGGGCGCAGGATGCTTTTCAGGCGCAATCGCCCGACGGGTGCAAATCTAAACCGTTTGGAACAGTGCTGAAGGCGCATACCATCTGTTTCCTGGGCGTTCGGATGCACATTCGGGTGAGAGTCATGATGACGCGCGAATGACTTGTTTTTGCAGGCGCCGTTTGACGTCTCTCAAATCGTTCAGCCCGAACAGATACGCGAATTTCACCCACGATCCCGTGCCGGAAAGGGTATTCGGCGCGGGCCGAACGAGTTGACCGCGTCAGGTGGCATGGTCACAGTGCGAATTCATGAATCTCCCCCCTGTAAATTCCCTGCTTGCGAAAAGACGCCACGTACTCGGCGGCATGGCCGTCGCGGCGACACTAGGACCATTTTCCTTGGCGCGCGCTGCTGGCATTACCCGCGGTGGTAAGTTCGTGTTCGGCGCGGCGCGTGACGTCATCTTCTTCGATCCCGTCTATCAGCAGCAGACCGAAGACATCTGGTTCAGCCTGAACGTCTACGACACGCTGCTGCAGCCGACGCCAGACGGCAAAGCCCTGCAGCCCGGACTGGCATCGGGTTATAAACTTTCTGATGACGGGCTGACGATGACGGTCACCTTGCGACCGGGGATAAAATTCTCGGACGGCTCACCCATCCAGGCAAGCGACGTCAAGTTTACCTTGGACCGCGGCCACAGCAAAGAAGAAGGCGGGAACTACTATTTCCTGCTCTCGGCGGTGAAATCCGTGGAGGCTATGTCGCCCGACACCGTCGTGATTCACTTCTCCCGTCCCGACCCCGTGTTCCCGCAGGTGCTGGCAAGCTTCTATACAGCCGTCGTGCCGGAAAAGCAGATGATGGCCATGCCCGGCACGACATTGCGCGACAAGGCACGCGCGTTTGCCGATCATCCCGTCGCCTCAGGTCCATTCGTTTTGGCCAACTGGGTACGCGGGAGCAAATTCAGCCTGATGCGCAACCCGCACTACTGGAAAACGGGAGAGGACAACCAGCCGCTTCCGTACCTGGATCAGGTCGACGTGCTGATTGTGCCTGACGACGCCACGCGCATCCTGATGCTGAAGTCCGGGCAGATCGACGGGACAGAGTTCGTCCCATTTTCCCGGGCGGCGGAGCTGAAAGCGACACCGAATATCCGCATGGTCCTGTTTCCGGCGGAAAAGATCGCGTACCTGGGCATGAATATTCGTCCGACGCTGAAGGACGGCACCAAAAATCCGCTCGGCGACAAACGTGTCCGCCAGGCACTCAACTATGGCGTGGAGAAGAAGGCGATTGCGCAGATCGTCACCTACGGCATGGGCAAACCGCAGGTGACACTTCCACCGGCCTCCACACCGATGGCATTAACCGCCACGAGCGAGCCCTACCCGTACGATCCCGCCAAAGCCAAAGCGTTGCTAAAGGAAGCGGGTTACGACAATGGGTTCGACCTGACGATCTTCGCGGTCGCGGGGAACGCGGATGATGCCGCAGAACTTGCGGCCATTCAGCAGATGTGGGCACAACTGGGCGTGCGGCTGAAAGTGCAGTTACTCGATTCCACCACCAACATTGCGAAATACCGCGCTTCCGATTTCCAGATGCGCTCCGCAATCTGGACGAACGACTATAACGATCCTAGCCAGATCGTCTCTTACATGGCGTACTACCCCGCTTACGAATCGAACCGCAGCGGCTTCAACGACCCGGAGCTGAATGCGCTGTTCGAAAAGAGCCAGACCGAGACCGATCCACAGAAGCGAGCCGAGATGTTCCGTCACATCCAGGAAATCTACATCGACGCCGCGCCGATGGTGTTCCTGCTCGATGAGCCCTACCCGGTCGCGCTGAACACGCGCGTGCAGGGCTTCGTCCAACTGCCGCTCGGTAACTACATGTTCTCCGGCGTGCATATGGAGCCCGCCGGCTCCAAATAATGCTGCGTGCCGGATTTATCGGCTGGCGCCTGCTCCAGATGGTGCCGACCCTGATCCTTGCGCTGATTCTCGTCTTCGTGCTCGCGCGCCTGCTCCCGGGCAACCCGGCGCTGGCGGTGCTGGGTGAGCGTGCGACCACCGCCACCGTTTTGCAGACCCAGCATGCGATGGGACTTGATCAGCCGCTTTGGGTGCAGTTCTGGACGTTCGTGCGCCAAACCCTTTCCGGCAATCTCGGACGTTCGCTGACACTTCGGGTGCCGGTGTCCGAGTTGATCGTGCAGCGACTGCCGGTGACGATCATGCTGACCGTGATGGCCGCACTGCTCGCCGCGGTGATCGCCGTTCCGTCCGCCTTCGCGGCCGCGTTGTGGCGCGATCGCGGGCCCGACATACTCATCCGCGGTGTGTTCCAGCTGGGCGTTTCGATCCCGGTCTTCTACCTGGGACTGGTGTTGCTGATCGCGCTCGGCGCGGGACTGCGGTGGTTCCCCGTCGGTGGTTTCGGCGACGGGTTCGCCGATAATCTCTACCATCTGGTGCTTCCGGCGCTGACGCTCGCCCTGAGTCTCTCGGCGATCCTGATGCGCAACCTGCGCGCCTCGATCATCCAGGTGCTGGATGCCGAGTATGTGCGCTTCGCCATCGCCAAGGGGTTGAGCCGTGCCGTGATCCTGCGCCGGCACGTGCTGCGCAACGCCATCCTGCCGACGGTGACGCTGTTCGGACTGCATATCGGGATGCTGATCGGCGGCGCGGTCATCACGGAAACCGTGTTCGCCATCCCCGGCATCGGCACGCTGATGGTGAACAGCATCTACGCCCGCGATTACCAGGTGATCCAGGGACTGACCCTGGTGATCGCGCTCCTGGTGTCCTGCGTTTTCCTGGTGGTGGATATCACCGTGGCATGGCTCGATCCGCGTCCCGCGTCCGGGCGATGAGCGCGACCCTGGCTGCCCCATCTCGGCGCTGGCCGTTTCCCCGTCCGGGGGTGCTGCTGGGCGCCAGCCTGCTCGTGCTGTTCATCGTCTGTGCCATAATGCCCGGGCTTCTCAGCCCGTATGATCCGAACCATCTCGATTATTTGGCGCTGCTAAAGCCGCCGAGCCTCGCGCATCCGTTTGGCACAGATAATCTCGGACGCGATGTTCTGTCCCGCGTGATCTGGGCCGCTCCGGTCGATCTGCAGATCGCACTGTTCTGCACGGCTTTCCCACTGGTGTTCGGAACAATCGCCGGCGCGCTGATCGGTTATTTCGGCGGCCCCCTGGATATCGTGTTCGGCCGGCTGGTCGATCTGACCGTGACAGTGCCTTTTCTGATCCTCGTAATCGCAATCGTCGCCGTGCTGGGCCCCGGACTGCTGAACCTCTACATCGCGGTCAGCGTCGTCGGCTGGGTTCCATATGCGCGGCTGTTGCGCTCCGAGATGATGGTACAGGCGACCCGCGACTACGTGGCAGCGGCCCGCGTCATGGGATTCAGTACCCCGCGAATCATCTTCGGGCAGTTGTTTCCGAACGTGATCACACCGACCATCGTATACTGGATGACGGATCTGTCGTTGTGCATCTTGCTAGGATCCAGCCTGGGTTACCTCGGCTTGGGCGCGCAGCCGCCCACAGCGGAATGGGGCGTGCTGATCGCCGACGGCAAGAATTTCGTTACCACGGCATGGTGGATGTCGATCTTCCCCGGCATTGCCATCGTCGCCGCGGGACTCTCCTTCAGTCTGCTCGGTGACGCCGTGGTTGCCTGGATGGCGCCCGAGTGACGCAAATCCTGCTGATCGCGCGCGACCTGCGGGTCAGCTTCATGACGCCTTCTGGCCTCGTTTCCGTCGTGGACGGCGTTGATCTGGAAATCGGCAGCGGGGAGATCCTCGGTCTCGTGGGCGAATCCGGGTCGGGCAAAAGCGTGACTCTCCGAGCAATTGCTCGTCTGCTCGGACCGAATGCCCGGATCGAGGGTAGCGTGCGCTGGCACGATCGCGAACTGACCGCCATGTCGGAGCAGGACATGCGTCGCGTGCGGGGACGGGAGATCGCGATGATCTTCCAGGATCCGGCATCGGCGTTGAATCCGGTACTGCCCATCGGCTTACAGATCACCGAGAGCCTCGCGGCCCATTCGCGCCTGCACGGACGCGCCGCGCGGGTTCGGGCGGCGGAACTGCTGGACCTGGTGGGAATCCCGGATGCGAGCCGCCGGCTCGACGCGTATCCTCATGAATTCTCCGGCGGCATGCGCCAGCGCGTGATGATCGCCATTGCCCTTGCACCCCACCCCAAATTGCTGTTGGCCGACGAGCCGACAACGGCGCTCGATGTCACGATCCAGGACCAGATCCTCAAGCTCCTGCTCCGCCTGCGCGAGCAGCTTGGCATGAGTATCATTCTGGTGACGCACGACCTTTCTGTGGTCGCGCAGACCTGCGACCGCGTCATCGTGTTCTATGCCGGCCGGATCATGGAAACCGGTGATGTCCAGACGGTGTTCCGCCGCCCGGCGCATGGCTACACGCTGGGACTGCTGCGCGCCATGCCGGCCGCTCATCGCCCAGGCGTAGAGCTGACATCCATCCCGGGTGCACCACCGTCGGGTGTGTCCTGGCCGGAGGGATGCCGCTTCGCGCCACGCTGCGCGTTTGCGAACGGCGAATGCCTGACAGGACGGCTGGACCCCATGCCGTTGAGTGAGGATCGTTCCACCGCTTGCCGCCGAAGCAACGTTATCCTGGCCGAGGCGAACGCTACAGTCTCGGCATGACTGACGCCCTCGTTCGCGTGCTGGACGTGCACAAGCGCTTCGTGCGTCCACGCACACCGTTGCAGATGATCCGGCGGGAAAAGCCGGCGGTGGTTGCCGCGCTGAACGGCGTAAATCTGGAGGTCAGGCGGGGCGAAACGCTGGCCATCGTCGGCGAGTCCGGCTGCGGGAAATCGACGCTCGCGCGCTGCATGGTCAGGCTGCATACGCCCGATGAGGGACAGATTCTCTATGCCGGGCGCGATATCGCGGCCGTGGATGGAGCAGCACAGCGGAGCTTTTCCCGCCGTGTGCAGATGGTATTCCAAGATCCTTATGGGTCGTTGAACCCACGCAAAACGATAGGCCGCCAGATCGCCGAGCCGATCCAGGTGCATGGACTGCGGCACGGGCCGGATTTGCAGGCCCGCGTGAGTGATCTGCTGGCGATGGTCGGATTGCCGGCGCAGGCCGCGGTTCGCTACCCGCACAGTTTCAGCGGCGGCCAGCGACAACGGATCAGCATCGCACGCGCTTTGGCGCTGGAGCCGGAGTGCCTGATTGCCGACGAAATCGTCTCGGCGCTGGATGTCTCGGTCCAGGCGCAAATCATCAACCTTCTGCTCGATTTACAGCGAAGGCTGGCGCTGACGATCGTGTTTGTATCGCACGATTTGCAACTCGTCCGGTATCTCGGGCAGCGTGTAGCAGTGATGTATCTTGGCCGGATCGTGGAATCGGGATCCGTGGAGCAGATCTTCGCGACGCCGCTTCATCCATATACGCAAGCGCTGATTGCCGCGTCGCCGAGCCTGGATTTCGAGCGCAAGCAGAGCGCGACCGCCGTCAGGGGGGAATTGCCGAGCCCGCTTGCCGTTCCGACAGGATGCGCATTTCACCCGCGCTGCCCGCTTGCGACCGCGCGCTGCCGGGATGAGGCACCGGAGGAGCGGGAATTGGGCGGCCAACTTGTCGCGTGTCATCTCGCCAGGCCGGCAGCGTAACAGCTGCTACAGCGACAGCCGCAGCAGATGCGCGATCTCACCCACGATGCCACGGCGGAACGCCAGCACGCAGACCACGAAGATTGCCCCCTGCGTCACAGTGACCCAGTCACCAAACTGGGCCAGGTAGTTCTCCATCCCCGTGGTCAGCGCCGCGCCCACCACCGGCCCGAATACGGTACCCAAGCCGCCCAGCAGTGTCGTCAGCACCACCTCGCCCGAGCGCGAATAATGCACCCCGTCCAGGGTCGCGATGCCGAACACCACGGCGCTGGTTGCCCCCGCGACGCCCGACAACGCCGTGGACAGAACGAACGCGATCAGCTTGTAATCGTTCGTGCGGTAACCAAGCGACGTGGCTCGCGGCTCATTCTCTCGGATCGCCTTCAGGATCTGTCCGAAGGGCGAGTGAATGACACGATGGATCAACAGAAATCCGGCCAGGAAGATGCCCGCGGTCAGCCAATACATGTGCATATCGCTGTTGAGCGAGAACAGTCCGAACGCGTGGCCACGGGGCACCTGCTGGATCCCGTCTTCCCCGCCCGTGAACGGCGCCTCGAGGCAGAAGAAATACACCATCTGTGCCAGCGCCAACGTGATCATTGCAAAGTAGATGCCTGACCGTCGGATCGCGAGATAGCCAAGGACCAGCCCCAGCGCACCGCCCATCACGCCACCCAGCGCGATCGCCAGCACCGCATCGATGCCCCAGAATTTCAGCGTCCAGGCCGCAATGTACGCGCCCATGCCGTAGAACGCCGCGTGCCCGAAGGACAGTAGTCCGACATAGCCGATCATCAGGTTGAATGCGCAGGCGAACAGCGCACCCGTGAGCACCCGCATCAGGAAGATCGGATACAGCACGTGCGGCAGCACGACGATCAGCGCCAGCATGATCACAAAAGCCACGGCCTGCGCGCGCGTGAAGCCGAAAAAGGCCGTGCGGTTGCGCGACAGGGCGGCGGCTTCGTCAGCGGTCGTGGTGGTCGATGACATCAGGCGGTCTTCCCGAACAAGCCGCGCGGCATGAACAGCAGCACGATCACCATGACCAGGAACACAACGGTGGCCGAGGCCTGCGGGTAGAACACCTTGGTCAGTCCTTCGATCACGCCCAGACCGAAGCCGGTGACGATCGAGCCCAGGATCGATCCCATGCCGCCGATCACCACCACGGCAAACACCGTATTGATGAAATTATCGCCCATATTCGGGTTCACCGAGTAGATCGGCGCTGCTAGCACGCCAGCGAGGGCCGCCAACGCCACGCCGCCGCCATAAGTCAGCGTGATCAACCGAGGCACGTTCACGCCGAACGCGCGCACCAGGTTGGGATTTTCCGTGGCGGCTCGCAGCCGTGCACCCAGGGACGTCTTCTCGATCAGTGCCCAGGTGGACAGGCACACCACCAGGGCGAAGATCACCACCCAGCCGCGATAGTTCGGCAGGTACATGAACCCCAGATTGGTCGCCCCTTGCAGCACCTGCGGAATTTCATACGGCAGGCCGGAGCTGCCGTAGAAATTGCGGAACAGCCCCTCGATCACCAGCGCCAGCCCGAAGGTCAGCAGCAACCCGTACAGATGGTCCAGCTTGTACAGCCGGCTGATCATCGTCCGCTCGAGCACGATGCCGAATGCCCCGATAATCAGCGGCGCTACGATCAGCGCGGCGAAATACGGAATGCCCGCGTAATTCAACAGCATCCACGCCGCAAACGCGCCCATCATGAACAGCGCACCATGGGCGAAATTGATGATGTTCAGCATACCGAAGATAATCGCCAGCCCCAGCGACAGCATGGCGTAGAAGGCGCCGTTGATCAGGCCCAGCAGCAATTGGCCAAACAGCAGCGGGCTCGGGATGCCGAAGATGGTGAACATCAGAACCGCCTCATACGCCCAGATACTCGTGCAGCTTGTCCATGCTCGCCTCCAGCATGTGGTTGGGGATCATGTCCACCACGCGCCCATGCTCCATCACGTAGTGCCGGTCCGCCACGGTCGAGGCGAAACGGAAGTTCTGCTCCACCAGCAGTACGGTGAAGCCGCGATTCTTGATCTCGTGGATGGTCCGCCCGATCTGCTGCACGATCACCGGCGCAAGCCCCTCTGTCGGTTCATCCAGCAGCAGCATCTTCGCGCCCGTGCGCAGAATGCGCGCGATCGCCAGCATCTGCTGCTCCCCGCCCGACAGCTTCGTGCCTTGGGCGGTGCGCGCCCGTTCCTTCAGATTCGGAAACAGCGTGTAGATTTCATCCACGCTCAGCCCGCCGGGCGCGATCACCGGCGGCAACATTAGGTTTTCCGTTACGCTCAGCGAGCCGAAAATGCCGCGTTCTTCCGGGCACAGCGCGATGCCTGACCGCGCGATTGCCTCCGGCGAGGCCTGGACCAGTTCGCGCCCGCGAAACCGAATGCTGCCTTCGCGCCGGGGCACCAGCCCCATGATCGATTTCATCGTCGTGGTCTTGCCGGCACCGTTGCGGCCGAGCAGCGTCACCACCTCACCTTCCCGCACCTCGAACTGCACGCCGTGAAGCACGTGGCTTTCGCCGTACCAGGCGTTCAGGTCCCCCACTTCAAGCATGGGCCATCGCCGGCGCGTCGGAACCGAGATACGCCGCGATCACCTCCGGATTGCGGGACACCGACGCGTAATCCCCTTCGGCCAGCACCCGGCCGCGGGTCAACACGGTGATCGTGTCGCACAGGCCCTGCACCACGGACAGGTTGTGCTCCACCATCAGGATGGTGCGCCCGGCTCGGATGGTACGGATCAGTTCCACAATCAGATCCACGTCAGCATGCGTCATGCCGGCTGTCGGCTCGTCCAGCAGCATCATTTCCGGATCCAGCGCGAGCGTTGTCGCGATCTCCAGCGCCCGCTTCTGCCCATAGGCCAGTTGGCCCGCCGTCAGGTCGCCGAACCCCGACAATCCCACATCCGCCAGCAGCGCCCGCGCGCGATCGTCAAGGTCCCGCAGCGTTGTCTCCGACCGCCAGAAATCGAAGGAGTTGCCACGCGCGCGCTGCAGCGCCAGCCGCACATTTTCCAGCGCCGTCAGACGCGGAAACACCGCCGAGATCTGAAAGCTTCGCACCAGCCCCAACCGCGCGACCTGCGCCGGCTTCAGCCGCGTGATGTCGCGCCCCTTGAAGGCGATGCGCCCTCGCGTGGGCTGCAGGAACTTCGTCAGCAAATTGAAGCACGTCGTCTTGCCCGCGCCGTTCGGCCCGATCAGCGCGTGAATCGTGCCTTCCTTGACCGCAAGCGAAACGTCGTCCACGGCAACGAAGCCGGAGAACTCCCGCGTAAGCCCCTCGGTTTCCAGGATGATGCCGCTCACTCCTGGACTTCTCCCCCTTATTGATTAGTCGAAGCCGGGTTATCCCTGCACTGGCTGATTTGCATATCGGCTGCCCGTGCGCAAGATTGTTCCGTGTTACACAGACCGCAGCGTCCAGCAGTATGCGACTGAGAAGTCCGCTTTTCGCGCCCGGCGATTCGGAACGGAAATCCGCCCGTGCTCTCGACTCTGCGGCCGATGCGGTCGTGCTCGATCTTGAAGATTCCGTTGCGCCGTCCGCCAAGGAGGCCGCTCGTGGCACGGTCGCCGGCACGCTCCGCACACTCGGCAGTGCACCACGCCGTGCCGATGTGATCGTGCGGGTCAATCCGCCCGGCACGCCGTGGTATCTCGGCGACCTCGCGTCCATCGTCCCCGCCGCGCCGGCGGCCCTGATGCTGCCGAAGTGTTCCGGGCTGCGGGACCTGATCGCGCTCGACCATCACCTGGAAGCACTGGAGACGGCGTCCTCCCTCGCCGTTGGGACGATTAAGGTGATTGCCATCGTCACGGAAACCGCCGGGTCGGTCGCGGGATTGGACAGTTACACGCCAGGTGCGCCGCGCCTCATTGCCATGGTCTTTGGGGCCGAGGACCTCTCGGCCGATCTCGGCATCGTCCCCCGCCGCCCCGACGGCGCCTACAACGCGCCCGCCTCCGCTGCCCGCGCCAAGGTGATCACCACCGCGGCGGCGATCGGCGTGCCGGCGCTCGACACGCCCTGGCCCGATCCGCGCGACCCCGACGGTCTGCGGAGGGAAGCCGAGGCCGCGGCCGCCGATGGTTTCGCCGGCAAGGTTCTCATCCATCCGGGGCAGATTGACATCGTCAACGCCGCCTTCACCCCCGGCGAAGCGCAGGTGCAGTGGGCGAAGCGGGTTCGCGAGGGGTTTGCGGCTAATCCCGATTCCGGCGTCTTCGCGCTTGACGGCAAGATGATCGACCGCCCGCATCAGAAACTCGCTGAACGCATCCTGGCAGCCGCACAATGATTCCTGTGGCACTCAATCACATGGTGCGGCCGCGCAGCCGCTTTGCCGCCTTCGCCCAGACCGCGCATAGGCTCGGGATCACGGACGTCGAAATCCGCAACGACCTGCCCGGGATCGAAATCGCGGACGGCACGCCGGCCGCCTCCCTTCGCGCTCAGGCGGATGATATCGGCGTGCGCATCATCGCGCTGAATGCGCTGCAACGGTTCGACGACTGGACTGACGCGCGCGCCGTGGAAGCCGAGCATCTCGCGGCTTACGCCGACGCCTGTAACGCAGACCTCGTGCTGTGTCCGGTCAACGACCGGACCGACGCGCGCAGCCCTGCACGTCGCGCTGACGATCTGCGCCGCGCGCTGCGGCAACTCGCGTCTATCCTCGAGCGTTATAACGTGCGCGGTCTGGTCGAGCCGCTCGGCTTCCCCGAATGCGCGCTGCGCACCAAGGAAGCGGCGCTGGCCGCAATCGACGAAACCGAAACCGGGTACGTCTTTGCCCTGCTCCACGACACGTTTCATCACGCGTTGTCCGGAGAGCAGAAGATGTTCCCGTCGCACACAGAGTTGGTGCATGTTTCGGGCGTGACGGATGCAGCCCTGCCGGTCGAGTCAATCAGGGACGAGCACCGTGTGCTGGTCACAGAGCAGGACCGGCTTGGAACTTTGGCGCAGCTTCGTCAGCTGCGTGAGGGTGCGTATGGCGGTTTGGTTTCGCTCGAACCGTTCGCCGTCTCGGTTTATGCGGCGCCCGACGCGGATCGGGCGCTGGCCGACTGCATCGAGTTGCTGCGCTCCGTCGCATAAGCGCGTCATCAATCTGCGGTTGACCGGGCGTTCTCCCCGAACAATAAGGTCCATACTGACGAACTTAGCCCTGGAGGTATCGGCCCCGGTTTCGATTTCATGCGCCTTGCGCTCGCCTCGGCTGTGGTCGTCTTCCACTCATTCCAGCTCACCATCGGGCGGCAGATGCAGTCGGGCCTGTTCGGGCCCACGATTCTTATCATCGTGCCGGCCTTCTTCGCCCTCTCCGGCTTCCTCGTCGCCGGCAGTGCCGTCCGCGTCCGCAGCGTGCGTACCTTTATCGCCTTCCGCGCGCTTCGGATTCTGCCTGCCCTGTGTGTGGAAATCACCGTATCCGCATTGATCCTCGGGCCTATCGTCACATCACTGTCGCTGCATGACTATTATCGGGCCCCCCAATTCGCTGTGTATTTCCTCAACGTCGTCGGCTGGATTCACTTTCATCTGCCCGGCGTCTTCCTGAGCAACCCTCTGTCCGGGATCGTGAATGGTCAGTTGTGGACCGTGCCTCAGGAACTCCACTGCTACCTACTGATGGCTGTGCTGATGATCCTGGGCATCGCCACTCGTCCGCGGATCGTGCTCGGTCTCCTAATCATCGGCGTCGTGCTCGAGACCGCCACCCTGTTCCGCCACACGATCCCCGCTGGGGTTGCGCTCCAGTCCGGAGCGTCGCTGGTCCTCTGCTTCCTGTGCGGACAAGTGTTCTATCTCTGGCGCGACCGCATTCCGGTGCGCCCCAGCCTGTTCGTACTATCCATCATCCTGTACATCGCCGTCTCCTTCTGGTTTGCACATCTCGCCTTCATCCTCGGCGTGGTCAGCGCGACTTATTTCGTCACGTATCTCGGGACGGTCAGGCTGCCGCGCATCCCGGTTCTGATGTCGGGTGACTACTCGTACGGCATCTACCTCTACTCTTTCGTGCTACAGCAGGCCATCATGACTCTCGCGCCGGCCTATCGGGTCTGGTGGATCAATTTGGCGATCGGCTGGCCGCTGAGCGTCGGCATTGCCGCCCTCTCCTGGCATTTTGTCGAAAAACCGAGCCTGCGCCTGCGCAAGTGGCTAGCGCCCAAGGCCGCGCTGTCTCGCCCCGTGCTCGAGGAACAGGACACATCAGTGGCACCGTCGGTGAAAACGCCTCCAGTGATGAATTTGCGCCCTCAATAGGACGCGGCCTCACCTACGCGCGTCGCCCGCGCCGCGAGCGTCATCGCGCCGGGCCATAGCGCGCAAACTTCGAACGTTGCGCCTTTGAAGCCGCCGGACGACAGAGCCCGATGCAGCAACGTGGCGCGCTTCACCGGCCCGCGCATACGCTGCCCGCACGAACGCTGGAACACTGCTGGATCGTCGCCGCGCAAATACCCTTCGGCCGCAGCTGCGCCAGAGATCAGCGCAATTGCCACGCCCGCGCCGGCAAAGGATGGAATCACCGCCGCCTGATCCCCGAGCCGGAAGAAATCCGCCGGGGGCGCGAGAAACCCGTACGGCATGCCGGCAACCGACAGCAGCCGGTCCGGCATCGCACTCGCACCCTCCAGCCGGGCCGCCACGTGCGGATGCGCCAGGCACGCCCGTGCATCCCCGCCGCGCGCCAGCCAGCACAGCACCGTCCGCCCGTCCTCCACGTTCTGCAGCCCGGCATATCCACCGGGCAGCAGCACGATCTCCACGCCGCCGGCCAGCGCGTCGAACTGCGCCTGCGCAAGCCGCACATAGGTCTTGAACCCCACCATCCGCCGGTCGCGCGGCCGAGCGCTTCCGCGCAGGTCATGCTTGCCCGTTGCGAGAAAGACAGTGCCCCTGATCACTCCGCCGACAGCGCGCTCGATCGTGCCATCCGACTGCACCGCGCGGATCGTTTCACCACGAACCACCTCGGCCCCGCACGCCGCCGCACGCTGCAGCAGCGCCTCGTCGAGGACCCGTCGCGACACGCTCCACGCAGGAAAGGGCAGCGGCGCGGTGACCGACTGCCCTCCCCGCACGAGCCGCACCCATTTTACCGGCACGGCACCCAACCGGTCCGGCCCGACGCCCAGCCGATCCAGCATCGCGCCGGCCTCGCCGCTGAGGAAGTCGCCGCACACTTTGTCATGTGGCCCGGTCGAGCGCTCCAGAACCAGCGGCGCGGCCCCCGCTTGCGCCAGCACGATCGCCGCCGCGGACCCCGCTGGACCGCCGCCGACTATGACCGGGCGCATTGCCGCGATACGCACAGGCGGAACGGCACGTGCCACCGCACCCGCGCACCGGACGCGCCTGCGCGCGCCAGCACGCCCCGCAACTCCTTCGCCCGAAATGCCCGTGCGATCGAGACCGCCCCGTCCTCCCGCACCAGCCGGTGCCAGCGCATCGCCCGCGCCAGCAGTGGAAATCCGTAATACGACATCCAATGCCGGTGCAGGTCCGCGATGAACCAGCCCCGCACCGCATGCGCTTCCTGCCACTGGATGAAGCGCACCAGCTCGTCGTCCGTCAGGTGATGCGCGAATTGCGAACTCACGATGAAATCCCAGTCGCGGCCCGTCAGCGAAAAGAGGTCCGCCTCGACGTACTCAATCTGCGCCGAGGCCGGTGTCGCTTCCCGCGCCGCGCGAATGCTCCATGGGTGCCGATCCACGCCCGTCAGCCGAGCACCCGGAAAGCGGCGCCCGATCGCCCGCAGCAGATCGCCTTCACCACACCCGATGTCGCACAGGCTGAATGCACCATCCGCTGGCGCTTGTCGCCGCAGCCACGCCAGCACCGGTGCGTGCGTGCGCGTAACCATGTTGACGCGTGTCAGGTCGCGCAGGCAGCGCGCGTAATCGGCGAAATCCGCACACGCCGTGTCCATCTGCTCCGGCGTCGTGCTGCGCGTCCGCAATCGTTCAGGCATGATGGAATGCGAAACTTTCCACCGTCAGCCCCGGTCCGAACGCCATCGCGATGCCTGGCCGCCCAACGTGCCGCTCTCGCAGGATCCTCGCCAGCACGAACATCAACGTGGCCGAGGACATGTTGCCGAACTCTCGCAGCACCGCGCGCGAATGCCGCAGTGCCTCCGGCGCAAGAGCCAGCCCCTGCTGCACGGCATCCAGGATCGACCGGCCACCCGCATGCACTGCCCAGGCCGTCTCCGGATCGTCCGCCCCGTTCCCCAAAAACCCCATCCCATGCTCGCGCAGGAATTGCCGGATCCGGTTCGGTACCTGACCGGACAGCGACATATCAAAACCCTGGTCGCGAATATGCCAGGTGATCAGGGGCTCACTGTCGGGAACGACGGTTGCGCGGAATCCGTCAAGCGCCAACCCCTCCCTTTCGGACGAAACCAACGCCGCCGAGGCCCCGTCCGCGAACAGCAGAAAGCTCATGATCTTCGGCAATTCGAACTGTTCCTGCAAATGCAGGCTGCAGAGTTCGACATTCACCACCAGCACCAGCGCATGCGGCTCCGAACGGACGATGTGGCGCGCCAGCTTCAGCGCGTTGACCGCGGCAAAGCAGCCCATGAAACCGACGATGGTTCGCTCCACGGTCTCCGGCAGCCCGGCATCGCGCATCATGTGGAAATCGAGGCCCGGCGCGGAGAATCCGGTGCAACTGGCCACGATCAGATGCGTCACCCGATCACGGTCGCGCCCCAGATCGAGCGCCTCGATGGCCGCCTGTGCCAAGCCGCGCGCTTCAAATTGGTACCGCGCCATCCGCGTGCCGGTCGAAGGAAACGCGGCGCGCTGATAGAATCCCTCCTGGTCGTAGTCGTCGGACCCGGGATGTGGATGCGCTGCCAGCACCGAGTAGCGGCGCGCGATGTCGGCCCCCGCAACCATACGATCGAAGATCGATTGCTCCCGCTCGTCGGGAAACAGGGTGCGGGCAAAGGCAACGCTCGCACCATGCACTTCATGGCGCGGCACCGCGGTGCCGATCCGGTTCAGATATGCCGCCACACCGCCCCCGCCCGTTCGATCGGAAGACATGGGGCCGCCCGAGGAATAACCAGTCAGGGAAGCACCTTCCCTGGGTTCATGATTCCGCGTGGATCGAATGCCGCCTTCAACCGCCGCATCAGATCGAGTTCCACGCCGCCGCGCCAATCCGGCATCAGATACGGTTTCAACCGCCCTACGCCGTGTTCCGCCGAAAAACTGCCGCCAAACCGACGCACAACCTCGTTCACCGTGTCCATCACCGCATGGTCCTGTGCCAGGAAGGTGGACGCATTCACCCCCTCCGGCTGTTCCAGGTTGAAGTGAATGTTACCGTCCCCGATATGACCGAACGGCACGACGCGGACACCCGGCATCAGCTGCTCGCACGCCGCCGTCGCCTCGCGGATGAAGTCCGGCACTTTCGAGACCGGCACGGATACGTCGTTCTTGATCGAGGCACCCTCGCGCTTCTGCGCCTCGGAATGCTCCTCGCGCAGCCGCCAAATCCCCGCGCGCTGTGCCTCGCTCTCCGCGATCGCCGCGTCCGCGATCACCCCCGCTTCCAGCGCCGCCCCCAGCACCTCCTCCATGGAGGCACGCAGTCCCGCCCCTTCCCGCGGCGTCGCCAGTTCGATCAGCACATAACCCGGCGCAGGCTCCGACACCGGCAGCACCGCGCCCGGGATGTAGCGCAGCACGAACGAGGTGCCCAGGCCCGACATGTATTCGAACGCCTGGATCGCACCCGGATCGTGGGCCTGGAAGCGCGAGAACAGAGCAAGCGCATCCTCCGGCCCGCGCACCGAGCAGAACGCGACCACTGTTTCACGCAGCCGCGGCGCCAGTTTCAGCACTGCGGCCGTGATGACGCCCAACGTTCCTTCCGATCCGGCGAAGATCTGCCGGAGGCAGTAACCGGTGTTGTCCTTGCGCAGCCGCCGCAGCCCGTTCCATACCGCGCCGTCCGGCAGCACCACCTCCAGCCCCAACAGCAGATCGCGCGCATTGCCGTAGCGTACGGTGTTGTTGCCGCCGGCATTGGTCGCCAAAATCCCGCCGATCTCTGCCGAGCCTTCGGATGAAATCGACAGCGGGAGCAGGCAACCCGCCTCGGCGGCAGCCATTTGCGCGGCTTTCAGCGTGATGCCGGCATCCAGCGTGATGGTGAGGTCAGTCGGGTCGATCGCGCGCACCCGGTTCATGCGCGTCAGGCTCAGAATGATCGCCCGGCCCGTTTCGTCGGGGGTCGCACCGCCGACCATCGACGTATTGCCGCCCTGCGGCACCACCGGCGTGTCGGTCTCCGCGCACAGGCGCACCACATCGGCAACCTGTTCCGTATTCGCGGGACGCACGACCGCTTGCGTGCGACCGTGGTACAGCTTGCGCCAGTCCTCGCAATAGGGCTCTGCATCCGCTCCGGTGAGGATGCCGGTTGGTCCAACGATGCGGGCAATGGCGTCGGTCAGGTCAGGCATTGATGCTCCTCGGTCGGACGTCCCCATAATATCATCAACGCAGATGGCGCGCAGTGCGCAAGGTCATCGCGAGCTATCGCAGCCGACGCGAGGGGGACAAGCCTTAGCCAGGGGCTGCTGACAGCAAAGCAAGCAGTTTAACACGGAGTTTCACAGAGGCCCCACGGAGATCACTGAGATAAAATCGTGATAAACGAATTATTGACCGTTAGGAGCAACCCCGCTTGGTATTGCTCCGTGCACCTCCGTGCGTTCTCAGTGAACTCCGTGTTAAAGGCTAGCTTTGCCCGAGGCTACACAGACATTGCATGATGCGCCGGGCAGCGTGCGGCGCGGTGGGGTGCCAATGCGATTACCCCAGTCAGCGAACGGCCAGAGCTTGCGGTGTCAAATCGTCGGCGTATCTTGCGGGGCCCGCATCCTGCAGGCTCCAAGAGGTCACTGACCCTCGAAATGACCCGACCCATCGACAAGCTTCCTCCCGTCCATCCAGGTAGCATCCTGCGAGATGAATTGCAGGCTCTCGGTCTCAGCGCGCGGAAATTCGCCGAGCATATCCATGTCCCGCACAATGCAATCACCGGGATCATGAATGGAGAACATGCCATCACGGCGCAAATGGCGATCCGCCTCGGCAGGGCTTTCAATACCTCCGCCCAATACTGGCTGAATCTCCAGGCGATCCACGATTTGAAGCATGCGCAGGCCGAGATGCCTGCCGATGCACTTCAGATCGAAGCATGTGTTTGAGAAGGATCCCAACGCCATGACGACCGAAGCCCAGTACGCCAACGGCGCCGCCTATATCCACGGCCGCTTCGTCCCGATCGCCGAGGCTACCATCTCCGTTCTCGATTGGGGCCTCACCCGCTCCGACACGACCTATGACGTCGTTCACGTCCGTCACGGCATGTTCTTCCGTCTCTCCGATCACCTCGATCGGTTCGAGACCAACATGCGGAAGCGCCGCCTCACCGTCCCCGAATCACGCGAGCGTTTGGAATCCATCCTCAACCGCGTCGTCGCGCTAACCGGATTGCGTGACGCCTACGTCGCCATGGTCGCGCTGCGTGGCCGCCCCACCGTGCCCGGCTCCCGCCGTCCGGCCGACTGCGAGCCGCACCTCGTCGCCTACGCCCTGCCCTGGATCGACGTCATCACGCCCGAGGTGCAGGAACGCGGCGCCCATATCTGGATTTCGTCCATCCCCCGCGTGCCCGATGCCAGCTTCGATCCCACCGTGAAGAATTACATGTGGGGCGATCTCGAGAGCGCGCTGTGGGAAGCCCATGACCACGGGTTCGACACCGCCGTGCTCTGCGATGCTCAGGGTCTGGTCACCGAAGGCCCCGGTTTCAACATTTTCGTCGTCAACAACGGCGTCGTTTATACGCCTCGCCATGGCAGCCTGCGCGGCATCACGCAGAAGTCCGTGCTCGAGCTCTGCGGCGAACTGGGCATTCCGGCCGAGACCGCCGACATTCCACGCGCGAAACTGGAAACCGCCGATGAGGTCTTCCTCGCCACCACCGCCGGCGGCATCATGCCCGCCTCTCGCGTCGGCACACATATCATGGGCAACGACCATCCTGGTCCTATCTCGTTGCGCCTAAAAGAATACTATTGGCGCCGACACAAGGAAGGCTGGCACGGCACACAAGTGCACTACGACGACACATAATCGTAACCACCATCCGTCGTTTCCTCCTCCTTAACCACTCTCTGCCAATCCTGATCCTTCAGAGCGCGGTCGCTTCGGCTGCATAGAAGACGAAACGTAAGTCACGCTCGCAGAGGAATCCGCGGAAGCGGAATCGGTCCAAAACGAACCGATCCCCTTCAAGGAGGCATTGCGTGAGACGCTTGGCGTGTCTCGACGGGCTGCGGGGCGTGCTCGCCACCTATGTGTTGCTCTCGCACATGGCTCCCTTCGGCGCGCTTCCGCTCTGGCTCACCCGCCCCTTCTCCCACGGCGAAGCCGCGGTGGATGTCTTCTTTATCCTCAGCGGCATGGTCATCGCCCGCTCCCTCACCCGCTTCGACAACCAGCCCGCCCCGTTCCTGCTCGCCCGTGCCGCGCGCCTGCTTCCCGTCTTCTTCGTGGTCTTCCCCATCGCAGTCGCCATCCAGCCGCTCGGCCGAGGCTTCGATCGCATGCCGTGGATCGGCCTCGACAGCACCGCCCGTACCATCTGGTCAGAGGATTGGCCCTCGCACTGGGCGCCGGAGATCGCCGCCCATCTGACGATGACGCACGGCCTGTTCCCCGATGTCGTGTTGCCGAACGCCTGGGTCAGCTTCCTCGGCGCCGCCTGGAGCCACAGCACCGAGTGGCAGTTCTACGCCCTCGTGGCAGTGCTGGCGTATCGCAACCACTCCCTTCGCTATGGCATGCTCATGCTTCTCGCTGTGGCCGTCGCCGCCATTGCATGGTCCTCGTTCGCCTCGCCCGAGTGGGAGTTCAGCCGCGCCTTCCTCCCAAACAAGGCACAATACTTTGCCCTCGGCCTTGCGGCCGCCGAACTCGACCAAAAACCGGGTCAAACCACGGCCCGCCTCTACGCCGCCGTCCTGCTCGCCGTACTTGCCCTGTGCTGGGCTGAGGCCGGTCCCACCAAGCTCGCCGCCCCGCTCGTCTGGACCCTCGCGCTCGCGTCCGAGCGTCACGGTGGACCGCTGGCGCCTGTACTGCGGTCCCGCCCGCTGCTCTGGCTCGGCGCCATCTCCTACCCGGTCTATCTGGTGAACGAGCCCGCGCAGAAGGTCGTCGGCACCGCCCTTTCGGCGCTATTCCCTGGCCAGCCGATCCTGTTCACCGCGCTCTGGGTGCCACTCGCCATCGCCGTGCCGATGCTGATCGCCTGGATCCTTCACGTTCACGTCGAGATACCGGGCCAGCGCTGGGGCCAACGAGCCTTGCCGCGCGGAGCACCGGCTTAGCTCAACAAGGGTCGGTTGCCCCGGCACCTGTCCCACACCATAACCCCGGCATGTCGCACGAACGCTCCCTCGCCGGCCGCACCGCCCTCGTCACTGGATCGACCAGCGGCATCGGATTGGCCATTGCCACTGAACTCGCTGCCCAGGGCGCCGCGGTCACGCTCAACGGCATTGCCACGCCGGAGCATGCCCGCAAGCTGCAAGACGACCTTTCCCGCCACGGCGTGCCCATCGTGTACGACGCCGCGGACCTGCGCGAGCCCGCCGCGATCGCCGCAATGATCGAACGCGCTGGCCCGATCGACATTCTGGTCAACAACGCCGGCATCCAGCATGTCGCCCCGCTCGAGGCGTTTCCCGAAGATCGCTGGAATGCCATCATCGCGGTGAACCTGTCTGCCGTGTTCCACGCCAGCAAGGCCGTGCTGCCAGCCATGAAGCAGCGCGGTTATGGTCGCATCATCAACATCGCGTCTGCGCACGGACTGGTCGCGTCCCCGTTCAAGTCCGCCTACGTTGCCGCCAAACACGGCGTCGTCGGCCTGACCAAAGTCACGGCTCTCGAGGCCGCCGAACATGGTATCACCTGCAACGCCATCTGCCCGGGCTATGTCTGGACGCCGCTCGTGGAGCAGCAAGTAACCGACCAGGCGAAAGCGCACGGCATCACCGAACACGAAGTGACGGAGCGCATCTTTCTCGCCGGCCAGCCGACGAAGCGCTTCGTGCAGGTCAGTGAGATCGCCGCGATGGTCGTCTATCTGTGTTCCCCGGCCGCCGCCTCCGTCACTGGGGCGGCGCTGGCGATCGACGGCGGATGGACAGCGCGCTAACCCGCGCCCTTCCGCCCCTCACCCAAACCAGAAACCATTCCGGCCAAAGAACCGGGACCGTCCAGAAATCGTCCCCTCAATGCCCGCCCCGCGCACGCTCCATCGGAATTGGCTCATCTACGGCCTCGGCGCTCTTGAAGGCCTCGTGTTCGGCTACGACAGCGGGGTCGTCGCCGGCGCCCTGCTGTTCATCAAGAAGGACATGCACGTCACCCCCGGCGTGCAGCGCCTCATCGTTAGCGGTCTGCTCTTCGGCGGCCTCATCGGCTCGACCTTCTCCGGCCGGCTCGCCGAGAAAATCGGCAACCGCCGTCTCCTCACGCTCGTTGGAGTCATCTTCGTTATCGGGAGCCTCGGCTGCGCCCGGGCCATCACGCCCGAGATGCTCGTTGCGTTCCGCATCCTGCTTGGACTCGGCATCGGCATCGGTGCCGTCCAGGTTCCCGTTTACCTCGCCGAAATCGCCCCCGCGGCGCTCCGAGGCCGCATCACCTCGCTCTACCAACTCCTCATCGCCATCGGCATCCTGCTCGCCTACGTCATCGGCTACGGACTGTCCGGCAAAGGGGACTGGCGCGACATGTTCGCCATCGCCGCCATCCCCGGCGCCATTCTCTGCTGCGGCTCGTTCTTCATCCCCGAATCACCCCGCTGGCTCGCCGGCCACGAACGCTGGGGCGAAGCCCGCCAGGTCCTTCTCCGCAATCGCACACCCGAGGAAGCCGAAAGCGAACTCGACGGCATCCGTGCCCTGCGCGCGACGGTCAAACTCTCCTTCGCCGACATCATGAAGGAGGAATGGCTCCGCCGCATGCTCTTCCTCGGTATCGCGCTCGCCATCTTCCAGCAGATGGTCGGCATCAACACCATCGTTTACTACACGCCGACGATCCTGCAGGCCGCCGGCTTCAAACCATCCCAGGCCATCCTCACCGCCGTCGGGCTACAGTCGCTCTCTGTCATCATGACCGTGCTGCTCGGCCGCATCGTCGACCATGTCGGCCGCAAGCCCCTGCTTATCGGTGGTGCGCTCGTGATGGCCGCCAGCATGGCCGCCCTCGGCATTATCTTTCAGCTTCACCTGCTGGCCGTCGGCAGCGGCGCGACGTTCGCCGTCACCTGCCTCGCTGTCTTCAAGGCCACCTTCTCCCTCACCTGGGGACCCGTCTTCTGGATCGTCCTGCCCGAACTCCTGCCGCTGAAAGCCCGCAGCCGGACCATGAGCGCCTGCGTCTTCACCACCTATACTGCCAACTTCCTCATCGCCTCGATCTTCCCGACACTCCTCGCCTCAGGCACGGCGATTGCTTTCGGAACCTTCGCCGTGAGCGGCATCGCCGCCGCCATCGTCGTCTCCCGTTTCCTGCCCGAAACCGCCAGGCGCACGCTCGAACAGATCGAGCTTGCCGGCCGCAAACTCATCTGAAGGAAACTGTTGTCAAAATGGACGTATGTGAAATTACCTCAGGCGCCATCACCGCCCGCATCCTGCCCCGAGGCGCCGAGCTTTGCTCACTCCGTGGCCAGTCAAACCTGGAATACATCTGGCAGGCGCACGAGCCCTGGATGCGCCACGGCCCGACACTCTTTCCGATCATCGGCCGCCTGGTGGATGATGAGTACCGCCTGAACGGCCGCACTTACAAACTCGGCATCCACGGCTTCGCGCCCCACAAAGAGTTTCACTGGACCGAGCGCACCGGCGCGCGCTGCACGCTCGAACTCACCGACGATGAGGAGACCCGCGCCGTCTATCCCTTCCCCTTCGCTCTCTCCGTCACCCACGCCATCGAAGCCACGGCGCTTACCGTCACCTACACGCTCACCAACACTGGCAGCGAAATGCTTCCCGCCTCCATCGGCACCCATCCCGGCTTCAACTGGCCACTGACTCCCGGCGCCTCCAAAGACGGTCATCGCATCGTCTTCGCCGACGATCCCGGCACGCCCGTCTTCCGTGGCGCCGACGGCCTGATTCAACCCGAGCCCACCGGCATCCGCCTCACCGACCGAGCGCTGCCCCTCGCGGAATCGACCTTCGATGCCGGCGCCCTCCTCTTCGACAGCCCGTCATCCCTGCGCTACGAGACCCCGACCGGCCATGCAATCGAGGTCACGCCGGTCGGTTTCCCAAAGCTCGGCATCTGGATGCGTCCGCCCGGTCATTTCATCTGTCTCGAATGCTGGCACGGCCACGCCAGCCCGACCAACTTCACCGGCGAGTTCACCGACAAGCCCGGCCTTATGCACCTTCGCCCGGGAGAAACCCGTACGCTGACGGTCACGATTCGGCTGCACGAACCGTGAGCACACGATAACCCATTCGCCCACCGCGGCCGGCCAGCATCAGCATCACCAGCAGCGGCTGCACGACCATCGCCACAACCACCGCGCCGAGTGCCCAGATGAATGCCTGCCCGGCCCACGCCGGCAGTCCGATCAGCCTCGCCGCGTAGCCGCCCAACGCCGTGATCACCCCTGGATGGCGGATCGCCACATACCCAACCGCCAGCACGCCGCCCGTCTTCCAGACCCAGCCGCTGCCCGCTACCCGCGCGACCGCCTCGGCGAACACCGAACGCCCGGCAGTTTCCCGCGCAACCACTGCCCCATCTCGCGCGGCCGTTTCACTGGCAAGGTCCGCCCCCTCGGCAGCCACGCCCCGAGCGGCCAGGCTCTCCGCACCGGCCGCGACCAGCAACGGGGCCTGCACCACATCCAGTCCAGCCGATCCCCAATCGCCCAGCGTCACGGTCTCGCCGGAGGCACGCTTGCGCTCCACCGTCTCCAGCCCGCCGGCCACGAAGTCCTCCACCGCCGCGCTCGCCGTCGGCAGCAGCAATCGATGCGCGACACCGTCCTTGTCCACGGCGAACTGCCGCAAGTAATCCGCCCCGGACGTGTTGATCCAAGCGATTACTTTCCGCCCGCACGCCATCTCAGCCCCGTCAGCGCGTCCATCGGGAAAGCACCGCCCGATCACCGGAAACGTCGCGTTATGTCCCCACCGCCGCAGCATCGCCCCGAACGCCGGATCGCCGCCATACGCCCGAAACAGTAGCACGCTCAGCTCCGGATACTGCGCTGCGGCCGCCACCCATTGCGGACCGCCATCCTGGATCCCGGCCAGCGTCACGGCGCGGTCCAGCGATCGGGCTTGCGTGCCCAGACACAGCAGAGCAACCCCGAAGGAAATCGCGAAGATCGCGATCAGACCGCCCGCATATTTCCGGATCATGCGAACTCTCTCCCCATCCGCACGGACCATTTGGCACAAAACGAAAAGGGCGAGTGGATCAATCCACCCGCCCTTTAAACCACCCAGCCGAGCCCGGAAGTACGCTACCGCGCGGCCACCAACTCCGGCGTCCGTGCAGTCGTCTGCATCCGCCGCTCCGCGATCTGCTGTTTCATCGCCTTCTGCAGCTTCTCGAACGCCCGGACCTCGATCTGCCGCACCCGCTCACGGGAAATCCCGTACTGCTGCGATAGCTCTTCCAGCGTCGTTGGATTGTCCTTCAGCCGGCGCTCGATCAGGATATGCCGCTCTCGATCGTTCAGCGTCTTCAACGCGGTGTTCAGCAGAGCCTTTCGCCCGGTGAGCTCTTCGCGGTCGGCGATGGTGCTTTCCTGGCTTTCCGACTCGTCGACCAGCCAATCCTGCCACTCGCCTTCGCTGTCGGCCCGCACCGGCGCATTCAAACTATGATCCGGCGCCGCCAACCGACGGTTCATGCTGACCACGTCCTGCTCCGGCACATCCAGCACCTTCGCGATCTTGGCCACCTGCTCGGGCTTCAGGTCGCCGTCTTCGATCGCCTGCATTTGGCCCTTCAGCCGCCGCAAATTGAAGAACAGCTTCTTCTGGGAAGCCGTGGTGCCCATTTTCACCAGCGACCAGGAGTGCAGGATGTATTCCTGGATCGCCGCGCGAATCCACCACATGGCATAGGTCGCCAAGCGGAACCCACGGTCCGGATCGAACCGCTTCACCGCCTGCATCATTCCGACATTGCCTTCGGAGATCAGTTCGCCCACCGGCAAGCCGTATCCCCGATAGCCCATGGCGATCTTTGCCACGAGCCGCAAATGTGAAGTGACCAGCTTATGGGCCGCTTCCATATCCTGCTTGTCACGCCACCGCTTGGCGAGCTCCAGCTCTTCCTCCGGCGATAGCATGGGGAACTTACGAATCTCCTGAAGGTACCTGGAAAGATTGCCTTCAGGTGCAATATTGAGGACGGCAGAGGCCACAGGAGGCTCCTTTCGTCTGGGCGGCGTTTCGACCTGCCCGGATGGCGCAGGTCGGTCTTGGTAAGCCACTAACGCCGCGGACTGAAGATTAGTCCATTGGTGGCAAGCTTGTGACGTCCCGAAGAACAGCCCCTCTTGAGGCAACCGGGCCTTCGGACGGCGCACCCGGAAGGACCTTGCCTCGTCCCTCTAAGCAACGCGGTTATATAGTACCAATTCGGTCCTGTCAACATTGTTGACCTATCAGAGCAGGATCGCGCTCATCGCATGGAGCAAACTGCGCTGCATGGTGCGTCAGGATTGTGGCACTCCCGGATCAATCCGCAGTGATTCGATCAACCCCGCCATATCGGCCGGCATCGGCGTTTCGAACCGAAGCATCTCCCCCGTTCGAGGATGCCGAAAACCCAGCACCGCCGCGTGCAGGGCTTGCCGCGGAAAGTCCAGCAGCCGCCCCCGCGCCGGCTCGGGCACGCTGCGCGAGGCCGAAGGAATGCGCCGCAGGTAGATCGGATCTCCCACGATCGGATGCCCTCGCGCACTCAGATGCACCCGGATCTGATGCGTCCGCCCGGTGGCCAGCCGGCACTCGAGCAGGCTGACGGCTGCATGCCAGCTTTCGACCAGCCGATATCGGGTGAGCGCCGGCTTGCCCCCAGGACGCCCCAGGGGCCGAATCGCCATCCGCTTGCGGTCTTTCGGGTCGCGCCCGATGGCTCCGTCGATCTCTCCGGTGGCCGGAGCCGGCAGGCCCCAAGCCAGCGCCAGATACAGGCGCTCCAGGTCCCGTGCGGCGAAGGCCGGGGCCAGGGCGTTCATCGCCGCCTGGGTCTTCGCCACCACCATCACGCCGGAGGTGTCCTTGTCCAACCGATGCACGATTCCCGGCCGCTGCTCGCCGCCGATGGCAAGCTCCTCCCCGGCATGGGCAATCAGCGCGTTCACCAGCGTCCCGCTCTCATTTCCCGGCGCCGGGTGAACGACGAGGCCTGCCGGCTTGTCCAGCACGATGAGGTCTGTGTCCTCGTAGAGAATCGCCAGGGGGATCCGTTCAGGCTGCGGGATCGCCGGCTTGGGCGCGGGCACATCGACCTCGTAGGCCGCCCCTGCGCGCACCCCCTCCGCCGGCTCGCGAACAACGGTCCCGTCCCGCCGGACCTGTCCCGCCTCGATCAGCGACTTGACGCGGGAGCGAGACATCGTGCCGATGCGCTCCGCCAGGAACCGGTCCAGCCGCTCGCCCGCCGCCTCGGGCGTAGCGGTCAGGCGCAGGGTCTCACCCTGGTTCGGCATAGCCACCGGATACCTCGACAAGGGGAAGGGAGCGAGACGATGCGCGGGCTGATTGCGCTGACCGTGGGAATGGGCGTGCTGATCCTGATCGGCACCACGGTGCTGGTCGTGATGCTGGTGGCACGGCCCACCTCCACACAGACCGCTCAGGCCTTCGCGGTTACCCTGGATCAGCCGGCCGGCACACATATTGCTGCCATCGCGCCGTCGGGCGATCGCTTGGCCATCGAGCTTCAGGGCGGCGGCCCCGACCGCGTGGTGGTGGTTGATCCCCGCACAGGGGCGGTCCTCGGCCGGCTGGCCGTCTCTCAGTAGTGTCCCGGGCAGTAGTATTCCGGGCAGTAGCATCCCGGGCGGACTGTTCCGAGGAGACGGCGAAGCGCTGGCGGCCGACCAGATTCAGCCCACACTATCAAGAACCAAGTTCGCTAAGCCCGCCGCCTTCGCGAGGCAACCGAAACCCCAAATACGCCAAGCCCCAGCACCGCCCAGCCGGCAGGCTCCGGAATGGGCGTCCCCGCCGGCAGGACTGTGACATACAGCGTCGGCGTTCCACCCGGATCGAAAGTCCCCGTAATAGGAATGGTCTGTATCGCAGAGCAGCTGGTACCGCCTTGCTGCTCTCCCCCGACAAACGATGTCAGGCACTCCTCCTCGACGATCGTCTCCATATCGCCGCCCGCTGTCGTAATCTCCCAGGTTCCGACATTCGGATAAGGCAGGGTCAGCTCGAAACTGCCCGCGCTGGTTTCAGGATAAAAATTTGGCGGCCCAAACGAGTTGCCGGCCACCACCTCAGCGAAAAGTGGGGACGGAACCGACGCCGTCGTTTCGATAAGCAGCTCCGTGCACGCGCCCGCAACCACCCCGCAACTGCTCACCTGCATCGAATTCGAATCGTCGATAAATTCCGGAGGGTTAAAGCTTGCCGGCAGAGGGATAAACGTCACCCCAAAGTCCACGGAAACCGAGCCGCCCGCGTCGATGACATGTGGAGAAAGAAACGATAAACTCGTCTGCACATCAGCGTTGGCAGAACCGGCGCCGATGAACACCAGCAGCGCTCCGACAGCAGCAGTTCCGCAGCGGCGCAACAACATCCCTCGGATCACACCCCCTCCCGCGTTCATTCTTCGAGGCTCCGTCGACCGAGCCCCGATGGAGACAGCTAACCAGTGCTGGTCACATTTCTAGTATGGGAGACTCGGTTAATCTATCAGAGATGACCCTGCCCCCTGAAATGTCCCCGCTCTGAGCTAGAGTCCGTTCCCGCCAGGAGACGGAAGATGAGGAAGAGCCGGTTCACTGAGGAGCAGATCATCGGTGTGCTGAAAGACCATCAGGCAGGACTGCCGGTAACGGAGCTGTGCCGCAAGCACGGGATCAGCGACGCGACGTTCTACAATTGGCGATCGCGCTACGGCGGGATGGAGATCTCGGACGCCAAGAGACTGAAGGCTCTGGAAGAGGAGAACCGCAAGCTGAAGAAGCTGCTGGCGGAATCGGTGCTGGATGTGGCGACGCTGAAGGAAGCCTTGGGAAAAAACTTCTGACGCCCGGCTCGCGGCGGAAAGCTGTGATCTGGGCGATTGAAGAGAAGAGCTATTCGCAGCGGCGTGCCTGTTCGCTGCTGAGCATTGCACCGAAGGTGTTCCGTTACCTATCGCGCCGTGGCGGCGACGCTGCGGTTCGCACGCGGCTCCGCGCGTTGGCGGCCGAGCGGCGCCGGTTCGGATATCGGCGTTTGCATATTCTGCTGCGGCGAGAAGGGATCATGCTAAATCACAAGAAGCTGTTCCGGCTCTACCGCGAGGAACGACTGGTTGTGCGGCGGCGTGGCGGTCGCAAGCGGGCTTTGGGAACGCGCGCGCCAATGACGTTGCCACAGGGTCCGAACCAGCGCTGGAGCCTGGACTTCGTCTCCGACGTACTGGCCGACGGCCGCCGCTTTCGGGTGCTTGTGGTGGTGGACGACTTCACCCGCGAATGCCTGGCGCTGGTGGTGGATACATCGCTGTCCGGTCGCAGGGTGGTGCGCGAACTCAATCACATCGTAGAACGGCGCGGCGCCCCCTTGCTGGTGGTCAGCGACAACGGGACCGAGCTGACGTCGCATGTGGTGCTGAGTTGGCGGCAAGATCGCGGTGTCGGCTGGCACTACATCGCCCCCGGCAAGCCAGTGCAGAACGCATTCGTCGAGAGCCTGAACGGTCGCTTGCGCGACGAATGCCTCAATGAGCACGTCTTCCAGGGCTTGCCCGCAGCCCGGAGGATCATCGAAGCTTGGCGGGCCGACTATAATGCCCATCGGCCCCACACCAGCCTGCGTGGACTTACTCCGAACGAGTTCGCAACCCGGTCCAGGACGGACCACAACCAGAACGGATTCTGGTTATGAGTGAGGACAGTTTGGGGGCAGGGTCAGAGACGTAACACCAGCGAAGCCATCTGCCTTACGATTCCGTGACCGCCCGGGAAGATCACAACCCGATCGCATCAGCGCGCCGCGGTTCACCTCGATGTCAGCGCGAAACTGGTCGAGCTTTCCGCTCCCTACGTCGTACGCGTCACCTTCCGCAGGTTGCGCGGCCGGTCCGGATCGATGCCGCGCCGCCGCGCCAGCACTTCGGCGAACGGATAGAACGCCGTGATCGCCACAATGGGATCGAGCAGCGGATGCACGGGCGCCGGCAGCGGCAGACGCAAGCCCGCTGAGACAGGACCGCTGGCCGCTATCATCGGCTGCGCGCCCGCCTTCGTCACAGGCTCCGCCAGAGCGCGCGTGTCCTCGCCCCCCTCGTCCTCCAGGGCGAACCCCAGCACCGGAAAGCCGTCCGCCAGCACGGCAAAGGGCCCGTGCAGGATTTCGGCGGAACTCAAGGCCTCTGCATGGACGTAGCAGGTCTCCTTCAGCTTCAGTGCAGCCTCGTGTGCGATGGCCAGCGCCGGGCCGCGCGCCACCACGAACGCGCCGGATTGTTGCTCTCCGTCGAGAAATCCCACGGCATCGGACCAGTCGCACTCCAGCGCAGCGGCCAGCCGGTTCGGCAGTTGAGCCAGCGCAACGGCCAGCGCCGCGTCCTCCGTCCAGGCCGCGACCAGCCGTGCCAGCGCGACCAGGCTCAGAATGAAACTCTTGGTTGCCGCCACCGCTTTCTCCGGCCCGGCTCGCTGCGGCAGCACCCATTCGGCTTCTCGCGCCAGTTCGCTCTCCGCGTCGTTCACCAGCGCGACCGTCAGCCCGCCCGCGCGGCGCGCCGCCCCCAGCGCCTCGACCAGATCCGGGCTGGCACCGCTCTGGGAGATCGCCAGCACCAGCGCGCCGGATAGATCGATCCTGGCCCCATAGCGCGTGATCCAGGACGGCTGCAGCGAGGCGGTCGCATGCCCCGCGCGGATCGCGATCAAACTCGCCGCGTACAGTGCCGCGTGGTCCGAACTCCCCCGGGCGATCGTGGCCACAAATCCCGGCGGTCGCGCTCGCAGCCGGCGACCCAGGGCTTCGTAGCGCTCGGAATCCTCGCGCAGCGCTACCTGAACCAGCCCCGGCGTCTCCCGCACTTCCTGCAACATCCGGGACATCAGGGCTCTAACTCTCGATGTGTCATCCCGACAATGTTGGAGAAGAGCGGATGCGGCGGAACATACCGGCCGATGAACGAATAAGACATTTTCCTGGCTCCAGGCCCCCCCTAATTTGACTTATGGCCGCTCCCGCAACAGCCCGGCGCAGCCCCCGCACCCGGACATGGCTCATCGCCCTGGCCTTGGTCAGCGCCCTGCCCACCGCCGCGCTTGCCACCTGGCTCGGGGTGCTGACTGTACAGCAAACCGCCGATCGCCTCCGGGATACCGCGCACGCGAGGGCCGAGTCGCTCGTCGTCGCCACGGATCGCTACGTCAGCAACGCCGAGACGTCCCTGAAGCTGCTGGCTCAGGCGCCGAGTCTCCAGTCCGGTGATCTGAAAGACTTCCGCGAGTTGATCACCGCGGCCGCCCCCGTCCTTGGCGCGACCGGCATCGTCCTGATCGACCGCAGCGGCCAGCAGCTCGTTAGCAGCCGGGTGCCATGGGGCGCACCGCTGCCGCGTAGCCTTCATCTCGAGACACATCTGAAGGTTTTCGCCACCGGCCGCCCGGCGATTTCGGACCTGGTTCCCGCCGCGCTTGGCAATGAGCCTATCCTTTCCGTGGAGGTCCCGGTCTTCCGCAATGGACAGGTCGCCTACGTGCTCGCCGCCGGCCTGCCTCCGACTCAGCTCTCCGCCGTACTGCAGGACCAGGCGCTGCCGACGTCGTGGCTCGCGGGAATCATGGACCGGCAAGGGCTCATCATCGGTCGGACCCGCCATCTCGACGAATACCTCGGCCGCCCGCCATCGGCCGATATCCGCGCCCAGGCCGGTGATGCAGTCTGGTTCCCCAACGTCTCGCGTGACGGCCTTGCCCTCTACTCCACCCTGCTCCGTTCGCCCCTGACCGGCTGGTCGGTCGTCGTCGGCGTGCCCCGCAGCGAAATCGACGATCCGCTCCGCGCCGCTTTGCTCATCACACTCGCGACCGGACTGGCCACGTTGCTTCTGGCCGCGACGGCCGCATGGCTGCTGGCCCGCCGGATCGCCGTTCCGATGCGGGCCCTCGCACGTGCGGCTATGGCCTTCGGCCGCGGTGAAATTCCGCCACCACCGACCCCGGGTCTGCGCGAGGCCGAGGATGTGGGTGACGCCCTGCGTCGGGCAGCGGAACACGCCGCGCATCGGCTGAAGGAACGCGACGCTGTTCTGGCCGAGCTCCAGGTCAGTGAGCACCGGCTGCGCGCGACCTACGCGGCGGCGCCGGTTGGCATCGGCGAAACCGACCGCGCCGGCATCTATCGCAACGCCAATCAGCGCCTGCACGAGATCCTCGGCTACCCCGAGGGGGGTCTGACCGGCCAGCCCTTCCATCTTCTGACCGCACCCGAGGATCGCGACCGCGACCGGTCACGCCATGAAGCGCTCTGGCGTGGCGACATCGATTCCTACACGCTGGAAAATCGCCTGATCCGCAAGGATGGCTCGCGTGTCTGGGTCAGCGTGCATGTCTCCCTGCTGCGGGACCAGGGCACGCCGCTCTACGCCATCCGGATCATCCAGGACATCAGCGACCGCGTTCGCGCGGACGACGTGCTGCGTGAAGCCGAAGCACGGCTGCGCACCATCAACCATGAACTGGAAGCACGAGTCCGTGCCGAAGTCGCCGCCCGCGAGGAGGCTCAGATCCGCGCGGCGCATGCCGAACGAATGCAGGCATTGGGTCAGCTCGCAGGTGGAATCGCCCATGATTTCAACAATGTACTGCAATCCGTTCAGGGCGGCGCGACGCTGATCGCGAACCGCACCACCGATGGCGGGCTACAGCGCCTGGCGCAACTGATTCTGGACGCCGCGGGACGTGGCGCGTCCGTCACCCGACGGTTGCTCGCCTTCTCCCGCCACGGAGACCTTCGCGCCGAGCCCATCGCGCCGGCCGACCTGCTGCATGGCCTGACCGAGGTGCTGGAACCTGCCCTGGGTCCCGCCATCCGCATGGAGATCGAAGCCCCGCCCGGCCTACCCGCTGTCATCGCTGACAAAGGCCAGCTTGAAACCGCGCTCATCAACCTCGCCACCAATGCCCGCGACGCGATGCCGTCCGGCGGCGTACTGGTGCTGTCCGCGGTCACCGAAACTGTGCCCGAGCGGCCGAATGCCTTGAGCTTGCGGCCCGGACACTATGTGCGGTTCACGGTCACCGATACCGGCGTCGGGGTGGATGCGGCCACGCTGGCGCGCGTCACCGAGCCGTTTTTCACGACCAAGCCTGCGGGCGAAGGCACAGGTTTGGGACTCCCGATGGTCAAGGGCTTCGCCGAGCAATCGGGTGGTGCCTTCCACATCGAAAGCAACCCGGGCTTTGGTACTCGGGTCGCCATCTGGCTGCCGCAGGTCGAAACCACCCTCATCCGCCCCACGGGCCCGGCCGGACCCGAACGCCCGATGCGCGCCCGTGTACTGCTGGTGGACGATGATGCGACGATCCGCGAACTCATGAGCACCCTGCTGGAGGACATGGGCTACGCCACCCTGGTTGCGCAAAGCGGCATGGAAGCCATGGCGCTGCTCAATGCAGGAGAAGGCATTGATGTTCTGGTCACCGATCTGTCGATGCCCGGAATGGACGGCCTGAGCCTGATCCGCGCTGCACAGGCCTATCAGCCCAACCTGCCCTCCGTGCTGCTGACCGGCTATGCCGAGGAAGGCACCTCCCTCGCGGTCACTGGCGCGATCAGCGGCAGCTTCACTCTGCTCCGAAAGCCGGTAAGCGCGGAGCACCTCGCCGAACGGATAGCGGTCCTGCTGGAAGCGCGGCGCGTCACACGGCAGGTCACTTAACACCCGCCATCAGCGTAGCGGAACAATTCCGGGCAGAGCGCGCACCCGCTCGACCCACGCCGACACCGCGGGCCAATGCGCAAGTTCGAAACCGCCCTCGTCCGCGACATGCGTATAAGCGAACAGGGAAAGGTCGGCGATCGTCGGGCCGGCATCCGTCAGCCAATCATCCACGCGCAAACGCCGTTCCATCACGTCCAACGCCCGCTCGCCGCCCAGACGGCAGCGCTCCAGCCGCTCCGCCTCTGCTTGCGCGGTGCGCAGATAAGAACGGATGTTACGAGCCACTGCGATGTAGGGCTCGTGGCTGTACCTGCTCCCAGAACAACCACTCGAACACGCGGGTTCGGGCAACGCCGGGATCAAGCAGCCAGCGCGTATTCTCCGCGAAATGGGCGAGGATCGCATTCAATTCAGTGAAAACCGTTCCGTCGTCGGTCTCCACCACCGGTATCTTCCCCTTCGGAAAACGCGCCAGGAACGCAGGCGCGCGGGTTTCGCCCGCGTTGGCGTCCACCTCCACCCAGCGGAAGGAATGGCCTGTAAGCCGCAGGATCTGCGCCGCTTTCCAGCAATTACCGGACGGAGCCATGCCGTAGACCGTCGTCATTGCCGGCTGCCCGGCGGCAGTCGGGTAATATTCATCATCATGCGATGATCATATCCCGAAAACAGCTCGACAGGCAGCTCTGCCGGCCCAGCGCGCGGATCCGCTACCGTCGGGCCGGTGTCACGCCATTCGCTCAACCAAATGGGCGCGTGAAGGCCCCGGCTCGAACGGATCGCCAAAGTATTGGGTCTCGCGGGCCACCTTGCCATCCAGGAATTCCATGACGCTCACCGAATGGGATGGCTGGCCGTCATACGTAATGATGAATTCCGAGACCCAGAGATCTCCCGCGCCGACAATTCGGCGCAGCGTGAAGCGCTTGAAGTTCTGCTGCGCAACGCGAGACGCCTGGATGTTGCGTCGACCCCTGATGCGCTCGCCCGATTGCGGGTACTCAAGCACTGCATCCTCTCGGTATATGTCATGCTCGACTTCGAAGTCGTTTGCATCCGAGGCGGCCCAGTGGCGATTAAGCGCCTCTCGAACCTTGTCCTCATCCATCCTGCAACTCCCCGTTTCTGCTCGCTGAAAGCTGGTCACTCCACGCGTCATCATGCCGCCAGCGCCGGCAAGCCCTCCCATACCTCGTCCAACCCGATCTCCCGCGGCAGCAGCCCCTGCTCCGCCGAATAGCGGATCGCCAGCGCGATAGCCGGCTCCAGTGCCGCACGGTCCACCGTGGTTCCCGCAAGGCGGAACAACCGAACCAGTTCCGCCACGAGGTCGGGTCGATCTGCCGCCAGCTGTCGCGTGACCACCACCATGTGGTTGACCGGCACGAACCCGTGGCGGGCACGAAACGCCTCCCCGGCGGCTGCCTGATCCTCGAACACCGTGCGCAAGTTGGGATCGTTCGGCGCATCGTTGCCGACGATCACGGCGTCCAACGCGCCCGCCCGCAGCATCCCCATCATCTCGTGGCCTGACTCCGCCCGAATCACCCAGGCCGGGTCCGGTGCCTCGGCCACATGCGCGCCTTCGAACGTCACCCAGCGTATCTGCTCTGGGCGCACCCGGTGCGACTCAGCCAGGATGCCACGCAGCCACATGCCCGTGGTCTGGCTGTATGCACGCACGCCAACGCGCCGGCCCGCGAGATCGGCAGGGCCGGCTATGTCGCTGTCTCTGCGGCATAACAGAGCCGCCTCCTGGAAGCGTGCCGCCATGACGACAGGCAGCAGCACCAGCGGCTTTCGATACGCCCTCGCCTGCAGGAACGTCGCGATCGCCATCTCGGAGACATCGAACCGAAGCTCCCGCACCATCGGTGCGAAAGCCCGATTGATCGGCGTGATATCGGCGAACTCCAGCCGCAACAGGTCCGAGGCGATCTCCCCCGATTTCAGCGCGCGCGTATGCGGATATGAGCCAATCGCGGCGCGCAACACGGGGGTCACCGCTCAGCCTTTCGCGTCGCGATAGACCAGACCCTTACGCGCCAGAGCCTCCCGCATCCCGTAAATATCCAATCCCAGTTCCCCCGCCTTCAGCCGCTTGCGGGTCTCGGCCTCCTTGCGCTCCCGTGCTGCACTCTTCTCCAGCACCGAAGCCGCTGCCAGCCGAGGCACGATCACCACGCCATCGTCATCCGCCACCACCAGGTCGCCCGGCTGGACAATCTGCCCGCCGCACACGATCGGCACGTTCACCGAACCCAGCGTCTCCTTCACCGTCCCCTGCGCCGAGACCGCCTTCGACCAGACCGGGAACTTCATCTCCCGCAGCGCCGCGACGTCCCGCACACCGCCCTCGATCACCAACCCCATCACGCCCCGTGCAGCCAGAGAACACGCCAGAAGTTCCCCGAAATACCCGGCATCGCTCGGCGAGGTCGGTGCCACCACCAGCGCGTCCCCCTCCCGGCACTGTTCGACCGCGACATGGATCATCCAGTTATCAGCCGGCGGCAGTGACACCGTAATCGCGCTGCCAATCAGCTTCGCCCCCGCCCAGACCGGCCGCATATACGACGCCATCAGCCCGGTGCGGCCCTGCGCCTCATGGATCGTGGCGACGCCATACATCGAGTACCCTTCCGCGACCCCGACATCGACGCGCGGTGTACCGGTGATCACCACGCTCATGCCAAGCGCTCCACCACGCGCGGGAACACCGCCTCGTAACCCTCTCCGTATGTTATCTTTTTATCGGAGTTCCGCGCAGCCTGAGCGCCCCGCTGAACGGCCACCCGCGTGTAGTACTCCCACAGATGCTCCTGCCCGGCCATGCACTGGATAGCGGCCCGCTTCTTCGCCCAGACCGGCGTAATGTCGAGCAATACGTCCGGTTTCCAGTCGCACTGTTCCGGCTGATGCGGCTCGAACAGAAAGACCGGAGGCGCCCCCAACACCTTCTGCTCCGGCTTATGCCCATGCGCCTGCGCCACGATCCGCGCATGCTGCGCGAACTGCGTCACCGCCGGATGATCGTGGTTGTAAATGTCCTTCGTCGAGTGCGTCAGCACGAAAGCCGGATGGATCGCGCGATAGACATCGACCAGCCGGAACAGCGCCTCCTGATCCAGCGTGATCGGATAGTCGCCCAAGTCCCAGAACTGGATATCAGCGACGCCAAGACATTCGGCCGCCGACTCTGCCTCCTTCTGTCGCTCAGCCTTCACCCGCTCCAGCGTCATGCCCGGCTGGCGCCAGAGTTTCGCGGACTCCCCACGCTCCCCGTAGGATAGGCAGATCACCGTCACGGCCATGCCGTTTTCGGCATGGAGTGCGATGGCACCTCCCGCCCTCCAGACGAAGTCCGCGGAATGAGCGCTGACCACGAGGCCCGTTTTGCCTGCCACGACATGATCTCCCTTGCACCTTGTCCGCGCCGTTCAGGTCTCGCGGGCCTCGAAGCTGAGTGCGAAGCCGCACCCGACCGAAGGAATGATAGCGTCTTACTGCCGCACCCGGCCACACGATCGGCTGGAGTCTCCCGTATTTTGCCGTTCGTGCAAATTCGGGGGCAAACACCTGAAATTGTTGGTTCCCCCGACGGCTCAACGCTCTTCGCCGCAATTGCGGAACGCTGCGCCCGGACGCAATCTCTGGCCGCACAAATAACAAACCGGGAGACGCCCCATGACCCCAATCGGCCGCCGCGGCATGATGCATATTGCGCTCGCCGCTTCAGCGATGCCGCTCGTGCGCCTCAACGCCGCCGAGCAGCATCCCGCGCTTGGTACATGGCCCGCCGGCGCGCAAGGCGACAGCGTGATGGTCGGCATCACAACCCCTCTGACCGGGCCCTACTCCTCCGACGGAACCGACGCCAAACTCGGTTATGAGCTCGCCATCGCCGAGATCAACGCTGGCGGCGGTACCGCCGCACAGTGGGGGATCAAGGGCAAGGGGGTTCTTGGCAAACAGATCCGCTACAAGGTCGCCGATTCCGAGACCAAGCCGAATGTCGCCGTGCAGGCGCAGACCGGCTTTATCCAGCAGGACAAGGCGATCATGATCACCGGCTCGGTCAGCAGCGCGACCGCCATCGCCGTGGAGGAATTGGCCCAGCGCGAGAAGGTGCTGAACATGGTCGGCCTGAGCGGATCAAACGACACCACCGGCAAGAACTGCCAGCGTTATGGGTTCCGCTCCCAGCCATCCGCCTATATGGCCGCGAAGGCGCTTGCTCCGGTTCTCGCCAAGGAAATCGGAACCAACATCAAGGCCGCTTATCTGACGCCGGACTACACATACGGCCACTCCGTCTTCGACAGCATGACCGAGTTCATGAAGCAACACGGCTGGACCGTCGCCACGAATCAGGTCGTGCCGCTCGGCACCAGCGATTTCAGCTCCGCTCTGCTCAACATTGCCAACAGCGGGGCCAGCGTCTTTGTCAATATCGCGTTCGGTGCCGATTCCGTCGCTTCCACCAAACAGGCTGGGCAGTTCGGCGTGCTACCCAAAATGAAGCTCGTGGTGCCCAACATTTCCTCTTTCCAGGCGAAGGAATTGGGTGCCGCGGTCATGGGCGGCGCATATGGCACGTTCGACTTCTGGTGGACGCTGCAAGACCAATTCCCGCTCGCCAAGAACTTCGTCGAGGCGTTCCGCGCGAAGAACAACTATTATCCGCGCTGGGGTGCGCATATCGGCTACATGCAGACCTACATCTGGGCATTGGCAGTCGAGCGTACCGGCGGCTTCTATCCACCCGATGTCATCAAGACGCTCGAAGACTCGAAATCCAACCCGTGGGACAGCACGCTCGGCAAAGTCTGGTACCGCGCCGAGGATCATCAGATGATCCGGCCGGTTCCGGTCGTTGTGGGCAAGAAGCCCTCACAGATGAAAAACCCAGAGGACTTCTATGACATCCTCGAACTTGTCCCGGGCGAGCAGACAATCAACCCGCCCGGGATGTTCGGGTGCCATCTGGGGACGTACACCTAGGCCGTCTCGACCAGCACCACTTCGGCATCGTCATTGGCGACGATGCGCAGTGTTGCCTCATCCGAGATTGCTGCGCCGTCACGCGGACCGACCGCCACCCCATTGACCAGCACGGAGCCCCGCGCCGGCACCAGATAGGCCTTTCGCCCCGGCGCGAGCGTCCAGGTCGCCTCATGCCCAGCCTGAATGGTCGCTCCAGCCACCCGCCCGTCTGCCCGGATCGGCAGGGCATCCGCGTCCTCCGGGAACCCGCTGGCAAAGGTCACGAACGTCCCACTCCGATCCTGCTTCGGAAACGGGCGGCTGCCCCAGGACGGTTCGCCCCCGCGCCCGCGCGGCATGATCCAGATCTGAAACAGGGTCGTGGTCCCGGGTTCCAGGTTGTATTCGGCGTGCTGGATCCCCGACCCGGCGCTCATGACCTGGACGTCCCCGGCTTCCGTTCGGCCGCGATTGCCCAGGCTGTCCTCATGCGTGATTGCGCCCTGCCGCACATAGGTGATGATCTCCATGCTGGCATGCGGGTGTGGCGGGAAGCCGCTGCCAGCGGCGATCTCGTCGTCGTTCCAGACGCGCAGCGCGCCCCAGTGCATGCGCTCCGCATCATGATAGTCGGCGAAGGAGAAGTGGTGTTTCGTCTTGAGCCAGCCGTGGTCTCCGCCACCCAGGCCGCCGAACGGCCGCACCTCGATCATCAATTGCTCCTCTCTGTCTCGCGTTGATGTGCCGCACATGGTGCGCTAAGCCGCACGTCGCATGCCGCCTCCCGATCATTCCAGACGCGCCAAGATCGTAACCCTCGTCGGGTTGTTATGTGCGGTCGGCGTAATGACGACACTGGTCTCCTACTCCGTCACGCTCTATCGCCTGTTCTGCGCCGCTACCGGCGCCTATGGCACCACCCAGCGTGCCACGGCGGATAACACAACCGAATCCGCCCGCATGGTAACCGTCGCTTTCGATACCAACGTGGCCCCCGGCATGCCCTGGAAGTTCGAGCCGGTGCAGCGCCAGGTTCGCGTCCATCTCGGCCAGGACACTCTGGTCTTCTTCCGCGCCGAGAACACCAGCGACCGGGAAATCGTCGGCCACGCCACCTTCAACATCACGCCGCTCAAGATCGGCTCGTATTTCAAGAAGATCCAATGCTTCTGCTTCACCGAGGAACGCCTCGGCCCTCACCAGTCCGTCGAAATGCCAGTGGATTTCTACGTGGATCCACGCATGGCGACCGACCCCAACGCGCGCGAGGTCGGTTACCTGACCCTGTCCTACACATTTTTCGAATTGCTGCGGCCGAAGGGCGCAGAAGACCTCGCGCGGTTTGAAAATCGGCCGCCGGACCCTGTGGCAGGGCAGAAGATTTTCGAAACCACCTGCGCCGAATGCCACAACCTCGACAGCAACAAGGTCGGTCCGATGCTCAGCGGCGTGTTCGGCCGTCCGGCCGGCGCCGTGACCAGCTATCCCTACACACCGGCACTGGCGCATTCCGGCCTGATCTGGAACACCGCCACGCTTGAGACCTGGCTGAGCGGTCCGCAGAAGATGGTGCCCGGTGTTGCGATGCCGTTTTCCGTCTCTGACAAGCTGAGCCGCCAGGACGTGATCGCATATCTCCAGTCGCTGTTGCCGGAGAAACCGCGCGCGGCGCAAAACGCACCTGCGCCGCAACCAGCCGGCTGAGCCGATAGACCCGCAGTCATTCTCCTTCGGGCGCGTTGGATTCCATCAGTTCGCGGTACAGGTCCTGGACTTCGTCGTTGCCTTGCTGCTGCTGTTGCTGCGTTAGCCCTTGATGACCCGCCTGTTCCTCCTGCGTCACCTCAGCCTGTGTCGGCTGATGCGCCTGCCCGCCCCAGATGTTGTCGAGACGCTGAGGTGCCGCGGTCTGGCCCCGCGCAACCCCGATGGAAACGGCCATAGCCGCTCCTACGAACAGAAAAATCAATCGGTTCATGGCCCATCTTCTCCTGCGCCGCCACAAGCGCGGCCGGCCGCCGCGCTCGACTGCGACTGGTCATGTCCGACAAAAATGGGCTGCCTTTTGGCGGTTGCCAACCCAGTCCTGGAACGTTGCGCGCAGTAATCGGCGGGAACATGCCCGGTCAGGACGTCCGGCTTTGGGCGTTAGGTGAGTTCGACCGAGGAGGCTTCAGGCCCCTTCTTGCCCGAGACGACCTGCAGCCGCACCACTTGTCCGGGATTCAGGTCGGTGATGCCGCTTCGGCCTAGCGCGGATGCATGGACAAATACGTCCTTCCCGCCGTTCTCCGGTGTGATGAAGCCAAAGCCCTTCTGGGCGTTGTACCACTTCACCGTGCCCATCATCTCCTGCCCCGGCCCCGGGGGCGGACCTGGCGTATACCCATACCCGCCGCCACCACCACCGCCGGCACCGCCGTGGGAAGGCCGCCGCGGCGGTGGAGGCGCCGCATTCGGGTCAGGCGGCCCAAGCTCCAGCAGATCAGTCACCTGCGGGCCTTTCGGACCGCGTCCCACCCGCACCTTGCACGCGGCTCCCGGCCCGGGAATGCCCTGGCCCAGGCGCTCCACGACGCTCGCATGCAGGAACGCATCGCCCGATCCGTCACCGAGTTCGACGAAACCGAACCCTTTGCCCGTATCGTACCATTTCACCTTGGCCTCAACGTCGGGACCGGTCGACACGATCGGCGCACGAGGTCCGCGTTGAAACCCTGCATCAGCGCTCGGCGGCGGTCTCCAACCGAGGTCTTCCGGTCCCGGCCCATCTTCGCCGAATTTGCGCTTCCGACGATCCCGGTTGCGCCAGCCGTCACGCCTCTCCATCACGTACCCCGTCATGACCCGCCCCGGCCTTCTCCGCAGCGGATAAATACTGGTCGGAGCGGCGGGATTTGAACCCACGACCCCCAGTCCCCCAGACTGATGCGCTACCAGGCTGCGCTACGCTCCGACCCTTATGCGATTTAGCAGTCGGGAGCCTCAACTGGCAATCGCAGGGGGCCCACAGGGGGTAGTGACCCGATCACTTGACGAGCAGCGCGCGAAGCTCCTCCAGCTCGCGCAACGTCTCAGTCAGAACGGTGCGCAGGCGTTCAGCTTCGGAATCGCGACGCACCCGCGGAACCGCCGGCGACTCACTCTGTAACTCGGGCATCGGCAGAATTGGTTCCGGCGGCACGCCTGCGCGCTCGGCTTCTGCCTCGGCCCGTTCCGCCGGAGGTGCCGGCGGGATATCGTCGGAAAGTTTGCCCCCGCCTTCGCGCAGCAGCCGCTGCACGCCCTTGATTGTATAACCCTGAATGTAAAGCAGATCGGAAATGCGGCGGAGCAGGGCGATGTCGTCCGGACGGTAATAGCGCCGTCCCCCGCCACGCTTGAGCGGCTTGACCTGCGGAAATTTGGTTTCCCAGAAGCGCAGCACATGCTGCGGGATGTGCAACTCCTCCGCCACCTCACTGATTGTGCGGAAAGCCGTGGGCGACTTCTTGGGACGCGATCGGCCCGTACCGTCACCGTCCCGGTCGGCGGCCTCGCTCATTCGCCGGGCCGGATGCCGGACTGCGCATCGTCTTCGGATGTCAAAGGCAGCCCGTTGATACGCGCCTTGAGCACATGGCTCGGTCGAAACACCAGGACGCGGCGCGGCGGGATCGGCACCTCCTGCCCCGTCTTGGGATTGCGCCCGATGCGCCGCCCTTTCTGCCGTACAGCAAATGTTCCGAAGCCACTGATCTTCACCGTCTCACCCGATTGCAGCGTATTCACCATATAGGCGAGCACACTTTCCAGCAGGTCGGCCGACTCATTGCGCGACAGCCCGACCTGAGCATAGATCGTCTCGGCGAGATGGGCCCGTGTCACCGTGTTCATGTAACGGACGCTAGGAAGCTGATACGTCCGCGTCAAGGAATTCAGGGGCTTCTTCGGCAAACTTGCGGTTATGGTACCGCCCCACGCGAGATCACGAGGAAGACCCTCGATGCTAGACGACATGCCGCTGAATGCGCTTGGGATCCTCTGCGGGACCGACAAAAGCGAACTCGGATACGGCTACCTGCGCCACTACGAACGGGCGTTGGCGGGTTTTCGAAACCTGCCGATCAATGTGATCGAGATCGGTGTGGATGACGGCGCCTCCACCCGGATGTGGCAACGCTGGTTTTCAAAAGCACTGATTATTGGCGTGGATATACAGCAACGCTGCAAGGCCTTCGAAGAAGAGCGCATTCGGATCGAAATCGGCTCTCAGGCTGATGGAACGTTCGTCGATAGCCTGGTCGCCCAGTATCCGCCCACGGTCATCATTGATGACGGGTCGCACCAGGCAGATCATATCATTTTCACCTTCGAGCGGCTGTTTCCCGCCCTGCTGCCCGGCGGGTGCTACATCATTGAAGACCTGTTCTTCCACGAAGGTGAAGGCGCCGCGCAAACGCGCGGTTCAGCGCCGATGGGCGCGCAGGATTACATCCTAACCTTCGCGCGGCAGATCCTGGATGGACATATCCTCCCGTTGCACCACACCCATCTGGGCCACAGGCTAACAACCAGATCGAACGCATAGAGGCAGTGGGCCGGGCGGCATTCATCTGGAAACAAGACGTCAATCCGCCCGACTATGAGTGGCTGGAACTCCTGGTCGAGCGATCCGGACTGGCGAAGAACTGGGACCTGCTGGCTGGTTTCATTCTTCGCAATAATGGCCCGTTGGATATGGCCGAGCGCGGACCGCCATCAGACTGAACGAAGGACGCTGGCTCTATCGCAGCACTCTGGCGTTCATCCTGGAGAAGGCTGGAAAGCTCGCTCAGGCAGCTTCCTGCCTGGAACAGACGCTCAGCCAGACCCCCGATCCCTGGCGTGCGTCCCTCTCCGCGCGGCTCGAGGATGTCCGGGCGCGGCTGGCGGTCTCGCGGTGACCTGCCACACCAGCCGGATGCGAATGCAGCGCCGGGCATATCTTCGACCGGCCCCCCTTGCGGGATGACGCCCCTCGGGTGGCTTCTCGGGCGCTTCTTGCCCGCTTGCGCCGGCAGGGGCGCACACGGTCTGCCTGCCTTCCAGCCGCTCGATTTCGCATCGCTGAAGCGTCGACGACGACCCAACGAGGCGGTAGGTGCACCCGCCTCAGCGCGCCTTGATGCGGATTTTCCCAGCCCTAGATTTCCCTTCGGGGCAGATCGGCTGATCGGAATCGTCATCGATGTTGCGGCGCGTCAACCACGCACCATGCTCGCCGCGCGGTTTGGGGACCCCAGTCAGCTCTGGTTCGTATCGCGTTCATTCTGGTGTAATTTCCCGGACTTGATTGTTGCCCAGGCGCTCCCGGACGGTCCCAATCGCAGCCATCTTCTCCTATATTCGCGCAGCGTGTACGGCTATGCAGACTTTGGGGTGAACCGCCGGCGCATGTCGGGCTGGCTCGCCGCAATCGATGAAGCCGCCCGGAAAGGCTGAAAGTTCCTGCACTCGATGAAGTCCATTGGTTCCTTCCTCCGCGATGTCTGGCGCCTGTCCCGTCCCTATTTCCGCTCCGAGGAAAAATGGTCCGCCTGGGTCCTGCTCATCTCGATCATCGTGCTCAATCTCTCGATGGTCGGCATGAGCGTCGTGCTGAACTTCTGGAACCGGCAGTTCTACAACTCACTCCAGTCGAAAGACTGGCAGGCCTTCCTGCAACTGCTGTTCACCTGGAGACGTACGCCCGGGGGCGGGATCATGCCGGGCTTCTGCGGCGTGGTTGCGGTCTATATCCTGGTGTTCGTCTACGTGACGTATCTGAACCAGTGGCTGCAAATCCGTTGGCGGCGCTGGCTGACACAGCGCTTCCTGGATGAATGGCTATCCGATCGGGCATACTATCGTATCAGCCTGACCACAGACACGCGTGCCATCGGCACCGACAACCCCGATCAGCGCATCGCGGAGGATATCCGCGATTTTGTTGCCACCACCCTCTCCCTCAGCGTTGATTTCCTCTCGAACATCGTCTCCTTCGTCAGCTTCGTCGGCATTCTGTGGGGCCTCTCGGGGACCATCACGCTGTTTGGGATGACCATCCCCGGGTACATGGTGTTCATCGCGCTGATCTATGCCGTCATCGGAACGGGGCTCACACACCTCGTGGGTCGCCCGCTGATCGGGCTGCGCTTCCAGCAGCAACGTGTCGAGGCCGATTTTCGCTACGCGCTCGTACGCCTGCGGGAGAACATGGAAGGCGTGGCCCTGTATGGCGGCGAGCCCGAGGAGAAGGGTGAGCTGATTGATCGCTTCCATCGGGTCATGTCCAACTGGTGGGGCATCATGATCCGCACCAAGCGGCTGAACGCACTGGTCTCCGGTTACAGTCAGATCGCCGTGATATTTCCCATCGTGGTCGCAGCGCCACGTTACTTTTCTGGCCAGATCGAGTTGGGCGGGCTGACCCAGACGGCGGGGGCGTTTGGGCGCGTGCAGGATTCGTTGTCGTGGTTCGTCAACGCGTACGGCACGCTGGCTCAGTGGAGCGCGGTCGTCGAACGTCTCACCACATTCCACCGCGCGATCGTCCTGGCCCGCGCAGCGAGCGACCAGGGCCTATTGCTGGAGCCCGCAGCGGACAATGCGGTCCGATTGACGGATCTGACGCTGGAACTGCCCAACGGGTTGAAGATCCTGGAGGATGCAGATCTGCGGTTCGAACCGGGCCAGTCGGTCGTGGTCACGGGTCGCACTGGCTCCGGCAAGTCCACGCTGTTCCGCGCGATTGCGGGCATCTGGCCCTTCGCGCACGGACGGGTGCACCGGCCCGTGGAGCGCTGCCTGTTCCTGCCCCAACGGCCTTACATCCCGCTTGGGACCCTGCGGCACGTGATCAGCTACCCCAAAGCGCCGGAGGCGTATCCGGATGCCGACGTTGCGCAGGCGCTGACGGATGCCGGCATGCCGGGCTTGGTGCCGCAACTCGATCACGATCGCAATTGGCCGCAAGTGCTATCGGGCGGGGAACAGCAACGTGTTGCCTTGGCCCGCGCATTGCTGGCCAAGCCTGACTGGCTGTTCCTGGACGAGGCGACGGCGAGCCTGGATCCGGAGTCCGAGGCCGCATTGTACCAGACGCTGAAAGAACGCCTGCCCGGCACGACGATCGTCTCCATCGCGCATCGCCCGACTGTCGCCGCACTGCATGATCGGCGCCTGGTGCTGCGGCGGGAAGGCGACCGTCCGGGACGGTTGATCAGCGAGCCGACGGCGGCAGCGGCAGAGTGATCAATCGGAAATCGGCGTTGGTTGACCCGCGGCCGCATGCGCCAACAAGGCATGCGTCGGGCGCCGTGCGACTGCCCGCCGGAGCATAGTAAACGACGATAACGACCGGCAGAAAGACGCAGACAAAGAACCGGGAACTGAACAGCGCCAGCCTGGCTTAGCTCAGCGTCTCCAGTAGGCCCGCCAGAAACGCAGCGCGCGGTGCAAGCTCGCGCCACAGGATATGTTCGTGGCTGGCATGCGCGCCCGCGCCAGGACAGCCCAGCCCGTCCAACGTCGGCACTCCCATCGCGGCGGTGAAGTTGCCGTCCGATCCGCCGCCACGGTGTTGCTTCGGCAGCTTCATCCCGAGCTGATCCGCGACCTGTCGGGCATGATCGTACATGCGCGTGATGGGCAGCGTTTCGGCGAAGGGCGGCCGGTTCATTCCACCCTCCACCGTCACGCGGCATCCCGGCGACTTTGCCGCCAGCGCTTGCAGGGCGGCGACCATCTCCTCCCCATCCGCCGCAGAGTTGACGCGCAAATCGATCTCGCATCCGGCTTCGGCGGGAATCACGTTGGGCCGCGTGCCGCCCCAGACCGGCGCGGCGTTCAGCGTTATGCCGCGATCGACGTCCACCAGATCGTGGATGGCCTGGATCTGCCGCGCGAGTTCCACCACGGCTGACGCACCATCCTGGAAATTGCCGCCGGCATGGGAGCCGCGGCCTTCAACCCGGAGAACGAACCGGCCCACACCCTTTCGCGCGGTCACGCAGGCACCACCCGGACCGGCCGGTTCAGGGATCAATACCGCGGCGGATTGTCCCGCCAGTTCCTCGATCAGCGCCCGGCTGGTCGGGCTGCCTACTTCCTCGTCCGGCGTCAGCAGTAGAACAATCGGGCTTTTCGTCGGAATGCGCTGGCGCAGGATGGAGCGCACGACGTGCAGCGAGAGAAAGCTGCCTGCCTTCATGTCGTAAATGCCCGGGCCGCGGGCCTTTTCGCCGTCCACGCGGAACGGCATGACGTCGAGCGTGCCGACAGACCAGACCGTATCCAGGTGGCCCGCGATCAGCACTGGCTTGCCCTCGCCCGGTGTGCGGGCCATCAGGTTATCGCCGTAACCATTCCGGCCAGGGATGCGGCGAATGGCGGCGCCCGCCTCCGCGAGTTCCCGCTCGGCCATGTCCATAAGCCGGTTCACCGCGTCCGGATCCGTGGTCGGCGTTTCCAGCTCCACCCAGGTGCCGAGTTCCCGAAGCAGGTCTTCTGAACGGCCGACATCCGTCTGCGGCATGCAACTCCCCGGGGATTCCCTACTGGGGTCGTGTTTGCCCGTGGGGACAGCCAATGTCACGCTCCGATTGCCGGGTCCGCTAGCCTGTGCTACATGATGTAGGACATCGGAGGCCCTCATGGAGACGATCACAGCGCGGGAGGCGAACCAACAGTTCTCCCGCATCCTCAATGCCGTGGCCAACGGGCAGGAGTTCATGGTCACTCGGAATGGCGTGCCCGTTGCACGGATTTCTCCCGCGCGAGGAGCCGATGGCCGACGCCTCCTGACCGAGGCGCAACGCGGTATTCTGGAGCGCAGCCGTTCGCGCCTGCTCGGCGGCGAAGCCGGTGAGAGCAACTTCGACCGTGCCCGCCTGTACGATGAGGTCCTCGGGGTCGATCCCGCCGCGTGACGCACTTCACGCTGGACAGCAACATCCTGGTCTATGCTGCGGATGGGAGAGACCCGGTACGCCGGTTTGCCGCCATCGACATTATCGAGTTCGGCCGCCGCCCTAAATTGCGTGTTGTTGCCGCAGGCACTAGCCGAGTTCTTCCATGTTGTCGTGCGCAAGCGGATTCTGCCGCAAGCCGCCGCGGCCGCGCAGGTCGAGGACTGGATGGCGCTCTTCACCGTCGTTGGCGGCCCCGGCGCGGCCGCCCTACGGACAGCGATCGACGCAGCCCTGGCAGGCCGGTTCCAGCTCTTCGACGCGCTGTTTCTGGCCACGGCAGCGGAGGCTGGCTGCACAGCGGCGATCTCGGAGGATATGGCGGACGGTGCAGACCTTAACGGTGTGCGCGTGGTCGGCGCCTTCGATCAAGCAGGCAACGTCAGTCCAGCTGCGCACGCACTCCTGCACCCGGACATCGCGACAGGAGCACGCTGAATTCAAACGTTTGGGCGCCGATCACCTCACTCAGGACCGCCGGAAAATCACCCCTCCCGAAATCACTGATTCACCCCGCCCGACACCGTTCCGGCCAGGAAGTATCGCCTGACGAGCAGGGCAAAGACGATGACCGGCAACATCGTCAGCACGCCGCCGGCGGCGAGTTGTCCCCACTCCACACGCTCTTCGGTTACCAGGCCGCTCAAGGCGACCGGCATCGTCTTGGCCGTCTCACCGCCGAGGATGAGCACGAAGACAAAATCGTTCCATCCCAGAATGGCCGTGAATAATCCGGTTGCGACGAGACCCGGAGCAGCCAGCGGCAGCACGACACGCAGGATCGCTCCGATGCGCGAACAGCCGTCAATTCGCGCTGCCTCTTCAAGCTCGATCGGTATTGAAACGATGAACGCGCGCATCATCCAGATCGCGAAGCTGATGGCGACCACGCTCGTCGCCATGACCACCCCGGTCCGCGTGTCGTACAGCCCGACCCGGTTGAGCAACACGAACAACGGGACGGCCGCCACATAGGACGGAATAATCCGCACGCTGAGAATCGCGAGCGAGATGTGCTCGCCGGACCCGATCTTGAAGCGCGCGAGAGCATAGGCGGCAGGAATTCCAAGCACGAGTGCCACCACCGTCGTGCCTGAAGCAATGATCGCGGTATTGGCCAGAACCGGGCCAAAATCCCCGTCAACGAAGAGACTCCGGTAGTTGGCGAGAGTCGGAGTGAACCAGAAATGCGGCGGAAAACTCGATGATGTCATCGCATCCTGCAGAGACAGACATGCGATCCAGTAAATCGGGAACAGAAGGACCACAGTGATAGCTGTCGCCAACAGAGTGAGCAGAGAGCGCCGACCGAGAACGCGCAGCCTCCGATTCATCCAGGCCCCGCCTCGGCCGGCACCAGACCCGTCCTGCTCCGCTCACTCAGCGCCCGCATTGCCAGAATGGCGAGCACGGTCATGGCAACGACCACGACGACCGCGATCGCACTTGCGTAATCGAAGCGATAGAACAGGAACCCAGTTCGGAATATATACATCCCGATGACTTCCGTCAGACGGGCGGGGCCACCTTGGGTTGTTGTGAAGATAATGCCGAACACCTTCAGGACGTCGATGACACCCATCAGCAGCACGACTTGGCAAACAGGTCTCATCATTGGCAACGTCAGATGGCGAAACAGTCGCCAGCCGCCGGCGCCGTCGATGCGGGCCGCTTCAAACGGTTCCCTCGGCAGAGAGAGCAGACCGGCAAGCAGGATGATGGTGAAAAATGGCGTCAGGTGCCACACGACGACCAGGCTGACTGACAGAAGTGCCAGCCTGGGCGATCCGAACCAATCCCATCCGCGCGTGCCCAGCACATAGTTTATCACGCCCAGAATCGGATGAAACATAAGCCGGAAGCTGATCCCAACGACGATGTCCGAAATGACATAGGGTAGGATCACGATACTGCGGAAAAACGTCTTGCCATAGAGATCGTCATTGGCAAGCAGGACGGCGATGGCAAAGCCGAACACAAACGACAGGCTGACTGTGAAGAACGCGAAGATCGCGGTCACGCGCAGAGAGTGATAAAATGATTGATCGCCGATCATCTCCGCATAGTGCGAAAGCCCGACAAAAGGATGGTCAGCAATGCTCCAGTCACGGAGGCTCATATTGACCGTGTAAACGAGCGGGAATACCGAGAAAATCAGAAACCACAGGAGCGCCGGCGCAAGATAAAACCACGGCTCCGCAATGCTGCGCATACTCCTCTCAGTACGCAGGACCGCTGGCCGCTTTTGCCTCACGTCCTATAGCCGTTCCGCTTCAAGATCGCGGCGATCTCCTGATTCGCATCGCCGAGCGCCTGATTCACCGGCTTCACGCCCACCAGCGCGGAACTCAGCTCCTCGCCCAGGCGGATCATGATCTCAGCGGACGGCTTGATCCGAGGCACGTAGTCCGGATTGCCTTGATCGAGGATCTGCTTGAACAGTGTGTATTGCGGATACTTCGCCAAAATCGCCGGATCTTTATACATGCTTTCGCGGAAAGCGGCGCCTCCAGCGAAGATCCACGGCTCATTGTTCTTTTGCGACGTCATCCACTCCAGGAACTGCCAGGCCGCCTCGCGCTTCTTGCTCAGTGAGGAAATAGCCAGCATGTGCGCCGATGTTTCCGGACGGGGGCCCTTGGGTCCCGCCGGAGCAACCGCGTAGCCGAACTTGCCGGCGAAGCGCGACGCTTTGGGATCCTCGAGCAGGGGCGTGATGATTGTAACGTCGTTGGCCATGGCGGCGATGCCGGTCTGCAGCTCGCTGACAATTTGGCCGTAACTGCGATTGGACGACGGAGCCGAGTATTGATTGATCTTGATGAATGCTTGCAACGCCGCGACCGCTTCAGGCGAGGTCAGCTGCGGGTTGAATTTGGCATCGTAAATCTGCCCGCCGAACGAATACAGCCAGCCCACCCAGTCGTACGAGATCGAGCCGCCGGAAGCCACCCGCTGCGAGAATCCATATTGATTCTTAGAGGGATTATTCATCGTCTGGGCCGCTTTGGTCATCTCGTCGACCGTTGTGGGCACCGCCAGGCCGGTGGGTTCAAGCAGGTCCTTCCGATAGACCAGCATCCGACCTTCGATCATGATCGCGATGCCGTAGAGCTTACCGCGCAGCGTGGCGATTGCGCGCGCAAGATGCAGGAAATCGTCCAGGTTGTAACTGGGCGATATCATCTCATCGAGCGGCACCACAATGCCGGCCTCGCTCCAATAGCCGATTCCCGAAGCACTGTTCATCCAGACGATATCGTATTGGCCTTTCTTGGCCTGAAAATCGAGGTTCACCTTATCGTTGATCGACGGCAGATCGAACTGGGATAGTTGGAAGCTGACGTTTGGCGCAACATCCTTGTAGGTCTTGATCATGGCCTTGGTGGCGAGCCAGGAAGGATGGCCATCCAGGCCGATCATCGACAGCGTCACCGGCGACTGGGCCGAGGCTCGTCGTGGCCGCGACACACCGGCGACCGCAGCCGTCGCAGCACCGGCCGTCAGAATGCCACGCCGGGTAATGCTGTTTTGTGCACGAGATTCTTTCATTATTTCCTCCCACGGGCAGGCCAGATTGGCTCTGGCCCGCTGCGAAACCGAGCGGAAACCGCTAGCGAAGCGGCTTGGCCGCCAAAACGCCCATGTCTTCCCCTGCCAGTATTCGAAGACCGTCATCGACGCTGCGGAAGAAGTCAAATTGCGGACGGTAGCCAAGGACCGCGCGTGCCTTGGACAAGCTCATCTCGTAAGCAAGCCGCACCGGCACGGCAGCGGTGCACCAACGCAAACCAGTCCGTTCGGCAAGATGGCGGACCGCTTCGATACTGGATACCGGACCGGGGCCCAGAATATTGAACGCCTCGCCGACCCCAGCTTCTGATTCCAGGGCGAGTACCGTGCCCTGAATCACGTCACGGACGTCTGTGGGATGAGAGAGCCACGGCCGGCCATCCTTATCGGTCAAGGCAACAAGTTGATCCTGTTTGTCGACCAGCGGCTCAAGCCACTCGCAAGGGCGCTCATGTCCCAGGAGATTGATCCAGAGATAATTGTTATGGCTCACCTTGGCATCGCGAAATCGCTGGATCATGCCGCTGAGAAGATATTGGCGCCCGCCGGCCCGCTCGTCAGGGCTGGAAACACCGCCGTAGCGCAGCATGACAATGGGAACCCCGAACTCCGTCAGGTAATCCAGGCACAATCGCTCGCCGACGACTTTCGTCAGGCCATAAAGGTTGACCGGGTCCTGCACGTGGTTCTCATCGATCGGATTATAGCGGGGATTCACGGCAGGATATGTCGCGTCGGTGCTCGCAAAGACAAACTTCACTAGACCAGAACACGAGCGCGCCCCTTCGAGAACATGCAGAGTTGCATCGACATTCAGATGCCAATACTCGCTGACGGACATATCACCGGCGTCGGGACCCATCAGCGCGGCGAGATGACAGATGCCCTGCACATCCGCGCAAGCCTGTACCACGAGTGACTCATTACGCAGGTCCGCAGTCACGATCTCCATCTCGAGGCCACCGATCCGCCACATGGCTGGATCGTCCGGCATGACCACTGCGCGAACCGTGTAGCCACGCGCGATCAGCGTGCGGCAAAGATTGGCGCCAATGCGGCCGGTCGCCCCCGTAAGAAGTATGCGATCCCCAGGTTTCGTCGCTGACCTTGGCATCTTCAGTTTCCTGCAACTGAAGAGAGGGCGCACTCAAGCGTCATGCAGACTGCATGCTCCGTCATTTCCCCACCTCGTTTGTGCCCGCCCTTGATGGACGTACGGTTTATATGGGAATAGAGAGAGATTATATAGAATCTGTCAAGCCACTGGTCCCCGTTGTCATCCGTCGTGCCCGCAGGGATCAGACATCATTGCAAACCCGGGCTGACCCATGGACGCGGTTAAAACCACAGGTAGGCGGGAACAGCAGCCGGATATCCCAAGTCCCAGCTATCGTCGCATTCAGGATCTGATCCGCGACGACATCGTCGCCGGCCGCCTGACGCCGAACCTTCATCTCAAAACAGCTGACCTGGCCGCGCGGTATGGCGTCAGCGCCAACCCGGTCCGGGAAGCACTGCAGCGGTTGGAAGGCGAGGGATTGGTCGTGATCCTGCCCAATCGCGGCGCACGCGTGCGCGCGATCGACGAGCCGTTTCTGCGCAACATCCTCGACATCCTACTGCTGCTCGAACCGTATTTCGTACGCTGGTTCGTGGAATCCGCCCGCAGCGCCGACATCGCGGAGCTCGACGCCATTCAGCAGCGGCTCGAAAAATCCGCAAAGCGGGGCGATTTCGCAGCCTTCCATCACGAGAATGGTATTTTTCATGGCGCCATTTACCGGCGCCATTTCAACTCAGAAGCGCTGCGGATCGTTAATCTCCACAATGATCTGCTCCGAACCCTCTCTTGCCGCTATCCGGCCAATCATGCCCGCATGCTCCAATCATCCACTGAGCATCGTGCGATTATCCAGGCTGCACGCGCCGGCGATGCCGAAACCGCCGTACTGGCGACGCGAACTCACATCGAAAGGTCGAATTCCTATATCCTCAACCTGCTTCGGGCCGATCGGAGCCGTGCTTGACCGGCCGGATGCCATTCCCCAAAAGCCCCGCACACAGCGCGGAACAACCCATATGCCATTCTCGGACCTCGCCGTCGGTCAGACGGCCAGCCTGGGCAAGACCATCACCGAGGCCGACATCCTGATGTTCACCGCCGTCAGTACCGACACCAACCCGGTGCACCTCAACGCCGAAGTCGCCAAGGAATCCATCTTCGGCGAGCGCATCGCCCACGGCATGCTCTCCGCCGGCCTGATCAGCGCCGTGCTCGGCACCCGCCTGCCCGGCCCGGGCACGATCTATCTCGGCCAGACCCTGCGCTTCCGGGCCCCGGTGAAGATCGGCGACACCGTCACCGCCACAGCCGAAATCACCGCCCTGGACCCCACCAAGAACCGCGCCACGCTCAAAACCACCTGCACCGTCGCCGGCAAGGCAGTGATCGAGGGAGAGGCGACCGTTCAGGTCCCCTGATCGGAAGGCACCCGCGTTGGAGATCGTTCGCGACTGGCAAAACGTGCCCCCTGCCCTGCGCGGTGCCACCGTCGCGCTCGGCAACTTTGATGGGGTCCATGTCGGCCATATCGAGGTGCTCCGTGCCGCGCACGCCGCCCGCCCGGATGCGCCACTCGCCGTCCTGACCTTCGAACCGCACCCAAGAGAGGTCTTCCGGCCCGACGATCCCCCATTCCGGCTCACCCTGTCGCGGGAGCGTGCGGACCTGCTCGCCGCCTTGGGCGTGTCCGTTCTCTACGAAATCCCGTTCGACCAGGCGTTCAGCCTGCTCTCAGCCGAGGCCTTCATGTCCGAGGTGCTGTCTCAGGGTGTCGGCGCACGGCATCTGGCCTGCGGCGGGGATTTCGCCTTCGGCCACCGAAAAAGCGGCAACGCGGCCTTCCTCGCCGACCGGGCCGAGGCGCTCGGCATGGGGCTGACGCTCGTGCGGCCCGTCACCGATGCCGAGGGGCCGATCTCCTCCAGCCGCATCCGGCGCGACCTGCGGGACGGCTATCCCGAGCGTGCGGCCGTCGAGCTTGGCCGACCCTGGGCGATCCGCGGCATTGTGGCGCATGGGGATGAACGGGGCCGCACCATCGGCTTTCCCACCGCGAACATTGCGCTCGGCCGCCATCTCGAACCCGCCCGCGGCGTCTATGCCATCACCGCTCGGCTGCCGGATGGAACGGAGCGCAAGGGAGCCGCAAATATCGGCCGGCGACCGACAGTGAACGAAGGACCGGAAAGCCGGCTGGAGGCGCACCTGTTCGACTTCACCGCCGATCTCTACGGCGTTGAACTCGCGGTGGCGCTGCACGCCTACATCCGGCCGGAGCGCAAGTTCGCAGGCCTCGACGCGCTGAAGGAGCAGATTGCGGCCGATGCCGCAGAAGCCCGGCGGCTGCTGAAGGGCTAAAAGTGGCCAGTCACGCCACCATCAATCCCAAATGCTCCTCCATCGGAGCGAAGTCTCGGTCATCGTGCAGCAGCGCATGCCGGTGTTCGATGCAGAACGTCCCGATAATGATGTCTGCCGTCTTCCGCACAGTGATCCCGTGTCGGCGCAATTCCCGATAGTTACGGGCAGCACGACAAGCCAGTTCGGGGTTCAGCAGAGATACAAGCTGAAATCGGCGAAGACCGAACTCGATGCGCGCTGCATGTCCGTCGTCTCGCGCCCCCTGGAGCACTTCGAGCAGGATCAGATCGCCGACCAGGAGAGGCTCCCGAAGGGATAGGGTTTCCAGTTTGGCTGTGGCCACCGTCTTGAGCCCCCGCAGATGCGCGACCCAGACCGAGCTATCGACGAGGATCACCTGGAATCCGCATCTCATTCAGATCGCCATCCCACCCAAGGCCCTTGAGATCGGCCAGTGCGTCGGCCTGTCGTTGGACGCGGACCAGCAGCCGTAGGCCCTCCTCGACCGCGGCACGCTTGGTCGGCAAACGGGCCAGTTTCATCGCCTCGGCAAGCAGTGCGTCGTCAATTTCGATGTTGGTTCGCATGTTCGGCTGGCTCAATGTGTATCTGCCCTGTCAAATATACACATCCCAGACCGCAATACCAACCCAACTCAGCGCCGATCCTTGACCCAACCTCATTCGGCTCCCCATAGTGAGCTACATGGAAATGGGATACATCCCGGCGCGAATTACCCGCCCGGCGGCTCGCTGACCGCCGGAACGTTCGCACGCGCCTCCCATCCTTCCGGACCTCTTCCAATGACCGAACAGCGCGATTATCGCGATACCGTTTTCCTGCCGCGCACCTCCTTTCCGATGCGCGGCGATCTTCCGCGCAAAGAACCCGCGATGCTGGCCCGCTGGGACAAGATGGACCTGTTCGGCAAGATGCGCGCCGACGCCAAGGGTCGTCCGCTCTTCATCCTGCACGATGGTCCGCCCTACGCGAACGGCAACATCCATATCGGCACGGCGCTCAACAAGATCCTCAAGGACTTCATCAACCGCACCCGCCAGATGGCCGGCTTCGACGCCGACTACATCCCCGGCTGGGACTGCCACGGCCTGCCGATCGAATGGCGGATCGAGGAACAATACCGCGCCGCCGGCAAGGACAAGGACGCGGTCCCCATCCTGAAATTTCGCGAGGAGTGCCGCGACTACGCCAAGCACTGGCTGGGCGTGCAGAAAGACGAATTCCGCCGTCTTGGCGTCGAGGGCGCCTGGGACCGCCGCTACGCCACCATGGACCTTCCCTCCGAAGCCGCCATCGCCGGGGAGATCGGTAAGTTCCTCCTGAACGGCGCGCTGTACCGCGGCCTACGCCCCGTCATGTGGTCCCCGGTCGAGAAGACCGCCCTCGCAGAGGCCGAGATCGAGTACCACGACCACAAATCCACGCAGATTTGGGTGCGCTTCCCGATCATCACCGCCCCCGCCCCCGACCTGCGCGACGCCGCGGTGGTGATCTGGACCACCACGCCCTGGACCATGCCGGGCAACCGGGCGATCGCTGCTGGACCGGACTTCGATTACGCCCTGGTCCGCGTCGACAGCGTGCAGGACGGCTCGCTTGTCCGCGCCGGTGACCAGCTCCTGGTCGCCCTCGCCCTGCTCCCGCAATTCCTGGCCGAGACGAAGATCGCCACCCATCACGTCCTGCGCGTCATGAAGGGTATGGACCTCGCCGGCACGGTCTGCGCCCATCCGCTGCGCGGCCGTGGCTACGACCATGATGTGCCGCTCCTGTTTGGCGACTTCGTCACCACCGAGGCCGGCACGGGCTTCGTTCACATCGCCCCCGGCCATGGTGAGGAAGACTTCGACCTCGGTCGCGCCAACAAGCTGGAAGTGCCTGAAACTGTTGGCGATGATGGCACCTTTAATGCCTGGGTACCGCTCTTCGCGGGCGTGCATGTCTACAAAGCAGCCGATCCCGTCTGCGCCGCACTCAAAGAAGCCGGCGGTCTGCTCGGCCGCAGCACGCTCGTCCACTCCTACCCGCACTCCTGGCGCAGCAAGGCGCCGCTGATCTTCCGCGCCACGCCGCAATGGTTCATCCGACTGGACGGACCCGAGCAGATCCGGGCGAAGGCCCTCGCCGCCATCGACGCCACCCATTTCGTTCCCGATGCCGGTCGCAACCGCATCGGCAGCATGGTGGCCGCCCGACCCGACTGGTGCATCAGTCGCCAACGCGCCTGGGGCGTACCCATCGCCGTTTTCGTGGAGAAGCGCACCGGCGAGCCGTTGCGCGACCCCGCCGTGGTCCAACGGATCGTCGAAGCATTCACCGCCGAAGGCGCCGATGCGTGGTACTCCTCCCCGCCATCACGTTTCCTCGGAAACGACCGCAACGCGGATGACTACGAGCAGGTGATGGATATCGTGGATGTCTGGTTCGAGTTCAGGCTCGACCCATGCATTCGTCCTCGAAGGCCGCGGTCTGCCCTGGCCGGCCGACCTCTATCTGGAAGGCTCCGACCAGCATCGCGGCTGGTTCCACTCGTCACTTCTGGAAGCGATCGGCACACGCGGCCGCGCACCGTTCAAGGCCGTGCTGACCCATGGTTTCGTCAATGACGAACAGGGCCGGAAGATGTCCAAGTCCCTGGGCAATACCGTCGCGCCACAGGAAGCCATGGACCAGTACGGCGCCGACATCCTGCGCCTATGGGTCATGATGTCGGATACCACCGACGATCTGCGCATCGGCAAGGAAATCCTGAAGCAGCAAGCCGAACTCTACCGACGTCTCCGCAATACGCTGCGCTGGATTCTCGGCTCACTCGATGGTTTCGCCGAATCCGAACGCGTCCCCGAATCCCAAATGCCGGAACTGGAGCGCTGGGTCCTGCATCGCCTGACCGAAATGGACGCACGCATCCGCGCCGCCGTTGAAAGCTACGATTGGACCGGTGTCTATCCGGAGCTCCACAATTTCTGCGCCACCGACCTCTCGGCGTTCTACTTCGATATCCGCAAGGACGCGATCTACTGCGATCGGCCAGACAGTCTGCGCCGCCGCGCCGCGCGCACCGTGCTTGATCATCTCCACCGCTGCCTGACAACCTGGCTCGCGCCGGCGTTGTGCTTTACCGCGGAGGAAGCCTGGACCGCCCGTTTCGGCGAAAACGAAAGCGTGCATCTGCAGCAATTCCCCAATCTTCCCGCGAGCTGGCGCGATGACGCGCTGGCGGAAAAATGGATGAAGGTGCGGGACATCCGCGGGCTGGTGACGTCAGCGATTGAAACCGGCCGAACCGAGGGCCGCTGGGGATCCTCGCTTCAGGTGCAGGCTACACTGAACTCCCCTCTGCTCGATGCGGACAGGCTGGGCAGAGGTGCTCATTGTCTCTCGCGTCCGCCTGGTCCTCGAACAGGATAACCCGGTCGTCCACCTCGAGCCCGCCGAGGGCGACAAATGCGCCCGTTGCTGGCGCGTGCTGCCAGAAGTCGGCAAACAGCCGAGTCACCCCGAGCTCTGCGCGCGCTGTGCCGATGCCGTGGAATCCGGGCTGGTCTGCCGGGCGGCCGCATGACCCGCGACCGCTTCACCTGGCTCGGCGCAGTCTCGGCGCTGATCATCCTGGCCGCCGACCAGGGCAGCAAATGGTGGATCCTGAATGGCCTCGACCTCCCGGCCCGAGGCCCCGTTCGCCTGCTCCCCGTGCTGGACTTCGTTATGGTGTGGAACCGCGGCGTAACGTTCGGGTTGTTGAATGGGTTTGGAGCATGGACACGCATTGCTCTGGTTATCGTGGCCCTCGCGATCGTGACCGCGCTCACGATTTGGCTGCGTCGCACGGAATCCCGCGTGACCGCCATTGCGCTTGGGGCGATCGCCGGCGGAGCCGTGGGAAACGTGATCGATCGGCTTCGTTTCGGTGCCGTCGTTGATTTCATCCACGCGCATATCGGCGATTGGTCCTGGTACGTATTCAACGTTGGCGACGCGGCAATCGTCTGCGGCGTGATCACCCTGCTGATCGTGAGCCAGTTCTCCCCTAAGCCCGAGCCGGGCGAATCGCGCATGCGCAACGGGGCCTCGATTCAGTAGGGCGGGATCAGTAAATCCTGCTCCAAGACGCGCTCGCAGGCTTGCGGAATGGGCGGGCTGTTCTGTAGGAAACACCGATGTTGGCTACGCTTACCGGACGTTCTCGCCGAGTCGCCCCGCTTCTGGTTGCAACCGGGATAAGTATTTCGCTTGCGGGGTGCGGCGGCATGGGAGACACCCTGTCCCGCACCTTCGGGTTCAGCCGGGATGCGCCGGATGAATTCTCCGTCTCGACCCAGGCCCCGCTCAGTATGCCGCCTGACTACAGCATCCGTCCGCCCCGTCCTGGCGCGCCGCGCCCGCAGGCTGTCCCGGATTCGGTGGCAGCCGAGGAAGCGTTGATGCCGCAGACCACGCTGGGATCCACCGCTGGTGGAATGAGCGCGGGCCAGGAAGCCTTGGTGCAGGAGGCCGGGCCGCCAGCACCTGCGGATATCCGGACGGAGATCGCGCAGGAGCAGGGACGGTTGAATGCGGCGGGGGGCAGCTTTGCCGACCGGCTGATGTTCTGGCGCTCGACACCGGCGCCGGGCATCGCCGTGGATCCGCAGAAGGAAGCGCAGCGCCTACGGCAAAATGCCGCGCTGGGTCAGAGCCCGCAGCAAGGGCAGACGCCGATCATCCAGCCGCAACCCCGCGGATGGCTGTCGGGGATATTCTGAACCTCCGGCCTCAAAGCGCCATCCCCATCACCTTATCCAGCGTAATCGGCAGGTCCCGCACCCGAACGCCGCAGGCGTTGTAAACCGCGTTCGCTACCGCCGCGCCCACACCGGTGATCCCGATCTCCCCGATCCCCCGCGCGCCCATTGGCGCATGCGGATCGGGAATGTCGGTCCACATGACCTCGATCGCCGGCACATCCATGTGCACCGGCACGTGATACTCGGACAGGCTCGGATTCATGATCCGTCCGTTTCGTTCGTCGAACGCTGCTTCCTCCATCAGCGCCAGTCCCAGTCCCATGATGATGCCGCCGCGGAACTGGCTGGCCGCCGTTTTGGGATTGAGGATGCGCCCGCAGTCGAATGACCCGAGGAACCGGCTGACGCGAGTCTCTCCGGTCACCGCATTCACGCGCACTTCCGCGAATTGCGCCCCGAACGAATGCATCGACCAGTGCTGCAGCTCCATCGGCTGCGGGGCATCAGCTTCTGCCGTAACATCGTCACGCTTGGCACGATCGAGAATCGAGGCATAGCTTTCGTACCGCTCTGGCTGGTCCAGCTTGCAGAGCCCGCCGTCACGGCACCCCACCTTATCGGCCTTCAATCCCGCCAGCGGCGAATCATTCCCGGCCAGCGTCAGCATTTCGCCGACCAATGCGCGATGCGCGGCGATCACGGCCGCGCCGATCGAGGCGGTCTGTGACGATCCGCCCGCGAGAAACGAACCGGGATAAGACGATTCACCGTAGGCCACCGTGACCTGCTCAAGCCGCAGACCGAGCCGCTCCGCGGCGACCAGCGCCTGCGTCGTCGCCGTGCCCATGCCCATCTCGTGCGCAGGAATCTCGATCCGCGCGTGCCCGTCCTTGTGCAGTGTGATCCGGGCCGCGCCGCCAGGCATCCGGTAATACGGATACGTCGCGGTGCCACATCCCATGCCGATCAACCATTCCCCCTCACGCCGTGTACCGGGCTTCCGCGCGCGCTGTTTCCAACCGAAACGCTCAGCCCCGGCGCGATACGCCTGAACCAAATGACGCGACGACCACGGATGACCGGATATGGGATCCTTTTTCGGCTCGTTGCGTATCCTCAACTCGATCGGATCGATCCCGAGCTGCTCGGCCAACTCGTCGATCGCGCATTCCAGCGCGAACGTGCCAACCGATTCACCCGGAGCCCGCATGAACGTATTCGCGAGCATGTCCATATCCGCCACGCGCTGGCCCACCTTGATGGCGCCGGCGGAATAGAGATGCCGCGCCGGAAATGTGAACTGCTCCGGGCAACTATTATGCACGGTCATCGCCGCCGTGCCTTCATGGATCAGCGCGGTGAACCGGCCCTCCTTATCCGCGCCGAGCGCCACGCGCTGCGTAGTGGTCGTGCGTCCGCCGACCACGCGATAGACACCCTCTCGCGAGAGGACGATCCGGACCGGTCGCTTCGCCAGTCGCGCCGCTGCGGCAGCCAGTAACTGATGGTACCACAGCGTCTTCCCGCCGAACCCCCCACCCACATATGGCGACGACACCTTCACCTGCTCTTCACTAAGCCCGAACACTTGCGCGATGGTCCACGCCGTCTGCGCCAGGCACTGCGAGGAATCATGAAGCGTCAGCGTATCGCCATCCCAGGCGAGCGTTGCCGCATGAAGCTCGATCGCGTTGTGATTGTGCCGTGGCGTTCGGTACGTGACATCGACCTTGTGCGGCGCTGCGCCGAGAGCTGCCTCCGCGTCGCCTGTTTCCAGCACCGCGGGCTCTCCCAGGATCGATTCCGGCTCCCTGGCATTCGTTTCAGCCTGCGCAAACGCCGTTACCGCGGATTCCGCCGCATAAGTCGCACGGATCAGCGACTTCGCGTGATCGGCCTGTTCCTGAGTCTCGGCCAGCACCACCGCGATCGGTTGTCCGTTCCAATGGACACGATCGTCCTGCATCACGGGCAGATCGTCGGGGCCTGCTGCCTTCGATTGGGTCCCGAATATCGGCATCGGCTTCATCGCCGGCGCATTCTTGTATGTCATCACCAAGGCCACGCCGGGCGCCGCCTCTGCCTTCGTCGTATCAAGCGATACGATGCGCCCCTTCGCGATCGTGCTGTAAGCCAGCGCCGCATAGACCATACGATCCATCGGAAACTCGGCGGCGAAACGTGCCGCGCCTTCGACCTTCAATGGTCCATCCAGGCGCGAAACCGGCGAGCCGATCAGCCCATGCTTGTGTTGGATCAGCGGGTCAGGCTGGCCGCCTGGCATCCAACTATCCGGCGCAAGCGCAATCGCAGTCTTCATCACCGCCTGGGCAGCGTTCTGCACGATGCTCATGCGCCACCCTCCGTCAGCTCTTGCAGCACTGCCGCCATCGTCCGGCGCGCCAACTCGATCTTGAAGCCGTTGTCGCGGAGCGGCGTGGCCGCCGCGAGTTCCGCCTCGGCTGCCGCACGGAAGCTTTCCGCCCTGGCCCGCTTGCCCTTCAGCGCCGCCTCGGCCTTCCATGCGCGCCACGGCTTGTGCGCGACACCGCCCAATGCAATCCGCACGTCCTTGACGGTCCCGCCATCCAGTTCCAGCGCAGCGGCGACCGAAACCAGCGCGAACGCATAGCTCGCTCGGTCGCGCACCTTGCGATAGGTCGAATGCGCAGCAAACGTCAGCCGCGGTAGCGCGACTGCCGTGATGAGTTCGCCGGGCTCGATCACCGTATCGACATCGGGCCGGCTCTCCGGAAGCCGATGAAAGTCGTTCAGCGGCACAATGCGCTCGCCCTTGGCGCTCAGCAGGTGCACGGACGCATCCAGTGCCGCGAGAGCCACGCACATGTCCGATGGATGCGTGGCGACGCAGGCCGGCGACGCACCCAGGATGGCGTGGCCACGATTGAGACCGTCGATCGCATCGCAGCCTTCACCCGGGCTGCGCTTGTTACAGCGCGACCCGTCATTGTCGTAGAAGTAAGCGCACCGCGTGCGCTGCAGGATATTTCCGCCCACCGTCGCCATGTTGCGGATCTGGGCCGAAGCGCCAGCCACGATCGCCCGGGCCAGCATCGGATAGCGCGTGCGCACCAGACGGTGCTCCGCTACCGCCGTGTTCCGCGCCGCGGCCCCAATCAGCAAGCCGCCGCCGTCCGTCTCCTCGATCGCATCCGACAATCCCGTGACATCGACCAGCGACTGCGGACGCTCCAGCGTCTCCCGCATCAGATCGACCAAATTGGTCCCGCCCCCCAGATATCGGGCACCTGTCCCCGCGCCCATCCGGATCGCATCCGCCGCGTCGCCCGCGCGGGCATACGTAAACGGGGTCATGCCGCGCCACCCAGCGTTTCGACAATCGCATCGACGATGCCGTTATGCGCCCCGCAGCGGCACAGATTGCCGCTCATCCGCTCGCGGATTTCATCCCGTGTCATTTCCACGAAACCAGCCAGATCGGCCGTCACATGGCTCGGCACGCCGCGCTTCAGCTCGGCCTCCATGCCCAGCGCGGAACAGACCTGTCCGGGCGTACAGTACCCGCACTGGAACCCGTCATGCTCGATGAACGCCGCTTGCAACGGATGCAGCGCGCCGTCCTGCGCCAGCCCCTCAATCGTGGTGACCGAGCGCCCGTCGTATTGCACCGCCAACGCCAGGCAGGACAGGATGCGCTCGTCGTCCACCAGCACGGTGCAGGCGCCGCAGGCGCCCTGGTCACAGCCCTTCTTGGTGCCCGGAAGGTGAAGATGGTCCCGCAGCAGATCCAGCAGCGAGACACGCGGGTCACCCGGCAGCTCTGCCGCGACCCCGTTCACAGTGATTGGCATGGCGGCTAGGTCGGCAACGCCGACCGGGCTTGCTAGACCCCGTAAACCACCTTTGCGTTACCGCGGAAGAACCGTTGGCGTTGGTCCTCCTCCACCCGGATCGGCAGGACGACGTCGGGATTGTCATAGTCCCAGTGCGGATAATCCGAGGCAAACAGCAGCCGGTCCCAGCCCAGCCAGCCGATCGCGTCTTCCAGTTCCTGCTTGTCGGCCGGCTCTTCCATCGGCTGTGTCGTGAACCAGACCTGGGACCGGATGTACTCCGACGGCGCCTTCCGCAGATGCGGCGTCTCGTCCCGCATCCGCTGCCACAGCTTGTCCAACCGCCAGCACAGCGACGGAGCCCACCCGAATCCGCCCTCGATCATGACGAACTTCAGCGCCGGCAAGCGCTCAAACAGGCCCTCGAACACCATGCTGGCCAGATGCGCCTGGAAGGCCTGGGCGTGCGCCAGCATGTCCTCCAGATAGAAGCTGGGCCAGCCGGAACTGGTCGACGGATGGCCGGAAAACCCGAACGCGTGCATCCCGACCGGGATGCCCGCCGCCGCAGCGGCGTCGAACAGCGGATGGTAACGCCGGGACCCGAGCGGTTCGCCGGTGCGCGACATCAGCAGCACATGGCCGAAGCCCTGGATCCCCGCACAGCGCTCGATTTCCTTGGCTGCCGCCACCGGGTCCTCGTAGTTCACCACGATGGAAGCACGCAGCCGAGGCTCCGGCCGCACCAGATGCTCGATCTGCCAGTCGTTCATGGCGCTGGCGACCGCGTTGGCCAGATCCGGCAGCATGAAGTTCTGGCTCGGCTGCGGCGGGTTGATCAGCCCCAGCTCGACATTGAACACGTCCAGGTGCTGCTCGCGCGTGAACTCCAAATTCGTGCCCGGAGGCGCCCCGTCCGGTGGCCACGCATCACGCCGCGCCGCCATCGGCGCCGATTTCGGAAATGCCGGCGCCCCGCCCGCAAAGGCCGTCCGGTGCGTCATGCCGTAGGTCTGGATGTGCCGCACCCAGCGCGCGGGCATGTACGGGAACAAGTCCTCGATCCCACGAGGCCCGAGATGCAGGTCGCAATCGGCAATCGCCAGCCGCGTCACCGCCGCGGCTGGCGCTGTCCTGATCGGACTGAGATCAACATTCATCGCGTCAGCGCCATTTAGTTAAACTTGTACACATTCAGCGCATTGTCCCGCAAAATCATCCGCTCCTCCTGCTCCGACAACCGTATGCGCCACGCCGTGCGCGGATCATCGTAATCCCAGTGCGGATAGTCGCTGGAATACAAAATCCGATCCCAGCCCATCCATTCGAACACCTGCCGCAGATCCTCCGGATTTTCCGGCTCCTCCACCGGCTGCGTGGCCAACCAGAGATTTGTCTTCATGTAATCTGATGGCGGACGCTTCAGGTGCGGCACCTCGTCGCGGCACTTCTTCCAGATGTTATCGAGCCGCCACCCGAGAGTCGGCGCCCACGCGAACCCGCCCTCGATCAGCACCACCTTCAGCTTTGGAAAGCGCTCGAACACACCTTCCAGGATCAGGCTTGCCGCCTGGTTCTGCATCGAATGGACCAGCATATGATGGTCCTCGATGTAGAATTGCGGCCAGCCGCCGGGGGACGGCGCATAATTCTGTGTCCCCCCGATATGCAGCCCGATCGAGAACCCGTTCGCCTGCGCGGCAGCAAAGATTTTCCAGTAGCGCTTGCGTCCGAGCGGCTCGCTCGTCTTCGACCCCAACTGGATCTGCGCGAAAGCCGGGTCCCCTGCCCGCGCCTCGATCTCTTTCACCGCCTCTTCCGGATCGTCCTGCGGCACCAGCACGGAGGCGCGCAGCCGCGGTTCCGGCACGTAGAAGGCCTGCTTCTGCCAGTCGTTCATCGCGGTGCAGAACGCCGCTGCCGCCTCATGATTGCGGGCGATATTGGCATTCAGCAGCGGCTCCAGCACGCCGAACGCGACGTTGTTCCCCTCCAGGTGCTGCTCGCGCATGAAATCCACATCCGACCCCGGCAGTCCGCCGCCCGGCGGCCATGAGTTCACGCCGGCAGGTATTCGGCGCGAAGCGCGGATAGGTGCCGCGCGCGGCATACGGGCCGCAGACGAACTTGTCGTATTCCGACAAGTACTTCCGCCACCGCGCCGACAGATACGGGTCCAGGTCCCGCGGCGACTTCATGTACGGGTGGATGTCGCAATCGATAATGCCGATCCGCGCGTCCGTTTGGGCCGGGCGTTCGAGTTCGGTGACGCTCATTGGATCGTCTCCTTCAGCCGAGGATAGGTGGCAATGGGATTATCATACCGCATCTTGCGGATCAGTTCCGGGTGCAACCCGGGCGGAATCGGATCATCGCCGTCGAACTGCCAGTGCGGATAGTCCGAGGCGAATAACAGCATCTCATCGCAGGCGATCTGGTCTATGATGCGATCCAGGCTCTTCGCGTCCGGCGCATCGACCGGCTGCGCCGTCAGACGCACCTGCCGTCGGATCGTGTCCGCAGGCGATTCCTTCACCCATGGCACCTCGGCGCGAATGGCGCGCCAGGTCTTGATGGCGCGCCACAAAAATCCCGGCAGCCACGTCACGCCTGACTCGATCAGCACGACACGCAGGTCGGGGAACTTCACGAAGATGCCGTTCGATACCAGGCTCAGCAACTGATCCTCGAACACCTGCTGATTGGCCAGATAATCATGCATCCAGTGGCTCGGCCATCCCGTCGAGGTCGGGGCATAGCGATACATGCTGCCGGCATGCAGCCCGATCGGCAGGTCACACTTCGCCGCTGCCTCATAGATCGGCCAGTAATAGCTCCGGCCCAGCATCATCTCGCACGCCACCGGCATCAGCACCTGCACGAAACGCTTGTCTGATGCCTTGCGTTCGATCTCCTCGGCGGCAAGCAGCGGCGCCTGCGCCGGCACGACGATGGAGGCACGCAGCCGCGGTTCCTTGTCCAGCCACTGATCGGCGATCCAGTCGTTCACCGCCGAGCAGATGGCCGCTCCCATCGTCTCGCTGACCGCGATTTGCCCGCCATCCATCGTGTTGCAGATCGCCATGCCGATGCCAAACGGATCGAGCGCCTGGCTGCGCATCGCCTCCAGGCTCGTACCCGCTTTTCCTTTCTCCGGCTTCCAATCCGCCCGGCAGGACAGCGGTGCATTCGGCGGAAAGCTCTGCAGATCGAGTCCGTCGATCCCGCGCGCAACGAACGACTCCTGCCAGAACGTCTCCATATACGGCAACAGCGTCTTCACGTTCGGCACCGATGGATGGATGTCGCAATCGATTACGGCGCTCACTTTTCTATCCCTTCATCCCGGCATTCTTGAAAATGCGGCTCCACTGCCGGGCCACCTCGTCCAGAGCCTGTTTAGCCGATTTCTGCCCCAGTAGAACCTGAGAGACCGCCGTCCGCAACGGCAACTGTGCCGTGCTCCAGGCGGGATCCTGGTGATCGACCACCGCGGTCTTGAGCGATTGGCCGGCAACCGGTGCCCATGGATGCTTGGCCAGAACCTCTGGATTACCCAGAACCGACGTGCGCGGCGGGCAATTGCCGAGATCGATGGAGCGCATGAACCATTTCTTTGATGTCGCCATCTGGATGAATTTGAACGCCCATTCAGTGTTCTTCGTCCCCTCAGGCACCCCGAGCATCCAGCCGGCCAGATAGCTCTTCGACTGGCTGATAGTGTCCTTGCCCGGCATGATGCTGAATGCCCAGTCCCCGCCGGTCTTCGATTGGGCGGGATTGTTCATCGCTTCCCCATACGGGGCCAAGGTCACTGTCATGGCGAATTGGTCGTTCTGGCCCCCAGCGATGATGCCGTCGAACTCCCAGGTCAGCGAATCCGGGTTCATTACCTTGTACTTGGTCATCAGGTCGCCATAATACTGCAACGCATCGACGCCCGCCGGTTGATTGACCCAGATCTCGCCAGTCTTGACGTCGTAATAACGCCCGCCGGCGGAGCGATGGAACGGCGTGTAACTCCCCAGCATGGCGGGCCCCTGGCGCCCCATCACGCCGATACCGTAGCGATGCGGCAATCCCTGCTTGGTGGTCGCTTCCGCGGCTTTCAGCAGCTCATCGAAAGTCTGAGGCACGCTCGTGACGCCGGCATCCGTCAGCAGCTTCTTCTGATACATCAGAATGCCGGTGCTGATGCGATAGGGGATGCCCGACAGCTTGCCGTCATACGTCGCCATGCCCTGCACGGTCGGCAGGAAATCGTTCCAATCGAAATCCGGCGCCGCGAACGATGCCTTCAACAGTTTCGCATGATCCTGCATGTGGCGCGACACCCAGCCCGCCATGCTTGCATCCCATTGCACGATGTCGATGCTGCCCCCGCCGGAACTCAGCTCCGCCTTCAGCCGTGCCACCAGCGCGTCGATCGGCAGCAGAGTGAAATCGATCTTGATGCCGGTTTCTTTCTCGAAGGCCGGTGCAACCTCATTCACCAGGCAGGTGTGCCACGGCCCGTTATCGCCGACATAGACAAGCTTGTCCGGCTTCGACTGCGCACGCGCGCGAACGAGCGGCGACGCTGCGATCGCGCTACCGCCGGCGAGCACCGCGCGGCGCCCAAGACGAAAACTGCTGCTGTCCACTTTTGTTTCCCCCTTATCCTTTCAGCCCGGCATTGCGGAAAATCCGCTGCCATTGTCGCGCCACCTCATCCATGGCTTGTTGTGCGTTCTTCTGACCCAGCAGCATCTGCGACACCGCGAGGCGCAGCGGCAACTGAGCCGCGCCCCACATCGGATCGCGTGGATCCAGCGTCGCACTCTTCAGTGTCTCGGCCATGACCGGCGCCCAGGGATGCTTCGCCAGCACCGAAGGATCACGCAGCACCGAATCGCGTGGCGGGCAATTGGCCAGATCGATGGACCGCCGCAGCCACTGCTTGGACGCGGCGAGCTGGATGAAAGCGAAGGCCCATTCCGTGTTCTTCGTTCCCTCGGGCACCCCCAGCATCCAGCCGCCCTGATGCGTACGGCTTTGCGCGATCGAATCCTTCCCCGCCACCGGCGCGAAGGCCCAATTCCCTGCCGTCTTGGACAATTTGGGGTCGTTCATCGGCTCGCCATAAGGCGCGATCGTCACGCACATCGCGAACTGGTCGTTCTGCCCGCCTGAGATCACCCCGTCGAACTCCCAGGTCAAGGAATCCGGATTCATCACGTGGTATTTGCTCATCAACCCGCCGTAGAAATCGAGCGCCTCCACGCCCGGCTGCTTGTTGATGAAAATCTCCCCCGTCTTCGGATTGTAAAAGTCGCCGCCCGCGGACCGCAGGAACGGCGTGAACGGATCCAGGATCGCCGGTCCCTGCCGCGCGATGAACCCGGTCCCGTAGCGATGCGGCGCGCCCTGTTTTGTGCACGCCTGAGCTGCCGCCAGAAACTGCGCGAAGCTCTCGGGCGGCTTATCAAGCCCGGCCGCCGCGAGCACCGGCTTCTGATAGAACATGATGTCGGTGATCACGCGGTACGGAATGCCCGACAGCTTGCCGTTATACGTCGCCATCGCCTGCACGGACGGCAGGAAATCCGGCCAGTCGAAATCCGGCGCCGCGTATGCCGCCAGCAACTTCGTGTGGTCCTGCATGTGCGGCGTAATCCAGCCGGCCATGTTCGGATTCCACTGGATGATGTCGATGCTGGTGGACCCGGCGCTCAGCTCGCCTTTCAGCCGCGCGGTCAGCGCGTCACCCGGCAGGAAGGAGAAATCCACCTTGATGCCGGTCTGCTTCTCGAACGCCGGCGCGACCTCCTGCTGCAAGCAGGCGTGCCACGGCCCGTTATCCCCGATATAAACCAAACGGTCGGGCTTGCTCTGCGCGCGCGCCCGCGCCGTTCCCACCATCGTGGCCGACCCGGCCAGTACCGCACGCCGAGATAGTTTCATCCCTTCACTGCTCCCGATGATAATCCGGCCACCAGGTGCCGCTGTGCCAGGAAGGCGAACAGGATCACGGGCAGCACCACCAGCACGCCCGAAGCCGTCATCGCCCCCCAATCGACCCCAACGTCGCCCGAATAGCTCGCCATCAGCACCGGCAAGGTGCGCGTCCGGTCGGTGGTCAGCACCGCGGCAAAGATGAAATCGTTCCACGCCAAGAGCAGGCACAGAATGGTGGCAGCGACGATGCCCGGGCGTACCAGCGGCAGCGCTACCATCCGAAAGGCGGCGAATTTGCTCGCCCCATCGACCCAGGCGCTCTCTTCCAACTCCCGCGGCATCTCCTCGAAGAAGCCGCGCATGATCCACACCACGAGCGGCAGGCTGAACGTGGTGTAGGCCAGAACGACGCTGGTGCGCGTCTGCGCCAGACCGAGCTTGCTGAACAGCACATACATCGGCACCAGCACCGCGATCGGCGGCAACATCCGCATCACCAGCAGAGAGAAAAACAGCGATCGGTTACCGCGGAACGGGAAGCGCGCGAATGCATAGGATGCCGGCACGCCCACGATGATCGATAGCGCGACCGCAGCCGCGGAAATCAGCAGCGAGTTGATGAAAGCGGTCTGAAAGTCACCCGTCCCCAGCACCGCGACATAATTGTGCAGCGTCGGTCTCCAGAAGAACAGCGGCGGGTTGGCGAAGGTCTGCACGCGTGTCTTGAACGACAGACCAACCACCCAGAGCAGCGGGAACAGGAATACGATCAGGAGCGCCACCAACGCCGTATAAGCGCAGGTCGCGAACACCACGCGGTTGCGCCGCGAGCCGACCCCCAAACGCGCCATCAGGCCCTCCCCCGCCGCTGGATCACCGCCACGAAGGCCATGCAGACCACCATCGCGATCAGCAGCATGACCCAGGACGCGGCCGAGCCGAGACTCAGGTCGAACTGCACGAAGGACGCCTGGAACGTGTAGACCGACAGCAGCAGCGTCGCATTCGCCGGTCCGCCTCCCGTCATCACATAGACATTGTCGAAGGCGCGGAACTCGAAGATCGTGCGCAGCAGCAAGGCCACGATCAGATACGGCTTCAGCAACGGCAACGTCACATGCCAGAAGCTCTGCAGCCGGCTTGCCCCGTCGATCGCCGCCGCCTCCAGCGGTTCGGTCGGGAGGGAGCGCAACCCGGCCAGCGCCAAAATGCAGACGAAGGGCGCGTTCTGCCAAATGCTGGCAATGCAGACCGAAATCAGTGCAAGCCAGGGCTGACCCAACCAGATGATCGGATGGCCGATGATGTAGTCGATGATGCCGTGATCCGGATCCAGCAGCAGCTTCCAGCACAGCGCCGCGACGATCGGCGTCATCATCATCGGCACGATCAGCGTCGTGCGGAAGAATCCGATGCCCGGCAGCTCCAAATTCAACAGCAGCGCCACGCCCAAACCCAGCGCCAGCTCCGCACCCACCGTGATCGCTGTATAAAGCAGCGTCAGCCACAGACTGCCGATGAAATCGGGATCGGTCAGCAGCGAGATATAATTCTCGGCTCCCGCAAAACGCCCGCCGAACAGCGTCTCATCCGCGCTCCAGCCTTCCATGCTGAGATACAGGGAAAACGCCAGCGGCAGCCCGAAGATCACCAGCATCGTGAGTGCCGTCGGCCCGACCGCGAGCCACGCGAAAACCCGATCCGTCCAACGCGTGAAGCGCTCGCGCATCGGCAGGGTCGGTGTGAAATTCGCAAGCCCCTGGCGTGCCAGGGCGGAACTCGTTTCTCCCATTCGGTGCCGTTCTCGTCGTGGCTGTTGCCCCATGCTAATCTTGGTCGGACCAGAAGCGCCAGAGCATGGGAGGATCGATGGATTTCGACCTGACGGACGAACAACGTCTGTTGAAGGACAGCGTCGATCGGCTGATCGCAGACCGTTACGGCTTCGAGCAGCGCAAAACCTACATGAAGGAGCCCGACGGCTTCAGCCCAGCGCTATGGTCGCAATACGCGGATCAAGGTCTGCTCGGCCTACCATTTTCTGAAGAGCATGGCGGCTTCGGTGGCGGCCCGGTCGAGACCATGATCGTCATGGAAGCCTTCGGCCGTGGCCTGATCCTCGAACCCTACACCGCCACCGTGATCCTCGGCGGCGGCCTGCTCCGTCAGGCAGGCAGCGAAACACAACAATCCCAGCTTATCCCACTGATCACGCAAGGGCAGCTGAAACTCGCCTTCGCTCATCTCGAGCGCCGATCTCGCTGGAATCTCGCCCACGTCGCCACCGAGGCACGGCAAAGCGGCGGGACATGGGCCGTTTCCGGTGAAAAGAGCGTAGCCCTGCACGGCGATACGGCAGACCGGCTCCTCGTCACCGCCCGGATCTCAGGCAGCCCCCAGGACCGCGACGGCATCGGCCTGTTCCTGGTCGATGCGAATGCCCCCGGCGTCACCCGGCGCTCCTACCCGACACAGGACGGCCTTCGCGCCGCGGAAATCACCTTCCAGCAAAGCCATGCCGAGCCGCTCGGCAAACCCGGCGCGGCTCTGCCCGCTATCGAGGCCGCCGTGGATCAGGCCATCGCCGCCCTGTGCGCGGAAGCCGTCGGCGTGATGGCCAGCATGCAGGAGATCACGCTCGACTATCTGAAAACCCGCCAGCAATTCGGCCGCCCGATCGGACAGTTCCAGGCGCTGCAGCACCGCGCGGTGGACATGCTGACCGCGCTCGAACAAGCCCGCAGCATGGCGATGTTCGCCACGATCATGTCCACCGAAACCAACGCCATTGAACGCCGTCGCGCCATCTCTGCCGCGAAAACACAGATTGGCCGCTCCGGCCGCCATATCGGGCAAGAGGCCATCCAGCTTCACGGCGGTATCGGCATGACGATGGAGTACAAGGTTGGCCACTATTTCAAACGTATGACCATGATCGACCAGATGTTCGGCGATGCCGACTACCATCTGGCGGAACTGGCCCGTCTCGGCGGATTGTTCGGCAAGGCCGAGGCGGCGTAGTGTCCTGCCCCTGAAGTTCGCCGCGTCAAGCGGCGAACGGAAGGGATAAGCAGGCCACTGAGACACTAGGATCGACCAAACAGACCGCAGGAGCGAAGCGACGATGGGCGACACCATGACCAAGAAGCCGGTCTACGACCGCACCGTGGAAGACCTGGGCAACGTCGTCGAACTTGGCCACGTGAACGTCACTGTTCCGGACCAGAGACTGGCGACCATTTTTTACATCACCGGTCTCGGCCTCACCCGCGACCCCTACATCATGACCGGCCTATCCAACATGTGGGTCAATGTCGGGCGGGCACAGTTTCATCTGCCGGCACGCCCGGCCCAGGTCGTGCGTGGGACCACAGGCCTCGTGCTGCCCGATCTGGAACTGCTGCTGAAGCGTCTCCACGCCGTGCAAAAAGACCTGGCGGAAACGAAGTTCAGCTTCCGCGAGACCAATGACGGCGTGGAAACCACCTGCCCCTGGGGCAACCGCATTCGTTGTCACGCGCCCGACATGGCACGCTTCGGACCCATCCGGCTCGGCATGCCCTATGTCGAGTTCGACGTGCCTGAAAAGACCAACCTGGAAGGCATCGCCCGCTTCTATCGGGAAATCCTCGGCGGCGTTGCCGCGGTGGCCGACGATGCGCGCGGCGCGTACGCATGGGCGGTGCTCGGCGATGGCAACAAGGCGATCTACCGCCACACGTCGCACAAACTGCCGGCCTATGACGGGCACCACATCCAGATCTCGCTGGCCGACTTCTCCGGCCCGCATCGCAAGCTCGTGGAGCGCGGCCTGATCACCGAGGAAAGCGACCAGCACCAGTACCGCTTCACCGATCTTGTGGACCTCGATAGCGGCAAGGTGCTGTTCCAGATCGAGCATGAGGTGCGCTCAATGCGCCACCCACTCTACGCCCGCCCGCTGGTGAACCGCGACCCGACGCAGACCAACACCCACTACGCACCGGGCGGCTACGAGGCCGCGCGCTGGGCGATGGCACTGGACTGATTCTTAACAGATACCGCTCAAAAATGTGGCGCCGGCCAGTTGGTCTGACCGGCGCCTGATGAGCAGCCAGGCTGAGTGCCTGCTCGATCACACGGAGGAAAGAGATGGCTACAACCCATCCCTTTTTCCTGCCTTCAATCATGGTCATCTTCACCATCAGGGTCAAGATCATTGTGAAACGAAGGTAAGGGGTTTGGGGCTGGGCGCATCACGCTCAGCCCCACTCTGTGTACCTCTTCCGCATTGCACTGGACCCCGTGTGGCGCTATTCTGCCCAAATCATGGGCATCTGTAACGCTTCGGGCACGGTCGCGCCCCTTCGCCTTGCCGAGGGTGTGTGCATCGAAACGCCCGCCATCCTCGCGCCCATGTCCGGCGTCACCGACCTACCCTTCCGGCGGCTGGCCAAAGAACTCGGCGCCGGCATGGTGGTCTCCGAAATGATCGCCTCCTGGGCGATGATCCGGGAAAACCGGAACACGCTGCGCATGGCCGAGGTGGACGGTGTCGGCGGCGTTTCCGCCCTCCAACTCGCCGGGTGCGAACCCGGTGCGATAGCAGAAGCCGCACGCCTCGCTGTGGACCGCGGTGCGGACCTCATCGACATCAACTTCGGCTGCCCCGTCAAAAAGGTCGCGCTCGGCCAGCAGGCCGGCTCGGCCTTGATGCGCGACGAACTCGCCGCCGGCGCCATCCTGCGCGCGACCGTCCGAGCCGTCCCCGTTCCGGTCACGCTCAAAATGCGCATGGGCTGGGACCACGCCAATCTGAATGCACCCAACCTCGCGCGTATTGCCGAGGACTGCGGCATCCGGATGGTCACCGTCCACGGCCGAACCCGCCAGCAATTCTACAACGGCACCGCCGACTGGCACTTCATCCGCCGCGTAAAGGACGCCGTCCGCATCCCGGTCATCGTTAACGGCGACATCATCACCCTGCACGACGCCGAGACCGCGCTGCACCGCTCCGGCGCTGACGGCGTGATGATCGGGCGCGGCTGCTACGGCCGTCCGTGGTTCCCCGCCCACGTCGCCCACTATCTTCGCACCGGCGAAACGCTGCCCGAACCCGGCCTGGCCCAGCAGACCGCGATCATGCTCCGCCACTACGACGCGATGCTCAGCCACTACGGCACCGAAGCCGGCCTGCGCATCGCCCGCAAGCATCTCGCTTGGTACTCCCGAGGGCTGCCCGGCTCGGCCGAATTCCGCGCCGGCGTCATGCGCCTTGCAGACGTTCCGGCCGTTCGCCACCTGATCGACGCATTCTTCACTCCGCTCATCGAATCCGGCGCAACCCGTTCGGCGCCCGAGCGTGACACGGTGCTGGCCGAGGCCGCATGAACTTCGCCCGCAACCCCTTCGCTCACCGGCGCGACCCCGCGCCGGACCCGGCATTGATCCTGGAAGCGCTGCCCGTCCCCGTTGTGCTGCTGAACGGCGACAACCGCATTCGCATGGCAAACCAGGCGGCCGAGCAGTTCCTCGGCATGTCATTGCCGCAATTGCGGCATCTCTCGCTTACGGACCTGATCCCCGGCGACAATCCGCTGTTCTTGCTGCTCGACCAGGTGCGGGAAGGCGCAGCGACCGTCTCCGGCTATGACCTCACGCTGGAAAGCCCGCGGATCCACAAGCAGGGCATCACCGCTCAGGCCTCGCCCCTGCCGGAGGAGCCCGGAACGGTCGTACCTGGTACTGCAGGACGCCTCGACCGCCCGCGCGCTCGATCGACAAACCGCCTTCCGCGGCGCTGCGCGTAGTGTCAGCGGTATGGCAGCGGTCCTGGCACACGAAGTAAAGAACCCGCTGTCCGGCATTCGCGGCGCGGCGCAATTGCTGGAATCGAGCGTCTCGCCGGATGATCGGGAACTTGCGGTGCTGATCCGCGACGAGGCTGATCGCATCCGCGGCATTGTCGACCGCATGGACATGTTCAGTGAAGAGCCCCTGACGCGCACAGCGGTGAACATTCATCGCGTGATGGAGCATGTCCGCAAGCTGGCACAAAGCGGCTTCGGGGCGGAGATCCGGTTTCAGGAACTCTACGATCCGTCGCTGCCATCCGTGCTCGGCAACCGTGACCAGTTGATCCAGGTCGTGTTGAACCTTGTCAAAAACGCTGCGGAAGCGTTGGCATACCAACCTAACCGCGAAATCCTGCTCTGCACCGGCTTTCAACACGGCATGCGCGTGGCTGTTCCAGGCAGCAGCCGCCGCCTCGATCTGCCGCTCTATCTCAGCGTACGCGATAACGGCCCCGGCATTCCCGACGACATCCGCCAGCACCTGTTCGAACCCTTCGTCAGCACCAAGTCCGGCGGAAGCGGTCTCGGCCTCGCACTGGTCGCGAAAATTATCGAGGACCACGGCGGCCTGATCGAGGTGGAAAGTCGGCCGGGCCGCACCGAGTTCCGCCTCCATCTTCCTGTTCTGCCTGACAACGGCTCGCCCGAATGAATGCCACTCCGCCCACCGTCCTCGTCGCCGACGACGACCGCTCCATCCGCACCGTGCTGACCCAGGCGCTGGGGCGCTCGGGCTATCAGGTGCGCAGTACCGGCAACGCCGCCACGCTGTGGCGGTGGGTGGAGGATGGGGAAGGCGACCTGGTGATCACCGACGTGGTCATGCCGGATGAAAACGGCCTCGATCTCATCCCACGCATCAAGCGCGTGCGCCCGGAACTTCGCGTCGTGGTCATGAGTGCCCAGTCCACGCTGATGACCGCGGTGAAGGCAGCACAAAGAGGTGCCTTCGAGTATCTACCCAAGCCATTTGACCTGGATGAACTGATCGCCGTCGTCGGTCGCGCTTTGATGGCTCCGGCACAGCCGACGAACCGCATAGCCGAAACGCCTGAGGACGAGAAGCTGCCTTTGATCGGGCGTGGGCAAGCGATGCAGGAGATCTACCGGGTCATCGCGCGGCTCACCACGACCGACCTGACGGTGATGATCAACGGCGAGTCGGGCACCGGCAAGGAACTGGTCGCCCGTGCCCTGCACGACTACGGCAAGCGCCGCGATGGTCCTTTCGTTGCCATCAACATGGCCGCCATTCCGCGCGAACTAATTGAAAGCGAGCTGTTCGGTCACGAGCGCGGCGCCTTCACCGGCGCGCTTCAGCGCAGCCCCGGCCGGTTCGAGCAGGCCAACGGCGGCACCCTGTTCCTCGATGAGATCGGCGATATGCCGCCTGAGGCGCAAACTCGCCTGCTCCGCGTCCTTCAGGAAGGCGAGTTCACCACGGTCGGCGGACGCCAGCCGGTCAAGGCGAATGTGCGTATCATCGCCGCCACCCATCGTGACCTCCGCGCAGCGATCCAGAACGGCAGCTTCCGCGAAGATCTGTTCTATCGCTTGAACGTGGTGCCGATCCGGCTCCCGCCTTTGCGCGAGCGTGTGGAAGACATCCCGCTTCTCGCCCGCCACTTCCTTGAGCGCGCCCACGGCGAAGGCCTGCCGCTGAAGCTGCTCGATCCGGGTGCGGTGGACCGGCTGAAGAAGCACGCCTGGCCCGGCAATGTGCGCGAACTCGAAAACCTCATGCGCCGGCTTGCAGCCCTGTGCCCCGACGAATCGATCACGGCCGAGATGATCGGCACGGAACTGCACGACGCCACCGCGGAAACGAAGGCCGCGTCCTCCAGCCCTGAAACACTCTCGGGCGCGGTGGAGCGACTCGTACGGCAGTTCCTTGCCTCCCACGCTGGGGGCCCGGCGCCGACCGGAATCTACGACCGGATCATCGCGGAAGTGGAGCGCCCACTGATTCGCCTGACTCTAGCCGCCACACGCGGCAATCAGATTAAAGCTGCCGCGATGCTGGGCCTTAACCGCAACACGTTGCGCAAGAAGATTCGCGATCTCGAGATCGCGGTGGTGCGCGGGGTGCTGTAGGACCCGGCGTGCTAATGCTTCCGCTCCCCCGACGAACCTGGACTCATTCGGCCGCCGAGATCCTGCTCGGCCGTACTATCACCATCATCCTTGTACTTCTCGCGCTCACGGTCGGCATTGCGACCTTCGTCATGCTCGCGCGCGGCGTCCCTTGGGGGGTCAGTCCCGGCGCGGGCGTCGCACTCGTCCTGGCCAATCTGAGCGTGCTTCTGATGCTCGGCGTCGTACTCGCCGGCCGGCTCACGCGCGTTTGGGCTGAACGTCGCCGCGGATCAGCGGGTGCACGCCTGCATGTTCGTCTCGTGCTGCTGTTCAGCGGCGTCGCTATCGTCCCAACGATCATGGTGGCTGGTTTCGCCGTCGCCTTCTTTCATTTCGGTATTCAGGCCTGGTTCAACGACCCTGTTCGCACCGCTATTACCGAATCACTGCAGGTGGCGCGCGGCTACCTCGAAGAACATCGCAACAACATTCGCTCCGTGGCGCTCGAGATGGCCGCCGACCTCAATCGCACCGGCGCGGTACTGGCCATCGATCCCAACTCCTTCAGCCAGTTGCTCGCCGCGCAATCGGCTGTGCGCGGCCTGACTGAAGCGGTCGTTTATGACGCAACAACCGGCCAGATCATTGCCTCCGCCGGCCTCTTCGGCGGCCTTGGGGTGGAGCCGCCCCCGACCTGGGCCATCGATCAGGCGTCGAAGGGCGACATCGTCGTTCTGAATTCCGCCGACGGCACCCGTGTGCGTGCACTGGTGGAGTTGGATTCCACCCCTCCGCTGCTCCTCATGGTCGGACGCCCGGTCGATCCGACGATCCTGAGCTACATGAACCGGACAGAGCAGGCAGTCGCCGAATATGACCGGCTGGATCAGAATCGGTCCTGGCTGCAGGTCGCCTTCGCCTGGATCTTCGCTATCGTCGCCCTGCTGGTACTTGCCGCAGCAGTTCTGATTGGCCTGCTCATCGCCACGCAGCTTGCACGACCTGTCGGACGCCTGATGCAAGCGGCCGAACGGGTGCGAAGCGGTGATCTGTCGGTTCGCGTGCCGGAAAGCGAAGGCGATGACGAGATCGCGGGCCTCTGTCGTTCCTTCAACCGCATGACGGGCCAGCTCTCGGCCCAGCGCACCGAGCTGATGGAGGCATATCGGCAGATCGACAACCGCCGCCACTTCACCGAAACCGTGTTGTCGGGAGTCTCCGCCGGCGTAATCGGGCTGGATGTGCGCGGCCGGATCGAGCTGCCGAACCGCGCGGCCGACGAATTGCTAGGTACTGATCTCCAGGCCCAGTCAGGCCGTTCGCTGGGCTCTCTCGTGCCCGAATTTGCGCCGCTCGTGGACGCCGCGATCGCGCACCCCGAGCATCCCAAGACCGGCGAATTGCAAATCGGCGCCCTGGGGCACCGGCGCACTCTGCTCGCGCGTATCAGCGCCCAGATGTACGGCGATCGGCCTGCCGGCTTCGTCGTGACCTTCGACGACATCACGGAGCTTCAAGCCGCCCAGCGCAAAGCCGCCTGGGCCGACGTCGCGCGCCGCATCGCGCACGAAATCAAGAATCCGCTGACCCCCATTCAGCTTGCGGCGGAACGGCTGAAGCGGCGTTTCGGGCGGGAGATCACATCGGATCCCGACACGTTCACCCAGTGCGCCGACACGATCGTACGGCATGTCGGTGACATCGGCCGCATGGTGGATGAATTCTCCGCCTTCGCACGCATGCCGCAACCGGTGATCAAGGCCGAAGATGTTGGCCGGATCGCGCGCGAGGCGGTCGTACTGCAGAGGACCGCCCGGCCGCAGATCATCTGGGAATCAGACATTCCGGAACGTGGGCCCATCGCTCTGTGCGACCGGCGCATGTTGCGACAGGCACTGACCAATCTGCTGCAGAACGCGGCGGACGCAGTGGTGATGCGCGGAGAAGACCCCGACCGCCCCGGCAGAATCCGAGCTGTCGGTGCACGATATGAACGGCGAAGTGCGGATTTCTGTCGCCGACAATGGAGTCGGACTGCCAGAGCAGGATCGCGACCGTTTGACCGAGCCGTACGTGACGCACAAGCCCAAGGGCACCGGTCTTGGCTTGGCCATCGTGAAGAAAATCATGGAAGATCATGGTGGCCGCTTCGCTCTCGACGACCGGACCGACGGCTCCGGTGCCATCGCTACACTGACATTGCCCGCAAGGATGGCCGATGCCGCTTGATATTCTGATTGTAGACGACGAACCTGACATCCGCCTGCTGATCGACGGCGTTCTGCGCGACGAGGGATACGAAACCCGCCAAGCCGCCGATTCCGACGCGGCGATCGCCGCCTTCCGCGTCCGCCGCCCATCGCTGGCGATTTTGGACGTGTGGCTGCAGGGGTCGCGCATGGACGGCCTCGGCATCCTCTCTGCCTTCCATCGGGAAGAACCGCAGGTTCCGGTGGTGATGATCTCCGGGCACGGCACGATCGAAATGGCCGTCCAGGCGATCCAGCACGGTGCCTACGACTTCATCGAAAAGCCATTCGAATCCGATCGGCTGCTGCATGTCGTCCGACGCGCCCTGGAAGCCGCAGCCCTGGCCCGGGAGAATGCCGAGCTTCGGCTGCGCGCCGGACCGGAGACCGACCTCACCGGCAACTCTGCGGCGATCACCGCCGTTCGCTCGCAGATCGAACGTGTTGCGCCAACCGGCTCCCGCGTTCTAATCCAGGGCCCGGCCGGTTCTGGCAAGGAAGTCGCGGCACGCAGCATCCACGCACGCTCCCGGCGATCCGAGGGACCGTTCGTGCGTACCTGAACTGCGCCACGCTGGCGCCCCATCGCTTCGAGGAGGAGCTGTTCGGCATCGAGGCGGGCAACGACCCGAGTTCTCAACCGCGTCGGGCGGGCGTGCTCGAGCGTGCACACGGTGGTACCCTGCTGCTCGACGAAGTGTCCGACATGCCAATGGAGACCCAGGGCAAGATCGTACGGACTTTGCAGGATCAGTCCTTCGAGCGTCTTGGCGGATCCTCGCGGGTGAAGGTCGACATCCGGGTGCTCGCGACCACCAACCGCGATTTACAGGCGGAAATTGCCGCCGGACGCTTCCGCGAAGACCTCTACTACCGCCTCGCCGTCGTCCCGGTCCGCATGTCGGCCCTGCGCGAACGTCGTGAGGACGTGCCCGCGCTTGCCGAGCATTTCATGGCGCGTTCCGCCTCCAGCTCCGGTATGCCCCGGCGCACACTATCCGCCGACGCCATGACGGCGCTTCAGGCATACGATTGGCCGGGCAACGTCCGCCAGCTTCGTAACCTGATCGACTGGCTGCTGATCATGGCACCCGGCGGCGCCAACGACCCGATCCGCCCCGACATGCTGCCGCCCGAAATCGGCGCCAATACGCCCGCCCTGCTCAACATCGATCGCACCGCGGACATCATGGCCCTGCCTCTGCGGGAAGCACGGGACCTGTTCGAGACGCAGTATCTCCAGGCGCAGCTCATGCGCTTCGGCGGCAATATCAGCCGCACCGCGCAATTCGTCGGCATGGAGCGCAGCGCGCTCCATCGCAAGCTTAAACAGCTGGGCGTCAATGCCGACGACCGTGAACGAGTGATCCCATGAGCCGCATCGCCTATGTGAACGGCCGCTATGTCCCGCAGCGCCACGCCTGCGTGAACATCGAGGATCGCGGCTACCAGTTCGCTGACGGCGTCTATGAGGTCGTGCATCTGTTTGATGGCCGCTTCATCGACGCGGACCTCCATCTCGGCCGGCTGGAGCGCTCCTTGAAGGAACTTCGGCTTACGCCGCCGATGTCCCGTACGGCGCTGCTCCATGTCCTGCACGAAGTCGCCCGTCGCAATCGCGTGCGCGAAGGCCTGCTCTATATGCAGGTCACGCGCGGCGTGGCGCATCGCGACCACCCGTTCCCCAAGGCCGCCGTGCGGCCTTCGTTGGTCGTTACGATTAAGCATATTCCCCCCTACCCCACCAACGTGGATGCCTGGACCGCGTCAGCCATCACCTACCCGGACGAACGTTGGGCACGGTGCGATATCAAGACGACGTCGCTCACCCCCAATGTCCTTGCCCGCCAGGCCGCACGGGAACAGGGCGCGTTAGAGGCCATCCTGGTCGACTCTGATGGCATGGTGACTGAAGGCGCAGCCACCAGCTTCTGGATCGTCGATGCCGAGGGGCGCTTGTGCACGCATGCCCTGGATCGTCACATCCTGCCGGGCTGCACACGCGCGGCCCTGGGCGCGCTCCTCGACGAGGAACGCATCGAAGCCGTCGAGCGGCAATTCTCCGCCGGCGAATTGGTTAACGCGCGTGAAGCTTTCATCACCAGCGCGACCAGCTTCGTGCGTCCGATCACCAAGATCGATGGTCGCCCTGTTGCCGATGGAGCCGTCGGCCCAATCACCCGCCGGCTGTTCGATCTGTTCGCGCATCATGTCAAAGGCGCTGTGCGCAACGCGGCGTAACGCGCATTTATTCCTTTACCACGCCAGCCCCCGCCGTTATGGATCGGGCCTCCGTTCGGAGCATATGAATGGATTTCAGCCGCTGCATTATGATTGTCGGCCCGCCGCGTTCCGGCACCACTTGGGTGGGAAAGATCTTCGACAGTCATCCGGATGTACTTTACCGCCATGAGCCGGACCATGTGCTGCGGGAGCCCGGCTTGCCGTTCCTCATCCCTCCCGAGGAGGAGGATCGCTACCTCCCGATCGCCACCGGCTACGCCCAGCGTCTCTTGCTCCATCACAGCCTGAAGGCCGGAGGCCAACTGCCGAGCTTTGCGAAGTCGTATTACTCAAAACCTCTGGCGTTCGTGCATGAAACGATGATCCAGGGCCTCAAATGGCTGGAGAAGCTTTCGTCCCGGGAGATTGCCCACGTTCCGGTGCCCGAGCTGTTCGACCTGACCGCACACCCGTCTCTGCGCATCGTGGTCAAGTCCGTCGGCTCACGCGGGCGGGCAGGCGTGTTCCTGAAAGCCATGCCGGGTGCACGCTTCATTTTTCTGTTACGCCATCCGTGTGCGCAGATTGCATCCGCGTTGCGGGGAGACCGCACCGGCAAATTGAATGTCGATCCGTTCATTGATTCCACCCTGAGCACGCCGACCGCGAAGCGCTTGGGCCTGCAGCGGAAGGAACTGGAATCCATGCCTCGCACTGGACAGCTCGCATGGCAGTGGGTCAGCCTGAATGAGATGGCGCTCGCAGCGCTTGAAGGTCACGACAACACCCACGTCGCGGTTTATGAGGATCTGTGTGCCGATTCCGTCCCCTATGCGCAGGACCTGTTCGCCTTCTCCAACCTCGACTGGAACTCACAGACAGAAGACTTCATCCGCCGCAGCACCAGCTACTCCGGAACAGAACGTTACTATAGCGTATTCCGGAATGCCGTAACCTCCGTCAGCAAATGGCGCACCGAACTGCCCGCGGAGGATCAGCGCGTCATCCTCGACGTCGTGCGCCAAAGCCGGCTCGCGGCCTATTGGCCGGACATCGGTGTCCCCGCTCAGGCCGCCGTCTCCGCCTGATTCCCCCCGCTTGCGCGCTCGCACGATCACCCATAACACTCGGCCATGGCGCGTATCTTCTCTGGTATTCAACCGTCTGGCATCCCCACACTCGGCAACTATCTCGGCGCAATCCTCAATTGGGTGCCGTTGCAGGCGGACCATGAGTGTTTGTGGTGCGTTGTGGACCTGCACGCCATTACCGTCTGGCAAGACCCAGCAGGCCTGACACAGCAAACCCGAGAAATGGCGGCCGTCCTTCTCGCCTGCGGCATCGATCCACGGAAGCATGTGCTGTTCGTGCAGTCCCATGTTCGCGCGCACGCGCAACTGGCCTGGATCTTCAATTGCATCGCCCGCCTCGGCTGGCTCAATCGCATGACGCAGTTCAAGGACAAGGCCGGCAAGGATCGGGAGAATGCGTCCGCAGGACTCTATGTCTATCCCAACCTCATGGCCGCCGATATCCACGCCTATCACGCTACGCGTGTGCCCGTCGGCGATGACCAGCGCCAGCATCTGGAACTCGCCAACGACATCGCACACAAGTTCAACCACGATTACAATGTGGATTTCTTCCCGCAGATCGAGCCGCTGATCCTCGGCCCAGCCGCCCGGGTCATGAGCCTGCGTGACGGCACGAAGAAGATGTCCAAGTCCGATCCCTCGGACCAGTCGCGCATCAATCTCAACGACGATCCCGACACGATCGCACTGAAGATCCGGCGTGCGAAAACCGATCCGGAACCGCTACCGGGTGACGCAGAAGGCCTGCAGAACCGGCCCGAGGCGCGCAACCTCGTCGGCATCTATGCCGCGCTGGCCGACACCGACTACCCTGGTGTCCTGCGCGACCATGGCGGCAAGGGCTTCGGCGCCTTCAAGGAGGCGTTGACCGAACTCCTGGTCGCCAAACTATCGCCGATTGCACAGGAAACCGATCGCCTGCTCGCCGATCCGGTTGAGATCGACAGCGTACTGCGCCACGGCGCGCACCGGGCTGGCTCCATCGCCGATCCCATCGTGGCAGAGGCGGAGCGTCTGGTGGGATTTCTTCCGCGCTGATCCCGCTTCAACCCGCAACCGCCGCCCCCATCGCCTCTCCGATCGCGCGGTGCAGCACCAGATCCGCCACTCGATCCAACCGCGTCGGTTCGCGGTTCACGATCACCAGTCGCGCACCGTTCTCCTTTGCCAGCACCGGAAATCCAGCGGCCGGATACACCACCAGCGACGAGCCGAGCACGAGAAACACATCCGCTGCGAGCGTCTCCTGTTCGGCCCGCCGCATCGCCTCGGCCGGCATGGGCTGGCCGAACGAGATGCTGGCCGATTTCATATACCCGTCGCACGCGTCACACCGCGGCGCCCGTCCCGTGCGCTCGAACGCGACGAACATTCGCTCGATCTCGCACGCCCCTCCGCAGGACAGGCAGCGCGCATATGTCGTATTGCCGTGCAGCTCCACCACCTGCTCCTCCGGCACGCCCGAGGCTTGGTGAAGCCCATCGATGTTCTGAGTGATCACCGTGCTTGCCCGGCCCTGCGCGATCAAACCCGCCACCGCGTGATGCCCCGGATTCGGGCGAGCGTCCCGCAGCACCGGTTCCAATGCGATCCGCCGCCGCCAAGTCTCCTCACGCGCCTCCTCCGATGCAAGGAAGTCGGCGAAATCGATCGGCGCCTGCCGGCTCCAGAACCCACCGGGGCTGCGGAAGTCTGGAATCCCTGACTCTGTGCTGATCCCCGCCCCCGTGAAGATCACCAGCCGGCGCGCCGACTCCAGCACGTTGCGCAATTGTTCGATTTCATCACCCATGGCGGGGTTTCATCATCCATGGCAGTACCTGCCGCGCAGTCAAAAACCGCGGGGAGGAGTTCGTCAATGCGATGCGCCTGGGCCAGCGGCAGCGAGGCCATGATCGCCTATCACGACACGGAATGGGGTGTGCCGCTGCACGATGATCGGCGTCTGTTCGAGATGCTGACGCTAGAGGGCGCCCAGGCCGGTTTGTCCTGGAGCACCATTCTCCACCGCAGGGATGCGTACCGCCGGGCATTCCACAGCTTCGACATCGCCCGTTGTGCCGCCATGACAGACAACGATCTCCAACATCTCCTCGCTGACGCCGCCATCATCCGAAACCGGCTGAAAATCTACTCTGTCCGAACCAACGCCAAGGCCGCACTGCAAACAATCAAAACACACGGCAGTTTCGATCGCTACCTCTGGTCCCTTGTCCCCGGAACGCCAATCGTCAATCGATGGCGCCGGATGGACGAAGTGCCGCCCCGCACGGTGGAATCAGATGCGCTGAGCAAACGGCTGCGCAAGGATGGATTCAGCTTTGTCGGCTCGACGATCTGCTATGCGTTCATGCAGGCAACAGGCATGGTCAACGACCACCTGCTGGGATGCCCAAGCCGCTAGTGTCCTGCCCCTGAAGCGACGCGGATACGCTACGCCGCCGCCTTGTGCTCCGACCTCTCGAACAGCTGCAGCATCTCGCGATTGAACGCCGGCAGATCATCCGGCTTGCGCGACGTCACCAGCCGCCCATCGACCACCACCTCCTGATCGACCCAGTTGGCACCCGCGTTACGCAGATCCGTCTGCAGCGATGGCCAGGACGTCAGCGTCTTGCCCTTCGCACCGCCGGCTTCGAGCAAAGTCCACGGCCCATGGCAAATCACCGCCATGGGCTTGCCGGCTTCGACGAAGTGACGCACGAACGCCACCGCCTCCGGCATCATCCGCAACGCGTCGGGATTGGCGACCCCACCAGGCAGCACGATCGCATCGAACTGTTCCGGCCGCACCGACGACAACGTGGCATCGACTTTCAGCTTGTCGCCCTTGTCGTGGTGGTTCATCCCCTGGATCTCGCCCGATTTCGGCGAAACCACCTTCACCTCCGCTTTCGCCCCTTTCAGCGCCATCATCGGCTCGGTCAGTTCCACCTGCTCCACGCCGTCCGTGGCCAGCACGGCTACCTTCATGCCTCTCAAATCCGCCATATCGATCCCCCAATCCTGACTGGAACACCTCCTGAACCAAGGCCGTCCAGGCGGGTTGCTTCGCGTGGCGTAGCAATCGGACGTCCGCCCGCGCTTCCCCAGCAGTCCGCACGTTGCTAGCTCTCGCACCGGCATTGGAGTGTGTCGTCGCTGTGCAGCCCCTATCCGTCTCCCGGCGTATGCTGCTTGCGCAACCAGTGTTGGGAGCCGCGGCCGCCGTAACAGCGCCGCTCGCCGCCGCGCCTGCCAAGGCACCGCCGCCCGCGACCTTGCAGCTCTTCACCGATCCGGACATGAATTTTCAGGCGTCCTTCGCCCTCGGCGAAACGGCGTACGGCGCGGGCGAAGCCGGCGAAATCCTCGCCACTGCCAACCGCATCAACGCCGCCGGCGCCAGCTATCAGACCTTCTACGACGAATTCACCGCAACAGCGGAGCGCCTCGCGAAGCGTGCGGAAGATATACTGAACGCCGGATATCACGCCTCCGCCCGATCGGCTTTCCTGCGAGCAGCCCAATACTATAACCAGGCGCTGTTCTTTGTGCTTGGCACCAGCACGCCGGACCATGAGGAAGACGTCTTCCGCCTCATGCAGCAGAACTGGAACGTCGCCACCCTGCTGTTTGACCCGGTACCCGAGCCCGTCCGCATCCCCTACGAACAGATCGCCCTCCCCGGCTACTTCTTCACCACGCCCCTCGGCACCGGTCCGCGCCCGACCGTCATCGTCATGAACGGCAGCGACGCGCAGGATATCGACGTCTATGCCTTCGGTGCAGCCGCGGCCATCGAGCGCGGCTGGAACGCGCTGATCTTCTCAGGCCCCGGCCAGGGGTCAACGCTGTTCGAGCGCAAAATCCCGTTTCGCCCCGATTGGGAAAAGGTGATCACGCCCATCGTCGATTTTCTCGTCGCGCGCAAAGACGTGGACCCGCAGCACATCGCGCTCACCGGCTGGAGCTTCGGAGGCTCGCTCGTCACCCGTGCAGCAGCTCTCGAAAAGCGCATCGCCGCGGTCTGTGCCGATCCCGGCTTTGTCTCCATCTGGGATGCCTATCCCGCGTCCTTGCGCAAGCTATTCGCCAATGGCGCGACGCAAGCGCAGGTCAACCAGATCTGGCAGCACGACATCGTGCCCGGCATGACGCCGCAGCAGCGCTTCACCATGGCAAAGCGCTCAGAAATCTTCGGTCCACAGTATCTGGAAACGGCCCGCGCCGGCAAAACGCTGACGGATTTCTGGAGCTTCGGGCAAACGCTGATGCAATACGACATCACGCAATTCGCCCCGCGCGTCACCGCGCCGATGCTGGTCACGCAATACGAGCATGACCAATTCTTCCCCAATGGCGGCCGCCACCTCTACGACCTGCTCACCTGCCCGAAGACCCTGTTCACCTTCACGGCAGTCGAGGGCGCGGGCGAACATGACGCCCCGCTCGCGCCCCAGCTCCGCAACCAGGTCGTCTTCGACTGGCTGGAGGAGACGCTGAAACTCCGCGGCTAGAGCGAGATCGCGCGAGGCGGACACGTCGGAGCGCGTGAATCTCGCTCTCAAACAACTCACGCTCTGCGCCGGGGTCGCAGCATCAGCAATAACGCCGCCCCCAGCACCGCCGCGCCGGCCAGCACCGCGCCCCGGTTCTCATCGTACCACAGCGTCCCGCTCTCCACCGCCGCCCGGCTGTCGAACGAACCATGCGCCGCCTGATGTCCGGGCACCGGCTCGAACAGATTGGACGGCGCATTCTCCGGCCGCACTTCGCCGCGCATCTGTGAGGAATAGCCCGTCTTCGCCAGATACGTGTCGAGGAAGCCGGGCGCGATCTTATTGGCCAGGATCGCCTTCCAGGCCGATCCGCCCAGCCAGATCTCCCGCCGCTTGTTGAAGGCCGCGAACACCACCGCCTCGGCCGCGACCTCCGGCTGGAAGATCGGCGGCACCGGTTGCGCCTTTTCCGGCATGTGCGACAAGGCCCAGTCGAATTGCGGCGTATTGACCGCCGGCAACTGCACCATGCAGACATTGATCGGCATCCGCTCGTGCATCAACTCCGTGCGCAAACTGTCCGTAAAACCGCGGATGGCGAACTTCGCGCCGCAATAAGCGGATTGCAGCGGAATCGCGCGATAACTCAGCGCCGAACCAACCTGCACAATCGACCCGGCACCCCGAGGCCGCATGCGCTTCAGCGCCGCCATCGTGCCATAGACGGTGCCGAGATACGTCACCTCGGTCTGCCGCTTGTATTCGGCCGGCGTGATTTTGTGCACCGGGCTGAAGATCGTCGCCATCGCATCATTGACCCAGATATCGATCGGGCCGAGTTCGCTCTCGATCTTCGCCGCCGCTGCTTCCACGGCCTCCGGATCCGCCACATCGGCCGGCGCCACGCAGGCCTTCGCACCGCGCGCCTCGACCTCGCCCGCCGCCGCCTTCAGCCGCTCCTCATCGCGTGAGATCAGCCCGACATTGCAGCCGCGATCGGCAAACGCCCGCGCGATCGCCCGCCCAACGCCTGCACCCGCACCTGTGACCACCACCGTCTTGCTCATGCACCTTCTCCCTACCCCCGGACCCACGGGAGAACCCACCGTGCACCACGGCGTTCCACCTACGGTTCGTAAAGGAGGACATGATGCCCTCAGACCGCCGTGACCCCAACCGCCGTCCCGATAACGGGGTGGACGAAGCGAGTGAAGGGAGCTTCCCCGCGAGCGACCCCCCGTCCCGCACCGGCATCACGGGACCGGGAAGCGGGCCGTCACACCGCCGTGACGAGGAAGCGCGTCCCAAAGGCACCCCGACCAGCGACCGCCACGCCACGGAGACGGCGCATCAGTGGGAGGACGAGAAACGCCCTCAGGAGAAGCACAAATAAGCGTGCATGATAGGCACGCCCAGAGCTTTTCAGACTACGAGAGCTTTCAGACTACGACGATCAGCCTGAAACTGCTCTACCGCATCGCCGCGCGATATCCACGCCAAGCAGTGCAACCAATAGCAAGGCTCCAGACGACGGCTCCGGCACCGGTAACAGCGGAGTGGTAAAAGGCACGGCGCTGTCGCAGGACGTGGGAGGACTTACGCAGGTAACCGTTGCAACAAAGTTGCCTTCAGAACCGCCCGTGAATAGCCCTGTGCCGTCCACGTTCGCGGTCAGGCCGTCCTCATACGTCGCCACCCCAGTCCAGGTATAAGGGACGTCGTAATCCGCCTGAGTGCCTGTGACGGTCACCAGATAATCGGTATACGCCGGCACCTCTGGGCGAAAGCCAGCGGTGTACGACACCGTGTTGGATGTGGTCATCGCCTGCCCGTCGGTAACGGTCGTGCTCTCGGTAATCCCGATCTGTAACGAGCTTGAGAAGAGGCCGGGCACACCTATGATCGCGCTGGAGCTTATGGTGACGCCAACCGAGTTTGCAACCGCGAAGCTGAGCGAGTTCGATTGGGTGTAGGAGGTGGTGACGGTCGCGTCGCCCTGCTGTGGCTTGTTCGTGGGGTTTTGCAGCAGGGTGCTGCCGACCTCCACGCTGGTCGTGCCGGTGAAGGTGGCGTCACTGAAATCGTAGGTGATGCCCGTCAGCTGGACCTGGCTGACAGCGCTGTTGGCCCGTTCTGTGAGTAGATCGTGCCCGTGCTGTAGGCTGGGTCCGTGCCTTCCCCGATCACGAAGTTTCCGTTGTCCGTGATCTCAGCATAGTAGGGTGGACTGTCCTAACCGTTGGTGTTGTGACCCTGCCCCCAAACTGTCCTCACTCATAACCAGAATCCGTTCTGGTTGTGGTCCGTCCTGGACCGGGTTGCGAACTCGTTCGGAGTAAGTCCACGCAGGCTGGTGTGGGGCCGATGGGCATTATAGTCGGCCCGCCAAGCTTCGATGATCCTCCGGGCTGCGGGCAAGCCCTGGAAGACGTGCTCATTGAGGCATTCGTCGCGCAAGCGACCGTTCAGGCTCTCGACGAATGCGTTCTGCACTGGCTTGCCGGGGGCGATGTAGTGCCAGCCGACACCGCGATCTTGCCGCCAACTCAGCACCACATGCGACGTCAGCTCGGTCCCGTTGTCGCTGACCACCAGCAAGGGGGCGCCGCGCCGTTCTACGATGTAATTGAGTTCGCGCACCACCCTGCGACCGGACAGCGATGTATCCACCACCAGCGCCAGGCATTCGCGGGTGAAGTCGTCCACCACCACAAGCACCCGAAAGCGGCGGCCGTCGGCCAGTACGTCGGAGACGAAGTCCAGGCTCCAGCGCTGGTTCGGACCCTGTGGCAACGTCATTGGCGCGCGCGTTCCCAAAGCCCGCTTGCGACCGCCACGCCGCCGCACAACCAGTCGTTCCTCGCGGTAGAGCCGGAACAGCTTCTTGTGATTTAGCATGATCCCTTCTCGCCGCAGCAGAATATGCAAACGCCGATATCCGAACCGGCGCCGCTCGGCCGCCAACGCGCGGAGCCGCGTGCGAACCGCAGCGTCGCCGCCACGGCGCGATAGGTAACGGAACACCTTCGGTGCAATGCTCAGCAGCGAACAGGCACGCCGCTGCGAATAGCTCTTCTCTTCAATCGCCCAGATCACAGCTTTCCGCCGCAAGCCGGGCGTCAGAAGTTTTTTCCCAAGGCTTCCTTCAGCGTCGCCACATCCAGCACCGATTCCGCCAGCAGCTTCTTCAGCTTGCGGTTCTCCTCTTCCAGAGCCTTCAGTCTCTTGGCATCCGAGATCTCCATCCCGCCGTAGCGCGATCGCCAATTGTAGAACGTCGCGTCGCTGATCCCGTGCTTGCGGCACAGCTCCGTTACCGGCAGTCCTGCCTGATGGTCTTTCAGCACACCGATGATCTGCTCCTCAGTGAACCGGCTCTTCCTCATCTTCCGTCTCCTGGCGGGAACGGACTCTAGCTCAGAGCGGGGACATTTCAGGGGGCAGGGTCACTCACTGGGGAATTTAGATGGTGGACTCTGGGGCGGAGCAATCCTCGACTTTTCAGACAGTTGTCTCGCTGATCCAGGCTTTAGTTTGGCCATCCGTTATCGTCGGTTTAATATTCATGTTTAAAGACCCGGTCACTAAGCTTGTCGATAGAACAAACATAACCAAGGCAACGATGCCGGGAGGAGTGGAGCTTACATTTGCAGCAGCAGTCATTGTGCATGCTGGGAAGCAGGAGATAGCCGCTCAGGGGCTCTCCTGAACTCATTCCGGAGCTGATCAAACAAAAAGTGCAGGCGCTGGATTTCACTTTGGGATATGGGGGGTATGAATCGAATGCTATTCAGGCCCACTTTACTGCGCTCATGCCCTATAGCTTCTTTAGATATGTGATTTTCTTGCAATCCGATCACAGTATGTTCGGCATGATGGAAGCACGAGCGCTGGCTGCTCTTCTGCAAGATCCAGAGTCTGGCTTAACATACTCGAGCTTCACGGAAGCCATCAACAGAGGCAACGACGCTGACCGCGCGCGCCTGGCTCAGCTCCCGAGCTTTGTGCCGGTGAGTGAGAGTGTCAGTGATAAGAGCCAGAAACGGGAGGTTCTGGAGCAAATGGAGAAATCTGGAAGAGAATGGCTACCAGTTGCTGGAAACATCGGAGGAGGTTTGGGCATCGTAGACCGTTCGCGACTTACTGCTAGTATAGTTCTCGACGTTACGAACCAGCTGACCGCCTCTCAATCTCAGAATGCCGGCTCTTCGTCACAGAATTGACGCGCTGTTTTGACGAGCGCTTGACTGCACCTGAGCTCCTGTAGGGCGGTTCTAGAGGGTGTTATGTACTTTTCGGCGGCTGTCCCCCAATAGAGGGGGATGCCGACTCGCCGTAAACCCTACCCCTCTGACGTGTCTGACGAAGAGTGGTCGTTGGTGGTGCCGTATCTGACGCTGATGCGTGAGGACGCCATGCAACGAGAGCACTCGCTGCGCGAACTGTTCAATGGCCTGCGTTACGTGGTGCGCTATGGCATTGCCTGGCGAGCGATGCCGAATGACCTCCCGCCCTGGTTCACAGTGTATCAACAGACACAGCGCTGGCTGGCGGCGGGCTGCTTCGAGACCTTGGCGCAGGATCTGCGTGCCGTGCTGCGCCTTGCTGCCGGCCGTGCGTCGGAGCCGACCGCGGCGATCATCGACAGCCGGACCTTGCGTTCGACACCCGAAAGCGACCAACGTGCTGGTTACGATGGAGCCAAGCGTAAGCGTGGTTCTAAATTACATATGGCCGTCGATACGCTTGGCCATCTGCTGGCCCTGCACGTCACACCCGCCAACGTCGATGATCGTGCCGAGATCGGCCGTCTCACGGACGCCATCCAGGAAGCGACGGGCGAGAGTGTCACCCTTGCCTACGTCGATCAGGGCTACACCGGAGAGACGGCGGCCGAAGCTGCCAAGCAGCGAGGCATTGCGTTGGAAGTCGTCAAATTGCCGGAGGCCAAACGGGGTTTCGTGCTGCTGCCCAGGCGGTGGGTGGTCGAACGGTCGTTCGCATGGGCGACCCGATGCAGGAGACTGGTCAAGGACTATGAGCGATATGCCAGCACTCTGGCCGGTTTGCACATCGTCGCCTTCGCCTGCTTCATGCTCAGGCAGGCAGCTATACTGGCCGCAGGTTCATAAGACCCTCTAGGCGCGTTTTCACTCGCCTTGCAGCAATGCATGGCAAACGCGACGGCCGCCAGCTCCGCAAGGCCCAGCGACCCAGCAAAAACATCGATCCGCCAGCCCCTGGCCGAGGTGGACGACGTGGCTAACTCTTGATGAGATAGACGTGATAACAATATGGCTCATTCATGCACACCGCCCCACCCCCCTTCACCCTCCTCGAATGCGCCTATCGCCACCTCACCCGAGACCTCCGCCGCGCCCTCCCGCCACCCCGCATCGAGGCCGAACGAGAAGACCGCGACAAAGCCGCCATCGCCCAGGTCGCCGCCCTCCAACCCGGCAACACCGCGGAGTTCGAACACGGCGCCCTGTTCGTCGTCGCCTCGGCGCGCGCCAAGCACTCCCTCGCCTGTGCCGACGAACCCGGCCCGCCGCCCGCTATCGCGTTGAAACTGACCAGCCAGGCCAACCACATGATGCGCCAGGCGAACGCCGCCACCCGGTCGCTGCTCCGCCTTCAGGCCGCCCGCCGCAAAATCGAAGCCGACCCGCAAGCCTACGACCGAGGCGAACGCATCGAGCACCACATGACCGTCCTCATGACCGGCGCCATCGCCGATCAGCCGACCGTCTCACCCGATGATCCTGAATCCCACAATCACACAGCTGAGATTCTCCCGAGACACCCCGCCGCGAGCCCCACTCATGTCACCGCGAGCCCGGCGCAGCCGGGCCTGGCGCCCCACGCCACCCGCACGCCCCTTCCCGTCTCACTCCACGATCCGGAATCCCGCACACCGGAAACTGAGACTCGCCCGAGACACTCCGCCCCGATCCGCATACCCATCACTGCGAGCCCGGCGAAGCCGGGCGTGGCGGCCCAGGCCAGCAGCACACCATCGCCCGTCTCACCCTACGATCCGGAATCCCGCACAACGGAAGCTGAGACTCACCCGAGACACCCTGCCCCAGCGCCAACACAACGCTGGCGCCCGGCCCGCCCCGGCTACGATTTCCCGTTGTCCGACCTCCTCACCGAGGACGCTGTGTGAACACGCCTCCCGACCAACCGATCACGCAGACCGCGCATCCGTCTTGTGGCCCCACCCATTGCCGTACCGCGCAAATGCGTCGAGCGCCGTCTCCGCATCACCCACCGTGATCGCAACGATCAACCCGCATCGGCGAACATCAGGGTCTGGGCGTGGCCGGCGCGATGGGGACACTGAAACTGGCCACGGTGGCCGGTCGGACGCTGGTCCCAGGAGTCCAGGCCAACATCAGCCGTCACACCCCGCGCCAGCGAATCTTGACCGCCGCCCCCGCGGCACCGCAAAGCCCCAACGTATGGGCCAGCAGATCCGCCTGAACGCCTTTGACATGAACTGCATCGTCCATCAGTCCCCCGGACTGTGGACGTACCCGGGCGACCGGGCCGACACCTACAACACCCTCGATTACTGGACCGATCTCGCGCGCATCCTGGAGCGCGGGAAGTTCGACGCCCTCTTCCTCGCCGACGTGCTCGGCATCTACGACGTCTATCGCGCCTCACCCGACGCAGCGCTGGCAGGCGGGATCCAGGTCCCGGTGAACGACCCGCTCATGACCATCCCGGCCGTAGCCATGGTCACCCGGAACCTCGGCTTCGGCGTCACCTGCACCCTCTCCTACGAACACCCGTACCCGTTCGCCCGCCGCATGAGCACGCTCGACCACCTCACCCAGGGCCGCATCGGCTGGAACATCGTCACCGGCTACCTCAACAGCGCGGCCAAGGGTATGGGCATGCCTCAGCAGACCGGCCACGACACCCGCTACGACATTGCCGATGACTACATGGAGGTCTGTTACAAGCTCTGGGAAGGCAGTTGGGAAGACGGTGCCGTGCTCCGCGACCGCGCCTCAGGCCGCTTCGCCGATCCCGCCCGCATCCACCGCATCGAGCATGACGGGCCGTACTTCCGCCTCTCCGCCATCCATCTCTGCGAACCGTCGCCCCAGCGCACGCCCGTCCTGTTCCAGGCCGGCGCATCCGGCCGGGGCCGGGCCTTCGCCGCACGCCACGCCGAGTGCGTCTTCATCAACGGCCCCTCGAAACAGGTCATCGCCCCGATCGTCGCCGACCTGCGCCGCCGCACCGCCGAGGCCGGCCGCGACCCGGCCGAACTCGTCATTTTCCTCATGATGACCGTGATCACCGACACCACGACCCAGCGCGCTCATGACAAGCTCGCCGATTATCGCCGCTACGCCAGCGAGGAAGGCGGCCTCGTCCTGATGTCCGGCTGGACCGGCGTGGACTTCTCCAAACTTGATCCCGACGAGATCGTCCGCTTCGAACAAAAGGACGCCCAGACCACGGCGCTGGAGGCCTTCACCACCGCCGATCCCAACCGCACCTGGACCGTGCGCGAGATTGCGGCTCACACCGCCATCGGCGGGCGCAGCCCGCTGGTGGTCGGCTCCGCCTCCGAAGTCGCCGAAGAGCTCATCACCTGGGTGGATGAGACCGGCGTGGCGGCTTCAACCTCGCCTACGCTGTCACCCCCGGAACCTTCACCGCCATGGCCGACCTCGTGGTGCCAGAATTGCAAAGCCGCGGACGCTACAAACGTGATTACGCACCCGGTACCTTTCGCGAGAAACTGTACGGCGAAGGCCGAAGCCGCTTGCCCACGACCCATCCCGCCGCCCGCTACCGAAGGACCACCCCATGAACGCTGAACAGCTCCGCGCCGCCCAGGCACCGATCAAGCAGCGCTACCGGGACGATCCGGCCTCCGCCCGAGTCCCTGCCCGCGCCGAGGCCGTGCTGGAAGACACCGATATCGCTTGCGACGTGTCGTCCTGGGCGGGCGGCACCCGTGCCGGCCTGCACCGCGCCACCGGCGGCTCCGGCGACCTCGCCTGCTCCGCCGATATGCTGCTGGAGGCCCTCGCTGCCTGCGCCGGCGTCACGCTGAAAGCGGTCGCCACCGCCATGAGCGTCCCGCTCCGCAGCGCCAAGGTCATCGCCGAGGGCCACTGGGACGCCCGCGGCACATTGGGCATCGACAAATCCGCGCCCATCGGCCTGACCGACATCAACATCCGCTTTGAAATCGACGCCGACGCCGAACCCGACAAGATCAAGCGCCTGATCGACACGACCGAGCGCTACTGCGTGATCCTGCAGACCCTGAAGAACCCCCCGCCGATCACCTTCGCCACGGAACCGACCTCCTGACACCCAACAACGTCGCGCCCTTCCCGCTGCTGGTGGCAGTGACCGCGAGCGGCACGCTGGGCATGCACCTGATCATCCCGGCCCTGCCCGCAGCGGCAACCGAGCTGCAGGTCTCGCCGGCGACGATCCAACTCACCATCACGCTCTATCTTCTGGGCCTCGCCATCGGGCAGCTGCTCTACGGGCCCCTCTCCGACCGGCTCGGCCGCCGCCCCGTCCTGCTCGGCGGACTGTCGCTCTTTACCCTGGCCGGAGTCGCCACCAGCCTGGCCCCTTCCGCCACCTCGCTGATCGTCGCGCGCGTATTGCAGTCGATCGGCGGCTGCAGCGGCCTCGTGCTGGGCCGCGCCATCGTCCGCGACACCGCGACCGCCGACCGAGCCGCAGCCCGCCTCGCGCTGCTGACCCTGGTGATGTCGATGGCGCCGGCCATCGCCCCGGTCATCGGCGGCTATGCGACCGCCTGGATCGGTTGGCGCGCCGCCTTCGGCGTTCTGCCCGCCATCGGCTTCGTCACCGCCCTGCTCACCTGGTTCGGTCTGCCGGAGACCACATCCTCCAGCCGCGGCTCGATGCTCAGCGGCATGGCGCGCCTGGTCCGCTCGCGCGCGTTCTGCGGCTTCGCCATTGGCGGCGCCTGCACCACGACGTCGTTTTACGCCTTCATGTCGGCCTCGCCCTTCATCTTCGAGGACCAGCTTCACCAGCCCACCGAGCGTATCGGCCTCTATTACCTGCTGCTGATGCTCGGCTTGGCAGCCGGAGGCTTCACGGCGAATCGGCTCGCCGGACGCGTGCGCATGGATCTCGTGCTCAGGCTCGCCAACCTGATCGCCATCGCCGCCGCTGCGTGGTTCCTCGCAGCGTGGTTTACCGGCACGTTCAACCTCGTCAGCGTGGTCGGGTCGGTGGGTCTGTTCATGGTCGGGGCCGGCATCGCCAGCCCATTTGCGCTCACCAGCGCCGTATCGGTCAATCCGCAGACGATCGGCGCCGCGTCGGGCCTCTATGGTTTCGTGCAGATGATCTACGGCGCGATCTGCACTGTGCTAGTGGAGACCATCGCCCCGGGATCCGTGATAACCGTCGGCGCGGTTATGCTTGGCTCCGCCCTACTGGGTCAGGCAGCCGTGTCGGTGGCCCTGCGCAGCCGCCCCGCGTGAACTTACTCGTTCGGCGCCATCGACTTGATGAGTTCGAAAACCTTTTTGCGAATCGAGGGGTCACTGATCCGATAGTACGCTCGCACCAGTTCCAGCGTCTCCCGCCGGTTCATGTTCTCTTCCTCGAACCCTTCCTGCGAACCGCCCATGCCCGTGGCCCGCTTGCCGGCGAGACCGGACAGGTTGTCCGGCAGGTCGTCGAAGAAGAAGCTGATCGGCACGTCCAGAACCCGAGACAAATCGAACAGTCGGGACGCGCCCACCCGATTTACCCCCCGCTCGTACTTCTGGACCTGCTGGAACGTCAGGCCCAGCGCCTCACCCAGCTTCTCCTGCGACATCCCTAGAAGGGTGCGTCGCAACCGGATTCGCGTGCCGACATGCACGTCGATCGGGCTTGGTCGCCCGTCTTTCTCGACGGCCGGACCCTCGGTCCGCACGAGGTCCCTGGCATGGTCCAGCATCGCATCCCCCAACATCCAAAGGTGCAGTTCAGGCGGCTTATACAACCGCTATTGCCCAAACGAAATCGTAAATCACTACTCAAAAATTATTAACCGTCTCGCGGGTGCTCCGCCAAGGAAAATTTACCAATCCCAAGGCGAGAATCACCCCTGCGAGTACTGCCGGAACGGCGAGTCCCAACCGGGCATAGATCGTCTGGGGCAAGTCACTCGGAAGGGGCAGTACAAGCGTACCTGCCTCATTCAGCCCGAGTCGCCCCAACTCGTGCCCATGCGCGTCAAATCCCGCGGAAATCCCGGTATTTGCCGCACGCATCAGGGGTAATCCTTCCTCCACCGCCCGAAGCCGAGCGGCGGCCAAATGCTGGCGCGGGCCGGTCGAATTCCCGAACCACGCATCGTTGGTGATGTTGACCATCCATTGCGGGCGATCGGCCTCGTTCACGATCTGGTGAGAGAAGATGGCTTCGTAACAAATGAACGGCGCGAAGGGCGGCACACCCGGCACGTGCAGGGTCTCCGGCCCCGGGCCGGGGGCGAATCCACCACCGGAAACGAGCTGGATACCGATCTGCGCCCAGGCCGGTTGATATTCGCCGAACGGGACCAGGTGCCATTTGGCGTAGGTTGCAGCGATCGTCCCGTCGCCTACCAGCGCCACCAGTTGATTCTGCGGCCGGTGCTCCGCCGTGAAATCCACCGCCCCGACCAGGGCCGGTGCCCTGCCTGTGGCTTGCATGATGGCCTGCCGCACCTGCGGACTGGGCTCGAGCAGCCAGGGAACGGCGGTTTCCGGCCAGATCACCACTTTCGGCCCGGGACCGGCCTTCTCCACACCCTCCTCGGTCAGGCGCATGTACTGCCGGAAGATGTCGAGGGCGAAGTCCTGGCTCCATTTCTCGCCTTCGGCCACGTCGCCCTGAACCAGCACGACGGATAAGGGTTTGGTCGGCGGCGCCACCGGCCAGTCCGCACGCCACAGACCCAGTGCGGCCCAGGCCGCCACCACCACAACGGCTGCCCCACGCCACGCCCACCCAAGCACCGGAACGCAGGCCAACAGGACGGTGAGAAGCGTCAGGCCATGCACGCCGACCCAGGCGGCGGGTTGGATGAACACATCCCCCAGCCTGCCGGGGAACTCCCAGACGCTGCCGAATGGGTTCCACGGGAAGCCGCCAAGTGCAAACTGCCGCGCCATGTCGAACAGCACCCAGGCGCCGGCCAGAGTGAATACGCGATGCCATCCGGATTTTGCGCACCACGCCAGCGCACAGACCGGGGCGATAAAGAAACTCAGCAGCGCGGCCAGCGCTGGCACCGCGATCGGCACGAACCACCAGAACTCCGCAGCCCTCACCAGGATCGCCTCGGTGACCCAGTAGAGTCCCACCAGATTCAACCCGAAGCCGAACCACCAGCCCCGGCGTGCCGCGACGGCCGGCCCTCTCGCACTGCCCACTAACACCAACAGGCCGGGAAACCCGGCCAGCAGCACCGGCAATGCGAAGACGGGCGGAAAGGCCAGAGCGCTCAGCGCGCCCAGACCCAAAGCAACCAGGTCGGCTCGCCATCCGCGAAGCGCGCCGATCCATCCGTGCAAACGGGCAATCGGCCGTCTCGCCGAACCGGAGTCAGTCGAGCGCGTCGCGTAACTGGCGTTCGTAGTGGCGATAGTATTTGTCGGTGACGAGATCGGTCTTAACGACAATGGCCACATCCGTGGTGTTGAATTGTGAGTCGATGACAGCGCCATCGCCCACGAAGCCGCCCAAGCGCAGATAGCCCTTGATTAACGGCGGAAGTTGGTTCAGCGCCCGGCGCGGATCAACCGCATCCAGCGGAATGCGGCCCATGCTCACATACCTGTCCGGCAACGCCCGAGGCCGCAAGGCCGGTGGCGCCAGGTGGTTGTGATACAAATAGGTCAACTCATTCGCCAGCAGATCCGGTTCCGTGCCCGAAAGGCTGGCACAGCCGAACATCAGATCGATCTGATGGGTGAACACGTACGCGGCGATACCCCGCCAAAGCAGCTGCATGACCGACCGGTTGCGGTAGGGCGCGTCCACGCAGGACCGGCCCAGTTCGAGCAGGTGGCCCGGGAACCGGATCAACGGTGCAATGTCATACTCTTCAGACGAGTAGAAGCGGCCCAGCAGCTCAGCAGTCTCCTGCTGGATCAGCCGATACGTGCCGACCACGCCCTCGGATCCAGGACCGATCGCGTGGTCAACCACAAGAAGGTGATCGGCCACCGTATCGAAGCTATCCCGATCGCGGCCGGTGGCCAGCGTGATAGCGTCAGGCTTTGCCCCCATCTCCAGGTAAAAGACCCGGTATCGCAGCGCCTGGACCGCATCCAGTTCCGCCCGAGAGCGTGCTAGCCGAACCCCGAGCGGACCCGCCCGGAGTTCCGGAAAATCCGGACGGTCCCCCGAGGAGTCGCCGAAAGGAAATTCAACTGTCACCTCAAAGGCCTGGTCTGTTGAGCGCGTGATACGTCCTTCTCCGGCGTGCTTGGCCGCGCGGCCTCCCGCTTGCGGCCGAACAGCTCAAGCCGCAACGAGACGAGATCGAATCCCAGCCGACGGGCGATCGAGCGCATCAGTCGTTCATGCTCCGGATCCTGGAATTCGATTACGCGTCCGCTGTCCACATCGATCAGGTGGTAATGCAGGCCATGCTCGGTCGGCTCGTAACGGGCTCGTCCGCCGCCGAAATCCCGCCGCTCGAGGATGCCCTTCTCTTCGAGGATTCTCACGGTGCGATAGACGGTGGCGATCGAAATACGGCTGTCGATGGCGGATGCGCGCCGATAGAGTTCTTCGACGTCCGGATGATCATCGGATTCTGACAGCACCCGCGCGATGACCCGGCGCTGACCGGTCATCTTCAGCCCATGGTCGATACAGAGGCGCTCGATGCGCGATTCCATTCAGTTCCTTGCAGCGCATCCGGAGAATCGGGACGCGGCGTGCAGCCCGGCCATAGACAGACTACCGGCGCCCACGCTCAGGCGCAAACGAGCCGGAGCGAGATCGCGCGAGGCCGCAGGTCGGAGCGCATGAATCTCGCGCCAATCGGCGCCAGCGAGATCGCGCGAGGCCGCAGGTCGGAGCGCGTGAATCTCGCGCCCAATGTCGATCAAGCCTACCGCCGCGCGGCCCGCGGTTTCGTCCCCAGTCCGATCTTTTTCGCCAGGGACGACCGGTGCTTCGCATAGTTCGGAGCCACCATCGGATAGTCCGGCGGAAGCCCCCAGCGGTCACGATATTGCTCAGGCGTCATATTGTACGCCGTTTTCAGGTGGCGCTTTAGCATCTTGAGCTTCTTGCCGTCTTCGAGGCAGACGATATAGTCTGCGAATACCGACTTCTTCACCGGCACCGCCGGTTGCGGCCGTTCCGTTTCCCCAGCTTCTCGACCCACACCCGCCAGGGTCCGGTACACTTCCTGGATTAGTGACGGCAGCGCATCAGGCGATACTGAATTATTCGAAACGTGAGCGGAGACTATCTGGGCAGTCAACCCAAGCACAGTGGCATTGCCAGAATGCTCTGCCATTGCCTTTCCTTCCAGCAAACAGAACGTGTTGTTTTTATATAAGGCTCATCTCAGCCATTTCGCAATGGTACTTGGGACCCCAAATACCGTCCCAGTATGACCACGAACAGAATCGAACCAGATACCGTATTGGACATCACGGCCGAGACCTGTCCGATGACGTTCGTGCGAACCCGTCTCGCCCTCGACCGGCTGAAGATTGGTCAGACCTTACTGGTCCTGTTGCGCGGTGACGAACCGGTTCGCAACGTTCCCCGTGCCGCCCGAGAGCAGGGCTACGAAATCATTTCGCAAGAAACCGATGCGGACGGCTCCATGCATCTGCTGGTGCGCAAGAAATAAGACGAATCTTGCCGCTACGGTTCGAGTTCGGCGCGAAGGACGAGAGCGTCGGAACCATCGGAATAGTATTTGCTCCGCCGTCCGACCCGCGCGAAACCACATCGCTCGTACAACGCCCGCGCGGCTTCGTTCGTGACCGCTACTTCCAGGAACATCTGGGCTGCGCCCCGTGCCCGAGCCCGTTGCATCGACCCTCGTACCAACGCCGTACCGATACCCTGCCGCTGATGCGCCGGGTCCACAGCCAGTGTCAGCAGTTCCGCTTCATCCGCAGCCACGCGCCACATCACCAGACCGCCCGCCTCGTCCAGCAGGCCGAAACTTTCGGGCATCTCCAATTGCAGCGTGATGGCACCCACACCCCAGCGCTCCCGTAGCGGGAAACATTGCGCGTGAACGGCAGCCATCCATCGCGCGTGTTGCGGGGTCGCCTCAATCATCCCACCGGCGCTGGGCGGTACCCGTCGGCCGGGATCCGTGCCTCCGGCGGGTCGACGTAGAGCGGCTGCACGGAACGCTGCGGCAGCTCTCCAAGAAGGCGCTTACGTGCGACCCGCTCGATCCCGACTGCACTTGGGCCGTGGCTTCCGGCCAGCTGGACATTGACATCCCGTGCCGCCAGCGCCGCAGTCACCGCGATGGCCTGCTCTCCGGCTATCGCAACTGGCCCCTCCGGCGTGGGCAGTGCGTCCAGTTCATAGGCTTCGGCTGTCCCGTGCCGCTCCAGGAACACGCGACCACGCCGGCTGTCGCTTGCCACCCACAGCACACGTTCCGGCGCATACTCCACCTCCTCCGCCAAGGCCTCGCCGACCGTGACGCCGACCACCGGCCGGCCGCTCCCAAGCGCCAGACCCTGCGCCAGAGCAAGCGCCGCGCGGATTCCGGTGAAGCTACCGGGGCCAATCGTCACGGCGATCAGATCGAGCGACGCGATAGATAGACCCCCCTCGCGGAGAACCCGATCCGTTGCGGATGCCAACCATTGCGCCTGCCCGCGCTCCGCTTCCGCGGACTCACCCGAAACGACCCCGCCGTCGCGGACCAGCCAAACACCCGAAAGCCGTGACGCCCCGTTCAGGGCCAGGCAAACCGCCATCCGATCACAGCAGTTCGCACGCTTCCTCGAAGGTCAGGCGCGGCGAGCGCGGATGCACGCCAGACGGATCGCCGTACCCCAAATTGACGAGGAAGTTTGACCGCCACCCCCGCCACCGCAGGAATTCGGCATCGACCTTATCGTTGTCGAACCCCGACATCGGCCCGACATCCAGCCCCACCGCGCGTGCCGCCAGGATCAGATACGCCCCCTGCAGCGTGCCGTTGCGGAATCCCGTCGCCGCCGCCAGTGCCTCGTTCGACGTGAACCAGTTGCGCGCATCCTGATTGTGAGGAAACAACCGCGGCAGGTGTTCGTAGAACTTCGGATCGTACGCAACGATCACCGTGACGGGCGCCGCCATCGTCTTGTCGTGGTTCCCGGCCGACAGCGCCGGTTCCAGGCGCTGTTTCGCCTCCTTGCTGCGCAGGAAAAGGAACCGGGCGGGCGAACTGTTCGCCGAGGTCGGCCCCATCTTCAGGATGTCGTAGACCTCCCGCAGCGTGGCATCAGATACCGGCTCGTCTTTCCACGCATTATGGGTCCGGGCCTCACGGAACAGCGTATCGAGCACCGTGGGTTCCACCATCACAGATCCACCTGCTCCACCGCGACCACTTCGGGCACGTAATGCCGCAGCATGTTCTCGATGCCATGCTTCAGCGTGGCACGTGACGACGGACAGCCGGAGCAGGACCCCTGCATGTGGAGCTTCACGATCCCATCGCGGTAGCCTCGGAAGACAATGTCTCCCCCGTCCCCGGCAACGGCAGGACGCACCCGCGTATCCAGCAGCTCGCGGATCTGATCCACGATGTCCTGATCCTCGGGCAGGATCTCCTCGACCAGCACGTCCTCGGCATCGCCCTCCATCATCGGCCGGCCGGAGGTGTAGTGGTCCACGATCCCGGCCAGAACCTGCGGCTTCAGGCTGGACCACGCCACCACATCCGTCTTCGTCACGGTGACGAAGTCGCTGCCCAGGAACACCCGGGCCACGCCAGGCAGGGCGAAAATGGCGGTCGCGAGCGGGCTGCGAATGGCGGCCTCGGCGGACGGGAAGTCGGCGGTGCCGGCGCCCATCACATCCCGCCCGGGCAGGAACTTCAGGGTGGCGGGGTTGGGGGTGCCTTCGGTCTCGATGAACATGGTGATGTCCCGACTGCGGATGGAAACCGGACCGAACTGGTCCTGACAGGGCGCTACATCGGGCGAAAGTCGGCCGGTGGCAAGGGGCCGGAAGGGGTCATCGGTGGTGTGGGGATTATCAGTCCCGCGATCTCGGCAATTGTCCCGGAACAAGCCGCACCTTCCGGGGCGAGGCAAGCCAGATGACCGCCATGGAGACGAAACAGCACAGGATCGCCAGCAGGAAGGCGGGGCGGTACGTGCCGGCCACATCGTGAATAATGCCGGCGGCCCACGGACCAACCGCGCCGCCGCTGATCAATGCGATCGTCAGCGCACCGAAAATCGAGCCGTAATGCGGCCCCTCGAAAATCTCAGCCACGATGGGCCCCATGACCGACGTCAACGCATAGCCGAGGGAGCCCTGGGAGATAACCATGACGTAAAGCAGCACCGTGGAGGGTCTGCTTTGGAGCAAAATCAGGCAGCCATAGGAGATCGCAAAACCCAGACACGCGATCGACCAGATCCACTCGCGGCCAATGCGATCGGACAGCGCGCCCAGGCCGATCTGCCCTGGAATGGCAACCACACTGACAGCACCCAGGGCCCAGGCTGCCGCGATCGGACCGAAACCAATCTCCGTCAGGTATTTCGTTTGGTGAACCTGAACTGCGTACCACGCGAACAATGCACAGAAATACGCAATGGCGATCCACCAGAAGCGGGCGGTGCGCATTGCCTTCGCAAGGGTCCAGTCGATCGCGGCCCAGTCCGGATCCACGACGTTCATTTGGCTGCGCGGGCGCCTCGTGCCGGCCGCCCTCATATCGCCATCTGCGGCGAGACCGACATCCTCCGGGCGACGGCGCACCAGCAGGTTAAGAGGTGCGACGACAAACAGCGCGAGCAGACCGATGGCCCGGCAGGAAGCGCGCCAGCCATCGTGGACGATCAATGTCTGCAGCCATGGAAGCAGGATGATGGCCCCTACGCCGACGCCGGAAAATGCGATGCTGATCGCGAGTGCTCTGCGACGCACGAACCAGTTGGGCAAATAAAGCGACTGCGCCGTAAAGCTCATCAGATTCGCCCCCGCGCCAACCATCACGCCGAGAGTGAGGTAAAGCAGCCACAACTTTTCGATCGCCTGCGCGAGCAACAACCCGCTGACCATCAGAACCATGCCGGTTTCAATGACAATGCGAGGGCCTCGGCGATCCATCACCCGTCCCGCAATGGGACTGAGACCAGCCGAAACCAGCAGGCCGAATGAGAATGCCCCTGCGACTTGCCCACGATCCCAGCCGAATTCGTCGATCAGCGGCGGCAGCAGAAGCGAAAACGACGTCCGGGCGGTGACGCCGATCGCCATCGTCACAAACGCGATGCCGACGATCACCCAGCCGTAGTAGAACGGAAGCCGACCGGCCCGATGATCGGCAGTGTAAGGCTTTACCATGAATAGCCTGACCGGCAGGGCGGCGCGCTCCGCTGCCGGATCACCCCGACCGCGTCCGCATGAAGCTCTGCACGAACTGCCGCTGGAACAGCAGGAACGCGATCACCAGCGGCGCGGTGGATATCAGGGTGGCTGCGGTGATCACCGCCCAGTTCGTCCCCTGATCGGTGGTGGAGAACATCGCCAGCCCGACTGTGATCGGCCGCACATTGACCGAATTGGTCACCACCAGCGGCCAGAGGAAGTTGTTCCAGTGGAAGCTGACCAGCACCAACCCGTACGCCACGTAGGTTGGCTTTGCGAGCGGCACATACACCCGCCACAGCCGGCCGATCAGCCCTAACCCCGCCAGCTTCGCCGCATCGTCCAAATCCTGCGGAACCTGGCGAAAGGCCTGCCGCAGCAGGAAAATACCGAACGCCGATCCCAGATACGGCAGCGCGATCCCCAGCAGCGAATCCACCAGCCCCAGCCCGCCGATCGTGCGATAGTTCTCCACCATCAGCACGTCCGGCGTGATCATCAACTGGATCAGCACCAGAGCGAAGACCACGTCCCGCCCTGGAAAATTCAACCGCGCGAAGGCAAAAGCCGCGGGCGTACACAGCACGAACTGCGCCGCGAGCACCATGCTCACCAAAAACACGGTGTTGGTCATGTATTGACCGAACGGCGCCATACCCCATGCGGTGACGAAGTTTTCCAACGTCATCCGCCCGAACAGATCGAAGCTGGCCGCGGCCGACGGTGGATGGACCGAACTCCAAATCGCCCACAGCAACGGCAGGATCCACATCAGCCCCAGCAGCCAGGCGCCGATCGTATCCAGCCGCACCACTGGCCACACGAACCGCACCGGCCGCGACGCGACAACCGCTACACTCATCGGTAATGCACCCGCCGCTCGATCAGCCCGAACTGCAGCGCCGCCACCGCCGAAAGGATGACCAGCAACACCACCGTCAGCGCCGCGGCATAATTCGAGTCCCAATACTGAAATCCGACCTGATAAATGTAATACAACAGGATCGCGGTAGCGTTATCAGGACCGCCCTTCGTCAGAACGATAATCTGATCTATCAGGCGGAACGCATCGATCACCGTATTGACGAACACGAACAGCGTGGTCGGCATCAGCAGCGGCCAAACCACGCGGCGGAAGAACGTGAAGCGGGACGCACCTTCCAGGTCCGATGCCTCAGCTAATTCCGGCGGCAATGACTGCAGCGCCGCCAGATAGAAGATCATGTAGAACCCGGCCATCTTCCAGATGGCGATGATGATCATGGCCGGCAGCGCGGTGGACGCGAAGCCGAGCCAGTTCCAGTTGCCGAACCCGAACGGTGCAAGCGCGCGGTCGATCAGCCCATAGCCTGGGCTGAAAAAGAACAGCCAAATATTCGCAACTGCGATCATCGGCAGGATGGTCGGGGTGAAATACGCCAAGCGCAGGAACGGCCGGCCGGGAATGCGCCGGTTCACGGCCAGCGCCATGATCAGCGACAGGGCCATCGTCGCGGGGATGGTGCAGGCAGCATAAATTAAGTTGTTGTGCAGGGCCTGCCAGAAGACGGGGTCCTGCGCCATCGCGGCGAACTGCGCCGCTGGGCGGAACAGCGAAGGATGGTGCGGCACCGGCGTGGTATGCAGCGCCGTCCAGATGGTTTCCAGCGTCGGGAAATGCGTGAACAGCGCGAGCAGCGCCACAGCCGGCAGGATCAGTGCATAGGCCTGCAGCGTCTCGCGCCTCATCACGCCCCGTTAGGATTTGCGGAATGGCCGCAACAGCCGATCCGCATTGGCCTGCGCCTCCGTGAGCGCCGGCTTGGGCTGCTTCGTCCCAGCCAATGCCGCTTCCAGCGCACTGTTCAGCGGCAGCGTGACCTGCTGGTTATCGTGGGTCGAAAGCTCCGGCACCGCATAGGGCAACTGATCGCGCGCGACCGCCGCTTGCGGGAAGCTGGCGACATAGTCCTTCATCTTCGGTGTGTCCCAGGCGTCCGGCCGGGTCGCGACATAGCCCGTGTCGATGCTCCATTGAGCGGCGCGCTCCGGCGACGTGACCCACCGGATGAATTGCAGTGAGGCTGCGCGTTCGTCCTTCGTTGCGGTTGAGAAGATGTGGAAATTTGCCCCGCCCGTCGGCGTGCCGCGCTGCTTGTCGGCCGGCAGCATCGCCACCCCGAACGGAAACTTCGCGTTGTTCTTCACGAAGGTCAGGCTACCCGTGGTGATCCACATCATGGCCGTGCGCCCCGCGACGAAGTCGTTCGGCGTTGCACCCCAGTCCACCACGCCGGGTGCCTGTACGCCGTCCTTGCCAAGCTGCACCCAGTATTGCAGCGCCTCGACCGAGCCGGGTGCGTCGAAATACGTCTCCGTGCCCTCGCTGTTCATCAGTTTCTGCCCGGCTTCCTCCGCGAGCGCCTGATACAGCCAATACGTACCGCCGGTTGCAGGGATCTGCACGCCCCATCGAGTGACCTGATCGCCCGACTTCACCACCAGTTTGCGGGCCATATCGGTCTGTTCGGTCCACGTTGCCGGCGGCTTCTCCGGATCCAGCCCGGCTTGCTTGAAGGCGTCCTTGTTCCAGTACAGCACCGCGGTCGAACGCTGGAACGGCACGCTCCAAACGTGTCCATTCACATTGCCGTTCGCCAGAAACGCCGGGAAGAACCCGTTGAGCCACGCCTTGTCATCCGGTCCGTTGGCGATCTCATCCATCGGCACGATCGCATCCAGGTCGATCAGGCTGAACACCTGGATGGCGCCCAACATCGCCAAAGGCGGCGCCTTGCCGGCCTTGAACGCCGTGATCGCCTTGGCGATCGTATCATCATAATTGCCGGCGTAGACGGGCTTGATGGCGATATCCTTGTGCTCCGCCTCGAAATCGCGCGCGTACCCATCGATGGTCTTGGTGATCGGCCCAGCCGCCGCGATCGGAAAGAAGAACTGGATCTCCAACGGCGCATTTTGCGCACGCACGATCGCCGGGGCGGCCAAGCCTCCCGCGACTCCGGCAAGCACCGCCCGGCGGCTGATGGTCGACATGATGGTTCCTCCTTTTTGGGTGTGCCGCCTTCTCACGCCAGGCAGCCACTTCGTATGACGAATTGGCGACAGTTCCACGGCCAGCGGAACGTTCGATGGCGCCCCGTGTAACCCGGCGTGGTTCCATTTTCCAGACGTTTCGGGGTCGGGCAGCGCATCTCCCCGTCTATTCACCCCGAAGCGTGGGTTTTTGCTTTCCTTCAAGCGCCGCGCGATTGAGCACATAAGGATCGCCAGGATCCTTCCCCGACGCGATCGCTAGGATCGAATCAATGCAGCGGTTGCTCATGGCAACTTCCGCTGTCGTGTCCATGCCGGTCGAATGAGGCGTCAGCAGCACGTTCGGAAGTGTCAGAAGCGGCGACCCCGTGGGCGGGCTGCTCCGAAACACATCGATCCCCGCCCCGGCAATCACCCCACGGCGCAACGCGTCGGCGAGTGCATCCTCATCGACCAGGGCACCGCGCGCGGTGTTCACGAGATAGGCGGTCCCCTTCATTAACCCCAGCGTGTGGGCGTTCATCATGTTCTCGGTTTCCGCCGTGTGCGGCGCATGCAGGCTGACGAAGTCCGACTCCCTCAACAACGTTTCCAGCGGCACGAGCTGAACGCCATGCTCCGCAGCCCACACCATATCCGGAGCCGTATCATAGCCGAGCAACCGCATCTCGAAGCCGCGGCAGCGGCGTGCAAGGGCACGTCCGATGCGTCCAAGACCAACAATCCCAACCGTGGACCGCCACAGTCCGTGATGAAACGCAGCGCCCCAGCCACCGGAGCGCACCAGTTGATCACGGCGAACAAGATCCCCCGCAATGCCTGCCATCAGAGCGAAGGCGCCATCTGCGACCAACTCATGGTTTGTCCCGAACGCCATGGCGACCGCGACCCCATGCTGCGTCGCCGCGGTCACGTCGACATTGTCGTAGCCGACACCAAAGCGCGCGATAACCTTCAGGTCCTTTGCTGCCGTTAGGACGCGGTCGGTATAGGGCTCCCCACCGGCAATCGTCGCGAATACGCCGGGAAGCACCTGGCACAACTCGTCTTCCGTATAATGCCGCCCCAACCAATTCTGCTCCACCACAAATCCCGCCTGCTCCAGCCTGGCCAGATACGGCGCGTCGCGATCCGCCAGATGACTGACGCAGACAAGGACGCGACGAGTGTTGTCCATGCAGCGGAACGCTCCTTATCCACGCATCCAATGAACCAGGACGGTTGAAAACCATGGAACCAGGACCAGCAATATCACCACAAGCTTCTCAGCCACAAAGAATGGCCACAGCGCCCGGAACAACCGGCCCATGCTGATGCGACCGATCTTACACGCAATGAACAGGCAAAGACCGATCGGCGGCGTCGAGAGACCCAACGCCAAGGTCAGCACGAAGACGATGGAGAACTGCATCGGGTCAATGCCCATGCCGCGCGCAATCGGCAGCAGCAGAGGCACGAAGATCACGATCGCCGGCCCAGGCTCCAGAAAAGCACCGATGAAGATCAGGAACGCCACGACACACAGCAGAAACAGCGCCGGATGCCCTGCAAACACGACCCCAAGCTCGCGCACCCAGCCCGTCACGCCAGCAGACGCCAACGCGTACGAAAGAACGTCGGACGCCGCCAGGACCAGGTAGATGGAGGCGGAAATACGCGCAGTGACGATCAGCGCATCCCAGATTAGGCGCGGCGGCAGTTTCCGGAACACAACGCAGCCGAGAAACAGAGTATAAAAAACGGCAACACCTCCTGCCTCCGTTGCGGTGAAAATCCCAGACAGCGCACCGCCAAGCAAAATGACCGGCAGGAAGGCGACCAGCATCCCTTCCGCGATCACTTTCAAGATCGGCTCGTCCGAGCGCATGAACCGCGATCGTGGCAGATTGCGCGTAAAGACATGCAGCAAGATCACTCCAGCGCACGCAACAGCAAGCAGAAGTCCTGGGATGATGCCCGCCACAAACAGATCAATGATCGAAAGCTGGGAGACAGCGGCATAAACCACGAGCGTGGTCGAAGGCGGGACGATTGGTCCAATCATGGAACCGGCCACCACCATCGCCGCCGAATACTCGGTGCTGTACCCCTCCCGTGGCATTTGCCGGATGAAAATCTGTCCAAGCGCCGCCGTGTCACCCACCGCAGTACCGGAAATGCCGGAGAACAGCACGGCGCTCATCACGCCACCGAACGCCGTACCGCCGCGAAAATGGCCGGTAAGCAGCATCGACAGCTTGACCAGACGTTCGGTGATGCCCGACCGCCCCATCAACTCGCCGGCCAGAATGTAGAACGGCGCCGCAAGCAGCGTGAAACTATCGACGCCGTTGAACATCCGCTCCGGAATAAGCATCGGGCGCAGATGCAGATTAAGAAGCCCGACCGTACCGGCAATGCCGATGACGAAGGCAATCGGCAAACCCAGCGCGAGGAACCCAAGGAACGCAGCGGGGATCGCGATCAAGGCCGCATATCCTCCTCGGCGTCCTCAAGCCGGGGAGTCGAAGGCACGAACAGCAGAAACAGGGCGTAGAACAGAATAAGCAGGCCGCCGATCGGGACCGCGATATACGGATAGATCATCGGGATCTGCGCGGAGGGTGAAAGCTCCGTTCCATTCCGGATGGCTAAGGGAAACCCGTATCGGATCAGCAGGACCGCGAACGCTGCCGTGCTGATCATGTTGATCGCGTTCACCACCGGCCGCAGACGGGCAAGGCTGCGGTGCTCGAACAACGACGCGGCCATGTGCTCCCGCCGGAACACCAAAGCGCTGCCGGTCAGAAACGCCACCCACACCATAGAGTAGCGCATCGTCTCCTCGGTGAAACCCAGCGGGCGAACCAGCACGTAGCGAAAGAAGATCTGCGCCGCATTGCAAACAAGGATCACGACGATCAGCACCGCGGACAGGGCTTCGGTCGCATGAACGATGCGCGTCAACAGGGCGCTGACGCGTTCGGCAGCCCTGCGGGCGGACGTCATTTCGCGTAAACGTCCGCCTCGGCCCGCTTCTCGTCCGCAAGCAGTGAGTTCACCAGGTCATCGCCGACCTGCTGGCGGATGTAGGTCAGCACCGCAGGCTGCGCCATCTGCTTGAACGCCGCCTTTTCCGCCGGCGTCGTCAGGTGGATCTGCACCCCCTTCTTGCGAATGGCCTCGATGTCCTGGGCCGTGTGCATCGCTTTCTCGGCGTTGATCAGGTTGCCCATCACGATGGCGCCTTCCTGAACGATCTGCTGCAGGTCCGGTGAGAGCTGATCGAACGAATCCTTCGACATGATAGTCAGGATGGCGCTGAACACATGATCGTCCGTGGACATGAACTTCTGCACGTCCGCGATGCCCAGCGTGTTGACGGTCGACGGCGCGTTCTCCTCCCCATCCACGACATTCTGCTGCAGCGACATGATCAGCTGATCCGTGCCGATCGGTGTGGCGGCCGCGCCCAGCGAACGCATCATGTTGACATAGACCGGGCTTTCCATCGTGCGCATCTTCAGCCCCTTCAGGTCGTCGGGCGTTCGGATCGGATGGCGGTTGTTGGTGAAATCGCGAAAGCCGTTCTCACTCAACCCGAGCACGTAGAAACCTGTCGCCTTGTGAATATCCGTTTTCAGCGTCGCAGCCCATGGCCCGTTCAGCACGTTCCACGCAACCGGCGCGGAGGGAAACAGATAGGGGATCGCGAGCACCTGTATCTTGGGGTAGAAGCTGGTCATATTGCCGTCGGCGACATACGCAATATCCAGCGCGCCATCCCGCACCTGTTCGGTCATCTGCCGCTCACTGCCCAGCTGACCACCGGGGAAAAGCTGGATTTTCACCCGCCCCCCGCTGTTGAATTCCACATAATCCTTGAACGCGACGATGCCTTGATAATCCGGGTTATCGGCCGCCGGACTGTTCAGCCCGAAACGCAGGGTGGTTTGCCCGAGCGCCGCGTTGACAAACGCAGCCGCAAACAACGCCGCGCACAGGAAAGCACGCATGTTTCCTCCATATCGCCGCTATCAGCGGCTTGGTTGAAAACAAGCTGCCCAAAACATTCGCGGCGCACAAGCGCCGGTTCCGCTGGACTCAGGCGAGCGCCGGAACCCGATCGAGGCGCGCGCCGCTTTCCGCGTCGAACAGGTGAAGCGCATCGGCTGGAAAAGCCAACGATACGACCTCACCCGGCAAAGCCAGATGCCGGCCCGGCAAACGCGCCTGCACACGATGCAATGTCGGAGGAACCACCCCCGTTAACACCGTATCGGCACCAAGATATTCCGAATGCTCCACACCCAGTGACAGGATCGGATCGAACCCGCCCGCTCGCGCGGCGTAGAAACTCTCCGGCCTGATTCCGCCGACCACCCGTTCCGGCAACACGGGAGCCAGCACCGGCCCCGTCGTACCGGCGATGACCAATCTCCCGCCCGCCGCGTCCAGCGGAAGCAAATTCATCGGCGGCGAACCGATAAATCCCGCGACAAACATACTCGCCGGCCGGTCATACACCTCCGCCGGCGCCGCCGCCTGCTCCAGCCGCCCCGCGCGCAGCAGCACGACCTGATCGGCCATGCTCATCGCCTCTACTTGGTCGTGCGTCACGTAGATCATCGTCAGGCCCAGCCGCCGCTGCAGCCCCACGATCTCCCGCCGCATCTCGGCACGAAGCTGCGCGTCCAGGTTCGACAGCGGCTCGTCCATCAGACACACCGGCGCCTGCGCCACGATCGCGCGCCCCAGCGCCACACGTTGCTGCTGTCCGCCCGAGATCTGACTCGGCTTGCGCCCGAGCAGCGCGCGAATGCCCAGCAGATCCACCGCCTGCGCCAACCGGCGCTCGCGCTCGGCCTTTCGCACCCCGCGCGCCTTCATGCCGAACAGGATGTTTTCCGCCACGGTTAGATGCGGAAACAGCGCGTAGCTCTGAAACACCATCGCAACGCCTCGAGCCGCCGCCGGCAGCGCCGTCACATCCCGCCCGCTGATCAGAATCCGCCCCGCACTCGGCTGATCCAGCCCGGCGATCAGGCGCAGGCACGTCGTCTTCCCGCACCCCGACCCACCCAGCAGCACAGTAAAGCGCCCACCCGGAATATGCAGATCGAGATGATCGAGCACGGGCGCGCTGCCCCAAGACTTGCTCAGGGACTGCAGTCTCAGCTCAGGTCCGTAAACAGCGTGCGGTGTCGCGTCCGGCATTACGGGGAGAACCAGCGGAAAACAGCGAAACGAAGTGTTAAACTGGCATGAAATCCTCGCACGCTCCAGCACGCGTTAGCCTTGGCTTCACCCTTCCGCACGATTCTGCGCGCTTATGCCGCTGGACGATGCAATCGACGCGCGCGCCGCTATAGGCCTCGGTCTCCTCCGGTTGTCCGAAGTCATCGGCGCCCTCAGCTACGCGCTCGACCTCACGGAAGGCCAGCCGCCCGGCCACTCCCTGCGATGCGGCTGGATCGGCATGGCGATTGGCGCGCATCTCGGTCTGGGCCCGGCCGAGCGCGCCGACCTGCTCTACACACTGCTTCTGAAGGACACCGGTTGCAGCAGCAACGCCGCCCGGCTCTGGCAACTCTACGGCGGCGACGAACGCGCGGTGAAGCAGGACTTCAAGACCGTCGATGCGCAGAGCATGGCGCAGGTTGCCCGCTTCGTTCTGCGCCACGCCGGTCCGGGAGAAGCTCTGTCTCAGCGCATCGGTCGCGTGCTGACCCTCGTCCGCCACGGCCAGGACCTTGCCACGGAACTCATCGCCGCGCGCTGCGAACGCGGCGCGGACATCGCCCGCCGCCTCGGCTTCAACGACCGGGTCGCCGCCGGCATTCACTCCCTCGATGAGCATTGGAACGGCCGCGGCCGACCGGACGGACTCCGCAGCGCCGCCATTCCGCTCGGCGCACGCATCGCCCTGCTCGCCCAGGTGATCGACGTCTTCCATGCCGCAGGCGGGCCGGAGGCGGCGCGTGAGGAAGCGGCCAAGCGCGCCGGCACCTGGTTTGATCCCGCCCTCGTCGCCGCGTTTGAGGAAGCATCCCGCGCGGATGCCTTCTGGACCGGACTCGATGACGACGCACTGGCGCTCCGCGTCGCCGCGCTCGAACCCGCCCCCCTCGCCATCGCAGTGGACGACGACCGGCTGGAGGCGATCACCGCCGCCTTCGCCGACGTGGTCGATGCGAAAAGCCCCTACACCGCCGGACACAGCCGCCGCGTCGCCGAATACGCTGATGGCATCGCCGCGCAACTCAGCCTCGCCCCGGCCCGGCGGCTGGAGCTCCGCCGCGCCGCCCTGCTGCACGATATCGGCAAGCTTGGCGTCTCCAACGGCATCCTCGACAAACCAGGCAAGCTCGACGAATCGGAATGGGCGCAGGTGCGCCGCCATCCCGCACTGTCGGAAGAAATCCTCAGCCGCGTCAGCGTCTTCCGACCCCTCGCGGCCATCACCGGCGCTCACCACGAACGGCTGGACGGGCGTGGTTATCCCAATGGGATTGAAGCCGGGCAGATCGGGTTGGAGACGCGCATCATCACCGCCTGCGACATCTTCGACGCCATCACCGCCGAACGTCCCTACCGCGGTCCCATCCCCGTCGCCGAATGCCTGGAGATCATGCGCCGCGATCGCAGCACCGCCATCGACGCGACCTGCCTCGCCGCACTGGAAGCACACGCCGCTTGACGCACCAACTCCGCCAGCCGAGTGCGGCTCCTAAGGAACCGCACCGGCGAACAGCGACTAGCTTGCGGACCGCCTAAGAAGGATAGACACGCCCGCGATCCCCAGCAGTCCGAAAGCAAATAGCGGCAACGAGCCCGGCTCGGGAACGCCGAACACTGCAACGCAACCGTTCGGACACAGCGTGTTGGAAGCTGATCCCTCGAGCGGAACGAAGATTTGGCCATTCAACGGATCCACGGCAACCGAATGGGCGTTGACGTTGTCCGCGCCCAGCGCGGTCAAGTTGATTTCATCCTGGAGCGACAGCGCCAAGCTGTTGAACACGTCGATAACGCGATCGCCGGACGCGTTCACACCCGTGACGTAATAGTCGCCCGTCGTTGGGTCGTACCAGATCTCGTCGGAGCCCGAGACTTGCGTAAGCTTTGCCACGACAGCGCCGGCACCGGCATTTGCGGTTGGGTCGAATACGATCGTTTGAGTGTGTGCGTTCCCGCATCCAGCCATCAGATTCCCGTTGCCACCCAGCGCCAATCCCGCTGGCGAGCAGGAAGTAATGCCGAAATCGCTAAAGTGGAACGTCGCAATGACGTTCCCCGACGTGTCGATCTCCGCAATGCCGCCTGGATCGTTCGTCCCATTGAACGCCGGAACGGAGACAAAGAACGTACCGGTATGCGGATCCCAGACCGACTGCTCCATTCCGCCGTCGGTCGGCGATCCTGGGATAGTGATGTGGCCAACCTGCACCGTGCCGGTTGGCGCATTGATCAGCGTCGCGAATGCCGGCGAATTGGCGTTGTTCGCGACGATCAACTGATTGGTGGCCGGTGAAAACGCCATCTCATCAGCCCGGAAACTCCCACCCGTGCTGATCGGCGAAAACGACATCAACGTCGGCGCCGTCGGATTATTCACGTTGAATGCAACGACATCGCTCGCGCCATTGCCGGCGAACAGGATGGCTTGGCCGCCGGTATGCGCCACCACGACACCGTCGGGGCCGGAGACAGAGGTTGTCGCCTGCTGGCCGGTAAACACCCCGGGGCCGCCTGCCTGAGCGACGATCTGATCGGTCGCACCGTTGATGATATCGACGGCCGCATTGGACCGATCGGCGATGTAAACATAACCGGTCGTGTCGGCGAAGCTGATGTCGAATGCTGTAAACGCGCCGCCCTGATTGTTTTCAGCGGTCGCCGGGACCGGTATTGTTGTCAAAAGAGAATAAAACGGGCCCGCCGACGCACCCGAGGCACAGGCCACGAAGGCCGTCCCGGCAAGCAACAGCGACCGTGCCATTCGCACTGATTTCATGGTTTTCCTCCTGGACTTTCCCGATTTGCGGCAAATTCGGCCGGTTGCGAACGAATTACCGATAGTTGTATCGCAGCTCACCTGCGGTGGTATGTCACAAGGCAGTTACAAGGTGTTACAGGAGCGTGACAGGGGTTCCGCAGAGCAACGACCCCTTCTTGACGGTGCCAAGGGCCGCCCACACCCTGACACCATGGAGGAACGCGGCGATCTACGCCCCGCCGAGCAAACAGTTTCGTTGGCCTGGGAAAGAACACGCGATTGGCTCGCATCCCTGGGCATGCGCCTGACGCTCGATCCGCCGCCCCGGCAATTCGAAGGCGGCCTTGCCAATCTGAACTACCTCATCGAACTGGACGGGGCGCCTGCCGTCCTCCGCCGCCCCCCGCTCGGCGAGCTTCCCCCAGGCAGCCACGACATGAAGCGCGAACACCGCATCCTCAGCCATCTCTCTGCTGCGCTATCCTTCGTACCAACCAGCCTGGTGCTCTGCACCGATCCCTCGGTCCTCGGCGCACCATTTCAAATCCTGGAATACCGCCCTGGCCTGGTGATCCGCTCCACCATGCCGCCGGAGCTTGCCGGCCGGCACGAAGCGGGCGCCCGCCTCTCCCAGGTGCTGCTCGAAACCCTCGCCGCCATTCACGCCGTGGACGCCGATGCGATCGGCCTCGGCGATCTGGGCCGCCCCGCCGGCTTCCTGACCCGCGCCGTCGCCGGCTGGAGGAAGCGCGGCCTCGCCGCGATGGAAGACGGAACCGAAGCGCTCCATCATGCCGTCGCCACCTGGCTCGAAACCCACGCCGTTCCCGACGGCTCCCCCACCCTTCTCCACAATGACTTCAAGCTCGACAACATCATCCTCAACCCGCGCGACCTCTCGCCCGTCGCCGTGGTGGATTGGGACCAGGGCACACGCGGCGATCCGCTGTTCGATCTCGCCACGCTGCTCTCCTACTGGATCGAGCCCGAGGATCCGCCCGCCATGCACGACATGGCACAGATGCCGACCGACCAACCGGGATTTCTCAACCGAAAACAGGCCGTCGCATCCTACGCCGCGCTAACCGGTCGCGACGTCTCGAACTTTCTGTTCCACCGCGTGCTCGCGATGTACAAGCTCTCCGTCATCTTCCTCCAGCTCGGCCTGCGCTATCGCACCGGCGCGACCACCGACCCGCGCTACGCCCCGCTCAGCGCCATCGGTACCGGGCTGCTCGAGTTCACCCACGAGATCGCACAAGGACGCGCCTTCTGATGGACTTCTCAATCCCCCCCGATCTCGCCGATCTGCGCGACCGCACCCAAGATTTCATCCGCAACCAGATTATCCCGCTGGAATCCGACACGCGCCAGACCCGCCACGGCCCGTCCGAGGATCTGCGCCGCGAACTCAACGCCCTCGCGCGCGATGCCGGACTCCTTGCGCCACACGTGGGCGAAGCATTCGGCGGCCTCGGCCTCTCGCACATCGGCAAAGCCCTCGTCTTCGAACAGTCCGGCTACTCCCTGCTCGGTCCGCTCGCGATGAATATCGCCGCCCCCGACGAGGGCAACATGCACCTGCTCGAATCCGTCGGCACACAAGAACAAAAAGACCGTTGGTTGCGTCCACTCGCCGCCGGTGAAATCCGCTCGTGCTTCTGCATGACCGAGCCTGCCCCCGGCGCCGGCAGCGATCCCGCCGCCCTCAAAACGCGCGCGGTGCAAGACGGCAACCACTGGGTCATCGATGGCGAGAAGTGGTTCATCACCGGCGCGGACGGCGCGGGCTTCGCCATCATCATGGCAGTGGGCGAGGACGGCCGCGCCACCATGTTCCTCGCTGACATGAACACGCCCGGCATCGAGGCGGTCCGCACCATGGACAGCCTCGATCAAGGCTTCCCCGGCGGACACTGCGTCGTGCGCTTCCACGGCCTCCGCGTCCCCGCAAGCGACATCCTCGGCGAACCCGGCAAAGGCTTTCGCTACGCCCAGGTGCGCCTCGCGCCCGCGCGGCTGACGCACTGCATGCGCTGGCTCGGTGCCGCGAAGCGCGCCCACGCCATCGCCGCGGAATACGCCGGCCGCCGCGAGGTCTTCGGCCATAAGCTCGGCGAACACGAAGGCGTCGGCTTCATGCTCGCCGACAACGAAATGGACATCCGCATGGCCCGCCTCGCCATCTGGCACACCGCCTGGGTGCTGGATCAGGGCGAACGCGGCGGCACCGAATCATCCATGGCGAAAGTTGTCTGCTCCGAGGCAATCTGGCGCATCGTCGATCGCTGCGTGCAGATCATGGGCGGCCAGGGCGTCACCGGAGAAACACTCGTCGAACGCATCTTCCGCGAGGTCCGCGGCTTCCGCATCTACGACGGCCCATCCGAAGTGCACCGCTGGTCCATCGCGCGCAAAGTGATGAAGGACGGCGCGAACTGGTAAGCTATGACTCCTTCGCAAGCTGTCCGAACGCCTCGAGCGCTTCTGCCGCGTACATGACCGACGGCCCGGCACCCATATAGATCGCCATGCCGAGAGTCTCGGCAATCTCCTCCCGGCTGGCACCCGCCTTCGCAGCCCCCTGCGAGTGATAAGCGATGCACGGCTGGCAGCGTGTCGCCACGCCAATCGCCAGAGCAATCAGTTCCTTCGTCTTGCCGTCGAGCGCACCACCGCCATGCGCCGCTCGCGCCATGTCCGCAAACGTCTTCATCACGCCTGGCACGTCATCGCGCAAGGCTTTGACGCCGACATTCATGTTGTCGATCAGCTGCTTCCAGTCCTCGATCATGTCATCCTCACTTCCAGCAGAAAATCTGAAGGGTCACGGCCGTTTCGCCACGAAACACGGCACGATCTGATCGTGCACGACCATCCCAACCCCCATCGCGATCACGAACACCACGACCGAGGGCAGTCCCATCGACAGCGACGCGATCGCCGGTCCCGGACAGTAGCCCGCAATTCCCCAGCCGATCCCGAATATCGCCGCTCCAGCCACCAACTGGCGGTCGATCCGGGTCTTCGTGGATAGCTGCAACACCCGATCAAACACCGGCCGGCCCAAGCGCAGGGCCAGCCGATACCCGATCGTGGCAACCAGCACCGCACCCGCCAGGACGAACGCAAGGCTCGGATTCCACTGGCCGCCTATGTCGAGAAACGCCCGCACCCGGCCCGGATCGACCATACCTGACAGCGCCAGGCCAAAGCCGAACATCACCCCGCACGCCAACGCCGCCAGTACGCGCAGTCGCGCCATCACGCCACGCCCACAAGACGCATCAACCAAACCGTCAGCACGGCCAGGCCGAGGAACGTTACGACGGCAACCATCGAACGAGGCGACAGCCGCGCCAATCCCATCACGCCATGTCCGGACGTGCATCCCGAACCCATGCGCGTGCCGAACCCGACCAGCAATCCGGCAATCATCAGAAGCGGCCACGAAGCCGCGATGTGCGTCGGAGGCCAGTCTCCGAACAGCAGCAGATACACGACCGGCCCGAGCATAAGTCCGATCGTAAAGGCAGCGTCGGTCGCAAACCGTGCATCAGGCCTGTGCAACAAACCCGCGACGATGCCGCTGATGCCGGCAATACGGCCATTGAGCAGCAGAAGCAGCGAACAGGCGAGACCGATCAGCGCACCCCCGGCCAGGGCGTCGAGATATTGGGATGGGATACTCTGCACCTGCTCACGCCTCTGGCTCGCTTGCGCGAGGATTACGCAGGACCGCCCAATCGCGTATTGATGTATCTCAATGCCATCCACATGCCCCTGCTCTATCCCTTCACCGCACCCGCCGTCAGTCCACTGACCAGGTATCGCCGCACGGCGAGCGAAAACAGCAGCACCGGCAGCATCACCATGGTGCCGCCGGCGGCAATGCGCCCCCAGTCCCAGCCCATGTAATTCATGAAATTCACCACCGCGACAGGGGCGGTCATCGCCTGCGACCGCGTCAGGATCAGCGCGAAGAAAAAGTCGTTCCACGAGAATACAAAACACAGAATAGCGGTGGTGGCCAACCCCGGCGCGGCGGTCGGCAGCACAATCATCCGCATCGCCTGCCAATACGTCGCGCCGTCGATCCAGGCAGCCTCCTCCAGCGCCTTCGGCGCATTCTCGAAAAACGGACGCATCAGCCAGATCACCAGCGACAGGTTGAACGTCAGGTAAATGATGATCAGCCCGATGCGCGTATCGAGCAGATGCAAGGTCCGATAAGCCAGGAAGAACGGAATCGCGAAGGCGGTCGGGGGCGCAAGACGGCTAGCGATGATCCACAGACTGAGCGCATCCGAACGCGCGTGCATCCGCGCCAGGGCGTAAGACGCCGGCACGCCGACCACCAGCGAGATCACCGTGGAGGCAGAGCTCGCCACCGCGCTGTTGGCGAAGGAGGCGCGGAAATCCCCCTGCCACAGCGCCGCATAATTGGCGAATGTCGGACGGAACCATACATGCGGTGCAAAGGCGAAGATCTGGTCGTTGGTCTGGAACGACATGCGCAGCAGCCACAGGAATGGCGCGAGCACCAGCAGGGCCAGGACCAAAACCAAGACGTTCAGGAAGGCACGATTGGCCTTCATGTCTGGGAACCCCAGCCGGTGGTGCGCACGACGATCCAACTCAGGATCAGCGTCGCAATGACCAGCACCACCGTGATCGCGCTCGAAAATCCCAAATATGAAAAATTAAACGCCTGCTCGAACGCATAATAATTCGTGACCTCCGTCACCGATCCCGGGCCACCGTCAGTAAGCAGATAGATCAGCGGGAAGGCCTTGATGGAATCGATCAGCCGGAACAACGCCGCGACCATCAAAGTGCCGCGAATATAGGGAATAATGACATACAGCGTGGTCTGCCAGCTTCGCGCCCCGTCCACCTTGGCGGCGTCCAGCAGTTCCTCGGGCACAGTTTGCAAGGCGGCCAGCACCATCAGCATGGTTAGCGGAAACCACTCCCACGTGTCCGCCACGATGATCGCCGGCAGCGCCCAGTTGGGATCGGTGATGAAGGTGGGCAGATGCCAGCCGACCGCTTTGGCCATCCAGTAGATCGGGCTGATATCCGGCGTATACAGCACCTTCCAGATGATCGCGACGACGATGGGTGGCAGCACCATCGGAATCAGGAACACCGTGCGCAGCGCCTGCATCATGCCGGTCCGAAGGTTCAGCAACAGCGCGAACCCGATGCCGATCAGCATCTGCAGGCTAACGGTCCAGAATGACAGCTTCGCCTGCACCCAAAGCGAGTTGTGAAAGCGCTCGTCCCCGAGCAACAGCTTGTAGTTGATCAGCGGCTGGCTGAAATTCCACGCGGTGCGCGGATTGGTGAGATTGAGCGGCGTGAAACTGGTTGCCACCAGGTAAATCGTCGGCGCCAGGGTCACGATCATCAGCACGGCAAGCGCGGGCGCCAGGCACCAGACCAGGAACCACCGCCATTCGCGCGTGGTATTGGTTCGCCGCGCCGGTACCGTCAGGCGCGAAGCCGAGACGGCAACGCTCATTGGCTGATCGTGTATCCCGCCTTGACGATATCGGCGACGGCTTGCGCCTGCGCTTGCTTCATCGCGCTCGCTGTATCCATCTGGCCGGTTGCGATGGTGGAGATGGCGCGGTTGATCTTGTCACCGACCTGCGGAAACACCGGCATGATGCGATACGCGGTGTAATTGGTCTTCGCGGGAAGCTCGAGGCATTTCAGATAAAGTGCCGCAATATCCTGGCCATTGACCATCAGGGCGGATTTGAACGCGGCGTCCTCGATGACCGATCGGCGGCAGACACTGGGATAGCCTTTCTCCACCACCATGCGGTGGCACATCTGTTTCGAGAGCGCCCATTTGATGAATTCCCACGCAGCACCCTTGTTGCGCGAGCCTGCGGGGATGCCCAGGCCGTGGCAATTCACGCCGGGAAAGAAACCCGCAGGACCACCAGGCATCATGCCGTAGCGCACCGTATCCTTCACCTTGCTTGCAGGATTTTTGGCCAGCGGCAGAAGCAGATCGATGACGGTGCAGCGCATGTTGCAGTGACCGGAAAGCTGCGTCTGCAATGCCTGATCGTCGGTGAAGGACAGGACGCCGGCCGGTCCGTATTTTGCCAGCAAATTGGCGTACCAGCCGGCAGTCTGCGCAGCGAGCGGCGTATCCAGCATGGGCCGCAGATCGTCGGGGATGTGCTTGAAAATCGTCCCGCCCTGCGCCTGATGATAGGGCGGCCATGCGGCGTGATGCAGGTTGTCGGCGGTAATAGCAGTGACACCGTCTTTGTTGTGCACGGCCTCACACACCGCGACCATCTCGTCCATCGTCGTCGGCAGTTTCATGCCGGCCTTGTCGATCAGATCGGCGCGTCCGGCGCCAAGAACCATCGTGCCGGCCTCGGCACCGAAACCGTATGTGCTGCCTTTATCGTCGCGCAGAGAAACCTGAGCGCCAGCGACAAAATCCGCCGGGTCCCAATCGGCCGGCGTCGCGTTCGGATCGTGCAGGAACTGATCCAGATTGGCCAGCCAGCCGGCACCGATCCAGCGCCCGGAATAGATGAAAGTGACATTGACGACGTCGAGCGCACTGCCGCCGGTCGAAAGCTCAAGGTCGGCGCGTTGGTTGTAGATCGGGAAGGCCTGGATATCCATCAGCGCCTTGATGCCGGTCTGCGCCTCGAACTCCGGCAGCAAATCCTTGAGATACTCGTAGTAGGTGATCGCGAAGACCGAGACACGGATGGTTTGCCCCGCATACGGCGATTTGGTCTGGCCGATAACAGCCGGCGCACCCAACATTGTGACCGCCATCCCGCCAGCCGCGCCCAGAAGGCTGCGACGCCTCAAACCCGTTCTTGTCATGACGCTTCCCCTGCCCGGCCTTAGCCGTCCACCTTGTAGCCACCCATCTTGATGGCCTCGACCGCCTGCGACTGCGCCTGCGCCAAGGCGGCCTGCGCGGACATCTGCTTGGTGGCGATGGCCTCGATCGCGCGGTTGATCTTGTCGCCCACCTGCGGAAACACCGGGACAGTGCGATATTTCATGTACCCGGTCTGTCCGCCGAGATCGAGCACCTTGAGGAACAGCGACGAAACATCCTGCCCGTTCAGAGTCATCGCTTCCTTGTACGCCTCGCTTTGAATGACAGAGCGGCGGCAGATACTGGGATAGCCATGCTCCTTCACCATGCGCGTGAGCATCTCTTTCGACAGTGCCCACTTGATGAATTCCCAGGCCGCGCCCTTGTTGCGCGAACCAGAGGGGATGCCGAAGCCATGACAGTTGGAACCGGGAAAATCTCCCGCCGGGCCGGATGGGACCATACCGTAGCGAACTGTGTTCTTGACCTTGCTGTTCGGATCCTTGGCCAACGGCAAGCCCCAGGTCAGCGAGTTGGTCCGCATGTTCGACCGGCCGGAGAGCTGAGATTCGAGCGACTGATCGTCAGTATAGGATAGAATACCGGCCGGGCCGTATTTCATCAGCAAATTGGTGAACCATTCGGCGGACTTCGCCGCCTCCGGCGTATTCAGCATCGGGGTTAGATTATCCGGCGGATTTTTAAAAATGCGCCCGCCCATATTCATCAGGTACGGCGGCCAGTTCCAATGGTGCAGCTTGTCGGACGTCCAGGCGCTTACACCCTCCTGGCCGTGCACGGCATCGCAGACCTTCATCAGGTCGTCCATCGTGGCAGGCATCTGCAACCCGGCTTTCTCGATCAGATCGCCGCGTCCTGCGTAAAGCAGCATGGCCCCGGCCTCGACCCCGTAGCCGTAGGTATGTCCCTTGTCGTCGCACAGCGACGATTGCGCACCGGCGACGAAATCCGCCGGGTCCCAATCCGCGGGCGTGGCATTGGGGTCTTTGGTGAACTCATCGAGGTCGGTGACCCAGCCGGCGCCGATCCAGCGCCCCTGATAAATGAACGTGACGAGGATCACGTCGTAGGCGGAGCCGCCCGTGGACAGCTCCAGGTCCATGCGCTGGTTGTAAACCGGGAAGGCCTGGACATCGAAACTGACCTTGATGCCGGTCTTCTCCTCGAACTCCGGGAAATACCCTCTCAGGAAGGTATGGAACGGCAGCGAGAACGCCGCACCGTGAATTGTCGTGCCCGCATACTTCGATTTGGCCTGGCCGAGCACCGCCGGCGCGTGCAATCCGACAACCCCAGCCCCGGCGGCCGCCAATACGCTCCGCCGTGACACACCCACACCTCTTTTCATATTTCCTCCGCGGTGGCCGATTTTTTAGCTGACGCGAAGGCTATACGATCCACGTCATCCGGCAACCACCTCAGCCTGCGAGCACGACGCCGACGCGCCGTGCCGCCCGCCGAAGATCCGCATCCAGCGTGGCAAGCGGCAGACGAGTCCGGATTGCCAGCTCCAGATAGGCTGCATCGTAAACCGTCAGGCGGAATTCATCGGAAAGTCTTACCGTTGTGCCCCAGGCATGGACGTCGGTGTCAGAGTCGGCCGAGATGGGCATACGCTCAAAATCGCGGAGCGACTTATCACGATAGTCATTGGTGATCCGGCCGCGACGAACCGCACTTTGGAGCGCGTTAGCGACTTCGAGCTTCCAGATCGCCGGAACCGTGGCGCTGTGACTCCAAACCTGATCCAAAATCGCTTCGGTCTCGGGTGTAGACTCGTCTCGGAAGCACCACGCAACCGTTACCGAAGCGTCGAGGACAAGCACCTCACTTTCGGCCTTCGTTGATCAGCTCCTTGATGGAGATTCCGCCCAACGTGACGCCTTTCCGGCGCTCGCGAATGGCCGCCGCCGCCCGGCGCGCCTTCTCCCTGTCAAATCCCTCCACCGCCGGGACGAGCTTCGCCACCGGCCGTCCGCGCCGGGTAATGACGATGTTCTCCCCCCGCTCGACAGCGTCCAGCAATTCGCTCAGCCGGTTCTTGGCCTCCAGAACCCCTAGCTCGCGCATTGTTCCGACCTTCCAACTGGCCAGCTATCTGGCCATTTGAACAGCGGCGGTCAACCCGATTCTCACCCAGACTGGACCTGATAGAATGACTAACCATATGTGCGGAATGGCCTCCTCCCTCCTCCTCCTCAGGTCCTCCAAGCTTCGGACCGACTCCCCGATCTCTACAACTTACTGAGACAGAATCGAGACAACCCGTGCTCCAATCTCAACCCACGGGCACCGGCCTCGATTTCATCAAATTGAGACATCGCCGAGACGACCTGACCGTACCATCGTCTCACCCGATGACCTGGAATCCACGAATCACGCAACTGAGACTCCCGCGAGACACTGCACAAACCCTGGCATTTTGCGCCGCAACATACTATCTCACGCCAGTGTGCCCCCTCGGGCAGTTCCACCTTCTGCCCAATAGGCCATCATGAACATCCGCAACATCGCGATCATCGCGCATGTCGACCACGGCAAGACGACCCTGGTCGACCAGCTCCTCCGCCAGTCCGGCGCGTTCCGGGAACACCAGCAGGTGGCCGAGCGTGCGCTGGACCGCAACGAGCTGGAGCGGGAGCGCGGCATCACCATCCTCGCCAAGTGCGCCTCCGTGGTGTGGAACAGCACCCGGATCAACATCGTCGACACGCCCGGCCACGCGGATTTCGGCGGCGAGGTGGAGCGCATCCTGAACATGGTGGACGGCGCACTCGTGTTGGTGGACGCGGCCGAGGGCGTGCTGCCCCAGACCAAGTTCGTTGTCGGCAAGGCGCTCGCCCGCGGCCTGCGCCCCATCGTGGTCGTGAACAAGATCGACCGTTCCGACGCCCGCCCCGACGAGGTTCATACCGAGATATTCGACCTCTTCGCCGCTCTTGGCGCCGATGACGCCCAGCTCGATTTCCCGATGCTTTACGCCTCAGGCCGCCAGGGCTGGGCCGATACCACGCTGGACGGGCCGCGCCAGGATCTCTCCGCCCTGTTCGACCTCATCCTGAAGCACGTCCCGGCCCCGGTGCTCGATCCCGAAGCGCCCTTCGCCATGGTCGCCAGCATCCTGGAATACGACAACTTCCTCGGCCGCGTGCTCACCGGCCGCGTCGAACAGGGTCGCGCGCGGCTGAACATGCCGGTGAAGGTGCTGCACGGCAACGGCGCGGTGATCGAAACCGGCCGCCTCACCAAGCTCCTATCCTTCCGTGGCCTCGACCGGGTCACCGTCGAGGAAGCCGAGGCCGGCGACATCATCGCGATCGCCGGCCTGGCCGACGCCACCGTGCCCGACACGATCGGCGCGCCCGAACTCGCGACTCCCCTCCCCGCCATCCCGGTCGATCCGCCGACCTTGGCGATGACCTTCCGCATCAACGACGGTCCGCTCGCCGGCCGCGAAGGCAAAAAGGTCACCTCCCGCCAGATCCGTGAGCGCCTGCTCCGCGAATCAGAGGGCAACGTCGCCATCAAGGTCAGCGAAAGCAACGAGACCGAGGCCTTCGAGGTCGCCGGCCGCGGCGAACTCCAGCTCGGCGTGCTGATCGAGCAGATGCGGCGCGAAGGCTTCGAACTCACCATCGGCCGCCCGCGCGTGCTGACCCGCCGTAACGACGAAACCGGCGAGCGTGAGGAGCCGATGGAAGAGGCACTGATCGACGTCGACGAGCCGTATTCCGGTGTCGTCGTGGAGAAGATGACCCGCCGTAAGGGTGAGCTCCGCGACATGCGCCCCTCAGGCGGCGGCAAGGTACGCCTGACCTTCCTGATCCCCAGCCGCGGGCTGATCGGTTACCACGGCGAATTTCTCACCGACACGCGCGGCACCGGCGTGATGAACCGCCTGTTCGCCGGCTACGGACCGTGGAAGGGACCGATCGAGGGCCGGCGCAACGGCTGCTTGATCTCCACCGAGAACGGCGAAGCCGTCCATTACGCGCTGTTCTACATTCAGGAGCGCGGCGCGATGTTCGTCAGCCCTGGCGACAAAGTTTATGTCGGGATGATCCTGGGTGAAAACAGCCGCGAATCGGATCTCGAAGTGAATCCGATCAAGGAAAAGAAGCTGACCAACATCCGCGCCGCCGGCAAGGACGACGCGATGCTGCTGATCCCGCCGCGGAAAATGAGCCTGGAGCAGGCGATCGCGTATATCGATGACGACGAACTGGTGGAGGTGACACCGGGTGCGGTGCGACTCCGCAAACGCTGGCTCGATCCGCACGCGCGCAAGCGCCAGGAACGGCGCGCGGAGAGCGAGGCGGCTTAACCCCTCACCGCCCCCGTCACCAGTCCCTTCACCAGCAATCCTTGCGCGAACCAGACGAAGATCAGCACGGGGATCACCATCAGCACCCCGGCCGCGGCCATCGGTCCCCAATCGATGCCGTACTGCGTGACGAAGTTGGTCAGCCCGACCGTCAGCGTCTGGGCATCCTTGCTCGACGTCAGGGTCAGTGCGATCAGAAAGTCGTTCCATGTGAAAAGGAATGTGATGACAGCACTGGCACCCAGACCGGGCGCAATCATCGGCGAGATGATCTGAATCAGCGTCCGCAGCGTACTCGCGCCATCAACCTGGGCTGACTCCTCCACTTCCTTCGGCAGGTCCTGGATGAACCCCATCAGCAGCCAGATCGCCACGGGAAGTTTCGCTGCGGTGTGGGTGATGATCAACGCCCACAACGTATCCAGCAGCCCGACGGTCGAGAAGACCGCGAACAGTGGGATCGCCAGCGCCACCACCGGGATCATCCGCATGATCAGCAGCAATCCAAGTATAACGTTCCTACCGGGCAACCGAAGCCGCGCCATCGCATAAGCGCACGGCAGCGCCAGGACAGTCACGGTCACCACCGTCACAAGGGAAACGATGACGGTGTTCCACAAATAGCTGGCCAGTCCGTACTGACTGAAGACATGGATGAACTGGCTGGCAGTGACCGACTCAGGAAAGATGTGCACCGGCACCGCGAACAGGTCGGCCGAACTTCGCAGCGCAGTCAGGAACAGCCAAACCAGCGGAAAGATCGTCAGGATGATCGTTCCCAGCAGCACCACATATCGCGCGATCACACCGAACTGGATCGCCCGGCGGCGTCTCTTGAACGCCACCCGCACCTGCGGATGCGCCAGCGCCTGTCCGCTCACACCGGTCTCCATTTCGCCCACAGCCGCGGCGCGCCATACAGCACGGCCAGGAACAGAAGAGAGAGGACCAACGCAATGTAGGAAACCGCGGCGGCATGGCCAAAGTCGACGCTCTGGAACGCCAGCAAATAGGCCTGCACGGTGATCAGTGTAGTGGCGCCGCCGGGACCCCCCTGCGTCATCAGCCAGACGATATCGAAAGTCCGGAACGTGTCGATGATCCGCAGCATCAGCGCGATGACGATCACCGGCCGCAGTAGCGGCAGAATGACCGAGCAGAAGGTGCGCCAGGCAGACGCTCCATCCACCGCAGCCGCCTCCAGCGGTTCCTGCGGCAAGGACTGCAATCCAGCGAGGAACAGCAGCACCATCAGCGGCGTATTCTGCCACACATCGGCGATGATGACGGAAACCAGCGCCCAGTTCGGATGGGACAGCCAGGGGATCGGCGGAAGGTGCAGGTCCCGCAGCAGTGCATCGATCAATCCATACTGCTCGTTAAACAGCCAGCGGAAGTTTAGCCCGGTTACCGCCGGCGCAATCATCGGCGGGATCAGCAGCAGCGTGCGGGCCAAGCGCAGCCCGCGCAGCTTGCCGTTGATCAGCAGCGCAATGGCCATCCCGCCCACCAGCTCCACGCTGAGAGACACGGCGCTGAAGATCATCTGGTTGCGCAGCGACTGGAGAAAGTCGGGACTATTGAAACTGTCGATGTAGTTTGCCAGCCCGAGGAAATCGTTAGACCCGGCACTCAGGTCCCACTGGAAGAAACTCATCACGAAGGAGTAGCCAAGCGGATACAGAAAGATCGCGATCATCACGATCAGCGCCGGCCCCGCCATCAGGTAGCCCCTACTCCAGGAGCCGGTCAGCGGCGAGCGTCGCCGCCGGCCAAACCCTCCCGGCCGCAGAGTTACCTGCGAGGCGGCCGACATACTACCTGTAGGCCCCCGCCTGCGTCATGGCTTCCAACGCTTCCTTCGCCGTCTGGTTCAGCGAATCCGCCGGCGACATCTGGTTGCTCAACGCCCGCTCGATCGCCGTCCACATCATCGTGCACACCTTGGAGAAGCCTGGCAACTTGGGCCATTCCTTGCCCGTCGCGATCGTCGCCTGCAACTGCTGGAGCCAGACTGCCTTTGCGCCCTGCGCATCGGCGGCCACCTTCTGCGCCAATGCGACGCGGCTCGGGAAATAGGTGAATTGCTGGAACGCCAGCATCTGCGCGTCGGCGCTGACCACGTATTTAATGAACTCCAGCGCCGCGTCCTTCTTTTTCGATAGGCTGTTCAGCGCCATCGCGTGCGACACCGCGCAGGAGATCGCCGTCTTGTTCTTCACGTACGGCGCGGTCGCCCACTTGCCGACCACCTTTGACGTATCCGGACTGGCAAGCACCGCGAAAGTGGCTGGCCAGTTGAACGTATCAAACACCGCACCGGAAGCGAATTCGGAGGTATTCTCGTTCCAGCCGTAATTGACCGCGTCAGGAGGAGTAACCTTGTATTTCTGAATCAGATCCCTATAAAAAGTGAGCGCCTGGATTCCCTCTGCCGAGTTGAAAGCGGGCTTGTTTTTATCGTCCACCCAGTCGCCGCCCGCTTGCCACAAATAGTCGCTGAACGTGCGCTGCGCCGGATCGCCCTGGCCGGGTAGAACCAGCCCGTAATGGCCGTCGCCCGTCAGCGTCTGGCTGACATGAACCAGATCGTCCCACGTTACGGCCGGTTTCAGATTATGCGCGTCATAAGCATCGGTGCGGTAGTACTGGATGCGGGCATCCACGTTGCGCGGAATCGCCGCAATCCGACCCGTCTTCGGATCGGTTAAATACTTCATCGCCACCGGGTAGAACTCCCCCAGCTCCGAGGCGGAGAAATACTTGTTCAGCGGCTCGAAGTAGTTGAAATACGAGCCGATCTGCGCGGTGTGCGTGCTAAACACGTCATACTCCGCGCTGCGTGCGGCGCCGAGCGTGACCACCTTGGCCGTCAGCGGCATGAACTGAAGCAGATCGTACGTCACAGTGATCCCGGTCTGCTTCTTGAAGTCCGCCGTCAGCGCCTCCCAGTATTTCGGATAGAGCGGTCCACCGGAAATCAACAGCGCCTTGATCTCGGTCACACCGCTGGCAGCCCTCGCAATCCCTGGCGCGATCCCACTGGCCGCAACTGCGGCCGTTGAACTGCCCAAGAAGCGACGCCGAGACAGATTGCCCAACATGACCGGTTTTCCCCTTTACCGATTTGCCAATTTATTTCGTTTCCGTCGCATTGAGGCGGCGCGGCGCCATGAGCGTCTACCTATATGCTTGTCGACTTGTCTGCTAAGATCGTGATACTGGCGCCTCCCTATGGATGTCAAGCTTCGCACGCTCCCCACCCAGGTCGCCGGAGTCCTCGCCCGCCGCATCGCGGGCGGCGAGTTCACTGACGGGTTGGCCCCCTCGGAGCAGCAGATATCGACGGAGTTCGGCGTCTCGCGCGCGGTCGCGCGGGAGGCGCTGAAGATCCTCCGCGCGCTCGATATGGTCGATATTGCCCAGGGGCGCCGGGTCACGCTGCGACCGCCCGCCGAATGGGACTACCTGAGCCCACTCATGATTGAATGGCTGCCGCCAGGCCACGTTCGGCGCCTGCTCCACGAGCTTCACGAAGCCCGTCTGATCTTCGAGCCGGCAATTGCCGCGCAGGCAGCGCTCAGCCTGACCGACGAAGATCTCGAACACCTAGGCGACCTGCTCCAAGCCATGGAAGTCCACCATCATGACCCTGATGGCTACCTCGAACTGGATCTGCAGTTTCACATGGCGATCTGTCGCGCCACACGGAACCGCATTCTCGGCCGCTTCATGTATTCGTCCCGCTGCTGGCAATACGCCAGCCGGCGCATCACCAATCAGGCGCCCCATGCGCTGCAGAACGCAACCACACGGCACCGCATGATCTACGAGGCGCTCGCGGCTCGCGATCCGAGGCGCGCCGAGGCAGCCATGCGCGACCACCTCATGAGAACAGTGCGCGCCATGGTCGAAGAAGAGGCCGTGTCCTAACTCTTCGCGGCGCGCTTGCGGGCCCAGTATCCAAACATGTCGCCCTTGTCGGCGATCGCGGCCCAGACCGGCGAGGTCAGACGGTCGATCGCGGCAAGATCATCCTCGGCAATCGTCCAGCCTATGCTGCCAAGATTCTCCTCGATTTCGGCAACCGTCCGTGCACCCAGCAGCGGCGAACTGACGCCGGGCTGGCTGGTCAACCACTGGACCGCAAGCTGCGGAACGGTCTTGCCGTATTTGGCCGCGATCGGGCGCAATCGCTCGACGACGTCCAGTGCGTGTTCGTAGGCGCCCGGCTGGAAAAGCACCGTGGTGCGTCGATCATCGCCCTCCACGAACACGGTGTCGCGCGACAGCGTGCCCGTCAGCAAGCCTTGGGCCAGTCCGCTATACGGCATGACACCGATGTTGTGCTTCCGGCAGTACGGCAGTGTCGCCGCTTCGATCTCCCGCCACAGCATGTTGTAGGGCGGCTGCAGCACATCGATTGTGCCGTATTCGCGCGCCCGATCCATCTCCTCGGGCCCGAAGTTGGAGACACCGATCGCCCGGATGCGACCGTCGGCGCGCAACCGCTCGAGCGCCTCCATCGTCGGCCCGATCGGCAAATCCGGATTCGGCCAATGGATGAAATACACCTCCACGTAATCGGTCTGCAGTCGACGAAGCGACCCTTCCAATGCCGCCTGGAGTTCCTGTGGATCGAGGCGACTTGCCACCACTTTGGTCGCGATCACGGCGCGGTCGCGCCGTCCGGCGAGCGCCGTGCCAACAACCTCCTCGGCATGGCCTTTGCCGTACGCCTCCGCGGTGTCGATCAGAGTGACGCCGAGTTCCAGGGCACGATGAATGACCCGGATGGACTCGGCATCATCGGCGGCGCCCCAGAAGGCACCTGACATCCCCCATGTGCCCAGGCCGATCTGGGATACCTCGACCGACGATCCACCCAGACGACGATATTCCATGCGTTTCCTCCGTGGCCGTGCCCGCGTGGGAGTTGTACGTCCTTATTCGCTTATCTGACAAGTTATGCCTCCACGGGTCCAGCAGCCTCACCTGATCGCGCGCGGCAAGAAAGCGCGCCATCGCACGAAAGGACGGGTCCTCGTCTGGCCGTTCGATGCGCATCGCTTTGATCAGATAATCGGTGAGGAATGCCCTGACTATCGTGCTCGGAACCACATCGCTCGGAACACCCGGCGCGCCAAGAGCAACAGCGTGGTGACTGGTTTCTGCTCCGGCGACAGCGCGGGCTGCACGTAGGGAAAGTCCAACCACCGATATCCCCAGCGGGACCAGATTGACGCGCGCAACCTGGGATCCAGGTTGTCGGAGGCCGTGTCTGTGCGAGCCGGATCGTTCATTTCCGCGAACACATAGTTCAAAGTCCGGCCGCTGCGCCGTGCGTCCGCCTGCATGGTCGTAACGATTGCCTCGTGCAGCGCGGCACCAAGACCCTGCCGGCGCGTCGACGCCGTGACGGCGAGGAACTCGATCACCCCCCTGCCGGAGCGGCGAAGAAGTCGGCAACGACGCCGCCAATGGGCTTCGCATGTTCATCCGTGGCGATCCGAATATGGTAGTTGTCGGTGCCGTACCAGCCTTCCTCTCGCTTGTGGAGACACATCTTCATGTTCTCCAGCGATTCACGCTCGTTCGGGTCTGGAAACTCCGCCACGTAGAAATCGCTATAGAACACGTCCAGCAGCGCGAGACCTCGTGCAGTCGGCTGCACCGGGACAATATTCACCATTGCGCACCCAGAGCAGCGGGAGCGAACTCGGGTCGTACAGTCAACCCGAGGCCCCGCCGGGTTCCTGCCCTATTTCACCGACGAAAATGTGGTCGGCGCGAGAATCGCGTTCGTCACCTTTGCGACAATGGCGCCGTTCGCCTCGGTCTTGGCCCGGGCCGAAATCCACTCGGGATCGACCATGAAGGCTCCCCACTTCTTCTCGCGCTCAGCCAGCGATTCCCACGCCAGAAGGTAATACAGCGTCTGATTCGATTCACCGATCATCGTGGTCCAGAATCCAGCTTGCTTGATTCCGTGCCTCTCCCAGATCTTCAGCGTGATCGTGTCGAAGCGCTTCAGCAGGTCCGGCAACTTGCCGGGAACACATTCATAGATCCGAAGCTCGTAAATCATCACTCCTCCTCCACCGTCATTGCCCCCTCAGGATCGGCCGACCCGGCCGGTAAATCAACCAGCCGGGCCTGAGAACAACTTGCAGCGGAGTTTCACGCCCCTTTAGTCTGTCCGTGAAAGACAACGGATCTGGGCGGGAGGAAGCTTGTGCCCCAGGCATTCCAGAATTGTGTTGGCGCCCTGGCACACGAGCTCGGTGCCATCCGAGATGTGAGCCCGCTCCCGGACACTGAAGACAGGCTGCGAGCCGAAGCGGATAGACTGCAACTGTCAGCCTTGTGCCTGTCCGGAGGAGGCGTGCGCAGTGCCTCATTCTGCCTTGGCGTGCTGCAGACCCTCGCCCGTGCCGGTCTGCTCAAGCAGTTCGACTATCTCTCAACCGTCTCCGGCGGCGGGTATATCGGGTCTTTCCTGCAACTGCTGATTGGTCGCCTCGGCGTCGCTGGCGCTGAGGTCGCACTCGGAGGCCCAGTCGCCTCTGACGCGCTCAAGGCACTCCGCAACGATACGAATTATCTTTCTCCGGGTGGGGATCTGTTTTCGCTCAACACCTGGGCGGGGCTGGTCCTCTATGTCCGCAACGTCCTACTTAACTTCGCCGTCTATCTGCCGCTGATCTTGCTGCCGGTGCAGCTCGCAATCCTCGCACGCACGTCCGTGTGGGCGATCGCCCATTCCCTCGCCGCCAAGTCCGTCTTCCTCGCGCTATCCGGTCTTGCCCTTGCCTTCGCCACGTTCGGCACCGCCACCTCGCTGCCGGATCATCGGCAGAACCGAAATGATGCTGCCATCGCCTACGCTAGCCAATCCACGATCAACCGTTGGATCTTTTGGCCGGCCCTATTTTATGCCGCCTTCGCCTCGTTTTCACTCGGCCGGATGGAGGGATGGGATACACCGCTCCTATCGCTCCTTTCAGTCGTCGGCGCGTACGCGCTGGGACTGTCTGCAGGTTATGTCGCTGCGTGGATCAACGCCGGCCGGAAGAGTGACGTGGCCTTCCGCCTATATTGGCGCAATGCCGGTGCCTGGCTGTTCGCCACGGCTGCCTCCACGGGTATCGTTTGCCTGGGTTGGTGGCTACTTCGCTTCGTCGGCGCGAGTCAGGAGGCTCAGGTCATCACGGTCGCGGGTCCGCTCTGGTTCCTGATCGCGCTGAGCATTCATTCGACCGTCTTCGTCGGCGTACGCAAAGAAAGCGATTTCTTCGACCTGGACCGGGAATGGCTCGCCCGCTTGAACGCGATGAAGCTGCGGGCAGGCCTCGTCTGGGGCTTGTTTTGCTTCGCGTGTCTCTCGATCACCTGGTTCCTCGCCGTGCGCGGCGACACAGGTTCCTGGGCCGCCTGGATCGCGTCGGGCGGCGCCGGAGGGTCCGGCGGACTTGCCGCCTGGCTGGGGCAGCAGGCGAAGGCGAAAGTAGGAGCACTCGTCAGCGAGCCGGACAAGTTGCAGCAGCCTTACCTCAACACGCTGCTGCCCCTGCTTTCCGGCATTTTTATCCTCGGCTTCATCGCTGCTTTGGGACGCATCGCAGATCTCACTGACGGAGCGGCGCAGACAAGTTGGCAAGCGCTGGGGCCAAAGTGGTTCATTCCCAATGTTCCCCTGCCGGTGTTCATCGTCCCGACACTCTTCGCCATTCTGCTGTGTTGGCTCGTGTGGTTCATCAACCGCCGGGTTAATGTGAACCGCTACTCCATGCATGCGGTCTATCGAAACCGTCTCAGCCGTGCCTTCCTGGGCAGCGCGCGGCGCGACCGCCACCCTGATCCGTTCACCGACTTTGATCCGGGGGACAATATCCCGCTCAAGACACTCGCTGCGGAGCAGGGCCATCGGAAGCTCTTTCCGGTACCTGAACCTCACGCTGAATCTGACTCAGGGCGCGGCCGCAGCTTGGTCGGAACGGATGGCCATGGCCTTCACCGCGACGCCGCTCGCCTCCGGGGCGCCGTTATTGCGCCGGTTCACTCAGGAGCCGCACGAGCCACCTCTGGGCGCCTACTGGCCGACCGCCCGGTACGCAGGTCGCGAAAATCGAGGCGACCGAACCCATCCCAGTGGCCTGAGTCTCGCGACGGCAATGACGATTTCAGGCGCTGCGGTCAGCCCGAACTCGGGTTACCATTCCTCTCCGCTGACGGCCTTCGTGATGACGCTGTTCAACGTGCGCCTGGGCGCCTGGCTACCCAACCCGGCAGCTAATAACACAGCCGATGATATGGATCTCGCGATGCCCGACCGATCTCTGCGCTCGCTCGCCGGCGATCTACTCGGCATGGCAGGTGATACTGGCAAAAGTATCTATCTGTCGGATGGAGGACACTTCGATAATCTTGGCATTTACGAAATGGTGCGCCGCCGTTGCCGGTATATCCTCGTCGTCGATGCCGGCCAGGACGAGAAGTGCACCTTCGAGGATCTTGGGAATGCGCTGCGCAAAGCGGCGATCGACATGAGCGTAGGTGTCAGTTTTCCGAAAAAGATGATGATCTTTCCTCGGACCAGTGGAGACATCAGCAACGCTCTCGGCTATGCGGCCGGCACCATCACCTATCCCGGAAGCCTCGATCCGGGGATCATCATCTACATGAAGCCGACCCTGCTGTATAACGTGCCAAAGGATGTTCTGGCCTTCTCTAATCTCGATCAGAGTTTCCCGCACGATTCAACGGCGGACCAGTTCTTCAACGAGAGCAGGTTCGAAAGTTATCGGGCATTGGGCGGGTTTCAGATGTCGGCACTGATCGGAAAACTCACGGAGACAATGACCCTGGCGCAGTTCTTCACTCAGGCTGGCGCACTCCCCGATCCAGCCGAAACGGCCGCAGATCCACCGATCGCGCAGCCCCGTCCAGAATAAGTTCGGCTATCGCCTCGCCGGTCGCGGGCGCGTTCAGAATGCCCCACACGCTGTGTCCCGTAGCGATATACGCCGCAGCAGCGCCGGGCACTGGCCCGATCAGCGGCAGCCCATCGCGTGTCGAGGGTCGGCAACACGCCTGGCGGGCCACGATCCGATCTGGCCTTAACGCCGGCGACAGCCGTTGGCAAAGATCCTCCAACCGCCGGAACGCGTCAGGTTCGGGGCCAACATTTGCCGGGTCCGTCGGCACGGGAACGCGGCGGGAGATCCCGGAGACGTAGGTTGTCCCGTCCGGGCGGGGAAAGATTTCTGGCGTCAGCGTCTCTCTGCCCTCTCGGAATTCCAGGAACAAAGCCTCATCCGGGATGTCGTCGCACGTGGCAAAGACCAAGCTATGCCCCTTGTCGGCGAAGACCTGGGGGATGCCGGGCACGCTTGCCGACCACGGTCCCATGGCGATGACGACAGCGTCCCCAGTGACTGAACCCAGGTCGGTATCGACGCCGTTGCTGATCAGCCCGGTGACGGTGGCGATTCGCAGTGTAGCGCCGAGCGATTGGGCCGCATCCATCATCGCCTTCGTGAACAGCGCGGGGTGCACCTGGGCAGTGGTTCCATACGCGCCGATCTGGCCGGCGAGCGCAAGACCGGTCGTCCAGCTCAGGCCGGCGCCGCGAGCCGGTGCGCGGCCATAGAACGTGTTCACACGGCGGTATCCCCAGTCATCCGCCAGATCGCGCGCGAGCTGCGCGTGCAGGTCGAAGCTGCGGCGGGACAGCGCGTCCAGCGCGGTACCGGATGACCAATCATAAGCCAGGAATCCACCAGCCTTGCCCGAGGCAGCACAGGCGACGGCGCGGCGCTCGATGATCGTAACGGCGGCTCCGCGCCGGGCGAGGAAATACGCAGTGGTGGTCCCGATCACCCCGGCGCCGCAGATCACCACATGCATGGGCTATCCTTTCATCGCATCCAGCGCGCCTTGAAGCATCCAGGCGGCGGCCATACGGTCCACGGCGGCGGCACGGCGGGCCCGGCTGGCATCCGCCTGTTCAATCAGGAACCGGTTCACCGCGGCGGAGGATAGGCGTTCGTCCCACATGGCCGTGGGCAATCCGGTCGCTTCCGATAGCGCCAACGCCCAGTCTTGGGCCGCCTGAGCGGCCGGGCCCAGACTGCCATCCATGGAGAGCGGCAAACCCACGATCAGCGCGCCAGCGCCTTCCTTGCGGGCGATGGCAGCAATCTCGACCGCATTCGCCTTCAGCTTGCCCCGCTTCAGCGTGCCATAGGGGGTCGCGATGCTGAGGCCCACGTCGGACAGCGCGAGGCCTATCGTCTTCTGCCCGGGATCGATGCCGAGGAGCCGCTGCTCCTTGCCGAGCAGGGGACGGAGGTCCGTCAGGTTGAAGAGAGGCATGGGCGGCTTTATGGTCGCGCGTCTATTCCCGGAAAAGGATTGCGCCCGCCCATGTCGCTCGATCTCGCGACCGTTCGACGCATCGCCGCTCTCGCTCGCATCCATGTCGAGGATGAGGAAGCCGAGCGCCTGCAATCGGAACTGAACAGCATTCTGGGCTGGATCGAGCAATTGAACGAGGTAAACATTGAAGGCGTGGACCCGCTGACGGGTGCCGCGCACATGGCGCTCAAGATGCGCGACGACGTCGTGACCGAGGGGGGCTATCCGGAGAAGATCCTGGCCAATGCGCCGGAGCGGATCGGGGAGTTTTTCGCCGTGCCGAAGGTGGTGGAATGACGCTGACGGATCTGACAATCGCGGAGGCCCGGGACGGGCTGCGTCGGAAGGATTTCTCGGCACGCGAGCTGACCGAAGCGCATCTGGCCGCGATCGCACAACTCAACCCGCGGCTAAACGCGTATCTGATGGTGACCGATAAGCAAGCGCTGGCGCAGGCGGATGAGGCGGACGCGGTGCTGGCGCGGGGGGAAGCACGGCCCCTGACCGGCATTCCGTTGGCGATCAAGGATTTGTTCTGCACGACGGGGGTGCGCACCACGGCGGGGAGCAAGATCCTGGAACCGTTCGTGCCACCCTACGAAAGCACGGTCAGCGCCAATCTGCTGCTCGACGGCGCGATCTTCCTGGGCAAGGCAAACATGGACGAGTTCGCCATGGGCTCGTCCAACATGACCTCGGCTTTCGGGCCGGTGGAGAACCCGTGGAAGCGCCGGCAGGATCAGAGCGCGGTGCTGGTGCCGGGTGGATCCTCGGGCGGCTCGGCGGCCGCGGTGGCGGCACGCCTGGCACTGGGCGCGACGGGAACGGACACCGGCGGCTCGATCCGACAGCCGGCGAGCTTCTGCGGCATCGTGGGTCTCAAGCCGAGCTACGGACGGTGCAGCCGGTGGGGTGTGGTGGCCTTCGCATCGTCCCTGGACCACCCCGGCCCCTTCGCCCGCACCGTCCGTGACACCGCAATCCTGCTCCGATCCATGGCCGGGCACGATTCGAAGGATTCCACCAGCGTCGATGCGCCGGTACCAGATTACGAGGCGGCCTGCGCTCGCGGGGTGAAGGGTCTGCGGATCGGGGTGCCGCGGGAGTACCGCTCCGACGGGATGCCGGGGGAGATCGACGACATCTGGGCGCAAGGCGTGGCCTGGCTGCGGGATGCGGGTGCCGAAGTGGTCGATGTCTCCTTGCCGCACACGAAATACGGATTGGCGACATATTACATAGTGGCGCCGGCAGAAGCGTCGTCCAACCTCGCGCGGTACGACGGCGTGCGGTTCGGAGCGCGGACGGATGGCTCGGATCTGCGCGATCTGTATGAGCGCACGCGCGCGGCGGGGTTCGGCTCCGAGGTGCGGCGGCGAATCATGATCGGGACCTATGTGCTCTCGGCCGGATATTACGATGCGTATTACCTGCGGGCGCAGAAGGTCCGGGCGCTGATCCTGAAGGACTTCACTGACGCGTTCGCGCAGATCGATGCGCTGCTGACGCCGACAGCGCCGTCCGCGGCGTTCGCTCAGGGCGAAAACATGGACGACCCCATCAAGATGTATCTGAATGACCTGTTCACCGTGCCGGCGAACCTGGCGGGCGTGCCGGGACTGTCGGTGCCGGCGGGACTGGATGCGAACGGGCTGCCTCTGGGCTTGCAGGTGATCGGCAAGCCCTTCGACGAGACGACGGTGTTCGCGGTCGGGGCAGCGTTGGAGCGTGCAGCGGGGTTCGATGCGTTGCCGGCCATCCGGGCGGGGCTTTCGGAATAATTGCCCCGGTAAGGTCGAATCCCGCTCCACTGCGCTTGGGTCCGAAGCATCGGCTCAAGATTGATCGCCTACGGAACATCACCTAGTCTTCTCCCAATAAACTAAGCTTGCGGCTGCGGACCTGTAGGTCGGCCAAGGGGAGAACCGGGAGATGCAAGGACTGGCGAAATTCGTCCTGATTGCTGCTGCGGCAATGTGTCTGAGCGTGGGGATCGCTCGCGCCCAGGAACGCACATTCGAAGCTGTTCCGATGTTCGAGAATTGCGGCGATGGCTCCTACGCCCGCGCCGTAAAGGACGGCATTACGCTCGGCATCGCGCCAATCCCGGTCTACAGCAACATCGATCCTACAACCAAAAAGGCGATGGGCCTTGATGTGGAGATCAACGAAGCCGTGTTGAACTGGCTCCACATTACCAAGATCAACTACGAGATCATGCCGTTCTCGGACCTCATACCAGCGCTTCTCTCGAAGCGCATCGACGTCATCGCCAGCAACATCCACTACACCCCCGCGCGAATCAAAGTGGTGTCCTTCACAGGACCTGCGTGGTGGTACGGACCGGCAATCATCGTTCGCAAGGGGAATCCGGACGGGATCACATCGTTCGAAGGCCTCAAGGGTAAGACGGTCGGCGCTATGGTCGGAACAGCCGCAGATGAGTACCTCCATCATGTTGGCGCTACCGTCGTCCCGTTCCGGAATAACCCCGAGGATTTCGTCGCGTTGGCAGACGGTCGTGTTCCCATCGTGATGGACGACGATGTGAAGTTCATTGCTTATCACAAGGCGAATCCTGATGCTCCGCTCGAGATGGTGCCTAACGTGACGGTGCCCGACGAACTGATTTTCAAATATGGATACGGCTATGCCCGATACGCGCTGCGCAAGGAGGATTGCAGCCTACGAGCAGCCTACACGCAGGGGCTGGCGGAGGTCCGTGGCAATGAGACAGTTTCGGATCTTCTGAAGAAATACGGGATCAGCAACCGCAACCTGTTTTTCTTTCCGACGAACTGAGGCCGTCGAAACGCAGGCGCTTACGCCCGGCTGGACCTGTCGGTCACCGGACGTAAGCGCGCAAATCCCAAAGGGCACGCCATGCAGCTCCTCGACCTCAGCGTGGCGCAGGAATATATCGGGGTCCTGTTACAGGGCCTGAAGCTAACGATCGGCATCGCCCTAACCGCGCTAGTGCTGTCGCTGATTTTCGCAATACCGGTTGCTCTCGGCCGCCTGTCCTCATCGCCACTCATTCGAGTACCGATAGACTTCTTTGTTGAGCTGATGCGCACGACGCCGCTGTTGCTGCAACTTATCTATATCTATTACGTGCTGCCTCAAGTGGGCATTCGGCTTGATCCGTTCACAGCCGGCGTGATCGGTCTGACAATGCACTACAGCGCATATATCGGTGAGGTATATCGCGCGGGCATAAACGGTGTGGCGCGCGGCCAGCGCCATGCGGCTGAAGCGCTTGGCATGACCAGTAGCCTTATGTTCCGTCGCATCATTCTACCACAGGCCCTGCGCCTCGTGGCGCCGGCATTGGGGAATTATGCCATCTCGATTTTCAAGGATACGGCTCTTACCTCTGTGATGAGCGTCCAGGAGCTGATGTTCAGTGGTGAGATCGTGGCGGCGAGAACATACCAATATTTTACCATGTATACCCTAACCGGCCTGCTGTATGCAGCTGTTGGCTATCCTTCGGCATTGCTGGTCAGATATTTTGAACGTGTGACTTCGCGCGGCTACGCCCGTCGGAGGTGACGTTCGAACTTTGGTCGGAAATCGGCATCTCCAAGTGAAAATGCGCCAGGAAGGGCAATCGGGAGACGGGTGCATCCAGCCGGATGACCGGATTACCAATCACCAGCCACGGTGTTGTTTCCAGCAATTTATGGACCGTCTCCGCCCCCCGTCCCATGGCGCTGGTTGTCGGCCGCCCCGAGACAGGTAGGACAGCGACCGTTTCCGCCGGAACGGTTACGGTTCTCACTCTACCCCCACGTGAGGCGGGAACAACAACGCCGTGCTGCGCGCCGATAAGGCCCATCCGCACGGTCCAACGCCCGGGTGCATCCTCGGACTGGACCAAGGGGCGTCGCAGGCGAACATCCAATCCGCTTCGGTAGTTTCTGCACAAGAATTGGCGCAACCGCTGCACGGCGGTCGCAAGTGCCTGCTCTTGCTCTCCTTTCACCGTCGTCTGGGCTGACAATCCGCCGTCCCGCTGACGGATCTCGAGCGGGCCGTGGCGCTCAACCACACGTTCACGGGCGGCTTCGCTCATCCCAAGGATGAGCCAGCGATCCGGAAGCAGGGTTGGGACAGGCGCCAGCAAGTGAGTGAGACCGCCGAGACGTCTCGGAGGATCCTCGGGAACGGTTGCGGCTATCATTCTCGGGCCCCTAAGGGCGGTTGGCGTCGGGCTGTTCTCGAACTGGGGTTTCGAAAGCATACTCGTGCTGCCCGAATTCCGCAGCTGACTACCAGCCGCAGACCGGGCCAGAGGACACAGAACGCAAAGGCCAGGAGCGCTGTGCGAATCAGCAGCAGGTGGTGGTAGTCAGCGAGCCAGTTATTCATGACGTGCCCCATATGGCTCATCACGCATATAAAATCTATTGGAAGCGGAAAGGCCCCGTTGTTCCTGCTGCTACTACGGAAATTATATATCGGAGCGGCTAAACCACTATGCGGTTTATATGGGCCGGTTAACCACAATAAATCGCAACAGCAGCTCAGGATTTAGCTGGAGTCAGAGCTGATTCATCACGATAACACATCGTGTCAGGGGCAATAGAGGTTGATGTGATGACCGTTATGGTGGCTGAGGATCGCTCGATGTGCGTGCAACCGGATCAGACCGTCCGGACGGCGTGGATCGACGTTGACCTGTGTGTATTGGGTTGCCGTTTGCCCATGAGCCCGGAGGCTGTGGAAAAGAAATACCGTCGCTTGCTCAATATCGGAGATGCAGCCCCCTGGCCCCCGATCGTCGGCCATTGGGAGGGAGAGCGGTTCCTGGTGGACGACGGGAGGCACGACTACCTGGCAGCGCTCATGCTTGGACGTGAACGGGTGTTTGTCTGCTGGCTGGATGGTGCGACTGATCACGTTACCCAGCAGGTGATGCGACTGCCGGACTCTGAAGCATCAGGTCCGGCTCCATCCTCAGCCGACTCATCGATCGCCGGATCGATCGCCGGCCGTTAGCCGCTACCGCGATTCCGCCACATTATCCCACTTGAGGAACGGTTCGAGGGCACATCTTGCAGATGGGGAACACCAATCCGCCAAAGAGAGCCTCTGAGGCGCTCGGGGGTTGGAAGGTTGCAGAGGACGCGGTAAAGCCTTTCGTTTCCCGGCGAAAATCGTGAGGAGAGTGCAAGTGTTAACCCGCACTGAAATCCTGCTTTCATCAGTGCCACGCAGTACGCGCATCATCGAGATCGGTCCCGGCTCCAACCCAATCGCTCCCAAGTCAGAAGGCTGGAATAGTGCTTCGTTGGACCATCTGAACCGTGAAGGATTGATGGAGAAATATAAGGCACATCCTGAGATCGATGTCAGCAGGATTGAGCCGGTGGATTTCGTCTGGACTGGTGGCGCATTGAGCGACGCCGTGCCGGCACAGCAGCACGGTACGTTTGATCTCCTGCTGGCCAGTCATGTCATCGAGCACACTCCTGACCTGGTAGCCTTTCTTGATTCTGCCGCGACGTTGCTCAGCCCAGACGGGGCCACCGTCCTTGTCGTCCCCGACAAACGCTATTGCTTCGATTATTTTCAGTCCCTCACGACGACAGGTGAACTGCTGGAAGCACACGCGCAACACCGGTTTCGCCATACCCGTCGGCAGGCATTTGATCATCTCGCCTATGGTGTGACAGATGGCGGCATTGGAGCCTGGGGGCAGCATCCAATCCAGGGTATTCGGTTAATCCATGATCTTGAGAATCCGCTCAACGCATTCCGAACGATCAATGACCAGACCGGTTACACCGACCTGCACGCTTGGCGCTTTGTGCCATCGAGTTTTGAACTTCTGCTACTGGAGCTCGCATGCCTGGGCCAGACGGATTGGCGCGTCGACCGCATCACATCCGCCGCCGGCCCCGAGTTTATTGTCTGGCTGCTGCGCGGTGGCGGGGCACATGTCGGGTCCTTATCGGCCGCAGAGATCAACGCGCAACGCGTTGCATTGCTGAAGCATGTGCTCTTGGAAGTGCAAGCCCAGGCTGACTGGCTGCTGGCGAGCGAGCCCGAGCTGATCAACGGACAACCTTTGGACCCTGTTACTGCCTTGGGCCGGACCCGGCACGAAAATGCCAATCTTCGGGATCAACTGGCCTTGGTCGAAGCTCAACATGCAGCGGCGTTGCAGAAGCTTGCGGCGTTTGAATCATCCACGTCGTGGCGCATCACCGCACCGCTTCGTAGGGTGATTGATGGCGTGCGGCGTACGAACGTCAATGGAACTCAGCCGGCTGCGAGGAATTGACATGCTTGCGCTTTGGCGAACTCTGCAAGACGCCGCAATTCTTCAATGCCCGGTCTGCGGTGGTGCCCTGGACGTCTCCGACGACCGCTTTCAGTGCGCATCGTGCGGCGCTGTTTTTCCTGTGGAAGGCGGCGTTCCCCTGCTATTGCGCCCCGCCGACGTTGCCTCCATTCCTGATGAAGTGATCAGTGTTTTCAATATCGCTCCGTCTCAGAAGGATCGCGTTCAAGCCGCTCTAACCACACTGACGAAATACCGTGCGCCTTCATACCCGGAATTCGCCAATTTCTTCGCCCGTTTCGAGGCGCAGGACACGCAAGCTCAGCCCGTACCGCTTGGCAGGGATGAAACGCGAGAGGCAATCGGGAAAGTCGAATGCCTGTCGGCGTATCTTACGCATGCTATGTGCCCGGGTGACACAGAATTCAGGTCCTTGCGGCTACGGAATGGATCAGACCGGATCTTGTTCACGAGCGATCGAAATCCGCTCTTTCTTAGCTACAGAATTTTTACCCCAAATGGAAAACCCGTTTCCTTTGAAGGCGACCGGTCACCCCTTCCCTGCCCGCTCCGACCGGGTGCCGAGCTTACGGTGCCTGTGGGAGTTAGGCTCCCGGCCGGCCTCACCGGACAGGTTATTCTCCGTTTCTACTTCCTTCTGGAGGGCGTTCAGTGGTTCGACGAGTCACCACTCTTGGAAGCGGTCATAGACTTAACCACTGAGAGAGACGAGTTCCCTGCCCTACGCCGGGGCGACCTCAGCTCGTTTGACCTCCGGGAAGACGTAACCCGCGCGGAAGACTTTCTTAGGGAAGCGATCAGCCAGCTCCGGTCCGAGGGAGTCACCAGGCCACGTATTCTTGAAATCGGTTCGGGCGTTCACCCGATTGCTCTTCGCACGTGCGGTGATCGCGCGACAGTTGTCGTATCTGACATATCGCTGATCATGCAGCAACTCGCGTCCATTATGCATATCGGCCATCCGGCGGTGGAGGAAGGACGCGCCGCTTTCGCATCCTTTGATCCCATGCACGCCCCCTTCGGAGCAGAAAGTTTCGACATCATCTGCATGTGCGCTGCCATGCATCACATTCCATCGCCGGACGGTCTGCTGAAGCGCGTAAGGACAATGTTGTCCGCAAATGGGCGCTTTATTGCGGTGCGTGAACCTTGCGTGGTGAACCCGTTTGAACCGACCTACATCAAGGAGCTGTCGAACGGCTTCAATGAGCAGATGTTCGAACTGGCCGAATGGCGCGAAATTCTTACACGGGGCGGATTGGCGCTCGATCGCGCTGTGATCGATTTCGGCTGCTCGCTGAAGTTTTCGGCGCGAGCATCGTCTGTAACGGACGATATAGATCATCCGAAGCTGTCGCCCACCACGGGCATCAGCCTCAGTCATGGACCCGACGAGCAGCCGCCAATGCGCGCGACGGCGGGAGCGCATGCACGTTGGAGGCAGCGGTTGCAGCGACCAATTCCCAGGATCGCTCGCCTCCTCAAAGGCAGCAGATGAACCGGGATATTTGCTAATCCCCCAGCAGCCGGGCCTCCGTCCTTTCCTGCAATGCCGCTATCGTCATCCCCGGCACCATGTCGCGCACCACGAACCCCCGCGCTGTGACATCCAGCACCGCCAGGTTCGTATAAACCCGCCGCACCACGCCCCGCGCGGTCAACGGATAGCTGCACGAATGCACTAGCCGCGGCGCCCCGTCCTTCCTCGTGTGCTCCATAATGACCCACAGCCGCTTTGCACCGATCGCCAGGTCCATCGCGCCGCCGATCTGCTTCACCGGCTCGTCCTGCCGACGCGCCCAGTTCGCCAGATCGCCCGTTTCCGACACCTCGAACGCGCCGAGAATACACAGATCCAAATGCCCGCCGCGGGCGATGGCAAAACTGTCCGCGTGATGCACATAACTCCCGCCGCGCACCAGGGTGATGGGTTGCGTCCCCGCGTTGATCAGATACGGATTGACTGCGCCCTCCGCCGGGGCGGGACCCGCACCGATCACGCCATTCTCGGCATGGATGATGACCTCCCGGTCCGCAGGGATGAAATTCGCGACCTCGGTCGGAATCCCGATGCCAAGATTCACGACCCAGCCTTCCGGAATATCCTGTGCGGCGCGCGCAGCCATGCTAGCGCGATCCAGCGGCGTCCAGCCCGGCATGTCAGTATCCTCCTTCCGGCACGTGGACCAAGCGATTCACGAAAATGCCCGGCATGTGCACATGCTCCGGTGCAATATCGCCGAGTTCCACAACGTGGCGCACCTGCGCGATCGTCATCTTCGCTGCCATGGCCATGATGGGATTGAAATTCCGCTGCGTGTCGCGGAACGTCAGATTGCCCCAGCGATCTCCCTCCCACGCATCCACCAGCGCCACGTCTCCCGGGAGCGGCATTTCCAGCATGCACAGGCGGCCACCGAGTTCGCGCACCTCCCGTCCTTCCGCGAGTACGGTGTCAGCTCCCGTTGGCGTGTAGAAACCCGTGATACCCGCACCGGCGGCGCGCATGCGCTCGGCCAGTGTGCCCTGCGGCACCACCTCCACATCCAGCTTGCCGACCATGTGCAGCCGACCCGCATCGCTTGCGGGGCGAATGAAACTGCAGATCATTTTGCGCACGCGACCGGCGAGCAGCAGCCGGGCTATGGCGCTGCCCTCCCGACCGCCAGCGTTGCACACGATCGTCAAGTCTGTCGCGCCCTGCTCGAGCAATCCCTCCATCAGCGCCATCGGCGCGCCGACATCACCAAACCCACCGAGCAGGATGGTGGCGCCGTCGGCGATTCCGCTCAGCGCTTCGGCCACCGAGGCCACGCGCTTATCGATCATGGACGTTTCCTGTTCTTACCGGCGTCAGGCTAGACGGCATCGACGCGGGGTGAAAGCGAGAGGCCCTCGGGCCGCCTACCGAAACCCAGGATCCGGCCGGCCAGACCAATGGTCCATCCCTGGATAACCAACGACGTGACCACCAGGACGAAGATAACGGCAAAAAAGGCCTCATCGCGGCTCGGATCGACGACGGCAGGCAGGAAGCTGAGGTAGATCGGCACAGCGCCGCGCAATCCGACCCAGGACGCGAAGACGCTTTCCCGCCATGTGAAGCCGAGCGGAAGCAGGAACGGCATGACCGCAATCGGACGAGCGAGGAAGATCAGGACGATCGCGCCGGTGACAGCAACGGGAATAAAGCGTGGCAGATCATGCGGCGTGACCAGCAGGCCCAGCATCAGAAAAAGCACGATCTGCGCCAGCCATGAAAGCGACTCCAGGAAACGCTCGACGCTGTCAGCCGCTTGGTATCGTGTGGCGCCGACGATCAGCGCGGCGATATAGGTCGCGAGAAAACCGCTTGTTCCGAGTAGCTGCGCCAGGGCAAAGAGGCTTAGCGCGCCGGTGACGACGAAGACCCCCGCGACTGCGTGATCCAGTCGGAGAACGCGCAAAGCGAAAGCGAGCAGCCATCCTCCGGCAACACCAAGCACCGCACCACCAGCCATCTCTCGCGTAAAGAGAAAGACGGCGCTCCCGACGCTCAGGTTTTGCGGCGACACGATGATATGCAGCAGCAGCGCCGTGAGAAAGATGGACATCGGATCGTTGAAACCGGACTCGGCCTCAAGCAGTGCGGGAAGGCGCGGCGGCAAGGCAACCCCTGCTCGGCGCAGCAGCGTGTTGACCGCCGCCGCATCAGTCGGCGCGGCGGCAGCCCCTACCAGTATGGCGGCGGGAAGGCTCACGCCAAAAAGCAACGCAATGCACACGCCAAGCACACCGGCGGTCAGCGCAACACCCACCGTCGCCAGCAGCAAGGCCGGCCAGAACACAGTGCGCAACCGGGCGAGCGGCATCTTCACGCCACCCTCAAACAGAATGATGGCGAGAGCCACGCTGCCAACCAGGTAGGCGGCACGAAAATCATGGACGGGAATGCCGATCAGGCCATCCGCGCCGGCCAGCATGCCCAGAACCAGGAACACGAGCAGGGTTGGCGCACCGATTCGGCGTGAGACCAGGCCGGCCAGAATGCTGCAGACCCCGAGCAAGCCGCCGAGCAGGATCAGTCCGTGAGCGTCGCGTAGCGCGATCTGTCCCTGAACGAAAAGATTCTCTCCCATCGTACGCCTTATTGCATGGGATTATGTTGGGAGATAGCGCTTGTTCCGGGATCGCAAAACGGCCAATCTGGCGACCCCGGCGATGCCACGCCGCAGAGGAAAACGTGCTGCGATCCGCCCGAGTCTTTGCCAGCTTCATTTTTATGTGGCTGCAATTTGCAGCGTTGTCCGCCGCACCGGCCCAGCCGACCCGTATCTGGCCACGGCAGATCACGGTCGACGATGCAAAGGTCACTGTCTATCAGCCGCAGGCAATTTCCTGGCCTGACCACAAGGAACTTACCGCACGCGCTGCCCTGTCGATCACCCCACCGCATACGACTAAGCCGATTCTCGGCACCATTGACGTCACGTTGGCCACGACCACGGATGCGCAGACCAGTACTGTGCATCTCAGCGATCCGAAGCTGATCGCCTCGCACTTTCCCACGCTCAACACGGAGCAAGCCACCGACCTTGAAACGAAGATTCGTGCCGATCTGAACCGCATGGAGATCACATCGGTCCCTCTGGATAGCGTGCTGCTCAGTTTGAAAGAGCAGCCGAACATAAGCGTGGCAGTCGATAACACACCACCCGTGATCTTCTACAGCACTCGCCCCGCAAGCCTGGTCGTGTTCGACGGACGGCCCGTGATGGCACCCGCCGGAACTGGCGGCGTGACCTATGCGGTCAATACAAACTGGGATGTATTCACCTATCAGGGCGCTTGGTATTTACTAAACAATAATATCTGGTTCCGGGCAGCCGATGCGCTGGGTCCCTACAGCGTGACGTCGTCCGTGCCCGCAGCGTTTAATGCGATCCCGAAGGACGCGAACTTCGCGACCGTGCACGCGCATATTCCCGCCCACGCGCCACCGTCGTCAGCTCCGGTTCCGTCGATCTTCGTCTCGGCCAGTCCGTCGGAGATCATCGTCACGGACGGACCGGCAAAGCTGGCAGACGTCCCAGGCACGCCGTTGCAGCGGGTGACGAACACGCCAAGTACCGTCTACTTCGACCCAAACAACAAGCATTTCTACTATCTGGTCTCAGGCCGGTGGTTCTCGGCTTCCAGCCTTGATGGCCCTTGGCAATACGCAACGACGAACCTTCCACCCGAATTCGCGCTATTGCCGCCGACGCAATCTGACGATGCCGTGCTGGCCGCGGTGCCCGGGACCGCGCAGGCACAACGTGCGGTGCCGACCGCGCAGCTGCCAGACACGGCAACGCTGAAGCGGAGCGAGGCGAAGCTGAGCGTGAGTTACTCCGGCGCGCCGAGCTTCAGGCCCATCCCAGGGACCCAAATCGAATACGCGGTGAACACACCTGATGAAGTGCTGAAGATCGCGGCGCGCTATTATGCCTGTTATCAAGGCGCATGGTTCGTGTCCTCGTCTCCCACCGGACCGTGGGCGTTGGCGGACAGCGTGCCGCCGGAGGTCAAGTCCATTCCGCCGAGCAGCCCCGTGTACAACGTGACGTACGTGCAGGTTTACGGGGCGACGCCACAGGCGGTGACGTACGGTTACACCGCTGGATACATGATGGGCTTTATCTCAGCGGGCGTCCTGGTGTACGGCACCGGCTACTACTATCCGCCGGTAGTGATTCCCGGGCCGGTGCCGGTGTTTTACCCCTACCCGTATACCTATGCTGGAAGCGTCTGGTACAATCCGTCCTCGGGCGCGTGGGCCCGGGGCGGCACGATTTATGGTCCGTATGGCGGCGCCGCGACGGGCGGTCGGTACTACAATCCGGCGACAGGCGGGTGGGCCCAGGCGGGCGCGATCTATGGCCCGTATGGAGGCGCCGGCGCGTGGTCCTATTACAATCCGCGGACAGGGACGTATTCGCGCGGCAGCGCCGTCTGGGGCGGTGGCAGCGGCACAGCGCATGCAAGCTTCTATAATCCGAGATACGGAATTTCCGGCTCCACGACACAGAACGCAAATCCGTATGCGCGCTGGGGCTCCAGCACCTTCACTGGACCCAACAACACCGTGAATACCGCGAGCGGTCGCAATGCGAACGGGGCGGCCGGGGGATTCAGCTCCAGCTCTGGCGCGGCCGGCGCCGGCTATCACAACCGAGCCACGGGCAACAGCGGCGGCGCCGTGCGCACGTCCGGCGGCGACGTCTATGCCGGGCGGGATGGAAACGTCTACCGCCACACAGACAGCGGTTGGTCCAAGTGGGACAATGGCGGCTGGAATCCGGTAAACCCGCCCTCACGGTCGTCGGGCTCGCAGCCTGGCGCGACTGGCCAGGGAGGAAACCGGCGCCAAACGTTGGACCGATCCAGCTATCAGCAACTGGAGCAGGATCGGTTTGGTCGGCAATTCGGTGCGCAGCAGCCGTTTGGGGGCCGCTTCGGCGCCGGCGAGGCCGGTGGCGGACGGCGCTTCCGCCGCTAATTACACGCGACAAAGGCATAGCAATGACGGCATTCCACACGGCCATCGCATTCCTGACGCTGCTTTGGTGCGGCGCCGCCGCCGCGCAGCAGCCGACATCGGCACAGACGAACGCAGTGCGGCAATCCTGCCGCACTGATTTCCAGACGCACTGCGCCGGTGTGAGCCCCGGAGGCCAGGCGGCGCTCGCCTGCCTGCAGCAGAATGCCGCATCGCTTTCGCCCGCCTGCGACCAGGCTGTGGCCGCCATCGGCCAGCCGAGCCGCACCGCGCCGCCGCCAGTCAGCCACCCGGCCGCGTCTTCGTCCCAGATGTCGCCGCGCGACGAGTTGGCGGTGGCCCGCAGCGCCTGCGGGTCGGATTATCGCGCCTATTGCCGTGGCGTTCGGCCAGGCGGCGGACACGCCCTGGCCTGCCTGGAGGCGCATGAGGCATCCCTTTCCCGCGCCTGCCAGGCCGTGCTGCGACAGGCTGCCAGCCACGCGCACCGCTAACGATGCGTACAGCCATTCTCCTGCTCATGTTCGCCGCGGCGCTGGTGGGGTGCAAACGGCAGGAAAACACATTTATCGCACCGCCACCGCCGCCGGTCGGTGTGATGCATCCGGTCTCGCGACTCTTCACCCCTAGTCTAGAGGCCACGGGCAATACAGTCGCCTATAATCAGGTTGACCTGGTGGCGCGGGTCGAAGGTTTCGTACAATCGATCGACTATACGGACGGCGCTCAGGTCAAGCGCGGCCAGACCCTGTTCGTGATCGAGCCGGCGCCGTACCAGGCGAAGCTGCAGCAGTCGCAGGCGCAGCTCACGTCCTCGCAAGCCGATTCCGTGTATCAGGCAGCACAGTATCAGCGGCTCTCGATCCTGGGGAAAAGCGACTTCCAATCCCAGGCATCGGTGGACCAGCAGCACGCCCGGATGATTGAGGCGCAATCCGACGTGCAGAACTATACGGCGGCCGTGGCACTGGCAGGGATCAATCTTGGCTACACGAATGTCGTGGCGCCGTTCGACGGCACGGTGACGAATCACCTCGTGTCGGTGGGGGCGCTTGTCGGTGTGACCAACCCGACCAAGCTGGCGAGCATCGTGCAACTCGCCCCGATCTACGTGACGTTCAATATCAGTGAGCAGGACGTGCTGCGTGTCCGGCAGGAGATGGCAAAGGCGGGATTCACTGTGGCCGATCTGAAGAAGGTCGGATTCGACGTCGGGCTGATGACAGACCAGGGTTACCCGCATCACGGCACGCTGGACTATGCAGCGCCCGAAGTGGATACGTCGACCGGCACCCTGATGGTACGCGGCGTCATTCCCAATACCGATTACAGGTTGCTACCCGGATATTTCGTACGGGTTCGCGTTCCCATGCCGCACCTGGCAGCTCCGGCCCTTCTGGTGCCTGACGTCGCGTTGGGTACGGACCAGGCGGGACGTTACCTGCTGACCGTCGACAAAAATAATGTCGTCCACCAGCAACCGGTGGAGGTCGGCGGGTCCAACGGCACGCTGCGGGTGATCACCAAAGGTATCTCAGAGGGTGACGAGGTGATCGTGACCGGGCTGTCGCCCGCGGTCCCAGGCGAGAAAGTCAATCCCTCACCCGCATCGTCCAGCGGAAGCTGAGCGTGATCTCCCGTTTCTTTATCGATCGGCCAGTTCTGGCCAACGTCTTGGCCATCCTGTTCGTACTGCTGGGTGGCGTGGCGCTGTTCAGTCTGCCGATCGCAGAATATCCGAACGTGACCCCGCCGACCGTGCAAGTGACCACGCGCTACCCTGGGGCGAGCGCCGATACTCTGGTGAAGACGGTCGCCCTGCCGATCGAGCAGCAGGTCAACGGCGTGAACGGCATGCTGTACATGCAGTCCACCAGCGCAGCGGACGGCACATACACGCTGACGGTGACGTTTCAGATCGGCACGGATCTGAATTACGCGCAGGTCCTGGTGCAGAACCGCGTATCGGCAGCGCTGGCATCATTGCCCCAGGCAGTGCAGGCGCAGGGAGTCACCGTGCAACAGCGCTCGCCTGCGATCCTGCAGATTGTCACACTCACCTCGCCCAAGGGGACGTACGACAGTCTTTACCTGAGCAATTACGCGACGCTGAACCTGTTGAATGAACTGTCGCGCATTCCCGGCGTCGGCAACGTGAACGTGTTCGGTGTCGGTCAATATGCGATGCGGGTCTGGCTCGATCCTCAGGCGCTGTATCAACGGGGACTGACACCGCAGGACGTGATCCAGGCCATACAGCAGCAAAGCCAGCAGGTGGCGGGCGGACAGATCGGCACACCACCGGCGCCGGCAGGACAGGCTTTCCAATATACGGTCAACGTCGAAGGCCGGCTGACCGATCCGGCGCAGTTCGCGGCCATCATCGTCAAGTCCCAGGGCGGCGCGGTGACGCGTATAAGGGACGTGGGCCATGTGGAACTGGGCGCTCAAACCTATTCACAGGCATTTCGGCTGAATGGACAGCCCTCGGCGGGCTTGGCGATTTTCCAGACCCCCAATGCCAACGCGCTGCAGGTGGCGAACGCCGTCAAAGCCCGGATGGCAGTTCTCTCGCGCAACTTTCCGCCTGATCTGGCCTACTCCGTCCCGTTCGACACGACGGGCTTTGTATCTGCGTCGATCGATGAAGTGTACCGTACGCTGTTCGAGGCCGGGATCCTGGTGCTGGTGGTGATCCTGTTCTTCCTGCAGGACTGGCGGGCCATGCTGGTGCCAGCCACGACGGTGCCGGTCACAATTATCGGTGCGTTCGCGGCTATGGCAGCGCTCGGCTTCTCCGTAAACCTCTCGACGCTGTTCGCCATCGTGCTGGCGATTGGCATTGTCGTGGACGACGCCATCGTGGTGGTGGAAAACGCCACGCATCACATGGAACGCGGCCTCAGTTCCCGCGATGCCGCCGTTAAGGCCATGGATGAGCTCATGGGACCGATCATCGGTATCACCCTGGTGCTCATGTCGGTCTTTATCCCCGCGGCGTTCCTGCCGGGTCTGACCGGCCAGATGTACGCCCAGTTCGCGCTCGTGATTGCGGCCACCGCACTGATCAGCGCGATCAACGCCGCAACGCTGAAACCGACGCAATGCGCGCTGTGGCTGCGTATCCCGGTGCCCCCCGAAAAGCGCAACTTCATCTTCCGGGGGTTCAACCGAGTTTATGCGCCACTCGACCGCGGCTATGCCCGGCTGATCAAACGCATGGTGAACCACGCCCTGCTCATGGCAGCAATCGCGCTGATCCTGGTGTTCGTCGCCTTCTGGGGCATCGGCCGGCTGCCCACCGGGTTCATTCCTACCGAGGACCAAGGCTATCTGATCGCCGCAGTACAGTTGCCGAACGGCGCATCATTGGAACGCACGCAGAAGACGATGGCGAACGTCACCGACATCGCGCGCAAGGTGCCCGGCGTTGATCAAGTGGTGGAGATCTCGGGTGTCTCCGCGCTTGATAACAACGCCACCCTGTCGAGTGGAGGCGCCGCCTATATCATGCTGAAGAACTGGTCCGTGCGCGGCAAGACGAAAGGTGAGGACCTGCGCACCATCTACGAGCGGCTGGGCGCGGCATTCGCAAACCTGCCAGATGGCAGCGTACTGTTGCTGGTGCCCCCCGCAATCCAGGGCATCGGCAACGCCAGCGGGTTCACGATGATGACGGAGTTGCGCAATGGCAGCTTCGACTGGAGCCGTCTTTCCAGCATCACCAATGTCATCATTACCGATGGCTCCTCTCAGAGTGCGCTGACGCATCTGGGTACCTCATTCCGCGCAGACGTGCCGCAAATCGAGGTCGACGTGGACCGCACGAAGGCCGAAACCCTGCACGTGGCGGTGGGAGACATCTTCAACGCGCTGGCCGGCTATATCGGTTCGTCCTACGTCAACCAGTTCGATATTTTCGGGCGCACATTCCAGGTATATGTGCAGGCGGACTCACGGTTCCGGCTGCGCCCCGATGATCTCAATGCGCTCTACGTACGAAGCAACACGAACAACATGGTTCCGCTGGGCGCGTTGACGACCATCCATCCAGACACCGGACCGTCCCTGATCACGCTGTACAACCTCTACCCCGCCGCAACCGTCATCGGACTGCCGGCGCCCGGTGTGAGTTCCGGCCAGGCGCTGTCGCTGATGGATCAGATCGCCAACGCCGTACTGCCGCCGGGAACCGGCTACGACTGGACGGCGATGTCCTATCAGGAAAAACAGGTGGGCGGTCAGATCTACGTGGTGTTCGCCCTGGCCATTGTGCTGGTTTATCTGTGCCTCGCCGGCCAATACGAAAGCTGGATCACACCGCTGGCCGTAATCCTATCGGTGCCCCTGGCCCTGCTCGGGCCAAGCTTGGCGCTGGGCGTGACCGGCTTGGCCAACAATCTCTATACGCAGATCGGTATCGTGCTGCTGATCGCGCTGTCGGCAAAGAACGCCATCCTGATCGTCGAAGTCGCGCGGGAGCGTCGTGCCGAGGGCCTTTCCATCATCGACGCGGCGGCAGAGGCGGCGCACACGCGATTCCGCCCAATCCTGATGACGTCGTTCGCGTTTACGCTGGGCGTGGTGCCACTGCTGACCTCGCGGGGAGCGGGCGCCGCGGCCCGGGTATCGTTGGGCCTGTCGGTGTTCAGCGGCATGATCGCCTCGACCTGCCTCGCAGTGCTGTTCGTGCCATCGATGTTCGTGGTGATGCAGCGGCTGGAGGAATGGTTGCGGCGCAACAAGCGGCGGCCGGTGACTGCGCCGGAGGCATCGCCGACCCGCGCCGCGGCGGATTGACGCGGCCCGTCGCGGGCCCCAGAACGATGCGCCGCGAGGCAGGGAGTCTCCAAGCTTGCAACCAACCAATATCCGGGACCCTGAGTATTTCCACAAAGTCGTGGATTGCCAGTGGGCCTGTCCGGCGCACACGCCGGTTCCTGAATACATCCGTCTTATTGCAGCGCAGCGATATGCCGACGCCTATATGATCAACTGGGACTCGAATGTCTTTCCCGGCATTTTGGGCCGCACTTGCGACAGGCCATGTGAACCTGCCTGCCGACGCGGCCGGATCGAGGAGCAGCCCGTCGCCATCTGCCGGTTGAAGCGCGTGGCGGCGGACTACAAGGGCGACGTGTCGGACCGGATGCCGGCGCCGGCCGCCCGGCCGAACGGCAAGCGCATCGCCTTGGTGGGCGCGGGCCCGGCGTCGCTGACCGTGGCGCGGGACTTGGCACCGCTGGGCTACCAATGCGTGGTGTACGACGGTGATGCACGCGCCGGTGGCATGATCCGCAGCCAGATTCCCAAGTTCCGCCTGCCGGAAGAGGTCATCGACGAGGAGGTTGGCTACATCACGCGGCTCGGGCCGGAAATGCGGCTAGGCCAGCATGTCGATAGTCTGAAGGCACTCCTGGACGAAGGCTACGACGCGATCTTCGTCGGGTCCGGCGCACCGCGCGGGCGCGACCTGGAAATCCCCGGCCGTACGGAAGCGGCGGCCAATATTCATATCGGCATCGACTGGCTGGCCTCCGTTTCGTTCGGCCATATCGACAAGATCGGCAAGCGTGTGATCGTGCTGGGTGGCGGCAACACCGCGATGGATTGCTGCCGGTCGGCGCGGCGCCTGGGTGGCGAGGACGTGAAGGTCATCGTGCGCTCCGGCTTCGAGGAGATGAAGGCCTCGACCTGGGAGAAGGAAGACGCGATGCGGGAGGATATCCCCATCCTGAACTTCCTCGTGCCGGTGGAATTCACCCATGAGGGCGGTCAACTAACCGGTGTTCTTTTCGAGAGCGTGAAGGCCGAGTACGACGCCAAGGGACGCCGCAAGCTGGTTCCAACCGGCGAACCGCATCAGCACTTCCCGTGCGATGACGTGTTGGTGGCGGTCGGACAGGAGAACGCCTTTCCCTGGATCGAGCGCGATATCGGGATCGAGTTCGATCAGTGGGATATGCCGGTGGTCGACAAGGTCACGATGCAGGCCAGTAATCCGCGCGTGTTCTTCGGCGGCGACGCGGCCTTTGGACCGAAGAACATCATTTGGGCCGTGGCCCATGGCCACCAGGCGGCGATCTCCATCCATCAGATATGCCAGGGTGCCGATGTCACCGAGCGCTTGGCGCCGATGGTCAATCTGTCCAGCCAGAAGATGGGCATCCATGAGTGGAGCTACGACAACGACATCTCGCTGGATCGCCGCTACGCCGTTCCGCACAAGGACAAGTTCCTGGCGCTGAAGGACATCAAGGCCGAGGTCGAACTCGGCTTCGATGACCGCCTCGCCTTCAAGGAGGCCGAGCGCTGCCTGAACTGCGACGTGCAGACGGTGTTCACCGACGCGCTGTGCATCGAGTGCGACGCCTGCATCGATATCTGTCCGGTCGATTGCCTGACGATGACGGGCAACGACGATGAAAAGACGTTGCGCACGCACCTGACAGCACCGGCGCTGAACAAAACACAAGACCTGTTCGTGTCCGGATCACTCAAGACAGGACGAGTGATGGTGAAGGACGAGGATGTGTGCCTTCACTGCGGATTATGTGCGGAACGCTGCCCCACCGGTGCGTGGGACATGCAGCGCTTCCTGTACGACATGGCACAAGCGGAGCATGCATGCTGCAATCGCTGATCCGCGTTGACGGGCTTTCTTCCGTCAACGATTTCGTTATCAAATTTGCCAACGTAAACGGGTCCGGCTCCGCCAGCGCCAATACGCTGTTCGGCAAGTCCATCATGCGTATGGGCGTACCCGTCGCCCCACGCAACATCTTCCCCTCCAACATCCAGGGATTGCCGACTTGGTACGAGGTTCGGGTGTCGGAGGCCGGGCATCTCGGCGCACGCGGCGGCGGTGTTGACCTGATGGTGGCTATGAACCCGCAGACCTGGGACCAGGACATCCGCTCCATCGTGCCCGGCGGCTACCTGTTCTACAACTCGACAAAGCCGATGCCGGAATCGAAGTTCCGCGATGACATCGTGGTCATCGGCATGCCGCTGACCGAGATCTGCAACCGGCAATACACGGACGCGCGCCAACGCCAGTTATTCAAAAACATCATCTATGTCGGTGCGCTCTCGGCCCTGCTCGATATAGACGTCGCCGAAGTCGAAAAACTGCTGGGCGAGCAGTTCCGCGGCAAGGACAAGCTGATCGCGCCGAACATCCAGGCGCTGCATATGGGCCGCGACTATGCGCGCGAGCATCTGCAATGCCCGATCGGACTGCGCGTGCGGCGCTCGGACGCGATCGGCGACCGCATTTCCATCGACGGCAACGCCGCCGCCGCGCTGGGCGCGGTCTATGGCGGAGCGACAGTCTGCGCGTGGTATCCGATCACTCCGTCCTCCTCGCTGGCCGAAGCGTTCACCCGATGGTGCAGTCGCTATCGCGTGGACAAGGAGACCGGGCAGAACCGCTTCGCCATCGTGCAGGCCGAGGACGAGTTGGCGTCGATCGGCATGGTAATCGGTGCCGCGTGGAACGGCGCGCGGGCCTTCACCGCGACCTCCGGCCCGGGGATTTCGCTGATGCAGGAATTCCTCGGCCTGGCCTATTTCGCCGAAATCCCCGCCGTGCTGTTCGATGTGCAGCGCGCTGGTCCCTCAACCGGCATGCCGACCCGCACCCAGCAATGCGATGTGCTGTCCTGTGCCTATGCGTCGCATGGCGACACCAAGCATGTGCTGCTCTTCCCCGAAGACCCGCACGAGTGCTTCGAATTCGGCGCGCTGGCCTTCGATCTGGCGGACCGGTTGCAGACGCCGATCTTTGTCATGCTCGATCTGGATATCGGCATGAATGAACGACTGACGCGGCCGTTCACCTGGGATGACTCCCGCCGGCTGGACCGCGGCAAGGTGATGACAGCTGAGGAACTTCAGGCCGGCAAGAATTTCGGTCGCTATCTGGATGTGGACGATGACGGCATTCCGTACCGCACATATCCTGGCACGCACCCCGTGCGCGGCTCGTACTTCACGCGCGGCACGTCGAAGGACCGCTACGCCCGCTACACGGAAGAAGGCCCTGCCTATGCCGACAACATGCAGCGGCTGCTGAAGAAGCATCATACTGCCCGCACCCTTGTCCCGGCGCCCGTAACACGGACCGCGCGTCAGGCCACAAAGCTCGGCGCGATCTATTACGGCTCGACGGCGCCATCGATGGATGAAGCCGACGAGATCCTGGCCGCGCAGGGCGTCCATCTCGACCTGATGCGGGTGCGCGGCTTTCCATTCGCCGACGAGGTACGCGCGTTCATCGACGCGCATGACAAGGTGTTCTTAGTCGAGCAGAACCGCGATGCGCAGCTCCGCACGCTGCTGGTGAACGAGTTGGAAATCGATCCCGCGCGCCTGATTCGCATTCTGCACTACGACGGCACGCCCATCACCGCCCGCTTCATCGCCGGCGCCATCGCCGATAAAGCCGCCTCGTTGGGGGTGGTTTCCTTCCCCGAGGCCGCACAATGACCTACATCGCCAAGCCGAAGCTGCATCACCCCGGATTGCCGAAAAACGAGCTGGGATTCACCCACCGCGACTATGAAGGCGCGATCTCCACCCTCTGCGCCGGTTGCGGGCACGATTCCATCAGCTCCGCCATCATGCGCGCCTGCTTCGAACTCAGCCTGCCGCCGCATCGCATCGCCAAGCTGTCGGGCATCGGCTGTTCATCCAAGACACCCACCTATTTCCTCGGCGCGTCGCACGGGTTCAATTCCGTGCACGGACGCATGCCGTCTGTGCTGACGGGCGCCAACCTGGCGAACCGAGACCTGATCTACATGGGCGTTTCAGGCGACGGCGATTCGGCGTCCATCGGCATCGGGCAGTTCGCGCATGTCATGCGGCGCGCAGTGAACATGGTGTACATCGTCGAGAATAACGGCGTGTACGGACTGACCAAGGGCCAGTTCTCCGCGACCGCAGATCGGGGCGCGAAGTCCAAGCGGGGCGTCACGAACAACGACTCCGCCATCGACCTCGCGGGGCTGGCGCTGCAGCTCGGAGCGACATACGTGGCCCGCAGCTTCTCCGGCGACAAGGATCAGCTCGTGCCGCTAATCAAAGGCGCCATCGCCCATTCCGGCGCCGCCTTCATCGACGTGATCTCCCCCTGCGTGGCATTCAACAACCATGAGGGTTCGACCAAAAGCTTCGACTACGTCCGCGAGCACAATGAGGCCGTGAACTTCCTGGACGTGATCACCGGCCGCGAAGAGATCACCGTGCAGTACGAACCCGGTACGGTGGAGATTGTGCGCCAGCACGACGGCACGCTGTTGAAGCTGCGCAAGATCTCGGCCGAATACGACGCACACGACCGCGTCGCGGCGATGGACTACCTGCAACAGCGGCAAACCGAGGGCGAGATCGTCACCGGACTCCTGTTCGTCGATCCGGACCCGGAGGATCTGCACACGCATCTCCGGACCGTGGAAACGCCCTTCAACGCGCTGACGGACGAAGCACTCGTCCCCGGGGCGAAAGCACTGGAGAAGCTGAACGCGTCGTTGCGGTAACGCGCCGCATCACCCCGCGGCCGTCACCTCCGGCACCACCGCTCCCGCACGCTGCCCCGCCGGCAAATGGCACGCCGACACATGCCCCTGCTCGCCCACATTGCGCAGCAACGGCTCCTCCTCCCGGCACCGATCGAACACGAACGGACAGCGCGTGTGAAACCGGCAGCCGCTCGGCGGATTGATCGGGCTCGGCACGTCGCCCTTCAGGATGATGCGGCTGCGCGTCGCATCCGGATCGGGCACGGGCACCGCCGATAACAGCGCCCGCGTGTATGGATGGTGCGGGACTGAAAACAGGGTGCTGCGATCCGCCAGTTCCACGATCTTGCCGAGATACATCACCGCGATCCGGTGCGTCAGATGCTCCACGATCGCCAGGTCATGACTGATGAACAGCATCGACAGGCCGAGCTCGTCCTGCAGATCTGCCAGCAAATTCACGATCTGCGCCTTCACCGAGACGTCCAACGCGGAGACGGCTTCGTCGCAAATGACAAGATCAGGTCCCGGCGCCAAAGCACGCGCAATGCCGATGCGCTGCCGTTGCCCGCCGGAAAACTCGTGCGGGTAGCGCGACAGAGCATCGCGCGGCAGCCGCACCTTATCGATCAGGGTCGCAACGCGCTCCTCCAGCGCAGCACCGCGCGCCAGACCGAAATTGGTGATCGGCTCGGCAAGCAGGTCGCGCACCGACATGCGGGGATTGAGGCTGCTGTATGGGTCCTGGAACACGACCTGGATACGCTGGCGCAGCGGACGCAGCTGCGCGACGGGAAGATTGTCGATCCGCTTGCCGTCCAGGTGTACCTCGCCTGAGGTGGGCGTGATCAGCCGAAGGATTGCGCGTCCCACCGTGGACTTGCCGCAACCGGACTCACCCACCAGTGACAGCGTCTCGCCGCGGTCAATGCTGAAGGTGACCCCGTCAACGGCGCGGACCACCGCAGTGGTGTTGCCGAAGACACCCCCACGGATGGCGAAGTGTTTCACCAACTCATCGACAGTCAGCAGCGCCGTCACGCCCGAACCCGCATCGTTTCGGCCCGAACAGACGCGGACGCGTCCGCGTAGTGGCACGCCGCGATATGACCGGGTGCCTTCTCCTCCACCGCCGGCGCAACGGTTCGGCACAACTCGGTCGCGAGCGGACAGCGTCCGGCGAAAGCGCAGCCGACGATCGGCTCACGCAGGCTCGGCACCAGTCCGGGGATTTCCGTCAGGCGCGAGCGCCCATGCGCCGCCACCGATGATCCAAGCCGCGGCACGGCGCCCAACAATCCCTGTGTGTAGGGATGCAGCGGGTGGGCAAAGATAGCGCGCACCGGCCCTTCTTCTACCTTCCGTCCCGCGTACATCACCACCACCCGCCCGGCCATTTCCGCCACCACGCCAAGATCATGGGTGATCAGCATGATGGCGCTGCCCAGCCGGTGCTTCAGGTCGCGCATCAGGTCGAGGATCTGAGCCTGGATCGTCACGTCCAGGGCGGTGGTCGGCTCGTCCGCAATGAGCAGCTTCGGGTTGCACGCCAGCGCCATGGCGATCATCACCCGCTGCCGCATCCCGCCGGAAAGCTGATGCGGATATTCGCGCACCCGCCGCTCCGGCGCAGGAATGCCCACCAGGGTCAGCATCTCGATCGAGCGAGCCTCGGCCTGTTTCGCGTCCAGTCCCTGATGCAGCCGCAGCGTCTCGCCGATCTGCCGCCCGATGGTCAGCACCGGGTTCAGACTGGTCATCGGCTCCTGGAAAATCATCGAGATGTCGTTGCCGCGAATGCTCCGCATCTCGCTTTCGGGCAACGTCAGCAGATCCCGCCCCTGGAACAGGATCGACCCGGCGATCTTGCCCGGAGGTTCGGGGATCAGCCGCAGGATGGACATGGAGGTGACGGATTTTCCGCACCCCGACTCCCCGACGATCGCGACAGTTTCACCCGCATCGATGCTGAACGACAGTCCCTCCACCGCTCGCACCATACCGTCCGGCGTGCGGAAATGGGTCTGAAGCTGGCGGACGTCGAGCAGCATCTCAGAGACGTTTCGCCAGACGCGGGTCGACCGCATCGCGCAGTCCGTCACCCAGCAGGTTCACCGCCAGTACGGTGATGCAAAGAAACAGCGCCGGAAAGAACACGATATAGGGCTTTATCTGCCAAAGCGCGCGCCCCTCCGCCATGATGTTGCCCCAGCTTGGAATGGTGGGCGGCGTGCCGGCGCCGATGAAGGACAGGATCGCCTCGTTGATCATGGCCGAGGCACAGATGAACGTCGCCTGCACCAGCAACACGGCAAACGCATTCGGCAGGATGTGCCGTAGAATAATGCGCGGCAGTCGGGTGCCGGCGGCTATGGCGCCCTCCACGAAGGGCTGCTCACGCAAGCTCAGCACGATGCCGCGGATCAGCCGTGCAACGCGGGGAAATTCCGGCACTGCCAGCGCGATAATCACGTTCTGCACCGACGCCCGAGTCAGCGCCATCAACGCGATCGCCAGCAGAATGGGTGGGATGGACATCAGCCCGTCCATCGCCCGCATGATTAACGAATCCACCGCGCGGACGAACCCAGCCACCGCACCGATCGCCGTTCCCACGATGGACGCCACAACCGCCACCGAAAACCCGACGGCCAGCGAAATACGCGTGCCATACAGCACGCGCGAATAGACATCCCGCCCCAACATGTCGGTGCCGAACCAATACAATGCCGACGGATCACGGATGCGCTTCGCCGGCGCAATCGCCGTCGGATCAGTCGTACCCAGCCAGGGCGCGAAAATCGCGATAAAAATCATCGCGCCCAGCAGCACGCCGCCGACCACGATCGTCGGATGGCGGCGGATGAACGTCCGCACCCGGCCGCGCCGGCGGATCGGTGGCAGCACGTCCGGCAGCCGCGCTGCCTGGGAGAAGGAAGCGCTCAATACCGTATCCTCGGGTCGAACAGGGTGTAGAGCAGATCCACGATCAGATTGACGATGACGTACGCGAAGCTAAACATCAGCACGACGCCCTGGATCACCGGGTAGTCGCGCTGCAGGATCGCATCCACGGTCAGCCGGCCCAGACCGGGGATGGCGAACACCGTCTCCGTCACCACCGCACCGCTGATCAGCAGCGCCACGCCAAGGCCGATCACCGTCACGATTGGCACCGCCGCGTTCTTCAGCGCGTGCACATAGAGGATTGCGCTCTGGCCAACACCTTTGGCGCGTGCAGTGCGTACATAGTCCTGACTCAACACATCGAGCATGGTCGCGCGGGTGATGCGCGCGATCAGCGCGATATAGATCAGGCCGAGCGCGACCGACGGCAGGATCAGCGTGCGCAGGAACGGCCATAGACCCTGGCTGATCGGCGTAAATCCCTGCACGGGCAGCCAGCCGAGCTTCAGCGCGAAAATGTAGGCAAGAATGTAGCCCACCACGAACACCGGTGTGGAAAAGCCGAACACCGCCAGCGCCATGACCAGCCGATCGATCCACGAGCCCTGCTTCCACGCCGCTACCACGCCCATCGGGATCGCGATCACAATCGACAAAATCAGTGTCAGCACCATCAGCGAAATGGTCGGTTCCAGCCGCTGCGCGATCATGTGCGTCACCGGTAGATTGGTGAAGATGGAGGTGCCCAAATCCCCATGCAGCACGTGCCACAGCCAATCGCCGAACCGCACCAGGAACGGTCTGTCCAGGCCCAGCGACACGCGGATGCGCGCGATATCGGCCGGCGTCGCCTGGTCGCCCGCGATGATCGCCGCCGGGTCCCCTGGCGCGATATAGAGCAGGCTGAACACGAACAAGGCAACGAACAGCATCACGGGGATGGTCGTCAGAATGCGTCGGATCGAGTAGGCGAGCATCTCAGGTCTTTGTCACACCCCATATCACCGGGAATGGCGCCTTCACCACGCCCTTCAGATTGTTCCGCCAGGCCTGATAGCCCTTGAAGAACCCGGTCGGAACGAATGTCACGAAATCCATGGAAGCCTTGTTGATCTGTCGCACAGCTTCCTTTTCGGCCTCCTGGTTCGGCGCTGCAAACCAGGTGTCGATATTCGACTGCACATCGGCGGATTTCGGCCAACCGAACCAAGCCTTGTCGCCCGTCGTGTAGTAAGCCGGCTGGGCACCGGGGTTCACGCAATCAACGCCGGCGTGCCAGGTATGGAACACGTTCCAACCACCCTCCGCCGGCGGCTTCTTTACCGCCCGTCGTGCGCCCACGGTGCCCCAGTCGGTCGCCACGTAATCCACGTCCAGCCCGATCTTGCGCATCGTGTCGGCGGTCACATCGCACTGCGCCTTCACGATGGGCACATCCGTCCCCGCGATCAGCACCACCTTCGCCCCCTTCGCCCCCGCCTGCTCCACCATTTTGCTGGCCGCCGCGATGTCGTGGCGCTTCAGATTGTCACCGCCAGACTCCGTGTAGAGTGGAGTGCCGGGCGTGAAGAAGCTCGCTGAATTCCTGCCAAAGATTGGTGTCCGCTCCAACAACCGCCTGCATGTAATCGGACTGGCTGGTCGCGATTAACACGGCCTGACGCACAAGCTGGTTGTCGAACGGCGGATACAGGTGGTTCATCCGCAGATCACCGATATTGCCCAAGGGATCGGCGATATCGACTGTCAGGCCCGAATTGGTGCGCAACACCGGGACGATATCGGGCAGCGCCGTCTCCCACCAGTCCACCTCGCCGTTCTGAATTGCCGCCGCCGCGGTGGCGGGGTCCTGGATGACGCGCCACTCCACCCGATCGAAATCTAGGCGCTTGCCCCCGGACAGCCAGTCCGGCTTCTCGTCGCGCGGCTGATAGTCAACAAATTTCTCGAACACGGCGGAGGAGCCCGGCACCCACTCGTCACGCCGGAACTTGAATGGACCCGACCCGACATACTCGCTGATCTGCTTGAACGGGTCGGTCTTCGCGATGCGCTCGGGCATCATGAAGGCGCAGGGCGTGCCGCATTTGCCAAGCGCGTAGAGCAGCTTGGGAAAAGGCTGGTTCAGACGGATCCGGAAGGTCTTGTCGTCGGTCGGCATGATCTCGGCCATGCGGGCCTTGATCATCTGGCCCATGTTGTCGCGCACCATCCAGCGCTGCAGGCTTGCGGTGCAGTCCTTGGCGAGGACGGGCTCGCCGTCGTGCCACTTCAATCCCGGCCGCAGCGTGAATGTCCAGTTCAGCCCGTCCGCGGTCACGTCACTGCCCGCGCACATTTGCGGCCGCGGCGTCAGCGTGCTGTCCACACCGTACAGCGTATCGAAGAACAGCACCGACGCGTTGCGCACCACGTAGAGTGTTGTCCAGATCGGATCGAGGTTCGCCAGGTCGGCCTGCGGGATGAAGCGGAGCACTTTCGCATCGGCTGTCCGGCCGACGCGCGGGGCAGCCAAGGGTGCGGAGAAACTGGCCGCAGCAGCCGCGGCGGACTGCAGAAAGGCGCGTCGTCTCATACCGAAACCCCCATTCTCTTTTGCGCCCGGCCAGACCGGGCGAGTTAAACTCTTGGCCTCCTGTCATGCAACATCGGGGCCGCCCGGCCTGCTGCTTCGCGCCACACCCATCGCATGCTATGTCATGGCGTCATGACCGAGACGGACCATTCGCACGACAACTGGCGGGACAACGGCGTCCGCGTGATCAAGGGCAGCCAGCTTGATCCGAACACGGCGCAAACCCCAGGAATGAACCGCGCCGCTGCCATCAACGCCGCGCGCGTCGGCGCGCAGAAGATATGGGCCGGCACTGTCACGATCCATCCCAACGCAAAGACCGGTGCCCACCATCACGGGGAGCTGGAAAGCGTCATCTATGTCGTAAGCGGCCGGGCGCGGATGCGCTGGGGCGACCATCTGGAATACGTGGCCGAGGCCGAGCCGGGCGACTTCATTTTCGTTCCGCCCTTCGTGCCGCATCAGGAGATCAACGCCAGCACCGATGAGCCGCTGGAATGCGTGCTCGTGCGCAGTGACAACGAAGCCGTTGTGGTCAACCTGGATATCGAACCGGTGGAAAAACCCGAGGAAGTCCTCTGGGTTGATCCCATACACAAACATCCCTGACCGCGCGACGCCACTACGGCGATATCCGCATCGGTATCTCGGGCTGGACCTATCCACCCTGGCGCGGCGTGTTCTATCCACGAGGTCTGCCGCGCGCGAAGGAGCTTGAATTCGCCGCCAGTCGGTTCCGTACGATCGAGATCAACGGCACTTTCTACAGCTTGCAGCGGCCAAAGGCCTTTACCGACTGGGCAGCGCACACACCGGACAACTTCGTCTTCTCGGTGAAGGCACCGCGCTACATCACGCACATGCTGAAACTGCGTAACGCAGAAACGCCGCTCGCCAATTTCCTTGCCAGCGGACCGCTATGCCTGGGCCCGAAGCTTGGCCCGGTGCTCTGGCAGTTCCCGCCTAACTTTGCATTCGACCCGGATCGCATGGAAACATTCCTTGCGATGCTGCCGCACGACACCGAAACAGCGGCGAAACTCTCACGCCATCACGATGCACGGCTGAACGGCCGCGCCCACACCACGACCGACGCGCAGCGGCCACTGCGCCATGCGATCGAGATCCGTCACGAGAGCTTCCGCGATCTCGCCTTCGTCAAACTTTTGCGCGCCTACAAGGTGGCGCTGGTCTGCGCCGACACTGTCGAATGGCCGCGGCTGATGGATGTCACGGCTGACTTCATCTACTGCCGGCTGCACGGGTCCGAGGAGCTCTATGCCAGCGGCTATGACGATAAGGCGCTGGACCAGTGGGCGGCACGTGTGACCGCCTGGGCGGCCGGGAAGGAGCCGGCGGACGCCGAACGCATCGGCGCCGCTGCTCGACCGCGTAAGCGCGACGTGTTCGTGTATTTCGACAACGACGCAAAGGTGCGTGCGCCAACCGATGCCGCGGGCCTCATGCAGCGAGTCACGGCGCTTCTCGCCACACCGTAATCCGCGCTGCACCATGCACGCGCGATGCAAGTGGCTCGCCCGCACTGGGAACCGGTTCGTCCGCACCGGTCTCCGTCACAACCAAACTGCCGGGCGCCACCCATCCCCGCCGCCGGAGCACCACCATTCCCCGTTCAGCCAACCCTGCTCCATAGGGCGGGTCCAGGAACACCAAACCACACGCTTCACCCCGCGGTAACGCCAGCGCATCCGTCGCCAGCACGCGCGAACGCTCAGCCGCCCCGCATGCCACGACATTCGCCCGTAGCGCTCTCAGCGACGCGACATCGTTCTCCACGAACGTCACGAATCCCGCCCCGCGCGAAAGCGCCTCCAACCCCAGCGCGCCCGTCCCAGCAAACACATCGGCCACGCGCACGCCCTCAATCGCGCTCCGTCCGCCCCATGGCGCATGCAAGATCATGTCGAACAGTGCCTGGCGCACCCTGTCCGCCGTCGGCCGCGTCCCCTGCCCTGCCGGTGCGGTCAGGCGCCGTCCGCGCCAGGCACCGGCGATGATGCGCATCAGGCGCGGCGGAACGTCACCACTAGTACATCACGGTGCCCTGGTCGCGCGGCATCCACCGGCTCGACGGGAGTCACGCCGTGCATGACCCGGTTGTCATCCACCACGGCGCTGTCGAGCGGTTCCGTCAATGTGAAACTGCCCAGCGGCTTGCGTGTGAGGTCTGTGACCGTCGTCTCACCGCTGCGCACGTTCTCCCGCCCGACCAGCAGCACCAATACATGATCGACGCCGTCCTGATGCGTGCCTTCTGGCGTCGGCTTGCCCGCCTGTCCGGCGCGCGCCTCGATGCGGAACTGATGCACCTCGATGTGCCACGCCGGCACCGGGGTCAGGCGTTCGAACCACCCTCGGCACGCACGCAGGATGGTCTGCATCGTCGGGCCGAACGCGACGTCCTCCTTGATCGGATCGAACCAGCGCGCGATCCCGCCATTCAGCGAATTGTAGTCCCGGCTCTGATAATGCGGTTGGTGTTCCTTGCGTGCGATCCCCCGAGCATCGGCTGCAAACACGGCGTGGCGGCGCTTTCGGTAGCGTCCGCCATCGGCCATGTAGGTGTCCAAGCCAAGATCCTTCCAGCTCGCAGCGAACGCCGGCCAGTCAGTCAATGGTCCGACCGCTTCCAGCATGCGGCGCATCTCGCTCCCGTGGACGAAGGCGAATCCATCTGCCCGCACTTTCTCTTCGATCGCGCTCATTCGGCGGCCCTCTCCTGCGGCGGCAGCGCCCTTGGTTGTTGAGTCCGCATGGCTGGGACCACATAGGTCTGCACCGGGTTGAAAATGGCGATCCCCAATTCGTGGAAACGAATGCGCACCTGCCGGTTGAACTCCCGCTGCACCGGCCAGCGTCCCGAGTCAGTGCACGGGATCTGCCCCGCTATGGTGACCGACGCGCCGTCAACCTTATCGACACCCCACAGCTGAATATCGCTCAGCATGCGCGACGCGTAATCCGGATCCTTGCGCATCTCTGCTGCGATCTGCCGCAGCACGTCCATCACATGATCCGGATCTTCCTCATACGACACCGTGACACTGACCGCGGCGTTGCCCAACCCACGGTTCGTGTTGGTCACGCTGGTCACGGCGCTGAACGGGATGATATGCACCGACCCGTCACCCGCGCGCAGCCGGATGGTGCGGACAGACAGATTCTCGACCGTCCCCGACAGCCCGGACACCGTGACCCAGTCCCCCACCTGCATCGCGTTCTCCAGAAGCAGGAAGATGCCGGTGATCAGGTCCTGCACCAGCTTTTGCGAACCGAAGCCGATCGCGACGCCCACGATGCCGGCGCCCGCCAGCAGAGGCGCGATGTTGATGCCGACTTCCGACAGCACCGTCAGCCCAGCGATCACCACGATCCCGACCAACAGTGCGCTGCGCAGAAGCGGCATCAAAGTGCGCAGGCGGGCAGACTTCGCCACCTGCTGCTCACGCGAAAGCCGCACGAGATGCGCTTCCATCGCAGCGTTGGCTGCTTCCCACACCAGCAGCGCCAGCAGCAATGTGACTATCATCGCGCTCAGTCCCGCCGCGAGCCTGAGGCCGATGAAGCTCTCCTGGAACCAGTCGATGATATCCAAGCCCCAGAATTGGAGAAGAAGGATTCCAGCCACCACGTACACAATGCCCCGGATGACACCCGACAAGATGGGATGATAGATCCGCAGCCGCGCCGGCAGGCCCGGATAGCGCTCCGCCATATCCGGCGAAGGACGCATCAGCCGCTCTGCGGAACCCAGCAGCACGATCAACACCAGCCGGCTGACGATCGCCACCACCACGAACACAACGAAGAAGTGCAAAACCTTGGCGAAGCCGTTGCGGATCTCCACCGCCCAGACGAACCAGAGTGCGGCGAGAAAGAACAACGCGATCCAATGCCAGATGGGCGCTACAGCGTTTCTCAGCCGGGCCATCGCTCCGGTTGCGCCCGCCGGTGCGCGCAGCCGCTGCTTCACCGCACGGCGCTTCTGCAACACCATGATGGCCAGGAAGATGTGGTTCACCAGGCCAGCCATCTTCAGCAGCCCGTCATGCGCCGGCATGGACATACCCAGCACAGCGCCCACCTCGGCGATGGTGTAACCGAACACGAACACCAGCACGATCCGGCGAGTCCAGCGCATTACCCACGCCGCCGTCGCGTCGGAAACCTGCAGCAGGCGCAGCCGCCCCGCCTCCGGCGAGACCAGCATCCGCACAAAGCAGAAAACTGCGCCGCACACAGCGTAGGCATCGATCATCGCCAGCACGATCAGCCTTGTTTGTTCGGTGCCGGCCAGCGGCGTAGCCGCGAAGATATGGCCGCCGATGGCGAAGGCGAGGACGGGGAGCAGATCGAGGAAAAATCGGGCGAGAACCAGCGGAAACCGACGAAGCAGAATCGCCGCCGCGACTTTCGGGTGGACGCGGCGCGGCGCCGGCGCGTCCTCCGCCTCCAGTTCCGGTGCATCTCCGCTGGGTGGCGCCGGTCCCGTGGCGTGTCCCTCCAGGACCTGGATCGGGTGACGCACCAGCAATTGGGCCGCGTATTGCAAAAGCAGCCCGCATATGGCCGCCAGCGCGACCCTCCACGCCGCCTGACGGAGGAGCCCCTGCGCCACCGGGTTGGTGGCCATCACCACCATCCACCCCCACAACAGGGGAATGCTGCGGACTGTACTCGCAGCCCGCAGCGCTTCCCCGGAGAGCTGTCCCACAAAGCCGGTGGCGCTCACCAGCACGGCAGCTCCCAGGCTGCCCGGCGCCAAGCTGACCTTTTGCGCAGGAGCAGCCGCTCCCGGGGCCGCAGATGCCGAGCCCGCTGATGCCGGTGCGGCGGGAGCGCTCGCGGCAGGTTCCGCCGTCGCCGGTACGGCCGCCGCTTGTGCAGCCGCCGCAGAGCTGGGTGCGGGGCTCGCTTTCGCGATCGCCTCCAGCGTGGCCATCACGGCGGCACGCTTCTGCGGATCGTTCAGCACCTGCAGGGCCTCGGCGGCCTGCGCCGGGGTCAGGCCAGGGTCGGCTGAAACGGCGGCCGGTGCCGCCGCTGCCGTCCCGATCGGGCCCCACACCGCGGCCACAAGCACGATCACCAGCAGAAAGCGTGAAAATCTGCTCAGCATCGCTTATCTTCTGAGCCTCGATCCAATGTGAACCGCCATGATCTTCCTGCTGATCCCCGTCGTGCTCCTGATGCTCGCCACCGTGGGGGTGCTTCTGGCCGGCGTTGTAGGATTGGCGCGTGGCGGCGGCGACCCCATGCGCTCCAATCGGCTGATGCGCTGGAGGGTTCTGCTCCAGGGCGCCGCATTGCTGCTATTTATGATTATGATGGGCCTTCTCCATCATTGAAGGCCCAAACTGGCGTCCGCGGCTAATCCGCTGCGTCAGCCACCTGCTCGCCGCGCCGCTCCGCCTGAATCCGCGTCAGCGCCTGCTCCACATGCTTGCTGAACACATATTCGGCCGGCCGCTGATGCTCGAGTGAGATCTCCGGCGCCATCGGACCTTCCGTGCGAATCCCCCGCATCGCCTGTGCGGCGGCACGCCACGGCTTGCGGATAGTCTCGGTCACAGCCGTCGCCTCGTAGCCGGAATGCACCATGCAATTGGCGCATTTCTCGTAATTGCCTGTTCCGTACCGATCCCAGTCCGTGTCTTCCATCAACTCCTTGAAAGTCTTGGCATAACCTTCGCCGAGCAGGTAACACGGCCGCTGCCAGCCGAAATAGTTGCGCGTAGGATTACCCCACGGCGTGCACTTGAAGGACTGGTTTCCCGCCAGGAAGTCCAGGAACATCGAAGACTGGTTAAACGCCCAGCGCCGCTTCGTGCGCCCTTTTCCTTCGCGCGCAAAGATCGAGCGGAACAGCTCCTTCGTCTTGCGGCGATTGAGGAAGTGTTGCTGGTCGGGCGCGCGCTCATACGCGTACCCCGGGGAGACGCTGATCCCGTCGATCCCCATCTCCATCACATCATCGAAGAAATCAGCAATCCGCTTCGGCTCGGCGTTGTCGAACAGCGTGGCATTGATGATCACGCGGAAGCCGGCCGTCTTCGCTTTGCGCAAGGCTTCCACGGCCCGGTCATAGACGCCGGTCTGGCAGACCGAGCGGTCGTGGTCTTCCTTGTCGCCGTCCAGATGCACCGACCAGGTGAAATACGGCCCCGGCTTGAACAGGTGCATCTTCTTCTCAAGCAGCAGCGCGTTCGTGCACACGATCACGAACTTCTTCCGCGCCACAGCGGCTTCAACGACCTGGTCGATCTCCTTATGCAGCAGCGGCTCGCCACCCGCGATCACCACCACCGGCGCGCCGCACTCGTCAACCGCCTCAAGGCACTGCGCCACCGACAGTCGCTGGTTTAGGATCTCCGCTGGATAATCGATCTTCCCGCAGCCGGCACATGCCAGGTTGCAGCGGAACAGCGGCTCCAGCATCAGCACCAGCGGATAGCGCTTCCGCCGCGTCAGATGCTGCTTCATCACGTAGGTTCCGACGCGAAGCGCCTGATGGAGCGGAACGGACATCCAGTGAACCCCTAAGCTGCGGCGTCGGCCAATTGGGCGGGGAAGCGGAACCGCACGTCCTCTGCCACCCCTTCGAGCGTGGAGATGTCAATCTCTCCGAACCGGCGCAACCCCTCCAGCACGCCTTGAACCAACGTCTCTGGCGCGGAGGCCCCTGCCGTCAGCCCAACGGAGCGCACGTCGGCGAACCATTCCGGCCGCAAGGCAGACGCATCCTCGATGAGGTAGGACGGCTTGCCGAGCTCCTCACCAATCTCTCGCAACCGGTTGGAATTGCTGGAGTTTTTTGATCCCACCACGAGAATAATATCCACCAGATTGGCCAAGTCCCGCACCGCCTGCTGGCGGTTCTGTGTGGCATAGCAGATGTCCCTCACATCCGGCCCGACGATCGCCGGGAAACGAGACTTCAATGCGATGATGATCCCGCGCGTATCGTCGACCGAGAGCGTGGTCTGCGTGATATAAGCCAGCTTCTCCGGGTCGCCGACCTCAAGCCTCTCAACGTCGGCCGCGGTCTGCACCAGGTGCACGGTCCCGTCGATCTGTCCGATTGTACCCTCAACCTCCGCGTGGCCGGCGTGGCCGATCAGCACGATCTCCCGCCCCTGACGGGCGTACCGCCGCCCTTCGTTATGGACCTTGGCCACGAGCGGACAGGTGGCGTCGATCACCGGCAATCCCCGCTCTTGCGCCAGATCCTCCACCCGTCGAGCCACGCCATGCGCCGAAAAGACCGTCATCGCGCCCGCAGGGACCTCGTCCAGCTCATCGACGAACACAGCGCCGCGCTTCTGCAGGCTCTCCACGACGTGCCGGTTGTGCACGATTTCGTGACGCACGTAGATGGGCGGCCCGAATTTGTTCAGCGCCCGCTCCACGATCTCGATTGCCCGTTCGACGCCGGCGCAGAAGCCGCGCGGCTGGGCCAGGATCACCCGAAACATATCGCAAGACCTCGTAATACCCTGCTTAGCCGAGTCCCCTTTGGCAGTAGCTGCAAGTATGCAACGGTCCGCTATTGCACGAGCCTCGTGACCGGGGCAATCCTGACCACGCAAGGGTACGGCTGGCTCTCACGGGCGGAGGTAAAGCTTACCCAGTTCGGATTGCGAGACGCGCACAACAGCACTTGAAGGCACTGTTGCGCGTCGGCCACAGCTCCATGCCGGATTGCCGCGCCCGGCAGCTTCTCCCGGGTCGGTCCACGATATAACTGGGATGCACGCGAGTCGTGCCAAAGTCGGGGTTGGACCTACACGCATGGGTTTAGAACCGGTCAGGCGAGGCCTGCCCGCCGCGCTGTCCCAGGCCGCCGCACTCACGGACGCGGCGCTTGATGTACTGTTGCCGTTGCCGGACGGGCCGGAGGCGCGCCTTTCGGAAGCGATGCGCTACGCCGCACTCGGGGGTGGCAAGCGGCTGCGCGCCCTCCTGGTGATCGAAAGTGCGCGCATGTTCGCCGTATCAGAAACGTGTGCCGCGCGTACTGCCGCCGCGGTTGAAATGTTGCACGCCTATTCCTTGGTGCATGACGATCTGCCCGCCATGGACAACGACGATCTCCGCCGCGGCAAACCGTCCTGCCATCGCGCCTTCGACGAGGCCACTGCCATCCTTGCCGGAGATGCCTTGCAGACCCGCGCCTTTGAGGTTCTCGCCGATCCCGATACCCATTCCGATCCCCAGGCGCGGTCCGACCTCGTGCTCACCTTCGCCGCCGCAGTCGGCGCGCGCGGCATGGTCGGTGGGCAGATGATCGACATGGTCACCGAGGGGCAGGCCCTCGAGGCAGCGCAGGTCGCTCGGCTGCACGCCCTGAAAACCGGACGCCTGATCCAGTTCAGTGCCGAGGCCGGCGCCATTCTTGGCCGCGTCCCGTTGTCCCAGCGCCATCACCTCGCCGCCTATGGCCGCGACCTCGGTGCCGCGTTCCAGATCGCCGATGATCTGCTTGACGCCGAGGGCGATACGCAGTCCCTCGGCAAGACCGCCGGCAAGGATGAAGCCGCCGGCAAAGCCACGATGGTGGCCGTGCTGGGGCGTGAGCGCGCCCGCGCCCAGGCGGAGCTTCTGTCCCGCCAAGCGGCGCACCATCTCGAAAGCTTTGGCGACAAGGCGGCCTTGCTCGCCGCGCTCGCCGAATTTGTTGTCACCCGTCGGAGCTGATCAGCGCATGAGTTCAGTCAAAACGCCACTGCTCGATAGGATTCAGTATCCCGGCGATCTCAGGAACTTTTCCGCTGAACAGCTTCGCCAGATTGCCGATGAGTTACGCGCCGAAACCATCGACGCAGTATCGGTTACAGGCGGCCATCTTGGCTCGGCCCTTGGCGTTGTGGAACTTACCGTCGCCATTCACGCAGTCTTCGACACGCCGCACGACCGGCTGCTGTGGGATGTCGGCCATCAAGCCTATCCGCACAAAATCCTGACCGGGCGGCGCGACCGCATTCGCACCCTGCGCCAGGGTGGCGGCCTGTCCGGTTTCACCCGTCGTGCGGAAAGCGAATACGACCCGTTCGGCGCCGCGCATTCTTCCACCTCGATCTCCGCCGGCCTCGGCATGGCGGTGGCGCGCGACCTCAAAGCGGCCCGTGGCATCCATGACGACCGTAACGTCATCTGCGTCATCGGCGACGGCGCCATGAGTGCGGGCATGGCCTATGAGGCGATGAACAACGCCGGCGACCTCGGCAAGCGGCTCATCGTCATCCTCAACGACAACGACATGTCGATCGCACCGCCCGTGGGTGCCATGAGCGCGTATCTGTCCCGCCTGATGTCGTCACGCAGCTTCCTTACCTTGCGCGATATCGGCATCAAGGTGGCCCGGCGCTTTCCCCGCGGTATCGAACGCACCGCCCGCAAGGCCGAGGAATATGCCCGCGGCATCCTGACGGGTGGCACGTTGTTCGAGGAGCTCGGCTTCTATTATCTCGGCCCGATCGATGGCCATAACCTCGATCACCTGCTTCCCATCCTTCGCAACGTTCGCGAGGCCGAGGAGCAAGGCCCGATTCTCCTCCACGTCATCACCAAGAAGGGCAAGGGATACGAGCCGGCGGAAAACTCCGCCGACAAGTACCACGGCGTCTCCAAGTTCAACGTCATTACAGGTGAACAGGCCAAGGCGCCGCCGGGACCGCCAAGTTACACCAACGTCTTCGCGTCCAGCCTGATCGCCCAGGCCGAAAAGGACCCGAACATCATCGCGATCACGGCAGCGATGCCGTCCGGCACCGGGCTGGATAAATTCGCCAAGCGTTTCCCGGATCGCTGCTTCGATGTGGGTATCGCTGAACAGCATGCGGTAACGTTCGCCGCCGGCTTGGCTTGCGAAGGCATGAAGCCATTCTGTGCCATCTATTCCACCTTCCTCCAACGCGCCTACGACCAGGTCGTGCACGACGTTGCCATCCAGGGGCTGCCCGTGCGCTTCGCTATGGATCGCGCGGGCCCGGTCGGCGCCGATGGCGCCACGCATGCGGGCAGTTTCGATGTAACCTATCTCGGCTGCCTGCCCGGGTTCGTCCTCATGGCGCCGGCGAACGAGGCGGAGCTGGTTCATGCCGTTGCCACCGCCGTTGCCATCAATGACCGCCCGAGTGCGCTTCGCTATCCGCGCGGCGAGGGTGTCGGGATCGCGATTTCCGATAAGCCCGAGGCCTGGCCTCTCGGCACGTCCCGCCTTCTACGTCAGGGCAACAGCATCGCAATCCTGTCGCTCGGCACGCGACTGGCCGACGCCATGAAGGCGGCGGATGAACTTGCCGCGCGCGGTCTCCCCGCGACAGTGGTAGACGCACGTTTCGCCAAGCCACTGGACACCGCGATGATTGAGCAGCTTGTTCGACACCACGAAGTGCTGATCACCATCGAAGAAGCCTCGATCGGCGGCTTCGCCTCGCATGTGCTGCATCACCTTGCTTGGAAGGGCCTGCTCGATCAGGGACTAAAGGTGCGGCCAATGGTTCTGCCTGATCGTTTCATCGATCACGATTCGCAGGCGAAGCAGCTCGCAGAGGCTCACCTGACCGCGCGCGATATCGTGGCAACGGCGCTCTTGGCCCTGGGACGGGAGGCGGTGCTGCTCAGCGCGGGATAGGGCCGCGTTCGGGAACCAGCACGATCTTTCCGGCCCGGTGCTGGCCGTCCGCAAGCATCCGATGTGCAAGGCGTGCATCCGATAAACGGAGCACTTCGCCGACATGCGGACGCAGCGCTCCTGAGTCGAACAGCCCGGCGAGATGGCGCAGATCAGCGGTCGTAACGTCAACCAGGATGAGCTGTGCCCGCACGCCGTGTCGTTCCGCAACCGCGTTGTCGGGCGCCGAGACCGCCGAAATCAGCACGCCGCCAGGCCGTAGCCAGTCGAATGCCTGCGCCTGCGCCCTGCCGCCGACCGTATCGATCGCCACGTCCATTCGTCGCGCCAGATGCGATGGCGGCGGATCCCCCGCCGGGACAGCCTCAGCCGTGCCAATGCTTCGCAGGAAGTCGAGGTCGTGCTGCCGCGCGGCTGCGACAACCCGCGCTCCGCATAGACGCGCGAGCTGCACGGCATAGGCACCCACGTTGCCGGCGCCTCCGAGCACAAGCACGCTCTGATTGGCGCGCACCGCGGCGTGCCGAAACAACATCTGGTACGCGGTGCAAGCGACCACCGGCACCGACGCGGCTTCGACGTCGCTCAATCCCGTCGGTTTCGCGGCGACCATCCCGGCTTCGGCGAGCGCAAACTCCGCATAGGCGCCGGTGAACCGTGCGTTCGTTACGCCGAACACTGCGTCGCCCGGCGCAGAGCCGATCACGTCAGGTCCAATGGCTTCGACGATGCCCGACAGATCGGCCCCAAGCGTCAGCGGGAGCGGCTGAGGCAGGACGCTCTTGCCTTCACGCACCCAGGCATCCCACGGGCCCACGCCGGCCGCGGCGACTCGAACCAGAATCTCGCCAGATCCCGGTCGCGGCTGCGGCATGTCCTCATAGACCATCGCATCGAGGCCACCGAACTGATGCACGCGGACGGCTTTCACCTGGCTTGACCCTGCATACACGAAAGCTGACACCCGCCCGTCGTACGGAGATACCGCCATTGTTTCATAGGTTGCTCATGCCGCCATCGAGCATCAGATCTCCCTGCGCGCCAAGACTGGATGGACCCTAGCTGGGGCATCTCTCTTGCCTGACCCTGTTCCGCTCCGGCATGGCGCGCTTGCGGATGCTTTCGACTCGGAACCCGGTGCCCTCTTTCATTAACTTCCTCGCCGCGGTCGCGGCGCTCTTGGCCTTGATCGGCATCATCCAGACCCTTGCCGGCTGGATTCTCGTCGTCCGGTTCGCCCGCCGACCGCGTCCCGCCCCGACTGCCCTGCGTCCGGTCACCATCCTCAAACCGCTGCACGGTGATGAACCGCTGCTCGAAGCCGCCCTGACCAGTGTCTGCACTCTCGATTACTCGACCTATCAAGTCGTCTTCGGCGTGCAGTCTCCCACCGATCCCGCCGCCGCAATCGTTCGTCGGCTGCAATCCCACTTTCCCGGCCGCGATATCGCTCTCGTCATCAACGCCGCCCGGCACGGTCCCAACCTGAAGGTCGGCAACCTCATCAACATGCTGCCCGCCGCCCGGCACGATATCCTGGTCATTGCCGATTCCGACCTGCACGTCCGGCCCGACTACCTGCACGCCCTGGTCGGCACGCTGGAGCAGCCGGCGACCGGCCTCGTCACGACGCTCTACGCCGGGCTGCCCGCCTCGAATGGCCTGCCCCCCCAACTCGGCGCCACCCAGATCACCCATGCCTTTCTGCCCGGCGCCCTGCTCGCCCGCGCCATGGGCCGGCAGGACTGCCTCGGTGCCACGATGGCGCTGCGGCGGAGCACGCTGCAGCGAATCGGCGGGTTCGAAGCGCTGGTGGTGCATCTCGCCGACGACAACGCGCTCGGCCGGCTGGTCCAGGCTACCGGCCTTGCTGTCCAACTCGCGCCCACCATCCCGCTCACCACGGTGCCGGAGGACACGTTCGCGGCGCTGTTCCGCCATGAGCTGCGCTGGGCCCGCACCATCCGCGCCCTGGCTCCCGGGCCGTTCGCAGCGTCTTGCCTGCAATACCCGATATTCTGGAGCCTTCCCGCGCTGATCCTTGCCCCAGCCTGGGGCTGGATCCCTGCCCTGCTCGCCTGGCTGGTCCGCTTCGCCGCTGCGCGAGGGATCGACCGCGCCATCGCCCCGCTCACGTCAAGCCCGCCGCCGCACGTCAAGGGGTGGCTTCTGCCGCTACGGGAGCTTATGTCCGTGGCCGTGATGATCGCCAGCTACGCCGGCCTCAGGGTGGACTGGCGCGGCCACACCATGATCGCCGATGGGCCGGCTAGTCCGAAGGAGAGAGCACAACCGTGACCATGAACACGCTGTTTCTGCAGCCGCCATCCTTCGACGGCTTCGATGGCGGCGCCGGCTCCCGCTACCAAGCCAAGCGCGAAATCCGCTCCTTTTGGTACCCGACTTGGCTTGCCCAGCCCGCCGCGCTGGTCCCCGGCAGCAAGTTGATCGACGCCCCGCCGGCTCGCATCGGCATGGACCCGGTGATCGCCGAGGCAAAGGACCGCGATCTCTGCATCATTCACACATCCACCCCATCCTTCGCCTCGGATGTGCGGGTTGCTGCCCGGCTGAAGCAGGAAAACCCTCGCCTGATGATCGGATTGATCGGTGCGAAAGTCGCCGTCGAGCCGGAGTTGTCATTGCGCCAAGCGAGCACCGCTGTCGATTTCGTTGCCGGCAACGAATTCGACTTCACCATCAAGGAAATCGCTGAGGGCCACGACCTCGCCGCGGTAGACGGCATCACCTGGCGCAATTCAGCCGGCGAGATCGTGCACAACAAGGAACGCGCGATCCTTGAGGATATGGATCAGCTTCCCTTCGTCACCGAGGTCTACAAGCGCGACCTGCGCATCGAGGATTATTTCATCGGCTACCTTCTGCACCCCTACGTCTCCCTCTACACCGGCCGCGGCTGCAAATCCCGCTGCACCTTCTGCCTCTGGCCGCAGACCGTGGGTGGACACCGCTACCGCGTGCGCTCCCCACTGCACGTCGCCGAGGAAATCCGCGTCGCGAAGTCCTATTTCCCTCAGGTCCGCGAGTTCTTCTTTGATGACGACACCTTCACCGACAATCTGCCGCGCGCCGAGGAAATCGCCCGCGAACTTGGCAAGCTTGGCGTCACATGGTCCTGCAACGCGAAGGCCAATGTTCCGCGCGACACGCTGAAAGTCCTCCGCGATAACGGCCTGCGCCTGCTCCTTGTCGGCTACGAGAGCGGCAACCAACAGATCTTGTATAACATTAAGAAGGGCATGCGCATCGAGGTCGCCAAGCGCTTCACCCAGGACTGCCACGAGTTGGGAATTAAGATTCACGGCACGTTCATCCTCGGCCTGCCCGGTGAGACGAAGGAAACCATTGAGGAAACCATCCGCTTCGCCACCGAGATCAACCCGCACACCATCCAGGTCTCGCTCGCCGCGCCCTATCCCGGCACCTTCCTGTACAATCAGGCGGTGCAGAACGGCTGGTTCGATGCCGAGCATGCCGATCTGGTGGACGAACACGGCATTCAGATCGCCCCCCTGCACTACCCGCATCTGAGCCACACGGAAATCTTCGACAATGTGGAGACATTCTACAGACGCTTCTACTTCCGTGCGCCGAAGATCGCCTCTATCGTTGGCGAAATGGTGCGCAGCCCGCAGATGATGAAACGCCGCCTGCGTGAGGGTGTGGAGTTCTTCCAGTTCCTGCGCGAGCGCCATAAAGCCGCGTAGCCGTGTCCGCCACGCTCAAACTGCCGTCACACCACATGACGGTCTCCGAGTTCCTGCAATGGGATTCAGGGGACCGATCCGGTGCGTTATGGCAGTTACGGGATGGCGAGCCGGAGATGATGGCTCCGGCGTCGGATCGGCATGGCCGGATACAAGGAGAGCTGACCAGCTTAATCGGTACTCATCTCAAAAATAATCGACCCGAATGCAGTGTCGTCACAGCTCCTGGCGTCGTTCCCAGAATTCGATCGAGCGAAAACTTTCGCATCCCCGATATCGGTATCACCTGTTCACCATCGACCGGGCAAACTCCCATCCCCGAACCAATCGCGTTGATCGAAATTCTCTCCCCCAGCAACGAGCAGGAAACGCGAACCAACATCTGGACGTACACGACGATTCCGAGCGTGCAGGAAATCATCGTTCTCCATTCCACCGCCATCGCCGCGGAAATCCTCCGCCGCGGTCCCGACGGCACCTGGCCTGAAAAACCGGACCTCCTCGGCCCGGCCGACGAACTCAGCCTCCTCTCCATCGGCTTTGCCACACCGCTGCGGGAGGCATACCGCACCGGGGGCCTATAATAACCTGAGGAAACGATGCGCCGGCTTGTCCTGCTCCTTACGACATTAACAGCCATGTCAGCTCATGCAGCCGACTATCCCACCCCGCAGCAAGGCGACTGGATCGCGCGCGACTTCCGCTTCCACACCGGCGAGGTCTTCCATCAACTGAAGCTGCACTACACCACCGTCGGGGATCCACACGGACAACCCGTCCTGATCATTCACGGCACTGGCGGCTCCGGTGCCAGCATGCTCACCCCCGCTTTTGCCGGCGAACTCTTCGGCCCCGGCCAGCCGCTCGACGCCAGCAAATACTTCATCATTCTCCCCGATACGATCGGCGCTGGCGGCTCCAGTAAACCCTCCGATGGGCTGCGTACCAAATTCCCCCACTACGATTACAGCGACATGGTGCAAGCCGAGTATCGGCTGGTGACCGAAGGCTTCGGCATCCACCACCTCCGCCTGGTGATGGGCAACTCAATGGGTGGCATGCAGACCTGGATGTGGGGTGAGACGTACCCGGACTTCATGGACGCGCTGGTTCCGATGGCCTCGCTGCCCAGCCCCATGGCCAGCCGCAATTGGATGATGCGCCGGCTGATGGTCGAAACCATCCAGCACGATCCGGAATATCACAACGGCAACTACAAGGTTCAGCCGCCGCTGATGCGCTACATCGTTACCATGTTCAGCGTCGCGACCAGCGGCGGCACACTCGGCTGGCAATCTCGCACCGGCACGCACGCCAAAACCGATGCGCTGGTTGACGAGCTTCTCGCCGCACCGCCGCCCAAGGACGCGAACGACTTCATCTACCAGTGGGCCTCGTCAGCCGATTACGACCCCTCCCCCGGCCTCGATCGCATCCACGCCTCGATGCTGGTCATCAACTCCGCTGATGATGAGCGCAACCCGCCGGAAACGGACCTGCTGCAAAACGCACTCAAGCACGTGCCCAGCGCCAAGCTGTATCTGATCCCCGCCAGTGATGAAACGCGCGGCCACAGCACCACCGGCATGGCGAAATTCTACGCCACTCAGCTCGCCACTTTCCTTTCGACCGCGCCACAGCGGGACAAGATGCCGTAATCAGCCGCCGGTACTAGCTCAGCGCGATCCCATCCGCTGCCGCAGTTGCCGCCAGCAGCGTCCGCACATACGGCGCGTAGGACCGAGCGACCTCGATCCGCCACGTCTCGGAGCCGCGCCGCCACAGCACGATCTCCGCCTTCTCGAACAGCGTGCGCGTACACATCCCCACCGGAAACGCATGCTCCGACAAATCCAGGGCCACCGCGCCGTTCAGCAGCGTCGCCGCATCTGCCCCGCGCAGCTCCAGCCCGATCTGCCGGTGCGACACATCCACGCTCACGCAGCCATCCGCCGCAGCGAGACGCTCCCCCGGATCAAGCAACAGCCACTCATCTGGCCCCAGCCATAGCGCCCAATCGCCCGCCGACCGGCATGGCTCATCCGGCAACCCCAGCGCGCCACCATTCCCACGCACGATAAACCGAGGCACCGGCGGCACGTCGACCAGCTCAGCCATGCAGCCGCGTCCCCTCCGAATCATAAAACACCGGCGAGACGACATGCGCTGCCACCGCCACCCGAGGCCCCGGAATCCGCACCAGCTCGCCCATCCGCCCACGCCCGCCCGCCAGCATCGCCAGCGCGATCGAGCGGTCCAGCACCGGGCTGAAATACGCCGACGTCACATGCCCGATCGGCGTCCGCGCATCCATCCGCGAGACAATCTGCGATCCCTCCTCCAGCACGATGCTCGGTTCTTCCGTGCGCAACCCGACCAGTTGCATCCGTCCCGACGCGACCAGATCCGGCCGGCGCAGCGACCGCCGCCCAACGAAATCGCGCTTGTTCTTCCCGATCGCCCACGACAAGCCCGCATCGTTCGGCGTTACCGTGCCGTCCGTGTCCTGCCCCACCACGATGTAGCCCTTCTCGGCACGCAGCACGTGCATCGCCTCCGTGCCGTAGGGCGTTATCCCGAACGAAGCACCGGCCTGCGCCACCGACTCCCACACCGCCGCCCCATGCCCGGCCGGCACGTTGATCTCGTAACCCGCCTCGCCGGTGAAACTCACGCGGAACAGCCGCCCCGCCACGCCGCAGACGCGACACTCAGCCACGCTCATATGCGGGAATCCGCCCAGATCGACGCCCTCCACCAGCGGCGCGATCACATCCCGGGCGCGCAGCCCCTGCACCGTAATCACCGCCCATTGCTCGGTCACCGAGACCAGCCACACACGCAGATCGGTGAACTCCGTCTGCCGATAATCCTCCATATGCATCAGCACGTGCGCCGCGCCGCCGGTCGTGGTCGTGACATGGAACCGATCGGACGCCAGACGGCCGATCACCCCGTCATCCATCACGAACCCTGCCTCGTTCAGCATCACGCCGTACCGGCATCGCCCCGGCGCCAGCTTCGTCCAGTCATTCGTGTACAGCCGGTTGAGGAACTCCGCCGCGTCCGGCCCGACCACCTCGATCTTCCCCAGGGTTGAACCATCGAATAACCCCACCCCGCGTCGCACCGCGAGGCATTCACGCGCCACCGCCGCCGCCTGCGTCTCACCGTCACGGGGAAAATGGTGCGCCCGCTTCCACTGCCCGACATCCTCGAACACCGCGCCCAGCGCTTCGGCCTGCGCGTGCATCGGAGTCTGCCGCACCGGATCGAACAGGTCACCCCGCGCCAGCCCGGCAAAGGTTCCGAACGTAACCGGCGTATAAGGCATGCGGAACGTCGTCAGCCCGACCTGCGGCACTTTGCGCCGTGCCGCATCCGCGGCAATTGCCAGCGTGTTGACGTTCGACGTCTTGCCCTGATCCGTCGCCATCCCGGACGTGGTGTAGCGCTTCACATGCTCGATCGAGCGGAAGCCTTCGCGCACTGCCTGCCTTACGTCGCTCACCTTCACGTCGTTCTGGAAATCGACGAAGGCCCAATCCGGATTTGCCGGCGGCGGCAGAGGCACGCCCGCCGGCGGCAACGCCACACCCTGGATCGCACCGCCGCGCACCCCCCATTGGCCGGCTACCATGCCGTCCTCAATGCACGCATCGATGCCCGCGACGCCGCGGCACGCCCCGGCGCACACCTGATCCTGACGCGCCTCACCCGGCAGGAACAGCCCGCGCTCCGCATCGAACGCCACGCGTCCGCGCGACTGCGAAAATAGATGCAGCGACGGAATCCATCCGCCTGCCATCAGCACCAGATCACAGCCGATCCGCTCGCCATTCGACAGTTCGGCCTGTTCGACCCGTAATCCGCCCTGCGTATCCACCACGGACACACCGAACCGCACTGGCAGGTCGGACGTGCTGCATCCCGCACCCGGCCGAGGATCCGCAATGGCCGAGACGATCACACCCGCCGCTCCCAGATCGCGCACCGACGCGTAGCCACTGTCATCCGTCACCGCGACCACGGCACGAGTCTCCACCCGCACCGCCCAGCGATTGGCATAGTCGCGCGCCGCGCCGGCCAGCATGATCCCAGGCCGGTCGTTATTGCTGAACACCAGCGGACGTTCGATCGCGCCCGCCGCCAGCACGGCACGCTTCGCCCGCACTTTCCACAGCCGTTCCCGCGCCATGCCGGCTGGCTTGTCCGCCAGATGGTCCGTCAGCCGCTCCGCCAGCCCCACGAAATTCTGTAGAAAATAACCGAACGCCGTGGTGCGGCTCAGCACTTTCACATTCGGCGCCTTCTCCAGCCACGCCAGAGTCTCCTCCAGCCAGGCCCGCGCCGACGTGTCGCGCTCCGCAAGCAGCCCGCCGCCCGGCTCGTTCTGCTCATCAACCAACAGCACCGAACCGCCGGCATCCGCCGCCGCCCGAGCAGCCGCCAGTCCCGCCGCCCCCGCGCCAACCACCAGGACGTCGCAGAATGCGTAGCGCTGAGTATAGACATCCGGGTCCGCCTCCTCCGGCGCCCGCCCCAGCCCCGCCGCCCGCCGGATCAGCGGCTCATAGACCCGCTTCCACGCCCCGCCGGGACCAATGAACGTCTTGTAGTAGAATCCCGCCCCCAGCGCCGGCGCCGCAAGCCCGGCAACCGCCCCCACGTCGTGCTCCAGCGACGGAAACCGGTTCTGACTCTCCGCTTCCAGCCCCTCGTAAATCTCCACCTGAGTCGCCCGCAGGTTCGGCGTGCGCCTCCCGCTCACGCCAATCGTCACCAGCGCGTTCGGCTCCTCCGCACCGCTCGCCAGGATGCCGCGCGGCCGGTGATACTTGAACGAGCGTCCGACCAGGTGCACGCCGTTTGCCAGCAGCGCCGAGGCCAGCGTATCTCCCGGATGCCCCGCATAATCCCGCCCGTCGAAGCGAAACCTCACAACGCGGCTGCGGTCGATCCGCCCGCCTGCCGGCAGCCGGAACGCGCTCATGGCGCTTCACCCGGCTTGTAGCTCTTGCCCAGCGTGTCCGAGATCGTATTCCGCCGCGCGTTGAAGAACCGCCCGCAGCCATGCACGTGATACCAGCGCTCGGCGATCTCACCCTTGGGATTGTCCCGCCAATACAAATAAGCGGTCCACGCCTCGTCATCCGCCGCCGCCGGATCGCTCGGCCGCGCGATATGCGCGTGCCCCGCATGGCGGAATTCGATCTCTGGTCGCTCCATGCGGCAGAACGGACAAAAGATGAGAAGCATCTTAGTGCGCTACCGCCGCAGCCGCCGCCTCGTCGATCAACCGTCCCGTGCGGAACCTGTCCAGACTGAACGGCGCGCAGATCGGATGCGGTACGCCCTTCGCGATCGTATGCGCGAACACATGCCCCGAGCCTGGCGTCGCCTTGAACCCGCCCGTCCCCCAGCCGCAATTGACGAACAACCCCGGCACCGGCGTCAGCCCCATGATCGGTGACCGATCCGGAGTCACATCCACAATGCCGCCCCAGTTGCGCAGCATGCGCAACCGCCGCACCACCGGGAACAACTCGCAGATCGCCTCCAGCGTGTGCGTGTTCACATGCAGCGCGCCCGCTTGGCTGTAGGACGTGTACGCATCCGTCCCCGCGCCGATCACCATCTCGCCCTTGTCGGATTGAGACATATAGGCGTGGATCGTGTTGGACATGACCACGCATGGCATCACCGGCTTCACCGGTTCCGACACCAGCGCCTGCAGCGGAAAACTCTCCAGCGGCATGCGCACACCGGCCATCCCCATCAGCACGCTGGTGTGCCCCGCCGCCACCACACCAATGCGCCGCGCCTCGATCCCGCCCCGCGTTGTCTCCACACCGCGCACTGCACCTGACGCATCGCGCCGTATCGCTGTCACCTCGCAATTCTCGATGATATCGACACCGCGCGAATCAGCGCCGCGCGCGTAACCCCACGCCACCGCATCATGCCGCGCCGTGCCGCCGCGCCGCTGCAACGCCGCGCCCAGCACTGGATATCGTCCCTCAACATTCAAAATCGGACAGAACGCTTTCGCCTGCTCCGGCGTCAGCCACTCATTATCGATACCCGAGAGTGTGTTGGCGCGAATGTGACGACGGGTGACCACAGCGTCATGATGATTGTGCGCCAGCATCATCACGCCGCGTGGAGAATACATCACGTTGTAGTTCAGCTCCCGCGACAATCCTTCCCACAACTTTACCGCGTGTTCGTAGATCGCCTGACTCTCCGGCCACAGATAATTGGAACGGATGATTGTCGTGTTGCGGCCTGTATTTCCGCCGCCGATCCAGCCCTTCTCCAGCACCGCAACATTGCGGATACCATGCTCTTTCGCGAGGTAATACGCTGTCGCCAGCCCATGCCCGCCGCCACCGACGATCAGCACGTCATACCGTGCTTTCGGAGCGGCCTCCCGCCATTGCGGCCCCCATCCGGCATTGCCGCGCACCGCTTCCCGCAGCACACGAAAAGCTGAGAAGCGCCGGCTCACCCGTTATCCCCCATGCCGGCAATCTGCCCTGCCCCGGCCCGGAGCCACAAGCCCGTGCCACCTTCGCCGTCCCCAAGCGTTCCACGCGTCAACATTGTGGCGACGCCGTCCGCAATTTCGTCGTCGGCGCTCCCCATACCGACATCCGGAAGGAGAAAAACGATGAGAAAATTCGGGCTTACCCGCATCGGCTTGGCATTGGCGCTCACAGCCGGCTTGGCTCTGCCCGCCGCGGCACAGGACTGGCATCACGGTGGTGGCGATCATCACGATGGGCACGGCGGCGGCTGGCATGGCGGATATCACGGCGGATATCACGGCGGCGGCAACGACGCCGGCGCGATCATCGGTGGTGCTCTGTTAGGCCTTGGCGTAGGTGCCGCGATCGGCAGCGCGGTCGCACCCCCACCCCCGCCGCCCGCCTATGCGTATGCGCCGCCACCGCCCGTCTATTACGCACCGGCACCGCCCGCGTACTACGCCCCCCCACCTGCTGCTTACGCCTACTAATCACACGAGAGGACTCTGACAGCATGCACACACGCAGCCTGCTCATTGCCGCCAGCGCCATGGCCTTGCTCGCGATGCCAGCGATGGCGCAAACTGGCGCAACGTCCACCGGGGCCCCGGCCGCCGCAACACCGCCAGCAGCCGTGGCGCCGCCCCACGCCGCCGCACACACCCCTGCGGCCGTGGAGCAGCGCGTACAGCAGCTCCATGCCCAGCTTCGCATCACGCCGCAGGAACAGTCGCAGTGGGATGCTTTCGCACAAACCATGCGACAGAACGCAGATAATATGCGGACCGCGATCGACCAGCGCGGATCGCAGATGGAGACGATGGACGCGGCGCAGAATATGCAGTCCTACGCGCAACTCGCACAGGTTCACGCGCAGGACATGCAGCAGATGGCCTCGGCCTTCCAGACTTTGTACCAGAGCATGTCACCTGAGCAGCGTCAGAACGCCGACCAGTTGTTCCGCGCCCGCGATCAGCGAGTGGCGGCGCATAAGCGCGCCCATCAGCAGGGTTAGACAGCTCACGCCCAAACCCGTAGGGCCGTTCAGGATCGCGCTTTCGATCCTGAACGGTTTTGCGTGCACCGACATTCAATTCAACGCGCATAGTTTTATGTGAAATTGGTCGAAAAGCCCTCTATAATGAGCAATGAACGCGAGGGGGGGTCAGGGTGCCGCTAAATCACATGTGGTAAATGCCTCTCGCCGCAAGCACCAACGCCGCCGCGCTATACCAAGAGTCAGCTATTCATCGCCGGCATCCGAATCCGCTCCCGCCAATCTCTTGCGTGCCGGCAAGCACATCATACCTAGTGGTCCGATCCCCACGCTTGAGTCCATCAAGCGTCGGGTGAATCGGCCCACCAAATAAAGCCTAGTGGATGGAATCTGACGGCTCTTTCCGTCAAATTCCATCCACTAGCCGGACAGCAGTCAGGAGAGCGGCGTGCCCTTCCCGCAGTCCGGTGGATGTCAGTGCGGCTCGATCCGCTACGAGATCACCGGTCCACCACAGATCGTCTACGCGTGCCATTGCACCGAATGCCAGAAACAGTCCGGCTCGGCCTTCGCCATGGCGGCCGTCATCCCTCAGGAGAGCTTCCGCATCACCAAAGGCACGCCTGCCATGTTCACCCGACGAACGAGCCAAACCAGGGTGATGGAATGCTGGTTCTGCCCGGAGTGCGGCACAAGGCTGTACCATGTTCCGGGAGCGGCCGCGTACCCGAACCGGAACATCAAGCCCGGCACTCTGGACGATACCAGCTGGCTCACGCCCACAATCCACTTCCGGACCCGAAGCGCGCAGAAATGGGTCGTCATACCGGAGGAGGCGATCCGGCACGAAACGCAGCCAGAGACGCTGAGCTGGGTCCCTCTCCCACCTTGAAGTTGGCGGCGCCGAATAGTGCTACTAAGTTATCCAAACTAACGGTATACTCCGTTCCATGACACACCGAGCTCCTGTTCCACGGCATCCGCAGCGGACCCTTCGTCCCACCTCATGATTACGAATCCCGCAAAACTCCAACATTGAGATTCTGCCGAGACATGTCGCGTTTCCGACTGCCGCACCCAGAGCGCGGATCGCCAACCGAATGAAATCCGCTATCTCGCAGAATGATCTGAAGTCCCGAAATTCGAAAACTGAGATTTCCGTGAGACGCTCACGAGCCGAGCCCGTCATCCGTTGCCCGGAAGGCGGCACAGTCCGACATGGCATCCCTCGCCGGCGGCCTCCTTCCGTTTGTCTCATTTAACGATCTAAAATCCCACACAACGGAAATTGAGACTCCACCGAGACAGCCTGCTCGCCGAAGCGTCAGATCGCCAGCTCGATCAGGAACGGTCCCCGCCGCCCCACCGAGGCGTTGAACAGGTCGGCGAACGCCTCGCACGTCTCGGCCCGCACCGCCTCGACCCCCATGCTGTTCGCCAGGCCCACCCAGTTCAGGTCAGGGCTGCCCAGATCCAGCATATCCATCGCCGTCCGCCCCGGATTGGCCCCGACATTGGCCAGTTCGCCGATCAGGATCTGATACTTGCGATTCGCGAAGATCACGGTCGTCACGTCCAGCTTCTCGCGGGCCTGGGTCCACAGCGCCTGCAGCGTGTACATCGCCGAACCGTCCGCCTGCAAATTCACCACCCGCCGTCCCGGCGCGCCGACCGCTGCCCCGGTCGCCAGCGGTGGCCCGCCGCCGATCGCTCCACCCGTCACCTGCAGCCAGTCATGCGGCGCAGCGACATAGGTCGCAGGGTAAAACCCCCGCCCGAACGTCACCGCTTCATCGGCAACCACCGCATTCTCCGGCAGCAGCGCCGCGATCGTACGTGCGAACGCCTCCGGTGTCGGCGCTCCCCTTGCGGGCTCGGGCCGAGGACCCGGATCGGGCATGGCCGTCTCCCCCGCCCCCACCTCCTCTGCCAGCCACTTCAACGCCGCCTCTGCGTCCTGCTCCGGCCGCGTCAGTACATGGACAGTGGCGTCGTCAGCGACCGGCGATCCCGGCTTGCCTGGATAGGCAAAGAAAATCACCGGCTTGCGGGCGTTCACCAGAATCACATGCCGGAAGGCGGCCAGTGCCGCCACCGCCTGATCCACCGGGTACGGAATGCGGTTGATCGGCACCCGCCCTTGCCCGCGCGCCACTCGCCCGTTCGAGCCCAGCGCCATCATCGTCGCACCGGTCGCCGCCGCGATCCGGTGCGCCGATCGCAGCGGAGCCTCGCGCAGCGCATCGCCGCCCAACAGCAGCAGTGTCTTCTCCCCGCTCCGCAGCACCGAGGCCGCGCCGCGCACGGCGTGCGCCTCTGCCTGCGGGCGCTCCGGCACCGGCAGCGCTTCCGCCACCACCCCGCCCGCATCCCATGCTGTATCTGCGGGCAGGATCAGCGTCGCGATCTGCCCCGGCGCCGTCCGGGCTGCCTGCACCGCGACCGACGCATCGCGCCCGACCGTCTCCGCCCGGGTTGCCGTGCGCACCCACCCCGAGACCGGCCGCGCCCATCCCTCTGTATCCGCCGTCAACGGCGCATCCAGCGGCCGATGATACGTCGCTTGATCACCCACAATATTGACGATCTGCGACGATGCCCGCCGCGCATTGTGCAGATTGGCCAGCCCATTCGCGAGGCCCGGCCCACAATGCAACAGCGTTGCCGCCGGCTTGCCCGCCATGCGCGCATAGCCGTCCGCCGCACCGGTCACCACACCCTCGAACAGCCCCAAAATGCAGCGCATGCCGGGAATCCGGTCCAGCGCCGCCACGAAATGCATCTCGGAGGTCCCGGGATTGGCAAAGCAAACCTCGACGCCGCTCCCCAGCAGCGTGTGCACCAGCAATTCGGCCCCGTTCATGCGCTCTCTCCGTTCGTCTGCCGGAACCTGACCTGGACCCGGGTGTTTCTCAACCCTGGTCCCGGTGCCGTTGTGGAAACCCTGTCCGACTACTTGCGCCGCAAGCACGCGGAAATCGCCCTGCTCGAGGCAACACTCGACGCTCCGTCCTCCGCTGCCGAGCAAGTAACGATCGCTGATATTGCCGCGCGTAAATTCCAGGCTGCGGCGCAGTTGAAGTCCAAACAGGCAAAGGACGGCTGGCGGTTTACGGAGACCCATTGGACCCGACAAAGCGATCTTCGGTCAGGGCCATTCCGGCTGGAGTACAATTACCAGCGTGCTGACCTGACCGTGTTTGGACCGCCAATTTACCCGCTGCCCGCCGGCCTCGCGGAGTGGAGCTGTGATTACACATCTTCCGGCATGGCCGCGCTTGCGGCGATCATGCTCGCCATCAGCCAGGTAATCCCTGGCGCGTCGATCGCAATCGAGCCGGACGGCTATCCGGAGACCGCGGAGCTTCTCCAAACCTACGGCGCGCCTCTTGGTCTTCGTCCCGTTACACCGGACCAAGGCCACATGCATGTCCGCCTCCGCGACAGCGGCAGCCCACGCTACCCCGGCCCTTCCGATCCCACGGGCCTCGATCTTCTCGTCTTCGATACCACCTGCCTCACCGCCTCCTCCGGCCGCATCGGAGCGGTGCTGCGAACCGCCACCCGCGCCGGAACAGCCGTGGCACTGGTGCGCAGCCACACCAAGCTCAATTCCCTCGGGGTTGAATACGGCCGGCTCGGCTCCGTGGTCCTGGCCGCTCCAGCTGTGGCCAAACCATTGGCAGAGCGGCTCGTACCGGCTCTCAGGACGGCGATCCGGTTGATCGGCGCGGCGGCTGTCCCGGAGCACTTACCACCATTCGTCGCCAGTAAGTCATGGCGCGCCCTGACCCGTGCCAGGGTATCCCGTATCATTCGCAATAATCACCGCGCCGCGCGGGCGCTCGGTGCGCGCTGCTATCATCACGGCCTGTTCTTCACTCTCGATTTCGGTGCGAACTGGACCGAGGACCAGGCACGTAATGCCGCGCGCAATCTCGCCGCCAGCCTCAGCGACGCCGGCTTCCCGGCCCGTCAGGCCGGCAGCTTCGGGTTCGATTTCACAGTCATGGATGCGTTTCCGGCACCGGGCGGCGAGCCGTGGCTGGTGCGCATCGCGCTACCGGATCTGCCGGATCAAAGCCTTGATTCGATGATCGACACCATCAGGCAGGCATGCACCCGGCTTCACGCGGCAGCACATTGCGCAGAGCTTGCAGCAGGTCGGCGAGCCTAAGCGGTTTCCGGAGCAACAAAAGTGGTCCCTCACCGTCTCGTTGCAATTGTGACTGCCAGTCATCCGGCGCGTACCCCGTCATCACCACCACGGGCAAGGCGGGCCGGTTCTCGCGCAGCCTGCGCACCAGCGCCAGCCCGTCCAACCGCGGCATGAGCAGATCGGTGACCAGGGCGTCAAACGGACCGGCCTCAGCGGTCTCCAGTGCCTCTTGCCCGTCAGCGCTGATCGCGACCCGAAAACCTTGATGGGAGAGATAGTCGCTGAGCGTCTCGGCCAACAACTGATCGTCCTCGGCGACCAGAATCCTCGGGGGCTTTTTCGCCATCTTCTGCCACAGCACTTTTTGATACGGAGCAAAGCTTATGGCCAGGCGTCAGCCCCATCACCTCACGTTATCATCAGCGCGAGGTTTTGACGGAGGTGTCACGCGAAAGCTTCAGCCGATCGCAACGGCTGCAGGGCGATCGACGGCCGCGGCGCGCGGCAGGAAGACCCGCACTTCCGTCCCCTGATCGACCTTGCTGTCGATGCGCACGCTACCGCCCGATTGTCGTGCCACGCCGTAAACCTGGCTAAGCCCCAGTCCGGAGCCGCGGCCTGGAGCCTTCGTGGTGAAGAAGGGTTCGAAAACCTTCGGCAGCGCGGACTCCGCAATGCCCGTCCCCGTGTCACGCACCGCCAGCATCACGTAATCCCCGCTCGCCAGATCCTCCGGATCATGGTCCCGGATCGTGACATTGCTGGCGGAAATCCGAAGTCGACCCCCAAGCGGCATCGCGTCGCGCGCATTGATGGCGAGATTGAGCACCATCTGCTCGAACTGCACGGGATCGACGAGCGCCAGCCACAAGTCGGGCTTGCACTCCAATTCGAGAGTAATATCCGCTCGCAGCGAGCTGTTCAGCAGATCACGAAAGCCCTCAAGAGCCTCGTGGAGGTCGACCGCTCTTGGCTTGAGAGTTTGATTGCGTGCGAACGCCAGGAGCTGCCGTATCAGCGCAGCGCCTCGATCCGCCGCCTTGAGAATAACGTGGACTCGGCGTGCCTCGCGCAATTCGGATGGGAGTTCGGCACCCAGCATTTCGGCGTTGGCAGAGATCGAGGCAAGAAGATTGTTGAAGTCATGGGCAATCCCGGCTGTCAGTCGACCGGTCGCCGCAAGGGTTTCCGCACGGCGTGCACGCTCCTCGGCGGTCCGGCGGTTCGTAATGTCAGAGTAGAGCGTGACAAAACCGTCGTCAGGCAGTCGGTTACGACGGATTTCCAGAATGCGTCCGTCCGGCCGCCTGCGCTCGATGGTCCCCATGCTGGCTCCCAGCTGAAGCATCGTCATCCGGCGCGCCGCCTCGATATCAGGATCTATATCCCCAAATTCGCCGGCTACTGCCTGGGCGTGCAAGATGTCCTGCATCGGGAGGCCTATGCGCAGGATATGCTTCGGCACCCCGGTAAACTCTGGAAAATGCGCGTTCCAGGCCAGGAGGCGCATCTCCGTATCGACCATCATGATTCCGTCGCTCATGCCGGACAGCGTCGCTTCGAGCTGCTGGGCCTTCGCGCGCTCCCGCTGTTCGGCAGCTTGCAATGCCAGGTTCGACTGAGCGAGAGCGGCCTGCTCGCGCAGCACCGATGTGTGGTGAATTCGCGCTCCACGTTCCACCCAGAACGCCCCCACGACCATAGCAAGAACCAGAAGCGTACTCGCCGCAGAGAAAGCGATAGCGGCGCGCTGCCATTCCAATGCCGGTGCCAGAACATACCGTGGCTCGGCGCCAACCAGAACCCGCAACCCGTAGCCAGGAACAGTGGCAAACGCCATGATCCGGTCGGCATGATCGAGCGGAGCGGGCCCCCTCCAGATTCCGCGATCCGCGTGGGCCATCCGGTTAAAGATTGGCGACCCTGCAATGCTGAGGGTCCCACTAAGAAGACTGACATTCCCCAAGCCACGCACCGAGCCATCGTTATCGACAACGACCAGCAGACCATGCGCACGAAGATCGAGCCTGTCCGCAAGGGATTCGAAAATGGCTGCATCAAGCGAGGCGACGATCACGCCAGCGAAGGACCCATTCGAGGTGTCCAGCCGTCGAGCGATATTGATCTGCCAGAGATGGGTCTTCAGCCCGCGAATAAGCGAGCCGATGAACACACGCTGTTCATCACCGGGAAGCAAAAGCTCATGCTGGAAGTAGTCCCTGCTAATAACGTCATCCCCGACGAGATCCGCGCGTGAGCTCTGTCGAACAATCCCGGCGCTATCCGTTCGGAATATCTGCAACGATCCATTGGATAGGGCGAGCAGGCGTTTGCGCCAGTCGTCGAAATTAAAGGAGGCTGGATCACGCTCCCATTCGACCTCCAGGATCCGGAGGCTCTGATCTGTGACGAGAAGTTCACGTCGGATTTCACCCGCGGCGAGATCGGCCTTGCTTTGCATGGCCATTTCGATTCGAGCGCGCGCCGCCGCCCGATGTTCCAGGATGGCGGAGACCGCGCCAAACCAGAGAACACCGACCATGATAGCGCCCGCAAGAAGGATGAGGGCCGGCGCAAATCTTTGAAGCGTGCGGCTCGCCGCAATCATACCGATAGCTGCGTGACGTGTACGTTGACGTATATCATGCTTTCACCTGTTCGTGAAAGCAGAAACGCCCGCGCGAGTTCGGCCTTACAGCTCGCGTCGTCAGCCTTGAGCGGAAGAGGGATTCCGTTCCGAGGCGCCACTCGGCATTAAGGTTGATGGCTCAACGGGACACAGGCGGCGCTTACGCACCGTGACTGCGTAGAGGCCCTGACGTTCCTCCTTGTCAGGGTGTGGCAGAAGAATTGTGCCGAGATTGCGCCACGACTCAGCATCCAGATCGGCAGCCTCGGTGCAGGTGAATGAGCTGAGCGTTTCCTCCCGATAGGCGAGTTGGGGAACAGGTTGAACCTGGAGGAAAGGCCAATGCGATCGGATGTGAATAGTTGTATCGGTCTTGGTGAGACGGAAATTGGTAAAGAGAGGCCCGAACCATACGTCTGTTTCGATTATGCCTTCCCAAGAGATTATCCCGGGCGGCCCCGGCAGATTGACCGGCGGCCGGACGGAAAGGCTCCAGCCCGCGCGCGTGCGCGCAAGCAGACCTGTCCACATTTGCACGCCGCCCTGTTCAGGGAGGGCGGTAAGAAAGGGCGGCGAATAGCCACGCAGTTCCTCCGGTGCCGTTTCGTCGAAGATCTCGGCGTAGCCCGGAAATTGCACTGCACCGCTGTCGGTACCCGACAAGGGCATCCAGCTTTCATCGTCGCCGAACGACCAATAAATCTGCTCCCCATCCCACAGAAGCCGCAGGTCCATGGGTGGGAAAACCCAATATCCGAAGCCAGTTGCGGAAGTCAGCGCATCACAATAGCGCATTGCGCGGCTGGGGATATATCCCGCCGCGGAGCGCTCTGCTCGTTTTGGAAATCTTGCCTCAGGGATGAGGCGAATGAACTCGACGATGCGGTCCCGGTGCATGGAATCTCAAATTCGTGGGACGGGCTGGCATCCTGCATTCGCGCAGGACGCCGTGCCCGCGACAACCACTTAGAAGCGCATCATTCCGCCACCGACGTGCACGCGGCCGGCGTCCTTGGTGAAGCGCATCATGCCGCCACCCACATGCACACGGCCGGAGTTCTTCGTCGCCTTCGTGGTGGTGGCGGGCTTCTGAACGATCTTGGTGGAAGAAGCAGGCTTGGTCATTGATCTCTCTCCCGGCTTGATTGCCGCCGCTAGTCTTAGCGAAGGAGTCGGTATATTGTAAACAGCAAAATCGGGTCTGATGCAGAATTATTGAAGAAAATACCGTCTGATTTCGGTGAAACCAGGCGCCAATACTCTATTTGTCTGAGGTTTTTCTCAGAAAGCTTTGCAAATCATGAATTAGTTCACATTCGTATTTGGTCGCATCTCCTTCGCATCCGATCGTAACCCGATTCCAACCTAGATGAGCAACGACTCGCAGAACGCCTCTTATTCCTGGTATCCGAGTCGTTTCGTTCCGCGTGGATCCTCCGGCGGATTAAGTGCCGGTACGCCGATCGCGGCAGCGCCGACGGCACGCCACGCGTCCAAGGCCCAGCGCACTGAGGGAAAGGCGATGTCTGCCCATGGAATGCCGTTCCAGGAGAAGAGCGCCACGTCAAGGCTCTCAGGGCCAGCTGCGAAGGCCGGGGCGCCGACGAACCGGGCACGGAACATCACTTGCACCTGCCCAATGCGGCTGATCGAAAACAAACCCAGAACTCCGTCCAAGGCGATACGCGCGCCGGCCTCCTCCCACGCTTCGCGCATGGCGCCTTCCTCCAAGGTCTCGCCCAATTCCAGATATCCGGCCGGAAGCGTCCAGAACCCACGCCGCGGCTCGATCGCGCGGCGGCACATCAGAATTGCACCGTCCGAGACGATGACCGACCCCACAACGACCTTCGGATTTTCGTAGGCGATATGACCGCAATCGGGGCAGACTAACCGCTCACGGTTGTCACCTTCAGGAAGGCGACGCACGAATTCGGGCATAGATCAGACGACCTCCTTCCCCGTCAGCATTGGTTGCGCGTCTGGCCGGATCGCGCGAGGCGCCCAGGTGCTCCTCTTGCCTCCGCCCACACACGTGCCTGAATTGATGACCGAGATGTCTGCATCATCAGCGGCCTTGGCGAGCCAAAAGCGAGGTTTGAGAGAAGTGGCAATCAGGCGACCGATGGTCGGGGATCGGCCCCGGATTTTGGTCCAGTGCAAAGTCGGCTCGCCGAGGACGCTCGGCTGGGGGAAGCCGCATGCCGAAGACTCCGAGAGGATCGCTGTCCAAAGCTCTAACAATCGGCCGGCTCCCAATCCAGCGACGAGCCTATCTGAGCGGAGAGCAAGAGCTCGAGTAGAGACAGCACCATCTAGAGGGAGGCGAATATTCCACCAGCCGGCCCACACGAACGGGATGCGCGCTGTGCGCAAGCCTCCCAGACTACCCGGCGCGCCCGCGGGAACGTTGGCCCCCATTGGACCGTGTTTACAGGAGACGAACGTAAATGGTGAGTGCTATTATGAGGCGCAGCGAAGAGCACGGGGCCCTAACGGGCAGTCCAAGGGCCGTCTGATAGCGGTGGATGCTGTGCCTCGTCGCCCCGAGCGCCGCCTTATGCGCTATCGCGTGCATTGCTCGTCAGGTTGCGTCCCCTTGAGCACGGCTGCCGCTCATTCCGTGAGCTTCGAGTTTCTGCCCACCGACGCCTCGCTGACGAATTCTACGCCAGCCCGCGGCTTACGCGGTCAGATCGAGCAGCGATCCGCGCGGCAGGCTGGTCGGGGGTTTGGTGTCCGGCTGAGAGAGAATCTTGAAGGGTGGCGCGCTTGGACCCGATGATGCGGCCGCGGTGCCAACCGGCTGCGCCGTGACGGGCCAGGTAGAGCCGATCGACGATCCTGTCAGCGCGCCGAACAGGGAGCCAATGCCGGGCATGGGCTGACTAAAGCTCTGCCCGGGTTAGGAAGTGGTTAACGCGGCAACCCCAGGTAGCGTTTTCCCTTCCATCCACTCCAGGAAGGCGCCGCCCGCAGTGGAAACGTAACTGAGCCGTTCGATCACGCCAGCTTCGCGAAGTGCCGCGACGGTATCGCCGCCGCCCGCCACACTCCGCAACGCGCCGGCCTGGGTGCGCTGTGCCACATCACGGGCCACCGCCACCGTGGCACGATCAAATGGCGGCGTCTCGAACGCACCGAGCGGTCCGTTCCAGATCAAGGTATGCACCGCGCCCAGCGCCTCAACGATGGCATGAACAGTCGCGGGGCCGACATCGAGGATCTTGTTATCGGGCGGCACCGCGTCCACCGGCACAGTCCGGATGGGCACGTCGGCGGCGAGCGCGTGAGCGACCACCGCATCGCTGGGCAGGACCACGCGGCATGAGGCCTCTTTCGCGCGCTGCAGAATATCTCGCGCGGTGCCGTGCATCTCGTTTTCCTGCAAGGAAGCACCGACATTGCGACCCTCGGCGGCGAGGAATGTATTGGCCATAGCGCCGCCAATCACCAGGACATCGACACGCGACACCAAGTTGCCGAGCAGATCCAGCTTGGTGGAGACCTTGGCCCCGCCGACGATGGCCATGACCGGGCGTTGCGGGTTGCCCAGCGCGGCTTCCAGCGCTTCCAGTTCTGCCTGCATCAACCGTCCAGCATAGGCGGGGAGCAGGTGCGCCACCGCTTCGGTGCTGGCGTGGGCGCGATGCGCGGCGGAGAACGCGTCGTTCACATAGAGATCGGCCAGCCGCGCGAGCTGGGCGGCAAAATCCGGATCGTTCTTCTCTTCCCCAGGGTGGAAACGGGTATTCTCAAGCACCAGTACGTCGCCATCGTGCATGCGCCCGACGGCTTGCTCCGCGGGAATACCTATGCAGTCTTCGCCGAACAGCACGCTGCGGCCGAGCACGGTCCCGAGTGCCTGGGCTACCGGCGCCAGCGACATCTCAGGCACGCGCTTTCCTTTGGGGCGCCCAAAATGGCTGCACACGATCACCTTCGCGCCCTTGTCCGACAATTTGTGGATCGTCGGGCACAGGCGTTCCAGCCGCGTCGCATCGCTCACCTTGCCGTCGTGCAGCGGCACGTTCAGGTCGGCACGGAGCAGGACGCGCTTGCCGGCGACGTCCGCTCCATCGAGCGTGCGAAAGGCCACTTAGAGCGATCCGAACAGCGCCGCTGTGTCCGACATACGGTTGGAGAAGCCCCACTCATTGTCGTACCAACCCATGACCCGGACTAGCTCGCCATCTACTACGGCGGTCTGCGTTGCGTCGAAGGTGCAGGATGCCGGGGAGTGGTTGAAGTCGATACTGACTAGCGGCACGGTGTTGTAGTCCAGAATGTTGCGGAGCTCGCCCTCGGCGGCTTTCTTCATCGCGGCGTTCACCTCGTCCCTGGTGGGAGCTTTCTTCAGGTTCACGTCGAGCGAGACCAGCGAGACGTTGGGCGTCGGGATGCGGATGGCGGTACCGTCGAGCTTACCTTTCAGCTCCGGTAGTACCAAGCCTACGGCGCGCGCCGCGCCGGTGCTGGTGGGTATGGAGGACACAGCGGCGGCGCGGGCCCGGTGCAGATCCTTATGCAGCGTATCGACGGTACGCTGGTCACCGGTATAGGCGTGGATGGTCACCATATAGCCGCGCAGAATGCCGAAATTCTCGTGCAGCACCTTGGCCATTGGCGCGAGGCAATTGGTGGTGCAGGAGGCGTTGGAGATCACCGTCATGTCGCGGGTGATGATCTTGTGGTTGACGCCGTACACGATCGTCGCATCCACACCGTCCGCGGGGGCCGAGATCAGGACCTTCCGTGCGCCGGCCTGGATAAGTGCCGCCGCCTTTTCCTTGCTGGTGAAGTGGCCGGTGCATTCCAGCGCAACATCAACGCCCTGATAGGGGACCTTCGTCGGATCCTTTTCGGCCGAGACCTTGATTGGCCCCCACGTCCGCCCGCCATAGCGGATCGTCAGCTCATTGCCGGACACTTCGACGGTGCCGGGAAAGCGCCCGTGCACACTGTCGTATCTGAAAAGATGCGCATTGGCCTCGGCGCTACCAAGATCGTTGATCGCCACCGGCATGAGGTCATCACGCCCGCTTTCGATCATGGCCCGGAGCACGAGCCTACCGATCCGACCGAAGCCGTTGATCGCCACCTTCACCGACATAGTTCGCTCCTTGGAGTTTCAGCCGAGCCGCTTTTTTACCGCGGCGACGGCGGCATCGGACGTGATCCCGAAATGTTTGTAAACATCTTCCCACGGACCGGAAGCGCCGAACGTGCTCATGCCGATGAACACCCCGTCCTGTCCCAGCCAGCGATCCCAGCCAAACGGGGAAGCCGCCTCGATGCCGATGCGCGGCACGCCACCCAGCACAGTACCTGCGATATGCTTCGTCCTGCGCCTCGAACAACTCCCAGCAGGGCAGCGAGACCACCGCAACGGCGATGCCCTCTTGCTTTAGCCGCTCGCGCGCATCCATGGCGATGGACACCTCGGTGCCGGTCGCGATCAGAGTGGCCTGGCGCGCCCCTTCCGCTTCAGCCAGCACGTAGCCGCCGCGGGCGCACTTATTACCATTGGCGTCGAAGCGCATGGCTGGCACGGCCTGACGGCTGAGCACCAGCAGCGATGGCCCCTCGGTCCGCCTAAGTGCGAGTTCCCAGCACTCGGCGGTCTCCATCGTGTCCCCCGGCCGATAGACATGGATGTTTGGCATGGCGCGCAGGCTGGCCAGTTGCTCGATGGGCTGGTGCGTGGGTCCATCCTCGCCCAAGCCGATCGAATCATGAGTCAACACGTGGATCACACGCTGACGCATGATCGCGCCAAGCCGGATCGCCGGCCGCATGTAGTCCGTGAAGACGAAGAACGTGCCCGTGTAGGGGATCAGGCCACCGTGCAGCGCCATACCGTTAGCCGCAGCCGCCATGCCATGCTCGCGAATGCCGAAATGGATGTAGCGGCCGGCGTAATTCCCCGGGCTGATGGTGCCCATCGATTTGATGAAGGTCAGGTTGGAGCCGGTCAGGTCGGCCGATCCACCGATCAGTTCGGGCGTCGCTGGAACCAGTGCCTCCAGCGCGCGCTGGCTCGCGGCTCGGGTGGCGAGCTTGGGCTTATCTTCCGCGATCTTCTGCTTCAGCGCGGTGACAGTCTCGTGCCAGTTCTCCGGGAGCTTACCGGCGACAGCGCGCTCAAACTCACTCTTAAGGTTGTGGCGCGCCAGGCGCTTAAGCCACGCCCGTCGCGGGGTAGCGCCGCGCGTGCCGGCAGAGCGCCAGCGTTCCATCAGATCGTCAGGCACAGTGAAAGCAGGTTCGTGCCAACCGAGAAGCTGCTTGGCTCCCGCTGCCTCTTTGGCGCCGAGGGCCGACCCATGCACCGCATTCGTCCCGGCCTTGGTCGGCGCACCCAAACCGATGATGGTGCTGCAGGCGATCAGCGTCGGCTTACGGGAGCGTATGGCGAAGGAAAGCGCTGCGGCTATCTGCACCGGATCGTGCCCATCCACCGCCTTGGTGGCCCAGCCCTCAGCAGCAAAGCGCTTCAGCGTATCCTCTGAGCGGGCCAGAGCTGTGTCCCCATCGATGGAGACATGGTTATCGTCATAGAGAAAAGTCAGCTTTTCCAACCTCAGATGCCCAGCGAGGCTGATCGCCTCCTGGCTGATGCCCTCCATCAAATCGCCGTCGGAGCAGATAACCCAGGTGCGGTGGTCGACGAGCGACTTGCCAAACCGGGCAGCCAATATCCGCTCGGCGAGCGCCATGCCAACGGAGGTGCCAACTCCTTGGCCAAGCGGACCAGTGGTGGTTTCAATTCCCGGCGCCTCACCAAATTCAGGGTGACCTGCGGCGGGGGAACTCGAGCTGGCGGAAATGCTTGATGTCGTCGAGGGTCATGCCCTCAAAACCGGTCAGATGGAGCAGGGCATAGAGCAACATCGAACCGTGGCCGGCGGAGAGGACGAAGCGGTCCCGGTCCGGCCAGTGAGGATCGGCGGCATCGAACTTCAGGAATCGAGTCCACAGCACAGTAGCAACATCGGCCATACCCATAGGCAGGCCGGGATGGCCGGAATTCGCCGCCTCGACCGCATCAATCGCCAGCGCCCTGATCGCGTCAGCCATCCTCCTTTGTTGGGTAATGGGGCGCGAGAGGATCTCCGCCTGACGCGCGAGGACAGGGTTTTCGGCAGGAAGTTCAGCCAAAGCCGCCATGACATCTCCCGGCGAGAATGTCGCAGGACATACGCACAGGCGTCCGGAGGCGACAAGGTCCGGCCGGACAGACCCGCTGACGTGGGGTGGCCGATCAGACAACAAGGCCGGCTGTTACAATCGCCGCAATGCAACACAGGCTTGCAACCTGCGGGCCGGATGCCGAAGATGTTAGCATGCTGGTTGAGGGGAGCACCGCGCCAGTTGCGCCCGTTGTCCCCTGGCGCACGCCGCCGGGGGCCTTCGCTGCGCTTGACCTCGGCACGAACAATTGCCGCATGCTGATCGGCGCCGCCTCAGGCGAGGGGTTCCGGGTGCTGGAGAGCTTCAGCCGTATCGTCCGGTTGGGAGAAGGACTGCATGCGACCGGACGGCTCAACGAGCAGGCGATGGAGAGGGCGCTGACCGCGCTGGAAACCTGCGCCGGGCGACTGTCGCGCCGGCCAGTAAAGAGCATGCGCGCGATCGCTACTGAAGCCTGCCGACGGGCGGAAAACGGCCCGGAGTTCCTAGCCCGCGTGAAGGAGCGCACGGGGCTCGCCTTCGACATCATCTCTACTCGGGAGGAGGCCGAACTCGCACTGGAGAGTTGCGCGTCGCTGCTGGCGGGCAATGTGCGTCGGGCATTATTGTTCGACATCGGTGGTGGATCAACCGAACTGGCCTGGGTGCGGGTAGACCCGATCGACGGTCCGGTGCTGATGGGCTACGCGTCGCTGCCAGTTGGAGTAGTGACGCTGTCCGAACAGTACGGTGCCGAGCGATTTAGTGTCGCGGGGTTTGAGGCAATGACCGCCGATGTGATGCGGCAATTGCTCGCCTTCGAGAGGGTCCACTGCATCGGCCACGAGATCGAGTGCGGTGGCGTGATGCTGTTGGGCACGAGCGGCACCGTGACGACATTGGCCGGTGTGGCCCTGGACCTGCCACGCTATCAGCGCCTGCTCGTGGACGGCGTGATGCTGAGCCGCGCGGAAGCGGCGACGGCACTGGGGCGGCTACGCAGCCTGGGGCGGGCTGGTTTGGAACAACATCCCTGCGTCGGGCCTGAGCGAGTTGATTTCGTGCTGCCAGGCTGCGCGGTCTTTGCCGCGATCACGGCGCTCTGGCCCGCGGCTCAGGTGGCAGTGGCGGATCGGGGGCTGCGCGAAGGCATGCTGCTGCGCATGATTCGCTCTGACCGGCGCCGCCGCACCCGATCCTGGCCACCCATGCGGCGATGAGTTCTGGCCTCAAGGGGCCGCGCAGACTGTCGGTTCCAGTGCACTCGGCGCGAGGACGCAGTACGGCCTCGCAGCGCTGGCTGGCCCGGCAGTTGAACGACCCATATGTGCGGGCAGCGCGTGACCAGGGTTGGCGGTCGCGCGCAGCGTTCAAGCTGATCGAGCTGGATGAGCGGTTCCACTTGCTGCGAGCGGGGTCTCGCGTGGTGGACCTCGGCGCGGCGCCGGGCGGCTGGACGCAGGTGGCGCTGAAGCGCGGCGCGCGGGCAGTGGTGGCCGTTGATCTCCTGGAGATCGATCCGATCCCGGATGCAACCCTGTTGCGGGGCGATTTTACCGACCCCACCGTCGTCGAGCAGATCACCACAGCGTTGGGCGGATCCGCTGATCTGGTACTCTCGGATATGGCGCCGAACACGACGGGTCATGGCGCGACCGACCATTTGCGGATCATGGCGCTGGCGGAGGCAGCATTGGATTTCGCCTGCACTGTCCTGACGCCTGACGGTGCGTTTGTCGGCAAGGTCTTCCAGGGTGGCTCGGAGCGCGAGATGTTGGCGGCGATGAAGCAGCGCTTCGGGACCGTACGCCACGCCAAGCCACCGGCAAGCCGGAAAGAGTCGCGGGAGCTTTACGTCGTGGCGACAGGATTTCGGGGCGGCTGATCCGGGGCTTGGTTGTGACGCCAGCGCTGGATGCCCACTTCACCAATAAGAGGCGCCGTGCCGTTGCGCCGCGTGATGGCGGCTTCGACGCCCCGCCGAGAAGAGGAGCCACACCATGCTGATTTCCGAAGTGCTTCACGGCAAGGGCCACGAGGTGGTAAAAATCCGCGAGGAGGAGACGGTCGGGGATGCGGTGCGCAAGCTCGCAGAACATAAGATCGGCGCGCTGGTCGTTGAGGACCGCTGGATGCGCATGGCGGGCATTTTCTCCGAGCGTGATTTCGTTAACGCAATGGCGCACGAGGGTGCAGCAACGCTTCAGAGGCCTGTCCGCGAACTGATGTCGGCGCGTGTGATCACGTGCGAGTTGCAGGATCGTATTGATGCTGTTCTAGCCAAGATGACGATCGCGCGCATTCGGCATGTGCCGGTGGTAGATCAGGAACGGCTGGCGGGGATCGTGTCGATCGGCGACTTGGTGAAGCACCGGCTCGAGGAGAAGGAGTTGGAAGCAAACGTCCTGTTGGAGCTGTCTCGTCTCAGGGCCTAACCTGTCGCGCTTACACCGCTCCTTAACCCTTAATGAGACGGCGCGATTTGGCTAAAACCATTAGGAATTTCGAACAGGCTGGGGGGCTGGGTACCGTAGGTCACGCGGATGGCTTCGAGAGCCGGTTGCGAGCTATCCTCGATCCGTAACGATAACAACAGCCCATCGTTCGTGATGCACGCTGTCGCTCGTGCGCCAGGCGCCTGCATGATCCACACCGTGCATGGCGTACCAGCCACTTGTTCACTGCCCGATGCATGCATGGCCACGTCCGGGGGGATCGATAGTCCGGGTGCAATCGAAGGATCGAAGGGCAGAGCCACGAACGCTTTCTGCTGCGTGATAACCAACTCCATCCTGTGCGCAGCGTAGTCCACCAAGACGAAACCCGTGCCTCCTTGCATGTCGAGGCGCAGGCGGTTCCCCTGCCGGGTCCATGACAGCCGGATGATGCGAACCGAGTCCGAACCGTGCGCATCGACCGCCTGCAACTGGTAATCGACCGTTACGTCATGGATAGGCCGAACCGCCGGCCTCTCTTGCGCGGAGGCCATCACGGGCAACAGCAGGGCGGCGAGAGAAGCCAGACCTTTCACGCGTCCTCGGCAAGGCGGCGGATTTCGGCCGCTACGGCATCCTCCAGCGGCTCATGCCACAAAGCCGGCGCTTCCAGAGCAGCGGCGAGGTGGTTCTTATAGTCGGCGCGGGGCAACTCCACTGCCCCGAACTGCGCGAGATGCGGGGTGACGAATTGTGTGTCGAGGAGGCGGAAACCGCTGAGACGGAGAAGAGCCACGAGATACACGAGGGCGGCTTTGGAGGCATCGCGCACTGCACTGAACATGCTCTCCCCAAAGAACACGCCGCCCATCGCCACGCCATACAGGCCGCCGACGAGTACGCCATCCAGGCGTGCCTCGATGGAGTGGGCGTAGCCCATGAGGTGAAGCTCAGTGAACAGTGACTCGATCTGCTGGTTGATCCAGGTATCTTCCCGCCCCGGTGCGGGCGCCGCGCACCCAGCAATCGTAGCCGGAAAATCGCGGTCGGCGGTGATGTCGAACCGGTCGGACAGGATCGTGCGGGCCAGCCTGCGCGGCAGATGGAACCGATCGAGCGGCAGGACACCGCGACGTTCAGGGTCCAGCCAAAAGAGCCGGCTTCCTCGGCGTGTCTCCGCCATCGGGAATAAGCCGTGGCGATATGCCCGCAGCATCAGCTCCGGCGTGATCTCCAGGACTCGACGGGACATCGATCGATGATGGGCATGGTCTCCTTGGAATGGAAGCCTGAAGGGTGGCGGACGGGGGCCAGCAAACGTATGTTCTGGCGGCGAGCAAACAGGAGGGGACTGATGGGCTTCGAACTGACGCGCCGGGCAGCTTTGGCACTGGGCGCCCTGGGACTGACCGGAGTAGCGGCACGGGCGGCGAACCCGATGAAAATCACCATCCAGCTTAACGGTCAGCAACAGGTTCCGCCGGTGCAAACCAATGGCACGGGAACAGCCAACCTCACCTACGATCCGGCGAACTCGGAAGCTCACCTGGGACATCTCGTACCAGAACCTTACGAGCCCTGCTACAATGGCACATATCCATGGTCCCGCCGGCCCGACACAGAACGGACCGGTGCTGGTATGGCTGAGCAAGAAGGGTGCGGCTCCCTCAAGCCCGATCACGGGTTCGGACACACTGACGCCCGATCAGGCCAAGATGCTCATGGCTGGACAGACCTACATTAACGTTCACAGCAAAGATCATCCGAGCGGCGAGATTCGCGGGCAGATCCCGGGGTCGCACACGTCCTAATTGAGCCACCGCTTCGTTTGCCTGGCATAGCCGTGAAGGGCTCGGCCGCACATCTGCTGCGTTACCTTGCTGGCCTTCGCCGGGGGAGTTTTGCCGGGCAAACGATGCGTTAAACCAAATGGATTTGCGCGGATGAGATTGTTCGATCTGACTGAGAAGGTTGCAATCGTCACGGGCGGCAATGGCGGCATTGGCCTTGGGATGGCTGAGGGTCTGGCCGACGCTGGCGCCTCCATCGTGCTGACCGGACGTAACCAGGAGAAAGCCGGCGCGGCATTGAAGTCACTGGAAAAGCACGGCCGGACCGCGCACTTCGTGCGCGCGGATGTCACCCGCGCCGTGGAGTGCCGAACGGTGGTGGCAGAGGCGGTCGAGCGCTTCGGCCGGCTGGATATCTGGTCAACAACGCCGGCACCTCCATCCGCAAGGTGCCTCAGGATTATACCGAGGAGGAGTGGCATCAGGTGCTGGACACAAACCTGACTGGAGCATTTTTGTGTGCTCAGGCCGCGTATCCAGCGCTAAAGCAGGCGGGAGCCGGCAAGATCATCAATATCGGATCGATGATGTCGCTGTTCGGCGCACCTTATGCGACGCCTTACGCTGCGAGCAAAGGCGGAATCGTGCAAATGACACGGGCTCTCGCTACGGCCTGGGCGAAAGACAACGTTCAGGTAAACGCTGTACTCCCTGGCTGGATCGACACGGAGTTGACGCGCACGGCCCGCCGGCAGGTGGAGGGCCTGCACGAGCGGGTGGAAGCACGAACTCCAGCGGGGCGCTGGGGAATTCCGGCAGATCTCGCAGGCATTGCTGTGTTTCTGGCCAGCCCGGCGTCCGACTTTGTTACAGGCGCCGCGATAGCCGTAGATGGCGGTTATTCGATTACAACGTAATCATTCGCCATCTGATCAACGAAAAGGGTACATTCTCGGGAACGCTCCCGCTTGAGGTTATCGCGCCAAAGGCCAAGTCGAGAGGGTGGACTGCCCGGAGCATGGTAATGTTTCGTGTGTTGAGCGGCGCTGTTTTCCTACTATCTGCCTCCGCCGCCTTCGCCAATCCGCCGCCGGGGGGTGGCGATCCGGCTCTCGCCCCGTGGTTCCGGAGCCTTATTCAGCCGGGGACGGGAATTTCCTGCTGCTCGGAAGCCGATTGCCGGCGGACCGAATATCGCATCAATGGCGATCACTATGAGGCGCTAATTCAGGGACAATGGAGGCCCATACCGCCTGAAACGATCCTGCACCGGGCGGATAATCCGACCGGGCAAGCAGTTGTCTGCTACACTCCGACCTTAGGCGTGATGTGTTTCGTTCGCGGTCCCGAGACTTAGGCCCAGAGGGGATCGGTTAAATCAAACTGACTTCTTCAGCGAAGGCGAAGCCTTAAATCGGACGGTCTTGCCAGCCCTCACCTTTATAGACTCACCGGTCCGCGGGTTCATGCCAGTTCGGGCCTTGGTCTTGCGGACGACGAAGGTGCCGAAGCTGGGTAAGGTAAACTTCCCGGAACGGCGCAGCTCCTTAACGATGGCGTCCATAAGATGACCGGCGGCGCGGTTCGCAGCCGCCCCGGTAAGCGACGCCAACTCCTGGATAACTTGCGCGATAAAGGCTTTGGACATGTTGGCTCCTGAGCGACAGCGGCTGAGTGGAGCTACGGAATCGCCCCGCTCTCGCAACGGCTTTTGACACGCCTCCGGAACCTTGCCAAGGGCAATCGACGCGCCTGCGACGACGTTGAACCGGTTGCCGTGTTTCGTTGCTCTGCTGCCGCGTTGTCGCTGAACTGGCGTGCACACCTATACCGGCGACCACCAAGCCCTGATCGCCGGCGCCAGTAAGCAGATTCGTCCGTTGGTTACAAACCGGCTTGGGAGACGAACTTCGTGTTCAGATAAGCTTCAATCGCCTCCAGCCCGCCTTCGGAACCATAGCCGGAATCCTTGACCCCGCCGAAGGGAACTTCCGGCAGCGCCAACCCGTGGTGGTTGATCGAAATCATCCCAGACTCAACCGCCGCAGCCACTGCCGTCGCGGTTCGTGCCGACCGGGTAAAGGCATACGAGGCGAGGCCGAACGGCAGACGGTTGGCTTCCTCGATCGCGTCATCGAAGGAGTGGAAGGGCGCGATCACTGCGACGGGCCCGAAAGGCTCCTCGTTCATGATGCGAGCGTCCTTTGGCACATTGGTCAGCACCGTCGGCTCGAAGAAGTTCCCCTTGTTGCCGATCCGGTTGCCGCCTGTGCGCACCTCGGCCCCGTGCTTCACCGCGTCGCCAATAAAACTTTCCATAGCGGTGATCCGACGCGTATTGGCCATCGGCCCCATCTGAGTGCCCTGCTCCAGCCCGTCACCCACCTTCACCGATTTGATCGCGCTAACGAACTTATCGACGAACTGATCATAGACGGGCTCCTGCACCAGGAAGCGTGTGGGGGAAATGCAGACCTGGCCGGCGTTGCGGATCTTGCTCGCGGACAGGATCCTGGTCGCGACGTCCACGTCGGCATCATCGAAGACGATCACCGGTGCATGACCGCCAAGCTCCATGGTCGCCCGCTTCATGTGGGCGCCGGCCAGGGCCGCCAACTGTTTGCCCACGGCCGTGGAGCCGGTGAACGAAATCTTACGAATGATCCGATGCGGAATCAGGTATTCGGAAATTTCGGCCGGTACGCCGTAGACTAGGTTGATCACCCCGGGGGGCACACCAGCATCGACAAAGGCCCGGATGAGTTCAGCGGGCGAAGCCGGCGTTTCCTCCGGTGCCTTAACGATGATGGAACACCCGGCCGCCAGCGCCGCTGACAGTTTGCGCACCACCTGATTGATTGGGAAATTCCAGGGCGTGAAAGCAGCGACGGGGCCCACGGGTTCCTTGATCACAAGCTGATAAACACCCTCGGCGCGAGCCGGAACGACCCGGCCATAGGCGCGCCGCGCTTCCTCGGCAAACCAGTCGATGACATCGCCGGCGGCCAGCGTCTCCATCTTCGCCTCTGTGAGCGGCTTGCCCTGTTCCAGGGTCATGATCGTCGCGATCTTGTCGGCCCGTTCGCGCAGGATATTCGCCGCCTTGCGCATCAGTTTCGCGCGATCATAGGCCGAGACTTTGCGCCAAGTATGAAACCCCTTCTCTGCGGCTTCCAGAGCACGATCGAGATCGGGTTTTTCGGCATGCGCGACCGTTCCGATGGTCTCACCCGTCGCCGGATTCAGCACCGGGATCGTTCTACCACCGCCTGCTTTGGTCCAGGCGCCATCAATGAACAATTGCACATCCTGGTACATCGCCAATCTCCTGCGGAAATCGCTGCTAGAGAACGCCGTGGCGCGCGAATACGTCCTGAAGGCTCGCACCGGCTTCTAGTTCCGCGCGGGTGGTATCCTCGGCAGTGATCTTGTCAAGCGCGGCCCGGAAAACGCGTTCCGCATAGCCGGCCGGGATAACGACTACACCGTCAACGTCGCCCATGATCCAGTCGCCAGGCGCGGCTCTGACTCCAGCGATCTCCACGAGCGTATCCTTCTCGACCATCTCGGCGCGTCCCTTGGTATCCAAGGGACCGATGCCGCCGTGGAAGACCGGGAAGCCCATCAGACGGATGCGCGCAACGTCACGCACAAGGCCATCGGTCACACACCCGGCGGCGCCCCGCGCTCGTGCCGCGGTGGAGAGCAGTTCGCCCCAGGGTGCAATCACGTCGGTTGGGCCGTTGCAGGCCAGCAGCGGCACCTCGTCCGACTGGAGGCTGTCGATGAGCTCCATCTCCAGTTGGTACGGATTGCGGCCGGGCTGAGCCGGTCCCGAGGGCGCATACCGGCCGGTGCGGACACGCCCAAACAGGACGGCGGACTCATCGACGGGCCGAATAAAGGGCCGCATCGCTTGGTGCATCAGGCCTAGTCCATCGAGCACGTCTGATAGCACCGGCGTATAGAGCACGCGGCGAAGTTCATCGATGACCGGCACGGAAGCGTTCATGGGGACAAGCGTATCATTCCCGGCGTGTCGCCGTGAAATGCAGACCGCAGGAACCGTTCGTCACGTCCCCAGAAAGAGTGTCCCCATCCAGGCGGCCAGTCAGCGTGACATCACCCCCGCCGCCCTGCACCGAGCCATCCGGTGCAATCGTGGCGTCCACATAAATGAGCGGCCGCCATCGATACTCGAACCGGCCTGCCTGCACTTCGATATCCAGAAGACCGGGATGCGGACAATCCCGGCGGTCGGCCTGGAACCGCGTGGTGCTGCCGAGGTACAGCCCGTCGATACTAGCGACCTGGCCAGACGGGGCTTGAGCCTGGGTCTGGGGGGCTGTGGTTGATGGAGCACCGCAGGACGTCAGGCAGACGGATACGACGAGGGCGGGAATCAAGCAGCGCGGTGTCATGGCGCGCTTGCTTGCCTCAGGCCACATCAGCCGGCAATCCGCCCGGCGTCGATCTCCGCCGCTGTCGGCATTTTGGCCTGGGAGCCTGCGCGGGTACAGCACAGGGCTGCCGCCAGATTCGCGCGCCACAGCGCCGGCTCCATTGCCGTGCCCTGGTCGAGAGCAGCCGCAAGCACGCCGGTTAGGCAGTCCCCTGCTGCGGTTGTGTCCACTACCCGGACCGAATGAGCGGGAAGACGACTCGACCCGCCGCGCCAGACCGCGTCCAGCCCCTGGTCGCCCAGGCTGCGCACGACGGCGACGCCGAGTGCCCGGTGCAAGTCGGCAGCATCGGCAGCGCAGCCAAGCCGTTTCCCGAGCCAGGCCGCTTCGGCCTCGTTGACCACCAGCACATCGACTTGGGCCAAGGCCGTGGAATCGATCACCCCGGCGGGTGCAAGATTGAGGACGATGCGCGCCCCCCGGCTTCGCGCCCGAAGTACGAGCGCCGTGGTCTCCTCGGCCGGGACCTCCATCTGGAGCACCAGCGTGGTCTGCGGGGACAGCAAATCGTCCTCGATCTGATCGGCACGGACAGTCAGGTTGGCACCGGATCCCACACCGATCACGTTGCGCCCGGCGGGATCGACGAAAATCCCAGCGCATCCGGTCGGTGCGGTCGACGTTCGGACGCGGGTGAGGTCCACGCCGGTATCGCGCAAACCAGCCACCGCAGCGGCGCCAAGGAGATCCTGTCCGACCGCCCCGGCCATGACCACGCTTGCGCCGTCGCGGACCGCTGCGATCGCCTGATTGGCCCCCTTCCCGCCGGCCTCTATCCGCACGGCCGGACTGAGAAGAGTTTGCCCCGGGACAGGGAGCGCGGGGAGCGTGAAGATCAGGTCGAGGTTGATGGAGCCGAAGACGACGATCATTCCGCCAGCAGAGAAGCGAAGGGGCGGATCGTCAACCGCTTGGGCGGCGCGGCGCAGATTGGTATAAGCCGCCTGAATGGAGACGATTGCGTGACGCGATTTGCTGTACTGGCCGGGACGGTGGTGACCTGTCTGGCTCTGGCGGGCTGTGGCGGCGGTTCGAAGAATCAAGCGGCGACCGGACCGGCCCCCCCGGTCGAGGCCCTGTACAACAACGGCATGGATGCGCTGAATACCCAGCGTTATTCGGAGGCCGAAGATCAGTTCAACCTGGTGGAGCAGGACTATCCGTATTCCGCATGGGCGTCGAAGGCACAGCTGATGCAGGGGTATTCGCAGTATCTGCAGAATCATTATACCCAGGCGATCGGGACCCTTGACCGGTATATTCAGCTTCATCCGTCCAGCCCCGACACGCCGTATGCGTATTATTTACGCGCGCTGTGCTTGTACGAGCAGATTCCGGACGTGCAGCGGGATCAGAAGGGTACGTCCGAGGCCATGGCGGCGCTGCAGCAGGTCGTGGATCGGTATCCTGACACGCCTTATGCGCGAGATGCGCAGTTGAAGATCGACCTGGCGCGCGATCACATGGCCGGACACGAGATGGAGATCGGCCGCTGGTACGAGGACCAACATCTTTACGAGGCGGCGATCGGCCGGTTCCAGCGCGTGGTGCAGGACTACCAAACCACCAATCACACGGCAGAGGCGCTCCACCGGCTGGTGGAAATCTACCTGCGCCTTGGCATGCGTGATCAAGCGCTGCGCACGGCAGCAGTTCTCGGCTACAATTATCCCGGTAGCTCGTGGTACGCTGATACCTATGCGGATCTCTACCAGACGCACCTGATCCAGGGACTTCCGCCGCCCACGGGTAGTGGTCGCGGAATCGTCTCGCGGGCCTGGAACACCGTCTTCTAACCGGGTGCTCACCGCTCTATCGATCCGCGACGTGGTGTTGATCGAGCGGCTGGATCTTGCGTTCGGCTCGGGTCTGACGGCGCTGACCGGCGAAACTGGCGCGGGCAAATCGATTCTCCTGGATAGTCTGGGCCTTGCGCTCGGGATGCGGGCTGAGCCGGGCATGGTGCGCGCCGGAACGGCACAGGCGAGCGTCAGCGCGACGTTCGCTGTTCCCGGCGGGCATCCAGCTTGGGGACTGCTCGCCGAGGGCGGATTATCGCCTGACGACGAGCTGATCTTGCGCCGCGTCGTGACGTCGGACGGACGTTCGCGGGCCTTCATCAACGACGAACCGGTGAGCGTCGGGCTGCTCCGCCGGGCCGGTGCTTTGCTGGTGGAAATCCAGGGACAGAACGAACAGGTCGGACTGGCCGATCCGTCCACCCATGCGGCGTTATTGGACGCGTTTGGGGTGGATGCTGGATTGCGCGACGTGACGGCGCAGGCCTGGCGAACATGGCGCAGCCGGGTCGCAGAGCTGGCGCAAGCGGAAGACGCTGTGGAGCGGGCTCGGCGCGACGAGGAGTGGTTGCGCCATGCAACGACCGAGCTGGAAAGGCTTGCAATCGAAAGTGACGAGGAAGAGCGCCTGGCCGGCGAACGCCAGCGTTTGCAGCATGGGGAACGGAGAGCTGCGGCCATCGCGGCGGCGCTGTCCGAGCTCGCGCCCCAAGGTCGCCGTGGTCCGCCACCAGCAGCGGCGATACGCGCAGCCTATCGTACGTTGCAGCGGTTGATCCCACCCGCGGCGCCAGGCATGAGCAATCCGGCCGAGCCGGCGATTGCCGCGCTCGAGCGGGCAGACGAAGCCCTGACCGAGGCGGAAGGCTTCCTCTCGCGCCTTGCCGATCAGGCAGATCATGACCCGGGTACGCTTGAGCGGATCGAGGAGCGGCTGTTTGCCCTGCGGGCGGCGGCCCGCAAGCACGGAGTTGCGGTTGCGGAATTGCCGGACTTTCTGAGGAAGCTGAGTGCCCGCTTAGCGTCACTGGAAAACGGGATAATAGAACTGGCGGCTCTACACCGCGCGCTGGACGAAGCGCGCGAGGATTACGTGCGAGCAGCTGACGCGCTTTCCGCGGCCCGGCGGGACACCGCAATGCGGCTTGAGCGCGCGGTAGCGCGTGAGTTGCCGCCACTGAAGCTGGAGAAGGCCCGGTTCGTAGCCGCGGTCGAGGCGCTGCCGGAGTCCGGCTGGGGTCCCAGCGGCGCCGATGCGGTACGCTTTCTGATTGCCGCCAATCCCGGGCAGGAACCGGGTCCGCTGGCGCGGGTGGCTTCTGGCGGTGAGCTGTCGCGGCTAATGCTGGCGCTCAAGGTAGTGCTTGCGCGCGCTTCGCCGGCGCCCTGCCTGATCTTCGACGAGGTGGATTCGGGCATCGGCGGCGCCACCGCGGCGGCGGTGGGTGAGCGCCTGGCACGCGTGGCGCAGCGGCTGCAGGTTCTTGTGGTGACTCACAGTCCGCAGGTTGCCGCGCGCGGCACGGCGCATTTTCGCGTGCTGAAGCGGTCCGTTCGGGGCACCGCGGCCACGGCTGTGGAGGCGCTGGAAGGCAGCGCACGGCGCGAAGAAATCGCGCGCATGCTGGCTGGCGCACGTATCACCGATTTGGCACGCGCCGCGGCGGACGAATTGCTTGGCGTGAGCGCGTGACCATGGATGTTTCGGGGCTGACGCGCGAGCAGGCGGCGACGGAGCTGGAACGGCTGGCGCGGGAGATCGCGCGGCACGATAGGGCCTATTATCAGGAGGACGCTCCTGAGATCACCGATGCCGAATACGACGCACTTCGGCAGCGCAACGCGGCGATTGAGGCATTCTTTCCCGAGCTGGTCCGGGCCAATTCGCCATCGAAGCGCGTCGGTGCCGCGCTTGAATCAGGTTTTCGCAAAGTTCGCCATCGCGAGCCGATGCTGTCGCTGGATAACACGTTCGACGAGGGGGATTTTCATGAGTTCCTGACTCGTGCCCGCCGCTTTCTTGGACTTGCATCCGATCAGCCTCTGGCACTTGTCGGCGAGCCCAAAATCGACGGGCTTTCGATCAATCTGACCTATGAACGTGGCCACTTCGTGCGCGGCGCCACGCGTGGTGACGGCATGGAGGGAGAAGACGTCTTCGAGAACCTGCGCACGATTAAAGCAGTGCCGCAGCGTCTACACGGCAGGGCGCCGGAATTCATCGAAATTCGCGGCGAAGTGTTCATGATGAAGGCGGACTTTCTCGCGCTGAACGAAGCACAAGCGGCGGCTGGGCAACGGCTATTTGCCAATCCACGCAATGCTGCAGCTGGCAGCTTGCGACAGCTCGACACAGCAATTACGGCGGGACGCGCACTCTCTCTGTTCGCCTATGCCATGGGTGAAGCGAGCGAACCTGTTGCTGACAGCCACTGGGCATATTTGCAGCGCTTACGGGACTGGGGTTTCAAAGTTAACGAATTATCCCGGCTGTTGGCGACTGAAACGGAGGTGACTGGCTATCAGGCAGGCATCGGCACTGCGCGAGCAACGCTCGGATACGACATCGACGGTGTGGTATACAAAATCAACGACCTGGCGTTGCAGCGCCGCCTCGGATTTGTCGGACGAACGCCGCGCTGGGCAACTGCCTGGAAGTTTCCTGCGGAGCAGGCTCAGACGGTGCTGCGGGATGTACGGATTCAGGTGGGGCGGACGGGAGCATTGACCCCTGTGGCGGAGCTTGAGCCCGTGAACGTTGGTGGTGTGCTGGTGCAACGCGCCACGTTGCATAACGAGGATGAGATTGCCCGCAAGGACGTGCGGATCGGCGATACCGTGCTGATCCAGCGCGCAGGCGATGTCATTCCGCAGATTCTGTCGGTGATGCTGGACAAGCGTCCGAAAAACGCTCGGCCCTTCAAGTTCCCGGATCGCTGTCCCGCCTGTGGCAGCCACGCCGTCCGTCCGCCGGGAGAGGCCGTGCGACGCTGCGCCGGCGGTCTCATCTGCCCCGCGCAACGGGTCGAACGGCTGATCCATTTCGTTTCTCGCCCGGCCTTCGACATCGATGGGTTGGGGGAGAAAACGGTACAGGAGTTCTTTGCGAAGGGGTGGCTGACGGGTCCCGCGGACCTGTTCCGGTTGCCTGCGCGGGAAACGGAGATCGCCGACCTGGAGGGGTGGGGTGCAACGTCCGCCCGTAACCTGGCACGAGCCATTGAGGCACGACGGCGGATTCCCCTATCGCGTCTGATCTACGCACTCGGAATCCGGCGGATCGGCGAACGCAACGCACAACTGCTGGCTCGCCATTATGCCACATTCGACGCTTGGCGTGCGCAAATGATCGCAGCCACGACGGTGGGGTCCGAAGCGCGCGAGGCGCTTGGGTCCATAATCGGCATCGGACCGGCAATCGCACAGGAATTGGCGGACTTTTTTGGCGAGCCGCGCAACGTCGCGGCACTCGATGAACTCGTGGCGGAACTCCAGGTCGAAGAACCTGCGGCGACGACGAGCGGGAGCGCGCTGGCCGGTAAAACCATTGTCTTCACCGGCAGTCTGGAGAGCATGACGCGTCCCGAAGCGAAAGCACGAGCGGAGGCACTGGGGGCCAAAGTGACCGATTCCGTGTCGCGCAAGACCGACTACGTGGTTCTCGGCGCAGACGCCGGATCGAAAGCGCGCCGTGCGGCGGAGCTTGATGTGACCGTGCTAACGGAAACGGAGTGGCGGCACATCGCCGGATTGGAATAGCCGGATCGCAAGTTCGTGAGAGCCCGTTTCGGAGGCATTCACGCCGGCTGCGCAACATGGTTAGTAGCAGCGCTTCTCAAGGGGAGGAAAAAGATGCCCACCGACCAGATCGAACGGGCTGCCGTCGTAAGGCGTGCCCTGCTGCAAGGTGCCAGCCTGGGAGGTGCGATGGCCCTTCTAGGAGGCGGCGCCGCAAAGGCCGCTGACGCAGGCGCCTTTCCGTCCCATCCGAAGTGGCGCTTCGTCTTTGTCAATCACGTGACGACGAACCCGTTCTTCGTCCCGACCCAGTATGGCATCCAGGACGCCTGCAAGCTGCTGGATTGCAGCTATCAGTGGACCGGATCCGCCAATGCGAACGTCGCGGGGATGGTCAATGCGATGAACGCTGGAATTGCGGGCAAGGCGGACGGGATCGCTGTGCCGATCGTCGATCCAAAGGCGTTTAATGAACCGGTGGAACGTGCGCTAAATGCCGGCATTCCGGTGATCGCTTACAACGCCGACGCGCCCCCCGGCAGCGGGAACAAGCGTTTGGCCTATGTGGGACAGGATCTCTATCAGTCTGGTTACCAAATGGGCGAGCGCATCACGGGTATGGTCGATTCCGGAATGGTTGCGATCTTCATCGCAACGCCCGGTCAGTTGAATATCCAGCCGCGCATGGACGGCGCGATTGCCGCGATCAAGAAATCCGGCAAGCAGATCGATGTGCAGTCTATCGCCAGCGGACCGACGGTGAACGAGGAACTCTCGCGCATCCAGTCGTTTTATCTGGGTCACCAGGACGTAAAAGGCATGTTCGCTGTCGACGCCGGCAGCACCCAGGGAGTCGGCGAAGTGATGCAGCAGAATGATCTGGTAAAGAAGGGTGTGCACGCTGGCGGCTACGACCTGCTGCCAAAGACGCTGGACCTGATCAATCAAGGCTTTCTTGACTTTACCATCGATCAGCAAGCCTATCTGCAAGGCTTCTACACGGTGATGGAGCTGTTCATGTTTCAGATCTCGGGTGGCCTAACGGGTCCCGCCGACATCAACACCGGTCTCAAGTTCGTCACCAAGTCTGCTGTTGGTCCGTATCTTTCCACCAAGACGCGGTATGAAGGGTCATCGACCGCAGAGCAAACGGTGAAGCGTAGCGGCGCCATCGCCGGCTGATGCTCCGACGAAGGTTCCTGGACGTCTTTCTGCACTGGCAGGAAGGCAGCATTTTCGTGGTTGCGCTTCTGCTAATCGCCTATTTCGCAAGCGTGAACCGCGAATTCCTGCTCTCTTCCGCCAGCCTGCAGAATTTGTCGCAGTATATTGCCCCAGTGGCGATCATCGCCTGCGGCGAGATCATGCTTATGATCATGGGAGAGATCGATCTCTCCGCGGGCATGGTATTCGCCCTTTCGCCATTCGTCATGTACTTCGCGGCGGAAGCAGGGATACCCGCCCCGGTCGCGGTGATTGTTGGCATCGCAGCCGGCGGCGTGGTCGGGTTCATCAACGGTGCCGTGACGGTCTATCTTTCGGTGCCTTCGTTCGTCACGACATTGGGCACGCTATTCCTGGTCAACGGTTTCACGTTGACGATTTCCTCCGGCACGCCCGTCACGCCACCTGACAACGCGGTGCTCACGCAAATCATGGGAGCATGGGGCTTCAGCGAAATCCTGTGGGCGTTGCTGATCGTGGTCGTCATGCATGTGGTGCTGCGCGACACGCGCTGGGGGCTGCACACAACGGCCGCAGGCGCCAATCCCACGGGCGCCAGCGAGGCAGGAATCAATGTCGCACGCCTGAAGGTCGGCAACTTCATCCTGACCGGTGCGCTGGCTGGCCTCACGGGCATCCTGGAATCCTTCCGTATATCCTCCATCGACCCGCAGGCGGGCGGAAACCAGATCATGTTTCTGGCGGTGGCCGCTGGTGTGATTGGCGGTACGTCGCTTGCCGGCGGGTTCGGCACAATTATCGGCGGGCTGATCGGTGCTGCCGTGCTGGGCATCCTCAGCGATGGTTTCACGCTGATCGGGGTGAACGCCTTCACCTTCAACATCATCCTGGGTTTCGCCATCCTGCTGGCGATGATCTTCAACATCCATATTACACGCCTGGCGCGCACCGGTGGCTCGTCATGAGCGCCGCGCTGCAGGCGGAAAACATCGTCAAGCGCTTCGGCGCCGTGACCGCGCTGGATGGCGTGAGCGTAGAGCTGCAGCGTGGCGAGATCCTCGGCATCCTTGGCGATAACGGCGCCGGAAAGTCCACGCTGATCAAGATACTCACCGGCTTCCAGCCGCCGACAGCGGGACGGCTGATCATCAACGGCAAAGAAACCGCGTTGCGGTCCGTTGATCACGCACGGTCACTTGGCATCGAGTGCGTGTATCAGGACTTGGCGCTGGCCAACTCCTTAAGCATCTATCACAACCTGTTTTTAAATCGGGAGATCGTGTACCCTGGCCCGATCCGGCTGGTGAACCATCGCGCAATGCGGGCACGCGCGCAGGAGCTGCTGGACGAGATCGGCGTGCACATTCCCTCAGTCGATCTGCCAGTCGAGCGTCTGTCCGGCGGGCAACGGCAAGCCATCGCGGTGGCGCGCGCGGTAAACTCCAACGCCCATATCCTTCTCCTGGATGAACCGCTCGCAGCCATGGGCGCACGTGAAGCCGGGCTGATTATCGACCTGATCCTGCGGCTCAAGGCAAAGGGCGACCTGTCAATCGCCATGATCATGCACAATTATGCGCAAACGCTGGAAATCGTCGACCGTATCATCCTGATGCAGCGGGGTCGAATTACCTATCAATCACACGCGGCGGAGACGTCGGTTGCGGAGCTGATGGAGATTGTCCGCCGGGAGTACCGCGCAATTCGTACGGGCTGAGCAGAACGATCGCGGGCGTGACAGGGTCCAGTGTCAGCGAAAGCTGGGTGAGTCGACCCAGACGCTGACTGGTTTGCAAATCCTGAACCCAGGCGGCCCGCGGTAGGGCAATTCGGATGTTGACGGGCTTTCCGCTTCCTCCGCTCGCTTGCTGGATGGCAAGAATTGTGTTCGGACCATGCGCAAAGCGATACGTGGTCAACGCTGGCCTGGTGCCATCACCCGCGACGACCCGAAAAGGAGCTTTCAGGCCGGCTTGCTTGAGGATGCGCTCAAGATCAGCCACGGAATCAGGCGCGACGTGGATGCCGATTTTCAGAGGCCTCGTCGGCTTTCCATGTTGATCATACTGACCGGAAGGCACATCCGAGATCACCGTTCCACCGTGCCGGGCGAACATGGCAATCGCTTCCCGTTCGCTGACAGACAGGGCAATCGCGTGCGGCAGGATCAGCACGCGTGCATCCGGACCGTCGCCACGAAGCTGATCGGGTCCGACGTAGCGCGGCGTAAAGCCCAGCCGATGCAGGTCGGCGGCGTACGCGGCGAGACTTTCACGCTGCGCATTGCCGGCATCATCCGCATTCAGACTGCGCATGACCCAGGACTGTCCTTCCGGGCGCTGCTCCAGCAGCCATTCGATGCGGAAACTCGCCGGCGAATAGAGAATGTCTATCGGATCCTTCACGGGGTTGGAGGCCAAGATTGCCCGGCCAAGCGCGCCCCGCAGCTTAGCGAAAACCGGAGCGACTGCGGCTGCATCAGGACCCGGTTTCGCATCCGGCGTAACAAGCCGGTTATGATCATCCCACAGAATTAGACCGCGCGTTCCGCGAAGGAACTCTCGCCAGACCGCGTACATACCCGCTGCGTCCGCGCTGAAGGAGGTGGTGAGCGTGATCAGATTGTAATTGAGAGAAAGCGCGATCGGTAGATTTTCGTACGTATCGTAGATTTCCATCGCATCCACGGCGTGGACCAGCAGCGTGTAATCGTAGCCACCCCATCCTGGAACCTGAGCGCCTTCAATGGCGGCACGTGCCTGTGGGTCTCCTTGATGCACTGCGTCGGTTCCTGCCCGGAGTGCCTGTGCAAAAGCAACATCCATCCATGCCTTGAAGTCAGCCCAGCGAGCAAGATTTGCATTGTGTGAGGCGACCGCCTCGCGGGTCAGTTCCGGATGCACCTCGTCCCAGGATGCGTATGTGGTGCCCCACTCCTGGTTCAAGGCAGCAAGCGACGGATACTGACGACGCAACCAACGCCGGAAGCCGTCAAGCGAGACCGCAGACAAATCAAAGTCCCACGGCGCCGCAAGCTCGGCGATGCCAGTTTCATCGCCAAGGCTGTAATAGAATGGCTGATCCGCACGTGCCGCGTGCACGACGCCAAGAAGGCGTGTTCGCACACGCTGCAGCCACGCCGGATCGGAAAGGCTGGGGTCGCGCACGAACACCGACAAGTCATTCGGATTCGCGATGTAGCGAAGCTGCAAGTCATGAAAACGCCGGCCAATGGGAATGCCTGGCTGCCAACGATGATAGGCGGAATAGAAGTCGGTCGCGATGTTCTCGACATAGTAGGACAGGCCTGCGGTACGCAGGTTCCGCACAGCCGAGCCATTCGGATCGAACGTGCCAGTCGCACCGTCGATCATGGCCATTCCGCCTGACACGCCCAGCGTCTTCAGAAAATCAAGCTGTGCAGGAGATCGCGGCTGCCATTCCAGAATCTGAAATCGGTTCCACGCTGCGACAGCGGGGGATGCCTGCAGCATCGCCACGACAGGAAAAACCCAGAACCGAATTGTCACGCGGGAATGGTTCCGTCCAGCTTCAGCACCTCGCCGGCCAAGTAGAGGCTACCGCAGATCAGCACGCGGCCCGGCGGATGCGTTCGCGCGATGGCGGCAATTGCATCTTGGACGCGCGGACCCGGGCAAGCCAGACCACCCGATGCCCGCACGATTTCCTCGATCGGAAGCGCCAGATGCTGGCCGGGTTCAGCGACCGCCCATAGGCTCGCGGCATAGGGCAACAACGGACGAAGAAAGCCACTCGGGTCTTTCGTTTGCTTCATCCCAATCACCAGATGCACCGGACCTCGCCATAGTGCGAGATGGTGTGCCAAGGCTTCACCAGCCCCCGGATTGTGTCCGCCGTCCAGCCACACCTCGAACCCGCTCGGCAACATCTCGGCAAGATGACCCTGCAGCCGCTGCAGGCGAGCAGGCCACACCGCGTGTCCAGCTCCGCGCGCCAGCGCGGACTCTGGCAGGCCGATACCGGACACCCGCAACGCGGCCACAGCGATCCCGACATTATCGTGCTGGTGCGGGCCAGGAAGGGACAATGGATCGAGCTGAACCACGCCGTTGTCGTCCCAAAAGCGGAGGCCATCGATGTCCCAATCCCGCCCGCGCAGATGGACCGGCGCACCTGCCTCCTCCGCATGCTCAAGCAGAACGCGGGATGCATCGCGGGATTGCGCACCGATGGTAACCGGGACGCCAGGCTTCATGATCCCCCCCTTCTCGGCAGCGATGGCAGCAACCGTGTCGCCCAGCATCTCGCGATGATCGAGCGAAATAGAGGTGATGGCGGAAACTGCCGAACGCTCAATGACGTTGGTTGCATCACCACGGCCGCCAAGCCCCACCTCCAGCACGCAAAGATCCGCAGGGATTTGAGCGAAGAGATAAAAGGCAGCCGCAGTAATCACCTCGAACACTGTAATTGGCGATTCCGCATTCACCTGCTCGATGCGCTCCAGCGTTGCCGACAATGCGTCGTCCGTCACAAGAGTGCCGGCAATGCGAATGCGTTCGTTGAAGCGTACCGAGGTGCGGTGAGGTATAGACGTGTGTCCGCAATCCCGCAGCTTCAGCCATCGCGCGGACAAAGGCGCACGTGCTGCCCTTGCCGTTCGTACCCGCGACGTGAATCACGGGCGGCAGATTCCGTTCGGGTGAACCCAGCTTCGCCAGCAAGTCCCGCAACCGGTCCAGGCTAAGATCGATCAGCCGCGGATAAAGGCCGTGCAGGCGGTTGATGATCGGCTCGATCCGATCCTGACCCATGATCGGCGTATCAGTCCGCAGCCTGTGCGACTGCCTCATTCCGATTGCGTAGCAACCGAATCAGACGCGCTAAACTGGGCCGCAGCTCCTTGCGCTGGACCACCATGTCGATCATGCCGTGGGAAAGCAGATATTCCGCTGTCTGGAAGCCCTCCGGCAGACGCTCTCGTACGGTTTGTTCGATCACGCGCGCGCCGGCGAACCCGATCAATGCCCCAGGTTCGGCGATCTGTACATCGCCGAGCATGGCGAAACTCGCCGTGACCCCTCCTGTGGTCGGGTCCGTCAGCACTGTGACGAATGGCAGGCCGGCGTTCTTCACCAGCCTTGTAGCGATCACGGTCTTCGGCATCTGCATCAGACTGATGGCGCCCTCCTGCATGCGCGCGCCGCCGGAAGCGGTGAAAACGATCAACGGCGCGTCTTGCAGCACAGCGAGGCGAGCTGCGGCAACGATCCCCTCCCCCACCCCAGCCCCCATGGAGCCACCGATGAACTCGAACTCCATGGCAGCGACGACAGCCGGTTCGGATTCGATGGTGCCGTGAGCCACGACAATCGCATCCTCTAGATGGGTCTTGTCACGCGCCTCCTTCAGCCGATCGGAATAACGCTTGCTATCGCGAAATCGCAGCGGATCTGGAGGGATTTTCGACAGCTCGATACGCGTGAAACTGTTCGTATCAAACGTCCAGGAGAGTCGCTCTTGTGCCGAGGCCCGAAGATGATGGCCGCATTGGGGGCACACTTTCAGGTTCGCGATCAACTCACGCGAAAAGATCATCTGCTGACATGAGGGGCACTGAACCCACAGGTTATCGGGAACATCCCGACGAGCGAAAAGCGTGCGTATCTTGGGTCGCACGAACTCCGTCAGCCAGCTCATTTACGCATCTCGGCGCGTTGCGCGTACGCCTTCGGCCAACCCGCGCACCTGGTCCAGAACACGACGGACGGCATCCGGCTTTGCCCGTCCATTTTCATCAAGGTTCGCCGCCAGCGTATCAATCAAAGCAGATGCAACCACAGCGGCATCGGCATGTCGCGCGATGGTTGCCGCCTGTTCCGGCGTACGCACGCCGAAGCCAACGGCAATTGGCAGGTCGGTCACTTTCCGCACGCGAGGAATCGCTTCACTTAGATGGTCCTCGGTTGCAGTACGTGTTCCGGTGATGCCGGTGATGCTAACGTAGTAAACGAAGCCAGAGCTGCCCGTCAGTACCAGCGGCAAGCGTTCCTCATGTGTAGTTGGTGCGATCAGCCGAATGATGTCCAGACTATTCGCTCTGGCGTCGGGCAACAGCAGATCGGCCTCTTCGGTCGGCAGATCCACGACGATCAGGCCATCCACGCCCGAAGCTGCTGCATCCACGCAAAAGCGTTGGGTTTCGTAGGCCAGAATGGGATTGAGATAGCCCATCAGCACGATCGGAGTTGCATCATCCTCACGCCGGAACTCCCGCACCATCGCGAGGGTGTGTGCCATGGTGGCGCCAGCCCTCAAGGCGCGCTTGCCGGCAGCCTGGATCGTCGGTCCGTCAGCCATCGGGTCGGTAAAGGGCATGCCGATCTCGATCAGGTCCGCGCCCGCACCCGGCATACCCCGCAGCAGGGCCATGGAGGTAGCTGCATCGGGGTCTCCGGCCTCGACGAACGGAATCAAAGCCGCGCGACGCTGCTGTTTCAGCGCCGAAAATCGCGCGGCGATCCTGCTCACAGACGCACCCCGAGATGTTCGGCCACGGTGAAGATGTCCTTGTCGCCGCGGCCACAGAGATTCATCACGATGATCTGGTCGCGATCCATCGTCGGGGCGAGTTTCGCGACGTGAGCCAGAGCGTGCGCGGGCTCGAGCGCCGGGATGATACCTTCGGTACGGGTGCAGAGTTGGAAAGCCGCCAGTGCTTCCTGATCAGTGGCGAAGACGTATTCGACCCGCCCGATCTCGTGCAGCCAGGAATGCTCCGGCCCGATGCCGGGATAATCCAATCCGGCACTGATTGAATGCGCCTCTATGATCTGCCCATCATCGTCTTGCAGCAGGTAAGTGCGATTTCCGTGCAGCACGCCGGGGCGTCCGCCGGTAAGGCTGGCGGCATGCTGGCCGGACTCGATGCCGTACCCTCCGGCCTCCACCCCAATCAGGCGTACCGCATCATCCAAAAACGGATGAAATAGTCCCATCGCATTGGACCCACCGCCGATACAAGCGACCGCAGCATCTGGCAGCCGTCCTTCTGCCTCCTGCAACTGTCGTTTCGTCTCTTCGCCGATCACCGATTGGAAATCACGCACCATCGCCGGGTAAGGATGCGGACCAGCGACGGTGCCGATCAGGTAGTAGGTATCGGCCACGTTGGTTACCCAATCCCGCAGCGCTTCGTTCATTGCGTCTTTCAACGTCCCAGCGCCGGAGGTGACGGGCTTCACCTCCGCACCGAGAAGTTTCATCCGGAATACGTTGGGCGCTTGGCGCTCCACGTCGGTGGCACCCATGTAGACGGTGCACGGTAATCCAAACAGCGCACACATGGTTGCGGTCGCAACGCCGTGTTGGCCTGCCCCGGTCTCGGCGATAATTCGCGTCTTACCCATGCGCCGCGCGAGCAGGATCTGGCCCATGCAGTTGTTGGCTTTGTGGCTGCCGGTGTGATTCAGCTCGTCGCGTTTGAAATAGATTTTTGCGCCCCCGAGCTCTCGCGTCAGCCTTTCGGCGAACCAGAGAGGGCTGGGCCGGCCAACATAGTCGCGCAAGTAACGATCCAGCTCTTGCTGAAAGTTCGCATCCTTGCGCGCGTTGGCGTAGGCGCGCTCCACCTCCAGAACAAGCGGCATCAGGGTTTCCGCAACGAAGCGGCCACCGAACTCCCCGAACCGGCCGCGGCCATCCGGACCGCCGCGCAGCGTATTGGGAAGCGCCGTCGATGAACTCAAGCCAGATTCCTCCGTCCCCGAGCGTGTGATGCTGACGGGGGTCTAGCGCACCTTGGCACGGCGGTCACTCCGCCGCCGTGGGCCCGGAAGAGAAGAGGATCGACTCAGAACGAGGCGGTCGCTCGCCGTGGTTGCGACTCAGTTGCGCTGCTGCCACCCTTGCGAGCTGCGGTAGCCGCCTCACCCATGATGGCACGCAAATCGCGCAAGAACGCCGCACCCTTGAGAGTACGCTGGACGAGCACACTGCGCCGGTCGAGCGGGTCGACTTTGCGGCGGGCGAGGTCGAGCTCGCCAAGACGGTCCAGAGCCCGTGTTATGGCGGGTTTCGATACGTGCAAATCGGCCGCAAGCCCGCGAACCGTGTGAGCACCATCCTGCAAATAGCACGTGAGGAACACACCGAGCTGCCGAGCCGACAAATCGGGGCCGTCCCGGCGTACGAGCGCGACGACGGTGTCACGCAGGATGCCCACGAGTTGGTCCGGCGAAGAAGGTGTGGCCATGATTCAGATCCTTTCGAACTCCGGCCGGCCGGTTACCCCGGCCCGTGTCCTGGGTTGGCTTCAATCATCTCATCAGCCGCCTGTCGGACATACTCACACTTCGAGGATTCGTTGCACCCGGCTCACGAGGATGTTACTCGCATGTTCCGGTTCGCTCGCGAATCAGCGACAAATTCCGTCAACGCGCGAAAAATTCCCCGTATAGCCTGAGCTTCCCCCCCTTCAGGACGTCCAGGCTGTGTTTGATCGTTCCAGGCGTATATATCGAAGTGCGCCCAAGCCGCAAGCGACGAAACAAAACGCCGAAGGAACAAAGCCGCGATCACCGCCCCCGCCATTGGCTTAGATGAAACATTGTTCAGGTCCGCAACGGAACTCTTCAGCCACGGCTCGTAGCCATCCCAGAGTGGTAGCCGCCACAACGGATCGTGGGCAGCAGATCCGGCTCCAAGCAACCTCTCCGCCCACCCCTCGTCGTTGCAGAACATGGCGGGCAGTTCGGGTCCAAGTGCGACTCGCGCCGCTCCGGTCAGCGTTGCGAAATCGAGTAGCAGGTCAGGTTTTTCCTCGCAGGCTTCGAAGAGTAGGTCGCACAAGACTAGGCGCCCTTCTGCGTCCGTGTTGCCGATTTCGACAGACAAGCCGGCGCGAGTCCGCACAACGTCCAGCGGGCGCATTGCGGTGCCGGATACAGCGTTCTCCACACAGCCAAGTCGCAAGGCCAGGCGGATCGGCAGATCTGCCTCCATAATCATTCGCGCAAGGCCCAGAGCAGTTGCCGCTCCGCCCATGTCCTTCTTCATGCGCAGCATGCCGGATGATGGTTTCAGGTCGTAGCCGCCGGTGTCGAAGCACACGCCCTTGCCGCACAGTGATACCAGTGGAGCGTCCTCATGCGCTGCGGATCCGGACCACTTCAGGACGACCACGCATGGTTCGCGCGCCGAACCAGCACCGACGAACGCCACGGTGGGGTAAGCACGCGCCAGTTCCTCTCCCGCGAGGATGGTCACCGACGCACCTTGCTGTCGGCCCACTCCCGCGGCGGCCTCGGCAAGGTCAGACGGCCCAAGAAGGTTTGCCGGCGTGTTGATCAGGTCCCGCACCATCCAGATTGCTTCAGCCTGCATCATCTCCGGCCGATGAGCACCCCGACTAATCGCTAGCCGCGCGAGAGGCTCACCCGGGCGGAACTTTGAAAAGCGATATCCTCCAAGGCAGAAGCCGAGCACCGCGTCGTTCGGCGAGTAATCACCAGCCTGCAGTTGCCATGCGCTGTTCGGGGGGAGCGATTGGGGAAGTGATCCGAAGACAAAAGGTGAACGGTCTTCGCCAAGACCCACGACCGCCGAACCGACACCGTTCGGGCCGGGCAACAAGACGCAGTGCCCTGCCCGGCCAGTAAACCCGGTGTCTCGGAGGAAACTTGCGGCGCCTGGAGGCAACGCTGCAAGAAGGCGGTCCAAACCGTCCGGCCGTATGGCGAACAACGGCCTCCCGCTGGCATCCTCGGTTAAGCAGTCAAGCAATGGCTCGGGCATGCCGGATTTCCTTTTTCGAGAACGGGCGAGCGGGCTGGTTGGTCTTCGTCCACAGGCGCGCGCCACGCAATCCCGGCCCTAGTATTTTGCTTTCGCTGCGACTTCCGGGCGGCTGGTAATGGATACTGCGGGTGACCGCCACCGGAGCTTTATGAACCAAACAGGATCACTGATAGCGCAAGGCGGTCTTCTGCCGGCGACGCAGTCCAGAGGGCGGAGCGATCTGCGCCGGCGCTCGATGTTTCTGGCGTTGTGCTTTGTCTGGGGCACCACCTGGCTCGCCATGAAAGTTGCCGTGGCTACGGTGCCGCCTGGCTTCTTTGCGGGGACGCGGTGGACCGTCGCAGGCTTGGCCCTGCTGGGTTGGCGGCTGGCGCGGCGGACGAATCAGCGTACCGTTCCGGCTGCGCGGCCGGCTGTTCGTCGTCGCCATTCTGATGGTGACCTTGAATCAGGTCATTCAGCTCTACGGTCTGCGCACCGTGCCGGCTGGAGTTGCGGCGGTGCTCAGCTCGGGGCGCACGCCCATTTCCTTGTTAGGATTTGCGGTCCTGCTCGGGCAGGAAAGATTCTGTTGGCGACAAGCTGCGGCAATCGCGCTCGGGGTCTGCGGAATATTAATGCTGTTCGGCCCGAAAGCGCTCAACGGCACGTTTGGCGGGCCGCAGCTATTCGGCGCTCTCGGGGTAATTGTTGGTCTCCTGTGTTACTCGCTCGGCTCAGTGCTGTCGCGGCCGCTCATGCGCACGATGCCGCCGGCCGACGTTGCGGCCTTCACGAACTTGATCGGCGGCCTCGTATTGCTGGTCTTCTCGGTTGCGGCGGAGCCAGGTGCGAAGCAGGCAGCGCTCTCATTCTGGGGCTGGCCGGCGGTAATGGCGTGGTTATGGCTTCTGCTGCCCGGCTCTCTCGGCGCGACTATCATTTTTTTCCTGCTCGTGCGGGATTGGGGCGCCAGCCGGACCGGGACATACGCCTTCGTCTCACCCATCGTAGCTGTCGTGATCGCCGTCCCCGTGCTGGGGGAACAGGTTACCGTGACAGATGTGATGGGAATTGGTCTGATGCTTCTGGCCGCCGGGCTCGTGCTGCGGCGGAACCCAACCGGACGGAACGGCTGATGACCGACCTGCTCGAACACACGGATCAGGGCGTGACGACGCTGACGCTCAATCGGCCTGATAGGCTGAACGCACTGTCACAGAACATGCTTGAGGGATTGCACGAGGCCTTGGTCCGCTTGGCCGCCGACGACGCCGTGGGGGCAATCGTCATTACTGGCGCGGGACGCGGGTTCTGTGCCGGCGGCGATGTGAAGGATATGCCGAACCGAGCGCGTCAGACCTTCGAGCAGCGCGTAGACCGACTAGGGCACATGCATCGGCTGCCGCTTCTCATGCGGAGCCATCCGAAGGTCATCCTCGCCATGGTGAACGGGGTGGCAGTCGGTGCCGGCCTGGGACTGGCCATGGCCTGTGATCTGCGGATCTCGGCTCGTTCGGCGCGCTTCGGCACGGGTTTCGTCGGGATCGGTTATTCTGGTGATTTCGGCGGTTCGTGGCTGCTGACCCACCTTGTCGGTCCAGCGCATGCTCGCGAACTCTATCTGCTGGGCGAGGTGATTGGTGCTGAACAGGCCTTCGCCTACGGGTTGGTCTCTCGGATGGTCGACGATGCACTGCTTGCGGATGAGACGATGGCGCTTGCCCGTCGGCTGGCGGCAGGACCACGCCTCGCGTACCGATACATGAAGCGAAACCTGCACGCGGCAGAAACCCGTGACCTTCCCGATGTGCTGGAACTGGAGGCCGTGCACCAAGCGCGCACCGGGCTATCGGAGGACCACCGCGAAGCCGTGACAGCGTTCGCGGAGAAGCGAACACCGGTGTTTCACGGACGATAGCCGTCTGGACCGGATTTCTGATAGCATGCATTCGCAGCACGAGGAGATGAGGAGAACGCTGCGTCCACACTCGCGTTAACCGGGCACCTCGCAACTGATGGGGGCAATCATGCCGTTCGACGGATCGGAGTTCCGCCTGTCACCACTCGCTCCGCCAGCACCGCTCGGGCCCGAGGTGCCCAGCGTCTGGGAACGGATGAAAGTGGCCTTCGCTCGGCTGGGCGGTGTCACTGCCTGGTCGTTCGTTCCCGGCGACCCCATCGTGCCGAGCGACGTGACCGCGGTGCACATGCTCCGATCGGCCCGAGCGTTGATCGAATTAGAAGATCGTTGGGTGCAAGGTCGGTATGAGACAGTTCGCGGTCGCCGCTGCGCCATGGGCGCACTGCAGGCAGCGGCCCGTGTCCTGCGCGACCCGCGCGCTTTCGAGGAGGCGAAAGACCTGCTTCGGGCCGAAGCGGTGCTTCGCGGCTATAGCCATGTCGAGAAGATGAACGATCGCTCCAGCCATACTCAGGTTTTGGTAGCGTTTGACGCGGCCATCTCCAAGGCCGAGGCGCGTATCGCCTTCTGACGACAGCCGCCGGCTCCGATCCTTCGCGGCGAGTCGCGATACGGTAGGGCTATGTCCTTGAGGGGAAAAAATTCAGGGTGATAGGAATTTTTGCTTGACACTGCCCGCCTGGACAGGTATCGGTTCCTGCGTCGGAGGGCGAACTATGCCCACTCGGCATCAAAGCGGCGGTCCCCTCAGGGCCGCCGCTTTTTTTCGTACCCGCCCTCCGCCGCCGCGTCCCTTGGCGCATCCACCTACAAACTTCATGAAAGGCACCTCTATGACCAAAACCGCCCCGCTCACCAACTCCGCCATCGCCGATGCCGGCCGCATTCGCATGGGTGATTGCATGCGGAAGGCCCCGGCCGCCAAGCCGCCAGTCAGCATCGCCGATTCCGGCCGCATCCGGATGGGCGATTGCATGCGCTCGTTTGCCGGCGCTCGCGGCCGCTAAACGCAGGCGGGAAGCCACAAGAGCCCGCTCCCTCCCGGGGGCGGGCAGCCCACCTGACCTAGAGCGAGTTCGCGCGAGGCGGATGCGTCGGAGCCTGTGAATCTCGCTCTAAAACAAAGGATTAGGGCGCCTCGGCTGACGACAGTCAGCCTGAAACCGCTTCAGGAGCGCAATCATGACAGCCACCGGGCCGATCGCTCGCTTCTACCAGATGATTGAAGGGGGGCTCGCACCCCAGCGAGCCGACAAGTCGGCCGGCGGCACGCTACCCGTCCGCGCCTATCGTTACTGCGATGCGGTCACATCGGCAGCGGGCTTTGGTTGGTGGGTGTTCCCGCCCGCCAATCTTCAGCTCCTATGGGATGGCGAAGAGATCTTCTGGCGCTGCGACGGACTGGACGATTGGGTGCCCCTGCTCGCATCGGCGCAATTTCCCGGTCAATCGGTGCGTTTCGACCTTGCCGCCCCTCCTGCATTACGCGGCTGCTCGCCACCGTTCCTCTCTGCCCTGGCTGACCCGGGTGTGGTGCAGATCTGGACCGGGTCGGCTCCGGGCTGGAGCCTGCTCGTACGCGCCCCTGCCAACCTTCCCTCTGCCGGCGGGTATGCGGTTTACGAAGGAATTCTGGAAAGTGACCGCCGTTTTGGACCGCTCTTCACCAACATTCGGTTGACGCGAACGAACGTGCCTGTCCGCCTGGGTGGCGATCGGCCTCTGGTGCAGGTGCAGCCACTGCCACGGAGCGTGTATTCCGACCAGGTCCTGGAGGCCATGGCTTTGACGCCAGACATGGCCGCATTCGCCGACGAGGACTGGGCCGACTATCACGCAAGCATCGTCGTTCCGAGCGATGATCCAAACCGCGGGCCAGGAAGCTACGCGGTTGCGGCGCGCAAGCGGAGGAAGGGCGAATGCCCCTACGCCGCCCTTCGTCAGGCTACCGAAGCCTGCGGCGCCCCGGCCTGAGATTGCTGCCGGCGCGCTTGCCAGAGCGCCACAAAATCGATCGGCTGCAGCAGGACGGGGGGAAACCCGCCGTCGCGGGTGACGTCGGCCAAGATGTTGCGCGCGAAGGGGAACAGAATGCGCGGGCATTCGACGAGCAGCACGGGTTCAACCGCGTTGTCCGGCAAGCCGCTCAGGGTGAACACACCGGCGTAGGTCAATTCGGCGACGAAGACCGTGGTCGAGACGCCCGCGGAATGACCGTTTCCTTGCGAGCCGGCAGGCTCCTGGGCTTCGGCCCGCACCATCAGGGAGACCTCATAAACGTTCTGGCCTTCCTGAATCCGTCGCGCCTGTACATCCAAATTGATGTTTACGGCCGGCTGCGTCTTGATCTGCGAGAAGATGCCGGGTGCGCCAGGAACCTCGAACGAGAGATCCTTAACGTACTGGATGTTTACGACCAGCGGCGGCTGACGCTGCTGATCAGCCTGCGGCGGCGCGCCGGTAGTTTGCGACATTCTGCTCTCCTGGTCGTATAGACGCCGCCCCGGTAGCACGCCGACTGTTCAGAGACCAGCGGCGGTTTGCTCGGCGGCCGCAGTGAAATCTTCGATCCCCTCGACAATCTCTGGCTCAAGGAGGCTAATGAGTGTGAGGTCTGCAAGTGGCCGCCCTTCGGCGTCGACACTGACCGCATCGGCATAGCGCATACCAAAAACGACATCATCCGCGCTGTAGCTGTGGGTCTCGTTCACGGTTGCTGCCAGCAGCGGATCACGTGCTTCAACGGTCAGAAACAATCGCACATCAGCCTTCCTGAGCCGATCAACGTCGTAACCGTACAGCGGACTGGTCTCATCTATCGCATGAATGAGCGACCAGGTGAGACCAAAGATTGGAAGCCGGTCCCTGACAAGTGGCAGGGGATGAATGGTACGGAAGGACTGACCTTCGCTCGAGATCTCCGCGAATAGCGCGCTGAGCCGCGCACTGGCGTCGGTGAGCGGCGTGAGTCGCTCGTTGGCAATACGGATCATCAGCACCCGTTGGCCCTGATGACGGGTGACTACCACCTGGTCCGCATACCGGATCTTCGCGTGAGGCCGACAAAACCGCACGACGGTGAGGCCGGTCGCGAGGGCATTGAAGCCAATCCCGAAAATCATCTGCACACTGGCGATCGCGTGCCCATAGACCGTGGCCGGGTGCAGGTCCCCGTATCCTACGGTCGCCATCGTTTCCATTCCGAAGAAGAAGTGATCCAGAAAGGAGCCTGGATGGGCGTCAGCGACCGATCCTGGCCGCACCATGTAGAGTACCGGCGAAAACTGAATCGAGAATACAAAAAGCTGCAACGGCAAAGAAAAGGAACCACGGCCAGCTCAGCGCTACGGCCAAATAATATGGGTCCCGCCAATCATATCGGGCCACCCCACGCTTCTCGAGCTCATACGCACCGAGCCGGATACGCATGGTGCCGCGGGCACGACCCCTCGAGATTTTCGCCCGCTGCCGCGTTGAGGGCGTGTAATGCTGGTCGACGGCGCCGCCTCCGCCATTTTCGCCAATTGGTCGGAGTGAGAGGATTCGAACCTCCGGCCCCTGCGTCCCGAACACAGTGCTCTACCAGGCTGAGCTACACTCCGGCCGAGCCGCCGCATATAGCCTCCGACCCTACCGGTCGCAAGACAAGCCGTAGAACCGGACTGCCGTTCCTCCAAGTATGGCATCTTTCTCCGGATCGCTGAGGCCACTCAGCAGCGCCAATGCCGCGGAGCGCCAACGCACGTAGCCGCCCGCCAGATCCACCACCGGCCAGTCGCTTCCCCACATCAGGCGCTCCGGGCCGAATGTCTGCAGCAGATGATCCACGTAGGGCCGCAGATCCTCCATAGTCCATCCGGCGCGGGCCTCAGTGACCAAGCCGGAAAGCTTGCAGAGCACGGCCGTCTCGCGCGCCAGTAAGGCCATGTCAGCAGCCCAGGGTTCGAACGACCTGTTGCCGATCGCCGGTTTCGCCCCGTGGTCGATGACGACGGCCAGTTCGGGATACGCTTGGCTGAACTGGAGAATCGCGCGCAGATGACGCGGCTGGATCAGGGCATCGAACCGAAGGCCGTGGGCAACTAGGGCGCGCACCGCGGGCTCGATATCGGGGCGGAGGACCCACTCAGTCTCGGGAATGTCCTGCAGCATCGGACGGAGACCTTTGAGCAACGGCTCCGCTGCGAGGCTGGATATCCGGTCCGAGGCGTCGGGGGCCGCGAGGTCCGTCCAGCCCACCACAGCACGGATAAGAGCGTCCGATCCCCGCGCGACATCCAGCATGAAGGCGGTTTCAGCCTCGGTCGGCGCAGCCTGGACGAGGACAGTCCCTGTGATGTCACCAAGCAAGGGGCGCAGGTCCTCAAGCTCATAATCTCGGCAGATCGGCAGATCCGGCGTCAGCCATCCATAGTCGCCCCGCTCCACCCGCCAGACGTGATGGTGGGCGTCGATCCGCACCATCAGCGCCCGAAACGACGGTCCCGGAATTGAAATGTGCGGATTGCTCGCAACAAATCGATCCGGCGAAAGGCCGGCCAGTTCACATCGGTAAAGTGAAACTCACTATAAACGCTCTGCCAGAGCAGGAAGCCGGAAAGTCGCAGCTCGCCGCTGGTGCGGATGATCAGGTCAGGGTCGGGCAGAGTGGGGAGGTAGAGGTGCCGTCGAATCGCGTCCGGCGTGATCTCCGAGGTGGCCTCCTCGGCTGACAGACCGCGCTCGGCGAACTCCAAAAGCAAGGACCGCATCGCATCGGCAATCTCCTCCCGCCCGCCATAATTCGCCGCGATGGTGAGGATCATCTGACGATTGCGACGAGTCGCTCGCCGCGCCGCCTCCAGCGCCGAGACCAGCGCCGCCGGGAGAAGGTCGAGCCGGCCAATTGCCTCCACTCGAACACCGAGCCGATGGATTCTTGGATCGGCGGCCAAGCTCCGCATCTTCGATTCGATCGCGGCGAGTATCCCGCTCACCTCCTCTTTAGGGCGGGATAGATTGTCGGTCGAACAGACCCAGAGTGTGACTGCGCGCACTCCGAGATCGGCACACCAGTCCAGCACTTCGTCCAGCTTGCTGGCACCAGCAGCATAAATCCGACGGAAGTCCCGCTCCCCCTGCTCGCGGGCATGTCGGCGGTTGCCATCCAGGATGATGCCAACATGCCGCGGCATCGGACCGCCCTGGACCTGTCGAAGCAATCGGCGCTCGTACCCGGCATAGGCCAAGGTTCGCAGCCAAGCACGCATTCGGCGCAACAGATCGCCGACCCGGTCCAGACCCGGCAGGACGATTTCGGTATCAGGGGATTGGCGGGGAGTAACCCGGGACGGCAGGGATTCGAGCACGGTGGCGCCCTATAGCATGCACAAGACAGCGGATCGACGCACAACCGACACTAATCCACAGTTAATGCGGCCGCTTGCCAACTGGTTCCTCCTGGGCCATATGCCGGCTCGCCGCAAGCAACGCGGTAATTCACACGCGGGGCAACTTCCTGGCGCGCTGCCAGGTCCGGTGCCAAAAGGCAGCTCCCGCGGAGGCACAACCGGACACTCAGGAAGGATTCAATCGCCATGGCGATGCCCGAATTCACGTTGCGTCAGCTTCTCGAAGCCGGCGTTCATTTTGGCCACCATACACGCCGCTGGAATCCGCGGATGGGGCCGTACCTGTTTGGCGTTCGCAACCAGGTCCACATCATCGACCTTCAACAGACGGTCCCCATGCTCGACCGCGCGCTGCGGGCAGTGCGCGATGTGGTAGCCGGCGGGGGACGCGTGCTCTTCGTCGGCACCAAACGTGCCGCGGCGGATTACGTCGCAGATGCCGCCAAGCGTTGCGGGCAATACTACATCAACCATCGATGGCTGGGTGGCACGCTGACCAACTGGAAGACCATCACGGGTAGCATCAAGCGACTGCGCCAGATCGAGGAAACCCTGACGGGCGACACGCAAGGGCTGACCAAAAAGGAAGTGCTGAACCTGAGCCGCGAACGGGACAAGCTGGAGCGTGCGCTGGGCGGCATCAAGGAAATGGGCGGTCTGCCGGACATCCTGTTCATCATCGACACGAACAAGGAAAAGCTGGCCGTTCAGGAAGCAACCAAGCTGCGCATTCCGGTGGTCGCGGTGCTGGACTCGAACTCCGACCCCACGGGTGTGACCTACCCAATCCCGGGAAACGACGACGCTATTCGAGCGATTACTCTCTACTGCGACCTGGTATCCGGCGCAGTCCTCGATGGCATCAGTGCCGAGCTCGCGGCTTCAGGTGCCGATATCGGCGCGGCCGAGGAACTGCCGGCGCCGGAGGTTTTGCCTCCGCCGGAAGCACCCGCCGAACAACCCACCGCTTGACCGACCTTTTTCGACTGGGACCGAACGATGGCTGAGATCACCGCAACGCTGGTGAAGGATCTTCGCGAGAAGACCGGCGCCGGCATGATGGACTGCAAGCGTGCACTGACCGAAACCAGCGGCGACCTGGAGGAGGCGGTTGACTGGCTGCGGAAGAAAGGGCTGGCGGCAGCTGCCAAGAAGTCCGGCCGTGTCGCTGCCGAGGGCCTGATCGGCGTTGCCTCCGCCCCGCTGAAGGCCGCGATGGTGGAAGTGAACGCGGAAACCGATTTCGTCGCCCGCAACGACACGTTCCAGGATTTCGTGGAGCAGGTGGCGAAGATCGCGCTGGAGGTCGGAGAGGACTTGGAGGCGATCAAAGCGGCGCCCTACCCCGGGTCCGGCACTACCGTCGGCGAAACCCTGACCAACCTGATCGCGACGGTAGGCGAGAACATGAACCTTCGGCGAGCCCGTGTGATCGGTGTGGATCGCGGCGCTGTGGCGACTTACGTCCATCAGGCGCTCAAGCCTGGGCTCGGCAAGATCGGCGTGATCGTCGCAATTCAATCGGACGGGCCGCTGGATGCGCTGGAGATGCTTGGCCGCCAGGTCGGCATGCACGTGGCCGCATCCCGCCCGGAGGCAGTGGACATCACCGGCGTCGATCCCGCTGCACTGGAGCGGGAGAAGGCTATCCTACGCGATCAGGCAAAGGATTCCGGCAAACCGGACGCAATCATCGAGAAGATGATCGAAGGCCGCATCCGCAAATACTACGAGGAAGTGGTTCTGCTGGAGCAGGTCTGGGTGCATGATGGGGAAAGCCGGGTGAAGGCTGTGCTGAAGAAGGCCGGCGCCACGGTGGCTGACTTTGCCCGCTTCGCCTTGGGCGAAGGCATCGACAAGCCACAGGGTCCTGACTTCGCGTCGGAGGTCGCTTCGACCGCCGGTCGCTGATCTGGCCCAGCCGATGCGGGCATCGCACAATGCGAAAATGCCCACCACCATCGGAATCGACGTCGGCGGCACGTTCACCGACATCGTCATCACTCGATCCGACGGAACGACCGTTGCCGCCAAAGCCGCTACCACGCCGGACAACCAGTCGGTTGGCGTGCTGGATGCGCTGCGGCTGGGGGCGCACCAAATCGGTCTCACTACCGCGGGTCTGCTCTCGGAGACGGCGCGCATCGTCCACGGCACAACGGTCGCGACCAACGCCCTGTTAGAAGGCAAGGCTGCGTCGACCGCCATGCTGACCACCGCAGGACATCGCGATGTCATCGAGATGCGGGAAGGCTTGAAACCCGACCGCTACAACCTGCGCATGCCTCCGCCGGAGCCGCTCGTGCCCCGTCATCTCCGGCTCGGCGTCACGGAGCGATTGCGCGCCGACGGGTCCGTCGAGACGCCCCTCGATCGCGCATCCCTTGACGCGGCGATCGACGTGATCGCCGCGTCCGGCGTTCGCTCGGTCGCCATCTGCTTTCTGCATTCCTGGCGGAATCCGCGTCACGAACTGGAGGCAGCAGAAGCGGTGCGCGCTAGGGTACCCCAGCTTTATGTTACGCGATCGTCTGTAGTTTTGCCGGAAATCAAGGAGTTCGAACGCTTTTCGACGACCGTGGCAAACGCCTGCGCCGGGCCGGTAATCGAGTCCTATCTTGGTCACCTCGAAACCAGATTGCGCGACGCCGGATTCGGCGGGGAGCTCTTCGTGATCCTGTCGCACGGCGGGGTGGCGTCCCTGACCGAGGCATGTAGGCTCGCGGCGGGCACGGCATTGTCCGGGCCGGCAGGTGGCGTAGCCGCCGGCGTGGCGCTTTCCCGCCAGGGTGTCGGATCCGACCTGATCACCTTCGACATGGGCGGGACCAGCACGGACATCGCTGTGATCCGCCACAGCGCGCCCAGCCTGTCGTCCCGGCGCACTGTGGGTAATGCGCGCATCGCTCTGCCCGCGTTGGATATCGTGACCCTCGGCGCAGGTGGCGGGTCGATTGCACATCTTGATCCGTCCAGGTTGCTGCGCGTCGGGCCACGCAGCGCCGGCGCCGTGCCCGGCCCAGCCTGTTATGGCTACGGTGGCGATCAGCCCACCGTCAACGACGCTAATCTCATCCTGGGCCTGCTTGAGCCGGATCGCTTTCTCGGCGGACGGCGGCGGCTGGACATTGTGGCCGCTCGAGCAGCAATCGCGCCGCTTGCCAAGGCGCTTGGTCTGGATGAAGTCGCCGCGGCTGCCGGTATCCACCGCATGATCAACGCTCGCATGGCTGATGCGGTGCGTGTCGCCACCGTACGCCGTGGCGTGGATCCGCGCCGACACACACTCCTTGCGTTCGGCGGTGCGGCCGGCCTGCACGTGTCGGCAGTCTCCGCCGAACTCGGGATCGAACGGGTTATCGTGCCGCTGACAGCGCCTGTTCTGTCCGCCTGGGGCATGTTGAATACGGACCTTCGCATTGAACTGGCGCGCAGTTTGCCGCAGAGCGCAGGCATCGACGTCGTCAGGTTAAGCGCGGCATTCGCGGAGATGGAGGCCGAGGGCCGCACCCGGCTGGGCTGGTTTGATGGTCCAATCCAGATCAGGCGTTCGGCTGATATGCGCTACGGCGAGCAGGTGTTTGAGATCGCGGTTGGATTGGACGAGATCGCATGGGACAGCGCAGACGCCGCAAAGGCGATTGAAGACGCCTTCGAAGAGCGCCACCGCGCACTTTATACCTACGCGATGGCGGACCAGGAGGTTGTCGTCGTGAACGCCCGAACCTCGGTCATTGGCGTGCTGCCTCCGCCTGCCATTCCCGAACCCTCGCGCCCGACCGACGCAGCCACTATCGCATCACGCCGCGTATTTCTTCAGCAATGGATGGAGGTGCCCGTGTTCGCCTTCGACGCTTTTGGTCAGGACCAGCGCCTGGCTGGGCCTGCACTGGTAGAATCCGAGGCAACCACGATTTTAATCCGCGCTGGCGATTCTGCCCGGTTTGATCAGCGCGGTTGGCTGGAAATTGCGGTAGCGCGTTAACCCGCCGGCGGCACGCCTGCTTCGGCCAGCGCCTTGCCCTGGCGCTCCGAAAGCTTCTCTTCGCTGAAATCGGCGACGAGATTTTGGAACAGCCGGTGCCAGTTCAGCTCGGCACCCAAACGCACGAACACACCGCCCAGGCCGATCGCCGAGCGATCCATCAGCACGAATTCCCGCGGCGGTCGCACCCCGCCGGTACGCTTCAGGCCGGCATGTACTTTCTCCGCAACTTCGCGTCCGTATTGCGGGTCGTTGGTCTCCTGGATGCGTCGGGGCCGATCCTCGATCAATGGCTCATAGAGAAACTTTGCCCACATATTGAGTACCATCATCTTCTCGCGGCTCAGGTGCGTGAAGCCCCACGTTTGATAGGCGTGATGCGCCTTCTCGTCATCGTTATCACGCACCGCTTCGTAGAGGGCAATCACGCCACGCACGAAGCGTGGGTCGAACACGCGGATAGCACCAAAGTCGAGCAGATTCACCGATGCATCAGGCCGCACCTGATAGTTTCCCAAGTGCGGATCACCGTGAATCACCCCGTAGCGGTAGAAGGGCACGTACCACGCATGAAACAGCGCCTCCGCGATGCGATTCCGCTCCTCTTGCGGCGGGTTCTCTTCTAGTCGACGCATCAACGGCCGGCCTTCCAGCCATGTCATTGTCAGAAGCCGGCGGGTGCAGAGGGGCGCAATCGGCAATGGCACATGCACAGTCGACTGTTCGCGTAGCATGATGCCGTAAAGGCGCATTTGCGCCGCTTCGCGCAGATAATCGAGTTCTTCCCGTAGCCGTTCGGACAGCTCCTTGTAGATTTCCTCATGCTGGATGGCATTGTCCATGCGGTGATAGATTGCCATCGCCACGCGCAGTTGCCGCAGGTCTGCTTCCACTGTGCTCGGCATGTCGGGGTACTGGAGCTTGCAGGCAACGTCGGTGCCGTCCTTCAATCGTGCCCGGTGCACCTGGCCCAGGCTTGCGGCCGCCGCCGCCTCGCGTCCGAACGAAGCGAAATTACTCTCCCAGCCGGCACCGAGTTCGCTGGCCATCCGCCGTCGGACGAAGTTCCATCCCATCGGCGGCGCATTGGCCTGGAGCTCAGCCAACTCGGCCGCATATTCCGCCGGCAACGCATCCGGCACGGTGGACAGAAACTGCGCCACTTTCATCAGCGGTCCTTTAAGACCGCCCAGGATCGCACGTAGATCCTCGGCGTGGGCCGTGCGATCGGTCTTTATGCCCAATACCCGCGCGCCAGCGACACGTGCGGCGATCCCGCCGACGGCACCCGACGTGCGTGCCATGCGTCGCAGCTCCCCGATGATCGAAGCGTCTTCGTCGCGTGGCATCAGCCCAGCCGCTCCAGCTCGTCGATGAACCCGGCGATCACGTCCAATCCGCGATTCCAGAACGCCGGATCCGATGCGTCCAATCCGAAGGGCGCAAGCAGTTCCTTGTGCCGTCTTGTTCCGCCAGCCCGCAGCATGTCGAGGTATTTTGCCTGGAACGCCGGATGGCCGGACTGGAAGACCTGCCACAGTGCATTCACCAGGCAATCTCCAAACGCATAGGCATAGACGTAGAACGGTGTGTGAATGAAATGAGGTACATACGACCAGAAGACGTCGTATTCGGGCGTGAATTCGAACGCAGGCCCAAGGCTTTCGGTTTGCACCTTTCGCCACAGCACGCCAATTTGGTCCGGCAGCAGCTCACCGCTACGGCGTGCGTCATGGAGCAGGGATTCGAATTCATAGAAGGCAATCTGTCGCACCACCGTATTAAGCATATCCTCCACTTTAGAGGCGAGCATGGTTCGACGCCGGCGCGGGTCGCTCTCGGCATCCAACAGTGCACGAAACGTCAACATCTCGCCGAAAACACTGGCTGTTTCAGCCAAGGTCAGGGGCGTGCCCGATAGCAGATAGCCCTGCGCTTCACCCGCCAGAACCTGATGAACACCATGCCCCAATTCGTGGGCCAGGGTCATCACGTCGCGCGCCCTTCCGTGATAGTTGACCAGCAGATACGGATGAACAGAAGGCACAGTGGGATGCGCGAACGCCCCGCTCGCTTTGCCGGGAGTCAGCCTCGCGTCGATCCAGGGACGTTCAAAGAATCTGGCGCCGATATCAGCGAGTTCTGGACTGAAAGCACGGTACGCGTGGAGCACTCGGCCTCGCGCATCGTCCCATGCGATCTCCCGATCATCGTCCTCTGGCAGCGGCGCATTGCGATCCCAGTGCTGAAGCTTTGACAGACCGAGCCATCTCGCTTTCAGCATGTAATACCGGTGAGACAGGCGGGGATAGGCCGAACGGACCGCGCTGACCAGCGCGTCTACCACCTCATCCTCCACCATGTTGGCCAGATTGCGGGAGCTGGCAGGACGAGGATAGCGCCGCCACTGGTCAATGATCTCCTTGTCCTTGGCGAGTGTGTTGGTAATCAGGCTGAAGAGCTTGATGTTCTTGCCGAACGTCTCACCGATCGCGCGCCCTGCCGCTTCACGGACACTCCGGTCCCGATCCGACAACTTGTTCAGCGCATCAGTGACCGTCAGTTCCTCACCGTTCACGGGCACCCGCATGCCGGCGATCGTTTCGTCGAACAGCCGGCTCCAGGCCGAGCGGCCCGTCACTTCCTTCTCGTGCAACAGCTTTTCAAGTTCGTCAGACAGCTGATGAGGGCGAAAGACGCGCAGATCCCGCAGCCACGGCTGCCAATGGGCCAGGGCGGGATCTTTGAGCTTCGCCTCCAATACCGCATCCTCCAGCCTGTTCAGTTCCAGCGTGAAGAAGATCATGTGGCTGCTGATCGCCGTCACCCGCTCACTGACGGTCTGGTAAAAGCGGCCGTTCTCCGCGCGCGACGAATCTTCGGCGAACAGAAGCTGCGCGTAGGAGGCCAGCCGGCCCAACGTCTGCTCGATCTGCTCATAACGCGCGATCGCCTCGGCAAGCGCCCCGCCACTCAGCTCGGCTAGCTTGCCGGCGTAATCAGTTGCGAAAGCACGTGCCTGGCGCTCTGCGTCGACGAAGTCTTGCGTCACCGCGGGCGATTCCGAGTCTGGGTAGAGATCGCCCAGATCCCAGGCCGGAAGCGTTCCGGCGGTGGTCCCGGCAAGGGTCATCGGCTATCGGTCCTGCGGTTGTTGTCTCCGGGATGTAGGCCCACCCCCCGGCGCATCAAAGGGCGAGGAAGCGACGTGCAAACCTACCCAGCCTGGCCGAGCCTGCCGGCGATGATGCTTGGCCGGGCGGCGGAATGGCCCGACCGGCCGATGCTGCGGCGATTCGCCGCGGGCAAGTGGCAGACGATCGCATGGTCTGCCTTCGCCCGCGAGACCGGCGCGGTGGCCGGCTGGTGGGCACAGTCCGGTCTCAACACCGGCGATCGGGTCGTGATGGTCGCAGAGAACCGTCCCGAATACGTCATCGCGGAGACGGCGCTGATGTCGCTGCGGCTGGTACCTGTGCCCACGTACGTGAGCAACACGGTCGAAGACCACGCCCATATCGTTCGCGATTCCGGTGCCCGTGCGGCCATCGTGTCCTCGGCGGCCTTGGCGGAGAAATTGCGCGCGGCCGGAATGCAGGGGCCGATCGTCGTGATGGACGGGTCGGTGACCGACGCAGTCGGCTGGGGCGAATTGACCGGCACACCGCCTCTACCGGACCTCGCCACGCGAGCCGCAGGAATCTCCTCTGAAACGCTCGCCTGCCTGCTGTACACCTCCGGAACGGGGGGCGCCCCCAAGGGAGTCATGCTGCCTCACCGCTCCATCGTCTCGAATTGCCGCGGTGCTTTCGCCCTGCTCCGGCCTCTGCGCCTGGGCAACGAGAGTTACCTGTCATACCTGCCGGTCGCGCACAGTTACGAGCACACCGTAGGGCAGTTCCTTCTGCCCAGCCTGGGATGTGAGATCGTCTATTCCCGGGGGGTGGAGCACCTCGCCTCGGATCTCCTGACGGTCCGACCGACCATACTGACGGCAGTGCCACGCGTGCTGGAGGTGATCCGCGCGCGAGTTCTGGGTCAGATCGCTCGCGAGCCGGGGTGGAAGCGCGCGCTGTTTCAGAGCGCCTTAACGCTGGGTCTCAAGACAGACTGATGGTCTACACCTGACACCTTGGGAACGGGTGGCCGATCCCATGCTCGATCGCTTAGTGCGCGCGAAGGTTCGGGCGCGATTCGGCGGGCAGATCAAGGGGATTGTCAGTGGCGCCGCGCGGCTGGAACCGGAGGTGGGCCGCTTCTTCCTCGCGATGGGCCTGCGGCTGATCCAGGGCTATGGGCAGACAGAAGCCGGACCGGTCATCAGTGCCAACCCGCCTGACGCGATCCGGGTCGAGACTGTCGGCAAACCGCTGGAGGGTGTCGACCTTCGCATTGCCGATGACGGGGAGATCCTGGTCCGTGGTGGGCTGGTGATGTTGGGGTATTGGAATCGTCCCGACGACACGGCGTCGGCGATCCGCGATGGATGGCTGCATACAGGCGACGTCGGCGAACTCGATCCCGACGGCTATCTGCGGATCACCGATCGCAAGAAGGACATGATCGTGCTTTCGGGTGGTGAGAACGTGTCGCCCGCGCGTGTTGAATCGATCCTGTGCACGCAACGCGAAATCGCCCAGGCGGTGGTGCTGGGTGAGGGGCAATCCAGTCTCTCCGCGCTGATCGTGCCGGCCGAGAACTGTGACGAGACCGCCATCCGATCCGCACTGTCACGCGTAAACGAGGCCCTGTCCGTCACCGAGCGCATCCGCCACCACGCTCTGGTCCCGGCATTCACGATCGAGAACCATCTGCTGACACCGTCGAACAAGGTGCGCCGGCGCGACGTGATCACCCTCTACGGCGATCTCCTCGCCGGCTGACACCCTTTGCTTCCGGCGCCGACCGACCGCATGCTAGCAACAAAGAAAACGGAGGAAACGCATGCTCACCACCGACCCGGTGGCTCAGGCCACGATTCGCCGTGTCTCGTATCGTTTGCTGCCGTTCCTGATGCTGGCTTACCTGGTCTGCTACATAGACCGGGTAAATGCAGGCTTCGCTGCCCTGCAGATGAACAAGGCTCTCGGCATCTCCCCAGCGACGTTCGGGCTGGGCGGGGGCATCTTCTTCGTTTCGTACTGCCTGTTCGAGGTTCCCTCCAACCTCGCCCTTGCCCGCGTCGGGGCTCGGCGATGGATCGCGCGGATCATGATCTCCTGGGGGCTGGTCTCCGGTTTCATGGCTGCCGCCGCGGGTCCTAACTCCTTCGTCCTGATCCGGTTCCTGCTCGGTGCTGCCGAGGCCGGATTCTTCCCCGGCGTGATCCTGTATCTGACCTATTGGTTCCCCGCAGAGCAGCGGGCCAAGATCGTCGGTATCTTCATGGTGGCGATCCCGGTTTCGGGCTTCGTCGGTTCGCCCATTTCGGCCGCGTTGCTCGGCATGAATGGTGTGCTCGGTCTGGCCGGATGGCAGTGGCTGTTCATCCTGGAAGCCGCGCCGGCCATAATCCTCGGCTTCGTCGCCTTGCTCTGGCTGACGGACAAGCCGGAGAACGCAAGCTGGCTCGCGCCAGATCAACAAGCCTGGCTGATCCGGCGTTTGGAGGAAGAGAACCGCCAGCGCAAACCCGTGGAGCACCATCCGGTGCTGCACATCATCCGTAATCGGTATGTGCTTGCCATGGCGCTGGTTTATGCCGGGGGTGCCACGGCCAGTTCCGGCCTCGGGCTGTGGATGCCGCAATACATCAAGTCCTTCGGCGTCTCCACAATGGCGACCGGCTGGTTGAACGCGCTGCCCAATGTCATTGCGGCCGTCGCCATGATCTGGTGGGGATTTCGCTCGGACCGGACGAATGAGCGCTACTGGCACACGTTCGGTCCGCTGATGATCAGCGGTGTCGCGCTGGTGCTTTGCATTCCGTTCACCGGACTGGCAGCCACGGTTGCGTTGCTCTGCATTTCGGTGACCGCGACTGCACTGACGCGCGGACCGTTCTGGGCGCTCGCTTCGGAATGGTTGTCATCCCGCAGCGCGGCCGCCGGGTTGGCGATGATCAACGCCATCGGTACCGGCATGGGTTTCTTCTGCAACCTGTTCATGGGATGGACCAAGCAAGGAACCGGAAGCTTTCCCCTGACGATGCTGCCGGTCGTCGGGTTCATCGTGCTTGCCAGTCTGGTGCTGATCGTGCTGGGCCGGCCGCACGGGTTGCGGGTTCCCGCCCCCGCCGCGTAAATCGGGCGGCGAACAGGAGACGCCCATGTCCGATCAGATCCGCAGCGAACTTGCGCCTCAGGGCGTCCTTCGCGCCGGCATCAATATGTCCAACTTCCTGCTGGTATCGGGCAAGTCCGGTTCCGGCGATCCGGAAGGCGTCTCCCCTTCCCTCGCCCGCGCGATCGCTGAGCGCATTGGGGTTCCGATCCGCTACGTGCCGTTCCCTCGCCCCGGCGAACTCGCCGATGCGGTCGGCACCGACACCTGGGACATCGGCCTGATCGGCGCCGAACCGCAGCGGGCGGAGAAGATCGCGTTCACCGCTGCCTATGCCGAGATCGAGGCAACGTATCTGGTGCCGGCGAAATCACCGATTCAGGGCATTGCCGATGTGGACCGGCCCGGTGTGCGGATCGCGGTCACGGCACGTAGCGCGTACGGCCTGTGGCTCGAGCGGAATATCCGGAACGCCCAGCGGATCGAGTCCACTTCGCTCGACAGTGCGTACGAGCAGTTCGTCGCGGACAAGCTGGATGCGCTCGCCGGATTGCGTCCGCGCTTGCTGGACGATGTGAAGAAACTGCCCGGCGCGCGCATCCTGGATGGGCAGTTCATGTCAGTGCAGCAGGCGGTCGGGACCGCGGCCGCGAACAAGGCGAGCGCGGCGTTCCTGCGCGACTTCGTGGAGGAGGCGAAATCGTCGGGCCTGATTGCCCGTCTGATCGAGCGGTTCGGCATGCAGGGCCGGCTGACGGTTGCGCCGCCCGCTTAGTTTTGTGCGGCGGCGGCGAGGTCGGGGTTCACCGGCTTGCGGCGGATCGGTATGAGCGATGGTGGAATCGCGAATGGCGGGGCTGGCGTTGGGTTTCCCCATCGGGTTTTCCCTGGGGGCCAGCCCCGTTGCGTGATGCGCTGATGGTTTAGGCTGCCTGAAGAGGTGGATCGGCGCCGGAGGTTGCAGCGGATACGAGATGTCGTTCCGGCTGCCGCAGCGGTGTGGGCGGTGTCAGCGGCCTGTCCAGCGGGAGGGATTTGGCGGGGACGGTCCGCTCCCGCTTCAGAATCTCCTCCACCCGTTGGATGACGCCGGCGAAGCGTTCGATGAGGAGGTCATCCAGTTCCTGCCATAGCGGGTCGGAACGCGTGAGGCCGAGACGGCTGCAGATATGGAGCAGGACGGTTTCGACGGGGCTTTCGCGGAACCAGGCCGCGATTTCCTTGGAGGTCGGAAGCCCGGTGGGGACGCTGCCTTGCGATGGGGGTGCGGCACGGGGGGCACGTGGCATATTGCGTGCCCTGGATGGAGACAGTGCACGGGCGGTGGCGCGCGCCGGGTTCAGACGGGCGGGCTGTCCGCCGAGCCGTTCTTCCAGTTCGGCGGCAAGCCGCAGGCCCCGGGCGATGCTGGCGAGCATCAGCGCGATGCTTTTGGTGCCGAAGCGGAACGCGATGGGGAAGAGGGCGTCACCGGTGGGGCGCTGTTGCACGGCGGCCGCGATTTCGTGGCCGAAGCCGATCAGTTTGCGGACGAGGCCGAGCAGGCGCGCGGTGTACGTGGGCGTGACGGCTGCCCGGTCCTGGAAGGGATTGGGGGGTTGGGCTGGCTCGGCGAGGTTGGCCGGGGCGGTCACGGGGTGAGTAAGAGCATAATGTTAGAGGGTATGTCAAGGTATTTTTTCCTTGCCATCCGTGAGAATCCGACCCTTGGTTCCCGGCTGACAGGCGGACCGTCCGAATGACGGAGTTGGGTGGTTCGCTGCACGTCCAGTTTTGGTCGAGAGGCGCTGAAATCAGACGTCCCGCTCAAGGCAGATGTTGACCGATCGCGGCGAACGCCTTCTAGGGCTAACCGCTATGGCTGAAGGCCGCCGTCGGTCGTGTTGATTCAGGAGCCTGTGGTCTTATAGCGGCGACGACGACGACAGACATCATCGGTGATAGGAGTGACATTTCTGTCAGTGATCTACATGTGGCTGCCGGATAAAAGGTCATTTATGGAAACTTGCCCTAGAAATGCGGTCACTGGCCGCGCAGTCGATATCGCACTCTGATTGCCGTGCGTTCCAAGCTGAGGCGGCGCGTAATTGCGGCTTCCGCTCTGCGCCAAAAGGTGATTGCCCGTGCCAAAGGCTCCCCGCTCAAGTGGGGTGCAGCAGGCGGGGATAGTGCCTTCTCATGCCAACTGCTAATGTCGGGCCGCTCAACGCCGCACCCACCGGAACCTGCACATGGCCGAGGACATTTCAATCGCTGACCTTCAGGACGCGTTAGTTGGCGACGAAAGTCCGAGTTCCGACAGTGCAAAAATGGCTGAATTCGAGGTCACCAATCTCTTTGGACGGCCAATCAGCCATAAAATAGAGTTTCCGCTTCAAATTACCAACATTGCCGGTCCCCCTCTTCTTATTCTCATGGGTCCAAACGGCTGCGGCAAGACCACCGTCCTTCGAATGATCGACGGAATGCTGAGGCTTGATTTCGACATTTTCAGGCAGATACCTTTTGCAGCGGCGAAATTAACCCTTTCAACGGGGCAGGAGCTCTCCGTCAAACCCACCGAGGACAAAAGCTTCCCGCTGCGGGTCAGCTTCGACCACCATGACGTTGTGCTGAGTCGAGATAAGACGGGCTATACCCAGGAACAACGGGAACCAATTGATGCATTTCGCGCCGATGCCCTGCCGGTCATGCAGACCATCCGGTATCAGCTTATTGACATTCACCGCTCGCTTGCACTCCGAGAACCGGTTGACGAACACATTATGGCAGAACGCGCGCTTGCCAGAGCGAGTCATATGCGCTCAGACAGTCGAAGGCCCGAACCGTCACGAGAGTTGTCTCGACTAGTGCTGAATTTTGTTCGCGAGGCTCAAGTTAACTACCGTAAGTTTTTTGCTGCTGACCGGCTTGAGCTCCTTCCGAAGATACTGGGGAGTATTGCCGGGGCACATCAAGTGTCCGCACAAAAGTCCGATTTGGCAGCCAAGGTCTCCGCCATAAAAGCCCGATCTCCCTTAATGGCACGTATCGGCCTACAGACTGATGACCCGGATTTAGACACCTTAGCCACGCTTTTATCATCTGAAAGCCAATACGATGACAATGCCTCACTGGCGGTCCTCGCGACCTATGTCGCTACACAGGAAACGCGGAGCCAGACCAGAGAATTAATTGCCGAACGCTTGTTAAGTTTTGAGAAATTGATGGACGATTTCCTTGTCGGGAAGACCGTTCGGGTTCTGGCGCAATCTTGTTCCTTCTTCAGCTCGCGGCGATACCGTGATTTATCCGATCTCTATGATACAATTCGGATCACCTGACGGCGGCGAGCGGGGCCGTATGCTCTGCATCGCCGGTGCCATTTTTGCGAACAAACTGTCTGTCCGCGTTCTTTTTTTGCGGACGCGGATTACGACCGGATTTTCTCCCGCGAGCCTCAAGGCAATAATGTGGTGCTGACTGACGGCCGCGACCTTGAAAGCTATGGGCTTACAAGGAGCTGCATTGAACACATGTGTGTTCGTGGAATTGCAATGGACGAAGTGGCTGCCGCCTCCGTTTTTGATCAGATCATCGGCGTCACTCGGCCAATAGGAACATTGAGGGTGGCTGCTGCGCGGGCCAACATGCAGCTTCCATTCCAAAGAACCCTCGAAAGGCGCGGACTCAGTAAATTCGTCAGCGTCAACAACGAGGGTGCTCAACTCGATATGGATCGACTGGTATCTACCATGCTCCAAAATGCCGGAATTTCGTTGGCCCGGCTTTCCGAGATGGTTAGTCTACAACGAAGTGAAGAAGAAAACCTAGCCTTGCTGGACCATGATCAAGTAGTGCACGGAAAGGATTTCGTGCGGGCGCTGGCATGCCTTTTGAAATTGGACGAAGGCCAAATTGAACGGCTACTGTTCCTCAGCATGGACGAGTCGAAAATCGTTCTACGGCCGAATATAGCCCGAGTGCAAACTTGGATATTAGACCAATGGACCTCGGGCGCTGCTGCTGCAGACGATAGAGCGACCTGACGCTGTTCATACGGTTTGGTTACGCAAATAGTTTCTATGGTTAATCCGGCTACGCTGCCAGTCGTGAAATTGTCGTTAGCACCGGGCGATTGATGATTGCCGTTCTCGGCGGGCTGGCGTCGGTAGCGACGTCGTCGGCGGGATCGAAATGGATTGCGTCAAGGCTTCGGGATGGTGACCCTGATCATATCCCCTCCCCGTACGATCGCGGCGAGACGCTCCTCATTCCAGCCCGCGGTGTCGGCCGGCCGCACCGGCAGAACCATCCAGCGATAGTCGGCGGTGCTGTCCACGACGCGAACCCGCACATCATCCGGCAGCACCGCGCCCCACTCGGCGATCAGACCGCGCGGGTTGCGCACGACGGCGATCCGCTCGGCGATCTCGGCCGGAGGAGCGAGCCCTTTCCGGGCGAGCCTGGCCGAGAGCGGAACGAACCACCCTGTTGCGACGGATGTGCGAGCGCCCCGAGGATGCGATCCGGTGCGATGAGACCTTTTGCCGCGCAATGATCGAACACCGACAGCGGCGTGCCGCCGGTGCAGGCGATGATTTCCTTCTTCCTCGGCCCTTCTTCCTCGGCGCGGCTGTGCTCCGAGCCGCTCCAAGGCCTGGTGGATACTTGCCTCCTTGGCAGCGGATCGGTTCGTGCCGATCATATCGACGCAGCGAGCAGGATCGCGCCGATAATGATAATTACAGCACACCCATAAACGGCAGAATGAACCGGATGTACTGATCGAAACGCACATCTGCCAATGCGAGACCGGCACGCGATTGGGCGCGATGCGCCTAATGACCTGGCGAGGGCATGATACCCTCGTCGATACGACCGAGCATGTAAGGAAAGAACGGGTTCCAGGTGATCCGGTCCAGTAAGTCGAGGCTGACGATGAGCACCCCCACTTCGCCATGAGCAGCCAGATCTCCAAGATTTACCCCGTAGTTCTCCTTCGGATCAGGTGACGATCCGTATAATCCATCGGTGGCCGGGAACGGCAGCGCGACATGCGATAGGGAATAGACGTCCTGCGGATAGGCGACGCCAAGACGATGCACCTGCTCCGTCAGGCCGCCGGCTTCGGTAACATGCGCACTCATTTCAGGACTGTCCAACGTGTTGGTGATGATTATGAGCCGCCAGTTTCGCGGCGGCGGTGGAACAATCCGATCGATTGGCCGCGCGAACACTGCGCGCAGCAACAGGCCCAACCTCGTATTGCGATTGAGGTCGAACAGGACGAGTTCGCTGCCGTTGGCGGGTAGAAACGCATAGAGCGACGCGATCACGGCGCGGGTGCTGACAGTGTAATCTACCGACGACTGAAACGCGAGAATAGGTGCCAGCCGGGTCAGGCGATCGTCTCGCGCAAGTCGTATGATTTGCGCCTGCAAGGCCGCGGTCAGCCGGTATGCCTGGCGCGCTGCGTTTACCGGGAAAGAGTTGTATTTGAATGGATTGAATTCCGGCACCACACTGAGCCATGCGGCCTTGGCGAACGAAGGCAGCAAGGCCGGCAGCGCCGCCAAGCCCGCAAAGCGAGCGAGCGAATTGATGCCGATCATGGGTGAAATGAGCACGATTCGGTCCGGTCGTGTCACTTGTGGATCATCGATCGCGTCGAGCGCGTATTTCACGGCAAGCGCGCCGCCCATCGAATAACCCACCAGATGCAGGGGTGCGCTGGGGCCGACGCGCCGCCGTGCTTCCCGGACCGCCAGCCGGGCCGCCGCCAGCCAGTCTTGCCATTTCGTGGCGGTCAGCGCGCCGGGCACGGTGCCATGGCCAGGGAGGCGTGGCCCAATCGCGATGTAGCCCAGGTCGCGATATCGGTCTGCGATATGCCGCAAGCTATAGGGCGAGTCGGTCAATCCATGCAGCAAGACCACGGCGCCCTTTGGCGGGCCATCAGGCTCCAGCACGTAGGAGCGGTTCCAGTCTCGCGCGAAATGACCAGGATAAACCGGACTCTCCGCAAAGTAGCGATCATCCGGCCGGCGGTTCTGCTCACCCAGTTTGTCCGTAACCTCCTTACGGACTGAGGCAAACACCCTTGCCTCGGCGGCGAGATAGCCGTTCCAGTCCATTCGGTCGATCTGGGCCGCGTGCGGCTCGTCGGGCACGAAGGTCTGCCACAGTTCGAGGGGCGGCCCGCGCTCGCTCTGCACAATTCGCCCGACCAGCAGCGTAACGGCAGCGATCGCCACGAGCAGCAGGAGGCGCTTTGCCCATCGCAACGCAGCGCGGCCGATCTGTGCCATCCGTGTTCCTTCAGTCCAGGAAAACCATAGTCTGTGGTGAACGGGTCGATCATTATTCGATGGCTGAAGGCCCGAGTCGTTAGAGGCTCGCTCGTGACGGCATTTGACTGAAAGGGTGTCGATGGAGGATCTGGGGACATCCTTTGATAGGATGTGCTGATCGTCTTCAGCCACGCAGACAAGATGGCTTCGCCACCGGCCGCGTTTATGTACGCCCGCGCGACGTCAAGGCTTCGGTCGGTGACCTGAGGCCCGGAAGCTCGTCCCGTTTTGGTCGAACCCGTTCCCGCGCGATGTCGACTTAAAGCCGAGGGATGGTCACCCCGATCATATCGCCTTCCCGTACGATCGCGGCGAGACGCTCCTCATTCCAGCCCGCAGTGCCGACCGGCCGCACCGGCAGAACCATCCAGCGATAGTCGGCGGTGCTGTCCACGACGCGAACCCGCACATCATCCGGCAGCACCGTACCCCACTCCGCGATCAGACCGCGCGGGTCGCGCACCGCACGCGCCCGGTATGCGGCCGATTTGAACCAGAACGGCGGATAGCCCAGCACCGCACGCGGGTAGCAACTGCACAGCGTACAAACGACGAGGTGATGAATCTCGGGCGTATTCTCCAGCACACCGAGAGGCGGGGCGCCGCGCATCATGATGCCGAGCGATTCCGCCGCGCGGGTTCCGTCTTCCAAGAGCAGGGTGCGGAAGGCGGGATCGGTCCAGGCCTTGGCGACCATGCGCGCGCCCATTGCCGGTGAGGCGCGATCGGTGACGGCGATCCGCTCGGCGATCTCGGCCGGAGGAGCGATCCCTTTCCGGGCGAGCACGGTCCGCAGAGCGCCCAACAGCCGGTCGCTGTCAGCCTCGATGATGTTCATGCCGGCTCCAGCCAATGCTCGAAAATCTCAACCACGACTTCGTCGCCGCCATGCCCTTCGTGCCAGAGCGCGGGCTGCGGGAAAGCCACGTGATACAGGGTCCGTGACGGAGCCGGCCGGTTGAAGGCAAGGTCCTCGGGGTTCGGAAAGGCTCCCAGAACCCTCACTACCCGGCCGCGCTCTCCCCGGAGGTAATGGGGGGTCCGGATGTGGCACGGGCCACGCAGTTCCGGCCAGTCGTTCTTCACCGTGACGGCAGTGCCCGGCGCGAGTGTCATCACCCTGCCTCCAAGGCGGCGTGCAGTTCCTGCTCGGTCACCACGCCCTTGCGCAGCAGGATGGAGGTGATGGAGCGGATCCAGCGCTGGTAGTAGGTCAGGCGATGATACTCAGCCTCGGGGATGGATTCGATGCCCCGACGCAACTCATCCACCGTCATCAGCCCCTTCTGTGCCAGCACCGCACGAAGTGCATCCACCTCCTTGTCGAAGTCGGTCAGCGTGTGCGGCTCGGTATCCACCGCCTCGCACATGTATTTCGCCACGCCGCCGAGGTCGTGATGCGCTCGCGGGACGTCCTTTTCCATGACGTTTTTTTCCATGCGGGGAGCCTAAACTTCCGCCTTGCCGAATGCCAGCAGCACGCGCACCATCGCGGCCATGAGTGCGGTCCTGAAATCCCTCACTTCGACGGACGCGGACGCCGAGGAATGGCGCATCCGCTGCGACATGGCGGCGGTGTTCCGCGTCTCCGCCCGGCTGGGCTGGAACGAGCAGATCGGCAACCACAACTCCATTATGCTGCCGGGCGAACGGCCGCTTTTTCTGATCAACCCGCGCGGCTACCTGTTCCAGGAACTCACGGCCAGTTCGCTGATCGTGTGCGATCTCGATGGCACGGTGATCCGCGGCAAGGGCGAGCTTCGCAAGGTGGCGTTCCACATCCACGCACGCATTCATCTGCACAATCCCCAGGCCACGTGCGTGCTGCACGTCCATCCACGGTGGCTCACCGCGCTGTCATTGCTGGAGGACCCGGCGTTCGCCCTGGCCCACCACAACAACATGCTGCTGAACCCGCGCGTGGTTGTGGACCGGGACTGTGATCGTCCGGCGCTCGATAACGAGGAAGGGGACCGGCTCGCCAAGATGCTCGGCGACAAGACGATCATGGTCATGGGCGGCCATGGCGTGACCGTCGTCGGTCCGACCGTGCACGACGCCTTCGACGAGCTCTATATCGCTGAACGCACCTGCATGTACCAGATGACTGCCATGTCAACGGGACAGAAGCTGCGGCAAATGCCGGATGCCTCACTGCGCCCGTTCTCGGGCGCTTGGGGCGACCGCATCGATGCCCGTATGCATCTGGATGCTTGGCGGCGTATTCTGGACAAGCAAGAACCCGATTACGCCACCTGACCCTGGATGACCCGTATGAAGGCCCGTATCGTTGGACCCATCACGCCATTCGCCATGGCGACCTTCCTGTCCATGGGTCTGGTCGGCTATGCCGCTTGGCTGACGTCGATCGTCTTTTGCGCCCAGGAAGGGATGCGGCCTCTGCTGGTGGCGGCCGCCCTGTTCTTTCCGGTTGGCATCGTCCACGGCATCGGCGTGTGGTTCGGCGGTTGGTAGCGCTTAGGCGCTCTCTCTTCGGCGGAATCGGAAAGACCGGCCAGTCTACGACAGAAAAGCAGCGAGCGCGTTCACCTGGGCCTTCGCCGACGGGTCAGCCGCAGCCGACGACACGTACATCATACACCGGGTTCTGCAGCATCGAGACCCACGGCTCGTTCGCGAGCGTCCAGCCCTGAAAACCTGGTTCGTTGGCGTCTGAGTCCGAAATATTGAGGAAGGCCGCCGCATCAGCGGGCTGGTCCGGAGGCCGCACCACGCAGGCTTTCACCTGAATGGTCAGACTCTGAAAATCGGTCTGCTGTCCAACCGGGACGCTGATCTGGCGGGACACTGCGTCGATTTTATTCACCACAATCAGTGTGGCCGACTGCTGCGGTAACCACTGATTGGGCCATTGAGGAGGTGCCGGAGGAAAATCGGGCGCTCCCGTCTGTGGGGGAGATGCAGGCAAGTTCTGTGCCGCGGCACTCAGCGGCAGGAGGAGGGTAACGAGCAGGGCGGCGCGCATGATTCAGCCTCGTTTCGGGCTGTCCAGTGCTGCGACCATTTCCGCAAGCACCCGGCGCATCGCTGCCTCATCGACGCCCATCAGCACGGCGTCCTCGAACGCATCCTGCATCGTCTGCGCCAGTTCGGCATGGTTATCCGTAAGCACTTTCAGCTTTTCCCGGCAGGAGACCGGGCTGCCATCCGGCTGAGGCCATATCGGCGGTGGCTTTATCACGGCTTCAGGGGCGCCAGTCCGCCCTGGCTTGAGGCGCCACCGGAGCTATCTGTCTTATTCCCAGTGCCGGTCATCGCGCTCACCATGTTCGTGGCACTGAAGATGAACTTGCCCAGCAGGTCCTGAAGGCTGATGGCGCCCTGGGTATAGGCCACCTTCTGACCTGGCTGGAGCATGGTTTCATCCGCCCCTGGCTGGACCGAGAGATATTCGCCCCCAAGCAGGCTCTCCGATGACACGGTGATGCTGCTATCCTTGGGAAGTTGCACGCCCTTTCGGATCGTCATCCTAACGTCGGCCAGATAGGTTTTGGGGTCGATCGTGGCACTGTCAACCACGCCGATCTTGACTCCGGCCAAGCGGACATCAGACCCAAGATTCAGCCCGGCAATACTGTTGAAGCTCGCATACAGGGGATAACCTCCTCCGACACTGGTCTGGCCGGAGTTGGCGATAGCGTATACCAGGAACGCGACGGCCACGGTCAGCACGATTAGACCGGTGAGCACCTCGGCGAAGCTGCGGCGCGCCATCTCAGGCCTCGGGCACCCAGGCTTCGTAGTCGCCGGTGGCGCGAGGACGCTGGCCGCCCTCGTAATCGTGACCGGGTGGACGATAGCTCGCCGGCGTTCCCGTGGGATTTGGCAAATGGGGTCGCTGCCAGGGCTGCCGTGTGGATTCCAGCAGCGGCGCGTCGGTGGTGTGGCGAAGCCACGCATCCCACTCCGGTGGGACCTTCGTCGCCTCTGGCCGTCCGGCATAGGTCACCCAGCGCCGGGTCCGCAGGGCGCCGCTGCGCGCCCTGCGTTCCTCGTAATAAACGCTGCCGGCTGCGTCAGTTCCGACGCGGCGCCCGCGCAACAACGTAAACAGCCGCGTGCCGATGTTCATGCCGGCGCATATACGAACTCGCGGAGGGAAGGTCCACTTGGACGGCCATCAGTGGATTTCGCCGGAGCGGCGGATCGCCTCCCGCAGTTTTGCCGGCGAGAAGTCCGGCGCCCGGCAAATGTCCAAGATCACCTTTTCACGCCGGGTCATCAGGTCCACGGCTGCAGGAATTTTCCTGACGGAATCGGCCGGCACCACGACAGCACCGTGGCGGTCGGCGTGGATGACGTCATCATGGGCGACGTTCATGCCGTGGACGTTTACCGGCTTGCCGAAATCGACCATATGCACCCAGGCATGACTCGGCCCAACGCAGCCGCCGATGATCTGAAAGCCCTCGGCCCAGGCATCGATGTCGCGATAAGAGCCGTTTGTCACGCAACCCAGCGCTCCGAGAGCCTTGTGCACCGTGGAATGCACCTCACCCCACCAGGCACCATAGCCCGGGGTGTCATCCAGATCCTGCAGGACGACGATGGTTGGCAGATCCGCGCCGGCGACATAGTCGTACCAGTCGAGGCGGTTCGCAACCTTCCCACGGGGCTGTTCCTTGGCCCGGATCATGCCCACGCGTGCCAAGCCGACAATGGGCGGCAGTTTGGGTTCAATGGGTACCAGCGGCTGGGTCGTAAAGCCGATGGACCGCCGTTCCGGGTTCGTGATCTCCAGCGCATTGCAGATGGTCGGCGTATCCCATTGCTTGAGCGTTTCGAGATCGGCTAAGCCAAATGGCAGGTCAACCATGGGGAGCGTCTCCTGTTACGATTTTACGGTTCTTTCTTGCACCGTGCGGGCCGGTCTGAGAAGAAGGCTCCCGATTTCGCGAGGGTTAATGAATGGCGCTGACCCGCAAGCGCATACTGGTGACGGGGGGGGCTGGTTTCCTGGGGTCCCACCTTTGCGAACGCCTGCTGCAAGAAGGCAATGACGTTCTCTGTGTGGACAACTACTTCACGGGACGTAAGGACAATATCGCTCACCTGATCGGTAATCCTCATTTTGAGGCGATGCGACACGACGTCACCTTCCCTCTCTACGTCGAAGTCGATCAGATCTACAATCTCGCCTGTCCGGCGTCACCCGTTCATTATCAATATGACCCGGTTCAGACCACGAAGACCAGCGTCATTGGCGCTATCAACATGCTTGGTCTCGCCAAGCGTGTCGGCGCGACCATCCTTCAGGCATCGACCAGTGAGGTCTATGGGGACCCGACGATCCATCCACAAAACGAAGAGTACCGCGGCAACGTCAATCCACTTGGACCGCGGGCATGCTACGATGAGGGGAAGCGTTGCGCCGAGACCCTGTTCTTCGACTACCACCGGCAGCACAAGGTGCGCATCAAGGTCGCGCGGATTTTCAACACCTATGGCCCGCGAATGCACCCGGATGATGGCCGGGTCGTTTCCAACTTTATTATTCAGGCCCTCCGCAACGACGATATAACGGTTTATGGCGATGGATCACAGACCCGAGCCTTCTGCTTTGCCGATGATCTGATCGACGGCCTGATCCGGCTGATGAACAGCGAGCCGTCTGTTACCGGTCCGCTGAATATCGGCAACCCGGTCGAGATCACTGTGCGTGAACTCGCCGAAACCGTTATTCGCCTGATCGATGCCCGATCGCAGATCGTTTGGCGGCCCTTACCGCAGGACGACCCGATGCAGCGCTGCCCAGACATCACTCGCGTCCAGAGCCTGCTGAATTGGCAACCGCATGTCGATCTCGAACACGGACTGCGGCAGACGATCGATTACTTTCGCGGCCTGATCGCGCGAAGCACGACATGAGATGGATGTGCTCGTGCGCCCTTCCGTAGCCGAACGAGAGAGTGCCGTTCTTCCGACACCGCTCCTTGCTCGCATGCAGGACACCATGCACTTTCCTGCAAGCACACCGCCGATGCTGCTCACCCTGATCGACGCCGAGGAGACGTTCGATTGGGATGCTGTCCCTTTCTCCCGCACCGCTCTAGACGTAAGCTCGATGAAGGAGCAGTGGCGGGCCCACCGGGTATTTGAGAGATACGGTGTGGTGCCGACTTATTTGGCGGATTACGCCGTTGCTTCCCAGGACGATGGATGCGCACCACTGCGAGAGCTCATCGCCGCGGGCAGCTGCGATGTGGGCACGCAGCTCCATGTCTGGGTCAATCCGCCATTCGAAGAAGAGCTTTCGCTCGAAAACAGTTTTGCCTGCAACCTGAGCGAGTCACTGGAGTTCCGCAAAACTACGGTGCTGACCGAATTGATCGAAACGCGCCTAGGCATCCGTCCGCAGATCTTTCGCTCCGGCCGTTTTGGTGCTGGCTTACACACTCCAGGAATCTTGAATCGTCTGGGGTATCTGGTGGACAGCAGCGTCATGCCGGGTTGGAGCTTCGCCGCCGAAGGCGGTCCCGACTACATCGCCGCTCCCACCGCCCCGTTCTGGCTGGATTCCGATCATCGCCTGCTTGAGATCCCAAGTTCCGCCGGGTTCGTCGGCCGCCTTTCCGCCGCCTGGCCCGGCCTGCCCCGGCTGTTCGTCTCTCAATTCAGCGAATGGCTGCGCTTTCCCGGTCTCGGCTCCCGCCTGGGATTGCTGGAACGCATCCGTCTGACACCGGAGGGCGTTTCATGTGCTGAAGCGAAAAGGCTGGTTCGCCACATGCTGAATCAGGGAAGAAAGGTATTCAACCTGACGTATCACTCACCGTCTCTTAAGCCGGGCTGCACCCATTATGTTAGTACGGAACAAGATGTGTTCCGCTTTCTGGCCTGGCTTGACGAGTTCTATGCGTTCTTCACGCAAGAAGTAAAAGGCGAGCTGGTCACTTGGCGTCAGGTACATGAGCGCGCGAAGGCACTGAACGCATGATCGCCCGCGGCGGTAAAGCAATTTACGGCGCACCACTTGGCATCTTAATGCTCGAGGCTCGGTTTCCGCGCATACCGGGCGACATGGGCAACGGCGAGACCTGGCCGTTTCCCGTCCTGTTCCATGTGGTGCGCGGCGCCAGCCCCGAACGCGTGGTACTGCATCAGGCGGAAGGGCTGCTTCAAACCTTCCTCGATGCGGCGAGCGAACTCGTCTCGCTTGGGGCCGAGGCCATCACCACCAATTGCGGATTCCTGTCGCTTTTCCAGCGGGAGTTGGCAGGGCATGTCCGCGTGCCGGTCGCCACCAGTTCGCTTATGCAGGTTCCCTGGGTGCAGGCCACACTGCCCCCCGGTCAGCGCGTCGGCGTGATTACGGTCAGCGCCGGATCACTGACACCCCGCCACCTGGAGGCGGCCGGCGCGCCGACAGACACACCGTTCGTCGGAACCGAGCATGGGAAGGAGTTCTTTCGCGTCCTGATCCGTGGCGAGAAGCAGGACATGGATGTGGACCTAGCGGAGCACGACATTCTGGAGGCGGGGCGTCGCCTGACGGAGCAGCACCCGGAGATCGGCGCCATCGTGCTGGAATGCACGAACATGCCGCCCTATGCGGCAGCTCTGCGGCGGGAACTCGGACGGCCTGTTTACGATATTTACTCGCTGATTACCTGGTTCCACGCCGGGCTCCGACCGCGCCGGTTCGACGCTGCCAGCGTCTTGTGATTCTCGTCTTCGAACCGACCTGGACCGGCACCATGCACGCGCCGGGCAACAGCGCCACGATCCAGACAATGTCGCGCGCATATCCGGGTCAGCAGATCTGTATTTTTGCCGAAGTGTCGCATCTGAGGGAATTAAGGAAAGACCAGGCTCTGATAGACCGGCCCGGCATCAGTTTCCATCCGGTCACGCTGGATCGACAGTTTCTCCATCGGCCCCATATCGTTTCCTTGCAACGCTTCCTCCGAGAGATGGCGACAATATACCGCGCGCTGCGCCATGTACCTGGCGCTGAGCCGTGCTTGATCATGTTGATCTCGGCAACGTCGACCTCGGTGTTTGCCGCTTCATTGGTGGCGCGGATTGCCCAACGGCGTTGTGGAATCCAGGTCGGGCTACACGGGAACCTCAACGATCTGACGGGCTGGCGTTCACGGAGCCCGTTGAGCCGCGCGTTGGATACACGATCCGCCCTAACGGGACGGCACGTGTCCAAAATGCGCTTCCTGGTGCTGGAATAGGCGATCCGGGATGAACTCGCGCGCCGCGAGCCTGATGCGGCGGCCGGGACCGATGTGCTTGAGCTGCCGGTAAATGTCGGAGAAATATCTTATGTTCCGGAGACGGATCTAACGCGGCCGGTGCGGATCGGCTTTGTCGGTCAGGCAACGGCGGCCAAGGGAATTTCGGCTTTCCTGGATACCGCGCGCCGGCTGAAGGGACGACATGGCACGGCAGTCGAATTCCACCTCGTGGGGCGATCCATGCCCGGTAGCAACGCTGCCGACTTCGCCGTCCTGGACAGCCCGGTCAGCGAAGACCACCTCCCGCGCCAAACATTCCTGACACGGCTCGGGGCGCTGCATTTCGTGTTCCTGCCTTAGCAGCCCGGCTACTACAACCTGTCGGCCAGTGGCGCGCTGCTGGATGCGATCACCTGGCTGAAGCCCATCATCGCCACCCGTATCCCGATCGTCGCCAATCTTTTCGAGCGCTACGGGGATATCGGCTACCTGTGCGACGATCCCGATCAGATGGTGCAAGCGGTCGAGCGCGTGATCGACGCGATGGATGTGGACCGCTACCAGCGGCAGCGCGCGGCACTCGGTCGGGCGCGCACGGCAAGGCTGCCGGATCAGCTTGCGGAGCAGTACCGGATAATTTTGCGAGATAAGTTTAACGGCCTGCTGGAATCCGCCTGAACCGCTGCGGCGAACGTCAGGGGCGCCACACACAATTGTCTCGCGACTTAAGGTTGTAGCAATGGCCATTTCTTCTCTTCAAACGTTGCTGTCCCGATTCCTCTAAACTGCCGGTTGATCGCTCGGCACACTAAAATCGCATCATCGTGCTGGGGCGGGCGCATGAACATGCTGGCCTATCGGGTGGGGAACGAGGGCGCAATAATGATCTTTGATATTTTTCGATAATATATTTCACGATTCATGCACATGCATCGTTCTCAATACGATTCTGCTTGCGGAATAACCCTAAAAGATGCCAATAAGATAAGGACATGGTGGACGGCTCCAGATGGCATGTTGTGCCAAACTGACCGATAAACTCGGGCAGTAGGAAAGACCGTCCACCACGCGGGTTACAATAATACTACCCTATGGGTGAACACGGTCTTGGCAGATTCGCAGAAAATTATGCCGATTTGGGTACTCCACGTTCTGAACATCTACCAGCCGGAGTACACTGGAGAGGGAATCTTCCTTGGCCGCTGCGCAGCTTACATGCAAAATCTGGCGCCCAATGTGGTGCATGAAGTGCTTGTGTGCCGTACCGTCCGCCCTTCCTCGCCTCCCTTACCCACACGCGGTATCGAAGCCGTACATTATATCCTCAGGCGATCCCAGACGCCGTTCCGACGGCACATGACGCTTTGGCGATGGCTGGTGCGGAACATGGGTGGATACGATGTCATTCACCTTCATACCCACGTCGATCGATATTTCATTTCGTATGCACTTGCTCGAATTATCGGTAAGCGATTGATCCTTTCCGCCACCCTGGACGACAGCATTCCAGTACCTGGTCGGCAAATATCGGCCGCTCTTTCGACCTGCGATCCGGCAGCTATTCCGGATGTTCGATTGCTTCGTTTCGGTCGGCCCCAAGCTGCATAACGAAACAACGTCTTATCTGCCACGGAATCCGGCTGCGATGATTCCTTGTGGCGTCGCGATCCCGCCGCTCGACAGCGACAATCGCACACGCATTCGGACCACCCTGCAAATCTCATCCGATGATCTGGTACTGATATTCGTTGGCGGCAAACAGAGCAGGAAGGATCCCCTCTTTCTAATCCAGAATTTTCCACCGATCATCAGCAGGTGAGCCTGGCCCCAACTTTGGACCACGTTGACTGAGAATCCCCGGGCTTGTTTTGCCTCAGGTCAGGCATGCCTGAGCTGAGGCAAAAGCCCGCGCGAGCGGGGTTTGGTTGCCGATCGCGCTGTGTGGACGGACCTCATTGTAATCCCTCCGCCAAGCTTCGCATTTAGCCGCCGCGTCGTCGAGGCTGAGGAACCAAAAGACGTTGAGACATTCGGTCCGGAACTTGCCATTGAACGACTCCGCAAAGGCATTGTCGGTCGGCTTGCCCGGGCGGGAGAAGTCCAACGCCACCCCATGCATCCACGCCCAGAGGTCCAGCTCCTTGGAGATAAACTCCGGCCCGTTATCCACCCGGATGCATTTCGGGCGGCCATGGATCGTCGCGATCCGCTCCAACGTGGCCACCACATCGGCGCCGCGATAGCTCAGCCGCACATCGATCGCCGGCGAGATCCGGGTAAAGTTGTCGACGATGGTCAGAACGCGGATCTTGCGGCCGTCGAACAGCTGGTCGGACAGGAAGTCCATCGACCAACACTCGTTCGCAGCCGTGGCGATCACGCGGTCCTGGCGCTGTTTCGCCGAGACCTTCCGTTTCGGTGTCTTCCTGCGCAACTGCAAACCCTCCTCCCGGTAGAGCCGTCGCGTCCGCTTGTGGTTGACGCCCCAGCCTTCCCGTCGAAGCAGGATGTGGATGCGCCGATAGCCATATCGCACGCGGCTCTCGGCCAACTCGTGGATGCGTTTGCGGAGACTGGCCTGCTCGGGACGGCGATGCCTGTAGTGGTATGTCGAACGGTCGAAACGAAGAGCACCACAGGCACACCGGATGCTGATCCGGTAACTGGTGCGCAGATATTCGACCAGGTCCCGGGCCCGAGCAGGCTTCATAACTTTCTTTTGACAACGTCCTGCAGCATGACTTTGTCCAGCGAAAGGTCGGCCACCAGCCGTTTCAGGCGCGCGTTCTCTTCTTCCAGGAGCTTCAGCCGCTTCATCTCCGACGGCATCAGCCCGCCATACTTCTTGCGCCATCGGTAATAGGTCTGAATTGAGATGCCGGCCTTCCGGCACACCTCCTCGACCGCCACACCCTGCTCGGCCTGCTGCAGGATGAAGGCGATCTGCTGCTCGCTGAACCGCGATTGCTTCATCGGCCAACCCCCTCGGTTGCCTCCTGGCCAAACCTAGCGGGTTTTTCTCAGTCAAAACGGTCCAGTTTGCCGGGAGCAGGTCACAGGATCCCTGCCGCAAAGTTGCTTCTCGTAGGGCCGGACGTCGAGCCTGACTACGCGCAGCGCATGCGGGCCCAAGTGGATGAACTCGGTCTTCAGAGACAGGTTATTTTTGTACCTCAGGTGCCAGATCCTAACCCATGGTATCAGGCCGCCGACATCATGGTGTTCAGTTCCCTGCGGGAGGGCTTTGGGATAGTCGTCGCCGAGGCCCAGGCCAATGCACTTCCGATCGTGGTACGCCATTTGCCGGATGTAAACGATAGCTTCGTTGATCATGGAGTCACTGGGTTGCTCTTCAACGACGCGACGGGATACGTCGCCTCCATTATCCAACTGGCAGAAAATCCCACATCGCGAAAAGAAATGGGGCAGCGAGCGCGGACCCACATTCAGGGAAACTTCAGCATTGCGACGGCAGCACGGCGCTATCTGAAGGTTTACGGATTAGCAGACCAGATCCAGGATGTTAGCCCCGTTTCGCCTTAGGCGTCTGCTCCGCGGCCGGACGGAACGGGTTTGACGTCGCGATCTGCACCGGCGATCGCAGTCTGGGTCGGCGTTCCGTCCCACGGAAGTCGAGTATGTGATCAACGCCAGGACTTATCAGGCGTGCCTGAAGCGGCGGGAACTGTACGGTACCGGGTCGCATCCGGGCACCTTCCCGCTCACCAGATCTGCTACCAGTCGGCCCGTCACCGCACCCGCAGCGAGCCCGATATGCCCATGCCCGAAGGCATGAAACACGTCCGCGCAGCCCGACGCAGCGCCGATGCAGGGCAACCCGTCGGCCATGGACGGCCGATGCCCCATCCACACCTTCACGCGATCCGCCGGCAAATCGCGCGGCAGACCGGGGAACAGGCGCAACGCGAAATCACGCAGGATCTCCGCCCTCTTCCAGTTCGGCGCCGCGTCCAACCCCGCCAGTTCCACCTGTCCGGCAACGCGTAGGCCGTGTGCCATCCGGGTGATCGACACCTTCCCGTCGCTTGGCATCATCGGATAACGCGGTTCGATCTCCGGATGTTCGATCAACGCATGGTAGCCGCGCTCGGTCTCCAACGGCACGGCGTCACCGGCCGCGGCAGCCAACGCCTTCGATCGCGCTCCCGCCGCGATGACAGCGGCATCGGACGCGATCTCCCCCTGATCCGTTCGCACTGCCTGCAGCCGGCCTGCCGCGATCCGGAAACCGGTGGCGCTCGCCCGCTTCAGCTGCGCTCCTTGTCCTTGTGCCGCCCGGACAAGGGCGGCCACATAGGCACCCGGCTCCAGACAATGGCCACCCTCTTCCACGAACACACCGAAGCGATAGTCCCGCGAGACCGTAGGCTCGCGCTGGCGAAGCTCATTCTCGTCCAGCTCGATCCACGTCACCCCGTTTTCGCGGCGCAAATCCCATGACAGCGCCTCCGCTTCGAACGCCGCGCGGTCCGGGAACACGTATAGCAACCCCCGGCGCTGGATCAGGTCCTCCACGCCCGCTTCCTGGGCCAGAATGAGATGTCGTTCCGGCGAACGCTCCACGAGCGGACGTAGCGCGCGGGCGGTGGCGCGCAGCTTTGCGTCGGTCGATCCAGCCGCCAGAAATCGCCAAAGCCAGGGCAGCATCCGCGGCAGATACGACCAGCGGATCGTCAGCGGCCCAAGCGGATCGGCCAACCACCCCGGCACCTTCCGCCAGACGCCCGGCGCAGACATGGGCACCACACTCGACGGGCTCAGCCAGCACCCATTCCCATAGCTCGCCGCCTGCTCTCCGCCCGGTTCGCCTGGCTCCAGGATTGTGACGCGATGCCCGTCGCGAAGCAGTTCCAGGGCAGTGGCCGCGCCGATGATCCCGGCGCCGATCACCACCACATGGCGAGGCGTCACCCCATCGCCGCCTTCAGGTTGTCATCGATCTTCGCGAGAAAGGCCTGCGTGTTGAGCCATTTTTGCTGCGGGCCGATCAGCACCGCGAGGTCCTTCGTCATGGAGCCTGATTCGACAGTCTCGATGCATACGCGCTCGAGCGTTTCCGCGAAGCGTGTCACGTCCGGGGTGTTGTCGAATTGGCCTCGGTAGGCAAGGCCACGTGTCCAGGCGAAGATCGACGCGATAGGATTGGTCGATGTCTCCTGCCCCTTCTGATGCTGGCGGTAGTGACGTGTCACAGTGCCATGTGCGGCTTCGCTTTCCACGGTTTTTCCGTCGGGTGCCATCAGCACGGATGTCATGAGCCCGAGCGAACCGAAGCCCTGCGCCACCACGTCGGACTGCACGTCGCCGTCGTAGTTCTTGCAAGCCCAAAGATAGCCGCCTTCCCATTTCAGGGCCTGCGCCACCATGTCGTCGATCAGCCGGTGTTCATAAGTCAGTTTGCGCTTGTCAAATTCTGCCTTGAACTCACGATCAAAGATTTCCTGGAACAGATCTTTGAAATAGCCGTCATAAGCCTTGAGAATTGTATTCTTCGTGGAGAGATACACAGAGTACCCGCGCTGCAGTCCGTAATTGAAGCTGGCACGGGCGAATCCTTCAATTGACTTGCGCGTGTTGTGCATCGCCATCGCGACGCCACCGCCCTGCGCGAATTCGTGCACGTCGAGCGTCTGGGCTGGGCCACCGCCCGCCGGCTGATAGGTCAGCGTCACTTTGCCAGACCCGGGAATTTTCATCTCCGTCGCCCGGTAAATATCGCCATAGGCATGGCGGCCGATGACGATCGGCTTCGTCCAATGCGGCACCAGGCGCGGTACATTCTTGCAGATGATCGGCTCCCGGAAGATCGTGCCGTCCAGGATGTTGCGGATGGTGCCGTTCGGGCTACGGTACATGCGTTTCAGATGGAATTCCTCCACCCGCGCTTCGTCCGGGGTGATGGTCGCGCACTTTACGCCTACGCCGTATTTCCTAATGGCGTGCGCCGCATCCACGGTCACCTGATCGTCGGTCTGATCCCGGTATTCCATACCCAGATCGAAATACTTGAGGTCGATGTCCAAATACGGAAGGATGAGCTTGTCTTTGATGAAGCCCCAAATGATGCGTGTCATCTCGTCGCCGTCCAGTTCGACGACGGGGGTCTTGACCTTGATTTTCGCCATTCTGTCCTCGGCTATGGAAGTGGCCGGCCGCCCGGATTGGCGCGGGTTGTGACACCGGGCGGACGAAAAGGCCAGAGGCGCCGGGGGCCAGCCCGGAGGTCAGTGCCCCCGCAGAATTTGCGACAGGAACAGCTTCAACCGGTCGGTCTGCGGGTTCTCGAACATCTCCCGCGGCGGGCCGCTTTCGACGATTTCTCCCCGGTCCATGAACATCACCCGGTCCGCCACCTGGCGCGCGAAACCCATTTCGTGTGTCACGCAGACCATGGTCATACCGGACCCTGCAAGCTCGATCATCACGTCCAGCACTTCCTTGATCATCTCCGGATCAAGGGCGGAGGTCGGTTCGTCGAACAGCATGATCTTCGGCCGCATGCACAGCGCCCGGGCGATCGCGACCCGCTGCTGCTGCCCGCCCGACAACTGACCCGGATACTTCTTTGCCTGCTCGGGTATGCGCACCCGGGTGAGGAAATTCATCGCCAGTTCCTCCGCCTGTGCCTTGGGCATCTTGCGCACCCAGATCGGCGCGAGCGTGCAGTTCTCCAGGATCGTCAGGTGCGGGAACAGATTGAACGACTGAAACACCATGCCAACTTCGCGGCGGATCTGATCCAGCGCACGGGTATCGTCCGTCAGTTCCACCGCGTCGACGACGATCCGGCCTTCCTGATGGGCTTCAAGCCGGTTGATGCAGCGGATCATGGTCGACTTGCCCGAGCCAGATGGGCCGCACACCACCACCCGCTCCTTCTCCGCGATCTGCAGCGACACGTCGCGCAGCACATGCATCTGGCCGTACCATTTGTTCACACGATCCAGCGTGATGATGGGCGCACCAGCCGTGGCTGAAACGACTGTGGAATTGGCAAGGGCCGTACTCATGCAACGATCCTTTCAGCGCCGGCGGATGCGGTCAAGCTGGCGCTCCAGATTTTGGCTGTAGCGAGACATGGCGAAGCAGAACGCGAAATAGATGATGGCCAGCAGAACGTAGATTTCGTTGCCGAAGCCCTGCCAGGCCGGCTCGGCCACCGCCGTGATTCCGGATTTCAGCAGATCGAAAATCCCCACGATCAGCACCAGCGAGGTATCCTTGAAAAATCCGATGAACGTGTTGACCAATGGGGGAATAACCAGGCGCAACGCCTGCGGCAGCACGATCAGCCCCGTCTTGTGCCAATAGCTGAGTCCCAACGCATCGCCGGCTTCCGCCTGTCCCCGCGGCAGCGCCATGAGCCCCGCGCGCACAACCTCGGCCAAGTAGGCCGCCGCGAACAGGATGATCGCCACCTGCGCACAAAGCAGCTTATCGATGCTGACGCCCGACGGCATGAACAGCGGGAACATCGTGGTTGCCATGAAGAGCAGCGAAATCAGCGGAACGCCCCGTATCAACTCCACGTAGAGAACGCAGAGCATTTTTACCGCCGGGAGGCTGGTCGACCGTCGCCCCAGCGCCACCAGCACCGCCAACGGAAACGCCGCCGCCAAGCCGATTGTCGCCAGTATCAGGGTCAACGGCAGACCACCCCACTGATCCTGCGGCACATAGGGCAGCCCCAACACACCGCCCCACATCAGCACGGCGATCACCACCAGCGCGGCGATCCAGATCAGGAACAGCTCGCGGCGCCAGAAGCGCCGCATGGCGGAGACGAGATAGAGCGCGATGAAGAGGACGACGCATATGGCGGGCCGCCATTGCTGAGCGAACGGATAGAACGCGAAAAGGATGAACCGATATTTCTCGGTCACGACGGCCCAGCACGCTCCCACCCCTTGCAAGGCTCGGCATACCTGGGTGTTGGGCCCGGACGGAGCCTCCGGGACGGTCCAGACCGCATGCACGAACGCCCAGTCGATGAACGCCCAGCCGCCGCGGACGATCAGATAGGCCAGCACCAGCGTGATCGCGCTGGACCACCAGGTGTTGAACAGGTTGGCACGTGCCCAGGACGGCGCCGCCGCGATTGCCGCCGCCATCTCAGCGAGTCCTCAGCGCGATTTTGCCGTTATACCAGTTCATGAACGTGCTGATCGATAGGCTGAAGCAGAGATACACCGCCATGATGATGGCGATCCCTTCGATCGCCTGGCCGGTCTGGTTCAACGTCGTATCAGCGATCGACACGATATCCTGGTAGCCGATCGCCACGGCCAGCGAGCTGTTCTTGATCAGGTTCAGATATTGGCTCGCCATCGGCGGAATAATGACGCGCAGCGCCTGCGGCAGCACGAGCAGGCGCAGGATGGCGCCGCGCTTCAGTCCGAGCGCGCCGCCGGCTTCCCACTGGCCCCAGGGCACGGCCAGAATCCCTGAGCGGACGATCTCCGCGATGTAAGTTGCGGTGTAAACCACCAGCCCGATCAGCAGCGCCGCATACTCAGGCGTAACAGTCAGGCCGCCCTGGAAGTTGAAGCCCCGCAATATGGGAATATCGAGATGATGGGGCGCGCCCAGCGCCGCCCATACGGCCAGCGGAAAGAGCACCAGAAGCGCCACGACGAAAGGCCAGGTCAGCGGGCGCCGGCCTGTTTCCGCCTGGCGCCCGTCGGCCCAGCGCACGACGAACCATGTGAGTATCAGTCCCAGGAGGAAGGCCAGGGTCGCCCAGCCGTGAGCGGACGCCAATTCCAGGGCGGGCAGCTTGATGCCCCGGTTCGATAAAAATACTCCGCCCACCGGATGGAATGCCTGACGCGGCGCGGGCAGGAACTGCATGACCCCGTACCAAAGAACAGCTGCAGCAGCAGCGGGATATCGCGAACGAATTCCACATAAACCGCGGTGATTTTCGCCAGCAGCCAGTTGGGCGAAAGCCGACCGACGCCGACCGCGGTTCCGAGAATCGTGGCAAGCACGATCCCCACGACCGCAACCTTGATGGTGTTCAGAATGCCGATCAGGATCGCCCTGCCGTAGGTGGAGACCGAGGGCGTGTAGGCGATGGGCGTCTCCCCGATCGGGATGGACGCGGGCTGAGTGAGGAATCCAAACCCCGTCGCGATGTGTCGTTCGGCCAAGTTCCTGTTGGTGTTGCGAACCAGGTACCAGACGATCACAGCGACGATGCCCAGAATGAGCACCTGCCATATGAGGCTGCGAAGCCTGGGGTCAGACCAGCTGAGGCGAAAACTCCGTCGCGGCGCCGCGCGCGCGTTGATCAGGCGCGGATCCGCGACGGTGTCAGGCATTGCCGGTCAGCGCAGGGGCGGTGAGTACATCAGACCTCCGTCCCGCCACTGTTTATTGAGTCCGCGGGGAATCCCCATTGGCGCCATGTCGCGATCCCAGATCTCGGCGTAGTTGCCGACCTGCTTGATCGCGTTACAGGCCCACTTGTTGTCGAGCCCGAGTTCCTTGCCCAGATCGCCGTTCACGCCCAGTAGGCGCTGGATATCCGGATTGGTGCTGCTGGCCATCTGATCGATATTCTTGCTGTTCACACCGTGATCCTCGGCATCAAGCAAGGCAAAGCCAACCCAGCGGATGACATCAAACCACTTGTCGTCACCCTTTCGCACCGCGGGGCCCAGCGGCTCCTTGCTGATCAACTCGGGTAGCAGCACGAAATCCTGTGCCTGCGGCCCCTGTGTGTAGCGGAAGGCGGCCAAAGCCGAACTGTCAGTCGAATAGGCGTCGCACCGGCCTGACAGGAACGCCTGCTGGATTTGCTGGAGGTCCTGGATTTCGATCGGCGTGAATTTCATATTGTTCCCACGGAAATAGTCCGCGATGGCCAGTTCCGTGCTGGTGCCGGGCTGCACGCAGATCGTTGCGCCGTCCAGTTGCTTAGCCGATGTCACACCAGCGGCCTTCTTAACCAGAAAGCCGGTGCCGTCATAGAAGTTGATGCCGGTGAACAGCAGTCCGAGGCTTGCCTCCCGCCCCAGGGTCCACGTGGTTTCACGCACCAGCACGTCCACGCTCCCGGACTGCAACGCTGTGAAGCGGTTCTGCGTCGTCAGTGGTGCGTATTTCACCTTGTTGGCGTCGCCCAGCACAGCCGCTGCAATGGCACGGCAGTAATCGGCATCAATGCCCTGCATCACGCCCTTGCTGTCCGGCAGGGAAAAGCCGGCAGTGTCGCCGCTCACGCCACAGGCCAATTCGCCGTGGCTCTTCACCGCATCGAGCGTGGGTGAGCCGGACGGTCCAGCCGGAGCAGTCTGCGCCATCGCGGCGTGGCCGCCGAGGGTCAGGGCGGCGAACAGGCACAGCATCCGTTTCATGCGTGTCTCCTATGCAGTCCTGGCTTTCTTACCTGTGTCACATTTCTCGGCAAGGGAAATCCTTGCGTCCAGAGCCGGATACCCCAGTATGGAACCATGCGTTCGACTCGGGCATCATGCTCCATCTGACCAAGCTGGCGGTCGGAATCCGCGATATTGAGCACTTACGCGCCGTGCAGTCGGAGCGGGCACGGACGGATCCGCCACTGCGTCACAGGACGCGCAACCTTCCCCGCCGCGCCGAGGACCTCATCGAGGGTGGCTCGATGTATTGGGTGATCGGCGGGTTTTTGCGCGTGCGTCAGCGCATCCTGGACGTCATAGAAGACACTTGGCCCGACGGCAGCGCATGTGCAGGGCTGGTGCTCGATCCGAAGCTCGTGACCGTCAGCCCAAGGCCCACCAAGCCATTCCAGGGATGGCGCTACCTTGTCGCGTCGGATGCCCCGCCGGACGTCGGCAAGGCGCCCGTCCTTGCGGGGATTGAAAAACTACCCGCCCCGCTGCGTCGCGAACTCCACGCGCTGTGTCTCCTTTAGGGGACACTGCGGCTTAATCGATGCAGTTATCGCTGTTGCGCTTGCCCGACTCTATCGCCCATCCGCAATAGTCGGTCTCGGGTTCCCGTATTCGGAATCCGCTCTTAGCCCTCACCCCTAATCTTCTGCTGGAGTTCCTTCGTGATCAATCTCCGAACCGTGGTTCTCGCCGCCGCCGTTGCCGCACTGCCATTCACCGCGATGGCCGCGTCGACGGACATGTCCACGTCTCAGCCTGCCGCCACTGCGCCGACCACCAGTGCAGCACCGGCCAAGCATACCAAGAAACCCGTGCACCACGCGTCGCACAAGACCACCCCGCACAAGAAGACGACGACCAACACCCAGAGCTGAGCTACTCTTCGCTCACCGCGCCCCCAGTCCTGGTGGCGCGGTGACCTTCTACAAAATTCCCAGGGATTGCTTGCGTCGCGGCGGAGGGTGTTGTGCGTCGATCTCCGCGAGATCTTCGTCGGTGAGTACCAAGTTTACGGCTGCTGCATTGTCCCTTACATGCGTCGGATCGCTTGCTTTGGGAATGCTGATCACGTCGCCGCTCCGCATGCTCCAGGCGATCGCAATCTGAGCAGGACTGGCATTATGCCGGCGCGCGACTGCGGCGAGAGCCGGAGAGCGCAGTAGTCGTCCGCCCTGCCCCACTGGTGAATAGGCCATGATCGGCATTCGGTGCGCTTGGCACCACGGAAGCAAGTCGAACTCAATGCCTCGCGTATCAGGGTTGTAGAGCACCTGGTCGGTTGCACAGTGGCCGCCCTGCGGCAGCCGAGCGATCTCCTCCATATCCGAGACATCAAGGTTCGAAACGCCCCAGAATCGGATTTTTCCCTCCTGGCGCAAACGTTCGAATCCACTCACCGTCTCGCTCAACTTGTGCCCGCCGCGCCAGTGCAGCAAGTACAGATCGATTCTGTCCGTGTTCAGCCGTTTCAGGCTACGCTGGCACGCCGCGGCCACCCCTTCACGCGATGCATTGTGGGGATAGACCTTGGAGACAATGAAGACGCGGTCCCGCTGTCCCGCTATGGCCTTGCCAACGACCTCTTCCGCGCCGCCATCGCCATACATCTCGGCCGTGTCGATCAGCGTCAGGCCCAGCGACATACCGAGCTGCAGCGCGGACACTTCGGCGGCCGCACGCCGCCCGTTCTCGCCCATATGCCACGTGCCTTGACCCAGCGCGGGCACGGCTGTTCCGTCCGGCAGCATCACCGTCTTCATGCCGCGATCTCCTCCGCGCGGCGTAGCACGCGCAGGAAGTTGCCGCTCCACAACGTGGCGATGTCCTGCTTGCCATAGCCGCGGCGAATCAGTTCTGCCGTGATGTTGGGTGATTGCGACACGTCGGCCCAGCCGGAGAACCACCCGCCTCCATCGAAATCGGAGGAAATACCGACATGGGCGATGCCGATCCGGCGCACGGCGTAGTCGACGTGATCGACGAAATCGTTGACCGTGACCTGCTCCGGTTTGGCGTCTTTTTTCAGAAACGCTGAAACGGCGGTGATTTGCACCACGCCACCGACGTCGCGCAATGCGTCGAGCTGCTCGTCATCCAGGTTACGTGGATGATCGCACAGCGCGCGAATGCAGGAGTGGGTGGACACGACCGGGCTGCGTGAGACCGAAGCCGCTTGCAGCATCGTCTCTCGCGAGGCATGCGCCACATCGACCAGCATCCCCAGCCGATTCAGTTCCACGATCACTCGGCTGCCGAACTCGGACAGTCCGCCATGCTCCACCGGAGCATCCTCCAGATCCGTGCGTGGAATGGCCGAGTCCGCGAGCGCGTTGTGCCCATTATGTGTCAGCGTCAGGTACCGCGCCCCAAGCGCCCGAAAGCGTTCCAATCGGGACAGATCGGACCCGATTGCAAACCCATTCTCGACCGCGGGAATGATGCCGATGACGCTGTCCTGCCAGGCACGTTCAATCTCCGCCGCCGTGACGGTCAGACGCGCTGTTATCCCGCCGGCACTGCGCGCCATGCCGCGGATTGCCTCCAGCATATCGGTCGCGCGGGCGAAGGCCTGAGTCTCGTTTTCAGACGTGCGCGCCATCTGCGGCACGTACGCCACGAAACACCCGGCCGACAGCCCGCCTCGGCGCATCTTCGGGAGATCGACCTTGCGCGTCGTTTCGGTGAACGGATCGGCCGGGTTGGGCCAAGGCACGTCGATATGCGTGTCTAACGTCAGCACACTGGCGTGGACCGCACGCGCGTCGCGCGCTTGTTGTTGAAAGTCGGCGTCGTTCATGGTGCTATCAGAATCCTACCCTGTCGCCGCCTTTTAGATGCAGGATCGCTCGCGCTTCCTTCGGGCTCGCGATCTCCAGGCTCAGTTCCTCGAGAATCCGCCTGATCTTCCGCACCTGATCCGCGTTCGACGGCGCCAACTGACCACGTCCCAAATAGAGGCTGTCTTCCAGCCCAACGCGCACGTTTCCACCCATAATACCGGCCATCGTCGTGAAGTTCATCTGGTGTCGTCCGGCCGCGAGCACCGACCAGACATAGGCATCCCCGAACAGTCGATCCGCCGTCTCTTTCATAAAGAGCAGATTGCGCGGCTCTGCACCAATGCCACCCAGGATGCCGAAGATCGTCTGCACGAACAGCGGCGGTTCCACCACCTTGCGCTCCAGACAATACGCCAGATTGTACAGGTGCCCCACGTCGTAGCATTCGAATTCGAAACGTGTGCCGTGGGCCTTGCCTAACCGTTCCACGATTCCTTCGATATCGCGGAAAGTGTTGCGGAAAATGTGATCATCCGTCCGATCCAGGTATGGTTTTTCCCAATCGAACTTCCATTCCTTCACCCGATCGCCAGCCCGAGAGATGTTGAAGTTCATGCTGCCCATGTTCAGGCTGCACATCTCCGGTTTCGCCTGAAGCGGCGCCGCCAGACGGTCCTCCAGCGTCATGGTCAGCCCGCCGCCGGTCGTGATGTTGACCACCGACTCGGTGTTCTGCTTGATGATGGGCAGGAAGCGCATGAACACCGCCGGATCGGGCGTCGGCGCGCCTGTCTCTGGATCACGCGCGTGCAAGTGGATGATGGCCGCGCCCGCTTCCGCCGCCTCGATCGAGGATCGGGCGATCTCCTCCGGCGTGATCGGCAGGTAAGGCGACATGCTCGGGGTGTGAATCGCCCCAGTGACCGCGCAACTGATGATCACCTTGTTCGCCATACGTCCCCTCCCCTTCGTCGCGCCAGAGTGCCACGCTCCGCGTCTGGCGCAAACCGGGCGGGCTGAAGCATGTTCATCCCACCGTGGACACTTTCCCGATCCCGCTCACGCTCGAGCCAATGGAAGCCGAGCCGGTCACCGAATTGACGGCCGATCCCCGTTGGACATTCGAGCCGAAATACGATGGCTTCCGCTGCCTGATCTTCCGCCAAAACGACGACGTCGTCCTGATGTCACGCCGTCAGCGGCCGCTCGACCGCTTCTTTCCGGAGATACACGCCGCAGTCGCCGCCTTGCCAGTGGGACAGTTCGTTCTCGACGGGGAGCTGATCATCCCCAGCGGCACGTTCGAAATGCTGCAGATGCGCCTGCATCCGGCCGCGTCGCGGATCACGAAGCTTTCTCGCGAAACCCCCGCCGGCTTCGTCGCCTTCGACCTGCTCTCGGACGAAACGAACCATAACTTGATCGATGTCGCCTTCGCGCAGCGGCGCGCGGCACTGGAGCATCTGGTCCAGGCCTTGGGGGATCAACATGCAATCACGCTCTCGCCTCAGACCGTCTCGGCCCAGGACGCGCGTGCCTGGCTGGGACAAGCGGGGCATGGCCTGGACGGAATCATCTGCAAGCGCCTGGACCTGCCGTACCAACCCGGACAGCGGGCCATGCTGAAATATAAGCTCTGGCACACGATCGACGCCGTGATCGCGGGTGCCTACTGCGCGCCCGGCACACGCCACATCGACTACCTGCTGCTCGGCCTGTACGACGCCGAGGGGAAGCTGGACTACGTTGGCCGTTGTGGCGTGAACGATCCGGATATCGATGCCCGCCTGCAACCTTTGATGGGTCGCGGCGGCTTCACGGGAGACGCTCCGGGCGGCCCCAGCCGTTGGTCACGCAAAGAGCGCACGGTCACACCCATCGAACCTCGAGCTGGTGGTCGAAGTGAGCGCCGACCACATCACCGGCGGCAAATTCCGCCACGGCTCCCGTTTGCTCCGCTGGCGAGACGACAAGGACCCGCGTCGCTGCACCACAGAGCAACTTAATGCCGGTGCGCCAGCGCCAGACCTGCACCGGCAGCCATAAGACACCCACCCGAAAGCCGGTTGCGCAGCCTGGGCCGTGCGGCCAGCAGCCATCGGGCCCGCCCGGCCACGACGGCCCATAGACTGTCCAGCACAACCGCAATCACCAGAAACGTGACGCACAGCAGCCCCACCTGCGGACCAAGCGGCCGGCTCGCATCCAGAAACTGCGGGAAGAATGCACCGTAAAACAACAGCGTCTTCGGGTTCGTCAGTCCGACCAGAAACCCGCGCAGGTAGATAGAGGAGGCCGGCCGACGCTCTGCGGTAACGGCGGACAGGTCCGCCACCGGTGCAAACCACTGGCGCAGTCCCAGATAAAGCAGATACGCCACGCCGATCCAGCGCAACCATTCGAACCACAGCGCCAGCGCTGAAAGCACCGCTGTCAGACCCAACGCTGTCAGCACCAGCTGCAACGCCACGGCGCTGCTGGTTCCTGCCACCGTAACAAGCCCCAGGCGCGTGCCCCGTGCAACGCTGTTGGCGGTGATCAGCGCCACGTTCGGCCCGGGTATCAAGATCAGAACGGCCGTCGCCAGGACAAATCCGAGGTATAGTTCCCAACTCATCGCACCCGTCTCACATCCCTGTTGATTCCGATCAGCAAATCACTTCCACTACCGCTCTGGGAAGACGTCACAAGAACTGGACCATCCATGCTCGGCTTGATGCAACGCCGCGAGCTGATGATCGCCTCCATGCTGCAGCATGCCGCGCGTCATCACGGCGATACCGACATCGTCTCCCGCCGTGATGACGGCCGGATCGACCGCACCACCTATGCCGCCGTGTGGGAGCGCACGCGCCGCCTCGGTGCCCTGTTACGCATGCTCGGCGTAAAGACGGGAGACCGGGTGGCTTCGCTCGCCATGAACAGCGACCGGCACCTGGAACTCTATTACGCCATCACCGGGATTGGCGCGATCTGCAACACGATCAACCCGCGGCTTTCCCCGGATGATATCGGGTGGATCGCGGCGCACGCTGAAGACGGGCTGATCTTCACGGACCCGATCTTCCTCCCCATCGTGCAGCAGATCGCACCTGCCCTGGTTCCGCAATTGCGCGCCGTCATCCTGCTGGAGGACGAAGCCAACCTCCCGCCGGCTCATACGCTGCCGGCCGGTGTCGCCCTCCACGCGTACGAGACACTGATGGAGTCGGCCCCGCCGCCGATCGATTTCGACAGCTTCGACGAAAACACCGCGGCGCTGCTGTGCTACACCTCAGGCACGACCGGCCGCCCGAAAGGCGTGCTCTACTCCCACCGCTCGACCGTGCTGCATGCCATGGCGCTGACAGCGGCCGACGCCGCGAGTCTTCGCGCCGTCGATCGGATGCTGCCCGCGGTTCCGATGTTTCATGTCAACGCGTGGGGATTTCCGTTCGCCTGCGCGATCGCGGGCTCCGCCCTGGTCTTTCCGGGCCGGCACCTGGATCCCGAGTCTTTGGTGCATCTGCTCAATGCGGAACGCGCGACGGTATCGGCCGGCGTCCCGACGGTTTGGTTGAACGTGCTCACTTACCTGAAGCAGTCTGAACAAAAGCTAGATACTTTGCAGCGGATTCTTTCGGGCGGCTCTGCCTTTCCCCGCGCGTTGATGGAGGAGTACAACCGGCTCGGCATTCGCATCATGCACGCCTGGGGCATGACCGAAAGCAGTCCGATCGCGACCTTCAACGCGCCAAAGCCACACACCCTGACACTCGATCCCGAGGCGCAACTGGATGAACAGGCGACGCAAGGCCGCACCGTGTTCGGCGTCGACGTCCGCGCCGAGGATCTGGACCACAATGAGGTCCCGTGGGACGGGCGCACGCAGGGCAACCTTGCATTTCGTGGCCATTGGGTCGCCAGCGCCTATTACCGGATGCCGGAAACCGCTGTGGGACCAGACGGCTGGTTCCCCACCGGCGATGTCGGCGTAATCGATGCCAACGGCTACGTCCGCCTGACCGACCGGACCAAGGACCTGATCAAGTCCGGCGGGGAATGGATCAGCTCCATCGACCTGGAAAACATCGCGGTGGCTCATCCCGACGTGGCGGAGGCGGCCGCGATCGCCATCCCCGATCCGAAATGGAGCGAGCGCCCGCTGCTGATTGTGGTGCCGCGCGCCGGCTGCCATCCGACCGCTGAGGACCTGCGTGCGTTCTACAAGGGGAAAGTGCCGAACTGGTCCATCCCGGACCGGGTTGAGATCGTCGACGCCTTACCGCACGGCGCGACCGGAAAGATCCTGAAAACCGAGCTGAGGCGCCGGTACGCCGGCGCCCCGTAGTCGCGTCATCCGAACCGTGCGCGCAGTTCCTCGACTTGCTCCGCGGTCAGATACCGAACCCTCTCGCCGCGCAAGAGAAGAAACAGGCGTGCCGTCTCTTCCAGTTCCTCGATCGCCCCTGCCGCGGCGCTGAGCGACGTGCCGGCGACTACCGGGCCGTGATTCGCGAGCAACACCGCATGATGCCGTCCGACCAGCGGGCGCACAGCCTCAGCCAGTTTCGAATCTCCCGGCGGAAAATAAGGCACCAGCGGCAGTCGTCCCACCCGCATCACGTAATATGCGGTGATCGGCGGCAGCACGTCCTGCGGATCAATCTCCGACAGGCAAGAAACCGCGACCGAATGCGTGGAATGAAGATGGACCACGGCCCGTGCGTCGGCGCGACCTTCGTACATCACCCGGTGCAGGAACGCTTCCTTGGTGGGCGGATCGCCTGACACCAAGCGCCCGGCACTGTCGAGCCTGGAAAGTCGCGCCGGGTCGAGTTCGCCCATGGAAACGTTGGTCGGCGTCACCAGCCATCCACCATCCTCGAGCCGCACGCTGATGTTGCCGGAACTGCCGAAGGTCAGGCCTCGTCGGAACATACTGTCCCCGAGCCGACAGATCGCTTCCGCTTCGGCTGATGCAGTCATGCCTGTAAGTGTAGCGCCCCGGCGCGATGATGCAAAACGTCTCGGTAGTGTTGCGGGTAAACGCGCTTGTCGGCATTGTGGCATGATACCCGACAGTCCGACTGGAGCATGCAAATGAGAGTGAGCGGCATGATACGACTCACCCCGCGGGAAGACACACCGGACCGCTTGGCTGCTTGGATGGCAGACTACGCCCGTCGTCTGGAGGAGAGCGGCTTTCCAGGAATCTGGGTCGGCGACGCACTGGGCCGCGGACACGCGACGCTGGATCCCCTGACCGCGTTGGCCGCTATTTCCACAGTGACCGACCACGTCGAGCTGGGTATCGCGGTGCTGCAAGTGCCGCTGCGAAATCCGATCGAACTGGCCCATCGTGTGCAGTCAGTGCAGGCCTTGTCGGGAAATCGACTGCGTCTTGGCGTCGGCAGTGGTTCAACGAAGGCGGATTTCGAATTGCTCGGCGCCGATTACGACCGCCGCTTTCGTACCCTGATGGAATCGCTCGACGTCATGCGACGAACCTGGCGCGGTGAGCAGGTGAACGGGGGTACGTTGTCGCCATGGCCTGGGTGCGAAGAAGGACCGCCTATTCTGCTCGGTGCCTGGCGCAACCCACGCTGGATCGCCTATGCAGCCAAGGAATGCCAGGGCTGGACTGCCTCAGGCCGCTATAGCGCGTGGGACGATCTGGAAAAGGGAATGCAACTCTACCGCGACGCCGGTGGGACCAATGCGGTGCTGGCCAATGTCGCGATCGATCTCAGCGAACGTCCGGAAACCGCAGAACTTGCTCGTGTGGCGCACGTCTCGATGATTTGCCCGCCCGAAGAAGCGCGCCGTCGGATGAAGCGGGTCGAACAGCTCGGCTTCGATGAGATACAGCTGATCTCTCATCCGGGCGTGATAGAAGACTTGCAGCGGGTGCGCGACTTCGTCTGATCCCGTTCCGGAGGAGACGATGCAGCAAGCAGCAACGGCGCAGGGGGAAAAAGACCAGCTGCACGTCCTGGTCACCTGGCTCTGCGGCATCGTCCTGACGCTGGAGGGTTACGACTTCGCCTCTGTTGGTTTCGCCGTGCCGTCGCTTGTGGATGCGTGGCACGTCAAGCCGGTGGCGTTCACCGGCGTGCTGACGGCCGGCAACATTGGGCTGCTGCTCGGTGCGCTGATTGCTGGGCCGATCGGCGACCGGATCGGCCGCAAACCCGTGCTCATCAGCTGCGTCACGCTCTTCGGGATATTTTCTTTGCTCAGCGCCTTCTCAGGGTCGACATATCAGCTCGCCTGGCTGCGCTTCGGGACTGGCCTTGGCCTCGGTGGCGGTGTGCCGCTGTCGATCGCGCTCGCCAGCGACTACGCGCCGCCGGGCCGGCAAGGCCGGCTTGTAATCATGATGAGTTCCGGCGTGTCGATCGGCAACACGCTCGGGGGCCTCGCGGCGTCAATGATCGTCCGTTCGCTCGGTTGGCCGTGGATCTTCGTGCTCGGCGGATTGCTGCCGCTGGTCGTGGTGGCGCTGCTGATTCCGCTGCTGCCCGAATCGCGGGCGCTTGCCACGGATCGTGCGCCGGGAAACCGGGTGGCAGCGCTGTTCCAGGGCGGACTGGCGCCATCGACCCTGCTGCTGTGGGTAATGAACCTCCTTAATCTTCTTAACAACTACCTGATCCTGCTCTGGCTTCCGGCAATCCTGCACGCGGTTGGTGTAGCGCCGGCTTGGGCGATCTTCGCCACGACGATGTACGCGCTCGGCACCATCATCGGTGCGTACATCACGGCGCCCGTGGTGGACCGCATCGGCATGGAGCGCGTGCTGACCATGCTGTTGTTCATTGGTGCGGTCTGTGTGTTCCTGATCGGCACCTTCGCTCCACCCTTCACGGCACTGACGGTGCTGATCGGCATCGGCGGGATCGGCATCGGTGGCTGCCAGCACGGCATCAACGCATTGTCGGGACGGATCTATCCCCCGGCGATCCGTTCGACCGGTGCGGGTTGGGCGACAGGCGCGGGAAGGATCGGCACAATCGCCGGACCGCTGCTGGGCGGTCTGTTCCTGGCGCTAGGATGGAGCGGGCGCGAGATCATCCTGTTTGCCACCGCTCCCGCCCTCGGCGTAACGGCTGCGATGGCGGCGCTTGGGGTGGCGCAGGCACGGCTGCGCAGCAACTGACTTGTTAGCATACGAACAAACGGCTAGCGTCGCTGGGGACGGCCGTATCCAGGAGCGCGGGGCAGATGAAACCACGGCAAATGCACCTCGTGGCCTATCTCAAGACAGGCCCAACCGCCTTGCATGTCGGGGGGTGGCGTCATCCTGAATCCACGCTCACCGACATCTTCAGCCCCGAGCGCTATCAATCCATCGCCCGTCTGCTGGAATCCGCCAGGTTCGACGCCTGCTTCTTCGCCGACCTGTTTGGCCTCTATGATCTCCACCAGGGCAGCTTCGATGCCTATGTCCGCCGCGGCGGCCAAATCTCTTACCTCGACCCCACCGTCGTCCTGCCCGTCATGGCCGCCGTCACCCGCCACCTTGGTCTCGGCGCCACCCTCTCCACCAGCTTCCATTCCGCCTACCATCTGGCCCGCTGGCTCGGCTCACTGGATGCGCTCAGCGGCGGCCGCGTCGCGTGGAACGTCGTCACATCCGCAACCGATCTGGAAGCGCAGAACGCCGGTCTGGATGAGCTGCCGCCGCGCGAACTCCGCTACGACCGCGCCGATGAGGTGCTGGAAGCGTGCTTCGCCCTCTGGAACAGCTGGGACGCCGACGCGATGGTGCTGGACAAGCAGGCCGGCATCATGTCCGATCCGTCGAAGGTCCATTACGCCAATTACAAAGGCCGTTGGATCAAGACTCGCGGCCCGCTTTCCATTCCCCGCAGCCCGCAGAACCGCCCGGTCATCATGCAGGCCGGCAGTTCCGACCGTGGCCGGGAGTTCGCCGCCCGCTGGGCCGAGGCCATCTTCACCATCCAGCGTGCCCAAAGCGACATGCGAGAGTTCTACGACGACATCAAAACCCGCATGGACGCCCACGGTCGCGCACCGCATGAATGCGTCATCCTGCCCTCGGTCTCGGTCGTCCTCGGCGAAACCCGCTCCATTGCCCGCGAACGCGCCGACTACCTCAACAGCCTGATCGACCCCGAGCTCAGCCTCGCCGCTTCCTCCTCCAATGTCGGCGCCGATCTTTCCAAGCTCGATGACCCCAAGCGCCTCCGCGAGCTGCAAGGCAATCAGGGCATGAAGGGCTCGGAAGACGTCCTCCAACAGACCATGAAAGCCGAGGGCCTCAGCTTCAAGGAAGCCGCCATCAAACGCGCCGAAGGCCGCGAAGTCGTCGGCACCTACACCGACATCGCTGACCACCTCCAATCGATCTTCGACGCCGGCGTCTGCGACGGATTTGTCGTCACCCCCACCACCTTCCCCGGGACCTTCGAGCAGTTCTGCCGCAGCGTCGTTCCGGAACTGCAGCGCCGCGGCATCTTCCGCACGGAATATGCGGGCACTACGCTCCGCACCAACTTGCAGGCCTGACACCCCTCCCCCATCGGCAGGAGCAGCAGATGCACCAATCAGGACTTTCCCGCCGTAACGTGTTGCTCGGTGCAACCACAGTCGCGGGTCTACCCTTGCTCCGCGCCACGCGCGCGCTGGCCGCCCCTGACTTCAAGGGCAAAACGGTGGTGTTCGCCAGCTGGGGTGGTGCGTATCAGAATGCCGAGCAAACCTGCTACTGCGACCCGTTCGCCGCGGCGACGGGTGCCAAAGTCCTGCAGGACGGTCCTATGAACGACGCGAAGTTCCGCGCCATGATCCAAAGTGGTGCGCCGGATTGGGACGTCGCCGACATTACCATCGATTTCCTCTATGCCGGCATCAAGGACAATCTGTTCGAAAAGATCGACACCAAACTGGTCGACACCAGTCGCATCTCTCCGCAATTCGTCAACGACTATGGCATCGGGTGCATCGTCTGGTCGTACAACCTCGGGCATCGGACCGACGCCTATGCCGAAGGCAAGGCGCCGCAGACCTGGGCCGATCTGTTCGATCTGAAACAGTTTCCCGGCAAGCGCACCCTCGCCGACAACCCGGTCTCCTCCCTGGAGATCGCTCTGCTCGCCGACGGCGTCACCCCCGACAAGCTCTATCCGCTCGACGCAGACCGCGCACTGAAAAAACTCGACACAATCAAACCCGACACGATCTTCTGGTCAACCAACTCCCAGTCCCAGCAGCTCTTCATCGACAAGGAGGTGACGCTGGGCATGATCCTCAATGGCCGCGCCTACGATGCGAACAAGAAGGGCGCGCCGATCGCCATCTCCTGGGACCAGAACATCCAATCTGTCGACTACCTCGTCGTCCCGCATGGCAGCCGCAACCGCGACGCCGCAATGGTTCTGATCGATACCATGACCCAGGCGGAGAATCAGGCGAAGCTCGCCAACATGATCGCCTACGCGCCCACCAACCCCGCCGCCTTCAAGGCCATTGATCCCAAGGTCGAGCCCTGGCTCTCCACCGCCCCCGAGAACGTCAAGAAGGGCTTCGTCATCGACGCCGACTGGTGGCGCAACAACCTGAAAGCGATGCAGGAGAAGTGGAACAACTGGAAACTCTCCTGACGCATCGATGCGGGCAACGGTAGACCGGCGCGCCTGGCTCCTCGCGCCCGGTCTGCTCGTTCTCCTGATCGCCTTCATCGGCCCCGTGGGTTGGCTCCTTTCGCGTGCCTTCACTCAGCCCACAATTGGGTTCGAGAACTTTGTCGCTCTCTGGACCCACCCGATTTACCTGCGCGTCATCGGCAACACCGTGATGATCAGCGCCATCGTCACACCGATCTGCGTCCTTCTCGGCTTCCCGATGGCCCATGCCATCACCTATGCCGGCCCGCGCCTCCGACGCACGCTGATCTTCATCGTGCTCCTGCCATTCTGGACCAGCCTTCTCGTTCGCACCTTCGCGACGCTCATTCTGCTGGAGCGTGACGGACCGCTGAACCAGTTCCTGCTCGGCATTGGCCTCATCAGCCACCCGCTGCCGGTCATCTACAATCTCGCCGGATTGCTGATCGGCGCCGTGCAGGTGCTGCTGCCCTTCGTCATCTTTCCGCTCTGCGCAGCCATGCTGAAAGTCGATCCGGCACTCATGCCCGCCGCGCTTACGCTGGGTGCCCGACCGGCGCGGGCATTTCTGCGCGTCTATCTGCCGCTCACCCTCCCCGGCCTCATGACCGGCGCAACGCTCGTCTTCATCAGCGTTCTTGGTTACTTCGTCACCCCAGCCATGCTCGGCGGTGTTCGCCAGCTCATGGTCGCGCAGCTTATCCAGGACCAGATCGGGGAGTTTGGGAACTGGGGCCTCGCCGGCGCCCTTGCCCTCATGGTCCTGCTGGTCACTGCCCTTCTGCTCGGTCTGCTGAACGCCACGGTCGGTCTCAAAGCCGTCACCCGATGACCGTCTGGCGCCTCCTCCGCGGCAGCGTCTGCGCCGTCATCACGCTCTACCTGATCGCCCCGCTTGCCATCGTCGTCGTTATCTCGTTCAGCGCCGCGCCGTTCCTGCAATTCCCCCCACCCGGCCTCTCCCTGCGCTGGTACCACAGACTGCTCACCGATCCCGGCTGGCTGGCCGCCATCGGCAACAGCATCACAGGTCCTCATCCCCGCCTCCATCCTCGCCACTCTGCTCGGCACCTCGGCCGCCTACGCCTTGGTCCGCGGCCACGTCCCCGGCGCATCCGTCGTCTTCGCCATCCTGATGCTGCCGCTCGTCGTTCCCGCCATCATCACCGCGGCCGCGCTGTATGGCGTCTATGCAGGGCTTGGATTGAACGGAACGGTCACCGGGCTGGTGATTGGCCACACCGTGCTCATCACCCCCTATGTCATCGCCACTGTCGGCGCCGCCCTCCGCACCCTCGACCCCATGCTCGAAAACGCCGCCGCGACCCTCGGCGCTCCACCTTGGGCCGGCTTCCGCCGCATTACCCTTCCGCTCATCCTCCCCTCCATCCTTTCCGGCCTGCTCTTCGCGATGGTCATCTCCTTCGATGAGTTGCTCGTCTCACTGTTCGTCAGCACTGCCCGCACCCGCACCGTACCCGTGCTGATGTGGTCCAACCTCCGCGGCGATTTCGATCCGACGATCGCCGCGATCGCCACCCTGTCCTTCGCGCTTGCCATCCTCGCGCTGTTGTTGGACGTGGCCCTGCGGCCTGCGGCCGCCGCTCGATGAATGCGGTGGCCAATCCCCTTCTGGAACTCCGCTCCATCCGCAAACAGTACGGCCCACAGATTGCCGTTGATTCAGTCGACCTCTCCCTCCGCGGCGAGGAGTTTCTGACCTTTCTCGGTCCCTCGGGTTCCGGCAAGACCACCACGCTGATGATGGTCGCCGGCCTGCAGCAGCCGGACGCCGGTGACATCATCCTCAACGGGCGTTCCCTGCACCGCGTGCCGCCCTACAAGCGCGATCTCGGGGTGGTCTTTCAGCAATACGCGCTGTTTCCGCACATGAGCGTGCGTCGCAACGTCGCTTTCCCGCTGGAAATGCGCCACCTGAAGCGCGCGGAGATCGACCGGCTGGTTGCCGAGGCGTTGGACCTCGTGGAACTCACCCCCTTCGCGGCCCGTTTGCCGCGCGAACTCTCCGGCGGCCAGCAACAGCGCGTCGCCCTCGCTCGTGCGCTGGTCTACAAGCCGGCGCTGCTGCTGATGGACGAGCCGCTCGGAGCGTTGGACAAGAAGCTCCGCGAACAAATGCAGCTGGAGATCAAACGCCTCCACCGCGAACGCCGCGCTGCGACGCTTTACGTTACGCATGATCAGGAAGAAGCTCTGACCATGAGCGATCGGATCGCGGTGTTCAATCACGGCCGGATCGAGCAGATCGGCACGCCTGAGGAACTCTACGAACGCCCCGCCACCCGCTTCGTCGCCGGCTTCATTGGCGAAACCAACTTCCTTCCTGGGCGCGTCCGTGACACGGCGGATAGCGCTTGCACTGTCGATGCATCTGGAACCGTCTGCCAAGCTAGGACTCGGGGCTTCCTTACGTCAGGGGCGGAGGCGGTCATTGCCATTCGGCCTGAATGGGTCCGTATCGGCGGCCCGAGCGAGCCGGGGATCGCTGGCCTGCTTCAGGACATCATCTATCTTGGGAACGCCCGAAAGTATGTCATCGGTCTGCCTGGTGGGACCGTTTGTCTTGCCCTGCAACAGGCCGGCACGCCCGCGCCCGATCTGCATCCCGGCGCACCGGTCACCGTCACCTGGGACGCCATTCGGGCGACCGCCTTTCCAGCCTGAGCGATGTGTCACCTGGCGAAGAAGTTGCGTAGCTCCTGGTAGGACTCCTCGGGCGCTTCCTCTTGCACGTAATGCCCGCAGGGCACGGCGACGGCTCGTACGATATTGCTGGCGTAAGCGGACCAAACCTCGGCGGCATTGTGATTGCGTCCGACACCGCCGGTGGCGCCCCAGATCAGCATGGTGGGGCAGGTGACTTTCCTGCCGGCGCTGAAGTCCGCCGTGTCCATTTCGAGGTCCACCGAGGCGGTGGCACGGTAATCCTCACACATCGCATAGACAGTGCGCGGGTTTTTGATGCAGCGGATATATTCGGCCAGGGCCTCGGGATCGAAGAAGCTCAATCCCTGAGGGGTTTTGGCCAGTTTGCGGCGGATGAAGAACTCCGCGTCGTTGCTGATCATCGTTTCCGGATAGGGCGTGGGCTGGATCATGAAGAACCAGTGCCAGGAGAATTTGCCCCAGGCGAAGGTCACGTTGTTCAGCAGATAGTGCTGCGGCAGCATGTCGACGAACGCGGCTTGCTTCACCTTCTCCGGGTGATCGAGGCACATGCGGTGCAACACGCGCGCGCCGCGATCGTGCCCGGCGGCATAGAAGCTGTCAAAGCCGAGCGCCTTCATGACCCCGACTTGGTCCAATGCCATTTCCCGGAAGGAATAGGCCATGTGATCGGGGCCACCATCCGGCTTGGATGAATCGCCATAGCCACGAAGGTCGGGCGTAACGACGGTGAACTCCTCGGCCAGCCGGGGCGCGATCTTATGCCAGGAAAGATGGGTGAACGGGTTGCCGTGCATCAGGAGCAGGGGTGGGCCGCTGCCGGCATGGCGAAGGACGATGTCCATGCCGTTGGCGTGGATCGTCTCCTTACGAAAATTCTCGAGCATGCTAGTGCAGCCCGTCTTTCCCAACGATCTCGCCCACCGCCAATCCGCCGGTGCGTGGCAGCGGCCGCCCGGAATCCGTTACAACCACAGCAACCACGATCTCGTCCCGCCGCGGCGCATCCGTCACACGCACCTCCATCGCGTCGAAATGGCTGCGCACGAACGCCGCGTCCTTATGTCCTAGAGGCACATCGATCGTCGCACCCGGGCCGCCGCGTTTCTTGGCGCTTGGGATCAGCGCGGCGCCCTTCTCCACCGCCTTGCGCATCGGCGCACCGAGCTTGGGGTGCAGGATCGCCGCAGCATGCTCCAACTCGCCATCCTCACCCACGATAGCCGCCTTGCCGTAACTCTCCGCTGCGCCGGGCGCGATGCCCAGCGCCGCCACGGCACGCTCGGCCAGCATGCCGCCCAGGGCTTCGCCCACGCCGATTAACTCGCTGACATCCTCCACGTACCGCCCCGCAAGCGGGTTGGCGATCACGGCAACCGCCGCCGCTTTCCGAGTAGCCGGCTCTATCTTTCGCCCCGCCTCTTCATGCGTTTCCTCGACGATCGTCAGCAGCTTGCGAATGCGCATCGCGGACTCCCTATTTCAGCATCTCGAGCAGCGACAGAAACTGCGTCCGCTGCGCGCTCGACAGTGGCGCCAACGTCGCCTCGGTAATCTCCTGCGCCCGCGGCAAGGCGCGTTCAATCACCGCTCTGCCCTCTGTGGTTAGCGATACGATCAGCAGCCGCGCATCCGTCGGATCGGGCCCGCTGACCGTCAGCCCACGCCGCGTCAGCCGATCGATCACCCCCTTGATCGTCGGATTATCCATCGCCGTCATCCGCCCCAACCTGTTTTGCGAACACGGCCCCTGCTCGTACAGCTTGAATAGCGCGGAGAACTGCGTCGGCGTCAGATCCTCGACCATCATTGCGCTGAACAGCGATAGATGACGCTGCGTCACCTGGCGCAGGATGAAACCGACATGCTCCTCCAGCACATAGCGGGACAACGCCACGGTCAGTGAGTCACCACAGTCGGCACGCGCTCGGGAGGCGGTGTATTGCGGCTGCGTGCGCAGCGCACGATCCCGTCTATCACCACCATACCGATTCCCGGGAGATCGCCCAACTGGATGCTGTCCAGTATGTCCTTGCCTGAGGAATGCTGTGCGCGATCCATCAGCACGAAATCCGCCGCGCGCCCGGTTTCGATGATGCCGCAATCCAGATCGCGCATACGTGCCGTGTTTCCGGTTGCACACGCAATCATCTGCTCGGCCGGTGTATCGCCCAGCGAGGACAGCATCGCCACCATCCGCAAAATTCCCAATGGCTGCACGCCCGATCCGGCCGGCCCGTCCGTGCCTAGAATCACCCGCTGCAACTGCCCGATCTCCTTGGCGATGCGCAGCGCCGTCAGTCCCGCCAGCTCGTTGCCGTTATGCACGATTTCGATGCCGCGCCCACAGCGCTCGCACAGGCAACGGATCTGCGTCGCCGGGAGTGCCGTGTGCCCGCCATTGATATGGCCGATGATGTCGGCATCCGCCTCCAACACCGTGTCCGCGTCGATATAGCCTGAACCGGGGACGCTCGGACCGCCCGTATGGATCGTGCTCTGAATGCCGTATTTGCGTGCCCAGGCGACCATCCGTCGCGCCTCATCGCCCGCCTTCACCGTCCCCAGCCCGACCTCGCCCAGCAGCTTCACCCCGCTGCGCGCGAGGTCGGCGAAATCCGCTTCTTCCATTCCCTGTTCCAGCACCGGCGCGCCGGCCAGAACCTTCACGCCCGCTGGGCGGAAATTGTCGTAGGAGCGCTGCGCCGCGATCGCCAGTGCCTTCACCCCCACGACGTCGCGCGGCCGCCCCGGCGTGTGTACCTCGCCCGCCGAGATCATGGTCGTCACGCCGCCGTTCAGGCTGCTTTCGATCCAGTTCAACTGGCTCTGCCGCGGCGTCCAGTCGCCCAATACCGGGTGCACGTGGCTGTCGATCAAGCCCGGCGCCAGCGCGCAACCCTGCGCGTCGATCACCAGCTTCGCATCGCCGGTGTCGCAGTCCTTCGCGCGACCGAACGCGACGATCTTGCCGCCCTCGGCGACGACCGTGTCGGCTTCCAGGATCGGCGCCTCCAGCTTGCCGGACAGCAGCAGCCCGATATTGCGGATCACCAGCTTTCCCACCTGACGTTCCGGTCCCGCGGCAAGAGCCATGATGTCACCCCTTGGAAGAAGACGCTCGCTGCGAGCAGGCAAAGGACAACACCGCATCGACGATGCCCTGATACCCGGTACAGCGGCAGAGATTGGACGACAGTGCGTCGATCAGCGCGTCGTCCGGCATGTTCGCATCGCGTTCCAGCAGTGCCGTCGCCAGCATCAGGAAGCCGGGCGTGCAGAAGCCGCACTGCAGCCCGTGATGCTCCATGAAGGCGGCTTGCAGCGGATGCAGCGCGTCGGCGGCCAAGCCTTCGACCGTGCGGATCGCGCAGCCTTCCGCTTGTATCGCGAACATGAGGCAGGCGCGTATCGGCGCGCCGTCGACGATCACCGTGCATGCGCCGCACACACCATGTTCGCAGCCGATATGGGTGCCGGTCAGTCCGCAATCCCGCCGCAGCGCGTCGGCCAGCGTGCGTCGCGGTTCCACCGTGATGCGGTGCACCGTGCCGTTCACCTTGAGCGTCAGCGCGACGGGTTCGCTCATCACCGCGCCGCTTCCAGCGCCGCGTGAATCCGCCGCGGCGTCGCAGGCATCTCGTCGATCTCCGCTCCGAATGGCGCCAGCGCGTCGTTGATCGCGTTGAGGATCGCCGCGGGCGCGCCAATCGTGCCGCCCTCACCTAGACCCTTCGCCCCGGTCAGCGTCGCATCCGCGACCGTCTCCAGATGGTGGATCTCGATGCGCGGGATCTCGCGCACGGTCGGCAGCAGATAGTCCGCCAAGGTCGCCGTCAGGATGTCGCCGGTTTCGCTGTAAACGATCTCCTCGTACAGCGCGTTAGCGATGCCCTGCGCTACGCCACCGCGAATTTGCCCCTCGGCGATCAGCGGGTTGATCAGAGTCCCGGCATCTTCCGCAACGATGAAGCGTTCGATCGCCACCGCGCAGGTCTCGGTATCGACTTCCACGATCGCCAGATGCGCGGCGTTGGAGAATGTGCCGGTAGGATCGTAGGTCGCGCTCTCCCGCAGCCCCGGCCCCAGACCCGGAAACCGATGCGCCTGGTGATAGGCGGCACGCGCCAGATGCGGCACCGGTACCGAGCGGTCCGTGCCCGCTACGCGGGCCGCGCCATCCGCCAGTTCGATATCCGCCGGCGCCGCCTCCAGTAGCATGCTCGCCATTGCGACCAGCTTTTCGCGCAGCGACCGCGAGGCCATCAGCACCGCGCCACCGGCGATCACCAGGGAGCGGCTGGCGAAGGTGCCGAACCCATAAGGTGTGCGGTCGGTATCGCCATGCACCAGCCGCACCGCATCGGGCGTGATGCCGATCTGGTCGGCGATGATCTGTGCCAGCGTCGTCGCGAGGCCTTGCCCATGCGGTGAGGCGCCGATCCGCGCCTCCACCCGGCCGGAGGGATCGATCGCCAGTTCCACTGTCTCCCAGCCCGGCGTGACTTCCATGCCGCGCGCCGCGAAAGCGGGGGAACCATAGCCCGTCCGTTCGCAGAACGTCGCCAGACCAAGACCGATGTACCGGCCCTGTTCGCGCAGCGCCGACTGCCGCTCGAGGAACGCCGGCACATCCGCCGCCGCCAGCGCGATCTCCATCGTCTCGCGATAGGTGCCGGCGTCGTAGGTCAGGCCGGTGGCGCTGACATAGGGAAAGGATGCAACCAAATTGCGTTGTCGGATTTCCCAAGGCGTCAGGTCCAGACGCCGCGCCGCCTTGTCCATCAGCCGTTCCATCGCCAGCGTAATGGCCGGACGCGCCACACCGCGATACGGCGCGCTGCAGCAAGTATTGGTCACCACACCGCGCGAATGGCAGCGATACCCGGCGACTGCGTAGGGGCCGGGCAGCTCCGTCATGGACATCAGCGGTTCCACGCCGGCGGTGTTGGGAAAAGGCGCGTAGGCACCGACATTCGCTATCACGTCGGCGTCCAGCGTCAGCAGCTTGCCGTCGGCGTCGAACCCGCCTTCCACCTGCACGCGCATGTCGCGGCTGTGAAAGCTCGACATCAGGTTCTCGCGCCGGTCCTCGACCCAGGCGACCGAACCGCGCAGGCGCCGCGCCAGCCAGACCAGCACGACGAATTCCGGCGCCAGCGACATCTTCTGCCCGAACCCGCCGCCGACATCGGGCGCGATCACCCGCAGATCGGCCTCCGCCATCCCCAGCAGATCGGCGATGATGGTGCGCATCATGTGCGGCGTCTGCGACGTGCAGGTCAGCGTCACCCGGCCCGAGACAGCGTCGAATGCCGCATGCGCCGCGCGGGGCTCGATGGGCGAGGCGTTCTGCCGGTTCGAGCGCACGGCGCATGCCACGCGTGTGGTCAATGAGTTGGCGCAGCGCGCGTAGGCCGCGCTTTCGACCCGTGTATCCACCACCAAGTTGCCCGGCGCGTCGTCGCGCACGATCGGCGCACCATCCGCCAGCGCGGCCATCGCGTCTGTCACGGCTTGGAGGGGATCGATCTCCAGAACAACGCTCTCGGCTATGTCCTCGGCCGCTTCCTCCGATGCCGCGACCACCACCGCGACCGGATCGCCGAGATAGCGCACGGGCCCATTCGCTGGTACCGGCTGGATGATCGGTACATAGCCGAACTTGTACAGCATCGGCCGGATCGGCTTCACCTCGGCCAGGTCCGCCGCGGTGAACATCACCGCCCCGTCCGGCGCGGTGATCCGCAGGATGCGTCCCGCCGCCACCGGGCTGCGCACGAAGCGCGCGTAGTGCTGCGCCGGCAGATCGGCGGTGAACCGTCCGGCGCCGCGCAGCAGAACCGGGTCTTCCAGCCGGCGGATCGACCGCCCGACCCAGGTCGTGGCATCGCCGTGCTTCATGGCAGCGCGTCCCGCAGCGCCCGGTGAACGACCGCGCGGACCAGGCTCCGCCGCAGCCCGGAAGAGACCTGGGTATCCTCCATAGGTTCGATGGCGTCCGCAGCGATGTCTGCCGCGCAGCGGGACACGACTTCGTCAGGCGGTACGCCGCGCAGTGCATCCTCGGCGGCGGGGATTCGCCGGGGCGTGGGTTCGGCGCCGCCGACGGTGACGACTGGTGCGTCGATGAGGGAACCGATGGTTCGGAATGACACGACGGCCATCGCCATGGCGTAGTCGCCGGCGCGCCGGCTGACCTCGTGGAAGCCCAGGCGTGTCCCGGCCAGCGGCAGGGGCAGGCGTGCTTCGACCAGGATCTCGTCTTCGGACAGCGCGGTGGTCATGATGCCCCGACAGAAGTCCGCCGCCGGTATTGTGCGTTCACCGCGGGCGCTACGCGCCACGACTGCGCCGCCGAAGGCGACAAACACGGCCGGCCATTCCGCCGCCGGATCGGCGTGCGCCAGGCTGCCGCAGAAGGTGCCTCGCATCCGGATCGGCACATGGGCGATGTGCCGCGCCACCTTGGCCAGCAGCGGGCCGAGGACCGGCGCCGTGCTTCGCTCAAAGTCCGCGTGCCGGACCGTCGCCGGGATGCGCAGCACCCCGTCCTCGACCCGCAAGCCGCCGAAATCCGCACGGTTGATGTCGATCAGATGCGTCGGCTGGGCCAGGCGGAAGGCCATCAGCGGCACCAGGCTCTGGCCGCCCGCCAGCACCCGGCCGCCCTCGGGCGCCAGCGCCGCCAGCATCGCCACCGCCTCATTGACCGTTTGCGGCCGGTGATAGGTGAACGGCGCCGGCTTCATTGCCGCGTTGGCCTCATCCTCCGTCTGTTTGTATGCTAACGATGTCTCCCGAAGAGAGTCAAAGCGCCGGAGGGTTCGAGTGACGCAGGACGACCGTATCCGCTGCGATGCCTGCCCGGTCCTCTGTTACATCAAGGACGGCATGACCGGCGCCTGCGACCGCTACGCCAATGAGAGTGGCCAGTTGGTGCGCGTCGATCCGCTGGTGATCCTCGATCGCAACCATGCGGACGTGGTGCCCTTCCTGGCCAGGTCCGAGGATTGGGACGGCGACATCGTCGGTGCCGGCACGCCGTTCATCACCGCCATCGGCGCCGGCACGACCTATCCCGATTACAAGCCGGCGCCTTTCATCGTGTCGTCCTCGGTGGACGGCGTCGATATGATTACAGTCGTAACTGAGGGCATCTTCAGCTACTGCGGCGTCAAGGTGAAGATTGATACGGACCGGTTCCTCGGGCCGGAGCGCAGTTTGGTGCGCGCGGAGGGTGAGCCGGTCGGGCATGTCACGACCGCGGAATATGGCTCGCAGATGCTGTCGCTCGGCGGGGTGCATCACCTGACGGGCAGCGGCAAGAAGACCGGCCGTGTCACCTGCGACACGTTGCTTCATCTCGCCAACGGCAACGAGGTCGAGCTGACCATCGATGACGGTGCGCGGCTCCGGGTTGCGGCCGGCAAGGCGCCGCTGATCAACGACGTGCAGGAGGAGCGGATGCGCGTCGGCTGCGGCTCGGCTACCATTGGGATGTTCGCCCGCCAGTGGTTCGGCCTGGTCGATGAGGTCGTTGTGGTCGATGACCACATCACCGGCGTGCTGTCGGAGCATCAGGCCGGCAAGCTGCTCGGTGTGCCGGAGACCGGGATTTGCATGTCGGGCCGGCGCTCCACGCCCGGCCGCTATTTCGAGGTTGCCAGTCCCGGCACCGGCTGGGGCGGCACGGATATCGCCGATCCGCTTGCGATCTTGCGGCCCTTCGATCCCAAGAAGTCGCGGCCCGGGTTGCGGATGCTGATGATCAGCACGACGGGCGAGCATGCGGGATACTTCGTTCTGGACGAGGCGCTGCGCCCGGTGGAGCAGGAGATGCCGGGGGTGTTGAAGGCGTCGGTGGAGCGGATCAAGGAGAACTGCGAGCCGGCACTGGCGAGCGTACTGTTCATGGCCGGCGCCGGCGGCTCGTTGCGGGCGGGGGTGACGGAGAACCCGGTGGGGCTGACACGCTCGGTCAGCCAGGCGCTGACCCGGGTCACCAGCGGGGGCGCTCCGGTTTATGTCTGGCCGGGCGGCGGGATCACCTTCATGGTCGATGTGACGCGGATGCCGGGGAACGCGTTCGGCTCGGTCCCGACGCCGGCGCTGGTGGCGCCGATCGAGTTTACCATGCGGGCCGAGGACTATGAGGCGCTCGGCGGTCATATGGACCAGGTGCGGCCGGTCGAGGCCGTGCTGGATACGGCTCGGCAGCGGAGTGTGGCCCCGCAGCCGGGCGCGCCGTGGCCGCTAAAGCCGTGATGACTGAAGCCGGGATGACCCGGCTTGCGGCACGTCTGCTGCCGGACGGCGCGCGGCTGCATCTGCAGGACGGGCCGATCGATCTGATCGTCCAGGCGTGCGGTTCGGCCGAGGCGGTGGCTGTTGCCTACCGTGCAGCGCGGGATCGAGCGGCGACGATCCTCGATGAACTCTGCGCCGAGTTGCCTGCGTTGCGCCGGCAGTGCCGTCCGGGCGACGCGCCGCTGCGCGGTGCGGTTGCTCGGCGGATGCAGGACGCGGTCGCGCCGTTTGCGGCGGACGTGTTCATCACGCCGATGGCGGCGGTGGCGGGTGCCGTGGCGGAGGAGGTGCTGGGGGCGATGTGTGCCTCGCACTCGCCGGCCCATGCCTATGTGAACAATGGCGGGGACATCGCGGTGCATCTCGCGCCGGGCGAGGCGCTGACCGCGGGGCTGGTGGACCGGCCTGACCGGCCGAGCCTGTTTGCCACGACGATGCTGCGGGCGGAGCAGGATGTGCGGGGAGTTGCGACAAGCGGGTGGCGGGGACGGAGCCACTCGCTGGGGATTGCCGACGCCGTGACCGTGCTGGCGCGAACGGCGGCCGAGGCCGACGCGGCGGCCACGGTGATCGCCAATGCGGTCGATCTGCCGGGTCATCCCGCGATCAATCGCGTGCCGTGCCGCGAGATCGATCCGGACAGCGATCTAGGGGATCTGCCGGTCACTCGGGCGGTGGGTGTTCTGCCGGATGGCGAGGTCCGAACTGCGTTGGAGCGGGGGATTGAGTGCGCGCGGCGGCTCGCGGCGCGCGGTCTGATCCGCGCCGCCGCGGCGCATCTGCAGGGGTGCACGGTGGTGACGCCAGGTTTTGCCGCGCCGGTGGTCCGGGCGGGGGTCGCGGGCATCGGCGCCTGCGGGTCCGGGCAGGAACTTGTCGAGGGCGAGCCGGGCGGGGCTTTCCGGGGGTGGTCCGCTGCGGCGGGGTCGGTCTGAGCAGTGTGAGGCGGGTTGTCTCCCGATCGTCTCAGTTTTCGTTTTTCGGTACAGCGGATCAAGGGATGAGACGAACGGGTGGCGTGGTCGCCGCGCCCCGTTTGCACCCGAACTGGAGAGGGCGGCGGGCTGTCTCGCAGGAATCTCAGTTGTCGTGTGCAGAGATTTCGGATCGATTTGTGAGACGTCCGGATAGCGTGGATTGTCTCAGCAGAATCTCAATCTCCGTGTACGGTGATTCCGGATCGATTTGAGAGACGGGATCGGCCGGTGTCTTGGGAGCCGGAGGCTCGGGCATCTGAGCGGCGGCGACGAATTCGGCGGCGCGTTCGCACTCGGCCGCGTCGGCGGGGCGGAGTGCGGCGATAGGGGCGATGGAGGCGTGGTTGCGGCGGGCGCGGTCTTGCGGGTGTTGGCGGACGATGGCGGGCGGGCGGGGCTGAAGGTTCGGAAGAGGCGGTGGGCGACCCCGCCGGGGAGTTGGCAGGCGAGTTCCTCGGTGTCGTTGGGGGTGGCGGGAGCGCGGGTCATGAGTGGGGATATAGGGTTAGGGGCCATGACTTTTAAGGTTAGTGAGGACTGGCAGCTCCGACTCGGATTTGCTGATGCTGATACAGGCATGTGGAGATGCTTCGCACGAGACGCCTAACAATCAGCTCCTCGCCGGGTTGAGGCGCCTCCATCACGCGGCGAAGCTTCGCCGGTCGGTTTTGGCCCACATGCAGTTTGCAGAATACGTTCTTGCATCGGGCCAACAAACCGACCACGCTCAGCAACCGAAAGCAACGAAATTTCGAATTGGGGCTTATGAACTCAGGGGGACTCGCAAGATGCCGTCGCTGGCACCGCCATTGCCGACGAAAGCGCGCGAATTGCAGAATCATCACTTCGACAGCACGATCTGGAATGGGTTCGTGTTCCGCGACGATGACATTGTCATCGCGACGTACGCCAAGTCCGGCACTACCTGGACGCAACAGATCATCGCTCAGTTGCTGTTCGATGGTGCGGACGATTTGCCGGTGGCGGAGATGTCGCCCTGGCTTGACCTTCGAGTGCCACCTGCCGAAGTCAAATTAGCAGCCCTGGAAGCACAGACGCATCGCCGCTTCTTCAAGACCCATCTTCCGGTCGATGCCCTCGTCTACTCGCCGCAGGCCAAATATATCTACGCCGCGCGTGACGGCCGGGACGTGGTGTGGAGTATGTACAATCACCACGCCAATGCGAACGACCTCTGGTATCAGGTGCTCAACAACACGCCAGACCGGGTTGGACCTCCAATCGAAAGACCGCCAAACTCTGTCCGGCAATATTTCATCGATTGGCTCAACAAGGACGGCTATCCCTTCTGGCCATTCTGGGAAAGCATCGCATCGTGGTGGGCGATCCGTGATCTGCCCAACCTGATGATGCTACATTTCGAGGAGTTGCGCCGCGATCTGCCTGGTCAGATACGACGCATCGCCACCTTCCTCGACATTCCGATCGACGAGACGCGGTTCCCAATCGTGGTCGAGCATTGCAGTTTCTCCTGGATGAAGGCGAATGCCACAAAGAGCACTCCGCTCGGGGGCGCCTTCTGGGACGGCGGCGCCGAAGTGTTCATCAACAAAGGGACCAACGGCCGCTGGCGCGACGTTCTCACGCCGCAGGACAACCGTCGCTATGAGGCGACGGCGCGGAAGCGACTAGGCGAGGAATGCGCGTCTTGGTTGGCGACTGGTATACGGAAATCGTAGCCTCCCCCACATTCGGCAGCGACCGCGTGACCTGATGGGTGGGAACGCACCGACCTCCGATGCATAATGCATAAATCTCGCAGACCGTGTGAAAACCCCAGGGCGCATTCCTGATGCGGGGTCTAGAAAAGGTCCGGGCTGAGTTCAGCCTTACCGCGCTCGCCTACAACCTCAGGCGGGTGCTCAGCCTTATTGCCTTCGACGAACTGATGGCTGCGGTGCCGGCCATGCCGGCTAAACAATCCAGCCGCCTGGTCGTATCGCACCGTTTGTTGGGAGGTCGCATCAGCGGCCCATCTCGAGCAGTCGCATCTCGCAGCCCATACGGTAGCTACTCAGGAGCTCTTGCTCGCACTTGCCTTGGCTGGAAAGGGCTTTTCACACGGTCTGCTTGATTTGTGCGCGCTCGCATTCGGTTTGCACAGATGACCGTCGCCTGCTTCTTGCCCGCCAAGCGCTCCGCTCGCTTTCTCCATTTGTTCAGCTAGAAAGCGCTGGGAGGGAATGCTCATGAACGAGAATGGACCAAGCCACACAGCAATCCGAACGGCGATGCGGCGCGCCGCTCACTATCTACTCGATTCCGATCCAAAGATTTTGGCAGATACATTCGCCCGGCCGTTCGCGGGGTTCTCGAACGATTAGGACCTTCTTACGGCACTGAGAGCCGCCCCCCTCGGCGACGTTCCTTGGATGCGGACACCGATGTCGTTCGAAATCGGTATGCAGAGGATGAGCTTGCCGACGCGGTCGATCGAGGGGTCGCGCAATATGTGATTCTGGGGGCGGGATTAAACTCTTTCGCCTATCGCCGCCCGGATTCCATGCGTCATGTTGAAGTCTTTGAGGTAGACCATCCGGCGAGCCAAGCGTGGAAGCGTCAGCGCGTAGCAGAACTCGGAATACCGGTGCCGGCCACCCTCCATTATATCCCTGTTGATTTTGAGACGCAGACTTTAACCGATGGCCTCGCTGCGGGAGGGGTGGACCTGGTGGCCCCAATTTTTTTCTCGTGGCTAGGTGTCACCCAATACCTCACGGCAGAAGCGGTCTTGCAAACGTTGAAGGAAGTCGCCGAAGTAAGTGTCAAGGGAAGTCAGTTGGTCGTGCAATTCATTGCACCACCCGAGTCCCTGGCTGAGGATGAGGCCGCGCTCGTCCATTCTCTTGCAACGGGTTCCGCAAAGGTAGGTGAACCGTGGCTGAGCTACTTCGAACCCCATCGGCTAGCGGAACATCTATTGCGCCTTGGTTTTCGGACCACAAGGCACTTCGGACCAGCCGAGGCTACAATCAAATATCTTGCCAACAGAAGCGATGGCATGCGCCTACCAGCTTACTTCCAAATGATCGCGGCAGACCTGGGATAACCGCGCTGCAAAATTCTTGCAGACCGTGTGAAAACCCCATGCCGGATTCCGGCGCGACGCACGCTACGCTAAAATCCCGACATGCCGCACATCACCGGCCATGACCGATCCCAGCACGTGGAGTTAGTAGTGGTGACTTTTTTGGTTATTTTCTGTGGCATGCTGAGATGCTTCGCCCGATCCCGATTCAGACCGAGCAGGCGGATCCATATTTCGCTTTCGGACCGCTCGAAGGATAGGCTGGAGATTGCGGCGATGGCCAATCTACTTTTCGGAAAGTCGGCGCGTCGTGCCCGAGAACGCGCGTGGAAACTCGGTGGGATGCAGAGCCGCGGGAGAGTTACCTACGGAAGGTCCGCGCGCGGCTCGGTGAAGGTCGGCTTCCGGCGCAGCCGGTCGTTGCGGTCGCACTCATTTACGGTTACCATTCACCCAAGGTGCTTGGGTGGGTCGGGCATCGGGGAACTGTCAATTCGCCGGAGAGCCAGAATGTCGACCGAGAGCGCGATCGTCGATTATTGGGCTACGAGTGACGTATACGCACTGATCATAGAGGCTTTGCAAAAGGCTGGTAAATCGCTCGATGGGTTGACGCTGGCGGATCTGGCGCCGGTTGATCACTACCATGCGCGCGGTTTTCCGGCGACGGTCGAACTCGCGGACCTTCTGACCATCGGACCGGAAGACCATATCCTCGACATCGGCTGCGGCCTGGGCGGTCCGGCCCGTTACTTCGCGACCCGGTTTGGCTGCAAGGTCAGTGGGATCGATATCACCCCACCCTTCGTCGACGCGGCACGCAAGCTGACGGCGCTGCTGCACCTGGAAAGCCAAATCGAGATCGCGCAAGGAGATGGTCAGCGTCTGCCCTATGCGGATGGTATGTTCGATGGGGCTTTGACCCAGCACGTGACGATGAACGTGTCCGACCGGACTGGGTTTTTCGGTGAGGCTTACCGGGTGCTGAAGCCGGGCGCGTTCTTCGCGCTGACCGAACACGGCATGGGCCCCCACGCGGACCCGCTTTACCCGGCGTCCTGGTCATTGGACGGTAGCGGGTCCTTTTTGGTTACACCGTCCGAAACGCGAGTATTTCTGGAAGCGGCGGGCTTCCGCGATATCGTAATGGAGGATACCGGCGACAAATATCTCGCGTCCTATAAGCAGAGCATGGCGCTCGCGGCCAGCGGGGCGACGCCGGCATTGGGTGTTCATATTCTCTCGGGTGAGCGTGGCGCGGAGAAAATTCGGAACGTGGCCCGCAACATCGAAGAAGGGCGGACACAGCCGGTGCAGGTGATTTGCCGCAAGCCTGCGTGATAGGGGTTGTTCACCAGGAAATTGCAGCTTCACTTGGAACTACCATTACAAATCTGGGGTTCGGTGCGGCTTGAAGGTGCGACGGGCCATCGCATTCGGAAGTGGTGCGCGGATGCGCTGATCTTTGCAAAGCCCAGGCGTGAATAGAGGCGTTCTGCGCGACCGTTGGACCTGAGAACAGACAGCTCGACAGCCAAGCCTTTCGTTCGCGCGGCAACCATGATGCCCCGCATGACGTTTGTTCCGATGCCCATGCCCTGCCGGTCTGGCTTGATGCAGAGGGTGTGCACCTCGATCAATCGGTCATCTGACCTGCGCACGGTTATGAAGCCCACTTCCTCCCCGTCCGCCCGAATCACCCGCGCATCGGTGATCTGAAGCTGCGCGCGGAATTGGGCATCTTCGCGCGCTCTATCCCAAAAGCCACGCGTCGCCGTGATGGCGTCTCGCATGGACTGAATGAACAGATTCGCGAGCCAGTCGACGTCTTGGCTGGTGGCCGGTCTGGTGTCGATCTTCATGGGAATCGGGACGTCCTCGGCGCGGTCGCCACCATGGTTGATAACGGAGCGTGGTTTGCCTGGCTCGCCGCGGCAAGCTGCGCGGGCCTCGGGATGATGATGCGCGCTTTCATCGACCACAAATCACTCGCCGACCGGGCGGGAGTTCGCATCACGGGACAGACCAGTTCATAACATTTCGGTCCAGCGCTACGGTTCGTCGTGGAACTTCTTCTCCAACTCCGCCGCCTGCGCCTGGCATTCCTCAATCTGCGCATTGTTCAGTTGCTCGCGTGCATGCACCAGATTGATCGCCGCGCGTTGCTTGAGATCGTCGTTATCCGCCCGCTCCCACGCAAGCTGCAGCCACACGCAGGCCTGTTGGATGTCCTGAGGCACCGCGCGTCCAAAGAGCATCGAATAGCCAACCGTGTTCTCGGACAGTGCATCGCCCTGCACCGCGGCTTTTTTCGCCCAGGCGTAGGACGTGTCGTAATCCTCCGGCACGCCGATGCCCACGCGATACGCATAGGACAACATGCCTTCCGACCACGGTTTTCCCTGCGCTGCCGCCTTCTGAAACCACGACACTGCTTCAGGCTGGTCCTCGGCGACCCCGTCCACGCCGTACCAGTCAAGACGGCCCATATTCTCCTCGGCGCCCGCATCTCCGGATAATGCCGCCTGCCTGTACCACAGCACGGCGGTTGCCGGATCCTTTGGCACCCCCCTGCCCTTTTCATACAAATTGCCGAGCTGATTCATCGCGCTCGGCCAGCCCCTGACCGCAGCCTTGGCATACCATTCAGCGGCCTTGTCGTAATCGACCGCGCCAAGATTCCCGCCATTGTAGATATCGCCGAGGACTGCCGCCGCCTGCGCTGAACCATGATCGGCCGCGACTGTCAGCAACGAGGCGGCACGCGGATAGTCCTGCGGGACCGCCACGCCGTTATACGCCAGCAATCCGAGTTCCAGCGCCGCATCAGACGTAACAGAATCAACCAACTCCGCCGGATACGCCTTTGCGACCCAGGCCCGGCCCGAGTCGGTCTTCACATCGTCCAGGCCCTGGGTCAGCCACTTCGCCGCGACGCCATAATCGATCGCAACGCCATCAAGTCCCCGATCGTAGGCCAGCCCGAGCGTCAACTCGGCCATCGGCTCCCGCTGCTCGGCGGCGGCGGTCGCCCACCGGACGGCCTCGGCGTCATCCTGCGGCACGCCTTCACCGCGCTCGTACTGCCCGCTGATCTGCAGCTCCGCCAGCTTGTCGCCTTGCTTGGCCGCACGCAGCAGCCATTCGCTCGCTTTCGCATCGTCCCGCGTGACGATCTTCCCCTGCTCATAGGCGGTACCCAACGCGCGCTCGCCGTCCCGATCGCCCTGGTCCGCGGCCTGCTGATAGAGCGCCAGCGCCCGGGCGCCGTCCTGCGGCACACCGTCACCGGACTCGTAGAGCGCGCCAAGATTGACCTCGGCGCCGGGGAGGTTCTGCGCCGCGGCTCTCTCGTACCATTTCGCGGCTTCTTCCGCGTTGGGCGCCACGCCATTGCCGAGCTGATAGGCCAATCCGATCTGGAACTCGGTCTGCGCGTCGCCTTGGTTCGCGGTGTCCCCGATCGAGGAGGGGTCGGGTTGTTCGGAGGAAGCCACCCCGGAGAACGCCACGGCAAACAGAACAGCCAATATCAACCGCTGACATGGGCCCGCCATGCTCATGACTCGCATTCACTCTCCACCCGTCGTTGATACATCCGGTTTTTGCCGCCTGGAAGTGCGCGCGACCGGCCTGTGGCCATGAACGGCACGGACCGCGAAACGCATGCACGGTGCCCGCACCCAACCAGGAACCCGAGGAACAAGACGTTGCGAATAGCCGACCTCATCCTTCCGGTCTTCGCCGTCATCGTGACCGGCTGGATCGTCGGCTGGGCCGGCTACCTGCCGCGCGCGCTGTCGGGTGCGCTGGTGCACTTCGCCTACAACGTTGCCATGCCGGCGCTGCTTATTGTCACCATTGCGCGGGAGCCTGGGCGGTCGCTGATGACCGGCGTCTCTTTTTTTGTAGGAACTTAAATTCACCCCTTCGCCCCTGCTAGGCGGGATATCCTTTGGCTGTCTTCGTAGCATGCAGATCCTCACGATAGACCTGCCAATGGAGGTATCAAAATGAGAGCACTTGCTGAATTTACAAAAACCACGCTCATCGGCGGGCTTCTTATCATCTTGCCGATCTACGTCTCACTGCTCCTGATCGCCAAGGCTTTCAGCGGGCTTCTGGGGATCATGAAACCCATCACGGCCAGCATCCCGGCCGCGGTCGAGTTTCGCCAACTCGCGGCAATTCTTGCTCTGGCCCTGGTCTGTTTCATTGCCGGGCTGATTACCCGGACCCGTCCCGGATTGCGCGCGAAAAACGCGTTCGAAAGCGCAGCCCTTGAGAAACTTCCCGGCTACACGTTGCTGCGCGGCCTTGCCGGGAGAGTAGCCGGACAGGGGGGTGCACAGACGTTTGCTCCGGCACTTGCCGAAATAGAAGATGCGCTGGTTCCGGCGCTCGTCATCGAAGAACTTGAGGATGGATCCTACACCGTGCTTGTGCCATCGGTGCCCACACCCATGGCGGGATCGTTGTATATCCTTCCGCGCGAGCGGGTTCACCTGGTGGACGTGCCATTTACCACCGCGCTCAAGGTCTTTTCGCGATGGGGAACCGGCGCCGGTGAGTTCGTTCGGGCGATGCGTCCCTCGAGCACGACGTCTTTCGTAAAGCCCTGATCGAGCTAAACCGTGTAGGCTTTTCCCTGCACGCATCCGGTTACCGCGCTGCGCCGCGGCTCTTGAGCCTGCCTCGTTAAGTGCCCTCGCCTTTGAGTAGAGCCGGTTCAGCGAGAGGAGCCGATCATGAGGCGGAGCAGGTTTTCTGAAGAACAGATCATCGGGAATCCTGAAGGAACATGAAGCCGGCCGGTCGGCATCGGAGCTGTGCCCCTGGGCCGTAAATTCCGCATGGCGGCGGCGATCTGCCACTGGTTGTCAGTCTGGATTCAGGCCTATGGTGTTTGTACGTAATCGCCGCGAGGAGTGGAGTGCCTGATCGAGTAGGCCGGCATGCCTCCCGATGCAGCTCATGCAGCGACACCGGCGGAGCGTCATCCGATGCAGATCAATGTGTCCCCACCCAGGAGGGCGCGATGATTCTTGGGGCTGATCAGACGGTGTAGGGACGACGCACCGGAAGCAAGTGCACGAGGTGGAGGGAACCGGATGGTAACACTCGGAGGGTGCAGGGCTGGCCGGTTCATGCGGGCTCTGGCGAGCAGCCTGATGCTCCACGCGACTTTCCCGCTCGACGTACTGGCCCAGACGGCGCCTTCGCCGACAGCCGTGCCCCCAGCTCCAGCGGTGACGGCCCAGCCGAGTCAGGCCGCGCCGCCGGCTGCGCTCCCTCCATCGGCGGCAATTGCAGCTTCGGCTCCGCCGGCAACCGCCATGCCCGCCGAGACCAGTATGGCCGAAGCAGACCGACGGCAGGTCCAGGAAGCGCTGCAGCGCTTAAATTACTATCAAGGTCCTATCGATGGCAGTTTCGGTCCAATGACACGTGCGGCCATCCGCCAGTTCCAGCACGACATCGGCGCCGCGAGCACTGGTTACTTGACTGCGGAGGAGGCTAATCGCCTGGTCGGAACATCGGCCGCCACCGACCAGGCGGCCACGACCCAACTCTTCAACACGGAACAGCTCGACGCGTTGGTGGCCTCGATCGCGCTCTACCCAGACGACCTGCTGACCCAAGTCCTGATGGCCTCGACCTTCCCGCTCGAAGTTGTGGCCGCAGCACGCTGGTTGGAGGACCCGGCGCACAAGTCACTGTCCGGCGATGCGTTAGTGAAGGCGCTGGAAGCCGAGTCGTGGGACCCGAGCGTGAAGTCGCTGGTGCCGTTCCCGGTTGTCCTCGCGACCATGAACAGTAATCTGACCTGGCTGCAGCAGCTCGGTTACGCGTTCGCGACGCAGCAGGCGGACGTGTTCGCTGCGGTGCAGCGCCTTCGCCGCCTGGCGCAGGCGAACGACAAGCTGGAATCGTCTTCTCAGCAGGTTGTGAGCACTGAACTGGTCACGACCGAGCCACCTGTGGGTAGCAGCCAGGCCCCGACGCAGCAGGAGGTGATCGTTATCCAGCCGGCGCAGCCGGACACCGTCTACGTGCCGAGCTATGATCCGGCAGCGGTGTATGGCTCGACGTGGCCTTACCCGTCATATCCGCCGTACTATGCAGCCCCGCCGGCCGGTTACTATTTCGGAACCGCGCTGGCCACCGGGCTGGCATTTGCGGCCGGCGCCGCGGTCGTGGGGGGCTCTGGGGCTGGGCGAGCCCGGGGTGGGGCGGCGGTTATGCCAACGTGAACGTCAACCAATTCAACTCGATCAACGCGAACCGGTCGCAAATCGCCTCATCTCGTTGGAACGCGGCCTCTGCTGGCGGGCGGCCCGCCAATTTCCCACGCGCGCCCGGCGGGCCGGCGGGACTCCCGGGCCGCTCGCAAGTCTCCGTACCGGGCAACGCGGTGAGGCCCCCGACCAGGCCGGGAGGCGTGGGCGGTGTCGGTGGTGCTGGCCGACCGGGCGGCGTTGGCGGCGTAGGTGGTGTCGGCGGCGCTGGCCGACCGGGTGGCGTTGGCGGTGCGGGCGGTGTCGGTGGTGCTGGCCGGCCGGGCGGCGCCGGCGGCGTGGGTGGTGTCGCTGGTGCTGGCCGGCCGGGCGGTGCGGGCGGTGTCGGTGGTGCTGGCCGGCCGGGCGGCGCCGGCGGTGCGGGCGGTGTCGGTGGTGCTGGCCGGCCGGGTGGCGCGGGTGGTGTCGGTGGTGCTGGTCGGCCGGGTGGGGCCGGCGGTGTCGCGGGCGCGAGCAGGGCTGCCCAGCGGCCGGCTGGCGGAGGCCAACGCGTTAGCGCTGCGCAACCTCGGGGCGGAGCGTTCGGTGACATGAGCAGCGGGCGCCAGGCCGGTCAGGCCGCGCAGCGCGGCGCGCAGAGCCGATCCGTTGGTCAGCAGCGCGCTGGCGGCGGCGCGCGCGCTGGTGGCGGCGCCCGGGCTGGCGGCGGCGCGCGTGCTGGCGGCGGCGCGCGTGCTGGCGGCGGCGCACGCGGTGGCGGTGGCGGTGGCCGCGGCGGCGGTGGACGTGGCGGCGGGCGGCGTTAGGAGGTCATCGATGCGAATGCCGAAGAGCTGGCCGTGGTTGATCGGGGCTGCGATTGTCTGGGTCGGGGTCGCACAGGCGGCACCCGCGAACGCGCCGGAGCCTCAGCGCAGCTTCGCATCCGCCGAGGAAGCGGTGAGTGCGTTCGTGGCAGCCATGCGCAACAACCAGGAGGCCGACCTGCACGCCATCCTGGGACCGGGGGCCGACCGCGTCCTTGACTCCGGTGATCAGTATGCCGACCGCGAACTCCATCAGCGCTTCGTTGCTCTCTACGATGAGAAACACACGATCGACCAAACGAGCCCTGGGCGCGCCGAGTTGGATGTCGGCCCGAACGACTGGCCGATGCCGATCCCGCTGGTCGAGAACGACGGGCACTGGACTTTCGACACCAACGCAGGTGCGCAGACGATCGTCGACCGCCGCATCGGCCGCAACGAGCTGTCGGCGATCCGGACGCTGCTCGCCTGCGTCGATGCGCAACGCGATTATTTCGATCGCGCCAAGCAGGCAAACGGAAGGGGTGTCTATGCCACTCGTCTGGTCAGCACGGCTGGGCAGCGCGACGGGCTTTACTGGCCGGTGACCGCTGGCGAGCCCGAAAGCCCCCTGGGGCCGCTGATCGATGCGGCACAGGAAGCGGGTTATCCCGGCGAACTGGTTGGCGGTAAGCCAATTCCTTATGAGGGCTATTTTTTCCGCATCCTAAAGGCGCAAGGTCCCAACGGGGATGGTGGTGCCAAGAGTTACTTGCAGTCCGGCCGGATGGTGGGAGGCTTTGCGTTGATAGCGTGGCCGGCCGTGTTCGATTCCAGCGGAATTATGACGTTCATCGTTGGGCCGGACGGCGATGTGTACCAAAAGGACCTTGGACCCGAGACGGCGCGCATCGCCGCGGGCGTCATGACATTCGACCCGGACCTTAGCTGGTCACGTGTTGCGATGACGAACGACTGACAGCTCCGGTGATGCCGAGATGGCCATCCTTGGCTGCGATCATCAGATGTCGGACGTGGTCCTGGGTGGAACGGGACCGGATCACCTCAGATGCTGACATCCTTGTGCACCGCAAACTGGACAACACGCTCCGGCTGATGAAGCTGGTGGGCATGGCTCACGCGTAGTTCCTGCCGGTGCCGTTTCGCATCGAGTTCACCGCTGCGAGCGCGACCTACTGGGTTGGCGGCAGGAGGTTTCGGCCCCTAGAGAACGAAAGCGACGACGCGGAGGGGTGGCGAGTTCTCAGAGTCGATCCCCTCGGACAAGTGCGGTGGCCGGAGCGACATCTCTGGTCGCCGCGGTCCGCGGTCATAATCTGAACTGCCAGTGAAAGCTACTGCCTTAATTGTTTGATCCCAGGGTACGGTGCAGTGTTCTCATCCGCGTGGCAGTATCGAGGCCGCGGGCGCCGCACCAAGCATTCCATCCAAGGCAGGCCGCTACTGGCGTGCCTGCTTCACAGTGCTATACTCTACCATGATCGCAATCGGGAGCGAGCGATTTAACAAGATCGCGCATTGCTCGCGCGTCGCCACTCGCTAGTGGTCAAAATCTGACGCTTGGTTCCCTTCAGCTTTGACCGGTGTCGACCCGAGTCAGACGCTCGATGGCACGGCGTCAGATCTCAATAGCCGACATTCCAAGCAGAACGGAATGAGGAATTTTACTGCGCCCGGAAATATTTTGAGCCACGTGGCTATGTTATACGATTACATGGCCTTGTCTTTGCGTGCATTGACATAATGGGCGCTTAAGACCTTAGATTGGCGACACATGGACCAGGAACGGACCCATGCGACGAGAGATCATCCGGGTCGAGCCGATTGACAGCAATTTCGAGAAGTGGGGCGCGCCGGTGTCCACCTGCACCCGCGCCGGCAACATGGTGTTCGTCTCGGGCATGCCGCCCTTCGATCCCGAGACCGGCGAGATCCTCGTCCACGCCCCGTTCGAGCGCCAGGTTGAGCTGATCCTGGAGCAGGTGAAGAAGGCGCTGGAGGCCGCCGGGTCGGACCTCGACCATGTGCTGAAGTGCAATGTGCTGTGCATCTCGGCGGACCGGTTCAAAGCCTTCAACGAAGTCTACAAGCGCTACTTCCCGAAAAACCCCCCAGCCCGCATCTTCTTCTGCGTGCCTGAGTGGACCGGGCCCTTCGACGTCGAGGTCGATTGCGTGGCGGTCACGAAGGACTGACCTCGGCCGGCAGCAGCCCGCGGGAGCAAAGAGAATAGGGGTCAGAGTCGATTTAGTCGGGTCACCGAGACTTGGTATGAGCGGCCGCCACCCACATCAGGACAGTCGCAACGGAACCGAAAGTTCGATTCAGGGCGCCTGGGAGGGATTCCATAACCGCATTCGACCCGAAGAGTCATAGATTTTTGGCCTATTTTAGGGCACCATGGTTTGGTGGACCAAGATCTGCGAGCCGCCACGGGCGATGATCTCGGCACCGTCAAGGCCATCGTTCAATCAGCGTACTCCCACTACGTGTCTCGCATCGGGCGAGAGCCGGGACCAATGCTCGACGACTATGAGCAACTGATCCAGGACGGCCGCGTCCATGTCATCGAGCACGACGGCAATGTGCAGGGTGTTCTCGTGCTGATACCGCAAGAAGACGCGATGCTTCTGGACAACGTTGCGGTTTCCCCATCGGCACAAGGTCTGGGTCTGGGTCGCAAGATGCTGAAATTCGCCGAGGCTGCCGCGGTCGACGCAGGCTACCGCTCAATCAGGCTCTATACAAACGAGGCTATGACGGAGAACATCGAACTCTATACCCGGATTGGCTATTCCGAGACGCATAGGGTCGAAGAAAAGGGGCTACGGCGGGTCTACATGACCAAGCCGGTTGGCTGAGTGATCCCGGGGCACGTTCCCCGCTGCAGCGATGCAACAAGCGGCGTCCCGCCGAGAGGTCACGAGCGTGGTCCCAAGCAACCCGAGAGATCACACGGGGCCGCTCATCGACCTCGATCAGGCAAATCAGCCCCGTCTTCGTTACTCAGCGGGTTTCCACACGGTCTGCAAGAATTTCGCAACACGAAAATCACAAGTAAATTCTGCGAGGACCATAAATCGTAGGAAAACGGTCCACCATCCGGCGGTTTCCGCCCAAGCTCACCCCGCCCGCAAAGCGGGCAGTATCAGATCCCGAAGAACTACCATCGGCGGTCGCCAGTCGTTCGGATCGTGGTAGTTGCCAGCAGTGACCGCCACCACCAATTCTAGGGCGAAGACTCATCTGACTACTTGAGGAAGTAGGCAAGGGCGGCGGCGATGCAGAGGGTGGAGACGAAAGTTTCGTCGAGCCGATCGTAGCGCGTTGCCAGGCGTCGAAAGTCCTTGAGGCGGCAGAAGGTGCGTTCGACGATATTGCGCCGCCTATAGGTGACGGCGTCGAACGGATAGGGCTGCTTTCGGTTCTTGCGGTTGGGGATGATGACGCGGCTGCCGCGGTCCGCCAGCCAACGGCGCAATTCGGCACTGTCGTAAGCGGCATCGGCGATCACGCGCAGGTCGGGCGGCAGTCGAGCCAACATTGCCTGCGCCGGCACGCTATCGTGGCGCTCACCGCCGGTCAGCGCGATGACCTTGGGTCGGCCGTGAGCATCAGCGATCAGATGGATTTTGGTATTGCGCCCGCCGCGGCTCGTCCCGATCCCACGCGAACCCCCCTTTTTCGCCGCCCGGCGCTGGCCGACCGGTGGACCTTGATATGCGTGCTGTCCAGCAAGGCTTCGGCCGGCGGGCCGCCGGCGCGCGCAAGTTCCATGAACACACGCTCCCAGATCCCGCGCACTGCCCAGCGCACGAACCGATTATACAGTGTCTTGCGTGGCCCATATTCCAACGGTGCGTCGGACCATCGGCAACCGGAGATGATGACTTGGATGATGCCGCTGATCACGCGCCGATCATCCACCCGTCGCTTGCCGCGTATGTAGACGGGCAGCAATGGGTCAATCTTCTCCCACTGCCCGTCGCTCAACCAGAAATACCCTGTGACCATGCTGCCCCGAATCGATGCAAACTCCGACCACAGGGAATCAACAACCTATTGATTTGGCAATAACCCAATTGGGTCTTCGCCCTAGTTGCGGCAAAAGGAACAGCCGTTGTCCACCATTCCCAACGGCATTGATGGTCTTTTCTCGACGCACACCGCCCGCGCCGTCGTCCATGGGAACCGTGCTCAAATACCACTGATATCCATACTGCTGACCATCCGGCATCGATATGGCCGGTGCGAAGGAAGCCGCAAGCCATTCCGCCGGTATCACTTGCCTCCCGTTCCACCGTCCGCCGCCCAGGATCATTGTTCCGATGCGCGCAAGCCCGCGCGGCGTAAGGCGCAATCCAGAGGCCGCGATTGGCTCCCCATCCATGCCGCGCCTCCATTCGGAGTTTTCAATCTGGAGCGGCTCAAACAAAACCTCGCGCGCGAATTCATGTAACTGTCGTCCAGTTCCCTTCTCGATCAATCGCGCCAATAGAGCCGTCGCGCCGCCATTGTAAATCCAGCGCTCGCCCGGCGGCTCGATGACCGGTCGCTCCAGCACATAGCGGTAGCGATCCGCGGCATTATTCATCGCGGTCTCGCCGTTTCGTGGATCGGTGTAGGGAAGCGTGAGTTCGTCCCAGTCCGTGCCGAGCGTCATGGTCAAGGCATTCCTGATTGTCAGGAGTTGTCTCGCGGAATCGGCGGAGAGATCGGAATATTCTGAAAACTGTAAGAGCAGGTTCGCCTCGGGGATCGGCACGCGGCCTGCCGCGAGGGCAATGCCATACAACAACCCGACAATGCTCTTCGACACGGAGCGCATGTCATGCAGTGTCTCGGGTCCGAACCGTATAACGCCCAATGGACTGCGCCCCGCATCGGGGCCTGCGAAATACCGCTCGAAGAATATCCGGCCGCCACGTGCCGCTATCACGCCATGTAGGTTCGGCAAGGTCCCCGCATGCCGGGCGATCTCAAAGTTTTCGTCCAGGTGGGGTCCGAAGCCGGCTTCGGCCGGCGTTGTTGTGTTCCACTTGGTGTTGGTCATGGCCACCTTCTCTCGCAAGAGGATAGACCGATGGAACTCTCGCCGAAAGCTGGCACTCGTCCCTTCTTCAAGCGGCGCCCGCAGATATTTGAGCCACCTGGCTATGTTGCACGATTACACGGCGGGTCGGTGCCTGTGTAACATCTCCAAATCACTTGCTGTCGAGAGATCAGCATGAAGAGAAGCGCAGGAGCGCTTTCGCAACCGATCCGGCATGCGGATGGCGATCGAAGAGAGGATATAATGGCCATTTGGCTCTCAATTGAGCGCCGAGACGGGAAACCGCCTCCGCTTCGACGGTAGTCGCCGGAAGAACCTCGCGGCGCGCGATCAGTTCCGCATAGCAAGCGCCCGAACGGCAGCTGGACGATCCCAACACTTGTGCAACCAAGCATGCACTTTCGGTCACTTGGCGACAGCCGAATCCAAGGCCGGCGTCACCATCACGCGCACCATGGCGGAGGCGACGTTGAGGTCAGCAACACTGAAGGCGTTGCCGACCAGCCACTCGCCGTTACCCAGCGCGATCTCCAGCACATCCAGCGCCGCAGCAATTTCTTCCCAAGTGGATTTTGCCAGAGCGGCGTTACGCTCAGCCTTCGGCAACAGGAAGGCGTCATTCGCATAGAGGGTCAGCTGGCGATCGACGCGGTCAGTTTCCCAGGCACCACGGCCATGTCAGCGCCTCGGACCTGGCGTCTGTCGGGTAAAGCTGCCAGCTTTCTTCGCTAGATAGAGATTAATCGCCGTCGACTCGCACAGCACAAAGCCGTCTTCATCGATCGTCGGCACCGCGCCGTTCGGATTCAGCGCGCGGTATTCCGGTGTCCTGGTTTCGGCCGAACGCGGCAGATAGTCTTTGTGGTCGTATGGCAAGCTAAGTTCGCCCAGCATCCACAGCGTGCGAACCCCGCGCGAACGGGCTGAACCATAGAGGCGGAGCATGCATTTCCTTCCCGGGCGGCATCTAGCGCAGTTAGCATCCGCAGACCCCGACCGATAAACCTTAGAAGGCGATCGCTGCGATCGGTCAACATCTACCCTGAGCCGAACGTCTGATTTCAGCGCCCCTCGACCCGAAAGTGGACGGGCAGTGAACCCCTCCAAGCCGCCCCATGGGCCGGGTATCAAATGTCAGGTTTTGACCACTAGCTGGCCCTGGAACAAAAGAGCGCAACATGTACCACCCTTCTCTACGCGAGACCTGAGGGGCCGGAGCAATTCCAGTCGATCTGGCGCTTAAGTGCTCATGCGAACCCTGACCGAGATTGCTTCTCCGCTGTCGCGGGGACCACCTCCGTGCGATGACGATGCGCGCTTTCCTCGATTGTGGGTCGGTTGCCGACAGGTAGTAAACTTGCGACGAGGCCAAACCCGCCGTGACTCGCGCCCCAACAATCAAGGACTGATGGCGTGATCGCATCCTGCGATAATGAATGGCGCGCGCCGCGAAACGCATGCACTGCACACACAATCGAGAACGCCGAGGAACACGACGTTGCAGATAGCTGACCTCATCCTCCCGGTCTTCGCCGTCATCGTGACCGGCTGGATCGTCGGCTGGACCGGCTACCTGCCGCGCGCGCTGTCGGATGCACTGGTGCATTTCGCCTACAACGTTGCCATGCTGGCGCTGCTTATTGTCACCATCGCGCAGGAGCCGGGCCGGTCGCTGATCAACTGGTCCTTTCTGGTTGCTTTCGGCCGGGGGTCGCTGGTGTGCTTTCTCGCGGTGTTCGTCGTCGCACGCGTAAAGGGTGTGAGGGACCTGGGGAGTCAGGCTCTGTATGGCATGGCCGCGGCGATGACCAATACCGGCTTTGTCGCGCTGCCGATCCTGCGTGCGATCTTTGGAGAGCAGGCGGTTCTGCCGGCCGCGATCGCCACCGTTTTCGTCGCGGTGGTGATGTTCCCCATCACCGTCATCCTGCTCGAACTCGACCACCGCAACGACCCGCGCACCCCGCATGCCGGCCCGCTGACGCTGGCGCGCCACATCGTCGTCAACCCGATGGTGCTGTCCACGCTGATCGGTATGTTCCTGGCCGGGTTCGCTATTCACCTGCCGGTGCCCATTGTCACGTATCTCAACATCTTCGCCGATGCGCTGACGCCGTGCGCGCTGTTTGCCATCGGGCTTGGTCTGTCGATCGACGGTTTGCGCGCCACGATGGGTGCGTCCGTGGTGCTTACGGTGGTCAAGCTCGTGCTGATGCCGATCCTTGTTTATGCGTTGAGCGTGGCGCTTGGTCTCGGCCCGCTTTACACCATCGCGGCTGTTGTCTGCGCCGCCGTTCCCACGGCCAAGACGGTTTACATTCTTGCCGACGAATATCGCTGTCAGGAGATGATGGTTGCGTCGACCATCTCGATGTCGACACTCGGTTCCGTTCTCTCGCTGATCGTGTGGCTTTATCTGCTGTCGGGGCTCGGTGCTCCCGTGCCGGGATGATGTTGTTCACCGGATCGGGCGATCAGTCGGATGCCTGGGACTCCGCAAGCCGGGCGACATAACGGGCGAGTACGTCGATCTCGATGTTCACCGGATCAGCGGGGGTGAGCAGGGAGAAGGTGGTCACCGAGGCGGTGTGCGGGATGACGTTCACGGTGAAACTGCTTTCATCGACGTCGTTCACGGTGAGCGAGACGCCATCCACGGCGACGCTGCCTTTCTCGGCGATGAAGGGCGCGAGGTGGCGCGGCACGGCGAAGCGCCAACGGGTCGAGCCATGCTCCGGATCCTGGGAAACGACGACGCCGACGCCGTCCACATGACCCTGGACGATGTGGCCACCGAGTTCGTCACCGACGCGGAGCGAGCGCTCCAGGTTCATGCGGGTGCCGACAAGCCAGCGGCCGAGTGTGGTGCGCGACAGGGTCTCGGCGGAGGCGTCAGCGGCGAACCAGTCCGCGCCGACCTCGATGGCGGTGAGGCAGCAGCCCGCGCAGGCGATGGAGGCGCCGACGGCGATGGCGGCGGTGTCGGGCCAGGGGGTTTCGATGACCAGCCGCATGTCGGTCCCCTGAGCGAGCGGCGTGATGTCGCGGACCGTGCCGATGCCGGTGACGATGCCTGTGAACATTCGGCTAATCCTTGTCGAAGAGCGTCAGGATGTCATCCCCGAGGCGTTGCACGGAGCGGCGGCGGAAGCGGGGCATCTGGTCCAGGCGCTCGATGCCGAAGGCCTGGATGGCGGGGAAGCCGTCGGCGCCGATCACTGCGGGCGCGTGGAACCAGGCGATGCGGTCCACCAGCCCGTCGCGCAGGAGGGAGGCGGCGAGCTCGGCTCCGCCTTCGACGAGAAGGCGTGTGAGGCCGGCCTCGCCGAGCGTGGCGAGGGCGTGCGGCAGGTCGATACCAAGGGGGCCTGCGGTGAGGGGGACGACGCGGACGCCGGCGGTTTCGAACGCTTCGCGCCGTAGGGGGTCGGTGTCGGCCCGGGCGAGGATCCAGGTGGGCGTTTCCGCGGCGGTGGCGATAAGCCGCGCGGTCAGTGCGGTGCGCAGGTGGCTGTCGGCGACGATACGCACCACGGGGCGGACCACGGGCGAGGGTCGGAAGCCGGGGATGCGGCAGGTCAGCTCCGGATTGTCGGCGGCGACGGTGCCAACACCGACCATAACGGCATCGTGCCGGCCGCGCAGGGCGTGGGCGGTGCGGCGGGCCTGGGGACCGGTGATCCACTGGCTCTCGCCAGTGCCGGCGGCGATGCGGCCGTCCAGGGTGGAGGCGAGCTTCAGCGTGACCAGCGGACGGCCGCGGGTGATGCGCGAGGTGAAGCCGGCGAGGATGCGGGCGGCCTCGGCGGCGCGGATGTTCTCGGTGATCTCGATCCCGGCGGCTTGCAGACGCTGAAGGCCGGCGCCGTTCACGCGGGGGTCGGGATCACGGGCGGCAACGACGATGCGGGCGACACCGGCAGCGACCAGGGCATCCGCACAGGGCGGGGTCTGGCCGCGGTGGGAACAGGGTTCGAGGGTGACGTAGGCGGTGGCTGAGTGGGCGGCGGGGCCGGCCTGGGCGAGCGCGACGGTCTCGGCGTGGGGGCGGCCACCAGGCGCGGTCCAGCCGCGGCCGACGACGCGGCCGTTGTTCACCAGCACGCAGCCGACGGCTGGGTTGGGCCAGGTGGTGCCGAGGCCTCGGCGTGCGAGCGCGAGGGCGGCGTCCATGAAGGCTTCGTCAGACACCCGTCGGTGGCACCTGGGGCGTGCGGCCGAGGGAGCCGACGAAGTCCTGGAAGTCCCGCGCTTCGCGGAAGTCGCGATAGACGCTGGCGAAGCGGACATAGGCGACCTGGTCCAGCTCCTTCAGCGTATCCATGACAAGTTCGCCGATCTGCTTGCTGGGGATCTCGTTGTCGCCGGAGGCCTCGAGTTGGCGGACGATGCCGTTGACAATGCGTTCGACGCGTTCGTCGTCGATCGGGCGCTTGCGGACGGCGACGCGGATGGAGCGGGCGAGTTTGTCGCGGTCAAAGGCGACGCGGCGGCCGTTGGATTTGATGACGGTGAGTTCGCGGAGCTGCACGCGCTCGATGGTGGTGAAGCGCTGGCCGCAATTGCCGCAGGAGCGGCGGCGGCGGATGGCGGCGCCGTCCTCGGTGGGACGGCTGTCCTTCACCTGGGTGTCCTCGTGGCCGCAGAACGGGCAGTGCATTTGATCAGCGTGCGGGATTCACGCGCTCTGACCTTCGGCCTCGCGCGATCCCGCCTGTGTCTCGTAGATGGGGAAGCGGGCGCAGAGGTCGCGGACCTGGGCGCGGATCTCGCGTTCGGCGGCGTCGTTGGTGCCGTCGTTGGAACGGGTGAGGCCGTCGAGCACGGTGCCGATCATGCGGCCGACGTCCTGGAACTCGGGGACGCCGAAGCCGCGCGTGGTGGCGGCGGGGGAGCCGAGGCGGATGCCGGAGGTAATAGCGGGCTTTTCCGGATCGAAGGGGATGGCGTTCTTGTTGGCGGTGATCCCGGCGCGTTCGAGGCTGGCCTCGGCGGCTTTGCCGGTGACGTGCTTGGGGCGGAGATCAACCAGGGCCAGGTGGCAGTCGGTGCCGCCGGTAACGATGGCGAGGCCTTCCTGCTGGAGCGTGGCGGCGAGCGCGCGAGCGTTGTCGAGCACGGCTTGCTGGTAGGCACGGAAGCCGGGCTGCAGCGCCTCGTGGAAGGCGACGGCCTTGCCGGCGATGACATGCATGAGTGGGCCACCCTGCAGGCCGGGGAAGACGGCGCTGTTGATCTTCTTGCCGATGTCTTCGCCGTTGGAGAGGACCATGCCGCCGCGCGGGCCGCGCAGGGTCTTGTGGGTGGTGGTGGTGACGACGTTGGCGTGGGGCAGCGGGCTGGGGAACAAGCCGGCGGCGACGAGGCCGGCGAAGTGCGCCATGTCCACCATGAAGAACGCGCCGACCTCGTCGGCGACCTTGCGGATGCGGGCAAAGTCGATGGTTCGAGGATAGGCGGAACCGCCGGCGATGATGAGCTTCGGGCGCTCGGCGCGGGCTTTGGATTCCAGGTCATCGTAATCGAGCAGGCCGTCGTCGCGGCGGACGCCGTATTGGATGGCACGGAACCATTTGCCGGAGAGGTTGGGCGCGGCGCCATGGGTGAGATGGCCGCCGGCGGCGAGGCTCATGCCGAGGATGGTGTCGCCGGGGGATATGAGGGCGAGGAAGACGGCCTGGTTCGCCTGGGCGCCGGAATGGGGCTGCACGTTGGCGAAGCTGCAGCCGAAGAGGGATTTGGCGCGCTCGATGGCGAGGCGCTCGGCGATGTCGACCTGTTCGCAGCCGCCGTAGTAGCGGCGGCCGGGATAGCCCTCGGCGTATTTGTTGGTCAGGACGCTGCCTTGGGCTTCGAGCACCGCGGCCGAGACGATGTTCTCGCTGGCGATGAGTTCGATGCCGTCCTGCTGGCGGCGCTTTTCGCCGGCGACGGCGGCGGCAAGTTCGGGGTCGGTGTCCGCGAGGCTGGCGGTGAAGAAGCGAGAGGTGGGGGTCATCGCGGCGGGTTTATCGTATCGCGCGGCGTTCTGCGAGGCTGCTCCTGGACACTGACGGATGGGCGGACGAAACGCTCAGTCCGGCTGGGGCAAGCGGCCGGCGCTGAGGTCAGAGGCCAATCGCTGTAGCTCGTGCTGAAGATTCCGGGTGAAATCGTCCAGCAGCATCATGGATCGCCCTTGACGCGGGGTAATGAGCCAAATGTTGAATTCCATTATTGGCACAAACGGGCGCACGCACACACGGTCATCCCGTAGATCGAAGACCGTCATGGGATCGATGACTGACACGCCGGCTCCGCTGGCCACGAGCGACAGGGCGGTTTCCGACTGCCCGGTCTCGATCTGCATGCGCCGGGGCACTTGAAGGTCATCAAAGATCTTATCGACGAAAAGCCGTGACTGGTCCTGTCGTCCAAGCGAAATAAACCGCTCGTTTGCCAGGTCCCGCGCATGGATCCGTGACTTCGCGGCCAGGCGGTGGCCGCATGGCAGCGCGCATACCGCGGGCAGGCGCAGAAGATGAGCACTCTCGGCTTGCTCCCGGTCACTCGGCAGGACGCTGAGTCCGATGTCGACATGCTGGGCGGCAACGGCATCAATGAGACTGCGTGAACGCATGCTCTCGATCCGAAACCGGACCTCGGGTTTGTCTTTACAGTAAGCCGCGACGATTTCAGGCAAGATGCGCTTGGCCATTGCCGGAAAGGCGGCAACGCTGACAACGCCCCAGTTCAGCTCCCGTAGCGCGACGGCGACGCGCGCAACGCGCTGAACACCGTCGAACAAGTGCTGCACTTCGGCAAGAAGCGCCTCGGCCTCGCGGGTTGGCCGCAAGCGGCCTGTGTCACGTGTGAACAGCGCGAATCCGCAGCTTCGCTCAAGCAGCGCAATGAGCTGACTAACCGCGGGCTGTGAGACATTCAGGGCGGCCGCAGCATGCGTGACGGACCCCGCGACCATGACGGCACGGAAGGCCTCCAGCTGGCGCACGTTCATGTTTGGCATCGTCTGGCGCACTGGCATAAGATCGTCTTATGGTATAGAGATGCATTATTATTAGACATTATGGCGCGGCGATTCTAGCCTCCGGCGGTTCATGATCACCGGGAGAACGCAATCAAGGGCCGGGCACGAGCACTTGCCGCCGCGGCGTGGGCTGCCTCAGCGTTCGCGTTCCTCGGGGGGTCAGCAAGCCAATGCCGACGAACTCCAGCAGGTGAAGGAGCGCGGCAAGCTGATTGTCGGGATCAAGACCGACTAGCGGCCGTTCGGCTGGCTCGATAAGGACGGTTACATCCAGGGCTTCGAAATCGATCTGGCGAAGGCCGTCGCCAAAAGTATTCTCGGCAGCGCGTCCGACATCGAACTGGTGCCGGTCGTCGCGTCCAACCGCATCGAATTGCTCAATCAGGGCCGGATCGACGTCATCTTCGCCACCCTGGGGGTCAACGCCGACCGGGCCAAGGTCATCGCCTTCACCGACCCCTATTACATGATGGCGGGCATCGTCCTTTTGGCACCCAAGGATACGCCCATCAAAACCTGGGACGACATCAAGGGGCACAAAATCTGCGGCATTCAGGGCAACCTGTATAACCGTACCTTGACCGAGAAATACGGCGCGCAAACCGTCCTGTTCACCGGCACGGCTGAAATGCTCCAGGCTTTTCAGGAGAATCGCTGTGACGCTATCGCGTTTGATGGGCCGTTTCTTCAGCAGACAATCAACGACCCGGCCTGGGCGGCGAAAGACAAGATCGCGTTGCCGACCTTCGACTACATCCCGATCGCCGGCGGCGTGCGCAAGAACGAACCTGCGTTTCTGGCTGCCGTCAACAAAGGCATCGCGGCAGCGGAAGCCGATGGCGTGCTGACCGCCGCCGAGAAAGCATATGGCATGGGTGAGAACGACTTCGTGACGGAGCAGGCTGCCAAGGCGAAGGCAGCGACGGAACATGCGGATGCAAGCGGAGCGACGACCCATAATCCATGATTTTGGGCCTCGATTTCACCTGGCTCTCTGATCCGCTTTATCTGCGATGGTTGTTTCAAGGCACCCTGATGACCCTCGGCATCAGTGTTGCCGGCATGGTTGCGGCGTTCGCCTTCGGTGTGACGGGCGCCGCGGTCATCCACCTTCGCGTGCCTGTGCTGCGGAATTTAGCACGGCTTCTGGTCGATCTGTTCCGCAACACACCACCGCTGGTGCAGTTGTTCTTCCTGTATTTCACCCTCTCTGAGATGGGCATCACGTTGCGGGACAGTGCCGGACGCCGCGTTCCGCTTTTCGGTGGTGTAACCTGCGTGGTGCTATCCCTTGGCCTCTATAACGGCGCCATCGCCGTCGAGATCATTCGGTCAGGCATCACTGCGGTCCCGGCCCAAACAACCGAAGGCGCGCGCAGTCTCGGCTATTCGCACCTGCAAATCTTCCGCCGGATCGAACTGCCGATGGCGCTGCGGCTCAGCATCCCCGCAATGACCAATAATGTCGTCAGCCTGATCAAGACGTCGGCGCAGGCATCACTGATCGCCGTCGCCGATGTCTTGTACTATGCCAACCAGATCATGCTGGAGAATTTCCGTAACCTTGAGGTGATGCTGGTTATTTGGGTCATCTACCTCGCGATCACCACCGCCTTCACGACGCTCGCCCGCGGCGCCGAACAACTCCTGCACATTCCGGGATTTCGGCGCAGTACATGATCAAGAGTGAAGTGCCGTACTTCCTCTGGGGGTTCATCGGTGTCCCGGCCTTGCTGTTTCTCATTCTGTGGACCGTCTATGGACGCGGATTGCCCGGCATTCTTGAGGAACTTGCATCCCGTTCCTCGCAACTGCTGACCGGCGCCCCGCATTTCGAAAACGTCAATGGCGGGTTCGTGCTGAACATCCTGGTCAGCCTGGCCGCCATGGTGCTCGCGATCGTCGGCGGGACCGCGTTGGGAATCGGTCTCATATCGGCCTCCACGCCCATGCGGGCGGTTTGCTCCGTGGTGATGAACGTCCTGCGCAACTCGCCGTGGCTGGTCGTGCTCTATGCCATCCTTTTCCTTATCCCGTTTCAGTTCACGGTTTTCGGTCATGACGTGTTCTTTTCACCGGAACTGAAGTCGGTCGTTGGCTTGGCCCTGCCGGTGGCCGCGAATTTCGCCGAAATCTTCCGCGGCGGGGTGGAGGCCATTCCCTCCGGCCAATGGGAATCTGCACGTTCCCTCGGCAACCGGCGGCTGCAGATCCTGCGCCACGTCGTTGTCCCGCAGTCCATCCCGCTGATGCTGCCCAATCTCATGAATCTCTACGCCGCGCTGTTCATCGGAACCAGCCTGATCGTGGTCAGCGGCACCACTGACATCCTTGCGATGTCACGCACCGTCATCGCGACAGATGGAGAGCGTGTTGCGACCGCTGTCTATCTTCATGTGCTGGCTCTGTTCTTCCTGTTCGCCTTTCCGATTGCGGTCGCCAGCCGGTTGCTCGAAGTCAGGTTCAGGGTACGTTCATGAGCGGTACGATGACACCGCCTCTGATCGCGTTCGACCGGGTCCACAAGGCGTTCGGTGGGATCGAGGTGCTCAAGGGCGTATCGTTGGAAGTCTACGAACGGCAGGTCGCGTGTATCATCGGACCGTCCGGTTCCGGCAAATCCACCCTGCTTCGGTGCATCAACGGTCTGGTGCCGATCGATCAAGGATCGATCCGGGTCGGCCCTTTCGAAGTCGAGACTTTGCATACGGAACGCGCGCTGGTGCCCCTGCGACACCAGGTCTCGATCGTGTTTCAGCAGTACAACCTCTTTCCTCATAGAACGGTGCTGCAGAACATTATGATGGCGCCCGTCCAGGTCCTGCGGGAAAACAAATCGGTCGTCCGTCAGCGCGCCCTGGACCTGCTTGCGAAAGTACAACTCAGCGGACGGGAGAACGCTTATCCCGGCCAGCTCTCAGGCGGCCAGCAACAGCGCGTGGCGATCGCCCGCGCGTTGGCGACGCAGCTGCGCATCGGTACTGTTCGATGAGGTCACGGCCGCACTGGGTCCCGAGATGGTCAAGGAAGTACTCAACGTGATCCGTGCGCTCGCCGAAGAAGGCATGACCTGCGTTCTGGTGACGCACGAGATGCGCTTCGCCGAGGAGCTGGCCGGACGAGGTCTTCTTCACGGATGGCGGCATCATCGTCGAACATGGCCCACCGCACGAGCTGTTACATGCTCCGCGGGATCCCCGCCTGCGATCCTTCCTGGAAAAAATACTATAGGTCCGGAACACATCATGCCGCCATTCAGAATCCTGGTTCCCGATGCCCATCTACGCGATCTCGATATCGAGCGCGGCGTTACGGGCGAAGGCTTCGACTACGACGTCCATGACGAAACCGACCCGGCGGCCATTCCCGAAACCGCGTGGCGGACGTGCGACGCCGTGCTGGTCTGGCACCGGATGCGCATCACGCCTTCCGTCATTGCGTTGCTCGACCGCTGCCGCCTGATCGTTCGTGTCGGCGTGGGATTCGATAATGTCGACGTCGCGGCCTGCGCTGCGCGTGGCATTCCTGTTTCAAACGTACCCAGTTACGGGACGACGGAAGTCGCCGATCACGCGATGGCGCTGCTGCTGTATCTCGTGCGCGGCATCGGCAACTATCAGGATCGGCTGCGCGCCAGCCTGTCGGACGGCTTCATCGCGGAAGACGTCCCGGTCGTACGCCGCATCCGCGGTGCAACGTTTGGCGCAATCGGCATGGGGCGCATCGGTACGGCGGTCGCGCGTCGCGCCGCAAGCTTCGACATGAAGGTGATCTAGGGAAACTCTGATCAACCCCGCCATCTGCGCCGCCCGGTCGTGGTGGTGGCGAAGACGGAGAAATCTGGATGCGACCTGAGGCCGGAATTCGGCGTTCGCGGGCCGGTTCGGCCGGTCTGCCGGATCGTCGCAGCGCTGCGGACGCAGCTCTCCTCTCACGCAGCCAGTAGCGACCTTCGAGCGAGGTAAAGATTGGCGAGGCCGCAGGTGACGAACAGCCGGTGGGCATTCTTGTCCAACCCGCGATAGCGCACCTTCACAAATCCAAACACGCGCTTGATGACCCCGATACTATGCTCGACCTTCGCCCGTACCTTCGACTTGGTCCGATTGCGAGCTTTCTCTGCCTCATCGACAACACCGCGATGACGATATCGCCGGTTGGTGAAGTCCTGTGCAGATGGAGCATGCTCGCGGATGACATGACGCTGGCCACGATAGGCCTGGTCGCCCCAGACACGCCGTTCCTCGCCATGTAGCAGGTCACCAAGCACGCTGGCATCATGCACATTCGCCGCAGTGGCCACCGCGGAATGGATCAGCCTGGTCCTGCTATCTACCCCGACATGCGCCTTCATCCCGAAATACCACTGCTGGCCCTTGCGGGTCTGGTGCATCTCGGGGTCGCGCTGCTTTGTGGCATTCTTGGTCGAACTCGGAGCGCTGATGATGGTCGCGTCCACGATCGTGCCGGTGCCCACCTTCAGACCCAGACTCTCAAGATGCTCGTTGACGGTGGCAAATATCTCAGTTCCAAGCTCGTGCTGCTCCAACAGGTGGCGGAACTTGCAAACCGTGGTCTCGTCCGGCACCGGCTCACGGCCGAGATCGATGCCGGCAAACTGCCGCATCGCAGCCGAGTCATACAGCGCCTCCTCCACTCCGGGATCCGAGAGATTGAACCACAGCTGCAGGAAGTAGATGCGCAACATGCGTTCCAGTCCCACCGGTGGTCGGCCCCTGCCAGGCTTCGGATAGACCGGCTCGATCAGCGCACAGAGTTGCTGCCACGGCACTACCCGCTCCATCTCGGCAAGAAAGGCTCCCCGCCGTGTGGTCTTGCCGTAGCGTTCGAAGCTTACGCTCGCCAGGGTCGCTTGACGCATCTCGTTCGGTCGATCCGAATGTAATCAATGCCACTCAACTACAGGCTGCTCCGTGACCGTGTCGAGATGGGATTCTTCAGAGTCTCCCTAGTTCGATCCCTATCTGCCGGAAGGACATGAACTCGGGATCGGCCTTCGTCGTGTCCACACGCTGGAGGATTTGCTCGCCGATGCCGATATCGTCAGCCTTCATGTTCCTCTGTCGGAGCAGACCCGCAAGCTGATTGATGCGCGGCGGCTGCGGCAGATGAAGCCGGGCGCGATCCTGATCAACGTCGCCCGGGGCGGTCTGGTGGATATCGAGGCGGTTGAAGAAGCGCTTCGGGAAAACCGCCTATCGGCGGCCGCGCTGGATGTTCTGCCGGCGGAACCCCCCATCCCGCCCCCGGCCCTGCTGACGGCGTGGCAGCACCGCGAACCTTGGCTGGCGGGACGCTTCGCCGTCACACCGCATGCCGCGTTTTACTCGCAGGCAGGCTATGTCGACATGCGCACGCTTTCAGCCGAAATCATCCGCGACTTTTTCGAACATGGGCGGGTGCGCAACAACGTCAATCCGGCGTGGCGGGATCATGCGGCGGTTCATCGTCCGCCGGTCCCCGCGTCGTAGACCCGATTCCAAAAGCTCTCAGGAGGCCGCGATGGCTTTGCTCCGCCATGACGTCACATTCCAGCGCCTGACCGAAGAAGACATCGTCGCCTGGCGCACCATACCGCCCGCTGTCGCCTCGGACTGCATGAACCGCGGCCAGGTCATGCAGGCGCGGATCAAACCTGTAGCGCCCGGCCAGTCCATCTGCGGCCAGGCGCGAACGGTCAGCGTCATGGCCGGCGATTGCCTGCCGATCTGCGAGGCCATCGGCACGGCTTCTCCGGGGGACATCCTCGTCGTCGATGCCGGGGGTGTCGAGGACACTGCCGTTTGGGGCGGTGTCATGACTTTCGACGCGACGCTCCGCCGGATCGGAGGGGCGGTCATCGACGGTGCCGTGCGGGACGTTGCCGAGATTCGCGCGAGCGGCTTGCCCATGTTCTGCCGGTCAGTGGTGCCGCGCGGCCCGCATTCCGGATTCGGCGGCACAGTCGACGGTGTGGTCTCGGTGGCCGGCGTCTCCGTTGCGCCCGGCGATATCGTGCTGGGCAATGACGACGGGGTGGCGGTGGTACCTCTGCGTTATGCGGCCGAAGTGCTCGCGGCCGCGACGGCCCATCTGGAGAAGGAGGAGCGCTGGCTGGACGGCCTGCGCGCCGGAAAGAGCATCAAGGAGATGTTCGCCTATCCGGAGCCTGTCCTGGTGCGCTGACCCTGTCCTGCGATCAGCGGCGGAGGACGGTGCGGCCGGCGTAGCGGGCAGCGGGGCCGAGTTCGGCCTCGATCCGCATGAGCTGGTTGTATTTCGCCGTGCGATCGCTGCGCGAGAGGCTGCCGGTCTTGATCTGCCCGCAATTGGTGGCGACGGCGAGGTCGGCGATGGTGGAATCCTCGGTCTCGCCGGAGCGGTGGCTCATGACCGTGCGCCAGCCGGCGTGTTGGGCCAGTTCGACCGTTTCGAGCGTTTCAGACAGCGTGCCGATCTGGTTGACCTTCACAAGGATGGCGTTGGCGGTGTGTTCGGCGATGCCGCGACGCAGACGCTCGGGGTTGGTGACGAAGATGTCGTCCCCGACAATCTGGATTTTGTTGCCGAGGGTCTTGGTCAGGTGGGCCCAGCCGTTCCAGTCGTCCTCGGCGCAGCCGTCCTCAATGGAGACGATCGGGTAGCGGCTGACGAGGTCCTGGAGGTAATCGACCATGCCGCCGGCGTCGAGCGACTTGCCCTCGCCTTTCAATTCGTACCGCCCGTCCCGGTAGAATTCGCTGGCCGCCGGGTCGAGGGCAAAGGTGACGTCGTCGCCGGGATGGTACCCGGCCTTCTCGCAGGCCTTGGCGATGAAGCCGAGCGCCTCATCGGCGGATTTGAGGTTCGGGGCGAAGCCCCCTTCGTCCCCCACGTTGGTGCTGTGGCCGGCGTCGTGCAGGCCCTTCTTCAGCGCGGCGAAGATCTCCGAACCCATGCGCACGGCTTCGGCGATGGTGCCGGCGCGGACGGGCTGGATCATGAATTCCTGGATGTCGATCGGGTTGTCGGCGTGGCGGCCGCCATTGACGATGTTCATCATCGGCACCGGCAGGGTGCGGGCATAGACGCCACCGACATAGCGGTAGAGCGGCACGTGTTGATCGGCGGCGGCGGCTTTGGCTGTTGCGAGAGACACCGCGAGGATGGCGTTGGCGCCGAGGCGGGACTTGTTAGGCGTGCCGTCGAGATCGATCAGGATGTCGTCGATCTTGACCTGCTCCGACGGGTCCATACCGCCGAGCGCGTCGAAGATGTCGCCCTCGATGGCGGCGATGGCCTTGCGCACGCCCTTGCCGCCATAGCGGGCATCGTTGTCGCGGAGCTCCACGGCCTCATGCGCGCCGGTGGAGGCGCCGGAGGGCACGGCGACGCGACCCCGGGCACCGCTTTCGAGGACGATCTCGGCCTCGACAGTGGGGTTGCCCCGGCTGTCGAGGATCTCGCGGCCGATGATGTCGGCGATCGGGCTGGTCATGGTTGGGGCCTCAGGGCTTGGCGGCGGTCTTGCCGGCGTCCTTGCCAGCATCCTTCCCGCCGTCCTTCCCTTGGCGGGCGGCGAGGCGGGCGAGGCGCTCGGCGCGGAGGCGGCGCTTCTGTTCCTCGGCGGCGGCGACTTTGCGGGCGGCGTCCTCGATCGCCTTGCGCTTGGCTTCGGCTTCCTTTTCGGCCTTGCGCTCGGCCAGGCGCTGCTGGCGGGCTTCCCAGGCGGCTTTGCGCTGTTCCTCGCGCTCCTTGATCTGGGGGTCGTCGAGGGTGGGTCGGGCTTTGAATTTCTCGAGCAGGGCGGCGCGGGCTTTTTCGGCTGATTCGCGACGCTCGGAGAAGTCGGGGGAGAAGCGCGAGCTCATTCGGTCCAGTGCGGTTGTGGCGGGGCGGCGGATTTGGGGGTGCGCGTAGCGGATTTGGAGGTGGAGGTCGAGGGTGGGGGTGGCAAGGGTTGGGTGCGGAGGCGCTGGCCGAAGGCGTCTTCGTCTTCTTCTATGAGGTCTGAGAGGGGAAAGTCGTAGCCAGGGCGGAGGGGGCGCCAGCGGTCGGTTCGGGCGGCGGTGTGTCTCGTGCGGGTCTCAGTTTCCGAGGTGCGGGATTCAGGCTCGTGGGATGAGACGGACAGCGGTATGAGGGCGGGCTGGGTTATCGGCGGGTTTGGCGTGAGTCCCGGAACGAGGAGTCTCGGGTGAGTCTCAGTTTCCGTGTGGATGGACTTCGGATCGTCGGGTGAGACGAATTCGGGCGGGTGGGTGGTTTGACCGGGGATGGCGGCCTTGGGGTCCGCGGGTGGGTGTCTCGGGTGAGTCTCAGTTTCCACTGTCTAAGATTCCGCGTCGTCGCGTGAGATAGGTGCCTGCGTGTTGATGGCCTCGGTCACGAGGGTGAGCATGTGATGCTTGGCGCGCTCTCCGCGGTCGAGCGCGTGCGGGTCGGCTTCGCGTTTTTGCCGGAGCGCCTGTACGCGGAGCAGGGTGCGCATGGCGCTTTGGGCTTGGCGCATCATCTGGTCGGCCTTGCCGGTCCACCGAAGAGCGTCGGCCGAGGGCTGGCCGGGTTCGTCGGCGCGGACCTGGCAGTGCTTGGCGCGGAGGGACGCACAAACGGAGGTGGCGGCAAGTTCGAACTCGGCGGTGCTGTTGGGCTGGAGAGAGGCGACCTGGGCGATGGCGGCTTCGTCGCGGCTTTGCCGGTCGTCCTCGGTGGGCGGAGGTGGGAGGGCGCGGCAGAGGCTCGCGGGTGAGGTGGATGAAGGCACGGTCGATGAGGGTGTAAGCGGGCTGGGTGGTGGTGTGCATGGGCTGGTTATAGCGTTAGTGTTAGTGACTTTTCAAGGGTTAGTACACTTCCGATCGAAGGAGGGGCGGCAGGTGTTATTTATGGCTGGTTTTTTGTCGCTTGGTGGGTTGCTGTGACCATTGTCAGTTTGGCTTGAGCGAAGTCAACGCTGGGGACCCTTGAACAAGCGGCTGCAGTGGGGAAGTGAATCACCGAGCATGGCAAGCCGGGTGGTGCACCTTCCGCGGCGCCGCGCCTGACAAGAAGCTTCCCCTGTTTGAGAAGCTTGCCGCCTTGCCATACGGGGTGCCACCGCGGAGCGAGGACAGAGGGGCTTCGACCAGCGAATGCGAGATGACGGCTGTGGTGCGGCTGGGGGAGCGTAAGGCCGTATTTCAGGCTGTAAGTGAGTATCCAGCGTCGATTTACCGGACGAACCCGGCTTTTCATGATCTGGCCGCTCTAGATGACCCGCCTTCGCTAATTGCGATCGTGCGCGACAAAGCGGCGCTCGGGAGCAGATTTGCGCTTCTGGCACAAACAGCTCACGTCATAGAGCAAGATCAATCCGATGAGATTTTTTTGAGATCAGCGGCATGAAGCTCTCCTTGGTTGAGGCCGCGCCTCTGGGCGCTTAGCCGAGTTCATCGGTGGACACGATTGAACGGGTTCCACCCCATCCAGTTCGACACCACCAAGCGTTTCGTTCTTCACGTCAGGGATGACCGCAGTCGCCCATCCGGCTGTCACGTCCAGCCGATGAAAGATTGAGAGGTTCAGGCACTATCGCTCGGATCCCGTAGGCCTCTCATCCAGGCAAGCATCATTCGTGGGAAAACGAGCAAAGAACTGGCGCATCGAGAGCGGCTGGCCCCCGCTCGGGCTCTGGCCTGGCTTGCGACGTGGGCGAGGCCGTGCGGTTTCGTGGATCGTGCTCGGACGGCGGTAGGCTGGCAAGACGATCGCGACAAAAATCGAAGTTCAGGAGTGCGGGGCCTGTCTGCTGGCTCTTCCAAGGTTTTGAGACGGGTATAATTTCTTTATTGTTGAGAAAGGGAGGTATCGCCTTTATACAGATAAAATGGAAAGGGAGGGTTTGGGCATGCGCTCTCGTATCGTCGCCCTACTTAAGTGGCCATTCGTATCGCTCGCTACTTCGATCGTTTTGGCAGCGGCACCTTTGCAATTGGTACAATTTCCCCAGCAGGGCTACCCCCAAATGTATCCGCAACAAGGGTTTCCTCAGGGTTATCCTCAGCAGGGTTATCCTCAGCAAGGTTTTCCGCAGCAGCAATTTCCACAACAGTTTTATCCTCAGCAATCTACAACTCAACTCCCACCCGGGATGACGCTCACGTGCATGTTCACTTCTGGGCCACAACAGGGTCATACCATAAGTTTTTTGGGCGTTCCGGGCGCGCGACCTGCCTATCCTGGTCAACCCTGTATGGATGGTCAGGGAAGCTCCGGAACCGCAGTACCTCAGCAGTAGCGATTTAGATCAGCTCCAAGCCGAGCGGAGGAACGACGAGATGTCACGAACTGTTCGTAGCTTGCTTACTATCCTATATCTCAGTCCGGCTCTCGCCTTGCCATTAAGCCGCGCAGTCGGAGCCTTTGCATGTCAAGGCCAACAATGCAGTGCATTCGTATCACGTACTATCCAAGTAGATCAGCAGAAATGGATTTGGGATTGTTGGGCAGCAAGCACGACCAACTATTTGAAGTTTTTCGGGGCATACGTCCCACAAGAAGAAATAGTCCTTTCTAATGTAGCCACGCCTACGCTCGCGACGCCGCCACTGCTGGGTCAGGCCCAAAATCGGCCGTACCGGGATGTCAACGGCCGCACAGTACTGATACGGCAGCTCGCGGTAACCGACAATTTTACGACCATCCTTTCAAATGGGATGACACCGGGCAGGCGAGATTTTGACAACACAGGACTGATAAATTTTCTACGAAATGAGACGCCTATTTTCTATGGAGATGCTCAACATGCTATGGTATTGGTTGGCGCTACGTTTGTTCAGACCCCGATGGGACCCAATATATTCGATGGTATTGTGGCGGATCCGGCCATCGGAGCTTACCGTCATCTGCAGCCTAATGAGTTACAAGGAATGTATGCAGCAGTGCTTTCGGTTACTGCTCAGGGAATGGTCGGCCCCCCAGCTGTCACATCCTTGCCGCCGCAGTTTTCGCAGATTCCTAGGTAGGGGTATACTCGCGAGAACTGCGGCCTGAGTTGTGATTTCGAACACCAGCGTGCGTTACGCAATCCCGTTCGGGAAGCTAGTGCTCTGACGCATTCTATCGATTCACAACATGCGGTTGCCATGCGATTCTGTGAGCATGGCACAGACAGTATGCGTGTTGTTGAGCGCGGCAGACAGGAAGCGGCTTAAGGCAATAGCATCGGATCGCAACCGAGCGGGCAAATACATCGAGCGAGCCGAGTCGTTCTGGCCTCGGCCAGTGGTCGGCCGGTGCAACATGTGGCGAAAGAGATCAGCGTCAGCCGCCCCATGGTCTGGCGCTGGCAGCAGCGTTTTGCCGAGGAAGGTCCCGACGGGTTGCTGCGTGACAAGACGCGCAAGCCCGGCAAACGACCGATCCCGGCCGATAAAGTGGCGCACGTCGTGGCGCTCACGTGTGGCGAGCCGCCCCCTGGGACCACGTATTGGACCGGGCGAGCCATGGCAAACGCCACCGCCATGTCTCTGCGCTCGGTGCAGCGCATCTGGGCGGCGCACCAACTCCAGCCGCACCGCGTGCGCAGCTTCAAGCGCTCGCGTGATCCGCAGTTCGCTGAGAAAATGGCGGATATCATCGGCCTTTATCTCGATCCGCCCGCCCATGCGGTGGTGCTGTCGATCGACGAAAAGAGCCAAATCCAGGCGCTCGACCGTACCCAGCCTGGACTGCCGCTGAAACCCGGCCGCTGCGGCACCATGACCCACGACTACAAACGCCATGGAACGACGACGTTGTTCGCCGCATTGAACGTGCTGAAGGGTACGGTGATCGGTCGCTGCATGCAGCGACACCGGCACGAGGAGTTCATCCGCTTCCTCAATGCCGTCGAACGCGAGGTGCCGTCCGGCAAGTTGGTCCATGCGGTCGTCGACAACTACGCCACCCACCGGCACCGAAAGGTACAGGCCTGGCTGGCACGCCATGACCGATGGACCTTCCACTTCACGCCAACCTCCGGGTCATGGCTGAACGCGGTGGAGACCTTCTTCTCCGCTCTTACCCGACAACGCATCCGGCGCGGCAGCTTCCACTCCCTCGTCAGCCTGCAGGCTGCCATTAAGACTTACCTCGCTGAGCGAAATGCAGAACCACGCCCATTCGTCTGGACCGCAGCCACCGCCTCAATCCTTGCCAAGCTCGAAAGATTGCCTGCATCGTCCGTATGAGTCAGAGCACTAGCTCAACTTAAGGACAAATCCACCCTCCCCCACGCGGGCGCGGAAAGCACCCGACCGACCGCGGCAGAAAGTGGCGCGGCAGGAACAGCACGGTATCCGGGATCAGGATGATCACCGCGATCACCACCAGGAACACGATGTAGATCGCCGCCGATTGCCGCAGCGCGCGGCTGAAGGACACGCCCGCCAGAGTCGATGACAAGAGCAGGATAATCCCACAGGGCGGCGTAATCAGGCCGAAGGCCAGCGTGACGATCACCACCACGCCCATATGCACGCTGTTGATATGGCCCAGCCTCTCCAGCGACAGGATCACCGGCATTAGGATGATGATGGCCGGCAGACCGTCCAAAAAATCCCCCACGATCAGGAACAGCACGGCGACAAAGAACAGGATGGCGCGCGCATCGGTGGTGCCGAGCGCCCTCACCCAGCCCATGATGATGTCGGCGCCGCCGAGATACGCCAGCATCCACCCGAAGGACGACGCCGCTGCTACGGCCGTCAGCGGGATGGCGTAAAGGATCGCCGCCATGGCGATGTCTTTCGGCAGGCGGCGGAAGTGGCCCCTGTTCAACAGCGGCAGCAGCACGATCAGGGCGTACATCACCGCCGCCATGCCGGCCTCGGCCGGGGTGATCACGCCGCCCAGGATCGAGCCGATAATAATAACCGGAATCATCAGCGGCAGGATGGCGCCGCGGAGCGCTCGGCCGAACTCGACCATGGTGGCGCGGCGTTTGCGCAGGCCGGGGAAGCCGAAGAAGTAGCTGTAGATCATCAGGCTGATGCAGACCATCAGGCCGGGCACGGCGCCGCCGAGGAACAGGCCGCCGACTGAGAACCCAGCGGCTTGCTCGCCACGGGCTCGACGCAGAACACTGCACCAACCCTGGCGGCCAGCCCCTGCCAACGCTAAATCATCCTCCATGGACACGGTGCCCCGACCAGACGACGACACCCCCAGCCCTCGCCCTGAAACCGAGGCGGAGCGCCAGGCCCGCCTCGCCTGGGAAGCCGAGATGATCGCCGAGGCCGATGCCGAAATCGAAGCTGGCCTGTACGTCGATTCGGCTGACATCAAAGCCTGGATCGACAGCATTGGCACGGACCACGAACTGCCGCCGCCTCCGACCCGCCGCCGCTGACCGGCCAGGTGCCGCGTAGGCTGATCTACGCCCCTCGGGCGCGCAATGACCTTGCGGCGATCACCCGCTGGCTGACGCAACCAGGATCAGGCCCAAGGGCACAGCGCCGTCTGGCGGCGATTTGGGCAGCAATCGAGCGGTTGCGCGAGCACCCGTGCCGCTATCCGGTTGGGCAGCATCGTGGTGTGCGCGAGCTGCCTTGGTTGTATCGCGTCCATCCCGACACCGACCGCGACGAGACCGCGGGCGATGTTCAAGTGCTTCGCGTGTTTGGCCCCGGTCAATCCCGCGATCGTCTCTGATCCGCCACGGCTCGATGGGGTCTAAGGACAAATCCACCCGCCCCCGCGCGGCCGTGGGAAACATCCCACTGACCGCGGCAGAAAATGGCGCGGCAGGAACAGCACCGTGTCGGGCAGCAGGATGATCACCGCAATTACCACCAGAAACACGATGTAGATCGCAGCCGACTGCCGCAGCGCGCGACTGAAGGACACACCCGCCAGCGTCGATGATAAGAGCAGGATAATCCCGCAGGGCGGGGTGATCAGCCCGAAAGCCAGGGTGACGATCACCACGACGCCCATATGCACGCTGTTGATATGCCCCAGCCTCTCCAGCGACAAAATCACCGGCATCAGGATGATGATGGCCGGCAGGCCGTCGAGAAAGTCTCCCACGATCAGAAACAACACCGCGACGAAGCACAGGATCGCGCGGGGATCGGTGGTGCCGAGCGCCCTCACCCAGCCCATGATGATGTCGGCGCCGCCGAGATAAGCCAGCATCCAGCCGAAAGACGACGCCGCCGCTACCGCGGTGAGCGGAATGGCGTATAGGATCGCCGCCATCGCGATGTCTTTCGGCAGGCGGCGGAAGTGCCCGCGATTCAACAGCGGCAGCAGCACGATCAGGGCGTACATGACGGCGGCCATGCCGGCCTCGGCCGGTGTGATCACGCCGCCCAGGATCGAGCCGATGATAATAACCGGAATCATCAGCGGCAGGATGGCGCCGCGGAGCGCTCGGCCGAACTCGACCATGGTGGCGCGGGGTTTGCGCAGGCCGGGAAAGCCGAAGAAATAGCTGTAGATCATCAGGCCGATGCAGACCATCAGGCCGGGCACGGCGCCGCCGAGGAACAGGCCGCCGACCGAGGCGTCTCCCACCGCGCCGTAGACGATGGCCATGATGGAGGGCGGCACCATCGAGGCGATGGAGGCGCCGGCGGCGATCAGTGCGGCGGAGAAGGCGGGGCTGTAGCCCTCCGCGCGCATGGCGGGCATCAGCACGGTTCCGATCGCAACAGTGTCGGCGGTGGAGGAGCCGGAGATGCCGCCGAAGATCATGCAGGACACGGCCACCACATGCGCGAGGCCGCTGCGCAAATGCCCGACCATGGCCTGGGTGAGCGCGATCAGCCGGGGGGTGATGCGCGCGGCCGTCATCAACTCGCCGACGAGGAGGAAAAAGGGGATGGCGAGCAGGGCGAGTTCGTTGATGCCGTTGAAGAGCTGGCCCATGAGGGAGCCGATGGTGAGGGTGGTGAAGGTGGCGGCGACGACGACCACGGCGGCGATCAGGGCGAAGGCGACGGGCAGCCCGGCATAGCCGAGGAAGAGGAACAGCCCGCACATGACGACGATGGCGGTTTCGTTGTGGGTCATGCGCGGGCGCGGGGCTTGATAAGGGCGCCGATTGGTGCTGTCGGCCCGGGTCGCCACGGCGCTTCGCGCCTCGCGATGACGTTTGCGCGGTTCATTCCTCGACGGCTTCCATGATGAGTTCCGCCATGCCGAGGTCAGGCCCGGTGTCGGGGAAGCCGTTTGTGAGGCCGTTCACCAATTTCTCGACAGTAAAGAGCGCGATGAATGCGCCGCAGACGGGAATGGCGGCGTATAGAATGGCGATCGGGGTAAGCGACGGCATCAGGAAGCTGCCGAAGCCGTTGAGGAAGTTGATGTAGCCGAACCAGACCATGCAGAGCGCGACGAACAGCATCACGAGCTGCTGGAAGACCTCGATGCCGGTGCGGATGCGGCCGGAGAAGATTTCGGCGGTGGCGGACAGGCGGAAATGATCGTTGCGGCGCACGCCCAGCGCGCCGCCCATGAACACGCCCCAGACGAAGAAACCGAGGGAGAACTCCTGCGCCTGCAGCCACGGGTGGCGCAGGATACGGAAGGCGACGTCGCCGAGCTCGCTGATCAGGAAGCCGACAAGCAGCAAGCCGCAGAGTACGATCAGCGCGAACTCGAGGGGATCGAGGCAGCGCCATTTGAGCTGCGGCCGCTTGCGCGACAGCACCGGGTCGGCAAGCGCGGCGAAACGCATGGTGTCAGGTGGTGACCTTGCGCGTGAGTTCGAGCAACTGCACCGCGTAAGGGCCGAGGGACTTCGCCTGTTCCTCCTGGATGGGCATGGCGATATCCATGAAGCTCTTGCGGTCCACATTGGCGAAGAATTCGACGCCCATCTTCTGGAGCGACTGGATCGCCGCCTTGTCGTATTCAAGCGCCTTGGGCACCTCCAGCCCGCGCGCATAGGCGAACGACTCGGTCACCCAGCCCTGCTCCTGATTGTTGAGGCTGTTCCATGCCTTGTCGCTGACCCAGAGGTGGTTGTTGTTGGCCTCGTGGTCGGAACCGGAGAGCACGGGTGCGACTTCGTAGTGCTTCTGGGCGCGATAGATGTCGGCGCCGTTCTCGGCGATGTCGACCAGGCCGGTTTCCAGCGAGGTATAAACCTGGCCGATCGGCATGTGCACCGGGATGGCGCCGTAGGCGCTGAAGAAACGATCCTCGGTCGCGGTGGCCTGGACACGGACCTTGCGGCCTTTCACGTCCGCGACGCTGTGGATCTCGTTCTTTGAGTAGAACTTGCGGAAGCCGAGCGTCATGAGGCCGAGGGAGCGCGCGCCCGTGGTGTTCTTGGCGATCATTTCGATGAATAGTGCGTTGACCCCGGGGTCAAGCATCGACTTGGCCAGGTGGTTCTCGTCACGGAAGACGAAGTGCAGGGAGAACACACCGCACTGCGGCACGATGGTCGCCGCATTGGCGGTGGCGTTGATGACGAAGTCGATGTCCCCTGTGCGGACCTTCTGCGCCATCTCGGGTTCCTGGCCGAGCTGGGCGCCGTAGAACTCGTGGATGGAGTAGCGGCCGCCGCTGAGTTCTTTCAGCTTGGCGTTGAACTGGTCGGAGAAGAAGCCGTAGCCGGTGTCGTGCGGTTCGTCGTGGCCGAGGCTGAAGACGCGGGTGCTCTGCGCTCGGGCAATGGCCGGGGCGGCGAGCGGTGCGATTGCCGCGGCGGCGCCAGCAGCCCGCAGCAGCGTGCGGCGCGTTGTGATGGCCGGCATTTTGTATCCTCCCTTTCGACTTAGTTCCGCATCAGAGATGGGTGCAGGCAGGTCTGTCAATCGGCGTGTTCGCGGAACCTCCCGCGGACTGCGCTATGATGGGAGCGGCGATCCCCGAGGCTTGCCGGCAGGAGCAAACCGATGACCGATACTGCGCAGTACATGTCCGGCTTCGGCAACGGGTTCGAGACCGAGGCGCTGCCGGGCGCTCTGCCGGTGGGGCGCAATTCGCCGCAGCGCTGCGCGTACGGTCTGTACGCGGAGCAGATCAGCGGCACGCCGTTCACCGCGCCGCGGTCGAGCAACCGCCGGTCATGGCTGTATCGCATCCGGCCCAGCCTGGCGCATTGGGGCGATATGCGGCCGGCCGATGCAGGCCTGTGGCGTACCGCACCATGCGCGGAGGTGGCGGTTCCACCCGCACCGATGCGTTGGGATCCTCTGCCGCTGCCGCGCGAGGCACGGAGCTTCATCGAGGGAATGCACACGATCACCACGGCCGGAGACGCGGCGTCGCACGCGGGTATGGGGGTGCATGTCTATCTCGCGACGCGCAGCATGGACGGCCAGTGCTTCTATAACGCCGACGCGGAAATGCTGATCGTGCCGCAGCAGGGGGCGTTGCGGCTGGTGACGGAGTTCGGCGTGATCGGGATTGCCCCTGGTGAGATTGCTGTGATCCCGCGCGGCGTGAAGATGCGCGTCGAGCTGCGGGACGGTGCGGCACGCGGCTACGTGTGCGAGAATTATGGGGCGCCCTTCAGCCTGCCGGAGCGTGGACCAATCGGTGCCAACTGCCTGGCCAACCCACGTGACTTCCTGACACCTGTGGCGGCGTATGAGGATCGCTCGGAGCCATGCCGTCTGGTGATGAAATGGGGCGGCGCACTGTGGGAGACGGTGCTGGACCACTCGCCGCTGGACGTGGTCGCGTGGCACGGCAATTACGCACCCTACAAATACGATCTGCGGCGGTTCTCACCGGTTGGGCCGGTGCTGTTCGATCATGCGGATCCCAGCATCTTCACCACGCTCACTTCAGGGTCTGAAACCGCCGGAACGGCGAACGTGGATTTCGTCATCTTCCCCGATCGCTGGCTGGTTTCGGAAGATACGTTCCGCCCGCCGTGGTACCACATGAACATCATGAGCGAGTTCATGGGGCTGATCTACGGTGTCTATGATGCGAAGCCGCACGGGTTTACTCCGGGCGGATTCAGCCTGCACAATTCGATGCTGCCGCACGGCCCGGACCACGAGGCGTTCGAGACCGCCAGTCGTGCGGAGCTTCGGCCGCAGAAACTGCAAGGCAGCTTGGCGTTCATGTTCGAAACGCGGTTCCCGCAGCGGGTCACGCGCTTCGCCGCCGAAGCCCCTGAGCGGCAGCGCGACTATGGCCTGTATGGCACGCGGCTGGAGCGGCGGTTCGATCCGCTCAGACGGTGAGCCCCCACCGGTCGAGAGGGAGAGATGCCTGATTCGTGAGCATCCGGCCGCCAGGCAGGCAGCTCAGCCTCCACGAATTCGTGTTTTGCCTTAGCTTTGAGCGCCCGTCCCGTGGCACAGTGAATGCATCTAGCGCTCCTTGGAGGCCCGCCAGGGCACAACAAGGGGGAGTGTGTGAATGTCGGAACGGATTGCGCTGGGCCGCCGAGGCCTGGGACTGCTGGGGCTTGGCTTGGCGGCAGCGGCGGCAGCGGGCGGGGTGGCTCCCGGCACAGAAAAGCGTGCGAGTGCGGCGCCGGCGTCTGATCAGCCGCCGATCAAGGTCGGCATCCTGCATTCGCTTTCCGGCACGATGGCGATCAGCGAGACGACCCTGAAGGACGTGATGCTGATGCTGATCGCGGAGCAGAACGACAAGGGCGGGCTTCTCGGTCGCAAGCTGGAGCCGGTGGTGGTCGATCCGGCGTCCAACTGGCCGCTTTTCGCGGAAAAGGCCCGGCAGTTGCTGAGCGTGGACAAAGTGGCGGCGGTGTTCGGGTGCTGGACCTCGGTGTCGCGCAAGTCGGTGCTGCCGGTGTTCGAGGAGCTGAACGGCATCCTGTTCTACCCGGTGCAGTATGAAGGCCAGGAGTGCAGCCGCAACGTGTTCTACACCGGTGCGGCACCGAACCAGCAGGCGATCCCGGCGGTTGATTACCTGATGAAGGAATCAGGCGTGCAGCGCTGGGTGCTGGCCGGCACGGACTATGTGTATCCGCGCACCACGAACCAGATCCTGGAAGCCTATCTGAAGCTGAAGGGTGTGGCGCCGTCCGACATCATGATCAACTACACGCCGTTCGGTCAGTCGGACTGGCAGAACATCGTGTCGCAGATCAAGAGCTTCGGCTCGTCGGGCAAGAAGACAGCGGTGGTGTCCACGATCAACGGCGATGCCAACGTGCCGTTCTATAAGGAGCTGGGCAACCAAGGCATCAAGGCGACGGACATCCCGGTTGTCGCGTTCAGCGTGGGTGAGGAAGAGCTGGCGGGCATGGACACCAAGCCGCTGGAAGGTCACCTCGCGGCGTGGAACTACTTCGAGAGCATCGACACGCCCGAGAACCAGGCCTTCATCGACGCGTGGCACAAGTATATCAAGAACCCGAAGCGCACGACGAATGACCCGATGGAAGCCCACTACATCGGCTTCAACATGTGGGTGAAGGCGGTGGAGAAGGCCGGCACGACGGATCCGAACGCGGTGATCGACGCGGCGATCGGCGTGGCGGTTCCGAACCTGTCGGGTGGGTACTCGGCGCTGATGCCGAACCATCACATCACCAAGCCGGTCTTGATCGGCGAGATCCAGGACGACGGGCAGTTCAACATCGTTTCCCAGACGCCCGGTCTCGTGGTCGCGCAGGAATGGTCGCCGTATGTGGCGGAGACTGCGGATCTTATCGGCGACTGGCGCAAGCCCCTCTATTGCGGCGCGTACAACGTCAAGACGCACACCTGCGGCGCGGGCGGCGGCAAGCCGGCCTAAACGTGTCGCGCTTGCGCGTTTTCTTCGCGCTGATTCTGCTTGCGTTCGTCACCGCCGCCGCTCACGTGGCGACGGCGGCGGAGCAGGACCCGTGGTCGTTGCTGGCGAGTTCCAGCTTCGACGACGTGCGGGATGGGGTGACTCTGCTGGCGCGCGATGGCGATACGCGTGCGCTGCCGGTGATCGCCGCGCTACAAGACGGCAAGCTGATGGTCGCGCGCGACGGCACGCTGGTTATCCGCGGACCGGATGATGGACTGGTCAATGCCAAGACCGGCGCGAAATATGCTGGGCCTAGCACCGGGCTGAAGCGGGCGCGGGTGAACAACGCGGTGCGATCCGCGATGGACGACGCTTTGGGGATGTTGCGTCTGTTCGCGCCGGATTCCGCGCAGCGCATCCAGGCGGCGGATGCAGTCTTCCATTCGCATGATCCACGCTCCATCCCGGCGTTGGATCGCGCGCTGGCGAAGGAACAGAACGCAGCGGCCCGGCGGGCGATGGAGCAGGCGCGCGCGGCGTGTGAGTTGTTCAATCCGCAAGCGAGCGATGCGGACAAACTGGCTGCCATCCGCACCCTTCGTGAGCGCGGCGGGATGGAAAGCCGCTCTCTGCTCGACGGCATGAACAAGTCGGATCCGACCGTGGGTGCGGCCGCCGCATCGGCGGTGCACGCGATCGACCGCGACCTGCAGTTCTGGTCCGTGGTGCAGGGTATCTATTTCGGTATTTCGCTCGGCTCGGTGCTGCTGCTCGCCGCCGCGGGTCTCGCCATTACGTTCGGTGTGATGGGCGTGATCAACATGGCGCATGGCGAGTTGGTGATGCTCGGCGCCTATACGACCTTCGTGGTGCAGCAGACTCTGGGGGCGTCGTTTGCGGGCGTGGGCCTGGTGCTGTCGATCCCCGCGGCGTTCCTGGTTTCGGGTCTGGCGGGCGTGATCATCGAGCGGCTTCTGATCAGCCGGCTCTATGGCCGGCCGCTGGAGACGCTGCTCGCCACATGGGGGTTAAGCCTGATCCTGCAGCAGGGGGTGCGCACCATCTTCGGTGCGAGCAATCGCGGTGTGCTGACACCTGATTGGCTGAGCGGCGAGATGCGGCTGGGCGGTCTGTCGCTGACTTACAATCGGCTGGCGATCATCATCTTCGCGGCGGTGGTGTTCTTCGCATTGATGGCCGTGCTTCGCTTCACGCCGCTCGGACTGCGCATGCGCGCGGTGACGCAGAACCGGCTGATGGCGGCTTCGATGGGGATCCGCACGACGTGGATCGACGCGCTGACCTTCGGGCTTGGTGCGGGTGTCGCCGGCATGGCGGGCGTAGCCCTGAGCCAGATCGACAACGTCAGCCCCAATCTGGGCCAGGGCTACATCATCGACAGTTTCCTGGTCGTGGTGTTCGGCGGCGCCGGCAACCTGTGGGGTACAGCCCTTGGCGCGCTGACGCTGGGTATCGTCAACAAGTTCCTGGAACCGGTGGCGGGGGCTGTGTTGGGCAAGATCGCGGTGCTGGTGATGGTCATCCTGTTCATCCAGCGTAAGCCGCGAGGCCTGTTCCCGCTGCGTGGACGTGCGGTGGAAGCATGAAATGGGCTGTACCTGTGTTGCTGCTCGGCGTGACGGCCTTGCTTGCCGTGCTGAACCTGGCGACGCCGGCGGCGGCCTCTGCGCACGTGTCGTCCTACATGGTCGGGCTGACCGGGAAGTATCTTTGCTACGCGATGCTGGCTCTCGCGCTCGATCTGGTGTGGGGCTACGCGGGCATTCTTAGCCTAGGACACGCGGCGTTCTTCGCCCTCGGGGGCTACGCCATGGGCATGTACCTGATGCGGGAGATCGGCGCCCGCGGCGTGTACAGCAATGCGATCCTGCCGGACTTCATGGTGTTCCTGGGCTGGAAGCAACTGCCCTGGTACTGGTACGGGTTCAATCACTTCGCCGTCGCGGCCGTGATGGTGCTGCTGGTACCGTGCGTGCTGGCTTTCGTGTTCGGCTGGCTGGCGTTCCGCGCGCGGGTGTCCGGCGTGTATCTATCGATCATCACGCAGGCGCTGACCTATGCGCTGATGCTGGCGTTCTTCCGCAACGACATGGGGTTCGGCGGCAATAACGGCATGACCGACTTCAAGGACTTGTTGGGATTTCCCCTGCAGACAGACGGAACGCGCGTGGCACTGATGATGCTGAGCGCGATATTCCTGTGCGGGGCGTGGTGGCTGGCGCGGGCAATGACACTATCCCGCTACGGTAAGGTGCTGATCGCAGTGCGCGACGCCGAATCACGCACGCGCTTCCTTGGCTACCGGCCGGAATCCTACAAGCTGGTTGCGTGGGTTGTCTCGGCGGCGATCGCCGGCGTTGCGGGCGCGCTCTACGTCCCGCAGGTGGGCATCATCAATCCGAGCGAGTTCGCGCCGGCGAACTCGATCGAGGCAGTGATCTGGGTCGCGGTCGGCGGGCGCGGCACGCTGGCAGGTCCCATACTGGGTGCGATCGTGGTGAACATGGCAAAGAGCTGGTTCACGGGCGTGCTTCCCGAGGGTTGGCTCTACGCGCTGGGGCTGCTGTTCATCCTGACCACGCTGTTCCTGCCGCGCGGCCTTCTGGGCCTGTTCACCTGGCGCCCACGCGCGCAGCCGCAGACCGTCGAGCCGGAGGTGCCCGCGCAGGTGCGCGAGGTGACCGGATGACGGTTGACTCGCTGCTGTATCTCGATGGCGTCACGGTGACGTTCGACGGTTTTCGCGCATTGAACGCGTTGTCCCTGGTGCTCGAAGAAGGCGAGATGCGCGCCGTGATCGGCCCGAATGGTGCCGGCAAGACCACGATGATGGACGTGATCACCGGCAAGACGCGACCGGATGCCGGCAAGGTCGTGTTCGGGACGGATGTGGATCTGACGCGGTTGGACGAACCCGCTATCGCCACGCTGGGCATCGGCCGGAAGTTCCAGAAGCCCACGGTGTTCGAGCCGCTGAGCGTGCACGACAACCTGTTGCTCGCGCTGGCCGGCGACCGGCGCGCTCGCACGGTGCTGTGGGCGCGAGAGACTCCCGCAGAACGGGAACGGATCGATGAGATCCTGACCATCACGCGGCTGACCGAGTTGCGCGACCGGCAGGCGACGTTCCTGTCGCATGGGCAGAAACAATGGCTGGAAATCGGCATGCTGCTGGCGCAGGAGCCAAGCTTCTGCTGGTGGATGAACCGGTTGCCGGCATGACGGACGCCGAAACCGAGCAGACCGCGGCGCTGCTGCGAGAGATCAACCGCACGCGCAGCGTGGTGGTGGTGGAGCATGACATGGCGTTCGTGCGTGCGCTGGATGTGCGGGTGACGGTGCTGCACGAGGGATCGGTGATTGCCGAAGGCTCGATCGATCATGTCAGCGCCGATCCGCGTGTGATCGACGTGTATCTGGGGCGCTGAGTCATGCTGGAAGTCTCCGACGTAACACTGCATTACGGCGCGGCGATCGCGCTGCGCGGCGTGTCGGTCTCGGCCACTGAAGGCGCGGTCACCTGCCTGATGGGCCGCAACGGCGTCGGCAAGACCAGCCTGCTGCGCGCGATCATGGGTGCACACCCGATCACCGAGGGCGCGATCAAGTGGGAGGGGACAGACATCTCCCGCCTGCCGACGTTCGAGCGGGCGCGGCGCGGCATCGCGTGGGTACCGCAGGGGCGCGATATTTTCCCGCTGCTGACGGTGAAGGAGAATCTGGAGACCGGATTCGCCGTTCTACCGCGCGGCAGGCGGCGCATTCCACCCGACATCTTCGACCTGTTTCCCATTCTGAAGACCATGCTGCGCCGGCGCGGCGGGGACCTGTCCGGCGGTCAGCAGCAGCAGCTCGCAATCGCCCGCGCGCTGGTGACTCAGCCGCGGTTGCTGCTGCTGGACGAACCGACGGAGGGCATCCAGCCCAGCATCATCAAGGATATTGGCCGGGTCATCACCCTGCTCCGGTCGCGCGGCGATATGGCGATCTTGTTGGTTGAGCAGTATTTCGACTTCGCCCACGAGCTGGCACAGACGATCGCGGTGATGGACCGTGGCGCGATCGTGCTGAATGCCGGACGGGAGGAGGTCGACGAAGCGGATGTTCGACGCCGGTTATCGGTGTGAACCACCCGGCCTGCAGCGTGCGCAGGGAACGCTGCGCGTCGCGATGCGGCGGCGTGGTGCGCAAACGGTGCTGGCGGATCTGTATCAGTCCGGTTGCCTGAAGGCTCGGTTCCCGCGCGGGCACGATGCGGGCTGGGCGGATGTGATTATGCTCAACACGTCCGGTGGCGTGGCGGCAGGGGATCAGCTTTCCACCAGTCTTTCGATTGAACCGGAAGCGCGAGTCACGTTCACCAGCCAGGCGGCGGAGCGATTCTATCGCGCCCGGCCCGGCGAAGGACCCGCCATGCTGCGAACGTCGCTGCACGTGTGCGGAGGCGCACGTGCAGAGTGGTTGCCACAGGAAAGCATCCTGTTCGGCGGCGCTGCTCTGGACCGGCGGTTGGAGATTGCGCTCGCGCCGGGTGCGCGCATGCTTGCGATGGAGCAGGTGGTGTTCGGGCGTGAGTTGATGGGTGAGGATGTACGGCGCGTGGCGCTGCGGGATACGATTCGGATCGAGCGTGCCGGTGTTCCGCTGGTGCATGACTCACTGCGCATGAATGGGGATGCAGCCGCGACATTGCGGCGCGCGGCGGTCGGCGATGGTGCACGAACTGTTGCGACGCTGTATTGTGTCGCGCCCGATTGCGGCGAGCGATTGGCGAAGGTACGCGACGCGCTGGCGGGCATGGAGGCCGGTGCCAGCGTGGAGGATGATTTATTGGTGGTGCGGATGCTGGCACGCGATGGTGCCCGGTTGCGCCGTGGTGTGACCGCGGTGCTTGCGGCGTTGCGGGACCGTGCGTTGCCGCGGGCGTGGAGATTATAGGAGCAGGGATGAACCTGACGCCGCGAGAGAAGGACAAGCTGCTGATCGCCATGGCGGCCGTGGTGGCTCGGCGACGGCTGGAGCGCGGGGTAAAGCTTAATCATCCTGAGGCAGTGGCGCTGATCAGCGACTTCGTTGTGGAGGGCGCGCGGGATGGGCGCAGCGTGGCCGAATTGATGCAGACGGGAGCGACGGTGCTGACGCGCGGCCAAGTCATGGAAGGTGTGGCGGAGATGATCGCGGATATTCAGGTCGAGGCGACGTTTCCGGACGGCACAAAACTGGTCACCGTGCACGAGCCGATCCGATGATACCGGGTGAAATCATCACTGTGCCGGACGGCTTGGAGCTGAACGCCGGGTGCGAGACGGTCAGTCTGCTGGTGTCGAATACCGGCGACCGTCCGGTGCAGGTGGGCAGCCACTACCACTTCGCGGAGACGAATCCGGCGCTGTTGTTTGACCGAGGAGCGGCACGTGGCATGCGGCTGGATATCGCGGCGGGCACGGCGATCCGTTTCGAGCCGGGACAGAGCCGCGAAGTGACACTGATCGCGTTCCGCGGCACGCGACGCGTGTTCGGTTTTCGCGGCTCGGTGATGGGAGCACTGTAATGGCTCATCTGCCGCGCGCGGCTTATGCGGAGATGTTCGGACCAACGGTTGGCGACCGTGTGCGGCTGGCCGATACCGAGCTGTTCATCGAAGTCGAACGCGACCTGACGATCTACGGCGAGGAGGTGAAGTTCGGCGGCGGCAAGGTGATCCGCGACGGCATGGGTCAGTCTCAGATGTCCAATGCCCAGGGCGCGGTGGACACGGTGATCACTAACGCGCTGATCCTGGATCACTGGGGCGTGGTTAAGGGCGATGTCGCGTTGAAGGATGGGCGGATTGCGCGGATCGGAAAGGCGGGCAATCCGGACGTACAGCCGGGCGTGGACATCATCATCGGCCCGGGGACGGAGATCATCGCCGGCGAAGGCAAGATCCTGACGGCCGGCGGCATCGACAGCCATATTCATTTCATCTGTCCGCAACTGGTCGAGGAGGCGCTGGCCTCCGGCATCACAACGATGATCGGCGGCGGCACGGGACCGGCGACGGGAACGGCGGCGACGACGTGCACGCCCGGGCCGTGGCACCTCGCGCGCATGCTGCAAGCGGCCGAGGGGTTGCCGGTCAATCTGGCATTCGCCGGCAAGGGCAATGCGTCACTGCCCGACGCACTGGAAGAGATGGTGCGAGCCGGCGCGTCGTGCCTGAAGCTGCACGAAGATTGGGGCACCACGCCCGCGGTAATCGACTGCGCGTTATCCGTGGCGGACCGCTTCGACGTCCAGGTGATGATCCACACCGACACGCTAAACGAAAGCGGGTTCGTGGAAGACACGATCGCCGCGTTCAAGGGACGCACCATCCACGCGTTCCATACCGAGGGTGCGGGTGGCGGTCATGCCCCGGATATCATCAAGGTCGCCGGCCTGCCCAACGTGCTACCAAGCTCCACCAATCCGACGCGGCCCTACACGGTGAACACGCTCGACGAGCATCTGGACATGCTGATGGTATGCCATCACCTCGATCCGTCTATTCCGGAAGATATCGCCTTCGCGGAGAGCCGCATTCGGAAAGAGACGATCGCGGCCGAGGACATTTTGCACGACCTCGGTGCGCTTTCGATGATGTCGTCCGACAGCCAGGCGATGGGACGCACAGGCGAGGTGATCATGCGCACCTGGCAGACCGCGCACAAGATGAAGGTGCAGCGTGGTGCGCTGCCGGGCGACGGTGCGGCCGACAATGCGCGGGCGAAGCGCTACATCGCGAAATACACGATCAACGCGGCGATCGCGCACGGCCTGGCGGAGGAAGTCGGGTCCGTGGAAGCCGGCAAGCTGGCGGATTTGGTGCTGTGGTCGCCGGCGTTCTTCGGCGTGAAGCCGGACATGATCATCAAGGGCGGCGCGATCGTCATGGCGATGATGGGCGACCCCAACGCCTCGATCCCGACGCCGCAGCCTGTGCACTACCGGCCGATGTTCGGTGCGCTCGGCGGGGCGCTGGCGGCAACATGTGTGACCTTCGTGTCGGCGGCGGCGATGGAGGCGGAGATCGGCACGCGGTTGGGATTGCGGAGGCGGCTGGCGGCGGTGGCGAATACGCGCAGCGGAATCGGCAAGCGCAGCATGATCCATAACCACGCCACGCCGGTTATCGAGGTGGATGCGGAGACGTATGAGGTGCGGGCGGACGGGGTGCTGCTAACCTGCGAACCCGCCAAGGTGCTGCCGATGGCGCAGCGGTATTTTCTCTTCTGATGATACGCGCGCAAACAGTCCGCCCCGTGGGTACATGGCATCCGACGGGCACCGAGGATTCGGTGCTGCTGGACCATGACGGCCGTCATCGCCGCCGTGTCACCCTGCGCAGTCACGGCGGCCGCGAGTTTCTGCTCGATCTGGCAGAAGCGGTCCGGTTGCGCGACGGCGACGGACTCGGTTTGGAAACCGGTGAAACGATCGTCGTCCGCGCACAGGCGGAGCCGCTGCTCGACATCAGCGCCGAGTCCGCGGCAGCCATGGTCCGCATCGCCTGGCACCTCGGCAATCGCCATCTGCCGGTGCAACTGATCGGCGATCATCTGCGTATCCGCGCCGATCACGTGATTGCGGAGATGGTGACGCAGCTCGGCGGCCACGTGGCGCCGGTGGAGGCGCCCTTCGATCCGGAGGCCGGCGCGTATGCCGGCGGCCATCATCACCACCATGACCACTGACACGCTGCGGCGGCTGCTGGTGTGGCTCTCGCCGGCATTTCCGACCGGCGGGTTCGCCTATAGCCACGGGCTGGAATGGGCGGTCGAGGACGGCGCGGTGCGGGACGAGGCGACGCTGAGAGCGTGGGTGGAGGATGTGCTGGCGCATGGCGCCGGGCGGTGCGACGCGATCCTGCTGCACCACGCTCATGCGGCCGCCGACGACGCACTGCCCGGATTGTGCGCGCTTGGGGTGGCGGCGGCGTTCGGGCGCGAACGCCGGCTGGAGACGGTGGCGCAGGGCAATGCGTTCGTGCGCGCGGTGTCGGTCTGGGGCGGAGAGCGGACGTCCCGGCTCGCGGCGCTGGACGTACCCTACCCCATCGCGGTGGGCGCCGCCTGCGCCGATCACGGCATCGCAGCCGATGCGGCGGCGCCAGCCTATCTGCAGGCGTTCGGCGCCTCGCTGATCAGCGCCGCGGTGCGGCTGGTGCCGCTGGGTCAGACCACCGGGCTGCGCGTGCTCGCGGCGCTGGAACCCGTCGTCGGCGCGGTTGCCGCCGAAGCGGCAGAGGCCGGACTGGATGAGCTTGGCGGCGCGTGTCTACGCTCCGACATCGCCGCGTTGCGGCACGAAACACAGGAAACGAGGCTGTTCCGCACATGAGTGCTTCACATGGACCCTTGCGTGTCGGGATTGGCGGACCGGTGGGCACCGGCAAGACAGCGCTGATGGACGCGCTGTGCCGCGCGTTCCGCAACCGCTACGAGGTGGCGGCAATCACCAACGATATTTACACCAAGGAAGATGCGGAATTTCTGACCCGCGCCGGATCGTTGCCGCCGGAACGGATCATGGGGATCGAGACCGGCGGTTGCCCGCACACCGCGATCCGCGAGGATGCATCGATGAACTTGGCGGGCGTGGCGCAACTGTGCCGGATGTTTCCGGCGCTGGATGTGATGCTGATTGAAAGCGGCGGCGACAATCTGGCGGCGACGTTCAGCCCGGAACTGGCGGATCTGACGATCTATGTCATCGACGTGTCAGCGGGCGACAAGATCCCGCGCAAAGGTGGGCCAGGGATCACGCGCAGCGATCTGCTGGTTATCAACAAGATCGATCTTGCGCCGATGGTGGGAGCCAGCCTGGAGGTGATGGACCGGGATGCACGGCGGATGCGCGGCGAGCGGCCGTTCGTGTTCGCCAACATCCGCGCCGGCCAGGGCGTGGCGGAGATCGTGCAATTCGTTGAGCGGCGCGGCGGTTTGACCCCGCGCTTTACAAGCTGAACGATTACAGCTTTAGGCTTCGTTACGTCGCTTGAGTATAGATGGGGGAACGCAGTGATCGCGTTGGCGCCGCGTTGATCGCCGCGATCCTGTGGCGGCTTGGCGTGATCGCTGCTGTCATGGCGGTGATGTCGTCGGCCGCCGATGCCAAATCGGCGCAGGAAATCGCCACCACTTTCTGCGCCGGATGCCATGGCCAGAACGGCGTGCCGATTAGCGCGGATATACCGGTCATCTGGGGACAGCGCGCGGATTACCTATTCCGACAACTGAGCGACTTCAAATCGGGCGCACGTGACAGCCCCATGATGCAGCCGAACGTTGCCGACCTGAGTCCTGCCGACCTGCGAGCGCTCGCCAACTATTTCGGAGCCAAGACGTGGCCGAAGCTGGGGCAGCCGGCGGCTTCGGCGCAGGATGCGGCGCGCGCCTCGGCCGACGTCGCGTCGGGCCATTGCGTGCAATGCCATCTGGACGGATTCAGGGGCGACGCTGCCAATCCCAGGCTCGCCGGGCAGAACATTTTGTATCTGCAGATCACGATGCAGGCCTTCCATGATGACGTTCGGGCGAACAATCCGGCGATGAGCGCCCTGATGAAGCCCTATTCAGACGACGACGTGGCGGCCCTTGCCCGCTATCTGGGCGGGCTGTAGCACGCGGCGGATGCCCCACCGCCGCACCGTCCTGCTCTCCGCCGCTTCGTTTGCACTTGCGTCCCCGGCCTTCGCGGCGGAGCTGACACCGCTGCGCCTCGGGCTGCTGCACACGCTGTCACCGGCGCCGTTCTATATCGCCAAGGAGCGCGGCTACTTCGCCGATCAGGGGATCGACCTGCGCTTCGTGTTCTTCGAGGCGGCGCAGCCGATCGCCGCGGCGGCGGTGGCGAGCGATATCGATGTGGGAATCACCGCGCTGACCGGTGGGTTCTTCAACCTGGCGGAAAAGGGCGCGCTGCGTGTCATCGGCGGCGGCTTGCATGAGGAGAAGGGCTGGGAAGGCTCGGCGATCCTGGCGTCCGACAAGGCGTATGACGCGGGGCTCACCACACCGGCGAAGCTGGGCGGCCATAGCGTGGCAATCACGCAGTATGGCTCCTCGTTCCACTACATGATTGGGCGCATGGCGAGCGCGCTCGGCTTCGACGAAAAGTCTGTGGTGCTGCGGCCGGTGCAGGAGATCGCCAACATGGTGGCGGCGGTCGGGAGCAATCAGGTGGATGCGACGATCGCCATCGCGTCCATGGCCAAGCCGCTGGCGGCTTCGGGCAAGGCGCACATTATCGGTTGGGTGGGCGATATCGTGCCGTACCAGATCACCGCGGTGTTCACCACGCCGCGCTTCATCCAGGCGAAGCCGGACCTGCTCCGTGCGTTCATGAAGGCCTATGCACGGGGAGTGAACGACTATCGCGCTGCGTTCCTCCGCACCGGCGCGGATGGTCAGCCGATTGTGGATGCAGCGACCGAGGCCGCGATTCCGTTGATTGAGAAATACGTGTTTACCGGCGATCCGAAAGCGCGGGAGAAGATCCTGGCCGGCATCGGCTATTACCCGAAGGATGGCGCGCTGGATGTGAAGGACGTACTGGCGCAGCTTGCGTGGTTCAAGGCGCAGGGACTGGTGAAGGGCAATGCCGATCCGGCCAGCCTGATCGACACGAAATTTCAAGTGAAACCGTGACCTCCGGACTGCGGCTGACGGTGGATCACGTCAGCCACGCGTACGATACGCTGGCGGTGCTGGCGGATGTGTCGCTGGTTGCCGAACCCGGAGAGGTTCTGGTGCTGGCGGGACCATCCGGCTGCGGCAAATCGACACTGCTGAGCATCATAGGCGGGATGATTCGCCCGAGCGCCGGGCGGGTGATGACGAGCGGTTCGGCAGCGGCGGATTGCCTGAACCCCCTCACCTACGTGTTTCAGGATTTCGCGCTGCTGCCGTGGCGGACCGTCGCGGGCAATGTCGCGCTGCCGCTGGAGCGTGCGATGGGTCGGAATGAGCGGCGGGCGCGCGTCGCGGAGGTGCTCGCGCTGACGGGCCTGTCCGAGTTCGCCGGGGCGTGGCCGCGGCAATTGTCGGGCGGCATGCGGCAGAGGGTGGGGATCGCTCGGGCCCTGGCGGTGCGGCCGGCCTGTCTGCTGATGGATGAACCTCTGTCGGCGCTGGACGCGCAAACACGGACGATGCTGCTGGAGGAATTCGCGACGCTCATCGCACGTGCCGGCACGACCACGGTGTACGTGACGCACAATCTGAACGAGGCGGTGCGGCTGGGACATCAGATTGCGGTACTGTCGCGCCGGCCGGGGCGCGTGCGAGAAATCGTGCGCATCGACCGCCCGCTGGAGGAGCGGGCGGCGGCGGAGACCGAATTGCTGCGGATCGAGCGCCGGTTATGGGAGCTGATCCGCGACGATGCTGCGGCGGCAGAACGGGAGATAGCCCATGCGGCCGGATGAGCGCCCTCACGAAGTGCCGTTTCGCGGCGGCGGATTCGCGCCGCGCGCCAAGCCCTGGGCGGCGGTAGGGACGATCCTCGCGCTGCTGGCGATCTGGCAGTTGGGATGTTCGGCGGGATGGATTCCGCCGCTGTTCTTGCCGACGCCTGTGGGCGTCGCGCAGTCCCTGGTGTCACTGACACTGAGCGGCGAGTTGTGGCAGCACTTGAGTGCGTCGCTGCTGCGGTTGGCGGTGGGCTGGACGGTCGGGACGGTGACGGGCATCGCGCTGGGACTGGCGGTGGGGCTGTTCACGCTGGCTCGATCGCCGGGGATGGCCGTGGTGTCAGCGCTGTTTCCGATCCCCAAAATCGCGCTGGTACCGCTGTTCATCATCTGGTTCGGCATTGGTGAGGGATCGAAGATCGCGACGCTGGCGTTCGGCGTATTCTTTCCGACGGTGATCAGTACCGCGGGTGGGGTGGATAATGTGCCACGCAGCCTGATCCGCATGGGGCAGAGCTTCGGACTGTCGCGGTGGGCGATCATCCGCTCGATCGTGCTGCCGGGCGCCCTGCCAGCGATCCTGAGCGGATTCCGCATTACGATTTCCATCGCCATCGTGCTGCTGGTTGCAGCGGAAATGATCGGGGCGCAGCACGGAATCGGCGCGTTCGTGCTGGCGGAGGGGAATCTCTACGACACCGAGGGGCTGCTGGCGGGCATCGTGGTGCTGTCGGCGCTGGGGCTGGTGCTGTCGTGGGTGGTGACGCGCTTGGAGCGTGCGCTGTTGGCGTGGCGAGGTTAGCCCCTGGCCAGCTGGGCGAGCGGCACGTTAGGATCGGCCAGAAGCAGCGGATCAACCGCCCGGCGGGAGCGAATCAACGCGGTGCCGGGGCGGATGTCGCGCGGCGATCCCGCCGCCGTCACCGCCGTCACGCAATTGCTGTCGTCGACGTGCACCGCGACAAAGCGCGTCGGTTCATCCACGCGAACAATGGTGCGGGTCAATTCTTCGACCAGCCCGGTGATCTGGATGTTCACCCCGTGCTGGTCGGTCCAGAACCAGGGAATGTCGTCGTAGGCTGTCTCCTCGCCGGCCATGGTCTTGCCCGCGGCGATGCCCTGGTTCTGAGCGTGGCGCCACACTTCCAGGCGCAACCGTCTTCCGTAGAAGGGGTGATGGAAGGCTGCCACGTCGCCGGCGGCAAAAATGTTCGGCGCACTGGTGCGCGCGCGTTCGTCCACCAGGATGCCGTTGTCGGTCTCGATCCCTGCCTGCGCGGCGAGTTCATCGTTGCGCTTCATGCCAATGCCGGCAATCACCAGATTGGCATGCAGCGGGGCCATGCCGGCGCACAGCACGACATGGGCTTCGTCGTGCGGTTCGATCGCCTCGATCCGCACGCCGGTGTGGATGGTGGTCCCTGCGCGTGCGTGCAGGTGTTCGACGAAAGTCGCCGCTTCCGGACTCATCGCGCGGCCGAGGCTGCGCGGCGCCGCCTCCAGCACGGTCACGTCGCAGCCGAGAGTGCGAGCGGAGGAGGCGATCTCCAGCCCGATTACGCCGGCACCGATACACACCACATGCCGGGCGTGGCGCAGGTGATAACGGAGCGCACGCGCGTCCTCCAGCGTGCGCAGCACCGCGGCATGCTCACCCCCGGGAATAGGCAGCGCGCGGGCCCGGCCGCCAGTGGCGATGAGCAGCCGGTCGTAGGAAATGGACTCGCCGTTGCGGAGGATCACGCGGCTGGCGGCGGGCTCGATCGCCTCGACCGTTTCACCCAGACGCAGCATGACGTTGCGTTCCGCGTATCGCGTGTCGGCATGGAAGTAGGTGACGGTGGGTTCCTCGGACGCCGTCAGCATGGCTTTGGAAAGCGGCGGGCGCTCATAGGGCTGCCACGGTTCGCTTCCGACGACGATGATGTGTCCGGTGAAGCCGGCATCCCGCATCGCCATCGCGGCCCATCCGGCCGCCTGTCCTGCTCCGACGATCAGGTTGGTTTCAGTCATACCGAAGCGGCTGGATGCGCCCTATTTGTCATAGGCAACCAGGGCTTCGCACGGCACGTCGAGGCGCGAGCGCCCATTCAGGAAGGTCAGTTCGATCAGCGCCGCAGCTGCCGGCACCACCGCCCCCATCTTGCGCAGCAGCGCGATGCCGGCTGCCATCGTGCCGCCCGTCGCCATCAGATCATCCACCACCACCACGCGCTGGCCCGGTTCTACGGCGTCAGCCTGCACTTCGATCCGGTCGGTGCCGTATTCGAGCGCATAGTCGTAGCCCAAGGTTTCGCCCGGCAGCTTGCCGGGCTTGCGCAGCATGATGAAGCCGCAGCCAAGCTTGAGTGCAAGCGGCGCCGCGATCAGGAAGCCACGGCTTTCCACGCCGGCCAGCAGATCCGGCTGATACATGCGGACGGCTTTCGCCATGCGGCCCATGGCGACCTGCCAGGCATCGGGGTCCCGGAGCAGGGTGGAAATGTCGTAGAAATAGATGCCGGGCTTGGGAAAGTCCGGTATGCCGCGGATGTGGTCCTTGAGGTCCATACCATCTGTCTTAGCAGCACGGCCGGGCCCGGCAAGCCGGACGCAGGAAGGGGATTGGGATGTCGGATAGCGGGTTGCGGAACACCACGGTCGAATCGGCTCTGCAAGAAGCGAGGGAGCGCTACGTCGCGCGCAACCCACGCAGCCTGGCACGCTATGTCGAGGCCACCGCGGTCATGCCGGGCGGCAACACCCGCACCGTGCTGCATTTCGACCCGTTCCCGCTGGCCATGGTGCGCGGCGAAGGCTGCCGGCTATGGGATGCGGATAGGGCGGACTACGTCGATTTCCTCGGGGAATACACGGCGGGGATCTACGGTCACTCCCACCCTGTGATCCGGGCAGCAGTCGATCGGGCGATGAATGAGGGCATCAATTTCGGTGCGTCGAATTTGCTGGAGGCCAAGTTCGCCTCCGTTGTTTGCAAGCGCTTCAACCTGGAGCGGGTACGCTTCACCAATTCCGGCACCGAGGCGAATTTGATGGCGTTGGCGACTGCCTGTGCCGTTACGGGACGGCGCAGCGTGATGGTGTTCTACGGCGGCTACCACGGCGGCGTGTTCACTTTCGCCGGTGGCGGCAACAAGATCAACGCGCCGTTCGATTTCATCGTGGCGCCGTACAACGACATCGAGGGTACGGCGGCGTTGCTGAAGCAGCATGGGGAAAAGCTGGCGGCGATCATCCTGGAACCGATGATGGGCGGCGGCGGATGCATCGCGGCCGAGCCGGCGTTTCTGCAGAGCCTGCGCGATGGTGCCTCGGCCTGCGGCGCGCTGTTGATCCTGGATGAGGTCATGACATCGCGGCTGGCCCCGGGCGGCTTGCAGTCGGTACGTGGCGTGAAGCCGGACCTGACGACGTTCGGCAAGTATATCGGCGGCGGGATGTCGTTCGGCGCGTTCGGCGGCCGGGCGGACATCATGGACCGGTTCGATCCGCGGCGTGCCGATGCGCTGCCGCATGCCGGCACGTTCAACAACAACGTGCTGACGATGTCGGCGGGAATTGCCGGACTGACCGAGATCTACACGCCAGAGGCGGCCTTGGCGCTGAACGCGCGTGGCGAAGCGTTGCGGGAGCGGCTGAACGGCATCTGTTCGCGGGCCGGCGTGCCAATGCAGTTCGCCGGCATCGGCTCGATGATGTCGGTGCACATGATGACGGGCCCGATCCGCTCACCCACAGACGCGGCGAAGGGTGATGCCAAGCTGAAGGAGCTGTTCTTCTTCGACATGCTGGCAGCGGGAAACTGGCTGGCACGGCGCGGCATGATGGCACTGATGCTGCCGATCGGCGATGCGGAGTGCGATAAGCTGGCGGGCGCCGTGGAAGAGTTCGTCTCCGCACGGAGATCGCTGCTGAGCAGTTTGTAGAACGTGATTCACGCACTCTAGCATCCGTGGGATAGCTCTGCTTCTGGCGCTTCGGAACCAAGACCGAAGCGCACCAGCCCGATCAGCCCGATCAGGATGATGATCGCGGCGCATCCGGTCATCACCATCCAGACGGGTCCCACCGCGTAGATGAGCGGGACGAGCGTCATGGCGATCAGCACGCCCGTGTTATTGACGACAAGGGCGGCGCGCATGGCGGCCGGTATGTCGCGGTGCGGCAGTTTGGTCTGGCGCAGTACCGCGACAGGGATGTCGTGCATCGGACCACCGACGGCGCCGATGCAGGCACCGGCGATAAAGCCGACCAGGCGCAACGGCGAGGCGGCGGCTGCGCTCAGCGCGATGACGAGCAGACCGAATCCGAGCACGAGGTTGCCGCTGAAGACCTGACGTCCCGGATTGGCCGGCATGGTACGGCCACCGATCAGGAGCGTCGCGAGCAGGTTGGTGCTGCCGTAAGCGGAGATGACGGCGCCGAAGGCACTCAGGCCGCCATGCGCCGGCCCTCCCTGCGCAAGCGCCAGCGGGACACCAAGAAAGATGATGGCGTACCACGCGCCATTGAGGATGCCGTTGACCCGCACCTCCAGCCACAGCACGGGATGTGACGAGAGGGCGCGGAAGCCGCGGCGCGCGGAGGCGATCAGGTTTTCGGGCGGTCCTGACCGGCGGAGCGACGGGAGCGGACGGAGCCGCCCGATCAGCGTCAGGGCGATGGCCGAGGCGAGAAAGCTGGCTGCGTCCAGCGAGAGGAAGTGGCGGGGCGGCAGCCAGGCGGCGAGCAGCGCGACCAGCCCGGGGCCGAGCAGGCGGGCGATGCGATCGGTGGTGTCGAGCAGCGCATTGGCGGCGGGGAGGCGGTCCCGTTCGCCGACCAGCGGTGCCAGCATGCCTTGCAGGGCGGGGCGGAACACCGCCTGCCCGATCGCCAACACGACGGTAAGACCGAGCAGGGTGAAGGCGGTGATGTGGCCGCGCAGGGTCCATTCCAGCACCGCGAGCACGAGGACCAGGGCGCGGATCAGATCAGCGCCAATCATGGCGGCGCGCGGCTCCCGGCCATCCGCCCAGCTTCCGCCGAACAGCGCGGTGAAAAGCACCACGGCCGCCCCGAGAGCGGGCAGGTAGCCGGCCCAGGCGCCAAGCAGACCGACGGCAATCCATATGACGGAGACGATGTAGAGCTGATCGCCGATCGCGGAGAGCGAGAGGCCGCCCCACAGCAGGGCAACGGGTGTGTCTCGGAGCGGCGTGAGGATTCGCATGTGGTTAGTACAACAATAGCCCCTCTTCCTTGCGGAAGAGGGGCTTTCTGAGAGGCAGATTTTACTCCGCTGCTTTGGCCGGTTCCGGCGCGGGCAGCACGCGCTGATCGCGTCCTGCCGCGATCGCACGCAGACGGTTCATCACCGAGCCTGTGCCCGCCGGGATCAGACGCCCGACGATCACGTTCTCCTTGAGACCCATCAGCGTGTCGGTCTTGCCGGCAGTCGCCGCCTCGGTCAGCACGCGCGTGGTTTCCTGGAAGGACGCGGCACTGATGAAGCTGTTGGTCTGCAGGCTGGCCTTGGTGATGCCTTGCAGCACGGGCATCACGACGGCAGGGCGATCATCCTTGCCCAGCTTCGCGATCTCCCGCTCATACTCAACACGATCCACCTGCTCTCCGATCAGGAACGTCGTGTCGCCCGGATCGAGGATTTCGACCTTCTGCAGCATCTGCCGCACGATGACTTCGATGTGCTTGTCGTTGATCTTCACGCCTTGCAGCCGGTACACCTCCTGGATCTCGTTCACGAGGTAGTCCGACAGGGCTTCGACGCCCAGCACCTTCAGGATGTCATGCGGCACGCGCGGACCGTCGACCAGCGGATCGCCGCGGCGCACGAAGTCGCCTTCCTGCACTGAGACGTGCTTGCCCTTCGGGATCAGATACTCGGTCTCCTCACCCGTCTCATCGTTCTTCACGATGACGCGGCGCTTGGCCTTGTAGTCCTTGCCAAATTCGACGCGGCCATCGTTCTCGGCAATGACGGCGTGGTCCTTCGGACGCCGCGCTTCGAACAGCTCCGCCACACGCGGCAGACCGCCGGTGATGTCGCGGGTCTTGCTGCCTTCACGCGGGATGCGGGCCAGCACGTCGCCGGCCGCGACCTGGGCGCCGTTTTCGATCGAAAGGATCGAGTTCAGGCGCCAGGAAGTAACGGGCGTCGTTGCCGTTGGAAAGGCGAACCACCTCGCCGCGCGCGTCCTTCAGTTGCAGACGCGGACGCAGATCGACGGTCTTGGACCCCTGCTTGTAGTCCACCACCACCTTGGTGGTGAGGCCCGTGACCTCATCCATGCGTTCGACCAGCGTGATGCCCTCGATCAGATCGAGATACTCCACCTGCCCGTCCTGCTCCGTGATGATCGGCAGGGTGTACGGATCCCACTCCGCCAGCTTCTGAGCGCGTGTGACCTGCTGGTCGTCGTCCACCAGCAGACGTGCGCCGTAGGGCACGCGGAAGCGGGCACGCTCGCGCTGCTTGTCGTCCGTCAGGACGATTTCGCAGTTGCGCGACATGACCACCGGCACACCCTGGCTGTTGAGCACCACGTTGCGGTTGCGCACGACGACTGTGCCGTCATGGCTGGCCTCAACCGAGGACTGCTCTGCACCGCGCTGAGCCGCGCCACCGATGTGGAAGGTGCGCATGGTCAACTGGGTGCCCGGTTCGCCGATCGATTGCGCGGCGATCACACCCACGGCCTCACCGATGTTCACCGGCGTGCCGCGTGCAAGGTCGCGCCCATAGCAGTGACCGCACACACCCATATCGGCTTCGCAGGTCAGCACCGAGCGGATCCGCACCGATTCGACGCCGGCCTTCTCCACCTGATCCGCCGCTTCCTCCTCGATGAGGGTGTTGCGAGGAACAATGATTTCACCGCTGACCGGATCAACAATGTCCTCCGCGGTGGTGCGGCCGAGGATACGCTCGGACAGAGACGACACCACCTCGCCGCCATCCATAACGGACTGCACGGTCAGTCCACGCTCGGTGCCGCAATCGTCCTCGACGATGATGCAGTCCTGCGCAACGTCCACCAATCGGCGGGTGAGGTAGCCGGAGTTCGCGGTCTTCAACGCGGTGTCCGCGAGGCCTTTGCGAGCGCCGTGGGTCGAGTTGAAGTATTCAAGGACGGACAGGCCCTCCTTGAAGTTCGCGATGATCGGCTGCTCGATGATCTCGCCCGAGGGCTTAGCCATCAAGCCGCGCATGCCGGCAAGCTGACGCATCTGCGCGGGCGAGCCGCGCGCGCCGGAATGCGACATCATCCACACCGAGTTGATGGGTTTGCCCACCTCCTGCTTGCTGATCTCCTTCATCATCGCACCGGCAACCTCGTCGGTGCAGCGCGACCATGAGTTCCACCACCTTGTTGTAACGTTCGCCCGCAGTGATCAGCCCGTCCTGATACTGCTGCTCGAACTCCTTCACCTCGGCGGCGGTGTGGCGGATCATCTCCTCCTTTTCCTTCGGGATGATCAAGTCATCCTTGCCGAAGGAAATGCCCGCCTTGCAGGCCTGGCCGAAGCCCAGGCCCATCAGCCGGTCGGCGAAGATCACGCACTCCTTTTGCCCGCAGTGGCGGTACACTTCATCGATCACGTCGGAGACGCTGCGCTTCGTCAGCTGCTTGTTGATCACGCTGAAGGGCACGTCGGGGTGCTTGGGCAGGATCTGCGCGATCATCATCCGTCCGGGCGTGGTTATCACCACCTCCCGCACCTGATTGCCGTTCGCGTCGATCGTCTCCCACCGCGCCTTGATCTTATCGTGCAGGCCGATGCTGCGTGAAAACAGTCCATGTTCGATTTCGCCCGGCGTGCCGAATGACGGCGCATCCTTGTCCTCGACCAGACGGAACTCCGGCGTTTCCAGCGACAGGTAATAAAGGCCCAACACGATGTCCTGGCTCGGCACGATGATCGGCTTGCCGTTCGCCGGGCTGAGGATGTTGTTGGTGGACATCATCAGCACGCGCCCCTCGAGCTGTGCTTCCAGCGACAGCGGCACGTGCACCGCCATCTGGTCGCCGTCGAAGTCGGCATTGAAGGCCGTGCAGACCAGCGGGTGAAGCTGGATCGCCTTGCCTTCGATCAGTACCGGCTCGAACGCCTGGATGCCAAGGCGATGCAGCGTGGGCGCCCGGTTCAGCATGACCGGATGCTCGCGGATCACCTCTTCCAGGATGTCCCAGACCTCCGGACGCTCTTTCTCCACCATCCGCTTGGCGGCCTTGATGGTGGTGGCGTGGCCGTACTTCTCCAGCTTGGCGTAGATGAACGGCTTGAAGAGTTCGAGCGCCATCTTCTTCGGCAAGCCGCACTGGTGCAGCTTCAGCTCCGGCCCGACCACGATGACGGAACGGCCGGAGTAATCGACGCGCTTGCCGAGCAGGTTCTGGCGGAACCGGCCCTGCTTGCCCTTCAACATGTCGGAAAGCGATTTGAGCGGACGCTTGTTCGCGCCGGTGATGGCACGGCCGCGCCGGCCGTTGTCGAACAGCGCGTCCACCGCTTCTTGCAGCATGCGCTTTTCGTTGCGCACGATGATGTCAGGCGCACGCAGCTCGATCAGCCGCTTAAGCCGGTTGTTTCGATTGATGACGCGGCGATACAGATCGTTCAGGTCAGACGTGGCAAAGCGGCCGCCATCCAACGGCACGAGCGGCCGCAGTTCGGGCGGGATCACCGGCACCACGTCCATGATCATCCACGCGGGACGCGCGCCGAACTCGCCGAACGCCTCAATCAGCTTGAGGCGCTTCACAAGCTTCTTGCGCTTGGCCTCGCTGGTGGTTTCCTTGAGGTCTCCGCGCAGTTTGACCTTTTCGGCGTCAAGGTCGATCCGCAGGAGGATCTTCTTAACCGCCTCGGCACCGATACCCGCTTCGAATTGGTCGTCGCCAAACTCGTCCTGCTTGGCCATCAACTGATCTTCGGTGAGCAACTGGTTCTGCTTGAGATCGGTCGTGCCGGGCTCAAGCACCACATAGCTCTCGAAGTAGAGGACCTTCTCCAGCTCCTTCAGCGTCATATCGACCATCAGGCCGATGCGACTGGGCAGCGACTTCAGGAACCAGATGTGCGCCACCGGAGAGGCGAGTTCGATGTGGCCCATGCGCTCACGCCGGACTTTCGCCAGCGTGACCTCGACGCCGCACTTCTCGCAGATGATGCCGCGGAACTTCATCCGCTTGTACTTACCGCACAAGCATTCATAGTCCTTGATCGGACCGAAGATGCGGGCACAGAACAGCCCGTCCCGCTCAGGCTTGAAGGTGCGGTAGTTGATCGTCTCCGGCTTCTTGATCTCGCCGTAAGACCAGCTTCTGATCTGGTCCGGAGACGCGATCTGAATCCGGATCTGATCGAAAGTCATTGCCTCGCCCGTCTGGCCGAGGATCTTCATCAGTTCGTTCATACGTCAGTCACCCTTTGTAAGGGGAAAGAGAGTCGTCATGGCCGGAACATAGCCCGGCCATGACGATGGGATTTGGCTCACGCGGCGCGCTGGTCGAGTTCGACGTTCAGGCCCAGCGACTTCAGCTCCTTCACCAACACGTTGAAGCTTTCCGGAATGCCCGCCTCGAAGCTGTCCTGCTCGCGCACGATCGCTTCGTAGACCTTGGTCCGTCCGGACACGTCGTCGGACTTCACGGTCAGCATTTCTTGCAAGGTGTAGGCGGCACCGTAGGCTTCGAGTGCCCACACCTCCATTTCGCCGAAGCGCTGACCACCGAACTGCGCCTTGCCGCCCAGCGGCTGCTGCGTGACGAGCGAGTACGGACCAATCGACCGCGCGTGGATCTTGTCGTCCACCAGATGGTGCAGCTTCAGCATGTAGATATAGCCGACCGTCACCTTGCGCTCGAACGGCTCGCCGGTACGTCCGTCAACCAGAACGACCTGGCCCGATGTGTCGAGACCGGCGCGGGACAGCATGTCCTCGATGTCGGACATCTGGGCACCGTCGAATACCGGCGTGGCGATGGGAACACCCTTCTTCAGGTTATTCGCCAGCTCCACCAGCTGTTCCGTATCCAGATTGGCCACCTGGTCACGGAAAGTCTCCTCGCCGTACACATCGCGTAACTTGTCCAGCAGCTCCTGTCGGCGTGCACCGGTACGCTGATACTCCTCCACCAGCTCCCCGATCTGCTTGCCCAGCGTGGCGCAGGCCCAACCCAGATGCGTTTCCAGAATCTGGCCTACGTTCATGCGCGACGGGACGCCCAGAGGGTTCAACACGAGATCCACCGAAGTCCCGTCCTCCAGGAACGGCATGTCCTCGACAGGCACCACACGGGAAACAACACCCTTGTTGCCGTGCCGGCCGGCCATCTTGTCGCCGGGCTGCAGCTTGCGCTTCACCGCGATGAAGACCTTGACCATCTTCATCACGCCGGGCGGCAGCTCATCGCCGCGCTGCAGCTTCTCGACCTTGCTGTCGAACTGAGCCTGCAGGCGGGATATCGCGACGTCATGCTCGCGCTTCAGCGTTTCGATTTCCGCCATCACGGCGTCGTCCTGTACGCCGATATGGCGCCACGCACCGCGTGGATTCTCGGCCAGGACTTCCTCGGTGATGGTCGTGCCGGACTTGATGCCCTTGAACCCGCCGGATGCCTTACGGGCCAGCAGCTTCTCGCGCAACCGATTCAGGAACGAGCGCTCCTGAATGGCCTTCTCGTCGTCACGGTCCTTCGCCAGGCGTTCAATCTCGGCGCGCTCGATCGCCATCGCGCGCTCGTCCTTGTCGACGCCGCGGCGGCTGAACACGCGCACATCCACCACCGTGCCGGTCACGCCGGGCGGCAGTTTCAGCGACGTATCCCGCACGTCGGATGCCTTCTCGCCGAAGATGGCGCGGAGCAGCTTTTCCTCCGGGGTCATGGGGCTTTCGCCCTTCGGCGTGACCTTGCCGACCAAAATGTCGCCCGGATTCACCTCGGCGCCGATATAGACGATGCCGGCTTCATCGAGGTTCTTCAGCGCTTCTTCGCCCACATTGGGGATGTCACGCGTGATCTCCTCCTGGCCCAGCTTGGTATCACGCGCCATCACCTCGAATTCTTCGATGTGGATGGAGGTGAACACGTCGTCTCGCGCGATGCGCTCGCTGATCAGGATGGAGTCCTCGAAGTTGTAGCCGTTCCATGGCATGAACGCGCACAGCACGTTGCGGCCCAGCGCCAGCTCGCCGAGTTCGGTGGAGGGACCATCGGCAATGATCTCACCTTCCGAAACGCGGTCACCCACCTTCACCAGCGGACGCTGGTTGATGCAGGTGGACTGATTGGAGCGCATGAACTTGCGCAGCCGGTAAATATCGACGCCCTTGGTGGTGGCGTCTTCGTTGGTGGCACGCACCACAATGCGCGCACCGTCGATCTGATCCACCACGCCCGCACGCCGTGCCACGATGGTCGCGCCCGAATCACGCGCCACCGCCTGCTCCATGCCGGTGCCGACCAGCGGCGCATCCGCCTGGATCAGCGGCACGGCCTGGCGCTGCATGTTCGATCCCATCAGCGCGCGGTTGGCGTCGTCGTTCTCCAGGAACGGAATCAGCGCGGCGGCAACCGACACCAACTGCTTGGGTGACACGTCGATCGCCGTCACCTGGTCAGGCGGCACGAGGCGGAAGTCGCCTTGCTTGCGCACGGACACCAGATCCTGCGTGAACCGGCGTTCCCCATCCATCGGCGCGTCGGCCTGTGCGACGACAAGACGCTCTTCCTCCATCGCGGAGAGATAGCGCGGCTCGGGCTGCACCTGCCCGTCCTTGACCAACATGTACGGCGTCTCGATGAAGCCGTATTTGTTGACCTTGGCATAGGTCGCCAGCGAGTTGATCAGGCCGATATTCGGCCCCTCCGGCGTCTCGATCGGGCAGATGCGGCCATAATGCGTGGGATGCACGTCGCGCACTTCGAAGCCCGCACGCTCACGCGTCAGACCGCCCGGACCAAGGGCCGAGAGACGGCGCTTATGCGTCACTTCCGATAGCGGGTTGGTCTGATCCATGAACTGCGACAGCTGGCTGGAGCCGAAGAACTCGCGCACCGCCGCCGCCGCCGGCTTCGCATTGATCAGGTCGTGCGGCATCACCGTGTCGATATCGACCGAACCCATACGCTCACGGATTGCACGCTCCATGCGGAGCAAGCCCACGCGATACTGATTCTCCATCAGCTCACCGACCGAGCGGACACGCCGGTTGCCCAGATTGTCGATGTCGTCGATCTGGCCGCGGCCGTCCTTCAGCTCGATGAGCGTTTTCACGGTGCGGAGCAGGTCGTCCTTGCGGAGGACGCGGATGTTGTCGGAGACCTCATTGATGCTGAGGCCAAGCCGCATGTTCATCTTCACGCGGCCCACGGCGGACAAGTCGTAACGGTCGGGATCGAAGAACAGGCCACGGAACAGCGCCTCGGCCGTTTCCGGCGTGGGTGGCTCACCGGGGCGCATGACACGATAGATGTCGATCAGCGCGTCGTCGCGGTTATTGTTCTTGTCCACGGCAAGCGTGTTGCGAATCCAGGGACCTTTCTGCTGGTCCACGCCCAGGGTCGGCAGGCGCGTGATGCCCGCTTCTTCCAGCGCGGCCAGGCGGGCTTCCACGAGTTCTTCGCCGGCGTCGGCGTAGATCTCACCGGTCTCCAGGTTCACCAGATCCTCGGCGACAAACCGCCCGAGCAGATCCGCACGACCTACCAGCACTTCCTTGGTGGTCTCGGCGATCTTGCGCGCCTGACGTGCCGTGAGCTTGGCATCGGCTTCGGCGACCACTTCGCCCGTGGCGGCATCGATCAGTGGTTCCAGCAGCTTGGCGCCGCGGAACGCATCCGGCTCGAACGGCCGCGCCCAACCCTTCGGCGTGCGGTCGAACACCACCTGGTTGTAGAAGTAGGCGAGGATTTCCTCTGCATCCATGCCGCGGATTTCGCTCGGCTCGAGCGTCTCCCCTTTCGCTTCGCGAGCCGCGCGAAGCGCCTCCGTGGCGGCGCCTTCAAGTGCGTAGAGCAGCGTGGTGACCGGCAGCTTCCGCTTGCGGTCGATGCGCACATAAACAAGGTCCTTCGAGTCGAACTCGAAGTCCAGCCAGGAACCGCGGTACGGGATAACGCGCGCGGCAAACAGGTATTTGCCGGACGAGTGAGTCTTGCCTTTGTCGTGGTCGAAGAACACGCCGGGCGAGCGATGCATCTGGGAGACGATCACACGCTCGGTGCCGTTGATGATGAACGTGCCGTTGTCGGTCATCAGCGGCATGTCGCCCATGTAGACAGGCTGTTCCTTGATGTCGCGGATCGAGCGCGCGCCCGTATCTTCGTCCAAGTCCCAGACGATCAGACGCAGCGTGACCTTCAGCGGTGCGGCATAGGTCAGCCCGCGCTGAATGCACTCCTCAACGTCGTATTTCGGCTCTTCCAGCTCGTAATTGACGAACTCAAGCCGGCCGCGGCCGGCGAAATCGTCGATCGGGAAAACCGAGCGGAACACTTCCTGCAGCCCGGTATTTGTACGGCTGTCCGGACGCACGTTCATTTGCAGGAACGTCTCGTAGCTGGCGCGCTGCACATCGATCAGATTGGGCATCGGCGCGACTTCGGGGATGCGCCCGAAATGCCGACGAATTCGCTTGTGCCTTGTTACCGACCTCGAGATCGCGTTCATTCTCTACCCTGCTTGCTGCCACTGCCCGAAAGGCGCCATGTTGCCAGGCGCCGATTCACCCGCTCGCCTTCTTTTTTGTTTCTCCCGTCCGGAGCCGGCCCGGACCAACGCTTCGCCGAAAACGGATTTGCGGGCGAAAGCGCGTTTGCTTTCGCCCGTTCCGGCCCATCCGTGATGGAAGAGCCCAAACCCGTCAATGAGTGCGCCGCCCGGCGGAGCGGCGTCTGTTCTGATGAAGCGTCAAGCTTTCCTTATTTGACCTCCACGGCCGCACCCTGATCTTCCAGCACCTTGCGGAGCTTCGCCGCCTCGTCCTTGCTGACGCCTTCCTTCACCGTCTTCGGCGCGCCTTCCACCAGATCCTTGGCTTCCTTCAGCCCAAGCCCGGTGATCGCCCGAACCTCCTTGATCACGTTGATCTTCTTGTCACCCGCCTTGGTAAGGATGACGGTGAACTCAGTCTGCTCCTCGGCGGGCGCCGCGGCTGCCGCCGCTGCCGCCGGAGCCGCTGCAACGGCAACCGGAGCCGCCGCCGAAACGCCCCATTTGTCCTCGAGCAGCTTGCTCAGCTCCGCAGCCTCAAGCACCGTGAGGCCGGACAGCTCTTCTACCAGTCTTTGTAGGTCAGCCATTTTCGTAAGTCCCCTAATGTAGACGATGTGTGGTTCTGTTCAAGCCGGTTTGACCAGCCACTTCCTTCAGGCGGCCGCCCCCTGCTCTGCCTTGCGAGCAAAGGCGCCGAATACCCGGGCCAATTGCCCCGCCGAGGCCTGAACCGTGCCGGCCACCCGCGTGGCCGGGGTGGCAATCAGGCCAAGCAGGCTGGCGCGAAGCTGCTCGAGCGGCGGAAGCTCGGCCAGCGCCCGGACGCCTGCGGCATCCAGCGCACGCTCTCCGAGCGCACCGCCCACCACGACCAGCTTCTCGTTCGCCTTGCTGTAGTCCACCGCCGCTTTGGCGACGGCGACCGGGTCGGTCGCCCAGGCCAGGGCGGTCGGCCCCTTCAGCAGCGGCTGCAGCCCGACGAACTTCGTGCCTTCCAGCGCGCGCGTCGCCAGCCGGTTCTTGGCCACCCTGTAGGTCGCTCCGGCAGCTCGCATCCGGCGGCGCAGATCGGTCGCTTCGGCCACGGTCAGACCCTGGTTCCGGGTCACCACAACCATCGACGTCTCGGCGAACACCTGAGCCAGCCCGGCGACGAATTCCCGCTTCCGTTCGCGGTCCATTCTACCTCCGTCTGTCTGGCCCGGCGCGTTTTGACCGCTCCGGGCCGATTGGCCCATGGACCACCCTGGGTTGATCTCCCTGGGACAGTCCGGTTCGCCTGTCCTTAGTCTCTCGCGCGCGGGCTGAGCAGGCGGCCCATTATCCCGAAAGGGACGTGCGGTCTTGGACAGGTTCGGGACCACGTTCCCGTGACCCCTGCCCGCCGCCTGAATCAGGCGGCGTATTCGCTCATGCCGGCCCTTTATGCAGTCAGGGACGACACATCCAGCTTCAGGCCCGGCCCCATGGTGGAGCTGACCGCCGCTGATTTCAGGTAGGTGCCTTTGGCGCCGGTCGGTTTGGCCTTGATCACCGCGTCGGCCAGGGCGCGCGCGTTCTCCACCAGCTTTTCCTCGTCGAAGCTCGCCTTGCCGATGCCGGCGTGGATGATGCCCGCCTTCTCGGCCCGGTACTCGACCTGGCCACCCTTGGCCGCCTGCACGGCGCCGCGCACGTCCATGGTCACCGTGCCGAGCCGTGGGTTCGGCATCAGGCCGCGCGGGCCGAGGATCTTACCCAACCGGCCGACCACGCCCATCATGTCCGGGGTGGCGATGCAGCGGTCGAAATCGATCTCGCCGGCCTGTACTTTCTCCGCCAGGTCCTCGGCACCGACCACGTCAGCACCCGCCGCTTGGGCCTCCTCCGCCTTGGGGCCACGGGCAAAGACGCCCACCCGGACCGACTTGCCGGTACCGTTGGGCAGGCTGATCAGGCCGCGGACCATCTGGTCCGCGTGACGCGGATCGATGCCCAGGTTCATGGACATCTCGATGGTCTCGTCGAACTTCGCCTTGGCGTTCTGCTTCACAAGCTTGATCGCTTCCGGCAGAAGATAGGGTTTCGAGCGGTCAACCGCCTGCTCGGCTGCTTTCAGCCGCTTGCCGATTTTTGCCATCGCTCAGCCCTCCACCACCGTCAGACCCATGGAACGCGCGGACCCAGCCAACATGCGCACCGCCGCTTCCACGTCCGTGGCGTTCATGTCCTTCATCTTCTGAGCCGCAATTTCGCGGAGTTGCGTCGTGGTCACGCGCCCGACTGGAGCATTCTTCCCCGCCGCGGTCGTGCCCTTCTCGATCCCCGCCGCCTTCTTCAGGAAATAAGTGTTCGGCGGGGTCTTCATGATGAAGGTGTAGGTACGGTCGGCGAAGGCGGTGATGACCACCGGGACCGGCATCCCCGGCTCCATATTCGCGGTCTGCGCGTTGAAGTCTTTTACGAACTGCATGATGTTCAGGCCGCGCTGGCCGAGCGCCGGCCCGACAGGCGGCGATGGATTGGCCTTGCCGGCCGGAATTTGCAGCTTGATGTAGCCGACGATCTTCTTTGCCATCCCTGGTGCCTGTCCTTTGACCCAAGGGACCGCGGTACGTGCGAACTGTCGGCGCAGGGGCGCGCCTTCATTCTCCCGCGTTCCGGTGAAGCGGGGGCGTTTAGGGGATTGCGGGGCGGCTGTCCAGGGGCGGCATCAGGATACCGGCGCAGGCCCGATATACGTGAACTGATGTACCACGTCGCCCACCGGGTAGTTCGGGTTCTGCTTCACCTGGAAAATCGACACGGCGGTCGAAGCGAGGTCGCCGTTTTTGTCGAATGAAATCTCGCCCTGTATCGCGTCCAGATGCGTGCTCAGCATCGCCTCGCGCACCGAATCGCGCGTGACCGGCTTGCCTGAGGCGGCGACCCGTCGGATCGCATCCAGGATGACCTCGATGGCGTCGTAGTAGGTCACGGAATAGTCGGCCGGCTCGGTCTTGGTCGCATCGCGGAACGCCTTCACCCAGGCCTGTGCTTTCGGTTCGTTCAATACGTGGGAGGCGGCGGAGCTCGCATACCACCCGTTCACCGCGGGAAAGCCGCCGCCAGTCAGCATGTCGGGCGTGTGTACGCCGTCGCCGCCGGCTTTCGGGATATTGGGCATAATCTCATACGACTGCTTCACGACCTTGGTGCCGGCCAGCGGATCGCCGCCATAGTAAAGCGCGTCGCACCCGATGCTCTTGGCGCGCGTCAGCACTGGCGAATAGTCGGCATTGAGCGGATCGACCCGGTCACGGATGGCAACGTCCATCCCCTTCTTGACCGCCTGGCCCGCGAAGGCATTGGCCATCCCGACGCCATAGGCGCCGGTGTCATCCAGGACAATCAGCTTCTTCACCTTCAGTACCTCGGCGAAGTAGTTGGCCATGCCAGGCCCTTGGTACGCATCGGTGGTGACGGTGCGGAAGAAGTTCGGTTTCCCGCCGGGATGGTACAGCGCAAAGAACTTGGGATCGTTCAGGTCCGGATTGGTGGCGCTGCCGCTGATGAACGCCATCTGCCCTTCGCTGAATATCGGCGCCATCGCTTTTGCCGAACCGCTGTTCAGCGGTCCCACCGAGGCAATCACCGTGGGATCATTGAGCATGCGTCGTGCATTGGTGGCAGACAGCGCAGGATCGTACTGTCCGGTTGTGGGTGATCCGTCGTCCAGCACCATGAGTTGGATGCGATGTCCGGCGATCCCACCCTTCGCATTGGCCTGATCAACCGCGAATTGTGCGCCCGTTCGTACCACGTGGGATTGGCGCGCCAGCGCACCCGTCAGCGGCACGCTCATGCCGATCGTCAGCACCTGCTCCGCGGCGCGACCCCGCTGAACCGACGCTATCGCCAGCCCCGCGCCGCCGAGCAACGCAGCGCGCCGTCCCAGAGCGATCATTTGCTGCCTCCCAGTTATCCGGCGACTATGCCGCCCACACTGCCACACGGCAACGACTTTCCTGGGGAAGACATGCATCTCACCGCGGCACGGCTGGACCGCATCACTGCCTCCACGACCATCGGCATCCGACAGTTGGCCGCGCGTCTGCGTGCGGAGGGCAAAGACATTTTGCGCGTCTCCTCCGGCGAACCGGATTTCGATACACCAGCGCATATCAAGCGCGCGGCGATTGAAGCGATCGAGGCAGGGCGCACCAAATACACGGACGTCAGCGGGACCCCATCGTTGCGGGCGGCAGTTGCTGAGAAATTCCGCCGCGACAATGGGCTTGATTACACCCCGCAGGAGGTGATGATCGGCACCGGCGCCAAGCAAGTCCTGTTCAACGCGCTGCTGGCGACGATCAATGAAGGTGATGAGGCGATCATCCCTGCGCCCTGCTGGGTCTCCTACCCCGACCTGGTGAAGCTCGCGGGTGGCGTGCCGGTGATCGTGAATTGCAGCGGAGAGCAGGGGTTCAAGCTGACGGGGGCGCAGCTCGCGGATGCGATCACACCGCGCACGCGATGGGTGATCCTGAACAACCCGTCGAATCCAACGGGCCAACTGTACAGTGCCGAAGAGTTGCAGTGCCTTGCGGCCGTCCTGTTGGGCCACCCGGACGTGTGGGTTCTGACCGACGATATTTACGAGAAACTGGTGTTCGACGGGCGCCCCTTCGTCACGATGGGGCAGGTGGAGCCTCGGCTGCGTGATCGCGCGCTGACAGTGAATGGATGCTCCAAGAGTTACGCCATGACCGGATGGCGCATCGGCTTCGCCGGCGGACCGCGCGCGTTGATCGCGGCGATGGACAAGCTGCAGAGCCAAAGCACGAGTAATCCGAGCAGCGTCAGCCAGGAAGCGGCGGTCGCGGCGCTAAGCGGCCCGCAGGAGTGCGTGGCGGCGATGCGCGACGCGTTCGCGCGGCGGCGGGACCTCGTGGTCGGTTTGTTGAACGAAATTCCCGGGCTGCACTGTGCCAAACCACCCGCGACGTTCTACGCCTTCGCGGACATCACCGCGTTCCTGGGTCGCACTACGGCAGGTGGTGCACCGCTCGAGAGCGATGGTGATTTCGTGGCTGCGCTGTTGGCCGAGGAAGGCGTGGCAGTGGTGCCGGGATCGGCATTCCTTGGGCCGGGACACTTCCGTCTGAGCTTCGCCGCGGATGACGCGACGTTGGAGGCGGCGTGCCGCCGGATTTGGCGGTTCTGCGACTGGATGCGCTGATCAAAGGGCGAGGTAGCGCTCCCGCAGTTCTCGGTCGTTTTCCAGCGTCTCGCTCGCGCCGCGCCAGACGATGTGTCCGAAAAGCACGCCCTGGTTCACATCCAGGGCGACGGCAATTACCGGAGCGACAACACCGACAACGAATCCGGCCGGGGTCCCCGCGGCCGCGTCAAAGTGCTCCAGCCGATATACGCGCCCAGTATCGTCAGGCTGCCATGGGCGAAGTTCACGATCCGCGCCACGTCGAAAATCACGGTCAGTCCGGCGGCAATCAGAAACAGCGAGGATGCGCCGGCCCTGCCGGTCAGCCCCTGAAGAAGCAGAGACTGCACGAAGATCAGGCGTGGGGGCGCAATTTCCGTACGAAAGCATCGGACGGCATGACCGAGGTTCCGTCGATGTAGCGCCAGTCGGTCATTATGCCCTGGCCGTTTTGCTGAGCAAGCCGGCCGACATAAGTGCCCATCGTGCTCTGATGATCCAGCGCACGATACAAAACCTCGCCGACTGGTGTCTCGAACGACACGCCGGGGAAGCTGCGCACCATGGCATCCGTCTGAGTGCTCCGCGCGGCGTTGATCCCCGCAATGATCGAATGGATCAGGGAATAGCCGACCACCGATCCGAGCTTCGGCGCCTCATCGAAGCGCGCCTGGTACGCGTTCACGAAGACCATGTTTGCGGGAGACTTGTCCTGCGTCCACGGATATCCGGTAACAATCCAGCCGGTCGGCGTTTCGTTGCCAAGGGGTTCGAGATATTCCGGCTCTCCCGTCAGCACGGAAACGACGGCGCGGTTTTTGAACAGCCCGCGGGAATTGCCCTGACGGACGAAATTGGTGAGGTCTGGTCCGAACGTTGCATTGAATATCGCATCAGGCTTGGCAGCGTTCAGTGCCTCGACGGTCGCGCCGGCGTTGATGTGATCCAGCTGCGGCCACTGCTCGGCGATGAAACGCGCGTCCGGTCGCTTCTCCGACAGCAACTGCTTGAACCATTTCACCGCTGATCGGCCATATTCATAATTCGGCGCCACTGTCGCCCAGGTCTTCGCCGGTAACGCCGCGGCGTCCGGCACGAGCATGGCAGCGAGCATGTAGGTGGAGGGACGCAGGCGGAAGCAGATCCGATTGCCGTCGCTCCAGACCAGGGCATCGGTCAGGGGCTCGCCGGCAACGTACAGTTTGTTCGCGTGCAGCGCGTAGCTGGAGAGGGCGAGGCCCACATTCGACAGATAGCCGCCGGCCAGAAGATCGACCTTGTCGCTGGTGACGAGTTGCCGCGCAAGGCGAACCGCCTCCTGCGGCTTACCCGCATCGTCACGAGAGAGGATCTGGATCGGACGACCGAGCACGCCGCCGCCGGTGTTGACTTCGTCCATCGCCATTTGCCAGCCTTTGCGGTAGGGCACCGTAAAGGCTGGAGCGAGAGAGTAGCTGTTGATCTCTCCGATAAGGATCGGTTGCGTGCCTTGGGCGCGCACGATCGACGGCGCCGCGAGCGCCGATGCCACGAGTTCCGGGGCGCCGGCCAGCACGGCCCGTCGGGTCAAGGCGGTTGCGTGTGAGACTGTTTTGGTCATCGCCGCTCCTTTGCACGCCGCTCGGCGCGCAAACCGTTCCAGTGCTCGATCCGCCGGGCAATCTCACGTTCAAACCCGCGGCCGGTCGGATGGTAGAACTGGGCCCGCTCCATCCCCTCCGGAAAGTAATTCTGCCCGGAGAACGCCTCCTGCTCTCCGTGGTCGTAGGCGTAACCGGCGCCGTAGCCCAGGTCCTTCATCAATCGCGTCGGCGCGTTGAGGATATGCGCCGGCGGCATAAGGCTGCCGGTCGATTTGGCTGCGGCACGCGCGGCCGACAACGCCGTGTACACGGCGTTCGATTTCGGTGCCGTTCCAAGATATACAACAGCTTCCGCGATCGCGAGTTCGCCCTCCGGGCTGCCCAACCGCTCATAAGTTTCCCACGCGGCAATCGCCAAGGGCAAGGCATTAGGATCAGCCATGCCGATATCCTCGGCGGCGAAGCGCACCAGACGACGCGCCAGATAACGAGGATCCTCTCCACCATTCAGCATCCGCGCGAACCAATAGAGAGCCGCATCCGGATCGGAGCCGCGCAGCGACTTATGCAAGGCGGAGATCAGGTTGTAATGCTCCTCCCTGTCCTTGTCGTACAGCGCGGCGCGGCGGGCGAGCAGGGCGGTCAGCCCGGCGGTGTTGAGCGCTTCCGTGTTCTCCGGCAGCGCGAAGATCTGCTCGGCCATGTTCAGCAGGTAGCGCCCGTCGCCATCGGCCATGGCGCGCAGCGCAGCGCGCGCATCCGGGGTAAGCGGTGCCGGACGACCGGCTTCGGCCTCGGCACGCTGCAGGAGCTGCTCCAGCGCGGTGTCGTCCAGCCTGCGCAGCACCAGAACCTGGCAGCGTGAGAGCAGCGCGCCGTTCAGGGCGAAGGAGGGGTTTTCGGTGGTGGCGCCGATCAGGGTGATGGTGCCGTCCTCCACCACGGGAAGGAAGCCGTCCTGCTGGGCGCGGTTGAAGCGATGGATTTCGTCCACGAAGAGCAACGTCCCCTGCCCTATGCCGCGACGGCGGGCTGCCTCGTCGAAAGCGCGCTTGAGGTCGGCCACGCCGGAGAAGACAGCGGAGAGCTGGACGAAGTGCAGGCCCGCCTGGACGGCGAGCAGGCGAGCGATCGTGGTTTTGCCGCTGCCGGGCGGGCCCCAAAGGATCAGTGAGGCGAGCGAACCTCGTTCGAGCATGCGGGTGAGCGTGCCGTCGGGGCCGACGAGATGGTCCTGCCCGACAACCTCATTCAGCGAGGTCGGGCGCAGGCGGTCCGCGAGCGGCCGCGGCCCCGCCGGCGAAGGTGCCGGCGTGATCTCAGGCTCCCCGAAGAGGTCCTGCGGAGGCGCGGGTGTGGGGGCAGTTCTGGCGGCCACGCCGGTAAAGATAGGCCGTTTGGGGCTGGGTGGGGAGGCGGGCGCCATGGCGGCGGGACGCTCCCGCAACTGTGGTTTGATTTCGTATCGGCCGCCAGCATGTCGCCGGCATAGCAACAGTCCGGATCAGAACGATGCAGATCAGATTTCGCACATATTTTGCAGCCGCCACGTTAGCGGGTGTGTTGGGCGCGGCCGGGCCGGCGCTGAGCCAGACCGCGACCCCGTCTCCTCCACCGCCAGCCCCCGCTCCCGCCACAGAAGGCCAAAGCGCCGGGCAGAGTTTCAGCAACGCGTGGAGCGATCTGAAATCCAGCGCGGACAACGCCTGGCAGGCCTTAAAGCACGGCACGAAGGCGGCTGCGCACGGGGCGAACGTCGGCTGGCAGGCGACGAAGGAAAGCGCGTCAACGCCGTCCGACGATCAGACGTCCAAGCAATAGGGTTCCGTCAGGCCACCAGCTTGATGGCATCCTCCGCCAGCTGAAGCGTGTCGGTTCCGTTCCCCGTGCCGGGATCGAAGCGCATGGCGATCTCAACCGCTTTCTCAGCCGGATGTCCAAGCGCCATGGTGGCCATCGCATAATCCCGGCCGGAGCCGATGGCGACGAACCCATCCTCCACCCGCCAGCGGCTGTCGCGGTTGTGCATCCAGCAGGCGCCATCCGGCATGACTTCAAGCGCCGAGGCCCAGCGGTCGCTGTCCTGGCAGGAGGGACGGTCGCCGCCCTTGTCCAGCCAATCCAACATTTCCGAACAGACGCCGAAATCACCGGTGGCGCCGACCAGACGACCGTCCGAGGTGCGGCGGATCTTGGTTGTGGAGTAGGTGACGGTGCCGCTGGTGATCCGGCGGTCGGCTGCCAGTGTCGTGCCGTCCCAAGCGATTGTCGTCATGCGGTGTTCCGGACTGAATCGAACGGCAGCAACCCTGTCTCACGCAGCCGTGAAGATCAAGCAGCAAATTTCCGCAACGCAGCATGGTCGAAGCGCAGGCCCCAGCCCGGCGCATCGGTCAGGGTCATCTGCCCGTTCAACAGGGTGGGCGTGGATTCAAACAGCTTCAGCATCCACGGCATATATTCCACCGTCAGCCCGTTCGGGATGGCACCGATCAGGTGGCAGTGAAGCTCCGGCAACAGGTGACTGACCACGGGCAGGTTGAACGCCTCGGCCATGCCGGCGACCTTCAGCCACTGCGTCACGCCGCCGACGCGCACCAGGTCGATCATGACGATGTCGACGGACCGCGCCTCGATCATGTGGCGGAAGGGCACGATGCCCCAGACATACTCACCGCCGGCGACGGGCGTGGCGAGCGCATCAGTGATGCGGGCCAGACCGGGATAGTCGAAGGCGGCGGTCACATCCTCCAGCCAGAACAGCCCCACATCCTCAATCCGCCGCCCGATATCCATCGCCTGCTCCGGCCGCCAGCGCTGGTTGATGTCGCACATCAGCTTGATGTCCGGGCCGATTGCCTCGCGCACCACGCGCGCCCGCGTAATTTCATCCGTGACGGTCGGGTTGCCGGGCAGCGCGAGCTGCATCTTCATCTCGGTAAAGCCGGACTCCTTCAGATGCGCCGCGGCCTTCGCGGCCTTGTCATGCGTCAGGCCGCGCCGGAGCGCACCGGAGGCATAGGCCGGCACCGTGTTTCGCATCCCGCCGAGCAGCTTCCAGACCGGCTGGCCCAGCGCTTTGCCTTTGATGTCCCACAGCGCGATGTCGAGCGCCGAGAGCGCCAGGGTGAAGATGCCGCCGGGCTCGCAGCCCGCGGCGGCGGCGTTCAGCTCGGCGGCGATCGCCTCGGTCCGCAGCGGATCGTCGCCGATAATCAGCGCGCCGAGGTCCTGCACGGCGCGATCCAGCGCCTTGGTCAACGCGCCGCCGTAGAAGGTCAGGCCGATGCCATCGGTGCCGTCATCGGTGAGAATCGTCACGGCGATGACGGGCCGCATGGCGTTGTCACGCTCCGGCGCGTTGGCGAGCGGTTCGTCCTCCGGGATGCTGAGGATGTGGGTTTCGATCTTGGCGATTTTCATGGTCACATATCCACCACGGAACCATCAGCGTGCGGACGCATCCGGATCGGACGCGGGCGCATGGGAAAGCGGCGCTCGGCATCCTGCACCAGTTCGACGCCGATCCCCGGCGTGCCGGGAATAGCGACGAAGCCGCCTTCCTGCTCCGCCAGACCGGTGACGAGCGCGTCGCCAAGCGGGGCGGTGCCGCCGTCGAGCTCCGGCGTGCGCGTCGGATATTCCTGGATGGCAAAGTTCGGGATGCAGGCGGAGACCTGGAGGCAGGCTGCGGTGCTGACCGGCGAGAGCGGATTATGCGGCACGACCCAGGCATCGTGCGCTTCCGCCAGCGCGGCGATTTTCTTCGCGCCGGTGATGCCACCACAGAGGCACACATCGGGCCGCAGGTACTGCACCGCGTGACGCGTCAGCAGCGTCTGGAACTGATAGAGGCTGGTAAAGCGCTCGCCGGTAGCAATGGGGATGGGGATGTGGTCGGCGACCCAGGCCATGGCGTCGAAGCTGTTGGGACGCAGCGGATCCTCGAAGAACATCGGCAGGTATTTCTCGATACCGCGGCCGAGCGCGATTGCTTCCGGCGGCGTCAGGCGGCGGTGGATTTCGATGCAGAGATCGACCTCCGGTCCGACGGCTTCGCGCAGGCGACGGACATTGTCGATCGCCTCGGCGATGCGCGCGGAGTGCGGTTTGTAGAACGGCGTGGACTCCTCTTCGTCCAGCAGGGGGTTGAGATGGCCGAGCGCGGTGAAGCCGTCGGCCTTGAGGCGCTTGGCCTCGGCGACCAGCGTACCGATGCTGCGGCCTTTGACGTGGCCGTACAGGCGCGCCTTGTCGCGCATCTTGCCGCCAAGCAGCTCATAGACGGGAACGTTGTGAAATTTGCCCTTGATGTCCCAGAGCGCGATGTCGATGGCGGAGACGGCGCCCGTGATGGCTCCGCCGGTGAAGTGGTTGGCACGGAGCATGACGTTCCAGTGGTGCTCGATCGGACGCGGATCCTTGCCTTCCAGGTACTCGGCGTATTTCGTGATGGCGGCGGCGGAGGCTTCGAGCTGCCCCCACGTGCCGGATTCACCAAGGCCGGTGATGCCTTCGTCCGTCTCGATGCGGACGAAGCAGAAGCGATCGAGCAGGAGGGGTGTGACCTTGGTGATCTTCATGGACGACTTCCTTCGGCGAACCGGGTCTGTCGTAGCGCTGCGCGGCCGCGGAGGCAAAGCGGGACGGCAGCGTGTTGGGATCACCAGCAACGAAATCATTGGACACGCCGGCACACGGGGATGACTATACGGCAGGGGAGAACGTCATGGATTATCCGTACGACCTGGGCCACTACTCGCGCACGGTGACCACCACATCGGCGGACGCCCAGCGCTGGTTCGACCGTGGGTTGAACTGGATCTTCGGTTACCACCACGAGGAGGCCATCGCCTGCTTCGAGAAGGCGCTCGAAGCAGACCCGAACTGCGCGATGGCCCATTGGGGCATCGGCTACGCCGCCGGGCCAAACTACAATTTCCCTTGGGAGCTGATGGACCCAGCCGGCAAGGCGGCGGCGCTTGCGCGTTCGTACGATGCGGCGCGCGCGGCCTTGGCGCTGGTGGCCGCTGTCAGTGCGCCGGAGCGTGCGCTGACCGAAGCGCTCCCCGCACGCTATCCGCAACGCGATGCGATTGAGGACCAGGCCCCATGGAACGACGCTTTCGCCGAAGCAATGCGGTCCGCGTACCTCGCGCATCCAGACGATCTCGATATGCGCGCGATCTTTGTCGAGGCGATCCTCAACCGCACGCCCTGGCGCATGTGGGACCTACGCACCGGTGAACCCGCGCCGGGTGCCGGCACGCTGGAAGCGCGCGAAGTGCTGGAGTCCGCGTTCCGCGACCTTCCGAACGCGATGAGCCATCCCGGCCTTCTGCACCTGCACGTGCACCTGATGGAGATGTCGCCCCGTCCGGAATTGGCGCTGGTCACCGGTGACCGGCTGCGCGAGGTATCGCCGGACATGGGCCACTTGGTCCACATGCCCACCCACATCGACATCCAGTGCGGTTACTACCGCGATGCCATGCACTGGAATCAGAAGGCGATCATCGCGGATCGCAAATTCTACGACCGCGCTGGGCCGATGAATTTCTATTCCGGCTACCGGATCCACAATTACCACTTCGCCGCGTACGGCGCGATGTTCCTCGGCCAATACGCACCGGCCATCGCCGCGGCAGACGAGCTGATCGAGACGATGCCGGAGGCGTTCCTGCGCATCCCCTCCCCGCCCATGGCCGACTTCTTCGAAGGCTATGTCTCTATCCGGCAACACGTGATGATCCGCTTCGGCAAATGGCAGGAGATCATCGCGCAGGATCTGCCGGCTGATCGCGACCTGTATTGCAACAGCGTTGCGATGATGCACTACGCGAAGGGCGTGGCACATGCCGCGTTGGGCGAAGTGGGGGCCGCAGAGTCCGAACAGGCGCAGTTCCGTGAAGCGGCCCAGCGTGTGCCGAAGTCGCGGTATATCCACAACGTGCAGTGCCAGCAGCTTCTGGCCATTGCCGAGCAGATGCTGGAGGGTGAGATCGCGTATCGCCGCGGCGAATACGACGCATGCTTCGCCCGTTTGCGTGCTGCCATCGCCCTGGAGGACGACCTTCCCTACGACGAACCGTGGGGCTGGATGCAGCCGATCCGCCACGCGCTCGGCGCGCTCCTGCTTGAACAAGGCCGGGCGGCGGAGGCGGAGGCGGTGTATCGCGAGGATCTGGGGCTGGGCGGCGCACTGCCGCGGGCGCAGATCCACCCGGACAATCTATGGGCGTCGCGTGGGCTGCTGGATTGCCTCGAGCGGCGCGGGGAAAAGGTGGAATCCGCCTTGATCCGCCAGCGGGTCACGTTCGCCGCTGCACGGGCGGACGTGCCGGTGGCCGTGTCTTGTTTCTGTGCGTGTGGGACGGGCGACTAAGCCCTACCGATTCTCCGCCGCGTGCTTCCGCAAGAACCCCCTTACCTGTTCGATCGTCCGCGCCTTCAGCTCCGGCGGTTCCTTCCACGGAAACACCGTCACCTCGACCCGTGGCGCCAGTTCCGCCACCGCCGTTGACGCCTGGAGCGGATGCGCCGGCGTGTCATCCGGCATCACCAGCAGCGGCGTCTCGCACGCCCGCGCGAACTCCCGCGACACGCTGTAAACAAAATCCGGCCGCGCGCGATACAGGTTGTGCAGATATGTCTCGATCGTCGCCATCGTCACGTCCGGCCGCCGCGCGAGGAGCTCCGGCGCCCACACGTCGTGGCCCGAGCGGTACATCACGTCGGGATCATCGTCGTTGTGCCCCACGGTCTGGCACAGCACCGCGGCGACCACGCGATCCGGCGCACGCTCAATCAGCTTCATCGCAAAGCAGCCGCCGATGCAGTAGCCCATGAACAGGAACTGCTTGATGCCCAGATGGTCCATCAGCCCGAGCTGATCGTCGGCGAAGGCGCCCCAGGGATCGTCCACCGCAACCGGTCCCGTCGATTCTCCACCGGTCGCGTTGCGCTGATCCATGGTGATGCAACGGAAGTCGTTCTTGAACACCTCCATGGCGTTGAACACCGCTGTCGGCCAGTTGCTGACCCGCGAGTTCAGCCCTCCGCCCGGAGTGACCAGCAGCGGAAACCCGCTGCCGGCCTCCTCGTAGCGAATGCACACATCACCCTTTTCATAGAAGGGCATGGCGTTTACTCCGCCGCCTTCAGCTTGTCCTGTGTCTTGGTCTCGAAGTCACTCGCGTCATGCCGTTCCAGCAATTGGCCGGACGGTTCGCCAGCGGTGCGGTTCACCATGCGCCCGCGCTTCACGGCGGGGCGGGCATGAATCGCGTCCGCCCAGCGGATGACGTTCTTGTACTCGTGCACGGACAGGAATTCGGTTGCGCCGTACTGATCGAATTTCACGAGGCCGGCGTACCACGGCCAGCAAGCCATATCGGCGATGGTGTAGACATCGCCCGCCAGGTATTCGGCCTGCGCCAACCGCTTGTCCAGTACATCGAGCAGGCGCTTAGTCTCCATGGTGAAGCGGTCGATGGCGTATTCGATCTTGCTCGGCGCATAGGCGTAGAAATGGCCAAAGCCGCCGCCAACATACGGCGCACTGCCCATCTGCCAGAACAGCCATGAAAAGCATTCGGCCCGCTTAGCAGGGTCGGTCGGTAGGAACGCGCCGAACTTCTCGGCCAGATACAACAGGATCGCGCCGGATTCGAAGAGACGGATTGGTTTCGCACCGCTACGATCGACGAGCGCGGGGATCTTCGAGTTCGGATTGATCGCCACGAATCCGCTGCCAAACTGATCGCCATCACCGATGCGGATCAGCCATGCATCGTATTCCGCACCGCGATGACCGGCGGCCAGAAGCTCCTCCAGCATCACCGTGACCTTCACCCCGTTCGGCGTACCCTGCGAATAGAGCTGCAGCGGATGCTTGCCGACAGGCAGTTCCTTCTCGTGCGTCGCGCCGGAGACCGGGCGGTTGATATGGGCGAAGCGTCCGGTGGCCGGTTTGTCGGTCCAGACCTTCGGCGGCGTGTATTCGGTTTCAGCCATGTCGTTCTGACTCCTTCCATATTGTAAGAGTGAGATTCACGCGCTCCGACCTTCGGCCTCGCGCGATCTCGCTCTCCCTATTGAGAGTGAGATTCACGCGCTCCGACCTTCGGCCTCGCGCGATCTCGCTCTCCTATGCAATCCGGTACGGCGCGAGCGCTTTGGCATCCGGCTCGATCCCGAGCCCCGGCGCCGAGGGCGGACTCGACGGTACCGTCAGCGTTCAGACTCAGCGTCTCCCGGTAGATGCGGCCCCACATCGGGTCCACCGTGTCGCGGTAGAACTCCAGGATCAAGCCGTTCGAGATGGCCGCGACTAGGTGCACGTGCACATCCTGCGAGCCATGCGGCGCGATGTCGAGATCATGCGCCTGCGCCAGCGCCGACACTTTCATGAATTCCGTGATGCCACCAAGGACCTTCGCATCGGCGTTGAGAATGGCGGCGCAGTCGTTGCGGATCAGATCGCGGAAGCCATAGCGGGTGTATTCATTCTCGCCCGTGGCGATGGGGATCGACGTCGCCTGCGCCAGCTTGCGATGACCATCATAGTCATCCGGTGCCACCGGCTCCTCGAACCAGAACACGTCATATTGTTCAACCTGGCGGGCAAAGCGCACCGCCTCGTACCAGCGATAGGCGCAATTGGCATCGATCAGCAGCTTCACCTCCGGTCCAACGGCATCGCGCACGACACGCACACGCTCGACGTCCTCGTGCATTGGCACGCCACCAATTTTCATCTTGATGGCGCGCGCACCCATCGTGACGTTCTGTTCCATTTCCTGCGCCAGTTCGTGGAGGCCCTTGCCCTCTTCGTAGTAACCGCCGGCGACATAGGTGGGCACGCTGTCACGAAAGCCACCCAGCAGCTTGTACAGCGGCAGGTTGGCGATCTTGCCGCGAATATCCCATAGCCCGATGTCGATCGCGGAGATTGCCCGCGTCGTCAGGCCGCGGCGGCCGATCAGTTTCGGCACCCACATCTTTGCCCAGAGCCGCTCCACGTTCACCGGATCTTCCCCGATCAGAAGCGGCTTGAGGTGATTGATGATAGCGCGTTCGATCTCACCGCCACGGCCAAGGCCGATCCCGGTCACGCCCTGATCCGTGCTGATCCGCACCAGCGCATAATCGACATGCGTGTAAGTGTGCTTGCCGTTGGTGATCGGCTTGGCGCGCGGCCAGCGATATTCCTCCAGCTCGATGGCAACGATCTTCATGCCTGTTCCCTTTCGATTTGCTGCGTGCCGCGCCGCAGTATCAGTCGAACGCCTTCGCATACGCGTTCAGCGCCGGCGCACCGCCGAGATGCACATACATCACGCGAGACCCGGGCTTGATTTCACCCGCTCGAGCCATGGCGATCAACCCGGCCATGCTTTTGCCCTCATAAACCGGGTCTGTCAGCATCCCCTCAAGCCGAGCTGCTATCCGGATTGCGGTGATCGTCGGCTCGTCCGGCAGGCCGTAATCCGGACCACAAAAGCGCGGATCGATCTCAATATCGTTGTCGCGCAGGTCGCGGCGCAAGCCGATCAGGTCAGCGGTCGCGCGCGCGATCTTGGTCACCGCCGCGCGCGTCATGTCCGCGTTCGCCGCCGTGTCGATCCCGATCAGCCGGCGCGGACGATCCTGCGCACAGAATCCCACAACCATGCCCGCCTGCGTCGACCCGGTACACGTCGCGGTGATAACCGTATCGAAGAACACGCCGAGCTGCTGTTCCTGCAGCGCGACTTCATCGGCGAAATGTGCATAGCCAAGCCCGCCAAGCGGATGGTCCGACGCCCCCGCCGGAATCGCATACGGCTTCCCCCCACCCCGTCGCACCTGCTCCAGCGCACGCTCCCATGTGTCCTTGACGGCGGTCGAGTAGCCCTCGCCTTCCAGCACCGTCTCGGCGCCCATCAAGCGCGAGAGCAGGATGTTGCCGACACGGGCGTAGATGGGATCGTCCCATCGGGTCCATTCCTCCTGCACCAGCCGGCATTTCAGTCCGAGCACCGCGGCAACGGCGGCGACCTGACGGGTATGGTTGCTTTGGATATTACCGATGCTGACCAGCGTGTCGCAGCCCTGCGCGAGCGCATCGGCCGCCAGCCACTCCAGCTTGCGGATCTTGTTACCGCCGAAGGCCAGACCGGAGGACACATCGTCCCGCTTGGCCCACACCTCGATGCCAAGTTCGCGCGACAGGCGACTGAGCTTGTGCACAGGCGACGGAAAGAACCCGAGGGAAACCCGGCCGAAACGCTTTTCCAAGTCCAGCGGCATGCCGCGATCCTATTGAACAGGGCGCCTGTGTGCGCGCCGATCGCCGTTCAGGCAAGCGCCGCGAGCCGCTCGAGCCTGTTCGCTTCGAGGTCGTGGTTGATCTTCGCCGTGGCTTTGGCAACGGCGATCAATCACCCGAAATCGGCACGGCGGTGTTGGCTTTCAGCCACAGCGCCACTTTCGCCTGATGCCACGTCATGTGACCAACGATACCCAAGAATAGCTTCCTTGCCTCTGATAGAATTCAAAGCCTTATAGCATGACTCGGTGGCCGCGACTCTTGAGGTTGCGACCTTGCCCCCAAACTGCCCTCACCACCCCTTCCTGGTACCTTCGATCGGCCGTGATTGTGCGGTGGCTTTCTGAATCCGTTGCTGCTGCTCACCGCAAGCGGCACCGCGATCGGGTTTGCTTGGTTCAGTCATCGTGTGCCCCTGACCTCGGTGGAACATTACTGCATCAGCGCGCGCATGCGTTCGGATAAATCCGCAACCAATGCGGTGTAGCGCGGGTCAGTGCGGCGCGCCGCCGAGGCGGGCAGATCGACCATGACCTCCTGCGCGATGCGGCCGGGACGCGGGGTCATCAGCGCGATGCGGCGGGCGAGGAACGCTGCCTCGTAGATCGAGTGCGTCACGAAGACGACGGTGCAGCGCCGCGCCTGCCAGACTGACAGCAGATCTTCCTGCAGCTTGTGGCGGGTGAATTCGTCGAGTGCTGCGAAGGGTTCGTCCATCAGCAGCAGCCTCGGCTGCGTCACGAGCGCTCGGGCCAGCGACACACGCATGCGCATCCCGCCGGAGAGTTGGCGCGGGCGGGCGTTTTCGAATCCCTGAAGACCGACCTGTGTCAGGGCGGCGTGCACCTCCGGCAGCGCGCGCGTGCGGCTGAAGCCGCGCAGGCGCAGCGGCAGGAAGACGTTATCGGCCGCCGAAGCCCAAGGGAGCAGGGTCGGGTCCTGGAAGACGAAGCCGATGTCTCCGGGAGACGGGGCGCGGCCATCGTCCCAGATGAAAGCGCCGGAATCCGGCTGGTCCAGGCCCGCGATCAGGCGAAGCAAGGTGGATTTGCCGCAGCCGGACGGGCCGAGCAGGGCGACGAAGTCACCGGATTCGATGCGCAGGGAGACGTCGCGGAGGGCCTCAAAACTCGCGAAACGCCGCGCGACCTGGCGAATGGTGAGCATGTCCCGGACCGCCCGTCAGCCCGTGCCGCTTGCAGCGAAGTAAGTGTTCAACACGGAGGCCACTGAGGACACACGGAGAGCACAGAACGGGCCGAAATCATGCTGCCTCGCTACGCTGGGGCCGCCTCGCTACACTGAGCCGGTGAAAGCCGCCATCATCGGGCTTGCCGGCCCGCAGCTTGCCCCGGAGGAGGCGCGGCTGCTTCGGCACCATGCGCCGGTGGGCGTGATCCTGTTCGCCCGGAATGTGGACTCGCCGGACCAGCTTCGGGGGCTGATCGGCGATGTACGGACGGAGCTGCCGGACGCGCTGCTGATGGTCGATCAGGAGGGAGGGCGGGTGGCGCGGCTGAAGCCGCCGCACTGGCGCGCGCATCCTTCGGCGGCCGCGCTGGCTCGGGGCGGGGAGCGCGCGGCGTTCCTGTCCGGTGCCTTGATCGGGGTGGACGCGGCGGCGGTCGGGTTTAACGTCGTGGCCGCACCGGTGCTGGACCGGCGGATCGAAGGCGCGTCCGACGTCGTTGGGGACCGGTCGTTCGGGACCGATGCACGGGCGGTGGCTCGGTTGGGACGGGCGCAGGCGGACGGGCTGGGTGCGGCGGGCGTAATTCCGGTGATAAAGCACCTGCCGGGGCATGGCGCGGCGACGGTGGATAGCCATTTGTCACTGCCCGTGGTGCGGGGTCAGGACGAAGCCGCCGATCTTCTGCCGTTCGTCTTGAATGCGGGCCTGCCCTGGGCAATGACAGCCCATATTCTGTATCCAGGGTGGGACACGGAGCGCCCGGCCACCCTGTCCTCGCGCATCATCGAGAGGATCATCCGTGGGCGAATTGGCTTTGAGGGAGTGTTGGTGAGCGACGATCTGGCCATGCAGGCGCTGAGCGGCACGCCGGCCGAACGCGCTCGCGCGGCGTTGGCAGCGGGCTGCGACATTGCCTTGTGCTGTGCGGGCACGTTCGACACGACTGCGTCGGTGCTGGAGGCGTGTCCTTCCCTCACCCCGGCAGCCGAGGCGCGCCTGGCGCTGGGGCGAGCCTGGGCCGCCGCGCGGCGGCTGACCGTCGATGCGGACGCTCTTTCGACCGAGCAGGATCGGCTCGTCGCGTGAGTAACCTGATTCTTCAGCTCGCGTTGGCGGTCATCCCGGCCATCCTGGCGATCACCCTGCACGAGGCGGCGCATGGATACGCGGCGCTGGCGCTGGGTGACGACACGGCGAAGAAGGCCGGCCGGATTTCGTTGAACCCGCTGGTCCATATCGACCGGTTCGGCACAATCGTGTTGCCCGGATTGCTGCTGATCACGCAACTTCTGACGATCGGGCGGATCGCATTCATGTTCGGCTGGGCCAAGCCGGTGCCGGTGGCGGCGTGGAAGTTCCGCCATCCTCGGCAGGGCATGATGGTGGTGGCGGCGGCGGGGCCCGCGATGAACTTTGCGCTGGCGTGGATCGGGGCGGTGCTGCTGCCCCGGCCTCGTGTCTTCTATCCCGGCGCGCTGGGCTATCTGGACGCGGCGATGTCGTACCACCCGGTGATCGGCACGTTCCTGTTCTACTTTATTCTCAGCAACCTGGTGCTCGGTCTGTTCAACCTGATTCCCATCCCGCCGCTGGATGGCGGGCGGATCGTGGTCGGGCTGTTGCCGGCGGGGCTGGCAAAGAGCTGGGCGCGGCTGGAGGCACTGGGCATCGTGCTGGTGTTGCTGGTCGTGTTCCTGTTGCCGGCGATGCTGGCGGATTTCGGCATACGGTTCGATCCGTTCCACCAGGCGCTGGGAACGCTGCTGCCGCGGGCGCTGGCGGTCGTGCTTCGCCTGTCCGGCCATCCGATCGGGTCTGCCTATGAACACGTCAGCCTCTGAATCCTCGCAGCTCGTGCTGCATCTGGAGGGGTTCGAAGGGCCGCTCGATCTGCTGCTCGATCTGGCGCGGGCACAGAAGGTCGATCTGGCGCGGATCTCGGTGCTGGCGCTGGTGGAGCAATTCCTGGCGGTGGTGGAGAGCGTGCGGCTGGAACTGGCCGCGGAGTGGCTGGTGATGGCGGCGTGGCTGACCTGGCTGAAGTCGCGGCTGCTGGTTCCGGCGGGCAGCGCCGACGCAGAAGAGGGCGAGGAGGCTGCCGGCGTGCTGACGGAGCGGCTGCGGGCGCTGGAGGCGATCCGCACCGCGGCGGCCTGGCTGAATGCGCGGCCAGTGCTGGGGCAGGACGTCTTCGCGCGCGGTGCGCCGGAGGATCACACGGAGATCGACCGGTCGAAGTTGGCGCTGGATGTGGCCGGACTGATCCGCGCGTATCTGGGCGCGGCACGGCGCGGGGCCACGAACCGGCGCTACACGCCGAAGCGGCTGACTGTGTGGACCGTGAAGGAGGCACTGAGCCGGTTGTCGGCGATGCTCGGCTCCCTCCCCGATTGGACCAGCCTGGAACGTTTCCTGCCGACGCACCTGCTCGATCCGGCGGAGCGACGGGCGGCTCTGGCGAGCACGCTGATGGCGGGGCTTGAGCTGGCGCGCGACGGGGTGGTGACGTTCCGGCAGGACCAGGCCTTCGGCCCAATCCAGTTGCGACGGGAAGGATTGGCTTGAGCGTGGAAGAGAGTTGGTTGCGGGTGGCGGAGGCGATGGTGTTCGCCTCAGCGCAGCCGGTGGGCGCGCGGGCGTTAGGGCAGATCCTGCCGGAGGAGGCCGACGCCGAGGCGGTGCTGGTCGCGCTGCGGGACCGCTATGCCGGGCGCGGCGTGGAACTGGTGGAGGCGGGCGCGGGATGGATGTTCCGGTACTGCGCCGGACCTGGCGCCGCAGTTGCGCAAGGTGGTGAGCGTGCCGCGCCGGCTGCCTCGGGTCGCGATGGAGACGCTGGCGATCATCGCCTATCACCAGCCGATCACGCGGGCGGAGATCGAGACGTTCCGCGGTGCCAGCCTGGCGCAGCAGACGTTGGACGCGCTGCTGGAGGCCGGGCTGATCGCGCCGAAGGGGCGGCGGGAGACACCGGGCCGGCCGACGATCTGGGGTACGACGCCGGCCTTCCTGTCGCAGTTCGGGCTTGCCGCATTGCGCGACTTGCCGCGGCGGGAGGACTTGTTGACCGAGCAGCCGGTGGCGGTCGAGGCCGTTGCCGCGGACGAGACCCCTCCCCTCCCGCCCGAAGAAACAGAGTGCTGATGCTCTTCCACAATCAGATTCACGCGCTTCGGGAGCCTGCTGTTCCCGTCAAGCCCGATCTGGTCTAGCTAGCCCGCACGATGTTTGATTTTGCCTGGTCCGAGATGGCCGTGATCGCGGTGGTCGCGCTGATCGCCATCGGCCCCAAGGACATGCCCGTGGCGTTGAAGGCGCTGGCCGCCACGATCAAGAAGGCCCGCCGTATGGCGTCTGAATTCCAGACCCACGTCGATGAGATGATGCGGGAGGCGAACCTGGAGGAGGTGCGCCAGTCGCTGAACGAAATCCGCAATTTAGATGTGGCGTCCGTCGTGGAGAAGCACGTCGATCCGGACCGTTCGCTGCGCGACAGCCTCTCGGACCCGTTCAGCGGGACGGCGTCTTCTCCAGCGGTGTCCGCGGGTGGGTCCGCGGAGACCATGTCGGAAGCCGGCGTAGCGGAGATGGAGCGGCCGGCGGACGCCATCGAAGCGGAAGCGCCACGCGAGGCGCCGGGCGTGCCGGCGTTCATTCCACCACAGATCGTCCGGGAGGCGGAGGAAGCCGCGGCGTGCAACGATGCGCCGGCGTTCGTCCCGCCATCCTTTGTTTCGCCGCACGCATAGAGCCGGATCGTGGACAGCCTGAACAAGATCGAAGACCCGATCGACGACAAGCCGATGCCGCTGCTCGAGCATCTAATGGAGCTGCGGCGGCGGCTGATGTTCTCGATGATCGGGTTCCTGCTGGCGTTCGGCGTGTGCTACTGGCTGAGCGGCCGGATCTACTTCTTCCTGGCCGAGCCGCTGGCGCATGTGCTGCTGACCAACGGCATGCCGGCGCCGCACCTGATCTATACGCAGCTGTACGAGGTGTTCTTCACCAAGATCAAAGTGGCGATGTTCGGCGCGGGATTCATCGCGTTCCCGATCATCGCCAACCAGATCTGGTTGTTCGTCGCGCCGGGGCTGTATCGCAGCGAAAAGCGCGCTCTGCTGCCGTTTCTGATCGCCAGCCCGGTGTTGTTCCTGATGGGCGCGTCTCTGGCATATTACGTGGTGTTTCCGTTTGCGTGGAAGTTCTTCGCGAGCTTTCAGACTCCGACCGGCGGCGGCGGCGTGCCGATCGAGTTGCTGCCGCGGGTAAGCGAGTACCTGGATCTGGTGATGAAACTGATCTTCGCCTTCGGCATCACGTTCCAGTTGCCGGTGGCGCTGACGCTGCTGGCGAAGGTCGGGATCGTCTCTCCGGCAGGTTTGGCCAAGTTCCGGCGGTATGCGTATGTGGGGATGTTCGTGATCGCGGCGGTGCTGGCCCCGCCGGACGTGATCACGCAGTGTAGCCTGGCTCTGCCGTTGATCGCGCTGTACGAGATCTCGGTGTTTGCGGCGCGGATCGTGGCGCCGAAGCCGGTCGAGGTGTGAGGCCCGCGGCGCGGAGGGCCATTCGGATGTAATGCCTCACCCGGGTTCCCATTTCACCCACCCGGCCGGCTGTGCCAAAACCCCGCTCCCATGCACGACATCCGTTCCATCCGATCCGATCCCGCCGGTTTTGACGCATCCATGGCTCGCCGGGGCCTGTCCCCCGTCACGCCCGACATCCTCGCCCGCGATAATGAGCGACGCGCCGTGCAGACACGGCTGCAGGAGTTGCAGGGCCGGCGGAACGCGCTGGCGAAGGAGATCGGGGCGGGGAAGCGGTCGGGCGCGGATACCTCTGGTCTTGAGAGCGAGGCCGCGGCGCTGCGGGGCGAGACCGAGACCTTAGAGCGCCAGGCGGCGATGCTGGACGAGGCGGTGACGCGCCTGCTGGAGGTGCTTCCCAACCGGCTCGATCCGGATGTTCCGGACGGGGCGGACGAGTTGGCGAATGTCGTGGTGGCAGTGCATGGTGCGCCGCGCGATCTCGGATTCGAGCCGAAGCAGCATTTCGAGATCGGCGAGGCGCTGGGCCTGATGGATTTCGGCGCGGCGGCGAAGCTCGCGGGCTCGCGGTTTGTGGTGCTGCGGGGCGCTCTGTCGCGGCTGGAGCGCGCGCTGGGGCAGTTCATGATCGACCTGCACACACGCGAACACGGCTATACCGAGATGAACGTGCCGCTACTGGTGAATGACGCGACGGCGTACGGCACTGACAAGCTGCCGAAGTTCGGCGACACGATGTTCCGCACGACGGACGGGCGGTGGCTGATTCCAACGGCGGAAGTGCCTCTGACCGCGATGGCGATGGGCGAGATCATCCCGGAGAGTGCGCTTCCCTGGCGGCTGACCGCCCTGACCGCTTGTTTCCGCAGCGAGGCAGGGGCGGCGGGACGCGATACGCGCGGCATGCTGCGGCAGCACCAGTTCTACAAGGTCGAGATGGTCTCGGTGACCCATCCCGATCGCAGCGGAGAAGAGCAGGAGCGGATGACAGGGTGTGCAGAGGCGGTGCTGCGCGCCTTGGAGGTACCGTTCCGGCGCGTGCTGCTGTCGTCCGGGGATACGGGTTTTGGCGCGGTGAAGACGTTTGACCTGGAGGTCTGGCTGCCCGGCCAGCAGGCCTGGCGGGAAATCTCGTCTTGCTCCAACTGCCGGGATTTCCAGGCGCGGCGCATGAATGCGCGGTTCCGGCCGGCGGAGGGCAAGGGCGTGGGGTACGTGCACACGCTGAACGGTTCCGGCGTCGCCGTGGGACGGGCGCTGATCGCGGTGATGGAGAATCACCAACAGGCGGATGGATCGATCCTGATCCCTCAGGTGCTGTGGCCCTATATGGGTGGGATGGAACGGATAGCCCGATGAGCGTGATCGAGCCGATCGCGTATTCCGACGCGCAGATACGGCGCATTCTTTCGACCGTGCGCACCATTGCGCTGGTGGGCGCGAGCGCGAACTGGAACCGGCCCAGCTATTTCGTGATGAAATACCTGCAGGGCAAAGGCTATCGGGTGATCCCGGTGAACCCGGGCCTGGCGGGGCAGGAGCTTCTGGGCGAGCGCGTCTACGCCAATCTGCGCGAAATTCCCGACAAGATCGACATGGTCGAGGTGTTTCGTGCCTCGGACCAGGTGGGGCCGATCGTGGATGATGCCATCGCCATCGGTGCGCCGGTGGTGTGGATGCAGCTTGGCGTGCGCAATGATGAAGCGGCGAAGCGGGCGGAGGCGGCAGGGATCGAAGTGGTGATGAACCGCTGTCCGAAGATCGAGTATGGGCGGCTGGGCGGTGAATTGTCGTGGAGCGGCGTGAACTCCGGTATCATTCGCAACCGTGCGCCCGAGGCGCCGACCCGCCCGCCGGAGCGCGTACGGGACATGCCGTCACAGAACGTGACGTATGGGTTCGAGACGAAGGCGGTGCATGCGGGCGCCTCACCCGATCCGACGACGGGAGCACGAACCACACCGATTTATCAGACTGCGTCATACGTGTTCGACGACGTCGATCATGCAGCGTCTTTATTTAACCTGCACACGTTCGGCTACATCTACTCGCGGCTGACGAACCCGACGGTTGCCGTGCTGGAAGAGCGCGTGGCGGCGCTGGAAGGCGGCCGCGCCGCGGTGGCAGCGGCGTCCGGTCACGCGGCGCAGTTCCTGGTGTTTGCAACCCTGATGGACCAGGGGGACGAGTTCATCGCGTCGCGCAATCTCTATGGCGGGTCGCTCACGCAGTTCGGGCTTTCATTCAAAAAGCTGGGCTGGACGTGCCACTTCGTCGATCCGCACGATCCGGAGAATTTCCGCCGCGCGGTGACGCCGCGCTGCAAGGCGATCTTCGTGGAAAGCCTGGCAAATCCCGGCGGCATCATCGTCGATCTAGAGGCGATCGCGAAGGTGGCGCATGACGTGGGGCTGCCGCTGATCGTGGATAACACGCTGGCGACGCCGTATCTGTGCCGGCCGATCGAATGGGGCGCGGATATCGTCACGCACTCAACGACCAAGTTCCTGGATGGGCACGGCAATTCGCTGGGCGGGATTGTTGTGGAGTCCGGCAAGTTCGACTGGAGTCAGGGCGGGCGGTTTCCGTCACTGACCGAGCCGGAGCCGGCCTATCATGGGTTGCGCTTCTACGAGAATTTCGGGGATTTCGCGTTCACCACCAAGGCGCGGGCGGTGGCGCTGCGGGATTTCGGGCCGACTCTGTCGCCGATGAATGCGTTCCTGACGATCACCGGGATCGAGACGCTGCATGTGCGGATGGACCGGCATTGCGCGAACGCCCTGACGGTGGCGCGGCATCTGGAACAGCACGAGCGGATCAGCTGGGTGTCGTATGCCGGGCTGGAATCAAGCCCGTATCACGCGCTGTCTCGGCGCTACCTACCGAAGGGTGCGGGTGCGGTGTTCACCTTCGGCGTGCGCGGCGGGTATGAAGCGGGCAAGCGGCTGGTGGAAAGCGTACGGTTGTTCTCGCACTTGGCGAATATCGGCGACACGCGCAGCCTGATCCTGCATCCCGCTTCGACCACGCACCGGCAGCTTTCGGACGAGCAGCGCGCGGCGTCGGGCGCGGGCGACGACGTGATCCGGCTGTCCATCGGGTTGGAAACTGCGGCGGATCTGATCGCCGATCTGGACCAGGCGCTGGAGCATGCAGGATGACGGAGTTGGCATCAGAACGCGTCCTGATCCTGGATTTTGGCAGCCAGTTCACTCAGTTGATTGCGCGGCGGTTACGCGAGTCCGGCGTGTATTGCGAGATCTGGCCGTGCACGGTGGAGCCGGCGCGCATCGAGGCGTGGGCCCCGCGCGCGGTGATTTTGTCGGGCGGTCCGGCGTCGGTGCATGAGGCTGAATCGCCGCTGGCGCCTGACGTGGTGTTCCGATTGGACGTGCCGGTGCTGGGCGTCTGCTACGGCGAGCAGTTGCTATGCCAGCAGCTCGGTGGCGCGGTGGAGGGATCGGATCACCGGGAGTTCGGACGCGCGTTCGTGGACGTGTCCTGCGAGTGCGTACTGTTCGACGGTGTGTGGCCGGTCGGATCGCGCGAACAGGTGTGGATGAGCCACGGGGACCGCATAGTGGCGATACCGCCGGGGTTCCGCGTGGTGGCGACGACGGAGAATGCGCCGTTCGCGGCGATCGCCGACGACGCGCGGCGGTTCTACGGCGTACAGTTTCATCCGGAAGTGGTGCACACACCCCACGGCGCGGCGCTGCTGCGCAACTTCACCCATCGCGTTGCGGGCCTGTCCGGGTCGTGGACCATGGCGGCGTTTCGCGAGACGGAGATCGGCCGCATCCGTGCCCAGGTCGGCGATGGCCGTGTGATCTGCGGGTTGTCGGGTGGCGTGGACTCAGCCGTCGCGGCGGTGCTGATCCATGAAGCGATCGGCGATCAGCTGACGTGCATCTTCGTCGATCACGGGCTGCTGCGTGCCGGCGAGGCTGAGCAGGTGGTGGGCGCGTTCCGGGATCGGTTCAATATCAAGCTGGTGCACCGGGATGCTTCGGATCTTTTTCTGTCGGCGCTGGATGGCGTGACCGACCCTGAAGTGAAGCGGAAGACGATCGGCCGGCTGTTCATTGATGTCTTCGAGGAGGAGGCGCGGAAGCTGGGCGGGGCAGATTACCTGGCGCAAGGCACGCTTTATCCGGATGTGATCGAGAGCGTGAGTTTCCTTGGTGGACCGAGCGTGACGATCAAGTCGCACCACAATGTCGGCGGCCTGCCCGAGCGGATGCGAATGAAACTGGTGGAACCGCTGCGCGAGTTGTTCAAGGACGAGGTACGCGCTCTGGGGCGGACGTTGGGCATGCCCGAGAGCATGGTGGGACGGCACCCCTTCCCCGGCCCCGGCCTCGCGATCCGAATTCCCGGCGCGGTGACGCGGGAGAAGCTGGAGCTGCTGCGGCGGGCGGACATGATCTTCCTGGAGGAGATTCGTTCGGCGGGGCTGTACGACGCGATCTGGCAAGCGTTTGCTGTGCTGTTGCCGGTGCGCACCGTTGGGGTGATGGGCGACGGGCGGACGTACGATCAGGCGTGCGCTCTGCGGGCGGTGACGTCGACGGATGGGATGACGGCGGACGTGTATCCGTTCGAGATGGCGTTTCTGACTCGGGTCGCGAACCGGATCGTCAATGAGGTGCGGGGGATCAATCGGGTTACGTACGATATTACCAGTAAGCCGCCCGGGACGATCGAGTGGGAATGATTTTGGCCCATCCGGGGCTATCCCACAGCGTCCCGGAAACATCCATAACGCACTGATAAACAAAATAAAATCTACCAAAGACGTTCGGAGACTATCGGCTGGTAGAGATCGCTGCTGACGGTCTCCCTGACGGTGCGCCTCCCCATTGCGAAAATGGATTTCATCCGATACCGTCAGGGTCTGAGCGCCTCTGACGGTCTTTTTTTCTAGCTAACATCGTGTAAGAAAAAGAGATTTTGCCACGAGGATGCCCGAAAATGGCCTGACGGTCTTTTTTCGAGGAGGTGGCCCAAATGCTGACGGATGCAGCCCTTAAGCACCTGAAACCAAAAGACAAAATTTATAAGGTGACGGACCGGGACGGCATGTATGTGCTCGTGAAGCCGTCTGGAACGCTCACATTTCGGCTGGACTACCGGATGAATGGGCGGCGCGAGACCGTCACGTTCGGCAAGTACGGCCCGGCCGGGCTGTCACTCGCTCGTGCGCGAGAGTTGTGCATCGACGCCAAGCGGGCGATCAGTGAAGGACGATCGCCGGCGATTGAAAAGCAGCGGGAGAAGCGTCGGCTCCTGGAAGCGAAGAGTTTTGGCGAATTCGGCGAGAAGTGGCTGACCGCGGCGCCGATGGCGGACAGCACGCGGGCGATGCGCCGTTCGATCTTCGAGCGTGAGCTCCTACCCAAGTGGCGCCATCGGCTTCTGACCGAGATCACACCCGATGATCTGCGGGCCCATTGCGGCGCTATCGTCGAGCGCGGCGCGCCGGCGACAGCAATCCATGTCCGCGACATCGTCAAGCAGATTTACGGCTTCGCGATCTTGCACGGCGAGAAGGTCGCGAACCCCGCCGACGATGTGGGGCCGTCTTCGATCGCAACCTTCGTGCCGAAGGACAGGTCGCTTTCGCCGACAGAGATCAGGATCATGCTCAAGCTGATCGAGAAGGTGGCGACGCTGCCGACCATCAGGCTCGGCATGCGCCTCTATCTGCAGACGATGGTGCGCAAGAGCGAGCTGCAGGACGCGATATGGGACGAGGTCGATTTCGAGAACGCTGTCTGGACGATCCCGAAGGAGCGGATGAAGCGCTCGAAGGCGCACAACGTCTATCTGTCGCGCCAGACGCTCGACATCATGATCGCGCTGAAGACCTGCGCAGGGAATTCGCGATACATGTTGCCGTCGCGTTACGATGCAGATGCGCCGATGTCGCGCGCGACGTTCAATCGTGTCACCTACTCGGTTGTCGAGCTGGCGAAGAAGGAAGGTTTGCCCCTCGAGCCATTCACGGTTCACGACCTGCGAAGGACGGGATCTACGCTGCTCAATGAACTGGGCTTCAACAGCGACTGGATCGAGAAGTGCCTCGCGCACGAGGACGGCCGCTCGTCACGGGGCGTCTACAACAAGGCGGAGTACGAAGTTCAGCGCCGCCATATGATGCAGGAATGGTCGGACATCATCGACGCCTGGGTCGCTGGCAAGAAGCGCGTCCCGGTACTCATCCCGCCTTCGATGCCGCTGCTTGAGCCCGACCCGGCTCTCGAACGGGGCGCGACCGCCGTTGCCTGACGTCGGGAGATTGGGCGCGGACAATTGGGGTTGATCGGCGCGAAGCCAACCAGGCTTCGACCTCCGCCAGGTCCCAGACGACGCATCGTGGCGAAAGCGCGAAGCGTCGCGGGAACTCGCCACGCTGTTCCATCTCATAGATCGTGCTGTCCGCAAGCGGCACCATTTCGCGCAGTTGCTGTCTGCGGATCGTTCGCTTCACAGATATCTCTGGTGTCGGCACCATCTTCGACCTCCTCAAGCTCCTGGCAACAGGGCAATTGAAGCCGATCGTCGTTGAAGGATGGAAGCCTCCGAGTTTATCTGTAGGGAAGTAGGGGGCGCTGGGACAGAGATCGGATGGCAGAGCAAGGCACGACCAGTCCGCGACCAAATTGGATTGGGGGCATCGGAAGCGGTGAGGCTCGGCGACGTGACGAGCAAGACCGTCTGTAGCATCGAGTTTGAACTTGCCGCAATCACTGGACTGCTGGGTCGTGACCATCAACGTCATCGCGTCCCGACATCGAGTTGACGAGTTTCTCGGGTCATTTCGTTGCGGCAGTCATCGGCTGATCGTCAATGCTTTTGAGCAGGAGATGAAGATATACTAGGCCCGCATAGGGTTGCCATCGTTGGACCAACTTCTTGGTGCTCTCATAGTCCAGCGGGCGCTTTGTGTTCAACCATTTCTGTAGGTTGTTCCGTGCACCGACATCGTCTCCGGGAAAGACATTGAGGCGCCCACAGCCGCGCAAGAGAACATATTCAGCCGTCCAGCGGCCAACTCCGCGCAGCTCCTCCAATCTTGCACAAGCTGCTGCATCGTCGAGATTTGCGAGCGTGTCGTATTCGATCTCTCTAGCGGCAACAGCGACCGCAATTTCGCTGATGGCAAGGCTCTTAGCACGGCTGAAACCGAGGTCCTGCACCGAGCGCGAACCGATATTTGCTAGAGCTTGCGCTCTGGGAAAGGCCTTCCTTCCGTCTTCGGGTGGGTTCGGCGCCTCACCGAAAGCGACGACGAGTTTGTTAAGCAGCGTAAGGCCGGCTTGCAGGCTGATCTGCTGACACGCCACGCCGTTCAACAGAGCTTCGAATATTGAAGGAAATCGTGGCGGTCGCATGCCTCTGAACCGTTCTGCAAGTTCACCGAGCGGCGGCTCCGCTGCCGCGACAGCGTAGAACTCTGTAAGGTCGATGCTGAGGCCAAGCACATGACCCAATGAGCGACGCGCCGCTGCCTCGGTGCGCGAGTGGTGGCAATCGCCGGATACGCGAACCGAGAGCCTGGGTGCGTCATGAAATCCGACCTGTGTCACCACAAGTCCCACGGGAGTTTCACCAACATGGATCGTTCTCCTGTACGCGGCCCCGTCCCATCTGTCAGTCTCGTTTACCGAACGTCGGCGAAGGGCCCAGACCGTAAGATCCAGGCGAAAGGGTGGGCTAACGTCGATGGTGAACGAGAATTCCGATCGCCGGATCGACGAATGATCGACCATAGATCACCGCTCCGCCGTTGGTGACCCGAAGTGACCGCAGCCGCAAAGGTCGTCGTGAGCCGGTGTGCTCATGTCCTCACTCTCGAGCTGAATCGAAAGCCTCCGGTATCGTGCTCGGAGCGATGTCCTTCGGCGATCGATCGCAGAATTTGTTTTGGTCAGCTGCGCCACGAGAGTCGATCGAACGGTTCTCCCGCACCCCCGTCCTGAGGCGATCGGCGTTCGCATAGGCGCTTCAGCCGAACGTGGCTCGAAGGCGCAGTATGTGCGATCATGCCCCAACCTCCTGTTCGAACGCCACTTCAGCCCGTAGGCAGTCCCGGTCGCGACCGACTGTCGCCACGGCCAGCTTCCTGCCATCACGCCAGAAGCTCACCGCACAGTCGCGTGCGGCCGGATCGCCTTCAATTTCGAGCCGATCCCACTGCTCGGCGTGGCCGACATAGGCGATGGTCGTGTCGTAGTGCTGGCTCCAGAAGAACGGCAACGCGTCGAAGCGTTGGCGCCCGCCGAGCATGTTAGACGCGGCGACGCGGCCCTGGCGCTCTGCGACAACCCAGTGCTCAACGCGGATATACTGTCCGGTCAATTTGTCGGGCCAGCGCGCAATGTCGCCGGCGGCATAAATATCTGCCTCACTCGTCTGAAGGAATTCGTCTACGACTACTCCTCGATCGACGGTGAGGCCCGCCTGCGTGGCAAGTGCAACCGCCGGCCGCACGCCGATGCCCACGACGATCAGATCGGCAGGGAGCCGCTCTCCGGTTGAAAGCGTCACAGCGTCCGGCGAAATGGCCGTGAGCGTTGTACCGAGATGGAAGCGGACACCGTGCGATTCATGGATCGCGCGGACCATGTCGCCGATTTCCGTGCCCATGACACGCTCCATGGGACGCGCTTCGGGCGCGACCACGTGCACCTCCAGCCCTCGGGCGCGCATCGAGGCGGCGACCTCCAGGCCGATGAAACTCGCCCCCACCACCACACAATGCCGCACGGTATCTGCGCGCGCGATCAACGCGTTGCTGTCAGCAAGGGTGCGCAGCACATGAACGTGCGGCAGCGAGGCTCCCGGGATGCCAAGCTTGATCGGTTCTGCGCCGGTGGCCAGCAGCAGCGCGCCATAGGTCACTCGGCTGTCATCAGCCAGCAATACTGTATGCGCGCCCGGTTCGATCGCAGTAACGCGGGTATGTTGAGTTTCATCGAGAACTGACCCACCAGGTGGCAAATTTCCACTGAGAATTGACCCATGTTTTGACCTCGCCCCGGCTGTTTTCAGCGGGGTCCACGGGAGTGATAAGCATGGAGTTACTGAGCGTGATCCGTCGCTGGGCGCTTCGAGACCAGCTTTCGATACGGGAGATCGCCCGCAGGACTGGGCTATCGCGGAACACCATCCGCAAATACTGTAAGCGGTGGCTTCAGACCACGTTTGCCCAGGGGAGCAGCTGGTCGAGCTTTGACATGGGCCAGTGCTGGGCGATTTTGGTGAGGGTATCGGTCAAATAACGCTGTGGCTCGACACCGTTCAACTTGCAGGTTTCGACGAGCGAAGCGATGAGACCCCAGGCAGCTGCTCCCTCATCATGGCCCGCGAACAGGGCATTCTTGCGGTTCAGCGTGATTGGGCGAATGGCTCGCTCGACCGTATTGTTATCGATTTCGATAGTGCCGTCATCGAGGAACCGCGTCAGCCCGTCACGGCGCTTGAGGCCGTAGCGGATGATTTCGGCCATTTTGCCGCTCTGGGGCAGGAGCGGCAGCTTCTGCTCCAGCCAACGGAACAGATCGTCGATGAGTGGCACGGTCCTGACCTGACGCGCGGCACGACGTTCCTCGGCACTCCGACCACGGAGTCGGTCTCGATCTGGTAAAGCGCGGCAATCCGATTCAGGACCTCGGCAGCGATCGGCGCAGACCCGCCCTTGTTGATGTCAAAGAAGTCTCTTCGCCAATGTGCCCAGCAAAGAGCCAGGTCCAAGGGATCTTCCTTCCGACGGCCATCGGTCAGGGCGTTATAGCCGGTGTATCCGTCCACCTGGAGAACGCCCTTGAAGCCGCGGAGTGCCTGACGCGCATATTCCCCAGCACGGCCTGGTGCATAAACGTAGACGACGCCGGGAGGATCAGGGCCGTTCCATGGCCGATCGTCGCGAGCGATTGCCCACAGATAGCCGGTCTTTGTCTTGCCACGCCCAGGATCGAGCACGGGCACCGTCGTTTCATCGCAGAACAACTTGGTCGATCGTTTCAGCAACTCCAGCATGCGCGCGACGATCGGCCTCAAGGCAAAGGCGCTGCGCCCCACCCAATCGGCCAGACAGGAGCGATCGATCCTGATGCCTTGGCGCTGCAGGATCTGGTGCTGGCGATACAACGGCAGATGGTCGGCATATTTGCTGACCAGGACATGGGCCAGCATCGCCTCGGTGGGTAGGCCAGCTTCGATGATATGCGGCGGCGCCGGTGCCTGGCTAACGCCCTCGCGACACGAACGGCAGCCATATTTCGGCCGACGGGTCACGAGGACACGATGCTGGGCAGGGATAACGTCAAGGCGCTCGGATTTGTCCTCACCGATGACATGCAATGCTCCACCGCAGCAGGGGCAGATCTGGTTCTCGGGCTCGATGACGATTTCGACGCGCGGCAAATGATCCGGCAGATCACCGCGCTTGACGCCATGGCGTCTGACACGCGTCGCGTCCTGGCTCTCCGCTTTGGCTTTTGCCGCGGCAATTCCCGTCTCGAGATCCTCAAGCCCAAGCGCCATCTGTTCTGGCGGCAGCTGTTCTGAACTCTTGCCATACTGACGGCGGATATATTTATCGAGGATGCGCTCGAGCCGCTCGATCTCTTCGTCACGATGCGATAGCGCTGCATCCTTCTCGGCCAGACTTGCCGTCAGGCGCTCGATCAGCGCATGAGCCTCAGCAAGATTTTGCGGCAGAGCGGCATCCATGGCGACTCGAGTGAATCACATTCCGACCGATTTGTGATCACCAATATCGTGTGTGAGCATCGAGCGATCACAGCACTTCCTGCGGCGCACGCACACGCCGCACATGCACGCGCGTCCAATCGAGACCTTCGAATAACGTGGTCAATTGTGCCGGTGACAGACGCATCACGCCTGCCTCAATCCGAGGCCAGCGGAACTTGCCATCCTCCAGACGCTTGGAGATCAACACTATGCCCGTGCCGTCCCAGAAGATCATCTTGATCCTGTCCGCGCGGCGCGCCCTGAAGACGTAAACAACGCCCGAATAAGGATCGGTGCCCAGTTCCTCTTTGACGATGGCAGCCAGGCCATCGATGCCTTTGCGGAAGTCGACGGGTTGGACCGCAACCATCACCCGAACAGGACCGGTCGGAAAGATCACCTGGCGGCCTTGAGTGCCCGGATGATCCTCTCAACCAGTGCAGCATCAGCACCATCGTTGACCCGAACGGCAATCGGGCCCGCCTCGATCTCGATGATCGGCACCGCACCGGCATGCTTCGGCTTGGTCTCGGGCGGCAAGGGTCCGGCAGCCTCGACCGTGGCAAAGGCTGGGCCGCCCGTGAGAACAAGAGAGCCCTCGCGGGCGGCTTTCCGCCAAGCGTAGATCTGTGACGGCAGGACATCGTGACGGCGAGCAACCTGCGACACCATCGCGCCAGGCACCACACTCTCAGCGACAATCCGTGCCTTCGCCTCATCCGACCAACGGCGTCGGCGCTCCGCACCGCTCAGAATTTCAATCCGGCGCGGTCGCTCCACAGACGAACCGTCGTTAACCACGTCCATAACATCAGCTCTTGCCAACAGGACGACAAACTTGCCTCAGCTGACATTCATAAACGACGTGCCCCGTGCCACCGCTTACCAAATACTTGCGGGGCGACGTGGTGGAACCGGCCTTCAAGGTGCCGGAGCGGCCCAGCAAGCTGGACGCGTTCGCCGAGAAACTGTCGGCCTGGCTAAAGCTAGAGAGCGGCAGGCCGCGCAAGCAGAGGCGGACGATCAAGCGGTTGCATGCGGATCTGGCCGCCCTCGGGTTTGAAGGTTCATACGGCCGTGTTGCGGCGTTCGCCCGCACCTGGAAGGAGCATCGGCAGCGGGAGCAGCAGACGACCGGCCGCGGGGCCTTTGTTCCGCTGATTTTCCAGCCGGGCGAAGCTTTCCAGTTCGACTGGAGCGAGGAGTGGGCCGTTATCGGCGGCGAACGGACCAAGCTGCAAGCTGCGCACTTCAAGCTTTGCTACAGCCGCACCTTCATTGTCCGGGCCTATCCGCTGCAGACGCACGAGATGCTGTTCGACGCGCATCATCATGCGTTCCGGGTGCTTGGCGGCGTGCCGCGCCGCGGCATCTACGACAATATGAGAACGGCTGTTGACCAAGTTGGCGTCGGCAAGAAGCGCCAGGTCAATGCACGCTTTGCCGCGATGGCCAGCCACTACCTTTTCGATGCTGACTTTTGCAATCCGGCCTCAGGCTGGGAGAAGGGTCAGATCGAGAAGAATGTCCAGGACGCGCGTCATCGGCTGTGGCAGACCATGCCGCGTTTTGTGACGCTGGCTGACTTGAACGACTGGCTGGAACAACGCTGCCAAGCGCTATGGCGCGAGATTCCACACGGCAGCCAGCAAGGCTCGATATTCGATGCGTGGCAAAGTGAAGTCGGATGCCTGATGGCCGTTGGCAGACCGTTCGATGGTTTTGTTGAATACGGCAAACGCGTTTCGCCCACCTGCCTCGTTCACTTTGATCGCAACCGCTACAGCGTGCCCGCGTCCTTCGCCAATCATCGCGTCAGCTTAAGGGTTTATCCAGGCCGCGTCGTTGTCGTTGCCGAAGGGCAAGTCATCTGCGAACACGCGCGGCTCATCGAGCGGTCGCATCATCTGCCCGGCCGCACCATCTATGATTGGCACCACTATCTCGCGGTGATCCAGCGCAAGCCGGGAGCTCTGCGTAATGGCGCGCCGTTCGCCGAATTGCCGGAAGCGTTCAAGCGGCTGCAACAGCACCTTCTCAAGCAGCCCGGAGGCGACCGGGAGATGGTGGAGATTCTTGCCCTCGTCCTGCACCATGGTGAAGATGCGGTGTTGTGTGCCGTCGAACTGGCGCTGAGTGATGGAGCGCCGACAAAGACGCACGTGCTGAACATGTTGCACCGGCTGATCGACGGCAAATCCACGGCCACAGCAATGATCGCGGCTCCGCAGGCCTTGGCCCTGGACCGGGAGCCACGTGCCGACGTCGAACGCTACGATGCCCTGCGCGAGAAGCTACAGGAGGCCCGCCATGCGTCATGATCCGGCCGGGGCGGCGATTGTCGTGATGCTGCGCGGCCTGAAGATGTTTGGCATGGCGCAAGCCGCGGGCGAGCTGATGGAGCAGGGCGCGCCAGCGTTCAATTCGGCCGTCCCCATTCTCTCACAGCTGCTCAAGGCGGAAACCGCCGAGCGCGAGGTTCGATCGGTTGCCTACCAGCTCAAGGCGGCGCGCTTCCCCGTCTACAAGGATCTGAGCGGTTTTGATTTTGCGTCCAGCGAAACCAATGAAGCCCTGGTGCGCCAGCTTTACCGGTGTGAGTTCATCGAAAACGCCGACAACGTGGTCCTCGTCGGCGGTCCGGGCACCGGCAAGACCCACATCGCCACGGCGCTTGGCGTGCAGGCGGTTGAACACCATCGCAAAAAGGTTCGGTTCTTCGGGACCGTCGACCTGGTCAATGCGCTGGAGCAGGAGAAAACTCAGGGCCGATCGGGTCAGATCGCGGATCGGCTGATGCGGTGCGACCTCGTAATGCTCGATGAATTGGGCTATCTGCCGTTCAGCCCCTCCGGCGGCGCGCTGCTTTTCCACCTGCTGAGCAAGCTTTACGAACGGGCCTCTGTGGTCATCACCACGAACCTGAGCTTCAGCGAATGGGCTGACGTGTTCGGCGACGCTAAGATGACGACCGCCATGCTCGACCGCCTCACCCACCACTGCCACATCGTGGAAACCGGCAATGACAGCTTCCGCTTCAAAGCCAGCTCGGCCGCCAACAAGGGCCGAAAGGAAAAGGCCAAGAACTTGACCCCGGTATGACCCGCAAACCATAAATTCACCCGGGTCAGTTCTCGGTGGAAAACCCGGGTCAGTTCTCAGCGAAAATCAACACCGAGAGGTTCTGCTCGATGTAGAGGGGCAGCCTCTCGGGAGCTACATGCTGGACGTTTTTGATCGCGTCCTCCAGCATGAAATCGAAGGCCATGCGGCAACGATCTCCGCGGCGCAGGAGCTCAACGCTATCGACCCTACAAAGTACCCCGCGCCCTACATTGCCGGCTCTTCCGATCTGCAGGATCTTGTCGCGCGGTCACTATGGCAGAATGCCAAACGGCTGAAGGTGACGGGCAACACCGCAGGCATGCCGGTCAGCTTCGGCGACGTTCTCGTGCGTCGTTCGAGGCTCGACCCCGCGGCACTTGCGGCGGTGCCGGCGGATCAACCGGATGTCTTGGTCGTGTTTACGCCAGCCTGCGACCTAGTGCGAAACCCTGACAAACGGCGTGTGCTTCTCGTAGGGGGCACTCTGAAGGCGCTCGACACCAAAACCTGGAGATACAAGACCAAGGGCGTAACCACGCCGATTGTGCAGTTTCCGGACCAGCCTCGCATGTCCATCGAATGGGACCTCGACGATCAACGGATGCTTAAGCGCGACGAACTCGGCGATCTGATCGGTGAGGAGGGACCCTATTCGGTTGGCCTACGGCTCAGGGAAAGCAACGCGCTTGAGCTGCAGCAGCGCATGCTGTCCGACATGGGACGCGTCGGACTCCTGAGCAAGATGCCCTTCACTTTCCCCGTGGAGGTTCGCATGTTCACGACCGACGGCGAGGGAAAACCCAAGGCACTCGAACTGCCTATCACGATGCGCGACGGAGGTGTTTGCATTACGGGACGCGACGGCGCCGGAGACGATCTGACGCGACTCGCTCTCACCGAATCCTCGGTCGACGAAATTCTCAGCGTCATTCCAAAAATAGAAGAAGGGCAGGTCCCCGAGCGCACTAGGGACACGCTCAAGAGACTTCAGGCCTCAACTTCGTTTCGGTCACTCCTTCAGCGTGGCCTCAAGGCCCCGGCAGCTACCGCGAAGGGAACTCTCGGTCAGCTGAAAGTGCCGGCTGACAAGAAGGAGGGTGAGGAGAAACAAAGTGAGGAGGTTGTCGGACTTATCGCGCGAAATCCCGGAGAGCTGTTATCTCTTTCCGCCAACGAACAGAAGAGCGGCGCGCTCATCATCGTCCTTAACGACCTTGAACCGCACGCGATCATAATCGGAGATGCCGCTTCTGCGGACGAGCCCGTCGCCAAGCAGGCGGAAACCGCCCAAAAGGAAGGCCCGCCCGGATGAGCCTCGCAGTCTTGGCATTTCATGTTAACCCGGCAAGCTACACGTGCGCTCGCCGAACCAACCATATTTGACGCTAATCCATAAGGGACCGGCATGCAGAGTGTTGCACTAGCATGACGGAAGGACAAACGGCCGACTGAAAGGGCGTCATGGAGATGGGAGCTGAGGTGGATACATTGCTGACGCCGCTCGCGGCAGCTCATCACCTTGGAATCACGACGGAGCTGCTGTTCCAGTTCACCAAGCTCAATTTCGGCAATTCTACCGGCATGCGCCCGCTTCAGACGATAGAGCGTGATGGGCAGACCCGCTTTTCGAAGCACGGGCTCGATGAATTCGACAAGCTTCTCGCCGGTCCCTGGTCAAGTTCTGAAGAGGGCCGCCCCCATATTCCCAAAGCGATTCTCGATCATCTGCGGGCCGAGAGTCAAAACCAGTGTGCGCGTTGCGGGAGCGGAATCGGTGTCGACACGGCGCACATCCGTTCATGGGCAGAAAGCAGGTCTCATCATCATCACAACCTAATCCGCTTATGCAGCGGTTGCCATCGCGAGCATGACGTGCAGCATAGCCTGCCGACTGATCAATTGAAGGCGATCAAGGAAAGCCTGATCGCCCGGACGCGCGCGAATTTGATGGATCGAATGCATCCATCACTGCAGAGCCTCCGGCCGCCACGAGCTTCCCATTGTTTCGTCGGAAGAGAGAGCGAGCTCACCACTATCATCAACTCCTTGCGGTCAGGACAATCGATAATGATCAGCGGGGCCGGCGGGATAGGCAAATCTGAATTGCTGGTGCAAGCGCTCAGTCGTTGCGAAACGGGTCGCACAGTGTTCTGGTGCGATATCGATCAGTATCGCACCATTGCCGATATCGTTTCGGCGTTGCGTGCGGCTCTCGGAACGGCAGCTATCGCGTGTAGCGAGGATGCGCTCCCCTCGCGGCTCGACGCAGTTCAAGCATGTATCGTATTGGACGGTATTGAGCGGAGCAGCCTTGACGATCTCGACGACTTCGAAGACGCCGTCGCAGCGCTATTCGATGCGACGAACAATACGCAGTTCGTTTTCACTACCCAGGTCGTGCTGCACCGACTTCCGGCTGAGATGCGACTGAAGCTCGGCAGGCTGGACGATTCCGCTAGCCGGGCGTTGCTATCTCAATCCAACGGGGGCAAGGACGCCGGTGGTGAGGGCGACGCCGATCCGTTGCTGAAGTTCTGCGATGGACATGCTTTGACCCTTTGGCTCGCCGGAGCGCTAGCTGAGCATTATGGAAGCGCTACCGGAGCGCTGAATGCCATTCATCGGCATGGCATCCAATCCGTCAGCCTACCCGGTCGCCAGCGTCAGAGCCACGAGACCTCGCTCGAGTTATGCCTTCACACCGCGTATGCAACCCTCGCCGAAGGTAGCCGCCAGTTGCTATGGGCCCTTGCGCAAGCGCCGGCTGGGCTACTAACGCACTATCTCGACAGGGAATGGCTCAAGTTCGAGGATATTGCCGAGGCGTTGGCATCGCTGCGGCGATGGCATCTCATCGATGTCATTCCCATCGACGACCGAGTGAGTCGCACCCGGGTGCTGGCACCCATCCGTCGGTTCGCGACTGACCGTGGCCGAAAGGAGGAACCCGAGTCCTTTGAGCGCATCATCGGTCGCGTCGTCCATGGCTTTGGTATGATGGTGGCCGTACTCGAGCTGAACTATGACTTGCCCGAAGAGACGCCATATGTCCTGCAGCGTTATGGGGATGAGCTTCCCAATCTACTGCATGTCCTGGAGCTTGCGCGAGAAAGGCCGGACGAAGAAGAGCTTGTAACGACCGCGGTGTCGATAGTCCGTTCCTTGATGCGCTACTTCTTCGTGTTGCGCCTGTCCGAACAAGGCGCACGAGTTATGCACGATGCGGCCGAGCTTGCCCTACGGACATCGCGTCTCGAGCGAGCAAGTGGTTTGGCATTGCAGATGATGGCTCTCGCGCAACGCGCCGGCGATGACTCGTTGATTGCGATAGGGTTGAACGTCGCCGATCGCATTGAAGGAATGACCAAAGACCCCGAGCTATTGGCGGACGTGGCCATGTGTCGCGCCATCGCGGCGCGCGAGACTGCCGATTTCTCGACGGCAGAGCGGCATGCACGAGAGGCACTGGAAGGCTATCGTGCACGGCTTCGTGTGGCTAAGGACAACCCGGATACGGACGGCAACTTAGACTTCGTGCAACAGGAGCTGCACAACGACCTCTCCAGCGCGCTCGGAATGCTCGGCTTTGCGCTCCTGTCGCAAGGAAAATATGACGAAGCTGCCAAGGCATACAGGCATTCTCTTCAGCATGAGCGCGGCGCCTCGATCGCTGTCAATCGAGGGCAGACGCTGCATCAGATCGGTAACTGCGAAAGCAATCTTGGAAACCACAAAACTGCCGCAGGACTCTATATCGAGGCGGCCAGGATCTTTCATTTTGTTGGGATGGAAGAATATCTGAGCAACGCTCTCGGAGAACTAGGGCGAAGACCCAATTGGGTTATTGCCAAATCAATAGGTTGTTGATTCCCTGTGGTCGGAGTTTGCATCGATTCGGGGCAGCATGGTCACAGGGTATTTCTGGTTGAGCGACGGGCAGTGGGAGAAGATTGACCCATTGCTGCCCGTCTACATACGCGGCAAGCGACGGGTGGATGATCGGCGCGTGATCAGCGGCATCATCCAAGTCATCATCTCCGGTTGCCGATGGTCCGACGCACCGTTGGAATATGGGCCACGCAAGACACTGTATAATCGGTTCGTGCGCTGGGCAGTGCGCGGGATCTGGGAGCGTGTGTTCATGGAACTTGCGCGCGCCGGCGGCCCGCCGGCCGAAGCCTTGCTGGACAGCACGCATATCAAGGTCCACCGGTCGGCCAGCGCCGGGCGGCGAAAAAGGGGGGTTCGCGTGGGATCGGGACGAGCCGCGGCGGGCGCAATACCAAAATCCATCTGATCGCTGATGCTCACGGCCGACCCAAGGTCATCGCGCTGACCGGCGGTGAGCGCCACGATAGCGTGCCGGCGCAGGCAATGTTGGCTCGACTGCCGCCCGACCTGCGCGTGATCGCCGATGCCGCTTACGACAGTGCCGAATTGCGCCGTTGGCTGGCGGACCGCGGCAGCCGCGTCATCATCCCCAACCGCAAGAACCGAAAGCAGCCCTATCCGTTCGACGCCGTCACCTATAGGCGGCGCAATATCGTCGAACGCACCTTCTGCCGCCTCAAGGACTTTCGACGCCTGGCAACGCGCTACGATCGGCTCGACGAAACTTTCGTCTCCACCCTCTGCATCGCCGCCGCCCTTGCCTACTTCCTCAAGTAGTCAGATGAGTCTTCGCCCTAGGATACTCGCTACTTGAGGTCGACCTTCCGGAGCTTATCGATAAGCTGGATGAGGGCTTAGTTGATCGCGGACTGTTGGATTTAGCCAACGACACGAAACGCGCCCTCGACCCGTCGCGTCCGCTCAATCACCAACAGTGCATCGGGGCCATCCGAAAGTTATTCGGAATAATCATTCTGCTCAGCTTGAGAGGATATGGCAACAAGCTAACGGGTTTCTGTAGCGAGCTGGGAAATACGACCGTCGTTGCGATCACGAATCAGGTCGGTGCCGAGTTACGCGACCGAGACGAGCTCTTCCCGATCATGATGGTCGACACTGCGCTGCGCATAGGCGTCCTGATTGCACAAGGTGAACTCGATCTCGAGGAGAATGGCGATATTGCCCATGAAACCGTGGGCGAGATCTTGCAGCTCGTCTGCCTCGCGCACGACTGGGCGCAAAATGTCATGCAGGTGATCAATTGGCTTGCCGTTTACCTTGCCCGCCGGTGGAGATTTCAGGGCGTCGACGCCGATCGACTGCGAGCATTCGTCAAGAATTTCGATGACGATGTGGAGGACTATCTCGATCTAGTGCGGTGAAGGCGTGACTGCGCATGATGCGCAGGCTCGGTATCGGACACCCATTTGATTCCGCCATCCGGGGGCTGCACACGAAGCCGTCCATCGATTTGGACATCTTCAAGATTGGGTCTCTCATCGCCACCTTCTTCCGCTGTACAACTCAAGGACGAGCCCAGATCGATTAGGGCGGTGTTGCCACTGCGATCATGACAAAGCGGACGCGCTGAGCTATAAGCGGTGACGGTCTTTTCTCTCGTCGGTTGACCAAGCGGTGCACGCTTGAGAAAGCGACGAAATAGACCGATCGATAGCGATAGTTGTCGAAACCGCGCAAAATTTGAATCGCGCGATTTCCCTTTGAAATCAAAAGCGAAAAGTTTTGACGGACTGGCAGTCGGATTTAGACCGTCAGAAGAAATATTTTGCGCTTATAAATCAGCGCGTTACGATGCATTAAGAGAATCGAGTGGGAGTGAGGGGGAGTAGAAAGGGCGGGTTTGGGATACCCGGGGACAGGAATGCGAGGTCAGATCAATCGATCGTCTTTGATAATCCTTGAAGGGCCCGAAACGCCAGCATCGTGCAAGTCTTCATCAATGGTAAGGCAGATGCGGCGCGCCTAGCTACATGAAATACGCCGCAGACCAACCTGATGCCTTGAAACAGCTACTTCTGTTAGGTTTCATGACGGTGCTGTTGAGTTTAGGGCGGTTCTGGTCTCACATAGCCGATGAGGCAGCAGATACAAATTCCAAGGCCGACAAGCGGGTACTTCAGCGCCACGAACACAGCCACGCCGAAGAGGCACAATGTCGTCAGCGACCGCACATGCATGGTCCTGCGCACCTTTGACGGGGTCTTCCGGCTCGGGGTCCGATCAATGAGTTCCCAGATCAGCGCGATATAGGTCGCATTCACCAGGAAGAAGACGGCTGCATAGAAGGCCACCGGTTGCGGCGCAAGCTCGCTCACTGCCATCCATGCAGTGGAGAGCGGAAGCAGCGACATCGAAAACAAATGTGCGAAATTGAACCACATAAGATGTGGCGTTGCCTCACCGGCGTAGCGCATCAGGTAGTGGTGATTAGTCCAAACGATGGCGATGAAAAGGTAGCTCACCGCGTAGCTCAGCCACGTCGGCCAGAGAGCCAGCAACGCCTCGAAGGTGGGCCGCTCGGGGGGCCTTAATTCCAAGACCAGCACGGTGATGAGCACGGCGAACACCCCGTCGGAGAAGGTGGTCAGTCGCTCTGGTGTCGCTCTGCGCAGCACGGGCCTGCCCTCCTAGATCTGTCCCGCGAAGATAGATGAGTTTTGCAAGACAGGGTATTCGCGTCAGCCATGGACAGATAGCCTCGTGACGGTCTTTCTTGGGGCTGCCTCGAACAGCTCGGTCGGGGGCTGTCAGTAGAAATGGACCGATTGGTGCCGATAGTCGTTGGAAACAAGCAAATTCCGAACCGACGAAATTCCCCTTTGAATTCAAGAGCACGATTTTTCTGACGGATCAGGGATACGGCCCTTTGGGATGCGCAAAAAGATTTGCGCTGAAAAATCATCGCGCTACCATGATCTAAAATCATCGAGTGGGAGTGAGGGGCGCACTGCTAGCCCAGGGTTTCGCTGCGAGCCGCCAATAAGCCTGTTCCCTCGATCCACCGATCGGCCGACGGCCAGCGCCCCGGCCATAGCGAGCTAGGCACCCGATACTGCCGTATCGATCGATACCATCACACAATTGACGTAAACCGCCGTGATGGCCGAAGATACTCTGCGCGGTGGAGGTCCCCCATCTGCAAGCTACCATGTCCCAAGGTCCGCTTGAACGCAGAACTGATCCGCCAATCGACGTGGGAGATGCGCTATGCCTGACCCTTCGCAGTTCAACACCGACCGCACCGATCCGGGCCGGTGGACGATCACCTTCAGCAACCCGCCGATCAACATGTTTGTTCCCACGACGATCGTCGAATTGGGAGCGCTCATAACCGACCTCGAGGCGGACCCGTCCGTGAAGGTCGTCGTGTTCCAGTCGGCGAATCCCGATTTTTTCATCGCCCATCTCGACGTATCCAAGGCAGCTGAACGACCAGAGGTGCTGGGCCTCTGGCGCGACTTTGTGCTGCGCCTCTCGTCCACGCCAGTCGTGAGCATCGCCAAGATCCGCGGCCGCACGCGCGGCATCGGGAACGAGTTCGTGCTGGCCTGCGACATGCGCTTCGCCAGCCGGCAAAGTGCCCTGTTCGGCAACCCCGAAATCGGCGTCGGACTGGTCCCGGGCGGCGGAGCGCTGGAATGGCTCCCGCGCCTGGTCGGCCGGTCGCGCGCGCTTGAGATCGTCCTCAGCGGCGACGATTTCGATGCTGATATCGCCGAGCGCTATGGCTGGGTGAACCGCACGCTGGACGATGACGACCTCGACTCGTTTGTCGATGCGCTCGTCCGGCGTCTGGCCTCCTTCGACCGTGAAACGCTGGCCGCAGCGAAGGCCCAGATCAACCGGTTCGGGACGCCGACAGCCACCGAGCTTCAGTCGAGCAACGACATGTTCTTTTCAACGCTGGCCCGGCCCGGTGCGCGGGCGCGCCGCGCCAAGGTCCGTAGCATTGGTTACGGTGTTCCGAGCGATTTCGAATTGAACTTCGGCCGATACCTCCCAGCGCTCGGCCGGGCAGACGACGATAACACGGATACGAAAACGGGCCCTTCCAGCCTCGGGGCGTAGGCGTCGGCAGCACGCAAGTACCCCAAGGGAAACCGTCGACCAGAGGAGAAAGCCATGGATACGACTGAGAACCCCGAAGCAGCTGACCAGGATCGCCGATTGGTCGGCGCGGCGGCCAGCGACGCCGTTCATCCATTTCGTGTGAATTTCTCGGACGCCGAGTTGGCCGAATTGCGCAGGCGCATAAGCGCGACCCGGTGGCCCGACCGGGAAACAGTCACAGATCAATCGCAAGGCCCCCAGCTCGCGACGCTGCAAAAACTCGCGCGCTATTGGGTGACCCAGTACGACTGGCGCAAAGTCGAGGCGAGGCTGAACGCCCTGCCGAATTTCGTGACCATGATCGATGGGCTGGACATCCACTTCATTCACGTTCGTTCGAAACACAAGAACGCGTTGCCGCTCATCGTCACGCATGGCTGGCCAGGGTCGATCATCGAGCAGCTGAAGATTGTCGATCCGCTGACCAATCCGACGGCACATGGCGCGAGCGCGGCGGACGCCTTCGACCTGGTGATCCCCTCGATGCCGGGCTACGGGTTCTCTGGCAAACCAACCAAAACGGGCTGGGATCCGGCCCACATTGCGCGCGCTTGGGTCGTGCTGATGAAGCGCCTTGGATACATGAAGTTCGTGGCACAAGGCGGCGATTGGGGCGCGATCATCACGGACCTGATGGCGGCCCAGGGGCATCCGGAGCTGCTCGGCATTCACTCCAACATGCCAGGCGTGTTTTCAGCAGACATTGACAAGGCTGCCCTTACGGGCGCTCCGGCGCCGTCCGGTCTCTCCGCGGACGAGAGACTCGCCTACGAGTGCTTGGCCTTCGTATACGCAAAAGGCATCGGGTACGGCTACCAGATGGGGTTGCGCCCGCAGGCGCTTTACGGCGTTGCCGATTCTCCCGTCGGCATTGCCGGTTACTTCCTCGATCATGACGCGCGGAGTTTGGCGCTCATCTCTCGGGCGTTTGACGGGCAGCCCGAAGGCCTGACACCGGATGATGTCCTTGACAACGTCACTCTCACCTGGTTGACGAACACGTTTGTTTCCGGGGCGCGCCTCTATTGGGAGTGTTTCGAGAACAAGGTTTCATTTTTCGGTGTCAAAGGCGTCTCCGTCCCGGCAGCCGTGAGCGTCTTTCCTGATGAGCTCTATCAAGCCCCGAAGAGCTGGGCCGAGCGCGCGTATCCCAAACTCATCTATTACAACAAGCTCGACAAGGGCGGGCACTTTGCGGCCTGGGAACAGCCGCAGCTCTTCGCAGATGAGGTTCGCGCGGGCTTCAGGTCACTTCGCGACTGAGCGGTCTGAGAGGCATCGGCGCAGGCCCCAAGCACGTCAGCGCATGTTCATCCGCGTGTTCGCTTGTCATCAATGTGACTTCGGGTTTTGTTGGTAGCACCCGAGCGGCTCTTCACGTGATCGATGAAGGCGCGCAGCTTCGGCATCATTTGTCGGGAGCCGGGATAGTAGAGAAACACACCCGGCGCCATGGGTGCGAAGGGTTCCAGCACGCGCACGAGTTTCCCCGCTTTCACCGCGCCGGCCGCGATCGGCTCGGGCACCTGCGCAAGGCCCAGTCCCTCGACGGCGCCCCCAAGAAGTGTGGGCATGTCGTTGGCGATAAAAGGTCCTGAAACGATGACTTCCACTGCCTCGTTGCCGTTGACAAAAGACCAGGGCGTGATCGACCCGTTCGAGCGGCGCATGCGCAGGCAGGCGTGCCCGCGCAGATCGTCGATGCGTTCGGGCCGCTGCCGCCGGCGCAGATAGTCGGGGCTGCCGACCACCGTCAGCGGGAACGGCGGCGTCAGACGCATCGCGATCATGTCCGCCTCGATGAACTGGCCGAGCCGGATGCCGGCGTCGAATCCTTCGGCCGCGAGATCGACCAGATCCGCGCTTGCGGCGATCTCCACCTCGACCTCGGGATAGGCTTGGCAGAACGACGCGATCAGCGGCTCCAGCAGGATCGGCACCACCGCCCGCGGCGCCGTGAGGCGCAACAGTCCGGCAGGCCGCTGCCCGAGGTCACGCGCAACCTCGCTTGCGGCGACAAGCTCCGCGAAAGCCGGCTTTGCTCGCGCGTGAAATCGCTCGCCGGCTTCGCTCAGGCCGACACTGCGCGTCGTGCGAATAAAAAGTGCTGCGCCGACACGCGACTCAAGTGCGCGCACCGCCTGGCTGATCGCCGACGGCGTTACCCCTAGCTCCGCGGCCGCTTTGCGGAAGCTGCGGTGCTGGGCAACGCTCAGGAACGCCTCCACGCCATCGAGCGCGCCCTGCCTGACTGTGAAGTTCTGCTTCATAGCCCATCAACATTATCGCGAATAGTCACTCGCGAAAAGCGGCCTTACATCTGCCTCGCAAAACACGAACGCCGCTGATGTCGAGCCCCGACCTTCGCGACATCGAGGCTATCTGAAAGAAAAAGGCGATCATCATGATCGGAGCAAACGGACCAATAAAAGCAATCCGTAACGTCGCTTTGGCACTCACCCTCTCTCTCATAGGCGCTACATCCATGACCCATCCATCCCTCGCCCAGGAGCAAGCGTTATCGCCCGCAACCACTGGGGTGTTGGTCATCGTTACCGTGAAAGCTGGCGTCACACGCGAACAGGTCATGGCCACCATGCCCGCTGAAATCCGGCAGACCGTGCAGCTCTATCTCGATGGGAAGATTCGCGAATGGTATTCGCGCAGCGACGGCCGCGGAGTCGTCCTCTTGCTGGATACCAAGGATGTTGCCGAGGCGCATGCGATCATGGACGGCCTTCCATTGAGCAAGCAAAACTTGATGGACGACGAGTTCATTGCCGTCGGCCCACTCATGCCCCTCCGCATGCTTATGGCCAAGCCCTAGAGCCTCGCGCGACCTCGCTCTCACGCCCGCGATAAGTTCGAGGCTCACTTGGACAGTTGCCGATGACCACAGATGCGCGACAATCAAGAGGCAATGTAATGCAAGGCACGACACTTTCTCGACGCCACATACTCTCGGCGATCAGCGCGGTCGCGGTCAGCGCCGTTTTGACGAAGCCGCTCAAGGCTGCCACCCCCGAGCCAAGCGCGGCTGGTCCTGGGCCGACATCTTGGGTGGATCCGGCGATGCCCGAGGTGACGCACCGGATGGTCGAGACGAACGGCATCCGCTTACACGTGGCCGAGCAGGGAGAAGGCCCGCTTATCGTCCTGTGCCACGGCTTTCCCGAGTGCTGGTATTCCTGGCGGCATCAGCTTCAGGCGCTGGCGAATGCCGGGTTCCGTGCGGTGGCTCCCGACTTGCGTGGCTATGGGCGAAGCGATTGTCCGTCGGAGGTAGAGAAGTATACGATTCTCGATGATATCGGCGACATCGTGGGTCTCGTTGACGCTTTGGGTGCGCAGCGGGCGATAATCGCCGGCCACGACATCGGCGCCACGATCGCATGGCAAACGGCGCTTCTGCGCCCCGACCGCTTCCGCGCTGTTATCGCGCTCAGCGCGCCATTCCGGCCGCGAGGGTTTGGCGGCTTGGTGCCGCCAACGACGCTCATGCCGCGGAACGAGCATGCGGTGTTCTACCAGCTCTTCCTCCAGACCCCCCAGGCTGAGGCGGCACTCGGCCGCGATCTCCGTCGCACGTTCCGTTCTTTGTTCTACTCGCTCTCAGGCGACAGGCCGCCGTCCGAGGGCGGAGGGTTTGCTGGCGGGATGGTGCCCCGGACCGGCGCTCCCTTGACCGATCCGGCGTCCTTGCCGGCTTGGATCACAGAGTCCGACATCGATGTATACGTCGCGGAATTCACGCGGAGCGGGCTGCTAGGTCCCCTGGCCTGGTGGCGCAACATCGATCGCAGCTGGGAGCTGCTGGCTCCCTTTGCCGGAGCAGAGGTGACCATTCCCGCGCTCTACATGGCGGGCGAGCACGATTTTGTCGCCGACGCCTTTTCTTCGGACGTTGCGAAGCAGTCGACACTGGTTCCCAAGCTCCGGCCGGCGATCATGCTGGCTGGCTGCGGCCATTGGACCGAACAAGAACGTGCGCCGGAGGTCAGCGCTGCCATGATCGACTTCGTTCGGAGCGTGTAGGGAGGACCGCTGATGACTGCCGCCGCTATTCCAGCCGGTATCGTCTCGCCGGGTCCCGCCTGGCGCAGCCTGCTTTGGCTCATCCCGCTGACCGTCCTGTGGATCGTGTTGATCGACTGGCAGCCGTTTATCCCGGCGAGCGGCGTTCCGACCTCGGCACACCAGTTGATGGCCCATGGGCTTATCGCGGTCGGTTTGTGGCTCGGCCTCGAGAGCACCGATCTGACGCCGAGCCAACGCCGCACGACCTGGCTCGCGGTCATGATCCCGGACACTCTTTGGTTCGCTGTCGCCTGGAGCATGGCGATCAATGGTGCCTTCATCACGGGCGCCTCACTCTTGCCGTTGCTGCCGTTGGCGATCTTCCTGCCGGTGATCATCGGCGCGCCCCTGCTGCTGTTGTCGAAGCGTATGGGGCAGGTGCTCGACACGATGCCGGCGAGCTGGCTCGTTGCTCTTCAGCTTTACCGCGTGTTCGGCAGCTGGGCTCTCGCTGCCTGGCTGCGTGGGACGCTGCCGGGCGGGTTCGCGTTGCCGGCGGGATTCGGCGATGTGCTCACCGGCCTGTTCGCCGTACCGGCGGCGATCACCGTGGCGACTGGCACGGCTCGGGGCCGAAGGGCCGCAATGATCTGGAATATCTTCGGCCTGGCCGACTTCGCCGTTGCGATCACCTTGGGCATGGTCACCTCGCCCGGCCGGTTCCAGCTGATCGTTCCGAATTTGCCGAGCATCGGCGCCGGGGCTTATCCGAATGTGCTGACCCCGGCCTTCGTGGTGCCAAGCTCGATCCTGCTGCACGCGCTGTCGCTGCGCCAGTTGCGCCGGCGCGGCCGAGCGGAGGCGGCGCGGCGTTAGACGCCCAGGCGTAGCCGCGCGATCCGGCGAAGGTCCCTTCACACTCCGATTGACCGACGGTGCGCATCGGGAGTCCCAGCCGCGATGTCGGATACGAAATACGCTGCCTACAAGTCAACCAGCCCCTACTTCGATCTGGTTCGAGGGGCTCTCGGCAACATGGTTGATGGCGAGCACTTCTTCGACGTCGTCGTTGACGACATCGTCTACGAGGTACTCTACGACTTTCCGGGTTGGCCTCGCACGACCCTGGGGCGTGCCGACCTGATGGCACGATTCAAAGGCTATTGCGACACTATCGAGCTTCAATCCGCCGATAAGTTGATTGTCCACAAGACGAATGGAGGCCGTGTCGTCGTGATTGAATATGAAGTCCATGGGACCGTCCTCGCGACAGGCGTGAAGTACAACAATCGGTTTTGCTCGATTATCAAGATGGAAAACCGGAAAATCGCGCATTGGAGAGACTATATGGACTCACTTGCGGCCTGGAACGCATTGACAGCGCGCACTCCCTAATAGACCGGGGACCACGAGAACCTGCGATAGTCCGATGACGCGAGTTCTCACGACTGAGGTGAGCACCGAGGGGGCGGAGGACCCCGGAAGTCGCTTCATCGCCGACACGCCCGAACCGCCGCTCACTGACCTCAATCGATCAGCAGGACCGCATGCGCACCGGGGTGCGACAGCGAACGCCATTTCCGTGGAAAACGTGCGCACGCTGATGTTGATCAGCCAGCGACGGCTCCGGCGGCGGCCCCAGCCAACGCAACCTGCTCGAGCTTGCGCCAGCGCGAAGCCGGTCCGACATGTTCAACCGGGCATGGGTCCAGGCGAGAGCAGACGGGCGGTTGAGCGCCATTGCCCGATTGTCGGGGGTGGATCCGACATTGGGCTGGCAAAACCGCTGCGGCGGGCCTATTTGTGGGCGACGGCGCTTTTCAGCCTGGGTTAATCGTACCTTGCCTATGCGACCTCGTCGCCCTTCGGTGCTCCCAACATGAAAAGCATTCCGGTCCGCGCAGTGCGGATCGCCGGATTGCAAGGAGAATGACGCGATGTCGGAAGGCACGGTCAAATGGTTCAATCCCCAGAAGGGTTACGGCTTCATCCAGCCGTCGGACGGGTCAAAGGATGTGTTTGTCCACATCACTGCCGTGGAGCGCGCCGGCCTTAGTGGTCTGAATGAAGGGCAGAAGGTCAGTTTTGACCTGGAGCGCGGCCAACAGGGCAAGATGTCGGCGACGAACCTCAAGACGGTTTAAGGCAGTCGGTCGTGCTGCCCATCAGGCGGCACGACCGATGGCTACTTGAATACGGCTGCTGGGACGCATCGCGGAGGAACCCCGGGACGCCCAGCTAAGCGCGCGCATTTCTCGCCGCGACCGAGCCAGCAACGGGCCGTTGGCGGATGATGTTTGACGCCAACTTCGAAAACGTCACGTTTCAGCGCCCGGCTGCGGAGGTGTCTTCAGCTATGCCTCGCAGCTAGCCCAGCAAGCGTTCCTGTGCCTCATGCTCAGCCAAGCGCGCCTCACCAAGTGGAGTGAGAGTAAAAGTGCTACCTGGTGGTTCGCGATGCTTCGCCGCTTCAGTCGGATCACTGTCCCAACGCACCAGGTTGGCTCGGATCAGCGGCCCTATAATGGCGGCATCGTGTGCCGCAGTGGCACGGCAGGTGCCCGCGCGTAAATCGGCGAGGAACGTCATTTGCTCTCGCGTCAGATCCATGGGCTGGGTATTTCTCCAACCTGAGTGCCGCACATGGTCGGTTAGGGCGCCGCTGCGCTCTCCAGCATAGAGTAACCTACCTCAGCACAGATCGTCGCCGTTGCGTGATTCAGGTCGGTGGCTTTCGTCCACTTAGGGCGATCGTCACTCCTTGTATCATAGTTTCTGAAGGCTGTCCCGTTGATACGCAACTCCGCCCACCGCCCAGCGCTCTCCACCGGTACCGGGACATCCATAAGGGCATCCCGCTTCGGGTGTCGCTGCAGCCACATACGACCGATAAGATCTGCCAGCTGACCGACACGCGTTATGCCATCCGCGAGCGATTGGACGGATTGATATTCATGGACGAAGGGACTCCACACCTCGACGCGAAACCGGCTCGCCTCCGCTTGATCACCTGTTTGTGTGATCCTCAACGAAGGGCGGCATAGACCGCGTCTGTTCATACATGCTCCTGAAGCAACTCAGCCGCACCGCGCACGGCGATCCGGCCTTGCCTTCGTCTCGTCGGAAAGGGGGCGTCAATTCCATATGGGGAGCCGCAGCCGACATTGCAGCCACCAGGGCAGTCAAGTTCACTGTCGGGTCTTGCTTCGACTTTCAGCCGTGCTGAAACGGGGGGTGAATTTAGTAAAAACGGGTCAAACCTTTCCTCACGCTATGGGTGATCCAGGTTAAGGAGGGCGAATGAAGCGCCGCAGATCCAAGCAGTCGATGTTCTTGTCCCCATTCTCCCTCGCGCCGAAGATGATGGAACTGAGCCTCGCATCATGGGAGACGATCGCTCGTCGAACCATGATGATGGCGTGTGGGACCTGTTCTCCCGCCGAGTATTGGCGGATGCTTCAGGAGAAGTCGGACGCGATCCGTCGTAGTGCTCTTGTGCTCTCACGCTCGCGGCGGCCATCTGCAGCGGCGTTGATCAAGCCTTGGCACGCCAAGGCGACTGCTAATGCCCGGCGCCTCAGGCGCAAGTGACGAGGTTACACCACGCGTACCCAACCGGACTTGGGGCTGCACGAAGACGTTCCGGACCCTGATGCAGGAGTGGGAGTGTTTTTTCCGGCCGATGAGGGCAGAAAAGGCGTCTTCGAACTCCGTCGCGCGGACGTGCTAACCAGCAGAGGTCTTGGCTCCCTGTCGTGGCCGGCGGACCGCCCTCACCTTTCCGCTGCTGCCCCCACCGCAGAAAAACCGTTCGCCGCCATCTGACTCGAGCCCAGACACCCCAGTTCCAGACGGCATCTCGAGCGCATCCAGTACCTCGCCCGTTCGGGGATCGATGTGGCGCAGATCGCTTTGCTCGTCCTCCCACGTGGCGTGCCAGAGGTCGCCATCCACCCACGTCACGCCGGTGACGAAGCGGTTCGACTGAATGGTGCGCAGGATCGCGCCTGTGTCGGGATCGACCTGATGGATCTTACGCTCGCGATAGACGCCTACCCACAGGCTTCCTTCGGCCCAAGCCATTCCTGAATCACCGCCGACGCCGGGTGCGGGAATGGTCGCAAGCACGCGGCCGGTTCGCGGATCGATCTTCTGAATCCGATCCTCGGCGATCTGGAACAAGTGGCGGCCATCGAAGGCCGTGCCGGCATGGGCTGGAACGTCAATCGAGCGCACCACATCTCCCGTCGCCGGATCGAACGCCTTGAGTGCGTCGCCGGAGGCAAACCAGACATGCTGGCCGTCGTACGTGACGCCGTTCACGCGGGCCGCATTCGGGAACGGCCCGTATTCGTGGACCATCTCAGCAGCTGATCGTTTCATCGTTCCGTCCTCTACCTTCGCTATCGGGAGACTGGAAATTAGTCTGGCGAAAACGGCGCCGGGAGTAACAAGGGAGTCGTGAATGCCGGGACGGGCGGGGTGAGCCAGCGGCGGGCGCGCCCGCGGCCGAAGGACTGCACCTTTCCCGACGCCGCCAACGCATCGAGCGCACGCTGCACCGTACGCTGGCTGGCGCCGAGTGCCAGCGCCAGCGCGGAACTCGACCAGGATTTGCCGTCGGCGAGGAATGCAAGCACCGCGGCATGGTCTTCTTCCATGGGACGGGCCAGAACGACAACCTCGCGCGCGCGACGCGGCTGCAGCGCATATCCCTGCCGCGTCGCGGTCACATCTGCCACCGTTCGCAGCATGGTGCGCAACCGGCCAATCTCCACGCGTAGCCGCGCACGATGTGAGTCGTCGGCGTGCTTTGCCCGGAACGCGCGCAGTAGCAGCGTGCCGCGCGGGACGTCGGCAGGCCACGCTTCTGCCAGCACGCGTGCCAACGCAAACAGCACCGGGCGTTTGGCGAGCGAGACCACCGCGCCGGGGTCTCGCACCGTATGGCGGCACGCATCGACGATGATTGCATTCGAGCGGAGCAGGACCTCGACATCATCGAGCAGCAGGGGGCGGTCGGTGCCGCGGCTGATCAGGCGTGCCGCCGGTTGGTTCAGGGCCGCGCAAGTGCTTTCGACCTCTGCGATCAGCGCGAGGATGCCGGAGGTGTGTGCAGCAGCCTCGGCCCGCGCGAGAGCTGTGCGCGCCGTCCCTGCGCGCAGGCGCCGCAGCGCGATGCCGGCCGCGATAAGCTCATGGGCCGCCACTAGTGCGGGCGGCAAAGGCGCCGGGTCGAGTGTGGCGAGGGCGTGTTCGGCATCGTCGAGACGTCCGATCAAGAGCAGACGCCGCAGCGCGAGATAGCGTGCATGCGCAGCGTTGGCTCGGTCGCCATGCCGTTCCAGCGTAACCCGCGCCGCATCGAGCGCCTTGACGTTCCAGCCCAGGTCGCGCGCCGCGAGCGCGATATCGGCCTCGGCGACGACGCATCGGGCACGGGCGAGCGCCTCTTTCGGACCGAAGGCTCGCACCGCCCGTCGCATCAAGGCTTTTGCGCGGGCGAGATCGCCAAGCTGCGCCATCGCGATGCCACGCAGCGCGAGCGAGGGCGGGTCGTCGCGCAGGGCGACCCGGTTCAATGCGCCGATCGGGTCACCTGCCGCGAGAGCCTGCGCCGCAGCGGTAATCAAGGAGTCCATGTGAATCCCGCCACACTTGTCACTCCCACTCGGATGCTCCTGGTCCGTATCTATCGCATTGGCTTCGACCAGAACGAAAGGACCACCGATGCCAACGCATGTGACCGGAACACGGGAGGAGTGGCTGCAGGCACGACTTGATCTGCTTGCGGCAGAAAAGGCGCTGACGCGGCAAAGCGACCAGCTGGCGCGCCTGCGGCAGGCTCTGCCATGGGTGCGGGTAAACAAGGAGTACCGGTTCGATACCGACGGTGGCAACGTCTCACTGGCGGATCTTTTCGAAGGCCGCTCCCAGCTTCTGATCTATCACTTCATGTTCGGCCCCGACTACGCGGCCGGTTGTCCCTCATGCTCCTCCATCGCCGACGGGTTCAACGGGTTTGCCGTGCACCTGGTCAACCACGATGTGATGCTATGGGCGGTGTCACGCGCGCCGCTCGTCAAGCTGCAAGCCTACAGGCAGCGCATGGGCTGGACGTTTCCCTGGGCGTCGTCAGAGAGCAGCGATTTCAACTTCGACTTCAACGTGTCGATCACGGAGGAGCAGCAGCGCGCGGGTGGTGTCGAATACAATTACCAGCGCGGGACTCACGCCATGGACAGCGAATCGGTGCCGGAGCCGGTCAAGCAGTTCGCGGCCACGTGCGGCACTGACGTGCCGACTTTTCGGCGCGACCGTCCGGGCATGAGCACGTTCATCCAGGAGGATGGTATAATTTACCACGCTTACTCTACCTATGCGCGCGGACTGGACGGACTGTGGGGGGTGTACCAGTGGCTCGATCGTGCGCCGAAGGGCCGCAACGAGGGTGGGATCTGGTGGCGGCGCCACGATGAGTACGCGAAGGGCTGAGTGATGGTCATGGCCTTCATGCCGATGTGCGGTCAGACCTGGCTGTGCGCAGCGGCATCGTTCCTGGCCATGTGGGTCGCGATGATGGCAGCGATGATGCTGCCATCACTCGCCCCGATGCTATGGCGCTACCGCCGGGCGACGGAACGGACTGGGATGCAACGCAATGTGCTGACCGGGCTGGTGGGTCTCGGGTATTGGTTGATCTGGGCGGTGCTTGGGATGGCTACTTTCCCTCTGGCCACGGCGCTTGCGACGTTTCAGATGCAAATGCCGGGGCGTATCGGGTCGATCGTGCTTGGCGCTGTGATCCTGCTCGCGGGCGCCGTCCAGTTCACCGCATGGAAGGCGCGGCATCTTGCGTCCTGCCGGGCGGCTCCGGTCAGACTATCAGCGGATGCCGGCTCTGCGCTGCGACATGGCCTGTGCCTGGGCCTGCACTGCGTCTGCTCTTGCGCCGGGATGACGGTGATCATGCTGCTCGCCGGCATGATGGATTGGCGTGCGATGGCCGCCGTGACCGGGGCAATCACCGCTGAGCGGCTGGCTCCCGCGGGCGAGCGGATTGCGCAGGGCGTCGGCGCGATGATCCTCGGCGCGGGCCTGTCACTGATCGCGCGGGCGGCCGGGGTTGGTTAGTACTACAGTTGCACATTGCACCGGCGCTTTCGATGAGCCTGCGCGGCGGTGGCTTGATGCCGTCGTCTCCAGCGTGACCAAGCGAGCACGTAGCGGGTTCTGGAGATGGGCGCGAGGAGCAAGCGCGCGATGAGATAGCGGATCTCCGGCACGCTTGGCGGAGCGGTGGCGGGGATCATCGCGCGGCGGTGGCGAATGGACTCCTTTCGTTCGGTTTACCGAAGGTGGATCGTCGCAACTGGGCAGAAAGCCGGGCCAGGAATCCGAGTGCGGCCATGCAGAGGGTCATATGACGGTGCCACCCGTGCCAGGAGCGCGCTTCACAGTGATCGAGGCCCAATTCTTCCTTGGCACGCTGGAAGCATTCCTCGATGGTCCAGCGCAAACCAGCGGCGCCGGCCAACTCAGCCAATCCAGTGCCGCTCGGAGCGAAGGCGAAGTAATAGGCACGCTCTTGCGGATCGCGCCGATTACGCCGGATCAGCCCCCAGCGTTCGAAGTTGCCGTCCACCACCCAAGGCAGCGCGATGCGTGCCCAATCGTAGAGGCGCAACCCTTTCGAACCCTCGCCGGCAGCATGCACCGCCATTTGCCAACCTGTCTTGCGCGAAATGCCGGACAGCAGGCTATCAATGAACGCTCCCGCCGACGCCGCTAACGTCAGAGCGGCAGAAGACCGGCGCCAGACGATTCTTCAGCGCCGTCAGTTCTTCTTCCCACGCCAAGGCAGATCCCGACCAAACTGCAACCGGCATGCCTGTTCTCCCGACTTGCCGGACCAGCAAATCAATCATTCAACCGATTCGCAACTGTAGTACTAGCTCGTCCCGAAGGTAGCGCTGGGTCGCACGCTCCTGGTTCGACAGTTCGGGATGCCCGTGCAAGTGACGGCGCACCTGCACCATTCGCTCCAGCAGCCGCTCGCTCAGCCCAAGCGCGTCCAGCGCGGCGCGCGGCGGCGTCATTTCTGGTGGATGGGGCGGGGGAAGCTCGTCAGGGTTTCGCAGCCGCGATCCGTGACCAGGATGGTCTCGCTCACCTCGATGCCCCAGCCGTCCATCCACATGCCCAGGATACAGTGGAACACATTGCCCGGCTGCAGCACGTTATGATCTTCCGCCCGCAGGCTGATCGTACGCTCGCCCCAATCGGGCGGATAGCCGATGCCGATGGAATAGCCGATGCGCGATTCTTTCTTCAGCCCGTAGCGCTGGATCACCGCGCGCCACGCCGCCTCCACCGCTTCTCCGGTCACGCCGGGCCGCATCGTCGCCAGCACGGCGTCCATCCCCTCCAGCACCGCTTTCTCCACATCGGCGACCTTGGGCGGCTTGGCGCCGAGTTGCAGCGAGCGCGCCAGCCCAGCCGTGTAATGGCGGCAGACACCCGAAAGCTCCAGCGCGATGGTTTCATTCGCGCCGAACCGCCGGTCGCTCCACATCAGATGTGGCGCCGAGGCATTCTCGCCGGCCAGGATGGTCGGCGGCAGTGCGCTCACGTCGCCGGCAAAATCCGGGCTGCCCGCCACCTGCGCCTGGTAGATGCGGGCTACTGCATCGCATTCCCGCACGCCGGGCGCGATGACGTCATAGGCGGCGCGCACGCAGGCCTCGGCAAGACGTGCGGCCTTCCGCTGATAGGCAATCTCCGCCGGGGATTTGACCACGCGCAGCCAGTTCACCAGCAGGTCGGCGTCGGCAAACGTCGCGTTGGGCAGGCCGGCGGTCAGCCGCGCATGCGCCTTGGGCGAGTAGTAGTACGTGTCGGTCTCGATGCCGATGCGACGGTCGCCCCAGCCTTTCGCGGCAATCCACTCGGCCATCCAGTCCATCGGATGCAGGTCGGCGCGGTGCACATAGGTTTCCGGGAAGCCGACGATGTTCTCCGGCTTCATCCACGCTGTCAGCTTGCCGCCGGCGGCGTCCATCGCGCGGCCGATCCAGACCGGCTCCTCATCCTCCAGCGGCACCAGAACCAGCTGCGGCAGATAAAACGACCAGCCATCGTAACCGGTCAGATAGTACTGGTTGGCGATATCGCTGACGATCAGCAGCTCAAGATCGCGCCGTGCCATCTCCGCGCGTGTGGCGCGCAGCCTCGCGGCGTACTCGTCACGTCCGAAGGCGAGAGGCACCATGGCTTCAGCCGGACTCGGACAGGACCTGCTTCAGTGTCTGATTAACCAGGGCGGGATTGCCCTTGCCGCCCATCGCCTTCATCACCTGGCCGACGAAAAACCCGAACAACTTGTCCTTGCCGGATTTGTACTCGGCGACCTTGTCGGCATTGTTCGCCAGCACCGTGCGAATGGCAGCATCGATGGCGCCGGTGTCGGTAACCTGACGCAGCCCTTTCTCCTCCACCACGGCGCCCGGGTTCTTACCGGTGTCGACCATCGCCTCGAACACCTCCTTGGCGATGCGGCCGTTGATGGTTCCATCCGCCATCAGATCCAGCAGTTCCCCCAACGCAGAGGCGGTTACGGGCGGATCGTCGATACTGCGGCCCGTGCGGTTCATCGCAGCGAAAAAGTCGCCCATCACCCAGTTGGCAGTCAGTTTCGGATCGCGGTCCTTGGCGACGGTTTCGTAGAAATCCGCCGTCGCCTGTTCGGCAACGAGCACACCGGCATCGTACGTGGGAAGCAGGTAATCCTGCATGAACCGCGCGCGCTTGGCATCCGGCAATTCCGGCAACGAGGCCTTCAACGACGCAATCCAGTCCTCCTCCAGCACCAGCGGCAGCAGATCGGGATCGGGGAAATAGCGATAATCATGCGCGTCTTCCTTGCTGCGCATCGACCGCGTTATCCCGCGACCTGAATCGAACAGCCGCGTCTCCTGATCCACCGTGCCGCCCGACTCCCAGACTTCGATCTGTCGCTTCGCCTCGGCCTCGATCGCCTGCATGACGAAGCGGATCGAGTTGACGTTCTTCACCTCGCAGCGCGTGCGAAACGGCTCGCCGTGCTTGCGCACGGACACGTTCACGTCCGCCCGCATGGAGCCTTCCTCCATGTTGCCGTCGCAGGTGCCAAGATAGCGCAGGATCGTCCGCAACTTGCGGAGATAGGCGCCCGCTTCTTCTGGGGAACGCAGGTCAGGTTCGCTGACGATTTCCATCAGAGCGACACCGGCACGGTTGAGATCGATCAGCGACTTGCTCGGATGCTGATCGTGGATCGACTTTCCCGCGTCCTGCTCCAGATGCAACCGCGTGATGCCGATCGACTTGGTGCTGCCGTCCGGCAACTCGATCTCGATCGTGCCTTCGCCGACGATCGGGTGCTGGTACTGGCTGATCTGATATCCCGCCGGCAGGTCGGCATAGAAGTAGTTCTTCCGATCGAAGCGGCTGACCGTGTTGATATGCGCGTTCAGCCCCAGCCCCGTTCGCACGGCCTGGGCCACGCATTCGCGGTTGATGACCGGCAGCATGCCGGGGAACGCCGCGTCGACGAAGCTAACCTGACTGTTTGGCTCGGCGCCGAAATCGGTCGCGGCCCCGGAAAACAGTTTCGCCTTGGAGATCACCTGGGCATGGACCTCCAGGCCGATCACAACTTCCCAAGGGCCGGTACTGCCTTCGATCGCGTAGCTCATGGCAGCCGGATTAGCGCAGGCGCAGGCGCGATGACAGGGTGTCTAGGGCAACAGCAAGGTGCTGCCGGTCGTCTTCCGGCTCTCCAGCGCCGTGTGGGCCGCAGCCGCATCCTTCAGCGGGAAGGTCTGGTTCACCTGGATCTTCACGGCGCCCGACTGCACCACCGAGAACAGGTCGTTGGCCGTGTTCAGAAGATCCTGCCGCTTGGCCGTATACGTCGCCAGCGTGGGTCGGGTCAGGTACAGGCTGCCCTTGGCAGCGAGGATGCTGATCTCCACCGGCGGCACCGGACCCGACGCATTGCCGTAGCTCACCATCAGCCCGAGCGGCGCCAGGCAATCCAGGCTAGCGGCGAAGGTGTCTTTGCCGACGCTGTCATATACGACAGGCACCATCGCCCCGCCGGTGACGCGTTTCACTTCGGACGCTAGCCCGTCATGCCCGATCACCGTGTGGGCTGCCCCATGCGCCCTCGCCAGCTGGGCCTTCTCCTCGTTGGAAACGACGCCGATGACGGTCGCCCCCAGGTGCTTCGCCCACTGACACAGAATCAGCCCGACGCCCCCCGCCGCGGCATGCACCACGATCGTGTCGCCTGCCTTCACCTTGTATGTCCGACGGACCAGGTACTGCGCCGTCATCCCCTGCAGCATCATGGCGGCGGCGGTCTTGGTATCGATCCCATCCGGCAGCTTCACCAGCTTGTCGGCGGAGATGACCCGCTCGGTGGCGTATGCGCCGAGCGCACCGGCGTACGCAACGCGGTCACCGACGGAGATGCCCGACACGCCCGATCCCACCGCCGTCACGGTCCCGGCCGCTTCCATCCCGATCGTGACCGGTATGGACGGCGCCTTATACAGGCCGGTACGGAAATAAACGTCGATGTAGTTCATTCCGACGGCGTCCTGCTTGATCGCCACCTCGCCTGGGCCGGGCTCGGGGGTCGGCACATCCTCCCACTTCATCACTTCAGGGCCGCCATAGGCGTGCACGCGGATGGCCTTGGTCATACGTCTCTCCAGCAATGCGTCAGAGCAGGGCTCCGGCGCGGGTTGGAAGATGGCGGGATTCAAGATCAAGAAGCAGGCGCTTGGTCGGTAGCCCGTCACCACCCGAATAGCCACCGATACCGCCGACAGCGAGTACGCGGTGACAGGGGACGATGATCGGGATCGGGTTGGCGCCGTTGGCCTGGCCAACAGCGCGCGCGACGCTGCCGAGCATGCTCGCGATCTGAGCGTAGGACCGCGTTTCACCATACGGAATGTCAGTCAGGGCGCGCCAGACGCGTTGCTGGAAGTCGGTGCCGCGCGGAGCGAGCGGCAGGTCGAACGCGCGCCGCTCACCGTCGAAATACGCAAAGAGTTGTGCACGCGTCTTTTCGAGCAGCGGTGTCGCGGATTGCTCCGCACCCCATCCCCATTCGATCACGACGATCGCACCGTCTTCTTCGAAGACGGTCAGGTCACCCACTGGGCTGTGAAGCGAAAGCTGCGGCACGTATGCGTGATGGCCCTGCCTGTGGCGGCGCGGATGGCAGACCCGGGGACCTGGACCTGTCAAGTGAGCGCTATCTCCGCCCCAACATCGTACGCAGAGCAACAGGCTCAGAAACCGGCAGCCCGCAGACTTGGCGCCGGCAGACATAGGCCGCTGTCGCCGTGCTGGGTTTGCCAGCAGCCGGGTGCTCGGATGGCAGCACTAACCCGGGCGGCGCACGCAGAACGATGACTGCCGGATCAGCCGATTCGAGCGCGGCCACGACGAGTGGGCTCGACGCCTCGGTTTCACCTGTCACCACCACGCTCGCACCTTCCTCCAGCAAATCTGCAGCCGCCAGCAGGGTCGCCTGCCCGGCCCACTGGTCCGACTTGGCGCTGAAGGCGCGGAGCAGGGCCTCGGCCCGTTCGCGCCAGAGAGAATTTCCGGTCAGGAGCCACAGCCGGGCAAAGACCTCGGCCAGCAACCCGTTACCCGCAGGCGTCGCGTTGTCCTGCGCCGTGCGCGGACGGGCAAGGGGAACATCCGTCGCGTCATCTGCCGTGGTGAAGAACCCGCCCGCCCCGTCCGCGAAATGCGCGACTGCCGCTTCGGCAATCCGCACCGCCTGCTCCAGCCGGCGCGGATCGCCCGTCGCCTCGTGCAACGCCAGCGACGCGCGGGCCATCGCCGCCTGATCGTCCAGCATGCCGGCGGCGGTAACCCGGCCGAGCCGCCAGGCGTGGTTCACCCGTCCGTCCGGCGCGCCAAGGTCCCGCAGGATGGCATCAGCTGCCGTCGCCGCACGAGCGAGCCAATCCGGGCGCGCGAACACCGTGGCAGCACGGGCCAGGGCGGCAATGGCCAGTCCATTCCAGTCGGCCAAAACCTTGTCGTCGCGTCCGGGCCGAACCCGCTTCGCGCGAGCCTGAAACAGCACGTCGCGACAGCGCGCGAGCGTCGCCTCCTGCTCCGGCGTGCCGGCCTCGGTAATGCGGCGGAGGATAGTGTGATCCTCCCAATTGCCCTCCGGCGTTACGTCGTAGGCAGCCTTGAACACCGGAGCATCCAAGCCGAGCAGCGCGTCGATCTCGGATTCCGACCAGACGTAGAATTTGCCCTCCTCGCCTTCGCTGTCCGCATCCTCCGACGCGGCGAAGGCGTCGCCGGCGGCCATGTCGCGCACCATCCAGCCGACGGTCTCGTCGGCACGCGCCGCATACAGCGGGTCCGGCCGGTCGGCGTGCGCCAGCGCCAGCAACTCCAGAAGCTGGGCGTTGTCGTACAGCATCTTCTCGAAATGCGGCACCAGCCAGATCTCATCCGTGGCGTAGCGAGCGTAACCGCCGCCGAGGTGATCGTAGATGCCGCCCAGCGACATGCGCCGCAGCATCAGATGCAGCATGTCCTTCCCTGCCGGCTCGCCGGTGCGGAATGCGTTCTGCCAGAGGAATCGGAAGATCGGCGCGTTGGGGAATTTGGGCGCGCCGCGCAGGCCGCCGTTTTCGGGATCATTCAGCCGAAGATAGGCGGCAGCGACGGCATCCAGGTGCGTCGGGCCGGGTAGCTCACCAGCCGCGGGGGTCGCGGCGCGCTGCAGGGCCGCGCGGAGCGATGCACCGTTGTGCGTGACCATGTCATCTTGAGCGGTCCAGGCGGCAGACACCCCTTGCAGCACCTGGCGGAAGGAGGGCCGGCCCCACCGAGGCGCCGGCGGAAAATACGTGCCGCCCCAGAACGGCGTGCCGTCAGGCGCCAGGAACATCGTCAGCGGCCATCCCCCCTGCTCGCCCAGCATGTGCAGGGCGGACATGTAGAGATGATCGATGTCCGGACGCTCCTCCCGGTCCACCTTGATGTTCACGAACAGCCGGTTCATCAGCGCCGCGGTGTCCGGGTCCTCGAAGGACTCGTGGGCCATCACATGGCACCAGTGACAGGCGGCGTAGCCGATCGAAAGCAGGATCGGCCTGTTGGTGTCGTGGGCTTCGGCCAGGGCGGCGGCACCCCAGGGGCGCCAGTGCACCGGGTTGTGTGCGTGCTGGAGCAGGTAGGGCGAGGTTTCGCGGCTGAGGAGGTTCGTGGCCTCGGGCATGCTGTTGAGATGGGGGTGAGGATGGGTGAAAGACAGGCGGGCGATCCGCCGCAATACTACCAGGCCCACGTGTTCGTGTGCTGCAACCGCCGGCCGGACGGGCATCCGAAGGGCAGTTGTGCGGCGAAGGGCAGCGAGAAGCTACGGGATTACATGAAGGTGCGGGCCAAGGAGATGGGCCTGCACAGCGTACGCGTGAACACGGCCGGGTGCCTCGATCGGTGCGAGCATGGCCCATGCATTGTGATCTATCCCGAGGGGGTGTGGTATCGGGTCGATACGCCGGCGGACGTGGATGCGGTGCTGGAGCAGCATGTGCGGCACGGCGAACGGGTGCCGGAGCTGATGCTGCCGGCGGAGGTGCGCGAGTAGAACTCTGCGCCTTTATTGAGGCTCCTGGGTGCGGCATTCTCCGCGAACGCACTGCGCGAGAGCGGCGAGGATCGCCCGTTCCTCAAACGGCTTGGAGCAGCGAGGATGGTCCCGGTACTTCTTATCGAGGGCGCTCGCATCATAACCGGTGGTGAACACGAAATGGACGCCGCGCTCGGTTAGCGCGTCAGCGATTGGGTAGGAAGCGCGGCCGTGCAAATCGACGTCCAGCACGGCGCAGTCGATATTCGAGCTGCCGTCTTTGGCAAGCGCCAGAGCTTCGTCGAGATCGCCGACCGGACCGAGCACCACGGCCCCGGTATATTCCAGCATATCGATCAAGACCTGAGCGACCAGGTAGTTGTCCTCGACGATCAGGATACGGCGGTCGCGGAGGGCATCACGATCATCCATGAATGTCCTCCTCGGGAACGTCGCGTTCGTCCTGCGTGTTCGTTTCGTGCGAGCCAAGCGGAATTCTGATGCGGCAGGAAATGCCGTCCCCGCCGAAACCGAGGTCGGTCGTCGCATTCAAGGTGAAAGTCAGCGCTTTCTCGATCAGCTCACGCCCATAGCCGCGCTTCGGGACCTCCTGCGGCATCCTGACCCCATGCTCCTGCCAGTCCAGGGTGAGGACAGGAGGCGAGTGGTCAGGCTCGGTGAGGGACCAGGCGATATCGACTGTTCCCTGTTTCATTTTCAACGCGCCGTGCTTGACAGCATTTGTTGCGAGTTCGTGTAAAACCAACGACAAGGTCTGAACGATCTCAGGACCCAGGGCTGTTGGCGGCCCGCTGACCGTAATCTTATCGCCGACTTCGAACCCGTGCGCCTGCAGTTCGAGCCGGATGACATCTCGTAGATCCACCTGCTCGGACGCGGAGTGAGCGATGAGCCCCTGCACGCGACCGAGAGCCCCGAGACGGTTTGAGAAAGAGTCCAAGGTATCGTCCCTGGCGAGGGTCCGCCGCGCGATGGATTGCACGACAGCCAGGAGATTACGGGTGCGGTGCTGCAGTTCGGCGATGAGGACGCGCTGCCGTGCTTCGGCAATTGTAAGATTGGTCACGTTGATGAGAGTGACCACGACACCTTCGTTCTTTTGCCCGCCATCGCGATAGGCGGCAACACGAACAAGGTAGTGGGCCTTGTCTTCTTCACAGTCTGTGCGCCGTTCAATCGGCCCGTGACCTGCCGCGACGTCGGCGATGTCCTCGGCGAAGTTCGGCAGCTTGAACCGGCTGGTTATGTCGGTGATCGGCCGCCCGCAGTCGCTGGGCAGCACGTTGAAGATTTCCGCCACCGCAGGGGTAAAGCTGCGGATTACCAAATTCTGGTCCAGGAAGATCGTGGCAACGTGGGTGCTGTCGAACAGGTTTTTCAGGTCGCTATTGGCTCGGTCGAGCGCCTCGATCTTGAGGCTCAGATCGGTATTGACGGTGTGCAATTCCTCGTTGACCGACTGCAACTCCTCCTTCGAAGCCTCCAGTTCTTCGTTGGTGGATTGCAATTCCTCGTTTGTAGAGACCAGCTCCTCGTTGGAGGATTTCAGTTCTTCCAGCGCTGTCTCGTACTCTTCGATAAGGGATTGCAGGCGTTCACGGGTTTCGCCCAATTCATGCTCCAGATGCGCCGCAGTTCCGTCCTGCGCCAAGAACGCACGGCTGCGCGCTTCCTCGCGACTGAGGGGTGCACCCTGATCCGAGAAGAGGGCGAGGTAGAGGGGTTCGCTGCCGTCGTCTCGTTGCATCGCCGGCACGATAGTCAGCGTGATCATCTGAACGCGCCCGTCATCGCTCTCGATGGAGATGTTCTCGCGCGTGCGCGCTTCTCCGGTTTCGACGACCTCACGCAGCACGGTCCGGAGGTCCATACGCAGGCCCTTGCGAGCTATTGCAAGAATCTGCCGGGTAGGCGCACCGGCCGCTGCCTCCAGATATTTTCCGGTGTGTGCGGAGTAGAATACGACATCGCCATCCCGGTTCACGACCACGTAGGGAGGAGCAAACTGCTCAAGAACCTGATTTTCGACGGATTGTCGCAAAGCGATGCCCCCTAGGGGCGTTCCGCGCAGATGGGCCTCTGTCGCCTGACCTGCACGAAGCTCGCTCAACATGAGCGGAAGGCGGATAGGGGGTGCGCCGTCCGACCGCTTGCGAAAAATCCGGTGCTTCTTGTCCACGGAGGAGAACAAGTCATTGAACTGACCGATGTTCTCCGACGTTCCGAGGAACAGGTAACCGCTCTGGCGCAATGCGTAGTAGAAGATCGGGATGACCTGCGCCTGCACATCCAGGCCGAAATAGATCAGCAGGTTACGGCAGGACACCAGGTCGATCCGTGAGAATGGCGGATCACGGATGACGCTGTGCGGGGAGAAGATGCACAGGTCGCGCACTTCTTTGGAGATGACGTAGCTGCCGCTGTCAGGGATGAAGAAGCGGGTTCGCCGCTCCGGCGAGACGCTGTCGAGGAGAGCTTCGGGATAACGCGCCGACCGGGCGACAGCCAGGGCGCGTTCGTCGATATCGGTGGCGAAAATCTGCACGCGGGGTGCGGCGGGCAGTGTCCCCATATATTCGCGCAGCAGAATGGCGATCGAGAAAACTTCTTCGCCGGTGGAGCAGCCTGGCACCCAGATGCGCACCGTGTCATCGGCGCCACGCCCTTCAAACAGGCGGGGGATCACCAGCTCCGAGAGCGCGTCGAACGCGTCGGAATCGCGGAAGAAGTTGGTGACGTTGATGAGAAGGTCACGAAAGAGCGCACCGACTTCCTGCGGTTCCTGGCGCAGCAGCTCCACATACGCTTCGATGGTGCTGAGCTGGCGTACCTGCATGCGCCGCTGCACCCGGCGCAGGAAGGTCTTTTGCTTGTAGCCCCCGAAGTCATGACCGATCTGGTTTCGCAAGATGGCATAGATTTCCCGCCCGACGGCGGCGAACGCTTCGGTCTGATCCGAGCTGTGCGCCGGGACGGCGATCCCATCAATCAGGTTGAGGCTGCTGGCAAATTCGACCAGCCTGGGGCCCATTTCCTGCGCCGGGATGGCGAAGTCGACCAGACCGGTGGAGATGGCGCTTTTCGGCATATCGGGATGGCGTGGACCGTGGCCATCGCCGACCTGGGCCATGGTCAGTCCGCCATGCTCCTTGATTGCCTTGATGCCTATGGTGCCGTCGGAATCGCCGCCGGAGAGCACGACGCCGGCAGCAAGATCGCCGAGGTCGGCGGCAAGGGCGCCGAAGAAAATGTCGATGGGCTTGCGTCCGCCGCGGGAGCCGGTCGGTTTGCGAATGCTCAGCCGGCGGTGCTCAATTCCGAGGATCGCATCGGCCGGCAGAACATAGACATGGTTGATCTCAACCGGCATGCCGTCGGCCGCGACCTGGACCGAGAGTTCGGTGTATCGGCGGATCACTTCATCGAGCAGGCTTTCGCGCTCGGGGTCAGATGCGTGACGATGACGATGGCGAGTCCGGGGCGGGACGGCATGCCCTGGAAGAACCCCTCCAGCGCTTCGATGCCCCCTGCCGAAGCGCCGACGCCGATGATCGGGAACTCCGGTGAGGATGTCATCGGGTTATCCCTGCCCTAAGACGGGGGGAAAGGTCGCAAGGCGAATGATGCTCACGTCTGCATGGCCTGGAACGCGTCGTGCGCAGTGTGTTTCATCGCGTGGTGCGTTGCTGATGCGCGGACGCAGTTCCGGAATGGTTGGAGGGTGATCCAATCCGTCACGGCAGTGAATTTATTTTTGGAAGTGAAACAGTTCTCTGCCGATTGTCGACTTTCCAAGCTCGTCGCACGTATCCCCTTTGTGCAGTTGTGCCGTTCGAGTTGATCACGTTAGCGACGTGGAACCGGATTGAACGACCTAAGTGCCGGCTGTGTCAAATATGCGCCGATATTTGGCGGCTATAACGATGCTTCAGTTCATATGGAGCGTTAGGCTTAAACTTTTCTTATGAATTTGGCTGCGCCCGTGTCGTTTCGGGTAAAAATTCAGTGACTGCCGCCCGCGCGTGATCTTGCTGGTGCTGCAGATTCAAAGCCTGCTTCCTCTGGCTGCCATGCACGCATGCACGCCTTCGCGTCCCATGCCTGAACGATCCAGCGTCCCGCCTCTCCGTTGCGACAACGGATCAGATCGAGTTGCCACAGACGCGGCCCGAGACCGGGAACATCCGGCGCATCCGCAAACGGCGGCGGTGAGGCAAGCACGCCGACGCGCCAGCGCGTGACGGCCGCCACCGGTTCGGTAAACACTGGATCGTCCGTCCGCATGCTGCGGCGAAGCAGAAAAGCGGTAACGCCGGACGTCTCAGCCGCAAGGTGCAACCGGCGGGAGGCAGTCAGGCCCAGCTTGCCATTGAGTTCGCCTACCACTGCCGCGAGCCCCGCTGCAGCGCAGGCCTTCCTCCATGGTCTGCAACACCACTTCGGGCCGAAAGGCCTCGGCGTAGATCACACGATCAGGATGCAGGCCGACGCCACCCAGGGACGGGGCGAACAGGTCCCGCCGCTGCACCACCCACAGCACGGGGCCCTTTAGCCGTGCGGCGAGGCCCGCGATGAACAGAGTCGGCGCACCGGCAAACTCGGTTTCCCCCCTGCCCCGGCAATCTCATGCAGCGCCCCGCGCGGCAGGCCCCCCTGCAAGTGCTGGTCGATAGAAGCCACCCCGAAGGCCAGCGCCGGCTTGCGCGGCCGGGGGGTCAGACGCTCCAGCCTGGCGACCGTCTCGCGCAGCTCGGAGAGGGTGGACATGCTCGAACATATAGAGAACACTCGACCGAGAGTCAATTCGCCTGATGGTTAACGCGTGGGCTTGGCCGCCCCCTTACGCGGTGGCTTGGCAGCCGTTTTTGCAGCCGCCTTTTTGGCGGGGACCTTACTGGAAGGTTCGGCCCCGCGGGGTTCCGCGTGTATGGCTTCCGGGGTCTGCTCCGCGTCGCCCTGGTCGGTGAAGCGTCCGGGGAACTCGCCGAGATTTTCCTGAATTTCGGCTTCTTCCACGCCCTCCGGCAGGCCAGTGATGGGCGGATGCGTCATGGGGTTGGGCAGTTCTCCCGCACCGCGGCTTTCTTCCATGCCGACCAGTTCCCGCGCCCGCTCCCAATATTCCACGTCGCGCCCATGGGGCCGTCCGTCCTGTTCCCACAAGTGATAGGCACGTTCACGGATGCGGTGTTCGCGGTGGGGGTCGTTCTCCAGTGGATTCTTCTCCGCCATGCCTGCTTCTCCTCGCGCTGGCAAAGCGCGCGGCATATCCCCCGGTTGCGTCGGGGCATAGAGCGCCTCTCAAACTAGGCGAACGCGACTGATCCGCTATGCTGGCCTGATTGAAAGCGGGAGAGCGTCGGAATGGCTGGTCGGATTCTCATCGTGAATAATGTGTCCGAGGTGCGGGAGGTCGCGCCGAAGCTGGCGCCGGCGGGTTTCGAGGTGGTGTTCGGCGCAGCGGGCTCGGCGGAATATCGCGCGGCGCTGCCCGAGGCCGAGTACATCTTTGGCCAACCCGGCCCGATGGATGCCGCATTCTATCAGGGCGCGCCCAAGCTGAAGCTGGTGCAGTTGTTCAGCGCCGGATACGACCGCGTGGATCTGGAGGCAGCGCGGGCCGCCAAGGTTCCGGTCTGCAACAATGGCGGTGCCAACTCCATGTCCGTCGCCGAACACACGATCCTGCTTATGCTCGCCGTCTATCGCCGGGTAACCTGGCAGCATTCCATGGTCTCCTCCGGGCGTTGGCGCGGCAACCAGGAAGTCTCCGGCCTGCACGAATTGCACGGCAAGACGGTGGGCATTGTCGGCTTGGGCAACATCGGCAAGCGCGTGGCGCGCATCGCCTCCGGCGGATTCGGCGCACGCATCCAGTACCACGACATCGTGCGGCTCGGCGAAGATCAGGAGGATACGACGGGTTGGCGCTATCGGCTGCTGGAAGAGCTGCTGCAGACATCCGACGTCGTTACGCTGCACGTGCCGCTGACGAAGCTGACGCGCAACATGATCAGCGCACCGCACCTGCGGCTTATGCAGAGGCACGCGATCCTGATCAACGCCTGCCGCGGACCGGTGGTCGATCTGCCGGCGCTGCACGACGCGCTTGTATCCGGCCAGATCGCGGGAGCAGGCCTGGATGTGTTCCCGCAGGAGCCACCCTTGCCGGATGAGGCAGTATTGGGCTTGGACAATGTGGTGCTGACCGCGCACCTGGCCGGCAGCTCTTACGAGACGCGGGTCAAGATGCTGCGCAATGGGTTCGATAACGTGCTGCGCGTGTCGCGCGGGGAGCGTCCGTTCTGGATTGTGCCGGAGTTGCGGGACATGGCGCTGCGCGGATAGAGCCGGTGCTGGACCTCGGCGGCAAGGTTGCGGTTGTAACGGGTGCCGGCTCGGTCGGACCGGGTTGGGGCAACGGCAAGGCGACCGCCGTGCTATTCGCCCGGCGGGGGGCGCGCGTGTTCCTGGTGGATGTCAACGAAGCGGCGGCACAGGAGACGCTTGGTCTGATCGAACAAGAAAAGGGCGATGCGGCGGCGCATCGCTGCGACATGCTGGTGGCGGCTGAGATAGAAGCGATGGTCGCCGCGTGTGTCGCCCGGTTCGGCCGCATCGACATTCTGGTGAACAATGTCGGCGGGTCCGCGCCGGGCGATGCCGTCAGCATGGCGGAGGAGGTTTGGGACCGGCAGATCGATTTTAATCTGAAAACGGCGTTCCTTGGCTGCAAATACGTGATCCCGATCATGCAGAAGCAGAAGCAGGGCGCGATCGTGAACGTGTCTTCTGTCGCAGGTCTTCGGAATGACGGACACGGCGGGCGGCAGCACGTGGCATACAGCGCGTCGAAAGCGGCGGTGATCCAGTTCAGCCGTTCGACCGCCGGTGCATTTGTCAAGGACGGCATTCGCGTCAACACGGTCGTGCCCGGACTGATGCACACGCCGCTGGTGGAGCAGCGTCTGGCGAAGACGGTGGCAGGCGGCGACGCGACAGCACTGATCGCCAGCCGCAACGCACGCTGTCCAATGGGCCGCATGGGCACAGCGTGGGACGTGGCGCATGCGGCGCTGTTTCTCGTGTCGGACGAAGCGAACTACGTCACCGGGACCGAGATCGTCGTGGATGGCGGGCTGATTCTGGCTTCGCCGTAAGGATTGACGAATATGAAGACAGCTTTGATCGTGGGTGCCTCGCGCGGGTTGGGGCATGCTCTTGCGGAAGAATATGCCAATCGTGGTTGGCATGTGTTTGCGACGGTTCGGGATCCATCCACCGCCAAAGCCATAAAGTCTGGCGCCGGAGAAGTTACGGTTCTGACGGTGGACACGACGGATTGGACCGGAATCGAGAAGCTCCGGGACGGGCTGACCGGTCAAACGCTCGATCTTCTATTCGTCAATGCGGCGATCGCCGGCGATAGAGGACCCATTGGCGGCGTGGATGCCGCGACGTTCGAGCGCATGATGGTGACGAACGCTTTGGCGCCGCTGCGCCTGATCGATCGGCTTGTTCATCTGGTACCTCGGGACGGCATCGCCGCAGCGATGTCGTCCAGCATGGGCAGCATCGCAGAGAGCAACCAAGGCGGAATGGAAGCCTATCGGATGACGAAGGCGGCACTGAACATGGGCCTAAAAAGCCTCGCGATCCGGCGCAGCGACGAGGGGCGAACCTATATTGCCGCGGATCCCGGCTGGGTTCGCACGGATATGGGCGGCGACACTGCGCCTTTGGCCATCAGCGAGAGCATTCCGGCCCTCGTGAACAGTTTGGAGTCACGACGCGGCAATGGCGGCATCGCATTTGTGAACTATCAGAACCGCGACCTTTCTTGGTGAACGAACAGAAGGAACGGACATGGCAGAAGGACGGCTGAAGGAGCTGATGCCGGCGGACATGACGCCGGAGCAGAAGCGTGTGGCGGAGTCGATCCAGTCCGGCCCGCGCGGATCGGGATTGCGCGGACCATTCAACGCGCTGCTGCGCAGCCCAGATCTGTGCGACGTGGTGCAGAAGGTCGGCGCGTACATCCGCTTCAGCAGCTCGATCCCCGCGAAGCTGAACGAGTTGGCGATCATCATCACCGGGCGGCACTGGACCGCGCAGTATGAGTTCTATGCGCATCGCAAACTGGCGCTCGAAGCCGGGCTTCGTCCGGAGATCGCCGATGCGGTGGCCGAAGGCCGCCGCCCCGATGGCATGGATCCGGATGAAACCTTGGTCTATGAGTTCGCGACGTCTCTGCTGAAGACGGGTGAAATGCCCGATGCGCTATACAAGCGGGCATCGGACCGGTTCGGTGAGCGCGGCGTGATGGATCTGACCGGCGCGTGCGGTTACTACAGTATCGTCTCGATGGTGCTGAACGTGGCGCAGGTGCCGCTACCAGCGGGCGAGAAGCCACCACTGCGGAAACTGTGATGAATGCACGTGCCGACTTGGCAGCCGCGTTCCGCTACACGGCGCGTCTGAACATGCACGAATCCATCGCCAATCACTTCAGTTTCGCGGTGACTGACGATGGCTCGCGTTTCCTGATCAACCCCTACGGGCGGCATTTCTCCAAGATGCGCGCCTCCGATCTGGTGGAGGTTGGCAGTGAAGCGGAGCCGGACGGGATGGGTGACACCATCGATCCGACAGCGTGGGCGATCCATGGGGCACTGCACCGGCGGATGCCCCACGCGCGCTGCATCATGCATCTGCATCCCAAATACACGACGGCGCTGGCGTGTCTGAAGGACCCGGTGCTGCCGCCGATCGATCAGAACACGATGCGGTTCTACAACCGCGTCGCGTTTGATGATGGGTATGACGGCATGGGGTTAGGCGACGAAGCGGAGCGCCTGGGGCGGGTGCTGGGCAACCGCTCTGTCATGCTGATGGGCCAGCACGGGATTCTCACGGTCGGGCCCACCGTCGCCCACTGCTTCGACGCGATCTACTATTTCGAACGCGGGGCCGAGACCTATCTGACCGCATTGATGACCGGGCGTGAACTGAACATCGCAAGCGACGCGGTGGCGGAGAAGACGGCGCAGCAGTGGGAGTCCTATCCGGGGTTCGCGGAGAAACACTTCGCTGCTGTTCGGGCCATCCTCGATGAGGAGGAACCCGAATACTTGCAATAGCAAGGCGGATGCGCCTTGTCGGGTTGACGTTCCTGGTGGTGGGGGTTCTTCCGAGATGTCTGTTTATCGGTAGCGACATGTGCGGCCCGAAACGGGCCGTCTATCTGGCCACGGGTAGCGAAGCGCGGGTACACTCTGATCGGTAGCCGCCAAATTACCTGAAACCGTGCCGCATACGCACCGACACTGTAAGTCAGAAAGGATCAACGTTATGGCCCGCCAAACACTTCTCCGCCGCTCGGCGTTGGGGCTCGCTCTTCTGGGTGTAGGCCTGCTGACGAACTGTGCGCCGCAGCAAACTGCTGCGCCACTCGCGCCCTCGGCCATGGGCCAGACCGCGACCGACGGGACGGTCACTTTCACTGGCGGCGCGATTGCCGTCGGTGTCGGATTCCAGTGGGGCAGCGGCACCCTGACATTTCGCGGCGCCCAATACCCGTTTAGCGTGCGCGGCCTATCAGTAATCGATATCGGTGCCTCACAGATCAGCGCCACTGGTACAGTGCACAACTTACGCAACCTGGCCGACTTCAGCGGCAACTACGTCTCCGCCACGGCGGGTGCGACGGTCGCAGGGGGCGCGTCGGCGAGCATTCTGCGCAATCAGAACGGGGTAACCATCGAAGGTATCTCCACCTCGCAAGGCCTCCGCCTGACGCTGGCACCGGGCGGCCTCAACATCACTCTGACGGGGCATTAGGAACGGAGGCTCTGGAGAGCCTCGCCTGGCAGCTTCGATTTACTTTGCCTATCTGGCCGTCAGACCCCGCCGGGAGCCGTCCAGGGTCGCCCGACGAGCCTGGCGTCGCAATAAAGCGAGCCTTGACCAGCCATAACCGATTGAAATTCGCAGGAAAGCGCTGGTGGGTGCGACAGGGATTGAACCTGTGACCCCCGCCGTGTGAAGACGGTGCTCTCCCGCTGAGCTACGCACCCTGAGCCCCTCGGATAAGACGGACGCGCCCGACCGGTCAAGAAGCCGGTCAGGAATCACCCTGGCCAGCACATGCACATCATGGCACTGGGGTTTGGATGCGCGCTCTCCGAATCGCCGCCCTCGCCCTCCTCGCACCATTCCCCCTAGGGCCTGCGATGGCGCAGGAGACCAACGTGCTTCTCCACTTCGACGCCTTCTCCCATGGACTCGGCGTTCTCCATATGGATGCGGCACTTCGGCTCACAGCCAGCGGTTACGGGATCAAGGTCAGTTACCACACCATCGGCCTCGCTGGTCTCTTCTACCCCGGCCACGAGGACGACTCGGCCTCCGGTGCCTTCAATCAAACCGGCGCCGAACCAGTCCAGTACCTAGCCGAGGGTACCTGGCGTGGTAACTGGCGCGAAACCCGCGTGACGTACCGTGGGCAAACCCCCAGTCTCGTTACTGCCATCCCACCCATAGCGGAGGAGCGCCGTCCCCTCCCCTCCAACCTGCTCCCCGGCACCATCGACACGCTAAGCGCACTGGTGGACCTGATCCGCCACGTCGAAACCGCCGGCACCTGCAACACGACCGTCCGTGTGTATGACGGACGGCGACTCAGCGAGATCCAGGCCGCCAGCGCCTCCCAGCAGGTGCTGGAAGCGCGCGCGGGATCCGTCTTCTCGGGCCCGGCTCTCAAGTGCGATTTTAGCGGCCAGATGCTCGCGGGGTTCATGTTCGATCACCCGCCAGGCGAACCCGGCTGTCCTTACCACGGGTCGGCATGGATAGCGCGGCTGACGCCCGGTGGTCCCCCTTTGCCGGTGCGCCTCTCGTTCGAAACCCATTGGCTCGGCGACGTGACGATGTATCTCTCCGGAATTGATCGAGCGCAGGAGATCGTCCAGAAATGATCAGCGCGCGTCATTTTAGTTGACGTCGCGTCTCATGGTTGTTAAGGAAATGTCAATCAGCAAAACCGTAGCTGGTTAACCGGCCCACCACCCCAAAAGGGCATCGGGGCGGCCTAACGAGAAGCTGACCCCCCATGCGCCATGTTCTGTTGCCCACGATTGCGGCAGCCGCCCTCGTCGCGAGCACGGCCGCCCACGCGGTCCAGGCTACTCGATCTCCGGGTCTGTCGGCGGCGCGCCGACGGGCGTCACCTACGAAAACTTTGACTCTCTCCCCCTCGGCACCGTCACGGACGTCGCCACCCCCAGTGGCGTCATCGTCACCACCACGCCCAGCGCCGGCGTGGTGCAAGACAGTGTCAGCGGCCTTTATGCGGCCCCGTACCTGTCGGGTGGAAACGGAAGCGGCTTCGGTCCCGGCGGCACGGACCAGGCGGACGGGCCAGACGCGACCCCCTACATCACCGCGGGATCCACCGGCGCGAACCCCAATTCCGCAGTGACGCTCGTGTTCCCATCACTCGAGCAATACATGGGTATCCTTTGGGGATCAGTGGATACCTACAACACGCTCAGCCTTTACAACGGCGACACGCTGGTCGGCACCATCACCGGGTCGGATGTCATTGCCTCGCCGGACGGCAACCAGGGCGTGGATGGGACAGTCTATGTCAACATCGACGCGCTGAGCTCAGCGTATGCCTTCAACACGGCCGTGCTGACCAGTTCCCAGTTCGCGTTCGAGGCTGACAATCTCGCCTTCAATCGCACGCCGGTGCCCGAGCCTGCCGGCGTCGCCGTGCTGGGCCTCGGACTGGTCGCAATTGGCGCGGCTCGCGCACGGAAACCCCGGCTAGCCTAATCGCTTCATCATGGCCGCGCACGGCGCCGGAAAACCGGCGCCATCCGCGCCAGCACCTCATCGCGGAGTACGTAGTGGTGCGATAGCGCCGCCAGCGCGTGAACGCCGGCAACAATCAGGATGGTGTTGGCTGCCAGGGCGTGCCATCCGCCAATCCAATAGACCAGCGAACGATCGCCGTGAACGAAACTTGGCACTCGGAACGCATTGAAGATGCTATCGCCGCGCGCCCATTCATAGGTTACTCCCAGCCCCAGAGCTGCGATCAAGAGCAGGTAAAGCGCCCAGTGCAGGGCCTTCGCCGCGGCCGCAAGCAGCAGGTGCCGATCCGGAACCATCGCCAACCCACGAGAAACCCGCCACACCAGCCGCGCGGCAAGCACCCCAATCAGCATCACGCCCAGCACGATATGGACCGAGCGATAGTCCACCCGCCAAGCCCTCGCGGGGAAATCCACCGTCTGTCCGATCACCCACAAAATCCCGACCAGCGCCGCTGTCAGCCAATGCAGCACGATGGTCGGGGTGTCATAGCGCAGCAGCGAGGAATCCTGCGGAACGTCGCGGGGCATGTCTCTCCACCAGTTTTGTGCACCCGCGAATGTGGGCTGCGGGTATCCCAGACAATACCCGCCCAGCGTCGGATTATTCCCACGTGTCCCGCTTTCCGCTCCGTCGGCCCGGTGCCGTCCGCACCCGCGGCATCGGCCCGGGCCGGCCAAACAACCACCCCTGTCCGTAGCGGACGCCCAGCTCCCGCATGCACGCCGCCACGTCCTCGGTCTCGATCTGTTCGGCGATCGCCTGCGCCCCGACATTGAGCGACAGATCGACCATCGCGGCGACAAATCCGCGATCGCGCTCGCTCTCCGCCGCCTGGCGGACATACCACCCGTCGACCTTGACGAAATCCACCTGGAAGTGCCGCAGATAGCGGAACGCGGCAGCTCCCGCGCCGAAATCACCGATACACACCGGCACCCCATGCGCGCGCAACGCACGGATCGTCTCCGCCGCTCCGCTTTCGTCCTCGATCTCCGCGGTCTCCGTGATCTCCGCCAGCAGCCTGCCCCCTAGGCTGGGCGGGATCCGGGACAGCGCGCGCAGTAGCCGGTCGCGAAAGTTGGCGGTCTGCACCGACAGCCCGGAGATGTTGAACGCGATCGCGGTGCCGCCGCTCAGTGCCGCTTCCCGCGCGGCGTCGAACACCGCCCAGTCCAGCTCTTCGGTCAGTCCAATCATCTCGGCGACGATCACCAGGTCCCCGGGGGTTTCCGCCTCGGGCGCACCGGTTGCGCCCTCTGGCCGCAGCAGAGCCTCGTAATGGTGCAGGCTGCGATCGCCCAATGCCACGATGGGCTGGAACGCCAGACGGAACCGCTGCTCCGCAAAAACTCGGCGCAGCGACGCCGAGCGTGCCTGTGCCGCGGCAAGAAACCCGTTCAGCCCCCCGGCAAATCCTGCTGCCGCCAGGGCCGGTGCACCGGCACGGGTGAAGGCAGAGAGCGCGTAGCGCAGCGCGCGAACCGCCTGTGCCGGCGTCATGTCCTCGTTCTCGCTCGGATCCAGCGACAATCGCTGCGCGGACGCCACCTTGGCCTCGACACCGTGGCGGCGGAGAAGGCGTTCGAGTCCGGCCGGATCAGCTGAGAGGGGTGCGCCAGACGACAACAGCCCGAACCGGCCCGGCGCGAGTTCGCCCCTGACCGCGCCTGTCCCGGCGCCTTCAATCAGCGCGCTTGCAATGGCCTCGGCACCCGATGCGGACGCTGACTGCACCTCCAGCAGCTCGAGCGCCGGAACCGCGCCAGCCTGGGGCGCCCGCAACAGTGCCTCCACTTCCCGCCCCAAAGCCGCGCCCGGCCAAACCGCCGCCCGTGCCATTCTCGGTTGTGGAAGGCTTGCGAGGCTCAGACAGAACAGCCCCGCCCCGCCTGTCCCCGGGCGTGTCAGGCCCGACAGGGCGCAGACCGACCGGGCCGGATCATTCAGCTGCAGCGTCGTGGGCGGCAGGCGTCCCCGCGCCGCCAGCAGCGCGAGTGAGGTCGCGAGCGCCGCAACATCCTTGGCTGCCACCAGCGAACTGAGCGGCCGTCCGACCAGTGCGTCCGGTTCAGTTTGAAATCGGCTGCGGAACGCGCCCGCCGCGAACGTGATGCGTCCATCGGCCGTTGCTTCGATCAGCAGGTCGGCGCCGGCAAAGGCAAACGCGACGAAGCGCTGCCGATCTTCCAGCAGACGGTCGTGCACGCTTCCACGCACTGGCGACCGGCCAGGGCCGGGGTCCGTTTTGAGCATAGAACGCAGCGCCTAAGATGCATTTCTCCATAGCGGTCTGCGGTAATCAACGCGTAAACGGCCCAGGGACCGCTATGAGAGACCGCTATTGAAGGCGCGTGCGAGAAGGCCGTAGAAACGCGCCCAGCCGGGTTAGCACAGTGGTAGTGCAGCGGTTTTGTAAACCGAAGCATTCGCTGAGAAACGGGAGGGGAAACAAGGGCTTGAGAGTGGGAGACCGCAACGAGGGACAGAGACGGGACAGCGGGAAGCGGATCGGCGCCGGCACTACCCGGCAGACCGACGCAGCCTGCCGTTACCGCGCCGGGTTGGGCGGCCCCAGCACACCAGTGTTGGGGACACCACGATGCCGACGATCGAGACACGCAGGAACTCCGGGACGACGACACACCGCGCGAAGGTAAGGCTGAAGGGCCAGCCGGAGGTCACTCGGACTTTCACCAGTAAGGCTGCGGCCCAAAACTGGGCGACTGAGGTAGAGGCCGAGATGCGCAACGGTCGCTATGCACCTGGGTCCGGTCGGAGCCTGGCTGCCGCCATCAGCGAGTATGAACTGGACCGGCTGCCGGAGCTGCGCGACCCACAGACTACGAAGATCCATCTCGAATGGTGGCGGCTGCATCTCGGCCATCTGCGTCTTCGGGATCTTTCGGTGATGGTAATCGACGCCGCGTTGGGAGCTTTGGCCAAAGAACCGATGAAGCCAAAGAAGACGGGCGGTCTTGTCAGGCCGCGTAGCCCTGCAACGCGGAACCGCTACAAGACCACGCTCTCGGCCGTGCTGCGATGGGCCCAGCGCCGTGGGTGGATCGCGGACAACCTCGCCCAACTCGTCGCTGCGCGACCCGAGAACAACAAGCGGGTGCGGTTTCTATCGGCCGACGAACGCGAGCGATTGCTAGCTGCGTGCAGGACGTCGCGGAGCGAAGCTTTGCATCCTGCGACCGTGATGATGCTTGCGACCGGGGCGCGGTTGATGGAAATCATGTCGTTACGCTGGTGCGACGTGGACCTCAATGCCGCTGCGATCACCATTCATCGCTCGAAGAACGGCGATGCCCGCCGCGTGCCGTTGCCTGGTGACGCGGTCGCCGTGCTGCGCCAATGGCAAACTCGTAAGATCGCCGTACCCACTGGATCCGACTTGGTATTTCCTTCCGACAACGACGCCGCCAGGCCCGCCGACCTGCGACGAAGCTGGCGGACTGCTCTGCGGCGTGCAGGGGTAACCAACTTCCGGCGTCATGACCTGCGACACAGCGCGGCGTCTGCGCTGGCATCAAGTGGCGCGTCGTTGCTAACCATAGGCGCTGTATTGGGGCACCGCAGCGTGTCCGCGACGCAACGGTATGCACATCTGGCTGAGAACGACCTACGCGATGCAGTTGAGCGTGCTGCGGCAAATAATCGCGTTTCATGACATGGGAACGAAGGACCGCAGCCTCCGCAATATCCCGTCCCAAAGCTCGCAACGTGAGGCGATTAGAAAGAATACCATTTGCACCATCGGCAATGATGAAATGCTGACCTTCATCCTAACGCAGTTGAAAGTGATTGAGCTGGCTGAACGATATGAGCCGAAACACCGCGGCCCACCTGTCAGGCGCGATGTACCAATCCGGCTCGTCGAGTTCTTGGACGAACACGGCTATTCCATCAGTACCCACGAAAGCAGCCCGACGGTGGACAAAGCGGCCACAGCTTTGGGTTTGTCGCACGGGCAAGTCGTCGAACTTATGCACCAGGTGAAGAGGTTCGCCAGCGGGCACGTAGACCCTCAACGAGTTCATTGCTGGCTGACGCACCGCGAGACCGTGGCCCTGCTCAGAAGGCTAAACATCCGCCTGTCGCCCGCACAAGAACGTCATCATAGGATGATGGCCGATCGGCGGCTGGTACGTCTGGGCCAGCCCCGGCTATCGCCCCGCGAGCGCCAATATCGGGCTTGGGCTCGCCGCACGCTGGCAAGCCACGGCCAGGCCCGTGGTCGCGCAGCCTATCTTACCGCCTTGGAGATTGTCGTCCTCCTACGCGTGGCCGCGGCGCCAGGTGTGGACGGATCCGCCTTGCCTGGTGCACGCCTCAAGCTACGGCGGGCGCGCAATTTTCTGGGCCGATTTTACGGCCGCCCCGGATGTGGGCGCGGTGCATTCGACCGCTGGTGGAATTAGCCCCACACCTCGGCCGCGGAAATCCCGGATATTCAAGTCGCTCGTTGAATAGGAACGAGCAACCATGCACCCATACGAAAAAGCCTGCCGGCCTAGCCAAGGGCTCCAGCGCTGGCGCACCGTTCGGCAGATTGCCGAAAAGCTGAACGGCACCTTCACCGAGGCAGCGATCCGAGCGCTGATTTATCGATCTGAGCCGCATCTTGACTGCCGCGGCGAGTTGGTACCGGGCAACGGCTTGGCATCGTGCATAACGCGACCCTGGGAAAAGGCAGCCGCGTGCTGATCGATGAAGACGGCTTCGATACATGGCTGGAACGCGGACGCATGGAGCAGCACACACACCGAAGCGGCATCGGAAGGCGTTCCCTCGGAAGCACACCGAGCGACACGACGTGACAGAACTCTCCAACTGAACCAGCACCTCAGGTGCCACTTTGTAGCGGCCGTCAAGGATTTGTCCACATGGTTGGTCATGCGTCTGCCCGGCAGACACCATTCGCAAGCGTCGTGGCACTACGCAGCAAGCTTTGGGCGAGCTTCGGACCAGTGGCACTCTACTCTTCCGATGTGACCCACACCGACGGCGGCAACTCGCCGTCCCTGGAAAGACAGCGGCCGCCGGTGACATCGTCACATGAGTGAGCCAAGGCCTAAATAACATCGCGTCCCCGTCAATTCCAGGGGCGATCACCAACCATCCGAGGGAATTGCTCATGACAAACTTAGTCATCGATTTCGGTGCCGCGTTCCTTCGCGCGACAACGCATGAAAAATCTACTACGGTAGTGCAGCCAGAGTGGCTATCATGACCGGCGTTGCGCCGCCGTCGGCACCCGACGCCGGAGCCACGAGCCCGATCCCAAACGCATTCGGGATCGACCCGACTTTGATACCTGAGGCGCTCCGCGACCGGCGCATTTGTGTCAATTGGCTACGCGTGATGCGCGACGGCAAGCTGACGAAGATCCCCTGCTGCCCCGACGGCCGCCCGGCCAGCGTCACGGATCCGCAAACCTGGAGCAGCCTCGCCGAGGTGCTGAACCCGACCGCGCCGATGATCGCCGGCATAGGCGTCGTGTTCGACGGCGAGATCGGTCCGGATGATCTCGTTATTGGAGGCATAGACTTCGACAGTCTCAACAAACGTCGCGAGGGCGAAGTCGACGACAGCGGCATGTTCGCCCGTAAGCGGCGCGCGACCCGCATCGTGCGTGAAGCCCAGTCGCGTGGCGCCTATGTCGAGATGTCACCATCGGGTGGCGGCATCCACGTCCTTGGGCGGATGCACCCGCTGGCCAAGGGCTGCAAGCGGGACAGCGTCGAAGTCTATACGTCGGGCCGATATTTCACTGTCACGACCAAGGGTGCAAGCGGAGACCTGGTCGACATCGCCGACCTGACGGACACGCTGATCAATGAAATCGCGCCGAACCACGCACAGCGGTTGCCGGGTTCGACCACACCGCATCCGGGCGCGGCTCGCACCGGACCGGTAAAGTGGGAAGACCTGCCAACGAACGTGCAAGCCGACGTCAGTTGGTGGCTTAATAGCCGCACCGACGGTGGGCCGCAGGACCGCGCCGCGCGAAAACGTCTATGGGATGGGGATCTCACCGACCCGGGCGACCAGCATCATGGCGATCACAGCGCGGCTGATTTGTCGCTCGTCTCCCAATTGATCCGCCGCGGACTGACCGACGACGAGGCCGATCTGGCCCTGCGTGCCAGCGGTCTCTTTCGGGCCAAGTGGGATCGGTGCACCGGTTCGACGACGTATGGGCGGCTAACGATATCGACGGCGCGTCAAAGTCAGAATGCAACCGCGAGCGGCGGTGGCACGACGGGGGGGACCGGTGGAACACCAGTGCCTCAGCCGACGCCGCGTCCGCCCGGCTGGCCGCAGCCTCAGGCTCTGCCGATCCCGCTGCTGCCCGTGCCGCAGTTCGATCCGGCGTGGCTTCCTGATCTCGTGCGGCCGTTCTGCCTCGATGTCGCCAACTCATTGCCGTGTCCACTCGATTATGCGGCGGTCAATTTCCTGATCACCGCGGGCACGGTGCTGGGAAACAAGCTGCTGGCCGAAGCCAAAGCGCAAAATTCGTGGCTGGAGGCGCCCAATGTGTGGGGGCTCAACGTCGGCGACGTGTCGCAGATGAAGACGCCAAGCGCACGGCCGTTTATGCAGCAACTCGACCGGTTGCAAGCTCGCGCCCAGCAACAGCACGACGCTGCGATGGCGCAATGGCGGGGCGCCATGCTCGCTCACCAGGCGCACGTCGGAAACATAAAAGCAGCGCTGACTACGGCGTCCAAGCAGGCGCTCAAGGCCGGTGCGACGGTGCCGCCGGCAGCGTCTCCCATTCCACCGGAGCCGCCTGAGCCGCGGCTGAAACACTACTACACCAACGACACAACATATGAAAAGTTATCGGAGCTGTGTCGCGACAACCCTTATGGGGTGCTGGCCATCGGTGACGAGATGAGCGGCTTTTTGTCGAACCTCAACCGCGAGGAATTACGCAGCGCCCGCGCCTTTTTTCTGACCGGGTTCAACGGCACGAGCTCATACAAGGCCGATCGTATCATGCGGGGGACAACCCTGCTGCCGCGTTTCGCGATCGGCGTCCTTGGCAACATTCAGCCGGATCCGCTGTGCCAATACTTGATGACGAGCGCTGAGGAAGGGCAACAGAACGACGGGCTTGCGCAACGCTTCGGCCTGCTCGTCTGGCCCGATCCTGTGCCACTGGCTTTCATCGATCTGCCGCGGACATTTGGCGCCGCGCAGCAAATCTTCGCAGCTTACGACGCGCTTGCCGAATTGGACCCACAAACGGCGGGCGCTGAGAACGCCGGCGGTTGGGAGTGGTTCCTGCGGTTCGAGCCGGCGGCGCACGCCCGGTTCGTTCTATGGTTGCAAACCGAAAACTTCCCCGCGCGACAGGACGACAATACCGCCACGGCACTGCGCGCGCATTTCGGTAAATACCCGAAGCTCGTTCTCGGTCTGGCACTCGTCCTGCACCTGCTCGACCTGGTCCAGGTGGCCTCGGGGGCGCCCCTGGAAGACCCGCAGGGGTCGATCCCGCGGCTCACGCCGATCGCTCTGGGTGCCGTCGAGCGGGCCATCGAAATATCGCGCTACGCTGCGCAGCACGCGCGCCGCGTGTATCACGCCGGGGCCGACCCCGCCTACACGGCGGCGCGGCTCCTGGCACAGCGCATCGCAAAGGGAGACCTGGCCGGCACCACCCGGGCGCGCGTGATCGCGCAGCGTGGCTGGTCGGGGCTGGATAAGGTCGTGTCCCAGTTCGTGGTGTAGGAGCTGTGGGTAAGTGGCCTGCCGGAGCGACCGCCAAGAGTACCGCCAAGAGTTTGGAGTAGGCAGGCCACTTATCCACAGCGGTGGTCACCGTGGTGCTCCTGGGTAGGGTTGGGTTGCAACACGCAACTCTGACCTTGGAGGCCACCCCGATGACCGACGACATGATCACCCTTCGCGAGCTGATGGAGAAGGGTTCGGACGCGACACTGCTGCGCGAGATGATCGGCTTCGCCGCGCAGCGTCTGATGGAACTGGAGACCGAGACTCTGTGCGGTGCTGGCCACGGCGAGCGCAGCGAGAATCGGACCAACCTGCGCAACGGCTACCGGGATCGCGACTGGCAGACACGTGCTGGGACCGTGGAGCTGCGCATACCGAAGCTACGCCGCGGCAGCTACTTTCCCGGCTTTCTGGAGCCGCGCCGGATGGCGGAGAAGGCGCTAACCGCGGTGATCCAAGAGTCCTACGTCCAGGGCATCTCAACCCGCTCGGTGGACGAGCTGGTCAAGGCGATGGGGCTGGAGGGCATCAGCAAAAGCCAAGTGTCGCGGCTCTGTGCCGAGATCGACGAGCGGGTGCAGACGTTCCTGCACCGTCCGATCGAAGGCGAGTGGCCGTATCTGTGGCTGGATGCCACCTATGTCAAAGCCCGGCGTGATCATCATATCGTCTCGGTGGCCGTGATTGTCGCCATGGCGGTCAACACGGACGGCCGTCGCGAGGTGCTGGGCATGACCATCGGCAACAGCGAAGCCGAGCCGTTCTGGACCGAGTTCCTGCGCTCGCTCACGCGCCGCGGCCTACGCGGCGTCAAGCTGGTCATCTCCGACGCGCATGAAGGCCTGAAAGCAGCGATTGCCAAAGTGCTTGGCGCGACCTGGCAGCGCTGTCGCGTGCACTTCATGCGCAATGCCTTGGCGCATGCCGGAAAGACGCAGCGACGGATCGTCTCGGCGTGGATCGGCACGGCGTTTGCCCAGGATGATGCTGAGGCCGCTCGCAAGCAGTGGCGACAGGTCGCCGATCAAGCCAGGCCACGCATCAGCAAGCTCGCCGCCCTGATGGACCATGCCGAAGCTGATGTCCTGGCCTACATGGGCTTTCCGGCACAGCACCGCACCAAGATACACAGCACCAATCCGCTCGAACGCCTCAATGGGGAGATCAAGCGGCGCAGCGAGGTGGTGGGTATCTTCCCGAACGAAGCCGCTGTTACCCGGCTGGTTGGTGCACTGCTACTCGAACAGAATGATGAATGGGCCGTTCAGCGTGCCCGCTATATGACCCTGGAAACCATCGCTCCCCTGGGCCATGATCTCAGCGTCAGTCTGCCTCTCATCGCAGCCTGACACGGCGGTCCAACCCGCCAAGGAGTTCTGCTCCTACACCACGTGTTGGGACACCATCCATGACTTGTAAAGGGCCGGCCCAGGCAGGTGCGACCTGCCGGCGTGTTACCGGTGTCGCCGGGGCAAAGGTGATTGCCGACTGGTGCCTACCTATAACCGAGCGCTTCGCTGATGGGGGAGATGCAGACGCGCCACGGGGCGCCAAGACCGGTTGCAGATCGCCTACGAGGCGGCCGAGGGGGAGAAAAGCAGCTCCGGCGCCGGCGCCGGCGCGGTCCTGATGGGCTTCCTGGAGCGCCTGTGGGTCGGGCTGACGGAACAGATGCGCAGACTCTGATCAGCGATCGTCCGCGTCCTGATCCTCACCCCGATCCTCGAAGTCCCGGCTGTCGATGACGGGGGACGCGGTCGTGCTGAAACTCTCGGTCCGCCGCGCATCGCTGAACACGATGCTGACCTCGAACTTCATCCCCGCGGCGATCTGGTCGACCCCCCGCTGCGGCGCATACGATCCGACCCCTGCCAGCCGGCTGCCCACCTCGACACCGCGCAACTGCTGCGCGGAGAGTGTCGCGACACTGGCCGGCGATTGTCCCGCCTCGGCGACCGCGGCCATCCTTTCCAACCTGGTTTCTATCGCTACCAATTTTTCCACTTGTCTGGGTAAGCTGAGCGCGGCGGCGATGGCGAGCGGATCCGCCTGTGCAATGGCGGCACTCTGGTCCGCCCGCTGTTGCCCGATCTCGCGGCCACGGTCGAGCGCGGCGACGGCGGCGCGCAGCGGTGCGACAAGATGCGCGCGACGGTGCCTCCCGACAGCCATGTGAGATACCCCGAACAGCTGTGCGAGTTCGCGGTCGGTGCTGTCAGAGGCGAAGGCAGCCTTGACCGCTGCCTGATCAGGATAGCTGCAAAGCTTGCAGGTCTGGGGCATTTTCGGCGCCTGGAACTGTTGGAACGGCTTGGAACGCCTATAGCGTCCAGTGTAACGGTTTCGACCCCAATGGAACGCTTCAACCGTTCCGGCAACCCGGCTATCGCGGAGGCCCTCCGTGGCGACAGGTCTGCTCGCGTTGCTTGACGACATCACGAGCATCCTCGACGACGTCTCGGCGATGACCAAGATCGCGGCCGGGAAGACGGCGGGCGTGCTCGGCGATGATCTGGCGCTCAACGTGCAGCAAATGGCTGAAGTGCGGGCGGCGCGCGAGCTGCCGGTCGTGTGGGCAGTGGCGAAGGGCTCCGCGCTCAACAAGGCGATCCTGGTACCCACGGCGCTGGTGATCAGCGCCTTCATGCCCTCGCTGGTCACGCCGCTGCTGATGCTGGGCGGGGCCTATCTTTGCTTCGAAGGCGTGGAGAAGCTGACGCAGCCGTGGCTGCACGCCGCGCCCGCTGCGCAGGAGCCTTCCCCGTCCGGTGATGAGCGGGCCAAGGTGCGGGCGGCGATCCGCACCGATTTCGTACTGTCGGCCGAGATCATCGTCATCACGCTTGGCAGCGTCGCCGGCCAGCTGCTGACGATACAGATCGCGGTGCTGACCTGCATCGCCGCGCTGATGACGGTCGGTGTCTACGGCCTCGTCGCCGGCGTCGTGCGGCTGGACGATATCGGCCTCGATCTCTCGCGATCCTCGGACGGAGCGAGGCGGCGGCTCGGCCGCGCAATCCTGATGGGGGCGCCGTATCTGATGCGGATCCTGTCTGTGGGCGGGACCGCGGCGATGTTCCTGGTCGGCGGTGGCATCCTGACGCACGGGTTCCCGGGCGCGCACGAAGCGATTGACCATGTTGCCAAGACGGCGGCGGATATCGCACCGCTTGGAGGCGTGCTCGGACCGGTGGCAGTCCTGGTCGCCAACGGGCTTGCTGGGGTCCTCGTGGGCGCGGTGGTGTTTGGATTGCAGTGCGGGGCACGTGCCGTGCTGGCTGCGTTCGGGATCGGACACGCGTGCGGCACGCCCTGGCATTGATCGTGAGCGGATCGAGGTCGGCACTAACGAGTAGCGGCCCGAGCGGAAGCTGACAGTGGAGCGGCCGCGATCGAGCCCTAGCCTGGGCTCAGGCGCTCGGTCGTTCACGCGGCGATTTCTCGACCAAGATACATCTCCAGACCGACTTCACGGGCCTGCCTCTCGACTCCACCTAACCGGTGGCGAGGCAAGCGACTGCGTCGTGTTCGAAAGCTCGTTGGATATCGAGCCCGACATCCGGCCGCACATGGCGGCGACCGACAAGGGATACGACAGCCGCGCCAATCGCGACGCGGCACGTGTCGGCGGCATCACGCCGATCATCCCCCGTCGCGCAACCGCCAAGGACCGTTGACGCTTTCCGACCAGAACTCTATAGGACCAGGGCTCGGATCGAGCAGGCGGTCGGCAAGCTCAAACGCTTCAAGCGCGTGGCCTTGTGATGCGAGAAAACCGCAGTGAGTTTGTCGGCGATCGTCAGCTTCGCATGCGCCCTGATCTTGATGAACTCCGTCCCCAGGGCCTAGGATCCTGCACGGTTGTGTAGAACAGTTTCAGCAGGAAACGGTATGTGCACGGACGTGATTATTCGTCGGTCTCGATTTCGTCCGCCCGCCCGTCGATGATTTCGTGCTGCTCACGCGTGCTGAACGTTTCGACCGTGCCACTTGAGGCGAACACGATCTGCACCGAGAACCGGTTCTCCCCGCTGCCCAAACCGCCGCCGGGCGCCTTGCCGGCGCCAAAGCCGCCGTGCCCGCCCAACTTCGACCGTACCTCGTTCCCGCGAGTTTGCTGCGCGCTCAATGCTGCCACGGCGACTCGCCGGCTGTCTGTCTCGGCGCTGGTGGCAACCCGTTCGAGTTGTTCGTTGGTAGCACGCAATGAGTCGACGATCGCTCCTAATGTGATGTAGTCGGTCGGATCCAGCGTGCCGGGTTTTGGCTCTGGCAACCACTTCATTGCGCTGCCCCTCGACCGGGCGGGACTTGGCCGCGGCGGCGGCGACGCCTGGGCGGGCGCCAGCACGTGTGCGACCCGGTGACGATGCACGGCCATGCGGCCTACCCGAAGCTCGGCAGCCACCGCAACATCGGAGGCGCCTTCGGCGATCAGCTGCGTCGCACGACTGAGCTTGGCAGGATCGGAGCAAACGAGGCAGTGGCGCCCGGGCATGCGGTGAGCGTAGCGCGTGACGCGCATAATCCCAACGACCCTCGGGCGCGAAACCTATGTGGTGCCCGTAAGAGTGTAAGGGACTGAGGGATACCACAGACGGACGCAAAGCATTGGTCGGAGGGTCCGTCGCGGGGGACGCTCGCGAACCAAATCGCAACGCCTTTTGCACTTCACCTACTGCCCCAATGCTGCTTTTGATCGGCTAACAGGAATGCCTGAGGGATAGCCGTTGCTGGCGAGGAGGTCGCGGACCATCTCCTCGGCGCCGGCAGGCGCGCTTGGCCCAACGAGGATCTCGGCGATGTTCCCCGGCTCGCTCAAAGACAACGGCGGCGTTTCGACGTAATCACGGCCACGATGCCGCTTGCTGCAACCATCGAATGCACTGCGGATACCCAGGATGATGTAACGTGTCTCTTGCTCGCAGCAGAACTTACAGGCCTTCGCCGTCAGGCAGTTCCAGATGAACACGGCCGCGAGGAACTCCAGGTTCATCCTGTTGAACCAAGCCTGGAGGTCATCTGGCGCGACGGGGGGGTGGTCTCGCTCAACCCGCTCAGCGATCTCAGCGAGTTTGCGAACACCGAGGCGATGACGGGCGCAAGCGGCGTTCCGCCCGTAGACGATCTCGCCAACAATACGATTTTCTTTTGCGCGAGGCGACGGCCCATATCGGTCGATCTGGAACAGGGCCGGTGAAAAGCCGATGGCGAACCCGCTCCCCGCGTCGCCGTAATCGGTCCACTGACGGGAGTGGTCGCGATGGCTGCTGAAGCTGAAGAAGTAGAAGCCGAACCTCTCCTCCAGTTTTTCGGCGAGCATGCCGCGAAGTCCGCAGAGCATTAAGCGGACGAGGGGAGAGGCCCTGTCAGCCTCCTGCCGGATAACAGACCGCCCGATATCCAATGAATATCGAAACTCCGTCTGGTCTTTTTGACTGTTGTGGGTGAAGCACCAAAGTTCCTGCTTCCCGAGGATGCCGCGTAGCGCCCATTCATCGGTGTAATGGTACAGCGGGCTCAGGGGCGCGGACAAAGCTTCGTCAGCGCGGTGTTTGCTCCGCATCCAGACATCGAACTCCTCGACCGCCGCGGCGAGCGGGGGAGGAAGGGACTGATCAGCGAACGCGCTCAAACGGCTCCTCCAGGAACATCATCGCCTGCACGATAGGGGGTTGTAGCCGTCGACCCTGTGTGGCCGCGAGCAAGGGGCGCCAGGCCAGTCTCCGCTTTCCACCTGTGTCGGTCTGCTTCTTTGCTGAGAAGCCTGTCTCTGAATGAGGCCGGAATGAACCGCACTAGACCCAAAGCAGACCGCCCGCGAGTTTTTTACCAGATGCAATTGCGTCCGCGATGACGCGCAGATTTCGAGTCGACGCTGATCACAGATCAGGGGGACACCCGCAAAGCCGGGCTATCGTGCTCTCCGGTTGGAGGTAGGACTCGAAGTGGTCCTACGTCGCACCCGTCTGACGTGGTGCCGGCAATCCGTGCGGCAGCACGCCCCCTCACAGCGGCGGCTTGCCAACCAGGTCGCCGCGCCGTTCTGGGCCGGGCGGCGACCCGCACATGTGAGCGACCCATCACTGCAGCACGATCTCCACCCTGCGGTTTTGCGGTTCGCGCACGCCTGGACCAGTGGGCACGAGGAGATGGGTTTCCCCGAAACCCTGGATGGCGATGGCGTTCCGCGGCACGCCGTCGCGCACCAGCTCGGCGGCCACGGCTTGGGCGCGGCGCAGTGAGAGGCCTTGGTTGTAGCGGGGCGTGCCGGACGTATCGGTATAGCCGTTGACCTGGATGCGGGTGAGCTGCACCCGGGTCGATGCTGCGGCTGCTTCAGCGATGATCTGCCGCGCTCGGTCGGTGAGGTCGGCACGATCCCAGTCGAAGAATACCAGGTAGGTGCGGACTGCTGCCGGCGCCGGAGCCACCGCGGGACCGGCAGCCACGGCGACTGCGACGGCGCCGAATGTGAAGCGCAGGCCGCCGTTAAACGACCAGCCGCGGAAGCCGCCGTCGTTGCCGACATTCTGCTGCCAGGCGACGTCCCCGTAGACGGAGAGGTTCCGGGTCAGCGTGCCGGTGATGCCGCCGCCAACCTGCAAGGCAGTGCCGAAACGCCCGGTGCCAAAGCCGACATTGCTGAGCTGGACGGTATTGCCGCCACCAATCCCCCGCAGCACGTTGGCCTCCAGGTAGGGCGTCAGGAGCCTCCCGTCCGGTCCGGTGAATGACCGGATCAGTCGCGCCCCGCCACGGAATACGCCCTGGTCCGGGCTGCCCAGATCGACGTTGATCCCATCGACGTCGGTCCGTTGCGGGAAATTCAGGTGCTGGTAGACCAGTTGAACCTCCGGTTCGAGCGACAGGCGCTGCCAGCCAAGAGGGATCGGGTAGCCGGCTTCCAGAGAGGCGGCGATCGACGTGCCATTGAACCCGACCGTTTGTCCGCGGTTGGGGGTGCTGACGGTGCCATCGAACATGCCGCCCATGACGATTGCATCGACATACCAACCCTGCCGCGATTGCCAGGTGATGGTGCCAGCCAGCGTGTCGGTGTTGAACAGGCCCTTGCTCTGGCCGTCGACCGCGCTCGGCTGGTACCACAGCCGCCCGAGCGTTCCGTCTAGACCAAGGCGCAGTGTGCCGGCGGTGTTGTTGGCGGCGATCCAGTTGCCGCCAAGCTGGGTGCCCGCATAGTCCCCCGACGAGTTGAAGCCGAATGCGGTGAAGCTGCGGTCCGAGGTGTAGTTAAAGGTCGTCCCAAAGCCGCGCAGGAAGACCTCGCCCTGCGGGTTGAGGCCGAGGATCTGGTCGTCGTGGATTTCGCCCAGCCGGCGGTGCAGGCTGTCAAGGTCTTGGAAGCCGGCATTGAACAGGGCGGTCGGCGCGGTCAGGTAGGCCGGCACCTGCGGCGCCACTTCGGGACGCACATCCGGCGGCAACGGCGGCGCGGGGGGACCTGGTTCCGGCAGAGGATCAGGTGGCGGTGGGGATGGCGCCGAAGTAGGCGGTGTCGGCGTGGGTGGTTCCGGCTGCGGTGGCTCTGGGCCTATCGGGGAAACGTAAACAGTTTGCAGTCGATAATCCCAGTTGCCCGCGCCAACCAGCGATTGCGCCGGCTCGGCATTGCCGTTGGGCGAACCGGGGCCGTAGGCATAGAGGTTATACTGGAAGGGGGTGCCGCCGGTGACATAGCCACCGGGCAGGGTGAAGGCGCCAGGGGTGGACATGCCCGCGACCTGCACGACGGAGATGCCGTCGGCGGGATCCGGTATGCCTGTGAAAGACGTGATCGCCCCGGAACCGCCTGCATTAACGATGCGCACGCTGGTCGTGCCGCTCGCATTGCCCAGCACCAACAACCGGTCGGTGAACTGGTTCGATAGCGCGCCGCCGGCGTTCAGCACGGTGCTCACAAGCAATGTCCCACTCGCGCCGGCCGCGTAATTGCCACGGACGAGCAAAACATTGCCGACGGCCCGATCAGGCGTCAGAGCGACGAGGTTCTGGTTCAGCAGATCGCCGTTGATGGTGAACGTGCCGGCCGCTGCGGTCGCGAACCCGGGCGTCGCGTTACCCGCGGCCACCGTGCCGTTGTTGGTGACTGATCCGGTGACGCTGCCGTAGCCCCCCAACGTGGCGCCCGGCGCCACGGAGATCGATCCGCCGCCTGATAGGGCGGCGGCAGGATGGTCGGGGTCGCCGACGACAAGCGTGCCGGCATTAACGGTCGTGACGCCCGCATAGGGATTGTCCGCATTGAGGATCGTCACACCAGGACCGATCTGGGCGACCGACCCGATACCGGAGATCACGCCGGGGAAGGTCACGACGTCACTGCGGTCGAAGGCCAATGTGCCGTTGTCGGTGACATCGCCGAGGATGCTGCCGGACGTGCCGCCATTCCCGAGCTGCAAGGTCCCGAGCGAGATCGCTGTGCCCCCGGTGTAGGTGTTGTCGGCTGCTAGGATGGTGTTGCCGGCGCCGATCTGCGTCACGTTGCCACTCCCCGAGATTACTCCCGTGAAGGTCACCGTGTCGCTGCGATCGAAAGCCAGTGTACCGTTATCGGCAACGTCGCCGACAATACTGCCAGAAGCGCCGCCGTTGCCGAGCTGCAAGGTGCCAAGCGAGATCGTGGTCCCGCCGGTGTAGGTGCTGTTGGCCGTCAGGATCGTGGTGCCGGGGCTGATCTGCGCCACGCTGCCCGTGCCAGAGATCAGGCCCGGGAAGGTCACGACGTCGCTGCGATTGAAAGCCAGTGTACCGTTGTCGGTAACGTCGCCGACAATACTGCCGGTAGTGGCGCCGTTGCCAAGCTGGAGGGTGCCGAGGGAGATCGTGGTTCCGCCGGTATAGGTGCTGTTACCGGTGAGGATCGTGGCGCCTGGGCCGATCTGTGCCACGCTGCCGGAGCCGGAGATTACGCTGGGGAAGGTCACCGCGTCGCTGCGGTCGAATGCCAATGTGCCGTTGTCCGTGACGTTCGTGACGATGCTACCGCTGGTGCCGCCGTTGCCGAGCTGCAGGGTGCCGAGCGAGATCGTGGTGTTACCGGTATAGGTGTTGTCGGCCGTCAGGATCGTGGTGCCTGCGAGCACATTGACAGTCCCGTTGCCGCTGATGGCAGGCGCAAACACGTAGTTGGCAGACGTGTGATTGAAGTTGAGTGTGCCGACGCCAGCACCAAATGCGAGGCTCGGGGCAGTGAGAGTTCCGGGCGCCACCGCCGGATTGCCCACGGCAGCACCGATGTTGAGTGTTCCAATCGAACCGGCGTTCGTCGCGATTACAATAGGCCCGTTGACAGTGCCGCCATCCGCAACCGTGAGCGTGCCCATGCCCAAGTCGCCAACGTTCACCCCCGAACTGTTGCTCCAGGTGGAGCCCGCGCCGGTCACCATCACCGTCCCCTGCGAGCCGACGCCTTCGCCGATGTTGGCGGCAAAGGCGGTGTTATCGATGACAGTTCCACCGTTCGCAATCGTGAGTGTGCCCGTGCCGAAACTGCCGATATTGAGCCCGCCACCTGGAGTGTTGTTCCAAGTGGAGCCAGGGCCGGTCACCGTCACCGAACCAGTCGAGCCGGCAGACAATCCGATGGAGCCGCCGCCACCGCTGTTCACCGTGCCGCCGTTTTCGATGGTCAGCGCGCCTGTGCCCAGGGCGCCGACCTGGATTGTCCCGCTGTTCGTCCATGTGGAGCCGGCGCCGGATACGGTCGCCGTGCCCTGCGATCCCGGTAAATCGCCAACAAACCCGCCGAAATCGGTCAGCGTCCCACCGTTTTGGACCACGAGCGTTCCAATCCCACCCTGACCTACGATGAGGTTTTGGGTGCTAACGCCCCCGCCCGCGCCGATATTGAGCGTCCCCGAACTGACGGCAGTTGATCCCAGGGTTATGGTGTTGCTGGCATTGAGGGCTCCGCCGTTAACTGCGAGCGTGCCTCCGTCGATGGTTGTTCCGCCCAAATTGGCGTTGCCGGAGAGCGTCAGGGTGCCGGTGCCGACTTTAACCAGAGAGTCAGAAAATTCCCGGAGATAGCGCCGCTGACCTCGGTGGACATGTTGTTGCTGCCGACCGTCAGTTCGTTGCGGCCCAGCTGGAATGAGCCGGCGCCAGCGATCGAGCCGGCGGTGAGCTTATTGTCGCCTGCAGGGCCGGTGCTCCCCGAGAAATCCACCACGGCGCCGCTGTTATTGGTGACCGCAGCGTTGCCGGCCGTGGCGTTGCCGAAGAAGAAGGTGGTGTTGTCGTTGGTAATGGTCGCGTTGCCGGCCGAGCTGAAGTCGTCGAAACGCAAGTCGCCGCTGGCACCGTTTGTAATGGCGGCGCTGCCGGCTGTGCTATTGTTGTTAAAAGATACGTTGTAGTTGTTGTTGATGGTGGCGTTGCCAGCTGTGCTGGAGATATTGAAGTCTATCGTGCTACCAATGTTGCTGTTGAGGGTGGCGCTGCCGCCGTTAATGACGATGCCGGCGCCGTTGAACTGGAGGAAGTGATTGTTAGTGAACGTATAGGCGGAGGCACCAGGATTGAACGTCCAGCCGCCAATTGTGGTGTCGGCCTCGAACCTCAACGCCGTGGTGTTAGACGTGCCGAACGACGCGGTGCCGTTTGGCACACTGCTGTTTGGGTTCCAGTTGAGGGGGTTGTTAAAATCGCCCGATGTCGGATTGAGGAGCCAAGTCGCATCCGCGGCCTTTGCCGCGCCAGGCGCGAACGCCGTCACCGCAACCAGCGCGGCGATCGCAAACAATGTGGACAAGACAAATTTGCAGCGCGTGCGTGCCCGTGACGCAGGGCACGTAGCGGGAACGGGCGTCAAAGTGTTCCGAACAGGAAGGGGCCACTTTGCAGGCATGGGTAAACTCCATCATACCCTTGTGTGCCGAACGCGAGCATAATCAGCTGGTGCCTGCAACTGGCGGTATGCAGAGGGTCGTTTAATCTACGGATCTGTTGCACAAATGCTACTCGGGACATTCCTTTCGTTGTGCGCTGGCCGCCCCCGACTGAGCACCATCAAGCTACTCCCGGCGCATTTGACGCTAATGCATTGGCAGGGCCAGCACGCCGCGGAGGCCACGCACGCATTCGATCGCGCCACTCAAGCGCGCAGACTTCGAGCGGCAGAGCATTCTTCGAGCTCGGCGAAGCCAGCCGGCGAAATCATGGTCCTGGACCGTGGGCGCCGTTGCCTCCGTCCTCCAGGACGTCGGGTACTTCCGCGCCACTGTGTTGTTGATCCACAGGCCATTGATCACAACGGGCGGATGCTGGCGGCGGGTGTCCGCAATGGGCGCAGACCAGCCACCTGAGTGCCGACTGTGGCGCGCCCGCTTTCCACTCCTCGACCGTTCCACCCTCATTCAGAGATAGGCTTTAAGCCGCAGGTTCATGCCGCGCGACCACATCGTGGAGGCCGCATTCGATGCCGCCATTGCGCATCAGGAGTTCGCTCCATTTGAGGAACCACTCGAAGTTCTGTCGCGGCGATATGAGGACAGACGACGATACGAGCATTACGCTGCGCGCCCCTGCTCCAAAGGAGCGTGTGCAACAGACATTCTGCGGCACCTGACACCAGCCGCCATATCCGATGACCGCTCCCGACCCTGAACGGCCATTCAATGCAGTGGGTGATAGGTCACGTTGGCTGGTGGGTCACTTGGCAGGTTCGGCAATGCCAGAGGCGCTGATCCGCCATGCCGGGCGCGCCGCCGTCAAGCTCCGCAGCGGCATAGCGGCGCGCCAAAGGCGCAGGGCTTGACGGCGGCGATCGCGGTCGCAGGACGATCAAAGGTGCCGTCCGTCGCACAATATACCGCAACTCTATCGAGGCTATCGCCCTGATCGGCCCTTTCGCCTCATCACCAATCTACACCAGCTTGACGGACTCGGCCCTTTCGCCTCATCACCAATCTACACCAGCTTGACGGACTCGGCCCTTTCGCAAAATGACCCATTGTTACACGTTGGTCTCTCGAATTGCTGCTGCGCAAAATGATCGCAGAGCCCCATTTCGTCGATCGCAATTTCCTGCTGTAATTGCGACCAGTCGGCGTGTCCCTAAGCCTTAAGGGGCAGGCAATGCGACGGCGTAGCTTCATGCAGAGAGTTGCCGCGTCTGCGGCGTGGCCGTTCGCTGCGTGCACGCAGCAGCCCCCGACGCACACGGCCGGCAGCGTCGGCGCGACGACGGCCGATGACTTTGCCACGCAAAGCGATGCTCTCTTGGAGCAGGCGAAATCGCTTGGTGCTCCCATGGTCGCCGTTCAGCGCGCCCTCGAGATCTCGCGCCAACCGGTGTTTCCCAAGAAGGACGTGCTCGCGGTGTTCGACATTTCCCAGCCCTCAGCGGAGAAAAGATTCTACGTGCTCGATTTAAAGTCTGAGCAGGTCACCGCCCACTACGCCGCGCACGGGCGCGACAATGGCCCCAACGTCAAGGCCGTGAAGTTCAAGGGCTTTCAGAAGGACCTCGACATGGTGCCACTTGGCCCGCTCAAGACCGCGCATTTCGAGGTGATGGATGACTATAAGACAATCGTCGATCGCTACGACGGCACCGTCTACCGCAACATGATTGTGGCCGTGCTTAAGGGTGCCGCGCCCTACAACAGCTACATCGATCACACGCCGCCGTACAAATGGATCATCCACCCGAACTGGTACACCACTGCCGGCTTTCGCGCCAAGAACAACGGCATGCTCGGGCGCAGCCTTGGCTGCATCACCCTCGACCCTGTCGAGAGCAATGCACTCATCACACGGCTGCAGGACGGCGCGCTGATCTATGTGACCGTCGGCGACGCGCCGATCGAGCAATATTTGTAAGTCGCGAATAGAGCGATTTTTTGCGGCGCCGCTTAAATGTCTGCTTTGGCACGACCGCGCCATTCAGAACAGGGGCGAATGAATGGCCGCTCTCCACCCGAAGCAGCCATTGGACAGGGCGTCTCGTATCAGCGGCGGCGGTCGCTCCGAGAAATCGAACTTACCTCCGTCGCTTCCGTGTGCTGGCCGCGACTTGGGGGACAGGCGCCGCACTTTGACGCGCGGACGTCTGCCTCTTTGCATCCTCGACGATCACCCACTCCTAAAATCGGGCAGGAGCTCTGTTAACGGCATGCAGTACCTGCGTGCGCGACATTTTGCCACGCATCAGAGACGCCTGCGGAGGATGGCGCGAGGTTTTGCCAACGGCTTGACAAAATCGGCGGGTCGATACTGCGGAGCGAAAGTCACTGGGATCGCATAGGGTGCAAGGAGAAACGGATCAAGCAACGGGAGCTGCGGGACGCGCGGCGGCAGGAACACCTGGCCCACCAGCGCAGGCGGATCGTCATCTTGCTGCATCAACGGTTGTTCAGCACCAAAGCCGCTGGAACCGCCTGAACCGGAGGCTGCACGCGGCTCGCTTCGCATCGTGCCAGGCCGCCGGCGGCGGCGTCCACCCAGCGTCACCCAACTCCTGCGAAGCCGGGCCGGGATGTCAAGTAGCTCTAGCCGGTGATCAGTCGATTACCGCATACTCTCCCAGGCCCGCGCATCAAATCAGTAACGTTCGCACCGGCCGGCGTTGACACTGTCCTGGGCAAGAGACCCGCACGATCGCCGAAGTGCTCATCGAGCCGATCTTTAGCGCCTTCGGCGTCGCCTTACCGCCCGACGAGTACTTGAAGGAGACGGGAGGCATCTGTCGCGACCGTAGGAGGACGGGCCGGGCTGCCAGCGACATGCCACGCCACCCGCACCGGAGAAGGGCGCGCCACGGACGCTCTGCGACACATGATCTCCGGCGCTCTCGGCCGCCCCGCGTGCATAGCATGAAAGTGTCGATCGCGCTTCAGGGGCCGATCACCCGGCTGCGCGCCGTCCGACTAATTCGCTCACTTACGCGTGCGCCGCCCTCGATCTCCGACTTTAATCAGTTCTTCCACGATGGCGCGCGGATCGACCTGAATTGCTTCACATACGTCTATCAGCTCAATCGCGTTCAGGCGTCTTTCGCCAGCCTCGTAGTCCGACACGAACGATTGTGGCCGCTTCAGCTGTCGCGCAACTTCCTCCTGCTTGAGCCCGGCGGCCAGTCGGCCGGACTTAAGCAGTTCCTGTAACCGCGCCTGGCGGGGCGATCGGCGGGAAGGAGGCATGTCGACGAGCCGAACTTGAGGAAAGCCGGCCGCCCAATTAGATGCATCTTGCCCATATCGGGAATTCGGATATAGTACGGAGGACCGCACGTAGCGGGTAACCGTGAGAGTGACCCTGTTGACGGAGGTGCGAGTGGGAGAGAATGGCGCCGGCACGGCATGTCACGTTCCGCCGTCTCAGCCATGACTCCCGATGACGACGCTCCCGTGCTGTTGCGGCTAACGAAGGCCGAGGCGCGGAAAGTTCTGGCAGTGCTTCAAGCCACTATCCGTGACGCGCCAGATCGACGTCACACACGGTCATTGGAAGCCGTGGAGGAAAAGCTTAGACGGATCGCGAGCGACCTTTGGACGAGCGGGCAGTTGCACCATTGAAAACCACCCTGCTCGATATCTTGGTGCCGATGTTCGTCAGCCTAATGGTCTGCGCGGTATTTCTTCACGGCCGCCGCAGACACTGATTGACCTCATGCGGCGCCAAAAGAGGCCGAGTGAACGGCACCACACTGCGAGCGCGGATGACTATTTGGCGTATCTGCGCAGACGGTTTGCCGCTTGATTATTTTGACGGCTCCTGTAGAATAGCCGTCGTTTTTTACCGGTTCGGCCGGAGTAACAACCGAACAGTCGATAACTACTACCGTAGTCGATAATATAATGTATTGACACACTAAACTTAATTGGACCACCATGGGGAAATCTTCAGGAACCCCATTTATGCGCAAGATGCGTCCGTCCCTTGAGCAGCGGTGCAGCCGGGACATGATGGCGTCGACCGCGCGCGGCTCACAAGATGCGTCCGCCCACAAACGTGGGAGATCAACAAAGATTGGGCTGCCACTAAGGGGGCGCACCGGTGCGTTCAAGCCACGAGCGAGATAGGCGCATCCACCATGAAGCGGGAACACTTGCTGGCGATTGTTGAGAAGGCCGTCGGACGGGGGATGCGAGATCTGGTGCATGCGCACCCGCAGGCCCTGCAAGGTTACGTGGCGCGGAGCATCGAGAAACGACTTATCGGCATGCTCGGCTCGGAGATGTTGCGGGCCATGGGGCATCCACCTGACACCGGATTGAGGGCACCGGGGGAGTGCTACAAACCCAGCCAAGCGGCGCGCGAAATGCAGCGCGTCGGGAACCGTTCCGCCAAAGGGCAAGCCTGTACTACGGGGGGCAGACTTGGCGCTGCTAGGGCGAAGACCCAATTGGGTTATTGCCAAATCAATAGGTTGTTGATTCCCTGTGGTCGGAGTTTGCATCGATTCGGGGCAGCATGGTCACAGGGTATTTCTGGTTGAGCGACGGGCAGTGGGAGAAGATTGACCCATTGCTGCCCGTCTACATACGCGGCAAGCGACGGGTGGATGATCGGCGCGTGATCAGCGGCATCATCCAAGTCATCATCTCCGGTTGCCGATGGTCCGACGCACCGTTGGAATATGGGCCACGCAAGACACTGTATAATCGGTTCGTGCGCTGGGCAGTGCGCGGGATCTGGGAGCGTGTGTTCATGGAACTTGCGCGCGCCGGCGGCCCGCCGGCCGAAGCCTTGCTGGACAGCACGCATATCAAGGTCCACCGGTCGGCCAGCGCCGGGCGGCGAAAAAGGGGGGTTCGCGTGGGATCGGGACGAGCCGCGGCGGGCGCAATACCAAAATCCATCTGATCGCTGATGCTCACGGCCGACCCAAGGTCATCGCGCTGACCGGCGGTGAGCGCCACGATAGCGTGCCGGCGCAGGCAATGTTGGCTCGACTGCCGCCCGACCTGCGCGTGATCGCCGATGCCGCTTACGACAGTGCCGAATTGCGCCGTTGGCTGGCGGACCGCGGCAGCCGCGTCATCATCCCCAACCGCAAGAACCGAAAGCAGCCCTATCCGTTCGACGCCGTCACCTATAGGCGGCGCAATATCGTCGAACGCACCTTCTGCCGCCTCAAGGACTTTCGACGCCTGGCAACGCGCTACGATCGGCTCGACGAAACTTTCGTCTCCACCCTCTGCATCGCCGCCGCCCTTGCCTACTTCCTCAAGTAGTCAGATGAGTCTTCGCCCTAGTCGGTCGTGTGCCCATCGAGATCGCGCCTGAGGCCGCCAGAATGTAAATGGAGGTGACCGGAATGAACAAAGAGGACCTCGAAAAGCTGCGGCGCGAGCTGGAAAGCTTGGTCACCGACGTCCGAGGGGACGCAGCAGACCCTATTCGGCGGAGTTACAGTATAATCTGTCGCGGCTCACGACTGCCCTGACCGGTTTCACGCAACTCGCATACTGGTCAATGTATCCGCATCGGGAGCCGGCGGAGTTGCTGGCCGAGATCGACAGTCTGCTTGCGCAAACGGATGAGATCCGCGATCTCGCGGGGCGGGTGCTCGAAATTCTGCTGCGGCCCGCCTCCGGAGGAGAAGTCGTCAGGTTTCACGGCTTAGGCCGTGACCGAAAAGGAACGCACGCTGCGGCACGCACAAGTTTCGTGAGGTGATCGACGCGGCGAAGAGGGTAGCTGAGCAGCGGAAGAACGTCGGCTTGGCTGAGGAGGAGTAGGTTTGGCCTGGAAGCTCGTTCGATGCGACTGGCGCGACCGGGTACAGCTCGATGCCTGCCTTCGGGAGAGCTGGGAGCCGTTCGCGGTCACCGCCGACGATGGTGAAACGATCGTTTGGCTACGCCGTTCGGCCGACCCGCAGGATGCCAAAGTAGTTGATTTGCCGCGGCGGCCACGCGGCGAGCCGGAGGTAGCGCGACGAACGCAAACGATTTCGCGGGAGCCTCAGCGTGCGGACTTTCCGCATAGCTCGGCCGGCGCAGGTGGTGCATCCAGGGGTGCACCGGGTGCGCCGTCCAGCCGCCGCGTCTGAAATGCGACTGTCCAAGCGGGGAGTGACATGCGGCCGATATTGTTCGCCTGGCTGGCTGGCGCGATCGCACTGATCGTCGTCGCCTTCTTCTTGGAACCTTTCGTGGTCGTCCCCGCCGGCAGTCGCGGCGTGCTGCTCGACTTCGGCGCCGTGCAACCAGAGCCGCTCGCGCCTGGCCTGCACCTGATCACACCGATCGTGCAGTCGGTTGTCGAGATGGATACGCGTGTGCAGCTCCATCAGGACACCGAGGAAGCGGCCAGCCACGACTTGCAGGACGTTCACGCGTCGGTGGCGACGAATTGGCGCATCAAGGAGGAAGCGGCGCCGCATCTCTACCAGACAATCGGTCCCGTGCGGCAAATTCTCGACCGGCTGATCGTTCCTGCGATCGCCAATACGATCAAGGCGGTGACGGCGCACTTCGATGCCGAGGAACTGATCACGAAGCGCGATCAGGTCGCCGATCAGGCTTTAACGGTCCTGCGCGCCTATCTCGCGCCCTACGATGTGCAGGTCGAAGCCATCAACATCACCAATTTCAGCTTCTCGCCGGACTTCTCGCAAGCGATCGAGCGGAAGCAGGTAGCACAGCAACAGGCTTTGCAGGCGGAATACGAGCTACAACAGAAGCGTGTGAGCGCGCAGCAGCAGGTGGTGGAAGCGCAGGCGGCGGCGGCGGCGCGCGTCGAGCAGGCGCGCGGCGAGGCGCAGGCGATCATCTTGAATGCCGAAGCACAGGCGAAGGCCAACACGGAGATCGCCAAATCGCTCGACCCGGCGATCATCCAGTGGCGAGCGATCCAAACTTGGGACGGCAAGATGCCAACCTTCCTCGGCACTTCGGCACCGTTGCCATTCCTCAATCTCGGTCCCGCCTCACCAACGCAGGGCATCACTGCGGAGAGCAAGACGCGGTGATGATGGACGGCCGCGCCAACTTCGAGCCGTTCGTCGAGATTTCCGAGCGGGGCCGGGATCTCGTCGCCCTCGGCTTGCACGTAAAGACCTGTCCACAAACCCTTCGAGATATTACCCGCGTCAATCTCATTGGCGACAATCTTGTATATCTCGTCATCGGATGTAGATGCGCTGGGCCGAATGGGGTCACGTGCAACAACCTTCCCGCCGTCAAAACCGGGCTCTTCTGCGGGGGGCTGCATTGTGGAGCCTATGGGCGGTCGCTGGCCTTTTGGCACGCCGAATGTGGCGCGCACCCGCTCCCAGCTGTTCAGATACGCTAACCACAGACCATAGAACGCCCCCCGACTACCAACTGCACTGGGCAGCGGGGGCCGCGGGAATTATGGGCGGCGTAAGCCTTGGATCAGCCCCGCGTGTTAACCTCGACCAATGCGCGCTGCGATAGCAAGGGCTGGGGCAACGTGCTACGATCGGTTGTCTCGGGTCACGAAGGTGGCAGCGGTCGTGTTCAACCTGCGCAGCATTGATCTCAATCTGCTGACGGTCTTCGAGGCTATTTACGAACATGGCAGCGTCACTGCTGCCGCCGATCGTCTCGCGCTCAGTCAATCGGCTGCCAGCCACGCCCTGTCGCGTCTCAGAGATGTATGCAGGGACGATCTCTTCGCCCGAGCGCCCCAGGGTCTGGCCCCGACGCCCGTGGCCAGGGAGATGTTTCCGGCTATCAAACAGGCGCTCGACGCTTTGCGCGCGAGTCTGGCGGAAGCCAGCGGTTTCGATCCCGCCCACTCGCAACGCCACTTTCGGATCAGCATCCCGCATCCTCTCGGGCCATTTTACGCGCTTGACCTGAAGGCCGCTGCCGCGGCTGTCGCGCCCGGCATCGTGCTGACCTTCGATACGGTCTCCCTCCCAATTGACCTTGATGATAACCTCCGTGATGGCATCGTAGACATAGCGATCGACTGGCTACCGCTCGAGCTGGACCCATTCGTTAACAAGAAGCTTTTCGATGATCAGCTAGTGTTGGTGGTGCGGGGTGATCATCCTTCGCTCAAAACGGGTATCACTATGGAGGATTTCCAGCGGCGGGAGATCGTGACCCTGCATCGTCGCGGTCAGACCGAGCATACGCCGCAAGCTATTAGAGAACTCTATAAACTGGGATTGTGCGTAGCAGTGCACGTGAGCGAGCTTCTGGAAATACCCACCGTCGTGGCGAGCACTGATCTGTTGGGCATATTCCCGTCAAGCATGGGGCCGCTCATGGAAAAGCGGCTGGGCTTACGGGTTCTGCCTATTCCACTCCAACTACTCGTAGTGCCGATTTACATCATCTGGCATGAGATGCGCCGCAACGATGCCGCACATCGCTGGCTCCGCGAGCTTGTAGCGACGAAGTTGAGCCGTTAGCTGGCGCCGTCCTCGGGCAGCGGGACCACCAGGACGAAAGAGTGGTTTTGTTGGCACGCAGTCCGGAAGCCATGTGCGCACGCCGATGGCGAAACGGCAGCCTGGAAATCGCGGGGTCGAATTGTCGATCCGCGGCTCGCCAGTTGTAGCCCCAATGCCAGGACACGCGCGGCCACGTTGGGCGCTTCAGCGAATGGCCAGCCCGCCACTGATCGTCTAAGCAGAAATGGTTTCTTTTTTAAGACCACGGGCCTGCGGCCTCGCGGGATGAGAGCAGGTTCGCATAATTCCCAATTCCATATGCGCCCTGGTGATACTCTAAATGCACCATCAGGATTAACGCTCCGCCGCCATGGACGGCGAAGGTCGCATTAAGCAAACGATAGTTTGCATACAGGCGAATGAGGAGGGGGGCGCACCCATGCGCGTCAGCAAACCATGGAAATCCGAGGTCAAACCGGCGCCGCTTGAGCCACGCGGCAATGTCAGCGATGAATTTTTGAACGCCGTTTGCGGCAAATTGACCGCCATCTGTTTCATGTGGCGGCTCGGTCTGAGCGCCGAGGAACAGCAGAAGCCCGAGGCCGCTGCTGTCTTGATGGGCATGTTCGATGCCATCACCCAGGAGGCTGGCGTTGAACAATTCACCAGCTGCTTCCGTTCGATCTTGCAGGCTGCCGCCGAGGCAGAGCTTTCCCCACTTGCTGTGCCCCTTGACGACCTGCTGCGCCACATGATCGCCACATCATCAGACGCGAAACTGCTTCCCTGGTCGTTCTACGCTACGCACAAGGTCACCGAGATGCAGACCAAGCACCTCGATGTGTGCGCCACGATTGGCGATGTGATGGACGCGGTGAAGTCCGGAAACTTCGATGACCCCGCTGCGCATATCGCGGCCACGGCGGCAATAGGTGCCCTCACCACCGGCCCACGGGACTCAGGGGCTCGACCCGTGTAGAGACACCCAGCCGAAGTTTGCCCCGGCGGCATCGTTGGCGCGAACGGCGTCTTCGACGCCGGCAGCGCGTCAACTGCCGTCCAAGGGTTCCCCACATCTGTAGGCTGCTTGCCAATCCTCAGGCGGTGGCAGATCTGCGAGTATGCGGGCGACGTCTCGCAGCCACGCGGCGACCGGGGGCGGGACCGGGTTCTGCCCCGACGCCCAGCGTCGCACTGCCCGGTCACTGCCCATCCCAAGCTTGTCCGCCAGCACGTTGCGCGGCCAGCCGATCGCGGCCAAGGTGGCGTTGAACTCCGCGGCGGTCATCATTTGAGTACCGAGGACGCCTCGGCCATTGTCGACGGACCACGATCCGAATTTGCTCAGAAAGCTTTGACCGAGCAGGAGCGCGCTGCCCTCGTCTCCGACCGAGCACTCGACATCAGTCACCGTCAGGCCGCCGATCGTGACAGAGCGCAGCCTATAGAGGGTGTCATGACGCTTCGTTCCATCTGCCAGGATGCTAACGGCATTGCCGACATAATCCGCTACCGTAAGCGAGCCGTCGCGCATCAATTCCTGAGCGATGCTCTGGGGGATCGTCACGTTGGTCGCGCCGGTGTCGAGCGTGAATGCGAGCGTCGTCGTGCCGTTGAGCGTTGCCAGGAGTGTGAACGTGCCATGGCGGTCGCGAACCAGCGGCACTTCGTGGATCGAGGCCTGCGCTGCGAGCGACACGCCGACCGTCAGAGCCAGGATCCTCATAAACATTATCAGGGTCTTTCCCGTCGCGCCGGTCACTCCGGCGCAGTGTTTGTAGGTGTTCGTGACAACCACCTTTATGTGCGCAAGGTCGCTGCCGTGGTTAGTCACGGTTGTGCAGCTGCGATATCGATGTGGTGCACATTAACCAACGACCGGCAGCGAGTGTTGGCGAAACCGCGATGTGCATCGCGCTGGCCTCTTTGGGGCGGGCGCGCGACGGGGTGGTCAATTGTTAGTTGTCTGGCGAACGAAACCGTTGGATGTGCTGCACGTGTGAGGCGGCAAACACCGCTCCTGCCGCGGTCGCGCGGAGGACCGCTCCGGGCACAGACTGGCGTAGGGTCAGCCACAAGAGCGCGAAATCGACGGATATCGAAGGCACGCCGGTCCAGACCTTCTCCGGCTTGCGCGGCCTCAGACTGCGGCGCAGGCTGCTATCGTTGCAACGGGAGACGCGCCGCCCATGTGCCGATCGTGTGACACGCTAAGTCGTCGTAGGGCTCTATCGTTTCTCGCGACGGGCGCTGTTGCGGCCGGTCTGCTGGGTGCGGGCGCGCCGCGCAGCCTTGCCGCGGGCGGCGCGACGATCACGCCAGATGAAGCGCTCACGAAACTGAAGGCCGGCGATCAGAAGTTTCTTACCTCGCCGGAGCTGTGTGCCGCGGATATGGCGAAGCAGCGCGCCGATGTGGCAAAGGGTCAGTCTCCCTGGGCAACGATCCTCACCTGCTCGGATAGCCGGGTTTCACCTGAGCTGATCTTCGGCGGCGTCGGGTTGGGTGAGTTGTTTGTCGTGCGAAATGCCGGAAATGTGGCCGACACGGACGCCCTGGGCACGATTGAATATGGTGCCGAGCATCTCGGATCGCCGCTGGTCGTCGTTCTCGGCCACCAGCGTTGTGGTGCGGTTGAGGCGGCCTGCGAGGTTGTCGCGAAGCATGTGAAACTGCCAGGCTTCATCGCGCCCATGGTCGAGGCGATCGTGCCCGCGGCCAAGGCGGTGTACGGCAGGCCGGGCGATTTCGTTGACAACGCAGTGCGTGAAAATGCCAGGCTAGAGGCGCAGAAGATTTCGACGCGCAGCAAGATCGTCGAGCACCTTGTCCATGAGGGCAAGGTGAAGGTGGTGTACGCGCGCTATGACCTCGACAAGGGTGTCGTCGATTTTCTCTAGGGAGAGCGGGCAGCCCGGCGTGCAGCCCAATCGTCGCGACGCCTTTCACCAGCAACACGACCGTATGTGCATAGCGCACTACGTCGGATAGGCGTCCCAGGTCAGCCATCCGCAGCAGACACAGCGCCAGGGCGTCTTGCCCGATGCGTGGGGTCCGAGGGGGAACGAAACCTGGGCAAGTGCTGCTCGTCTGAACGGCATACCTAACGACGGGCGGCCACCCCCCTCCCCCCTGGCCAAGTCCCGCCCCCGGGTGGCCCCGAGGGGTCGGTGGTCAGGTTGATTGATCCATCGCAGAGAACCGCTGATCGCTCCGGAGGGCGAACGGACCGGGACGCGACGATCGGGGTGGACGACCTGTCCGGATCACGGCTGGGTCCGATAGGCCGGACGCGTTGTTCGGCCGGAGACGACTCACCCAGGACCGTCGTTGACAGCCCCGTGCCACGCGGTTGGCCGCTCCCGACGGGTTGCGCATCATAACCACCCCGGAGCGATCATCGAGCGGATTGCAGCTGAAGAGAGGCGGGCCGTCCTTACGCTGCGACTGCTCCGGTCGATGAAGCCATGAAGCCCCTGGCACCTGGTGCGGACGGGCGCTGCGGCCGGCGATGCAGTGATGCGACTGCAAACCCCGGGGCGTGGGACACTCCTGGGACAATGGGTCAGCAAAGCCGTGAACATCTGGAATAGCCGTGAGAGGTCTGATAGAAGCGTCGGCGGGGCCGCAACCGGCGCTTTACCTAAGTATCCGGTCTTTTGCTTCGCTTCTTGCCGGGTTAGCACAGTGGTAGTGCAGCGGTTTTGTAAACCGAAGGCCGGGGGTTCAAGTCCCTCACCCGGCACCAATGAAATCAAGCGATTATCGCTATATTCTTTTCCTTCCGGTAGCGAATGGGTCACAGAGAGGTCACGGCAGGCTGAACCGAGCATCGCTAAGGCGTACGGCGATCACCGGCGGTGAGGTCGTCAGGCGACCGGTCGGAGCCTGATCGGAGCGAATCTCGCCCGGCGAGGGAAAGGTTCCCCGCAGGGGCCCGGATCTCACAGACAGGCAAACATGCGTGCCTGGAAGACATACAAACATGTGCGTATAGAATTAATACAAACATGCGTATATACAAATATATACGCATGTTTGTATTTCCTCCAGATTGAGGCGGGAGTATGCAATTCGCGGTTGGATTTGTTTGAACTGCAAGTTGTATTAGTTTACCGAGGTCATGGCAGCGCCAAAAGGACATCCACGCTACGGCGGTAGAAAACCGGGAGCACAGAACAAGGCGGAAGTTGTACGTGCGGCGATAGAAGCCGAACACCGTACGCGACATCCGCCTTCATTTCCTGCTGCGGCAGTGACTGAGTTACTGATGCGCACGCTCGATGCGACAGGTATTCCGCAGACAAAACTTGAGGATATGCATCCGCTGAGCGTGATTTATTTTGTTATGGTCGAACGTTTCCGCTCGGGCGATTACGCCGGTGCATTGGTCGCTGCAGGAATGTTGGCGCCTTACACGAACGCCAGGCTGTCTTCGAGTGAAGTGCGGGTGACCCACGAACTGGCGACGCTGAGCGACGATGAGTTGCAGGCACGGGCGTTGGAGTACGAGCAGAAACTGACGGCGAACGAAGTGACGATCGAGGGCGACGTCCTGCACTGATTACTGATCTTGATACCTTCTCTCTCCGACGCCCCCACAGTTCAATACCCCCGTCATTGCCGTCATTCCTGTCATCCGGCAGTGACGGGGCCGTCCTGATATACCGCCTCGGCATGGCGATTCGCCTTTGTAAAGGACGCAAATGAACGTATGTCTTCTTCACGGAGGCATACGCCATGAAAGTCATCGCCTATCTGCGCGTCTCGACCACCGGCCAGGGCCGTTCCGGCCTGGGCCTCGACGCTCAGCATGCGGCGATTGCCCGCTTCGTCGAAGCCGAGGGTCTCGATCTCGTCGCCGAGCACGTCGAGGTTGAGACCGGCAAGGGTGCGGACGCGTTCGACCGCCGACCGGTGCTGAGGGAGGCGCTCGCCAAGGCCAAGAAGGCGAAGGCCTCGGTGGTGGTCGCCAAGCTTGATCGGTTGAGCCGCGACGTGGCGTTCATCTCGGGGCTGATGGCGCAGAAGGTGCCGTTCATCGTCACCGAGCTCGGCTCCGACTGCGATCCCTTCCTGCTGCACCTCTACGCGGCGCTGGCTGAGAAGGAGCGGGCGGTGATTTCGGCGCGCACGAAGGCGGCGTTGGCAGCGAAGAAGGCGCAGGGCGCGCTCCTCGGCAACCGTACGAACCCGGCCGAGGCGGCGGCGAAGGGCCGTCAGGCGATCGGCGATGCCGCGGATCGGTTTGCGCAGAACGTCCGCCCGGTCATCGAGCAGATCAAAGCCGGTGGGGCGACCACGCTGCGGGCGATCGCCGCCGAGCTCAACGCACGTGGCATCGGCACGCCCCGAGGAAGCGCCTGGGAGGCGGCGACGGTGCGCAACGTGCTGCGGCGTGCCTAAGCTGTTGATTTTCGCTGAGAACTGACCCGGGTTTTCCACCGAGAACTGACCCGGGTGAATTTATGGTTTGCGGGTCATACCGGGGTCAAGTTCTTGGCCTTTTCCTTTCGGCCCTTGTTGGCGGCCGAGCTGGCTTTGAAGCGGAAGCTGTCATTGCCGGTTTCCACGATGTGGCAGTGGTGGGTGAGGCGGTCGAGCATGGCGGTCGTCATCTTAGCGTCGCCGAACACGTCAGCCCATTCGCTGAAGCTCAGGTTCGTGGTGATGACCACAGAGGCCCGTTCGTAAAGCTTGCTCAGCAGGTGGAAAAGCAGCGCGCCGCCGGAGGGGCTGAACGGCAGATAGCCCAATTCATCGAGCATTACGAGGTCGCACCGCATCAGCCGATCCGCGATCTGACCCGATCGGCCCTGAGTTTTCTCCTGCTCCAGCGCATTGACCAGGTCGACGGTCCCGAAGAACCGAACCTTTTTGCGATGGTGTTCAACCGCCTGCACGCCAAGCGCCGTGGCGATGTGGGTCTTGCCGGTGCCCGGACCGCCGACGAGGACCACGTTGTCGGCGTTTTCGATGAACTCACACCGGTAAAGCTGGCGCACCAGGGCTTCATTGGTTTCGCTGGACGCAAAATCAAAACCGCTCAGATCCTTGTAGACGGGGAAGCGCGCCGCCTTCAGCTGGTAGGCAACCGATCGAACCTCGCGCTCGGCGGTTTCCGCCTTGAGCAGCTGTGAGAGAATGGGGACGGCCGAATTGAACGCTGGCGCGCCCTGCTCCATCAGCTCGCCCGCGGCTTGCGCCATGCCAAACATCTTCAGGCCGCGCAGCATCACGACAATCGCCGCCCCGGCCGGATCATGACGCATGGCGGGCCTCCTGTAGCTTCTCGCGCAGGGCATCGTAGCGTTCGACGTCGGCACGTGGCTCCCGGTCCAGGGCCAAGGCCTGCGGAGCCGCGATCATTGCTGTGGCCGTGGATTTGCCGTCGATCAGCCGGTGCAACATGTTCAGCACGTGCGTCTTTGTCGGCGCTCCATCACTCAGCGCCAGTTCGACGGCACACAACACCGCATCTTCACCATGGTGCAGGACGAGGGCAAGAATCTCCACCATCTCCCGGTCGCCTCCGGGCTGCTTGAGAAGGTGCTGTTGCAGCCGCTTGAACGCTTCCGGCAATTCGGCGAACGGCGCGCCATTACGCAGAGCTCCCGGCTTGCGCTGGATCACCGCGAGATAGTGGTGCCAATCATAGATGGTGCGGCCGGGCAGATGATGCGACCGCTCGATGAGCCGCGCGTGTTCGCAGATGACTTGCCCTTCGGCAACGACAACGACGCGGCCTGGATAAACCCTTAAGCTGACGCGATGATTGGCGAAGGACGCGGGCACGCTGTAGCGGTTGCGATCAAAGTGAACGAGGCAGGTGGGCGAAACGCGTTTGCCGTATTCAACAAAACCATCGAACGGTCTGCCAACGGCCATCAGGCATCCGACTTCACTTTGCCACGCATCGAATATCGAGCCTTGCTGGCTGCCGTGTGGAATCTCGCGCCATAGCGCTTGGCAGCGTTGTTCCAGCCAGTCGTTCAAGTCAGCCAGCGTCACAAAACGCGGCATGGTCTGCCACAGCCGATGACGCGCGTCCTGGACATTCTTCTCGATCTGACCCTTCTCCCAGCCTGAGGCCGGATTGCAAAAGTCAGCATCGAAAAGGTAGTGGCTGGCCATCGCGGCAAAGCGTGCATTGACCTGGCGCTTCTTGCCGACGCCAACTTGGTCAACAGCCGTTCTCATATTGTCGTAGATGCCGCGGCGCGGCACGCCGCCAAGCACCCGGAACGCATGATGATGCGCGTCGAACAGCATCTCGTGCGTCTGCAGCGGATAGGCCCGGACAATGAAGGTGCGGCTGTAGCAAAGCTTGAAGTGCGCAGCTTGCAGCTTGGTCCGTTCGCCGCCGATAACGGCCCACTCCTCGCTCCAGTCGAACTGGAAAGCTTCGCCCGGCTGGAAAATCAGCGGAACAAAGGCCCCGCGGCCGGTCGTCTGCTGCTCCCGCTGCCGATGCTCCTTCCAGGTGCGGGCGAACGCCGCAACACGGCCGTATGAACCTTCAAACCCGAGGGCGGCCAGATCCGCATGCAACCGCTTGATCGTCCGCCTCTGCTTGCGCGGCCTGCCGCTCTCTAGCTTTAGCCAGGCCGACAGTTTCTCGGCGAACGCGTCCAGCTTGCTGGGCCGCTCCGGCACCTTGAAGGCCGGTTCCACCACGTCGCCCCGCAAGTATTTGCGGATGGTGTTCCGCGATAGCCCAGTCCTGCGGGCGATCTCCCGTATCGAAAGCTGGTCTCGAAGCGCCCAGCGACGGATCACGCTCAGTAACTCCATGCTTATCACTCCCGTGGACCCCGCTGAAAACAGCCGGGGCGAGGTCAAAACATGGGTCAATTCTCAGTGGAAATTTGCCACCTGGTGGGTCAGTTCTCGATGAAACTCAACACTCTAGCGCACCGGCGTCAGCTGCGGGTAGGTTTCTGCCGGTCCGCTGCCGGTCGGCATGTCACAAGAAACCAACATTCGAAATAAGGCGTGGTCTGGCCGGAACCGGAACGTCCGCCGTCGCAATGTCCAACCGCAACAAGCCGACATGCTCCTGGAAATTATCGAAAATCATTGCGCGGCTCGGACGTTTGCTGAGCCGGCGTCGCGCGCCGCACGACACGCAGGACGGTTGCGGCAACGACGCCCTACCGCTAATTGAAAGGCTGGATCGTGGCGGATGGGGATACCATCGGTTCGGGTCGGTTGGCCGTCATTGATGCGCTGCGCCTGACCTGAGTGCCCGTTCTTACTGGGACTATTGCGCCCGGTAGAGTTTGGGAGCGCCATCACCGCCAGGGCCGGACGACAGAGACGCTCGGGACGCGACAGGCACGATGTTGGGGAGCGGGCTCGCGATAATCGTTCGGGAAGCCGCGCAACTCGCAGGAATACCTTATCCCATGGTATCCGGCCTGAATGAGGGTGCCGAACTGACGGGGTCAGTCTGGCCCGATCTCCCCGAACATCGACAGCATGAACACCACACACATCGTCATGCTCCCCTCACCGGGTTGACCCCTACATCCTTTCACCAAGATAGCTGAATATGAGATGTCGCCACCAGTCACTGTAAACATCCTCGAGCAGTGCACGGTCGACCGCCCTGCGCAATTGGCTGTCCACCGGCAGGGCAATTCCATAACCCTGAGTATCGAAAGTTAGCGGCAGCATCCGCAATGTCTCAGCAAACCTCTGCTTAATTAGCCACGCCAGCAATGGCCGGTCATAGACGACGGCGTCGATCCGGCCGTTCTGCAACGCCTGCAGGGCGGAGGCCGGGCTCGGAAAGCCGACAAACGGAAACTGGTGTGCGCTCAGATAATCCGTCGTCGTCGTACCTGTCACCTCTCCGACCCGGACCGACCGGAGATCACTCAGGTTCTGTACCAGCCCAGTCAACTTGCTCGTGGTGAGCGCACTGGTGATACCGGCGATGAAAGTCGAAATTACCACGACGGAGGTGAACATCCAGGCGATCGCCAGCAGTCGGCCTGGAACTGTGGCCGGCACCTTGTCACCATAGCCGACGCCGGTCATTGTCACCGACGCCCACCAGAAGCCTGAGGCGATCCCCTTGAACGGTCCACCGCCGAACTGATGGTTGCCACGTCGCTCGAACAGCCAGATCAGTAGCCCGGAGCAAGCGAGCAGTCCGGCCAACCCCAGCACGACCTGGATGAAGCCAAGCGAGAGGGTGCTGCGCACCACCGGCCACCACCCGGCGCGCGCGGTAGGTACCGCGATTCCGAGGCCGGTTGTGAAGTATGGCTGCGAAAAGTCCACGACCAACTCGCGTGGCGCCGAGATCGTCAGTGCGGCGACGCCCGCGTCGAACTGGCCGGCGGCCACTCCGTCGATCAGGTCCTTCAGGTCCGTCTCCTGAAAGCGATAGCGAAGATGAAGCTGGTCCGCGATCCGCCGCCAAAGTTCGATGCTGATTCCGTACCACTGGCCATCGGCGTTTTTCATTGCAAACGGCGCTTCCTTCGTGGCGATCACGAGTTCGCGCGCGGGCAGTTCGGGCGGCGACCGCCCCGAAGCCGGCTGGGTGTGACCGGGGGATCCCACAAACAGCAAGACGGCAAACACAAGCATCAGAGGCAGCGCCCGTCGATGCCGAGCGCGCTGGACGGACGCCGGTGCGCGCCCGTGCCCGCGAGCAATACGAAGGTCCCGACCGCCTGCCGTACCGCGGCGTTGCATGAATCCGTTGCCCATCCTTCTCCGCCGCCGCCTTCAATCCATATACCTCTATGGCAACGCCAGATATTTGACTTGAACCTGCTCGATCGTACCGTCGAACTTGAAGGGTGCCTTCTCGTAATAGTCGAGTGACACAGGCGAGCCCAACGCTATACCAACGTCGAGGCAGTCGTTGGCAGTGAACAGCAGCGGCGCGCTGATCGGCACGGTGCCCTCGGCAACCCTCCTACCGTCCACCTTCATGGTCACTTTCAGCGGTCCGCCCGGCCTCGGCACCACATAGCGCGTCTCAACTTCAATCTTCACTTTGCCGGTCGGCAATCTTTCCGCAGCACGGATCTTCGTGCGCTGGATGATAAACAGGTTGTATTCGAAGCACAGAATGCCGTCGTCGACGAAACAAGTTAGGCCGCCCGAATTCGCCCCCAGTTTGTACAGCACCCCGTTGGCATTCGCGGGGATCACGGCATCGATGGTCACGATGTTGGGCTTGTTGCCCAGCGCCGGGGCGCAGAACTCCGGTATGCGGACCATGTCGCCGGAAAAGGTCCATTCAGTATAGGGCGGCGTAATGCGCAACTCGGGGTGAAGCACCGGAATCCAAAGGCCGCCGCCAATCGGAAGCGCTTTGTTCTTCGCCGCCTCGATCAGGAAAATTTCCTTCATCTGGGCCAGCTTTTCTGGCATTCCCGACGCAAGGTCGTTGGCTTGGCTCCAGTCCTCTTCCAGGTTGTAAAGCTCCCAAACGTCCTTGTCCGGCGTCCACTCCCGGATGCCAGGCGGCAGCCCTGGAACCCACGGCAGTCGCGGCCCGATGGCGCACGCCATCCAGTCGTCATGATAGATGGCGCGACTGCCCATGATCTCGAAATATTGCGTGAGCAGTTGGCCCTTGGCTCTCGGATCGCCAAACGAATAGGCGAAACTCACACCATCGATGGGGTCCTGCTCGACGCCGCTTACCGTGCGCGGCGGAGTAATGCCAATGATCTCGTAGATGGTCGGAACGACATCGTTGACGTGGTGAAACTGCGGCCGCGGCGTAGCGTCGGGCTTGATCCTTGCGGGCCACCGGACGCCCATTGGGTTGCGCGTGCCGCCGAAATGCGAAGCCAGAAGCTTCGTCCCCTTGTATGGGGTACTACCGGCCCAGGCCCATCCCGCATGGTACATCGGGTCGGTCCTGGGCGAGCCGAGTTCGCCAAGGCCGCCGAGTTCCTCAAGCGCTGAGATATGCTGCTTGATGGTGCTGGGGATGCCATTTTGCGCCAGCAATTCGCTGATGGTGCCACCCTGGCCTTCCGCCGAAGAGCCATTGTCGCCCCAGATGTAAAGGATCAGCGTGTTGTCGCCATAGCCGAGCCGGTCGATCTCATCGACGACCCTGCCGACCTGGACATCCACGTGTTCGGTGAAACCAGACTGCCACTTCCATCAGGCGACGCTGGAACGGCTTCTCGTCCTCGGGAATGCTGTTCCAGGACGGCATCGTCTCGTGCCGCGTCGTCAGTTGTGCGTCGACTGGGATCCAGCCTTTCTCCTTGGCGCGCTGGAAGACGCGCTCACGGTACGCGTCCCAGCCATCATCGAATTTACCCTTATATTTGTCCGCCCATTCCTTTGCGACGTGGTGCGGGCCATGAATCGCGCCGCTCGCCCAATACATGAAAAATGGCTTCTCCGGCTGCATGGCCTTGTGCCTGTGCAGCCAGCTGATCGCGTCGTCGGCCAGGTCTTCGCTGAGGTGGTAGCCTTCCTCTACGGTTTTCGGCAGCGAGACATACGTCGTATTGCGCACCAGGTTCGGCTCGTATTGCGAGGCCTCACCGCCGAGAAAACCGTAGAAATATTCGAAACCAAGATTTGTCGGCCAGTTCTCGAACGGTCCGGTCGGTCCGGTCTCGTCGGCCGGCGTATTGTGCCATTTGCCCCAGGCGCCCGTCGCGTAGCCGTAATCCTTCAGCACCTCGGCCACCAGTACACTGCTCCGGGGAATGAGGCCGGAATAGCCGTCCCAGTCGTTCGCCAGCTCCGCGATCTGCCCGTTTCCGACCCGGTGATGATTGCGACCGGTCAGCAGTGACGCCCGAGTTCGGCGAGCACATCGCCGTCGTGTGGAAGCGGTTGTACGCGACCCCTTGCGTGACGATGCGGTCCATCGTCGGTGTCTGCACCTCGCCGCCAAATGTGGTCGGAAGGGCCGGCCCTGCATCGTCGATCAGCACGATCAGAATGTTCGGCGCGTCGGTAGGCAGCCGGCGCGGCTGCACCCGCTGCCGGTAAACCGACTCCTGCATCGGTACGCCCGGCAATACTGGCCGATGGCGTCGGCGGGAACGGGAGAGCTTCCTGCTTTTCCACCTTACTTTTCGGATCGGACATTGATCTTCTCCTGCGCTCCAAGGCACGCGCAACAGCACGGTGACGGCAGTTGTCCGTACCCCGAAACGGTCCGCCTCGGCGGGCCGATTGGTTAGCATCCCTGCGGCTCTACTACTTTATCGCGGTGCCAGCGGCGCGCCACGCGCTGCCATTTCATCCTTCGGCGCCGACAATCACTGCCACTGCACAAGCGCAGCCCGCTTTTCTATCAGCCGCAGTAGTCCCAATACCCTTGCGTATGCGTGGGGCTGGACCAGAACCAACAGAGCGCGGGTGCCGGCGCTGGCGGCGGTGTCGAGGCCGCCACGATGGTTCCCAGCGTCACCCCTGCGACGACCGCTCCGTAGTAAGGCGCCGCAACCCACGGCCTGACTGCCGCGCCAGCGTAGACCGCGCTGGTGCCATAAACAGCACGGCCCGCGTACGGTGCCCGGTATGCAGTCCCACCATACGGACCGGTCGCAGCAGCTCCACCGTAAGGGCCGCGATACGCCGTGGCGCCATGCGGGCCGTATGCGGCACCGGCGCCCCTCGGGCCGCGGTAGGCGGTACCACCGTTGGGACCTTGTGCATAGCCGGCGCCCCTTGGACCAGTCGTAGCAGTGCCGCCGTGCGGCCCGGTCACCGATCCCCATCCGAACGCGTGCACGGGCATCGACAAGCCCATTGCGGCGGCAAGGCAGAGCCGGGCTAAACCGTTCATGGCGATCCTCCCGTGCGCAGTTCGCCAGTGACTGCGCCGAAATCGACCTGCTTGGCACCCTCCGGCGGTGTGAAAGCAAAGTCAGCATCGGCCGGATGAATGCCGAAATTCCAATCGGACATCTCGGCGACGAAATTCGGGCTGCCAGGCAGCGTATGATCAATCACGATCAGTCGTCGCGGCACTGCACGATCTTTCTCGAGCCAAAGCTCCAATTCGATGCCTGGCGGTTGCCAAAAGACCAGATGGCGGCACGGAACGCCGTCGATCGTCACGGTGTCGAGCTCCCGACCGGCCGTCACACCGGTCAGAAACGCCTTGTCGGGAGCATCGGTCAGAAAATCCGCCAACGGAAAGTCAAGGCCGAAGCGACCCATCACGACGTACATCATCCGTTGGATCGTATTGGGCACGGGCAGGCTGGCATACAATTTGCCGTCATCCCGTGCGAGCACGACAGTCTTGCCGTCATACATCAACTTTCTCGGTCCGTCGTCGCCCGTTCCGTCAACCAGCAGGCGGTCCGGCCGGCGAACGGTCACGTTGAATTCGTGCTCGATATGGAGCAACACATCGCCCTGTCTCGCGTCTGCTCGGATCGTCCGCGCGTGGAACGAGAACTCCTTTGCGAGCAGCGCCGTGGCCATCCGCGCAAGAGCGGACCGAGCATCCTGGGTGATCTCCGGCTTTGGCGACGTAGCGGCGATGGCCGGCGAGTACCCAGTCGGAGCCAAGCCCGCGGCAATGCCGGCGCACAGGCTGGCGAGAAGCGCGACCGTCTTGCCTGTCATGATTCCTCCCGGTGGCCTTCCATCGTCTAGCGCAGTTTGCCGGGATTGCCCAAGCCAAGCGCTCCCCGCATTCGACGACGGCCGTAGCGGCCGCCAGCCTGTCGTGGTATCAAACCCTTAATCTGCGGTGGAGACCCGCCATGCCCGACGAACCACTCGACGCGTATCACGCGGCGGCGGTTATCGCCAAAAGTGGCTCAAACAAGACCAGACATGAGTTTAAAAACGGCTCCAAGAGGAAGTCTACAGATTCCTCGCTATTACCTTATATCTTTGGGCAATGGTTGCGATGTTTAGTTTGCACAGAACCGTCGTTCTCGAACAGAACCATATAGACTATCGCGCCCAAGGCTTCGCCATCATCAACGCACTGATTTTGGCGAAAGTCGTGTTGGTGGCGGAAGACCTGCATCTAGGGAACAGATTCAAGGAACAGGTCTTGATTTATTCCGTAATTTACAAGAGTCTTTTATTCGCTGCTGTACTGATCTGTTTTCATATCATCGAAGGCGTGGTCGTCGCGCGGTTGTATTCCAGACCCCTTTCCGAGAGTCTCGCCGACTTCGGTCGCGGCGATCTGGAAGGGATTGTGTCGGTCGGAGCGCTCGTGGCCGTATCGCTCATTCCGTTCTTCATGCTCCGCGAAGCCGCGCGCGTAGCCGGAGGCGACCGGGTATGGCAGTTGTTTTTCGGTCGGCCCAGAAGTGAGCCTTACCTCTGAAGATGACTCCTTAACGTCGAACAGGACTTGATCGATTGCGCGAGCCGGCCGCTCAAGACAAACTCACCCCCGAACGGGGTGTAAGGGGCAGTCCGGGTGAAGCGGCGCGACAGGCGCGAAAACGGTGCGACGACCGCCTCGGAGCAGTTCTTGGTTGGGCAGCCGCTCAGGCGACCCGGAGAAACCGCCAGTTGGCATCCCGCGCAAAGTTATCAAGGGCGGGTGGTATCTTTGCGCCCAATTATTGCCGCCGATACCGGCCGGCGAGTGCGGTGTCCGCAGATGATCGACACCGCGACCTGTGACGTCAGTTTCCGGCGCATCATTCGAGGGACCAGGACTCGTGACGCTCCACCGAGCCTTTGCATTAGCGTTGATCATCGGCATCGTTGCGACCGGCGCCGTTTCGCGCGCAACTGCCCAGCAAACGGCAGCTCAGCCGTCGTCGGCAAGCCAGTCGGGGTGGCAGTTCAACATCGCCCCCTATATCTGGCTGCCGTCGATCAATACGACGCTCGACTACAACTTGCCGCCCGCACTCGGCGGCAAGTTGCCCTCGGAGGCGTCGTCTGGGCCTGGCGACTATCTTCCTCACCTTCACTTCGCAGCCATGTTTGCGGCGGAGGCGCGCTACGAGCGCTTCTCCATCCTGAGTGATTTCATCTATACGAAAGGGAGCGCCAGCCAGACCACTATCACCTCCCTGAACTTCTTCGGCCTGCCGGCACAGCCGTTTTCGCGATCGCTGGAACTCGGCACCACCACGACGCTCAGAACCACGATCTGGACACTGGCGGCCGGCTACACCGTTGCACAGTGGGGCTGGGGAAATCTCGATGTCCTTGCCGGCTTTCGCTATGTCGGGGTCAATGCCAGCACCGACTACGACCTGGCGCTGACAGTCACCGGGCCGCGCGGTAACGGCGCGACGTTCGGGGGCACGGGGAACATCTCGGGAAGCAGCACGGTCTGGAATGGAATCGCCGGCGTTCGCGGCAGCCTACGGCTCGCCCATACCGGTTTGTTCGTTCCATATTATTTCGATATTGGCGGAGGCGGGTCGAACTCTTACCTGGCAGGTCGCGAGCGGCCTCGGCTACCAGACCGGATGGGTCGCCGTATCGGCCCTCTACCGGTATCTAACCTTCGAGCAACCGAGCAGCGCAGTGGTTCGACGATTGTCGCTTGGCGGCCCCTTGATCATGGTTAACTTCCATTTCTAGAGCCTCGGTCGCTGAATCGTCATATGTTGGCCGTGGAACCTCGAGCGCCGTCCTTTCTCGCAGCCAATATAGCTGCAGAGTTGCTGCTGCGTCGCGCGTGCGGGCCGCCCGGCGATTCCAGCCGCGGATGGGCCCCGCACACCGGTTCTCGGACTCCGTGATGTCAGGTCGCTGGGCTGCTGGTTGGCTGGACCGAGCAAGAGTCGCGGTCGGCTCGGTCGCGGATAGGGGCGATGGCCATCGCACCCAGCCGGAGGACGAACGAAGTGGCGACGTGGTCGGACACGCGAACGAGCTGCGCCGGTCAGATCACGCTGGTCTTGGGGCCCCGATCATGAGGTGGTCTGCGGTCAGCGACCGGTCCGACCGTGCGATTGTCGAGGGGGGACGCCAGCCGGCGCAGCGCCGCGGCGATTCTCGCTTCTCAACTCGTAGAACGTCTCGCCGTTGCGCCAGTCTGGGCGGAGCTGGTTGACCGCCTGGCGAGCGCGTGCAGCTCGGCGCCGATCGTCGGATGGCTAATCGCGTTCACGTCGACGCCTCATCATCATCATCCTCATCCAGGTCGACGGCGCCCACCTTTGCCGCGTCGGCGATCTCGTGCAGCACGGTAGACCAGCGCAGCGACGGCTTCTTGGCGAAGGTCTTATTGATTGTCGCCCGCAACTTCCTAGCGTCGGGCGTAATCCGCTCGATCACTTTGTGCGTTTTCGCCTCGCGGTCGATCGCCGCAATGTCGGCCTGTGTGATCGCGATCCGTTGCTGGAACGGTTCCGACACCTCGGCAAGCTGTTTGCGCAGATCGGCAGTGATGCGGTCTATCTCCGCCTGGATGTTTTTCGTCGCCTTGGCTTGCTCTGCCTCGATCGCAGTAACCTTGGCATCGAGGCGTTGATTGATTGCCTCCGCCACGGCTTGCTCTGCCCGCGCGCGCACCCGCTCACCGAATCCGTCGGCCAGAATGTCGTCAGGCGGGATCAGCTTGCCGGCGCCGACCTCCGCCATCTTGCCGTCCAGCCACTTGATCAGTTCGGCGGAGGTGAAGGCGTTAAGCTCGATCCGGCTATGCTGTAACCAATCTTCCCAGGTCTCGCCATTGGGCGCGCGATCGGTGCGTGCGCGGATGTAAGCGCCGACTGCCCGGCGCGCCGGCTGATCGCTCTTGGTGTAACTGATTGGAACTTTCTCGACCGAGAGGCCGAGCGCGATACCTTCCCAGGGATGCAGCCCGAGATCGACGATTTCGATCTTGCGCGCGCCGCGGGCCAGCGTTGCATTCTGCAACGTGTCTTGGATCAGCGTGCCGGCCCAATCGCCATCGTGCACCGAGAACACCTGCACCGGCTCGGTGGTGTCGGCGATCTTGTCGATCAGGTCGCGCGAAGCCCGAGTGTTGAACCCCTTCGACGAAGTCAGGAAGGCGTCGTGGCGTTGGTCCCATCCCGCCTGTCGCAGCATCAGACGGAGGTCTTCCTTTTCGATCGCAACGACTTTGTTGAACGTCCAGGCCGGCCGCTGGAAGGTGCGCACGCTTTGTGTGCCGAGCGGAATCGCATCGTCCAGGGTGTGCGGGATGCTGTAGTTGCCGCGCGCCTCGCGGATCAGCAGCGGATGCAGATCGCCTTGCTTGGCTTCGATCTGGGTGAGCAGATCATCGAAGTAGCCTTGCGTAAGCTCCCTGCCGGTGCGCTGCTGCACCTTGTCGCGGATGCGGTAAACCAGCCGCCGCGTGTTGAATAAGAGCCCGGACGCCGACTCGATTTCGATGGCGCCGGGCAACAGTTCCAGCACCACCTCGCGGATCGTCGGGAGTGCCTTCCGTTCTGCCTTCTGCGCCGCCAGCAGTGATAGGCGATGCTGTCGCGCCTCCCTGTCGGATAAACGTTTTTCTTGGGCTTCTTCGCGCTGCTGCTGCTGGCGATGCGCGTCCGCCAGCTTTTGTTCCGCATTCATTTGCGCGGCGATGTCGCGCCCGGCCTGCTTCGCTGCTTTGCCGATCGCTTCGGCCAGTGCATCACGGAACGGGCGAACGTCGGGCGTCTTGCCGTCGCTGACCAGCCGGAACATCGGCGAAGTGATATTGACGTGGACGCTGTAGTGCGGCCCGGCAGGAATCGGAACGCGCACGGCGGTGCCACTGATCGTCAGGTCGAGCCGCGCGTCCCACACGTTGCCGATGTATGGCGCCGGCGCCCGCGTCCGGTTCATATAGAGCGCGCCGGTCAGCGGGTCCGCCTGTTCCTCGGGAAAGAATGCATCCACCCAGGCTTCGCAGAGGAACGGGATTTCTGCGCGCGGCGCGTGCACGCCTTCGACGAACGTACCTTCGGCGATGCCATAGCCGCCGGAAACCACCGCGTCCTTGCCCAGCGGACGTAGCGCCCTGGCCTTCGGCGGCTTGGTCGCGGCTTGGGCGGCGGCCAGCAGTTCAGCCGCCTCTGCGGCGTCCAGAGAGGCGGCAGAACGGCGGAGGAAGCGCGCGGCAATCCTGCTCTGCGCCCGGCTGCCGGTGCAGCCGTCAAGCTCGGCGAGGAAGCGCCGGACCGAGATGTTGCCGAGGGCGGCCTTCAGCAGCGCCCGGAAATGGTCGAGGTCGAGCCAGTGCGGCGAGGTGCGGCCGGTGAAGGCCGGGTTGCCGGACTGCCGCGCCAGTTCGATTACGTCCTCTGCCCAGGCGAGGTGTTCCTCAGTGAACGGCGCATCGCCGGTGATCGCGACCAAGCGAAGGCCCTCGATCGGCGCTATCGTCTTGCTGCTGACGATGCGGCTGGTGCCGTCGATCTCGGGCACCAGTTCCACCCGGATGCCGCCGGTCTCGATGATCAGGCGGCCGCCGGTCGCGGTGAGGTAGCCGACGGCAACCCTCAACCCATTGCCGACGCAACCTCTCGACACTCGGCGCAAAAGCTTGCTGCTGAGCATCGGTCGGCCGACGCAGAACAGCTGGGCGATCCGCTCTGGCGTGGCGTTTGGTATGCCGGTGCCTTCATCGGCTACGGTCAGGTTGCCGCGCGGATCGACGCTGATCTCGACCGCGCCGGGACGGCCGGCGGCGTCGGCGCTGTCCAGAGCGTTGTCGCAGAACTCTTTGATTACCAACCATGGCAGCGCGCTGGCGGTGACCCCGGCCCGCTGTGGCAGGGTTGCGAGGCTGGTGTAAAGCGACCAGTCCTCGCGGGAGAAGAGTAAACGCTGGTGCTGGCGGTCCAGCGATTCCTCTTGCTGACTTCGGCGGCGGGGTGCGTCGGATTTTACTTTTCGGGAGTCGTCCGGTTGAGGTTCCGCTCTCAAACCAGCGTTTGATCGGGAGGAAAGCGGGGCGGTCATTGGCCGGTCTCCCCGTCGTTGTCATCGTCGGCGCCCCTTGGGTCGGCTGCCTTGGCTGCGGACGGCATGCGCTCGCGTCGGTTAGTGGCCGGGGATGTCACGTTCAGGCCCGATGCCTGATCTTGGTCAGCCGCATCACCGTCGCGGCCTTGCGGGTTGGCGCGGCGAGCCAAGCACACGCCCGCCCAGCCGGCGCGCCAGGTGAGCCAACACGGTGGTCTTCCCGGTGCCGGCCAGGCCTTGCATGAGGAAGCATTGCCGATCGCTGGCGAGGAAGCGCTCCAGTTCGGCGAGGGCGGCGATCTGCTCGCCCTCCAGGGCCGGCAGCGGCGGCAGAGCGGGTTCGGCTGGCGGCGTCCTCGGGCGTTCCTGCGCTTCGGCGGGTCCCACCTGAGCCCGGCCGATCGCAGGCAATGCCGGCAGGTGATCTCGTCCAGGGGGCCGCAGAAATGCTTGCGGGGCAGTCGTCCACATTCCTCCCGCACAGCGTTCGCACACCAGGCGAGCAGATGGACACGGCCGGGCCCCCAGAGGTGGGGATCGGCGCGCAGCAGCGGCTGGCCGGATACGATCTCGGCGACGCCGCTCATCGCACCGGCTTTCCGGTCGTGGGGTTCATCACCGGGCAGCTGCCAATCCGCAGCCCGACTACGAGGCGCGCGCTGTTGGCGGTCTCGGCGATGCGCACCCCCGGTACCGCCCCGGCGGCCAGGGCATGCACCAGGGCCAGCGGATCGCCGACCGGGGTGTGGGTGAGGAAATCGGCTACGGCGTCGCCCACCCCGACGCAGCAGCCGGGCACGAGCTCGGTCCTGGCCGCCAGCCACTCCGCCGCACCGGCCGGCAGGGGAAGCAGAGGGGGCGGAGCCGGCTCAAAAGATGGACGAATGGATAGCTTGGCGGCCCCGAGCAGGGCCAGCAGCGCCGCCTTATGGGCCTTCGCCTCGGCCAGAAGATCGGGCGGAACGGCGGAAAACGGCCGTAGCAGTAAGGTTTCGCCGTCCGCTCGCAGGCTCACGCCCAAGGCCTGGAGCCGGGCCAGGATGGCCTCGGGGGTCATAGCGCCCCCTCGTCGTCGCCGGGGTCAAGGGAGGGATGGAAGGGATCGGAGGGACGATTCCCCCTCTCTCTATACGTATCAGAGAAACCGTCGGATTTCTCGCGCGCGTGGAGAGAAACATCCCTCCCATCCCTTCCATCCCTCCCTTTGCGGCTCCAGACCCGGCGCTTTTCCGGTCCGCCGCGAACCAGTTTCCACTCACCAGCAACACGGCCTTGTTGGTTGCGCAGCCAGTAGCCGAGCGGCTCGGCGGAGAGGTTCCCCCGACGGTCCAGGGCGACGGCTCGGAGCGCCGCCAGGAGGTCCGGCCGCGCCAGCTCGTAACACTGCTCGGCCGCGTCGTAGTGCTGTTCGGTCGCGGCCTCGATCAGCTCGGCCGTGGTGTAGCCGGTCAGCTCGGTGGGGAAAGCTTCCAGGAAGGCGGCTAAGGCCTGTCGCTGGGGGTCTTCAGCGCGACTTCCCGCGATCGATTCTGCTGGATCTGAATAGCCCGCCCAGATCAGAAGCCCGCGGACCAGATCGGACCAGGCGCCGAAACTAGGCAGCGGCGCCGGCCGCCCCGGCAAGTCGGCGCGGAGATAGGCACGGGCCGCGGTAAGGATACACGCGAGCAACCCGCCGCGATCGGCGCGCACCGCTGCCAGGGGGTCGCGGCGATGACCGGGCACCAACTGGCGGTTGACAGCATTGCGCTAGTGTTGAGTAGATAACTTTTGCCGCTGCCTGGTTCGGGGCTCGACAGTGCATGCAGCGGCACCGGATCTTCGATGGTCGGCCGCAGGACAGGCGTTATCAGCAGCGAGAGACCGACAGCCTTGTCAACACCCGAAACAAAGGGAAAATCGATTAAGAGATCTTCGATCTTTTTGAGCGACCGGATTGCGTCGTCCTTGCTTGGCTTGGCCGCCCGCGGCTTGCGCCATGCCAAACATCTTCAGGCCGCGCAGCATCACGACAATCGCCGCCCCGGCCGGATCATGACGCATGGCGGGCCTCCTGTAGCTTCTCGCGCAGGGCATCGTAGCGTTCGACGTCGGCACGTGGCTCCCGGTCCAGGGCCAAGGCCTGCGGAGCCGCGATCATTGCTGTGGCCGTGGATTTGCCGTCGATCAGCCGGTGCAACATGTTCAGCACGTGCGTCTTTGTCGGCGCTCCATCACTCAGCGCCAGTTCGACGGCACACAACACCGCATCTTCACCATGGTGCAGGACGAGGGCAAGAATCTCCACCATCTCCCGGTCGCCTCCGGGCTGCTTGAGAAGGTGCTGTTGCAGCCGCTTGAACGCTTCCGGCAATTCGGCGAACGGCGCGCCATTACGCAGAGCTCCCGGCTTGCGCTGGATCACCGCGAGATAGTGGTGCCAATCATAGATGGTGCGGCCGGGCAGATGATGCGACCGCTCGATGAGCCGCGCGTGTTCGCAGATGACTTGCCCTTCGGCAACGACAACGACGCGGCCTGGATAAACCCTTAAGCTGACGCGATGATTGGCGAAGGACGCGGGCACGCTGTAGCGGTTGCGATCAAAGTGAACGAGGCAGGTGGGCGAAACGCGTTTGCCGTATTCAACAAAACCATCGAACGGTCTGCCAACGGCCATCAGGCATCCGACTTCACTTTGCCACGCATCGAATATCGAGCCTTGCTGGCTGCCGTGTGGAATCTCGCGCCATAGCGCTTGGCAGCGTTGTTCCAGCCAGTCGTTCAAGTCAGCCAGCGTCACAAAACGCGGCATGGTCTGCCACAGCCGATGACGCGCGTCCTGGACATTCTTCTCGATCTGACCCTTCTCCCAGCCTGAGGCCGGATTGCAAAAGTCAGCATCGAAAAGGTAGTGGCTGGCCATCGCGGCAAAGCGTGCATTGACCTGGCGCTTCTTGCCGACGCCAACTTGGTCAACAGCCGTTCTCATATTGTCGTAGATGCCGCGGCGCGGCACGCCGCCAAGCACCCGGAACGCATGATGATGCGCGTCGAACAGCATCTCGTGCGTCTGCAGCGGATAGGCCCGGACAATGAAGGTGCGGCTGTAGCAAAGCTTGAAGTGCGCAGCTTGCAGCTTGGTCCGTTCGCCGCCGATAACGGCCCACTCCTCGCTCCAGTCGAACTGGAAAGCTTCGCCCGGCTGGAAAATCAGCGGAACAAAGGCCCCGCGGCCGGTCGTCTGCTGCTCCCGCTGCCGATGCTCCTTCCAGGTGCGGGCGAACGCCGCAACACGGCCGTATGAACCTTCAAACCCGAGGGCGGCCAGATCCGCATGCAACCGCTTGATCGTCCGCCTCTGCTTGCGCGGCCTGCCGCTCTCTAGCTTTAGCCAGGCCGACAGTTTCTCGGCGAACGCGTCCAGCTTGCTGGGCCGCTCCGGCACCTTGAAGGCCGGTTCCACCACGTCGCCCCGCAAGTATTTGCGGATGGTGTTCCGCGATAGCCCAGTCCTGCGGGCGATCTCCCGTATCGAAAGCTGGTCTCGAAGCGCCCAGCGACGGATCACGCTCAGTAACTCCATGCTTATCACTCCCGTGGACCCCGCTGAAAACAGCCGGGGCGAGGTCAAAACATGGGTCAATTCTCAGTGGAAATTTGCCACCTGGTGGGTCAGTTCTCGATGAAACTCAACACGCGGTCGATATCAAGCATAAGCTGATCGTCGAGCAGCAGGTCACCAACCAGGTGGTCGATATGGGCCTGCTGACGGGGACCGCCGAACCGGCGAAGGAGATCCTCGGCGTCGAGACGATCGACGTCGTCGCCGACAAAGGTTATTTCAAGATCGAGGATATCGAGGCCTGCGAAAAGGCGGGCATGGTGCCCTATGTGCCGCGACCGCAGCGCGGTCCTTCGGTCAGGGAAGGTCTGTTCCGCAAGGACGAGTTCACGTATGAGGCGGAGACGGACAGCATGATCTGTCCCGCCGGGCAACGCCTTCACCCCTATTCATCATCGATGCTTCGCGGGCTGAAGAAGATCAATTATGCCAACCGTGCTGCCTGCCCCGATTGTGTCTTGCGGCCGCGATGCACGGGCAATCGGTTTCGCTCGGTATCACGACTGGAGAATGAGGCGGTGTTGGACCGAATGGCGGCTCGGCTGGCGCAACGCCCAGACGTTCTTGACCGGCGCCGCGAGTTGGTCGAGCACCCATTCGGCACGATCAAACAGTGGATGCATCAGGGTGCATTTCTGATGCGACGTCTGGAGAAGGTTCGAGCTGAGTTCAGCTTGACCGCGCTTGCCTACAACATCAGGCGGGTGCTCAATCTTGTCCCGTTCGATGCGTTGATGTTGGTGGTGAAGGTCGTGCCGGATTGAGACGCTCGGGAGGTCCCTTGCGGGACAAAAGCAACGAACGGAGCCGCTCCCCGAGAGTCACAGCATGATTCCGGAGCAATCTGAAAGATCACACGATACCGCTCATCCATCTCGATCGGCCAAATCGGGATCGTCTTCGCCACGCAGCGCGTTTCCACACGGTCTGCAAGAATTCTGAACACGACAAAGGCGTAGGCAGATACTGGTAGTTGACGAAATCGGCCCCTTCTCTGGCTACTGCTACGTCTGCTCCCTCCAAAAAGCGACCGTTTGTCTTATGGTGAGTACGCCACTACCGTTGGTTGAATAAACACGTTCCAATAACGCATTGACGCCGCGCCAGCAGACTGACAGCATCTCGTCGTTCCAGGAAACGGGGAGAGAACGATGTATCGTGTGCTTGCTGTAGCAGCGTTGGCAGCGATGGCTGTGATGCCTGCACAGGCACAAAGTCTAAAACAGCAAATCACCGGCGCATGGTCGCTGACCTACGGCGGCGAGCAGATGTCGGACGGCAGCAAGGTGAAGGTGTGGTCGTCCGGCGAGTTGTTTCTCGACCCGTCGGGTCGTTTTGCCTTCCTGGTGTTCGCGGATCGCCCGAAAGCCGAGGGTGTTGCCGATCCGCGCATACCGGTTGCCCCGATGGTCGCCTATTTTGGCACGTACGACGTGAACGAGGATACCAAAACGTTGACCTACCACGTCGGCACGGCGTCGACTCCGGCTTTCAACGGCATAACGCGCGGACAGAAAGTGACGTTAAGCGGCGACTCCCTCACCTCGGTCGGCACGCCTGTCAAGACGCCGAAGGGTGAAATTGTTCCTATCAACGAGTGGCGGCGGGAAAAGTAAGGCAGGCGGTCGGCGCCGGTGCCGGTACCGGACATCGCCTCGGGTCAGCGGTAGGTACTACAGGCCTTCGCGAGATGTTGAAGGAAGCTGGTCGCGATCCGGCGACCTCGGCATCGCCCGTGTCGCGATTGGCCTTCGTCGGACAAGGCAGACGTGGTGTTGCCGGCTCTTGACCGATGGGCAGCGCTGATGCCGCAGGTGCAGCCATCAAGCTCGACGGATTATTGTAGTTTACCTATCAGCCGCCAACTGAGAGCGGCGCCAGCAAAGGTGTGCCCCTTGTTGCACATTCCAACAAATACGCAGCAAGACTCGCCCCTTGATCGGAATGGAAATTTACGCTGCGGAAATACGGTGCGCAACGGCCGGCGTAACTCGAAGGCTGCAGGGTCGATCCGACGGTCCGCTTTGGGTCGACTCCAGCCATTCGCCGGATCGTCAACGAGTGGCCGCAATGGGTGGATTCCGGACATTCGACGGGGCAGCGTTCGTGGCCTGCGCCCGCTTGCGGCGTGGGTCTGTCCGGAAAATGATCATTTGCCGGACGAATCCGGGAGCCAGCAGGATCAACTGCTTGGCTGTCCCGGAATCTTGTCCGGAAATTGCTCGCCGGCATGGCTCCCGATCTCGTTCTTATTTCCTATCCACCTCATAGCAGGCGGGGTCCGGCAGTTCAGCGACCTGGTCGGTTATCGGCGAGCCTGTCGAGCCGGATGTCCCGATTCGTCTGGCCGGAATTTCGCCCGCTTGTCGATGGATAGCGCGCGCGGTGAATGGGCTGCTGCGCTAGCTCGCGCCGCTCTACAGCGTGATCCTGGCCGATCCGCCGTGGCGGTTCGAGCCGTACTCGCGCATCACCGGCATGGATCGTGCCGCCGACAACCATTATCCCATGATGACAACGGCGGCCACGCTGGGACGCGTGGGGCAATGAAGTCTCGGCGGAGGCAATGTGATGTCGCGATCGAATGACGCCGAGGATCCGCGCCGGGCCGCTCCGCGAGCGGCGCCTGTATCAGGCTGGTGCCGTCGAGAAACAAGAGATCGAAGGCGGAGTAGACAAGCGACCCGGTGGAGCGGCTGTTGGTGGCGGCCTGCATCAGGCTGAACGAGGTCACACCGTTATCTGCGATCGCGCATAGTTCGCCGTCCATATAGGCGTCATCGACGGGGAGAGCCGATAACGCCTCCACGGTCATGGTGTACTTGTCCGTCCAGTCCAGCCCAGTGCGGGTCAGAAGCTGAACGCGGCCTCGAAAAAGGCGCGCATGCATCCGATAGCCGTCGAGCTTGATCTCGTGCGCCCACTGATCACCAGACGGCACCTCTTCCACCAGCTTCGTGAGCTGCGAGGCGATCCAGTTCGGGAGGCCCTGGGAGATGTCAGACCTTCGGATCCGCTGCCGTCGACGTGGTAATGGCATTAATGGCATGGCACCGAAACGCGCAGCTTCGGGGACAGTGGTATCGGCTACGGTATCACGCTCCTGAGCCGGGCGACTGCTTGAGCGCCTTGCGCATGACCTCGCGATTCAGCTGCTGCAGGATCGCCGTGATTGTCGCCTCACAATCCTCGATCATAGCCTCCATCGGGGTGCGGCCATGAGTTGGGGCTGATCGGGCACGGCGACGCAGCCAAGCGCCGGCATTGCCGTGAATGGGGCCCGCGGCGCGATCAATCTCCAACAGCCATTCCAGCGTCTTTACCTGGGATGTGCTCAGACGGAACCGCGGACGCTTGCCCGATTTGCCGATCTTCCCGGGGAAGCCGATCAACTCCAGCGCCAGGTCGTCTGGAACGCCCCATTCCTGCATGAGGGCCCAGAACGCCTTCGTGTTGGCCGAGGCCCGGCTGGGGGCGCGCGACGGTGCCGGGGCGTCACTTGCACCGGAGCCGTCGGGCATTGGCCGTCGCCTTGGCGTGCCAAGGTTTCAGGAGCGCCGCTGCAGACGGCCAGCGCGGTCCGGAGAGCAGAAGAGCTGTGCGACGGACCGCGTCCGACTTCTCCCGAACCATCCGCCGATACTCCGCCGGCGAGCAGGTGCCGAAGGCCATCATCATGGTTCGACGGGCAATCGTCTCCCAGGACGCAAGGGTCAGTTCCATCATCTTTGGCGCAAGGGAAACCGGCGGCAAAAGCCTCGACTGCTTGGTCGTGCGACGCTTCACTTTGGCCGTCATTCAGGTCACACCGGATCGGCGCGTCGAGAGAGAAGGTGGAGAGGATCGATCCGCCTCCTCCAGCCTGAAACCAAGGCTGTCCACGACGCGGCCGCCTTCCGTGATGGGCACATATGTGCACGACCGGCCTTCGGCGTCCGTGGCAATGATCGCTTGCGGCATGTTGTCCGGGTATTCGCCGCCATGCTCGGCCGTCCGGAACGTCCAGCCCGCACCATCTCCGGCGGAATCCTGAGGACGTCGATCGGGCGGAAGTTCGCGGTAGAAGTGGACCAGGTGCCCATGGCGGGCTTTCTGGGGAACGGGCTGCATGGCCGGTAAACTCGGCTCCTCCTGCCGGGGTTTCCAGATCTAGCCTGGATCGGCTTTCCCCCTCGACTCGCCTCCATGTTCTTGCTTTGTTCGGAGCCATGCGAGAGCGGTCCCCTGATCGTGCGCGCGTGGAGGGCACGCGTTACGCTGAGCTGCAGGTCACCACGCATTTCAGCTTCCTGCGCGGCGCGTCGTCATGCGAGCAGCTGTTCGCCACCGCTGCCCTGATGGGTATCGAGGCGCTGGGCATCGTCGACCGCAATTCGCTGGCCGGCATCGTCCGCGCCCATGAAGCGGCCAAGACTACGGGCATTCGCTTGGTGGTCGGCTGCCGCCTCGACCTGAGTGACGGAGTATCGGTGCTGGTCTACCCGACAGATCAGCCAGCCTATTCACGGCTGTGCCGGCTGCTCTCCATCGGCAAGAAGCGCGCCGGCAAAGGCAAGTGCGATCTCGCATGGTCCGACCTCGCCGCCCATGGCGAAGGCCTGATCGCGATCCTCGTGCCGGATAGAGCCGATGAGGACTGCGCGCTCCGGCTCGAGCGTTTACGCGAGGCCTTCGGTGACCGCGCGTATCTGGCACTCTCCCAGCGCCGGCGGCGGAACGACCACTCTCGCCTCTTCGAGCTTTCGAACCTCGCTAGGGCGATCCGCGTGGCAACGGTTGTCACAAATGATGTCCTGTTCCACGAGCCGGGCCGGCGCATCTTGCAGGACGTCCTCACCTGCATCCGCCATAACGTCACGATCGATGAGCTTGGTTACCGGCGCGAGCGGCATGCGGATCGGCATCTCAGAATGCCCGAGGAGATGCAGCGGTTATTCGCGCGTTATCCCGAGGCGCTGGCGCGCACGCTGGAAATCGTCGACCGTTGCCGCTTCTCACTCGATGAACTGGCCTACCAGTATCCCGAGGAACGCGCGGATCCGGCGCTGACACCGCAGCAGACCCTGGAGAAGCTGACCTGGAAGGGTGCCACGTGGCGCTATCCCGGAGGTGTTCCTAATGAGGTTGTTAAGACCCTCCGTCACGAACTGCGGCTGGTCGAAAAGTTGCGCTATGCCCCGTACTTCCTGACCGTCCATTCCATCGTTTGCTTCGCCCGCTTGAGGGACATCCTCTGCCAAGGCCGTGGCAGCGCCGCGAACTCGGCGGTCTGCTACGTGCTCGGCATCACCTCCATCGACCCCGCGCTCCACAGCCTGCTGTTCGAGCGCTTCATCTCGGAGGAGCGCCACGAGCCACCTGATATCGATGTCGATTTCGAGCATGAGCGGCGCGAGATCGTCATGCAGTGGATCTTCGAGCGATACGGCCGTGACCACGCCGCCCTGTGCTCGACCGTGATCCGCTATCGCACCAAGGGCGCGATCCGCGATGTCGGCAAGGCGCTCGGCCTCTCTGAGGACCTCATCAGCATGCTGTCATCCCAGGTCTGGGGCTGGTCGGAGGACGGCGTCGAGGACAAGCATGTTGAGGAGCTGAACCTCGACCTTTCCGATGGTCGGCTGCGCCTCGCCCTCGATCTCGGGCGCCAGCTCATGGGCACGCCGCGGCATCTGAGCCAGCATCCCGGCGGGTTCGTGCTGACCCATGATCGGCTCGATGATCTCGTGCCGATCGAGCCCGCCGCCATGGTCGATCGTCAGGTCATCGAATGGGACAAGGACGACATCGACGCGCTGCGCTTCATGAAGGTCGATGTGCTGGCCCTCGGCATGCTTACTTGCATGAAGAAGGCGTTCGACTTCCTCGCCGACCATAAGAGCATCAGCCTCAATCTCGCGACCATTCCCGCCGAGGATTCCCGAACCTATGCGATGATCCGCAAAGCGGACACGCTGGGCACGTTCCAGATCGAATCTCGCGCGCAGATGTCGATGCTGCCACGGATGAAGCCGCGCACCTTCTATGATCTGGTGATCGAGGTCGCGATTGTCCGGCCCGGGCCCATCCAGGGCGACATGGTGCATCCCTATTTGCGGCGGCGCGAAGGAGTGGAGCCTGTCATCTACCCCAAGCCCGAACTGGAGCAGGTCCTGGGCAAGACACTCGGCGTGCCGCTGTTCCAGGAGCAAGCGATGACGGTCGCCATCGTTTGTGCGGGCTTTACGCCGGGCGAGGCCGATCAGCCTGCGCAAGAGCATGGCGACCTTCAAGTTCACCGGCGGGGTCAGCCACTTCAGGGAGAAGCTGATCGCCGGCATGATCGCCAACGGCTACGAGCCGGCGTTCGCGGAGCAGACCTTCAAGCAGCTGGAGGGGTTCGGCAGTTACGGCTTTCCGGAAAGCCACGCGGCGTCGTTCGCGTTGATCGCTTACGCATCCTCATGGATGAAGTGCTGGCATCCGGAGGTGTTCTGCGCCGCGCTGCTGAACTCCCAGCCGATGGGCTTCTACGCACCGGCGCAGATCGTGCGCGATGCTCAGGCGCATGGGGTCGAAATACGACCAGTGTGCATCAACGCCTCGCGCTGGGACTGCACGCTGGAACCGTCCGATAACGATGGGCAGTTCGCGGTCCGGCTTGGCATGCGCATGGTGAAAGGCATGGCCAACGCCCACGCCGCCACGATAATCGCAACCCGAGCCGATCGGCCCTTTCAGTCCGTCGACGATCTCTGGCGTCGCGCGGGCGTGCCGACTGCAGTGCTTGTTCGGCTTGCTGAGGCGGATGCCTTCCGCCCCGCAATGGGTCTCGCACGGCGCGAGGTACTCTGGCAGGTCAAAGCGTTGCTCGATGAGCCGCTTGCCCTGTTCGCAGCCGCCACCGCACGCGAAGCGGAGTCAGTCCAGGAGATCGATGAGCCTGTCGTCGCTCTTCAGCCAATGAGGGCGGGCAAGGAAGTGGTTGAAGACTACCGCCATGTCGGGCTGACCTTGCGACAACACCCCGTGTCCTTCCTCCGTGCGGATCTCACCTCGCGCCGCATCGTCAGCTGCACCGAGGCGATGCAGGCCCGCGATGGAACCAGATTGGAGGCTGCGGGCCTGGTTCTCGTTCGCCAGCGGCCGGGCAGCGCCAAGGGCGTGTTGTTCATCACGCTCGAAGATGAGACCGGGATCGCCAATCTCGTGGTCTGGCCGACCGTGTTCGAACAGTTCCGCCGTATCGTGATGAGCGCCAGTATGATCGCGGTGCGCGGACGCATTCAGCGCGAAGGCGAGGTCGTACACCTGGTGGCCAATCGGTTCGTCGACCTCTCAGCAGACCTCGTCAGTGTCGGCAACCGTGATGGGGCATTCCCGCTGACGCATGGTCGCGGCGATCAGGTTACGCACTCCGGCGGTCCCGATCCGCGCGAGCGGCAGTCCGGAGGATTCCGCGCGCGCGACATCTACATTCCTGACCTCCACATCGACACGATCAAGGTGAAGGGGCGGAATTTCCATTGAGATCCGAAGCTACATCAGGGGCTGGCGGCTGTGCGCCCATGGCGGTCGTCCGGGAAATGCTACAGATCGCTCCGAAGCTGCCGTTCGCGAGGGATCGACAAAGCGGTTGCTGTGCACTGAGCGCGAGTCCGTTGCGTCTCGCAACCATTCCTTGGCGGTACGGCCTGGGCGCGCTACCCACACCGATCAGCGTGGCGTGACGTCCATGTGAAATGTCGGCTCCGACAGCTTCTTAATCGTGCCATCGGCCTGGGCCTCGCGGATCGCCTTGTCGAACATGGCCTTTAGCTCGGTGTCGCCCTTACGCAGGCCGACGCCGGCGCCGCGGCCGACCACGCCGCCCTGGAAGCAGGGGCCAGCAAGCGCAATGTTCCCCTGACCGATCTTAGCCGTGCTGCCCAGCAGCGCATCCTTCGAGCCTACGATCGCATCCACGCGGCCGGCCACGAGGTCGAGATCCCGTGCGTCCGGCGTCTTGTACTGCCGCATCAGCACGAGGCCCTTCAGATACGTGTCGACGAACGTCACGGACGTGCCGGCCGCCAGCGTACCGAGGGTCTTGTCCTTCAGCGCCTTCCTGACCTGGTCCATCGCCTTGTCGGCGGCGTTCGTACCGTCCAGCGAAATCACCTGGTCGTCGGCGGGAAGCGCCTTGTTGATGTCGCTGCCCTTCAGCGTGGCGAAGGTGTAGCATAGTGCGGCATAGGGAATGGAGAAGGCGATCGCCTTCTCTCGCTGTGGCGTGATGGCAAGGTCGTCGATGATGGCATCATATTTCCCGTCGTTCAGCGCCGGGATCATGCCGTCGAAGCTCTGCGCGGTGATCGTGCATTTCACGTTCATGCGCTTGCACAGGTCCCTGGCGAGATCGATTTCGAAGCCGCCGAGCGAGCCATCGTTATTAGTGTAGTTCCAGGGCGGGAACCCGCCTTCGGTCTCGATCTTCAACTCGGTCCATCTCTTCTCCTGCGCCTGCGCGATGCTGCCCAGCGCCAGCGCGCCCAGGATCGCTAAACCCAGAATTCCACAAAGCTTGCTCATGAAACTTACTCCTCCGTCGTTGTAGTTCGAAGGCCTTCGTCCGCCGCGCGAGGTCCTCCCGGCGTTCCGAGGAACTGGCGAAACCGCTCGGAGCAGCCAGCCGAGAAAACCTCACGCGGTTCTCCGTCTTCCACCACCACGCCTTGATCCAAGAAAACTACGCGGCTGGACACATCGCGGGCGAATGCCATTTCGTGTGTTACCACCAGCATCGTACAGTGCTCTTCGGCGAGCGCACGCATGACGCGCAGCACCTCGCCCACGAGCTCGGGATCGAGCGCCGAGGTCGGTTCGTCGAACAGCATCAGCCGCGGATGCACTGCCAGCGCCCGCGCGATCGCTGCGCGCTGCTGTTGGCCGCCTGATAGATGCGCGGGAAAGTAATCATGGCGGTCGGCCATCCCGACCTTAGCGAGCAGGTCCATCGCCTCGGCGACGCACTCCGTGCGCTTGCGCTTCTGCACGTAGATCGGTGCCTCGATGACATTCTCGAGGACCGTCTTGTGCGACCACAGGTTGAAGCTCTGGAACACCGTGCCGATCCGGGAACGGATGCGATCGACCTGTGCGGTATCGGCCGGCCGCAGCGCCCCACTACGCCCGCGCCGCAGGCCGATGGTTTCGCCGTCGACCGTGACCTCGCCACCGTCGGGTACCTCCAGCATGTTGATGCAACGCAACAACGTGGATTTCCCTGAACCCGACGCGCCAAGGATAGAAATCACTTCGCCTTCGACTGCCTGCAACGAAATGCCTTTCAGCACTTCATGCGCGCCAAAGTTTTTGCGCAAGTTCGTCAGCCGCACCGCGACAGGCCGGCTATCTGCCGCATCGCTCATGTGGCCACGGCCGGGCGCCGCGCGGTGCGTGGGCGCAAATGCGGGGTGAGTCGGTATTCCAGCAGCATGGTCGCGCGGGTGATCATGAAGTTGATCCCAAGGTAAATGGCGCCCGCTGCAACGAAAACTTCGATGGGGCGATAGGTCTCCGACGCGATCGAGGCTGCAATTCCCGTGACTTCCATCAATGTAACGAGCGATGCGAGCGAGGTCGCCTTCACCATAGCAATGATCTCGTTGCTGTAGGCCGGCAACGCCTGGCGGATCGCCACCGGCAGGATGATGCGGCGGAACAGAATCAGCCCCGACATGCCGCAGCAGCGTCCCGCCTCGATCTCGGCGCGCGGTACGGCGAGCAGCCCGCCGCGGATGATTTCGCCGGCGTAGGAGGAGGTGTTGATGGTGAGCGCAATCAGAGCACACCAGTAGGGGTCGCGCAGAACCGGCCACAGCACGCTGGTGCGCACCCACCGAAACTGGCTCAGTCCGTAATAGACCAGGAAAAGCAGTACTAGCAGCGGCACGGCGCGAACGATCTGGACGTACAGCCAAGCGAAAGCGGTGAAGGCGGGGAACCTGGAGAGCCGCAGCAGCGCGACGACAAGGCCGAGCAGCGCCCCGAGCGCGATCGAGCTGGCGGCGAGTTCCAGCGCGAGGGGGATGCCCGCAAACAATTGCAACAGCGTGCCGAAAAGGAAGGTGATATCCATCACGCCGCCCTGACGCCGCGCGTGTAGTGCAGCTCCGCCACCTGCGCCACCAGCCCCGAGAGCACGGCCAGCACGATGTAAAGCGCACCTGCGGCGATGTAGAAATCGAACGGCAGCCGCGTGGAACCCGAGGCGACCTGCGCCTGCCGCATCAGCTCGACCACGCCAGTCACCGAGACCAGCGAGGATTCTTTCAGCAGCCCGAGCCAGACATTGCCGAGCGCCGGAAGAGCGTGGCGCAATGTCAGTGGTGCCACGATGCGGCGGAAGCGCAGCAGGTGCGGCATGCCGGAGGCGCGTGCAGCCTCGATCTCTCCTTTGTGGACGGCATTGAAGGCGCCGCGCAGCACCTCGGTGTTCTGCGCGCCCGCGGTCACGCCGATGGCAATGGCACCTGCGAGGAAACCCGGGAAATTCACGTATCCCGAGGCACCATAGAATCGGCCAAGTTCGGTCAATGCCGAGCTGCTGCCGAAGTAAACCAGGTAGATGACGAGAAGGTCGGGAACGCCGCGCAGGATCGTGGTGTAGGCGTCGGCGATACGCCGCACTACTGCGCCGCCGGAGATCTTCGCCCAGGCGCCGAAAGTGCCAATGACCAGGCCGATCACCAGGCCGCACAGCGCGATCGCGACGGTCATCGCCGCGCCGAGTAGCAGCGATGCGCCCCACCCCTGCGGGCCGAAGCCGACAACCTGGAAGAATCCTGGCTGGCCCATGTGATCTCCGGGATCGTTACGGATCGAGTCCGTAGATTTCGACGGCGGCGCGCACCGAGATGCGCTCCTCGCGGAGATCCCGCAGTACCAGGGCGCGATCGCGCTTACGCGGGTCGCCACAACCGCCACCGGCGGCCGCAACCATGCCCACCGCCTGTCCTGGCTGCAGGACACCAACACGGTTCTTCAGCGGCGGCACATCGTCGGCCAGCTCGACCCGCGCGGGGCTGCCCGGCAGGCCGCCGAACAGGCCGAAGGGAGGCGTAATGCTCTGCGTCCCTCCAGCGGAAATCGCCGCGACGTGATCCAGCACGCGCGCGCGGCGGCGCATCGTCATGCCACCGCGGAACTCGCCGGGTCCGCCGGAATCCTGCACAAGCTCGTAACATTCCACCATGATGGGGTGCTCGGTCTCCAGCGCCTCGATCGGCAGGTTCGCGGTGTTGGTCGTATTGGCCTGCACGCCATCCAAGCCGTCCTTGCCGGCGCGCGCGCCCATGCCACCGCCGTGCATTTCGTTGTAGACATAGAAGCGCCCGGTGCGCGGATGGATGCCGCTGGTGGTCAGCAGCGTGCCGCCCGTGGAAGCCGCGATCACGCGGTCCGGCAACGCTGGCGCCAGTGCGGCGAAGATCATGTCAACCAGCCGCTGCCCAACATCGGTGCGACTGTAGACCGCGGCAGGCGCGACGGAGTTCAAGATGCTGCCGAGCGGCGCCGTCACACGGATTGGCCGGTGGAAACCCGCATTGGCGGCGATGTCTGGATCGACCAACGCCTTGATCGCGAAATACACCGTCGCCAGCAGCGCGGTGTAGACCATGTTGATCGGCGCGCGGACCTGGAGCGGCGCATCGGGAAAATCCACGTGGATCTCGTCGCCCCTAACCTCAACGCGCACCTTCAGATCGAGCAAGTGCTCGATGAGGTTGCTGTCGAAGTCCTGGCGGAATTCGTAGACCCCGTCAGGGATGCTGGCGATGCCGGCGCGGGTGCGACGTTCTGTGGAGTCCAGGATCTCAGCCGCGGCTCCCATCACGATATCGCGGCCATACTTGTCGCATAGCGCCTGCCAGCGTTGCACGCCCAGTCGGTTTGCCGCCATCTGCGCGCGCAGGTCGTTCACACGCTCACGTGGCACCTGGCAGTTCAGCAGGATCAGCTCCATGATGTCGTCCTGCAGCATGCCAGCGCGATACAGCCGCACGGGCGGAATGCGCAGGCCCTCCTGGAAGATATGAGCGTGGCCGCGATCAACGAAGTCGGAATGATGCGCGAGGTTCGTCACCCATCCCGTCAGCTTGCTGGAATGGAACATGGGCTCGATCAGCACGAAGTCGTTCAGGTGCGTGCCACCGCCGCAGTACGCGTCATTGCCGATGAACACATCGCCCGGCCGGATGCCGGCAAGATCGTGATGCTTCACCACGAATTCGACGATGCCAAGCAGCGAGCCGAGATGCACTGGAATATGCTCGGCCTGGGCGATGGTGTGTCCGTCAAGGTCGAACAGCGCTGCCGAACAGTCCTGCCGCTCCTTGATGTTGGTCGAGTACGCGGCGCGGATAATCGCCTTGCCCATTTCCTCGGTGATGGTGGCGAGCGCGCTGCCGATCACCGCAACGGTAATCGGATCGAGCGCGCGCAGCGTCGTGGCGGGTGGCGACGCGAGAGTTGGCTCGGTGATTGCCATGCTCAGCACTCGATAATCAGGTTGAGGAAGGGATCGATGGACGCGATCTGGTCCGGCAGCACGAGCGTTGTCGAATCCATCTGATCAACGATGGCGGGACCCGTGAGGACGTGGCCGTTGCCCAGCCGGGCGCGGTCGTAGATCGGGCAGTCCGTAAAGCCGCCGCATTCCGGCAGCCAGACCTTGCGCGAGCCAGCGATCGCATCGGCAACCGGCGTGGTTGTCGGCGGCTGCGGTTGGAATTCGGCCTTGGGGACAAGCCCCACCGCATCGACGCGCAGCGTCGTGGCCTGGATCGGCTCGCCCTCGGCGACGTAGCCATAAGCCTGCTGGTGTGCCCGCTCGAACGCCGCACGCAGATCTGCCAGCGCCGCCGCGTCGATCCGCGCGGCCGGGCACGGGATGTTCAGCTCGTAACCCTGCCCGCCATACCGCATATCGATGGAGCAACTCACCGACCGTCGGTCGGGTTCGATCCGCTCTTCCTCGAACCAAGCGGCGGCACGGGCATCGAGCATCGCGAAATCCTGCGCGATCAGGTCGGCGTGCTCGTTGGTGAGCGGCCTCAGGCGGGTGAGTGAGGTGCTGGTGCGCAGATCGGTCAGCAGCAGGCCGAGGGCGCACAGGATACCCGGGTATTTTGGAACGATAACCCGCGGGATGTCCAACGCGTGCGCCAGGCGCACAGCGTGGATCGGGCCGGCGCCGCCGAATGCAAGCATGGCATAATCGCGCGGATCATAGCCACGCTCCACAGAGATGACGCGGATGGCCTTGGCCATGTTAGCAACGACAACGCTGATGATGCCCTGTGCGGTCTCCATGACATCGAGGCCGAGCCGCTCGCCCAGGCGTGCAATCGCCCGCTTGGCCTTCGCCTGGTTGATCGCCAGTCGGCCGTTCAGCAGGTGGGTCGGGTTCAGCACCTGAAGCACGACGTTGGCGTCGGTGACGGTGGGTTCGTCGGTATTGCCGCAGTCGTAACAGATCGGACCGGGATCGGCGCCAGCGCTGCGCGGGCCCACCCGCAGCAGGCCGCCGGCATCGATCGACGCGATCGATCCGCCGCCGGCGCCAACAGTGTGGATGTCAAGCATCGGCAGTTTCAGCGGATAGCCGTGCACCACGGCATCATTGGCCATTTGCGGCTTGCCGCCCTCGATCAGCGACACATCCGTGCTGGTGCCGCCCATGTCGAAGGTGATGATGTAACCGATGCTGGCCAGCCGGCCGAGCGCCAGCGCGCCCATGACGCCGGCCGCCGGGCCGGACAGCACGGTGCGCGCGGGGAAGCGCTGGGCGGATTCCGAGGAGATGATGCCGCCATTGGACTGGGTCAGGTGTGCCGGCGCCGAGACGCCGATCTCCGCCAGCCGGGGCCGCAACAGGCTGAGATAGCGCTGCATGATCGGGCCGAGATAGGCGTTGACGACGGTGGTGGAGAACCTCTCGTATTCGCGGAACTCCGGCGCCACCTCGTGCGACACGCTAATGAAGGCGTCGGGGATTTCTTCCGCGAGGATGCGCTTGACCATCTGCTCGTGGCGGGGTTCGAGGTAGCTGAATAGGAAGCAGACGGCGATTGCGCGGATGCCGGTATCACGCAGCCGCCGTGCCGCTGTCCGGACTTCGGTTTCGTTCAGCGGGGCTAGGATGCTGCCGTCGAACAGCACGCGCTCGTGCACCTCGAGACGCTTATCACGCTTGGCGAGGATTTCCGGCTTGTCGGTTTGCAGGTCGTAGAGGGAGTCGCGTTTTTGCCGCCGCAGCTCCAAGACGTCTCGAAAGCCGGCGGTGGTGATCATGCCGGTTTCGGCGCCGCGGCCGACAATCAGCGCGTTGGTCGCAACCGTCGTGCCGTGGCCGAAATAGGTCACCTCGACGTTGCGGTTGGCGACGCGGGAGACTTCGTGCAGGCCCTGCTTGATGCCGGTGGCAATACCCATCGAGGGATCCTGCGGCGTACTACTCACCTTCCAGACGTGGATGTTACCGGTCGCTTCGTCGAACATGCAGATGTCAGTGAACGTTCCGCCGGAATCGACGCCGACTCGCAGTCGCAACGGTTTGTCGGCGCTGTTCAGCACGGCCGCTCTACCCCAGACTGGGAAGATCGAGGCCGTGGCTGCGCGCACATGCGATCGCCACCTCATAGCCGGCATCGGCGTGGCGCATCACGCCGGTCGCCGGATCGTTCCACAGCACGCGCGCAATCCGACGCGCCGCCTTGAGGGTGCCGTCGCAGACAATGACCGTGCCGGCGTGCTGAGAAAACCCCATGCCGACGCCTCCCCCGTGGTGCAACGAGACCCAGGTGGCACCCGACGCGCAGTTGAGCAGCGCGTTGAGCAACGGCCAATCGGAGACGGCGTCCGATCCATCGCGCATTCCTTCCGTCTCGCGGTTCGGCGAGGCAACCGAACCGGAATCGAGATGATCCCGGCCGATCACCACTGGCGCCTTCAGCTCGCCGCTCGCCACCATCGCGTTGAACGCGAGGCCAAGCCGATGGCGGTCGCCAAGCCCGACCCAGCAGATGCGCGCCGGTAGGCCCTGAAAGGCAATGCGCGCCCGCGCCATGTCGAGCCAGTTGTGCAACAGCGTGTTGTCCGGCAGCAGCTCCTTCACCTTGGCGTCGGTGCGGTAGATGTCCTCCGGATCGCCGGACAACGCCGCCCAGCGGAACGGACCGACGCCGCGGCAGAACAGCGGCCGGATATAGGCCGGCACGAAGCCGGGGAAATCGAACGCGTCGGCGACGCCTTCCTCCCGCGCCATCTGGCGGATGTTGTTGCCGTAGTCGACGACCGGGATGCCCATACGGTGGAAGTCCAGCATTGCGCGGACTTGCTCGGCCATGCCGGCGCGTGCCGCGCGGGCCACGCCCGTCGGGTCGGTGTCGCGGCGCGATTCCCAGTCTTCGATGCTCCAGCCCTTCGGCAGATAGCCCTTGACCGGATCGTGCGCCGAAGTCTGGTCGGTGACGGCGTCCGGGCGGATGCCGCGCCGCACCAGCTCGGGGAAGATGTCGGCGGCGTTGCCAAGGACGCCGACCGAGACCGGCCTGCGGTCATTGCGTGCCCGTTCCATCATCGCCAGCGCGTCGTCGAGGCTGTCCGCACGGCAGTCGAGATACCTGGAGCGCCGGCGCATATCGATGCGCGAAGACCGGCATTCGACGGCGAGGCAGGAAGCGCCGGCCATGGTCGCCGCCAACGGTTGCGCGCCGCCCATGCCACCCAGGCCCGCGGTCAGGATCCAGCGCCCTGAGAGATCTCCGCCGTAATGCTGGCGGCCGAGCTCGGCAAATGTTTCGTACGTGCCCTGAACGATGCCCTGGCTGCCGATGTAGATCCAGGAGCCAGCCGTCATCTGGCCGTACATCATCAGCCCCTTGCGATCGACCGCGTTGAAATGCTCCCAGGTCGCCCAGTGCGGCACGAGGTTGGAGTTGGCGATCAGCACGCGCGGTGCGTCGACATGGGTGCGGAACACGCCAACCGGCTTGCCGGATTGCACCAGAAGCGTTTCGTCGGACTCGAGCCGCTTCAAGGTCGCGGCGATACGGTCGAAGCTGTCCCAGTCTCGCGCGGCGCGGCCGATGCCGCCATAGACCACCAGTTCGTCGGGTCGCTCCGCCACGTCCGGGTCGAGGTTGTTCATCAGCATCCGCAGCGGGGCTTCGGTGAGCCAGCTTTTTGCGGACAGCGTGGTCCCATGCGCCGCGCGAACGACGCGAGCGTTGGCGAGGCGGGTCAAGCGATAATTCCTGAAGCAGCGGGAGGCATCATGATCGTCCACCCGCGATGGCCGGCAGGATATCAACACCCGCCGCCTCCGCCACCTCGCCAGAGGCCACCAACTGCGTAGCGCGCTGCATGTCGGGGGCGAGGTATCGGTCCTCCTGCAGACGCGGCACCTCACGGCGCAGCAGCGCGCGCACCCGTTCCAGCCTTTCACTCGAGCACAACGGCGCGTGAAAGTCGCAACCCTGCGCCGCGGCCAGCAGCTCGATCCCGATGATGTGCGCGACGTTGCGGGCCATGTCGAACAGCCGACGCGCCCCGTGCGTTGCCATGGAGACATGATCCTCCTGATTGGCACAGGTTGGAATCGAATCGACGCTCGCGGGATAGGCACGCTGCTTGTTCTCCGCCACCAGTGCCGCAGCCGTCACTTGCGCGATCATGAAACCGGAATTCAGCCCTGGCTTCGGCGTGAGGAACGCGGGCAGGCCCGACAGCGACGGATCGACCAACATCGCGATCCGTCGTTCTGTGATCGACCCGATTTCGCATAACCCCAGCGCGATCATGTCGGCTGCGAACGCAACGGGCTCCGCATGGAAATTACCACCAGAAATCACTTCGCCGGTGTCGGTAAAGACCAGCGGGTTGTCGGACACGCCGTTCGCCTCGGTGCTGAGCGTAACTCCGGCCTGCCCTAGCAGATCGAGCACCGCGCCCATCACCTGTGGCTGACAGCGCAAACAGTACGGATCCTGCACGCGATCGTCGCCGATCAGGTGCGAGGCGCGGATGGTGCTGCCCTGCATCAGTCCGCGCAGCGCCGTGGCAGCAGCGATCTGGCCGTGATGGCGGCGCAGTACCTGAATGCGCGGGTCGAACGGGCCGTCCGAACCGCGTACGGCGTCGGTCGCCAGCGCGCCGGTGACAAGGGCCGCCTGGAATAGGCGCTCGGCCTCGAATAATCCGCCGAGTGCAAGGGCGGTGGAGACTTGGGTGCCATTCAGCAGCGCCAGGCCCTCCTTCGGGCCAAGCGTCAGTGGCTCCAGCCCGGCCTGCGCCAACGCGTGCTCGGCGGTCATGCGCTCGCCCTGGGCAAAGACCTCGCCGACGCCGAGGAACGCGGCCGCCATATGCGCGAGCGGTGCCAGGTCGCCGGATGCGCCGACCGACCCTTGGCCGGGTATAACCGGCACCAGGCCGGCGGCGACGAATGCCGAGACGAAAACGATGGTCGACCAGCGAACGCCGGATGCACCCTGCGCTAAGCTGGCAAGCTTCAGCGCTATCACCAGCCGTACGACCGGGATCGGCAAGGAATCGCCGACGCCCGCCGCGTGAGACAGCACCAAGTTCTGCTGGAGCGTTGCGAGATCGAGCCGGTCGATGCGCACGCTGGCCAGCTTGCCGAAGCCCGTGTTTACGCCGTAGATAGGATCGCCATTCGCAACGATCGTATCGATCACCCGCGCGCCGGCCTCGACGCAGGGGCGCCAGGATACGTCCAAATTGAAGGCCGCGCCGCGATAGATGGCCCGCAGTGTGTCGAGCCCGACGGCGCCGGGGACAAGTGGGACGCTTTGCGTCATCGACCTCTCCAAACTCGCGTGCACAACGGATCGAAACCGATACTATAGGCCAACTCTCCCTCCGCCACCTCGCGATCCTGCGGCTGACATTGCACGCCGGCATCACACCCCAGTCGGCCGCGCCTCTTGGGCGAGCCGAGTTTATGTATAGACTATTTCTCGGCGGCAGTCTATGAATGAGTTTATGCAATCTGAGCGCAGCCACGCTGCGCGGACGTTTCACGGGAGGAAGCCGCACGCCGATGCCGAAAATCCTTGAATTCGCTAGCCCGGATGTGGGCTTGGCATTCCGCGCCAGGCTGCTGCTCGACGAGAATCCGGATGTGATTGCACAGGTACTCGCGCAATTGCCGCTGCGTAGCGTGCTGGGACATGTCGTAGTATCAGGCGAGGGCATCTGGCTGCCGACGCGCATCGTCCATCTCGGGCGCAACAACATGGTCCAGCGCACGCCCGGCAGCGTCTATCTCTATGCGCCCGGCCAGTCGATCTGTCTGACCTACGGGGAGATCACGGAGACCGCCACGGTCAACAAGTTCGGCCAGGTGCTGGACGACGATCTGCCGACACTGCGCCGCCTCGGCGAGCACGTCTGGCAACAGACGGTGGCGCAGCCGCGCCGGTCGATCGTGAAAATCAATGTGCGGGAGGTTGCGTGATGTCGGCCATCGAGAGGTTTACCGGTTCCTGGCAAGAGGCGAAGGCTGAGATAGAGCGTCAGATCGATCGGGTCTGGCTCGATGAGCCCGACGAAATCCGCAAGATCCGCTGGGGCGTGATCGACAGCGGTGCCGGCACCGGCCGCCAGTCATTCAGCCTGCTGGTGCACCTGGAGGCCTACCTCATGCTGGTGGGCGCGGACGTGATGTATCGCTTCCTGAAGGTGTCGCAGTATCCTGACATGGAAGTGCCGACGATGGTTCGCATCACCCGTGAGTTCCTGACAGGCACGTTCAACGTTTTCGAGTTCATGACAGATCTCGGCCTGACCAGCATGCACGCGACCGGCCAGATGTATTCCGACGCCCTGGACAAGGTCGAATCGAAGGAGGATTACGTCGCGCTGACCGGCGCGATGATGACCTATGTCATCCGGATGCACCGCTGGATCCACTTCATCTTTCCTTGGAATCTCGGCGTCGCATTCCCGCACCGCACCGCCGAAGACCTTGACGCCATCACGGCTGCCGTCCACCGCGGCTGACCCGGGCCGTCCCGGCTCAGCCAGCAAATACCTTTCGCCGCGAGGACGAGCGTTCGTTCTGCTCCAGCCGCTGTTGCGCGTAATCGGCCATGGCGTCGCACATGGCATCGAGAAGCACGCCGACCAGGACCGCACAGGCCGCGTAGGAATTGAAGACGAGACGAGAATTGATGCGCGCGGTCAGCACTCGGTCGGCCACGCTGTCATGATCGACATAGGTGGCGTCGCTCACGACCACGGTCTCCAACCCGAGCGATTTCGCGTATTGCAGCGCCTTCAGCGTCTCCCTGGGATAGAGCGGCATCATGAAGGCCAATAGGCAGCGCCCGCCGGCGGCGACCGCTTGATCGATCTGGTCCTCGATCAGCGTGCCGCCGTTCGCGGTGATTCGAATATCCGGATGCACCTTGGCGCCGAAATAGCAGAACTGCTCGGCCAAGCCCACCGATGCGCGCAGGCCGAGAACGACCAGCGGTCGCGAGTCTGCCAGAGCCTTGCCAATGGCTTTGAGGCTGTCGGCGTCGAGGCTGCGCGCCAGCTCGGTGACATTGGCGGCCTCTGCCAGGGCGGCAGACTGAAACCGGTTTGCGGCGGATCCGGTGGCGGACGGGGCGATGGGCGCGCCGGAACGCAGCTGTCGGCGCATGTCGAAGAACCCATCGAATCCGATGGCCCTGGCGAAGCGCGTCACCGAAGGCTGACTGACCTTGGCGAGCTCGGCAAACTCTGTGCTGGAAAGATGGCCGATTTCTCCGTTGCGTTCGATCAGGCATTGCGCCAGCCGTCGTTGTCCCGGCGTCAGGCGCTTGCTACGCAGCCGGCTGTCGAGCTCGCTACGCGAGGTGTTACCCCCGGGTACAATGGTGTTCGGCGAATCGGTCAGCTTCGCCTGTCTGCGTGGCGCGGCTGGCACTTCGATCTCCTACGGCTACGGTGGACCCATTCCACGGCCCCCCCCATTTGCGGGACACTATCGGGATAAACATCGCCGGATGGCAACGAGCGCCGGCAGGTAGGCCCGGCGCGTCAGATAAAACTTAACGGCGGCTGCCGCTGGCTATCCCCACGAACGAACGTCTGCTTGTCGACGTTGCTGTTCCGGTTCGGCCAATCGCGGCCCAACGACGCCCGGCAGCTTTGGGTGGAAAGCGGACAGAGAATTGTGCGGACTGAATCGCTGGAGCTGTCCCGAATCGACGGGGCGCTGGCTGCACTCGACGTCAACGACGTGCTGGTGGTAACTCGGTTCGATCGGCTGGTACGCTCAGCCCCGACCTGTTGAACGCCCGCGCTGTGGCATCCCCCCGAGGCAAAGCGGTATGTTCCCCCGGCTACGGGGGGAGGTCAGTTCCTGCCGCCGTATGGTGCCGCGAGGCGGCCATGGACGTTGCGGAATGGCTGCGGAAGCTGGGACTTGAGCAGTACGAGCCGGCGTTCCGCGAAAACAAGATCGGTGCCGACCTGCTCCCGAGCCTGACGGCGGAGGACCTAAAGGATCTCGGCGTCCGCATGGTCGGCGACCGTCGCCGGTTGTCGGCGGCAATCGCCGCCCTACAAGCCATGCCGGCCGCAGAGGCTGCTGTCCAGGACGCTAGATCCGCAGCCAAGCCGGAGGCCGAACGTCGCCAGGTCACCGTCATGTTCTGCGATCTCGTCGGTTCGACCGCTCTTTCGGCTCGTCTCGACCCCGAGGACATGCGTGAGATCGTCGGTGCATACTGCGGCTGCTGTGCCGACCTCATCACGACGGCCGGCGGGTTCGTCGCCAGATACATGGGCGACGGGGTGCTGGCCTATTTTGGCTATCCCCAGGCCGACGAGCATGACCCCGAGCACGCGGTGCGGGCCGGGCTTGCCGTTGTCGAGGCGGTGCCGAAGCTGACGACCACGGCCGGCGCTCCCTTGCAGGTGCGTGTCGGGATCGCGACCGGGCTCGTGGTGGTCGGCGATCTCATTGGCTCGGGTGAAGCCCAGGAGCATGGTGTCGTCGGCGAGACGCCGAACCTCGCGGCGCGCCTGCAAGCTCTCGCCGAGCCGAACGCCGTCGTGATCGCCGACAGTACGCGACGGCTGCTCGGCAATCTCTTTGAGCTGAAGGACCTCGAACCCAGGGACCTCAAGGGCTTCGCCGAGCCGGCGCCGGTCTGGGCTGCGCTGCGGGCGCGTTCCGTGGAGAGCCGCTTTGACGCCCTGCGCACGACCAGCCTGACCACCCTCGTTGGCCGGGAAGAAGAAACTGAATTGCTGCTTCGGCGCTGGTCCAGGGCTAAGACGGGTGAAGGCCAGGTCGTGCTGCTCTCCGGCGAGGCGGGGATCGGGAAATCGCGGCTCACGGCGGCGCTTCTGGAACGCATCGCCGCCGAGCCGCACACGCGCGTGCGCTATTTCTGCTCGCCGCACCGCGCCGACAGCGCGCTACACCCGATCATCGGTCAGATGGAACGCGCCGCCGGGCTGGCCTACGACGACAAACCGCAAGCGCAACTCGACAAGCTCGACGCGTTGCTTGCGCGGACCTCGACCTCGCCCGAGGATGCTGCGCTCCTCGCCGAGATGCTGTCGCTCCCGAATGACGGACGTTATCCCGCGCTCGCGTTGACCCCGGAACAGCGCAGGCAACGAACGCTGGAAGCGCTACTGTCGCAACTCCAGGCATTGGCACGCCAGCAACGAGTCCTGGAGATCCTGGAGGATGCGCACTGGATCGATCCGACGAGCCTGGAAGCGTTTGGTCGGACGATCGACCGAATAAAGACTTCTCCCGGTGCTGCTGATCATAGCTTTTCGCCCGGAGTTCAACGCGCCGTGGGTGGGGCAGTCGCATGTGACGAGCTTGACACTCAACCGGCTTGGGGAGCGTGAAGCGGTCGCCATCATCGCGCACCTGGTCGGGAAGAGGGAGCTGCCGGCGGATGTGATAGCGGAGATCGTCGAGCGCACCGACGGCATTCCCCTGTTCGTGGAGGAGATGACGAAGGCGGTGCTGGAGGCGGAGGGCGACAGCGCCGCCCGACGCGCGGTTGCGGCCGTTCCGTCGTCGGCCCTGGCGGTCCCTGCAAGCCTGCACGCGTCGCTCATGGCGCGGCTCGACCGGCTCGGCCCTGCCAAGGAGGTGGCGCAGATCGCGTCGGCTATCGGCCGGGAGTTCTCGCATGCGCTGCTGGCGTCGGTGGCGCGCAAGCCCGAGGCGGAGCTGGGATCGGCGCTCGACCGTCTCGTTCAGGCTGGCTTGCTGTTCCGGCATGGCGTGCCGCCGCACGCGAGCTACCTGTTCAAGCATGCCCTGGTGCAGGACGGGGCCTATGGCACGCTGCTGCGCGAGCCGCGACGCGCACTTCACGCCCGTATCGCCGAAGCCCTTGAAAGCCACTTCGCCGAAACCGCCGAGAGCCGGCCGGAGATCCTGGCGCATCACTGCACCGAGGCCGGGTTGATCGAGAAGGCCGCGAGTTTATGGGGCAAGGCGGGACAGCAGTCGTTGATGCGCTCGGCCCTGGCCGAAGCCGCAGCCCAGTTCAGCCGGGCCCTCAATCAGATTTCGACCTTACCCGGCACGCCGACACGGCGTCGCGAGCAGATCGAGCTACAGGCCGCGCTCATAACCCCGCTCATCCACACCAAAGGCCATGCCGTGGCGGAAACCAAGGCCGTAATGGAACGAGCTCGTTTACTGATCGAGCACGCTGAAGCGCTCGGAGAGACTCCCGAAGACCCGCTGCTATTGTTTTCCGTTCTCTACGGCTTCTGGGCTGCGAACTATGTGGCATTCAATGGCGACGCTATGCGCGACCTCGCGGCGGAGTTCCTGGCGCTCGCAGAGAAACAAAGGGCGACCGCCCCGCTCATGATTGGGCATCGCCTCGTTGGAACTTCCCTAGGTACTTACAGGGGACATCGCGCAAGGTCGGTGGTACTTGGATCAAGCGGTCGCGCGCTATGATCCTGCCGAGCATCGTCCGCTGGCGACGCGGTTCGGCCAAGACGTTGGGGTGGCAAACTTATCCTATCGGTCGTTGGGACTGTGGTTACTTGGCTATCCCGAGGCCGCGCTCAGAGACAACGACGACGCGCTCAAGAATGCGCGAGAGATAGATCAAGCCGCCACGTTGCTGTACGCTCTATACTGCGCCACGGTACCACGTACCCTCTGCGGAAATCTCACAGCGGCATCCGCGCAAGCCCAAGAGCTCGTTGCCCTGTCGGAAGAAAAAGGTTTCTCGTTTTGGCAGGCAGACGCAATGATCAACCAAGGCATCGTACTGGCCGCGGCCGGCAGAGCGCCAAACGCCATCAAAATTTTGATCGCCGGGATGACTGCACGGCGGACGACCGGAGCAACATTTTGGATGCCACTCTATTTGCCGTACCTGGCACGTGCCCACGCGGAGCTTGGGCAATTCGAGGAGGCTTGGCGCTGCATTGGCGAGGCGACGACAGCGGTGGAAACAACCAAGGAAACGTGGTGTGAGGCCGAGATCCACCGAACGGCGGGCGAGATCACACTCCTGTCGCCCGAGCCCGACGCGGCGAAAGCGCAGGCGCATTTCGCGCGTGCCCTCGCCGTTGCCCGCAAGCAGCAGGCAAAGTCGTGGGAGCTGCGTGCGGCGACCAGCATGGCTCGACTGTGGCGCGGTCAGGGCAAGCGCCAGCAGGCCCGCAATCTTCTCGCGCCGATCTACGGCTGCTTCACCGAAGGCTTCGACACGCTCGACTTGAAGCAGGCCAAGGCATTGCTCGACGAGTTGGCGCTATAGGGCGCCTGTGGTCGACACGTCTACAGGTTCAGCCGCGCTCCATCGGAGAAGGCCCATCTACCTCGTGTGATCGCGAGGGAGCCTAACCACACATGGAAGGGTCCGTGGCCCAACATAACAAAGGTCGGCTTTGGGTCGGAAGCGGCCGGAGAGGCAATCGACTTGAGTATCTGCTTTTTCGCTCGGACGCCCGAAAGCGGACCATCTGCTTGCGGCCAAAGCCGGAAGTTCCGCTAAGCGCCCATCGCGGAAGTTCCGCGGCGTCTCGGCGCTGCCCGCTAGCGGAAATAGCCTTCAGCTTCCTGCCCTGACCTGTTCACTGCTCAGCGGAACGTTACCTTACAAATTTTGGCTCTTGTCCGCCCGGTGCGGCCGAAAGAGTCCAAATTGGATTCTTTGAGCTTTGCCACGCCGTCCTCTTTCCAAGCCGAGCCTCAGCCGGTCCGTTCTGGAAGGCGGCATCAGCAATCTCATCCAGCAGGATGAAGATAACGCTTAAAATGGCCGACCGGCGACAGATCCGGTCTGGCGCTTGGCAACCCAGGTGCGTGCGGCGCGATTCTGACGCGTTGGGGGAGTGCCGGTTGCGGCGGCGGGATATCCTTCGATCAGCCGGTATCGTCGCCCGAAGTGCTGCCCAGTCGCGGTCCGTGACCGTGGTGCAGCGTGACCTCAGGACACTGTCCCCTTCGTTCCAGCGATAGACTGTGATCGTACGGCCGCCAGACGGGCGGACAATCCGGCATATTGGTGTGGCCTTCATCCCCGATCATGAATCTCGCCTTGCGTGCGGTCGCGTCGTGCGACCAGGACTGCGAACGAGACGGGGCGAGTGGGAAAAGGGTAACCAGATGACAGGATATGGCCCGCTGAAGCTGCATGTGCCGGAACCGGCGGTGCGCCCAGGTGGCACTCCGGACTTCGCGAGCGTGCGCATCCCGCGGGCCGGCTCGGTCGCACGCCCACCGGTGGACGTTGATCCCGAAGCTATCCGCGATCTCGCCTATTCCATCATCCGCGTGCTCAACCGAGACGGCGAGGCGGTCGGCCCCTGGGCCGGTCTCTTGAGCGATGAGGCATTGCTGGCCGGCCTGCGTGACATGATGGCGCTGCGCGCCTTCGACTCGCGCATGCTGATGGCGCAGCGACAGGGCAAGACGTCGTTCTATATGCAGCACATGGGCGAGGAGGCGGTGAGCTGCGCCTTCCGCAAGGCGCTGCTGCCGGGTGATATGAATTTCCCGACCTATCGCCAGGCAGGACTGCTCATCGCGGCCGGCCATTCGATGGTCGACCTGATGTGCCAGATCTATTCGAACGAACAGGATCCGCTGAAAGGCCGGCAGATGCCGGTGCTGTATTCCTCGAAGGAGGACGGGTTCTTCTCGGTCTCCGGCAACCTGGCGACGCAGTATATCCAGGCGGTGGGCTGGGCCATGGCATCGGCGATCAAGGGCGATTCGAAGATCGCCGCGGCATGGATCGGCGACGGCTCGACCGCCGAATTAGACTTTCACGCCGCGCTGGTTTTTGCCTCCACGTACAAGGCACCGGTCGTGCTCAACATCGTCAACAACCAGTGGGCGATCTCGACTTTCCAGGGAATTGCGCGCGGTGGCTCTGGCACGTTCGCTGCGCGCGGCCTCGGCTTTGGCATTCCTGCGCTCCGGGTGGACGGCAACGACTATCTCGCCGTCCACGCTGTCGCCTGCTGGGCGGCTGAGCGCGCGCGGCGCAATCTGGGCCCCACGCTGATCGAACACGTCACCTACCGGGTCGGCGCACATTCGACATCCGATGATCCCGCGGCCTACCGACCCAAGACCGAATCCGATGCCTGGCCGCTCGGTGACCCGGTGATCCGGCTGCGGAACCACCTGGTGCTACGCGGCGTCTGGTCCGAGGAACGCCACCGCCAGGCGGAAGCGGAGATCATGGACACGGTCATGGCGGCGCAGCGGGAAGCGGAAAGCCACGGCACCCTGCACGCCGGCGGCCGCCCTTCGATGCGCGACATGTTCGAAGGCGTATATGCGAAGATGCCGCCACATCTGCGCCGCCAACGCCAAGCGGCAGGAGTTTGAGCCATGCCGCGCAAGACCATGATCGAAGCGATCCGCGACGCCATGGACGTGATGATGGAGCACGACGACGATGTTGTCGTGTTCGGCGAGGACGTGGGCTTCTTCGGCGGCGTGTTTCGCGCCACGCAGGGCCTGCAGGCGAAGTACGGCTCGCGCCGCTGCTTCGACACGCCGATCAGTGAACTTGGCATCGTCGGTGCCGCCGTCGGCATGGCGGCGTACGGGCTGCGGCCCTGTGTCGAGATCCAGTTCGCCGACTACATGTATCCGGCCTACGACCAGATCGTCTCCGAGGCGGCACGGCTGCGCTACCGATCGAACGGGCAGTTCACCTGCCCGCTCGTCGTGCGCATGCCGACCGGGGGCGGCATCTTTGGCGGGCAGACGCACAGCCAAAGTCCTGAGGCATTATTCACCCACGTGTGCGGGCTCAAGACGGTAGTCCCCTCCAATCCCTGCGACGCCAAGGGATTGCTGATCGCGGCAATCGAGGACCCCGATCCGGTGATCTTCCTGGAGCCGAAGCGGCTGTACAACGGGCCCTTCGACGGGCACCACGACAAGCCTGTGACACCCTGGTCTAACCATGAGCTCGGCGAGGTTGCCGACGGCCACTACGCCGTGCCGCTGGGGACGAGCGCCATTCGGCGAGAAGGCGCAGCGCTGACCATCATTGCCTATGGGACCATGGTGCACGTCGCAATGACCGCCGCCGCGGAGACCGGCATCGACGCCGAGATCATCGACCTTCGCACCCTGCTGCCGCTCGACCTGGATGCGATCCAGGCGTCGGTACGCAAGACCGGCCGCTGCGTGATCGTGCACGAGGCGACGCTGACCTCGGGCTTCGGCGCGGAGCTGTCGGCGCTGGTGCAGGAGACCTGCTTCTATCATCTCGAAGCGCCTGTCGTGCGCGTCGCCGGCTGGGACACGCCGTATCCGCATGCGCAGGAATGGGATTACTTCCCGGGTCCGGACCGTGTCGGCCGCGCGCTGCTCGAGACTATGGCGGCGTGACATGGCGGAGCACGTGATCAGACTGCCCGACGTCGGCGAGGGCATCGCGGAAGCCGAACTCGTCGAGTGGCACGTCAAAGTCGGCGACCTGGTGCGCGCGGACAGGACCCTTGCCGCCGTGATGACCGACAAGGCGACGGTCGAAATCCCCTCGCCGGTGGATGGCGAGATCATCTGGCTTGGCGCCGAGATCGGCGACAAGGTTGCGGTCGGGTCCGATCTGGTCCGCCTTAAGATTCGCGGCCAACGGGAGACGGCAACCGCAGCGCAGCCACAACCACGCTCCGCAGCCGCCGAAGCGGCCAAGCCAGGATCTACCGCGAAGCCCCGCGTGGCCACCAGCGAGGACAGCGGGACGACCCCTGTCATGTTTCCGACGCCCGTTCCGCGTCCGGCACAGCCCCGGGAGGCGCAGCCGGCCCCGCGGGCAACCGCACGCGCTGACGCGGTCAGGCCGGTCGCCTCGCCGGCGGTGCGCCTGCGTGCGCGAGAGGCAGGCGTCGATCTGCGTCAGGTACCGGGCACCGGGCCGGCCGGCCGCATCACGCACGAAGATCTGGACGCATTCGCCGCCCGCGATCTCCGCGTGATGCGATCGCATGCGCTTCAGCCGAAGAGCACGGTCGAAGACGTCAAGGTGATCGGGCTCCGACGTAGGATCGCAGAGCAGATGGCGGTGGCGCACGCGCGCATCCCGCATATCACCTACGTCGAAGAGGTCGATGTCACGGCACTCGAGGAGTTGCGGGAGATACTGAACCGGCGAAAACGCAAGGAACAGCCGAGACTCACGCTGCTGCCGTTCCTGATGCGCGCGATGGTGGCGGCGATCGCGAAACAGCCGCGGCTGAATGCGTTGTTCGACGACGAGGCGGGGGTCATTCATCAGCATGCTGGCGTACATATTGGCGTCGCAGCGCAGACATCCGCCGGGCTGCTGGTGCCGGTGGTACGGCACGTCGAAGCGCTCGATCTGTGGGAGTGCGCCGCCGAGGTCGCGCGGCTTGCCGAAGCCGCGCGCACCGGCACCGCGCTGCGCGAGGAGCTGTCGGGTTCGACCATCACGATCACGTCGCTCGGCGCCATGGGCGGCGTGGTCTCGACGCCGATCATCAATCATCCCGAGGTAGCGATTGTGGGAGTGAACAAGATCGCCACGCATCCGATCTGGGACGGTTCAGGCTTCATCCCGCGCAAGATGATGAACCTGTCGTCGAGCTTCGATCATCGCGTAATCGACGGCTGGGACGCTGCGAGCTTCGTGCAACACATCAAGGCGCTGCTGGAGACGCCAACGCTGATCTTCGTGAGCGATTGACGCCATGCGGGATATATCGTGCAGGCTTCTGGTTATTGGCGCGGGACCCGGCGGCTATGTCTGTGCGATCAGGGCGGGACAGCTCGGCATTGACACCGTGGTGGTCGAGGCAAACAAACCGGGCGGCACCTGCCTCAACATCGGCTGCATTCCCTCGAAGGCGCTGATCCATGTCGCCGATGAATTCGCGCGGGTCACAAAGTTCGCCTCGGGTGAAAGCTCACTCGGCATTTCGCTTGCTGCGCCACGGTTCGATCTTGCCAAGGCGATGCACTGGAAGGACGGTGTCGTCGGTCGACTGAACGGAGGCGTCTCAGCGCTGTTGAAGAAGGCCGGCGTCAAAATTGTCGAAGGCTGGGCGCGGTTCCTCGACGGCAAAACAGTCGAGGTCGAAACCGAAATCGGCGTCCAGGTGATCCGCGCCGAACAAGTGGTGATTGCTACTGGGTCGAATTCTGCCGAAGTCCCTGCGCTGCCGTTCGATGGCTTGGTGATCTCATCGGCCGAGGCGCTGTCGCTGAAGGCGGTGCCGCGCAGTCTCGTCGTGGTCGGCGCCGGCTATATCGGACTGGAACTGGGGACCGCATTTGCCAAGATGGGCGCCGCGGTGACCGTGATTGAGATGCTGCCGCGTATCCTGCCGCAATACGACGCGGAGCTGACGCGCCCGGTCGGCGAACGCCTGCACGAGCTGGGCATCACGGTGCTGACCGGTGCGAGAGCGAAGGAGCTTACGCGGGCGAAGGACGGGCTTGTCGTCGAACGATCTGACGGTTCATTCGTGACGATCGAGGCCGACAGGATACTTGTCGCGGTCGGCCGCAAACCTGCAATCGAAGGGTGGGGCCTGGACGCAATCGACCTCGACATGGACGGTCCGTTCATCGACGTCGATGATCGGTGCCGCACCTCGATGCGCGGCGTCTACGCGATCGGCGACGTGACCGGCGAACCGATGCTGGCGCATCGGGCGTCGGCACAGGGCGAAATGGTGGCCGAGATCGTCGCTGGGAAGCGGCGCGCCTGGGATCGCACATGCATCCCCGCGATATGCTTCACGGACCCCGAAGTCGTTGTTGCCGGGCTGACGCCCGAGATAGCCAAGGCTGCCAATATCGAGATCGTCACGGACGCATTCCCATTCCGGGCGAACGGGCGCGCGATGACACTCGCATCCGATACCGGCTTCATCCGCATGGTCGCGCGCGCGGACAATCATCTTCTGCTTGGCATTCAGGGCGTCGGAGCGGGAATTTCCGAATTATCCGCGGCGTTCAGCCTGGCCATCGAGATGGGCGCGCGGCTCGAGGACGTCGCCGGCACGACCTTCGCCCACCCGACGCTGAGCGAAGGAATGCTCGAAGCGGCACTGAAGACGCTGGGTCAGCCCATTCACATCTGAGCATATGCGGTCACGACGGCGCCCGCCGCAGCAAATACGACGCGCCGTACGAAGCTTGCCGTCAGCTTATGGGCTTTCACGTGTAACCGCCTCGATCAAGGCGGTTACTTACTGGGGGCACCAGCGGGGAATTTTTCCCGGCTTTCTGGCCCGTATCCCTACGCCGCCCGTTACTTGCGCTAGTGCTCTGACTTATACGGACGATGCAGGCAATCTTTCGAGCTTGGCAAGGATTGAGGCGGTGGCTGCGGTCCAGACGAATGGGCGTGGTTCTGCATTTCGCTCAGCGAGGTAAGTCTTAATGGCAGCCTGCAGGCTGACGAGGGAGTGGAAGCTGCCGCGCCGGATGCGTTGTCGGGTAAGAGCGGAGAAGAAGGTCTCCACCGCGTTCAGCCATGACCCGGAGGTTGGCGTGAAGTGGAAGGTCCATCGGTCATGGCGTGCCAGCCAGGCCTGTACCTTTCGGTGCCGGTGGGTGGCGTAGTTGTCGACGACCGCATGGACCAACTTGCCGGACGGCACCTCGCGTTCGACGGCATTGAGGAAGCGGATGAACTCCTCGTGCCGGTGTCGCTGCATGCAGCGACCGATCACCGTACCCTTCAGCACGTTCAATGCGGCGAACAACGTCGTCGTTCCATGGCGTTTGTAGTCGTGGGTCATGGTGCCGCAGCGGCCGGGTTTCAGCGGCAGTCCAGGCTGGGTACGGTCGAGCGCCTGGATTTGGCTCTTTTCGTCGATCGACAGCACCACCGCGTGGGCGGGCGGATCGAGATAAAGGCCGATGATATCCGCCATTTTCTCAGCGAACTGCGGATCACGCGAGCGCTTGAAGCTGCGCACGCGGTGCGGCTGGAGTTGGTGCGCCGCCCAGATGCGCTGCACCGAGCGCAGCGACATGGCGGTGGCGTTTGCCATGGCTCGCCCGGTCCAATACGTGGTCCCAGGGGGCGGCTCGCCACACGTGAGCGCCACGACGTGCGCCACTTTATCGGCCGGGATCGGTCGTTTGCCGGGCTTGCGCGTCTTGTCACGCAGCAACCCGTCGGGACCTTCCTCGGCAAAACGCTGCTGCCAGCGCCAGACCATGGGGCGGCTGACGCTGATCTCTTTCGCCACATGTTGCACCGGCCGACCACTGGCCGAGGCCAGAACGACTTGGGCTCGCTCGATGTATTTGCCCGCTCGGTTGCGATCCGATGCTATTGCCTTAAGCCGCTTCCTGTCTGCCGCGCTCAACAACACGCATACTGTCTGTGCCATGCTCACAGAATCGCATGGCAACCGCATGTTGTGAATCGATAGAATGCGTCAGAGCACTAGGTGCCGAGCGAGCGCTGCGGGCGAAGGCGGAGCATGAGGCGCGGCAGCTTCGTCTGGAGAACACTCGCTTGCGCCGCGCCGTCGTGGCGCTGCGCCGCCGCTTCGCGCCTGGCCAGGCTACGTGCGTAACGTGACGGGTCAGCCGGAGTTTACCACGTGGATGACCGGCGAGGCGCGCCTCGTCATCCCGAGTTTCCAACTCGGGCAAACCAGTTGACTGTGCCGAGCTGGCGGCGCCCGGGCCAAGGGGTGGTATGACCTCAATACCGGAGGTCAATCAGAGCGAGCACAAGCTCGATTACTGCGAGGATTACCTGCACGTAAGTCACGGCGAGGGCCTTTGGTGGTGAACCAGATGCCCCGACGCGAGGTGGCAACGACTTTGGTGCCACGGTCAATCAATTCAAGACCCGTTCTACGGCGTCCTGCCGAATGATTGTCGTCGCCGCGCGCCCTTCCACATCGCGCATGCCGGGCGGATGGTGAGCGCCGCGCTGTTCATCGAGATTTTTCCGCTGCCGTTTGGTCAGCTAGCCGCCGTCTCAAGCATACGCATGCCGCCAGCACCGGAGGAGCTTGATACCGATGCCGTCCGAGCCGGACCGAGGTTGCTGAAAGCCCTCCGCGAGCTTGCTGACGAAAGCCAGCGGAGGGAGGCCGCGGAGAAGCGGGAAGTTGCGTTGCGCAACGTGCTCACGCGACTGAAGCGCCAGCGCACGGGCGACGCGCCAACCCGAAGGATCAGGGGCCGGCGGGCTGACAGCATTGTCCCGTGAGGCAGGAAAGCGGCGACGAATATCTTACCCACTGTGCAAGGAGGTTAGTCGCTGCGGCCTTCCGCGCGCGACATCGGCCGTGCTTTGCTCGCCCGCATGCCGCGCCATGCCCAGCATACGCACAAGGTCAGGATCAAGGAGGAGTCATGGCCAGGCGCAGGATGAAATCGCTTCCGCCGTTGGCGTCCCTACAGGCGCCGCCGGAGATCAGGCTGGTCAACCAGTCGGTGATGAAAGCGGAGTGGGTCGATATTGATGATATCCGCCCGACCGCAGCCAGGACCGCGCGGCGTGTCAACGGCTATCGCAGCTTCGATCCGCTGCGTAAGGCGATGACGCTGGCCGGCAGTTCGATCACCATCGAGCATGTTCTCGCCGCCGACCGACTGCGTAAGGCGGCCGACGCCGTCGTGATCGGCTATTCCGGTGGGCGCGAGCTGGTCCCCATTCAAGCCCTGCGGTTCGGCCCGAAGAGCGGCCCCGGACGGCCCGCGCTGCGCTCGGCCGGGCCTGGCCGGTGTATCGCCGGGCGATGCGGCTGTTCGGTGCCGCGCAGCGCGAGCTGATTGCCCATGTCATCCTGTCGAACTGGACGGTGCGGCGCTGGTGCGAATATCGGCGCGAACAGGCTCTCGCGGTCACCCCTGCCGTCGAGATGGGCCGGTTGCTGGCGATACTCGATGTGCTGACCGAACACTTCGCTTCCGAGGTCGAGCAGGACCTGCAACACGGCGCCGTGGTCTAGTATCACAACAACCCTTCCACCGGATTTGGTGACAGTACCCGGATATCTGCCGGGTCGCCGCTCCACTCGACGGGGAAGCACGTGTCATCCTCGAGGTAGTCCTTGGCCCATTGATCGGCAGCTGCCAGCCCATCGAACGGTCCGACCAACCAGAACGTCCGCCAATGGTTATGAGCCATGATCCAGCACAGGAGGTACATGGCCGCACCGGTCGGGGCCATAGACTTGAGGTAAAGTTCTCTCAGGGCCGCCCTCTCCTGTTCCCTGCCGGCCCACGCCTGATGGTGACGATCAATTTCCTGCAGCACGCGGGTTATCTCCGCGTCCCGGCTTTGGACCCAGGTCATGACGCCGGGAAGCTGCCTGCGCAGCGTGCGCGCCCGCTGGACCAGCTCCGGGGGTGAGCCCTCCCCGATCAGCTGGTTTAGTACGTCATCGATATCTTGCAGCAGTTTGAGAGACAACATTATGCAGCCTCCTCCGTTTCGGCTTCGTCGGCCGGCAGATCACGGAAAATCCGTGTGCACGCCAGATCGATTGCCAGCTCAATTTCGGTGAACAGCGAATCAGCACTCCATGTCGTCACACGCTCCATCTCGTCGGCTAGCCGGGTTATGCGCAGCTCCCCGTCCTGTAGCTGCGCATGGTAGTCACGCCCCATGACGGTGATGATCGGCGCAATTGGGCGGGGCTTGTACATGAGCTTCTTCGGCTTGTGGCCAAACTCGCGTTTCATTGTGTGCCTCATTGTTTGATGTTCAAGGGATTAGTTTTCCTGGTCCGGCAATGCGTCGAGCGCAGCGCGTACCCGTACGTCGAACTCCGGACTCTTCAGCACAGCGATCGCCAACGGCGTGATGTCTATGCGATGTTGCTCCTCAGCCTCGTTCAACAGCGTCTTGGCGACGGTGACCGCGGCAATCAGGGCCTCGAAGCCGGCCTTGCCCTCGAGCCACTCCGCTGATTCCGGGCCGTCACCCTCCTCGGCCTCCAGGGCCTCGAGCTCCGCCTCCTGCGCGGCCAGAACTTCGAACCCGGCGCGCACCAACAGGCGCAACGCTGTGGCAGTGATGGTGACCGTATCGTCCATGTTCGTCCCCCTTCGGTTAGCGTTCACAAACTCGCTTTCACGATTCCTTCTCATGCTGACGAATAAAATCTTTGATCACTTGGTTCGCTGCCGCTGAGCCGCCGCGTTCGTGCGCTCTGCGTAGACACGCCGATTCAAATACCATGTTACGGAATAAACCACCGATTGCTTCGCAGACGTGATTGCGAAGTTCTTTTTCACGCGCCGGTGGGAGTTCAAACTCATTCAACATCATGCCAGTCAGCTCGTCACACACTCGCATGATTTCGGCATCGAGGATTTTGTCGTCGCGGTCGCCCATTTCAGCGTGATCGGTCATGCCACGTCCTTTTTCTTCAACAGGATCGGCGCACGCGGCTCGATGCCCCACACCAGCCAACTACAGGTGAACCGTCCGTTCTTCTTGGTGCCTGGTATCCAACGCGGTCGCCAGCAGCAGCGAATTTCGATACCGGCGCGTTGCAGAGCGTTGATCCGCGTGCGTGGCGGTCGCTGGCTTTCCGCGCTCAGATGATCATTTCGCAGCAGTAGCACTGCAGCATCAAGCCGCCCGGTATCGAGCAGATACAGCATACGATCGATGAACTTGCCGAGTTGGTTGAACGGCGGATTGGTGAACGCAATACGCGCGTCGCATGGTGTTCGGGTGGTCATGAAGTTGCCGATGGTGATGACGACGTTACGTCCGGTGCTCCGCAGTGCCTGCGCCAGAGCCCCGGCACCGGGGGCGGGTTCCCAAAGCCCGCCCGGCGGCAGCAGCGGCACCACGTAACGGCTGGCGGCGCGACAGAGACACGGTGGCGTGGTCCAGTCGTCCGGCCCGTCACGCGTTGGTTGCGGTCGCAATGCAGCGTCTTTGCGGTAATCCCGACCGAGGCCGGCCAACGGCAGATTCAACTGGCGGTCGCTCATGGCTCCTCCGTTTCAGGTTTGCAGTGCGGCGATCACTCGGTTTTGGTCGGCGATGCGGGCGTGCACGACGCGCAGCGCGATCTCGTCGATCCGCCCCGGCGCGGTGATCAGGTGAATGGTGACGGTGCGGCTCCGCTGACCCTGACGGGCAATCCGCGCATTGCCCTGCGCGAACAATTCGGCAGACCAGGGCAGCGAGAACCAGACGATGGTGTCGGAGCCGCCTTGCAGATTGATGCCGTGTCCTGCGCTGGCGGGATGCGCGACCAGCATCTCGATCTCACCGCGATTCCACGGCTCGATCAGGGCGGAGGTCAGTTCGCGGGCGTAGGGAAAGCGTTCCCTGATGCGTTCGAGCTCGTGCTTGTAGCCGATGAACACCAGGGTCGGCTTGTCGTGGCCGGCATGGATTTCTCCCAGCATGTCGAGCCGGCGATCATGCAGCCGGGTCCATGTCCCGGTGTCGTTGTACGACGCACCGCTGCAGACCTGCTGCAGCTTGGTGACGATCGCCATCTCGCTGGCCGGCAACAGCCCTTGGGCGACCTTGGCGGCGACGGCGTTGGTCGTGCCGCCGGTGTCGAGCGCCTGGTAGATCGCCGCGGACTCCGGATCGAGCGGCACGCTGTGCACGATCTCGACCACCGGTGGCCTTGTATTCAGCGCCGCCTGGTCGACCACGTAGGTGAACGGCCGTAGCTGCTCGGTAATCGCTCGCTCGACGCCCGCGCGTGGAAACCAATTCCGCTCATAGATATCGTTGGTGAAGAAGTTGGCCGCGCGCCAGGAATAGAAAGCTGGAAATGCGATGCCGCCGGTGACCATCTGGGCCGGTCCCCAGACATCGAGGAGCGAGCGTCCCCGGGGCGTTCCGGTCAGTGTCCAGCGACGTTGCGCCAGACCGCCAAGCGCCAGCATGATCTTGGTGCGACGCGCTTCCGGGTTTTTGATCTTGCTGGCTTCGTCGGCGATCAGCACCGAGAGCATCATCCGGCGCGTGACGATCTCGCCGGCCAGCCATTTGATGTTGTCGTAATTGGTCACATAGAGATCGGCCGGCCGGTCCAGCGCAGCCAAACGCTGCTTCGGCGTGCCGATGATCAATTCCACCGTCAGGCCGGCGGTGTCTTCCCAGAGTGCGGCTTCGGCCTGCCAAACGGTCTCGGCGATCAGCAAAGGCGCCACGACCAGGGCAGGATGTTGCAGCAACCCTGCCGCCTTCAGCTCGGCGATCGTGTGCTCGGCGACGGTGGTCTTGCCGGAGCCCATCAGCGCAATCAGCTGCCGGGCGGCCTCGGCTTTGAGGAATTCGATGGCTTCGCGCTGATACGGATGCAGATCCGAGCGGGGTCGCTTCATGCGAAACCCCTGCTGGTGAACGGATTGACCAGCTGCCGCGGCGTCGACCTGGCTCTTGCTTGTTGCGCCGCTGGGCAGTCCAGGCGGCCCGCACAGAAGCGGCACCACTCGCCGGCGATCCTTGGCGCGGCCAGGTCTTCGGTGGCCTGTACGGCTTTCTCCAGCCGGAGAAACAGGCGGTCGAGATCAGCGGTCGAGACGTGATGCATGCGGTGCAGACCGCGCATATGCAGGCGCCGTGGCTGCACGATATGAAGATCGATCCCGGCGGGCGGGCAGCCATACTGCTGCGCCGCCAGCAGAGCATAGATTTGCACCTGCAGCGCGTCGGGTTCGACCACAACCTTGGCGCCGAATTTCAGATCGATGATCGCGACGACCCGATCGTGTTGGTCGAGGATCAGGACATCACAGGTGCCCCATACCTTGGCGATGCCGGGCAGCGCGTCGAGCCGCAGCTCCACCTTGAAGGTTCGCCCGGCGATAATGTCGCGCGTGATCGTCAGCGCATGCCGCAGTGGCTCGACCAGATACAGATCATCGGTGAACTCTGTCGGGTCGCGGTCGCGCTCGAGGCAGGCGGCGAAGATCCGATGCGCTTCGGTGCCTTCGAGGGCGAACGCGGATTCGGCACCTTTCTCGACCAGCTGTTCGGCTGCCACCGAGCCCGCGCAATGCATCCACCGTTCCGCTGCCGACGGCGCCAAGGGCGCGTGCGCCGGCCGCTTCGCCGGCTTGATGAAGCGCGTATTGACGAAGACATCGGCGGCCAGCGGCAGGTCGGTCGCCCAAACCGGTGCGACCTTCGCCACGGCGAGCATGTGATCGCGGATCGCTTCGGCGTGTTCGACCGGCGCGAGTGCGACGATCTGGTCGTGGATCGTGCCGACCAGGAACACACCGTCCTGGGATAGCTGCACCATGTTCGCCATCAGGATGTCGGTGGCGATCGCGGAGGTGACGTTCTCCACCGCCGCACCGTGCCATAACGAGACGTCGAGCAGCTGCTTGTGCTTTGGCAGCCGCACCTTGAGCGTCAGGCGGCCGTAATCATCCAACGCCAGCCGTGGGTCGCGATATTTCAGGCAGCGCCCGGATGGCAGCTGGACGAACAGTATTGCTTCGTCGCGCCAGATGCGGAAACAGCGGAAGATGACCGGCACCGGATCGGCGGGCGCCGCAACGACGGCGTGCAGATAGTGAATCAACTCGTACCAGAAATCGACGATCGCGGCGTTGTTCTCGCGCCACTGCGCGGTCTTCTCGTCGGCCTCTTCCGGTAACAACACGACACCGAAGCCAGGTGCCCGCGTGAGCATGACGTTGCCGGACCCGCCATAGCCGGCGGACAACGTGAACAACTTTCCCAAATCACGGCTGTCAGATCCCAGTCCGTCCGCTTCGGCGATGTAGACATCCTCACCGCGGCGATAGAGGTCGAGCTTGTCGTCCTGACCGCTGAGCCAGCACAGCACGCGATGTTCGATCTGGCCGAGGTCGATGGAAACGAACACCCAGCCGTCCGGCGCCTTGAACAGCGCCCGCAGGCAGCCAGCGATCGCCTCTTTGATGGAGACCGGCCAGCCGGGATCGATCAGCGAGTCCACCGTGCCGGCGGCAATTCCCTCGGCGCGGTCGAGCAACGCCGCCAGCATCGCCTCCGGATCGTCCAGTGTGCCGCGTGGCAGGTTCTGCAGCTGTGAGCCTTGACCGGCCCAGCGACCGGTATGCGCGCCGTGCAGGATGAAAGTGTCGCGCACTCGTCCGGTCTCCGCCGCGGCGGCAATAATCCGGTCCAGCTTGGCATCGGAGCTGTGGGAACTTTCCAGCCGGTTGCGGATCATTTGCGCCGCCAGGTCGTGGCGCTGTAGGTTCTGCTCGAGCCAATCCTCAAGGGTTTCCCGCTGCAGGTTCGGCAGAACGACCCCGAGATCGATCAGCTTGGCCCTGACCTTGGCGACCTGCTTTGGTGAGGTCAGGTCACCGTCCCCGGCCAGCCGCTTGAAGACATGAGACAACCGGCCGTTCTCGGCGTCGCGAACGGTGATCAGCCTGGCCACCGCGTCGCGATCGACCGGCATGCCGGCGGCGTTCATCGCGAAGTCCAGCTCGAACAGCGGGCGCCAAGCCTCTGACATCGCGGGCACCGTCCGGTCGAGCGCTCGCAACGCCTCGATGTCCTGGCGGGCATAGCCTTTGAACCACTCCCACCGCGCGCCGGTCAGCACCTGGTAAGGGTCCGGGCTCCGGGCGATCAGACGGATCAGCTTCTTGCCGACAGGGTCCTTCCGCTGCAGCAGGCCCGACGCCTTGGCGGCTTCATCGAGACCAGCCGGAAGGCGGGCCAGGCGAGCGCGGAAGCTGGTGCAGTCCCAACGGGACAGTGGCACTTCAGGCCAGCCAAACCGGGCGACCATGATCGTGTGCCAGATCGCGTGATCGAACTGGTAGTTGTGAGCGACGAACCGGACCTCGGGCCGCACCGCGGCGGCGAACAGCGCCTCCGGCATGTCCGCATCGGACGGAGTCCAGAGCTGGACCGGGTCGTCACCGACCGCCCAGGCCAGCATCAGCACCTGGGTCGAAGGGTGTTCGGCGTAGGTCCGGGCGCCGACCAGCTCGAGGTCGAGCGCGCTATGGGTCTCAAAGTCGAGATAGAGCACGGTATGAGGGGGACGAGCGATCGTCACGCGCTCTCTCTCGACGGTGAGCCACGTTCTCTCTCCAGCGGCCCCAAAGTTCTTTCGACAAGTGCTGTCATTCCGTCAGGCCCGTCATCGTAACGTTCCGATGACGGGCCTGACGGAATGACAGCACTTTTTAAGAAGTTTGGGGCCGCTGGAGAGAAAGAGGGTGTCCGGGTCATGGCTTGGTTCCCTTGTCGAAAGCCGCGACCCAGTTCGGCGGGTTGGATGGAGCGGACGACGGCGCCGGCGCCGAGGTGGTGTCCTGCCCATTGCCGCCATTGGCGGTCCTTCCGACCGCCCGAAGCGTCACCGATCGAGCGGCTTCGTTGCGGTTAAATTGTATGGAGACACCGTTATTCGAAAACACGGAGGTGAGCGCTCGAAGTCTCTGGCCCAAGGCCGCGGCGTTGGTCGGCCAATCATGTGTATTGATGACCCTGCGAGTGGTCTTCGTCGCGAGTGTGTTCAGCAACTCCGCTACCGTGCCCGTCCACGCGGGGTGATCCGCCGTGAGAGACTCCACGAGGGACACCACGGCAGCAGCAACCGGGTCTAACTCAGCGATGTCTTTGGCGACCTCTTTGATTGCTTCATTCCACGATGTCAGTATCCGCCCTTGTTCCCAGCCCAATCCCGGTTCGCACTGCCAGGTCCAGATTGCTGCATCGGCCAGCCGGGGCAACGGCTCAATCGGCTCCGTTCCAGCATTACGAAGACCGGCAGAAACGCCATCTAGTATGCAACCGAGCAACTTAGGCCACGCTGCTCCAAACTCACGATCAACTTGCTTCTTGGACTTGCGCGCACTCGCATTTGCGTCTTCAAACGCTGCGCCTGAGCGGAGCAGAATCGTTCGGTCGGCAAGATCAGTTTCCGTCACCACCATGATGGTCGTACTCATGATGACAGGCTTGTGAGCGTCGAGAATAAATGAGTCGGCATTCGTGTAGTATGTTCGAACTCCGCTCTTGTCCACCGGTCAGCATTCGACAAAGAATTCCTGACCGCTCAACGCTGATAAATTTGACGTTATCCATTGGTTGCACATGCGAAGTTTGCGCGTTGACCATGACATCCTGGTTCACACGAGCGGGACCAGGGGGGTCTTTCAAGATCGGGTCGATCAGAGCGCAAGCACGTTTCAGCGCTGTAGTTTTCGCACTCCCATGTGGGCCGAGCAGAAGCCCGAGCGGAAATTCCCCATCTACTAAATAGCAACTCAGGATGAACGCAACGAACAGATCAAAATCCCGGCTCTCGGCCAAGTTTATGAATTTCTGCAGATCATCGATGTGACCACCCTTCTCGGGAATAGGCAGTACACCGGCATTGGCAGAGGGGCGGATGAACTTAATTGCTGCGTGTGGAACGGTCCGCCATCCGTTAGCGTCAACCTCGATAGCATCGAAGTCCTCTGATCCCCGGTCGAGGTAGAGTTTGCCGTTGTGGTAGCCGCGTCGGACGTGGACTGGCAAAACAACCTTGTTTTTGATCGCGCGCGCCTCGATAGTATCAATCGCGTTCTTGAACGCTTCGCGGTTCGGCGCCCGGTTGTATTCATCATAGAAGCGCCCAACGAGCCAGCGGTGAAACCCGAGAACTCTTCGCCACCGGCAATGTCATCAGGTGGCCGTCAATCTCGACGTCGGCATAAACGGTATCCGTGCCTTCAGCAATGAAGTAGAGATTAGCTGATCCAGACAATCTGACTAAGGCTGTTGCAACATCTTCCGGATCAGCAATCACTGAAGAAGTTGCCAACCGCTCAGCGTCCATTAGTTTATTGAACAACCGGCGATGAAGTTGGGGCACTTCTTCAACGCATTGTAAATTACAACGAAGGGGCCAGGCTCACGTCGCTCCAGTTCGACCAACGCAGTGATCACGCTCTTATCGTAGGCGACCTTCACATCAGCTGTGACACGTACAATCAGGTCGCGTAGGGGGTCGGCCGGCAATGGAGGCGTCTGAGTGCTCTCGCTCATGCGGTGATTCTCAGATGGTCGTTGAAATCCTTGCAGCCGTCCGCAGGGAAGACTTGTACGACTGCAATCTTCGAACCTTGCCGCCGCAGTTTCATTTGGAGGTTGTCAGCCGCCCGCTGACCAACCTGATCGCGGTCAACAGCGATGACCAACGCCTTGACCGTCTCCGGGAAGACCATGCCGGCGACCCCGACCGCGGACAGTGCTGACCAGCCGGGAACGCCGCTGATCTGCGTCGCGGCGAGCATCGTCTCGATGCCTTCGCCGATCGCCAACTCGCCTTTCGCGTTCACCTCATGAAGGCGGACGGCGCAGCCGGTGGTCGGCGCCAAAGACTTACGCGCTGGCTTCAGGTCCGCCTTGTTGCCGGTCTCGTCGAGCCAGGTCCGTTGAATCGCGCACTTCTCGCCAGTCACGTCCTGCAGAACTGCAACCATCGCCGGCGCGTAGGTGCCACTCTCCGTATGCCAGCACGCCGGATGGAACCGCAGGACATCGTTGGGCAACGGGATGGAGATACCGCGGTGATGTCGCAAATAATGTTCCACTATCGTTCCGACGAGTGGTTGGCTCTCACGCCAGATGCGGGCCGCACAGGCTCTCAGATCAATCTTATCCTTGACCGCCGCTTCCGGCTCCGGCTCCGGCACCCGTTTCTCAGCGAATGCACCGGACCTCATCAGCTCCAGGATTGCCGCGCGGACGTCGACCGATGCACAGCCACCATAACATTTGAAATAAAGGCCGTGCGGCGTATCGCGTAGCGATAAGGAAGGACGTTCGTCAGCGTGTGCTGGGCACCGGGCGGCATAGAAACCGCTAGCGTTGGCAACCCCGTCGCCACCCAACCGAACAGCCATCCAGCGTGCCGGATACGAAATCCCTTGATGCTGTCCGAGGGAACGATTATGGAAGCGACTCATACCTGTCCTCCCTTTTGCGCGTCGGTCCCCTCAACCAGGCCGGCGCGCAAATTATTTCAGGTAAAACTTCTTTAGTAGGGTCGCTGGCCGGCGCCGGCAGGACGGTAGCGGGCAAACAGATCGTCATTGACCGCCGGGGGCGACGGCGGTTTTGCCGGCTCCGGCACTGGCGGCGAGTCCTTGGTCGCAGGTGGGATATCGATTTTCACCTCCGGGCCGTTGTCGTTGCCTGGCGGAAGCTTCGCCGGCTCAGCGTAGGACGAACCAAGGATCGGCAATGGCGGCCGGATGATTGGTCGCCCGAACCTATCATCGTCGCGGTCGATGAAATCGATTATCTCCACCACCGGAATACCAAAGCGGCCATACGAATTTTCGTAGGGCACGCATTCGCAAATACGTGCGATTGGGATCTGGCCGGCCTGTGCTTCCTTCTTGTAAGTCAAATTCTTATACGTCGTCGACATTGCGTTGAGTGACAGTTCGCCACTGATACTCAATACACGCAACGCCGGCGGGTGGTCCTTAAACCCCTCAAGCCATACTTGAGACTCAGTGATAATTTTCCACTCATCCGGATCGCCGCCATCCTGCGGTGGCTGCGGAAACGGTGCACCGAGGGGGACCAGAATTTTCTTGAAGCGGCCCCTGACCGGCCGATGGATGCCTTCAACGAGTGAAAGCGTGTCCCAGATGAAATGGGTTCCTACCGGAACTGGGTAATCATCTTGCCGGCCAGGGTCCTCGCAAACGAAGCAGGACCGTTTCGGGGCCGGCCGGAGTTTCGGGCTGAACGCCATTGAGTTATTGAGGGCGTCGGAGAATGGACCACCAGAGAGGACCATTGATCAGTCTCCTTTCAGTATTCAGAATGAGGATCGTCATAGTTATGTAGTTACATTTGTAGTTGTCGCGGTCAGCGGTCTCCGTCCGGGTAGAGAGCAGCCGCCAGCACGGTCAAACGGATTCACTGATGGTGTGGTGTCGACATGAGGTGACGTCCTTTCGATCTGTGGGTTGTGAAGCGCTGCCTCGAGTTGTTCGATTGGTTTGCCAAGCAAACGTTCTATACTGGCAACGGTTGGTTGGGGACGGTTGCCGACCTGAACCGCCGTCAACCTGCCATCGCGGATCATTTCGACAACATAAGAGTCGCCGCAGCCGATCAGCCGGGCGGCTTCGCGGACCAGGCGGGTCGCGCGAACCGGGTCGCTGTATCGGTTTGGGTCTGTGCGCGGCATTGATCGGCGTCCCTCCGTGTAGCAACGAGCATGTAAGGCTAAGAGGGTCACAGACCACTTGGCAAGTGGTTAAATGCGCTTGATTCCTGGTAGGCTCCGTGCTCTATCCATACCTATGGCTCGCTATGCAGGAAGTGTCATAGGTCTAACAGCCCGTGGTGAGGCGGCGGCGTGCTATTGGCCGACGGCCGCTCACGTCCCGGCGGATGTCCGGATCGCCGACGACCGCCTCTGGGCACCGCCTTCCAGTGTGCCGGTCAAACCACCAATCGCCGGCGCCTGGCGGAATTTCGCCGCCACCGATCCGGATGACCTGAACCAGATCGAACGCGTCGCCAGGCGGTTCGGTGGAACTCACGCCACAGGCCCAAGCGGCGGGCGGCGAAGACCTCGGCGTCTGGCGGCAGCAGATTACTGACCTGCGGCGACTGGCCAGCGCCTGGACTGACGAAGGGGTTGCTGCCGACGCGGTGGCGCTCGGTCGCGCCGAGCTTGCCGCTTACGAGCTGCAATGCAGCGTCTGCAACGAACACCTAAACCGGGGCGGCCAGTTCAGACCTTACATCGATGGCGGCTGGGCCCTGCTCTGCACCGAGATGGCGCAGTGGTGGACGCTCACCGCGATCGGTGATGTTCGGGCGCTGCAGTCGATGAAGCGCTGCCGCCATTGCGGAATTTGGTTTTCAACGGCCGACGGGCGCAGCGATCGCGGTTTCTGCTCGTCGGCCCATCGCAGCGCCGCTCATCAGGGTCGCAGACCGCCGCCCGATTTGTTCTGGCCGGAGATTGTGTGAGATGGCCTCCGTCCGCCCGAAAGGGAAGAATTGGCAGGTCGTGTGGAGCGTACACGAGGAAGGCCGCCGCAAGCAGCTCGCCCGCAACTTCGCCACACATGCGGAAGCCAAGCACTATCGCGCTAAAGTCGAACTGCTCGAACAGCGTGGCGTCGCCAGCGTACAGACGAGCCTCGGAGCGTTTCTCGGCGAATGGATCGAGGAGAAGAAGGTCGAGGCGAACACGAGGGCGGGCTACGTGAGATGGATCGGACACGTCCAACGCAGTCACGTCGCCAAGATAGCCCTGCGGAAGCTGACCGCCCGCGATCTCGAACAGCTCTATAGCTGGCTCCTCGAACAGCCCGCCGGCCGCGGCAAGCCCCTATCACCGGCCTCGGTGCGCCACGTCCACGCGGTGCTACAGAACGCCCTCGGTGATGCAGTGCGGCACCGGCTGATCGAGGCGAATCCCGCGGCCGTGGCCAAACCACCGCGCGGGCAATCACCCAAGGTCGCGGTCCCGAGCCCGGAGCAGATCGGCGCATTGCTTGATGATCTCACACGCAACAATCCTGACCTGATCAATCTGGTGTTGGTGTTTATCGGCTGCGCTCTGCGCCGCTCTGAGGCGCTCGGGCTGCCGTGGAGCGACATCGACTGGACCGCGCGGCGCATCACCATCCACCAGGTCGTCATCGAGCACGACGGCAAGTGGTCGATCAGAGAGGGCACCAAGAGCCAGGCCGGCCAGCGCACGATCAGCATTGCCGCGAGCGTGGTCGACGCGCTGCGCCATCAGCAGGCACGGGTGGCTGAGCTGCGGCTCAAGATCGGCCGGCACTGGCGTGACCATGATCTGGTGTTTCCGGACGTCCAGGGCGGACCACGGGCGCCCGCTTCGATCACCAGGGCGTTCACCCGTGCGGCACGACGGGCGCAGTGGCCGGCCAACAGCTCGCCGGTGCACAGCCTGCGGCATGCCGCGGCAAGCCACGCCTTGGCGGCTGGCATCGATCTGGCGGCGATCTCCCGCCGGCTCGGACATTCGTCGCCGGCGGTGACGGCACGCATCTACCTTTCGGCGACAACCGAACAAGACCAGGCGGCCGGCGAAGCGATGGCCAAGCTGACCAGCAAACGGCGGTAACAACGGCATTCAGCGCCATCACGCGTCATAGCTGCTATCCGGATGACAGGGATGACGGAATGACGGCAGTTTTCAAGAACTTTGGGGCCCGCCGGAGAGAAGGTGTCCGGGTCACGGCCGGTGACGATCATTTCGATGTGTAATGGGTCACACAGAGGTCACAGCAGCTATGATGAGCTATGTTTGTTCCAACATAGCTATGCAAGTAAGTCGCTGAAATCATTGACCGCTATGGCTGCTATCGACAGCTATAATCCCACCGTTTCGGATTTGTAAACCGAAGGCCGGGGGTTCAAATCCCTCACCCGGCACCGGCGTAAGTTCCTGAAAAGCAGGCAGTTTTCCGTCAAACCACCCAATTGAAACCTGTTCAGCTTTTTGGCTGACAGGACATTAACAGGACATTCGGGTTCAAAGCTGCCGGTGACCTTGCCGCTCGGGCAGGGGCAAGGGCTTTGTTCCTGCTCTGTTCCATCGCCCTGCCGGTATGCCCGACGAACCCATGCCGCCTTCGCCGCTTGGGATCCGTCGGTCGTGTTGGCGTGCTCAGTTCGACGGCTTCGAAAATGGTGACTTGAGGTCCGATGCTGCCGGACGGTCCACTTGGCGCTGAGGATGATGGCTTCGAACTCGCGGATCGCCAGCGCCATTGCGGACGTGCTCGTTCAGCTCCGTGTCAGCAGTGCGGGCAGCAGCGGGCACCGAAGTAGCATTGGTTGAGTATCCGGCAGCGAACGCGCCAGGCCGCAGGGGCGCTGCGGGATCCGGCTGGTGCTGGTCGGGGTGGAACCTTCCGCTGAAGGCCTCCGTCAGGATCGCCATGCAGCAGCCTCTCCGCACAAAGCCCGCCACGGGCACCTGATCCACTTCTACCGCGAGCTTCCGCCCGAGCGGCGTCCGCAGGCCCCATCGGAGGCGAGGCTGGCCGGAGATTTGAACTGCTTGAACATGGCGGCGACCATTCCGACACCATGCCGCCGGCGATCCGAGCGACGGACGCCCGGGGCGGTCCTGCGTCTACGTGCTGATCAAGGAGGACGGACGCGTGGTCGATAGCTGCGGGTTCAAGCTGGTGAAATCTGAGGACGACTGATCGTTTCCGCTTCTTCTTTCGGCCAGCTACACCTGGGAACAAGTGCACGGGTTTCTTGACGTCTTCGGGCCGCCGCGCAACCTGCAGCCGCACTACAACCCGGCGCCACCGACACCGTGGAGGTGGTTCGGCTGACGGATCAGCACCGCGTTGCCGGCACCCGAACCATCCATGCTAAGTGTAACATAATGTAACGGTATTGTTACTTGCTGCCGGTGTTTTCGGGCGTGTTCAGTGAACCATCGTTCATTAGGTCTCCGTGGAATAGGAGCACGAAATGCGCCAGACCAGCGTTTGGTTGGGAATGGGACTGGGTTGGCTGTATTTCCTCCAAGGCGCTTACGCTGGTGATCTTACGGTGACGACACCCAGAGCCGCTGGCGGAACCATTACGGTCACCGTTACAGGCCCCGGCGGCGCCGCCGACGTGCCCGTGAAGATCCCCAGGAACGAGACTGCAGGTGGAAAAGCCGACGATATACGCGATGCCATCAACTTGAAATTTGGCAAGGGTACCGCGACTTCAGCAGGTGCGACCGTAACAACCGCAAATGCTGTACCTGAAAGTCAAGAACGACTCTACGCACGAGCTTGCTTTCCGTGCCACGTCTCCCGACAGCAGCACATTCGCCTCTCTAGTGGGTGTCATAGACTATGAGGGGAGTCTCAGTGGAATGGATAGTCTGGGGGACCCCTCGAGCTTTTCCGGGTCATTCGGTTTTGCTGGACTAAACAACTCAGCGACGGTGCCTTTCTCCGCCGGACTGACACCGGATAGCCTCGCGGCTGAACTGTTCGGGGATCTGCTCGCTGGCCTTCCATCTTCTTTGCAGCCGAACCTCTCGCTCAGTGGCAGTGAGATCAGCTTGAACTTTCCACTGAACCAGGCGGACTATTTTGTTACCAACTCCACGACGGACACGGGCGCGGAGTTGACCGGCGGTCTTACAGTGCCAGAACCGCCGACCTTGTTCTTGCTCGCATCAACCCTTATCGGCCTCGGTCTGGCGAGAGCCGGGGCACCCCGTCCGCACCAGTAACTAGGGCGAAGACCCAATTGGGTTATTGCCAAATCAATAGGTTGTTGATTCCCTGTGGTCGGAGTTTGCATCGATTCGGGGCAGCATGGTCACAGGGTATTTCTGGTTGAGCGACGGGCAGTGGGAGAAGATTGACCCATTGCTGCCCGTCTACATACGCGGCAAGCGACGGGTGGATGATCGGCGCGTGATCAGCGGCATCATCCAAGTCATCATCTCCGGTTGCCGATGGTCCGACGCACCGTTGGAATATGGGCCACGCAAGACACTGTATAATCGGTTCGTGCGCTGGGCAGTGCGCGGGATCTGGGAGCGTGTGTTCATGGAACTTGCGCGCGCCGGCGGCCCGCCGGCCGAAGCCTTGCTGGACAGCACGCATATCAAGGTCCACCGGTCGGCCAGCGCCGGGCGGCGAAAAAGGGGGGTTCGCGTGGGATCGGGACGAGCCGCGGCGGGCGCAATACCAAAATCCATCTGATCGCTGATGCTCACGGCCGACCCAAGGTCATCGCGCTGACCGGCGGTGAGCGCCACGATAGCGTGCCGGCGCAGGCAATGTTGGCTCGACTGCCGCCCGACCTGCGCGTGATCGCCGATGCCGCTTACGACAGTGCCGAATTGCGCCGTTGGCTGGCGGACCGCGGCAGCCGCGTCATCATCCCCAACCGCAAGAACCGAAAGCAGCCCTATCCGTTCGACGCCGTCACCTATAGGCGGCGCAATATCGTCGAACGCACCTTCTGCCGCCTCAAGGACTTTCGACGCCTGGCAACGCGCTACGATCGGCTCGACGAAACTTTCGTCTCCACCCTCTGCATCGCCGCCGCCCTTGCCTACTTCCTCAAGTAGTCAGATGAGTCTTCGCCCTAACCTATCTTGTAGCCGAACCGCCTAATTTCCCACGAGTGGCTGGGATTCGGCTGCATCATCCCCCGCGAGCGGCTTTTATGAGTGGACCGGGGTCAAGACCGCTCGGCAGCCGCATCTCCATGCCCTCACCTGGCTTTTGCGACAAGGTTAAGCCCGCCAAACCGCCCGAGATAGCGTTGGGTTTCCGACCAGCCTCGCCGCGGGTTCTCCCAAATTCTCGAAGCTACTTATGAGCGGAATTTCTGCACCAGGGGTCGAGCTGAGACACCAGATAAACCTCCGCGGCGGCAGGATGCAGCAACCCCCGAAATGGGCGGCTCAAGTGGTCCCCCTTCCCGTCGGGCAAAAACTGCAATAGGCCGACCAAACCCCGCGTGACGGTTGCTCCTATGCCGAACCCCTGTGGCCGTAATACGTCAAACTGCACCCAGCAGGACGGAATGCTAGGTGGATCAACGGATTTAACGGGGCGACCATATGTCTCATGATCGATTATCACCAGCAGCTTTTGTCCAGGGAGCGAATGAACGACAGGAGGAAGATCCCGCAACTTGCGGATGAAGTGGTCGGTGTTCGGCCAATCCAGTTCGGCGTGAAACTGTGAGATAGTGCTAACCCACCAGTTTCCATAGATGATATCGTTTGGATGGGATTTGGCGAATACGCTTGCAGCCTGAGCATTTGCTGTGAAGGCCCTTAGATCCTGCTGCGTAAGGGCGGGGATTACGAACCCTCCGGCAGCGACCAGCAGCAAGGCGCCATTCCGCAGATCGGCCCTCATCTGCGCAAGCCCGAACCCACTTAAAATCGCCAACGGCGCCAAGAATATCATCATATAATTCGTTTGCTTCATGACAAAGCGTATGGGAGAGAATGAAACCGGCACAATTGAAAACGCGAGCAGCAGGCCGGCGCTCCATACAAGAACGTAGGTAGCAAAGGCCCGCTGGCTATACGTCATTGTTCCCCGTCGAAGGAATACATATGACACGCCGATCACCGCCAGATACCCGAGAAGCCACGTATGCCGGATGTCGAAAAAGAGATACTTGAAATAGAAGAAGGGTGAATTGGCCCTATCCGCTGCCGTCCATTGCGTTTCTACCGTGGAATGCATAACAGTCAAAACGTGGAAGGGGTGCCCCGAGACGATCCACATCAGGGTGGAGTTTGCGGCGAATGCCAGAAGGGCGCCCACCCCACTATATAGCCACCGCCAGGACCAGCGGCGTACAACAATAATATAAAGACCAAACGACAAAAGAAATAGAACGGAGGCTTCTTTGACCCAATAGGCGTAGCCCGCCGCGAGGCCTGCACAAAAATAGATCAGGGCTTTATCGCGGCGTTCCGCAGCCCAGAACAGCGCAAACGCAGCCGTGATGGTCAACGACAGAATCGGATCTGCATGGATATTCGTGGCGGTGTTGATGTGCAGAGGGACGCAACACAGCACAAAAGTGGCGCAGAGTGCGGCCCGCTGACCCCACCCCGACTTTGCGGTGACGCCGACAACAGCAATCTCGCCGAGCGAGCATATCAGGGGAATCAGCGCAGCCGAATACAGATTGGGCCCGAACAGAGAGATGGCGGCAGCGATCGGGATGTTCGTCCCATATCTGAGTTCTCCTATATAGTTGCTCGATTTCCATACATCGTGGGCGATTTCTGATGCTCGCATAAAATAGATAAGATCGTCGCCACCATTCATTCCCTGAAAAAACAGAAGCCGAAGCACCGCCGAAAGTAGGAGGATCCCAAGAAGCCTGAGCCAGAAATAGCGGGTATCTGTCTCTTCCGGGGATCGCCCAAGTCGGGATAGATCCGTTGCACTAAAGCCTATCATGACGCCCATTGAAGTAACTCTGCTCGATGAGAATATGCGACCAAACTCCGGATACCCACGCAAAAGAACGGCTCAGGTTTCGTGAGAGGATATTTCTCGCAGGGACTCAGCTTCATAATCGGAGGCGGCCGGTGCCGTCGTTTCGATAAAATATCTGGGTCGACGTTTTATTTCGGCATAAACCTTTCCCAAATATTCCCCCAGAATGCCAATACAGAAAATCTGAATTCCACCCAAGAAGTAAACCGGCAGCACGGTTGAAGTCCATCCAGGCACGGCTTCCTGGCTCAAAAACCGCACGCACAACGCCCACACACTTACACTCATGGCGCCAAGAAAGACCATGAAACCCAGGAACGCGATGAGCCGAAGCGGCACCACTGAAAACGACGTAATCGCCTCAAGAGCGAGAGAAATCATCCTATTTAGCGGGTATTTCGACTCACCTGCAAACCTTGGCGCCCGATCATAATACACGGCTTCTGATCGGAAGCCGAGCAAGGGAACGATACCGCGCAAATACAGGTTCACCTCGCGGTACTGCCGCAGACTGTCGACCGCGCGACGGCTCATTAGTCGGTAATCCGCGTGATTATGCACTGACTCGACACCAAGTGTCTGCATGATCCGATAGAAGATTTGAGCGGTAAACCGCTTGGAGCGTGCATCGCTGTCGCGCTGCCGACGCACGCCGTAGACGATGTCCGCACCACCATGAAAGCGACGGATCATCTCCCTCATGGCAACGATGTCATCTTGCAGGTCGGCGTCAATGCTGATGATCGCGTCACCTGTGGCAGAGAATAGGCCCGCCATCAGCGCGTTCTGATGCCCCTGATTGCGGGACAATTTGATTCCTGCGATGCGCCGATGCTCCATAGCAAACTGAGAAATCAGCGCCCATGTTTGGTCTCGACTCCCGTCGTCCACGAAATAGACCGTTGTGTCGGTTGCGATTTCTCCCTCGTTTATAAGCTCATCGGTCAGTTCAATCAGGCGGCGGCAGGTCTCCGGAAGGACCTTCTCTTCGTTATAGCAGGGAACGACGATCGCAATTCGAGGAACACTTTTCATGTTCTTTCAATCCGTATTACTTTGAAGACCCGACATACGGAGCAAAACCGAGACAGTGCGCAAACAGCTATGATTTATCGCTCCATGATTCCTGACTTAATGGTGTTCGGGAAGAGACGCCCGTCCTTCTATGGAAATCCGCATCTGCCCCATCAATCATAGTGCCGGTTTAGAGCTTTCAACCGCCAACGAAAGCTTATTGGTTTTTCTGCTCCCCCCGGGTATGGACATAATCTGCAATCGTTCCTCCGATGGCGGCTTCGCCCCTAGTGCATCACCCAGCCAGACCAGAACTCGCATTAACAACTTTGCTATTACGAGCATCCTCCTGCTCCTTTTTGTTAATTCGGTAAGAATATCGCAACGCCAGATCGAATGCGAGATGTTCTGTGCCCATTCTTTATTCATGATGAATGACAGTCTATCAGCAGCTATGGTGTGCGGCAACCGCGGCGGTGAAAGCTTCCAGCACAAACCGATCGGCCGATTTCCAGAGCTGTCCGGGGGCGACCGCACACGCTTCCCGCCAAATGGTCCGTTCAGCCGGTGTCAGGTGTTGGGGTGGCGGATTGTCGAGGAGATCGCCCGCGGCTTCGACCTCGCGGCGGGTGCCGTGCCGGGCCCGCACGAAGGTTTTCTGTAATTTGAGCTGGCGAATCGGTTTGCGGGGTCGCGGCATGCCGGTCCTGGCGATGTTGGGATCGGGCAGCCAGCCAATCCCAGGTCAGGGTCCGGATCAACTTTTCCGTGGTTTCCACGGCCCGGGCCAGCTGGGCCGGGTCCGCGCGACGCCCTTCGATGGCCGCGGTCAACAAGGCCGTGGCGGGCGCCGGCAGATCAAGCACGCGGATTCCCGCCTCAGCGCACAGGGCCTGGATGCTGCGGAGCTCGAGCAGAACGGGCAGCACCACGGTGTCGGGGCGATTTTTCATCGGGACAGTATTCTCACGGTCCCGATTTGGCCGGGAAGCGGGCTGTCAGCCTGAATAGGTCCGGGCTAAAAGGGGCAGCTTCCTAAATGACTTCGTTGTAAAGCGACACGCCATGAAGCTCATTTTGCGAGGGTTGCTGCTTCTCGCCATCGTTGCGATGGCTGAGCCCGCCGGGGCGTACCGGGAATCTGACGGGTTGTACAGCATGGGAGGCGCGGGAGGGGAATCCTGTGGCACGTGGCGTGCAGACCGGCGCAAGGGGCCGGAATGGTCGTGAGTGAGCAAAGCTGGATTTTAGGGTTTCTCTCCGGTGTTGGTTATGCAGAGAGGGGAAAAGATCCACTGCATGGGACGGACGTTGAGGGCGTTTCGGCCTGGATGGACAATTACTGCCAAGTGCACCCGCTCAACGACGTTGCGGACGCCGGAGCGGCGTTTGTGGCGGCGCATCCGCGGTGAGGCTCAGTCACCCGAACCCATAATGCCCGGCTCACCGCGGCCGAATGGGGACGCATAGGCCAGCCCGGACGGATGATGCTTGAACCTTTCCGACCGCAGCACAGGCCGCCAAACGGATGCGGCAGCAGCAAGCGGCGGAACGCTTGACCTAGACGGGATGCCAGTCTCCTTCGTCGGTCTCTCCGTGTACTCCAACGCTGATTTGACTAAGGTCTTGGATGCCTTTCGCAGGTAGACATACCCTGAGAAAAGCTTCGGTAGCGGCAGTCGCGGTCTCATACTGTTCTGTCATCGCGGATATAAACACTCCTTCGCCTATAGCTCCATTAATGCATGTTTGGATGTCTTGATAGAGACTTGATAACATAGGATAGCTTACATCTGCATAGACATTAAGCGTTCCTGTCCTGTGCCATATTACTGGGACGTCTGTGCACATTCTCTTGCCAAATACGCCGACGACGCGCCGGAGATGGATACGCTGTGGGTTTTTCCGCCCGGTGCCGACCATTCATTTTTCGAGACGCGGCCCGAGCGTGTCGCCGAGATCGCGCAACGCGCCTTCGGCGACGCCAAGGATGCGGCGCTTGCCGAGAACAAGCGCCTTGGCATCAAGAGCTACGGCACCGACGACGACCCGCCGAAACCCGACCTCAGTTGATCATCGATGCTGGACAAGCTCCTGTGTGCATCGACTTTGAGGCATCGGCGCTTGAGAACGGCTATCCGATTGAAGTCGGCATTGCCGATGCAGCAACCGGCACAGCGCGCGCATGGCTAATCCGCCCCGAGGCGGCATGGCTTGAGGGCTCCATCTGGTCGCCTGCCAGCGAAGCGGTTCACGGGATTAGCCGGGCGCTGCTGGACAGCGAAGGGGAGCCGCCGAATACCGTTTGGGCGAAGCTGGCAGCGGCACTCGCGGCCAAGCTGGTTATTTCCGACAATCCGCCCTTTGATAGCCGTTGGCTCTCGATGCTGGCAGGGCAAGTGGCAGTGCCGACGCTCGAAGACTTGGACGGTATCGCGTGGGGCTTGGCCGTCAGATGCGGCAGGCGTCCCGATATCGCGTGGGTGAAAGCCGAGGCCGAGGTGTGGGCGAAAGTTCCGACCGTTCACCGCGCCGGGCCGGATGCGTTGCGCAACGCCCTTATACTGCGCCACATCGCGGGAAGCGATGCAACGTGATTCCGGTCAACCTCGCAGCACTTCGCATATATCAAGAATTCCGCAGCTATCGGTTGTCCGCCTTGCCCGTGTGACACCATACTATCCCGACGAGCGCAGCAGGAGCCAGCGTCATGACCGCCGCCGAGTTGCACGCCCTTGCCGACGCGCTGTTTGCTGAGCTAGAGGCCGCACACGCGGGCAGCGACGGCGACGAGGCCCGCGCCGCCACCTACCAAAAGGTGCTGATCCGCTTCGCCCTATCCGGGGTTCATGAAAGCGCGAAGGGTGACGCTGCGCGCGTGATCGAGCCGCCAGACGTTGCGTAATTCAACAATTCTGTAAACTAAACATAAGCGCGGAACAACCAGTCATCGGGAGCAAGATGGCCCGAGTGCGGCTTCTCTCCTTCAATTCAACGGTTGCATCACGTTCGTGACAACGTAAACCCCGATCTTGCGTCCCATATCACGTCCCACCACTGTCGAATTGCGATAGTGGAAGCCGGCATAAATTCGAGCCATTGCGATCTCTTCGGTTAAGGCGTTCAGGTTCGTAAAGCGATGGGTGACACCCGGCGCTGTCGGTGTGGTGATCGCCACCTCAGGTATTTCCGCCGTGCCAAGCATCTTCTCGATTGCTGTTGCCACTGCCGTGCTGATGATGCAGTGGGCGCAAGGGTATTCGGGATGCAGCGGCGTGTTGTCGATTGGCTCCCAGGTGGCGTCTCTCTCCGTCGCCGGATTATCATCGATGTCACCGTTGCGAATGGCGGTCATTGGCCGCCAGAACATATAGTTCCACTTGGCCTCATACACAGCCTGGGCGGCATCCGCCTCAGCGATTGACACGATGGCCATAAACCGTGCGCTATCCACTACCGACATCTTCTTGGCGATCACGATCTGTCGCTCCATCGGATGCGATGCTATCGGTCCCGTGGTCAGCCAGAACCGTGCGTCTTCCGTCTGCCTTGCCGTTCGCTTTGTGCTGTTTTTCTCACCGAGTTCCTTGATCTCATTGTAGTCATTCGCCCAAGTGTCGCTCTTCAGATCAGGCGGCGGCCCCGGACGAAACTGCGATGGACTAGTCATAGCGAACGGTGTCATGTTGATCGTTTCCCAGCCCACCGTAGAGGCAGTCGGCACGTACCTGCCCGGTTGCGTGACTGGTCGATAGGCATTTCGCGTGTCTGATCCATCGTTCGCACGCAGGTTGACAATCTTCGCAGCGACCTCTTCTCCCAGCTTGACGCCACGATCCTTCGCTGGGCTTTCAGGTATCTTGGTAAGATAATCGTTCAGCGTGGCCTGGACGTTATTGACGGGAATGATCTGCATCAGCACATGAGCGGCGGCTGATGCAGCAGCAGCATCTTGCGATGTGTCGGGCGAAGGTTCGATCTGCATTTTGTACGACTGGTAAACTGGTTCGATGCGGTTCACCGCATCGAACATGGCTACGTTCATCATTGCCACAGCACGAAAAAGAATACCGAATGGGATGGGCGGGACAGGACCGGGAGGTTGGATAACCTTGATACCGATTTCGTCCCAGTCGGTCACAACGTTGGCAGATGCGGCTGGTGCTGCGGCGAGCACAGCCAAGAGAGCAAGCAAGCTGCTGCGATTTTGGATCATCCGACCCTCCCTGTTCGCGTGGCGTGCACGCGCATTGTTTTGTGACTTGATCCGGCATTCCCCGGATGAGCCACCAAGATCACAGGATAGCCACCGAACCGGGCGTTCAGCAACGGTGAGATCACCGGGAAGACGGCTGGAGCCCTGTCGACTGGCCGACAATCGCTGTGAGAGCGATAACCCACAAGCCTGCATCGGAACGCACATCTCCTGCCGACAGTCAGATAGGTCAAGTCTGGCCCTAATCCTCAGCATCGGGCCGGTGGCAGTGGACGCAGCGCCGCGATAGCGTCCATGATTTTCTGGAACAACGCGCGCGGCACCATCACCTCTGCCATCTGGAAGGTGATCGAACGCCCGTGCCGGACGATCTTGGCGCCGATCTTCACCAGGCGCTCGCGCAGCGTGCTCATCGACCACTGCGCAATCTCCCGGCGGCAGAACGCACGAAGCCTGTATTGAGTGTTTACTTGACTTGGCAGCCATCGTCTTTCTAGCGGCCCGTCCTCTCCACTCAAATATGACAAGACTCTGCAAATACGCTGCACTTCCGGTTTTCCGTCTCGGACAAATCCGGCACGTCCACGGCCCGGCCGCTGCCAATGACCTATGCATAATTCAAGCAGACCGTGTGAAAACCCCATGCTGATTCCGGCGCGACGCGCGCTACGCTAGAATCCCGACATGCCGCACATCACCGGCCATGACCGATCCCAGCTTCTGCTGTTGCCCGAATCCCTGGACGACTATGTCGGCCCCGACAACCCGGTGCGCTTCATCGAGGCTTTTGTGGACGGGCTCGATCTTGCGGGCGCGGGCTTCGCGCGCGTCGAACCGAAGGAGACCGGCCGTCCAAGCTATCTCCCCGGCGATCTGCTCAAGCTCTATATCTACGGTTATCTGAACCACATCCGCTCAAGCCGTCGGCTGGAAGCCGAGACCCACCGCAATGTCGAGGTGATCTGGCTGCTGCGCCATCTCAAGCCGGACTTTAAGACCGTCGCCGACTTCCGCCGCGACAACCGCACGGCGTTCCGCCCAGTGTTCCGCCAGTTCGTGTTGCTGTGCAAGCAACTGGACCTGTTCGGCCGCGAGCTGCTGGCGGTGGATGGCACACGGATCAAGGCAGTCAACAACAAGGACCGCAATTTCACCCGTGCCTCGCTGACCGAGTTCATCAAGCTGGCGGATGAGAAGCTCGACGATTACCTTCAGCGCCTCGACCGGAGCGATGCTGCCGAGCGGGGGACAAGAGGCGCACGGGTCGAGAACCTGGCGGAGAAGATCGCTGCGGTTCGTCAGCGGCGCGAGCGCTGCAAGGCGATGCTGGCAGAGCTGGACCGGACTGGGGAGAATCAGATCTCGCTGACCGATCCCGACAGCCGTGCAATGGCAGCGCACACGCACGTTGCCGTTGGTGACAACGTGCAGATCGCGGTCGATATCAAGCATAAGCTGATCGTCGAACAGCAGGTCACCAACCAGGTGGTCGATATGGGCCTGCTGACGGGGACCGCCGAACCGGCGAAGGAGATCCTTGGCGTCGAGACGATCGACGTCGTCGCCGACAAAGGTTATTTCAAGATCGAGGATATCGAGGCCTGCGAAAAGGCGGGCATGGTGCCCTATGTGCCGCGACCGCAGCGCGGTCCTTCGGTCAGGGAAGGTCTGTTCCGCAAGGACGAATTCACATATGAGGCGGAGACGGACAGCATGATCTGTCCCGCCGGGCAACGCCTTCACCCCTATTCATCATCGATGCTTCGCGGGCTGAAGAAGATCAATTATGCCAACCGTGCTGCCTGCCCCGATTGTGTCTTGCGGCCGCGATGCACGGGCAATCGGTTTCGCTCGGTATCACGGCTGGAGAATGAGGCGGTGTTGGACCGGATGGCGGCTCGGCTGGCGCAACGCCCAGACGTTCTTGACCGGCGCCGCGAGTCGGTCGAGCACCCATTCGGCACGATCAAACAGTGGATGCATCAGGGTGCATTTCTGATGCGACGTCTGGAGAAGGTTCGAGCTGAGTTCAGCTTGACCGCGCTTGCCTACAACATCAGGCGGGTGCTCAATCTTGTCCCGTTCGATGCGTTGATGTTGGTGGTGAAGGTCGTGCCGGATTGAGACGCTCGGGAGGTCCCTTGCGGGACAAAAGCAACGAACGGAGCCGCTCCCCGAGAGTCACAGCATGATTCCGGAGCAATCTGAAAGATCACACGATACCGCTCATCCATCTCGATCGGCCAAATCGGGATCGTCTTCGCCACGCAGCGCGTTTCCACACGGTCTGCAAGACTTTCGGGCATTTCCATTGACCCCATGATGTCAGCGGGGTTACGCTGTCTCATAAGATATGCCCGAAAAGAACCCGCAAAACCGCCGCCTTGGCTATGCCCGCGTCAGCACCTACGGCCAGACGCTTGGCGCGCAGCTTGACCAGCTACGCGCGGCGGGATGCACCCAGATTTTCCGCGAGAAGGTGACGGGCGCGCGGGCCGACCGGCGCGAACTGTTGAAGCTGTTGAAAGCCATCGGCCCCGGCGACGTAGTGACGGTGACGCGCATTGACCGGCTGGCGCGCAGCACCTTTGACCTGTTCGCCATCGTCAAGCAGATCGTGGACGCCAAGGCGCAATTCCGCTCACTGGCGGAGCCGTGGGCGGACACAGCCACCAGTACCGGGCGGCTGATGATTGCCGTTCTCGGCGGCCTGGCGGACGTGGAGCGCGACCTTATCCGCACCCGCACGGCGGAAGGCCGCGAGCGGGCGAAGGCGCGCGGCCAGCACATGGGCCGACCACCGAAGCTCACCCCGCAGCGGCAGAAGGAAGCACGGCGGCGGCGGGCGCAGGGCGCAACGCTCAAGGAACTGGCGAAAAGCTACAACGTGGGCCGGGCGACGATTTCAAGATTAGCCAGCGGATACTCACGTGGCCACGCTTAAGGAATATTTTGATGTAGACTTTGCAAACGCTCTGACCTGCCACTTCACGTGGCAGTGCGCTCCGGCAATGATCGACATAGTAGTTAAAGTCGGAATAGAGACATATTCCGCAGCGAAGTTCGCCGTATATTATGTTCCGTTACACCAAGACCACTTGCGCATATGCGGCGACCTCATCAACAAGCTTTCAGAAGCACTCGCCCAAGCGAGCGACGTCCTCATAACTATGACCAACGTTGGCCAGATTGACCTTGGCTGCGTCGGGTCGTCGTATTCAAAATTCTCAAAGCGGGTTTATATATATTCCGAGGATGACTTCTCTGGGCCTGAAATCGCGCAACTCGAAGGGCAATGCAGAGCAAGATCAATATGGCTGTCAGTGAGGGGAGCGGACTACGTCCGCAATAGGGTGATGCGCGAAACTCCACTTGCGTTCGTCTGCCATGATTCGCGGGATAAAGAGGCCGTCGCCAAACACGTCGCAGTCGGCTTGCAACAGCTAATGTGCCCCGTGTGTGACCCTGCCCCCTGAAATGTCCCCGCTCTGAGCTAGAGTCCGTTCCCGCCAGGAGACGGAAGATGAGGAAGAGCCGGTTCACTGAGGAGCAGATCATCGGTGTGCTGAAAGACCATCAGGCAGGACTGCCGGTAACGGAGCTGTGCCGCAAGCACGGGATCAGCGACGCGACGTTCTACAATTGGCGATCGCGCTACGGCGGGATGGAGATCTCGGACGCCAAGAGACTGAAGGCTCTGGAAGAGGAGAACCGCAAGCTGAAGAAGCTGCTGGCGGAATCGGTGCTGGATGTGGCGACGCTGAAGGAAGCCTTGGGAAAAAACTTCTGACGCCCGGCTCGCGGCGGAAAGCTGTGATCTGGGCGATTGAAGAGAAGAGCTATTCGCAGCGGCGTGCCTGTTCGCTGCTGAGCATTGCACCGAAGGTGTTCCGTTACCTATCGCGCCGTGGCGGCGACGCTGCGGTTCGCACGCGGCTCCGCGCGTTGGCGGCCGAGCGGCGCCGGTTCGGATATCGGCGTTTGCATATTCTGCTGCGGCGAGAAGGGATCATGCTAAATCACAAGAAGCTGTTCCGGCTCTACCGCGAGGAACGACTGGTTGTGCGGCGGCGTGGCGGTCGCAAGCGGGCTTTGGGAACGCGCGCGCCAATGACGTTGCCACAGGGTCCGAACCAGCGCTGGAGCCTGGACTTCGTCTCCGACGTACTGGCCGACGGCCGCCGCTTTCGGGTGCTTGTGGTGGTGGACGACTTCACCCGCGAATGCCTGGCGCTGGTGGTGGATACATCGCTGTCCGGTCGCAGGGTGGTGCGCGAACTCAATCACATCGTAGAACGGCGCGGCGCCCCCTTGCTGGTGGTCAGCGACAACGGGACCGAGCTGACGTCGCATGTGGTGCTGAGTTGGCGGCAAGATCGCGGTGTCGGCTGGCACTACATCGCCCCCGGCAAGCCAGTGCAGAACGCATTCGTCGAGAGCCTGAACGGTCGCTTGCGCGACGAATGCCTCAATGAGCACGTCTTCCAGGGCTTGCCCGCAGCCCGGAGGATCATCGAAGCTTGGCGGGCCGACTATAATGCCCATCGGCCCCACACCAGCCTGCGTGGACTTACTCCGAACGAGTTCGCAACCCGGTCCAGGACGGACCACAACCAGAACGGATTCTGGTTATGAGTGAGGACAGTTTGGGGGCAGGGTCATGTGGTATGACGAATTCTCACTAAAAGTGGGAGATAACCTTCGCGAATCCGTGGAGCGAGGACTGAAGAACACCAAGAAATGTATCCTCATTTTAAGCAAGCACTTTTTGTCCAACGTGGGCTGGACAAAGACCGAGTTTGACTCGGTCTTCACGCGCGAGTTGCTGCAACAGGAATCGGTCGTGCTGCCTATCTGGTATGACGTGACGAGGAAGGAGGTTTACGATTATTCACCAAGCCTTGCTAATCGAGTAGCGCTGGATTGGAGCAAAGTCGGTGAAAAGGAAGTCGTTCGGCGACTATACCACGCGATCATGGCCTAAACCGCCGCACAACAGCGGCCCGCGGACTTTCCATAACGCTCGTTATGCCGCAGTCATCGGCAAGTCGCTGAGCGCCGATTTGCGCTGAGCGCCGCTGCGACTTGCCCAACGCAAGCAACGCCACGTTGCCACCTTGCCGACAATACTTCCGGCCGCTGCCACGATGGCGGAATGAGAAGCGTCGGACGCCTGCCCGAGGAAGCGCGCCAAGTCGGCGCGGTTTTATCCCCCATCCGCGATCTTCGCGCCGGCGTACAGCCACCCGAACCACCACAGCAGAGCCAGCGCGATCGCAGCGCCGAAGAGCGACGATCCGAAGGTGACGTGCGGCGAGCGTCGGCGTGTCGTGGTCGGATAGGATATGCCGCTGCCAGGCACGCCGACAGTCGTCCTGGCGTGGCAGTGTGCTCGGCGCGCGCGCCGGCCGAGGTGGACGCGCCGTGCTTGCCGACGTTCAGCTTGATGCCTGGTGCGTGGCGGATGCTGCGGCGGAAGCGAAAGGGCACCGCCCTACGTGAACGCCTGCAACGCAGCGGCCGAGATGAGTTTGCTTGCTGGCTTGAAGTCGATGGCAACCAGATGGCGAGCTGCTCCACTGACTTACTGAACGTATCGGTGATTCGCCGCTGCCGGTCGGCCCTTGTCTGCTCTTCGTGCCTACCAGCAGCGGTCTCGGCCTGGCGATTGGCAATACGCGCTACCTCGGTGGCGATCTTGGCCTGCTCAGTCGCCGTCCGCGCCTGACGTAGCGCTGCCCTGGCCACCAGCCCGCCAACGAGCACCGTGCCCAGGCCCACCAGAACGGAACCAAGAGGCGCCAATAGCGGCGCGATATCGTCGCGGTTCGAGCGATATAATTCCCAGAGAGACATCAGCTCGCGCTCGCTCCCCCCGCCACGCCGCCCCTGAGCCGCGCCAGGCGCCCCCTCGCCTTCCGGGCGTTCGGCTGCCCGCAGCGCATTGGCGGCCTCACGCGCCGACCTCGTGACCGAACGATCTACCGTCGAGCAATCTGGCGCCCGAGAATAGGCTCGATCCCATGGCCGAGTACCCGGGCGGGCACCATTTACCTGCGGAATAGGCTGCGTGGCCCGTGCTGGTGCCCCTGGCCGGCGATGGCGCCCGGCTCCTTGTTCCGAGGAGATCATGGGCGCCTATGGCCCCCACGCGGCGCCTGCCGGGCCTGGCGGCGGCTGTTGGCGACACCCCGCGGCGGCAGCGGGATGCAGTGGGGCGTTACGCCTGGTCGTTTCGGTTGTTTGTGCCCCCGGTGTTGCCCCGGGCGGCGGATGGGGTTGCGGGGACACGAAGCCACTTATACTGAACTTCTTTCAGTCTGATGAGGACAGGCGCTCCTTTCAGCTGATCGGCAGCGCACGGACGATAATGGAGGCCCGGACGGACGACCAATGATGCCGATGCGTCCAGGCCGCCATTTGGTATCTGACGGCCGACGATCCGCCGCCCCCAACCTTTCCGGTCTCTCATGGCAGCAACAGGGGTTCGAATCCCGTACGGGACGCCAGGGCGGCAAATGGGCCGTAATGCGTTGATAATAAAAATGGAAATTTCCGGTCCTAAGTCGGACTGATCCCACTAGTGATCCCACCTATTCGCTGGCACCTGCGCCTTTATCGGGCGCTTCGCGATCCGACTGCGATCCGCCTGGCGTCGTGCCTCCCGTTTGAACGATGATGGTTGTGGTGTTGTGGATCGTCGTGTTGCTGCTGGTAGGCTGCTGCGTTCGGCCAATGAATTGGGCAGCCAACGTTGCTACGGTGGTCACCGCGGCGCTGCCTATAGTAACCGCGTTGGCGGGTAGTTTCTGAACGCGATCCAGCACCCGCTCAATTATCGAATTGTGAGCGCGACCCGTTATGGAGCCTTCCTTCGTGGTCGCGTTCATATTCCCCTGCGCAGGATTAGGCACAGGGGGCATCTCGGGATTTGAAGCGAACCCGGACCACGGATTATATGTGAATCCTGGAAATTCGACCCGGTGCTCGCAGCCCGGAATAGGGCATTGAGCAGTTATTCTACCAACCCTTATTGAGGTCATATAGCCTTTAGGGACTGTTTGGACCGGCCCCGAGACGCGCCCATGCGTTGGGCATATCCCGTGAGGGGCGTATTGCGAGACGTGTGGGTCTGACATGGCGACTCCACTCCTGACCGGGGTGTTGATTTTCGCTGAGAACTGACCCGGGTTTTCCACCGAGAACTGACCCGGGTGAATTTATGGTTTGCGGGTCATACCGGGGTCAAGTTCTTGGCCTTTTCCTTTCGGCCCTTGTTGGCGGCCGAGCTGGCTTTGAAGCGGAAGCTGTCATTGCCGGTTTCCACGATGTGGCAGTGGTGGGTGAGGCGGTCGAGCATGGCGGTCGTCATCTTAGCGTCGCCGAACACGTCAGCCCATTCGCTGAAGCTCAGGTTCGTGGTGATGACCACAGAGGCCCGTTCGTAAAGCTTGCTCAGCAGGTGGAAAAGCAGCGCGCCGCCGGAGGGGCTGAACGGCAGATAGCCCAATTCATCGAGCATTACGAGGTCGCACCGCATCAGCCGATCCGCGATCTGACCCGATCGGCCCTGAGTTTTCTCCTGCTCCAGCGCATTGACCAGGTCGACGGTCCCGAAGAACCGAACCTTTTTGCGATGGTGTTCAACCGCCTGCACGCCAAGCGCCGTGGCGATGTGGGTCTTGCCGGTGCCCGGACCGCCGACGAGGACCACGTTGTCGGCGTTTTCGATGAACTCACACCGGTAAAGCTGGCGCACCAGGGCTTCATTGGTTTCGCTGGACGCAAAATCAAAACCGCTCAGATCCTTGTAGACGGGGAAGCGCGCCGCCTTCAGCTGGTAGGCAACCGATCGAACCTCGCGCTCGGCGGTTTCCGCCTTGAGCAGCTGTGAGAGAATGGGGACGGCCGAATTGAACGCTGGCGCGCCCTGCTCCATCAGCTCGCCCGCGGCTTGCGCCATGCCAAACATCTTCAGGCCGCGCAGCATCACGACAATCGCCGCCCCGGCCGGATCATGACGCATGGCGGGCCTCCTGTAGCTTCTCGCGCAGGGCATCGTAGCGTTCGACGTCGGCACGTGGCTCCCGGTCCAGGGCCAAGGCCTGCGGAGCCGCGATCATTGCTGTGGCCGTGGATTTGCCGTCGATCAGCCGGTGCAACATGTTCAGCACGTGCGTCTTTGTCGGCGCTCCATCACTCAGCGCCAGTTCGACGGCACACAACACCGCATCTTCACCATGGTGCAGGACGAGGGCAAGAATCTCCACCATCTCCCGGTCGCCTCCGGGCTGCTTGAGAAGGTGCTGTTGCAGCCGCTTGAACGCTTCCGGCAATTCGGCGAACGGCGCGCCATTACGCAGAGCTCCCGGCTTGCGCTGGATCACCGCGAGATAGTGGTGCCAATCATAGATGGTGCGGCCGGGCAGATGATGCGACCGCTCGATGAGCCGCGCGTGTTCGCAGATGACTTGCCCTTCGGCAACGACAACGACGCGGCCTGGATAAACCCTTAAGCTGACGCGATGATTGGCGAAGGACGCGGGCACGCTGTAGCGGTTGCGATCAAAGTGAACGAGGCAGGTGGGCGAAACGCGTTTGCCGTATTCAACAAAACCATCGAACGGTCTGCCAACGGCCATCAGGCATCCGACTTCACTTTGCCACGCATCGAATATCGAGCCTTGCTGGCTGCCGTGTGGAATCTCGCGCCATAGCGCTTGGCAGCGTTGTTCCAGCCAGTCGTTCAAGTCAGCCAGCGTCACAAAACGCGGCATGGTCTGCCACAGCCGATGACGCGCGTCCTGGACATTCTTCTCGATCTGACCCTTCTCCCAGCCTGAGGCCGGATTGCAAAAGTCAGCATCGAAAAGGTAGTGGCTGGCCATCGCGGCAAAGCGTGCATTGACCTGGCGCTTCTTGCCGACGCCAACTTGGTCAACAGCCGTTCTCATATTGTCGTAGATGCCGCGGCGCGGCACGCCGCCAAGCACCCGGAACGCATGATGATGCGCGTCGAACAGCATCTCGTGCGTCTGCAGCGGATAGGCCCGGACAATGAAGGTGCGGCTGTAGCAAAGCTTGAAGTGCGCAGCTTGCAGCTTGGTCCGTTCGCCGCCGATAACGGCCCACTCCTCGCTCCAGTCGAACTGGAAAGCTTCGCCCGGCTGGAAAATCAGCGGAACAAAGGCCCCGCGGCCGGTCGTCTGCTGCTCCCGCTGCCGATGCTCCTTCCAGGTGCGGGCGAACGCCGCAACACGGCCGTATGAACCTTCAAACCCGAGGGCGGCCAGATCCGCATGCAACCGCTTGATCGTCCGCCTCTGCTTGCGCGGCCTGCCGCTCTCTAGCTTTAGCCAGGCCGACAGTTTCTCGGCGAACGCGTCCAGCTTGCTGGGCCGCTCCGGCACCTTGAAGGCCGGTTCCACCACGTCGCCCCGCAAGTATTTGCGGATGGTGTTCCGCGATAGCCCAGTCCTGCGGGCGATCTCCCGTATCGAAAGCTGGTCTCGAAGCGCCCAGCGACGGATCACGCTCAGTAACTCCATGCTTATCACTCCCGTGGACCCCGCTGAAAACAGCCGGGGCGAGGTCAAAACATGGGTCAATTCTCAGTGGAAATTTGCCACCTGGTGGGTCAGTTCTCGATGAAACTCAACATCCAGGTGGTCAGACGATCGCGAGCGGATCTTTCCTGCCGCTCTCCTGTTAGCTCCCGTGGGCGAGGATCACCTGTGACTGATGCGTCGGGTCAAAATACGGCCCGGACCCGGCGGACGGATTGACCGACGCACCCTGCAGAATCATGACGGATCCATCGTCAGTCACGAAGTCCGACGGACCAACCGCGGCCGCCAGAACCGAGCCCGTCGGGTCATCGCTGCTGTTCGCCACGGTTGATGTCACATCACTCTCGCTCGGCGCCTGGGACGAAGACGACGAACTCGAGCCCGTGATGAAACTCATCCCTGACGAACTCGGGCGTGAACCCAGAGCGGGTTCCGATGACAACGTGACGTCGCCGGAAAAGGCCCCCGGCCCCTTCAGCAATGCGCTGCTGGACAGACCATAGATGTCATTGCCGGTTATGGACGCCGCTGTGGAGGTGTCGTTCCAGATGCCCTTTCCGCCGTGCCGATCGTTCAGGATCAGGTTGTCCGTCACCGTCAGGCTACCCGGGTGAAGTTTCCCCTCCTCGCCGTAGGCGATCATCCAGGGGTTTTGGCTTTTCGGGCCCTGTTCGATCGTGTTGCCCTGAATCAGTGCATTTCCCCCATTGGGGATGTCGATATCGTAGCTGGACGTTCCTGTTGGCCCATCCTTGATCAGGTTGTTTTCAATATCGTTGTTGAAGGCGCGGGATTTCACTTCGTGCCCGACCATCGCATCTTCGCTGACGCTGTTCGTCATCGTGAATTGAGCTACATCGCCAATGTAGAGATTGTGCCCCAGCCTGGTCGCTATTCCGTTGTGGTCGAATGTGCTGCCCTGAACGACAATCGTGCCCGTATTAGCAACGAATGGGGTCGCCAAAATTCCATCCTGGCTGTTGCTGAACGTGTCGTTGGTCAGAGTTAGATTCCCGCTCTGATAGCGTATCCCCGTCCCGTTTTGGCTGGGTGACCTGGCGCCGGTAAACGTCACCCCCTCGATCGTGATATTGGGAGCAGTGCTAGACGAACCCGCAATCAGCATGCCCTTCGCTAGCGGACGGGATTCCTGCAGCACCACCGGGCCGTTGCCCGCTGCCTCGATCGTCAGGTTCTTCGTCAGAAGAATATCCTGCGCCTTGTAGGTTCCCGCATCGATCAAGATTGTGTCGCCTGAGCTCGCTGCGGAAACCGCACTGGCAATGGTCGTGTAGGGCTCCTTTGCGCCTACGTTTAAAATCGCCATCCTGACAGCTCCTTGTTCCCGGTTGATTTCTTTTTGCCGACTTGAGATCGGCCCCGCCCGATACACAGGTTCCTCTGAGTGTGCGACTGGCGGTCACAGGGGATGGCGAAACCTTAATAGAGCGTTTCGTTTGAAGAGGAGAATTTCCTATTTTGGGAGCAGGCTGAGCCCGATTGACACTCGCGGCCTTCCTGTTGATTTTTTGGAGCCACTACCGTTTGCGGTTGCGCAATTCCGGCGTGCCCCCGGGCTGCTGCTGACAGAGGCCGAGCTGCGGCTCCTTCATGCGCCAAGGGCGAGACGAGTGGGTGGCTGACGTTCCCCCCTGTGCGCGCTCGGCAGCGTCGCCCGGCAACGGATGCTCGGTGGCGGATGCTCGGTGGCGGATGCTCGGTGGCAAACGCGCGCTGGCGTTTTTGCAATTGATTGCACTGTTTCCAAATCGAAACCGTCCGGTTCGATCGCACGCGCTCAGCCCTGGTCACCCGGCCGATCCCGCAGGGCAGACAAGGACCTCGCCCTCAACTGCAGGATGGTCATGCCGTAGCGCAGATCAGCGGCACAGCCCATATTATCAGCGTGCCGGAGCCGGCGGGATTGGCGCTGCTCGGAACCGGGCTGTTGGGCCTTGGACTCGTGCGCCGGCGCCGGTAAAGCGCCCCGAAGTCAGAATGGACAAACACATAGGGCGGTCCTAACGACCGCCCTTTCTTTTTGCCCCGCCATTGAATGAACCGGACCCGCATACCGGCCCCAATGCGCCCCCCGCCGGCGCCTCAGGGTGCGAACGCTACCCGGATCGCGCAGACCTTCAATGCCGCCCTAACCGAAGATCATCGCGGCCATTTTGAGCAGGCCAAATGTCTCTACGAATTGGTCCTGCGCATGGACCCATCCAGCCTCGGCGCCCTGCACAACCTCGCCTACCTGGTCTTTCGCCAGTGTGAGCGCGGCGAAGCCGAACGTATTCTGCGCAAAACCGCGGTATCATGTAGCAACGACCACCAATCGAAACCACATCCGCAGGCCCCGATCCGGTAAGAAAAAGCGCCCCGGTATTGCGAGACGGGGCGCAGTTTGTTTGGGTCGTGTCCCAGTTCGTGGTGTAGGAGCTGTGGGTAAGTGGCCTGCCGGAGCGACCGCCAAGAGTACCGCCAAGAGTTTGGAGTAGGCAGGCCACTTATCCACAGCGGTGGTCACCGTGGTGCTCCTGGGTAGGGTTGGGTTGCAACACGCAACTCTGACCTTGGAGGCCACCCCGATGACCGACGACATGATCACCCTTCGCGAGCTGATGGAGAAGGGTTCGGACGCGACACTGCTGCGCGAGATGATCGGCTTCGCCGCGCAGCGTCTGATGGAACTGGAGACCGAGACTCTGTGCGGTGCTGGCCACGGCGAGCGCAGCGAGAATCGGACCAACCTGCGCAACGGCTACCGGGATCGCGACTGGCAGACACGTGCTGGGACCGTGGAGCTGCGCATACCGAAACTACGCCGCGGCAGCTACTTTCCCGGCTTTCTGGAGCCGCGCCGGATGGCGGAGAAGGCGCTAACCGCGGTGATCCAAGAGTCCTACATCCAGGGCATCTCAACCCGCTCGGTGGACGAGCTGGTCAAGGCGATGGGGCTGGAGGGCATCAGCAAAAGCCAAGTGTCGCGGCTCTGTGCCGAGATCGACGAGCGGGTGCAGACGTTCCTGCACCTCCGATCGAAGGAGGGGAATTGCGGGTTGGCACTCCACCCGCGCTATCCCGCGATGCAGCATGTCCGGCAGAAAGGCCGCCGAGTAAAATCTGAGGACGGTTGATCGTTTCCGTGCCGATATGGCGGCGGTGCTGACTCGCCACCCCCACATCGTCGAGACCCGGCCACCGAGCCGAGTTGCGCCCGCGCGTGACGGGTCAGGAAGCCCAAGGTCAGCCACGCAGTACGCATCGTGGGCGCGCGCAATGCCGCACCTAAAGCCTCGGACGATCCGGAGGCGCGCCTACGGCGCAATGAGGCGCGCAACCGGTTATGGCAAGAACTGGTGAGCCGCTACCAGGAACCGCCCTTGGGTGAGCGGCTCCGGTTTGCTAAACTACCGCGATGAAAAATCCCGAGAAAACCACGCTTGGGGATCTAGCCGAACGGCTTGCGAAGCTATGGAAAAGCCCGGCACTGGAGCAAGCGAAGAAGACCGCAGCCCCGTATGTGGCTAAAGCACTAGCAAGACTTAACGAGGCGCTGGCGCGGCTGAACGCGAAGAAATAGCCTGGCGTTCTTAGTCGTCGGCACCGGAGCGCGGACTGACGACCGAATATCGTCACCGCCGGTCGCCGCTACCCCCCAAAGCCCCCTCCAGATCAGTTTAACCCGGCTCGGCGTTCTCTGAGGTGGTGCTATTTGCAGCGCAACGCGTCCGGTATCATGTACCAACGGCCGCCAACCGAAACCACACCCGCGCGCCCCGATCCGATAAGAAAGCGCCCCCGATCCGGTCACGGCCTAGATCTTCCAAAACCCCATGCTCAGCACCCTCAACATCAACTTTCAGCAAATCCACGCGATCCTTCACATAGCTTGAAAGAAGATGCATCGGCACCGTAATGCGCTCGCCTCCTCCGCGCCTCTCGATGGTGCTCATCAACAACGATCCATCGGAATTCCCGACATAAAAATCGGCTGTGCCGTCCCTATCGCCCAAGGCACAATTGTGCGCTAAGCTGATTTGCTCGACATTACGCCGCAACACGGCGAACGTCGTCGGGTCAGCCTCTAACGCACCCTTCTCTTGACCTGAATGGCCTGACTGGCGATCAGGCCACCACCTCAGCTCGCGACGTGTCTTTGGCCGAAGCGACGGCTGGCATCTTGCGTAAGATAATGCGGCCCCATCGGCGCCGGCCACCATGCTTACGGATGATAATGTCAACCCCTGGCGACAGAAAACCGCCGTGTTCCGCGTGGTAATTCAGGTCGACAAACAGCCGACCGCCGGGATGAAGCTGATTGGTGACGACGTCCGTGAAGAAATAATCCCATTCTTCGGGTCCCCAGCGATCGATTAGATTTGATTTCCACGCGAAAGCGACACGCGCGGCATTGATAATGTGGAATTTCATGCCAAGCTGAGGCAGTGGTTGGAAAGGTTCGATTGGATGGCAAATTTTGTCTACGCCGAGAAAGTTGGTTACCTCGTCGAATAGGGGCAGGCCAGGCAAGTCGGTCGCCTTGACCCGACAGCCGAAGAACATACAAATATAAGGGAAGTATCCGAAGCCAGTGCCGATATCGAGTACGTCCTGCGGAACGTTATGCAGCCCCAGGAAGATGGCTCGCTGCAGATGCTCCCACACATATCCTTCCACATTGAAGTATTTGAGGTAATGCAGATTGTTGATCTTGGCTCGCGCATTGCGCCGAATTTTCAACAGCTCGTCAATTTCGATCGATGCGAGGACATCAGGCAGCCAGTGTTTGGCGGCCTTCCACGTGCGCAGATGATAAGCCGGATCGTGGCGATAGAGCAGCCGAGCAATCATACGATAGCAAACCGGATTGGAGATGATGGGGCGTGGATACACGAAGTGCACCGTCGGGGCAATCATTATGGTCAACTGACGCGTCCGAACAGAACGAGTTCAAGCTCCGGGCTTCCTCAACTGGGAGAGCCGATAGCGCCCTGACCGTCGAAGCGTACTTGTCCGTCCAGTCCAGCCCGGTGCGGGTCAGAAACTGCATGCGGGCCTCGCGAGAGGCGCGCATGCATTTGGTCGCCCGTCGAGTTTGATCTCGTGTGCCCACTGATCGCCGGACGGCACCTCTTCGACCAGCTTGGTGAGCTGCGGGGCGACCCACCGAGGCAGCCCGCCAGAGGCCTCAGACGTTCGGATGGGCACGTCGCAGGCGGGGTAACGCCCCGGCACAAGAAACGCGGAGCGGCCTCGGCGGTCGTATCGGCTACGGTATCACTCGCCTGAGCCGGCTACTGCTTGAGCGCCTTGCGCATCACCTCGCGGTTCAGCTGCTGCAGGACAGCCGCGATTGCCGCCTCGCCGTGCCCGATCATCGCCTGTGATCTCGTAGCGGCGTGGCTTCATGGCAGGACCTCGGGTTACCTTGAATTAGCCCGCGCCCGCGCTACCGATTTATGAGTTCATGACCTAGCGGTTCTTTTGTGTCTGCTGCTGCCAGCCGTGGCGCGCGAGCAGGCTCTGATACGGCTTCCATCCTGATCGCGTCGGCCACTCACGCGACCCGATTTCAGGATTCTTCACGGACGACTACGAAGTCCTATCGCTTGGCAGCTGCCTTTCGATAGTCAGCAACCCCGAAGCCTTAATCATCGGTGCCGGCTCGGGCTGAACCGTCACAAAGCACGCCTGCCCCGATCTCGCAAAACGCCCGTTATGTCGTGCAGGAATGGCATCGGGTCACGAAGACTAAACACGTAATAGCGCGATCGTGGACTTAAGAATTGCAGGACATACTTCCACAACTCCGAACCGACGTTGAACCTCAGCCCCCGGTTCGGGGTCCGACCGCGGCTCCTTATCAGACGAACAATCCGTTTGGTCTCCGGAATCATGTAGCGGCAGCGCAGGCCGCTCCTGTATGCAGGTTGCCCAAGTCGGCGCCCCGCGTGGGCGAAACCGCCCATCTTACCCATGCTGAAAACAGTTGTTTACCGCATGTATCTGCGGCATGGTTCTGGTGCCGGGTCATTCAGGAAACTGCGCCATGTCACCGAGGAAGCCACGTCGCGCCGCGCTGTATCTGCGCGTGAGTTGAGACGGACAGACCGTCGAAAACCAACGGCTCGCCTTGCACGCAGTCGCGGAACAGCGCGGCTGGATCATCGTGACGGAGTATGCGGACGAAGGGATCAGCGGCGCGAAGGGACGGGACAAGCGGCCGCAGCTTGACGCGATGCTGCGTGATGCGGCGCGGGGCCGCTTCGATGTAGTGATGGCGTGGACACTGGATCGCATCGGCCGGTCGCTGCGCGACCTGATGGACACCTTGCACGAGCTTGAGGGCGCGCACGTAGACCTGTTCCTCCATCAGCAAGCCATCGACACAACAACGCCAGCAGGGCGCATGTTCTATCAGGTCTGCGGCGCATTCGCGGAGTTCGAGCGAGGCATGATTCAGGCCCGAGTGGTCGCTGGACTGGACAGAGCGCGGGCGAAGGGTAGGCGGCTCGGGCGGCCACCTGTTCCAGCTGCTACGGAGAAGGCCATCAGAGATCAATTGAGGTCCGGCGCGGGTATCCTGAAGGTGGCTAGGACGCTGGGCGTCGGATCCAGCACGGTCCAGCGGGTGAAGCGGGGCATGGCAGACCAAGGAGTTGAGGTATAACGACTAAGACGACCTTGATCGGCTCAAGGCCAATCACGTCTACATCGATGCCCCAGACTACTGCTCTCCTCGTTGGGGAGGCAGTTGCAAAAACCGCAAGCGAAATAGACCCGCCCCGGCGATTTACTCAGGCCATAGCCCTGGACGCTCGAACCCAAACGGATCCTCCGATTGCACTTCACTGGCAGCCTCATGGCCGACTTGACGTTTCGATCGAAGTCGCCGTGGAAGGCGGCGGCAAGCCCGTTATTGTTGGTAAGACCAATCTCCCAGACGGCTTTCAAGCCATTGCGTCTCTAGAAGAAGGCGAGAGGATTTTAGGGCAAGCCAAGATTGAGGTTCGCTCAGGACAATTTACCGCTTGACCCTGCCCCCAAACTGTCCTTACTCATAACCAGAATCCGTTCTGGTTGTGGTCCGTCCTGGACCGGGTTGCGAACTCGTTCGGAGTAAGTCCACGCAGGCTGGTGTGGGGCCGATGGGCATTATAGTCGGCCCGCCAAGCTTCGATGATCCTCCGGGCTGCGGGCAAGCCCTGGAAGACGTGCTCATTGAGGCATTCGTCGCGCAAGCGACCGTTCAGGCTCTCGACGAATGCGTTCTGCACTGGCTTGCCGGGGGCGATGTAGTGCCAGCCGACACCGCGATCTTGCCGCCAACTCAGCACCACATGCGACGTCAGCTCGGTCCCGTTGTCGCTGACCACCAGCAAGGGGGCGCCGCGCCGTTCTACGATGTAATTGAGTTCGCGCACCACCCTGCGACCGGACAGCGATGTATCCACCACCAGCGCCAGGCATTCGCGGGTGAAGTCGTCCACCACCACAAGCACCCGAAAGCGGCGGCCGTCGGCCAGTACGTCGGAGACGAAGTCCAGGCTCCAGCGCTGGTTCGGACCCTGTGGCAACGTCATTGGCGCGCGCGTTCCCAAAGCCCGCTTGCGACCGCCACGCCGCCGCACAACCAGTCGTTCCTCGCGGTAGAGCCGGAACAGCTTCTTGTGATTTAGCATGATCCCTTCTCGCCGCAGCAGAATATGCAAACGCCGATATCCGAACCGGCGCCGCTCGGCCGCCAACGCGCGGAGCCGCGTGCGAACCGCAGCGTCGCCGCCACGGCGCGATAGGTAACGGAACACCTTCGGTGCAATGCTCAGCAGCGAACAGGCACGCCGCTGCGAATAGCTCTTCTCTTCAATCGCCCAGATCACAGCTTTCCGCCGCGAGCCGGGCGTCAGAAGTTTTTTCCCAAGGCTTCCTTCAGCGTCGCCACATCCAGCACCGATTCCGCCAGCAGCTTCTTCAGCTTGCGGTTCTCCTCTTCCAGAGCCTTCAGTCTCTTGGCGTCCGAGATCTCCATCCCGCCGTAGCGCGATCGCCAATTGTAGAACGTCGCGTCGCTGATCCCGTGCTTGCGGCACAGCTCCGTTACCGGCAGTCCTGCCTGATGGTCTTTCAGCACACCGATGATCTGCTCCTCAGTGAACCGGCTCTTCCTCATCTTCCGTCTCCTGGCGGGAACGGACGCTAGCTCAGAGCGGGGACATTTCAGGGGGCAGGGTCACGCTGGTCCATTCAGCATGGAGGGCGCTGCATACCCGCGCGGCACCTACACCTTAGCTATCGATTTACCCCTCACTGAACTTCAGCCACCGAATGTGCAGGCGGCAGTCGGCCCAAACGGCGCGTTCCTTCGAGGGTCGTCGGTCAAGCTGGACCTAGGCCAACGCCTCATCGCTTTCCGGACGTCCGTAGAAATTCATTGACGTGATGGGAGGACTTTCATTCGTGTTGAAAGGCATTTTCGACTGGTCGGCGGCATGCCGCCGCTGCCGGTGCCGGCCGACTGCCCGGTGACGCTGGACGAGCTGCTGACCGAGCCGTGAGCCAGAGCATCCCTGACCGCATCGGTCCCGTGGAGTTCGGCACGCTGGGGCGGATGGTGACGGTGCGGTGCCCGTCTGACCTGGCTCCGCTGGTGCAGGCTGCGGGCGGTGCGTGGGAGCCAGGAGCGAAGGTCTGGCTTGTCGATCGCCGCCGGATGGGCCCGCTGGTGCGGACGCTGCGGCGTAAGCGGTGGCACGGGGCACGTCGTTTATGAATGTCAGCTGAGGCAAGTTTGTCGTCCTGTTGGCAAGAGCTGATGTTATGGACGTGGTTAACGACGGTTCGTCTGTGGAGCGACCGCGCCGGATTGAAATTCTGAGCGGTGCGGAGCGCCGACGCCGTTGGTCGGATGAGGCGAAGGCACGGATTGTCGCTGAGAGTGTGGTGCCTGGCGCGATGGTGTCGCAGGTTGCTCGCCGTCACGATGTCCTGCCGTCACAGATCTACGCTTGGCGGAAAGCCGCCCGCGAGGGCTCTCTTGTTCTCACGGGCGGCCCAGCCTTTGCCACGGTCGAGGCTGCCGGACCCTTGCCGCCCGAGACCAAGCCGAAGCATGCCGGTGCGGTGCCGATCATCGAGATCGAGGCGGGCCCGATTGCCGTTCGGGTCAACGATGGTGCTGATGCTGCACTGGTTGAGAGGATCATCCGGGCACTCAAGGCCGCCAGGTGATCTTTCCGACCGGTCCTGTTCGGGTGATGGTTGCGGTCCAACCCGTCGACTTCCGCAAAGGCATCGATGGCCTGGCTGCCATCGTCAAAGAGGAACTGGGCACCGATCCTTATTCGGGCGTTGTTTACGTCTTCAGGGCGCGCCGCGCGGACAGGATCAAGATGATCTTCTGGGACGGCACGGGCATAGTGTTGATCTCCAAGCGTCTGGAGGATGGCAAGTTCCGCTGGCCTCGGATTGAGGCAGGCGTGATGCGTCTGTCACCGGCACAATTGACCACGTTATTCGAAGGTCTCGATTGGACGCGCGTGCATGTGCGGCGTGTGCGTGCGCCGCAGGAAGTGCTGTGATCGCTCGATGCTCACACACGATATTGGTGATCACAAATCGGTCGGAATGTGATTTACTCGAGTCGCCATGGATGCCGCTCTGCCGCAAAATCTTGCTGAGGCTCATGCGCTGATCGAGCGCCTGACGGCAAGTCTGGCCGAGAAGGATGCAGCGCTATCGCATCGTGACGAAGAGATCGAGCGGCTCGAGCGCATCCTCGATAAATATATCCGCCGTCAGTATGGCAAGAGTTCAGAACAGCTGCCGCCAGAACAGATGGCGCTTGGGCTTGAGGATCTCGAGACGGGAATTGCCGCGGCAAAAGCCAAAGCGGAGAGCCAGGACGCGACGCGTGTCAGACGCCATGGCGTCAAGCGCGGTGATCTGCCGGATCATTTGCCGCGCGTCGAAATCGTCATCGAGCCCGAGAACCAGATCTGCCCCTGCTGCGGTGGAGCATTGCATGTCATCGGTGAGGACAAATCCGAGCGCCTTGACGTTATCCCTGCCCAGCATCGTGTCCTCGTGACCCGTCGGCCGAAATATGGCTGCCGTTCGTGTCGCGAGGGCGTTAGCCAGGCACCGGCGCCGCCGCATATCATCGAAGCTGGCCTACCCACCGAGGCGATGCTGGCCCATGTCCTGGTCAGCAAATATGCCGACCATCTGCCGTTGTATCGCCAGCACCAGATCCTGCAGCGCCAAGGCATCAGGATCGATCGCTCCTGTCTGGCCGATTGGGTGGGGCGCAGCGCCTTTGCCTTGAGGCCGATCGTCGCGCGCATGCTGGAGTTGCTGAAACGATCGACCAAGTTGTTCTGCGATGAAACGACGGTGCCCGTGCTCGATCCTGGGCGTGGCAAGACAAAGACCGGCTATCTGTGGGCAATCGCTCGCGACGATCGGCCATGGAACGGCCCTGATCCTCCCGGCGTCGTCTACGTTTATGCACCAGGCCGTGCTGGGGAATATGCGCGTCAGGCACTCCGCGGCTTCAAGGGCGTTCTCCAGGTGGACGGATACACCGGCTATAACGCCCTGACCGATGGCCGTCGGAAGGAAGATCCCTTGGACCTGGCTCTTTGCTGGGCACATTGGCGAAGAGACTTCTTTGACATCAACAAGGGCGGGTCTGCGCCGATCGCTGCCGAGGTCCTGAATCGGATTGCCGCGCTTTACCAGATCGAGACCGAGCTCCGTGGTCGGAGTGCCGAGGAACGTCGTGCCGCGCGTCAGGTCAGGACCGTGCCACTCATCGACGATCTGTTCCGTTGGCTGGAGCAGAAGCTGCCGCTCCTGCCCCAGAGCGGCAAAATGGCCGAAATCATCCGCTACGGCCTCAAGCGCCGTGACGGGCTGACGCGGTTCCTCGATGACGGCACTATCGAAATCGATAACAATACGGTCGAGCGAGCCATTCGCCCAATCACGCTGAACCGCAAGAATGCCCTGTTCGCGGGCCATGATGAGGGAGCAGCTGCCTGGGGTCTCATCGCTTCGCTCGTCGAAACCTGCAAGTTGAACGGTGTCGAGCCACAGCGTTATTTGACCGATACCCTCACCAAAATCGCCCAGCACTGGCCCATGTCAAAGCTCGACCAGCTGCTCCCCTGGGCAAACGTGGTCTGAAGCCACCGCTTACGCTGCGGCGGCAGACGGATCCTTTGTTCAGGAGCGCCGGGCTGGTGCTGGATCAGGCCTGAGTGGTGGTGAACTCGCGCAATCCGCGCTCGCACGGTAGGCCCGGCCGGCTGGTGAACCCGAAAGGAGGAAACTTCGATGGCTGACATCGACGCTGACGAGATCATCGCCGCCATGCTGACGAATGGCCTTCTCGCGCGCCGCGGCGCTAGCAGCAACATGGCGTCGGATGCGGTGGATGATTTCTTTTCGGATGCGGTGGATGATTTCTTTCTGGTGAGGGAGACCCTCAGGCAGAAACGCGCCGCGCTAGCAGATCCCATACAACGCCGCTTGGAGAAAGCATTTCACGAAGATCCTTCGATTGTGTACGATATGCGCGACGCGCTTCAATTCTGCGTCGATGTGCTCCAGCGCGTCCAAAATAACCTTGATGCACTCAACCCAGAGCGAGACGGACAGAGGGCACTCGACCGTTTCGGCACAGTTCTAAACCCAGGCGTTACGCCGCCGCCGTAATTGGAAACGCCAGAGGCCCATCAGGCACGCGGTGACGCGGCCGACCGGCTGTGGCGGGAGATGGTCGCCAGCGTGAGCCGAAAAAAATCCCCCCGCCTATGAGGCCGGGGGGAGGGAGGTTATCCATCTGCCACTCAGGACGGGAAGGGAAAGGAGCAAACAGGTAACGATCCCGCCCAGTGGCCCATCTCTAACTTCGGCGGCCCGCTCGCGGTTGATCGGTATCTTTATGTTGAACATCATTGACGGGGTGCGCCTCGGCCAGCCGGACCAGATCGGGCGAATAGATGTTGCAGCGGTCCTGGATCGCGTGTGCCTGCCGCTGACGGCAGTCGCCGGCCAGAGCGGACAGGACGGCAGGCATCCCCGCGTCTGGGCCGTGCTGCTTCAGCAGCCGGGCGGTGCTGATGCGGCCGTGGCGGTCGCAGCGCTGGCAGAGCACCTCGATCATCTGCAGGTGCGCGGCGACGTGGCCGAGCGGTACGGACGTTCGGATGGGCGCTGCGGGTGCCGTCACGGTGACGCAGGTTCAGCCGTGGGTGGCATTCCTCCCCTGAAGCTGGCGGTCATCCGTTTCCATCTTTCCCGCTCCGCCTCGGTTGCTGCCTGCACTTCCTCATCGTTCGCGGGTTGCTTCGCGTGCACGGCTTCAAGACCGTTGAGATGCGCGGTTGCGCGGTCCAGACGAGAGCGCCACGACTTCGCATTCTCGGGCGCACGTCCGACATGCTGCCAGAAGTTCGGACGCACCGTCCGATCGACGACGCCTTGCCAATAAGCGATCTGTTCGGTTGATCGCTCGACATCATGTCGGGCCTTGCCAAGTGCCGGGGCGAACGACTGATCGGCATGCCAGCGAGCAACGCAGCGATGACGCGGCTTGCCGCTGTCGTCCCGGTAGCTCTCCAGCGCCTCGGTGTAGACATTCCGACCGATGCGATGCGTGCGAAAGAACATCCAAACCACGCCGTGAGGGATGTAGTGGTAACAAGTGTAGTCTCGGATCAACACTCGTTACCACTACCACGCCGGGTGATCGGGCGGTGCTGAGACGGCCGCGACCCTCAATCTGTGAATTGGCGCTCAAATGGGACCCAGCCTGATTCGGGTTTACCTGCTTGAAAGTGTGGGCATTTCGCGACTTCATTCCGGAACATCATCGGCTTTGAATAGTGACCCTACCCCACAGCGCATATCCCATTGAGAAGCACGGCGAAATACCGATCTGATAGGGTCACTCTTGGAAGCCGATGGTGGGTCACGGTGCCGCGCCGAAACACACCACTCGGCCACGTCGCCGCGCACCTGCGCATGATCGAGGTCCTGTGCCAGCACTGCGACCGTCGCGGCCGCCTCAGCACCGCCCGGCTGCTGAAGGAGCACGGTCCAGACGCGGGGATGCCGGCGGTTCTGTCCAGCCTGGCAGGCGACTGCCCTCAACGGCAGGCGCACGCGATCCAGGACCGCTGCAACATCTATTCGCCTGATCTGCTGCGGCTGGGGCCGGAACCTGCACCGCGTCGATGATGAGTATGAATGAATGCACCCACCGCGAGGCCTATGCCCGAGGTAAGGGATCGGTTCCTGGACGGGAATTTGTTCCTCCCGATTCCGCCCGTCCATTAAACTTACCCCTCGCCCTCAAAGGCGGGGGGATTTTTTTCGGGCGCATTGAGCGGCCCCACCGATAATCTCCGTCAGCCGCATCAGACCGGAACTCTGGGCCGCCTGCGGGGGAAAGGAACCAGCACCAATGCCTCAAGACCTGACCGCGGAAAACTATCGCCAGACCATGCTGGCCCCCGTCCGCCTTCGCCGACCCGAACCAAAGCCGCGCAGCCCCTCGCCTCCCATCAGGCAACGCACGAAACGCATTCTCGCAATTTCGGCAGTGACGATCGCCGCAGGCGTGCTGACCCACTACGCCGCCCATGGCCTTCTTGCGGCGGCTGTCACCTGCCAAGTCGTCCCCAACGTCCTTAACGGGAGCACGCTGGAATGCCCGGACACCAGTGACGCCGTGGGCGCGATGGCCATCCTGGGCGCGATCTCCGGATTCTGGTTCGCCTACACGGGTCGGCTCGCTCGGCTATTCCAGAAGATCTGACCAGGGCGGTCCGACCACCACCATAAAAGAAACTACCGGCATGAGCTTCGGCCCGGCCTTCGTCGGCTTCTGCCGCTTCGGCGGGCGGGCCGTGACGATCCGCGTCGGCGTCAGTCCAGCACCAAAGCTCGGCGTGGCGCTCTGCGGAGATGCCCCGTGCTTGACGCAGGAAGGCCGTAGAAGGCCCTCATGAACTTCCGAGTCCTTCACACCGACCACCGCGCAAGCGCCGTCAACGACTCGAAAAACGGCCTCGTCACGCGCGGCTTTGTGGTCAACTGAATGCCCGCATTGAACGGCTTTCCTGGCACACTCCAGGACGCACTCATGGAGCCACTCCAATGAGAGCGTGCTGGGGCCTAGGGGATAGCGGTTGTTGTCGCGGCGGGCGCACCTTGTGGTCGGAAGGGCCGGACGTGCGCGGGAAGACCGGCCCGCGACCAATCCAAGCGTCAGGCAAACGAGGAGTGGGTGCAAGTCGAGGCAGGCCGGGTACTGGATAGGTCGAGAAATTTCGCAGCATCGAACCGGCCGCGCGCCGCAAGTCGGAACTATACCAGCCGCTTGCGCAGGAACAGCTTGCTGTGGCCGGGCGGATAATCCTCCAGCGTGCCGAACACCTCATAGCCGCGTTTGGCATAAAATCCGGGCGCCTGGAAACTGTGGGTCTCCAGCGTCACGCCGAGACAGCCGTGGTCGGTTGCAAACGCTTCCGCCGCGTCCATCAGACGTGATCCGTGGCGCTGCCCGCGCAACGCCTCCGTTACCCAGAGCAGGTTCACGTGCAGCCAGCCGCCCCAGACGTAACCAGTCAGTCCTGCGAGCCATTCGCCGCGCGGATGCTTCAGGAAATAGCCGACGGGATGCCACGCGGCGATGCCGGTTCTGGCGAAGTTAAGATTGTTGATGTTGCCACTGAGGAAGCGCGTCAGGGCCTCGCTCGGGAACGGCTCGAATACCAGCTCCAACCCTTCCATTGTCAACTCCCGGAGGGCGTTGGCCTGACGCATTTGGTCGGTAAGCTCACGACCTTGTCGCGCCCCCTCCATTGCTATCTACAGTAACTCGGCCAGCCCTCAAATGCTTCGACATGGTCGGCTTTTCTCCGGCAACGCGAACAGCGGGCAGAGCAACCATCAAGTGCTCGGGCAGATTCCGGGATCATTATCCTGCCCAAACACGATACGATGCCCATCGATTGTCGTGACCGTAACCTCCCTCATGCCATAGGCCGTGTCGGTCGGCGCGGAGCATTGCGCTCCCCGCTCGGTTAGTTCTGCGTGCAGTGCATCGACGTCGCTGACACTCAGATAGCCAAGCCAGTTATGTGGCCCCGTTTTCGGAAGGCAGCGTCGCGTTGGGGCAGTGCCCCAGCATGACGCGAACACCATCCCGCTCCACCAACCGCCAGTCTGTCGCTTCCCCCCAAAGGATGCGGAACCCTAGAACGTCTCGGAAGTAGCTGGCGGTGCGTTTGAAGTCAGGAACGGCGAGCACGAATGCCCATGGTGCGATTTCCGGCATGATGGGGGCCTCACCGTGATTGGTCTAACGGCAGCATCCACCAAAGAGGCAAACCGCGGAAGCCAAGCAGCAAGCCGCAGTGAATGGCGTTGGCCGGTAGGGCCGGAATATGGTCTGGGCGGGTGTCTCCGACCTTCACGCCTGGACGCACCAGACACCGTGCTGGCGGCGCTGGAAGGAGATGCCCTCTGCGGGCTCCCAGAGCTCTCTCCACGGGCCCTTCAGGTGGGCTCGCACCATCCCCTGCGGCACGCCTACAGTGACTCCTGCGGCCTCCCAGGGCCCGGCAATGGGCATCTCCACTGAACAACGCCGAGCACCTTCTGGGCATCAGTCAGCGGCTGGTGGACAGGGCGTATCACTCGCTGGGCTACTGAACACCTTCCGCAGCGCTTCGGGACGATGCTCCGGTATTATGCAGCAAGGCCACCACGGCCGAGCTGCAACCGGGGCGGCGCATTTCCATACCAGAAGGCGAGTGATGTAGGCCGCCGCTAGGAGGCGGCTGCGGGGCTGCTAAGGCTTCTTCTGACAATCGTCGTCTGTGCAATTGTTGTTGCCAGCGCAGAAGCTCATGCCTTCGAGCCTAATGCCGGGATTAGCTTTGGTTGGATCGCTCGTTATACGGGTGACCTCTCGGCAGAAACGGGTGGTATGGGTCTTATCCCCGAAGGCATCCTTATAGGTGGCTATTCCTGCGATGTAGAAGTGTTCCGCAGGATTACTTTGAACCTTCGTCGCTATGTAATCAGGAGTGAGGCGGCACGTGCTGAGGTTGGCGCTTTGATGAGGGCCGAGAAACATAGTGCCATTGTAAAGGTTAATCTCTGGATGGGCGGCTATCGTGGACTGCCAGGGGAAGGGATCGGAGATATGGGGAGGGGCCGGTTCACATGCGAGTTTGATGTCCAATGCTCGGGTTACGGTATTGCCGGCATTTTCCCACTTAGGCGAAATCTCCCATTCCTGAACCTCGCCAGTCTTGGGATCGGCAAGCACAAATACTTGTGGGTCGCCAACGGGGAGAACGATGGCGGCATTGAGAGCATTTGTTTGATCGCGAGCGGCTTTCATTTCGCTCAGCTGGCCTTGCATCATATTAGCCTGACGCTTCAATTGCGTAATAGTTTGATCTGTTTGTCCACCAGCCTCTTTCAGCTCATTCCATTGGAAACAAGCTATGACAGCGCTAAGTATGGCCGCTCCTACGAGCGCGCGCGTCCACCAAACGAGCTTCCGAGTCCATTCGCCAAGGTCTGGGTCTCGTATGTGTATGGGATTGCCGGCGCTACCTGCCTCGGGGTGGGATGGTTCGCTATTTGTCGCATGATCCGCGACGAGCCTGGGACGTGCGCCTCGTTCCGTGATTGGATCGTTGGTCTCTGCTGGCTGGCTGTGGCCGTCTTCGTCGCTTATCATGGAGTGCTTTTTTTCTAAACCCCGATCATTTACGTCCAAGCTTCAGTCCTTAGGATATGCGCCCCAATCGCGCGCATAACGGCGAATAGGAACCATGCTGGATACGCTCCCCGATTGATCTTGACCCTCACCGATCCCTCGGTGTCCGGCAAGCCCATTTCGGTCAGGCGCTTTGCCAACTCGGCGTATCCCACATCGGCCCGCTTCAGTTCGGCCTTCAGATGAGGCTTGGCGCCGTCCGACACCTACGGGGCCGCTGTAGCGCTTTCAGGCCGGTAGGAGGGCTTCCCTCCCCACGGGGACCGGCAGCGGGGGCTTCTGGCCAGTCCGTAGGGGCCGCTGGGGGCATGGTGGGAGCCGGGGTGAGCGGTGCGGCGAGTTTCGCTAACGCGTCGTGGACTTCCCGTAACGACCTGATTACAGTCTCGGACAGAACAGGAGGACGCGCGCCTGATGCTGGGCATCCGCATGCGTCGGGGTGCGGTCGCCGGGGTGGTAGCGGCGATAGCAGCCAGCGCCACCACTGCACACGCCATGCAGTTTCACGTGGTCACCTTGGACGATGGCGTTCACTCCGTCATCCAAGCCACTGGTCCGATAATTCCCGGGGACATGGAGCGGCTGCACACGCTCGTCGGCGCGATGCCCTCCACAGATATCCTGGGCGGCTTCGTGCTCGATAGCCCAGGAGGAAACCTGGACGAGGCTGTCCGGTTCGCCAACGTGGTCCACGAGTTCGGGCTACCTATTTACGTCCTGGGCGGGGCGCAATGCTCCTCGGCCTGCTTCCTTATCTTTGCAGCGTCGCCCCATAAGTTCGTAGCACCAGACGCCCTGATCGGGGTCCACAGCGCGTCCATAGCGGGACAGGAGACACCTGACAGCATGGCGATGACGACAGCTATGGCTCGCGAGGCTGCGACGCTCGGCGTGCCTGCCGCGATCATTGGCAAGATGGTCGAGACCAATCCCAACCGGATGGAGTGGCTTACACCTGATGATCTTGCGTCGATGGACGTGGTGGTTATCCAGCCGAAGCTGCAAGCGCCCCCCGCTGTGGCCAACGCGGCACCTCCGACTGCCAATGCGGCTGCGCCTGCCGCTCCGTCTCCAAGCGACGCAACCGCGACAACCTCGTCAAGCCCGTCAGACGAACCGCCCGATTTCCAACAGGGCCTCGCCGATCGCGGAAGCTGGGAAACGTGGTATGCGTCGCTATCTGGCGATTATCAGCGAGGCGCATTCTTCTGGTCCGCCCACCGCACTGATCCCAGACCACCCTCTTGCTACCCGAACGGGCAGAACGTCGGGGATTGGACAGCCGGCTGTCTCGCCGCGCAGCAGCGCCTTGCGTCCTCTGACGTCCGCCGGAAGACCGACCCGGTATATCGACAAGGTTGGAATAGCTACTAGTGAAACCATCCGCGGTCCTATCGAACTCCCCGAGGCCCCTCAATGAACACCGAAGCGCTCGCATCCATCGAGAACCAACTGACGTGGCACAACGTCGCCATCAGTATCGTCATGGGGCTGATTGTGGGCGCCATCATGGCACTCATCCCAGCTACGATGGCGAGGAACCGCGGACGCTCCTTCGCGGCGGCATGGTGGGTCGCCTTCCTGATGCCGCTGGGCTGGCTGCTGTTGGTCTTCATCTTCCCGCTGATGCCGTTGCGGAGGGAGACCCGCCCGTAGGGCTTCTACGGTCGGCGCTCGGTGAGTGATCACCGTCCGGGGCGGCTCCGACGATGCTGGGCAGACGATGCAAAGGAGCGTCCCGTTGCGGGCCCCTACAGAGCCCGGCAATGGCCGCTGTGGTTGGGGGCGCCCACCGCTTGATCGGCCTCGGCCTGCAACGGCCGTCTCTCTCTGAAGGTTGCGCCCCGCTACTTCGCGAGGGGCTGGCGCTTCCAGTCAAGTTGCCCATGTAACAAGGCTCAGCCCCAAAGGAGCCGCCATGGCCATGCACAGATACCGTGTCGGCGACCGCGTCGAATACGTCCGGGGTTCCTTCGACAGCAATGTAAGGTCCGGCGTTTACACGATCACCCGACTACTGCCTGCCGATGGCTCGGACCCGCAGTATCGCGTGAAAAATGCAGACGACGTGCATGAGCGAACGATGAGGGAAAGCCAGCTTCGTGATAGGACGCAAACTCACGGCCTGTAACGAACACCTATGTCGAAGTTCGCTTGCGCGCTTCCATCGTGCGTGGATCGTTGCGAAGCTCACGCCGTCTCAGCCAGGATAATCGTAGGGTCGTCATCCCCGTCCCCGGCTCGGTTCACGCGCCGCGACACTGGCCATTCCCGCAGCGTCTCCTCCGCCGCGCACGTCAGCACCTCAGGGCCAAGGGAACCATCAAGCCAGCCCGAGAAAGCATCTGGCGATAAGATCACCGGCATGCGGTCGTGATACCGCTCCATCCAGTTGTTCGCACCGCAGACAATGATCGTGGACGACAGAAGCCATTCCTCCGTCTGCGGATCACGCCAGCGGTCCCATAGCCCGGCCAGGGCCAGGATGGGCGAGCCATTGGCTGCGGTGAATAGGTGCGGTTGCCGCGCGGTCTTGGCGCCAGTCCATTCGTAAAATCCGCTTGCGGGAATGATGCAACGGCGTTGGCGGAACGCATCGCGGAACATCGGCTTGTCGGAGACGGACTCAGCCCGCGCGTTGAATGTGGCGGGCAGCTCCTTGAGCGTCTTCTTCCACCATGCCGGCACCAGACCCCAGCGCATCGGCGCCATCTCGCGGCCTTGATCCGTGAGCCGCACCACGTCCACGGTGTCAGTCGGCGCGACGTTGTAATGGGGCTGTAGGTTCCGCGGTGGTCCGAACACGCTCAGAAAGGCATGAACCTGTTCCCAGGTGTAATGCTGTGTGAAGCGCCCGCACATCGGCTCAGGATGGCCTCGGCGGTAGCCTTGCGGCAACCTTGCAGACTCCCGAGTGCCGCAGCCAACGCCCATATCGAGACAGTGGCGCAGGGCGAGCCGCCGGACTGAGGCCCGAAGAATGCCCAGCCTCCACCTGATTCTTGCCTTGTTGGGCCGATACGCAGGACCATGCGTCTGGGAACTTGCGGCCGATGAAGGGCAAAACGCTCTCAGGCCTGCGTCATGTTTTGCTGGTTATAGGGATCGGCGCGGCGTTGTTCGTTGTTACCGTCGGGCTTTATGCGGCCATGTGGTGGGCCGTAAACGGCCTGTGGTGGCGTATAGCCGTTTGGCTCGCTTGGGCTTGAGGGCTTGGCCGGCCTTCTGGCTTTGACCGGGAATCCCCTCGACTCCGTCCTCGTGTTCCTGTTTGGTTCCCCCATGCGGGAGCCGCCCTATGACCGTGCCTTCGCCCTGGCGGCTCAGGTGCTGGCCATGCGGCACCACTACCTTGAGGTCCGCTGCGGCTGCGGCGCCCGCCGAGTGATCGCCTTGGGTCGGATGACCGAGGACCCCAAGATGAAACGCCTGACGCTCGCCAGTGTCGCGGCTCGGCTGCGGTGCGCGGGCTGCTTCACGGGACCTGACGAGGTTCACCTGACGGCCACTATTTACGGCCTAGATGTTTGGTCCCGGGATGAGGTGACGCGGGTTGAGTTTGAAGATTTCTGGTGTTGTCGTCCAGGCGTGGCAGACGGCTTCGAACGGGGTCTTCCACCTGAGCGCCTTGAGATGCTCGGCAAAGTTATAGGCCGACACGAAGGTGAGGACGTGGGCTTTGAGGCTTTCCAGATCGGAATAATGGAACGCCTTAATGGTCGCCTCTTTGACGGTTCCGTTTGGGTTCGAGCGTCCAGAGGCTGCCAGTGAAGTGCAATCGGAGGATCCGTTTGGGTTCTAGCCGCAACGGCCACGTCCACCAGCGTGCCATCGCAGCCAACGGGGGATTGCCAACTTAACCACATCGGGTGTGGCAAAGGCTCAGTGTGTTTCGGCGCGGCACCGTGACCCACCATCGGCTTCCAAGAGTGACCCTATCAGATCGGTAAGTTCGCCGTGCTTCTCAATGGGATATGCGCCGTGGGGTAGGGTCACTATTCAAAGCCGATGATGTTCCGGAATGAAGTCGCGAAATGCCTGCTCTTTCAAGCAGGTAAACCCGAATCAGGCCGGGTCCCATTTGAGCGCCGATTCACAGCCTATCCGTTCGACGCCATCACCTATAGGCGGCGCAATATCATCGAACGCACCTTCTGCCGCCTCAAGGACTTTCGACGCCTGGCAACGCGCTACGATCGGCTCGACGAAACTTTCGTCTCCACCCTCTGCATCGCCGCCGCCCTTGCCTACTTCCTCAAGTAGTCAGATGAGTCTTCGCCCTAGCCACCTTCAGGATACCCGCGCCGGACCTCAATTGATCTCTGATGGCCTTCTCCGTAGCAGCTGGAACAGGTGGCCGCCCACGTGTCCGTTGACGCCGAAGACTCGTTTCATTCTCAACCGGAGGCGGATCGGGTTGCTGCCACGCGGCGCCGGGGTGGTGAATATCGGGCGGGGTCCGTTGGTGGAGCAGGAGGCGCTGTGCGATGCGCTCGATTCGGGGGCGCTGGGTGGGGCGGTGCTGGACGTGTTCGATCCGGAGCCGATCCCGGAGGGACACCGGCTGTGGTCCACACCGAACCTGATCATCAGCCCGCACACGGCGGCGGATGATCTCGATACGTATTTTCCCCGGAGCCTCGACGTGTTCTTCGAGAATGTGCGGGCGTGGGAGGAGGGGCGGGAGCTGCCGACGCGGGTCGATCCGGAGCGGGGTTACTAGAGCGGTAGCGCCGCGGCCGCCGAAGCCCAGGATCGGGTCAGGGGAACGTCGTCACGATCCCACCTGACGTTGTCCAGGGAGGCTCGCAGAAAGCCGCGACCTCGCACGGCGGCTTGGGAAAGATGAGCAGTTGGTTCGCGGCCAGGGCGTAGACCCGGCCGTCAGGACCGATTGCCGGTCCCGATTGACCGCCGCCCGTCCAGTCGAACTCGCCTGCCAAGGCCAGTGTTCTGACCTCGTAGGTGCGGAGCGAGCTGGCGGTCGAGACGAAGAAGTGCCCCAGCGAGACAGCAGGGGATGCCATCGACTCCGCCGGGTAGTCGATGTGAGCGGCGGGGCTTGTGGTGGACCCGGGCAGGATTTCGACGCCGAAGCTGTGCGCCAAGATAAGCCGTCCGTCGGCCGTGCTTGCCGGCATAGCACCCGCGCCCGGTGAGAAGGTGAGGTCACCTTTTGGGGCGCTGTTCGGGCGCGAGAAGGTCACAAGACCTCCTGCATCAACAACACGGTTGCAATCGTCATCGACGGTCAGCGTGTCGGTGACCTCAACGGCATGAGCATCGGGCAGCACCAGGGGCGCGCTCAGCGTTTCTGGACCAGAGCGCTCTTTGCGAAACAGCTCGGTGAAGCCGGACGTCGGTGATAAATTGAGCCCGATCGTTTCGTGCAGCCCTGCCGCGATGATCCACGCCGCAGCACCGCCAGGGAAGGTGTGGACGGCCACATCGGGATGGGGGATCAGAAGGCCACGCGGCAGCGTGTCCGCCGCACTCGGCGCCGGGGGAGGGAGGCAGAACCTCAAGTAACCGGGAAACTCGGCCGACCCGCTGCTGACGCCGTTGCCGATGTTGCTGATGAAATACGACGCGACCAAGTTGCCGTTGGGCAAAGAAAAGGCCAACAGGACGATGACCCCGCCATAGCTGGTCCTGTAAACGGCCGGCAGAATGATCGCAGCATTGCCGCCGGCACGCCAAATATTCGGCGCCCCTGTCACTGCTGCATCAATGGTGCCCGGCACTGCTCCCGCCAGTGGGCTCGGTAGCTGTCTCACCCACAACAAGGCGCCGCCCGGGTCGAAGCGATAGAGCCGTGTCTCGCCATGAAAGGCTGGTGGCATCGCGTTGCCGTCTGTGTAGGAGAGCGTGCCGACCACATAGATCGAGCCGTCGATATCGACGACCGGCGCGGCGTGAATCTCCTGCGCCGGCGGCCCCAGCGTCCGTTGCCACGACCGGGTGCCGTCAGGGTGCAGCGCACGAAGTTCGCCTTGCCGGTTGCCGATAAAAACGGTGCCGTCCGGTCCGATGACCGGGCCAGCACCTGGCGCGTAGGTGCCGATGTCCGTCACCGTATTCTCCGGGTGCACCGCCGGTGACGTCCAGACGCTGGCGAAGCCGGAGTTGGCTGCGTCCCCGTGGACGTGATCCCACGTCGCCGCCGGTGAGGGCGACCCGGCGGCAAGCAGCGCCGTTGCTGCGATGGCCAGGCGGATCCTCCATCCAGCACCGGTCCATTTGAAACTAGATGCAATCGACATGGTCCGCATGGAGTTGCTCCCTTGCGACTGGCCGTTTATAGCATGACTTCGCAGTCTGGCGCTGTGAAGTTCATCAGAGACCGCGCAGCGCATCCGTCGCTCCGGCCGCGCGTTCGCCGCTCCCTGCGGCGAAGCGGGTTACGCTGTGCCCCGCGCTCTTGGGCGATCGGGCGCTAGGGCGGCACCCGAAGAAACAGGCGGTTCTGCTGCTCCAGCGCGGTGAAGGTTTCGCGCCAGGCGCGGCGGAAAGACGTCCGCGGCCATGCCGCGCGAGGCGAAGACGGCTTCGATGTCAGCAACGGTTTTTGTGCCGTCGATCAGCGTTAGAAGACTGCGTGCCATGGCCGGCAGGGGCTGAACCAGACGCAGACCGTCGATGACCATCGTCAGGGTGTTGTTATCCGCGATGGCAGCAGCGAGGTCGGCTCCGGTGCCTTCTCGGGTAACGGGGACGGCGTGGGGATCGAGCGGATCGGGGCGGGTCGGTGCCTCTCCTTTAGGGACGCAATAGACGATGTGTTCGTCGTCCTCGTCCCAGGCGCCGAGCGAAAGTGATGTGACATCAACCGCGGCGAACAGCAGCGACGGGCCTATGGAGGCGGTGATGGCTGGTGCGGTCGGCCCATCAGACTTCGTGACTGACGACGGATCCGTCATGATTCTGCAGGGTGCGTCGATCAATCCGTCAGCCGGGTCGGGGCCGTATTTTGACCCGACGTATCAGTCACAGGTGATCCTCGCCCACGGGAGCTAAGGAGACTCTGAAGAATCCCATCTCGACACGGTCACGGAGCCGCCTGTAGTTGAGTGGCATTGATTACACTCGGATCGACCGAACGGGATGCGCCAAGCGACCCTGGCAGATCGGCCGGGCTATAGAGCTGCGTGCCGGTGCGGGCGATGGGCACGTTTTGCGCTTGCGCATGCACCGATGCGAGCGTCCAATTTCTCGCTACCGATAGAGCTGGGGTTTGATGATGCACAAGATCCACAACACGAGAGTCACGCTCGTAACGATGGCGTTGAACAACCTTGGCGTCGGTTCAATCGTCGCCGGTGTTGTGTTTCCAACGGTCAGAGGCAGCGTGGACGAGTTTTCCGATATTGCCGCCTGGATCCTGCTCGGAATTTGCCTGTTCAGTCTGGCGCAACTCGTAGCCGGAAGGCTACGAGATGAGGTTTGAGACCTATTGGTTGATCGTGCCGCTTGTCGGCATTGGCCTATGCGCCATCGCCGCCCTGGTGTTGTGGTGGACCCGTCCGCGCCAGTGAGGTGACAGGCTTTTCTTGCGAATCGGTCGAACTGTCTGACATAGTCGGTTTGCCTCTCGATGAATGTGAAACAACTAGCGGCCCGCCGTCTCCCAAAAGCACGGCGGGTTTTTCTGTGTGGCGCTACGAACTGATTCGGGGGCTGGACGGCGAGCGGGGTGGCCAACCATAAGCGCTGCGCACCCGTGACAAACGTTTCGAGCGCCCCCACCAACGGCCGACCGTCCGTTGCGGCGGGACTTAACGTTCGAGGAGACGATGCCACCAAAACGGCTCATATCGCCAAACGCCAAGCGACTCGCCGATTGGAACTTAACGAAGCAGGACATGCAGTTCTGCCAGCGCCTGCTCCTGCGCTATCAGAGTGTGCTTGCTCTTCCGGAGCCGGTGATGCCGGAAGGCGACGGCCAACAACTGCTCGACTTATCGGAAGCGGTCCTGACGGCCATTATCGTTAAGTTCACGCTCTGCTTCCAAAACTCGAAATCGCGAGGCGCACTGTCTCCGGCCACAGTGTATGGGCAAGACAGCGAACTTTTCAGAAAATATGCCTTCGTTGACAGCTTTCGAAACAAGCACGTGGTTCACGATGAGAATGCGGACTACATAGCGGCGTGCATGTTGGAACGTGCTGACGATGGCACGCCGCTGAAGATCACCTGCATAGTTGCACGCGCTCATCTGGGTTACCTCGGGCCTTTCCATGAGATGCTGGTAACTTTGGTAGACCAAGCGCTCACCTGGTTGGACGATAGAATCGCGAACTTGAGACAGAAGGTTTGGGCGGAAGTCCAGGCGATGAGTCCTGAAGAGATCGAGGCACTCCCGGCGCCGATTGTGGGGAACGTCTTTGACATGGCTAACGTGAATAGTCGCCGCGGCCGCGAGCCGAAAGTCAGCCCGGCGCCCGCGGAAACAGATCAGTCCGCCGGAAATTCCGCGCCCGTTCCCGGGCGTAACCCAACGTCGCCGTAGGGACGGCCGTCGCGCGGATGGCCATAGTTAAATCCGGGTATGGCGGCGTGCAGATTGCGGCCGAACGTGAAGCAGCCGCACGAAAAGGCACCCGAAAGCGGTCATTGCATGGAAGGGCGCTATAGCGATCCGCGTTGGCGGGCGATGGCGTTGGGATCGCTGGCCTCTCGGGCTTCCGCGGCGCCATAGGCAGCCAGCCACTCGGCGCTCTCCTTGGTTTGCAGGTGGCACTCGCCGCTCACCTCCGTGACGAGGGCTTCGGCTTGCAGTTCGGCGAAGAGCTTCGGCACCTGGGCGCGAACGGCCGCGCCCGCGCTCAGATCCTCGATCAATAGGTCAGCGATGATCTCGGGAGTGGGCCGGACACCGTGAACCTGCGCATCGGCTGCGATGCGCGAGATCAGATAGACGATGGTCAGGATGCGGGCTTTCATCAGCCCATCGCCGCCTTCGCTGCGGAGCGTATCGATCCGGTCGTGTACGTCGCGCGAGATCAGATTGCGAGACCGTGAATCGGCGCTCAAATGGGACCCGGCCTGATTCGGGTTTACCTGCTTGAAAGAGTGGGCATTTCGCGACTTCATTCCGGAACATCATCGGCTTTGAATAGTGACCCTACCCCACGGCGCATATCCCATTGAGAAGCACGGCGAACTTACCGATCTGATAGGGTCACTCTTGGAAGCCGATGGTGGGTCACGGTGCCGCGCCGAAACACACTGAGCCTTTGCCACACCCGATGTGGTTAAGTTGGCAATCCCCCGTTGGCTGCGATGGCACGCTGGTGGACGTGGCCGTTGCGGCTAGAACCCAAACGGATCCTCCGATTGCACTTCACTGGCAGCCTCTGGACGCTCGAACCCAAACGGATCCTCCGATTGCACTTCACTGGCAGCCTCATGGCCGACTTGAGTTTGCTGCTCCTCCAATGCGTCCCGCAGAAACCCCACACCCCAGCCGGACGATAAATAATCTTCGACCTCGCGCCGGACGTCGGCGGGAAGATGCTGGCGCAGCAAATCGAGCACCGCCGGTGCCCGGGCGCGCAATTCGCGCTTCTCTTGTTCAAGCTCGGAACGCGCGCGCCAGAACTCTATTTGGCGATGCTCGTCGACGATCTGTTCCATCTCTTCGAGGCTCAGTTCGGCAGACATCTTTGCAGTCATTGTTTCGGTGCTCCTTGGGTATCTAGAAGGCGAGACACATCGTTCGATACGTAAACCGTCTCCAGAAATGACGAGATCCCTTCTGAAGGCCGGGGCTGTTTAGGCATTCTTTGTCTCATCCGGTCGGATGGCCCGGCGGCCAGACGACCCGCAGAGACACCGGAACGGCCCGTTCAACTTCGAGACTTGGTTCCCGTCGCTGGCGTCGTAGCGCTTCGACCCCAGCCTCGGCCATTCGGTGAAACCGCTCGGCCAGAGGCAGCAAGCTGTCGCGGAGCCGAGCCAGATGTTCCTCGACTGCGAGGCCTCGGACGTCCTCTGGGCGGTAGCCATACTGCTTCCGCCAGCGCGCACGCAGTGTGGGCTGGCCGAACATCTCAGATTCCAGGATAAGGGCGGTATTCCCGACCATCGACTGGATCCGCATCGCATTGGCGAAGGCGGTGACCACCATATCCACAAGCACGAAGTCGGTCATGGTCGTGGCATTGGTCTCTTCGATCAGACCGCGACGAATTGCCAGGAGCATTCCTGTCAACGCTGGGTCGATTAGCCGATCGGCGCCGAGGTGATCCATCAGTGAGCGGCCCGAGCGGTAATCGTCGAGGGACCGTCCGACGATCTCGTCCCACTCCTCCGGCTTGCCCAGCAATGGCGAGGTCCGCATCGACCGTGCGCACGATTGAGCGTCCCGCTTCAGATCCTCGTAGACGCTGTCCCAGTATTGTCGGCGCTCGCGGACGTGCTCCTCGATCTCGGCGATCTCGCGCTCCGTCAATGCAGGGAGCGGATCGGATCCAGGCTCTCCGAGACGAGAATCGACGGGCGGACTGATGCTGCCCACGACCGGCTCTTCCATGGTTCTCTGCTGCTCGGTAGCAGATTTACCCGCACTGGAACGTCGTGCCGATTGCCTCGTCGACCGGTTGTCCTCGCTCATTTTGGTTTCTCCAACAGACGCGCAGCGTCCCGAAGAAGACTGCGAACCGCGCGACGATGCTCCTGGCACTCCGCAGAGTAATTGCCGTGCCGCCAGTTGCCGTTGCGCTCGCCACGAGGTGCTCCATGCTCGATAATCGTGTGCGGCGGGATTGTAGGAAAGCGTAAGCGATCATGGTCATCAAGGCGTGTCGGTGTAACCCAGTCCAGGATGCCGGGGCCTAGGCGTGCGTGTCAGTGTGCGGACGGGGCGGAGAGCCAAGGCCAAGCCCGAGATGATCCGCACGTTCATCATCCAATGGCGCGATCCGGTAACGCGCAAGACGATCAGGGAGCCAGTTGGGGTGCCGTGTCGAACAACAGGCGATCCTTCCGGCCCGGTTCCAGCTTCAGGCCGGCCAGGAGCTTGTTGGTCAACTTCGGCATGCTCGCCCTCGATGTCCCACCCGGAGTTTTGCGGAACTCATTGCGGACTCGGCAGATGAGTTCCGCAAGGTGGTTTCTGGCGGCGAAGTCAGTGATCCCGTTCTGTAAGTCAAGGAAAATGGGGGCCGTTGGCGAATTGTGACGGCTTAATGCAGACTTATACCGCTTACTCTTAATCAGCGGGTCCAAGGTTCGAGTCCTTGTGCGCCCACCAACGAAATCAACAGTCAGGAGCGCATTTTTGACGCACATGACTGCCCGCACCTTACTCGGGCTTCAATAGGGCTTCGCGGCTGGCTCTACAGGCCGGAGTTTTGAGCCGCGTGGCACTGACCTGATCTTTCCGGCCCTGATCCGCATCGAGGGCCAAACGTGACGAGGATCGCCTTGAGCGCCGTCTGGTCTTCGTCAGAGGGCGGCGAAGCATCCAGGCTTCGGCTGCTCAATCCGCTCCAGGTCGGCTTCCTCACCCTTGCCAAGACGGTATCCAGGATCGTCTGCCGTGCTCTGTCCGGTAGAGGCACCGTTCTGACCCGTTCCCTGGGTTTTTTGGTGGCGCGGAGGTCTCGGCCGCAGCAAGAGTCACGCTGCCGTAAGCCGGGGCGTCCGATGAACACTGCCGTAATCCTGCTGGTCACGTGGTTTGTGTCCGGCCAGCCACCATCAAGCTATCAAGCGGCATTTGACTCGATGACGGCGTGCGAGGCTGCCCGTGAGCAGATTCTCGCGCAGAACCAAGCACTCAAAACACAAGAGGACCAGCGTAACGCATCTATGGACGCGTGGATCCGCGTACACGGTGGGTTATACGTTCCTGGGGAGGCGCCCTACGCATCGGCCGTCTGTGTGGCGAAAGCCGACGCTCCCCCCATCCGCTGAACACGCTTTCGTGCCGGTCGTGTCCCAGTTCGTGGTGTAGGAGCTGTGGGTAAGTGGCCTGCCGGAGCGACCGCCAAGAGTACCGCCAAGAGTTTGGAGTAGGCAGGCCACTTATCCACAGCGGTGGTCACCGTGGTGCTCCTGGGTAGGGTTGGGTTGCAACACGCAACTCTGACCTTGGAGGCCACCCCGATGACCGACGACATGATCACCCTTCGCGAGCTGATGGAGAAGGGTTCGGACGCGACACTGCTGCGCGAGATGATCGGCTTCGCCGCGCAGCGTCTGATGGAACTGGAGACCGAGACTCTGTGCGGTGCTGGCCACGGCGAGCGCAGCGAGAATTGGACCAACCTGCGCAACGGCTACCGGGATCGCGACTGGCAGACACGTGCTGGGACCGTGGAGCTGCGCATACCGAAGCTACGCCGCGGCAGCTACTTTCCCGGCTTTCTGGAGCCGCGCCGGATGGCGGAGAAGGCGCTAACCGCGGTGATCCAGAAGTCCTACGTCCAGGGCATCTCAACCCGCTCGGTGGACGAGCTGGTCAAGGCGATGGGGCTGGAGGGCATCAGCAAAAGCCAAGTGTCGCGGCTCTGTGCCGAGATCGACGAGCGGGTGCAGACGTTCCTGCACCGTCCGATCGAAGGCGAGTGGCCGTATCTGTGGCTGGATGCCACCTATGTCAAAGCCCGGCGTGATCATCATATCGTCTCGGTGGCCGTGATTGTCGCCATGGCGGTCAACACGGACGGCCGTCGCGAGGTGCTGGGCATGACCATCGGCAACAGCGAAGCCGAGCCGTTCTGGACCGAGTTCCTGCGCTCGCTCACGCGCCGCGGCCTACGCGGCGTCAAGCTGGTCATCTCCGACGCGCATGAAGGCCTGAAAGCAGCGATTGCCAAAGTGCTTGGCGCGACCTGGCAGCGCTGTCGCGTGCACTTCATGCGCAATGCCTTGGCGCATGCCGGAAAGACGCAGCGACGGATCGTCTCGGCGTGGATCGGCACGGCGTTTGCCCAGGATGATGCTGAGGCCGCTCGCAAGCAGTGGCGACAGGTCGCCGATCAAGCCAGGCCACGCATCAGCAAGCTCGCCGCCCTGATGGACCATGCCGAAGCTGATGTCCTGGCCTACATGGGCTTTCCGGCACAGCACCGCACCAAGATACACAGCACCAATCCGCTCGAACGCCTCAATGGGGAGATCAAGCGGCGCAGCGAGGTGGTGGGTATCTTCCCGAACGAAGCCGCTGTTACCCGGCTGGTTGGTGCACTGCTACTCGAACAGAATGATGAATGGGCCGTTCAGCGTGCCCGCTATATGACCCTGGAAACCATCGCTCCCCTGGGCCATGATCTCAGCGTCAGTCTGCCTCTCATCGCAGCCTGACACGGCGGTCCAACCCGCCAAGGAGTTCTGCTCCTACACCACGTGTTGGGACACCATCTTCGTGCCCCGATTCACCACGGCGCAAACCAAATCGCGGGACCAGATGAGGGCGCATCCGAAAAGCCAACCTTGGGTAGGTGAGCCAATAAGGAGGCGATCATCCGCCATCCTGCCCGGCCACGATCCTGGCCAAGATCGCCTTGAGCGCCGTCCGTTCCTCGTTCGAGAGCCGGGAAAACGGCGAGGCGGCGGCGAACTTCGCATTGCATTTTGCCGCAACGGTAATGACCGATTCTCGTGCAAGCTGGCAATTCGCGCATCAGGTCCCACGTCCGCTTCCCAAGGACATCGCCGAAAAACTCCGGCGGACGTCGGTGCGATTCAGCCCTCAGTGGCCGCTCGCTCCCTTACGCATCGTATCGCTACGTCGGTCGACGGGCGGTGAACATAAAGCAAGGCCCATTGGGGTGGTTCCGGTCGTCGTCGACAACGGTGATGTCGGACAGACCGAAGTGCCGAAAGGCACTGGATAACGCGTCGCGCTCCAGCCACACGGAAGTAGGTTTATTCCCACCCCAGAACTGCGAGCGGCGGTCGCCGTCGTACGTGTGGGACCAGGTACGTAGTTGTGAAGCCTCGATCGGAGTGCGAATTCGGCTGGAACTGCCCCGGATGCCGACCAGCGTCATAGTAGTGCGACCACACGAAACAGCGGTCGGTCACATTGCAGATCGATCTGATAACCGTGACCGGATCGACCATGTGGTAAAGCACACCAGAACAAAACACCAGGTCAAATGGTCCAGGTTTTGATGAGATATACTCTACGATATCTCCCAGCAGGAATGTCGTCCTCTTCAGTCTCAGGAGCTCTTTCACGACAAGGCATTTCAAATATGCCTCGATGTTCGCCTCCACCGCGGTAACGGACTCCGCCCCCAATCCTTCGAGCAGATAAGTGTGCGCAGCTTCGAGGGGACCGAGTTCCAGCACTTTGAAGCCAACCAGCCGACCCTCCTTACCGAGGATCAGAGCCGCCTGCTGCGGGCGCTGGTCCTGCGTAAACACCGGCACTGTGCCGGTGCCCGAAACGCCGAGCAGCGGCGCCAGGTCAGATGCCCATCGTCCGCGAAAAATGTCGACAGCCGTCTGACTGGATGGGAAACGTTGCTCGAAGCCGAGGAAAATTCGCAACTCATCGGATTTGTCTCCAGCCGGGGTAACTGGAGGCTGGGCGGCCACGGAACGGCCTGTGGCACGTCCTTCCGCGCGCCCAAATGTCTCATAGTGCTCCCGCCCCGATGCAAATTGGCCTGCCTTGACCGCTGCTGCAACATCGGGATTGGCCGCGAGATAGCGCTCTTCGTCGAAGCTTTCCCTCGGCATTCCTGCTGTTTCCATGAACTCTCCCTGTGTCCGGGATCACCGTCGATTCCAGTTTCGTCGTTGGCAAGCGTGAACCGACCGGTTCCATCCTCAGCCAACTCTCGAAAGATATCATAACCCCCCTTCGATTTCCACCAACGAGTGCCAGTTCCAGCCAAGGTACAGTTCTTCCCCCAACCAAAAATCCAACGGCCAAATCCGCCATCTGGAATTCAAGGCCGAAGCGGCCCATCACGACGTACATCATCTGTTGAATTGTATTGGGCACCGGCAGGGCTCGCGCACAATTTGCCGTTGTACGGCGCGAGCACGACAGTCTTGTAGTCATACATCAAGCTTTCTCGGTCCGTAGTCACCCGTTCCGTCAGCCAGTAGGCGGTCCGGCCGGCGAACGGGCACGTTGAATTCGTGCTCGATACGGAGCGACATATCGCTCTGTCTCGCGTCTGCTCGATCGTCCGCGCGTGGAACGAGAATTCCTTTGCGAGCAGCGCCGTGCCCATCTGCGCAAGGGCGGACCTCGCATCCTGGGTGATCTCTGGCTTTGGCGATGTAGCGGCGATGGCTGGTGAGTCGCCAAGCGGCGCCAGGCCCACGGCCATGCCGGCGCCCGGGATGGCGAGAAGCGCGACCGTCCTGCGTGTGATGATCCCTCCCCTGACCGTTCCCAGCCGCGCCCCGGTTTCAGGAAGTCTTTGCCGACTGGTTACGTCTGCTGCGCGAGCCTGCCGCCATGCAGCGCGTACTTCAAAAGCGGCTCATCCCTTCGGTGCCTATTACGGTGCGAGTTTTCAATGGATGTCGGCTAGCGCTCGCCCGCGGCAAGCCCTGGCTTCTGGGAAATGGGAAGACATCACGCGGCATGAGAGCTTCGAATGGAGAACAAAGCGCGATGCGACGCGGATTGCCGTCAGCAACGAGGGATATGTAGCCACCTTTCCGCCCGCACTGTCGATCTTCGCTGAGAGCGAAGGCTACAAGCCAGTCTGAGTTCGACAGATTGATCGAAATTTCTGGGGAAAGTGGCAGCGCGGTAGAGATCGACGAAAATATGCTGCTTGAAGCCGTGCCGGATTTCATGCCCTTCCTGCGGCGGGAATGAGGGAAGGCGCGATCGGGGCCATCTTGGTAGGTTCGATAGTGCGGCTCGGGCAGGAATTTTACCACGCCATCCTCTACGACGATGTAGTCGCCGGACGCCAAGTGTAGGTGGAAGAATTCAAGCACCGCATGGGTGGTCTCGTAGAAGTGCGCGCTGTACTCGACAACGAGCCACGGCCGTGGCATTCGTTCCAACACGGCTGCGTGCACGACGTACCGAGGTGTAGCGCGTCGCCGGTGATGATTCGGATACGGCTGTCGACGAAACCGACGTTGGCGGCGACGCCGATGGAGACGACACGAGGCGACAGGCCGAACATGCACATCGTGTCGGCGAACGATAGGGTACTACCGCCCCGGTAGACGCCGACCTTGATGACGGCGTCCGGATGCAGGCGCTCCATAAGTTGCCAATACAGCTCCATGTCATCCCAATCTCTCGGCTTGTCCATGTCGTGCGACCGTCCGGCATGAGAGGAGAGGGCCCCAATTCTCACGACGCTCATTTCTGCCTCGCACTTGCACTCCGAACCCCTCGCTTTCATAGACCGGTCTCCGTACTGCTTCCTAGCGCGAGCGCCGATCGCCGGCCGCTTCGTCTTCGCGCGCCGCGGCCACGAGGATGGCATCAATCGCTCGCGCTAGGCCCGACACAACACCGTGCAGACCCGAACACCAGTCACGAGCCAGCATCACATTTGGCGTGGCGGCTGCTGCATCCTTCTGCGCGGTGCGCTGGAGGCGTATGGAGGTACCTGCGCCGTGTGCCTCGCCGCCGATTTGTTCTGCGGACTGCCGACGCACCGTTAGAGACGGGGATCTCCGCGATGAGCACTTACCTATCACGGTTGGCATGTTACTAAAGAAGGTGCGCGATAATTTCGCGCGCTACGGGCTGTTGGACGATCATCGTGTTCATCGAGGGGTTCTTCGAGAATATCCGTTACCCGGACTTGGCGCCGGACCCACCGGCGGTACTTGATCTCTGACTGCATTCCTACCCGCTTTGGTGAACCCTCTCCCTCAATCGCTGGAGGCAGAAATGCATCCATCAGCATACGAACACGGCCGGCTGTTTTTCCAGCTTTACTGGCGGCCCGAATTCACCGAGGTGGTCGAACTCGGCAGCCAGAACGTGAACGGCTCGCTCAGAGATCACTGCCCGGCCGGGGCGCGGTATGTCGGCATGGACATGGCGCCCGGGAATGGCATCGACCTCGTTGTCACGCCGGGGGAGCCATTCCCGATCGCAGATGACAGCGTGGACGTAGCAGTCACCAGCTCGGCCTTCGAGCATGACGCCTGCTTCTGGGAAACTTTCTTGGACCTGATGAGGGTCCTGAAGCCCGGGGGCTCCTCTACGTCAACGCCCCCAGCAACTACGCCTTTCACCGCTACCCGGTCGATTGCTGGCGGTTCTATCCCGACGCGGGGTACGCCCTAACCATCTGGGCATCCCGGCGCGGCGTCTCGGTCGATCTTCTGGAATTGTTCGTGGCCAGGCCGCACGATGGGACCTGGGCCGACTACGTCGCCGTTTTTCGCAAGGCCACGGATCAGCCCTTTGAACGGAAAGGGCGCATCGCTGATCACACGACGGCGATGAACATCTTCGACGGCGCGAAGCTAGACCCGATGCAGCTCGACGCCGAGAGGGCGGAGACGTGGGACATGTTGGACGCCGCCAGGGCGCGGGCCGAAGCCGGGCAGGCGCAAGCTGAGCTCGACCAGACCAGATCGCAGGCCGCGGAGTTGCTGGCCCAGGTGGCGGCGCTAACCGAACGCTCGGCCCAGCTTGAGCGCAGTGTGTTGGACATGGAAGCGCGCGTGGCGCGGGTAGAGGTGCAGCGCGCGATGGCGGAGAGGGAGTTGGGCTCGATCAAGTCGAGTGCCGTCTGGCGCTTGATGTCGCCCGTCCTACGCCTCTCCAGGCGATAGCCGCCGCCATCTGACCGCCCCGAACGGGGGGCGCGTCGAACCCATCCGCCTCCCTGCGACTTTTTCATGCACACGCGAGGAGAATGGCATGCAAGAAATGCTTCCGCGGATACGATCATCATCCGCAGGCCAGCCCAGTAGCGTGGATATACCGCGCGGCCACGCTGCGCCGCTTCCTTAAGAAGACCCGGGCGCAGCACGGCAAGGCGCAGCGCATTTGGGCGATGGACGGCGGCATTCCGATGGCGCGTTGTCAGGATCTATTCGGCACCAAGTTCGAGCGACGGTGTTCGATCATTTGCGACGGCGTCGCTCGGTGGATCGGACTCGAGACTGGTCTCGTCAGATCGTCCAGCAGAATCTCCTTGCGCCGCTGGGCCTGCGCGACGATCATTACGGTGGCGGTGGCGACGATTGCGGGCGTGGTTGTTGCTGCTTCGGGTTGCGGCTCGGTTTTTTGGTCCTGTTGGTTGAGCCAGCCCCCATGAGATGTGGACGGAGGGGCACTCTCCCGGCGTTGTCCGGCATGACCCCGGCACTGGCAAGACGCTCGAACTCGTTCGTCCGCGACGGGACGGCGCTCTGTTCAGCGCCAGCGCCACCCCGCTGGGGTGCGGACGGGGACCGGCACGCTCCCGGCAGCGTAGCCCGCACCGAGAGCAGCACCGCCACGGTGCTCGGCTTCCGCCCGCGACCAGGGACGGCCTCTGTCCAGCCCAGCGCCACGCAGCCGGGGCGAGAGGGGTAGGCGGGCACGCTCCGGGCGTCCCTGCCCGCACGACGGCTGCACCGGCGCGATGCTCCGCCCGCGGGGGCACAGCGATCTGTCTAGCGCTAGGGCGCGACCCGCAGGGGTGCTGCCGGGGACAGGCAGGCTCCTCCGGGCACCGGCAGGGGCGGGCTCTGTCCAGCCCCAGGGCGACGCCGCAAGGGGTTGCCGACGGGGACCGGCCCGCTCCCGGCATCGCGACAGGGGCACGGGCACGGTGTTCAACTGGGAGGACGCGAGAGGTCCGCGCGCCCAGCCAGCGGCAGCATCACCGTGTCAGGGGGGTCAGGAGCGACGCGCGCGGCATCGGGTCCGCACGACCGGGCCGCGCATTAGGAAGCGGCGGTGATAGGGGATCCGTCCGCCGGCCCGGTGATCGCGCACCGGCAGCGCGAACATCACGCGATCGCCTCGACCGCCACCGCTATGACTTTCACGCACGCCAAGCGACCCGAACGAAACAGCCGCCTGATCCCGTGTTAGTAGGACTATCGCTCCTTGGGTTGGTTGAGCCGACCTCGCTCACGCTCAATCTACGGATGCGGACGGAAGGGCACGCTCCCTGGGGGCGTTGGGAGCGACCAGCCGTCCACTTCGGGCCCTTGAGCACCGAGCGGCAGGCCTGATGCCTCTGAGCCCCAATCGCACCAGGGCGCTCGATGGCGCGAATTCCTACCGGGCATCCGCGTGGCCAACCCGTTGGGACACGCACATGTCCCACTATCGTGCTCAAGAAACCCGGTGTGTGCATCCCAAACTGATTGTCCATGCCGCCGCTTGCTACCTGACGGGGTATCGCGATTATTGCCAGCATGGAGTGTGAGGGGCGGGCCCCGTTCACCCAGCGTGGGAACGCCGGGGAATTGGCATTGTTGGCCAAAAGCAGCAGGTTGGCGCGGCTGGCCAAAGTAGAATAGACAGTGCACTTTCACCGTCTCCTCGGAGGCGGTCCATCACTTGAAGACCAATCTGAAAACCGGTTCACAAAATGCAGTTTTACCACGTTCTTGAACCTGCCCTGGCGGAGAATTTGGATGAGGACGCATATCTCCTAGCTAATCCGGACGTGGGGGCCGCCAGTATGTCGGCCCGGGACCATTTTGTCCGGTATGGGCGGCACGAGGGGCGCCAACAACTCGCCCGGGATTACCTCCGCAACCTGCAATCATACAGGACTGAGAAGTTCAATCGCTTTCGCGACGCTCTCGACCTCGACGAGGATGTTCTCACGGAAGGGACCTTCCCAATCGTAGCGGGCAACCATCATTTCGCCCTCAGCGAGTACGTTCAGGAGTTGGCCAACCCTGGCTTCGATCCGTTCAATCAATTATTGGAATCCGATCCGCACGGCCTCTACATGGACATTGGCTGCGGCTTCCGAAACGCCGTCTATTCGAACTGCCTTTACCTTGAGGTTTACCCATCGAGGACGGCGGATCTAATCGTAGATCCGACCTGCTTGTATCCGATCAAGTCGGCATCTCTTGACGGTATCGGTTGCTTTGCGGTGCTGGAGCACACGCGCAAGCCCTGGGTCGTTGTTCAAGAGATGCAGCGAATGCTCAAGCCCGGCGGAAAGGCATTCATAGACTGGCCATTTCTCCAGCCTGTGCATGGTTTCCCGTCGCACTTCTTCAATGCGACGCGAGAGGGGTTATGCAGTTTGTTCCAAGACAACGATTTCGAGATCCAGTTCTGCGGCACCGGAGCGCATCAAACTCCGGCGTACACGGTTCACTGGATTCTTCACGAAATGCTCGCTCGCCTGCAAGACGGGCCTCTTAAGGACGAGCTCCGCGCTATGACGGTTGGTGATCTGGCTAATCTCGATCCCCTCTCCGATCCGTGGAAGAAAATCGTCAGCCTCCTGCCGGAGGACGCGGTCTCGGAGTTCGCCTGCGGGAATTGTTTGGTTGCTGTCAAGCGGGTGGGAGCGATGCTGGATCCATGATCAGGGAAGTCGGCAGCCGAGCTGGGGGCACAGGTACCGCCTTGAAGAGCGCGGCGGTGAGCGATGGCGAGTGCGCGGCAACCTTCTCACGCATCTTTGAGGTCGAGCGCGTGTCGATCGGAGCCTTTCAGGTCGCGCACCGCCCGGGCGTCAAGGCGCAATATCATCCGCGGCTGATGCTGCTCTGCTGATCTATAGTTACGCCAACGGCAACTTCTCCTCGCGGCGGATCGGGCGGGCAAGCTTTCGCGACATCGGCGCGCGTTTCGTCACCGCCAACCTGCATCCCGATCACGACACGATCGCGAAGTTCCGGCGGTCGAACAAGACCGCGGTCGAGGCAGCCTTCCTGCAAGTCCTGCTCCTCGCCCGCGCGAGCGGGTTGCTGCGGCTCGGCACGGTGTCCATCGACGGGACTAAGAGCGATGCTAACGCCTCGAAGATCCGCTCAGTCCGCTACGACCGGGTCAGGGAGTTGAGCGCCAGGCTGGCGGCCGACATCGCGGCGATGACGGCCCCGGCCGAGGCGGCTGATCGTGAAGAGGACGACCCGCAGGCCCTTCCGGCGGAACTCGCACGGCGCGAAGCGCTCAGGGCGAAGCTCGATGCCGCTTGCGCGCAGCTGGAAGCCGAGGCGCGCGCCGAAGCGGAAGCCGCTCGTCCCACCTACGAGGCGAAGAAGGCCGCCTATGAGGCCAGGAAAGGCCGTCCTGGCCGGGCGCCCAAACCGCGCAACGATAAACCCCCACCAGAAGCGGCAACCCAACTTGACCGATCCCGACAGCGCGCTGATGCGCCGCTCGGACGCACATGAATATCGCCAGGGCTACAATGCCCAGGCGGTGGTTTGCGCCGACGGCTCGCAACTGATCCTGGCGACGAACCTAGTGGCGACCACGGCCGATGCGTCGAGCTTCGCCGATACCGACTTTGCCAGCGCCGAGGGGTCGCAGCGTTGCAGGCGTAGGGCATCGAACCACTCGTGGCGATCGGTCGCACGCAGCCTCACCGACCCTACGACTTCCGTCCGCCGCCGGAGCCGAGGCCGGCACGGCGGATCACCGAGGCAGGCCTCCAGGCCCGGAAAGATGCCGACGAGCAGGTCGCGCATGCGCGACAGGCGCTGGGTTTGCGCCTGCACGATATCGCCGCGACGGCTGGCCAGCAGCCTTATCTCGAGGTCCAGTTCGGTTGCTGTTTCGATCGGACGAAGATCGGATCGCGTGCGAACTTGGTCCGCGATAGTGCGGGCATCGCGCGGATCGGACTTGTTCTCACCACCAACGGTGCCCTGGCGGGCGCGATTGACGGCGATGCCCGGCACGTGGACGAGGGCAAACCCGGGCTAGGCCAGCATGGCTCCAGCCAGGCCGACGATGCCGCCGATCACGTCCAGTCCGATGCGAACCGTGCCGTGTAGGGCGATCAGTTCGTCGATCAGTGCCGCAAATATCGGCCGACGTGTTGAGCAGCTTGCGATCAATCTGCACGACGCCGTCACCATCAGTAAGCGGTGGCTTCAGCCCACGTGAGCCCAGGGGAGCAGCTGGTCGAGCTTTGACATGGGCCAGTGCTGGGCGATTTTGGTGAGGACATCGGTCAGATAACGCTGTGGCTCGACACCGTTCGACTTGCAGGTTTCGACGAGCGAAGCGATCAGTCCCCAGGCAGCTGCTCCCTCATCATGGCCGGCGAACAGGGCATTCTTGCGGTTCAGCGTGATTGGGCGAATGGCTCGCTCGACCGTATTGTTATCGATTTCGATGGTGCCGTCATCGAGGAACCGCGTCAGCCCGTCACGATGCTTGAGACCGTAGCGGATGATTTCTGCCATTTTGCCGCTCTGGGGCAGGAGCGGCAGCTTCTGCTCCAACCAACGGAACAGATCGTCGATGAGTGGCACGGTCCTGACCTGACGCGCGGCACGACGTTCCTCGGCACTCCGACCACGGAGCTCGGTCTCGATCTGGTAAAGCGCGGCGATTCGATTCAGGACCTCGGCAGCGATCGGCGCAGACCCGCCCTTGTTGATGTCAAAGAAGTCTCTTCGCCAATGTGCCCAGCAAAGAGCCAGGTCCAAGGGATCTTCCTTCCGACGGCCATCGGTCAGGGCGTTATAGCCGGTGTATCCGTCCACCTGGAGAACGCCCTTGAAGCCGCGGAGTGCCTGACGCGCATATTCCCCAGCACGGCCTGGTGCATAAACGTAGACGACGCCGGGAGGATCAGGGCCGTTCCATGGCCGATCGTCGCGAGCGATTGCCCACAGATAGCCGGTCTTTGTCTTGCCACGCCCAGGATCGAGCACGGGCACCGTCGTTTCATCGCAGAACAACTTGGTCGATCGTTTCAGCAACTCCAGCATGCGCGCGACGATCGGCCTCAAGGCAAAGGCGCTGCGCCCCACCCAATCGGCCAGACAGGAGCGATCGATCCTGATGCCTTGGCGCTGCAGGATCTGGTGCTGGCGATACAACGGCAGATGGTCGGCATATTTGCTGACCAGGACATGGGCCAGCATCGCCTCGGTGGGTAGGCCAGCTTCGATGATATGCGGCGGCGCCGGTGCCTGGCTAACGCCCTCGCGACACGAACGGCAGCCATATTTCGGCCGACGGGTCACGAGGACACGATGCTGGGCAGGGATAACGTCAAGGCGCTCGGATTTGTCCTCACCGATGACATGCAATGCTCCACCGCAGCAGGGGCAGATCTGGTTCTCGGGCTCGATGACGATTTCGACGCGCGGCAAATGATCAGGCAGATCACCGCGCTTGACGCCATGGCGTCTGACACGCGTCGCGTCCTGGCTCTCCGCTTTGGCTTTTGCCGCGGCAATTCCCGTCTCGAGATCCTCAAGCCCAAGCGCCATCTGTTCTGGCGGCAGCTGTTCTGAACTCTTGCCATACTGACGGCGGATATATTTATCGAGGATGCGCTCGAGCCGCTCGATCTCTTCGTCACGATGCGATAGCGCTGCATCCTTCTCGGCCAGACTTGCCGTCAGGCGCTCGATCAGCGCATGAGCCTCAGCAAGATTTTGCGGCAGAGCGGCATCCATGGCGACTCGAGTGAATCACATTCCGACCGATTTGTGATCACCAATATCGTGTGTGAGCATCGAGCGATCACAGCACTTCCTGCGGCGCACGCACACGCCGCACATGCACGCGCGTCCAATCGAGACCTTCGAATAACGTGGTCAATTGTGCCGGTGACAGACGCATCACGCCTGCCTCAATCCGAGGCCAGCGGAACTTGCCATCCTCCAGACGCTTGGAGATCAACACTATGCCCGTGCCGTCCCAGAAGATCATCTTGATCCTGTCCGCGCGGCGCGCCCTGAAGACGTAAACAACGCCCGAATAAGGATCGGTGCCCAGTTCCTCTTTGACGATGGCAGCCAGGCCATCGATGCCTTTGCGGAAGTCGACGGGTTGGACCGCAACCATCACCCGAACAGGACCGGTCGGAAAGATCACCTGGCGGCCTTGAGTGCCCGGATGATCCTCTCAACCAGTGCAGCATCAGCACCACCGTTGACCCAAACCGCAATCGGGCCTGCCTCGATCTCGATGATCGGCACCGCACCGGCATGCTTCGGCTTGGTCTCGGGCGGCAAGGGTCCGGCAGCCTCGACCGTGGCAAAGGCTGGGCCGCCACTGAGAACAAGAGACCCCTCGCGGGCGGCTTTCCGCCAAGCGTAGATCTGTGACGGCAGGACATCGTGACGGCGAGCAACCTGCGACACAATCGCGCCATGCACCACACTCTCAGCGACAATCCGTGCCTTCGCCTCATCCGACCAACGGCGCCGGCGCTCCGCACCACTCAGAATTTCAATCCGTCGCGGTCGCTCCACAGACGAACCGTCGTTAACCACGTCCATAACATCAGCTCCTGCCAACAGGACGACAAACTTGCCTCAGCTGACATTCACAAACGACGTGCCCCGTGCCACCGCTTACCACCATCAACGGCAGTGACCCAGTGTATCTCCTTGGCAGTGTCGATTCCGACGCTGATCCGCATGGCGCCCTCTTGCAGTTTATCACCCGGCATTCCGCCCGCGCCGTCTTCGCCCTACACAGCGATGAATCGCAGAGCCTAATCAGCGGTCGAGGCGGTGTGGCGGTGCCGGGGGATTTACCTCCCGAGCCATCAGGGACAGCCAGCATGAAAACCATCTCGGCACCGCCGCCGCGCCATGATCCTGGCATACCAGGATCCTGGCGTCAGGCACTGCTTACGCAGCATCTGATTGGTAGGGCCGCATGATGTTCGCCGCGGTGGTGGGGCATGGCTTCGGTCGGGCTACGCCCTCACTACGCAACGCCCCACCACGGCAATTGATGGAGAACGGCAATTGATGGAGAGTAGTTCGCGGGGAAACCGTCTATCGGAACCGAAACGCTGTTCAGACCAACCCAGCCACCTCTCCGAACCCCGGCGCATCGCCATGAAAGCCAAGCTGGAGACTGAGGATGGCACGAGGCGGCGCTACAGCCGGCGGAAACAAACGGTGGAACCCGTGTTCGATCGTCAAAAGCGCCATTGGGTTACTCCGCTTCCATCTCCGCGGCATCGAAAACGTCGCCGCCGAGTGGCTCTTGATCGCACTTGCCGACAACTGCAAGCGCACTGCCCGCCTGAAGGAGGCGTGAACAGATCGCTCGATCACCGCCCGTCAGCAGCCGGAGTGCGAATCCGACAGGCTGCTAGGCGGTATGATCCACCAGTCATCCCCCGTCCGCACGGGAGCGATATCGGAGGAAGTACCGAGTTAGCCGTGGATGGTAGGCCGGATCGTCGTTTATGAGTTCGCGCCAGCGTTCCATGAATAGTGCGATCTGTTCTGCGGGACTGGCCATTCCGGAGCGTGTAGCACTTTCATGGTGAGTGAGCTCTGCAAATGGAGTGTAGATGATACGATAGCCCAGGAGACGAAGCCTGAGGCACAGATCAACATCATTATAGTCGAGCGAAAACATCTCGTCGAAGCCGTTAGCCTGCTCAAGAACGCTCTTGCGTGTGGCAAACACTGCACCAGTAACGATCGACCACTCACGATGGACCTCGGCCCAGTTCTGATAGCTTCCAAGCAAAGCGGGGCGCCCGATGAACGCGTGTGTACAGGTCCCAAAAACTCCCGCGGCCACACCGACGTGCTGGATCGTGTCGGTCGGATATAAAAGCCTGGCCCCCACCCCTCCGACTTCCTCGCTGAGCGCGAACGTCATCAAGGCACGCAACCATTCGCCACCTCGGACGATGATGTCGTCATTCAAGAGCACGAGATATTCACTTCGGGCTAATCGCCAGAGCCGATTTCATCTTGGTCGCATAGTTGAAGGGCTCCCCCTCGCGCCTGGAAGTCCAGACCCTCTCGAGAGGGAACGGCCAGTCCATCCGTTCGTACCGACTTCCTCCTTCGACGTCATCTCCAATCAGGACCGAGAGTTTATCCATAGGCCAATCGGTGCTTTCTAGGCTTTCGAGCAGATCGAGAAGCATAGGATAGCTTGCCCGCTTATCTCCATCGCCCCGTTGGCGGGCCTGGCACGTAGGCACGATCAACGTCACGTCAGGCGGCTCGGGGAGACCCCTGTGCAACTGGAACGTGCCTTCTACCATGCCCGGCAGGATCTCGTGCCATGGTGCGGATCGCCGACGCCATCGCTCGACCGCTTCCGCCCGGTCCGCGACATTCGACCTCAATGGCGCCCGACGGTGCACAGCGAGCACTTCGGCGATACGATCGATCCCGATGCCTTCGGAAAGCGCGCGAAGGATCAGATCATAGGTCACAGCAGTGCCTGCCGATGGATCGATCCCGCCGAGCTTTTCGATCACTTTGCCTCGCACGAGGATAGGCCAACGGATGTAGTCCTGGGCGATGATCTGGGTACGATCGAAACAAGGCTTGCAGAGTTGTAAGCCAGGTCCCTCGGGGCCAGTCTCGCCTACCACTTCATCGCCGTAGAAAATGTCGATTTCCGGACGCTTGGCGGAGTGACCGGCCACTAGTTCCGCTAGGTGAGGATGAAGCCGGGCATCGCCATCTGCGAAAAGGTACCAGCGGCCCGGTTCGACTTCCGAAGGCGCCTCCGATTCTCTCAGGCGGCCGTCCGTCTCCAACCACACAAAGCCCAACGCGCTTTCGCTCAATGCTATGCTTCTGTCCATACCCTTCTCGTCTCCATGAGACTCGAGATGCTCGTTCGCATTTCCGCCGCAACCGCTTCAGGGGAGAGTACCCTTCTGAACACGTCCTCGTGCACGCAAGCCAAGACTGCGCCTCTCGTCATTCGAAAGGTTCGCAGCGACAGTCAATCTTTCCGCGAGATGCATCTCGTCGATCCTCGCCCAGCGGGTATCTCGGACGTATGGCCCCTCTTGCTCATCAAGCCGCCATGGCGACCACCGGACCGGGAAACCTGTCTCGCAGTCGAGGAAATCACGGCTGCCGCCAAAATCCGTGGCAACGACGGCCTTGCCCATTGCCATCGCCTCGGCAATCGACAGGCCGAAGCCCTCGGAGGAATGGGGAGAGGCATAGATATCCGCTGAATTGATAAGGCTTGCCATTGCTTCACCCCCGAGCGGTCGGTCGATCAAGATGCATCCGGGGCATTCGGCAACTTTCGCGCGCAAAAGATCAGAGTTAGCCTTGTCGTCAGAGGAAAGCTTCGTCTTGAGGATCAAGCGCCAGCCCGCTGACGCTAAGCCTGCCTTCTCGAACGCCGCGACAAGCGCAAACGGGTTCTTCCTTGCAATCGAGCTTGATGAGTTCGAATGCAAAGAGTATGACCTTGCTGCCTGCTTCCAAGCCAAGCCACTCCCTGATGCTGGCGATCTCTGCAGGTGTATGCCATTTCTCTTTTGTCACGACAGGAAAGCGTATCGTGTGGACTGGAAAATCACTCGCGGAGCGAAAGATCTCCGCACAATAACTCGATGGCACCCAAGCTGCGTCGACTTCTCCTAGTCGCCTATGGAACACTCCCGGAAGCTTCGAGGATTCCCAAATGACGGCGCTGATCCGGACCAATGCACCACTAAAGATTTCCCTTTGGGTCTCAGTTAGCAGAACGTCCCAGGCTTCCGGATTAAGGTGCAATACGGCAACATCTGCGGGTCCCACGAAGTCGGAGCACTCGATTGTGGGCGTAATACGGTGGTGAGTATGGAAAGGCCTGACAATCGGCAGGAAGTTAATCTCATAACCGGTACGCATCAGGGCACTCAGATAGCCCCGCGCGCCGAAACCAAGACCATTGTCATAATTCCACGGTCCTATAAAGGCTAGTCGTAGCGGCCGGCGTGGAATTGCCGGTGTGGTGGGTTGGATTCCCCGACCGTGCACTCGGCTCTCTTGTTCGTGTTCGGTCGCGTGTTCGACCAAAACACGGTCCACGATCGAAGTATCGAATCCGATGTCATGGAGCACCTCACGCCAGCCGGCATTGTCTACACCCGGAATCCTATCGCGGATTATCGCGGTCTTGATGAATGGGAACCCCTCGTAAAGGAGTTCTCGCCAGCGGACGATTGTCGGGTTAGAACGAGAATCGGTTGTGAAAAGCGCGCAAGTGCTCAGACCAGCCGCCTTAAGGGTCGGCGTCAATTGCATCTCATAGGCGTTGATCACGTCATCTTTGTTCATCAAAGATACGATACTCAACAAGAAATGTTGCCACGAGGGGTGCCGCATCACGCTCTGTTTCAGAGCCAGAAAATAGCTCTGGATGTGCCACCCCCCCTCGTGGCTCTCTGTCATCCCACTGAAGTCCGCTGGTGCCTCACGCAGTCGTGCGATCGTGGTGTGGAACGCCTGATCGCTCACTGGGCCGATGACACTATCATTCAACAGATAGAGCGTTTCCGCACGGTAGAGCTCCCGATGAAGGCGGAGCACATGGGCCCAGGCGGCGAAATCGAACCCTTCATTGGATCGCACAAAGAGGCCGTCGACAAGCTCATAGAGCCATGACTTATCATCAACAAACTCTCCGTCTGCCGCGACTATAAGAACCACGCCAATGCTCTCGCGGACTAGGGCCTCGAGATATGAGCGGACGTTAGATTTGAGGCGTCCATACGGCGAATGGGTTACGAACAGGGCGATTTCTTTTTGGACCGTCGGGTACTTGCGACACTCGATCCGTGCCGCCGTAACTGGCTGCGCGGACGCGAAATCGGGCGCGGGAAGTCGAGGCCAGCGGCCCTCCGCGCTACCATGCAGCAGGTAGTGCTCGAGCGGGTTAATCGCAAGCGCCGCCACATCGGGGTTCTGGTCAAGGTACCAGCCGGTGCTGAAAGCGGGGGAGGGGTCCGCGCGTCTCGCAGCACCGACCTTCGCATAATGGACGAGTGGGTTGACGCCGGACAAAATGACGTCCGGGTTCATTGTCATGTACCATCTGGTTTCGAAGAACGGGTTTGGATTACGAAGTTCCGCGGTGCCCCGTTCGACAAAGTGGACAAGGGGGTTCATAGCGGCCCCCGCGACTTCCGGGTATTGCTCAAGGTACCAAGCGCCATCAAAGAGTGGATGGGGGCGCCGCCCGTCCAACCAGCCGCGCACGAGGTAATGCCAGAGTGGCGTCCGGTCGATCCCAACAGCATCGGGGTTGTTCTTTAAGTAAAAATCGGCGCTAAAGAGTCCACTCTCGGCAACAATGCGCTCCTGCTCAGCAACAATGCGCTCCTGCTCAGCAATAATGCGCTCCTGCTCAGCAATGCGCTCCTCCTCCTCTCGCAGCCGCGCGCGCGCTTGTGCCGCACTCGCGAACCGCGACCACTGAAAGGTTCCAATCCACCAAACGGCACGCGCAGCGATGACTGCGGAGCGGGAGGCGCGCGGGTAACGCGTAAATATCCTCCGCATCGGTGCAGTAACGCGCCAACTCACTGATTTTGTAAGCCTGTTGTGATCTAGCCTAACGTGCTCCAGTTCGGCCTTGAGGCGTCGCCCACGTTCCCTTTCGCCGGTGAAATCGGCCTCCAGACTGGCGAGTGTGTTCTCTTTCACCGGCTATGCTTGTTTCCAACGATTGGACGCGCACTCTTTCACCGGCTATACTTATCTCCAACGATTGGACGCGCACTCTCTCGCTGGTAATATCCGCCCTCAGTCGTTGCACGCGCGCGTGCTCAGCAGTGAGATCAGCTTCCAGACGCGTTGCGCGCTCCTTTTCAGCGATAGCTGCGTTGAACTCTTCGTCGCGACGTGTGGCGATTTCGCGCTCTGAGGTAAGCAGGTCCTCCAATGCGGAAATGTCGCGCTGCCGGCTGGCGAGTTGCTCGTGAAGCTGAGCCAGCATGGTCTCCCTCTCTCCAGCCGATTCCTGGAGCTCTTTGTCTTTGACCGAGAGAGACCATCGCATCGTAACTGCATTGCCAAGCGCAGAATAGATCGCGCGTAAGAAGTCAACGGTTCTCTCGTCGGCGGCAAACAGGGGTGCCAACGTAGCCGGGACACTGCCGGGTGCCACGATACCGAGTCCATAATTGTGCTTGAATTCGAACGCGGGATATTTGCAACTCAGCTCGTCAAACAGTTTCCATACACCGAAGTCACGATTCTGTACGTTGGTATCGTGGAATAGGACTACCGCCGCAGCGGCGAGCCTCGGCCGCCAAATTTCATAATCGTGCTTAACGTCTTCGTAGAAGTGACGTCCGTCGATATGAAGGAGATCGATGGACTCGTCCGAGAAGCAGCTGGCAGCGTTATCAAAAGTGGCACGAATGAGCTGCGAAAAGTGGGAATATCGACCCTGATTGTAAGCCTGGACAGAGTTGAAAACCTCCTCGCCATAGAAGCCGGAATGTTCATCACCCTGCCAAGTGTCTATCGCGTAACAAGCGGTGCCAAGTCCCAGCTCTTGAACCGATTGACAGGCGGCGAAATAGGAGTACCCGTAATGTGTCCCAAGCTCGACAAAACAGCGCGGGCGCAAGGTCTCTATAAGCCAGAAGAGGAACGGGCCATGCTCCATCCAGGCGGACAGGGCGAGATATTCCGGAAGGCGCGCGGAACTTGCAGAGAGTAGAGGGGGGCTCCGGTTCGAGGTAGAATCGGCGCAGTCATGGATGACCGCACAATCGGTCAGCTTGCAAACCGTGTGAGATCAGGATACTTGTCATGATTTCTGGCTTCATTCGGATGCGCTTTTGCTGCTGAAGTCTCGGCGCCATTCTGGCTAGCCAAGTTGTCTCCCTGACCCAAGCGTTCGTGTTGACACTTGCCTTTGCGCTTGATCCTACGCTTCCCTCTGACAGTCTTTCCGGCCAGTTTCCCGGTTGGGTTGCTGACGTGCCGTCGGCCACGCGGTGGCGCGGCTGCGGACCCAGATACCTCCTAGGCCGGATGATGGAGATCGTCGATAGCCAGCAGCGATAATACGACAGTGCGCGCGGTAATCCAAAACTTCTAGCTTCGGTGCAGGGTGTCGGTTCCAGAACATCATCCCTCTATCGTCACTCTCACGCAAGTGTGCTTCCATCCCGAACCCTCTAAGTTCGTGTTGGCTTTGCATGACGTCAATATCGACAGTTTGAATTTCTCTTTAATGTCTGCACAGATGACTCCGCGAGCAACCTCACCAAGCCTTGTCCGGGAGGCACGACCAGTTACTCCAATGCAACGGATAGCTGCGACTGGCTGCCTCTATAATCTCGTCCAACTTTTGCTCGACCGATCACATCTAGGTTTTGTTCGACTCCGCTTCTCTCCGCACAGAGGTCTATTCGTATCGGCCTGACTAGTCTAGTGCTCGTGGCCATCTAGCACTACTTTGGCAGATTCTGCACACGAGGGGATTCCCAAATCGGTGGTTCGGTGATTCATGGCTGATCGGCTTTTGGAGAGCCGATCAATGGACGTGGACTGGCAAGCGGATCTCGATCGCTGGCTTGCGCCGTTTGTCGCTGCGCTACGGCACAAGACGAGGGCACAGATGTGTCCAGCCTACATCGCCGGGCTGATTGGTCCAGGAGACCGCAAAAGCGTTCAGCCGATGGCGATGCGCGCTGGCGAGATCGGCTACGATCAGCTTCATCATTTCATTGCCGGTGGAGTTTGGGATAGTGGTCCACTCGAAGCTGTCCTGCTGAAGAAGGCGGATGGCTTGGTTGGCAATGACGCGGGGTTTCTCGTCATCGACGACACGACGTTGCCCAAGAAAGGATATCACTCGGTAGGCGTCGCGCCACAATATGCCTCGTCGCTCGGAAAGACTGCGAACTGCCAATCGCTGGTCTCGGTAACTTTGGCGTCGCGCGAGGTGCCAGTGATGGTGGGCCTTCGGCTATTCCTGCCCGAGAGCTGGACAGACGATCCTGAGCGCATGGCGCGGGCCCATGTGCCGAAGGATAGACAGATTGCTCTGACGAAGCCGGAAATCGCGATCGAGGAGATTGACCGCGTCATCGCCTCCGGTGCGCGTTTCGGCTGCGTGCTTGCCGATTCAGGATACGGTTCCAGCGGACCTTTCCGTCAGGCTTTGAGCGAGCGCGGTCTGCTATGGGCGGTGGGCCTGTCGCGACGCCAGAATGTTTATCCCGCCGACGTCGCCCTGATCTTCCCCATCGCGAAGGCCGGAAAGCCCCGCAAATACCACGTCCCGGATCAGCCTCCGGTCGCCGCTGAAGCATTATTGGCCGGGAGCAAATGGCAAAGGGTCAGCTGGCGGCGGGGCACCAAAGGTCGGCTGACATGTCTCTTCGCAGCCTACCGTATCCGCGTTGCGGATGGCCATAAGCACCGAATGCTCGATAATCGTGTGCAGTGCATGCCAGGCGACGAGGTCTGGCTCGTCGGCGAACGCCGGTCGACTGGCGAACAAAAATACTATGTGTCGAACTTGCCGGCTGATACCAGCCTTAAGATGCTCGCAGCCACGATCAAAGCCAGATGGGTCTGTGAGCAGGCGCACCAGCAGCTCAAGGAAGAGCTCGGCCTCGACCACTTCGAAGGTAGATCCTGGACTGGGTTACACCGACACGCCTTGATGACCATGATCGCTTACGCTTTCCTACAATCCCGCCGCCTCAAAGCAGCGGGACGGAAAAAAAAGAGTCGGAGGACCACCGCCACAACCGAGCATGCCGGCCATCAGGCAAGCCATCCTCGATCTCTTCGCACGCCCTCCACCCAGGCAGTGCCCTCACTGTAAGAAGCTCCTCGCCGAAAAACTGCCAAAGTAGTGCTAGCGGACCGAATTTAACACTTGGCGCCCGCGTCGGACCGCGGCGATGATGTGATCGGGGTCCTTGGTCCACCGGAAGGGTCAGGGTTGTTGGTTTGCCTCGGTGACTAAGCGATTGATCGCGGTCTGAAGCGAGACCAGGGAATGAAAGACGCCGCGTTTGAGGCGGCGCTTGCTGAGTTTGGCGAAGAGGCCCTCACCGCATTCAGCCATGATGTGGAGGTCGGGGTGAAGTGGAAGGTCCAGCGAGGATGGCGTGTGAGCCATTCGCGGACTTTGGGATGTTTGTGGACAGCGTACTTGTCGAGGATCGCGTGCACCAGTTTTCCGGCCGACACCTGCGCTTCGATGGCATTGAGGAAGCGGATGAACTCCTCGTGCCTGTGGCACTGCATGCAGCGGCCGATGATGTGGCCATTCAGCACGTTCAGTGCAGCGAACAGGGTGGTGGTGCCGTTGCGCCGATAGTCATGCGTCATGTGCCGCAACGGCCCCGTTTGAGCGGCAGGCCGGGCTGTGTGCGATCGAGCGCCTGGATCTGGCTCTTCTCATCCACCGACATCGCCACCGCATGGGATCGCGCAGCTTCTCGGCAAACTTCGGATCGGTGGACAGCTCGAAATGGCGCGTCGGGTGTGGCTGCGGGCCATGGGCGCGCCAGATGCGTTGCACCGAGCTGACGCTGATACCGCTCACCTTGGCCATAGCGGCGGCGGTCCAGTGCGTGGCCTCACCCGGCGGATCACCAAAGCATGGACGCGATGACCTGCTTGAGCGTCCCCGCAACAGCGGCGGGATGCGCGAGGGCCTGGTTTTGTTATGCAGCGGCCCATCCACCCCTGCCTGCATGAACCGTTCCTGCCAGCGCCAGACAGCGGTTTTGGCCACCCCGGCCTGACGCATGATCGCTGTGGTGCCGTGGCCGTCGGCCGTCATCAACACGATCCGGGCACTGCTTGCCATCGTCAGCCCCGGCGCCATCTCGGCCGCAACGGCCGCGAAGAGGGAAGCGGACCAGAGGCGGGACGAGGTGCGCGATGCCCTGAACCGTGATCTGGAGGCGGCGCGCTACGCCGCCGATCGCGCCTTCCGACAATATGACGCGATGGATCCGGCCAATCGACTTGTCGCGAACGAACTGGAAGCGCGTTGGAATAAGGCGCTCACGCATGTTGCGGAGGTCGAGAGCAAGATTGCGGTTCACCATGCGATCGTGCCTGCCACCGCGATCGATCCCATCTCACTGTCCTCACTGGCGTCGGACCTCAGAACAGTCTGGGCTGCTCCGATAACCGATGCTCGACCCAAAAACGTATCGTCCGTACCATCATCCAGGAGATGGTGGCCGATATCGATACAGAAGCGGCCGAGATTGTCCTCGTCGCCATTGGGTGGGCGGCATCCACAGCGAGATGCGTTCACCCAGACGTCGCCGCGGTCAGCGTAACAGCACTTCGGCTGACGTGATCGCTGCCGTTCGTCACCTAGGTGTTTGGTCCCGGGATTTTGGTCCCGGGATGAGGTGACGCGGGTTGAGTTTGAAGATTTCTGGTGTTGTCGTCCAGGCGTGGCAGACGGCTTCGAACGGGGTCTTCCACCTGAGCGCCTTGAGATGCTTGGCAAAGTTATAGGCCGACACGAAGGTGAGGACGTGGGCTTTGAGGCTTTCCAGATCGGAATAATGGAACGCCTTAATGGTCGCCTCTTTGACGGTTCGGTTCATGCGTTCTGCCTGACCGTTCGTCCAAGGGTGATACGGCTTGGTGAGCTTGTGCTTGATGCCGTTCTCATTGCAGACGCGATCGAAAATGTGGGGGCCGAGATATCGCCTGGTCGGCCCGTTGCGGTTCTTTGGCAGATCGGCGAACGCCATGCCGTTGTCGGTCAGCACGGTGTGGATTGCATACGGGAATGCGTTGACCGCGCCGCGCAGGAAATCGGCGCCGTTCATCTTGCCGGCGGCGTCGCGGAACTCGACGTAGGTGAACTTCGAGACCCGGTCGATGGCGAGGAACATGTTGAGCTTGCCCTCGGCCAAGCGCAGCTCGCAGATGTCGATGTGGACGTAGCCAATGGCCGCCTCGGCGAACTTGCCCCGCTTGGATGCGTGATCTGGGTTCTCGGGCAGCCGGGAGATGCCATGGCGCTCCAGGCAGCGATGCAGGCTGGATCGGGTGAGCTTGGGGATGCTGTCACGTAGGCATCCGAGCACGTCGTCGAGCGCCAGCAGGGTGCGCCGTCGGAACTCCACGATCATGGCTTCCTCGACCGCGGTCAGGACAGTGCTGTGAGGGGCGCGCGGCCCCATCGGAGCGTCATCGGTGGTAGCCCGGGCCCGCCACTTGGCAACCGTGTTGCGGCTCAGACCATAGTGCTTGGCCAAGGCGCCGCTCGTCTCTTTCGACGCTTGGAGCTCGGCTCGAACTCGCGGCGTCGTTCGGGCTGAGCCGTGAAGACTGCCTGCCATAGCGCCTCCTCTCCCTCTCGGGTCAGGTTAGCGTCACGACTCTCCGGGACCAAACACCTAGTGCTCATCGCCAACGACGACCTTATCGCCGGCATCCTGAACCGGAACGGCCTTGTGCCGGGTCACGGCAACCGATGGACACGCGAACGCCTTACCTTGTTACGATCGCATCATCGCATTCCGGTGCACAAGCCTGCAGAGGATGGGATCGAGCGCTGGCTCAAGGCGGCGCAGCTTCTAAAGATTGCACCGAAGACGCTCAGACTGGCGGCGGAGGCTGGCGAGATCGCGGCAATCCATCCCCTGCCGGAAGGTCCCTGGATCTTCGCTCGTGCAGTACTCACCACTCCAGCGGCAAGATCCATCAGCGAACGGGCACGACTGAATCCCAAACACCCCACAGGATCGCATCCCGACCAACAAAGCCTATTCTCTTCAATCACATAGACAGATGGGTGTTCAGATGCGCAGTTGTAGTGACCGATCCACCTTGTCAGTCCTGTTCGCAGCTCCGAGCCGGTCTCGAACGCGTGCAGATAGACGCACTCGTATTTCAGACTGCGCCACAGCCGCTCGATGAACACGTTGCCCATCCACCGGCCGCGGCCGTCCATCGAGATCCGCACACCAGCGCCGGTCAGCACCTCCGTGAACCGATGACGAGGTAAAACTGGGCGAACTCAACCGGTTGTCGCAACACACTGAAGGAGGAAGTTGCGATGACTAATCGAAAGCGGCCTTCGGCAAGAGCTGGGCGGCGGCCATTGTTGTCAACAGGTCGCCCCCCCCTTAGCAGGACGCGAGGATAGGCCGCCTGATCCTTGAGTAGGTCGCGAAGCAGTAACAGACCCTGGGTACCCAGGCTCTTGTCGTCGAACACGAACTCGACGTCCGGCAGTAAGATGCGCTCTGCCCACAATTGGGCGGCACGCTTCGCTGTTGCGGGCGGCACTCCACGTGCGATCGCCTCCTTCTCCCGCGTCGCCGCGAAGGCCGCCCTGGCGCGGCTCGCGGCTGGCTCCGTGGCACGCCGCGCCCCGGTCATGACCTCGCTCTTCTTGCCCAGCTCCTCGCTGGTCAGCGGCTGAATTGCACGTCGAGTGTCGACCGCCCCATCAGACCCGATGACGCCTGGCATCGAGGTACCGTCAAGCGAGATGACCTTGGCCTGCCGCTCAACCTTATCCTGGACCAGCGGCGGTCCCACGGTTGGCGCCGCCTCGAAGATCAGACACTCGGGCGTGGCCACCGCCGTGTCGGCCAACGAGCGATCCAACAGGGATCCCGCGTTGCTCAACGCGAAACAACCCAGCCCGCAATCCAGAGCCGGCTGTGGATCACCTCCAGCACGCGCTGGAAGTCCGATAGATCCTGCACCGGAACGTACAGATGCATCCCGTCGCCGTCCGGAAATGTCGCGCCAGTGTCGCTTTGCATCAGGCAGCTTGATGTGGACTTGCGAATCAGCACGCTGGCGCCCGCCAACTCGGGTGCCACGGACAGGAGGGCGGGGATAAATCCACCCATGCTTGCCATCTTGTCCTTTACGCCCTGCGACAGGGCTTTGGGGTCATGATCAAGAAAGATGAAACCTGGCGCCCGCGGGAACTCGAAATTGTTCTGAGTCCTGGTGATCGCGCAGCAGTTTGGATTAGCCGCGTGCATGTCGATGGTAACGATCGAAACCGACTCTGGATATTCCAGCTTCAGGCTTCCGACGGATAATGCCTCAGTGGGTTGCAAGGCGTTTATCACCTCGGCGAACCTTTCGACGTTGGCCACGCCGCTGCGACGCGCCGTACCAGTTCTCATGGCGCACAGGCTGCCGTCCGACACCGGCCTGCCATCGGGGCCCAAGGTGATGCTTTTGGTAAGAACGCCGCCGTTCTTGGTGAAGGTGGTAAACTGGAAGGCAGTGCTGATGCCGCCCTTTGTATGCGCTTGCATCATATGATGTCCTGTATTGATGGTGCAGTCCGCTGCGGGTTGTGCTATTTGTACGCTGTCGGTGGGGATTGACATCGAGCGCGCACATTCTGCTCGGTAACACCGTCGAGGTTATCACCTCGACGATGTTACCTAGTCTGCAGCCCCCCGGTCTTCCGGCTCACTTTCGAGCCAAAAGCCGAAGCCAAACTCGTCAACGATGAGCTTGCCATTCTTACCGCCGAGCTGGCGAATGTGCGGCGCGAGCCCATTTCCAGGGACCCACTCTCCACGATGATTTAAGTGAGGACGGCTGCGCCGGATCAGTGAGCGTATCGCGGGCGGCGTGAATGCCGGATATACTTGCGCGATCTGCGCGACGGTAAGCCAGCGCCGTTGCGCCGTGGGAACCGTTTTGTCCTGGCTGACGCCAGGCTGGAATGCTGCCTCCATAGCGGGCGGGCCACCTTCTGTGGTCCACCCGGCAGAGGGTCGATGGATCACGGGCGGTGTAGTAGTACTGGCTTTCATATGGTGCCCTCCTGTTGGCAGGATGGCTCCTGAATATGCACATGTCGCAGCGTCCGGATACGACTTTAATTCCCGCTTGATTGCTTCCTCCGCACGATCGACCTCAGGGCGATCGACAAGCGTTCCTTGGCACTCTTCAGCAACATTTTTTTCCTTCCTTTCTGCATAGTTTCTGTTCTGACAATATGCCGGGCAAAAATGTCAATTGCTTCGTTCAAGCGCATGACACCATTTTGTTCTAGGTAGAGGGCAAGCTCAGCAATGCGTTCATCGGCCCCGCGGTTGATCTGACGACGTCCATAGCCGACAGAGAGCCCTCGTTTCGGTTGATAGTGGCGCGCCATCTCACGCCACCCGATGCTTCTGGGCCGCCTGCTCGACCAGGTCGCGCAACCGGCTCTCTGTCAGATGGGCGTAACGCTTGGTCGTCTGCTGGCTGCGATGGCCGAGTATGGTGCCGATATCGAGCAGGCTTGCCCCCATGTCTGCCAGGGCACTCGCCGCGGAATGCCGCTGATCGTGCCAGTTGAAACCGGTGATACCGGCACGGCGGAGTGCACATCTGAAGCTTGCGCGCAGATCCACCGGCTTCTGCGGGTCCTTGACGGACGGGAAGACCAAATTCGTATCCAGCCGAACGACCTTACGGCGGTCTCGCAACAAGGCGATCACGTTGGCCGGCAACGGCACGGTTCGTGGGTCGCCGTTCTTGGTGTCCTGGAACACGAGCGTGCCGCGCTCGAGCCCCACGTCGGCCCATCGCAGGCCCATCACTTCCCCTCGGCGGGCGCCGGACGCAAGGCTGAGAACCACGGCAAGATAAAGATCAGCACTCGCGCTGCGCTTCGCCGCATCCAGCAGCGCGTCGCGTTCCTCCGACGACAAGAACCGTGTTCGTCCCCGCGACTCCTTGTGATGTTTCGTCCGCTTTGCCGGGTTGCCGGCTATCCAGGGTGGCGATTGCCGCTCCGCCCAGCTCAGCGGCGCGGAAGCCGCCGCGCGATAGCGGTTCAGCGTGGCCGCCGAACGACGTTTCCGTAGGCCACCTGGTTTTGTCGCTGCCGGGGGTTCGGTGGCCAGACGCTCCAGCTGCTGGCTGATGTGCCACGCGGTCAGATCGCGGAGTTCGATTGGCCCCAGCCGCGCTCGCCACCAGCGCAGGCGAGCCGCGAGCATGCGCTGGTCCTTCTTGTCGGCGAGTTCCTCCGCGAGGAACGCGTCGATTGCTTCAGCGACCGTCTTGCCGCTGCCGGCGGCATACGTGCCGTCCCGCATCTGCGACTCGATGCGCCGCGCCCAATCCTTGGCTGCCGACAGCTTGGTGAAGCTGCGGTCGGCGGGCGGATGGCCTTCGAGCCGAACCTTTACGCGGTAGCTGGTACCCTTCGCGCCTTTGCGCGTCTCGATGCTTGCCATGGTGGCCGTATCCCCAACACTGGTGTCCTGGGGCCGCTCAACCCGGCGCGGTCACCGCAGACATCGTCGGTCTGCCGGCTGTCGCCGGCGCCGAACCGATGTCCACTGTCCCGTCTGTGTCCCAAGTCGCGGTCTCCCACTCCTAAGGCTTTGACTTCCTTGGCTCTTTCCGCTGGACAGAGAGGATTTGCAGACCGGACAGCTCGGCTAACGTCTCCTGCGTCCAGCCCTGGGCGGTGCGGAAGGTCTTCACCATCCAGCCAATTTCCTCCGGCGTGAGATGGCGCGGTCGGCCTGCCGTCGTCTTGTTCGACTCCGTCGTGGTAGCGGTCATGGGCCAGGCTCCTGTTGCTGCACGACCATGCCGGGCGCGAGCTGCTGCCACCTGACCACAACCTGCGTTCGTGTGGTCCGGCTGCAAGGTCCCTGCGCCTCCATTACGGTGATACCCTCCTGGTAATCCGGAAATCTTGACTTTGCACTGGGCCGCGGGCTTCCGCGCCGTCTCAGTTCGGAGCTAACGTCTTCGGCGTCAGCGAGGGTTTGCGATAAGCTGGGGTTCGGTCTTGCTATGGGGCGTAGTGATCGTCGGGGGAGCCGTCGCAATGACAAACTACATCAAGGGCTGAGCGGAAACGCAAAGCCAGCAGCAATGCCGCGGTGAGCTGTCCACCCTGCTCAAGGCAGGTTTGGGTGGATCGCAGTTTGTAGAGACCGTGCTCGACCTCGCATTCACTGCTGCCTGTGTGGGCTGGTCTACTGGCTCGGCCACCTCGTCCAAGGTCTCCGCGCGGTGTCGCTGATCGTGCGCGGTATCCGCGCGCTGTAGATCGTGTGGTGAGCTTCCGGCTGTTTGATAAAAGGCCGATCAGACGAACCGCAGCCGTAATGACACTCCGGGATGGCGGATTGGATAAGAGGATCAGTCATGGGTTCAACAGGCGCGAGGAGGGATGCCTGGGGGGCGGATGCCACGGAGGCAGGGCGTTGGTCCCCGCGCTAGGCGCGAGATGGGGTGGTCCCCCTGGTCCCCACCTCGCGACGTCCGGTCCCGCTGCCACCAGCTCACCGCGCGTTGGTCCCTACGCGCAATCGGCGCTGATGTCGTAGGCGGCACGATCGGAATTGGAATAATCCTGGTGCTCTGGGTTCCGGGGTCAGTGATCCTTGGCCTGTTTACTCGCGGGAAGCGGAGTCCTAGTTTCAAGGTAAGTTTGAGCGGGGGCGGTCACGAGTTGCTTGAACGGCTACGGGCACAGACGCCATAGGCCATGCAGGACGAGTAGCTGCGTCAGGAACACGGAGCAGACTGCCACGACCCTCCGTAATTCAAGGAATCGCAGCATAGTTGGCTTGGCATATCGGGCAATACTGCGGCTTGATGCCAGATAATTGTCGTGCGTGTTGATTTTCGCTGAGAACTGACCCGGGTTTTCCACCGAGAACTGACCCGGGTGAATTTATGGTTTGCGGGTCATACCGGGGTCAAGTTCTTGGCCTTTTCCTTTCGGCCCTTGTTGGCGGCCGAGCTGGCTTTGAAGCGGAAGCTGTCATTGCCGGTTTCCACGATGTGGCAGTGGTGGGTAAGGCGGTCGAGCATGGCGGTCGTCATCTTAGCGTCGCCGAACACGTCAGCCCATTCGCTGAAGCTCAGGTTCGTGGTGATGACCACAGAGGCCCGTTCGTAAAGCTTGCTCAGCAGGTGGAAAAGCAGCGCGCCGCCGGAGGGGCTGAACGGCAGATAGCCCAATTCATCGAGCATTACGAGGTCGCACCGCATCAGCCGATCCGCGATCTGACCCGATCGGCCCTGAGTTTTCTCCTGCTCCAGCGCATTGACCAGGTCGACGGTCCCGAAGAACCGAACCTTTTTGCGATGGTGTTCAACCGCCTGCACGCCAAGCGCCGTGGCGATGTGGGTCTTGCCGGTGCCCGGACCGCCGACGAGGACCACGTTGTCGGCGTTTTCGATGAACTCACACCGGTAAAGCTGGCGCACCAGGGCTTCATTGGTTTCGCTGGACGCAAAATCAAAACCGCTCAGATCCTTGTAGACGGGGAAGCGCGCCGCCTTCAGCTGGTAGGCAACCGATCGAACCTCGCGCTCGGCGGTTTCCGCCTTGAGCAGCTGTGAGAGAATGGGGACGGCCGAATTGAACGCTGGCGCGCCCTGCTCCATCAGCTCGCCCGCGGCTTGCGCCATGCCAAACATCTTCAGGCCGCGCAGCATCACGACAATCGCCGCCCCGGCCGGATCATGACGCATGGCGGGCCTCCTGTAGCTTCTCGCGCAGGGCATCGTAGCGTTCGACGTCGGCACGTGGCTCCCGGTCCAGGGCCAAGGCCTGCGGAGCCGCGATCATTGCTGTGGCCGTGGATTTGCCGTCGATCAGCCGGTGCAACATGTTCAGCACGTGCGTCTTTGTCGGCGCTCCATCACTCAGCGCCAGTTCGACGGCACACAACACCGCATCTTCACCATGGTGCAGGACGAGGGCAAGAATCTCCACCATCTCCCGGTCGCCTCCGGGCTGCTTGAGAAGGTGCTGTTGCAGCCGCTTGAACGCTTCCGGCAATTCGGCGAACGGCGCGCCATTACGCAGAGCTCCCGGCTTGCGCTGGATCACCGCGAGATAGTGGTGCCAATCATAGATGGTGCGGCCGGGCAGATGATGCGACCGCTCGATGAGCCGCGCGTGTTCGCAGATGACTTGCCCTTCGGCAACGACAACGACGCGGCCTGGATAAACCCTTAAGCTGACGCGATGATTGGCGAAGGACGCGGGCACGCTGTAGCGGTTGCGATCAAAGTGAACGAGGCAGGTGGGCGAAACGCGTTTGCCGTATTCAACAAAACCATCGAACGGTCTGCCAACGGCCATCAGGCATCCGACTTCACTTTGCCACGCATCGAATATCGAGCCTTGCTGGCTGCCGTGTGGAATCTCGCGCCATAGCGCTTGGCAGCGTTGTTCCAGCCAGTCGTTCAAGTCAGCCAGCGTCACAAAACGCGGCATGGTCTGCCACAGCCGATGACGCGCGTCCTGGACATTCTTCTCGATCTGACCCTTCTCCCAGCCTGAGGCCGGATTGCAAAAGTCAGCATCGAAAAGGTAGTGGCTGGCCATCGCGGCAAAGCGTGCATTGACCTGGCGCTTCTTGCCGACGCCAACTTGGTCAACAGCCGTTCTCATATTGTCGTAGATGCCGCGGCGCGGCACGCCGCCAAGCACCCGGAACGCATGATGATGCGCGTCGAACAGCATCTCGTGCGTCTGCAGCGGATAGGCCCGGACAATGAAGGTGCGGCTGTAGCAAAGCTTGAAGTGCGCAGCTTGCAGCTTGGTCCGTTCGCCGCCGATAACGGCCCACTCCTCGCTCCAGTCGAACTGGAAAGCTTCGCCCGGCTGGAAAATCAGCGGAACAAAGGCCCCGCGGCCGGTCGTCTGCTGCTCCCGCTGCCGATGCTCCTTCCAGGTGCGGGCGAACGCCGCAACACGGCCGTATGAACCTTCAAACCCGAGGGCGGCCAGATCCGCATGCAACCGCTTGATCGTCCGCCTCTGCTTGCGCGGCCTGCCGCTCTCTAGCTTTAGCCAGGCCGACAGTTTCTCGGCGAACGCGTCCAGCTTGCTGGGCCGCTCCGGCACCTTGAAGGCCGGTTCCACCACGTCGCCCCGCAAGTATTTGCGGATGGTGTTCCGCGATAGCCCAGTCCTGCGGGCGATCTCCCGTATCGAAAGCTGGTCTCGAAGCGCCCAGGGTCGTGTCCCAGTTCGTGGTGTAGGAGCTGTGGGTAAGTGGCCTGCCGGAGCGACCGCCAAGAGTACCGCCAAGAGTCTGGAGTAGGCAGGCCACTTATCCACAGCGGTGGTCACCGTGGTGCTCCTGGGTAGGGTTGGGTTGCAACACGCAACTCTGACCTTGGAGGCCACCCCGATGACCGACGACATGATCACCCTTCGCGAGCTGATGGAGAAGGGTTCGGACGCGACACTGCTGCGCGAGATGATCGGCTTCGCCGCGCAGCGTCTGATGGAACTGGAGACCGAGACTCTGTGCGGTGCTGGCCACGGCGAGCGCAGCGAGAATCGGACCAACCTGCGCAACGGCTACCGGGATCGCGACTGGCAGACACGTGCTGGGACCGTGGAGCTGCGCATACCGAAGCTACGCCGCGGCAGCTACTTTCCCGGCTTTCTGGAGCCGCGCCGGATGGCGGAGAAGGCGCTAACCGCGGTGATCCAAGAGTCCTACGTCCAGGGCATCTCAACCCGCTCGGTGGACGAGCTGGTCAAGGCGATGGGGCTGGAGGGCATCAGCAAAAGCCAAGTGTCGCGGCTCTGTGCCGAGATCGACGAGCGGGTGCAGACGTTCCTGCACCGTCCGATCGAAGGCGAGTGGCCGTATCTGTGGCTGGATGCCACCTATGTCAAAGCCCGGCGTGATCATCATATCGTCTCGGTGGCCGTGATTGTCGCCATGGCGGTCAACACGGACGGCCGTCGCGAGGTGCTGGGCATGACCATCGGCAACAGCGAAGCCGAGCCGTTCTGGACCGAGTTCCTGCGCTCGCTCACGCGCCGCGGCCTACGCGGCGTCAAGCTGGTCATCTCCGACGCGCATGAAGGCCTGAAAGCAGCGATTGCCAAAGTGCTTGGCGCGACCTGGCAGCGCTGTCGCGTGCACTTCATGCGCAATGCCTTGGCGCATGCCGGAAAGACGCAGCGACGGATCGTCTCGGCGTGGATCGGCACGGCGTTTGCCCAGGATGATGCTGAGGCCGCTCGCAAGCAGTGGCGACAGGTCGCCGATCAAGCCAGGCCACGCATCAGCAAGCTCGCCGCCCTGATGGACCATGCCGAAGCTGATGTCCTGGCCTACATGGGCTTTCCGGCACAGCACCGCACCAAGATACACAGCACCAATCCGCTCGAACGCCTCAATGGGGAGATCAAGCGGCGCAGCGAGGTGGTGGGTATCTTCCCGAACGAAGCCGCTGTTACCCGGCTGGTTGGTGCACTGCTACTCGAACAGAATGATGAATGGGCCGTTCAGCGTGCCCGCTATATGACCCTGGAAACCATCGCTCCCCTGGGCCATGATCTCAGCGTCAGTCTGCCTCTCATCGCAGCCTGACACGGCGGTCCAACCCGCCAAGGAGTTCTGCTCCTACACCACGTGTTGGGACACCATCGCGCCCAGCGACGGATCACGCTCAGTAACTCCATGCTTATCACTCCCGTGGACCCCGCTGAAAACAGCCGGGGCGAGGTCAAAACATGGGTCAATTCTCAGTGGAAATTTGCCACCTGGTGGGTCAGTTCTCGATGAAACTCAACAGTCGTGCGAAATGTGACAAGCAAAAGAGACTGCACGGAGGCGCTGTGACCAGAATCATAATAGAAACTCAGCGCCTCAGTCTCCGAAGCTATCGGGAGGACGACCTCTCTGATCTAGTGACGTTGATAGGGAATTGGGAGGTAGCACGGTGGGTTTCTACTGTGCTTGACCCTTCAGCTCAAGGAGAAGACCAAGTGACCATCCAACCAGTTTCACAGCCCATAAGCCTGCTGCGGCAGCGCATGCTCGAAGACCCGTGTCTCCCGGGAGGGCATCGCGCCAGTTCGGGAGGCCCTGGGAGGTGTCAGACCTTCGGATCCGTTGCCGTCGGCGTGGCGCAGCTTCCGGGGCGGTCGTATCGGCTACGGTATCACGCTCCTGAGCCGGGCGACTGCTTGAGCGCCTTGCGCATGACCTCGCGACTCAGCAGCTGCAGGATCGCCGTGATGGCCACCTCACCGTCTTTGATCATCGCCTCGATCGGGGTGCGCCCATTAGTTGGGGCTGATCGGTTCCGGCGACCCAGCCAGGCGCCGGCATTCCCATGAGTGGCCTCAACCGCGCGGTCAATCTCTAACAGCCATTCCAGTGTCTTTACCTGGGACGTGCTCAGACGGAACCGTGGACGCTTGCCCGACTTACCGATCTTCCCGGCGAAGCCGATCAGCTCCAGCGCCTGCTCGTCGGGAACGCTCCACCGATCCATCAGACCCCAGAAGGCCTTCGTGCTGGCCGACGCCCGGCTCGGTGCGCGCGACGGCGCCGGCGCGTCACTGGCGCCTGAGCCGCCGGGCATTGGGCGTCGCCTCCGCGTGTCAGGGCTGGTCAATGCCGCGGCAGACGTACGCTGCGAGACGGACACTGCAACACCGGGGCGCAGTGCTACTTAACTCACGATCGCTAGAACCAACGCCGGGCACATCGTCTGGAATGCGCCGGAGGCGACATCCAGCATGATCGAACCCCCTCGCACCGCATGATAACCGCCGAGCATCACTTCGAAGACGACCGTTCCGTTGGGGGGAACCTGAAGCGCGTTGTACCGAACATCATAGGTTCCCCCAATCAAGGCGGTCTCGTAGTCGCCGAGACCAAAGATCGGGAACCCGCCATCAGCGCTAAGAAACAAGACCTGGGCTTCTTGCTCACTCTCTGGAGGTGGGTAAGTGGGCGGGTTGTTCCAATATTGTAGGATGTTGAGCTTCGCATTCAAACCAATCAGCCCGGAACCCTCCGGTCCGACAAAGATCTCGCACATGCCGGCTACAGCTAAATAAAATTCAGTATTGATGACCACCCATCGGCCGCTCGGGTTGGTCCACGCAAAAATGTAGCTAATCTCGTCGGTGCCGTTATCGGGGTACGGCGTGTCCCACTCGGCACTGAACTTAACCACATTGTCCCAGGGCGCGAGCGACTCGCCTGAGATAATGAGATCAGGGGTCGGCAGCACAAAGACGGGTCGATCGATTACGACGAAGTTGAAGTTTAGGGCCGTCGAAAGCCCTTTATTAGCCTCCGTGGCGAGAACTTGCTTCACGTCCCGCCAAGCCGCAATCCGAGTCCTCAGACTTGTCACCATCTCCTGGGATGAGCTTACGGACCGGAGCTTATGTTCCTGCGCAGCATTGCGGAGCTTGTTCAGGAGTTCACCGTCCGCTTTCCTGGCCGTCGACACGCTCTGGTGACTCTGCAAGCGGCGAGTCAGGTCCTTGTCGAAGAGGGCTTCCTTGCCGCCTCGATGAACTGGCCGACCTGCTGTAGGCGTGTTGCCCATACTCCTTCGGCGTGCGATCTTTAGTCCCGACATAAACGCGCGAATTTCCTCAGCAGCCGGATCAGGCATGTATCTCTCCTCAGTTAAATCGGTGCCGAGCGTGATCCCCAATCCTCGTCTCCTTCCGTGCGGCCAATGGACGCGACGATCTATAATAAGCCCCTCGCTCCTCTCGGCACGGCGCCTGAAGGAAGAAGAAGCGGAAACGATCAGCTGCTCTCCGGGTTCTCCAGCCTGAAGCCAAAGCTGTCCATGACGCGGCCGCCTTCCGTGAAGGGCACATAGGTGCACGACCGGCCCTCGGCGTCTGTGGCAATGATCGCCTGCGGCATGTTGTCCGGGTATTCGCCACCATGCTCTGCGGTCCAGAACGTCCAGCCCGTGCCGTCGCCCGTGGGATCCTGAGGGCGGTGCTCAGGCCGAAGCTCGCGGTAGGAGTGGACAAGGTGACCGTGGCGGGCTTTCTGGGGAACGGGCTGCATGGCCGGTAAACTCGGCTCCGCCTGCCGAAGTTTCCAAGTCTAGCTGGCCTGGACCGGCTTTCCTCCTCAACTCGCCTCCATGTTCTTGCTTTGTTCGGAGGCATGCGGGAACCCCTCCCTGATCGTGCGTTCCTGTCGGCGGGTCCGCGCTATGCCGAGTTGCAGGTGACGACGCATTACAGCTTCCTGCGCGGCGCATCCTCCTGCGAGGAGCTGTTTGCCACCGCTGCCCTGATGGGTATCGAGGCGCTGGGCATTGTCGACCGCAACTCGCTGGCCGGCATCGTACGCGCCCACGAAGCGGCGAAGGCCACGGGCGCTATGCCCCGTACTTCCTGACCGTCCATTCCATCGTTTGCTTCGCCCGCTTGAGGGACATCCTCTGCCAAGGCCGTGGCAGCGCAGCGAACTCGGCTGTCTGCTACGTGCTCGGCATCACCTCCATCGACCCCACGCTCCACAGCCTGCTGTTCGAGCGCTTCGTCTCGGAGGAGCGCCACGAGCCACCGGACATCGATGTCGATTTCGAGCATGAGCGGCGGGAGATCGTCATGCAGTGGATCTTCGAGCGATATGGCCGCGACCACGCCGCCCTGTGCTCGACCGTGATCCGCTATCGCACCAAGGGCGCGATCCGCGATGTCGGCAAGGCGCTCGGCCTCTCCGAAGACCTCATCAGCATGTTGTCGTCCCAGGTCTGGGGCTGGTCCGAGGATGGCGTCGAGGACAAGCATGTCGAGGAGCTGAACCTCGATCTTTCCGATCCTCGCCTGCGCATGGCGCTCGATCTCGCGCGCCAGCTCATGGGCACACCGCGGCATCTCAGCCAGCATCCCGGAGGCTTCGTGCTCACCCACGACCGGCTCGATGATCTCGTGCCGATCGAGCCCGCCGCCATGGTCGATCGTCAGGTCATCGAGTGGGACAAGGACGACATCGACGCGCTGCGCTTCATGAAGGTCGATGTCCTGGCCCTAGGCATGCTCACCTGCATGAAGAAGGCCTTCGACTTCCTCGCCGAGCACAAGGGCATCAGCCTCGATCTCGCCACCATACCCGCCGAGGATCCGCGCACCTATGCGATGATCCGCAAGGCGGACACGCTCGGTACGTTCCAGATCGAGTCCCGCGCGCAGATGTCGATGCTGCCACGGATGAAGCCGCGCACCTTCTATGACCTGGTGATCGAGGTCGCGATCGTGCGGCCCGGGCCCATCCAGGGCGACATGGTCCACCCCTATTTGCGACGGCGCGAAGGAGTGGAGCCTGTCATCTATCCCAAGCCCGAGCTGGAGCAGGTCCTGGGCAAGACACTCGGCGTCCCCTTGTTCCAGGAGCAGGCGATGAAGGTCGCCATCGTTTGCGCGGGCTTTACGCCGGGCGAGGCCGATCAGCTGCGCAAGAGCATGGCCACCTTCAAGTTCACCGGCGGGGTCAGCCACTTCAGGGACAAGCTGATCGCCGGCATGATCGCCAACGGCTACGAGCCGGCGTTCGCGGAGCAGACCTTCAAGCAGCTGGAGGGGTTCGGCAGTTACGGCTTTCCGGAGAGCCACGCGGCGTCGTTCGCGTTGATCGCTTACGCATCCTCATGGATGAAGTGCTGGCATCCGGAGGTGTTCTGCGCCGCGCTGCTGAACTCCCAGCCAATGGGCTTCTACGCGCCCGCACAGATCGTGCGCGATGCTCAGGCGCATGGGGTCGAAATACGGCCAGTGTGCATCAACGCCTCGCGCTGGGATTGCACGCTGGAACCGACCGATAACGACAGACAGTTCGCGGTGCGCCTTGGCATGCGCATGGTAAAAGGGCTGGCCAACGCTCCTGCCGCGACAATCGTCGCATGCCGGGCCGATCAGCCCTTTCAGTCGATCGACGATCTCTGGCGTCGCGCGGGCGTGCCTACGGCAGCGCTCGTTCGGCTCGCCGACGCTGATGCCTTCCGGCCGGCGATGGGTCTCGCCCGGCGCGAGGTACTCTGGCAGGTCAAAGCGTTGCGGGATGAACCGCTTGCCCTGTTCGCAGCCGCCACCGCACGCGAAGCGGAGTCAGTCCAGGAGATCGATGAGCCTGTCGTCGCACTGCAACCAATGACGGCCGGTAAGGAAGTGGTTGAAGACTACCGCCATGTCGGGCTCACCTTGCGACAACACCCCGTGTCCTTCCTCCGTGCGGATCTCACCTCGCGCCGCATCGTCAGCTGCACCGAGGCGATGCAGGCCCGCGATGGAACCAGATTGGAGGCTGCGGGCCTGGTTCTCGTGCGGCAACGGCCGGGCAGCGCCAAGGGTGTGTTGTTCATCACGCTCGAAGACGAGACCGGGATCGCCAATCTCGTGGTCTGGCCGACCGTATTCGAACAGTTCCGCCGTATCGTGATGAGCGCCAGCATGATCGCGGTGCGCGGACGCATTCAGCGCGAAGGCGAAGTCGTGCACCTGGTTGCCAATCGGTTCAGCGATCTCTCAGCAGACCTCGCCAGTGTCGGCAACCGTGATGGGGCGTTCCCGCTGACGCATGGCCGTGGTGATCAGGTCACGCACGCCAATGGCCCCGATCCACGCGAGCGGCAGTCCGCGGGCTTTCGTGCGCGCGACATCTACGTTCCCGACCTGCACATCGACACGATCAAGGTGAAGGGCCGGAACTTCCATTGAAATTCGAATCTGATTGGCTTCGGAACTCGCGTCAGGCACTGCCCGCTTCCTGAAAGGCCCAGCTACCTCGGCCTTAGCATTGGCGCGATAATGGGCTCGACAAGTGGGCTGTGACGGTGCCCGAGACCTATGCGGAAATCCCTCCCGAAAGGCGACGCTGAACGCCTAGAGAAAGCGTGGGCGAAAACGCCCATCTTGGGCATGCTGAAAACAGTTGTTTACCGCATGTATCTGCGGCATGGTTCTGGTGCCGGGTCATTCAGGAAACTGCGCCATGTCACCGAGGAAGCCACGTCGCGCCGCGCTGTATCTGCGCGTAAGTCGGGACGGACAGGCCGTCGAAAACCAGCGGCTCGCCTTGCGCGCAGTCGCGGAACAGCGCGGTTGGATCATCGTGACGGAGTATGCGGACGAAGGGATCAGCGGCGCGAAGGGACGGGACAAGCGGCCGCAGCTTGACGCGATGCTGCGTCATGCGGCGCGGGGCCGCTTCGACGTAGTGATGGCGTGGGCACTGGATCGCATCGGCCGGTCGCTGCGCGACCTCATCGACACCTTGCACGAACTTGAGAGCGCGCACGTAGACCTGTTCCTGCATCAGCAAGCCATCGACACAACGACGCCAGCAGGGCGCATGTTCTACCAGATCTGCGGCGCATTCGCGGAGTTCGAGCGAGGCATGATTCAGGCCCGAGTGGTCGCTGGACTGGACAGAGCGCGGGCGAAGGGTAGGCGGCTCGGGCGGCCACCTGTTCCAGCTGCTACGGAGAAGGCCATCAGAGATCAATTGAGGTCCGGCGCGGGTATCCTGAAGGTGGCTAGGACGCTGGGCGTCGGATCCAGCACGGTCCAGCGGGTGAAGCGGGGCATGGCAGACCAAGGAGTCTAGGTATAACGACTAAGACGACCTTGATCGGCTCAAGGCCAATCACGTCTACATCGATGCCCCAGACTACTGCTCTCCTCGTTGGGGAGGCAGTTGCAAAAACCGCAAGCGAAATAGACCCGCCCCGGCGATTTACTCAGGCCATAGCCCTGGACGCTAGAACCCAAACGGATCCTCCGATTGCACTTCACTGGCAGCCTCATGGCCGACTTGAGTTTGCTGCTCCTCCAATGCGTCCCGCAGAAACCCCACACCCCAGCCGGACGATAAATAATCTTCGACCTCGCGCCGGACGTCGGCGGGAAGATGCTGGCGCAGCAAATCGAGCACCGCCGGTGCCCGGGCGCGCAATTCGCGCTTCTCTTGTTCAAGCTCGGAACGCGCGCGCCAGAACTCTATTTGGCGATGCTCGTCGACGATCTGTTCCATCTCTTCGAGGCTCAGTTCGGCAGACATCTTTGCAGTCATTGTTTCGGTGCTCCTTGGGTATCTAGAAGGCGAGACACATCGTTCGATACGTAAACCGTCTCCAGAAATGACGAGATCCCTTCTGAAGGCCGGGGCTGTTTAGGCATTCTTTGTCTCATCCGGTCGGATGGCCCGGCGGCCAGACGACCCGCAGAGACACCGGAACGGCCCGTTCAACTTCGAGACTTGGTTCCCGTCGCTGGCGTCGTAGCGCTTCGACCCCAGCCTCGGCCATTCGGTGAAACCGCTCGGCCAGAGGCAGCAAGCTGTCGCGGAGCCGAGCCAGATGTTCCTCGACTGCGAGGCCTCGGACGTCCTCTGGGCGGTAGCCATACTGCTTCCGCCAGCGCGCACGCAGTGTGGGCTGGCCGAACATCTCAAATTCCAGGATAAGGGCGGTATTCCCGACCATCGACTGGATCCGCATCGCATTGGCGAAGGCGGTGACCACCATATCCACAAGCACGAAGTCGGTCATGGTCGTGGCATTGGTCTCTTCGATCAGACCGCGACGAATTGCCAGGAGCATTCCTGTCAACGCTGGGTCGATTAGCCGATCGGCGCCGAGGTGATCCATCAGTGAGCGGCCCGAGCGGTAATCGTCGAGGGACCGTCCGACGATCTCGTCCCACTCCTCCGGCTTGCCCAGCAATGGCGAGGTCCGCATCGACCGTGCGCACGATTGAGCGTCCCGCTTCAGATCCTCGTAGACGCTGTCCCAGTATTGTCGGCGCTCGCGGACGTGCTCCTCGATCTCGGCGATCTCGCGCTCCGTCAATGCAGGGAGCGGATCGGATCCAGGCTCTCCGAGACGAGAATCGACGGGCGGACTGATGCTGCCCACGACCGGCTCTTCCATGGTTCTCTGCTGCTCGGTAGCAGATTTACCCGCACTGGAACGTCGTGCCGATTGCCTCGTCGACCGGTTGTCCTCGCTCATTTTGGTTTCTCCAACAGACGCGCAGCGTCCCGAAGAAGACTGCGAACCGCGCGACGATGCTCCTGGCACTCCGCAGAGTAATTGCCGTGCCGCCAGTTGCCGTTGCGCTCGCCACGAGGTGCTCCGAGAGATAACCCGCCATGCAAACGGCAGCGCTTCTTTCCGGAAATTGCAGGACACTGGCAGGCCGTTCCCCGGCGCGTTCTGGCGCCGCAGCGCTGAGCGTTGCGTGCCAGGTGAAGGCCAGACAACCAATCGGGTTCGTCGGGTTGCCCGCTGATTTTCTCCGTCATCCCCCCTCCCCCTTGGCTGCGACTGCGCCGACGATCGCCTGGCCGCCGGCCTCAACGTTCACGCGCTCCACGATCACACGCTGCGTGACACCCTTGCCGCGACCGTGATTCAGCGTCTCCATCAACTGGGCAAATGTCCGCATCGCCTTAAGGGACAACGCCAAGTAACTTTGCCGGCCTGCTGGGGACTGAGCCGGATGGACCGCGCGACGCATAGTGTCCACGCCGGCATGCTGCGCGGCGACCAGCATGACAGCGAGCATGGCCTCGACAGCATCTGTCGGAGCGATGTCGCGGAGCAAGGCAAGCGCCTCGTTGATAAGCGCCGGGTCGATCGGAGCCGCGGTGTCAGGGCGGAGAACGCCGAGGAGCTGGCTCAGCAAGCGGGAGGCAACCTCCGGATCGGTCACCCCGAGCGTCGTGCAGAGGTCTCCCGGTAGGATCGCTAGCGCAATTTCGGCGCCGGCCTGGGTCCCGGACTTCAGCTTCATGGCGAAGACCAGTGGTGCGTAGTGTGCCGCCAACGGAACTCAGGCAATACCCGGATGATTAAGCAGACGCCGTGCTTCTGCTGCGATCTTATGAGCGCGCCACCCGCTTTATGCCGAACGCTCCCCAATAATGGAGCTATAGGGGGATGATTGGTGGGCCTGATTGCATCTTCGGCCGGACGCTTCCTTTTGCCGGAAACCTCGGAAAACTCGGAAACCTGGCAGCCGGTAAAGTGGTGGGCAACTCGCATTTCCGGGACCCTCAAATCACTCTGTGCTCGCACGCAGAGTCGGCAAAAAAGTTTCCGAAGTTTCCGAGGTTGCCGACCGATTTGCCCTTAGCCATGGAATCTCGGCAGGTCTCTGCGTTCCGGCGACCATCAGAGCGCTCCCACCCGAAAGTATCCGCCTTCGTGGTTAGGCATGAATCGCAGCACCAGCACGCGCCCTCCAACCCGTGCTGGCGCGTCGGCTAGAGCCTTGAGCCGCCAGGAGACCGACACCGAGGAGACCGACGGCAGCGGCTTACCAGTGGCAACTTCCAGCGCACCTTTGAAGGCAGTCGCGGCATCGTCCATGCCGTCCGCATAGGAAGCGACTTCCGCCGCCTTGAACCCTGACGGCCATAGCTCGTGCAGCGTCTCCAACAGCAGCGCTATGCTTGTGGTCTGCTCGTCGTGCAGTTCTCCGCCAAGGAACAAGTTCCGAAAGCTGACATTGACCGGCGCGCAGCCATCCAGCGCCCCAACTGCCCACGTATCGACCCGCGCCGAGTGTGCCTGTGCTGCATGTTCAACTGCCGAACCGACCAAGTGCCACCAGGCCTTGAAGCGCGTCTCCGGCGCCGCTGACTTCTGCTGCCGCAGCCGCGGATTGCCCAGAATTACGGTGAACAGCGCACGCAGCACTGCGCCCCGATGACTCTCGGTCCAGGCAAGTGGGTCTGCGTGCTGGAATTCGCGGTTCTCCGGGTCCAGCCGATCGACAGAGAGCCGCACGATCAGCGACCGCGAGGCCATGTCGCCGCGGGGCGCAATGTTGTTCCCTGTGAAGAACATCGCGACACACGCCGGCACCGTCCGCGTAGCGGACTCCCCGAGCACCCGATCACAGTAGGCCTCCGCCGTTAAGGACTTTTCAATCGACGGGCACGAGATGAGAGCACCGCGTGGTATATTGTCCCACACCAACATTGGCATGCCTTCGCCCAGGTAGGAGAATAAGGCCTTGCGTCGCTCTTCCTCGCTGCTTGACCAGCCTGCGGCAGCTGCTCGCCGCCCGAACACAGCCATCGAGAGCATATTGATAGCTGTCGTCTTGCCGCCGCCGCGGTGGCCCGCCGTCACGAAGAACGCAGGGCGTTCCGGTACGACCAGCCGTTCCAGAATTGTGGCTGCACCAGCTATCAGAACGCACTTGCCGCTGTAGTCGGCTGCCACGTCGCACAGCCACTCATCGGTCAGAAATCGCATGGCCTCGGCGACCGCGAGTTCCGTGCAGGAGGCCTGATCCGGCAGGAGTCGTTGCAACTCCGATGGAACGCGAAACACCACCCCGTACTTCCGATCGAGACCCGATCCAGACAGCACCGTGCCGTCCGGCAGCACGACCGGCAGCGTTGCCACTGCGGTTACTGTTGGGAGGACATTGTCGGACCGCACGAGGAATTGCCGAACGAAAGGTAAGGCGAGGTGGACGGGGCGCCCGGTCCGATCGACGTATTCGATATGCTGCTCGATTATCTCAGCCACCTCGGCTTCGCCTAACCGTGTCAGCAGCGGTTGCTCCGGTGCTGGCAGGTGCGTTTCTTCCGTTTCCTCGCCGTTCGCTCCGATCGCCGTGAGGACATGCAGTGCGCCGACACCACGGACGCGCACCGCAGTCATCGCCCCGTCGATATCCCGCATAGGCGGTTCGGGCGCGCCGGAGGAGCCGAGCACCTCGTTCAATAACTGCATTTGCGGTATCCAAGGCGCATCCGAGAGAGGCGCCGGCACCTGCGGGCGACGATCGCGGCGGAGCGCCAGACGTTGCTGCTGTGCGTCCTCCTCATCCCGAGAGCACTGTTCCTGCCGAGCATGCCTGAGCTTTGTCGACAATGCCCGCTTACTTACCCCGGCCCGTTCAGCCGCCAGGTTGCGCAGGGACTCGGCCTCATCTGGATCAAGGTCTGCACGAAGCACCGTCCGCACGAACACATCGCCAGCCTGGTCCGCCGGCTTGGCCGCGACGGTGGCTGCGATCGCTGCCGCATCATACCGTAGTTCATAGACTGTCCGGCCGTGCGCAAAGCTGTGGATCCAGGGTGCGCCGTCCGCACGGCGCATGACCCGCGCCTTGCACCTCCCGTAATCGACGCCCTCTAGTGGGTCGGCGAGCGTCGCACCTTCATAGCGGCCGGGATCGGCCAGGATGTCAGCGACCGTGGTCCCAGCCAGGTCAGGATCATCGAACGGCAGCACCACATCCGGGAGAAGCACGCCGTTGCATTGGCGTTCCACGATGCGTGCCGCCTGATGGTGCGGAATGCCAATACGTATGGCGATGCGTGCGGCCTGCTGCTGCACGAAGGCATGCCGCGCCTTGGCGCTTTCACTGCTCAGCCGATGCGCCTCCGCTGCGCGTAATTGCTTCAGCTTGGACTGTTCTACGATCGAGAGCGCCGGACATGCAGCGATGGTATCAAGAATATCGCCATTCTTTATGGCCGGGCGTCGACTTTCCCCATCTTGAGCGAGCGGATTTAGCAACACTGGCGCACCTTCAAAGACCAAGCGCTCCGGCGCACCGACCATGCGATCAACGATCGACCTTTCGAGAAGTTGGCCGGTTTTGCCTACCATCAGCCAACCCAGACCCGTGAGCCAACAGCGAGCGTGTAGGACCGCGAGGAAACGCTCGGTGTCGTCCCCGTCCGCCACCGCCATGTAGAGGTGGACGCCATTGCTGCCGAGGATCTGTTCGCCGGTATCGGTGCGCCATAGCCCCGCGCTGGTGCTACGCCGATACAGTCGCGCAGCGCCGGCCAGTTCCGGTAGAACCGAATGCAGTGCGCGGGAGAAACCACCCAACTCTTCTAGGCGCTTCTCAACAGTGGCCGGCATGCCTTTTGTATCGAAATCCAGCAGCGCAAATGCCGGCTGACCAGGAACATACGCGATGTGGCTGGCGGTGCGCGCGATGATGTCAGGTGCAGCGGTGCCATTCAGTTCGTCCAGCTCCCGCTTTGTCGTGAGTTCGACCATTGCCGGGAGGTCTGAGCGCAGTACCCCGAGCGCGATCGCCTGGTTGGATTCGAGATTGCTGATCAGCTCAGCGAGTTCTTGCACCCCGAGGATCTTCACTCGTTCAGCAAATCCCCGCGACATGACGCAGGCGCTACCGTCGCTGTGCACCTTTCCCTCGCGTGTCAGGCTGATCTGCTTCGTCAACGGACCGCCGGTCTTCGTGAATTTGGTAAGGTGGAATGCACTCATTCTGTCCCCAGTCAAACGGCCTCCGCGCGCTCCTGTGCTAAGAGATTGTTCGTGCAATCGAGCACCAGCTAGGCCGGGCGCCGTTCGGCAAGCGGGTGCCGGCCACCCATTACAACGGGTGCCGCGGTGAGCTTGCCATAGGCGACTGCAAACAACGCGACAGTCGGGGTTACGGCTCTGCCGTTTGCGTGTTGCCAGGGCAACGGCCACGTTTCGAGGCTGCGGTATGATACCGGGACGATGTTGTGACTTACTAAGCGTGCTCCGGACCGGCGATCTGAATATGCCGGCGCGGTTGCCAACACATCCACGAGGCGCTGTGGCAGCTCATCTATTAGCGCGCGCAGATCTGATGGCAGCGTGGCAGCTAGTTCCGCAAGATGGGGCGGTAAAGGTGCCCTTCCTGTCTTCGACATTTCGCGCAGGGGGGTCATGGAGGCCGTACACTCCGTAGCGTGACGTGACGCCACGCAAGTAGCGCGTTCGGTCCGTATTTACTCGCAAATGCTTTGCGCGGGTTCGGGCCCTACCTAGTGCCCATCATCGCGCAGAGGGCCGCTGGGCGCGGGTGAGGCGCGGCCGGCGACCTGGAGCTTCCAGTCGCGCCAGCCTTTATCCAAGAGGTCACCGATGCGCCTGTCCGAGAGAGCGGCCAGATCCCTGAGCCGGGCAACGTAGGGCTTAGCCATCCTGCGAGCTTCGGCGAGATACTGCGCTTCCGCCACAGCCGACCCTTCCGCGCCTCCGCCAAACCGGGACGGAACCGACTGTGGAGACGCCTCGATCGCATCAGCGGCATGGCGGATAATGGCCTTTGCCCATTGGATCGAGCCGCCGAATGCGTCGCCAGTCTTCTGGCGTGTGACAGGTCTGCATCCATATATCGCCTCGTGGACGCCAGCTAGGGACTTGAACAACTCCTGATCGAACGAGTTCAGATCGGCTTCTGCGTCCGCGCGGACGGTCGTGTCCCAGTTCGTGGTGTAGGAGCTGTGGGTAAGTGGCCTGCCGGAGCGACCGCCAAGAGTACCGCCAAGAGTCTGGAGTAGGCAGGCCACTTATCCACAGCGGTGGTCACCGTGGTGCTCCTGGGTAGGGTTGGGTTGCAACACGCAACTCTGACCTTGGAGGCCACCCCGATGACCGACGACATGATCACCCTTCGCGAGCTGATGGAGAAGGGTTCGGACGCGACACTGCTGCGCGAGATGATCGGCTTCGCCGCGCAGCGTCTGATGGAACTGGAGACCGAGAACTCTGTGCGGTGCTGGCCACGGCGAGCGCAGCGAGAATCGGACCAACCTGCGCAACGGCTACCGGGATCGCGACTGGCAGACACGTGCTGGGACCGTGGAGCTGCGCATACCGAAGCTACGCCGCGGCAGCTACTTTCCCGGCTTTCTGGAGCCGCGCCGGATGGCGGAGAAGGCGCTAACCGCGGTGATCCAAGAGTCCTACGTCCAGGGCATCTCAACCCGCTCGGTGGACGAGCTGGTCAAGGCGATGGGGCTGGAGGGCATCAGCAAAAGCCAAGTGTCGCGGCTCTGTGCCGAGATCGACGAGCGGGTGCAGACGTTCCTGCACCGTCCGATCGAAGGCGAGTGGCCGTATCTGTGGCTGGATGCCACCTATGTCAAAGCCCGGCGTGATCATCATATCGTCTCGGTGGCCGTGATTGTCGCCATGGCGGTCAACACGGACGGCCGTCGCGAGGTGCTGGGCATGACCATCGGCAACAGCGAAGCCGAGCCGTTCTGGACCGAGTTCCTGCGCTCGCTCACGCGCCGCGGCCTACGCGGCGTCAAGCTGGTCATCTCCGACGCGCATGAAGGCCTGAAAGCAGCGATTGCCAAAGTGCTTGGCGCGACCTGGCAGCGCTGTCGCGTGCACTTCATGCGCAATGCCTTGGCGCATGCCGGAAAGACGCAGCGACGGATCGTCTCGGCGTGGATCGGCACGGCGTTTGCCCAGGATGATGCTGAGGCCGCTCGCAAGCAGTGGCGACAGGTCGCCGATCAAGCCAGGCCACGCATCAGCAAGCTCGCCGCCCTGATGGACCATGCCGAAGCTGATGTCCTGGCCTACATGGGCTTTCCGGCACAGCACCGCACCAAGATACACAGCACCAATCCGCTCGAACGCCTCAATGGGGAGATCAAGCGGCGCAGCGAGGTGGTGGGTATCTTCCCGAACGAAGCCGCTGTTACCCGGCTGGTTGGTGCACTGCTACTCGAACAGAATGATGAATGGGCCGTTCAGCGTGCCCGCTATATGACCCTGGAAACCATCGCTCCCCTGGGCCATGATCTCAGCGTCAGTCTGCCTCTCATCGCAGCCTGACACGGCGGTCCAACCCGCCAAGGAGTTCTGCTCCTACACCACGTGTTGGGACACCATCGCGCGGACGCTTCAGCTCTTCAGATTGCAATCGCGCCAGCGCACTTAGCAACGCAATAGTTCTTGGTAACCGGCCGACCAAAAACGATGCTCGCCCGCGGTATTGGCAATGACCGCGCTCGTCCGGTCCGTTTCCCTGAAGCTTTGAACCGCCCTCATCCCAGACAACCCGCGAGAGGGCATCGAGTTCACTCGGTAGCTCTGGGCGTGCAGCAACCATGCAATCCAATGACTGACAAAACTCCTGTAGTCCGACCGGCAGAGACCAAGAGGGTTGTACTTTCGTTGAATCGGCGCATCCTTCAGGGATTAGATCGAGTGCCTTCAATAGATCATCTGCACGACGCTCCACTTGTTCGTACCATCGCTGCTTGCGCTTTGGTTCGCCTGCCCATTCCTGCATTTTGGCACATTGGACGGCCCACGCGAACGCATGGTGGAGATGCTGCGTGATCCTGATTGACTCGGCCTCGCTTGCCGGCTGGCGCCGAAGCGCAGGACTTTGTATTGAGGGCTCGTCACTCAGCCGCCACACGTCCTCTGTCGTAAATAGATTTCGTGGCACAATGAGCGGTATTCGGTAGTCGGGAAGTTGAGCTGCACGGTGACGACCACCTTGCGCATTCACGACACGGCGCCGCGATTTGGGCTTCCGGGCATTGGGTTCTTGCTTCATTTGGCGGAACTCTTATCTTGTTTGCTCGCATTTTCCATCTCCGTAGGTAACAGACCCCGCGGTGGGCTTTTACGGCCTAGTGGGGCCGACTTGCCTGGCGCACGAACGAACGAGTCACTGGTAACTACGCAGTAGGGGATCGACCGCTCAGCCGGTGCGCGCCTGCAGATGCAAGACCTCCGCTCCCGCCTCGCGCCCCTCAATGGCAGCAGCCAGCAGCCGTCCCCAAAATTCCATGGCACGCGCCTGTTCCGGCCAGCGGCTGGCGCGCTGATACACGCCCAGCACTCCGCCCCGTGTCGCACTTTGCCGATGGTTCAGCACCGCATCGGCGACAAACTCAGGGATGCCCGCTTCGCCGAGTGCCGTCGCGAACGACCGGCGAAAGTCGTGCCAGGTCCAGCCCGTGAGGGGCGTCCCGTCCTCGCCTTCCTTCGGCGACGTCGCCGCCGTGAGTGCCGCTTTTAGGTCGCTGAAAGTGTCGATCGGCTGGCCAGAGCGCGGAGCCGGAAATACCAAGCCGGCCACCCGGCCATTGGTAGAAGCGTTGCGGGCGGCTTTGACGGCGTCAACACCGACCTGAATATCGGCAAGGGCCTGCCGTCTCTCGCGCAGAATCCCCAGTGCCAGATCGTGCAGTCGGAAGCGATGGGGATCCTGGTTCTTCGTCAGGCGATCGGGCTGGCGCCATTCGGCCGCGGGTAGGTCAAGGTGCGACCACTCCAACTTCGCCGCCTCCGTCCGGCGACACGGAACCGCCATGAGGAAGCGGGCGATGTTGCGCCATACCGGCTCCTCGAGCTGCCCAGCAGCGTGCCAAAGGCGGGCAAGCTCGGGCAGCGTTAGATAGTTAGGGAAACTCTGATCAACCCCGCCATCTGCGCCGCCCGGTCGTGGTGGTGGCGAAGACGGAGAAATCTGGATGCGACCTGAGGCCGGAATTCGGCGTTCGCGGGCCGGTTCGGCCGGTCTGCCGGATCGTCGCAGCGCTGCGGACGCAGCTCTCCTCTCACGCAGCCAGTAGCGACCTTCGAGCGAGGTAAAGATTGGCGAGGCCGCAGGTGACGAACAGCCGGTGGGCATTCTTGTCCAACCCGCGATAGCGCACCTTCACAAATCCAAACACGCGCTTGATGACCCCGATACTATGCTCGACCTTCGCCCGTACCTTCGACTTGGTCCGATTGCGAGCTTTCTCTGCCTCATCGACAACACCGCGATGACGATATCGCCGGTTGGTGAAGTCCTGTGCAGATGGAGCATGCTCGCGGATGACATGACGCTGGCCACGATAGGCCTGGTCGCCCCAGACACGCCGTTCCTCGCCATGTAGCAGGTCACCAAGCACGCTGGCATCATGCACATTCGCCGCAGTGGCCACCGCGGAATGGATCAGCCTGGTCCTGCTATCTACCCCGACATGCGCCTTCATCCCGAAATACCACTGCTGGCCCTTGCGGGTCTGGTGCATCTCGGGGTCGCGCTGCTTTGTGGCATTCTTGGTCGAACTCGGAGCGCTGATGATGGTCGCGTCCACGATCGTGCCGGTGCCCACCTTCAGACCCAAACTCTCAAGATGCTCGTTGACGGTGGCAAATATCTCAGTTCCAAGCTCGTGCTGCTCCAACAGGTGGCGGAACTTGCAAACCGTGGTCTCGTCCGGCACCGGCTCACGGCCGAGATCGATGCCGGCAAACTGCCGCATCGCAGCCGAGTCATACAGCGCCTCCTCCACTCCGGGATCCGAGAGATTGAACCACAGCTGCAGGAAGTAGATGCGCAACATGCGTTCCAGTCCCACCGGTGGTCGGCCCCTGCCAGGCTTCGGATAGACCGGCTCGATCAGCGCACAGAGTTGCTGCCACGGCACTACCCGCTCCATCTCGGCAAGAAAGGCTCCCCGCCGTGTGGTCTTGCCGTAGCGTTCGAAGCTTACGCTCGCCAGGGTCGCTTGACGCATCTCGTTCGGTCGATCCGAATGTAATCAATGCCACTCAACTACAGGCTGCTCCGTGACCGTGTCGAGATGGGATTCTTCAGAGTCTCCTTAGATCGAGCGCGTGGCGCCTTCGGGCGTCGGCTACGAGCGAGCAGGGCGCACGGATTGGCCCTAATGTGCCCTTCGTCTTGGCACCAATCGAGAAAGCGGGACAGCGGGCCAAACCGGTGCCGCGCTGTGGTGACGCCCTCAGCCCTGGCAAGCAGCCCGCGAATATTCGCCTCGGTAAGCTCGGCCGCCGCCTTGTCCGCGGCGTCCATTTCTTCCAGCGCCATCCGCGTTTGCGCGAGTTCCTCGGCGATATAGCGGGGGGACGGTGCGCCGTGCCCACGCATCTTCTGCCGCTTGGGCAGAGCCTTCTTGTAATCGTCGAGCAGGCGTCCGAGCGTGGAGGCGCGTTCGCGCTGCTTCGCGAGCCTCTGGGCCCTCATCTCCTCGGCAGGATCGGCGCCCGCAGCCGCTTGCCCCTTAAGACCGTTTGCGGTGCGCCGGGCGTCCTCAACGGAGAGCGACGCAGGGTTTCCCAGCGTGATTGCCTTGTTCGCCCACCGCCGCTTTGTCAGGGGATCGATCCCGCGTGGCCGGTAAGCAAAGCTCCACGTCATCGTCGTGGGATTCACGATCAGCGCCAGCCCGCGGCAATCCTTGTCTCGGATGATCAGCCGGTTATCGGGCTTCCTGCGCCGCCACGCTCCATCGACCGTGGCCTTCGTGATCTTGATCGGCCCCTCGCTGGCGACGGTGAGCCGGCTCGGCTGCTTCTCCGTGCGCTGCATTAAGATGTCCTGTCCGCGTCCTGTTCAGCCCACCGCATGGACAGGACATTGACAGGACAACAAGCGCGGGGTCAAGCGGGAAGTAGCGGAGGACAATGGGAGCTAAGACCGCGGATGGTGGCTTCCTTGGCCGTTCCTCACGGAGCGTGGCGGCTTGTTGCGGAAGTTAGCGGAAGAGGAGACCAGAGGTTTTGTAAACCGAAGGCCGGGGGTTCAAATCCCTCGCCCGGCACCAGCGCGTATATTGTCTGATCGGAAGACGACGCTCACCGTGGACGACGCGCGTGTATAAAACCTGCGCTTTCCCACCGCTCCAGCGTTCTTCTTCTGCCCTCGTCAGGTCAGCCCGGGCGCCCCATTCGACGACGCCCGAGCCTTCCCGACGGTATCAGCGCTTCTTGTTGTGCTCGCCGCTCTCGGCATGCGCACGCGACGAACTCTCGTGGGCGCGGCCTGAGTGACCATGCGCTTCGGATGATGCGGCGTGGCCCTTTTCATGCTCGCCACGGCCGTGATGCTCGGCCGCTGTCCGGTGCGATTTCGCGGCGCGTTCGTGGTGTTCCGCAGCTTCGCTGTGGCTGTCCTTGGGCATTGTCTTCTCCATCTCACGCGCCAAATGGGCGCCGGCCTTTAACGGGCACCCATTGTACAGGTTCCAGTCTGCGCCCGATCCGGTGCGGGATCTGAGGCTGATCGATCCTTTTCGCCTGCTCTTTCCGGTAACCTGTGGGCAGGTCGGCGTGGCTTTCTTCTCCGGGACCCGGCCGTTCGAGACTTTGTGCTCTCCAATGGCCATTGCCGGATCTGCATAGTGAATCCTGCCCGAAACGTTGTACCATGTGCCTCGATTCACGACGATTTCAGGAACGACACCGCGATGAGCCTGTACCGTACCCTCTCGGCTACCGCCGCCCTTTTCGCGTGCACAGCAATACCCATGCTCACCGCGCCCGTGCGCCCCCGCCGCAGCGCAAGCCCATCCCACACTGACCAACGTCGTCCCTGATTCCGAGTCAGCCACGCTCAACGCGCGAATCACCGCCATCAATCGCCACACACGCGCCATCACCCTCACGGGCGCGTCGGGGGAGAGAGTGACCGTCACCGCCGGTCCCGCCATGCGTCTTGAGAAACTGAAGGTCGGTGACCGGGTCAATGTGCAATACGACCGGTCGGTCGCGTTTCTGCTCAGTCCACCGTCGGGTGGTAACGGCACGCCCGTCAATAATGATCAGATTGCGCAAATTATCGCGCAGCCCGCGCAGGCGCCCGGAGGCATCGGTGTTCGCCTGATCAGAATCAGCGGTACCGTCGTCGGGATCGATATGGCCGCGCACCGGCTTGACCTGGTGAACCCGTCCGGCGGTGGCGTCTTCACGATCGACGTCACTGATCCGTCGCGCATCGCCATGCTCGGCTCGCTCAAAGTGGGTGATACGATCACCGCGGTCGTCAGCCAGGCCGTCGCCGGGTCGGTCGAGCCGGCACCCCGGCGCTGGTGCTGAGTCGCAAGAACAGCACCATGCGGCACAAAGCGGTCTCAATAACCGGTGCATGGCACAAGCGCATCGTCGTCGGCGGCGTGCTTATCCTGATGCTGCTTGTCGGCAGCGTGTCGCAGGTTCGCGCGCAGCAGCCCGAGACCGCGACGCCGCCGCCTGCGCCGGGAACGTGGCAGGTCAATGTCGCGCCGTACATCTGGTTTCCCACGACCCGGCTGGACCTGAGTTACAATCTCCCGGCTGCTCTCGGCGGGCGGCTGCCGACTGAAGTCTCGATGGGGCCCGGCGAGACGCTCTCGGACCTCGACATCGCTGCGATGCTGACCGGCGAAGTGCGGAACGGACCGTTCTCGGTCCTGACCGATCTCATGTACACCCGCCTTAGCGTTACCGACGGCCACATCAAATCGCTCGACTTCTTCGGTTTGCCATCGAGGCCCATATCGCGTTCGTTGCAGACCAGCGTCAGCACAACCCCAAAGATTTTGGTTTGGACACTCGCCGCGGGCTACACGGTGGTGCAGGGGGACTGGGGCAATATCGACGTCTTTACGGGTGTCCGGCTGCTTTGGGTCAGCGCTGTTACAAACTACAGTTTGGCACTCATCATCGTCGGCCCACGCGGAAACGGTGCAACGTTCGGCGGTATCGGCGGCGTTTCTGGCAGTTCAAGCATCTGGAACGGCATTGTCGGCCTGAGAGGCAAAATCCGTTTGCCCCGATCGCGGTTCTTCATTCCCTACTATTTCGACATCGGCGGGGGTGGATCGCAGCCGACATGGCAGATCGCCACCGGTCTCGGTTATCAGGCTAATTGGGGCGCTATCACCGCCACCTACCGGTACCTGTCGTTCCGGGAGAGCGGCGACAACGTCGCCACCAAAATGAGCCTCGGCGGCCCGATGCTCATGGCCACCTTCACCTTCTGATCATGCAGCTACAGGCGCGAACCTGAATGGAGGGAGCCAGAATTTGGGAGAGGGCGGCTCCTGCGCATTCCCGGACGCCGACAGATACCAAGCCGCATCGCGAGGCTCGCTGGAGCTTCTTACTGCCCACCCCCCGCGTCGTTCTGATCGATCCTGCCGGGCGATACTGCGGAGAACCGGACGCGCGTGCGTGCGATGTCTGCATAGCTCGAGGCGGCGTGGCTTTCGATGGGGTCACGTCCATTGCTGCCTACCGCGATCGCTCCAGGCGGATCCTCGCGGCCGCTGAAAGGGTGATCGCCCCGAGCACCGATACCGCCGTGCGGCTACGCCGCTACATGCCAGCCCAGCCGGTGACTGTGACGCCACACGAGGGCTGTGAACCCCAGCCCGCAACGCCCTCCCGCGTCCCGCACCATATCTGTGTCGTTGGCGCGATCGGCATCCACAAGGGCTTTCGCATGCTTCTGGACTGCGCCGAAGAGGCCGCTGCCCGCAAACTCCCCCTGCGCTTCACCGTTGTCGGCACGACCATCGATGACGCAGCACTCATGTGTACGGGCCGCGTCTTCGTCACCGGCGGCTTCGCGCCCGAAGTAGCGGATCGGTTGATTCGCGGCCAACGCGCAGCGTTAGGATGGCTACCATCCATCTGGCCCGAGACATGGTGCTTCGCGCTGAGCGATGCCTGGCGCGCCGGACTGAACGTCGCGGTCTTCGACATCGGCGCTCAGGCCGAGCGGGTACGCGCGACAGGTCGGGGGACGCTGTTGCCGTTGGGCCTCTCTCCCATGCAAATCAACGACGCACTGCTTGCACTCTCCTTTGTGTGAGTTCATGAAGCCTGTTGATTACGGCAGCGATCTTCAAAACGACGACGCAATAGAGAAGCAATGTCCGAAGCAGCCCATGCGGCGCCTCGCCCCCAAGCGGCCCCCAACCGAATGATTGAGCTGAAAGTGTCGGCGCATCTCATGGCACTGGAACCGGGGATCTTCTGCATCTTCCAGCAACCGGGATCGCCGACGGCAGGACCCGACGGGCTTCCCGGCATCCGCGTCTCCCTGCCGCCCGGACAAGCGCGCCCCGACGCCGTGGTGATCAGCACATTCCGCCAGGACGGATGGCTGAACGGAGGCGACGGCGCCGCGCTCGTGCGGGTCAATCACGGACCAGCGCAGGTATTGGTCACCATTTATCAGGCTCCGGGTTCAGCGGCCGAAATGGCACCGCGGTTGCAAGTCCTTCGCCTGGGATCGGAGGCAAGTCCTGCTCCGGCAGCCACGGCCGTTCCGACGCAAATATCGCCCGATGCAGAGATTGTGGCCCACGTGCAGCGCACCGGCGATGTCGGCGGCAAGCTGGGCGATTGGATCGGCACGCGGGGCTCGCGCCTGTGGATCGAGGGGTTCGGGGTCAATCCCCGTGGCGAAATCGAACCCGATCAGATCGAATACCAAGCGGTGTTGGGCCGGGGATGGCTGTCTCCCTGGATCGAGGGAGGCAAGTTCTGCGGCAGCCGCGGCATGGCTCTGCCGCTTCTGGGGTTGCGCGTGCGCCTAAAGGACCCCACAGCCGCCACGCATGACCTCGCTGTGGAAGCGAGCTTCGTGGACGGCAGCAAGGCCGGCCCCGTTAGCGCCGGCGAGGCATGCGAATCGGAAAGCCTGGCCGCGCTGGAAGCCTTCCAGATCACGCTCCGTCCGCGCCAGTCGAAGCCGTCGGCCGCGTCCGGCACGCGCCCCGTCGCACCACGAAAGACAGGGCGCCGCACGCGCTAACACTGAGTGCGATATCTCTTCGTCCATCAGAATTTCCCCGGCCAGTATCTGCACATCGTCCGCGATCTCGCGGCGAAGGGATTAAATGACGTCGTCTTCCTGACGGAACCCAACGGCAATCACATCCGCGGTGTACGCAAGGTCCCATACGCCCGCCCCGAGCCCGCCAATCCCGCCACCCACCCATCGGCACGGGATCTGGACGCCGCGGCCCGACGTGCCGAGGCAGTAGCCCGCGTCGCCAGCAACCTTAAGACACTCGGTTTCGTTCCAGACATTATCATCGGTCATCACGGCTGGGGCGAACTGCTCAATTTGCCCGAGGTCTGGCCGGGTGTCCCGATGCTTGGCTATTTCGAGTTCTTCTACCGGATCGACGATGCCGATGTGGGGTTCGATCCTGAATTCCCTACGCCGCCTTCGGAGTATGCGCGCATCCGGGCCAAGAATGCCGTCAACCTGATTGCGCTTGAAACGGCCGGACACGGCCAGACGCCCACCGAATGGCAGCTTTCCACATACCCGGATTGGGCGCGTTCGCGCATCACGCTGCTCCGGGAAGGCGTAAACCTTGCAGACCGTGTGGAAACGCGCTGCGTGGCGAAGACGATCCCGATTTGGCCGATCGAGATGGATGAGCGGTATCGTGTGATCTTTCAGATTGCTCCGGAATCATGCTGTGACTCTCGGGGAGCGGCTCCGTTCGTTGCTTTTGTCCCGCAAGGGACCTCCCGAGCGTCTCAATCCGGCACGACCTTCACCACCAACATCAACGCATCGAACGGGACAAGATTGAGCACCCGCCTGATGTTGTAGGCAAGCGCGGTCAAGCTGAACTCAGCTCGAACCTTCTCCAGACGTCGCATCAGAAATGCACCCTGATGCATCCACTGTTTGATCGTGCCGAATGGGTGCTCGACCAACTCGCGGCGCCGGTCAAGAACGTCTGGGCGTTGCGCCAGCCGAGCCGCCATTCGGTCCAACACCGCCTCATTCTCCAGTCGTGATACCGAGCGAAACCGATTGCCCGTGCATCGCGGCCGCAAGACACAATCGGGGCAGGCAGCACGGTTGGCATAATTGATCTTCTTCAGCCCGCGAAGCATCGATGATGAATAGGGGTGAAGGCGTTGCCCGGCGGGACAGATCATGCTGTCCGTCTCCGCCTCATACGTGAACTCGTCCTTGCGGAACAGACCTTCCCTGACCGAAGGACCGCGCTGCGGTCGCGGCACATAGGGCACCATGCCCGCCTTTTCGCAGGCCTCGATATCCTCGATCTTGAAATAACCTTTGTCGGCGACGACGTCGATCGTCTCGACGCCGAGGATCTCCTTCGCCGGTTCGGCGGTCCCCGTCAGCAGGCCCATATCGACCACCTGGTTGGTGACCTGCTGCTCGACGATCAGCTTATGCTTGATATCGACCGCGATCTGCACGTTGTAGCCAACGGCAACGTGCGTGTGCGCTGCCATTGCACGGCTGTCGGGATCGGTCAGCGAGATCTGGTTCTCCCCAGTCCGGTCCAGCTCTGCCAGCATCGCCTTGCAGCGCTCGCGCCGCTGACGAACCGCAGCGATCTTCTCCGCCAGGTTCTCGACCCGTGCGCCTCTTGTCCCCCGCTCGGCAGCATCGCCCCGGTCGAGGCGCTGAAGGTAATCGTCGAGCTTCTCATCCGCCAGCTTGATGAACTCGGTCAGCGAGGCACGGGTGAAATTGCGGTCCTTGTTGTTGACTGCCTTGATCCGTGTGCCATCCACCGCCAGCAGCTCGCGGCCGAACAGGTCCAGTTGCTTGCACAGCAACACGAACTGGCGGAACACTGGGCGGAACGCCGTGCGGTTGTCGCGGCGGAAGTCGGCGACGGTCTTAAAGTCCGGCTTGAGATGGCGCAGCAGCCAGATCACCTCGACATTGCGGTGGGTCTCGGCTTCCAGCCGACGGCTTGAGCGGATGCGGTTCAGATAACCGTAGATATAGAGCTTGAGCAGATCGCCGGGGAGATAGCTTGGACGGCCAGTCTCCTTCGGTTCGACGCGCGCGAAGCCCGCGCCCGCAAGATCGAGCCCGTCCACAAAAGCCTCGATGAAGCGCACCGGGTTGTCGGGGCCGACATAGTCGTCCAGGGATTCGGGCAACAGCAGAAGCTGGGATCGGTCATGGCCGGTGATGTGCGGCATGTCGGGATTCTAGCGTAGCGCGCGTCGCGCCGGAATCAGCATGGGGTTTTCACACGGTCTGCTCGACGTGTGCAAGCCGGATCCCGCGGCGCGTCGCGCGAATCTCCGGATCGGCAACATGGTGATCACGCCGCGGCATAAGCTGATCACGTACGTCGCGCGCGACCTCGAACCTTATCGCGGCTTTCACATCATCATGCGAGCACTGCCCCGGATTCTGCGTGAACGGCCCGATGTTCGTGCGGTGCTCGTTGGGGGCGACGGCGTGAGTTACGGAATGGCTCATCCAGCGGGCCCTTGGCGCGAGGTGATGCTGAAAGAGCTCGGGGAGAAGATCGATCCCGACCGCGTCTGCTTTCCCGGAAAAATCGACTACGCCACTTATGTGCGAATGCTCCAGCGCAGCGATGCGCATGTGTATCTGAGCTATCCGTTCGTCGCATCCTGGTCGCTGCGGGAGGCGCTGGGAACCGGCTGCGCCGTCGTGGGCAGCGACACGCCGCCTGTGACGGAATTCGTGCGCAATGGCCAGAACGGGCTGATCGTTCCCTTCCTGAATCCCGCCGGTCTTGCCTCTCAGGTGCTGGAGGTTCTGGAAGATCGCGCGCTGGCGTCACGCATCCGCAAGAGCGCCCGGACTTACGCCGAGCAGCACCTGCGGATGGACGATTATCTGCGCGCGTATCACGCTCTTATCGGGCGCCTCATCGGCACGGAGTCACGCGGCCCCTCCCCTACGCCACTTTCCTCACCGGCAGCTTCCAGTTCGGCCGCACATAGTGGCACGTGTAGCCGTTCGGAATCCGTTCCAGATAATCCTGGTGTTCGGGCTCGGCCTCCCAGAAATCGCGCGCGGGCACGACCTCGGTAACCACCTTGCCTGGCCACAGGCCGGGCGCATTCACGTCCAATATCGTATCTTCTGCGACTTTCTTCTGCGCCTCGGAGGTGTAGAAGATAGCCGACCGGTAGCTCGGCCCCATATCGTTGCCCTGCCGGTTCCGCGTCGTCGGATCGTGGATCTGGAAGAAGAATTCCAGCATTGTCCGGTAGCTCGTCTTTGCCGGATCGAAGATGATCTCGATCGCCTCGGCATGATTGCCGTGGTTTCGATAGGTCGCGTTCGGCACCTCGCCACCCGTGTAGCCCACCCGCGTCGAGATGACCCCAGGCAACCGCCGGATCAGATCCTGCATGCCCCAGAAGCAACCGCCCGCCAGAACCGCCCGTTCCGTTGTCATTGCACATCCTCCACCTGGTCCAGATACGCGCCGTAGCCTTCCGCTTCCATTTTCTCCCGCGGCACGAAGCGCAGAGACGCCGAGTTGATGCAGTAGCGCAGTCCGCCGCGATCGCGCGGCCCATCCGGAAACACATGCCCCAGATGGCTGTCGCCGAACGCCGAGCGCACCTCGGTCCGGATCATCCCGTGCGCTGTGTCGTGCAGTTCCTTCACGTGTGCCGTCTCGATCGGCTTGGTGAAGCTCGGCCAGCCACAGCCCGATTCATACTTGTCCGAGGACGCGAAGAGCGGCTCCCCCGAGACGATATCCACATAGATTCCCGCTGCCTTATTGTGCAGGTATTCGCCGGTCCCGGGATATTCCGTGGCGCTCTGCTGCGTCACCCGATATTGCTCCGGTGTCAGGCGCGAGATCGCCTCCTGGGTTTTGCGATATTCAGCCACTCCACCCTCCTTCAAATCCGATCCGCTCACTGCTCCCGCCACGCCCCTAGGAACTCTTCGTGAGCTCACCCACCAGCACCGGCGTCGCCAGGAACGAAGCTGGGAACAGCGACTTCAGCGCCGCGACCTTTGGCAGGTCAAACATCGCGATATACGGGCTGTCCGGATGGAGCGTCAGATAGTTCTGATGGTAACCTTCCGCGGGATAGAATCCGAAATCCTGCCCGACCTGCGTCGCGATCGGCTTGGCGAAGACATGCGCCTGATCCAACTGAGCGATATACGCCTGCGCGATCCTGCCCTGCTCCGGTGTGCTCGCGAAAATCTCCGACCGGTACTGCGTTCCGACATCCGGATACTGCTCATTGACCTGGGTCGGATCGGTCGCCACCGAGAAGAAGACCTGCAACAACCGCCCATAGGTAATCACGTGCGGATCGTAGGTGATGCGCACGGACTCAGCATGCCCCGTCGTCCCCGTGCTCACTGTCTCGTACTCCGCCGTCTTCGCGCTCCCACCATCATAGCCCGAGACCGCCTGCTCCACGCCCTTCACGTGCTGGAAGACCCCCTGCACACCCCAGAAGCAGCCACCCGCCAGGATCAGTGTCTCCGAGCCTGATGCAGCCGGTGTTTCATCCACCGCCGGCGCCGGCACAACTTTGTTCACTGCGGCCGCGTGCCCCCGCGTCAGCGCGAAGCCGCCAAAGACCGTCGTTGCCAGCAGTACCGCCGGCACGACCATCCGCATCCGATTGAACATTGCCATAGGCTGCCACTTGGTGCCGCCGCACTGCGGATTACAGGGTTACGCCCGCGGGTGCGCGCGACGCCATACCTCCCGGACCGCGGCATCCTCCACCGCCGTATAGCGCTGGGTCGTGGACAAACTCGCGTGCCCCAGCAATTCCTGGATCGCCCGCAAATCCGCTCCGGCCCCAAGCAAATGCGTCGCGAATGAATGCCGCAGCGCGTGCGGCGTCGCATGCTCCGGTAACCCCTGAGCGCGTCGCCAATCCCGCATCCGCTTCTGCGCCACCCCGGGGTTCAACGCGCCCCCACGCACGCCAACGAACAGCGGCGACTCTGGTCCCGGCGCCGGATGCAGGCGCAGCCATGCCGCGATCGCCTCCCGCACCACCGGAAGCACCGGCACCTCCCGCTGCTTGCTCCCCTTCCCTGTCACGCGCAGCATCCCGTCGGCGCCCGGTTTGGGCGCATCCGCTACGCGCAAGCCCAGAGCCTCGGAAATCCGTAGCCCGCAGCCATAGAGCAGCGTGAACAGCGCCACATCGCGCGCCTGGACCGCGGGATCGTCGGACTGTTCCGCGATCCCATCCGGCGCGACCCGCGCCTCCGGCCGTCCGAGCGGCCGGGGCGCCGGCCGGCGAACACGCGGGGTATTGACCAGCCGGATCGCGGCGTTCTCCACCCCGTGCCGTCGTGCGAGGTAGCGGAAGAAGCCGCGCACCGCCGCGAGCCGGCGCGCCCGCGTCGCCGCGGTCAGGCCATCGCCGTGCAGAGCCGCGAGCCAAGCCCGAAAGTCGCCGGGCCCCAGTGCCGCCAGCGCGGTGAGATCCGGCTCCTGCCCCAGATGCCCGGACAGAAAGCCGAGAAAGTGGGCCACGTCGTCGCCGTACGCCCGCACCGTCAGCGGCGCGCTTCGACGTTCCTTTGCCAGCCAGTCGCGATAGCGTTCGCGCGCTTCGGCCCCGGTCATTGCCCGCGATCGAGCGTGGCACCGACGGCGCGACCGAGAAAGGCGAGCGCACCCGCCTGCGCCTGATCCAAGGCCGTCACATCCCGGCTGACGAGGGAAAGCAGCGACGGCGCACCCTGCCACTCCACCCGAATCAGCGCGTCGCGGGCCGCAAGGCGCGCCGCTTCTCCATGGACCAACGCCGCATCCGGCGGCTCCGATCGGACGACCACGGCGCGACCGCCTAGGACCACCCCTACATAGCCGGCCGGCAGCGGCCTCGCGTGCGGCCACTCCCCCTCCATGCACAGATTCACCGCGTCCAGTCCGAGGATCGGGGGCAGTTCGCCATGGATGCAGTCCACAGGATCGGAAGCCCGGATCAGTGCCAGCACCGCCTGTTGCACCTGGTAAGCAAGCCCCGCCGCCGCCCGTCCCGCAGCCAGCACCCCATCGGCCCGCGCGGTCTGCTCGGCAGCGTGCCGCCGCTCTGCCCGAACCATGGCGACCAGATGGTCGGCCATCGGGTCACCGGAAAACCGTGCCGGGGGTGCCAGCGCGCGATACAGATCAGGACGCTCCGCGAGCCAGGACGGGTTGGCGCGGAGGAAGCGCTCCACCTCCGTCGTGATGTCCATCGGCTCTGACGTGGCTGCGATGCCGCTCAAGCGATGCGCTGTCCGGTCTTGGCCCAGTCCGCCAGGAATGTCGCCAGCCCCTTATCGGTCAACGGGTGATTGAACAGGCTACGCAGCACGGCCGGCGGCAAAGTCGCCACATGCGCCCCGAGCTTTGCTGCTTCCACCACATGCATAGGGTTGCGCACGCTGGCCACCAGAACCTCGGTTTTCAGGTACGGATAGTTGCGGAAGATAGCCATGATGTCGGCGATCAGCCCCATGCCGTGTTCGCCCACGTCATCCAACCGGCCGACGAACGGACTGACGAAGCTGGCGCCTGCTTTGGCTGCGAGCAGCGCCTGTGCGGGAGAGAAGCACAGCGTCACGTTCACCATCGTACCGTCGTCCGACAGCTTGCGGCAGGCGCGCAATCCGTCGGGAGTCAGCGGCACCTTGACCGTCACGTTGCGGGCGATCTCCCGCAACACCCGGCCCTCGCGCATGATGCCGTCAAAATCGGCTGCCGCCACTTCGGCGCTGACAGGCCCGGGCACGATGGCGCAGATTTCTGCGATGATGTCCCGCATCTGCCGCCCCGCGTTCGCGACCAGCGAAGGGTTGGTGGTCACCCCGTCCAGCAGGCCGCTATCGGCCAGGCTCTTGATCTCGGCCACATCGGCCGTATCCACGAAAAACTTCATGCCGTACCTCTCCCCCGGCTTTCTGAAGATATAGATGTTGCTCCTGATCGAGAAGCAAACGGGCCAGCGTGTGCCGGTGATGCTTCCGCTGCCCTTCGCTGAACCGTTCGATTACCTCGCGCCATCCGAGCTCGAGTTGGAAGCCGGCGACTTCGTTGTGGTTCCCCTGCAGGGCCGCGAATTGATCGGCGTGGTCTGGGATCGTCCCGACGATGCAGAGGGCCCGCCCGCGCACAAGCTCAAGCCGATCAGCGCCCGGTTGAATGTCCCCGCGATGCGTCCGGCCTTGCGCCGCTTCATCGACTGGGTCGCCGCCTACACCCTTTCCCCGCCCGGGGAAGTCATGGCCATGGCGATCCGCACCGTTCGCTCCGAACCGGACCCCAAGCGCATGGGCTGGCGCCGCGGCGAACCGCCCCCGGACTCACTATCCCCAGCGCGGACCCGAGTGCTGGCCGCGCTCGCCGAGCGCGAGCCTCGCACGGGCGGGGATCTGGCGCGCACGGCAGGGATCACGCCCGGCGTGATCCGCGCCATGGCGCAAGTTGGACTCCTGGCGCCCGCCCCAATCACAGAGCATCCATTCCCCCGCCCCGATCCCGACCATCCGGGGCCGCATCTGGCGGCAGAGCAGGCCTCGGCCGCGCAGAGGCTGCGGGAAGCCGTGAGCGCGGAAAGGTACTCGGTCACGCTGCTGGACGGCGTCACCGGGTCGGGGAAGACCGAGGTTTATCTGGAAGCCGTCGCCGAGTGCCTGCGCTCGGGTCGACAGGCGTTGATCCTGCTGCCCGAGATTGCCTTGTCGTCGCAGTGGCTCGAGCGCTTTCAGCACCGCTTCGGCGTCGCGCCCGCAAGCTGGCATTCTGATCTGTCGTCCAGGACACGCCGGATCACCTGGCGAGAAGTCGCAGCGGGACGTGCCTCCGTGGTGGTCGGTGCACGCTCGGCGCTGTTCCTGCCATTTCCGCTGCTCGGTCTGATCGTCGTGGACGAAGAGCATGAGACCGCGTTCAAGCAGGAGGAGGGCGTGGTCTATCACGCCCGGGATATGGCGGTGGTGCGCGCGCGGCTAGAGGAAGCGCCGGCCGTTCTGGTGTCTGCGACCCCCAGCCTGGAGACGATCGTCAACGTCCAATCAGGACGCTACGGGCGGCTCACGTTACCGCGCCGGTTCGGCGGCGCGACGCTGCCAAGCATCGAAGCGATCGATTTGCGCGAGACGCCGCCTGAGAAGGGCCGCTTCCTGGCGCCGACGCTGATCGAAGCGGTGAATCAGACCTTGGAGCAGGGCTCGCAGGGCATGCTGTTCCTGAATTCGGCGGGGATATGCGCCCTTGACGCTGTGCCGCACCTGCGGCCACCGCATGCAGTGCCCGAACTGCACCGCCTGGCTGGTCGAGCACCGCACGCGCCGCGTGCTCCAGTGCCACCATTGCGGACACGCCATCCCGATCCCGCAGGTGTGCCCGAGCTGCGGGGCGGCGCACAGCCTGACCCCGGTGGGCCCCGGCGTCGAGCGCATCACTGAAGAGGCAGCGCTGGCCTTCCCAAGCGCCCGTTTGCTGGTCATGGCCAGTGACACGCTGCCCGGCCCCCACGCGGCGGCGGAGGCAGCGCGCGCTGTGGCCGAACGGGAAATCGACCTGATCATCGGCACGCAGATCGTCGCGAAGGGCTGGCACTTCCCTCACTTGGTGCTGGTCGGGGTGGTGGATGCCGATCTCGGTCTTGGGGGAGCCGATCTGCGGGCCGCCGAACGCACCGTTCAGCTTCTGCATCAGGTGGCGGGCCGTGCGGGCCGCGCGGATTCACCGGGCCGTGTACTGCTGCAGACCTTCAGCCCCGAACATCCCGTTATGCAGGTCCTGCTCCGAGGTGACCTCGCCGCGTTCCAGGAGCAGGAGATCGCAGAGCGGCTGCCTGGGGGATGGCCGCCGTTTGGCCGATTGGCCGCACTGATCGTCAGTGCAGATTCGGCAGAACAGGCAGACCTGCTCGCCAGTGCTCTGGGCCGCGCCGCACCACATGCCGATGGCGTTACGGTTTTTGGCCCCGCGCCGGCACCGCTCGCTGTGTTGCGTGGCCGCCACAGGCGCCGCCTCCTGCTGAAGACCCGCCGGGATATCGCCGTACAGCCCATTCTGCGCGAGTGGCTGGCCCGCGTACCCGTCGGCCGCAGCGCCCGAGTGGAGGTGGATGTCGATCCGATCTCGTTCCTGTAACGAATTCTCAAGAGTCTATGATTTGCCGTGGCAATCTGGGGGCCTCATGTCCGCGCCCTTCGAGACGTGTCATGACCTCCGCGCACAAGCATTTATTGCATTCGAGAACTGCGACCATCCTTCTCGTCGATGACGACGAGGCGGTGCGTGAGGTTGCGTCCGAATTGCTGGAGGACGCGGGCTACACCATTCTGCAAGCGGAGAACGCACACGCCGCGATGCGGCTGATCGAGTCTCATTCGGAAATTGATCTGGTGTTCAGTGACGTACGGATGCCTGGCCAGGTCGACGGAGTGGGACTTGCACGCTGGGTTCGGCGTGTTCATCCTGAGCTGCTGATGGTTTTGGTTTCCGGCTATGTAGAACCGGAATCGTTGCTTCAGACAACCGAAGTCGATGCGATTTTGCAGAAGCCTTACACCAACACTGATGTTCTTCGTCGCCTGCAGACTCTACTCTCGCGTCGAGGGCGGCACGGCGGGGCGCGACCCTTTTCTGATCGGGCGTCGGCCCTTGCGGCGGATTGATACCGTAGGGCTATGACCACCAGCGCTCCGCGGCCGTTCCCGCCGGAGGCATGCTCTATCCTGGAAAGCATGGGCGATGCGTTTTACGCCCTCGATGGGACTTGGCGCGCCGTCTACGCCAATCAGCGGGCGCTTCGCTTCTGGAACTTGCCGGCTGAACGCGTCATCGGACAAATCATTTGGGACAGTCTGCCCCAGCTGATCGGCACGATGAACGAAGCAGTGCTGCGTCAGGTAAAGGCGGAGCAGCGCACGATTTCGTTTGAGGCGCCCTCGCCCGTTACTGGCGCCTGGGTTCAAGTGACGGTCGGTCCCTGGGCCGACGGTGTCACGGTCTATTGGCGCGACATCACGGAAAGACGCCGTGCGGCCGAAGCCCTCGAGGCGCATGAGGAGCATCTGCGGCTGGCCCAGGAAGCCGGGGGGACCGGCACGTGGGAGTGGGACCTGACCGCCGATAGCATGATCTGGTCAGCCCAGTTGTTCCGGACGTTGGGGCTTGAGCCGGAACCTGGAAGCGAGTCACTCGCGCGACTGCTGGACCTCGTGAATCCTCCGGACAGGGACTGGATGGCAGCGCAGCTTGCCGGGTTCCGCGTCACACCGGGTCGAATGCGCATCGAGGCACCGATGCGCCGGCCAGATGGCGAAATCCGTTGGATCTTGTTCCTGGGGCAGGTGGAGGCGGACGAAAGCGGCAAGCCAGCACGCATGCTGGGCGTGACGATCGACGCCACCATGCGCCGTCAAACGGAGGAAGGATTCCGGGCCGACGCCGAGCGCCTTCGCCTGGCGATGAGAGCCGGTGGGCTTGCCGCCTGGGAATACGATCTAAAGACGAACGTACGGTCGTGGTCACTCGAAGCGGCCGCGATGATAGGACGCGCCAGCAACGAGATGCGCCTGAGCGGGCGGGAGTGGGCCCGTATGATCCATCCGGACGACGCGCCGCGGGTCTGGGAACAGTTCTCGGCCGCGATCACCGGCAAAGGCGAGTACCACTCCGAATATCGCGTGACCCGCCCCGATGGCGACGTGCGCTGGACCGCGGTGCATGGTGCCGTCCTGCTGGATGCGACGGGGATCCCCACCCGCGTCATCGGGGTGGTGCAGGACATTACCGAGCGCAAGCGCGCTGCGGAGCAATTGCACCTCCTGAACGAGGAATTGGAGGCACGCGTTCATCAGGAAGTCGCTGCCCGCGAAGCGGCGCAAGCCCGCGCGGCGCATGCCGAGCGGATGCAGGCGCTGGGTCAGCTCGCCGGCGGGATCGCGCATGACTTCAACAATGTGCTTCAGGCCGTGGCCGGGGGCGCCCATCTGATCGGCCGCCGGCCTGGCGATGCAGAAGCGGCAGCACGGTTTTCCCGCATCATCCTGGATGCGGCGAATCGCGGCTCATCCATTACGCGGCGGCTCCTCGCTTTCGCCCATCGTGGCGACTTGCGCGCCGAACCGCTCGATATACGCGCCATTCTGGAGGGATTGCGCGAGCTGCTCAGTCATACGCTGGGCGCAGGGATCAGGATCGACATCGCCTGCGCGCCGGATGCCCCTGCGATCTATGCCGATCGAGGCCAGTTGGAATCCGTGCTGGTCAATCTGGCGACGAATGCTCGGGACGCGATGCCACAAGGCGGCACGCTCGTATTCTCAGCGAGCCGGGAGCCCGTGGCGGAGGGCTTCGCCCATGCCGCCGGATTGCGCCCGGGCGACTATGTCAGACTTGCAGTGATGGACACAGGCTGCGGCATGGAACCGGCAGTGCTCGCCCGAGCCTCCGAGCCGTTCTTCTCGACCAAGAGGAAGGGTGAAGGGACCGGGCTGGGGCTGGCGATGGCGCGGGGCTTTGCCGAACAGTCCGGCGGCGGCCTGACTATCCAGAGTGCTGCGGGTGCGGGAACCACCGTGACACTCTATCTGCCGCGCGCCGAGGAATTCGCGGGCAGTGGAGTAGCGGCCACGGATACCGAGCCTCAGACCGTGGTGCGCGCGCACGTGCTCCTGGTGGAAGACGACGCACTGGTGGCGGAAACGCTGGCGGCACAACTGCAAGAGGCTGGGTTCGCGGTTCACACGGCGGCCGATGCGGCTCAGGCTTTGACCATTCTGGAAAGCGGGGCCGCGGTTGACTGCATGGTGACGGACCTGTCGATGCCAGGCCTCAACGGGCTGGGACTCATCGGGCGGGCGCAGAAGGCGCGCCCTCGGCTGCCTGCTATTCTGCTGACGGGCTATGCGGAAGACAGCGCAGCATTGGCGGTTAGTGGCGCGGTGAGCGGGTCGTTCTCTCTGCTGCGTAAGCCGGTGGAGGTCCGACAGCTGTGCGACCGAATTACGCTGCTGCTGGAGGGCGTGCGGTTGGTTTAGCTCTCCGCCGCCAGCCGCCTGGCCGCCGCTTCCTCCGCGCTCGCCACACCGCCATGACTGGCGGACCATGCCACCGGATCCTCCAGGAAGCGCCGTACTTCCGCCAGTGCGGACTCCGAGAAGTACGGCCGATCACGGCAGGCATCCAGCACATCCCACCATGTGCAGAGGTGGTGCAACGAGATATCCATCCGCGAGAGGGTCTCGAACGCACCAGGGAAGACGCCGTAGAAGAACACGACGAAGGTATGGTTCACGATGGCGCCGGCATCGCGCAGCGCCTGGCAGAACCGGATCTTCGACTGGCCGTCTGTGGTCAGGTCCTCAACCAGCAATGTGCGTTTGCCCTCCGGCACATCACCCTCGATCAGCGCATTGCGTCCGAACCCCTTGGGCTTCTTACGCACATAGGCCATCGGCGCGGCCATCCGGTCGGCGATCCAGGCGGCAAACGGGATTCCCGCCGTCTCCCCGCCCGCCACGGCCTCAATGGTTTCATAGCCAATGTGGCGGTTTATCTTCTCGACGCTGAGCTCACAGATTTTCGTCCTGGCGCGGGGAAAGAAGATGATGCGGCGGCAGTCGATATAGACGGGCGACTTCCAGCCGGAAGTGAAGGTGTATGGCTCCTCGGGCCGAAAATTCACGGCCTTGATTTCCAGAAGCAAGCGCGCGGTCGCGAGGGCGGCGTCGCGGTCCCACTCGGTCTGGGCCGCTTTGGGAAAAGCGGAAGCGGTCTTGGCCATCGACGCGTCAGGCCGGTAGTCGGCGCAGAGACAGCCCGAATTCGAGCCAAGCCGCGCCATGGAAGATCAGCTCGATGGCGATCAGGGTTCCCAACACCCAGAGACCGGACCACGGCAGGGTGAGGTAGAGCAGGAAGCCAACGCCGATTGAGATAAAGCCTCCGACGAGCATCAGGCCCGCCCCGCCGAGATGCCAATGCTGCACCGCGAGCACGACGCGGAAAATGCCGGCCACGATCATCACGACCGACAGAACCACAGTGATGATCAGAGCGCCGCGCACCGGCTCCGCCATGATCAGCAGGCCGGCGACGATGTACAGGATGCCCGCGAGCAGATGGAGGATGAAGCCGCCCCAGCCGCGGTCGAGGAAGGAGTGGATCGCCTGGAGCACGCCGCCAAGAAGCAGCGCCGCCCCGATCAGGTATGTGGCGGCAATCGTCGCAGCCAGCACGTCGAACCAGCAAAACACGCCGAGCAGGATTTGCAGCACACCGAGGACCACGAACCAGATCCACGACGAGCGTGGCCGAGGGCCGCCGACAGCCGGTGGTGTCCAACTGGTTCCGCTCATGAAGCCGTCCTGTTCTGTCAGGCGAGTATGGGCGCAATGATCCTGGCCAGCGACTCGCATCCGGCCTGATCGGCCGCATCAAACCGTGTCGGAACCGGACTGTCGAGGTCCAAGACGCCGATCAACCGATCTCCGGCGAGGAGCGGCGTGACCAGCTCGGAGCGGGAGCGTGGATCGCAGGCGATATGTCCGGGAAAAGCGTGGACGTCGGGGACCAGAATTGAGCGGCGCTCCGACGCGGCCGTTCCGCAAACCCCACGTCCGAGGGGGATCCTCAAGCAGGCGGGACGCCCCTGAAACGGGCCAAGCACGAGTTCGGAACCGTGAAGAAAGTAGAAGCCCGCCCAATTCAGGTCCGGCAAGCTGTAGAAAATAGCTGACGCCGCGTTGGCGGCATTGGCGACCGGGTCGGATTCGCCCTCGAACAGGGCAGAAATGGCTTGGGCTAAGTCCTGGTAAATGGCGGCTTTGTCCAGGAGCCGACTATCCGCATCCCAGGGTGCCGTCTCCATCCGGTCATGATTTACGAATGGCCCGCACGAACCTCCTCGTGTTCGGGTTCATGGTCATGGCCCACTCCGGTTCCGGTGCCCAGCCTCATGTCTCCCGCAGCATCGCGCATGATGGAGCGAAGGTCACGAAGAAAGGCCACCCCCGCCGTCGTGCGCTGAACCAGTACACTGCGGCGGTCCATGGGGTCAGTCTTGCGTTTTACCAAATCGAATTCCGTCAGCCGATCCAAGGCTCGCGTGATCGCCGGTTTCGACACACCCAGCTTTGCAGCCAGTCCGCGGACCGTCTGCGGGTCGTTTTCCAGGTAGCAAGTCAGAAACACCCCCAATTGCCGGGCCGAGAGATCCGGTCCGTCCCGTCGCACCAACTCTACGATGGTCCGGCGCAACACGCCCGCGAGGTCGTCAGGATCGTCTGATACATTGCCGCTCATTGTCACACCTTTTCCCGTCCGGCAGCACCCGGACCTTTCCGCGCCAGCGGACCGGCGGTGGTGACGGACCGAACTGCTCGGCATCTGCCGCTATTGCAACGACAGCGAAGCCGTTTGGTTTCCGCCGGTTTTTCCACCCCTCGTCTCTCCGTCGGTCAAGTCCGAGGCAAAATCCGTATCACCGGCAACAATTCTCTCCGGTAGACGACATAGGAAGTGTGACGGAGGCTAACCGCGTTCCTCACGCGGTGGTGACATTTTTAGCCCAGCGCCGTTCACGGAAACGGGAACATTCCTCGGAAGCCGGAGGGCCGTGCCGAACACTTGAAGCGGCCCGTGGCGGATGCACCTAATTTGCTGGCCACGACAGCTGGAGGATAGGGGATCATGACCAAGGTGCCGGACAATTTTCGCGACTTGTTGGATAACAAGAAGGCATTCGCCAACGTCGCGACCGTGAAGGCCGACGGCTCGCCCCAGGTCACCCCGGTGTGGTTTGACACCGCCGGCGATAAGATCCGGGTCAATACAGCGAAGGGCCGGGTCAAAGCGCGTACCATGAAGGAAGGCGCGAGAGTTGCCCTTTCAATCATGGATCCAGACAATCCCTATCGTTACATGCAGCTCCGCGGCACGGTGACGCGCGCCACCACTGAGGGCGCAGACGCCCATATCGACAGCCTGGCGAAGAAATATTTGGGGAAGGACAAATATCCATTCCGCCAGCCGGGCGAGGAGCGGATCATGTTTGAGATCACACCCGAGGCGGTGCAGACGATGGAATAGGCGCTCGGGCGTGAGTGTGGTAAGATAATACCACATCGCTTGCACCCTTGACGGACAGCGGCTGCGCGCACATACAGCGCGCTTTCCGATCAAGGGCTTAAGATATGAAGACCACGGTTTCGTTGAAACCGGCGGACGTGCAGAAGGACTGGGTGGTGGTCGACGCCGATGGTGTCGTACTGGGCCGCTTGGCTTCAATCGTCGCCAACCGCTTGCGCGGCAAGCACAAGCCGCAATTCACGCCGCATGTCGACTGCGGGGACAACGTGATCGTGGTGAACGCGCGAAAGGTGCGGCTGACCGGCAACAAGCTGGGACAGTCCACATTCTATTACCACACCGGCTACCCGGGTGGCATCAAGGGCCACACCATGCGCGAGCGGTTGGAGAGCGCGCATCCCGAGCGAGTGGTCGAAAAGGCGGTGGAGCGGATGATCACGCGCGGACCGCTGCAGCGCCGGCAAATGAAGCATCTTCACGTCTATGCCGGGGCCGAACACCCGCACGACGCGCAGCAGCCCAAGCCGCTCGATGTCGCGGCGATGAACCCGAAAAACAAGCGGGGCTGAGCCGATGTCTGGAACCCAACCCCGCACGGGGACGCTCGCTGATCTGCGGGAAATGGCGGTCAGCACCGGCACCGTACAGCCGGAGACGCCGCGACACGAACCGAAGCGCGATCAACTCGGCCGCTCCTATGCCACAGGCCGGCGCAAGAACGCGGTGGCGCGCGTCTGGGTCAAGCCCGGCAAGGGGGAGATCATGGTGAACGGCAAGAAGGCGGTGCAGTATTTCGCCCGCCCCGTGCTGCGCATGCTGATCACTCAGCCTTTCCTGGTGGCGGACCGCTACAACCAGTTCGACGTGTATTGCACCGTCGTCGGCGGCGGTCTGTCCGGCCAGGCTGGCGCGGTTCGTCATGGAATCAGCCGAGCGCTGACGAATTATGAGCCGGACCTGCGGGCGATCCTGAAGGCGGCGGGCTTCCTGACGCGCGATTCCCGCGTGGTAGAGCGGAAGAAGTACGGCAAGGCCAAGGCGCGCCGCAGCTTCCAGTTCAGCAAGCGGTAACGGAGCGCGCGCAGCAGCGGAGGGTTTCATGGCCGATCGGCCGGCGGTGTTCATCGATGGCGAAGCGGGCACGACCGGACTGCAGATCCGGGAGCGCTTGGCCGCGCTGCCGGCCGTGGAGCTCCGAAGCCTGCCGGAAGAGCACCGCAAGGATCCCGCCGCCCGCCGCGACCTAATGGCGGAGGTGGACGCGGTGGTGCTGTGCCTGCCCGACACGGCCGCGAAGGAGTCCGTTGTCCTCGCGGACGGGCTCGGCAACGCGGCGCCGCGCATCCTGGACGCCAGCACCGCCCACCGGGTGGACCCCGCCTGGGTCTATGGCTTCCCGGAGCTGGCTCCCGGTCAGGCCGAGCGTATCGCAGGCGCCCGGAAGGTCGCCAACCCCGGATGCTATCCGACGGGCGCGATTGCGCTGATCCGCCCCCTGGTGGATGCGGGCATCATGCCCCCCGACTACCCGGTGACGATCAACGCGATCAGCGGCTACTCCGGCGGCGGCAAATCTATGATCCAGGCGCATGAAGCGAGCGGAGGGCCCGCCTTCGAACTCTATGCCCTCGGTCTGGAGCACAAGCACGTACCGGAGACGCACCTGTACGGCGGTCTCAGTCGTCGGCCGATCTTCGTACCGTCCGTCGGCCATTTCAGGCAAGGTATGCTGGTCAGCGTGCCACTGCATCTGGATACGTTGACGGCTAAGCCGACCGGCGCCGATGTGCGCTCGGTGTTGGAAGCACGGTATGCCGGCAGCAGCTTCGTGCGGGTTACGTCCGGAGACGCGTCGGGCAAGCTGGAACCGGAAGCGCTGAACGGCTCCAACATGCTGGAACTTTACGTCTACGCCAATGAACCGCACCGCCAGGCAGTGCTGGTCGCGCGGCTGGATAATCTCGGCAAGGGCGCGTCGGGGGCGGCGGTCCAAAATCTCTGCCTGATGCTGGGGATCGCACATGGCTGACATTCAGGTCGGGCGCGCGGTTCCGGCCTCGCACGACCCGCTATACGCGCTGGACGGTACGTTCCCGCGCATCCATCCAACTGCGTTCATTGCCCCAACGGCCGCCGTGATCGGCGACGTGGAGATCGGCGCCGAGTCCGGCATTTGGTTCAGCTGCGTGGTGCGCGGGGATACGAACTTCATTCGCATCGGCGCCCGCACCAACATTCAGGATGGCACCATCATCCACGTAGATGCGGTGACCTATCCCACTATCATCGGAGATGACGTTACGGTGGGCCACGCCGCGATCATCCATGCCTGCACGCTGCACAATCGCGCCTTCGTCGGCATGGGCTCCACGGTCCTGGACGGCGCGGTCATCGAGGAGGGCGGCATGCTCGGCGCCGGCGGTCTGCTTACGCCTGGCAAGGTGATCGGGCGCTATGAGCTTTGGACCGGCGCTCCGGCCAAGCTGAAGCGCGTAATGGACGAGGAGGAACGGCGGAAGTTCGATCGTAACGCCGAGGAATACCGCAAGCTTGCCGCGCGTTATCGCGCGGGTCTGGGCAACGGTGCGGACGCTTGATCGGCTGATGGGGATACGGTAGCCATACCGTCACGCCCAGGTAGCTCAGTTGGTAGAGCATGCGACTGAAAATCGCAGTGTCGGTGGTTCGATTCCGCCCCTGGGCACCATTCCCGAAAGGGTAATTTCGCCGTCAAAAGCGGCGGGGTTCCGAGGGTCCGATGAATGCCGAGCCGTTCGCCGCATTCGCCCCGCCGATCCATGAGCAGACGCCGTTCCGGCGCGCCATTACGGCAGCCTTCCGCCGCCCCGAACCCAACTGCCTTCGTCCCCTGCTCGAGCAAGCTACTCTGTCCGAGCCGCTTCGTGCGGACATCGCCAGGACCGCGCGCGGACTGATCGAGGCTCTGCGCCGCAAGCAGCGCGGATCGATGGTAGAGGCGCTGCTCCAGGAATATGCCCTGTCCAGCCAGGAAGGCGTCGCGTTGATGTGCCTGGCCGAAGCGCTCCTGCGCATTCCGGACGCGGCCACCCGTGATGCCCTGATCCGAGACAAGATCGCCGGAGGAGACTGGATCTCCCACGCCGGCACCGGGCCGTCGCTGTTCGTCAACGCCGCGACCTGGGGCCTGGTTATCACCGGACGGCTCGCGTCCACGGTCAACGATCGCGGGTCGTCGGCCGCCCTGACCCGTCTGATCGCACGATATGGCGAGCCGGTGATCCGCCGCGGCGTCGATATGGCGATGCGGATGCTGGGCGAGCAATTCGTTGCCGCCGAGACGATCGAGCAGGCGCTGAACCGGTCACGCATCCAGGAACAGAAAGGTTTCCGCCACTCCTACGATATGCTCGGCGAAGCGGCCGCAACCGCCGCCGATGCTCATCGCTACTTCCGCAACTACGAGGGTGCCATTCACGCCATCGGCAAGGAAGCGGCCGGCCGCGGTCCGATCGAAGGGCCAGGCATCTCCGTCAAATTGTCAGCCCTGCATCCTCGCTACACGCGCGCCCAGGCAAACCGTGTCATCAGTGAGTTGCTGCCGCGGTTGCGCGCGCTCGCACTTTTATCGAAGCGCTATGATATCGGCTTCAACATCGATGCCGAAGAAGCCGATCGGCTCGAATTGTCGCTCGACCTGCTGGAGGAGCTTTGTCTCGATCCCGCGCTCGCCAACTGGAACGGGCTCGGCTTTGTTGTGCAGGCGTACAGCCGGCGCTGCCCCTTCGTGCTGGACTACGTCATCGATCTGGCACGACGGTCGAGCCATCGCGTGATGCTGCGCCTGGTCAAGGGCGCGTACTGGGATGCGGAGATCAAGCGCGCGCAGGTCGATGGTCTGGAGGATTTTCCAGTCTTCACCCGCAAGCTTCATACTGACATTTCGTACATCGCCTGCGCACGCAGGCTGCTGGCCGCGACCGATGCGGTGTTTCCTCAGTTTGCCACCCACAACGCGCAGACGCTCGCGACCGTCTATCATCTCGCCGGTCCCGACTTCCCACCTGGGCTTTACGAATTCCAATGCCTGCATGGGATGGGCGAGTCTCTTTATGAAGAAGTGGTCCTGAAGGAGCAGCTCCATCGCCCGTGCCGCATCTACGCCCCGGTGGGCACGCATGAAACGTTGCTCGCTTATCTGGTTCGGCGCTTGCTGGAAAACGGCGCCAACTCCTCCTTCGTTCATCGGATTGCCGATCCGAATGTGCCGATCAACGAGCTCGTTGCGGATCCGGCGGCGGCGGTCAGCGCGATGCCGGTGCCAGGAGCGCCTCATGATCGGATCAAGCTGCCAGCTCGACATCTTCGGACCGTCACGGAGGAACTCGTCAGGCATCGATTTGGCCGATGAGTCGGCCTTGGCCCAACTTTCGGACGCACTGCTCGCGAGCACACGTGTGTCTTGGCGTGCCGAGCCGGTGCTGGCCGGCACGGTTGCAGCAGGTACTGCACGGCCCGTGCACAATCCGGGTGATCACACCGACATCGTTGGCCAGGTGATCGAGGCAACCGAGGAACACGCTCGGCTGGCAGTTCGTGATGCGGCGGAGAGTGCTGCCGGCTGGGCGGGAGTATCCGTTGTGGAGCGCGCCGCCATCCTGGAGCAGGCGTCCGACCTGCTGCAGGCGCGCATGCCGACACTGATGGGATTGATCATGCGGGAGGCAGGCAAAACCGCCTCCAACGCCATTTCCGAAGTCCGCGAGGCAGTTGATTTCCTCCGATACTATGCGCAGCAGGCGCGTGAAACCTTTGGCGAGGAACAGCGACCGTTGGGGCCGGTGGTGTGCATCAGCCCGTGGAACTTTCCGCTTGCGATCTTCACCGGTCAGATCGCGGCGGCGCTGGCGGCCGGCAACTCGGTACTCGCGAAGCCTGCAGAGGAGACGCCGCTGATTGCCGCTGCCGGCATCGCGATCCTGCACGACGCCGGAATTCCACGGGCCGCGCTGCAACTGCTGCCCGGGGACGGGCGTATCGGTGCGGCGCTGGTCGATGCGCCAGAGACAGCCGCCGTCATGTTCACCGGCTCGACCGACGTCGCCCGGCTCATCCAGGCTCGTTTGGCCGAGCGCCTGTCGACCGCCGGCCGACCGATTCCGCTGATTGCCGAAACCGGCGGGCAGAACGCGATGATCGTCGATTCGTCAGCGCTGCCGGAACAGGTGGTTTCAGATGCCATCGTTTCGGCCTTTGACAGCGCGGGGCAACGCTGCTCGGCTTTGAGGGTCCTCTGCGTGCAGGAGGATACGGCCGATCGCATTCTGATGATGTTGAAGGGTGCAATGGCCGAATTGTCGGTCGGACGCACGGACAGGCTTTCGACCGATGTGGGGCCGGTCATCACCGCGGACGCCAAGGCGACCATCGACGTTCATATCGCCCATATGCGCAAACGCGGATACGCGGTCGAACAGTGCAGCCTGGATGCGGACACCTCGAATGGGACCTTCGTGCCTCCCACAATCATCGAAATCGATCGAATGTCGGTTTTGGAGCGTGAGGTTTTCGGCCCTGTACTGCACGTGCTTCGATACAAACGCACCGAAATCGAGGATCTCATCCGCGACATCAATGCCACCGGCTATGGCCTGACCTTCGGATTGCACACGCGGCTCGATGAAACGATCGAGCATGTCACCAGCCGGATCAAGGCCGGTAATCTCTATGTCAACCGCAACATCATTGGGGCAGTTGTTGGGGTACAGCCCTTCGGTGGTCGGGGTCTGTCGGGCACCGGCCCGAAGGCGGGAGGCCCCTTGTACCTCGGACGGCTGGTGACTCGCCCGCCGCGCCTGACCCGTTTCGGACCAGCCCGCACCGATCAACCGGCGCGGGATTTCGCGGACTGGCTGGAAGGCAAGGGCGAAACCGGCGCGGCGACAGCCATGCACGATCTGATCACTCGATCCGGGATCGGCCTGCGGACGGAACTGGGCGGCCCCGTCGGCGAGGCCGATATCTATGCCTTGCATCCGCGTGGCGCGGTCCTGCTTCTGCCTCTGACGGCGGCGGGGCTGTATCACCAGGTTGGCGCCGCCCTCGCGGCAGGGAACGAAGCTGTGGTGCAAGAAGCGCCTGGTCTGAAGCGAGCACTCGAGGGCCTGCCGCCACGCGTCGCTTCCCGCCTTCGCTGGGTTACCGACTGGCACCATGCGGGCCCGTTCGCGGGCGCCCTGATCGAAGGCGATGCGGAGCGCATCAAGCGTGCAAGCGCCGAGATCGCCGCGCTGCCGGGACCGCTGGCTCCGATCCAGGCTCCTGACGAGGAAGGGCAGTATTGTCCCAACTGGCTGCTGCAGGAGATCGTAACTTCTATCAACACCACGGCCGCCGGCTGCAACGCCTCGCTTATGGCAATCGAATAGAGCCAGATCGCGCAGTACGGATACGTGAACTCGCGGAAACGGCATGCCATAAGTCAATAGCTGCCTTGTGGCTTAATAGAAGTTTCAAATAGACGCTCTTTTCCGCCACCCCATCCGCTGCGATCTGCCTACCAGAGCCTAAAGATTACAACCGCAACGTTCGGATAGAGGAGCGAATTAATGACGCGCAACAACAGTGCGGGCACGCTTCGGCGCGCCTCCTGCCGCCGGGCCGTCTATGGCATCGCACTTGCTGTCGGTCTCTCCGGCACCGTCACAACCGCTGCGACGGCGCAGGAGGTCAATCTTCTCGAAACCGGGTCGAGCCTGCTCTATCCCCTCTTTAATCTCTGGGTTCCAGCATACACGAAGAAGAACCCCAGCGTGCGCATCACGCGCAGAGCACCGGGAGCGGAACGGGAATTTCCGAAGCGATCTCCGGCTTGGCATAGATCGGCGCTTCGGATGCGTATCTCAGCGATGCCATGATGAAACAACATTCTGACATGTGAATATTCCCCTCGCCATATCCAGCCAGATGGTCAATTACAATCTTCCAGGACTGAATGGTGACCATCTGAAACTCAGTGGCCCCGTGCTTGCCGGTATCTATCAAGGAAAGATCACCAACTGGGATGACCCGCAGATCGCCAAGCTGAATCCAGGCGTGAAGCTCCCAAACCACCCTATCATCACCATTCACCGTACCGATGGTAGCGGCGATACGTTCACCTTCACCCAGTATCTCTCGTTCTCGACGCCGGATTGGAACAATTCGCTCGGCTACGGCACCACGATCAGCTGGCCTGCCGCTTCTGGCTCCATCGGTGCCAATGGCAACCAGGGAATGGTCAGCGCTCTCCAGGGCAACCAATATTCGGTCGCCTACATTGGTGTAAGCTTTAAAAAAGCCATTCAGGACGATCACATGGGCGAAGCCGCGCTGAAGAACAAAAGCGGGGAGTTCGTCCTTCCTACCGTGAAAACCGTACAAGCTGCTGCCGGTGCGGCCGTTGCCAAAACACCGCCCGATGAACGGATCAGCCTGATCTTCGCGACTGGCACCAACGCCTACCCGATCATCAATTACGAGTATGCTATCGTCAACGCACAGCAGAAGAACTCGGATGACGCGGAGGGCCTGAGGCATTTCCTCGGCTGGGCCATTTCGCCGAGTGGCGGCAATTCCCAACACTTTATGCAGCAGGTAAACTTCGTTCCGCTGCCCGCAGCAGTTTCCAAGCTTAGCACCGACCAGATAAACAAAATCAAGTAGCTGCGCATTCGAGCGAGAAGCACGCAAGACGATTACGTCGGAGTGGAATGCGTGGGTCTGGCTCATAGATCGAGCGCGGGTAGAGCAGGGTCGCCCATGGGGTTTCGACGGTTCATTGCTGTTGTAGCGGGAGCTGTTCCGGCAAGCCTTCTCGCGATTCTGTTCTTCCTGACGTACTACAGTTGGCCGGCGCTCATTTATAACGGGCTCAAGTTTGTCACCAATAATTCCTGGAGCCTTGGGAACCTCTATGGGTCACCGATAACTCATAACGGCTTCACAGTGATGCCGGGCGCACATTACGGCATCCTATTCCTTATCGTTGGCACCCTGCTCTCAACCCTGGTGGCGCTTGTCCTCGCCGTACCGGTCGGCGTCGCCGCGGCCGTATTCCTTGCTGAAGCAGTCCCTGGCACGATCCGCTTGTGGGTGTCGTTCCTCGTGGAATTACTGGCCGCCGTTCCCAGCGTGGTGCTGGGCCTGTGGGGCTACGCCGTCCTCATCCCCTTCGTAGGACATCACATCTATCCTGCCCTCGCCGACGCCTTGTCCTTTGTACCCTTCTTTGGCGGCCCCACGGGCAGTGGTTACGGTCTGCTAACTGCTGGCCTCGTGCTGTCATTGATGATCGTTCCACTCATCGCCGCCACGATGCGCGACGCCATCGTCGCCCAGCCAATGACGGTCAGGGAGTCGGCCGCTGCTCTTGGCGCCACCCGGTTCGAAACCATCTGGCGCATTGTCCTGCCCGGCGTTCGACAGGTTCTCATAGGGGTCACGATCCTCGCCACCGGCCGCGCGCTCGGAGAAACGATGGCCGTCCTGATGGTGAGCGGCAACGCACTGAACTATCTCCCGCCGAATATATATTCGCCTATATCAACCATGGCGGCGTTTATCGTCTCCCAGCTCGATAGCGCGCTGCAGGACCCCTCCGGGATGGCGGTCCGCTCGATAGCGGAGGTCGCGCTTGTGCTCTCTGTCATCTCCATCATCGTAAACGCCGCTGCTCGCCTCATTTTGTTCGGAACCGTTCGTTCCGCCATGCGGGCTTGACGCGCGCGGCATGGCATCCGCGAGCACCATCGCCCATTCCTTCAGCGGGGCTCCGTCGCCACTGACCATGCGGCGCCGCATTTTCAGCGCTCTCGGCTGGATCATATGCGGTCTCGCCTTCACGGCACTCGCCATAGCGATGCTGTGGATTCTTGCGACGGTCGTCATGCGCGGATTGCCCGCGCTGTCGCCTCATGTCTTCACCCACGTCACTCAGGGGACCGGAGGAGGTCTGCTCAATGCCATCGAGGGCACGGCGCTGATCGGGGCCGGTTCCATGGTGCTCGCCATACCGCTTGGCGTCATTGCGGGCCTTTATGTCGCCCTGTTTGGCCACTCCGTATGGGCCAAAATCATCCGCTTCCTGTCGGACGTTCTCGTCGGCGTTCCATCCATCGTGCTCGGCTATTTTGGCTACGTCACGATGGTGGAGGAGCTCGGCTGGGGCTTTTCTTATGCCGCCGCGTCGATCACGCTTGCCATTCTGTGCCTGCCGTATATCTGCCGTTCCACTGAACTCGCTCTGCTGCAGATGTCCGACGCACTCCGAGAGGCGGCCTATGCCATGGGCGCCGGGGATCGGACCGTGGCGTTGCGAATTTGCCTTCCTGTGGCCCGCCCAGGGATCGTCACTGGCATTTTGTTGGCTTTCGCCATTTCCATCGGCGAAACGGCACCGCTCATCTACACGGCCGGGTGGTCAGATTATCTCTGGACCGGCCAATTCATCCATTCGCCAATGGGGTATCTCACTTACGCGATCTGGGCCTTCGTCAACGAGCCATTCGCCCGAACCCAGGCCCTCGCTTATGCCGCAGCATTCCTCGTGACGCTTTTCGTCTTGCTGATCAGCATCGCGTCACGCCTCTCCGTCACGAACCGACAGCCATAATCTGGCAGGCTCAGCCTCCTCCCGCCGCGAGCCCGTAGCCCCGCGGATCGGTCGCCCAGGTGCAGGACCCGTTCTCACCCGGCAGATATTGCGAACAGGAGATCACGTTCGCACGGGCGGGCTCCGGCGGCGGAATCGGCAGCGCCTGTCCGGACCGCAACGTGTTGAACATCGCCAAAGCCGTGCCGAGCGCCGCCATTTCCTGACCCGAGGCAGCGGCCTCGGCGCGGAAGCTGTGGATCGGGCGGTTAAAGGCCAGCGCAGCCGACAACAACGGCAGCGGCACCGCGTTCGGTGAGGCAGCCAGGAAGAACCCCATCGTCGGCACGATCCGCCCGGTGCCAAACAGATTGTCCATGGTCAGCGCACAGGCAACCGCTCCACCGTTGCGGTCGAGCGTCAGGAAGGTGGTGGAGGCCGGCAGCGACGGGAGGGAACCGGCGGGCAGGCTCTGGCGGAGCAGCGCCATCGGATCGCCTCCGGCGGCACGCCACTGCGCGGCCACGGCGAGCGCGCGGGCCTGTGCCGCATCGGCCGCGGCAGGGTTCTGCTGCAGCGTCTCGAACGCGGCCGCGGCTGCCAACCCGCCATCGGCCGGGGGCGGCAGGAATGCGACCTGGTCGTTGCGATACGGTACGATGATGGGCGTGCCGAGACTGGGGAGCGCGGCGCGCAGGTCAGCGGGGCCGATCGGCCCGCCAACGAGCGTCGCGTTCTGCACCAGTTGCTGTGCCAGTGTGCCCTGATACAGATCGCCGACGCCGGCGAGCCGAAGTGCAGCGAGCGTGGCTGCCAGTCCGGGCTGCTGGAACGTCTGCCCGACGGAGAGAGGTACGCCGTTCACGCTGAAGATGGAGCGCGCCTGGGGGTCGGCGAAGAGCGGTCCGTAGACCACCCGGAGATCCTCGACCAAGGCGCGTGAGGCCTGGGCGCCGAGGCGGGCCAAACGCTCAGCCGGCACGACCAGCGGACCGAAGTCACCCGTGCCATACCGGGCATGGAGCAGGTACATGCCGCGGGCCAGCATCGGAGCAGCGGCGGGACGGTCTCCACCCGACGCTCCCGATGGCCGCGGGAGGAACAGGATCGCCTCCGGCTCTCCGCGATTGATGGAGCCGCGGCCGGGCGCATAGGCGAGGCAGGCGCCGCCTCCGCCCAGGCCCGCGCGGGATGGCAGAGTAACGGCAAGCGCCATGCCGACGGCGGTCGCGGCGTCGGCTGCGTTGCCGCCGGCTGAGAGGATATCCCTGCCGATGAGCGCAGCCTGCGGCTCGTCAGCGACGACGGCGCCGATAAAGCCGGTGATGTGCCCCGGCTGACCGATCGGCGGCGTACTGCTGCCACCGCCGAACGGCCACATACCGCAGCCGCTCAGTCCGAGCAGAAGTGTCAACGCGGCCGCGGACGCGAACCGCGGCCGGATGCTACGAACGGGGTGCACGAAGCGACTGGTCAGTGCCAGTGGTTCCAGCCCCATCCACCGCCGCGATAGCCCCAGCCGCGGCCCCACCCGTAGCCGCCACCCAACCCGATGACCACATTCGGGCCGCCATAGTACGGGTAGCCATATCCATAAGCCGGATAGGGATAGCCGTAGCCGCTATAGGCCGGGGGCGGCGACTGAACCGTGTCGCCGTACGAATACATGCATTGGGTGTAGGCGACGTTGTACTCTTGCTGCAGGCCTGCCTGGGTTGCTGACGCGTTGCTCGCTCCCACCGCGGTGCCGCCGACCAGGCCGGTGCCGGCTCCAATCGCCGCTCCGGCACCGGCATTGCCGGCCGCCGCGCCGATTGCCGCGCCCGCGGCCGCGCCCAGTAAGGTCCCGATGGCCGCGCCGCCGAGAGCCTGATTTGTGCCGGTCTGCGGGTTTACGTAGCTGGTCGTATGCTGGGCATAGACGCGACAATCATAGTCTTCCTGTTGGAACTGCGGAAAGCTCTTGCCCGGACCCGGAAGCGCCATCACCGTTGGTCCGGACGGGGGCACGGTGGCACAGGCGCCCAGCGAGACCGCCATGCCACATGCAAGGAGACCGGCAGTCACGCGCACTGCTCGACGCATTGTTCTCATTTCCCTTTGCGTTCCCGCAACCTACATCGACTCGAGCCGGCCGGGGAACCGGCCCGGCGCGCACATGGGCAAGTTTGCACCTTCGCGCAACACTGCTTCAGCTTGCGGCGTGAAACCGCTCGAATCATTGTGCAACACAAGGCCGGGAAGGATGCAAAACGGCGTGCGTCCGCCTCGAACGCCTCGCACGATCACCAGCTTCGCGGAACGACCCGCTTTGGGCCACAAGGGCAAAAGTGCAGCGGCTGGGCAATCCGCCTGGGACATGGCGTCCATCGCTTCGGGCACCGCCGGAGCGGCGACGATCAGGGTCAGCGTACCGAGGTGCTTGAGCGGCGCCGCAAGGGCGCGAACCCACGCTGCGATCGTACCGCTCTCCGCGTGTTTGGCAGTGCGCCGGCCGGGATCGGCCGGCAAGGTGCCGCCAGCCCGGTGGTACGGCGGATTGGCGAAGGCATGATCCGCGCCCGGGAGCGGGGTCTGGAGCAGGTCCGTGGCCAGGATCTGTGCGGATGATCGGTTGGCGGTGGCGTTGGCTTCCGCCATGGCGGCCAGGCAGGGGTCCTGTTCGACGCCGTATAACTCTACCCCCGGAACACGGGCGTGGAGGCACAAGAGTCCCGCCCCTACCCCGCTGCCTCCCTCGATGACCACCTGGCCGCAACGGGCGGGAATGGTCGCTGCCAGCAGAACCGGCTCGATGCCGCTGCGGAAACCGGCACCGGGCTGGGTGTAGCGGACGCGCCCGCCAAGGAGCGTGCCTTCCGTAAGCTCCAAATTTGGTTCGAGCACGTGATTCACGCTTCCGACCTTCGGCCTCCAGCGATCACGTGCTCACAGCTCACCTGCATCCCGCAGCACCCTTCGCGCTCGATTTTCGTCCTGGTCCGACACCATGACCCGGCGAGGGATTGCATTCACGCTGCCATCCATGATGCTGGCGTGGCTGTCGAGCAGGACCGCCTCGATCCCGGCATCGGCAAGCAGGGCGATGAGGAAGCTGAGTTGGACGGGATCGTTCGAGGTGGCGACGATGCGCATGAGATGTGCCCGGGAATTCCCGGGAGGGGTGCCTTCCTTGACCGGATTTCCAGGGGGCCGATATGGAGCGCGTGTCCGCCGCTGATGCAAGCCGGGAGAACGATGTGGGAGTCGCGGTGCCCGTCCCGACGGGCGAGGCGGACGAAGATGCGCTCTCGCGCCTGAGCATGCTGCTGGCCGAGGACATGGCTGCGTGCAACCGCACCATCGTCGCCCGTATGGCGAGCCCGGTCGCGCTGATCCCACAGCTTGCAGCGCATATCGTGGCGGCCGGGGGGAAGCGGCTGCGGCCGCTGCTGACCTTGGCCTCGGCGCGGCTGTGCGGCTACCCGGGGCCGGAAGGGGGCGTGCGGCACGTCGATCTGGCAGCCTGCGTGGAGTTCATTCACACGGCCACATTGCTCCATGACGATGTGGTGGATGAGAGCGTGTTGCGCCGGGGACTGGCCTCGGCGAATGCGGTGTTCGGCAACAAGGCGTCGGTGCTGGTGGGGGATTTTCTGTTCTCCCGCGCGTTCCAGCTGATGGTCGAGGACGGGTCGCTGCGGGTGCTCGAAATCCTGTCGGGGGCCTCGGCGACCATCGCGGAGGGCGAGGTGCTGCAGCTCGTGACGCAGCACGACCTCTCCACGCCGGAGGAGCGCTACCTGGAGGTGATCCGGGGCAAGACCGCGGCATTGTTCGAGGCGGCGACCCAGGTGGGTGCGGTGGTGGCGGGCCGGCCGGACGCAGAAGAGGCCGCGCTGGCGGCGTATGGCATGAATTTGGGGATCGCGTTCCAGCTCGTGGACGACGCGCTGGACTACGCGGCGGATCAGGAACGGCTGGGGAAGACGGTGGGCGATGATTTCCGAGAAGGGAAGATCACGCTGCCGGTGCTGTTGGCATTTCAACGGGCGGATGCCGCGGCGCGTGGCTTTTGGGAACGCACGATCCAGGATTGCTCCCAAGATGAGGCGGATCTGGCGCATGCGTTGGATTTGATGGCGGGGTGCGGCGCGATCGAAACCACGCTGGAGAAGGCGGCCGGGTTCGCTGGGGAGGCGCAGCGGGCGCTGGCGGTGTTCCCGGAGTCCCGGTTCCGCGCGGCGATGATGGACGCGGCGGATTATACGGTTCGGCGGGGGCGGTAGGGTCCCCTGCCCGGCTGCACGCGACGTTTGCCCTACTTGCGCCGACGGTTCAGTCAATCGATGTGCCACCGCCTTCGGTTTCGGCGGGTTCGGGCGCTTTGGCGGCGCGTTTGTCGGGGAAGAACATGGGGCGGTCCCAGCCCGGGCCGCGGGGGCCGAACTGCGCCTGGTCGAGCAGGGCGCGGCGGGCGGGGCTTTCTTTAGGACGGTCCGGTTGTCTCGGTGGAGTCTCAGTTTTCGTTTCGCGGGACTGCGGATCGGTTTTTGAGATGGTTGGCTGGCGTGTCACGCCCGGCGCGGGTCGCTGCGGGACGTATGGTTCCGGCGTGGGGTCCGGCATCTGCTCGATGGCCTCGGCGGTGGTGACCATGGTGATGTGCTCGATCCGCTCGGCCGTGTCGGTGGCGGCGTGGTCGGCATGGCGTTTGCCGGTCTCCGCCTGGAGGCGGTGGATTTCGCGCAAGGTGCGCTTCGCTTCGCGCTGCAAGGAGAGGCCCTGCGCCCGGCATTGGGCGGCGAGGCGATGCTCGCCGTTGGCGCGGTAGACGTAGACCCAGTGGAAAGCGTCACGGGATTGCTCGGTGGCGATGATGAGGTCGGCGGCGAGTTCGGCCTCGATCATGTCGTTCGGGCGGAGGGCGGAGATCCGGGCGATGATGCTGCGCTTGCGGAGGGCTTTGGTTTCGTCGGAATTGTCCGGCAGGGGTGGAAGGGCGCCGGCGAGGGTGCGGACGAGATAGGCGTAGGATTCCGCGGGGAGGCGGTAGGGAAGGTCGTCGGGGGTGATGAGGAGGTCGGTGGTGTCGGTCATGGGGGTGGGATGTAGGTTAGTATAGTGGACATTCAATGTTAGAAGACATGATGTTGGCAGAAGTGCGAGCGGGGGAGCGCCCGTGAGGCACGGCGATCTGCTGGGGTCGGCTTTCGCGGCGAATGACGGACGGCAGACTCCTGCGGTGGTGTTCGTCAGCCAGCGGCGGCGATGCTTCGCCGGTGCGCCGGCCCGCCGGTACACAAGGACGACGGCTACGTCACTGGGGGACGCAAATCCGCCCTGCTTCGGACGCGATCATTGATTCGAGCACGCGCATGGCGCGCACACCATCGCTGATATCCGGCGCGTCGGACGGCTCGCCGCGCACGCGCGCCAGGAAGGCTGAGAGCAGGGCGTAGTAGCCTTTGTGATCTTCGTTGGCGGCGGCGGTGAGGTTCGGCTCCCAGATCAGCGCGTCCTGAGCCGGGTCGAGCGTCGCCGCCGGGTCGGTCGCTTTGAAACCGGGGGCGCGGTAGTAGCGAACCTCGTGCACGTTGCGGATTTCCACCCGCTTGTGGTCGCCCATGACCTGCCACCATTCCATCGGCGTGCCGCGCGACTGGTGCGTGCCCATGACCACGGTTGCGAGCGCGCCCGAGGCGAAGCCGAACGCGACATGCAGCAGCAGCTTGCCGGGTGCCAGTTGGTGCCGACGGGTTTCGACCGAGGTGACCGGTTCGCCCATCAGCCAGGGCACCAGGTCCATCGCGTGGACGCAGTGATGCAACAGAAAGCCGGTGTAGTTGGGATCGCGCTCAAAATAGGTCGGCGCCGTCATGTATTCGCCGAGCAAGGAAACGGATGGGCCGAACTCTGGGGAGCGCAGGATGTTGCCGGCGATACGGTTGGCGGTGGAGTAGCGCTTCATGAAGCCGACGACGCAGGGGCGGCCGGTGCGGGCGGCGGTTTCGGCGAGGCGCTGGGCTTCGTCGGCGGTAGGAGCCGGGGGTTTTTCCATGAACACGGCGAGGCCGCGTTCCAACGCGGCGGCGCCGAATTTCGCGTGCTGTGCAGGACCGACGGCCATGCCGACGGCGTCGAGACCGGGATGGGCGAGCAGGGCGGACGCGTCGTCGTAGCGTGCTTGAACGCCGTAGCGGTCAGCGGTTGCGTTGAGGCGCGCGGTATCGGTGTCGCACAGTGCGGCGAGACGCACGGGAAGGCGCACGAGTTGCGGCAGCAGCATTTCGCTCGCGTGCGTACCGCAGCCGATCCAGCCGATGCGGATCATTGGGCGGTGCTCGAAGCGTGGAGGGCGGCACGAAGCAACGCGCCGCTATGGGCTAAATCGGCATCTTCGTCGTGCGATGGTGGACGCCACTGGGCGAGCGGCACGGAGAGGCGATGATCCGTGCGGCGGAAGGGCTCGAGTGTGATGGCACCGTCGTAGCGAATGTCAGCGAGGGCACGGCAGATGGCGGGCCAGTCGAGATGGCCGGTGCCGAGGAAGCCGCGGTGATTCTCGTTGGCCTGGAAGTGGATCATGTGCGGGCCGGTGTGGCGAATGGCCTGACAGAGATCGTCTTCCTCCATGTTCATATGGAAGGTGTCGAGCATGACGCCAACCGCGGGTGAGTTCACGCGTTTCGCGAGATCGCAAGCCTGGCGGGCGGTGTTGCAGAAGTCGGTTTCGAAGCGGTTGAGCGGCTCGATGGCGAAGCGAATGTTATGGCGGGCGGCGTATTCGCCGGCGCGCTGCAGGGCTTCGGTCACCCAGGCGATGCGGGATTCGCGGGCGGCGTCCTCGATCGGATGCGGCGGACGGCCGGCGAAGACGAGCGGCGTGCCGTAGAGCGGTCCGCCGACGATGGACGCGCCGCTGGCGGTGGCGACATCGACGCAGTAGCGCAGGTAATCGAGGCCGGCCGCGCGGGCTTTTGCATCGTCCGAGGCAAGATCGCGTTGGACGTTGACGCGCGCGGCGAGGAGCAGGAACAGGCCGGCATCTTTCGCAGCGCGGCCGGCGGCTGCGGGGTCGAGCTCGCCGGGCTCTGGGACGAGGATTTCGCAGAAATCCATGCCCGCGCGTTTCATGCGCGCGAACAGTGGGAAGTGTTCCGCCGTGAACGGGCGGGTGTACGTCATGGAGATTACGCCGATCGGGTTGGTCATCCTTTGACCGCTCCTCCTGTCAAACCGCTTACGAGGCGGCGCTGCGCGAAGAGGAACAGCAGCACCGCGGGCAGGGCGACCACGGTGCCGCCTGCCATGAGCAGGCCCCATTGGATTTCGTTTTCGCCGATGAACATCTGCAGGGCGACGGTGACGGTGCGCACATGCTCGCCGCCCAGCATGAGGGCGAAAAGGTATTCGTTCCACGAGGCGATGAAGAGATAGATGCAGACGGCAACCACGCCAGGTAGCGCGAGCGGCAGGATCACCAGGCGCAGGCATTGCATGCGGGTGGCGCCGTCGATCGCGGCGGCCTGATCGAGTTCGGGTGGAATGCCGTCGATGTAGCTGGTGAGCAGCCAGATGGCGAAGGGCAGGGTGAAGGTGGCGTGGCCGGCGATCAGCGCGATGTAGGTATCGAGCAGGTGAAGCTGCCGAAGGAGAACGAACAGCGGCAGGATCAGCATGACGACCGGGAACATGTTGATGGCGAGGAACTGCACACGCAGCACCTGACGGAAACGGAAGCGGAAACGCGAGAAGGCGTAGGCGGCGGGGATGGAGAGAACGAGACCGAGCAGGACGGCGCCGGTGGCGACGACCAGGCTGTCGCGCAGGTTGCCGGTAAAGGATGTTTCACGCAGCAGCGCAATGTGGTTCGCGAGGGTGAAGGTGTGGGGGATGAGGGTGAGAGGCGATTGGGTGAGTTCTGATTCAGGGCGGAAGGAGCAGAGCACCATCCAGGCCCAGGGAAACAGGGCGAAGATCAGGATGATTCCAACGGGGAGGTCGGTGGAGAGGATGCGGAGGGCGCGGGATTTCATGCGTCTCGCCGCCGTGCGAGATAGGCGATGACAACGCCGAGCAGGATAAGGGTCAGGATGACCGCGAGCGCGGAGCCCTGGCCGTAATCGCCGCCGGACCACGCGGTGAGAAAGGCGTGCAAGGGCAAGGTTTGGGTGGCGGTGCCGGGACCTCCGTTGGTCATAACAAGGATCAGATCGAGGGAGTTTGCGACCCAGATCGTGCGCAAGAGCAGAGCGGTGGCGATGACGCCGGCAAGGCCGGGGAGTGTGACGTGGCGAAACTGGCCCCAGGCGCGCGCTCCGTCGAGCGAAGCGGCTTCATAGAGTTCACCGGGAATGGCTTGTAATCCGGCCAGCAGCGTCACAGCGAAGAAGGGAAAGCCCTGCCAGACGATGGCGAGGATGACGGCGCACATGGCCGTGGTGGGTTGCGCGAGCCAAGCGATCGGATGCGCGAGCAGACCGAGGCGCACACCGATCTCGTTGAGGATGCCGAGGTTGAAGTCGAGCATCCAGGTCCAGACCAGTCCGATGATGACGCTGGGCAGCGCCCAGGGCACCACGATCAGGGCGCGGGCGATGCCTCGCCAGGCGAAGCTGCGGTTGAGCAGCAGCGCGGTGATCAGGCCCAGGGCGAATTGCAGCCCGACGCCGGCGATGACCCAGATCAGCGAGTTGCCCAGACTGGCCCAGAAGGTCGGGTCGGTGAGCGAGGTGATGTAGTTGGCAAGGCCGACAAAGGGCCGCACCCGCGGGCGAAACAGGATCACCTGGTGGAAGGACATCCAGATGGTCTCGGCCGCGGGAAACAGGACGAGCACGCATGTCGCGATGAGCGCGGGCGCGAGGAAGGCCCATGGCGTGGCGAGCTCGGGCAGCCTCCGGCTGCCGAGTCCCGGGCTGCGCGCGGCGATGGTTTCAGCCGAAATAGAGTTTCTCGAAGGTTTGCATCATGGCGTCGGGCGTGATCTGTCCGAGCAGCGCCTTCTGCGTGGTCTGCGGCCAGACGGTGCGGGTGAAGTCGGCGGTGGCGGAAACAGGCGGCAGCACCTGGGCGAAGGGCAGCGATTTCGCCGAGGCTTCGACGAAGCGCTCGGGCTGGTCCTTCCATGTCTTGAGGCTGGAGGTGGTGACCGGAAGCTGACCTGCCTGCTTGGCGAAGGCGGCGTTGTTCTGCGCGGTGGACAGGAATGACACCCACTTCCACGCCCCGTCGGGGTTCTTGGAGGCGGAGAAGACGGCGTTGGAGCCGTCGCCATAGGTGGCCCAGGCATCGCCTGTCGGGCCTCGGGGCACCGGCACGGCGGTGATGGCGTCGCCCAGCGCGTCGTTGAGTGCGTTGGCCGAGCCGATGTGATGGATGGTCATGGCGGTGCGACCGGCCTTCATGTTGGCGATGGTCTGGACGAACCCGTCCACCGGTGCAGAGGGCGGGCAGACTTTCTGAGTGCGGAAGAGGTCGATGAACCAGCGATTGGCGGAGAGCGCGGCGGGTGTCACCAGGCCGCCTTTCACCATCTTGGCGCCGCCGCCGAGCACGAAGGTGGCCCAGAAATCGTGGCCGCCGGGTCCGCCGCGGAGGCCGAACCCCCAGCGGTCACCACCGGTGGTCGCTTTGGCGGCGGTCAGAAAGCTGGGGAAGTCGGTCGGCAGCGGGAGATTTTTCTGCGCCAGCCAGTCCTGCCGCACGTACAGATACAGCACGACGTAACTCAGGGGTACATAGTACCGCTTGCCGTCGGGGGCGCGGTGGAGCTTCCACAGATCGTCGGAGATGTCGCCGCGGGCGGGCCAAGCGGCGATCTGTTTGTCGAGCGGCAGCAGCGCCTCCATTTCCATCAGCCGCGGCTGGTTCTGGAATTTTACCATCGCGGTGTCGGGACCGTTGCCGGCGATGATGGATGTATAGAGCCGCGTGTCGTAATCACTGCCGCCGCCCCAGGGGATACTCTCGGCGTTGATTTTGATGCCGGGATTCTGCTGCTCGAAAGCAGCGATAAGTTCGGCCGGAGAGGCTTTCGGGTCATCAAGGTGATACCACCAGCGGACCGTAACGGGGGCCTGAGCGCGGGCCCGGAGCGCAGGTGCGGCGAGTGCGGCGGCGCTGCCGGTGAGAAGCGTGCGACGTTTCATGCGACGATTTCCTCTCGTTTGATTGGTGTCTCGACGATGGTGTCGAGATGGTCGGCAAGGACGCGTGACAGGGCGTCTGGGTTGCCGCGTTCGAGTGCGGTGACAAGCGGTTCGTGGCGGGACGCGGTTAGATGCAGCGGACGGCGGTGCCACGGCGCCCAGAGCCGAAACCGATGCGTGTGCAGGATGCAGCGGGCCAGGATTGGCTCCATCGCCAGGAGGCCGGAGATGCGAAACAGGGTGAGGTGGAATTCGGTATCGGTTTCGATCAGACGCCACACGTCGCCCGCTTCGGCGTCGCGCTGCATGCGCTGGATCAGTGCACGGAGTTTGGCGCTGTCGTCAGGAGTGGCGCGCGTGGCGGCGATGGCGGCGCCGCGGACTTCGATCCGGCGGCGGAGGTCGAGGATCTCCAGGGCCGTGTCATGATCGAGCGGCGTGACGATGGTGCCGCGGTGGCCATTGCGCGCAACCAGCCCCTCCCCTTCCAGGCGGATCAGCGCCTCCCGAACGGCGCCCTGGCTCACACCGTGACGGGCGGCTTCGGCGAGTTCTGTCAGGGCGGTGCCTGGCTCCAGCTCGTTCATCACGATCTGACGGCGAAGCTCCGGCAGGATGGCGCGGCTGCGCGCTGGCACGGTCCCTCCCATGGGACATTATTGATAATTGCAATAGCACGGGCGGGAGCCCGGTGCAATGAGCCCATCTACGTACCGCAAGATGGGGTGGGCAGGTGCGGCGGGTGGAAAAGAAAGTAATTCACACGGAGAACACGAAGGGCTGCCGAGAGCCACGGAGAGGGTGTTGAGGGGCCGAGCGGACGCGCCGCCGCTTTCAGGACGCGCGGCGCGATGACGTCCGTCAGGAAGAAGGCCGGTGGCGCTGCATCATCAGATGGACCAAGTGTACGCGTGATTCGAACGCGCCCATCATGCGTGTTGCTGCGACTTGGAACATGTCGTTGGCCGCATGCTCGAGCAGGTGGCTTTTGAATTGGAAGTCGATCACGAAGTCCACTTGAGTCGCATCGCCCATCGGGGCGAATGTCCACGAGTTTGTCAGGTGCTCCAGCGGTCCGCCTTCGGTCGCGCGTACCAGCACTTGGTGCGGTCGATCCAGTGTGACTTGGCTCGTGAAGCTTTCGCGGAACGGGCCAAACCCAATTTCGAGGTCAGCAACAATCTCCCGCTCATTCTGGCTATGAATGCGCGCGCCGCTGCACCAAGGGACAAAAGAAGGATAGTCCTTCACGTCCGCCACGACCGAGAAAAGATCGTCAGCCGAATAGGGGAGTGTCTTTTGCTCCTCGTGACGCGGCAATGTTCTTCTCCCTCAGTCCGCTATTGAATCCCGACAGCCAATCCGTCTCGCTGCGGGTCGGCTGCGCCTTGCAGAACGCCGTCCCACCTGGTGATCCCGTGTACGCCGGCGAAGGCGTAGCTCACAGGTGAGCGGCGGACCTCGTAACCCTTCGCCTCGAGGTCCCGCTGAGCGCCGCGCGAGATGCGGTTTGAGATATCGATCGCATCGGAGGTCGCGGAAAATCGCGGGGCGGCGATCGCTTCCTGAATGCCCATTCCCCAGTCCAGGATGTTGATCAGGACCTGGGTGATCGCGACGGCGATCCAGGCGCCGCCGGGTGCACCCAGCGTGACGACGGGTTCACCGTCGCGCAGAACGATCGTGGGAGCCATGGTGGAGAAGCGGCGCTTCCCGGGTGCGATGGATCCGGCCCTCCCTGGCCGGGGATCGTAGGTGTTCATCCCGCCGTTCAACATGAAACCGGTGCCCGGAACGATGACGCCCGAGGGCAGACCCAGCGTATGAGTGAGCGAGACCATCATGCCGTCCGCGTCCACGCAGGAGATCGTGGTCGTATCTTTTGCCTCCGATCCTGCGCGTGGCAGCCGTACGCGTTCGCCCTTTCGGATCGAGGCAGCGCATGCATCGGCGTAGTCATCCGAGAGCAGCCGGTCGAGCGGCACCGGCGCAAACAGAGGGTCGCCGACGTACCGATCTTTGTCACGTCCCGCTATTTTCATCGCTTCGGACACGATGGCGATGTAGTCGGCCTCGTTGTGGGCCATCGTGGGTAGATCGAAGCGTTCGAGGATCCGTAGGATCTCGGCGATGATAATGCCGCCAGCCGGCGGGGGCGGTGCCGCGACCGCGTAGCCGCGGTAGTCGATGCGGATCGGTTCTCTCTGTTCGGGCCGATAGTTGGCGAGGTCGGCCGCGGAGAGCAGGCCGTCGTGCCGGTGCATTTCGTCTATGATACGGCGCGAAAGTTGGCCGGTGTACATCGTCTCCGCGCCTTCGCGCGCAACAAGGCGGAGAGAGTCGGCAAGCTCGGGGTTACGGATCTGCGCGCCGAGCCGTTTGGGGGCGCCATCCGCGGCGATGTAGAGGCGACGCCCATCCTCGGTGAGGGCAAGCTTGCTGCGATAGCTTAGGCGACCGTAGGCGGCCTCATCTAGGTGGAACATCGCCGCGACATGCGGGCGAACGAGCCAGCCTTCCTCGGCGCAGGCGATCGCCGGTTCGAAGAGCGAAGACCAATCCAGGTGACCAAAGCGGGCATGCGCCTCGCCGAGCGTGCGCAGGATGCCGGGCACGGTGACGGCACGATGGCCGAGCTCATTGGCATGATCGCGGATGATGTAGCCGAAGCCGTCCGGGCATTCGCCTTTGAATTGGTCGGCCCACATCGTCTCGGTGCAAGCCGCCGGTGAGACGGATAGTCCATCGAGAACAATCTGTTTGCCGGTTCGCGGATCGTGGACATGCAGCACGCCGAGACCGCCAAGACCGCACATCATCGGATCGACGACGCCCTGCGTCAGCGCGCAGGCGATCACCGCATCGATCGCGGTGCCTCCGGCGCGAAGGACCGAGGCGCCGGCTTCGACCGCTTCCGGCTGAGGCGCGACGATCATGGCGCGGTAGGCTGGCAGGCAGCGGGGTGGGTGGGGTACCAATTGGGTCTCCGTGATGTCAGCCGGGAATCAGTTTGAGTTCGCGTCGCCGCGCCGGCAATCGTCGTGACAGCACATCGAAGCGCAGCAAGAGAAGGCAGGCGGCTGCGGCGAGGCCGGCGATGAGGCCCATCCACACACCGCGCGCACCCAACGCACCGTGCAGGCCAAGATACCAGCCGAGCGGGATGCCGATGCCCCAATAGGCGAGCGCCGTGGCGATCAGCGGCACGCGTGTATCCTTAAGGCCTCGCAAGGCTCCGTTTGCCGCGACCTGAAGGCCGTCGAAGATTTGGAAGATCGCGGCGAGATGCAGGAGCGCGACAGCGCCGGTCAGCACCGCAGGATCCCGCGTGTAGATCGGGGCAAGGAGGCGCGGAGCGCCGACCATCAGAGTGGCGGAGCAGGCCTGGAAGAGGATCGCGAGGGCGATTCCGGCGAGACCCGCGCGGCGCATGGCAGAACGGTCGCCTCGGCCGACGGCATTGCCCACGCGCACGGTGGTCGCGAGCGCGACGCCCAACGGCACCATGAAGGCGACCGAGGCGAGATTGAGCGCGACCTGGTGGCTGGCGACCGCATCATCCCCCAAGCCGCTGATCATCAGCCCGGCGATGGAGAACATGCTGGCCTCCATCAGGATGCTGCCGGCCATTGGCACGCCGAGCCGGAGGATCGGGAGGAGCATGGCGGCATGGAAGTGGCGGCGGGCTCGATGCCAGACGAGGCCCGGATAGCAGGGCGCGAAGCGAACGAAGGCGAAGTAGCTGGCGGCCATGGCCCGGCAGACCGCGGCATTTGCCAAGCCACTGCCGCGTGCGCCCTGGCCGGGAAAGCCGAAGGCGCCATACATCAGCACATAGCCCAGCGGGACGAGAAGAATGAGGCCGGCGAGGCCGAAGGCCATGGTGGGCCAGGTGACGCCCAACCCCTCCGACAGGCCGCGGGCGGCGAAATAGACGCTGAGCGCCGGTGCGGCACAGCTCGATCGGGCCGAGAAACGCGTCCACGTTGCGCGCCAGCTCCGGTTCCAGGCCGAGCGAGGCGACCAGCATCGGGCCGCCCCAGGCGATGGCCGCCCAGGCAAGCAGACCGGCGGCAAGGGCGAGCACGAGCGCGTGGTAGAAGACCGGCACGGCCTCGTGCCGCCGGCCGGCACCGTCCAGAGCGGAGACGATAGGCGGCAGGGCCATCATCAGCCCAGACAGGCCGATGAGGGCGAAGGACCAAATGCTGGCGCCGACCGCGACAGCGCCGAGGACGTGTGCGCCGAGATGGCCGGCAAGCACCACGTCCACCACATTGCCGCCGATCAGGCACAGTTGACCGGCAACCAGAGGACCGGCGAGCGTGATCGTCGCGCGGAACTCGCGGCCAGCAACAGCCAGCGTTTGCCTGCCCGTGTGGGCCAAGCCCCTTCTCCTGTTTCTGCGTTCCGTGTGGCGACAGCATAGCGGAGGCCGAAGCGCCACTAGGACTGCGTGTGGCGCGGCCCTGCACGGCGAAGTGGGAAGCGCCAATTATCCCGGGAGGCCGGCGGCGCGGAGGGCGTCCTTGAAGGCAGCCCGGAATGCCGCATTCCCATATGGCCTAGGGCGGGCCTCCACATGATAGGTCGGATCGATCTTTAACAGATGTTCGGCCAAGGCGTGGGCATCATCAAGCCGGCCTGCCCGCACATTAGCGACTATGGCGAAACGCAACGCGGGGGCCCAATCGGGCGCGTCCCGGAGGGCACGTTTGCTCCAGGTGAGTGCATCATCGATTTGGTCCAGCATCAGGTGAACCAGGGCGACCCCGGCGACGGTCTGAGCAAGATCGGGGTCCAGGGGGCTGAGGCGGATCGCGCGATGAAACAGTTCGCCGGCCTGCTCCGGGAGATGGGCGAAGCAATGCACGAAGCCCGCACTGAGTGCGACCGAGGCTGAATTGGGGTTGAGCCTGACGGCTCGCTGGAGCCACGCAAGCGGCTGGTCGGTTTCACCTGTCAGTAATCCAAGCATGTGCCCGGCAAGACGCAACGTCTCCGGGTCGTCGCGGCCGGCGGCCGCCTGCCTCGCGCGCCAGTGTTATTGCAAGTTCGGCTTCTCCGGGGCTGGCCTGTCCAAGCAGCACGCGGCTCGCATAAACGTACGCGATGCTTGCCTTGGCGAGCGCATAATCTGGATCGAGTGCGATCACACGATGCAGCAGACCCAGCGCGGTATCGTTGCCAGTGTGGGTGTGGGCGTGCATGTGCGGCAGCGCCCGAAGGTAAAGATCGTAAGCGGTCAGGCTTTCGGTTGGCTTGGCCGCGGCGCGTCTGGTTTCTGCGATGCGGACGCTCGGCTCGATCGCCCCGACAACGCTTTCCGTTATCTGATCCTGCAAGTCGAAGATGTCTTCGAACTTGCCATCAAAGCGATCGGCCCAGATGTGATGGCCGGTTTCAGCTTCGATCAGCTGCCCCGTTATTCGCACCCGTCCGCCGGCCTTGCGAATACTGCCTTCCAGCACGTAGCGAACGCCCAGCTCGCGGCCGACCTGTTTCACGTCAACGTTCCGGCCTTTGTAGGTGAAGCTGGAATTGCGGGCGATGACGAAGAACCAGCCGACCCGGGAAAGCGCGGTGATGATGTCCTCCACCACCCCATCGGCAAAGTATTCCTGCTCCGGGTCGCCGCTGAGATTCGCGAATGGAAGGACGGCGAGAGACGGTTTGTCCGGCAGAGCAAGGGCCGGCACGGAGTGGCCCGGAACGCGGACGCGGAAGATGCGCACGGGCCGATCGATGTTCTTGAGGGGAGGTTCGCCGAGGTCGTCGCACTGGAGATCGAGCTTGCCGAGCGCGTCTTCACGGACACGCCCGGAGATGGCGATGCCACCGGCCTCGGCGAGCGGTTCGATGCGGGCGGCGATGTTAACGCCATCGCCGAGAATATCGTCGGCCTCAATCAGGACGTCGCCCTGGTGAAGGCCGATACGGAGCTGCAAGGCGGCCGAGTCGGCCTGCTGCCGGGCTTGGATGGCGAGGGCGCAGCGGAGGGCCTGGACGGCACTCGGAAATTCGGCAAGCAGGCCGTCCCCGGCGGTTTTGAAGATGCGACCGCCATGTTCGGCCATGAGCGGGTCGATAACGTCGCGGCGGAGCGCGTGCAGGCGGTCGAGTGTGCCGGCCTCATTTTCGGCGAGCTGGCGCGAGTAGGCGACCACGTCCGCGGCGAGGATCGCCGCGAGGCGGCGGCGTTCGGTCATCAAAGTTGGACCGGTGACAACACACGAAGCTTATCGGCTCAGGACGGGCCTGTCATCCAGAGCGCGATGAGTTCAGCCGGCGCGGCGGAAGCCGACGATGGTGATGGGCATGGACCGGTACGAAGCGAGACCGCGGCCGGTGGTTTGCCCGGCGAAGGTCGGGAGGGCGCGGGCTGGCGGGGCCGCGCCGAGGCTTGCGCCACCGAATGGGCCGCCCATGGCCGTGGCCCCTCCGCCCATCGTCGCGGCCCAGGCTCGGGCCAGCAGCGATGGGCCTGCCGCCGTCCCCGTTCCCTTGTTCCAGGCGGCCATCACTTTCCCCCGGTATTCGGCGGCAAGCGCCGGCGTGGCGGAATGGTAGAGGGCTGCTGCGGCGGCCCAATCGTTGGTCTGCGTGTACAGCTGGCGCAGATAATCGGCCGCGTAGGCCGCGTTCGCTATCGGGTCGAAGGCCTGCTGCAAGCTGCTGAAGGCAGTAGGGTGATGGAGCAGGCTGATCTGCATGCAGCCGACGTCGATGTCGTGCGCGGGAGAGGTGCGGACGAACTGGATGGCCTGAGCGGCGCTGTCGAAGAACTCCCCATCCCCATCGGCATTGACGGTCCAGGGCCAGGGCTGCACCTGACCGGTGGCAGGATCACGCCGGCCGCTTTCCACCTGGGCGATGGCCGAGAGCAGGCCTTGGGGGATGGCGTGGGTTTGTTCGGCGGCCATAACAGCTTGCTGGCAGGTGACCGCGCCTGCCGGCACGGCAAGCGCCGCCAGGGCGAGGCACGTCCCGCCGAAATATCCCCCAAACCGAGCCAATAGCCGCATGGGAGAGTGTGGTCATGCACGATTTAAAGAAGGGTTATTCACGTCTGTCTGCTGCGGTGCAAAAGATTCCTCTTGCGTGGGTAGGCAGCGGAACCTAGATTGTGCGTCGCAGCAATGCGGTTCGCCGCGCTGTCTGCTTTCTTGGACGTTTCCTCCCTAAACTTGGCGGGGCTGTAAAGCCCCGCCATTTTTTTATGCGCTCTCAGCCAGATCCGCCGCCGAGAGCGCACCGGAATGTAGCGCCGTCGCAACCAGCACGCCCGCGGCACCCGCGTGAGCCAGGCTGCGCAGGTCCTCCGGCCCGCGCACGCCACCCGCGGCGAACAGCGGTCGGTCCGAAGCCAGACGGCGAATCGCGGCGAGTCGCCCCAGATCAGGCCCCTGCCCTGCCCCCACGCTTGCCAGAGTCATGGTGATGAGCCGAGCCGGCCAGAGCGCGGGCGACGTGGCGATGTCCGCCGCGCCCTGGAACGCGTCGCCGCGAAAATCAAGCGACAGGATGAGGCGGTCGTGGCGGTGCAGCGCCTGCAACAGCCGCAGGTCCTGCTGAAACTCGCTGCCCGCGATGAGACAGCCGAGGCCGCGCTGGAGCCAAGCGGACGCGGCCTCAGGGTCGCCGATGCCGTTGTCTACCCAGAGTTCCAGGCCGGGGAATTGTGCCGCGAGGTCCGCACAGGTCCGGTCGTGGTCGCCCCGTCGCTCGATGGCGTCGAGGTCGGCGATGTAGAGATGGGGGAAGGGATGCAGCCGGAGCAGTCCGGCGACCACGTCCTCCGGCGCGCTGGTGGAGCAGAGAGGGGTGCGGATCGGCTGATAGGAGTCGCGCGCGCCGCCTCGTGCGTGCACCACGACACCGTTCTTAAGGTCGATGACCGGAATGACCTCCATAGCGCGCGGTGTAGCACGCTCGCTTCCCGACCCGCGCTTCCCTGCAATCGGATAGCAGACGTTGTTGGGTATCCGATTCACGCGGCGAAGCACGCGCGCTTCGCGACCCGCGCTTCTCTACGATCGGATACCGGACGCATGATGGGCACCATGGGAAGCGCGATCGGTTGGGACGTGGGTGGAGCGCATCTGAAGGCGGCGCGCGCGGAGGGCGGCGTTGTGGTGGACGTGGTCCAGCTTCCCTCGCCGCTGTGGCTCGGGTTGGACCGGCTGACAGAGGCGCTGGAGGCGGCGCTGGGCCGGCTGGGCCCGGCGGAGCGGCACGTCGTGACGATGACGGCGGAGTTGGCGGATGTATTCCCGGACCGGGCGACGGGTGTTGCTCGGATTGCCGCGGTCATGGCGGAGCGGCTTAGGCATGTGGCGGTGTACGCGGGACGCGCCGGGTTGATCGAGCCGGGTGCCGCGGCGGAGCATGCGGAGGATGTCGCGTCGGCGAACTGGCATGCTTCAGCGGGGCTGGCAGCACGATTCGTGCCGGACGGATTGTTCGTGGATATCGGCTCGACCACGACGGATATCGTGCCCATCCGGGATGGACGCGTCGTAGCGGCGGGGTATTCGGATGCGGAGCGGCTGGCGACGGAGGAACTGGTCTATACGGGGCTGACACGCACCGCTCTGATGGCGGTTGCCGACCGAGTGCCGGTTGATGGTGCGTGGGTCGGCGTGGCGGCGGAGTATTTCGCCACGATGGCCGACGTGTACCGGGTGCTTGGCGAATTGGACGAGACGGCGGACCAGATGGCCACGGCCGACGGGCGGGAGAAGACGGTCGAGGCGTCGCGGGCCCGGCTTGCGCGCATGGTCGGGCGGGATGCACGGGGGTTGGACCCGGCAGGATGGCGGGGCGTGGCCGCATGGTTCGCCGAGGCCCAGATGCGACGGATCATGGATGGCGCGGCGCTCGGACCTGTCACGGGCATGCCTGCCGGACGGCGCGCCGGTCGTCGCGACTGGCGCGGGCGTTCGGTTAGTGGAGCGGCTGGCGGAGCGGCTCGGGCGACCGTGCGTTGCGTTCGCGACGCTGATCCAAGCGACGTTGCGCGACGAGTTGCTGCGTGATGCGACGGCCACTTGTGCTCCGGCGGTCGCGATGGCGTTGATTTATGACTTCGAGAAAGGCCGTTAGTGGAGTAGCCGGCAGTTCATCGAACGCGCTCGCGCGGCTGCGCCTGGCGGACACGGGAGCTGTAGGCCGGGACGAAGAAACAGCGCGTTCAGCCGAACAAAGAAACTACGTGGAGTAGTGTTTCGACACGTATTCCATCAGCCAATCCCAGGCTTCGCGTTCATGTGGCCCGGCGGTTTTTTCCACTGCGATCCGCAGATAGGCGATTTCGTTTTCCACTTTTTCGCGTGGCAGCATGAAGAGGCGGCTAACCAGGATTGCCGCCTCGATCACCGCGGCCTGTGCGCGGTTGAAGCCCAGGAACGGCGCGTGCATTTCTTGATGCACCACACGGCAGCGAAAGCGCGGCCTCTGTGGGTGGTCTATCACATCGACGACCTGCAGTTCCTCATGTGTCAGCGCTGCCTCCAGCCGCGGTGGACGCAGGAAACGGGAGGGCACGCACGGCCAGTCTCGCCGTCCCGACAGACAGCCAGCGAAGACCCGCACATCGCTGATATGATTGGCCACCGCTTCGGGGACGGCGCGTAAATTGTCGAGCGTGCCTGAGGGATGGAACGGCGCGATGATCCAGTCGGCGCCGTCGGCGATCAGGCCGATCGGCGCGATATGAACGTCACCCGCGGCGGAAACGGTCGTTACGACAGATTCGCGAATCACGCGACCTGATTCAGCGCAGCTTCAACGCCGCGCCCGAGCCGATCGACGATCTCATCGATGTCCGACGCCGTGACGATGTAGGGCGGGGCGACAATGACGTGATCCCCGTTCTTGCCGTCGATGGTGCCGCCCATCGGATAGATCGCAACACCGGCGTCGATCGCCGCCTTCTTCACCCGTTCATTCAATTTCAGCGCGGGATCGAAGACGGATTTGCTTGCGCGGTCGCGCACAAACTCGATGGCCCAGAACAGTCCGCGGCCACGAATGTCACCGACGTGCGGATGGTTGCCGAAACGCTCGATCAGGGCGGATTCCAGATAGCCGCCCATCTCCCGCACATTGGCGACGAGGTCCTCCTCGCGGATGATCCGCTGGCATTCCAGTGCACCGGCACAGGCGACGGGATGAGCCTGATAGGTGTGGCCGTGCATGAAGCCGCCGGAACCTGCGGCGACGGCTTCGACGATCTTGCTGCCGATGAGGATGCCGCCGATGGGCTGGTAACCGCCGCCCAAGCCCTTCGCGACCACCTGAATGTCAGGCGTGATGTCTTCCTGTTCCCAGGCATGAATGGTGCCGGACCGGCCCATGCCGCACATGACCTCATCGAGGATCAGCAGCGCGCCATGGCGATCGCAGATCTCGCGCACACGGCGGAAATACCCGGAAAGCGCGGTGACGCAGCCGGTGGTGGCGCCGACGATGGGCTCGGCGATGAAGGCGATAACGGTATCGGGGCCGAGGCGCTGGAACTCGGCTTCGAGTTCGTCGGCCAGACGGGTGACGTAATCGGCATCGGATTTATCGTCCCGCTTGAAACGATAGGCGAAGCAAGGCGAGACGTGGCTGAAGGCCTGGCTGAGTTCGGGTTCGTAAAGCCGCCGGCGCATCATATTGCCGCCGGCGGCGAGCGCGCCGAGCGTATTGCCGTGATAGCTCTGCCGCCGGGCTATGTAGTGCGTGCGCTGGGGCTGGCCAATCTCCACGAAATACTGGCGCGCCAGCTTCAAAGCCGCTTCCGTACCTTCAGACCCGGACGAGCAGAAATAGGCGGTGGTCAGACCGCCCGGAGAGCCATCGAGGATGATGTCCGCGAGTTCCTCCGCAGGCCGGCTGATGAAGCTGCCGGTGTGGGCATAGGCCATGGTGGCGGCCTGGCGACCAATGGCGTCGGCAATGCGGCGATTGCCGTGGCCGAGGCAGGCGACAGCGGCGCCGCCCGAAGCATCGATGATTGTCCGGCCGTCCTTCAGATGAAGGCGAATGCCCTCACCCGAAACGGCCATGGGCGGGACGGCGCCGGAGCGATGCAGAACACGCGACATCCCAGCAGGGTGACAGGATCGGGCCGGGACAGGCAAGGGAGGCGGACGCAGGGGGTCTGGTTGGTTGTCTAACCTGCGAAGCCGATGCTTGATTGATCCGCATCAATGAACCGCGCTACGAACGTTATAGGGCAAGGCCGGTGATCGGGATAACGCACGCGAGCCTGGCTCCAGGGTGCGCTCCCGCGGATGAAGTGAGACCGCTGTCGAACATACGGCTAATTCGGGTCCGGTTGGGCATCCGGCCGAATAGAAGGAAACGATCCATGCTGTTCCATCGGTGGATTGCCGCGCCGGCAGAGTTACCGCCCTCGCAATGAGACAGGCATCGAAACTGACCGGGCGCCGACTTGCGCGGCTTATCGCAAGCTGCCTCATTCTTAATGCCTCGGGGTTGGGTGCCCTGCGCGCGCAAACTGCGCAACCTGCCGCGGCCGAAGCCGGCGCGACGGACACGTTCAGCACGGAGCAGCTGGATGCGTTGCTCGCGCCCATTGCGCTGTATCCTGACGACCTTCTGACACAAGTGCTGATGGCTTCGACCTTTCCGTTGGAGGTTGTCGAGGCAGGCCGGTGGCTGGACCAGCAGGGCAACAAGGACCTGAAGGGGGATGCGCTGGAGAAGGCGCTGGAGTTGCAGAAGTGGGATCCGAGCGTGAAGTCGCTCGTGCCATTCCCCGAAGTGCTGGCGTAGCTCAACGGCAATCTCGATTGGATGCAGCAGCTGGGATACGCGTTCGCTGATCAGCAATCGGCGGTCTTCGATTCCATCCAGCGGCTGCGACGGCAGGCGCAGACCGCCGGCAACCTGCAATCAAGTCCGCAGCAGGTCGTCCGGCAGGAGCAGCAGACGATCATCATCCAGCCGGCTGATCCGAACGTAGTATACGTGTCGAGTTATAATCCGACGACAGTCTACGGCGCTTGGCCGTATCCTTCGTATCCGCCGGTCTATCTTCCGCCGCCTGCGGGCTACTATTTCGGTACTGCGCTGGCGACGGGGCTGGCGTTTGCCGCCGGTGCCGCGGTCGTCGGTGGTTTATGGGCTGGGCGAGCCCCTCGTGGGGCGGCGGATACGCCAACGTCAACGTCAATCGCTACAACAACATCAACGTCAATGGTGCGAGCATCAATTCGGCCCAATGGAACGCGAACCGGCCAGGCGGAAGACCGGCCGGGTTCACGCGACCTCCGAACGGGCCGGTCGGACGACCCGCCCGCGCGAATGGTTTGCCGGCGGGTGCGATTGGCCGGAATCAAGTTTCGGTGCCGAGGAGTGCTGTGAACCCGCCGGCCCGTTCGGGCGGCCCAGCGGGGAATTGTCCCGCACTTAGCGGCGGGGCCGCGGCGGGGAATTGCCCCGCGGTCGGTGGCGGTGCAGCGGCGGGCAATCGTCCCGCACTTGGCGGCGGCGCCGCGGCGGGGAATTGTCCTGCGATCGCTGGTGGCGCTGCAGCGGGGAATTGTCCCGCGATTGGTGGTGGCGCTGCGGCGGGGAATTGTCCCGCGGTCGGTGGTGGTGCGGCGGCAAATCGAGTGCAGCGTCCCAGTCAGCCGATTGCGGGCCAGGGCAGCCGGCGCGAACCGAACCAATCTCGCAGCAAACCGGGCGGGGCAGGGTTCGGGTGCCTTCGGTGGCCTGAGCGAGGGACGCCAGGCCGCGCAATTCGGACAGCGTGGTGCGCAAAGCCGTAATTTCGCTCAGGCACAGCGAGGTGGCGGTGGTGTTCGGGCGGGTGGAGGCGATGCCAACTTCGGCGGCGCCCGCGCAGGCGGCGGAGCGCATGCCGGTGGCGGACGCAGGCGGTAGGAGGTTCCGATGACATCGTTCTCATCGAGAGCGCTGAGCCTGCTCGTGTCGTTGTGGTTGGGTCACGTCGCAGCGGCTACAGTGTCAGCTCAGCAAAAAACATTTGCTTCGCCGCAAGAAGCAGCCGATGCGTTATTTGCGGCGACCCAAAAGCACGATTCCGCAGCGTTGCATGCGATCTTCGGCCCCGACAGTCAGCGCCTTCTCTTCTCTGGCGATCAGTACGCCGACGCCGCGCAGGAGACACGGTTCGCGGAAGATTACGCCCAGAGGCACACTTTAATCCCCCAGGGGCAGGATCATGTCGTGATCCAGGTTGGGGAACATGACTGGCCCATGCCGATCCCGATCGTTGAAAACGATGGCAGATGGCACTTCGATACCCATGCCGGAGATGAGGAGATCATCGACCGGCGGATCGGACGCAACGAACTTTCTGCGATCCGCACGTTGCTGACCAGTGTTGACGCCCAGCACGAGTTTTTTGACCGCGCCAAGCAGCAGACGGGCACGGGTTATTATTCAAGCCGGTTTGTCAGCATGCCGGGGCGTCAGGATGGTTTGTATTGGCCGGCAGGTGCGGGTCAGCCCGATAGCCCTCTGGAGCCGCTGATCGAAGCCGCACAGGAGCAGGGCTATCCCGGTGAGCTCGTCAGTGGCCGGCCACAGCCCTATCTGGGTTATTACTTCCGAATTCTTCATTCGCAGGGACCGGAGGCGCCCGGAGGAGCGAAGAATTTTGCCGGCCGTTCGCCGGGCGCGCATATGACCGACGGGTTTGCGATCATCGCATGGCCGGCGAGCTATGGCTCATCCGGGATCATGAGTTTTGAGGTGAACCAGGACGGCACCGTGTTCCAAAAGGACCTTGGGCCTGAGACCGCGCGGATTGCTCCTCGCATCACGCAGTTCAACCCGGATCTGAGTTGGGCACGGATCGTCGTTTCCGATCAATGATGTTGCGTGGAGCCTGAGGGAGGGAGAAGCCATGTCGTCCACCGGTCCGGCCCTATCACTAACGGCCATGTTTGCAGAGCGGGAGTCACGGCGCCGCAAAGATCGTGAAGAGGAGGAACAGCTTCAGCGACGACAGGAAGAAGAGCTGGCGTCGTTCAAGAAGCGCCTGAACGGATTCGAGTTGACGCAGGACCGTATCGACGCTGCGCTTGCGCGCATTCGGCGTGCGTTCGAGCGCGGTGACACCGAGCTGATGCTCACATCTTTTCCAAGCTCATTCTGCTCGGACGACGGGCGTTCGGTTATCAATGCTGCAGCGCCGCCGATCAACAAGCCGAAGAAGGACGAAGCGGCACAGGAGTCAGTGCCTGAATGGGTCGGCACGATGCCAAAGGGCGCAGCGCTGGTATACGACTACTGGAGGACGCATCTCCGGCCGGGCGGCTTCGGCTTCTCTGCGCGGATCATCAGCTACCCCGGCGGGAAGCCTGGTGACATCGGCTTGTTCCTTTCATGGCCGAAAAGTTCCATGGAGCTGTGACGGAGGAGGTACCCATGGATAGCGTTTCACCGGATCGGCTGAAAGGAAAAGACTACGAGCGCGAGCTCGCCAAGCTGCATGTCGAGCTAGTCAAACTGCAGGAATGGGTGAAGCATACAGGGAAGAAGATCTGCGTCGTGTTCGAAGGACGGGACGGCGCCGGCAAAGGCGGCACGATCAAGGCCATCACCGAACGGGTCAGTCCGCGTGTGTTCCGCGTCATTGCGCTTCCCGCCCCTACCGAACGCGAAAAGTCGCAGATGCATATTCAGCGCTATGTCCCGCATCTTCCGGCTGCCGGAGAGGTCGTGATTTTCGACCGGAGTTGGTACAATCGCGCCGGTGTCGAGCGCGTGATGGGGTTCTGCACCGAGGAACAGGCCACGCGCTTTCTCGCGATGATTCCGGCTGTTGAAAAGGCCATGGCGGAATCCGGTATCATCCTGATCAAATACTGGCTCGAGGTCAGCCAGGACGAGCAGACACGGCGGCTGGATGATCGTATCGACGATGGACGGAAGATCTGGAAGCTCTCGCCGATGGATCTAGAGTCCTACAGCCGCTGGTACGACTACTCCCGCGCACGGGACGCGATGATTGCCGCGAGCGACACATCATGGGCGCCTTGGTATATCGTTCGATCCGACGACAAGAAGCGTGCCCGCCTGAATGTCATCAGTCACATGCTCAGCAAAATCCCGTATGAAGCAGTCCACAGGGAGAAGGTGAAGCTTCCCAAGCGCAAGGGCGCGGACGGCTACAAGGAAACCGACTATCCGTTCAGATATGTGCCGGAGCTGAGCTGGTGATCCGGGCGGATTCCACTCCGCCCGATCGTGTCCCGTCTGAACCCACCTGTGTCGATGCTAGCAAAACCTGAGGTGTCCAGGATGCGAATTGCATCCTGGTTCGCCATTCCGCCTTGGCTAATCCCGATGGCTTACACCGTCCTGAGTATTATTGCCGGGTTTGTCTTGCCGCGCGCTGAGGAGACATACTTTCCCCGCTACGCCCATACCATGTCCGTCAGTTCCGCACTCGCGTTCTTCTCGGCGATCGCGTCGGGAATGATGGCCTTGACGGGAATTGTTTTCGCGATTGCTTTCGTGGTTGTTCAGTTCAGCTCCCTCGCCTACTCGCCCAGGCTCGTCAGCATGTCTGCCGGCGGTCGAACGCAATTTCATTCCCTCGGCATCTTCTTTGCAACCTTCATCTATTCTTTGGTCGCGCTGTCATGGACGGATCGCGCCGGTTCGGGAACCGTGCCGTATTTCTCGACAATGCTGGTCATCGTGCTTGTTGCCATCAGCATGGTGGCCTTCGCCCGGCTTATTCAACGCGTGAATGACCTGCAGATCCACAACGTCCTGCGTTCGATCGGCGGGAAGGGCCGAGAGGTCATTGACGTCATGTTTCCGGCCAAACTGGAAAGCGGGCGTCCGCAAAGCGATGAGACACGCGCGGTGCCGATTTAGGGGCCGCCTTCACAGACAATCCTTTATGATGGCGAGCCATTGGCCATTGCCAGTTTAGACATGGGCACGCTGGTTCGGCTGGCGCGGGGTGCCGGCGCTGTCATAACAATGGAATGCGCCGTTGGTGATACATTGGTAGAGAATGCCGTCGTGTTTCGTACATACGGTACGAACCGGCAACTGTCGCAGAAACAACTGATGCGGACAGTTCGACTCTCGACGGGACGAACGTTCGAGCAGGACCCTAAATACGCAATCAGATTGCTGGTTGATATTGCGATCAGGGCGCTGTCACCTGCCATCAACGATCCCACCACCGCCGTGCAAGCGCTCGATCAGATCGAGGACCTGCTCCGCCGGCTTGGAGCCCGTCAGCTCGACGCTGGCTATGCGACCGACTCGGACGGGATCGTCCGGCTGATATTCCCGGTGCCAACCTGGCAAGACTACCTGAGCCTGTCGTTCGATGAGATTCGTCAGTTCGGCGACGGCTCGATCCAAGTGATACGGCGCCTGCGAGCGGCGTTGGTTGGATTGCAGCATTCAATAACCGTCCCGGAGCGGCGCGATGCGATATCGGACTATGTGAGGCGCCTCAATCTGCACGTCGGAAGCTCCGATTTCGACGCGGAAGACAAGGTCCATGCGCTGGAGGAGGACCGGCAGGGTCTGGGTCTGTCGCGTAAGCGGTAGGCTATGCGCGCGGTTTAGGGCACGAAAACGGTTAGAATGTAAGTCGCGAGCAGGATCAGGTGGACGACGCCGGAGAGCAGGTTCGTGCGCCCGGTTCCGTAGGTGATGATGGCGACGCCGAAACCGAGTGCCATCAGCACGCTGCCGCCGGCGGAGATCCCCAGTTCCAGCGGTTGACCGAGCCAGAATGACACTGCTGCCACGGCCGGCACTGACAGACCGATAGAGGCCACAGCACTGCCCAGGGAAAGATTGATGCTTGCTTGGAGGTTGTCCCGTGCCGCGGCTCGTACCGCGGCGGCGGTTTCAGGTAGCAGCACGATCGCGGCGATGATGACGCCAACCACGGCGTGCGGCGCACCGGCAGTCTCCACACCGGCCTCCAGCGATGGTGCCAGGGTCTTGGCCAGCAGAACGACCGACAGCAGCGCGACAAGCAGCAAACCGAGCGACGCGGCGGTTATCTTGTTGCTGGGATGGTCCCCGTCATCTGATGTGCCGCCCTCACCGACGGGCAGGAAGTATGCACGATGCCAATTGGTCTGGATGAAGAGAAAGGCCGCGTAGAGGGCAAGGCAGGCCACCGAGACGAAAGCCAGTTGGCGATCTGAGTAGTATGCTCCCGGTGCGGAGACGACGTAGTTCGGCAAGACCAGGACCAGGATCGCCATCGGCATCAGGACCGCGAGAAAGGCGTTGGCGCCCTCGACACGGAACTCCGCCTCGCGCTGACGAAACGCGCAGACGATAATGCACAAACCGGCAAGCCCGTGCAGCACGAGCATGACCACGGCGTGGATGGAATCCCTCAGCAGCGCCGGGTTCTGCCCGCCGCTCAGCATCATGGAAATCACGAGGCCGGCCTCGATGATTGTCACGGAGATCGCCAACACCAGGGTGCCGAAGGGTTCGCCGACGCGGTGTGCGATCACCTCCGCATGGTGTACCGCCGCGACCACGTTGCCGATCAGGACCGCGGCCGGCAGCAAGGCAAGCAGACTGAGGCCGACTTTGCCGATTGCGAACCATACGATGATGCCGAAGACGGGCAGAAGTATGGTGTGCAGAGGAATACGATCGGTTGGAACTCCGGCCATTGACCCCTTCGCTTTCTGCCTCGCCGACACGCGCGGGTGAGAACGACGCGACCTTGGCCGTCTCGCACCGGTTTGAGAAATGAAGCAGGCCTGATGGCGTCCCGTACGGGAGGAGACGGATCGACATCAGAACGCCCAGAAAAGCATGGTATTCCTCGCTTTCTCGACCAAACTAGTGGGAGCAAACATGTGGGATCACTAGTGGGGTCATGTCGGATACACGGTGGTTGGAAAAGCGCGGTCGTAGTTGGTATGCGGTCCAGGCAGTCCCTCGGGAACTGTGGAAGACCTATGGGCCGGCGCCGCATGGTCAAGAGCCTCGGCACTCGGGATCACCACGTCGCCATAGCGCGGCGCCATGCCGCCTTGGCGGAGTTCCAGAAGGCGTATGAGCAGGCGCGGGCGCCCGCCGGCATGGACTCCATCGCAGAGGCGGCGCTGGCCTGGCGGGAGACGTTCGACCAGTTCGACCGCGGCGACTACTCCGGATTCGGCATTGATCCCAAGGATTTCCCCGACCTGTCCGAGAATGAGGCCAAACGATTCGTCGCGCGTGTCGTTCTCGAAGAGGAAGCGGATATCATCGAGGGGCAACACGGGCGGGAAGCCGCCGCTGCCTTCTCCGGGATCGCCCGTGGCACCGCGACGCCGCTCCTGCTCCACGTGGACTCATGGCTGCGGGAAGGTGGCGTGAAGGGACCGCTGAACGCTTGCACCGCCGCGCAGTATAAGAGCGACCTTGCAGCTATAGCCGAATGGGGGAAGACCGTTGGCGTCACCACGATTGACGGATTCACGAAGCAGGCTGCTGGCCGGTTCGTAACCGAGCAACTGGTTCAGCGCGGGATCCAATGGGCAACGCCCAACCGGAAAATTACGGCGGCCAGCGCATATTGGCGCTGGCTCCGCAAACGGACGGGGACTGACGCGAACCCCTGGGCCGGGCAGTCGCTTTCGAAGGGCGCCGGCCGCACCGCGGAGAAGCCGAAACGACCTTTCAGTGATGCCGAACTGACCACGCTGCTGGCGGGCGATGCTGACCCCGAGCTTGCGGATGTGATTCGCGTGGCGGCCCTAAGCGGTGCGCGAATCGAGGAGCTGTATCGGCTCACTGTTGCAGACTGCACCGACGGATGGTTCCGCATCCGCGCATCGAAGACACGCGCCGGCGTGCGACGCGTGCCGATCCACATCGACCTTGCAGACATCGTCGCCAAGCGAAGGGAGGGGGAAGCCACCCAGCGCGTTCCTGTTGCACGAAGCCGGCCCTGCGCGCGAAGGACGCGAACGTAGCGCGGCGGCAAGTAAGCGGTTCGGCACCTACCGTCGGGGTCTCAGTGTGGACGAAACGCCCGAAGGCAACCGCCACTCGCGAATCGATTTCCATAGCCTGCGCCGCTGGTTCATTACCTCCGCCCGCAACGTCGGGATCGATCGGGCAACAGTGGCGGCACTGGTCGGCCATGAGACCGGGAACCTGACCGACGACACCTATTCCGGCGGCCCGTCCGAGACGCTGCTACGGGCTTGCGTCGAGGTGGTGCGTTTGCCCGCCTGATCGAAGCACCTCACATAGCCAACCATGCTGACTGATTCAGATGGTGGCCCGATTGCCCCGTGGTGGCTCCTTACGCCTATGAGGGGCCGTCACCTTCCCGCGGGGATTATTGCTCAGGCTGTAATGCCTCAGAGCCTCCTCTTTCGGGGCTGTCCCGCGCGCGACAGACAATAAGCACCAAATCCCTGCTACGGCGCAGACCAACCCGATCGCCGCGACATCATAGGGCCAGTGCGCCTGATTCTTGCTGCCGACATAGCCGCCCAAGGCAGCCAGCCAGCACACCACTAGAACGCCGAGAAAGCCACGGGCCGCCAAGATCAACTGATCAGCTCCGCATCACGTTGATGCTGAGCCGGCATAGCCCGCTCCCAGATCGCGACACCAAAAGCTATGGCCAACGGTAGGCAACCTATGATTCCGTTGATCCAATCGCCCCGAATCAACTCGTCGATGCCGACGCCCAGGGCTGCGCCGCATACCAAAATGAGCAACATCGTCCCCCCTTCTTCTAATTATAGGGACTAATCACAGCGACGGAACTGGCGCGGAGTCAACACGATTGCGCAACTCTATCATTTATCAATTCTGGGGTGCCTAGCTGCCCGCAAGTTGCGCCGCAACATCAGAGGAACGCCTGGCAACTAGGGCGGTATGCGTGCAGCCGCCCATGAGATTGGTATCGATCGAACGGAAACGCGGCGCGCCGTAAAGATTGCGGCCATTGCGCCGGAGCCAAGCGAACGGGCTGGTTGCGAGGTCGTGTCCCAGTTCGTGGTGTAGGAGCTGTGGGTAAGTGGCCTGCCGGAGCGACCGCCAAGAGTACCGCCAAGAGTCTGGAGTAGGCAGGCCACTTATCCACAGCGGTGGTCACCGTGGTGCTCCTGGGTAGGGTTGGGTTGCAACACGCAACTCTGACCTTGGAGGCCACCCCGATGACCGACGACATGATCACCCTTCGCGAGCTGATGGAGAAGGGTTCGGACGCGACACTGCTGCGCGAGATGATCGGCTTCGCCGCGCAGCGTCTGATGGAACTGGAGACCGAGACTCTGTGCGGTGCTGGCCACGGCGAGCGCAGCGAGAATCGGACCAACCTGCGCAACGGCTACCGGGATCGCGACTGGCAGACACGTGCTGGGACCGTGGAGCTGCGCATACCGAAGCTACGCCGCGGCAGCTACTTTCCCGGCTTTCTGGAGCCGCGCCGGATGGCGGAGAAGGCGCTAACCGCGGTGATCCAAGAGTCCTACGTCCAGGGCATCTCAACCCGCTCGGTGGACGAGCTGGTCAAGGCGATGGGGCTGGAGGGCATCAGCAAAAGCCAAGTGTCGCGGCTCTGTGCCGAGATCGACGAGCGGGTGCAGACGTTCCTGCACCGTCCGATCGAAGGCGAGTGGCCGTATCTGTGGCTGGATGCCACCTATGTCAAAGCCCGGCGTGATCATCATATCGTCTCGGTGGCCGTGATTGTCGCCATGGCGGTCAACACGGACGGCCGTCGCGAGGTGCTGGGCATGACCATCGGCAACAGCGAAGCCGAGCCGTTCTGGACCGAGTTCCTGCGCTCGCTCACGCGCCGCGGCCTACGCGGCGTCAAGCTGGTCATCTCCGACGCGCATGAAGGCCTGAAAGCAGCGATTGCCAAAGTGCTTGGCGCGACCTGGCAGCGCTGTCGCGTGCACTTCATGCGCAATGCCTTGGCGCATGCCGGAAAGACGCAGCGACGGATCGTCTCGGCGTGGATCGGCACGGCGTTTGCCCAGGATGATGCTGAGGCCGCTCGCAAGCAGTGGCGACAGGTCGCCGATCAAGCCAGGCCACGCATCAGCAAGCTCGCCGCCCTGATGGACCATGCCGAAGCTGATGTCCTGGCCTACATGGGCTTTCCGGCACAGCACCGCACCAAGATACACAGCACCAATCCGCTCGAACGCCTCAATGGGGAGATCAAGCGGCGCAGCGAGGTGGTGGGTATCTTCCCGAACGAAGCCGCTGTTACCCGGCTGGTTGGTGCACTGCTACTCGAACAGAATGATGAATGGGCCGTTCAGCGTGCCCGCTATATGACCCTGGAAACCATCGCTCCCCTGGGCCATGATCTCAGCGTCAGTCTGCCTCTCATCGCAGCCTGACACGGCGGTCCAACCCGCCAAGGAGTTCTGCTCCTACACCACGTGTTGGGACACCATCGGTTGCGAGAGCGCGGCAAGAGATCCGAGCGCGTTGTAAAGGCGTATCTGGCCCTATCGCTGGAGAACGTTTTTTCCCAATTTAGGATGGGTGATCCGCGTAAAGCAGCCAAACGCTAGACGTTCCGTGTCTACAAATCCTGTGGTCTTGGGCCGCGGGATGCGCGCTGACCCTGCCCCCAAACTGTCCTCACTCATAACCAGAATCCGTTCTGGTTGTGGTCCGTCCTGGACCGGGTTGCGAACTCGTTCGGAGTAAGTCCACGCAGGCTGGTGTGGGGCCGATGGGCATTATAGTCGGGCCGCCAAGCTTCGATGATCCTCCGGGCTGCGGGCAAGCCCTGGAAGACGTGCTCATTGAGGCATTCGTCGCGCAAGCGACCGTTCAGGCTCTCGACGAATGCGTTCTGCACTGGCTTGCCGGGGGCGATGTAGTGCCAGCCGACACCGCGATCTTGCCGCCAACTCAGCACCACATGCGACGTCAGCTCGGTCCCGTTGTCGCTGACCACCAGCAAGGGGGCGCCGCGCCGTTCTACGATGTAATTGAGTTCGCGCACCACCCTGCGACCGGACAGCGATGTATCCACCACCAGCGCCAGGCATTCGCGGGTGAAGTCGTCCACCACCACAAGCACCCGAAAGCGGCGGCCGTCGGCCAGTACGTCGGAGACGAAGTCCAGGCTCCAGCGCTGGTTCGGACCCTGTGGCAACGTCATTGGCGCGCGCGTTCCCAAAGCCCGCTTGCGACCGCCACGCCGCCGCACAACCAGTCGTTCCTCGCGGTAGAGCCGGAACAGCTTCTTGTGATTTAGCATGATCCCTTCTCGCCGCAGCAGAATATGCAAACGCCGATATCCGAACCGGCGCCGCTCGGCCGCCAACGCGCGGAGCCGCGTGCGAACCGCAGCGTCGCCGCCACGGCGCGATAGGTAACGGAACACCTTCGGTGCAATGCTCAGCAGCGAACAGGCACGCCGCTGCGAATAGCTCTTCTCTTCAATCGCCCAGATCACAGCTTTCCGCCGCAAGCCGGGCGTCAGAAGTTTTTTCCCAAGGCTTCCTTCAGCGTCGCCACATCCAGCACCGATTCCGCCAGCAGCTTCTTCAGCTTGCGGTTCTCCTCTTCCAGAGCCTTCAGTCTCTTGGCATCCGAGATCTCCATCCCGCCGTAGCGCGATCGCCAATTGTAGAACGTCGCGTCGCTGATCCCGTGCTTGCGGCACAGCTCCGTTACCGGCAGTCCTGCCTGATGGTCTTTCAGCACACCGATGATCTGCTCCTCAGTGAACCGGCTCTTCCTCATCTTCCGTCTCCTGGCGGGAACGGACTCTAGCTCAGAGCGGGGACATTTCAGGGGGCAGGGTCAAGGCTTCTGGGTTCAGGTTCTCACTCTCACAGCGATTATCCGCCAGTCGACACGGCTCCATCCGTCTTCCCGGTGATCTCACCATTGCTGAAGCCCGGTTCGGTGGCTATCCTGGGGTCGTGGTGTCCGAATTGACTTCTCATCGGGGAATGCCGGTTTGACTTTATTCTGTGCGCCGGGGGGAGGAAGCGATGGAGGCGATGTCCTGGAATCCGGCCGCACTCTGGCAAGGGAAGGCGTGGCACCGTTTCGGGTCGGCCCCCTGGAAAATGCGGATCGAGGAAGTAGGGACGCAGCTTGTCCCAGGCAGCCACATAGTTCAGCCCGATGGTCCGACGAGGAAGGACTCGTCACCCTCGTAGGAAGTCGCACTGCGGATGATCACGGAAGAGCAGCGCAAAGGCGTCCTTGATGTTGACCCTGCCGGCCCGTCAACCGTGCTCGCGCAAGGGCCCGGCTGCATCGATCGTGACAACGAGGTGGTCGGCGGCCTGCAGACCGACAAGCCGTTCCACCGCGCGATCTTCCGACGGAACGGTGAGCCTCGGGGAGCAGCCGAAGGCGGCGCGCAGGGCGCTGGAGTTCGGTGCGATAACGGGCACGATGGCACCGGCCGAACTTCCACGCGGGCGTCGTCAACCAGCAAGAATGCGACCGGACTTTCTATGGCCATGGCGGGCGCGGCGGCGACGACGCTCAAGAAACGCCGCAGCGAAGATGGCAACTATTCGCGCGGATGTGCGAGAGGCCGCGCCTATGAAGTTTGAACGCTCAGCGCCAGTGTTCAACGAGGTGCATTCCCATTGGTCGGTCAGATTAGGCGTTCAAATGGCCAAATTTCATTTTGTTGAGGATTACCAGAAACCCGTTGACCATCTCGTAGCTACGAAGCCGATCGACGAAGCCATGAGCATCGCCGTTGGCGGCGCTTATCATCAAGTCGGCGCTATCGAGCGCGATCTGGTCCGTCGGGCGGGTCTTAAAGACGGGATGACACTCATCGATCAGCGCCTTCAGCCTGTTCACCCATCTACTGCACTCCGAAACGTACTTATACATGGAAGACCTGCAAGCGAGTTCTTTAAGTCGGGCGGAAAGCTGGTGTTCTCTTTCTTAGAGTTCGCAAACCCTGAGCATTGGTGCTCGTTCATGGGAGAGGTGGCCGGCCGGCGCACCGGCCACGGGGCGCCTCTTAACACATTAATTGAGCGCCCCGTTGTCCAGAAATGGGCAGATGCCCTCGGCTATAAACTCGAAACAATTGTGGACGGCACAGAAGCCCCTTGGGGCGGTCACCGTTGTGGCAGAGCGTTGACGTGTTCACAAAGCCCCTAGATCAGTCAGGCTAAGGAAATCCTTAAAATGCTCTCCGACCATTTTCGTGCCTATCTTGATCATGAAACACCACGATATCCCTTCGATATGATGATCACTCCGGATGAGGAAAGATTTCTATCGTATTGCGCCAAAAATATATGGGAATATAGCGACCCTGATATGATGATCGTTGACGCTGGCTGCTTCTTGGGGGCGTCAACTCTTGCGCTAGCTGACGGACTTTAAGAAGATACTTTCCTATGACTTATTCTTAGCTACGAAGGGGATGTCTGACACTATCTTTAAGTGTCCGTCCGGCGACTTTGTAAGTCATTTGAATCGGTTGCCGGTCCGGATGGACTGAGTGCTTGAAGCGGCTCGATCGGGTGTGATTCTTTGCCTGGCACCAAGCCACGAGGTGCCTGATGTGGACGATGGAAAACCGCCATCGCTATGACCGCGACAAGCTGCGTTATCCGAGCGATCTCACCGATGCGGAATGGCGGCTGATCAGGCCGCTTATACCACCCGCCAAGCGTGGCGGTGGCAAGCGTACCGTCAACATGCGCGAAGTGGTCAACGGCGTGATGTATGTGCTGAGCACCGGCTGCCAGTGGCGCTACATTCCAAAGGACCTGCCACCGCGCAGCACGGTGAACGGCTACTTCTGCTTGTGGGGCTGGGACGGCACGTTGGAGAAGATCCATCACGCGCTCTACGTTAAATGCCGCGAACAGGCGGGACGAGAAGCCAGTCCGACCGCCTGCGTCATCGACAGCCAAAGCGTGAAAAGCGCAGAAAAAGGGGGGCAGCGATCGACCCACACGGCTTTGATGCGGGCAAGCTGATCAAAGGGAAGAAGCGCCATGTCCTGGTCGATACGCTGGGTCTGGTGCTGCACGCGCTGGTCACCGCCGCCAACGTGCAAGACCGCGACGGCGGCATCCTGCTGCTGTCCACTCTGTTCGGACAGTTCCCGTTCCTGCGCAAGCTATTCGCCGACAGTGCTTACACAGGGCCGGTCTTCCAGGACGGCGCGGCCCGCGCGATGCGCAGCCTGATCGTCGAAATCGTCAAGCGCTCCGACCACCCCAAGGGCTTCGTCGTCGAACCTAAACGCTGGATCGTCGAGCGCTCCATCGCATGGCTCAACCGATGCCGCCGGCTCGCCAAGGACTGGGAAAATCGTAACCATAACGCCCTCGCCTTCCTCCGCCTCGCATCAATCCGCCTCATGCTTAGAAGACTCTGTAATCCTTCGTGAAGTCTCCGGACGGACTCTAAGAGCGACAGCATCAAGGAAGGGCAAACCTTCCGAAAACTATACGATAGGAACATAGAACCGTATGGATCCTATATCGAGGTGCACGAGGGCGACTTTTTACAAGAAATTCCTCCGCAAAACAGGATATCTATACTGTTTGTTGACATCCTGTGGTCTTGGTCATGCGAAAGGCATCTATCGGAAAAGTTCTATCCCCTGCTGGTCCCCGGAAAGTCCTTGTTGATCCATCAGGATTTTGTGTTCCCATTTTACCCCTGGATCATATTAAGTATGGGGCTCGCGAACGACACCTTCCGGTTCGCCTATAACGTGCGGTACTCAACAGTTGTTTTTGACGTGCTAAAGCGCCCGGCAGCGATGCCAGATCCGACAAATATCTCGGTCAATGAGGCGATCGACATATACGACGAATTCATCAGCAAGCTTACGGGTTGGGCAACCGGTTCGCTCACTCTCGGAAAGGCGCTTTATATGGCCTCAAGAGGCTACTTGGGCGCCGCGGAAGCGAATCTCGAGATGGTTAGATCGAAATATGCCGATGAGGGTTTAGTCATGCAGTATATGCCCCATATCAGCTCCCTGCTAAGGCAAGCGAATGACACAGGGGATCCACCAAACATTGCCAATCTACCGCATTAACCTTCATCGTGAGATGAGAGAAGTGGCTGGGCGAATGGGCGAATCTGAATAGTCTGCTAAGTGGAATTCCTGCCTGAGACACTGATCCCGCATTATGCCGCATAGCAGGAGGGAGCATGTCGACACGTTTGCGCTCGACCTATGGATGCGCGCCCGGACGGGCGCGCTCCAGCATCGTGCCGGCACGACAGCGGCACCGGCACGGTGCTCGGCTCGGTCGCCCGTGACGGGACGGCGCTCCTGTCCAGCGCCAGGGTGTAGTTGCCCCCGAATAACCGGACAAGGCGTGGTTCTTACGAGTGGTCCACGGCCGTGCTCGCGTCAAGCCAGACGCTTCGCGTCTCCGCGCTGCGCGCGGCTGGCGGGCTTGACCCGCCCCCGTCCGTGGACAGTGCGCTGTGGTGCGTTCGGCGCGGTGCGCCGACCGCATATTCGGTCGCGCCATTCTTCACCAAAGTGCGGAACTCACGCGGTGATCGATAACCAAGCGCCTTGTGCGGATGCACAGAATTGTAGTGCTCGAACCAGCCGCCGAGCTGATCGATTACAGTCGCAGCATCAGGCCGCGGGCGAACCCGCGCATAGTCCCGCTTGAAGGTCTTCACGAAGGCCTCGGCCATGCCGTTCGACTGCGGGCTCTCGACCGGCGTGGTGCACGGCACCAGGCCGATCAGCCGCGCTAGCGCGCGCGTATCGGTGGCGGTGTAGGGCGAGCCATTGTCGGACAGCCACTCGATCGACACAGGTAGTTTGTCCACCAGCCCAAAGCGTCGTTCCACGCTTTCCACCATCAGATCGCGGATGTCGCCGCCATCGATGCCGCCGGTGGTGGCGATCCAGGAGATCGCCTCGCGATCACAGCAATCGAGGGTGAAGGCGATGCGCACCCGCTCGCCATTGTCGCAGCCGATCTCGAACCCGTCCGAGCACCACCTTGTATCGGACTGATCGACCGCGACCCGGCCATCGTGGCGGCGTTCGATGCTTCTGCCGGAATGGCGCTGCAGCAGCAGGCCGTGCGCCTTCATCGCCCGATAAACCCGCTTGACGTTCACCGCGGGTTCGCCAGTCTGCTGGCGGCGGCGACGCAGCAGGGCATGCACCCGATAGCCGTAGGTCGGCAGGTCCGCGACGATTGCCTTGATCTCGGCCAGCAACATCGCATCGGGCTGAGGCTGGCGCCCACGGCGTTGCCGGACGGTTGCCGGCGCTGCCTGCACCGCCAGGTTCGAGCGTGCCACGCCGAGCACATCCGCCACCGCCTTCATGGGGTGGCGTTCCCATCGGAGGAGGGCGAGCGCCCAGCCGTTTTTTTGGCTGTGCGAGGTCCAATGCTTCACGCAGGATCTCGGTCTCCAGCGTCTTCTTGCCGAGCAGGCGCTGCAGTTCCCGCACCTGGTGCTGCAGGGCGCGGTAGTCGGATGCCGGTACCACTTCCTCGCCGGAACCGACCGCTGACAGCGCACCCGCAGCGTAGAGGCGTCGCCAGGTGAACAGCTGGTTCGGCTGGATACCGTGCTGGCGCGCAACCAGGGACACCGACATCCCCGGTGCGTAGGTCTCCTGCACGATCCGCGCCTTCTCTTCTGCCAGCCACCGGCGTCGCCGTTGCACCGAGGTGATCACTTCGACGCGGTCGATCTTCTCAGTCATAGACACAGGCATACTCCTGGTTCTTATCCGAGGGGTACGCCCTGTCCGGTCAATTCGGGGGCTGGTTCACAGGGTGACCCCGCTGGGGCGGACGCGGAACCGGCACGCTCCAGCATCGTGCCCGCAACGGGACGGCGCTCCTGTCCGCCGCCAGTGCCACCCCGCTGGGGTGCGGACGGTGACCGGCATGCCCCGCATCTGCGCCGGCACGACAGCGGCACCCGGCGCGTTGCTCGGTGGCCCCGCAACGGGACGGCACTCCCGTCCAGCGCCAGGGACCCCGCAACGGGACGACGCTCGCGTCCAACGCCAGGGGGGCGCGATGCTCGGGCCGCGGCGGGGGGACGGCGCTCTGTCCAGCCCCAGGGCGACCCCGCGGGGGGTGCTGACGGGGACAGGCAGGCTCCTCCGGCCACCGACAGGGGCGGGCTCTGTCCAGCCCCAGGGCGACGCCGCAAGGGGTGCTGACGGGACGGGCAGGCTCCTCCGGCACCGACAGGGGCGGGCTCTGTCCAGCCCCAGGGCGACGCCGCAAGGGTGCTGACGGGGACGGGCACCGGCCCGCTCCCGGCATCGCGACAACGGCACGGGCACGGTGTTCAGCTGGGAGGTCGCGAAAGGTCCGCGCGCCCAGCCAGCGGCAGCACCACCGTGCCAGGGGTCAGGAGCGACGCGCTCGGCATCGGGTCCGCACGACCGGGCCGCGCATTAGGAAGCGGCGGTGATAGGGGATCCGTCCGCCGGCCCGGTGATCGCGCATCGGCAGCGCGAACATCACGCGAGCGCCTCGACCGCCACCGCTATGACTGTCACGCACGCCAAGCGACCCGAACGAAACGGCCGCCCGAAGCACGGCCCATGTTAGCTCGCCGTTAGAGTAGCTATCGCTCCTTAGGTTGGTTGAGCCGACCTCGCTTACGCTCACCCTACGGATGCGGACGGACGGGCACGCTCCCTGGGGGGGCACGTTCGACCAGGTGATCGGCCAGCGCTGCTCGCCGGCAGAAGCGCGGCAGCAGTTGGTGGGTGATCGGCCAGTTTGTGGCTGCCGCGCAACCGTGGATGCCGCACTGTTTCAGGACGCTCAATTTCCCACCCCGTAATCTTCAAAAGTAATGCCCTTCCCAAGAGCGCCCTGGCTTGAAACCCAAAATGAAACCGGTGCAATCTATTTCCGACCGCGCATTGACAGGCAAGACGGCCAAAGCTGCCCATTGGCCGGAGGGAGGTCTAAATGAAATTGCGGTTTTCGCCGCGGCTACTTGAATTCACAGGAGGCTGGAGACTTTGGGCTATCCTCGCGTTCTTTGTTGCAGGGTGGCTCATAACCATTTTCTTCCCTTGGCTATGGCATCCGGAAATTACGAAGTCAGGAACTGATCTAGTCCATGAGATCTTCATCGCTTGGACCGGCGAGTTGCTGTTCTTTTCCATCGTTGGGTTGGCCGTCACGGTGATCTCTCTGGAGAAGCCGCCCGACCCGAGGACTGCCGACTGGAACAGTCGTGTTCGATACATTTTTGGAATGGCGAACGTCTCCCCGATTGTCACGGATTTTCACCGAAAGTCTTTAGAGTCCCTCGCCCGTTACTCGTCCCATGGGCAGAGGTTTATATACGTCGAGGAATATAGCCCCACTCTGGGGGCTTACAGAGTGAGAGTAGACCATAAATACACAATACAAAGTGCTATCCATGATATGGCATTTGACGAAAAGATTCCGCTATCGCTTACACCAGATAAGTTCGACGGCCAAAATATTGAGCATGTGGGGCGTGTAAATTCAGTGATCATATCTAGTGCTCTGACGCATTCTATCGATTCACAACATGCGGTTGCCATGCGATTCTGTGAGCATGGCACAGACAGTATGCGTGTTGTTGAGCGCGGCAGACAGGAAGCGGCTTAAGGCAATAGCATCGGATCGCAACCGAGCGGGCAAATACATCGAGCGAGCCCGAGTCGTTCTGGCCTCGGCCAGTGGTCGGCCGGTGCAACATGTGGCGAAAGAGATCAGCGTCAGCCGCCCCATGGTCTGGCGCTGGCAGCAGCGTTTTGCCGAGGAAGGTCCCGACGGGTTGCTGCGTGACAAGACGCGCAAGCCCGGCAAACGACCGATCCCGGCCGATAAAGTGGCGCACGTCGTGGCGCTCACGTGTGGCGAGCCGCCCCCTGGGACCACGTATTGGACCGGGCGAGCCATGGCAAACGCCACCGCCATGTCTCTGCGCTCGGTGCAGCGCATCTGGGCGGCGCACCAACTCCAGCCGCACCGCGTGCGCAGCTTCAAGCGCTCGCGTGATCCGCAGTTCGCTGAGAAAATGGCGGATATCATCGGCCTTTATCTCGATCCGCCCGCCCATGCGGTGGTGCTGTCGATCGACGAAAAGAGCCAAATCCAGGCGCTCGACCGTACCCAGCCTGGACTGCCGCTGAAACCCGGCCGCTGCGGCACCATGACCCACGACTACAAACGCCATGGAACGACGACGTTGTTCGCCGCATTGAACGTGCTGAAGGGTACGGTGATCGGTCGCTGCATGCAGCGACACCGGCACGAGGAGTTCATCCGCTTCCTCAATGCCGTCGAACGCGAGGTGCCGTCCGGCAAGTTGGTCCATGCGGTCGTCGACAACTACGCCACCCACCGGCACCGAAAGGTACAGGCCTGGCTGGCACGCCATGACCGATGGACCTTCCACTTCACGCCAACCTCCGGGTCATGGCTGAACGCGGTGGAGACCTTCTTCTCCGCTCTTACCCGACAACGCATCCGGCGCGGCAGCTTCCACTCCCTCGTCAGCCTGCAGGCTGCCATTAAGACTTACCTCGCTGAGCGAAATGCAGAACCACGCCCATTCGTCTGGACCGCAGCCACCGCCTCAATCCTTGCCAAGCTCGAAAGATTGCCTGCATCGTCCGTATGAGTCAGAGCACTAGGTACCGGATCAAATTACGACATACACCCCGATACCACGAGCCGGTTTATCGAAATCCTGGGATGCCCCCCTCCCGGCCGGCGGATCGCTTCCAGTTCACATTAGTTACGAGATCTGGATGCGGTGTGGCTGCAGCCAAACGCTTCGCGCTCACCGGCTCATCGAATCCTTGTCTGTGACTTTCGTCAGTTTGCTTCCGGACGTGGTATCCATATCAATCAAAGATGATCCGAGAGAGCCAATTTGCCTTTTGGCGAATCAACCCTTCCAAGCCGCTCACGTTCAGGGCATTGAGCCTCGGACGGTGCTGATGAATTTCACGTTCACCGCGCCTCCTGAAAAACCTGGCGAGTGCCTCGAAGTTGTGTCAGAGTAGCTTGCGAATTGGGGGGCTTCGACTTGCCGTTCACCCCAAATGGGGCCATGTTGGGTCCCTTCTCAAAGGAGGTCGCTTATGCTGATCAGTGGTGACGAGGAGAGTATGTAAGCTGGCCGGCGAGGTCGAGGTGAGCTCGCTGCGAGGCCGCCCTGTGGGCGGCCTTTCTGCACTGTAGCCCAATCAGTTGCTCGGGTGCTGCTCAGCATGCCTGGATGGCTCAACTGGCCACGCAAATGACCCTGGGTTTCAGCTCCCGACCAATCGGGTTCCTCTGGTGTCCAGCCCCCTCTTCGGTCTTCACCAGCTTGAACCCGCAGCTATCGAGCGCCCGGCTTTCCTCAGTGATCGAGGCATAGATGCAGGAGCGGCCCTGTGCGGCCGCCGCTCTAATTGCCTGCGGCGTGGTGTCGCGAAGCTTGCCCCCGTGCTCAAGAAGTTCAAAGGTCCAACCGCCGGGTGGGGTCCTGCAGGCGCCTCTCCAGCGGAAGTTCGCGGTAGAAGCGGATTAGGTTCGTGGTGGGCTTTCTGCGGGACAGTCTGCGTGGGCGGTTTAACTCGCATCATTCGGCCGGAGCTTCTAGGTCGAGCAGCACCACCCGCCACCCTACGGCCCCCATACGTCCGGGCGCCCCCGCGGCCGGATCCTCGACGAGCGCCGCTCTGACAGGATGCTGGCCGCACTGCTGACATCGAAGCTGTACCAGCACATCAGCAACGGAGGCGCTGGCCGTGTCCCGGTCGGCGGCCAGCATGCGGAGCGGCAGATGCACCGTCCGGCAGCGCCGGACCTCCAGCCACCATCGCCGAAGGCGCCGGACGGAACATGCCAAGACCACAGATCGATCCCCAATCGGCGGAGGCGGCATGGGTTCGTCCGGCATGCCGGGACGGTATGGAACACCGCGAACGGATCAAGAACTCTTGTCCGATCCAATCGTCGATATGGGAGAAAATTTGGGAGAAGTTGGCGAAATCGTTCCGGAGTGGGCTAGAAGTTCCTAGTAAGATCAATGGCGTCCCGTACGGGATTCGAACCCGTGTTACCAACGTGAAAGGCTGGTGTCCTAGGCCTCTAGACGAACGGGACAGGGCGCCGGGTGGGTAGCGGCGCACGCACTAAGGGTCAAGCCAAGGCGGCGTCCGCCACCGCAAATCCGACGCTCACCGCGCCGTTCCATTCCTCTGCGCGGACATGCCCGGCCAGGTGCATCGGTGCGCCCATCGAGCCGAGCAGCGCCTCCCCGAGCACCCCATTCGCACGGAACAGCATCGCCTTGAGGCGCGGTCCACCGCCCTCTCCTTCAACCCAGGCGCGGATCGTCGTCTTCTCCCGCCCGACGCGGTCGGCGCGCATCACGCGGGCGTGGTTGACCACGAACACAGGCTCCTCGTTGCCCGCGCCGAACGGCGCCAGCCGGCCGACATGGGAGGCGAGTTCGGTCGTCGCCCCGGCCACCGCCAACGTCCCCTCCACCGACAGATGCGCCGCGCTCGGCAGCTGCGCGGCGTCGGAGAGGCGTTCGTTCAGAAAAGCAGTGAAGTCCGCCAGCCGGTCGGCGGGAAGCGAGAACCCGGCCGCCATGGCGTGTCCACCACCGGTGAGCAGGATCCCGTGCTGGCGGGCGGCGATGACCGCCGCGCCAAGATCAAGACCGGGCACGGAACGCCCGGACCCCTTGGCCATCCCGTCCGCAACCCCGGCGACGCAGGCAGGCCGGTTGAACCGCTCCTTGATCCGGCCGGCGACGATACCGACCACGCCGGGGTGCCAATCGGCACCCGCCACGACGAGCGCGGCATGCCCGGCGGCCGCCCGTGCCTCGGCTTCACGAAGCGCTGCGTCCAGGATTCCGGCCTCGACCTCCTGCCGCTGGCGGTTCACGTCATCCAACCGTGCGGCGAGCATCGTCGCTTCGGCGGGGTCTTCGCAGAGGAGCAGGCGAAGGCCGAGATCGGCTTCAGCGATGCGGCCGGCGGCGTTGATGCGCGGGCCGAGCACGAAGCCGCAGGTCCCGGCATTGAGCGTTGCCCGGGCCTGCGCCACGATCAGCAGCGCGGCGACGCCGGGCCGCGCACGCCTGCCCATCACCTTGAGCCCTTGGCAGACCAGGGCGCGGTTCACGCCGGTCAGCGGCATCACGTCGCAGACCGTGGCGAGTGCGACCAGATCCAGCAGAGCGATCAGGTCCGGCTCCGGCTGGGCGGCGAAGAAGCCGCGCCGGCGCAGGCTGCGCACCAGCGCGACGCCGGCCAGAAACGCCACGCCGGACGCGCACAGCATCGAAAGGCCCGACTGATCATCCAGCCGGTTGGGATTGACTGTGGCGAGCGCCGCCCGGGGCGTGGTCTCCGCCTTGTGGTGATCCAGCACGACCACCTCCGCGCGGCCGGCCAGAGCAGCGAGCGCGTCATTGGCGGCCGTGCCGCAATCCACGCAGACGACCAGGCTCGCGCCGCGCTCGGCGAGGCCGAGCAGCGCCGGGATGTTCGGCCCGTACCCCTCGGCCATCCGGTCCGGCACGTGATGCATCACGGTGCAGCCCAGTTGCCGCAGCAGCGTGATGGTCACCGCCGAACTGCATGCGCCGTCCACGTCGTAGTCGCCGAACACGCCGACCGTCTCGCCTCGCACCACCGCGTCGGCCAGGCGCTCGGCCGCGACATCCATATCGGTCAGGCGCGAGGGATCGGGGAGCAGGGCACGCAGGGTGGGTTCGAGGAAGTGGCATGCAGCGTCGATATCGATGCCGCGTGCAGCGAGCAGCCGGCCGATCACTTCCGGCACCCCGGCACGCTGCGCGATACCGAGGCCCATCCGCTCCTCACCGCTGCGCCAAACCCAGCGGCGGCCGCTCAGGCTGCGGGCGACTCCAAGAACCGGTTCATCCATCCAGCGAGACTACCCGGACACCCAGGTCTTCGTCTCGAAATTATGGTGCGCCTCGACCATCCGCACCGTGCCGGATTTGCTGCGCATCACCACGGAGTGGGTGGTCGCGCCGTGACCGTAGCGCCGCACCCCGCGCAGCATGGCCCCCGAGGTCACCCCGGTGGCGGCGAACATCACGTCCCCCTGCGCCATGTCCGTGATGCGGTATTTGTGCTTCGGATCGCGCACGCCCATCTCGCGCGCGCGCTCGATCTGGGTGTCGTTTTCGTACATCAACCGGCCCTGCATCTGGCCACCAATGCAGCGAAGAGCCGCAGCGGCGAGCACGCCCTCCGGCGCGCCGCCGGAGCCGAGATACATGTCGATGCCGCTGTCCGGCATGGCGGTGGCGATCACCCCGGCCACGTCGCCGTCGCTGATCAGCATGATGCGCGCGCCGGCCTCCCGGCACTTCGCGATGATTTCCTTGTGGCGGTCGCGATCGAGAATGCAGACCACCAAGTCAGCAAGATCGCAGCGTTTGGCGCGCGCTAGGCTACGCAGGTTTTCGCCGGGCGAGGCATCGAGATCCACCACGTCGGCCGGGAGTCCACCGCCGACCGCGATCTTGTCCATGTAAATGTCGGGCGCGTGCAAGAAGCCGTCCTTCTCTGCCAGGGCGATGGTGGCAATGGCGTTGGGCCCGCCCTTGGCGGTGAGGGTCGTGCCCTCCAACGGATCGACCGCGATATCCATTGACGGACCGCCGCAGCCAACATGCTCGCCGATATAGAGCATGGGCGCTTCGTCCATCTCGCCCTCACCGATCACGACGGTACCATCGATCGCCACCGTGTCGAAGGCCTTGCGCATGGCGGCGACGGCCGCACCGTCGGCCTCGTTCTTCTGGCCGCGCCCGATCCAACGTGAGGCGGCAAGCGCCGCGGCTTCCGTCACCCGCACCAGTTCAAGCGCCAGATTCCGGTCCGTGACCTCTCCCTGGTTCGTGCGCGCTTCCATGTCTTCCTCCCACTTGTCTGCCGGCACCTTACCAATCTCTCCTGCGGGCGCGTAAGGCAGCAGAAGCTTTCCAGAAATCCGGCCGGTTCAGCGAGATCGTTGCTTTTTGCGGCGCAGCACTTGCGTCAGCGGGGATTTCTCTTTCTCCTTCCCGCATGCCGGATCCGGACCTGATCAATACAATCCTGGGTATCACACCCGATTTACCGCTGGGACGTCTGCGCGCCCAGCGGCCGGACATCCTGCGCCACACACAGGGCAGTTACGACGTGCTGCTCCATCCTGCGGACCCGGGCGGCCTCTCATCGGCCGAACGCGCGCTGATCGCGCTGCGCGTTGCCGAGCAGGCGGGGCATGCGGGTCTGGCCGCGCATTACCGGGCACTGCTGCAGCAGCGCGACGCCAGCCTTGCTTCGGCCCCCTCCGCTCGCCTGCAGCGGATTCTGGACCACGTTGCGATGGTCGCCACCACGCCCGGAAAGGCGACACGCGCTCATATCGAAGCGTTGGAGCGAGCCGGGCTGAGCGCGCGCGATATCGTCGCGCTGTCGCAGCTGGTGGCGTTCGTCAGCTACCAAGTGCGCGCCGCCTTCGGCCTCGCGCTGCTGAAGGAGAGTGCAGCATGAGCCGCTTCACGCTGGAACCGGTGGAATGGGCGGCATGGATCGAACCGGTTTCGCCGGAGACCGCCACACCGGCGCAGCGCGCCGCGCTGGAGGCAAGCCCGCAAGCCAACTCGGCCTATTTCCGTACACTGGCGAATGATGTGGACTTGCTGGCGGAGCGCTCACCGCTGTTCCATTCGGTGATGTATGTGCCGGGCGGTCTGAAGCGTGCCGAGCGCGAACTCGCGACCGTCGTGACATCAGTAATCAATGGCTGCGTGTATTGCTCGTCAGTGCATGCCCGCCGGTTCGTGGAACTGACGAAGCGGCCAGAGGTTATCCGCGCGCTGTACGAACAAGGGCTGGATACGCCGCTGGAGCCTCGGCTGCGCGCGATGGTCGATTTCGCCGCCAAGCTGACGCTGGAACCCGCCGCGCTGACGCCAGCCGACCTGAAGCCCCTGCGCGATGCCGGCTTGTCGGATCTCGAGATCCTCGACCTGATCGACGCCGCTGCGATGTTCGCCAACGCCAATCGCCTGATGCAAACGCTGGGCGAGCCTATCCCGCCGGAGTCCGCACCATGATCGCTCGTCGGAGCCTGGTTGTCGCCGCTGCGCTTCTACCGATGTTGCGTGCCCGCGCTGATGAACCGGTAATGGTCGGCGTCAGCGGTCCGCTGACCGGGCAGTACGCGCAATACGGCGCAGACTGGAAGCGCGGCTCCGACCTCGCGGTCGAGCAGGTGAACAAGACGGGCGGCATCAAGGGACGGCCGCTCGCTTATGATTTCGAGGACAGCCAGTCCGATCCGCGACAAGCGGTGGCGATCGCGCAGAAATTCGTCTCCAACCCGCAGATCGTGATGGAGCTGGGCGATTTTTCCTCGGCCGCGTCGATGGCGGCGAGCCCGATCTATGAACGTGGCAAGCTGGTGCAGTTCGGCTTCACCAACTCCCACCCCGACTTCACCAAGGGTGGGGATTATATGTGGAGCAACGCGCCCAACCAGGCCGACGACATGCCGATGCTGGCAGATTACGCCGCCAAGCTCGGCCTGAAGCGGGTTGCGATTGCCTTTATCGACAGCGACTGGGGGAAGACCAGCAAGGATATCTTCGTCAAGGCCGCGGCGACGCACGGGATCCAGGTGCTGGCCAGCCAGGGATATCTGCCGAACGACCAGGATTTCCGCTCGATGCTGGTGCGGCTGCGCGACACCAAGCCGGACGGGCTGATTCTGGTGTCGTACTATCCGGACGGTGCGGCGATCATGCGTCAGATGCGCGCGCTGGATATGGACCAGCCCGTGGTGGCGGCGGGGTCCGTCTTTTCGCCGAAATTTCTGGAGCTGGGCGGCAGCGCGGTGAACGGCGTTTACACCGTGACAAACTTCTTTCCGGGCGATCCGCAACCGTTCGTCCAGAACTTCGTGCGCGACTACAAAGCGAAATACGGCAGCGACCCGGGCGCGTACGCGGCCCGTGCCTATGACGCGATGATCGTCGCGGCGACTCTGCTGCGGGATTACGGCACCACGCGGGAAGCTGTGCACGAAGGCCTGTCCAAGGCCACCGATATCCCGAGTGTGGTTTATGGGTCCGTCCGCTTCGATCCGGCCACGCGCCGGGTGCAGAATCCACACATGATTGGGGTCGTGGTGCAGAATGGTCAGTTCGTCCTGTGGAACGCAGGCAAGAGTTGACCCGATGACTCTCTCCCGCCGTCTGCTGCTGACGACGGCCGCGGCCTCCGCGCTGCCGCTGCGCGCCTTCGCCGACAATCCCGTGCTCGCCGGGGTCAGCGGGCCGCTGACCGGGCCGTATGCCCAGTATGGCGCGCAATGGAAGAAAGGCTTCGATCTCGCGCTGGATTCGATCAATAGCGCGGGCGGCTATCAGGGACGGCACTTTGCCTATCAGTTTGAGGACAGCCAGTCCGATCCCCGCCAGTCCGTGGCGATCGCGCAGAAATTCGTGGCTGATCCCGCTATCATCATCGAGCTTGGGGACTTCTCCAGCCCGGCTTCGATGGCGGCAAGCCCGATCTATCAGCGCGGCAGGCTGGTGCAGTTCGGCTTCACCAACTCGCATCCCGACTTCACCAAATACGGCGACTACATGTGGAGCAACTCCGCCAGCCAGGCCGACGAACAGCCGAAGAACGCGGAGTATGCGGTCAGGAAGCTCGGGCTGACGAAACTCGCGGTGCTGCATCTCAACACCGATTGGGGCCGCGCGTCGAAGGATGCGTTCGTTGCCGCCGCAAAGGGATACGGTGCGACGATCGTCGATGTGGAGGCCTATCTGCCGGCAGAACAGGACTTCCGGTCGATGCTGGACCGGGCGAGGAATGCGAAGCCGGACGGGTTGATTCTGCTGTCCTACTATGCGGACGCGGCGCTGATCATACGGCAGATCCGTGATCTCGGGCTGACCCAGACGATCGTCGCGGCGTCGTCCGTCTATTCGCCGAAGCTGATCGAACTGGCCGGCCCGGCGGCCAACGGCATCTATACGATGTCAGAGTTCTTCCCGAGTGAGAACCGCCCCGAGGTCAAGACCTTCGTCGCCGCTTTCCGCGCGCGCTACGGGACCGACCCCGATCTGTTCAACGCGATCGCCTACGACACGATGGTGCTGTTTTCCGAATTGGTGAAGCAGTTCGGGCCGACCCGCCAGGCGATGCATGACGGCCTGGCGCGTATCAAGGACGTGCCCAGCGTGATCTACGGCAAGGTCACGTTCAATCCGGAAACCCGGCGCGTGCAGGCGGCAAGTTACAGATACCTGATCGTGAAGAACGGGGCGTTTACGCTGTGGGATGGTGTGAGAACGTGATCGCAGGGTTTGATGGGTTCGTGGATTGATTACACCGTCAACGGGCTGATCGTCGGCAATATCTACGCGCTGCTGGCGGTCGGGTTGGCGCTGATCTTCGGTGTCTCTCACCTGATCAACTTTGCCCAAGGCTCGATCTACATGGTCGGAGCCTATATCGGTTGGACCTGCGTGACGTATCTGCACACGCCGCTGCCGGTGACGATGCTGATCGTCATGGCCGGCTCGGCGGCGCTGGGCATGCTGATCGAGCGCATCGGGCTGCGGCCTCTGGCCGGTTCCGCACGCATCGCGCCGCTGCTGGCGACGATCGGCATCAGCTTCATGCTGGACCAGGCGGTGCAGCTAATTTTCTCACCCGATCCGCGCGCCTTGCCCAATCCGCTGCCGCATTGGCGGCTTCAGGTGGGCGGCGGCACGATCGGCGCACTCGATCTGCTGATCGCCGGCATCGGGATCGTTGCTGCCGCGGTGCTGTGGAGTTTCCTGCGGTTTTCCAAGCTGGGCTGGGCGGTACGCGCCACCGCACTCGATCGCGACGCGGCGCGGCAGATGGGCGTGGATACCGATGCGGTGAACCAGGCCGTGTTTGCGATTGCCGCGGCGCTCGGTGGCCTGTCCGGCATGCTGGTCGGCATGTACTACAACCAGATCGACACGGCGATGAGCTTCCAGGCGACGCTGAAAGGCGTGGTCGCGCTAGTGATCGGCGGCATGGGCAATGTCCCCGGTGCGATTGCGGGCAGCCTTCTGCTGGGGTTGATCGAGAGCTACGGCGTCGCGCTGTTCGGCTCGTCCTACCGCAACCTGTTCGCCTATGTGCTGCTGCTGGCGATCCTTGTGCTGCGGCCGAACGGCTTGTTTGCGCGTGGCCGATCGGCGCCGCCGGAGCCTCTGACCGGCACGTTCATCGCGCCCGGCCGAGCCTGGGCTGTGCCGCGCTGGCTTATTGCGGTGGCGGCGGTCGGGGCGGCTGCGTTGCCCTTCACGCCGGCCAGTGCCTATGTGCTGCAAGTGCTGACCAATGGTTGGCTCTATGCGATCCTGGCGCTGAGCCTGACGCTGGTGGCGGGCACGATCGGTCAGATCTCTTTGGGACATGCCGGGCTGCTGGCGATCGGTGCCTACGCGTCGGCGTTGCTGGCGATGGATCTGTCCGTGCCGGTTTGGGCCGCGGTGCTGGCGGCGGGCGTCATCACCGCATTATTGGGCACGGCGCTCATCGCGCCAGCCTTCCGGCTGCGCGGCCATTACGTTTCGATCGCAACCTTGGGTGTGGGCGAGATCGTCGGGCTGATCATCCTGAACTGGGACGGGCTGACGCGCGGGCCTATGGGGCTGACCGCCATTCCGCCGCTGTCGCTGGGGCCGATCCCGCTCGATTCACCCGCCGGCGCCTACTGGGCGTCGCTGGCGATGCTGGCGATCCTGGCCGCGATACAGGTCCGCCTGCTGCATTCCCATCTGGGCCGCACCTTCCGGGCGATTCGCGATGACGATATAGCCGCGCGGTCTTATGGGATCGCGTTGGGACGGTACAAGGGGCTGGCCTTCGCTGTCGGCGGGTTCGCCGCGGGCATCAGCGGGGCGATCACCGCGCATCTTTATTCGTACATCAACTACGAGACATTCACGTCGCAGATTTCCATCCTGGCGCTGACCATGGTCATCCTGGGCGGATTGGGGAACATCGCAGGGGCCATTATCGGTGCTGTGGCGCTGATCGCGTTGCCGGAGGTGTTCCGCTTCACTGCCGACTACCGGATGCTGATCTACGGCGCAGTGCTGGTACTGATGATACGGTTCCGTCCGCAAGGACTGCTGGGCACGGTATGAACCCGCTGCTGCAGACAAGTGGTCTGACGCGCCGGTTCGGCGGCATCACGGCGGTGAATGCGCTCGACCTGCACCTGGACGATGGCGAGCTGCTGTCGGTGATCGGCCCCAATGGTGCCGGCAAGACGACGCTGTTTAACCTGATCACCGGACACGATCGCCCCGATGCCGGCCGGATCGTGTTGAGCGGTCAGGACATCGCCGGTTTGCGGCCGGAGCGTATCGCGGCGCTGGGTCTTGCGCGGACGTTCCAGCACGGTCGCGTCTTCCCCACACTGACAGTGCGCGACAACGCGCTGATCGGGGCGCACACGCGGTTGGTGGAACGACGTGGGCTGCCGCCGCTCATCGGACCAGCCATCGAGCTGGCGCGTGCGCTGGCAGGATCGGGCGCGGTGCGCCGGCAGAACGCGGAGCTTGAAGCAGAACTGCGGGAGATCCTGGCACTGTTCGGTGACAGGCTGTTGCCGCGACTGGATCATCCCGCGCACAGCCTATCCTATGCCAACCGGCGGCGCGTCGAGATCGCCCGCGCGCTGATGCTGCGGCCCACTCTGCTGCTGCTCGACGAACCGACGGCCGGCATGAATGAATCTGAAACCGCCGAGATGTTGCGTCTGATCCAATCCCTGAAACAGCGCGGACTGTCGATCCTGCTGATCGAGCACAAGCTGGACATGGTCATGCAGCTCTCGGACCGAGTTGTCGTGATGGATGAGGGCGCGAAGATTGCCGAGGGGCCACCCGCGGTGGTGCGGCGCGAACCGGCTGTGATCGAGGCCTATCTCGGTCACGCCGAAGTCGGCGAAGCCGTCGCATGAGCCTGCTGAGCCTGGAGAATATCGACACCTTCTACGGCCCCGTGCAGGTGCATTTCGGCTTGTCCCTGTCAGTGCACTCCGGCCAAATCGTCTGCCTGCTCGGCGGCAATGCCAGCGGCAAGTCCACCACGATGAAGGTCATTCTGGGCCTGCTGCAGCCGCGTGCCGGAAGCGTACGCTTCGATGATCAGGACATCACCGGCATGCCCACGCCCGCAATCATCCGGCGCGGCATCGGCTCCGTGCCGGAGGCGCGTCGGCTGTTCGCGACCATGACCGGGCGCGAGAACCTGCTGATGGGCGCGTATGCACGCAGCGACCGCAGCGAAATCGCTCGGGACCTGGAACGCGTGCTGGAGCTGTTTCCCCGTGTGAAGCAGCGGCTGGAGCAGGCGGCGGGAACCTTGTCGGGCGGGGAGCAGCAGATGGTGGCAATGGCCCGCGCGCTGATGGGCCGCCCGCGCCTGATCTGCATGGATGAGCCGACGATGGGCCTGTCGCCGCTGTACGTGGATCGCGTTCTGGCGCTCATCCAGACGATCAACCAGGAAGGCGTCAGCGTCTTCATGGTGGAGCAGAATGCCAGCCTTGCGCTGCGCATCGCTGATTACGCCTACGTCCTGCAGACCGGTCGCATTATCCTGCACGGACCGGCCAACACCCTGCTGCGCGACCCGCGCATCCGCGACGCCTATCTGGGCGGCGAAACACAGAGGCTGCTTTGATGCACATGCCCGGACTGCACCGCTTCACCGAGCGGCAACACGAAATCATGGAACTGGCCGGCAGGCTGGCGGCGCGCTTCGCCGAACGCGCGGCGAAGAACGATGTCGAGTCGGTGTTCCCGTATGAGAATTTTCGCGACCTGCATGAGGCCGGGTATCTGCGGCTGGCTTTGCCACCGCATGCGGGCGGCCAGGGTGCCGACGTGTTCGACATGGTGCTGGCGCAAGAAGTGCTGGCGCGCGGCGATGCCTCCACGGCGCTTGTCACCGGCATGCATTTCGCGCTGCTCGGCCGGGTGCACGACAGCAACGCCTGGCCGGATGATGTGCTGCAGGAGATCGAGGCGACGATCGCTCGCGAGGGCGGCACCATCAACAACTGCGTGACGGAAGCGGAGCTGGGCAGTATCTCGCGCGGCGGGCTGCCGGGCATGACAGGCGAACGCGCCGATGGCGGATGGCATGTAAGCGGGCGCAAGATCTTTGTCACCGGCGCACCCGTGCTGCGCTTCCTGTCCACCGCGGTGGTGCTGCCGCCGAGCAACGACGCGCCGGACGGCGAACTGGTCAGCGCGATCGTTGAGTCTGGCTCGGAGGGACTGTCGCTGGAGGATACGTGGTCGGGTGCGCTAGGCTTGCGCGGTTGCGGCAATTACGCCGTGAACTACGACCGGGTTTTCGTGCCCGATCACCGCATCGTGGAGCGCGTGAAAGTTGGCGGGGAACGCAGGAAGCAGGGCGTGAGCGGATGGAATCTGCCGCTCTCGGCCGTGTATCTCGGGATCGGACAGGCCGCGCTGGATTCCGCCGCGCATTACGCCAACAACCGCGTGCCCGCGGCACTGGGCAAGCCGATCGCCACCGCGGCGCATATCCAGCAATGGATCGGTGATATGCAGGTGAAGCTGCATGCCGCGCGGACGGTGCTGCACGATACGGCGCGCGCCTCGCTGGCGGCAACGGCCTCGGCTGAGGCTTTGGCACCGGCGATCGCAACGGCGAAGTATATGTGCACCAATGCGGCCTGCGCCGTGACGGAAACCGCACTCCGCGTGGCTGGTGGGTTCAGCATGACACGCGGGCTGCCACTGGAGCGGTATTTCCGCGATGCCCGCGGTGGGCTGTTCCAGCCGCCGCAGGACGACCTGGCGCTGGGGATGATAGGCCGCGCGGCGCTTGACGAGGAGAAAAAGCGATGATCGCCAGCGCGGCGGAACTCGCGGGACAAATTCGTGCGCGGTCGATTTCGCCGGTGGAGGTTGTGCGCAACGCGCTGGCGCGGATCGAGCGCAGCCAGCCTGTGTTCAACACCTTCATCACCATCGCGGGTGATCAGGCGATGGAGCAGGCGCGCGTAGCGGAACGGGCGGTGATGGCGGGGGAGGCACTGGGGCCGCTGCATGGCGTTCCCCTCGCAGTGAAGGACCTGGTGCCCACTGAAGGCATCAGGACGACCTGGGGATCATTGATCTTCAAGGACCACGTGCCGGAGCAGGACGCAGAGGTCGTGCGGCGGCTGAAGCGCGCCGGGGCGATCGTTGTCGGCAAGACAACGACGCCGGAATTCGGCCAGCAATGCCTGACCCAGGCGCCACTGTTCGGCCGTACGCGCAATGCCTGGCGCGCCGATCGCACCTCGGGCGGTTCAAGCGGCGGGTCGGCGGTCGCCGTCGCTGCCGGCATCGTGCCGATCGCGGTGGCGACCGATGGCGGCGGGTCAACGCGCATCCCCGCGGCCTGCAACGGCGTTGTTGGCTTCAAGCAGGGCCTGGGCGTTGTGCCGCAGGAATACGCGCAGGACGGGTTCGGCAATATCTCCTACATCACGCCGATGACACGCACGGTGCGCGACACCGCGCTGATGCTGGATGCGATGGCGGGGCCCGAGGCGCATGATCCGCTGACCACCGCGCGGTGGCAGCCGGCTTTCGACGTCGAGGCGCCGGACAATCTGCGCGGCCTCCACATTGCCTGGCGCGCGCGCCTCGGCAACACCGCCGTCGCGACCGATATACTGGCGGCGTGCGAAGCATCCCTGACGACATTGCGCACACTCGGCGCCGAAGTCACCGAACACACTGCGCCGTTCGAAAACCCGGAGCGTCTGTGGTTCGTCAACAACGGCGCGTACCGCATGGCGCAGTTCGGACACCATCTGGCGCAGCACCGCGCCATCATGTGTCCCACCTTCGTGCGCCAGATGGATGCGATCGCCGCGACCTCGGCCGCCGAATTATACGAAGCCATCTTTGCCCGCACCCGCCTGTATCGCCAGGTGCAATCCTGGTTCGAGAGCTGCGACATCGTCGCGATGCCGACGCTGTCGCGCGCGGCGTTGCCGATCGATCAGGATTTCTTCGGCCGGATCGAGATCGACGGCACACCGGTCGAGAACATCCGTGCGTCCTGGTATCCGTACACAATGCCATTCAACCTGACCGGCAACCCCGCGATCAGCCTGCCGGCCGGTTTCGATCGTGACGGCATGCCGGTAGCGATCCAGCTTGTCGGACCGATGGGCTCCGACGCGCGCCTGCTCCAAGTTGCCGCGGCGTTCGAACAAGCGCAGCCTTGGGCCGATCGCAAACCCACCTGGGAATAGCACGATGTCCATTGAAGAACGCCTGACCACGCTCGGTTTGACCCTGCCGCCGCCGCCGAAGCCCATGGGTACCTACGTGCCTTATCGCCTCGCGGGCAACATCCTGTTCCTGTCCGGTGTCGGGCCGCGGCGGGCGGACGGGTCGATGATCACCGGCAAAGTCGGCGGGGCGGTCAGCGTCGAGCAAGCGGTCGAAGCGGCACGGCTCTGCGCGCTGAACCTGCTGGTGAACACGCGCCTGGCGACGGGGTCGCTGGATCGCGTGGATACCGTGCTGAAGGTGCTGGGCATGGTCAACGCGGTGCCGGAATTCGGCGACCACCCGAAGGTGATCGACGGCTGCACGAACCTGTTCGTCGAACTGTTCGGCGAAAACGGACGGCCGGCACGCTCCGCTGTCGGCATGGGAAGTCTGCCGGGCGGTATCTCCGTCGAGATCGAGGCAATCCTGCTCCTCAAGAGCTGATTTCGGACAACGCCTCCAGCTGCTGGCCAGTGCTTTCGAACATGCCGATCTTCGCGACGATGGCCGCATAGGCGAAAAGCGGGATCGACAGCAGCACCAGGAAGGCGGTGAAGCCGATGCTGGCGAGCGCGACCGGCACCAGGAAGATGTTGATCGAAATCGCCAGCCGGCAGACCGCATTGCACACACCCTGGGAGCGTCCGCGCAGTTCGGTGGGGAACAGTTCGCTCGACCATGCCCATTGCAGCGACGGTGCCCCCAGCCAGTTGAAGAAGCTGAAGGCGAAGAAGAAGACAATCAGCACCGTCGCGTCGTGCGCACCAAAAATCCCCATGAGCAGAGCGCAGATGCTGGCGGGAATGAGCGAGAGCATGGTCAACCGGCGGCGGCCGATACGGTCTATCAGAAAGAAACTGCCGACAGCTCCGACCAGACCTGTGATCCAGACCAGCGTGCTGAACCACAGCGTGGCGGAGATGGAGAGCGCGCCCACCGTGTGCAGCACGTAGGGCGTGGCGATGGTTGCGATCGGGCCGGAGAGGCAGTTCAGGAAGAACACGCATCCGGCCCAGAACACGCGCCGCCCATACGGCGGACGGAACAGGTCTCCATAGGTCGCTCGGGTGCGCTGGGCGGTCAGTTGCCCGGGTTCCACGCCGAAGCTGCGCAAGGCCTCCTTCGCTTCCTCGACCCGCCCATGCGCCAGCAGCCAGCGCGGCGATTCCGGCAGGCCCTGCCGCCCGAGCAGCACCAGGAAAGCAGGCACAGCCGCCAACCCGAACATCCAGCGCCACGCGGTTGGGCCGAATATCGCACCGAGCGGAATGGCGATCAGCGTCGATGCCATCGCGCCCAAAATCCAGGTGATTTGCGGCAGCGCGCCGAGCAACGCGCCGCGCTGCCGGCGCGGAGCGATTTCCGCGAGGTAGGCGGTGCTGGTTGGAATATCCATGCCGACACCGAAGCCGACGAGAAAGCGCGTGATAAAAAGTTGCGGCGCGCTGGTAATGAAGGCCGAGGCGATCGAGAACACGACAAAGAAGATCAGGTTCGCGACGAAGATCGCGCGCCGCCCAAGGCGGTCCGAGAGATCGCCGAACAACAGCAATCCCGCCATCGCGCCGAGGAAGCTCGCCGCACCCAGTAAGCCAATCGCCGAGGGGCTGAGATTAAATGCCGGGCGCAGGAAAATCAGCGCCGCTCCCATGACAAGCAGATCATAGCCGTCGATGAATTCGCCGAGTGCCACAAGGATCGCGGCATAACGCTGACGCGGGGAAAGCGCCCGCTCGTCGAGCGCGGCCAGGCCGTCGGTCATGCCGATCGCTTGGCCTTGCCGCTTACCATGTTGTGCACGTGCACGTGGGTGCCAAGCGGGATCGCGACGGTCGCTGTGCCGATGACCTCGCCGTATTTCCGCACCGGTTCGCCCGGGCGCATCGCGGCGACACTGATCTTGTGACACAGCGGCACGGCTTCGTGCGCCTCCACTGTTTCCGTCGCCTCACCGCACTGCACCCGGATGCGCTCGCCCTTCGCCACCGCCCGCAACATCGTGGCCACGGTGTCGACCGGCGACAGCCGGATCGCATCCACCTCTTCCCGCAACTCCCTCACAGCGCCGCCCCGAACCTGCTCACCGTCTCGCCCCCCTCGAGCATGATCTCACCCCATGTCGCGTGGCCGGAGGCGACGGCAACGATCTGTTCCATCAATCTGTCCGCCGCCTTGTCGAGTTTCTCACGCCCGCGGAAGGCGGCACTGGCGTCGAAATCGAGCTGCTGGTGCAGCCGCGCGCAAGTCTCCGGATTCGCGCTGACCTTGATGGTCGGTGATACCGCACTGACGTAACTGTTGCCGACGCCGGTGGTGAACAGCATCATCTGCGCGCCCGCCAGGACGAAACCGGTCAGTGATTCAGGCGCGTAAGCTGCCGCATCCATCACCCACATGCCTGGTCCACGAGGCTTTTCCCCATACGCCAACAAACCTTCAATCGGACGGCTGCCGCTTTTGGCGATGTTGCCCAGCGACTTCTCCTCGATGCTCGACAAACCGGCCGCGATGTTGGTCGGCCCTGGATTGTTGCCGGTGAGATCAATGCCGGCGGCGATCGCCATCTGCTCCCGCGCCAGCGCCGCGTTGCGCACGGCATCCGCGACCGCCGGTGTGCGTGCCCGACGCGCCAGAAGATGCTCGGCGCCGAGCCATTCGGTCGTCTCACCGATCATCGCCGCACCGCCGGCCTCACCCAACCGGTCGGCCATCAGGCCCAGCAGCGGGTTTGCCACTAGGCCCGAGCTGGGGTCAGACCGCCCGCACTCCAAACCCAATGTCAGCGCGGAAAGCGGCGCCGCTTGCCGTGCTTGCGCGGAAATCCGGTAGGCGAATTCCGCGCCGGCACGCAGCGCACGCTCGGTCAGCGTGATCGCATCCTGCCCGCAATCATCCATGGTGAAATGCGCACACGGCTTGCCAGCCGCTTCCGCCGCCGTCACGATCTTCTCCATGATCGGCGGGTTGTCGCCGATCAACACGGTGGCGCCGACATTCGGATGAGCGGTCAGCGCCTGCATGGCGGCGATGTAGACATCGCGATCTCGGCCGATCAGGCCGCCGCCATAAGGGAAGGCAACCGTGACCGCACCGGCGATGGCGTTGCCGATGCGGCGTGCCGTCGGGCCGGTCAGACCGGCCAGCGACAGCACCAGCAGATGGTTGCGAACACCCACACGTCCATCCGGACGGTGATACCCGGCGAATGTCGTCATTTGCCCAAGCGGACGGTCGTGCCGGCTTTGCTTTCCAGCAGTTGCAGCATGGCGGCCGTGTCCTTCTCGCCGGCGCCTTCATTGACCGCTTCGTCCAACACGGCAAACGCCGCATCGCCGAAACGCGGCTGGACACCGGCGTGACGGACGAGTTCCCGGGCCAGGCGAACGTCCTTGCGCGCGAGCTTGACCATGAACCCCGGCTCGAAATCCCCGACGAACGCCTTCTTCGGCGCGTTGATCGCGAGCTGGTTGTTCCACGCCATCGTCGTGCGCATCACGTCCAGCATCAGTTCCAGCTTCAGCCCCGACTTCACCCCCGCGACCAGCACTTCATAACACGCGCTCCCGATGATGCTGGCGAGCAGGTTGTTGCAGAGCTTCATGGCCTGGCCCATGCCAAGCGGACCGCAATGGAAGAAGTCCTTGCCCATGCAGGACAGGATGGGCCGCATCTCTTCCATCAGCGCGGCGTCGCCGCCGATCATCAGCGTGGACGTGCCGGCCACCGCGGCATCTGCCGTCTTGCCGACCGGAGAATCCAGCATGCGCACGCCGCGTTCCGCCATCGCGGCGCCGATGCGCTGATCGGTCTGCGGGTCGATCGTGCTCATATCGATCAGCACGCTGCCCTTGCGAATGCCTTCGATCACACCGTCAGCGCCGAGGACGGCGCGCTCCACGTCCGGCGCATCGGGCAGCATGGTGATGACGACGTCGCTTGCCGCCGCCACCTCGCGCGGCGAACCCGCGGGCGTGGCGCCGGCCTGCACGAGCCGCTCCACTGCCTTCGGGCTGATGTCATAGACAGTCATGCGATAGCCGCCCTTCAGCACGTTGCGCGCCATCGGGCCGCCCATCGTGCCAAGTCCGATGAAGCCGATCGCCGGCTTCTTTGCTTCGTTCATTTCGCTCAGCTCCGTTCCGACCATTTGTCCATTTCCCAAACCGGGGCACCGCGCAGATCACTCGCGCCGCTCTCCATGAAGACGGAGTCTGCCGGTTGCGCGCCCATACGCTGATACGCGTCCTTCATCAGCGGTGCCGTCTTCGCATACGTGCCCTTCACCTGTGTCCAGGTCAGCGGGGTATCGATCTGCTTACTATCCGCCATGAACTTCGATGTTTGCACGACGGCGCGGACATCGCCTTCCGTGGGCCAGGCCCAACCGCGCTTGAACAGCAGTTCGTCCCGCACGACTTTTGCGCCGAGATCTGGCGGCAGCTTCCAGTAAGCCTTCACGAGTTGGGAAACAGCGCCCGGGTCCATCTTCGTCAGTGCCGCGACCGCTTCCTGATGAGCGATGATAAAGGCCGTGACGACCTGCGGGTCCTTGTCGATCACCGCGTTGCGCGCCACCCAGAAGGAACGGTGCAGATAAAATCCATCCGGGTAGAACGGCGACTGCTTGACCGACGGGATCAGGATGCCGGCGCCGGTGCCCAGGGATCCCTTATAGTAGGCCTCGGTGTAACCGTATGAGTTGACGATGGCTGTCGTGCCTGTGGCCTGAGCCGGCAGGAACGACGGGTAGCTTACAATGGAGGCATCCATCCCGGTCGGCACCATGGCGGCCTGGGCTCCCGTCGATGTGTTGACGACCCGGATACCCGATGCACGCGGGTCACCATTGCCCAATTCGAAGCGGAGAAATTGCGTCAGTACATTGTAGGGATCGCCACCCAGCAGCGCACCGACCACTTTGCCTTTCAGATCGTGCACGTTGCGGATGGGCGAGCCATCCTTCATGCAGATCAGGAAGCGCATATGACCTTCGCCGACCTGGAGCATGCTGAGCGGCTGCTGCGCGGCGATAACGCGGATGGTGGGCGTGTTGCCCCACATGCCGAGATCGAGGTTGCCGCCAATGATTGCCTCCACCATCGGCAGGGCTGAGGGGTAATCCTGATACGTCGCCGTCAGATCGTAACCGGCATCCGCGGCGTGTTTTTCGAACAGCTTGTTTTGCATCATGTATTGGGTGACAGGCGAATTGCCCGCCGCCCAGGGCTGGCGGCCGATCGAAATCTTGATCGGCTTGCGCGACCCTTGTGCCCGCACGATTGCCGGTGCTGCAAGGCTGCCCATAACCCCGGCCGCTGCGCCGATCACGCCACGCCGCGTCAGTCCATCCAAATAGTTGTTCATGATCCCTCCCCTCCTTCGTTTGTTAGGCAATCGCCCGGTACGCCTGATCACGGATCAGGCTCCAGATTTCCTCCGTCAGACGTCCAAATTCACGATCGGTTCGCACGCCTTCTTCGCGCGGCCGAGGCAAGTTGATATCGAGGATGGCGCTGACGCGGCCGGGCTGGCTGCTCATGACGACCACGCGGTCTGCCAGGAACACCGCCTCATCGATGCCATGGGTGATGAAGATTGCGGTGCGCCGCTCGGTCTGCGGCCGAACCTCACCCCAGACGCGCAGCAATTCGCCTTGCAGGATCGTGCGCGTCTGTGCATCCAGCGCGGCAAGCGGTTCATCCATCAGTAGGATGTCGGGATCGTTCGCCAGCAGGCGGGCGAGCGCGCAGCGTTGGCGCATGCCACCCGAAAGCTGATGCGGATATTTATTCTCCGAACCACGCAGCCCGACCGTTTCGATCCATTGCTTCACGCGTACCGCCCGCTCGGCAGCTGAGATTTCCTTCGAACGCGGACCGTAGCGCAGGCCGAAGCCGATATTCGCTTCCACCGTGCGCCAAGGAAACAGTGCGTAATCCTGGAACATCACGCCACGATCCGCGCCCGGTCCTTTGATGGGCACGCCGTCTTTTTCGATCACCCCGGTGCTGGGCCGGTCCAGTCCGGCGATCATGTTCAGCACGGTCGATTTGCCGCAGCCGGAGGGGCCGACGATGCACAGGAATTCGCCCGGGAACACGTCGAGGTCGAGCGACTGCACCGCGGTCACGTTGGTGCCGAACCGCTTCTCCACCCCGCGCAGACGCAGCTTGGGTGATTGCATCATCGCTGCCATGCCAGCAGCCGGCGTTCGGCAAAGCGGAATCCGCGATCGATCAGCAAGGAGACCAAACCAACGACGATCATGCACACCACGATCCCATTGAGATCGACGCTGTAGGAGTAATCGACGAACATCATCTCCCCCAGTCCGCTCGCTCCACCGGTGCCACCCGCTTTGGCGCCGACGGCAAGTTCCGCGGCGATGATGGCCGTCCAGGCGATGCCCATCGCCAGCCTTGCGCCGACGAAGATATGGGGGAGAGCGGCGGGCAGCATCACGACGCGCAGGATGGTGGCGCGCTTCATCCCCATGGTCAGCGCAGCCTGTACCAGCCGCCGGTCGACATGGCTGACACCATGCGCCGTGTTGATTACCAGCGGAAAGAATGCGGCATAGGCGACGATGACGACCGCGGCGAGCAGACCGGTACCGCACCACAGGATGACCATCGGCAGGATCGCGATCGCAGCGACCGGGCGGAAGGTTTCAATGATCGGATCGAGGTTGCGATGCACGCCGCGGAACGCACCCATCAGCAAGCCAAGCGTGATACCCAGTGCACCGCCGAGCAGAAACCCAAGCACCACGCGGCCGAGACTTTGTATGGTGGCGTTGGGCAAATCTCCCGACGAGACGAGCGAAACGAACTCAGCGAGGACACGACTCGGCGAAGGCGCGACCGTCTTGGCGGGTAAGGTCATCGCCCATAGCTGCCATAGAACAAGCAGCACCACAGGCAGCACGATGCTGCGATAACGACGCGCCTTCATCGCAGGTCCGCCGTAACGGCCCAGGGGGTGAGCCGGCGTTGCAGGGTCGTGATGGCGAGGTTCGCGCCATAGCCGATGATCCCGATGACAACGATGAAAGCGAGTACCTTCGACGTCATCAGCAGCTCGCGATACCATTCGATGGCAAAGCCAACGCCGCTATCGGCGCCGATCAGCTCGGCCGCGACGATCGCCGTCCAGCCGGAGGCGATGGCCAGACGCAGCCCCACCACGATGCTCGGCAGGGCCGCCGGCGCGACCACATGCAACAGGATCGGGCCCTGGCGCACCCCCATGGTGCGCGCCGCCGCAACCAGCCCCGCATCGACCGAACGCACGCCGGCGATGGTGTTGAACAGCAAGGGAAAGAACGCGGCGTAGCTCATGATGAAAACAGGCAGCGTGCCGCCGATGCCGAAGATGAAAAGTGCCAGCGGGATCCACGCGATGCCGGAGATCGGCCGCATCAGCTCGACCACCGGGTCAATCATGTCGCCGATCACGGGCAGCAGCGCCATCAAGAATCCAAGCGGGATCGCCAGCACCGATGCAACGAGCAGGCTGATGACCAGCCGCATGATGCTGACGGCCGCCTGGTCGAACAACTCGCCGGAGCGAGCCAGATTCACCAAGGCGCCGGCCACATCGAGGGGCGACGGAAGCAGGATCGGATTGCCGACCCACAGTGATCCCAGATGCCAGACGATCAGCAGGATCAACAGCGAGCGTAGCGCAACCAGGCCATGGGGCAGCACGAAGGGACCGGCCCAGGTGCGGGCAGGAAGATCAGCATCGATGCGCGCCGGCTCGGCTGTTGCCGCCACAGTAAACGATTCCCCCTCGCAGTTTTTGCTTCGCTTGATTGCGCTGCGTTACTGTTGATGATACCGGTACCACCACAATGAGGTCAACAGACCCAGAAGCCAGATCGGAGGGGACGTCCCGACCGCGGCGCACCGGCTTGCCGCGCCTGGCCGATGTCGCCGATCGTGCGGGTGTCGCGAAGATCACCGCCTCCCGTGTTTTGCGTCAGGCCGGACCGGTCGCGCCGGAAACCCGTGCGCGGGTCGAACAAGCGATGCGCGATCTCGGTTACATTCCCAACATCGTGGCGAGCAATCTGTCGTCGAACCGCACGCGGATGATCGCGGCGATTACTCCCGGTTTCGCCAGTCCGCTGATCCGCGATCTGTTTCAAGGGGTGTCCGACGTCGTGGGAGCGCAGGGTTATCACCTGCTGTTCGCAGTTGCGGGCCATACCGCGGGTGAGGAAGACACTCTGGTGCGCGCGATACTCGCGCGGCGGCCAGACGCGCTGGTGCTCAGCCGCACCGTGCATACTGCCGCGACACGGCAGGTCCTGCGCAGCGCCGCGATCCCGGTGGTCGAGGTCGGTCAGGTGGCATCGCAACCCATCGACATGACGGTCGGGTTCTCCAACCGAGCCGCTGCACGAGCGATCGTTCAACACATGATCGACCGTGGCTATCGGCGGATTGCGATGATCAGCGAGCGTCCGGACGTGAACGCACGCACCATGGCGCGGCGGCACGGATACGCCGAAGCCCTATCCGCAGCAGGACTGCCGCCCGACCCCTCCCTGCTCATCGAATGTTCCACCGATCTTCCGTCGGCAGCGCAGGCCTTGCGAATGCTGCGTCAACGTGAGCCCGCGGCCGACGCCGTGTTCTGCAGTGACGATCTGCTGGCGTTGGGCGCGTTGTTCGAATGCCAGCGCCAGGGCTGGCACGTGCCGAGGGATATCGCGATTGCTGGGTTCGGTGACCTGGAATATGCGGCGGAGGCTTGCCCTTCCATCACGACGATCCGCGTGGACCGCACTGGCATGGGCCGCCAGGCCGGCGAGATGCTTCTGCTGGCGTTGCGCGGACCTCGGTCTTCCGTGCGCGCGCTGGACATCGGCTTTACTCTGGTCGTGCGCGACAGCACCTGAATTGTCACCGATGACGCGCGCCGAAAGTGGATATTTTACCGCAGAGACGCAGAGGACACAGAGACGGCTACTCCTGAAAAAACTTCTCGGCGTGCTCTGCGCCTCTGCGGTGAATCTTCTGTGCCACACGTACTCCTGCGTGCCCTAATCCAGGACTTCAATCGCCACCGACTTTACCAGCGCCAGCACCGGCGCGTTCGGCCGTAACCCCAAGCGTGCCACCGCATCCGGCGTCACGCGTGCGAGCAGGGCCGCACCATCCAGTGCCACTTCCACCAGCGCCGCGTGATGCGTGGCATCCTCAGTGATCTTCCGAACCGTTCCCGCGATCACGTTTTGCACGCTGATCGCCTGCGGCGCCTCAGTTGCCAGGATCACCTCCCGCGCCGGCACCCGCACGCGCAATTCCGTGCCCGGAGCATCCGCCAGCAGCGGCACCAGCAGCGACCGCCCACCCGCCACCAACGCAGTCAGATGCCGGTCCGTATCATGCGCAACGATCCGTGCGTCCAGCACCGCGCCAGCATCATCGCGTTCGGCGAACGGCAGATCGCCGCGAGACAGCACCGCGTTCAGCGCGCCGGATGCCACGACGTGGCCCGCGCGGATCAGCACCAGCGAATCCGCCAGCCGAGCCACCTCGTCCAGCGCGTGCGTCACATAGAGGATCGGCAGCGACAACCCGTGCTTCAGCCGCGCCAGGTAAGGCAGGATCTCCGCCTTGTGCTGTTCATCCAGGCTCGCCAGAGGCTCGTCCATCGCCAGCAGCACGGGTTGGCTCAGCAGCGCCCGGCCGATCGCGACCCGGCTTCGCTCCCCACCCGACAGCCGGCCCGGACGGCGTGCCAGCATCCGCTCCAACCCCAGCAGGTCCACGACCTCGCCGAATTGGATTGCCCGGCCGGCAGCGCGGCGCAGCCCGTAACGCAGATTGCCCGCCACGGTCATGTGCGGGAACAGCCGCGCATCCTGGAACACCAGACCGATGCGACGGCGCTCGGGTAGGACGAACACGCCGCGGTCCGTGTCAGCCAGCACCGTGCCGTTCACACTGACATGACACGAAGCGGGCCGGAACAGGCCCGCCACCACGCTGATGATAGTGGATTTGCCGGCGCCCGATCGCCCGAACAGCACGGTCGTGCCCGGCACCGGCGCTTCGAAATCGATATCGAGTGAAACGCCCGGGTAGTCATGGCGGAAGCGGACCGCCAGCGTCATCGCCCGATGCGCAGCCGCAGATCCCGCCCAAGCCGCTCCGCGACAACCAGGAACACCAGCGCCAGTACAACGGAAACCAGCGACAGCCGTGCCGCCGCGTTCTCGCCCCCCGGCGCCTGCAGCGCGGTATAGATCGCCAGCGGCAGGGTCTGCGTCTGGCCCGGGATGTTCGCTGCGAACGTGATCACAGCGCCGAACTCGCCCAGCGACGCCGCAAATCCGATCACCGCGCCGGTCAGCACGCCGGGCCCGGCCAGCGGCAACGTAATCGTACAGAACCGATCCAGCGCCCCCGCCCCCAGCGTCCTTGCCGCCTGCTCCAGCCCCGGGTCGACTGCTTCCAGCGACAGCCGAATCGCCCGCACCATCAATGGAAAGATCATCACGGCGCAGGCCAGTACCGCACCCGACCGAGTGAACACCAGCCGCACCCCGAACCACGACCACAGCCATGCGCCAACCGGCCCATGCAGGCCGAACAGCAGCAGCAGCAACCACCCCACGACCACCGGAGGCAGGACCAGCGGCAGCAACACCACTGAATCCAGCAACGCACATCCGGGAAACCGGCCCCGCGCCAGCACATAAGCGGTTGCGACGGCAACCGGCAGTCCGAACGCGACGGCGCGTGCCGACACGTCGAGTGTCAGCCGCACCGCCTCCCATTCCTGCGCCGAGAGCCAGGCTATGGCGTGCCTTCCAGCCCGAAACCGTACTTGTCGAAGACAGCACGCGCATCAGGACCCTGAAGATAGGACATGAACGACCGCGCCTCCGCCGCATCCGCGCCTTTCAGAATGGCGAACGGGTATGAGATCGGATCGTGCGTATCCTCCGGAAACACCGCGGCGATCTTCAGTCCCTTCGCCACCGCCGCATCCGTGGAATACACGATGCCCGCCGGCGCCTCGCCACGCTCCACCAGCAACAATGCACTGCGCACATCGGCGGCCGGCGCCAGATGCTGCTGCGCATAATCCCACACCCCCAGCTTCTTCAGCGCCTGAGCCGCATAAATCCCCACCGGCACATGTGCCGGATCGCCGGTCGCGAGGCGCCCGTTCGGCCCCAGCAGCGCGGCAAGGTCGAAACCGGGCGACAGCTTGACATGATCCGGACCGTTCTCCGGCACCACCAGGACCAGCCGGTTCGTCAGCAGATCCACCCGTGTGCCCGGAGCCAGCAGGTCCTTCTTCTGCAGATAGTCCATCCACTGCTGGTCGGCCGAGGCAAACACGTTCGCCGGGGCCCCTTCCGCGATCTGCCGTGCCAATGTGGAGCTCGCTCCAAAGGAAAAACGTGCGGCCGGATGACCCGCTTTCTGCCAATCCCCACCGATCGTGTTCAGCGCATCGGTCAGAACTCGCCGCCGCGAACACCGTGGTCTGCGCCCGTGCGCTCAGCGGCAGCAGCAGCACGACAAGCAAAGGAATCAGCCGTCGCATTCCCAGATCCAGGCGTTGTTGCCCCACAACGATATCGCCGAGCGGCCATATCGGCAAATCACCCTCATCCATGCTCTCATCGGCGCGTGAAGAAGGTGCGTCATCCGGATCGGCTGGGCCTGCGCGTCCGCCTCGTGCTCGGCGCCGAGGTGGCGCTCGGTCCCGGCAAGGCCGACCTGCTGGAGGGCATTGCGGAGACCGGCTCGATCGCGGCTGCCGGCCGGCGCATGGGAATGAGCTATAAGCGCGCCTGGCTACTGACGGAGGCGATGAACCGGATGTTTGCCAAGCCACTGGTCGATGCCAGCAAGGGTGGCGCCCATGGCGGCGGCGCGGCCCTCACGCCGCTCGGCCAACGCATGCTGGACGCCTATCGCCGGCTGGAACGTCATGCCGCCCAAGCCGGCTCGGCCGAACTCGCGGCGATTCGCCGTGCGCTCGTTCAGAGACGCGGAGAGGACACATGATCGCCGTCTATGTCATCGTTGCGCTGATCGTCATCCTGTTCGTGTTGTCTGTCCGTGTCGCGAATGAGTGGCAGCGTGCGGTCATTCTGCGCCTCGGCCGCTTCATCGGCGTGAAGGGACCTGGATTGTATCTGCTGCTGCCGGTCATGGACCGCGCGGCGCAGGTCATCGATATGCGCATCCAGACCACGACGATCAGCGCCGAACAGGCGTTGACGCGCGATACGGTCGCGGTCGGCGTGGATGCCATCGTTTTCTGGCAGGTGAGCGATGCCGAAGCCGCGGCTATCCGCATTGCCAACTACCAGCAGGCGATCGAGCGTGTCGCCCAGACCAGCCTGCGTGAGATGATCGGCGCCAGCGACCTCGGTCGTCTTCTGTCCGACCGGCGATCCGCCGATGAACAGTTGCGTCAGACGATCGGTGAAAAGACCGGCAACTGGGGTGTCGCCGTGATCAGCGTCGAAATCCGCGACGTGGTCATCCCCCGTGAGCTGCAGGACGCCATGTCACGCCAGGCCCAGGCGGAGCGTGAAAAGACCGCGCGCGTTACATTGGCATCGGCCGAGCAGGCGATTGCGGAGCAGGTGCTTGCGGCGGCGGCACTGTACGCTCACGAGCCCATCGCACTCACGTTGCGGCAGATGGGCCTTCTATATGAAATGAATAAGGATCGTGGCGTGACCGTGCTGATTCCGACGGATATGGCCGCCGCCCTCGGGACGGCCATCGGCGGTCATTCGCGGGAAGCACAGTGAAAAGGGCTGGAACACGCCTGGGCATTCCGCTACACAGCTTCGTGAAATCATTCCAGCGGTTCTGATGCGCCTTCTCCTTCTCGTTTCATGTGTGATGCTTTCGGGCTGCATCTCCAATCCCAGTGTTTCCGAGGAAGGTTTCCTGGGTCAGTCAGCTTGGCGCAGTCAACGGACTGCAGAAGATGCGCAGGCCATTATACAGGGCATGAACCGTGCCCGCGCGGAATCCGAAGACTACGCGCGGCTGCCTAACCCTCTGCAGGGTCCCGGGCCTCAAATCCCGGCCGCGGAACAAGCCCCATAAGCACGCGGCCGAATCCCCCATCCACGCATAGGTCCTCACCGTTCACATAGCGGGCTCGGTCGCTCACCAGGTACGCAACCACATCGGCAATGTCGTCCGGAGCAGCCACGCGGCGCAGCGGTACGATCTCTGACCGGCGTTCCAGGACTTCCGGTATCCGGTAAAACGGTTCGCTCATCGGCGTGCGCACCAGCCCGGGACTTACCACATTGCTGCGTACGCCTGACGGTCCCCACTCCACGGCCAATTGCTGGGACAGCATCACCACCCCGGCCTTGCTGACTGAGTAGGCCCCGCTCCAGGGCTGCGGATGGCGTCCGGCAATGGAGGCCACGTGCACGACCGCCCCTCGCTGCCGGGATAACATCTGCCGGCCGAACGCTTTCGCGCACAGGAAATAGCCGGTCAGGTTGACGCTGAGCAGTCGGTTCCACTCCTCCAGCGTCAGTGTCGCGATCGGTCCCGGGCGCAACAATCCGGCATTGTTCACCAGGATGTCGGCGGCGCCATGCGCACGAGCCGTTTCGTCTGCTGCCGACGCCACATCCTCCGGGTCGGTGACATCGCAGCGCAGGCACTGCGCCACGCCACCCACGATCGACGCCGTTTCCTTACACGCGGCCAGATCGCGATCCAACAACACCACCCGTGCGCCCGCGCTCGCCAGGACACGACTGATCGCGCGCCCCAGCCCGCCCCCTGCTCCGGTTACGACCGCCACGCGGCCATCCAGCCCAAGCCAGTCCGCCATCCGTTCCTCCCGCCGCTTTTTACCCTTGCGGCCGCTTTTCGCTTCTAGCATAGCCTGCCTTGAGGCGCCGGGAAGCGGTCGCGCGCAATGGGAGGACTTATGCGTTTCATCACAACCGGGATCACCCGCCGTCAGATGCTGTCCGGGACGGGCGCACTTGCCGCATCCGCCGCGCTGCCCATGCCATTCATTCAGCGCGCCCGCGCCGAGGGACCGATCCGTATCGGGCTGCTTCTCGCCAAGACGGGCGATATCGCCCCGCAGACCGACTATCTCGCGAAGGGCAGCTATCTCGCGCTGGAAGAGCGCGGCAACAAGATCATGGGCCAACCCGCCGAACTCGTCTGGTACGATGAACCCAGCCCACAGGGCGCGCAGCAGAATATGCAGAAGCTGGTGCAGGAAGAAAAAGTCTGCGCCATTCTCGGCGGCTCGCTCAGCTCCGACGCGCTGGCCGAGGAAGCCACTGCGCCGCAGCTGAAAATACCGATGGTGATCGACAACGCCGCGGCGACCGAAATCACCGGCAAGAATTGTAATCGCTGGAGCTTCCGCCTCAACACGCCCGTCGCGGTGCAGGCCGCCATGTTCGCGCCCTTTATCATGGGCTACGGAAAGAAGTGGTATTTCCTCACCGCCTCATACGCGTTCGGACAGGACATCAACCACTCCTTCCACGATCTGCTCGCGAAAGCCGGCGGCACCGCTGTGGGGAATGACGAAGTGCCGCTGAACACGCCCGACTACAGCAGCTTCATCCTGAAGATCCGTGAAGCGAAGCCCGATCTCGTGCTCGGCGGCGTTCCCGCGGGCGACCTCTCCACCTTCCTGAAGCAATGGAACGAGATGGGGATGAAGGGAAAGATCCCCGTCGCGGAAATCGCCATCGGCGATACGGATATCTGGAGCGTGGGTACCCAGGCCGCCACCGGCATCTTTACGTCGTTGTGGTGGTACAAGAACCCGAACAACCCGCCGGCCGAGCAGAAGATGGCCGCCGACTTCCAGAAGAAATACGGCAAGCCTGCTGCGGACAAGGCCTGGATGGGCTGGGTCACCGCCAACTCCCTGTTCGATTCGATCGAGGCGGCGAAATCCACCGATCCAAATGCCATCGTGGAAGCGCTGGAGAACTGGAAGGGTGGCACAGCCGAAAACCCCTACTCCTATCGCAAATCAGACCACCAGTTCCTTGCGAAGAACCTGGTGGTGCAGGTGAAGGACCATATCCCCGACCAGTGGGACTATTTCGACGTGAAGGGCGTCGTGCCGCAGAATTCCAGCGAACTCGACAGCGTGTTCGGCGACAACGGTTGCAAAATGCCGACCGGCTGATTCCCCCTTCCGGCCAGGCCGAGCACCAGTGGCCTCTCTTATCATCTCCCAGCTCGCTAACGGGCTGGTGCTCGGCGGCCTGTATGTACTGATCGCCATCGGACTTTCGATCATCTTCGGCCTGCTGGGCATCGTGAACTTCGCGCACGGTGCCTTTTTCGCCCTCGGCGCTTATTTCGCTCTGACCCTGGTCAACCAGTTCGGCTGGCCAGCGGTGATCCTGGCGCCGATCGGCGTCGGTCTGCTTGGCATGGTGATAGAGCGGCTGCTGATCCGCCATCTGTATGACAAGGACCCACTGGTCAGCCTGATCGTGACGTTCGCTTTGGCGCTGATGATCGAGGCTTTGACGCGGGTGATCTGGGGCGGCCTCGGCCAGCCGTTCAATCAACCGGAATTCCTGTCGGGCATTTTCCTCTGGGGCCCGGTACTGATTACCAGGTACCGCTTTTTCGTTTTCACCAGCACCATCGTCATTCTGATCGCCTTGTGGGCGTTCATGCAGTTCACCCCGTACGGGCGAATCCTGCGCGCGGGCTCGCGAGACCCGGAGATGGTGGGGCTGCTCGGCATCCGTCTGCCGGTGGTGCTGAATGCCGTGTTCGGACTGGGGTGCTGCATCGCGGGCATCGCCGGCGTGCTCGCGGCCCCGCTCTGGACCGTTTATCCCGCCATGCAGGAAGGCGCGATTATGCCGGCCTTCGTGGTGGTGACGATCGGCGGGTTGGGTTCATTCGCCGGCGCGGTGATCGCCGGGCTGCTGGTGGGAATCGTCACCACCATGACCATCCAGTTCGAGCCGGTCGCCGCCAGCGCCGTGATGTACGTGTTCATGGCCGTCGTCCTGCTCATCCGACCGCGCGGACTCCTCGGCGAACGGTGGGAGCGGTTCGAATGATCACGCCGATCGTCGAATACCGCCCCGGACCGCGCGGTATCCTGCGTCATCCGGCCCTGTGGGTTTGCGCCGTTCTGATTACGCTGACCCTTCTCTGGTCCGCACTCGGTGCGCCCACCAGCCTGATCACCGAGATCGCCATCTACACGCTGTACGGTGCCGGCGTGAATTTGCTGGTCGGCTACACCGGCCTGGTGCCGTTCGGTGCCTCCGTCTTCTTCGGCTGCGCGACCTACGCCACCGCGATCTCGATGAAGCGCCTCTTTTCCAACGAATTCGAGGCTATCGTCTTTTCCATCGCCTTTTCCATCATCCTCGCCGCCATCATCGGCTTCATCATTCTGCGCCGCCGCGGCTTGTACTTTTCCCTGCTCACCCTGGCCTTCTCCCAGATTGCATTCGAAATCGCCTACAAGTGGACGGATCTGACCGGCGGCGAAAACGGGCTGCAGGGCGTGCCGCGCCCCACGCTGCAGGACCCCGCCGTTTTCCACGGCTTCGTCATCGCGAGCGTCACGCTGGGGATGTGGTTCTTATGGCGCGTCGCGCATGCTCCGTTCGGACGCACGCTCCAGGCTCTGCGCGACAACGAACAGCGCGTTCTCGGCCTCGGCTACAACCCGTTCCGGGTGAAACTCACCGCCTTCATGGTCATGGCCGCCGTGCTGGGCTACGCCGGCGCCCTGCTCGCCTTCATGCTCCGCGGCGCCTATGCAGACAATCTCGGCTGGCAACATGCAGGCGACGCGCTGCTCATGACCGTCTTCGGTGGCGTGCACCAGTTTCTCGGTCCACTTTGGGGTGCCATCGCCTTCGTGCTGCTACAGGACAAGCTCTCTACACTAACGGAAAACTGGTGGCTCATCTTCGCCCCCATCATCCTGGTGTTTGCGCTCGGCTCGCCGGAGGGGTTGCAGGGCTTCGTTCAGCGATTGATGGGCCGGCAGCATTGGACGCTGACGCGGCGCGAAATCCCGCCGCGTCCAGCCGTGATCATCCCGTGGGTTCCGACCCACGCGCAACTCGATCCCGCGCAACCCGTCCTGACCGTCCGCAACCTGTCGAAGCGGTTCGGTTCGCTGGTGACAGCAAACGACATCGCGTTGGACGTGCACCCGTTCCGCCTGCACAGCTTCATCGGCCCGAACGGAGCGGGCAAGACGACTTTCTTCAACATGCTGACCGGCTTCCTGCGCGCCGATTCCGGTGAAATCCGCTTCCAGGGACAGGACATCACGCGCCTGCCGGTCTTCAGCCGCGTGCGTCTTGGCCTCGGCCGATCCTTTCAGATCCTCAGCGTGTTCCGCACCCTCACAGCGTTCGAGAATGTGCGCATTGCCGTCCAGGCGCACAGCCGTTTTGCCGGCAGCCTGCTGCGTGATGCCTATTCCATGCAGGACGTGAACGAGCGTACCTGGTCGCTGCTGGATGCCGTCGGCCTCGCCGATCGCGCCGCCGAACCATGTGCGAATCTTGCCCATGGGCAGCAGCGCCTGCTCGAAATCGCCATCACTTTGGCGACGGATGCCAACCTGCTGCTGCTGGACGAGCCTCTCGCCGGGCTTGCCGAAGCGGACCGGGAAATCGTGGGCCGGCTGATACGGCGTCTCGCCGAGACCCACGCCGTCCTGTTGATCGAGCATGATATCGACCGGGTGCTGGCGTTGTCCGACCGGATCACCGTGCTGCACCAGGGCCGGCTGATCGCGGATGGCAAACCCGCAGAGGTCGCGCGCAATCCCGAAGTGATCACCGCCTATCTTGGCGCCGCGCGCGAGGCGCATGCGCCGGCCATTGTTGCCGCGGCGGAGCATGCGCCTCATCGGATCGGCTCGCCGTTGCTTAAGCTGGAGCAGGTGCGCGCGGGTTATGCGGGCAGCCAGGTGCTGACGGATCTGGATATCGTGGTCCACGTCGGAGAGGCCGTCGCGCTGCTGGGCCGCAATGGCGTCGGCAAGACCACCACGCTGCGCGCGATAACCGGCACGGTCGCGAAAACTGCCGGCCGAATCCATTTCGACGGCCGCGACATCACCGGCGCGCGTCATTACGAGATCAACCGTGCCGGAATCTCGCTGGTGCCGGAAGGCCGCAGGCTGTTCCCCAACCTGAGTCTGCTGGAAAACCTGCGCATCGCTGCGCGCCCCGGCGGCATGGACTTGGATGAAGTGTTCATTCTCTTCCCCCGCCTCAAACAGCTCCAGCGATCCCGCGCCGAGAACCTGTCGGGCGGCGAACGCCAGATGGTCGCCATCGCCCGCGCGCTGATGGTGCCGGCGAAGATCGTGCTGCTCGATGAACCCTTCGAAGGACTGGCGCCGGCTATCGTGCATGAGGTGATGGGTGCGCTGGTGAAGCTGCGGGGCCGGGTCAGCATGATGATCGTCGAGCACCACGCCGAGACGGTTCTACCCATCGTGGACCGCGCTTATGTGTTGGTGAACGGCATGGTTGCGTACGAGGGAAGCGCGCGGGAATTGGAAGACGATGAAGCGCTGCAAGCGCGGTTGCTGGGTGTGGTGCAGCCGGATTTGGCAGAGGCATAGTCAAAGCGGCTTGGTGTTATTGTAGGGAAGATTTACTGCAGAGGCGCAGAGGGCGCAGAGAAGCCTCGCTGTCCAAATCAGAACATTTCCTCGGCGTTCTCTGCGCCTCTGCGGTCAATCTTCATTGTCAGGCCGCACCCATCGTGGCGGACTTAAACCGCCATGCCATGCCCGGCTATAAGGACTGGTCCCCGCCATCGTGCATGACGTCATGGGCGCACTGGTGACAGCGCGCCTTAGTACGTCGCGGACACGACCCCTGGCGCCTTCGCCGATGCGGATGCCACCGCCTGCCTCAGATCCGACAGATACGTCGCGCGCGCTGGTTCGTGCAGAAGCGAGGCCATGATGTGCAAACCCGGTGGCTTCTGGATCATCCCCGGTACCCAGCCACGCTTTTCCATGAAGCCGGCGACCGATCCGATATCGATGTCCTCCCCTCCGAAGGATAGGATCGTCAGCTCGGGCTCTCCGAACACGCGCATCCCGGGGACGGCCTCGATGCCGGAGACGTAGGCATCCCGCATGGCCATCAGCCGTTCCGCAATGGCCCGATATCCCTCGCGACCAAGATAATTCATCACCGCCCAGGCAGCCGCGACGCCACCGGCCGGCCGCGTTCCGACCAAAGTGTTTGTCTTGAAGCGCCCTGAAGGCCAGACATCCAGGTCGAAGCCGGCACAGTCCGCGCGCTTGCCGTCGCGGAACAGCACGGTCGAAGCCGGTTTGGGGCAGAAGCCAAACTTGTGCAGGTCCGCGGACAGGGACGCAACACCGGGCAAGGAAAAATCGAAATCCGGGATGAAGCGGCCGACCTCGCGGGCGAAGGGCGCCAGGTATCCACCCACGCAAGCATCCGTATGCAGCCACAGCCCGCGCGAAACGGCGAGCTCCGACAACGCCCGGATCGGGTCGATCACGCCGTACGGAAAGCAAGGTGCCGATCCGACGATCAGGATCGTGTCGTCATCGGTCGCCGCCGCCATCGTGCCGACATCGGCACGGAAGTCGGACGCAACAGGAACGCGGCGGACCTCAAGATCCATCAGGCGGGCTGCCTTGTCGAAAGCAGGATGGGCACTCTCCGGGAGAACAAGATTACCCCGATGATCCGGCAGATTCTTCACGGAGCGTGCGAAATCGCGGCTGGCCTTGACGGCCAGCACCACGCTTTCGGTTCCCCCCGATGTCATGGAACCAGACGCACCTTCCGGCGCGTGGAAGAGATCGAGTGCCATACCGAGCACCTCTTCCTCCATGCGGCCTACGCTTTTGAAGGCGCGCCGTGACCCAAGGGCATTCTCGGTAAAGAACTCCATAAAGGACTTCGCGCCCGAGCGCAGCGACGTCCGGGAGGGAGCCGAAGACGTAGAGTGGCACGCGCCCACCGCGCCAGTCGGCGTCATTCTCCCGCATTCGTGCCAGAGCAGCCGTTATGTCGGCTCTAGGCGAACCGTGTTCGGGGAATTTGGTGCGCATGCTATCCCGCTACTGGCACGCGCCTTTGAGCGCAGCATAGACGAACTCGGGATCCACGGCGGCGGCAATGTCCGCTTCCGACGGAACGGACATTACCTTTCCACTGTCGAGCAGAAACTTTGCACTTTGCATGTAGGCTTCCTGAACCATCTTAGATTTCGCAACGTCCGATCCGGGCTCGCCAAACCATTGTGTCTGCTGCTTCAGCGTCAGTTCTGGCCAATCCGACGATCCCTTCACGGCGACATCGGGGGGCACGCCCAGCAAAGGCGCCGACGAGGCAAAGTATTTGGCCCGGTCTGGGCCGACCATATCGTCGCTCGCGGCGGACGTCGCGCAAACCAGCTTCTGCACCAACGGTTTGTTGTCGTTTGCCAGCTTGCGGGAAACCACCAGCACGTTCAGCGAAGGATATCCCATCTCCGCGATTTTGGCCGCGTCGGTCCAGATCTTGGTCTCCGGCTTCTCCGTCAGGGGAACGCCTGCGCCAAAATCCACGTAAACAGCATTGAGATTGCCCGTCAGGTATGCCGCGGCGGCGGCTGAATCGGATGCGAATGGAACGACTTTGACCTTGTCGATCAGTCCGTTTTTCTTCAGATATCCCTGCAGCTCATAGTCTTCGGACGATCCCACCAGGTCGCCGATGCTCTGCCCCGCCAGGTCGCTGGTCTGGTGGATGACCTTCGTGTTCACATACAGCCCGGCACCGTCATAGCTTTCGGCGAACACCACCATCAACGGCGTACGGGCCGCGAGCGCGCTGACCACCGGCGGATTGCCGACACCCTCGACAACGTCGAACGATCCGGCGCGCATCGCAGCCAGTGCGGCAACACCGCTATTGATCTGAACGAATTTAATATGCGCCGGGATGGACTGCTCCAGCGAAGGCTGGCTGCCAATGATGGCACCCGGGCTAGTCACGCCGCCCTGGAAGTATCCCCAGGAGATGGTCGGTTCCGCTGTCTGCGCGGACGCGCTCCCGGCAGCAGTCAGTGCAACCCAAGCTGTGAGTCCGAAGACCCGAGAGGTCCATCCCCCACGCATTATCATACTCCCTGTTGTTCGTTGAATGGACGAAAAGCTTACATTCTATCCCATCGGTGCCACAAGCCGCTGGATCACCCGCAGGATCGCATCGAGTATCAAGGCAACAATCGCGATCAGGACGATGCCCGAGAAAATCAGCGGCGTGATCAGATAATTCGACGCCTCCAGGATCACGTAACCCAGCCCGTTGGTGGCAGCGATCATCTCCACCGCAACGATGCTGGTCCAGGAGATTCCCATGGCCAGCCGCAGGCCAGTGATGATGCCCGGCAGCGCGGCGCGTATGCGGACGTGCAGCAGCGCATAGCGTCGGGAGGCCCCGAGAGACATCGCTGCCTCAACGTATTCCTCAGGTACCGCGTCCAGAGCAGCAACGACGGACACGACCATGATGGGAATAACCCCGATCCCGATCAGCAAAAGCTTTGGCAGCTCACCGATGCCAAACCACACAATCAGCAATGGGATAAAAGCCAGCGGCGGCAGAGGACGGCCAAGCTCGATAAGCGGATCAATGATCAGCCGCAGCGGCCGAACCGCCGCCATAACCGCTCCCAGCATCACTCCCGCGATCGCCCCCCAGGCAAATCCGGCAAGAATGCGCATCAAACTCGCCGCCGTGTTCCCGAGCAGGGTATCGCCGCGAGCCGGATAGGGTTGGCCCAGGTAATGAAATAACGTGCGTCCTGTAAAAGATGGGGACGGGAGGATCACGTTATCGGAGATAATGAGCGCCGCTATCCACCAGAGGACAATGATGCCAACAACGCCGATCAGGCCCATCCCCATCCGGGTCCAATCGATCGCCGAGAAGCGACGAAAAAGGGGCGGTCCCGGCGCCTCGATGCCACCGGCCGACAAGGGCTCTTCAATCCGTGTCCCGGCAGAAAGCTCCTGAAATCCGCTCGAGGAATCAACCATCCGCTAATGAACCACAGAGGTCGCTTGGGCGCCGACGACAGCCGACCCACTGCGTGCGCGCTCCACCGCATGACGAACGTAGCGCTTCAGGGCCACGAACTCCGCCGTCTCAGACAGATCGTAAGTGCGCGGCCGAGGCAGAGTGATGTCGATCGTTTCATCGATCTCCCCAGGACCCGCCGCCATGATCGCCACGCGATCGCTCAAAAGGACCGCTTCCTCCACATCGTGCGTGACCAGCATGACGGTGAACTTCTGACGCTCCCACAAATCCAGCAGGAATTGCTGCATCCCAACGCGCGTGAGGGCATCCAGCGCGCCGAATGGCTCATCCATCAGCAACACCTTGGGGTTGGTTATCATCACGCGGGCAAATGCCGCCCTGTGCATCATCCCACCCGAAAGCTGCTTGGGGTAGTGCAGTTCGAATCCACCCAGCCCGACCATCCGCAAGAGCTCGATCGCCCGCTGTTTCGTCTGTTTCGTGCACCTGCCTTCGGCGCGCGGCCCAAACAATGTGTTGTCCAGAACGGTCATCCAGGGAAACAGCATCGGATGCTGGAACAGCATGCCACGGTCCGGTCCGGGCGCCCGCACCTCGTTTCCGTTCACCAGAACGGTTCCGCTGTCGGCACCCACAAAGCCACCAACCGTTCGCAGCAGAGTTGTCTTTCCACAACCTGAACGGCCTACGAGTGAGACGAACTCGCCGTCACGGACGGTCAGATTGATATCGCGGAGAATCTGTTTGCTGCTCCGCCCATGATGGAAGGATTTGGAGACGCTCCTGATATCGACTTCGGCCATAGAGTTTCTGTTCGTGTCCGGCGGACAGCCCCGCGAGGGGATTGTGGCACCCCCCATCCACGATGCAAGGCCGCGAGACGGCGTGATTTGCCCGATATGGCCGGCCGACTGTACTGCGCCCCTCCCAACAAATGGTGCCGTCCCGATGAAACTCAGCGCGCGCAACCAGATCAAAGGCCGCATCGTATCGGTGCAGAAAGGCCAGACCACCGGCCATGTCCGTATCGACATCGGCAATGGCGTCATCATCACCTCCTCCATCACCAACGAAGCCATCGACGACCTCGCCCTCAAAGCCGGCGATGACGCGATGGCCGTGATCAAGGCATCGGATGTGATGGTTGCGAAGTGAGGCTCCGCGCCCGCTTCGCATCTCCTGTCTTCGCCGCGCTGCTCGCCGCTGCCTCACCAGCGGCGCTGGCGCAAAACGTCAGCCTGATCGAATCCGTCCAGCACGCCGCCAGCATCGACCCCACAATGGTCGAGCAACTGCCCGCAACCGAAAGCACCATCGCCTTTCAGACCAGCCACGGACCCAAGAAAGCCACCTACACGGGCGCCACTCTCTGGTCCGTTCTGCAGAAATCCGCCTCGCTGAACAGCGATCCGCGCCAACGGCTGCACCAGGTCATCATTGTCACCGGCAGCGACGGCTACACCGGCGCCCTCGCCCTGGCCGAGATCGATCCCGACTTCGAGGGCAAGCCCCTGCTGCTTGCCTATAAGCGGGACGGCAAGCCAATGAACGACCTCCGCCTCGTCGTTCCGGGTGACAAATTCGGCGGGCGCAGCGTCCAAAACGTGGTGCGGATCGAGATTCGCTAAACCCCCGCCGCGACGATATCCGGACGGGCATGGATCCCGTCGCGAATTTCGAGCTCGTCTTGCTGCTGCTCCTGGCAGTGGTTTTGCTGGAACTCATCGCGCGCTGGCTGCGTCTGCCGCCCGCAGCCGCGCTGATCCTCGGCGGCGGCGCCCTCACCTTCGTGCCCGGCATGCCGGAGGTCAGCCTGAACCCCGAGCTGGTCCTCGTCCTCTTCCTGCCGCCCCTGCTCACCGCGAGCGCGTACTACACCGACGTACGCGACTTCCGCCGCAATCTGCCCGGCATCATGCAACTGGCGATCGGTGCCGTCGTCTTCACCACGCTTGCCGTCGGCGCCACCGTGCATTGGGTCGCGCCATCCCTCCCCTGGGCCGCCTGCTTCGCGCTGGGCGCCGTCGTCTCACCGCCCGACGCAGTCGCCGCCAAGGCCGTCCTCGAACGCGTCCGCCTTCCCCACCGCACCCTCGCCCTGCTGGAAGGCGAGAGCCTGCTCAACGACGCCACCGGCATCGTGCTCTATCGCTTCGCCGTCGTCGCCGCCCTGACCGGCACCTTCAGCATCGCTGAGGCCGCGGGAACATTCGTCGTCCTGGCAGCTGGCGGCATCGTTGTCGGCGCCGTCTTCGGCTATCTGTCGATCCGGGCCGTGGCGCTGTTCCGGCGTTGGCGAGAGCTGGAGATCGGCATCACCACGACGCTGCTGACGCCCTGGGCCGCCTATATCTGCGCCGAGCAACTGCACGTTTCGAGCGTCATTGCCGCAGTTGTCGTCGGGCTGGTCGTCGGCTGGTATCAGCACGAGGTGTTCTCCGCACGCGGCCGTCGCTACGCCATGGCCGTCTGGCAGGTCCTGACTTACCTGCTCGAGGCGCTCGTCTTCGTGCTGATCGGCCTGTCGCTGCGCGGCGTGCTCGCGCGTCTCGGCAGTACAATGGACGTAATGCACGAATTCGGCCCGCCAGTCCTCGCCGCTGTGGCCACCGTGATCGTGTCGCGTTTCGTCTGGATCCTCGCCGCCGAACGGCTGACCGCCGTGCGCGACCACCTCCATGGCAGAGACACCCGGCCTCGCAGCTTCGCCGCCGCGGTGGTCATGAGCTGGGCCGGCATGCGCGGCGTGGTGACGCTCGCTATCGCCCTTTCACTCCCCGCGGCGATGCCCGGCCGTGATCTTATCCTGGTCGCCGCCTTTACTGTGATCCTGGTGACCGTCTTGCTCCAGGGCACCACCCTGCAACCGCTCATCCGTCTGCTCGGCGTCGCCGGCGACGAACGCGATGGGCACTTCCTGAATGAGTATCAGGCACGCGCGCGCATTGCCGCTGCTCAACTCGCGGCGGTGGAACCGCTCGCGCACGACGCCGATGGCGGGCTGCGCCACCCGCGCCTGCTGGAGCAATACAGGTATCGTGTCCGCGTGACCGAGCGACTGCTTCTGGACGCAGCAAGCCTCGCCGGTGAGCGCGTCGCACATTTCACCGTGGTGCTGGCAGCAGTCACAGCCGGACGAGCTGAGGTGATTCGTTTGCACCGTTCCGGCCAGATCGACGACACGATGCTGCAGGCCCTCGAATACGACCTGGACCTGCAGGAACTCGCAGCGGAGCAAATGCGCGACCGCCCGGACCTGTAATTTACCCGCCCGTGCTGCTGACCACGATCAGCAGCACGCCCAGGACCACCAGGCCCAACCCCGCAGCATCGGCCGGATGCAGCTTTTCCTTCAAATAGAACCGCCCGAACACCAGCGTGAAAACCACCTCGATCTGCCCAACCGAGCGCACCAGCGCCACGTCGGTCATCGCAAATCCGGTAAACCAGCACGCCGAGCCGCAGGCCGACAGCAATCCCACCCAGCATACGCGACGCCACTCAACCAGCGTCTTCCGCAACTCTGCCGGCTGGCGCACGAACATATACCCGCCCTGCATCAGGCTCTGGAGCACCGTCATCACCAGCAGCACGAACAACGCCCGCACCAGGACACTGGGCGATTCCACGAAGCCGCTCGCCAGCTTGATGAAGACGGCCGTGAACGCGAAGCAGAACCCCGCCCCCAACCCGCACAGCGCGCCCGGTTGCACCGTGCCCGCTACGATGTCGCGCGGCCGCAGCCCCCGGCCGGTCAGCGACAGCGTCATGACGCCGGCCAGCCCGACGGCGATCCCGACCCATGCCAGCGGATGCAACGCCTCGCCCAGCACGATCAGCGCGACGATCGCACTCTGTGCCGCTTCGGTCTTGGCATAGGCCGTGCCGACCGCGAAGTTGCGATAACCAAAGGCCATAATCAGCAGATTGGTAGCAAGGATCTGCAGCACGCCGGCTGCAGCCGCGTATACAGCCATGGGCCAGCGCAGCGCCGGCACACCGTCGCCGGACGTCGCCATCGCCACGAGCAGGAACACCAGCACTGGCGGCACGCCGTATAGAAAACGTACGAAACCGGCGCCGTTCACCGACAGCATACCGCGCAGCTTCTGCTGCATCGCCGTCCGCCAGCACTGGAACAACGCCGCGGTCATGGCGACCGGCACCCACAACGGCATGATCTACGACCCGTAAACCACGGACGGCAGCCACATCGTCAGTATCGGCACGTAGGTGATGATGCCCAGCACGATCAGCAGCAGTATCAGGAACGGGAAGATGCCGCGGATCACTTCGCCCACCGGCGCCGAGGAGATGGTCGACAGCACGAACAGGTTCAGCCCGACCGGCGGATGGACCAGCCCGATCTCCATATTGTGGGTAAAGATGATAGAGAAATGCACCGGATCGACGCCCAGCGGCTTCAGTGCCGGCGCCAGGATCGGCAGCACTAGCAGCAACGTCGCCGTTACCTCCAGGAAGCAGCCCAGCACCAGCAGCAGCACGTTGATGGCGAGCAGAAATTCCCAGGTGCGCAGGTGATGATCCAGCGTGAACTGCACCAGCCTCGCCGGCAAGCCGGACTCCGTCATCCAGTGCCCCAGCGCGAGCGCTGTCGCGACGATCAGCATGATGGTGCCCGCGCTTTTCAGCGAGTCCGCAACGACGCCCAGCGTGCGGGTCCAATGGAAACCGCGGTAGAAAAACAGGCTGACGAGCAGCGCGACGAACGCCGCCACCGCGGCCGCCTCGGTCACCGTCATCAGGCCACCGTAGATTCCCACTAGCACCACCGCAGGCACGATGAGCGCCGGTACTGCTTGCAAGCTGACCCGAAGGCGCTCGCTCCACGGCATCCAGTCTTCCTTCGGCAGATTGTAGCGATGCCCGTACCACCACACCCAGGCGAAGAAGACCGTCGCCTGCAGCAAACCGGGCAGGATGCCCGCAAGGAACAGCCGAGGCACCGACTGTTCCGCCACGATGCCGTACAGGATCAGTGCGAGCGATGGCGGGATCACGATACCGATCGTGCCCGATGCACCGATCACACCCAGCGCGAACGGCCGCGGATAGCCTTTCGCGAGCATCTCCGGGAGCAGGATGGTGCCCATCGCGAGGGCGGTTGCCACCGAGGATCCGCAGATGGCCGCGAACAGCGTGCACGCCACCACCGTGACCAGACCAAGCGAGCCGCGGATCCCGCCGAGCCACGCCACCGTCAGGTTCACCAGCGCCCGCGCCACGCCACCCTGCCGCATGAACGTCGCGGCCATGACGAACAGTGGCAGCGCCATGAGTGTGGACGAATTGAGCTGGTCGATGATGACCTGCGCCACCCCGACCATCGGCTCGCCGGACACGTAGAACAGCACTGCCGCGCAGGTGCCCAGCACCAGGAAGATCGGCATGCCCGACGCGAGCAGGCCGAAGAAAAGCCCGAAGAATCCGACCGCCGGCACGGGACTACTCCCCTGTCGGCATGGTCATATCCAGCGGCATGTCGTGCAGCGTGTGTCCGACCGTCATGCGCTCCGGATCGAAGAAGAACAGGTAGCGCACCAGCCGCATCACGTAGCGGATGAACATCAGCGCCCCGCCGGTCGGCAGCGACGCGTAATAGATCCACATCGGGAACTCGAGGCCGGTCGAGCTGCGCTCATCCAGCAGCAGTGCGGTATTCACGATCTGCCAGCCGAACCACACCATGCCGCCGCAGAAGATCAGCGCCACCACGCAGTTGAAGATCTCCATGATCCGCTGCGCGCTCGGCGGAACCAGACGCAGCACCACGTCGGGGCGCACGTGCCCATCGGTCCGGACCAACTGGCTGGAGACGATCATGATGGCCCAGATCGCCAGATAGACGATGACTTCCTCGGCCCAGGTGATGGCGTGCGCTGGTGCGAAGTAGCGACCCACAACCTGGACGACGCCGGTCACCAGCGCGGCCAGACCGAGCACACCGACCAGGGTCTGCTCGATCCAATCCCAGGCGCGCAGTAGCCAGTTGGGTCTGTCAGGCGGCCTGGCCAATATCCTCGCTCGCCAGCTTGACGATCTGCGGCGACAGCTTCGCGTCTTTGATCAGGGAGTCCTGCGCCGCCATCATCTTCTTGCGCGCGTCCGACACCTCACTGGCCGAGGGATCGACGAACGCCACGCCATGCTGCTCCATGGTTTTCCGTGCGTCGATCTGGCGCTGCAACATGGTCTGACGGTAGGCGCCGATATTCTGCTCCCACAGATCGACCATCAGCTTCTGCTGGTCGGGCGACAGCTTACCCCAGAAGGTATGACTCACCATTGGGATGTATTCGCCCACATATTGGTGGTCGGCGTAGGAGTGCTTCACGCCGGAATCGTACAGCTTGGCCGAGGCGCAGCTTTCGTCGGTGCTGACGAAGCCGTCGAAGGTGCCCTGCGACAGCGCGAGCGGCACGTTCGGCCAGGCCGTGGTGTTGGGGATGCCGCCCCAGAACTGGATACGCCAGGAAATCCCGGCACCGCCGGGACTGCGCACCTTCATGCCCTTGATGTCGGCCAGCGAATTGATCGGCTTCGAGGTGCTGTACCAGTTCTGGTACCCCAGATCGAGCCACTTGCCGAGAACGTGGGTGCGCAGCTTGTCAGTGATCTGGTGGTTGATGTGCGCGCCCGCCTTTCCGTCCGTCGCCCGGCGCGTGACATCGATCGGCTGGCCATAGAAAATCGGTAGCTGAAACATGTCGCAATCGGGGATAACACCGGTCAGAACCCAAACGCCCGGACAGGCCATCTCCACCTGCCCTTCCACCAAGGCTTTGGCCACGTTCAGGTCGGCGAACAGCTGGCCCGACGGAAACACCTGGGTTTTGATGGTGCCGTTCGATGCCTTTTCCAGCTTTTGCAGGTAGTCCCCGACAGAGACGTTGCGCCCGTGGCTCGGCGCCGTGTCCAGTGAGCAGCGAAGCAGCAGCGGCTCCGCCGCACGCGCCGAGCGCAGGATAAATGGCGCGGTCAGCGCCACACCGGCGAAACCGCGCCGGGTCAGGCCGTTGGTCATGGGACGTTCCTCAGTTTCATTGAAGTGCGTCCGGGTCTTTGGCGGGCCGGATAGGCGACGTCAAGCATCGGTGGGGTCGGCATGCGTCGGCTCGATAATCCCGTCGCAGGGCCGGCCTGGGGTCATGTGTGGACCTGGGTGCGTCCGCGCCCACATTCGACAACCCGATCTTGAGCGGCGGCTGAAAGAAAGTCTTTACGCGGATAGACGCAGATGCACGCCGATGCACGCAGATCGAGGCCCGCTGAACGACCTTTCCGAGCGCGTGATCGGCTGTGCGTTCACCGTCCAGAACGTTCTTGGTGCCGGATTTCTGGAGAAGGTCTATGAGAACGCGCTGGCACACGAGTTGCGCAATTCCGGGCTCACCGTCGTGCAAGGGCTCGGGATCGCGATCCGCTATGGCGGCATAGTCGTAGGCCAGTACTTCGCTGACCTACTGGTCGAAAGCAGATTGCTGATCGAATTGAAAGCCGTGAAAACACTCGACGAGTTCACATCGGGCCCAATGTATCAACTACCTCAAAGCCACCGGGCTCCCACTCTGCTTACTGCTGAACTTCGGCAGGCCACGGCTGGAGATCAGGCGCATCGTGAATAACCTGTAGCTGCTCGCCGATCTGCGTGCATCTGCGTGTATCTGCCTGCCATCTGCGTAAGCCTTCTATAATTCGGCCCGGCGCTACCCCTCCATTGCCCGCAACTTCTCGACCCGCCGCCTGAACTCCTCCTCCCCCGAAAACCGCGCCTCCAGAAACGCCCCCACCAGATCCCGCGCCAGCCACGCGCCCACGATCTGCGCGCCCAGGCACATGACATTCACATCGTCATGCTCCACCGCTTGATGCGCCGAGTGCACGTCATGACACACCGCCGCCCGGATGCCGGCCACCTTGTTCGCGGCGATACACGCGCCGACGCCGGTGCCGCATACCATCAGCCCGCGATCCGCCTCGCCTGACAGAAGCTTCGCCGTCAACGCACGCGCGATATCCGGAAAATCCACCGGCCGAGGATCGAACGAACCCACATCCGTTACCGTGTGTCCCAGCACCTCGATATGCGCGGCCAGCCCGCACTTCATCGGCCAGCCGGCATGATCGGACCCAATCACAACTATCATGGGAACAAATTCCTTGACATTCTACCCCTGGTTGTGTTCTCTTTCTGTTCGTGACCGCCTCGGTACCCCTCGCCGCGCCGACCCAACACCCCGATCCTCACCAGGTTCGGGCCGCGGCTCTATTTACCCGGACCATCCGCCTGCTCGGCATCGTCCGTTCACTCATCACCTTCGGCCGGGAACTCGCCGACAAGCTGAAACGCAACCCCTCTCCCCAAACCATCCGATACGCAGCGGTCCGCTTCGGACCGCTCAACATCGCCCTGATCCTGGAACGCATCACACACGGCCTCAGGCTCGCCGTTGCGCTGGAAACCAGGCTCGCCCTCCGCCAATCGTCCGGAGCCCGTGCGCATTCCCTCGCCGACACCGCGCAGCCCGCGCCCCAAAGCCCCCCAGCAGAAGGATCCGGATTCTACAGCACTGCCAACGGCCGAAGACATCGCCCAGCAACTCCGCCGCCGCCCGCTCCACGCCGTCCTGCTCGAGATTTGCAGCAATCTCGGCGTCCTGCCCTCCGACCGCTGTGGTGGGAGGTCACGTCAACGCTCCACACCAGCGGCTTTCTCGCCTTCTTCAACGACATCATGAAGCGCTGCACGTTCGGCAACCTCTTCCCGCCAAACGTCCGGCTGATCTGGCCAAAGCTGCCGCAATGGGACCTGCGCCCGTTCTCCGCCGCCTCGGCTTCCACCGGGCCGCCCTGAACGACCCACGCTCGATCGGGAAGATCGCACCCTCCTGAAATCATCTCCGATTTCAGGAGCGCACAAACGCGCTCCTACCCCGCCGACTCCAGCCCCGCTGCCATCAGCGCCGTGATCCGCCGCGCAAAGCCGGACGCATCGCGCGGCAAATCCCCCTCCTGCACGCGTGCCAGATCCAACAAGGTCGCTGACGCCTCCGCCACCACGTCCTTGTCCTCCGCTTTGGCAGCCAAGGCCGCGATCAGCTTGTGATGAGGATTCACCTCCAGCACCGGTGCGCCCGGCCCCACGGCACGCCCCGAGCGCCGCAGCAGCCGCTGCATCTGCAGGTCCGGCCCCTTCCCGCTTGCCGCCAGCACCACGGCGCTGTCGGTTAACCGTGCCGTCGCGCGCACATCCGACACCGCATCCCCCAGCGCCGCTTTCATCGCGCTGGTCAGCACGGAAATGTCCGGCTGGTCCGCGTCCTTATCCAGATCGGTCGCGGACTGTGTCACGCTGGCCAGCCGCTTTCCCTCGAAGCTGCCCAGCCGGTCAGGCCAGAACGCATCGATGCTGTCGGTCAGCAGCAGCACATCGAGCCCCTTCGCCCGGAACCCCTCCAATTGAGGCGACGCCCGCAGCGCGTCGATTTCGTCGCCTGCCAGGTAATAAATCGTCTCCTGCCCCGCCTGCATCCGGTTGATGTAATCAGACAAAGACGTCCAACCGTCTTCGGTCAGGTGCCGGAACCGCAGCAGCGGCGCGATTTCGCCGCGGTGCTCGGCGTCGTCCCACACGCCTTCTTTCAGCACCACGCCGAAATTCTCCCAGAACTTCCCGTAGTCCGCCTCATCCTTGGCGCGCGTCTTCAGCTCCGACATCACCCGCCCGATCAGTGCCTTGCGGATGCGCGCCAGCACCGGCGTAGTCTGCAGCATCTCCCGCGACACGTTCAGCGGCAGATCCTCGGTATCCACCACGCCCTGCACGAAGCGCAGCCAGTTCGGCAGCAGTTCGCCCTTGTCGGTGATGAACATCCGCCGCACGTGCAGCCGCACATGCGAGTCCCGGTCGTTCTCCAGGAAGTCGAACGGCCGCATCCCGGGGATAAAGAGCAGGGCGTAGTATTCCAGCATGCCTTCGGCACGCCAGTGGAGGGTGGCCCACGGGTCGTCGAAGATATGGCCCAGGTGCCGGTAGAACTCCTTGTACGATTGCTCCGTCACGTCGGCCCGCGGCTTGCGCCACAGCGCCGTGCCCTCGTTCGCCTTCTCGTCTTTGCCGTCGCGCGTGATGGTGATCGGCACGGTGATGTGGTCCGCCCATTTGCGCACGATCGCTTCCAGCCGCGTCGGATCGAGGAACTCCTCGGCGTCCCCCCTCACATGCAGCACCACATCCGTGCCGGCCTGCGCACGCTCAGTCGGAGCCAGAGTAAAGGCTCCGCCGCCGTCGCTCGCCCAGGTCAACGCTTCCTCCGATCCCGCCTTGCGCGACGTCACCTCAACGCGTTCGGCGACCATGAACGCGGAATAGAAACCCACACCGAATTGGCCGATCAGGCTCGGACGATCCTCCGGTTTCGCCTCCGCCAACGCCTCGCCGAAGGCGCGCGTGCCGGACCGTGCGATGGTACCCAGATTGTCGATCAGTTCCTGTCGCGACATGCCGATCCCGTCATCGCTGATGCGGATCGTACGAGCGGGCTTGTCGGGCACGATGCGGATCGCCGCGTCGGCGGGCGGCGCCAGCGCCTGATCCGTCAACGCTTCAAAGCGCCGGCGGTCCATCGCATCCGCCGCGTTCGCCACCAGCTCGCGCAGGAAGATCTCGCGCTCCGAGTAAAGCGAATGCACCACCAGGTCGAGCAGCCGCCCCACCTCAGCACCGAAATTGTGGGTCTCCGCCCGCGCCGTATCCTGGTCCATCGTTTTCCTCCTGTCGCGGCGGGCGATATGCGGAACACCACCGGAAGTTTCAACACCTCCCCAGGAGTCATGAGTAGTCATGCCAGTGGCCACCTTGCCTTCCCCGGTGCACTCTCCCGACCCATGAAGCTCGCCCTGCTCCTGGCCGTGCCGCTCGACACCGCCTCCGGACCGATGACTTATGTGCGCAACGTCGTGTACGGACTGCGCGCTGCCGGGCACGATTTGGAAGTCATCGAACTTCCCGGCAGCTATCCTGTCACCAATGAGGCCGCGCGCAGTGCGGCACGCGGCGCCCTCGCCTCACTCACTGCCGACCGTCTGCCAATCATTGATGGACTGGCCCTTCCCGCCTTCGCCGGACAGGGCGACTCACTCGCGGCTCGCCCAAGCGTCGCGCTCATCCATCATCCCACGGCGCTCGGCGCCGATCTCGGCGAGAGTGAACGCGCCGCGCTCCGCAACACGGAGCTTCGACTCTTTCCCCGCCTTGCCCGCGTGGTGGCGACCAGCGACGCAACCGCAGAGCGTCTCGCCACCGAGTTCGGCGTGGATCGCACGCGCCTGCGTGTCGTCCCGCCCGGCATCGAAGACGCACCGCGCGCCACCGGGTCAGCAACGGGCTGCACCATCCTCTCCATCGGCGCGCTCATTCCGCGCAAAGGGCACGATGTGCTGATCCGCGCCCTCGCTCGCCTGTTTGATCTGAACTGGACCCTGACCATCGTCGGCAACACGACGCGCGATCCTGCCTTTGCCGACGCCATTCGGACGCTGCTGCGGACCACCGACACCATCTCGCGCGTCACGATCGCCGATGAGGTCGATAGCGCATCCGGCGATAAGCTATGGGCCGGCACCGACATCTTCGCGCTCGCCTCGCACTGGGAAGGCTATCCCGTCGCCGTCGCGCAGGCGCTGAAGCGCGGCATTCCCGTCGCCATCACCAGTGAAGGGCCCGCGTCCGGTCTCGTGCCGATGGAGGCCGGCGTCGTCTGCCAACCCGGCGACGTCGAGCAGTTCTCCAAAGCGCTGCGCCGGATGATCTTCGACACTGATCTGCGCGCTGTCATGTCAGACGCTGCCTTCCGCGCCGGACAGGCGTTGCCGTCCTGGCCGCGTCAGAACCAAGCCTTCGCCGCCGCCGTCACTCTTTGAACAGGAAACCGCCCATGCTTCTCGGCGCGATCGCAGACGATTTCACCGGTGCCACCGACCTCGCCTCCATGCTGGTGCGGAACGGCATGCGAACCGTTCAACTGATTGGCGTACCGCGCGCCGATCAGCCGGCGCCAGACGCTGATGCCGTGATCGTCGCGCTCAAATCACGCACCGCGCCGGTCGCGCAAGCCGTGGCCGAGAGCCTCGAATCCCTCGCTTGGCTCCGCAAATCAGGCGCGCGCCAGACCTTTTTTAAATACTGCTCCACCTTCGACAGCACCGATCAGGGCAATATCGGTCCGGTTGCCGACGCGCTGCTCCAGGCGCTCGACGCAGACTTTGCCCTTGCCTGCCCCGCTTTCCCGGCCAACGCACGCAGCGTCTATCAGGGCCATTTGTTCGTCGGCACCGCGCTGCTGAACGAATGCGGCATGGAGCATCATCCGCTTACCCCGATGACCGATCCGTCTCTGGTCCGCGTGCTAACACGTCAGACCACCGGCACGGTCGGGCTGGTTCCCTACGCAACGGTGTCCCAGGGCGCCGAGGCAATCCGCAAAGCCATGGACGCACTCCGCACGCAAGGCCACCGCTACGCCATTGTCGACGCCATCGAGGACTCACACCTCGTCGCCATCGGCGCCGCAGCCGCTTCCCATGCGCTTATCACCGGCGGCTCCGGCGTTGCGATGGGATTGCCCGCCAATTTCCGCGCTGCCGGCTTCTTGCCGCAGCGCGCCGATTCAGCCGCCCTGCCCTCCGTCTCCGGCCCCGCGGCCGCTATCGCCGGCTCCTGCTCTCGCGCGACATTGGCGCAACTCGACGCAGCCGCCGAACGGATCCCCGTGTTGCGCCTCGATCCGCTCGCCACACCCGACGCAAAGGCGCTCGCAGCACAAGCGCTCGCATGGACGAAGGATAAGCTCGGCACTACTCCCCTTGTCATCGCCGCCTCGGCGCCGGCCAATCAGGTTGCAGCGCTGCAGGAAAGGCTCGGACGCGATGCGGCGGGCGCGCTGGTGGAACATGCGATGGCTTGCATCGCGGAAGGATTGTACGCCGCTGGCGTGCGCCGGATGGTTGTGGCGGGCGGCGAGACAGCGGGCGCGGTCGTCGCGCGCCTGGGTGTCGCCAGTCTTCGCATCGGTGCGGAGATCGATCCCGGCGTGCCCTGGACCTATGCGGAGGGGACGAGGGCACCAATGTTGCTGGCACTCAAGTCAGGCAATTTCGGTGCCCGCGACTTCCTGACCAAGGCGTTCGAGACGACGTCTACCTAAACACAAAACTCCGCCGCCCCCGGGCTTGATCGGGAGCGACGGAGCTCAGGACGCTTCGGGCAGGGTTTCATTTGCCCCTGCCCGTATTCACCAATCGTTCAGGCTGGGGGTTACATTGCCTGTTCGCTGGTGTTGCTATCGCCGCCTTCATGCTCAAACTCGGGCATCGGCGAGGCGCTCTTGCGCGGCCGCCGCGTCGAGGTCTTGCGCGTGGCGCGCTTTGCCGTGGTCTTGCGCGCGCCCGTCTTACGGGTCGCGGCCTTGCGTCCAGCGGTTTTGCGCCCGGCGGCCTTCTTCTTCGCAGCCGTCTTGCGTCCGACGGCCTTGCGTCCGGCGGTTTTGCGTCCGGCGGTCTTGCGTCCGGCGGCTTTCTTCTTCGCGACTGTCTTGCGGCCGACGGTCTTGCGTCCGGCGGCTTTCTTCTTCGCGACTGTCTTGCGGCCGGCAGTCTTCTTTGCGGCTGTCTTACGGCCCGTGGTCTTGCGGGCAGTCTTACGTGTACCCGCGCGCATCGCCATCGGCTGGGCGCTGGTCTTTTCGGTGCTGCTGTCCTCGGTGCTCACCTGAGGGACTCCCTATGCAGTGGTTGCTCGTGCGAGCCGGCAGCGCCGCTCGCTTCCATGACCACCCACTTGGCACACCGAACCTCGAAGCCGCTGCATATCCTGCGGCGGACAGTCGATCCGGTCGTGCCAAACGAAGTCAGCGATCAATGGACCGTCTCCGTTTGCATGCCGGCGCCGATAGACGCGAAGCACAGCGCGAATTGCACGCATGCATGACGACTCCGCTATTCCGCGTGTGCCGTATCCATGTCAACAAAAAGCAACGGTTTTGGGTTGCGTCGAAGGAAATTTTTTGTGCGCATGCAATGCGGACACGCATTGCACCGGAAATTCACACCGGACCGCGTCGCAGTCCGGTGTGCATGATCTCATCCGCGCTGGTCGAGAGGTACGAAGCGGAGGTTCTCCGGCCCCACATAATTGGCGGTCGGCCGGATGATCTTTCCATCCTCTCGCTGTTCGATGACGTGCGCGCCCCAGCCGGAGGTCCGGGCGATGACGAAGATCGGCGTGAACATCGCCGTCGGCACACCGAGCATGTGGTAGCTGACCGCACTGAACCAATCGAGGTTAGCGAACATACCTTTGGTATCGGCCATCACCGCCTCGATCCGATCGGCGATCTGCCACATCTTCATCGACCCGGCTTCCTGCGAAAGCCGCCGCGCCACCTCCTTGATCACCTTGTTGCGCGGATCCGAGACCGTATAGACCGGATGCCCGAAGCCGATGACGACCTCGCGGTTCGCCACCCGTTGGCGGATGTCCTTGTCGGCTTCGTCCGGGCTTCCGTAGCGTTTCTGAATCTCGAACGCGACTTCGTTGGCGCCGCCGTGCTTCGGCCCGCGCAGCGCGCCAATCCCCGCAGTGATCGCCGAGTACATGTCGGACCCCGTTCCCGCCACCACCCGGCAGGCGAAGGTGGAGGCGTTGAACTCATGCTCGGCATACAGGATCAAGGAGGTGTGCATCGCCCGCACCCAGCTTTCGGACGGCGAACGCCCATGGAGCAGGTGCAGGAAGTGGCCGCCGATCGTGTCGTCGTCGGTCTCGACGTCGATCGCGCGGCCGTTAAAGGCAAAGTGGTACCAGTAGAACAGCATCGACCCCAAGGAGGCCATCAGCCGGTCGATGATGTCCTTCGCTCCAGGTGTATTGTGATCGTCCTTCTCCGGCAGCACGCAGCCGAGCGCGGAAACACCGGTGCGCATGACGTCCATCGGATGCGATGCCGCGGGCAGAGCCTCCAGCGCGTCTTTCACGGCGACCGGCAAGCCACGCAGCGGCCGGAGCTTTTCCTTGTAGACGCGCAGCTCCGCCTTGTTGGGCAGGGTCCCGTGCACCAAGAGATGCGCGATCTCCTCGAACTCGGCCGCCTCGGCGATGTCCAGAATGTCGTAGCCGCGATAGTGCAGGTCGTTGCCGGTGCGACCCACCGTGCACAGTGCGGTGTTGCCCGCCGCTACGCCCGACAGGGCCACCGATTTCTTAGGCCGGTTCGCCCCAGTGCTGACAGTTTCGCTCATGCGTCCCTCCTGTTGTCGAAGATCCCGGTCTTGCCCACAGCCAGTGCGCCTGCCGGCAATGCCACGTTCAATGCGCCCAACTCGCCTTGACCCAGCCGCGGCAGATCCTGCACGGCCTCCAGGAATTTATTGGACTCCCGCGCCGAGATGATCCCGTCGGTGAGCGTCTGGAACTTGCGGACGTAATCCTCGCGCGCGAAGGGCTTCGCGCCGTGCGAGTGGGCATTCGCCACCGCGAGTTCATCGATGATTCGGCTGCCGTCGCGCATCTGGACCTCCACCCGCGCGCCGAAGGCCAGCTCGTTCGGATCAGAGGAATGGTAGCGGCGGGTCCACTCCGGGTCCTCGCGCGTTTCGATCTTATGCCACAGCGCCACGGTATCGGGGCGCGCCGCGCGCCGAGGCTTGTAGCTGTCCACGTGGTGCCAGCGGCCATCCTGCAACGCCACGGCAAAGATGTACATGATGGAATGGTCCAGCGTCTCGCGACTGGCCTTCGGGTCCATCTTCTGCGGGTCGTTCGCGCCGGTTCCGATCACGTAATGGGTATGATGGCTGGTGTGGATGATGATCCGCTCGATCTGCTCCAGATCAGGAATGCGCTCGCGCAAGCGGAACGCCAGGTCGATCAGCGCCTGGGACTGGTATTCCGCGCTATGCTCCTTGGTGAAACTGTCCATGATGGCGCGTTTTGCTTCGCCATCTTCCGGCAGAGGCACATGGTATACCGCGTCCGGTCCGTTCAGCATCCAGGCGATCACGCTGTCCTCGCCTTCATAGATCGGGCTCGGCGCACCTTCGCCGCGCATGCAACGATCGACCGCCTCGATTGCCAGCTTGCCGACATGGGCGGGCGCGTAAGCCTTCCAGGAGCTGATCTCGCCTTTGCGCGATTGGCGCGTGGTGAAGCTGACATGCACCGCCTGCTGCACCGCCTGGTAGATCGTCGGGGTGGGCAAACGCAGCAGCGTGCCGATACCGGCCGCCTGCGCCGGACACAGATGGGCGATGTGGTCGATCTTGTGTTCGTGCAGGCAGATCGCACGCACGAGGTCGATCTGGATCTCATACCCGGTCGCGATGCCGCGGATCAGGTCGCGGCCCGAGCGCTCCATGACCTGCGCAACTGCCAGGATCGGCGGGATGTTGTCGCCTGGGTGCGAGTAATCGGCGGCAAGGAAGGTGTCGTGCATGTCCAGCTCACGTACCGCCGTGCCGTTCGCCCAGGCCGCCCATTCCGAACTGACGCGCCGCCCGGGTGGCACGCCGAACACCGTTGCACCATCACGCCGCGCATGACCGAGCGCCATGTCGCGCGCGGAAACCGCGGAGTGGCGGTTAATCGCCGCGATCGCCACGGAGGCATTGTCGATGATCCGGTTGATGATCATCTCGGCAACGTCTTTCTCCACGGGCACCTTGTCGGCCGCGACGGCAGCGATCTTCCAGGCGAGTTGCTCCTGCCGTGGCAGGTTCGCCTTGGACGGATGAACCCGAACCTCGTGTTGCTTCATGCGCTTGGAACCCTTCCCCCTGGCCGATGGACGCTACGATCCGCCGTTCGTAAGCTCGGGCCGCACGACCGACAAGCACACCCCCGTCAGCGACAGGATACATATATAAGTGTCAGCACCATTCGATCGGGTCTTCCTTGGCAGCGTGGTCACCACCGCGTCGATCATGAAAGACGCATGGGTCGCCGCGCGCGGTGAGACGATCGCCGCCGTCGGACAGGGCGTGCCGCCACCAGCAGCCGAGACGTTCGATTACACCGGCAAATACATCCTGCCCGGACTGGTCGATGGGCACATGCACACCTCCTCCGCGATCGGCTGGATCGGCATCGAGGGATCGACGCGCAGCGCCGCGGCGGGTGGTGTCACCACATGCTGCGACATGCCGTACGATGTGCCGCTGCCGGTGACGGACGCCGCGAAGCTGCAGGACAAGATCGGCTGGGTGAACCGCACCGCGCATGTCGACATGGCGCTGTATGGTACCATCACGAAGACCGGTGGCGTCGGCGCGGTGCCGGAGCTCGCGGCCGGTGGGATCTCCGCCTTCAAGCTCTCGACCTATGAATATGACGCGGTCCGGTTTCCCCGCATCGATCATCACACGATGCTTGATGCCTTCCGCCTGATCGCCAGGACCGGCTTACCAGTCGCCATCCACAATGAGGATCAGGAGCTGGTAGAGACGCTGACGGCCGAAGCGCGCGCTGCCGGCCGCAGCGATCCCATCATGCATTGCCGCACCCGTCCCGAGATCGCCGAGACGATGGCCGATCTCGAGATCTTCGAGATGGCGTTGGAGACCGGCGCGCATGTCCACATCGCCCATTCCTCGGTCGCGCGCGGCTTCGATATTGCCGCAACGTTTCGCAATATGGGCGCGCAGGCCACCGGTGAAGCCTGCATCCACTATTTGTGCATGACCGAGGATGACATCGTCCGCCTCGGCGGCCGCGGCAAATGCAACCCGCCCTTTCGGTCTGCGGCTGAAATTCCGCGCATGTGGGACGCGCTGCTAGCCGACCGCGTTGCCTATGTCTCCACCGACCACGCACCCTGGCCGATCGAGCGCAAGGCGTCCGCCAACATTTTCGAATGCGGCGCCGGCCTCATCGGCATGCAATCCTTCGCCCCCTTGATGTACACGCTGCTCGATGAACACGGCCTCTCGCCCACGCTCATGGCCACCTACTGCGCCGAGCGCACCGCGAAGCTGCACGGCATCTGGCCGCGCAAGGGCGCGCTGCTCCCGGGTTCGGATTGCGACCTGGCGGTGCTCGAACCAGGCGATTTCACCTTCGACGAAGCCGCCATCGTCGACCGGCCCGAGCTACGCTGGTCGCCCTATCACGGACGGCGCATGCGTGCCCGTGTCGCCGCGACGGCGCTGCGCGGCGCGTTGATCTGGGACGGCAGGTCGGTGCTGGCGAAACCGGGCACCGGCCACTTCGTCCCGCGTCAGATGACGTGAGTGCGCCGGCGGCTGATCCTGCTGGCGGCAGTCATTGTACCTGGGGGCGTTCGCGCTGGTCGCGCGCCATATCCGGCTGACGGTCGTGCCGCCAGGCTGTACCGATCCGCGCACATTGGAACTGGTGCGTCAGAGCCTGACCAACCAGTTCCATCTGCCGCCATCGACGCGCATGGAACGGATCACCATGCAGGCCGGCGGCTGGCTGGCCTTTCGCTTTGTCTGCGAAGCAGATCTGGACATCCCCGAAAAGGACCTGCCGCCCGGGCCACGGCCCGGCACGGTTCACTACATCAGCATCCTCGTCGATAACCATCGCCAACAGGTCACCGTCACCATCTCCCCCCTGCTGCAATGGATTCAGGTGCAATGAGCCGAAGCATCACCGCCGCCGCCGCTCAGCTCGGGCCGATTCAGAAGGATGAGCCCCGTTCGGTCGCCGTCGAACGTATGGTCCGTCTGATGGAACGCGCACATCACCGCGGGGTCGAGCTGGTGGTCTTCCCTGAGCTGGCGCTGACCACCTTCTTTCCCCGCCACTACTACGACCGGTTGGAAGACGCCGATATCTGGTACGAAACCGCCATGCCGTCCAACCAGACGGCGCCGCTTTTCGAGGCTGCGCGCCGCTTCAACATCGGCTTTCACCTGGGCTATGCCGAACTCACACCGGAAGGCCGGCGCTTCAACACCGCCATCCTTGTGAATCCCCAAGGCGACATCCTGCTCAAATACCGCAAGGTGCACCTGCCCGGGCACGCCGCGTTCAATCCCGCCCGCAAGGTGCAACATTTAGAGAAGCGCTATTTCGAGGTCGGCGATCTCGGCTTTCCGGTCATCCGCGCGCCGATGGGCACGCTCGACGGGATCAACATGGGCATGATGATCTGCAACGACCGCCGCTGGCCCGAGGCATGGCGCGTCCTCGGCCTGCAGAGCGTCGAACTGGTGATGCTGGGCTACAATACCCCGAGCCTGAATCAGGAGGCCGGTGGCTTCGAGGCGCATCATCTGCGCGTATTCCACTCCCACCTGTCGATCCAGGCCGGCTGCTATCAGAATTCGTGTTTCGCTGTCGCAACGGCGAAGGCCGGCACGGAAGATGGCTGCGAGCTGTTCGGCCATTCGATCATCGTGAACCCGCAGGGCGAGATCGTTGCCCAAGCGACCAGTTGGGCTGACGAGCTGATCACCGCCGATCTGGATCTGGGAATGTGCACGCTGGGACGTACGACGATTTTTGCATTCGACAAACACCGCAGGCCTGAAACGTATGGGCGGATCACCGGGCAGGTCGGCGCGGTCGAGCCAGAGGTTTGGCGGGGAGCATAGTGCCGGTTGTCTGGCGACCGTCGACGCCCTAGCTTTCGCCGCTACTCTAAACCAGGACCCGCCCCATGAGCAGCCTCCTCGCCTGCACCGGTTGTGCCTTGCTCACCATGATGGCGATTACCGGCGCGAACGCCGCCATCGGCGACAGTCCCAGTGCGCCGTTGACCATCGCTTTCAACGGCGGAGCGGTGACCCTGGACCCGATCATGCGTGCCGAGAGCACGACCACCGCCTGGCAGCAGGAGATCTTCGACACAGTCACCTTTGAGGGTGCCCACGGCGAGCTGCTGCCGCGTATCGCTACGAAGTGGCAGAGCGTTGACCCACACACCTGGCGCCTGACACTGCAGGAAGGCGTGAAGTTCCAGGACGGCTCGCCCATGACGGCACAGGATGTCGGCGACTCCATCATGGACACCGGGCAGAATCCGAAATCCCAGTTCCGGGAGGATGCGAACGACGTCACCGGCTACAAAGTAGTCGCTCCCAACATCATCGACGTCAGTTTCAACACGCCCGACCCGACATTCCCCGTGAAACTCCAGGCTGTGCCGGTGATGCCGGAGGCGCTGATCCGCAAGGAAGGACGCGAAGCCTTCGCCAATCACCCGATCGGCACCGGGCCGTATAAGTTCGTCGGTTGGCTCGCCGATGACCACCTTGATCTTGAAGCCTGGGACGGGTTCTGGGGCGACAAGCCGGACTTCAAATACGTCCACCTTGAAAGCATCCCGGACGGCGCCACGCGACTTGCGTCTCTGCTGTCCGGCCAGATCCAGGTGGCCGAGAAGATCGATCCAACGGATTTTCAGCGCGTCAAGAACAGCGGCAAGGCTTATATCAGCCTGACGCCCGGCCAGCGCACCATGTATCTTTCAATGGACCACTGGCGTGAAACCGGGTCGCCTGGAATGCCTACCGGCGCCAAGAACCCGTTCATGGATCCCCGCGTGCGCCAGGCCGTGCTGATGGCGATCAACGTGCCGGCGATCAAGGCCAAGATCTTCAACGGCGCCGCCGAAGTCGCGACTCAGTTCACGCCGCATGGCGTCGAGGGCTTCGATCCAAACCTCAAGCCAATCGCCTACGACGTCGCCGGTGCGAAGAAATTGCTGGCCGAGGCCGGATATCCCAAGGGATTCGAGGTGCGGCTTGATGGCCCGAACGACCGCTACCTGGAGGATAGCCTGGTGGAACAGGCGATCGGGGGATTGCTGGAGCAGGCGGGGATCACGGTGAAGGTAAATTCCGTCCCGAAAGCCGTGTTCTTCCCACAGGTCGATAAGGGTGATTTCACCATGTATTTCGCGGGCTGGGGCAGCAACAACGCTATCGCGACCTGGGGCGCCGTGTACCATTGCCGTGATTCCAAGGCAGGTTACGGGGTCGTTAACCGCGAGCACTTCTGCGACCCCGATGCCGATGCCATCGTCGCGAAAGCTGGCGCCGATTTCGACGACGCCGCCCGCGCCAAGGAGGTCCAGCAGGCATACTACCAGGCGGACCGGGTTAAGTTCGCCTATCTACCGCTGTACTATGAGGATGTGATCGCTGGCATTGCCGACAACATCGCCTACACCTCACGGGCCGACGAGATGATCCTGGCCTGGCAAATGAAGCGCAAACAGTAACGCCCTTGGCGCGGTTCATTGCCCGCAGGCTATTGCAGGCCGCTTTCACCGTCTGGGTCGTCGCTACTGTCGTCTTCATCCTGATCCATCTCACGGGCGATCCCATCTCGGTGCTCGCCCCCGAGACAATGAGCGTACATGACCGGGCGCAGCTTGCGGCGTCGCTCGGCCTCGATCAGCCGATCCTGGTGCAATATGGGCGGTTCATCTGGAACGTGCTGCACGGCGATCTCGGCGTGTCCTATTACAGCGGTCAGCCCGCCATGCGGCTGCTCCTGGAACGAGTACCCGTCACCGCCGAACTGGTTGCGCTGTCAATCGCCATCGCCACGGTGTTCGGCCTGCCATTCGGCATCTTTGCCGCACTCTGGCCGGAGAGTCCGCTCGACCGCATCATTCGCGCGGTGTCTGTGCTTGGATCGTCCATCCCGACCTTCTTTCTCGGCATCCTGCTGATCTTCGCCTTCAGTGTGGCGCTCAACGTGCTACCCGCGTCTGGGGCCGGCAGCATCGACCACTACATCATGCCGGCCTTTACCCTGGCCTTCTTCCGCATCGCCCTGTTTACCCGCCTGACGCGCACCAGCCTGCTCGAGACCCTGTCGCTGAACTACGTGCGGACCGCGCGTGCAAAGGGGCTGTCCGAACCCGTTGTGGTGCTGAAGCATGCGCTGCGCACCGCCATGCTGCCGCTGATCACCGTTTTCGGCCTGCAATTCGGCGCCCTGTTTGCCGGCGCGGTGATCACTGAAACCATCTTTGCGCTGCCCGGCATGAACCGTCTGGCGCTGGAGTCGCTCTATCGGCTCGACTACCCGGTCGTGCTCGCCTACGTGATCCTCGTTGCGGTCCTGTTCGCCACCATCAACCTCGTCGTTGACCTGCTCTACGGCGTGTTCGACCCCCGCGTGAGCCATGCGCATTAAGTTCCGCGACCTTCCCTGGATCGCCCTGCTCCTGCTGCTGGCGATGATCGTCGTTGCGGTCTTCGCCCCGCTGATCGCACCGCATAATCCGGAAGAGCAGTCGCTGATGGCGCGCCTCGATCCACCGTTCTGGATGGCGGGAAGCGACCAGTCCTACCCGCTCGGCACTGACGGGCTGGGACGCGACGTGCTGTCGAATATACTGTTCGGGCTGCGTGTGTCGCTGTTGGTCGGTTTCGTCGCCGTGTCGATCAGCGTGGTGATCGGAACGCTGGTGGGGCTGGCCGCGGGCTATCGGGCCAATGGCTGGTTCGACACCGTGGCCATGCGGCTGGTCGATATCCAACTCTCCCTGCCTGCCGTTTTGATCGCGCTTGCGGTCCTAGCCATTTCGGGCCGCGGCCTGTGGAAGGTCATCGCGGTTATTGGCGTGGTCGGCTGGGCGCAGTATGCGCGACTTGTGCGCGCGAGTGTGCTGGCCGAGCGCGGGCAGGACTACGTCGTCGCCGCGATGCTCGCCGGGGCTTCACCCACGCGGATCGTGGTGCGGCACTTGCTGCCGAATGTGCTCGGACCGCTGCTGGTGCAGATCTCTGTCGATATTCCGCGGGCGGTGGAACTCGAGGCCTCGCTGTCGTTTCTCGGTTTGGGCGTTGCCGTCACCACGCCCTCGCTCGGGCTGCGTGTCGCGCAGGGGTACGAGTATCTGTTCAGCGGCGCGTGGTGGCCGTCCGTGCTGCCCGGTGTGGCGTTGGTGCTGCTGGTGCTGTCCGAGAATTTGATTGGCGACTGGCTGCGCGATGCGCTCGATCCGCGTTTCCGAGGCCGGCGGAGGTTCAGACCGTCATGGCGTAGACGGCGAGCCGTAAACCAAGTCCAGGTCCAGATGGACGCCTGATTTTTCTGGGTCAGAACCCGACGCTTGCGAATATATCGTCGATCGGCCGAAAGACCTGCCTGAATAGAACGAAGGGCCACGTCATTCCGAAAGATATCTAGTGCTCTGACTCATACGGACGATGCAGGCAATCTTTCGAGCTTGGCAAGGATTGAGGCGGTGGCTGCGGTCCAGACGAATGGGCGTGGTTCTGCATTTCGCTCAGCGAGGTAAGTCTTAATGGCAGCCTGCAGGCTGACGAGGGAGTGGAAGCTGCCGCGCCGGATGCGTTGTCGGGTAAGAGCGGAGAAGAAGGTCTCCACCGCGTTCAGCCATGACCCGGAGGTTGGCGTGAAGTGGAAGGTCCATCGGTCATGGCGTGCCAGCCAGGCCTGTACCTTTCGGTGCCGGTGGGTGGCGTAGTTGTCGACGACCGCATGGACCAACTTGCCGGACGGCACCTCGCGTTCGACGGCATTGAGGAAGCGGATGAACTCCTCGTGCCGGTGTCGCTGCATGCAGCGACCGATCACCGTACCCTTCAGCACGTTCAATGCGGCGAACAACGTCGTCGTTCCATGGCGTTTGTAGTCGTGGGTCATGGTGCCGCAGCGGCCGGGTTTCAGCGGCAGTCCAGGCTGGGTACGGTCGAGCGCCTGGATTTGGCTCTTTTCGTCGATCGACAGCACCACCGCATGGGCGGGCGGATCGAGATAAAGGCCGATGATATCCGCCATTTTCTCAGCGAACTGCGGATCACGCGAGCGCTTGAAGCTGCGCACGCGGTGCGGCTGGAGTTGGTGCGCCGCCCAGATGCGCTGCACCGAGCGCAGAGACATGGCGGTGGCGTTTGCCATGGCTCGCCCGGTCCAATACGTGGTCCCAGGGGGCGGCTCGCCACACGTGAGCGCCACGACGTGCGCCACTTTATCGGCCGGGATCGGTCGTTTGCCGGGCTTGCGCGTCTTGTCACGCAGCAACCCGTCGGGACCTTCCTCGACAAAACGCTGCTGCCAGCGCCAGACCATGGGGCGGCTGACGCTGATCTCTTTCGCCACATGTTGCACCGGCCGACCACTGGCCGAGGCCAGAACGACTCGGCTCGCTCGATGTATTTGCCCGCTCGGTTGCGATCCGATGCTATTGCCTTAAGCCGCTTCCTGTCTGCCGCGCTCAACAACACGCATACTGTCTGTGCCATGCTCACAGAATCGCATGGCAACCGCATGTTGTGAATCGATAGAATGCGTCAGAGCACTAGCTTGTGTTGCCGGCGGTATTGGAATCGGTGCCGATATGTGGCCTCGGTGTGAGGACTCACCTGATCCAGCCCACAATGTTATCCGGTACTGTCGAGACGAACAGTATTTCGCTGTTCAGATCCAACCCCGTCTTCCTTGTGACTGGAAAGGAGACCGATGTGATAATCCTGCATACTGAGCCGGGCCCTCACTGACAATCGACCGTGCCGAAGGCGTCCCGGCCAGCACCTGCAGGCAACGCGCCGGATCCGACTTGTTGGCGGCTCGCACGCCGCGTGATAAAGCCCTGCGACCCGCCGGCTTGTCACATTGTTTTGGATTTGCAGGAAGTGCGGATGGGTGGCCGAGCGGTTTAAGGCAGCGGTCTTGAAAATAACTCAACCGCATGGAAACCATGTAGCTATATCAATCAGTTATAGGTATGCGTGGGTAGGCGGCGGAACTCTGGCGGAACACTTGTCTGGAAAGGTGGCCGAGCGGTTGAAGGCACCAGTCTTGAAAACTGGCAGGGTGCAAGCCCTCGCGGGTTCGAATCCCGCCCTTTCCGCCAGCATGGTTACTTCAACGCGACTTTGACGCTTTGCGGCCGTTCACTCGTCCCGTTCGCACGCGTCTTCAGGCTCATAACCTGGAGGTCACAGGTTCAAGTCCTGTCCCCGCAACAAAATTCCCCCGCCATTCCAATCACTTGCACACCGCCTCCAAGCGCCAGCTTCGAGGCGGTCTTGTCGTGGAAGCAAGGCGGAAGCGTTGCGAGGCCTCCCAGGCAGCGCACACATGGTCGGGCCGTCGTCGAGCCCGTTGTGATCCCGTTGCACGGTGTCGGGACGAGCATTATGCGAACTGCCCTAAACGGGCTCAGCGCGGACAACGCTCCGAGTGCCTTACACGCAGGCGAATCGCTTAGGAGAAGCGATCCGACCACATCGGATCTGAGCAGTTTGCGCCCTCCGCCGCTAAAACTTCAAGCGCTGCGCTGGCCTCCAAGCCATTCGAGCCGGATGATAACGAGGTCCGTATCCGCGATCGACCCTACGGTCGCTTGGCTTCACGTTGAAAATCGTCCCAAACTGGTGCTGTCCGGAGCCGCGCGAGCAAGCCGCCTACCACCGCAAGCAGCTTCTGATGCTCGCGCTCGAGCGGGTTATGCGCGGCGAACACCAGCCGTTCGAAATGGTCCACGACCTCCGGCTCAACGGAGATGGCGACGTGCCCGCATTTAGACGCAGGTTGTAACCTTGGCACAGAATTGCGTGATCAGGTCCCGAAACTCGTCAATCCATTTTTGCCGGTTGCTGAGCGGATCATGGCTTTGATTTGAGCACGAGCGAATGGGCCTAGGTCGCCGGACAGCTATCGCAGGACAAAGATAATCACCAGATATACGCAAAGTAGTCGAGGAACGGCTGCGCATCGCTATCGCACGTAAGGAGCTGCCTTAGGAAAAGCGATTGGCGCCCTATGTGGGATTAGCCACAGCTCTCCACGGACTGACTTCATCCACAATGGCATGGTCAAGGAACTTCTTGTCGCACTGATCCAGACGCATCTTCATATTACGCTTCAATTCTGCCCGGTTAAGTTCGACACAAGTAAGCTTGAGGGCAGCGAAATCGCTATCCGCATCTTGACCCTGCCGTTCGTCGCGGACCCATAGCGACGCGCGAGCATCCGCGGAACGTAAAAACAGAACCCAAGCGGCATAGGCGGTCTCCGGATTGGTAGCAGCGAGATACGCACTCCACCAGTGATGAGCGCAGGATTCGCGCCAACGCAGGCGCGCAGCTGTTTTGCGAAGTGCAGCAGTGTCCGTCCGTATCTTGTCCTCAGGCCAAGCGTCATTGACGGGAAGAGTATATCCGGTGCTGAGGCCTGCAAGCAAAATGCCGCGCCGTCGTCGCCAAGCCAAAGATGAGTCCTGATCCGCGCCTGCGGTTGCGGCGATCCAAGCAGACTTTCCATTGTACGAAGCGGCGACGGCAACGTCAAAGAGCTCCTGATCCGTGTGGCAGAAAGGTAAGCTGATAACTTCGTCGCGAAGTTCAGCGACCGGCGTTGAATCAGGAACGCGAAATACGATGTGCAGCAATTCACTGTGCCTGCTCCACCAATGTAGCGCGTTGTCATTGTTGCGCTTAGCGCTCGCCATAGCGAGACGCCGCGTGGTGGATCCTGTGCGAGCAGCACCTCGCACAAAGAAAGGAATGCTGTCTCCGCGAGGCACACTCGCCTACGGAAATCCATCGTGAGATCATGATACCCTTCTAGCCAGCGATCGACCATCTCGGGAACATGTCGAAGGACGACTGCCATATCGATAGCTTTGATGTTGAGGAGATAAAGGGTTGCCCCCAACCTCCGAAACTCTTGAATACGTTTCCTCGCCACCTCGAACGCGCGAATATAAGCGTTCGTATCGAGCCAAGCTCGTAACGAGGAAGCTGGGTCGCTCTGTTCGTCCGGGCTAAGAGTCCGTCCGGAGACTTCACGAAGGATTACAGAGTCTTCTAAGCATGAGGCGGATTGATGCGAGGCGGAGGAAGGCGAGGGCGTTATGGTTACGATTTTCCCAGTCCTTGGCGAGCCGGCGGCATCGGTTGAGCCATGCGATGGAGCGCTCGACGATCCAGCGTTTAGGTTCGACGACGAAGCCCTTGGGGTGGTCGGAGCGCTTGACGATTTCGACGATCAGGCTGCGCATCGCGCGGGCCGCGCCGTCCTGGAAGACCGGCCCTGTGTAAGCACTGTCGGCGAATAGCTTGCGCAGGAACGGGAACTGTCCGAACAGAGTGGACAGCAGCAGGATGCCGCCGTCGCGGTCTTGCACGTTGGCGGCGGTGACCAGCGCGTGCAGCACCAGACCCAGCGTATCGACCAGGACATGGCGCTTCTTCCCTTTGATCAGCTTGCCCGCATCAAAGCCGTGTGGGTCGATCGCTGCCCCCCTTTTTCTGCGCTTTTCACGCTTTGGCTGTCGATGACGCAGGCGGTCGGACTGGCTTCTCGTCCCCCCTGTTCACGGCATTTAACGTAGAGCGCGTGATGGATCTTCTCCAACGTGCCGTCCCAGCCCCACAAGCAGAAGTAGCCGTTCACCGTGCTGCGCGGTGGCAGGTCCTTTGGAATGTAGCGCAGCGCCACTGACAGCCGGTGCTCAGCACATACATCACGCCGTTGGCCACTTCGCGCATGTTGACGGTACGCTTGCCACCGCCACGCTTGGCGGGTGGTATAAGCGGCCTGATCAGCCGCCATTCCGCATCGGTGAGATCGCTCGGATAACGCAGCTTGTCGCGGTCATAGCGATGGCGGTTTTCCATCGTCCACATCAGGCACCTCGTGGCTTGGTGCCAGGCAAAGAATCACACCCGATCGAGCCGCTTCAAGCACTCAGTCCATCCGGACCGGCAACCGATTCAAATGACTCACAAAGTCGCCCGATGGACACTTAGCCTGGGCTGCACGGAGGCAACAAATGGTGTAGACCTATCCTCTACGCGATCTACTGTGAGAATTGATCCAGGGTCGGGTTCCGCTATTCCGTCGGCAGCCAGTATTTGCCCAAAGAGCTCCGCCGCGAGGCGTACCTCGGCGGGATCAGAGCCGCGGACGCGGGCCGCTTCGAGTAAACGCCAGGGTGCCAGTCGCGGCGCCAATTGATCGAAAGGTACAGCAGCTTCAGCCTCAATGAGTGCAGCGGTGCCATAGTCGTTGACCAACTCGTCGGCCTGCGGAGCCCATGCCCAGTTGCTCGCCGCAAGGAGGCGCCCGAAGCGGGGGGCATCTGCTAGCGTCAGCATTTTGAACAACAGGCCGCGCAGCTCGTGATCGATCTGGATTGCCAACGCAGTTAGCCAGCACCAGGCATTATCGCTGAAGGCGATCGGGTGAATTGATAGAAGCACGATAAGATCGTGCCGCTTCTTGTCTGGCCGAGTTCCGTATCGAACGATGAGGACATCGACATCCTCTGGTGCTGGCATCCGCAGGATCTCAGTGAAATCCGCTGGAATAAATTTCAGATCCGCGGTGATCAAGCTATCGAACTGGCTTTGCACGTCGGGGAGGCTGAGCAACTCGATCTTGAGTAGGTTGCTTGCGGCTATCGCCTCATTGTTCTCATCGCTCTCACGTGCACTCAGGCGCAGTGCTTTCGCCGCCGAGGCGTTGGGCCCCCTCGCTAGGATCAGGTGCTTGAGCGCGTGAATCGCTATCGGATACCGGCACTCCGGCGGAAGCGAGGCGAAGCTTTGCAATTTGCGGCGAACCAACGACGCTAATGCATTTGGCGCACATCGTGCGAGAACCGGCTCTAGTTCTTCGAAGAACCAATCCTCTGGTGCGCGCCCCATTTCGCGATAGAGCTTCTCGACGTCAAGTTTAGCACTCGCGGCGCCTACTTCGTCTACGAACTCGGATGGCGGTTGAAAGGTGGGGTCGAGCCAAAGAAATGTTGAGTTTCATCGAGAACTGACCCACCAGGTGGCAAATTTCCACTGAGAATTGACCCATGTTTTGACCTCGCCCCGGCTGTTTTCAGCGGGGTCCACGGGAGTGATAAGCATGGAGTTACTGAGCGTGATCCGTCGCTGGGCGCTTCGAGACCAGCTTTCGATACGGGAGATCGCCCGCAGGACTGGGCTATCGCGGAACACCATCCGCAAATACTTGCGGGGCGACGTGGTGGAACCGGCCTTCAAGGTGCCGGAGCGGCCCAGCAAGCTGGACGCGTTCGCCGAGAAACTGTCGGCCTGGCTAAAGCTAGAGAGTAAGCGGTGGCTTCAGACCACGTTTGCCCAGGGGAGCAGCTGGTCGAGCTTTGACATGGGCCAGTGCTGGGCGATTTTGGTGAGGGTATCGGTCAAATAACGCTGTGGCTCGACACCGTTCAACTTGCAGGTTTCGACGAGCGAAGCGATGAGACCCCAGGCAGCTGCTCCCTCATCATGGCCCGCGAACAGGGCATTCTTGCGGTTCAGCGTGATTGGGCGAATGGCTCGCTCGACCGTATTGTTATCGATTTCGATAGTGCCGTCATCGAGGAACCGCGTCAGCCCGTCACGGCGCTTGAGGCCGTAGCGGATGATTTCGGCCATTTTGCCGCTCTGGGGCAGGAGCGGCAGCTTCTGCTCCAGCCAACGGAACAGATCGTCGATGAGTGGCACGGTCCTGACCTGACGCGCGGCACGACGTTCCTCGGCACTCCGACCACGGAGCTCGGTCTCGATCTGGTAAAGCGCGGCAATCCGATTCAGGACCTCGGCAGCGATCGGCGCAGACCCGCCCTTGTTGATGTCAAAGAAGTCTCTTCGCCAATGTGCCCAGCAAAGAGCCAGGTCCAAGGGATCTTCCTTCCGACGGCCATCGGTCAGGGCGTTATAGCCGGTGTATCCGTCCACCTGGAGAACGCCCTTGAAGCCGCGGAGTGCCTGACGCGCATATTCCCCAGCACGGCCTGGTGCATAAACGTAGACGACGCCGGGAGGATCAGGGCCGTTCCATGGCCGATCGTCGCGAGCGATTGCCCACAGATAGCCGGTCTTTGTCTTGCCACGCCCAGGATCGAGCACGGGCACCGTCGTTTCATCGCAGAACAACTTGGTCGATCGTTTCAGCAACTCCAGCATGCGCGCGACGATCGGCCTCAAGGCAAAGGCGCTGCGCCCCACCCAATCGGCCAGACAGGAGCGATCGATCCTGATGCCTTGGCGCTGCAGGATCTGGTGCTGGCGATACAACGGCAGATGGTCGGCATATTTGCTGACCAGGACATGGGCCAGCATCGCCTCGGTGGGTAGGCCAGCTTCGATGATATGCGGCGGCGCCGGTGCCTGGCTAACGCCCTCGCGACACGAACGGCAGCCATATTTCGGCCGACGGGTCACGAGGACACGATGCTGGGCAGGGATAACGTCAAGGCGCTCGGATTTGTCCTCACCGATGACATGCAATGCTCCACCGCAGCAGGGGCAGATCTGGTTCTCGGGCTCGATGACGATTTCGACGCGCGGCAAATGATCCGGCAGATCACCGCGCTTGACGCCATGGCGTCTGACACGCGTCGCGTCCTGGCTCTCCGCTTTGGCTTTTGCCGCGGCAATTCCCGTCTCGAGATCCTCAAGCCCAAGCGCCATCTGTTCTGGCGGCAGCTGTTCTGAACTCTTGCCATACTGACGGCGGATATATTTATCGAGGATGCGCTCGAGCCGCTCGATCTCTTCGTCACGATGCGATAGCGCTGCATCCTTCTCGGCCAGACTTGCCGTCAGGCGCTCGATCAGCGCATGAGCCTCAGCAAGATTTTGCGGCAGAGCGGCATCCATGGCGACTCGAGTGAATCACATTCCGACCGATTTGTGATCACCAATATCGTGTGTGAGCATCGAGCGATCACAGCACTTCCTGCGGCGCACGCACACGCCGCACATGCACGCGCGTCCAATCGAGACCTTCGAATAACGTGGTCAATTGTGCCGGTGACAGACGCATCACGCCTGCCTCAATCCGAGGCCAGCGGAACTTGCCATCCTCCAGACGCTTGGAGATCAACACTATGCCCGTGCCGTCCCAGAAGATCATCTTGATCCTGTCCGCGCGGCGCGCCCTGAAGACGTAAACAACGCCCGAATAAGGATCGGTGCCCAGTTCCTCTTTGACGATGGCAGCCAGGCCATCGATGCCTTTGCGGAAGTCGACGGGTTGGACCGCAACCATCACCCGAACAGGACCGGTCGGAAAGATCACCTGGCGGCCTTGAGTGCCCGGATGATCCTCTCAACCAGTGCAGCATCAGCACCATCGTTGACCCGAACGGCAATCGGGCCCGCCTCGATCTCGATGATCGGCACCGCACCGGCATGCTTCGGCTTGGTCTCGGGCGGCAAGGGTCCGGCAGCCTCGACCGTGGCAAAGGCTGGGCCGCCCGTGAGAACAAGAGAGCCCTCGCGGGCGGCTTTCCGCCAAGCGTAGATCTGTGACGGCAGGACATCGTGACGGCGAGCAACCTGCGACACCATCGCGCCAGGCACCACACTCTCAGCGACAATCCGTGCCTTCGCCTCATCCGACCAACGGCGTCGGCGCTCCGCACCGCTCAGAATTTCAATCCGGCGCGGTCGCTCCACAGACGAACCGTCGTTAACCACGTCCATAACATCAGCTCTTGCCAACAGGACGACAAACTTGCCTCAGCTGACATTCATAAACGACGTGCCCCGTGCCACCGCTTACGCTAGAGAGCGGCAGGCCGCGCAAGCAGAGGCGGACGATCAAGCGGTTGCATGCGGATCTGGCCGCCCTCGGGTTTGAAGGTTCATACGGCCGTGTTGCGGCGTTCGCCCGCACCTGGAAGGAGCATCGGCAGCGGGAGCAGCAGACGACCGGCCGCGGGGCCTCTGAGGTGGTCCCGTTCTGCGGGACAGTTTGGCGGCTTTGCTAAGCTTGGTTCTGTGTCACTTCAGGCCGCCAATTTCGTTGTTTCTATTCCTCCGACTTCAGTCGCGGCATACGCCTCGTCAGGAGTGAGCCCGCCCAGTGCTGAGTGAGGCCGGTGACCGTTGTAGTAACTGATCCACCGGGTCAGTCCCGTTCGCAGCTCCGAGCCCGTTTCAAACGCGTGCAGATAGACGCACTCGTATTTCAGACTACGCCACAGCCGTTCGATGAACACGTTGTCCATCCACCGGCCGCGGCCGTCCATCGAGATCCGCACACTAGCGCCGGTCAGCACCTCCGTGAATCGTGGCGAGGTGAACTGGCTCCCCTGATCGCTGTTGAAGATGTCCGGCCGGCCAAACCGCACCAGCGCTTCCTCCAACGCAGCGACGCAGAACCGTCGTCAGCTCACCGCGCAGTGCCTCAAGGGCAACCTTCGCCTTGAATTCCGCCGAATATCGCTTCCGTTTGCCCGTCATCGGGTCCGTCCTCCAGCCGGGGCGAACCAAGCTTAACCCCCTGTCCCAGTTTCCGGGACCACCTCAGAGCCATTTGAGCCCTTGCCAAGCGTCTGCATACCCGCGCACGGCGAATGCGACCGCTATGGCTTCAAAACACGGTATCGCTCTAGCCAAAGGGAAGCCTTCAAGGATCGAAGGCGCCATCGTTTGCAGCCTGTTGTCCTCACGATCAACAAGCCGAAGCTCGACGCCAAGCACGGTCAAAGGGCCCGAAGCATCAACCCCGATCCTGGCCCGGTAACGTTCCCTGCGACGCCCCTCAGACTCTGCGTTTGCGCCAGGCGAGTTGTCCACCTCGCGCGATACAATTGAGAACCAGGTCCGAACCCGCGCGATGATAACGTCTAACGATGGACCTTCGACGCGTGGAATGGCGCGGAGAGCGTCGATGGCCCATTTCCGGGCCGCAGCTTGCGCATGCGCGTTCGATTGCTCTACCGCGTCGAGAAGCGCCTCGGGTATGTCGGGCGCGAGGCTGACAAGCTCGCGCCGATGACCGTCTGTGATATTTTGAGTTTATAGCCAAGCCGTAACCAACGCGCCTCCGAAGGACGAGTTGGCCGAACCGCCTCTTTCGACGAGGATCGACACCGCTGCCCGAAGAATCTCAGTGCGCTCATCAAGGCCGGCAATAGGATCCAACCACTTCATGACCTCCCCGTGCGCCGTGTCGAAGTCTGTGCCACCAAGGGAATCAAGACGCCACAGCAGCGCCGCTCCAAGCGCGTGCGCCACCACGGTCGGGCTCAGCTGCATAGCGCCCGTCGGCCCAGGTATCGCGAAGCGACCGTCAATAATATCGCTCAGCCGGGCGTAGACCTCGCGCTCCGAGAGGTCGGGCCGGCTTACTGTGTCCCCCAGGCTCCTGGACGAGAATTCCTGAATGCCAGAACGGTATCGGTTAGCAATTTCAGCCAGCCATTCGCGCCAGTCGATCTCGCTGAACGATCTGCCTAATTCCGAAAGTCACCTATATAGGGCTTTGTCTCAAAGAATTACGCGGGCCCAACTCCTGCGTTCTCGTTGTTCGGTACAAGGATCTCAATTGATAGCGTCCCGGTCTCCCCCCGCACGGGGCGCGTCGAATTCAATCAGCGCAACTCGCTGGCGTCATCGTGTCGCCCTCCGCGGCTCATCCGGAGAGTCGGCGGGACGGATTTTGGCTGACGGAAATCGCTTGGAACATTGGGACCCGGCATTTGAAATCCCCCACTGGATACCCAGGGTGGCCCATTCTGCTCTGTGGCCTTCGAACTGTGCACCGATTCTGCTATGGGGCTTCATCGCGCCACTGCAGTCCGCCATCCCGAAAGCTCCGCAAAGAGATCGTTGCCTGGACAATTTAAGAGCACGAGGTCCAAGAGCTTTGTGCAACTTACCGTCGGGTAGACAAGTAGCTCTGAGAATGCCCACTGCTCCTGAGCCAAGACTTTGTCGAACGGCGCGGACTGGGTGCCGCAAACGGAATCTCCTGTCATTAGGTGTTTGGTCCCGGAGAGTCGTGACGCTAACCTGACCCGAGAGGGAGAGGAGGCGCTATGGCAGGCAGTCTTCACGGCTCAGCCCGAACGACGCCGCGAGTTCGAGCCGAGCTCCAAGCGTCGAAAGAGACGAGCGGCGCCTTGGCCAAGCACTATGGTCTGAGCCGCAACACGGTTGCCAAGTGGCGGGCCCGGGCTACCACCGATGACGCTCCGATGGGGCCGCGCGCCCCTCACAGCACTGTCCTGACCGCGGTCGAGGAAGCCATGATCGTGGAGTTCCGACGGCGCACCCTGCTGGCGCTCGACGACGTGCTCGGATGCCTACGTGACAGCATCCCCAAGCTCACCCGATCCAGCCTGCATCGCTGCCTGGAGCGCCATGGCATCTCCCGGCTGCCCGAGAACCCAGATCACGCATCCAAGCGGGGCAAGTTCGCCGAGGCGGCCATTGGCTACGTCCACATCGACATCTGCGAGCTGCGCTTGGCCGAGGGCAAGCTCAACATGTTCCTCGCCATCGACCGGGTCTCGAAGTTCACCTACGTCGAGTTCCGCGACGCCGCCGGCAAGATGAACGGCGCCGATTTCCTGCGCGGCGCGGTCAACGCATTCCCGTATGCAATCCACACCGTGCTGACCGACAACGGCATGGCGTTCGCCGATCTGCCAAAGAACCGCAACGGGCCGACCAGGCGATATCTCGGCCCCCACATTTTCGATCGCGTCTGCAATGAGAACGGCATCAAGCACAAGCTCACCAAGCCGTATCACCCTTGGACGAACGGTCAGGCAGAACGCATGAACCGAACCGTCAAAGAGGCGACCATTAAGGCGTTCCATTATTCCGATCTGGAAAGCCTCAAAGCCCACGTCCTCACCTTCGTGTCGGCCTATAACTTTGCCAAGCATCTCAAGGCGCTCAGGTGGAAGACCCCGTTCGAAGCCGTCTGCCACGCCTGGACGACAACACCAGAAATCTTCAAACTCAACCCGCGTCACCTCATCCCGGGACCAAACAACTAACGCCCCAATTTGTTCTTCAATCGGTTAACTTGGCAATGCCCTCCTCAGAGATCCGAGCAGCCCTCGGTGACCGCTGGTCATGACCGCCTTCACCAGCCGGCGTCTCATATGTTCGAATCGAGGACTGCTGTGAAGCCTCGCCACCCTGCGCTCATAATCTTCGCCCCAAAGCACGGGGTGATACACAAGTCCCGGCGAGGCCGCTGTCGCGAACTCTTCGCCCCGGAACACCGTGGTATAGCAGAAGCTGTCGCGCGTATAGACAGTAGGACCAAAGGTGTTTGCGTCGCGCACCCTCATCCCGGCGTTCACAAGAATTGTTGCCGTGAAAGTCTCGTCGTTGGGCCACATTACGCGTGCCCATACATTATAAAAATTACGGCGCCGCGCGGCATAGCAATAATCGAGGGCGCGTGCCGAGAATCGCGTAAGCCCGAACAGGCACCGGTAAATCTCCTGCGTTCGCTGCAGCATGGACGGATACCACCAGTGGTCCGGCTCCGACGGCCGAAGGTCGAAGCCGATCAAATCCGCATCTGGATCTGCATCGAAGATCCGGAACAGATCTCCCCAACTGGAAAATGCACCTCTGACATCGGGTTCAATCTGCCAAAAATGCTCGACGGCCGGCATCGCCCGCCGCGCAAGATACAGACCATAATCGCCGCAACGCCAGGTAAAGTCCCGTGGACAATAAAGCCCGAGCCGGGCGGCTCCGGGGCGTGTCACGCTAATTTTTGTAAACGCGCCACAGTCGATCGGTCCAGCGGTTTCGTCCACAACCACAGCGACATAAAGCCCGGTCTCAAGCCGGAGCGCCGAAAGAAACGCCTGTTCCATCGCGCCGAAGCGGTTCGTCCGAAGCAAGAGAGCTGTTCGCGTATTATCCATCTGCGAATTCCCTGGGGGTGGCCGCTTGGGCAGCTGCGTTGCGCAGGGCGTTCCGCAACGCGATCGCCGACTCGATCTCCGCGAACATTCGATCCATCAGTACGGATTCGCTGACATCGTCGCGCTTCGAATAGCGCCTCGCGGCGTCCGACAGCCCGGCATAGCATTGCTTATCACGCCACAGCGTTCGCAGCGCCTTGCACCAAACCTCCGCCGGCGCCGCGGGATCAATCAGCATGCCGCCGGGCCCGATCGCCTCGATCAGGCCGCCGAGCCGCGATCCGACGACGGGAATCCCGCTGACGTGAGCTTCTGACGCCACGCGTCCCCAGCCCTCCGCACATTGACTGGGTGCAAGCAGAATACGGGTCCGCCGTAAATCGGGCGCATGTCAGACTGGCGCGGCGTAAGCCGGACGTTGGGAAGTTCGGATAGCCGCCGGAACAGCCACCGCCGTGTTGCCGGGTCAAGCATCCACGATTCGACGAATTCGAAGGTAATATCAGGGCACCGGGCGGCAATCTCGGTCGCCAGAACCGCGCCTTTGTCTGGATGCGGATTGACGAAGGTCACGCAGTCTGCCCCGATACAATCCGCCTCGTACAGCGTCCGATCGATCAGGGGCGGGATAACAACCGCCTTCACGCCGAACAAGTTTTCGTACACCGATGCTGTAAAGTTCGAATTCGCACAAAAGCTAGCCAGCAATTCAGCTGGCGCGCAGTTGCGGTGCGTGAACACATCATGCCAATAGACCATCAGTGGAATCCCGCGGTCGTTGACCGCCCTCGTGTTTCAAAATGTTGAACTATTTCGCACTCTCCTAACGCGTGGGCATTGAAGTGCCACAGCCGCTTTCCTCTGCAACACGTATATGCGGAAGACGGCATCTTCGATGTTCACAAGCCAGTGCACGCACGAGAATGCCATCGCTATTTCAAGCGCGAAATGCCGAGGCAATCTCCTCCGTAATCACATGACCTGCTCCCGGCAAACTGGACCGTTTTGACTGAGAAAAACCCGCTAGGTTTGGCCAGGAGGCAACCGAGGGGGTTGGCCGATGAAGCAATCGCGGTTCAGCGAGCAGCAGATCGCCTTCATCCTGCAGCAGGCCGAGCAGGGTGTGGCGGTCGAGGAGGTGTGCCGGAAGGCCGGCATCTCAATTCAGACCTATTACCGATGGCGCAAGAAGTATGGCGGGCTGATGCCGTCGGAGATGAAGCGGCTGAAGCTCCTGGAAGAAGAGAACGCGCGCCTGAAACGGCTGGTGGCCGACCTTTCGCTGGACAAAGTCATGCTGCAGGACGTTGTCAAAAGAAAGTTATGAAGCCTGCTCGGGCCCGGGACCTGGTCGAATATCTGCGCACCAGTTACCGGATCAGCATCCGGCGTGCCTGTGGTGCTCTTCGTTTCGACCGTTCGACATACCACTACAGGCATCGCCGTCCCGAGCAGGCCAGTCTCCGCAAACGCATCCACGAGTTGGCCGAGAGCCGCGTGCGATATGGCTATCGGCGCATCCACATCCTGCTTCGACGGGAAGGCTGGGGCGTCAACCACAAGCGGACGCGACGGCTCTACCGGGAGGAGGGTTTGCAGTTGCGCAGGAAGACACCGAAACGGAAGGTCTCGGCGAAACAGCGCCAGGACCGCGTGATCGCCACGGCTGCGAACGAGTGTTGGTCGATGGACTTCCTGTCCGACCAGCTGTTCGACGGCCGCAAGATCCGCGTTCTGACCATCGTCGACAACTTTACCCGGATCTCGCCGGCGATCGATGTGCGGCTGAGCTATCGCGGCGCCGATGTGGTGGCCACGTTGGAGCGGATCGCGACGATCCATGGCCGCCCGAAATGCATCCGGGTGGATAACGGGCCGGAGTTTATCTCCAAGGAGCTGGACCTCTGGGCGTGGATGCATGGGGTGGCGTTGGACTTCTCCCGCCCGGGCAAGCCGACCGACAATGCCTTTGCGGAGTCGTTCAATGGCAAGTTCCGGACCGAATGTCTCAACGTCTTTTGGTTCCTCAGCCTCGACGACGCGGCGGCTAAATGCGAAGCTTGGCGGAGGGATTACAATGAGGTCCGTCCACACAGCGCGATCGGCAACCAAACCCCGCTCGCGCGGGCTTGTTTTGCCTCAGCTCAGGCATGCCTGACCTGAGGCAAAACAAGCCCGGGGATTCTCAGTCAACGTGGTCCAAGGTTGGGGCCAGGCTCAACAAGCCCGGGGATTCTCAGTCAACGTGGTCCAAGGTTGGGGCCAGGCTCAAGGCTCAAGATCATCTCACCATCCGCAGATGGAACCTTGGGCTCCATCCGAAGCGGATGCCTCGGCTGAGTTGCGGTCAGACGCTCCCCAGCCTCTGACACGTCGTCGCCAGTGACGTCCTGTCCATGTCAGTTTTCGAGAACTCATAGAGCAAGCGTTCTGTATGAGGGGCTGTAGCGGCGATGAACGCCGCAGCGATCCGCGCTGACATCCTGTGACCCTGCCCCCTGAAATGTCCCCGCTCTGAGCTAGAGTCCGTTCCCGCCAGGAGACGGAAGATGAGGAAGAGCCGGTTCACTGAGGAGCAGATCATCGGTGTGCTGAAAGACCATCAGGCAGGACTGCCGGTAACGGAGCTGTGCCGCAAGCACGGGATCAGCGACGCGACGTTCTACAATTGGCGCTCGCGCTACGGCGGGATGGAGATCTCGGACGCCAAGAGACTGAAGGCTCTGGAAGAGGAGAACCGCAAGCTGAAGAAGCTGCTGGCGGAATCGGTGCTGGATGTGGCGACGCTGAAGGAAGCCTTGGGAAAAAACTTCTGACGCCCGGCTTGCGGCGGAAAGCTGTGATCTGGGCGATTGAAGAGAAGAGCTATTCGCAGTGGCGTGCCTGTTCGCTGCTGAGCATTGCACCGAAGGTGTTCCGTTACCTATCGCGCCGTGGCGGCGACGCTGCGGTTCGCACGCGGCTCCGCGCGTTGGCGGCCGAGCGGCGCCGGTTCGGATATCGGCGTTTGCATATTCTGCTGCGGCGAGAAGGGATCATGCTAAATCACAAGAAGCTGTTCCGGCTCTACCGCGAGGAACGACTGGTTGTGCGGCGGCGTGGCGGTCGCAAGCGGGCTTTGGGAACGCGCGCGCCAATGACGTTGCCACAGGGTCCGAACCAGCGCTGGAGCCTGGACTTCGTCTCCGACGTACTGGCCGACGGCCGCCGCTTTCGGGTGCTTGTGGTGGTGGACGACTTCACCCGCGAATGCCTGGCGCTGGTGGTGGATACATCGCTGTCCGGTCGCAGGGTGGTGCGCGAACTCAATTACATCGTAGAACGGCGCGGCGCCCCCTTGCTGGTGGTCAGCGACAACGGGACCGAGCTGACGTCGCATGTGGTGCTGAGTTGGCGGCAAGATCGCGGTGTCGGCTGGCACTACATCGCCCCCGGCAAGCCAGTGCAGAACGCATTCGTCGAGAGCCTGAACGGTCGCTTGCGCGACGAATGCCTCAATGAGCACGTCTTCCAGGGCTTGCCCGCAGCCCGGAGGATCATCGAAGCTTGGCGGCCCGACTATAATGCCCATCGGCCCCACACCAGCCTGCGTGGACTTACTCCGAACGAGTTCGCAACCCGGTCCAGGACGGACCACAACCAGAACGGATTCTGGTTATGAGTGAGGACAGTTTGGGGGCAGGGTCACCACGGATCCAGCGTCAGGCTTCTATTAGGGATGCGTTCCTAATTCGGTCTGACGTTAACGCAACCTCAACGCATTATTCTCAATGCTTGCTGCCGAATTGGGTTGCGAAGTCTCAATTTCCTGTGATCTAAACGCAAAGAACTCTCGCGGCCCGGAACAACAGCCAGACCGAATAATTCGATAGCAGGACAACAACCAATTTTAGTTTTCGCCGCCTTTTCCAGCCTCAGGTAGAAACCAATGGCATTCGTTCTCGAGCAATTACCCGTCCTCAGCTCCGCCTCCCTTACTTTCGATGACGAATTCAATACGTTTGTGTCGTCGCCTGATGGAAGTCAGGGATGGATGACCACCTATCCATACGGGGGTGAGTCAGCCCGAACGCTGCCTGGGAACAATGAGGCAGAGTATTATTCCGATCCGTCGGTGGGTGAAAACCCATTCTCCGACAAGGGTGGTATTCTCACTATTACTGCAACGCCAGCGGCCCCCGGATCGAACCCTTACAACTTACCTTACAACTCCGGGCTGATCACGACCTTCGGCAACTTTTCGCAACTCTATGGATACTTCGAGGTCCGTGCGGAGCTTCCGGCCGGCGCCGGGCTATGGCCTGCTTTCTGGATGTTGCCGGCTGATAACGTGTACAGCTCGGAACTCGATGTATTCGAGGTCCTCGGCAATAGCCCGACGACGCTTTATTCAACAACGCACGGCAGCACCGGCGGGGTTTGGAGCAGCGATGCGCAGGCATTGACCGTGCCCAATACATCAAGCGGCTTTCACACCTACGGTGTGGATTGGGAGCCGAACACGATCACCTTCTATATGGACGGCAAGGCAATTGCGTCAGCCCCGACGCCGGCCAGCATGAACCAGCCGATGTATATGCTGCTCGACCTCGCTGTCGGGGGTCCGGGATCGTGGCCCGGTGAGCCAACCAGCGCCAGCGAGTTTCCCGCCAGTATGAAGATCGACTACGTGCGGGCATACGCCACCGTCAACACCCAGGACGTAAGTGGCTCGGCGGCGATTTCCGGCGCGGTTCCGCTCGGCGCGCCAGCACTGATTCTGCCACCACCCGTCAATATCGGATCCGGATCGGACCATCTGGTACTCCACGTCAGCGAAGACGCATGGGAGGGTGACGCGCAATACACCGTCTCGGTTGACGGCAAGCAGGTCGGTGGGACGCTCACTGCGACTGCGTCGCACGCGATTGGGCAGGAGCAGACGGTCACCGTATCCGGCAACTGGGGGGCGGGCCAGCATGTCGTGACCGTCGATTTCCTGAATGATGCGTATGGGGGCACTTCTTACGAGGACCGCAATCTCTACGTCGATTCAGCGTCCTACGACGGAGTTGCCTCGAACCCCGGAACCTTGTCACTCATGGGACAAGGTTCGCAGTCGCTCACGGTTGCAACGGATACGCCGGGACCTATGGGCGTATTGGGTAGCGGGGCCAATACGCTCGCACTTGCAATCAGCGAAGACGCTTGGAACGGCAATGCCGAGTTTTCGATCTCGGTCGACGGCACCCAAATCGGCGGCGTGCGGACCGCCACGGCGAACCATGGAGCAGGTCAGGACCAGATCTTCGATATCCTTGGCAATTGGGGGCCGGGCACTCACGTGGTCTCCGTCGATTTTCTGAACGATGCCTATGGCGGAACAGCAGAGACCGATCGCAACCTGTATGTGGATGCCGTGGCCTGTAATGGAACTATTGTAAACCCGGGATCCCTGGCGCTCATGAGTTCGGGAACGCAGTCTCTGAGCTTCTCTTCCTCTCCGCAACCGACGAACGCCGTGGCACTGTCGACGCCGGCCACGACCCCGGCGTCCTCTACAACCTACAGTTTGGGCAATAGTGGTGGCTCGGTTGCCAGCACGGGAAACGACATGATCGACACTGGCACCGGCCCCGTGGACCTGACGTTATCGGGGCCTTCCGCTTCGGTCACATTGGGCAGCGGCGACACGACAATATCCGCGGTGAGCGGGTTGGACACCATCATCGGCAGCAGCGGCGCTCTAACCTTCATTGAAGGTAATGCGGCGGCAGATGTCATGCTCGGCGCCGGCGCAGCGATTTTCGACATCACCCAGGGCCATGCCGGGGGGACGCTATCCGTTGCGGATTTTGTCCCGGGCCAGGACGCGATCCACCTCTCTGGGTACCAGGGAAGCGGAATTGTGTCCGAACAGAGCGGGCCAGTCGGCTTGCAAATGGGGCTATCCGATAACACGCATATTCTACTCGCGGGGATCTCCTCGACGGCTGGCGTCTTCAATTAATTCGGTCCGGCGCGCGGAGCGTCCGATAAACGCCGGCGGTACGCTCGGCGACCTCGTCCCAGGTCGGTGCATTGGCAGCAGCTTTACGGACGGCCGTCGCGCAGCGGGCGGCAAACTCCCGGTCCTCCACAAGATGTGCAAGTGCCGCGGATAGAGCGCAAACATCGCCGGGGTCGATCAGGTGCCCGTGAACGCCATCGACGATCAGTTCAGCGCAGCTTCCTAGCTTCGAGGCGACGACAGGACGTCCAAGTGCCATCACCAGGGGAAGCACGCCGCTGGCCTCGATTTCGCGATACGGTAACACTGCGACCGTCGACGGACCAAACAAACCGCCAATCTCTTCGTCAGGAACAAATCTGGGTTCGATTTCAAGCTGATCGGCCACGCCCGCGCGCTCTGCCAAAGCATGGAGGGGAGCCAAGTCCATATACGGTTGCCCGACAATCCGCATGCGCGAGCGCGAACGAAGCTGCGGGGACATGCGCGAAAAAGCTTCGATCAGCAGATCAATTCCCTTGTATGACTTTAGCTTTCCGAACATGACGAAAGTGGTCGGTTCCAACGCGCCAGGTGCCCACTGATCGGCGACGGGAGGGCCCGCGCCATGGGGCACCAAGGCGATCCGGTCGCGCATAAGGCCCCGCGCCACAAGTCGTTCGAATCCCTGCTTCGTGTGCACGATCAGTGAATCAAAACACGCGAGAGACTTTTGAGAACCAAATGTTTGCAGCCGGGAGGTCGGATCACCGTTGAATGGGTTCGTGTCGTGTACAGTAAGCACCGTTGGGGCGACCCGGCGCAGGGAATCGATAAAAAGAGAGTCAAGCCACGGGACCGGGAGCCATTGAAAGTGGATGATATCCGGCCTCGTCTGCCGCATCCGGCGAAGCAACCTGAGCATCGACAAGGCGTGATCGCCACTCTTGACCGCGAGACGGAGTGCGGAGGGCAAGGCAGCAACGGAGCGCGTCTCCGCGACGCGGTAGAAGGACGCCGCGAGATGAAGATCGCCCAAATTGCCGTCGGATGGTCTTGGTCTTCGCCCATGCAAGGTTACCTGATGACCGCTTCGCGACAAACCTGCAGCTAATTCCCGGTCGTATTGGGCGGTAAAGAGTGATGGATCAATCAGTGCCACACGCATCGGGGTCACGCGTCTCTGCCCGAGAGCACGACTGACGCAGAACTGCGGGAAGAGGCGGGAGAATTCCAAGTCTGAAAGCGCTCGCCACCGATGGAACGACAGACCCCGATGGCTGTCGCCACGAATGCCAGGAGTATTTCGCGAATCTGTCCAAGCGGGCCCGCCGGGACTAGCCAGATTCCGCATAGGCCTGTACCAACACCAAGCAGGAACGCGACCGGCCAGATCCATTGCCGCGTGAAGCACAGGCCGGTGAGGATGCAAAGGAAACTGCCAAGAAGCAAGTATGCCGTCATCCAGCGCAACAACTTGTGCGAAAGGTATTTGTAGCGGTCGAGCATGCCGAGGCCCTCAAAATGAGGACGAAGCGCCCGATGCACGTTAAACGCCTGGCACGCGATGCGGACTTTGCGTCGGAACTCCTCCCGCGATCGGGAGACTGCCTCTTCATGCGCGATCGCGTCGGGTACGCGGACAATCCGTGCGCCTCGGCACAGAATGGAGAGTGAGACGTACATGTCGTCAATCAAGTCGGGTGGCGGGCGTACATGCAACTTGCGGCGGATGGCGAAGATCGAACCGTCAGCCCCCATGACGGAGCCGGAGGCGCTTTCCAGTGATTTGACCGCCTCCTCAAATCGCCAATAGAGTGATCCCGTGGACGCGGTCGAGGTATTGCTTCGATATGTATAGACAAGATGTCCACATACGCAGCCAATTTCCGGATCGCTGAAGGGTTCCAGAAGCTTCAGCACCGCGTCCGCAGCGAACATCACATTGGCATCGCTGAACACGATGTAATCGGCATCTGTCATCGCCACGAGCGTATTCATGCCATGGGTTTTCCCGTGGCGCTGCGGCGAGACAACAACACGAATGCGATCGGCGTACTCCATCAGAATATCTGCTGTCCGGTCGGTCGCAGCATCCACGTACGCCAGCAATTCAAGTCCGGCGACCTTGGACTGCATGGAGAGCAGGTTTTCGACTTTGTCGCGAGCGACCGCCTCCTCGTTGTAGAAGCAGACGCAGATGGCCGCTTTGCCAGTGACGGGTCCCGCAGCAATCTGGCGTGGGCGCCAGCGGCGCAACAACCACAGGCTGAGTGGATAGGACAGAAACGGATGCAGTGCCGCCGCGGCCAGCAGTGTACCGGCAACAAGAAATAGCAGGCTCATGCCGGCAGCACGAGCAAAGCAAGCATAGGCACGCGCGACAACGCTGACAGTTCGGCAACCTGCTGCTTGACCGCTTCACGGCGAGCACGCCGTCCATCAACAATCAGAACCAGGCAGTCGACGCGTTGAGCAAGTGTTCGCGTGCTCGGGTTGGTGATGGGCGGGGCGCCAATCACGACCAGTTTGTAGTGATCACGCGCCTCCATGAGGAGGTTCTGAAGCCCGGTTCCCGCCAGGAGAATCTGACCATCCCTAATCGGCGAACCTGTGACCAGAATATCGAGCGGCGCGTCAGCATCGGAGGCAATAACGTCTCGCCAATCCTCTAGACCCCGTAGTGCCTGCTCCAGCGGATTGTCCTCCAGCCCGAGCAACGGTCCCAGCCCGGGGTGCTCCAAGTCTCCTTCGACAAGCAGAACATGCTCCCCGTCGATAGCGGTAGACCGGGCGAAGGCGGCTGCGATCTCCCCTGCGTTGTCGGCAGCAGCGCCAATGAATGCCACGTTCAGCGTGAGGCCTCCGCGCGCCGCCGTGCGCAGCCGAGCACGTAGCAAGCGGAACGCTTCAACTTCAGGCCCGACCTGACCGGGGTTGATCCGAACCAGCAGCGATCCCCGGCGGCGCAGGGAGCGTCGCGGCAGCGTGGCGGCGACGGCAAGCCCGGCCGCTCTGTTCAACGTCGCAGGGTCACCGAACCCGTCCTGCCGTTCCTCCCGAAGGAAAGCGAATAGCGCACCCAGCAACCCGCCTCCGACCAGCCCCAGACCGGCGGCCATCTTCATATTCGGTGCGGACGGAAAACCGGACGGAACGGCGTTGCTCAGCACGCGAACATCCGGGATATCGCCTGGCGACTTTGCTGTCTGCACGTTGGCTTGCTGCGCGCGCTCGAGAAGCATTTGATAAACCTGACGCTCCGAATTTGCATCGGCCTGTAGCTGAGCAAGCTGAGCTTCGGTGTTCTGCGCCTTGATTGCTGCGTCACGCGCTTGCGCGAGTTCGCTTTTGACTTCGGCTTCGTGCGCTCGTGCGACCTGAACCTGTGTCTGGAGTGAATCAACGATGCGCTTCGCTTCGTCGCCGATCTGCCCGCGGATAGCAGCCACCTGGGAACGCGCGCTGCGCATGCCGGGATAGTTCGGTCCGTGCGACGAGCTCATGTCTGCCAGCCTACCGGCAGCGATGCTCTCCTGGTCGCGCAAACGCGAGATCGTATCCGATCCCAGCACGCTCGCGAGGACCGCCGTGTCCCCTTTGCGGATCAGATCAGAAGCGTGCTGCCAGTTCGCCTCGAGCTGGATCCGGTCGAGTGTTGCCCGATCAGCCGCGGAGGCTAGTTCTTCCAGCTGCTGCTGCCCGACAGTGCCGGAGCGCGTCAATCCGACGACCCCCGATTGGCTGCGCAGATCCCGCATCCGCTTCTCAATATCGTCGAGATCTGCACGTGCTTGCGCAATGCGTTGCGTCATGTCGGCATTCGCACCCTGATTGGCAGCGTTTCGCCATGCCGTCCGAGCCGCGAGGTAGTCGCTGATCAACGTGTTGACGAAACGAGCCGCGAGATCCGGATTTTGCGCAGTGAACGAGACGTCGATCACCAGATCGCGGTCGTCCTGAAATGTACTGAGCGCATGGGTGGCGGCGAGCAGCACCGCATCATTCGTGTCGGCAGGAGCCGAACCGGCTTTATGGGGCAGGAATCTTTGGATGAAGCCCTTGATCCGAGCGCCCAGGCTTGGGGGCCGCAAGGTCGGATTGAATTCCGGATCACGGGCCAGGTTCAGTTGATTAACCACCTGCTGGATGAGCGCGCGCGAGCCAAGCGCCTGCATCTCTGTGCGAACCCAAGGCAATGGGTCAGGCGAATTAGCGCCCTGCACTGCCCCTTGCAGCTCAGGAATGGCGAAACGGTCACCCTGAACCGAAATACTGGCCGAAGACGTATAAGACTTGGGCAGCGACGCTGCGTAGATGTAGCCGCCGACACCGCCGATCAGCATCAGCGGGATGACGAGCCAGACATTGCGCCGGGCGACGCGCATCAGCTCGCTTGGCTTCAAGACGCCAGGAGCGGGTTCGATCAACGTCGTGCTGGCCGTCTCGACCGACATATCCATCAGAAATCCACTTCGTTCGGTTCGAACCGGAGCCGGAAGTCAGGGTCACCCAATGATTGTGGTGGCTGCTCTTGCCTTTCCGTCTCCATCGTCGTTGCTGGCGCAAAGAGTGGATCCTGCAGCGCAGATCTCACAGCCAGGAGCAGAACGTGGTACATGAGGGAGCGATCACCGTAGCCGAACAGCGAGGGCGATCCCTCGATGGGAGTCACCACGTGTTCACGCCTAAGCCGTTCCCAAATCGGGGCGCTAACGGGGCGCCCGCCCAGGCAAAGTCGATCCGGTGATCCGGCCAGACCCAAGCGTCCCCACCGGTCCTGCTCGGCCGTTGCGATCCGTCGCAACGCTTGCGCCATTTCCCAATCGTTCCCGTCGTTGGTCAGGCGGGCATATTGCGTGACCACGTTGTGCCGTGTTTCGGAAATCAGCCGCTCGACCGCGGTGCTTAGATCGACCTCAGAGGCGCTGGTGTCCCCGCGCGCAAGGGTTGCCTGAAGCGTTCTGAGCCCCAGAAACTGCGCCATGTAGGGCATACCCCGGGCGACGAGGGTCACCCGCGCCAGCACCTCCGGGACGAATGTGATGCCCGCGTCACGCCCGCCTTTGGTGAGCATCGCCGCAATCTCCACATCACTCAGCAACGGCAGATGGACAGCGCCGATATTGCGCTGGATGGACGGATGCTGCCCAAGGATTTGCTCCAGGGTTTCCGCAACTCCGACAATCATGAACGCGAGGGGGACACCGCGATCCGAAATCTGCTTGATCGTGTCGGCCAGGCGCGTGCGCGTGTCCTGATCGGAGATGCGGTCGAACTCGTCCACAACACAGACCAGCTCACTGCAACCGACATAAGAAAGGAGCTCAACGACATCGGCCGGCCGCAAAGGGCTAGCCGGCAGCGCCGGCTCACAGCCTCCTGCGGAACGATCTGTCATGCTGTTGGCCAGCAACGACACCGGAAGATCGCGGGCGAGTCCCCGGATCACCGAGTTCGAAAGAGCTGGATGCTTCACAGGAGTAGCGGGCAACGATGTGCCCCTGCCGACGCAATGTCTCGGTGACCATGTTGGCCAAGGAGGTTTTGCCTCGGCCGCGCTCGGCATACAGAACCACATGCGTTCTCTCGTCCGTGAGCAACTGCACGATTTGAGCGAGCTCTGTTTCCCGGCCAACAAGCTGCCGTCGTCCTGATTTGGGACGGGTTGGTGTAAACGCCACAACGGGTCCACTGGCGCCTGTCGTGCTCGACGTAACGCTTGGAGGCGGCATTGCGAAGCGTGGCGGCTCACGCCGCGGCCGGACGGTGATGTTGATCGGACGAACGGAGGGGCGCCGGCGTCCCAACAGGCGAGCGAGCCATTCCACGATCAGATCGCCCCCCTGCGCTTCAGCACCGCAGGCACGGTTTTGGCAAGAATGACCAAGTCGTGCCTGATGCTCCAGTTCCTGACATACCAGGTGTCAAGTTGGACACGGCGTTCATATGATGTCTCGCTGCGGCCGCTGACCTGCCATAGCCCCGTCAGACCGGGGCGCGTATCGTAATAGAAAGCAATATTCTCTCCGTATTTCTCGATCTCTGAAGCGACGATCGGCCTGGGTCCGACCAGGCTCATCTCGAGACGCAAGACGTTGAGAAGCTGCGGAAGCTCATCAAGGCTGGATTTTCGCAGCAGGTTACCAACCCAGGTTATCCGCGGATCGTCCCGCAATTTCTGTGTCGCTGCCCATTCGCTGGCTGCCTGCTGGTTGGTTTCCAACAGATGCTGCAGGACGCGGTCGGCGTCGATGACCATGGATCGAAATTTCAGGCACTGGAACACTCGCCCCTGTGCGCCGATCCGAGAATGGCAATAGAAGACCGGGCCACCATCCATCTTGATGGCGAGCCCTATCAGCAGGAACAGCGGCGAAAGAACAATAAGGCAGATGGTCGCGAGCAACAGATCGAGAGCGATTTTGGCGGCACGTGGCAGGGGTCGGGTGATATCGTTCCTGTAGACCAAGAGGGTGGTTTCATAGCCGGGGAATAGCGTTCGGCCGCAGGCGCTGACCGGCAGACCGCTCGAGTGCGGCATGACCCCGAACGGAATCCTTTCCCGCACGAGCGAGCTCATGAGAGCTGGCAGCGGGGGATCACCGGAATCCTTGACGACGATAACGAAGTCAGCATCCAAATGCTGAAGGACCTGTCGGAGAGCGCCGATCCGGAATTGGCGCAGAGTGCCAGGATCGAGAACCTTGACGACCTCGTATCCGAGACGCGGCTCGGATTGCAACGCGTTGAGGGCCTCCGAGCATGCGATTTTGGGACCAATCAGCACGGTACGGACGCGCCATATTCCTGCCGCACTCAGTCCATGTCGTACCGTGCTTCGCCCCAAAAACGCCAGAAACGGGAACAGCAACCACAAAACGGTTATGGGTAAACGCTGCAGGTCTTCGGTGCACCAGAACGCTACGAATCCAGTTAGTACCGAACGAGATGCCGCTAATAAGAAAAAGCTGCTCCAGTTCGTTCCGGACTGACAGACGGCCCTCGTAACGGGCAACTGAAAGAACGCAGCAAGCAGCCACGGTTAACCCGATCGCGGCCTGACCGACGAAGCGGCCCGGTACGGTTCCCGACTCAGGAGCGCTGATAGACGAATGCAAGAATGCCTGTGCGACAAAAACGGCAAGTACCAGCGCCGCTGCATCGGCCTGAAACATCATCCACGCAGTCAACGAAATGCGCCGCGGGCCGATCGAAGCGAATGCAGAGGGTTCGCTGCAGCCGATCTCATACGGCCGAGCGCCTTCCTCATCGCGAGGGGTGAGCTCGCGCTGCAACCGACTGATCATAAGCATCTTTGTTAGACCAGGCTCCCCGTCAGACCAATCATATCGTCGGCGACGTCCCGCCCGCCCCGTTTTTCTGGCAGCCCAGAGCTGTCTTTTCTTATCGGTACGCGTTCCCGGCCTCCGCGATCAAGTGGACTGTTCGTTAAACACATCACGAGGCAGTCAGCAGTCACGCGCACATTGAAGTAAACTGAAACGTTCTGAGCTTGGCCGTCATTTCCGGTGTCACGCGCTCACGTGTTTTGTACTTGCCGCGTGTAGAGTATGCGTGTTGATAGGCGAGCCCTTGATGGAACGCTGAATGTCGCTTCTTGCCCCGACACTCAAAGCTGCCATTGGAATTGCTACGCGCGGCCGCGCCGAAATTTTGAAGGAAACACTGCGTGAACTCAGATCACAGACGCGTCGGCCGGATCGTGTTATTGTCTGTTACACAACGCCGGACGACATTGCGGGGCTAGACGGCTGCGCTGGCATCGAGTTTATAACGGCGGCTCCCGGCCTGCCGCGGCAGCGAAACAGCATTCTCGATCTTGTCTCCGACTGCGACATTCTGCTGTTCCTTGACGATGATTTTTTCGCCTCGTCGGGCTATCTCGAAGCCACGCTGCTGGCATTTGGTGCGAGCCCCGACATCGTCGGCAGCACCGGTGTCGTCTTGTCGGACGGAACCCGGGGGCCAGGCATCACGCCGGAACAGGCCCGATTAATCGTGGAAGATGATCAGCGCGGGTGGAGCGAGGGGGCTAGCCGTGATGGCCTGATCGACGTTGCGCAGGGCTACGGTTGCAACATGGCGATCCGGCTGGCGACCGCGCGTGACCATCGATTACGCTTTGATGAACGGCTGCCGCTCTACGCTTGGTCAGAGGATATGGATTACAGCCTACGGTTGCGATCCCACGGCCGTTTTGTGAAGCTGACCGGTGCGCGGGGGGTGCACCTTGGTACGAAGCGGGGGCGTTCCCCGGGCAAATCCCTTGGCTACTCACAGGTTGCGAATCCAATCTATCTTTATGGCAAAGGCAGCTACACCTTGAGCCGCGCGTGTCGCAGTGTCGGCCGCAATCTGGTTGCCAACCTAGCAAAATCCCCATTCCCGGAGCCCTGGGTTGATCGGCGCGGTCGACTCCAGGGCAACGGCATCGCTTTCATGGATTGGTTGCGGGGGCGGATGGCTCCTGAGCGCGTGCTGGACCTGTGATGTCACACACCACGAGACCGCCACGGGCGACAATTGCGATCCCGGTGTTCAATAGCGCTCATACATTATCGCGCTGCCTGCGATCGGCAATGCGCCAGACATTAGACGATATCGAAATCCTGGTAGCGGACGACGGCTCCACCGACGGCAGCGCCGGAGTGGTGGAACGGTTCGCGGCCGAGGATTCCCGCATTCGTCTCATTCGCATGGAGAAAAACGGCGGCAAACCGCGCGCGATGAACCAGATGACGGAGGAAGCGCGAGGCGTCTGGTTCGCTGTTCTGGATGCCGATGATGCGTATGTCCCACAGCGTCTGACGCGCCTGATCACGGCGGCCGAAGCTGCCGGGGTCGAGATGGCGGCGGACAATCAGTACTATATAGACGCTGGAGCAGGGTGCGTGGTGCAGACGGCGTTCCAGCCCGGAGCGGAAACTCGAATTATCACCAGGCACGATCTGTCCAGAAACTCCAACTGCTTTGGCAGCTTCGATTTCGGCATTCTCAAACCCGTTATGCGCCGGGAGTTCCTGATGGAGCACAACTTGCGGTACCACGAAGATGCGCGACTCTCCGAGGATTTCTACTACCTGATGGACTTCTTTGTCGCAGGTGGTCGCGGCTGTCTCCTGAGCGAACCTATGTACGAGTGGACATTGCCATTCGGACCGCTGTCGCGCCAGTGGACTGGAACTGGCCAAGGAGCCTGGCGATACGATTATAGGACGGCGCTCATCACGAATTGACATTTCCTGGATCGGATGAGAGTAAGCGGCGATCTCGAGATGGTCGCCGTTCTGAAGCAACGTGAGCATCAATATACCAGTATGATCCACTACATCGAAGCCCAGCGCGCGGCGGCGGATGGCCGTCCCTTGACCGCCGCGGCCCGTATCGTGACGCACCCTTCCACGTACGGCCTGTTGCTTCGTCGTATTGCCGGCCGCGTCGCGCGCACGCTTCAGCGGAAGCTCGGGGCAGACACGCAAGTTCCTGTTGCGGCAGGCGCTAAACAGTGAACGAGGCATCCTTCGCACCTCAGTCGGCGCGTGTACTTCTGGTCACTGCCAGCGACAGCCGCTTCTTCCCACTCTTGCAGAGCATGCTCGAAACCCTCCGGGCAAGAGAATACCCAGGATCGTTGTCCTTGGCGTGCTTCGACATCGGTCTGACCCAAGTTCAGCGCGATATGCTCAGCGACAAGCAGGTTCAGGTTGTCCGACCGACGCCACATTTTGGCATCTCAGCGGATCACCATTCTCCGGCGCTGCTGTCCTTTCTCGCCCGACCGTTTCTGCCGCAAGACTTCCCCGGCTACGACATCTATCTATGGGTCGATTCTGACGTGTGGTTCCAGGACCCCCGGGCAATTGATATGTATATCGCGGGGGCACATGCTGACGGTTTTGCGATCACGCACGAAAGCGAGCGTGCCTACCGCCTTCAGCTTTGGCTCCTTGCGTGGACCGCGAAGCATTTCCTGCTCGGTTATGGTCCGATCAGCGGTGCATGGCTGCTCAGCCGAAGGCATCTGAACGCTGGCATTTTCGCGGGACGCGTCGACACGCCTCACTGGGAGATGTGGAAACGGCTCTATCATGCAGCGATCGAGCGCAGCGGTAAGCTGGTGCCGCACGATCAGTTCGCCCTGGTGCAGGCGCTACATAGGCCCGCGCCGTGGCGCAATGCTCCGCTGAGAACCCGGTTTCTAGCCCCGACTTGGAACTGGATCGTCGCGCGTGGAGTGCCCATGTGGAATGACAGCGTCGGCGCATTCTGCAGACCCTATGCTCCCTACGATACCATCGCTGTGATCCACCTGGCCGGTCCGGGTAAGAGCCACACATACCGAGTTTCGCGTACGTCCGGAGGTAGCTTCGAGACGTTCATTCTGCCTGGGGTGACACCCGACAGGGCTGTGCCGATAGCTCTGGGCGGCTTTCCCACTTTGGAAGAACTCTCTACTCCGTCAGCACCAGGCCTGATCACCGGGCAGGCCTAAGGTGCGTCTTTCCGAGTTGGACGAGGTCGGGTTGCAGACAAGCCGCGGCCGTGCAACTGTTCGGTCCCTCATAAGCGTGCTTATCGCATGCCAACCGAATCGAAGCCCGACACACGGCCGCAAATCCGAGTGGGAGAAGAAGCGCAGTGGCGACCCCGTCCGGCGGGCGAGTTGCGCGTGCCCGGTTGGAGCAGCCCCAACTCGTCAGTCCCGGCCGACAATAGGCAAGCCGATTCGCCACGAACGGAGCCGGATCGGCTTCGCACCGCCCGCGGTATTCTGCTGGGAGTTGCGATCTGCATCGTCATATGGCTTCTGGTTGGGCTGGCTCTTTGGTGGTTGCTGTAGGATCTTCGGTGCAACAGTCATCGCACTGAGTCTGCTCGCGACATCAACGCACGGTGCAAGCGCTGAGAATGCAGGAGAAGCCTGCGTTCAGGCCAGCACCGCCGTTCAGAGCGACTTCCGCTTGCCTCCCGGACTGCTCTCGTCGATTGCCCTGGTGGAGTCCGGGCGATTTGATCCGCAGCACCGAGTGTTTCAGCCTTGGCCTTGGTCCGTCGATGCTGATGGTGTCGGACATTTCTATCCAACAAAGCAGGAGGCCATTGCGGCGACAGCGAAATTCGAGGCCCAAGGCATGGCGTTTATAGACGTTGGTTGCATGCAGATCGATCTGCGCGAGCATCCTTCGTCCTTCGCCTCGCTTAAAGCGGCATTTGATCCGACCGCAAACACGGCGTACGCAGCAAAATTTCTGACACAACTCTATCATCACACTGGCAATTGGATAACGGCCGCAGCAGCTTATCATTCACAGACACCGGGTGTTGCCGATAGCTATCGCCAACAGGTCATTGCGGAATGGCGCATGACCGGCCATCAGATTGCGCTGCCGGCGACCGCAGATGTGGACCCATATCATGTCCTGACGGTCGCATTTCGCCACCAGCTTGTTGAAGACGCACGGTTCCGTACCAAGCGCAACGCCGCGATGATCGGACATAAAAACTCCGCGCTCGCAGCGGCCGCGCGTGGGATCATCCTGTCCGAGGAAGGGGACCACGCGCAATGACCCCGCCTGCAGCGGGTGCAACGTGGAAGCTGGACGCCAATCCAGATATTGCCTCGCTCAAGCGCCGATCGGTCCATGGCGCCGTTCTTACACTCATTGCTCAAGGCTTCCGCGCGGCGCTACAATTCACCTCGCAGATCATTCTTACGCACCTGCTCGCACCATCGGTGTTCGGCATCATTGCCATGGTGGCCCCAGTGCTCAGCTTTGTGCAAATCTTCAACGAGCTTGGATTAACGCAGGCTACCATCCAACGCGAACGCATCACGCATGATGAACTTTCTGCGCTGTTCTGGGTGAACCTTGGGGCCAGCGTCTGTTTGGCTGGTCTTATGGCTTTGGCAGCGCCGTTGGTTGCCTGGTTCTATCATCAACCGGAGTTGATGAAGGTGACCGTCTGCTCCGCAAGCCTTCTGGTACTCAGTGGTTTCTCTGCGCAGCAAATCGCATTGTTGAACCGCCTGATGCAGTATCGCTCCCTGGCTGTCATCGACGTCTCCTGCGCCGTTTTTGCGGCAATTGTGGGTATTGCCAGCGCGACACTCGGGTTCGGCTATTGGTCACTGGTGCTGATGCAAGCCGCGAACTCGCTTACAATAGTTGTGTTGGCTTGGCTCTTGTCTGCATGGCGCCCGTCCATCTGGCGTTGGCGCGGCACAAATATCGCCGACTTGCTGCGATTTGGGGGGCATCTGACCGGCTCAAACATTCTCGGTTATGCTGAAGTCAATCTGCCAAACGTCCTGCTGGGACGGCTGTTCGGACAATTCGCGCTTGGCCTTTATGACCGAGCCATGAAGCTCGTGATTGTGCCTTGGTGGCAGATCAGCTTACCGATTTCACGGGTTGCCGTTGTGCTGCTCTCCCGGCTTCGGGGGTCTGACCGGCTGTATGTCCGTGCATATGATCAAATGCTCCAGGCGTTGTTGCTCACCGCTGTGCCAGGACTGCTGTGGGCGGCGATGGAGGCCGACAACGTGGTACCCTTCGTCATGGGCCAGGAGTGGAGAGCAGCGGCGCCAATTGTCGGCTATTTGTCGCTGGCGACGACCCTAGTCCCGTTCGGGGCCAGCGCTTATTGGCTGTTTGTCAGCCAGGGCCGAGTGGCGGCGCAGCTCAGATGGGGATTTGTAAGTGGCGGATTGACGATAGTTTCGATCGTCGCCGGCGTCCCTTGGGGACCTGTAGGAGTTGCGCGGTCGTTCGCATGTTTTGCGATTTTGATACAGGGTGCAAGCATTTGGGGAGCAACGAGAAGCGGGCCAGTCACCTTGGCGCGCGTCTTCAAAGCTGCCTATCCGCTTTGTATTAGCGCGTCAGGGTCCGCCCTCGCGATGCGAGCCGTCGATTCTGCACTCGCGCGGCTGGGCAGCGGAGCGCATGCTATGATTTTCACCTCTTTGATCGTGTCTTACGCTGCCTGCGGAGTGTGCCTGCTGTGCTTTCCAGCGGGCATGCGGATCCTGCGCGACGTATGGGAGCTTCGTCTCACTCTACTCTCGGCTCCAGACCCGCAGGTAATCCAGGGTGTAATCCCACCCTGACCCCTCGTCACGCATGCCCGTCAGGTCCACGCCCTTCAGCGTCATCCCAATTTGGTTGGTCACCAGGATATGCGCCGGCGGAGCATCGCCCCATTCGTAGTAAGTCTGCTTTATTTTCCGTCCGTCCAGGTACCAAGTCGGCAAGTCCCTGCGCCAATCGAGTGCGAACACATGAAAACCCGCTGAAAAGTCGATTCCTGGATTATACTCGCCGTTGGCGAACAGACTAAATGTGTCGTGTGGATTCCCGTATTTAGCAGGGTCGCCATTGACCTGGACGTTACACTCCATGATTTCCGGGCGCGTGCGATGCTGCCAAACGAAAAATTCGAAGATATCGATCTCTGGTGGCCACGGCAGCACCGAAAATTGACCGTCCGGGTACTCGACGCCCGGGTTCAGCCAGAACGCCGGCCAGACACCCAGACCGCGTGGCAGTCTCGCTCGCATTTCCACCAACATGCCAGTCGTAACGGGCAGAAGCGCTCGCAACATGCCGGCCTCGATCCCGCCCGGCCGCAGACCCCCGTCGGGAGCAATGCTAGCCTTCAGAATCAGCCTATCTGCCGTGAAGACATGAACCGATCGGGGATCGCCCTCAGGATAGTCTCGGTAGCGGGACCATGAAGTCGGTAATCCGTCCAGGCGCCCGTGGTCATAGATATAGCGGAAGCGAAAATCCTGCCGAAGGTCAGACATACTGCGCACCGTCGCGCCCGGGCGTGTGCTGCCGAAGGTCCAGTCTTTAATCAATCTGGCAGGACCTTCGAGGCCAACGGGAAGAGGCGTTGCCGCCGCGGACCGAGCGGTGAGCGCGGCGCCGAGGCCGGCCAGCAAAGTTCGGCGTCGTACGATCAAAAGTGGCGCTCGTAGACTTTGACCACGTCGCCCGGTGCCAGGAAGGACTCGGGGCCGATTTTACCCTGAACCGCGTGCCCGCTCACCGTGCGCACATCCGCAGCGTAATCCTCAACGGCGCGATAGGTGAAACCACCGGCGATCGCCACGGCCGTCAACATCGTCATACCGGGCTGATACGGATACATGCCCGGCTTATTGACCTCGCCCAGCACGAAAATTGGGCGATACGCAATCACCTGGACGGCAACGCTCGGCCGGCGCAAGAAGTTGCCGCTCTGCAATCCTGCAGCGATGTGTTGGCCGAGCTCTTCCGGCGTATAGCCAGCAGTGCGGACTGTCCCCAGCAATGGCAAGGAAATGTTGCCCTGATCGTCAACCGTGAACTCGCCTGTGAGTTGGTCTTCCCCAAAGGTGATGATACGCACTTGGTCGCCAGCTCCCAGGCGATACCCGTTGGAAGTATATTGCGACAGCGGAGGCTGATTTGCGCCTGGCGCGCACGCACTCAAGAGTGTCAGGAGGACAATGGCCGCTGCCCGGGTCGTGATGTGTACGCGAAGAACCCCTCCCATGATATCGGACTCCCTAGATTGATCGATATCCATTTATAGACCAAAACGAAGCTGAACCAGAAACAGGCTCTCGTTGTATGAGCCGCCGAAGATGATGCCGTTTCCCAACCCACCATTCGCAGCGGACGTTGCGGCTGATTGGCGGCTGGCAAAGGTGTAGGTTGTTTGCAGGCGCATGTGCCGGTTCATCAGCCAGGCAACGCCCCCGCCAGCCGAATAATAGGACTGGTTGCCACCCTCCTGATACAAATCGTGGTAGAAGGCACCGTTCGCATTCAAAAGAACGTTGCGCAAATACTCATGATCAACAGAGAGTTTGAGCGCCGTTTCGGTGTACCCGGCCGTGGTGTCCGATGCGCTCTCCTCGATGTACCGTGCCACGCTGCCCGTCACGGTTGTAAGGCCAGTCGGGGTCCAGGTGGCGGAAACTTCGGCGATCGGAGCGGAAATGGTCTTGTATTGCGAACTGGTGAAGGTACGGATCTCATAGCCGACCAAGGCGCGAAACTGGAGTGGCCCCCCAGTATCGGTACTCAACGCCGCCCAACACGGACACGTCGTTGAAGTTTTGTCTGGGAATGCCCGCGACGGGCGTGGTGAAGTCGGCTATCGAGTCCCGGACAACGAAGACGATCTTGCGTAGCGAAGAAAACTCGTAAGAGGTCTGCACGCTTGGGGTCAGGACAACCCGGTTCCGATACGTCTGGATGTAAGGCTGGCCCATCACGATGCCGTTGCTGAAATCGTAATTTGCTAACTCGATTCCCGGCTGCACGGTCAGCGGATCGAAATTCGCCTTGTAGCTTGTCCGCACATCATCGATACGGTACGGGATCGGGCTTTCTAATTGCGGAACGTCCAGGTCTCGGGACGTTTGGTTCAGGTTCAGATGCGCGTAACCCAAATAGAGGACGTTAGACCCGATGTCGTAGGTGCCTCCGAGTGAGGCTGTCCAATTCGTGTACGTCTGCCGGGGCTGATCAAAATACTGATAGTTGTCAAAGGTGATGGCCCCAGCCAGGCTGTTCCGGTTCCAGTTGGAGCTCGCCTGAGCGTTCCCGCTTGTTTCCAAAAAGGAGCTCCCATGCGCCGGCGTGGTCCCAGTCACATTGCTGTCGTAACCCGCCGACTCCTGCAACTCTGAGTGAATGGTGAATCCGCCCAGGTGCAAGCCTGGGTAGTCGTATTCCGGCCGAAGTCTCGACGCCACAGTGACTCCTGGTTGTTCTCCAAACCCCGGCACAACAGGATTTAGATACTGCTCAAATTCCTGTGCCCGTGCCGAAGGCGCATAACGCAGGACAAACATGGCTTCGGCAACGCACAGCAGCAGCTCCCGTCGGAGCGCAATCCGCATCACAGCCTCTCCCGAGCTTCATCATCTCAGAACGAACGGCCCGCGGCGAAATGCAGAGGCAGGTTGACCGCTGGGAAGGCTGTTAGAATAGTGTAGCTATGTACCACCGCAAGCCATTTTGGTCGGTCATGACGGTCCTGGTTGTCCTGAGCTGCGCGGGTGCAGAAGACTCATCGGCCCAGACCGGAGCGCCCGAGGATCAGCCGGCGCAGGCCTATAGCCAGGTTGAAACAGCTTGCGCTGCCGAGACAGCACGGTTCTGTCCAACACCCGATCAGTCCAGGTACACTCCTCAGAACGAGGTGATGTGCCTCAAATTCTATCGCCCTGATTTGAATTTCTCCTGCCGCAAGGCGATCGATACCGCGCTTGGTTTGGAGGCGAACGGGAGCTGATCTAGGCTCTCCGATTGCGCGCGGCGTCAGTCGGCCAGTTGTTGCTCTCGGAATCGTGCTTCTCCGTAAATGCCCAGAAGCGATATCTCCCAGGGCGTAAACCGCCATCAAGGGGCACCACATTGACTGTGAGAGCTTCGGCGTGGCTCTCTGAATGCGATTCCATCGGATTTCAGCTGACAGCCACGCGAAATCGAACATCAGACGCTGCGGCTTACGGACGCCTTGCTCATCAGTGCACTGTTGCTCCAACGTTTCGGCATCCCGTTCGGCGCGAAGCCGATCAACATTGTCGGACCGGTTGGAGGTCTGATCGCCCTGATTGGACTTATGGGTGGTATTCTCGCCATCGACCGTCGCCGCCTCCGAGTTTTTCTTCTGCTGAGCGGCTGGATCGCTCTTGGCATGGTGTGGCAGGTCACCACGCCGAACCGCTTCGGGGTCGGGGTGAATTACAATTCACTCTCGCAATTCCTTGTTCTGACCAGCTTCGCCGTACTCTCTTTCGCTCATCGAGTCAGCGAATCGGCGTTCTTCGGCCGTGTGAACTACTGGTTCTCATGGATCGCTATAGCGGGGATAGTTCAGTTCGCCGCCCAGTTTGTCGGGGTCCGAATCTTTGAGTTCTCGGCGATTCTTCCGCAATCCATCCTGTACGAGCGGTGGTACAACTTGGTCATTCCCGTTGGGATCGGGAGTTTGCTGAAGTCGAATGGCTTCTTCATCATTGAGCCATCGACATTTTCGCAATTCATGGCGCTGGGCCTGATCATCGAAGCCACCCTATTCCGCCGCCCACGTTATCTGATTTTCTTTATTCTTGCGCTCGTTCTGTCTTTCTCAGGGACAGGCTGGATTGTTCTGCTCAGTTTCCTGGTCGCCGCGACTTTCACATTGGGCCGCCGTGGGATCGTGATTGCGACTGGCACGGTGACGCTGCTCGCCTCAGCTATCGGCCTAATTGTCTTGATCACCCCCCCGGTTGCCGCTGCGTTCAGCTCTCGCATTCAAGAGTTCTGGGAAATAGGCACCAGCGCCCATATGCGGTTCATTACACCATTCTGGCTGCTGGGATACGTCATTCATCGGGAACCACTCAGCCTGCTGATGGGCATCGGCAGTGGCGCAAGCGAAGCCATTTCAGTCCCCTGGTTTTATGACGTTAACACGCCTGTGAAGGTGTTACTCGAGTATGGGCTACCGGCGCTCGTTGCTTATTTGATGTTGTTTCTGGTGAACAGACGAACACCGGTGCAGCGCGCCCTTGTTCTTCCAGGAATGGTCCTGTTCCTCTTTGCGGGTGGATATCAGCAGTTCCCGCCCGTCCTATTCCTCATTCTGCTAATGTTGTGCATAGCTCAACTCCGTACCGCTTTGCCGTGAACTCGGCCGTTCGTTCAGGACCGCCCGTAACGGGCGGAGAGCTCACCACCTTCGTCACCAATCGGCTCCGGGAGGTTGGAGCTGAGTCTCCACTATTCACACCGGACGCTCTCGATTTATTGGTCGCTTATAGCAATGGATCCGTCCGCCAGCTCGATCACCTGCTCAGGTTAACGCTTTTCCTTGCTAGTACGGAGAATGCGGCATCAGTAGACTCTGAACTGGTCAAAAAGGCGGTCGCTACGACACGTCTGCCTCGCTGGGCTGATCGGGGTAGACGAACAAGCTTGCGAGTGACGAACGCGCTCAGACCGTTCCCAGAAGACAGGCTGGCTCAGCCGTCTTCTAGCGATATCCGTCCAGGATTCTCCAAAACCCATCTGATCGAATTCTGTCTTCTGTTTAGCATCGCGATTGGAACCCTGCTCTTTATCGTACCTCGTTACGATGGTCACCCGGCAGAGCCGAATCCAGCACCAACGATGCCAGCCGCGTCCTTGCCAGCCAAGATTCACGGAGAATCGGTGTCGATTTCGCCGCCGGCATCAACTCCGGATATTTCAGCTTCACACTCGGCAAAGCGCAATATGGTTACGTCCGAGACTGCGCGCCCGTCCGGTGGCTTGTCGGTCCCATTTCCGCGCGTTATCATTGATTTTGCAGGCGATGGCCGTTTTTCCGAATACCAAGCCGAAAGTCTGGGAAATGCATTGCGCGCAATCGGCTTCCACGTAATTGCGGTGGTTCGCCAGCAATCAGTGCCGGTGCAGTCAGTTCGCTACTACTATCCGAGTGATGTGAATTTTGCCAAACATGTGGCGCAAACCTTAGGTGAGGACTGGAGAAGTCGGATAGTCCTGGCACCCAATGCACGCCAAGCCGTCTATCCGGGATTGGTGCGCGTCTTTATCCCGGGGGATTAGGGCGAAGACTCATCTGACTACTTGAGGAAGTAGGCAAGGGCGGCGGCGATGCAGAGGGTGGAGACGAAAGTTTCGTCGAGCCGATCGTAGCGCGTTGCCAGGCGTCGAAAGTCCTTGAGGCGGCAGAAGGTGCGTTCGGCGATATTGCGCCGCCTATAGGTGATGGCGTCGAACGGATAGGGCTGCTTTCGGTTCTTGCGGTTGGGGATGATAACGCGGCTGCCGCGGTCCGCCAGCCAACGGCGCAATTCGGCACTGTCGTAAGCGGCATCGGCGATCACGCGCAGGTCGGGCGGCAGTCGAGCCAACATTGCCTGCGCCGGCACGCTATCGTGGCGCTCACCGCCGGTCAGCGCGATGACCTTGGGTCGGCCGTGAGCGTCAGCGATCAGATGGATTTTGGTATTGCGCCCGCCGCGGCTGGTCCCGATCCCGCGCGAACCCCCCTTTTTCGCCGCCCGGCGCTGGCCGACCGGTGGACCTTGATATGCGTGCTGTCCAGCAAGGCTTCGGCCGGCGGGCCGCCGGCGCGCGCAAGTTCCATGAACACACGCTCCCAGATCCCGCGCACTGCCCAGCGCACGAACCGATTATACAGTGTCTTGCGTGGCCCTTATTCCAACGGTGCGTCGGACCATCGGCAACCGGAGATGATGACTTGGATGATGCCGCTGATCACGCGCCGATCATCCACCCGTCGCTTGCCGCGTATGTAGACGGGCAGCAATGGGTCAATCTTCTGAAGTGGCCCCCGAATTTGGGACCACCTGCTAAGCTATAACCCGCGTCGGTTGAGCCTGGCCCCAACTTTGGACCACGTTGACTGAGAATCCCCGGGCTTGTTTTGCCTCAGGTCAGGCATGCCTGAGCTGAGGCAAAAGCCCGCGCGAGCGGGGTTTGGTTGCCGATCGCGCTGTGTGGACGGACCTCATTGTAATCCCTCCGCCAAGCTTCGCATTTAGCCGCCGCGTCGTCGAGGCTGAGGAACCAAAAGACGTTGAGACATTCGGTCCGGAACTTGCCATTGAACGACTCCGCAAAGGCATTGTCGGTCGGCTTGCCCGGGCGGGAGAAGTCCAACGCCACCCCATGCATCCACGCCCAGAGGTCCAGCTCCTTGGAGATAAACTCCGGCCCGTTATCCACCCGGATGCATTTCGGGCGGCCATGGATCGTCGCGATCCGCTCCAACGTGGCCACCACATCGGCGCCGCGATAGCTCAGCCGCACATCGATCGCCGGCGAGATCCGGGTAAAGTTGTCGACGATGGTCAGAACGCGGATCTTGCGGCCGTCGAACAGCTGGTCGGACAGGAAGTCCATCGACCAACACTCGTTCGCAGCCGTGGCGATCACGCGGTCCTGGCGCTGTTTCGCCGAGACCTTCCGTTTCGGTGTCTTCCTGCGCAACTGCAAACCCTCCTCCCGGTAGAGCCGTCGCGTCCGCTTGTGGTTGACGCCCCAGCCTTCCCGTCGAAGCAGGATGTGGATGCGCCGATAGCCATATCGCACGCGGCTCTCGGCCAACTCGTGGATGCGTTTGCGGAGACTGGCCTGCTCGGGACGGCGATGCCTGTAGTGGTATGTCGAACGGTCGAAACGAAGAGCACCACAGGCACACCGGATGCTGATCCGGTAACTGGTGCGCAGATATTCGACCAGGTCCCGGGCCCGAGCAGGCTTCATAACTTTCTTTTGACAACGTCCTGCAGCATGACTTTGTCCAGCGAAAGGTCGGCCACCAGCCGTTTCAGGCGCGCGTTCTCTTCTTCCAGGAGCTTCAGCCGCTTCATCTCCGACGGCATCAGCCCGCCATACTTCTTGCGCCATCGGTAATAGGTCTGAATTGAGATGCCGGCCTTCCGGCACACCTCCTCGACCGCCACACCCTGCTCGGCCTGCTGCAGGATGAAGGCGATCTGCTGCTCGCTGAACCGCGATTGCTTCATCGGCCAACCCCCTCGGTTGCCTCCTGGCCAAACCTAGCGGGTTTTTCTCAGTCAAAACGGTCCAGTTTGCCGGGAGCAGGTCATCGGCTCCGTCGATGTAGACGGAGGGACCATGAGCAGAACCCGACGGAGGATCGACGGGGCTTTGAAGGCGAAGATCGCCCTCGAAGCATTGCGGGAACAGGCCACGATCGCCGAGTTGGAGGAAGCGATGCGGCGCCACGGCCGCCCGGAGGTGTTCAATACCGACCAGGGCAGCCAATTCACCTGCGAGGCATTTGTCGGCACACTGCTCGGCGCTGAGATTTGCGGTGTCGATGGATGGCCGCGGCCGCTGGATGGACAACGTCTTCATCGAGCGGCTGTGGCGCTCGCTCAAGCACGAAGAGGTTTACCTGAAGGATTATGCGGACGTGCGCGAGGCGCGGGCCGGTATCGGCGCGTGGATCGAGTTCTACAATGAGTTGCGCCCGCATCAGGCGCTGGGGCACCGAATGCCGATGGCGGTGTGGCGGGCCGGCGTGGGATCGGCGGTGGATATGCCGCTGCGCTTGGACAACGCTGACGCGTTGCCCACATATCCACAGCCGCTGCAACAACAGGACGTGGTTTATGCTTGAGCGTGAAGCACGGGAGGACGGAGCCTGACGGGTTTATAGCTCAGCGCAGGACGAAAATGGTCCTATCAATGGGGTCCATCTCAATTCAGGCGCCGGGCCAGCTCGGCATAGGTCACACCAGCTCGATTCAGGTAACGCAAGCCCGCCATGGCCGGCTCTGACGCGAGCTGGTGCGAAAGGTGGCTAGCCGGAGGTGCTCTCGTGTTCTGTTCTTTTCTCCGTTCATCGTGCATCCCGGCGTTGCCTTGACCTGGATCAGCTCGGCATGAGGATTCCGGCATATTGACGCACGATGGCACACGAAGAATTCCACGCAGGCGACGTGGTACCTACTTCCGGGACATACGTCCAACTGAACGTGGTCGGCACGCCAACCGGGACGGCAATTGTCCTGGATGCGGGAGAGACATTTCCGGCCGCACCACGGGGCTTCAACTGGAGGTCCCTCTCGGTGCGCTCGTCTTCCGAACCGCGCGACAGGGCGTCGTATTATCGACAGATGGCAGGGACGGCTTCGACTGCGCAGATCAGAGATGAGCTGCTGAAGCTAGCGCAGCGGTTCGACGAGTTGGCAGACCAGCGTGAAGAAAGGGACTGAATTCGCGGGGCCGGCTTTCATAACCGGAGCGGTGGGGGCGCCTTTCTTTTTCGCGCTTACTGCGTCAGTTTTGACGGGCGGCGATTTACCTTGCTCCGCATCGGCACCCGGTGATGGAGAGCGGAGCGACCGAAAGACGTAATCTGGACAGTCCCGACACCCGGCCGGGTATTCTCGAACACCACAAGGTCACTCTGAACCAGCGCGCAAATGTCGGGATCGCGTTCCAAGGCGGCGTATGAAGCGCCCTCGGGAAGCGCAGCGATATCAGTCAATAACCGCCACTGACGCCGGGTGAGTGGCTCCGTCGCATTTGTCCATTCATAAATCTGTAACGCCCTCTGAATTGCATACAACTGACAACGCGTTGAGCTATTTCGGCGCTGGGATCGTTCCGATTATTCGACGCGACCGAGGCCGAAGCCTGACGACAGGCGCTAATGGCTCTGTCATCGATCAACACTGGAAACTCCGACCGAATCAGGCGAGTTATCCCGCAATGCAGCATGTCTCTCAGAAAGCCCGCCACGGGCATCTCATTCACTTCTACCAAGAGCTTCCGCCCGAGCGTCGGCCGCAGGATTCCACTGGAGACGGCGCGGGCTGGACCTTCGAGCTTCTGGAACACGGCGGCGATTACCCCGACGCTATGCCAAAAGCGATCCGCGCGACGGACGCACAGGGCCGCTCCTGCGTCTATGTGCCGATCAAGGAGGATGGGCGAGTTGTCGATAGATGCGGGTTCAAGCTAGTAAAATCTGAGAACGGTTGATCGTTTCCGGTTCTTCTTTCTTCGGGCGCCGTGCCGACATGGCGGCGGTGCTCACTCGCCACCCGCACATCGTCGAGGCCCGCCACTGAGCCGGCCTTGCCCCCGCGCGCGCGACGGATCAGGAAGCCCAAGGTCAACCAGGCACTAGTGTCCTGACTTTGAAGTTTTTATGCACATTGCTTCTGAACAGCGATGGTTCGCTGGCAGAAGCGTTGGATCGAGGCGAGGATGTCGTCGGCCGATTTGACCCAACGAAAGGGCTTGGGATCGGCGTTACGGGCGTCGATGTAGGCGCTGATAGCGGCTTCCAGCTCACGGGTTGAGCGATGCGAGCCGCGCCTAATCTGATCGTCTGTGAGCATGCCGAAAAATCGCTCGACCTGATTGATCCATGACGCGGATGTAGGCGTGAGGTGCACGTGCCAGTGTGGCCGCTTGGCAAACCAGCTACGGATCAGCTTGGTCTTGTGGCTCGATACATTGTCCATCACGACGTGCACATCGTGGTCGGCTGGGACATTCTTCTCGACCATGGCGAGGAAGCGACGAAACTCGACCGCGCGATGACGCGGCATGCACTTGCCGATGATTGTTCCTACCCTGACGTCGAGCGCGGCGAATAGCGACGTCGTACCGTGCCGCGTGTAGTCGTGGGTGCGGCGTTCGACTTGTCCCGGCCGTAATGGCAGGACCGGCTGCGTCCGGTCCAGTGCCTGTATCTGCGACTTCTCGTCGACGCAGAGCACCAGGGCCCGATCCGGGGGATTGAGGTAGAGCCCCACGATGTCGCGCACTTTCTCGACGAACAGCGGATCGGTCGACAACTTGAAGGTTTCGCTGCGGTGTGGCTGCAGCGAAAACGCTTTCCAGATACGCTGTACCGTCGACGGCGCCAGCCCTGCGGCTCGCGCCATGTCACGCGAACTCCAGTGCGTGCGCCCGACAGGCAGCGTCTCCAGCGTCGCCGTCACGACTTCCGAAACCTTCTCATCCGTGACGGTCCGCGGCGCGCCGGGGCGCGGCTCATCGACCAGGCCGTCGAGACGCTTCTCGGCATAGCGCCTCCGCCAAGTCGCTGCCGTGACTCGGGTGATGCCGAGCCGCTCAGCGATTGCCAAATTGCTCATGCCCTGCGCCGCCAACAGCACGATCTCGGCTCGCATGGCATCGCCGCGGGCTACCTTGCGTCGGCGCAGCCGGGATTGGAGTTCCGCAGCCTCAAGCTCCGATAATTCGATCCGAACCGCCTTCGGTGCCGCCATGTCTCTGGTCCCCGCCGCGCTCCGCCGTAACGGAACCATACCAAGCCATAAGTGGCTAGCCATTTCTCGGCCAGGACACTAGCGCTACTTTGGCACTTGTTCGGTCACGCGGCGGTTCTGTATCAGACTGGGATTCAGCGGAGCGCTTGCTGTGTCCCGTTCTGTCGCGTTGGGAGACGATCTTGACCGCTGGTTGATTCCGTTTCTTGCAGTGATGGGCCGCAGCACACGGCGGCGCTGGGGACCACTCTACGTACGGGGGCTACTTGGGCCGGATGGTCCGAAGAGCGTACAGCCGATTGCCGAGCGTCTCGGGCTCCGCGGCCACGATCAACTGCACCACTTCATCAGCAGTTCGAGCTGGGACGACGCGCCGTTATGGCGTGTGCTCGCGGAACGAGCTGATGCCATCGTGGGCGGCGACGACGCGGTGCTGGTCGTCGATGACACGGCGATCCCCAAGAAGGGCACGCTCTCGGTCGGGGTTGCTCCACAATACTGTGGCGAGAATACTGTGGCGAGCTTGGAAAGCAGGCGAACTGTCAGGCGCTGGTCTCGCTGACGCTGGCGTGCGGCGAAGTGCCGGTGCCGATCGGCCTGCGCCTGTTCCTGCCGAAGTCGTGGACTGACGACGAAGCGCGCTGCGCCGCTGCCGGCGTGGCGGAGACGGAACGCACGGCGCTGACCAAGCCGGAGATCGCGCTGAAAGAGATCGACCGCGTGCGCGCCGCCGGCGTCCGCTTCGGCCGCGTCCTGGCCGATGCGGGCTACGGCCTCAGCACGCCGTTCCGCCAAGGCTTGAGCGCGCGTGATCTGGTCTGCTCGGTTGGCGTCCCGCGCACGCAGAAGGTGTTCACCACCGGCGTTGGGCTGCTGTTTCCGCGTGCCAACAAGGGAAAGCCACGACAGCATGCCGTCCCAAGTGAGGACGCGCGGGCGGGTGCGGACGTGCTGGACAACCGCCGTTGGCGGCGCATCATCTGGCGTCAGGGCAGCAAAGGTGCGCTCACCGCTCGGTTTGCGGCTTTGCGCGTGCGGGTTGCCGACGGGCCGCGCAGCCCGCGTCACGGCCGTTTGCCCGGCGAGGCGGTCTGGCTGATCGGCGAATGGCGCAGCCGCGGCGAGCGGAAATACGATCTGAGCAATCTGCCGCCAGACACGTCGCTGCGCCGCCTCGCCGTCAGCATCAAGGCGCGGTGGATCTGCGAGCAGGCCCATCAGCAGCTCAAGCAAGAGCTTGGCCTCGGGGCTTTCGAGGGACGATCGTGGACCGGGCTGCATCGGCATGCGCTCATGAGCTGCATCGCCTTTGCCTACCTTCAGCACCTGCGGCTCCGTGCCGCAGCGCGGGGAAAAAAAGAACCAGACCCCGACAGCTCCTCCGAAGCCGACGCTTCCTGAAATCCGCCGCGCTGTCATCGCTCGACTGTTCGCTCCGCCACAACCGCCAAGCCGATGTCCGCATTGCCAGAAAAAATTGCAGAGCCAATCAGATGAAGTGCCAAAGTAGTGCTAAGCATCGTGGGCGCGCGCAATGCCGCGCCTAAAGCTTCGACGCTCCCGAGCCGCACCTACGGCGCGATAAGGCGCACAACCGGTTATGGCAAGAACTGGTGAAGTCGGCGACCCGGAAGGCTGGCCGCTACCAGGAGCCGCCCTTGGGGTAACGGCTCCGGTTTGCTAAACTACCGCGATGAAAAATCCCGAGAAAACCACGCTTGGGGATCTAGGGCGAAGACCCAATTGGGTTATTGCCAAATCAATAGGTTGTTGATTCCCTGTGGTTGGAGTTTGCATCGATTCGGGGCAGCATGGTCACAGGGTATTTCTGGTTGAGCGACGGGCAGTGGGAGAAGATTGACCCATTGCTGCCCGTCTACATACGCGGCAAGCGACGGTGGATGATCGGCGCGTGATCAGCGGCATCATCCAAGTCATCATCTCCGGTTGCCGATGGTCCGACGCACCGTTGGAATAAGGGCCACGCAAGACACTGTATAATCGGTTCGTGCGCTGGGCAGTGCGCGGGATCTGGGAGCGTGTGTTCATGGAACTTGCGCGCGCCGGCGGCCCGCCGGCCGAAGCCTTGCTGTGACCCGTCGGCCGAAATATGGCTGCCGATCGTGTCGCGATGGCGTTAGCCAGGCACCGGCGCCGCCGCATATCATCTAAGCTGGCCTACCCACCGAGGCGATGGTGGCCCATGTCCTGGTCAGCAAATATGCCGACCATCTGCCGTTGTATCGCCAGCACCAGATCCTGCAGCGCCAAGGCATCAGGATCGATCGCTCCTGTCTGGCCGATTGGGTGGGGCGCAGCGCCTTTGCCTTGAGGCCGATCGTCGCGCGCATGCTGGCGTTGCTGAAACGATCGACCAAGTTGTTCTGCGATGAAACGGCGGTGCCCGTGCTCGATCCTGGACGTGGCAAGACAAAGACTGGCTATCTGTGGGCAATCGCTCGCGACGATCGGCCATGGAACGGCCCTGATCCTCCCGGCGTCGTCTACGTTTATGCACCAGGCCGTGCTGGGGAATATGCGCGCCAGGCACTCAACGGCTTCAAGGGCGTTCTCCAGGTGGACGGATACACCGGCTATAACGCCCTGACCGATGGCCGTCGGAAGGAAGATCCCTTGGACCTGGCTCTTTGCTGGGCACATTGGCGAAGAGACTTCTTTGATATCAACAAGGGCGGGTCTGCGCCGATCGCTGCCGAGGTCCTGAATCGAATCGCCGCGCTTTACCAGATCGAGACCGAGCTCCGTGGTCGGAGTGCCGAGGAACGTCGTGCCGCGCGTCAGGTCAGGACCGTGCCACTCATCGACGATCTGTTCCGTTGGTTGGAGCAGAAGCTGCCGCTCCTGCCCCAGAGCGGCAAAATGGCAGAAATCATCCGCTACGGTCTCAAGCGTCGTGACGGGCTGACGCGGTTCCTCGATGACGGCACCATCGAAATCGATAACAATACGGTCGAGCGAGCCATTCGCCCAATCACGCTGAACCGCAAGAATGCCCTGTTCGCCGGCCATGATGAGGGAGCAGCTGCCTGGGGTCTCATCGCTTCGCTCGTCGAAACCTGCAAGTTGAACGGTGTCGAGCCACAGCGTTATTTGACCGATACCCTCACCAAAATCGCCCAGCACTGGCCCATGTCAAAGCTGGACCAGCTGCTTCCCTGGGCAAACGTGGTCTGAAGCCACCGCTTACGGTCTGGGAGTATCTGCGGCAAAACAAACTCACCGCTTTGGTCTGGGAAAGCTACGAGGCCATCGTCGAGGCGTGCCGACGGGCGTGGCTCTTTCTGACCGATCATCCACAGCGCATCCGATCGCTCGGAGCAAGGCAATGGGCATCGGTCAATGTTTAAGCGGGTTGGTATTAGAGCCCAGTTGAAGGGAAGATCCTATCGGGAGGAGGACCCTCCCAGCCCCTGGAGGTCCGCCAGGCGAGCAAGCTCCAGATCCTCTGGAAAGTCATGTAGTATCTCGAGGGCCCGATCCAGCAGATTCAGCTCCTGCCGAAGCGCCGGCCGTCGGCTCTCGGGCAGGCTCTCCAACAGATTTTCGATCATCGCGTAAAGCCGTCGTGAAATCTGAAAATTGCTGGCGCCATAAAGGCGAATCTCGCTCATCGCCAGTTGGACGAAGTCCCGCCAGCTGGGCGTAGAAATCACCACCCTAAGAACGCCATCCGCATCGTGCCATCCGTCGTCGTGCAGATGGCGCAGTCCCACCAGCCGCAGCAGGCGATGAAGCTGATCAATCGCCAGCACACCCGTGGTTGGATCGTTAATGGCCGGCGACAGCGCCTTGATCGCAATATCAACGATTACGCGTAAGGCGAAGGTTGAATCCTGTTCGATCGTGCGCTCCGGGCCGAAGGCCACTTGCGATCGTAACGTGCGGTCGTCTATCGTCGTCGTGCCGCCGTACAGGCGAAACAGCGGCTCACCGATAGCCACGAAGTTGCCAACGCGGGGGACCAACTCGATTATACCGGCCAGCCTTTGGGCAAGAGAGACAAGTCCCTTCTGATTCACGGCAAGTACAATCGCTGAGGTGCCTTGGTGCTCGACGACACGGCCCGCGGTCCCTAATGTCGCGCGTGCGGGGAGCTGGCGAGGGGTATCGATAGAATCGGGATACACGCTTTCGATGACCTCGATCCCTTGGTTTCCGATGCGCCAGACGATACTGATGGGTCGCAGCAGCCGCGCGGTGTAGTCTATCAGGAACAGAAACGCCGCGATCGAGGCGATGCCCAGCGCCCAGCAAATGGCTACCGCCGGATGATAAGATGTCGGGCCCATTCTGGCTCCGGTACCGACCGCGAACAGCATGGTAAAGATGAACAACCCGACGGTGAACCGGATGACGTTGTCCCGCAGCAGCGTAGTGGCGATGATTCTCGGTGTGAGTTGGCCGCTGGCGACCTGGATTGCGATAAGGATCGAGCCAAAGGTGAAAACGATGAACGACACGGTCATGGTTTCGATCGTATTCAGAGCTTCCGTCGTGCCGGCTGACGTCGTCGCAAACCATGGTAGCCAGCTAAGCCATTTTTGCAGCCAAAACACGAGGCGGATGATCACATTCTCCAATACCAAGGCGATCAGTGGGACGATCCAAAGTGCGGAACTGAGATAGCTCTTGGTCGTGTACCAGCGGTTCCACCTCATGTCTGTTTGCTCCCCAGGCTCAGGACTTACTATGCGAGCCAGAAGGAGACCGTAGCGGCGATGCAAATGGCTTAGAAGAAGGTGTGTGCGCATCGGCCATAGCGAGTAGCAACCGGCGCCAGTCCTCGAGGCGGGCGACCAGGGCCACGTTCACGATGGTCGTGTCGACCGCGGTCAGGACAGTGCTGTGAGGGGCGCGCGGCCCCATCGGAGCGTCATCGGTGGTAGCCCGGGCCCGCCACTTGGCAACCGTGTTGCGGCTCAGACCATAGTGCTTGGCCAAGGCGCCGCCCGTCTCTTTCGACGCTTGGAGCTCGGCTCGAACTCGCGGCGTCGTTCGGGCTGAGCCGTGAAGACTGCCTGCCATAGCGCCTCCTCTCCCTCTCGGGTCAGGTTAGCGTCACGACTCTCCGGGACCAAACAACTAGAATTCCCTGATCCAGTAATGGCTGGATCCAAAGGCCAGTCTTCAATCTCGTAAAAAAGTGCCACTGTAACGGCAAAGCGCTGGGTATTTCACTCGCGAAGGCCTTTGCGGCTTGGGCGTATTTGGTCGAACTGGCGAGGCCTTCCGCACGATGAACCAGCTCGGCATAGCGCCCTCGGAGTGTGGCGGTCAGCGCTACAAGAACTGTTTCGAATGGCTGCTGGAATAGTTCCCGGAACTCATCATCAACGGCAAGCGACTGATGAAATGATCGGCCGTGCGTAAATTTGAAATTGCTCCGAAGCGAAAGCCACGCCTGCGCGATGTCCCCCTCCCGATCAAAGCCAAGGCGTTCCACTATTCTGCGAATTTGCTCTGCGTGGCTAGTTCGGGGGGCAAGGGAGTCAACGGCTCGATTGGTCGAGTCCTGATCGAATCCTATCTCTCGGAGCTGCTTTCTCGCAGCCTTGACCTTGCGTCGCTGTCCCTCGTCTGCCGTGTCATCCTTGGGCGCTGCAAGCACATTCCGCAGTATCGATTTAAGTTCGCGCAGTGCATGCGCGGCGATCGGCTTGGACACACTAAGATTTAACGTGCCCGAGCAGAGAAGGCAAAAATCCTCATATCGTGCTGCGATCGCGTTGCCAAGCAGATCGCGGAGTACCCTCGCGTTATCCCGTTGGTCTGGCGACAAGCTGAAGTCGCCCCCTTCGCTTTCCATCAAACCTCACTCTGCGCGAGCCGCCATTATGACGCGGCTAGGACGACTCCAAAAGCGCCGGCGGGATCGCCTTCTTGGTGTGGGAACCGAGATCCTTCATTTTCTGGAACTGACCGACCAGACTCCCAGGGCCGCTTTTCAACTTACCCACCGCGCCGTGATACGCGGTCTGCGCCTGATCGAGCCGCTTGCCGAGTTCCGTCACGTCATCGAGGAAGCTGACAAACTTATCGCACATCTTGCCGGCGCGTTCGGCGATCCCATCGGCGTAGCGGTTGCGGTATTCGATCTTCCATAGGCTGCCGACCGTGCGCAGTGCCACCATCAGCGTGGTCGGCGTGGTGATGGCGACCTGGTTCTTCACGGCGAAGCTGGTCAGCGCCGGGTCATGCGCCAGCGCGGCGGCCAGCGCGCCCTCGATCGGCAAGCTGCGAACGCACTGACGCGGTGGCTACGCCGAGTCGAGAAGCGCGGTAGGCAGGGCTTTGTTGGTGCGCGCCCCCAGTTCCTTGATCTTCTCGAACTGGCCGACGAGGTTGCCCGACCCATCCCGCAGCTTCCCCAGCGCGCCGCGATAGGACGTCTGTGCCTGATCCAAGCGCTTGCCGAGTTCAGTCAGGTCATCGAGGAACTTGACGAACTTGTCGTACATCTTGCCGGCACGCTCGGCGATCTCATCGGCGTTGCGGTTGCGGCGTTCGATCTTCCAGATGCTTTCGACCGTGCGCAGCGCGATCATCAAGGTTGTGGGCGTGGCAATTGCCACGTTGTTCTGCACGGCGAAGTTGGTGATGTCGGGATCGCATTGCAGCGCGGCGGCAAGCGCGCCTTCGATCGGCACGAACATCAACACGTAATCCAGGGCACTCCCGGCCGCGGTGTGATACTCCTTTTTGCTCAGGGATTTTATGTGAGCGTGCAGAGACTGCACGTGGCGCTTGAGGTGAAGCTGGCGCTCATCCTCGGTGGATGCGGCAATGCAGGCCTCGAACGCCGTCAGCGACACCTTGGAATCGATGATGATCCGCTGTCCGCCGGGAAGGATGATGGTCACGTCGGGGCGCAGGCGCGCGCCGTCCTCGGTCGTGTGAGAATCCTGGCGAACATATTCTTCGTTTTCCCGTAGGCCCGAACGCTCCAGGATCGACGACAAGATCATTTCGCCCCATACACCCTGAGTTTGGGAGTTGCCTCGCAGCGCCTGCGCCAGGGTCGTGGTTTCCGCCGTCATCGTCGTGATCTGGTGCCGCAGGACTGCGCGCTCGGTGAGCAGGTCCTCATGCGCGCGCTGGAGGCCTTGCTGGAAGTCTTTCACTTGATCGCGGAGCGGCTGCAGCACGAGATCGATCTGCTGCTTGTTCTGGGCCGCGAAGGTAGAGCCGTGCTGTTGCAGGACGTCGTTTGCGAGCACCTGGAATTGCTGGGTCAGCGTCTCCCGCGCTTCCTGTAGCAGCTTGATTTTTTCGTCGGCGCCGAGCGCCTCGGTTTCCAGTGTCGCGATGCGTGCCTGCAATAAGGCGTTCTCGTCGCGCACTCTGGCGAAGGCTTCCTGGGTACGCAGACGCTCATCTTCCAACAGGGCGAAGCTTTGATTCCTTCCGTCGAGCAGGCCACTCTTTTCAGCCAGTGCGCATTCCGCCTGATTTGCACGCTCGCGTTCGCGGGCCAGATCGCGCTCCAACGCGGCGATGCGTTCGGCAATGCTCTGGTCGAACTCGCTAGCGTGAGGGCGGGAGCGGCGCAGCACGGCGACAAGGGCAAGGCCGGCCGCGGCGAGGGCGAGGGCGACGAGGACATAGAGGACGACGGGTGGGGGCATCCATGCGACTCCAATCGGGGCCGGATTATAGCCGGTATGACAGGGATTCGCCCCTGGGCTACGATCCGCCATTGGGACGGCGATACACGCCTTCGGTGATTCCACCTCCGGCGATCGCGGTCCAGGCGGAGGTGCGTGATGAAGCTGACCCAAGAACAGATCGATGCGTTTTGGGCGGACGGCTACCTGTTCTTTCCGGAGGCCTTCGCCGAGGACGAGATCGCGATTCTGCGGGACGAGGCGGAGCGCATCTATGCCACGGATCGCAAGGAGGTGTGGCGGGAGAAGACGGGTGCGCCTCGGACCGCGTTTGCCGCGCATACGTATAACGAGGCGTTCCGCCTGCTGGGCACGCATCCGCGGTTGATCGAGCCGCTGGAGCAGATTTTCGGCGAGCCGTTATACATGCACCAGTTCAAGATCAACGCGAAGGCAGCGTTCGAGGGTGATGTATGGCAGTGGCACCAGGACTACGGCACCTGGGCGCGCGATGACGGGATGCCGGAGCCTCGGGCGATGAACATCGCCGTGTTCATGGATGAGGTGATGCCGATCAACGGGCCGCTGATGCTGATTCCGCGCAGCCATAAGGCGGGCGTGCTGGAGGCGGGGCACGATCTGGAGACCACGTCCTACCCGCTGTGGACTCTGGACAAGGCGACGGTGACGCGGTTGGCCAATGAGGGCGGGATTGTCGCGCCGACGGGCAAGCCTGGTTCGGTACTGATGTTCCACGGCAACCTGGTGCACGGCTCGGCGCCGAACATCACGCCCTATCCGCGGCGGATCGTCTATCTGACGCTGTGTGCGGTTTCGAATTACATCCGCAAGCCGACGCGGCCGGAGTGGATCGCGCATCAGGACTTCACGCCGATTCGCCCGATGGAGGATGACGCGCTGCTGCGCTTCGCGCAGTCCCATCAGCGTATGGCGGCGGAATGAACCTGTATCGGCTGCTGCAGGAGCGTGGCCGGCCGGTTCGGGTCGGGGTGATCGGGGCGGGGAAGTTCGGCTCGATGTTCCTCGCGCAGGTGCCGCATACGAAGGGGCTGGAAGTGGCGGTCATCGCCGATCTGGACCCCGCGCGGGCGCGGGCGGCGTGCGAACGGGTGGGGTGGGACCGGGAGCGGATTGCGCGGACGGCGTTCGTGACCTCGGGTGCGGAGGCGTGCGGGTTTCGCGATCTGGACGTGATCGTGGAGGCGACGGGTATTCCGGCGGCGGGCATCGCGCATGCTCGTGCGGCGATTGCGGCCGGGCGGCACATCGTGATGGTGAATGTGGAGGCCGATGTGCTGGCGGGTCCCCTGCTGGCGGCGGAGGCGCGGGAGCGCGGCGTGGTTTACTCGATGGCGTATGGCGACCAGCCGGCGCTGACGGCGGAGATGGTGGATTGGGCGCGGGCCTGCGGGTTCGAGGTGATCGCTGCGGGCAAGGGCACGAAGTATCTGCCGGCGTATCACGCGGTGACGCCGGACGACGTGTGGACTCATTACGGGCTGACGGCCGAGCAGGCGCGGGCGGGCGGGATGAATCCGCAGATGTTCAACTCGTTTCTGGATGGGACGAAATCGGCGATCGAGATGGCGGCGATCGCGAATGCGACGGGGTTGGACGTGCCGGAGGATGGGTTGGCGTTTCCGCCGTGCGGGGTGGACGATTTGCCGCATGTGCTGCGGCCTCGGCAGGAGGGCGGCGTGCTGGCGGGGCCGGGCATGGTGGAGGTGGTGTCGTGCGTGGAGCGCGATGGGCGCCCGGTGTTCCGCGATTTGCGCTGGGGTGTGTATGTCGTGCTGAAGGCGCCGAGCGAATACCAGCGCGCGTGTTTTCGTGAGTATGGGCTGAAGACCGATGCGAGCGGTTGGTACGCGGCGATGTACAAGCCGTACCACCTGATCGGGCTGGAGCTGGGGATTTCGGTGCTGTCGGCGGCTCTGCGCGGCGAGCCGACCGGTCAGTCACGTGCATTTCGCGGGGATGCTGTGGCGGTGGCGAAGCGCGATCTGAACGCGGGTGAGACGCTGGACGGCGAAGGGGGCTACACGGTCTGGGGTAAGCTGATGCCGGCGGCGCGCAGCCTGCGCGAGGGCGCGCTGCCGATCGGGCTGGCGCATCGTGTGACGCTGGTTCGTGCCGTGTCGGCAGGCAGTGTCGTGTGCTGGTCGGATATCGAGGCGCCGAGCACCGAGGCGGTGCGAACGCGGCGCGACATGGAGCGCCTTTTCGCCGCATTGGAGCGGGTTTCGCCTGACTGTCGTCAGCGAAGCCCGCTCTAATGCATCGTTTGCGATCAGATTCACGCGCTCCGGGAACCGCAGGCGGCTCCCGTCAAGCGCGATCTGCTCTAGCCGCCTGATCCAGCAGGAATGTCCGACACAACTGGGCCGACGTCCGGCTGGGCCTTCACGCTCTGGAGCATGGTGGGATTGCAGCTCGTGATGAGCCTGTCCTTCACCATCCTGGCGCCGATCATGCCGCTGTTCCTGCCCCAGGTGGGCGTGCGCGATCCGCGCGCGATCGATCTGTGGTCGGGGATCCTGGCGGCCGTTACATCGTTCGTCGGCGCCTTCGCCGCGCCGGTCTGGGGGCGCATGGCGGACCGATACGGACGCAAGCTGATGGTGCTGCGCTCCGCCATCGGCATCGCGGTGTTCACCGGGTTGATCGGCTTCGCGCAGAGCGTCTGGCAGATGTTCGCCTTCCGTCTGCTCATGGGCTTCTTCGCTGGCTTCAATTCGTCGGCCATTGCGCTGGTCGCGAGTCAGGTGCCGGACCGACGGCTTGGCTACGCGCTGGGCTGGCTGTCGACCGGACAGCTGGTCGGAGCGCTGATCGGTCCGGTGCTTGGCGGGCTCATTGCCGACCTCGCCGGCGGCTATCGCGCGCCGTTCTTCTTTTCGGCGTCCCTCTCACTGGTTGCGTTCGGGCTGACCTGGTGGTTCGTCCCGGAGCGCTTCACGCCGCCGCCGAAGGAGGAAGCACGGCGCGGAACCTCGATTGCGGCCGCTGTGACCTTGCTGACCGGCACGCAGGGATTGGCGGCGCTGCTGGTCGTTCTGTTGCTGGCACAGTTCGCGGTGCAAGCGGTCCAGCCGGTGGTGACGCTGTATGTCGAGCAGCTGCTCGGGCCGCTGCCGCAATTGGCCACGCTGGCCGGCATGGCCTTTTCGATCACGGGCGTGGCCGACCTGCTGGCCTCACCCTTTCTGGGCAAGCGCAGCGACGAGATCGGCTATCGCCGCGTGCTGCTGATCTGTCTTCTGGGTGCCGCGCTGGCGACGGCGCCGCAGGCACTGGCCCACAGCTACTGGACGTTCCTGCTCGAACGGTTCGGCGTGGGATGCTTCATCGGCGGAATCCTGCCCACGGCGAATGCGTTGGTGGGGCGGCTGGTGTCACGCGCCAACCGCGGGTTCGTATACGGGTTAACGAGTTCCGCGTCGTTCATGGGGACGTCGCTGGGACCGCTGACCGGCGGCATTGTCGCTGCGTCGTGGGGCATCCGCTACGTGTTCGTGGTGACGGCCTCGCTGCTGACGCTCAACCTGATATGGGTGTGGATCGCTGTGCCGGAGCCGGGGAGTCAGGGGAGCTTGACCAGCAGATCGTCGCCCTCGACCCGGAGTTCATAGACCGGCAGGTCCTTTTCGATCGGCGGACAGAGGCCCTTGCCGGTGCGCACGTCGAACCGGCCGGCGTGCAGCGGACACTCAATCTCCCCATTCTCCAGCCAGCCATCCGATAACTGGGCGTATTCGTGTGTGCAGATGTTGTCGGTGGCGCGGTACTCGTCGCCTTCCAAGTGGTAGATGGCGATGTCGTGCTTGCCGGAGCGCACGCCGATGACGCCATTTTCAGGTACATCCTTCTTGCTGGCGACGCGCACCCACTGCTCGGCCATGCTCAAAATCCCCTTCGGTCGGTTGGCGGAAGAATGCCAGCAGCGTGAGCGGGGGCCAAGAGGTTCCGCCCTCGATCGTCATGCTCGAAATCTGATCGCGTGATTCAGACCTCCGGCGATGCCGCCTCCGGTCATCACGCTCAAGGCTTGACGCGTGCGCGCCGAAATCATCAGCTTGCGCCAAATCGGCCATTGGGGGGCGAAGGATGAAACGGGGTATCGGGGCTGCGGCGTTGCTGGCGGGGACCATGCTGGCGGCCGCATCGGCGCAGGCTCAGCATTTCACCTGCCCGAGCAAGGGGGGCGATTTCGTCTTCGGCCAGGAAGCCAACGTGAACAGCCTGGACCAGATGACCTCGGCTGCGATCTCCACCCGCAACATCGCGATGAATATGTACGAAGCGCTCATGACGCGGGATGAGAACAACCACGTCATCCCCGATCTAGCCGAACTCGGTAACCGAATCGCCTGACCACATGACCTACACGTTCAAGTTGCGGCAGGGCGTGCATTTCCAGAACGGCAAGCCAATGACGTCAGCGGACGTTGCGGCCTCCTTCGACCGTTATGCCAAGGTCGGGCTGGAGCGCAGCATGCTGGCGAACGTGGACCATTGGGAGGCGACGGATCCCGATACGTTCGTCATCCACATGAAGAAGGCGCAGCCAACGTTCCTGACGCTGCTGAGCTCGTTCAGCGTGCCGATCGTGATCATTCCGTCCGAGGACAAGGACGTCCCGGCGATGCAGCTGAACAAGGTGGTGGGCACCGGGCCCTACCAGCTTGTGCAGTTCGTGCCGGGCAGCTTCGTGAAGCTGAAGCGCTATGACGGCTATCTGCCGAATACGCATTTCGAGCAGCGGACGGGGTTTGGCGGCTACAAGCAGGCCTGCTTCGACACCGTGACATTCCGCATCGTGACGGAGCCAGGTGCGCGCGTGGCCGGCATGCAGACCGGAGAGCTGCAGGGGGTCGAGGACATCCCCACCAAGTCGATCCCCCAGCTGAAGAACAACAAGAACATTACGCTCTTGCCGTTGCCGAACTGGTGGATTCAGATCGCGGAGCCGAACACGGCCACGGCGCCCACCGACAATCTGGATTTCCGCAAGGCGGTCCAGGCGGCTCTGAACATGGATCAGATTATGCAGGCCGCGACCGATGGCAACTATCGATTGAACATAGGATTTCAGTATCCGAACCAGCCGGACTACAGCGATGCCGGCAAGAGCACCTACAATCTGCACGATCCGAAGCTGGCGAAAGAGTATCTCGCGAAGTCCGGCTACAAGGGTGAACCCGTCGTTCTGCTGACCGACAAGGATTATACGCCGATGTACAACTCGGCGCTGGTTATGCAGCAGCAGCTGCAGGCGATCGGGATCAATGCGCAGCTGAAGGTGACGGACTGGCCGACTTCGATCGCGATTTCGCAAAACCAAGTGGAGGGCTGGAACTTCTTCTTCACCGGCTGGGGCACTCAGCCGGCGCTGGGCGGATTGGCGGTAATGACGTTCTTCTCCCAGCCGCAGCCAACGTATTTCCCGCCCAAGGGACATCCGGACCCGAAGGTGATGGCGCTGTGGGATCAGCTAAACTCCGTTCCGACGGAGGAGGAGCGCAACAAGATCCTCGCGGAGATGCAGAAATACGTGCTGGATCAGGTCTATGCGGTGCCGTTCGGATCGCTGACCAAGGTTCAGGCCGTACGGTCTGACGTGAAGGGATTCGTGCCGTTCCGCATTCCGCGCGTCTATAACGTGTGGTTCCAGAAGTAGGGATCGACGCCGCGTGATCGCGGTCGTTCTGCGCCGCATCGGCAGCGCGATCCCGATCCTGCTGATCGTCTCGCTGATCACCTTCGGGATGATCCACATGATCCCGGGTGACCCGGCGGCGGCAATCGCCGGGTTGTCCGCGACACCGGATCAGATCGCGCAAATCCGTCATGACCTGGGGTTGGATCAGCCGTTGCTCACGCAACTTGTGCGTTGGTACGCGGCACTGCTGCATGGCGATCTGGGGAACTCGCTGCTGCTGGGTGAGCCGGTCACCCAGGCGATCGCCCTGCGCCTGCCGATCACGCTCGGACTGTCGCTCTATGCGCTGGTCATCACCCTGGTCCTGGGATTGGCGAGCGGGGTGATTGCAGCGTTGCGCCAGAATACGTGGGTTGATCAGGCGGCCATGGTGTTTTCCATGGCCGGGATCTCAGTGCCCAACTTCTATCTGGGGCTGATCCTGATCATCGTGTTTGGGGTGGATTTGGGCTGGCTGCCGACCGGGGGCTACACGGCGTTCAGCGACGATCCGGCGGGATGGTTTGCCTGCATGACCTTGCCGGCGATCTCGCTCGCCCTGCTGTTGACCGGACTGCTGGCGCGGATCACGCGGTCCACCATGCTGGAGGTGCTGCGGCAGGACTATGTGCGCACCGCGAAGGCGAAGGGATTGCCGCAGCGGCAGGTAGTGATCAAGCACGCGCTGTCGAACGCACTGATCCCGATCGTGACCGTCATCGGCATCATCATCAGCCTGCTCCTGTCCGGGGCCGTCGTGACGGAGACACTGTTCTCGATTCCCGGCATCGGGCAGTTGCTGACACAGGCGGTGCTGAACCGCGATTATCCCATGGTGCAGGGTGGGGTCCTGGTGGTGACGGCGCTGATGGTGCTGGTAAACATCGCCGTGGATCTGTTGTACGCGGTGCTGGATCCGCGCGTGCGATACGATGCCGCCTGATACCTCTCTCGCGCTGCCATTTGTCGAAGAGGCGGAGCCAGCGCGGCGGCATCCGGCCGCTTTAGCTGCACAACGGCTGCTGCATCACCGGTTGTTTATGAGCGGGCTGGTGCTGTTCGGCATTATCGCGTTGGCAGCACTCCTGGCGCCGGTCATCGCGCCGGGTGACCCGAACAAGCTGAACATGAGTGAGACATTCCAGCCGCCGTCCTGGGCGCATCCGTTCGGCACGGATAATTTCGGACGGAGCCTGTGGCTTCGGGTGATCTGGGGCGCGCGCCTGTCCATGATCATCGGTTTCACGGTGGTGGCGATCAATGCGGTCGCAGGCGCGTTTATCGGGGCGGCGGCGGGGTATTTCCGGCGCGTGGACAACGTGGCGATGCGCATCAACGACGCGCTGATGGCGTTTCCGCCGGTGCTGCTGGCGATTGCCGTTACGGCTGTGCTGGGCCCGTCGTTGGGGGACGTGATTATCGCGTTGGGGATCGTGTACACGCCACGTACGGCGCGGATCGTGCGCAGTTCGGTGATCGTGTTGCGGGAAATGGAGTATGTGCAGGCAGCGGTGGCGGCCGGCGCGGGACACTGGCGTATCCTGCGTCGCCACATTCTGCCCAATGCCATGGCGCCGCTGATCGTGCAGCTAAGTTTTCTGTTCGCCTATGCCGTGCTGACCGAGGCGACGCTGTCCTTCCTGGGTGTCGGTGCCGTGCCTCCGACTCCGACCTGGGGAAACATCATGGCGGAGGGCCGGCAGTACATGACGGATGCGCCGTGGATCATCGCCATTCCGGGCGCGGCGCTGATGATCACCGTCCTTGGCCTGAACATGCTTGGCGACGGACTGCGCGACGTGCTGGATCCAAGATTGCGGATCCAGCAGTGAGCTTATTGGAGGTTCGCGACCTTACGACCGCGTTCATGACCGGCAGCGGCGAAATCACCGCCGTCGAGGACGTGAACTTCTCGCTGGAGCCTGGCGAGATCCTGGGCATTGTGGGTGAGTCCGGCAGCGGCAAGAGCGTGACAGCGCTGACGATCATGGGACTTCTGCCGCAGCCCCCTGCCCGCGTGGCCGGTGGGGAGGTTGTGTTCTCGGGAGAGACGCTGACGCGGCTTTCGGATTCGCGCATGCAGAAAATCCGCGGGCCGGGCATCGGGATGATCTTCCAGGAGCCGATGACCTCGTTGAATCCGATATTCACCATCGGCGACCAGATCACCGAGACGCTGCGCGCGCACGAGCGCGGATCGCGCGCTTCCCTGCAAGCTCGCGCGCTGGAGATGCTGGAACGCGTTGGCATTCCGTCCGCGGCGCGGCGGATGGATGACTATCCGCACCAGTTGTCCGGTGGTCAGCGGCAACGGGTGATGATCGCCATGGCGCTCGCGTGCCGGCCGCGATTGCTGATCGCGGATGAACCCACCACGGCGCTGGATGTGACCATCCAGGCGCAGATCCTGGATCTGCTGCTGGATCTGCGAAAAGAGCTTGGGATGGCGGTGATTATCATCACCCACAACATGGGGGTGATCGCCGAAACCGCGGACCGGGTGTTGGTGATGTATGCCGGGCGGGTTGTGGAGCAGGCGCCGGTGGAGACGATTTTCGATCGGCCGCTGCACCCGTATACGAAGGGGTTGCTGTCGTGCGTGCCGTCGCTGGAAGGCGAACTGGACCGGTTGCAGGCGATACCGGGGGCGCTGCCGGATCCTCGACGGCGGCCGGTGGGGTGCCGGTTTGCTCCGCGATGCGGGTACGCCGTGCCGGAATGCGCAGAGGGGATTCCGCCGCTGGCGCAGTTTGCGCCGGGGCATATGGCAGCGTGCATCCGGGCTGGGAGTATTCAGTGACGGCGTTGTCCGCCGGTTAGCGGGCTGGCAAGGGCCTCCCGGAAGCGCTACATGTAACGCGTGATGACGATCAGGACTGGAGCACAGCGGGTGCAGCGCCGGCGCGCCAAGCTGCGGGCGGCTGGGCTGCGACCGATCCAGATCTGGGTGCCCGACACCCGGATTGTCGGTTTTGCCGAAGAGTGCGCCCGGCAGGCGCGGCTTATCCGGGAGAGCGAAAACCCGGAATCCCAGTCTGAGGACGATGGCTGGTTGGCGGTGTCCGATACGACCGGCTGGACGAGGTGAGGCGCGGAGATGTGGTGACGGTTGCTTTGCAGGGCGATCAGGGGAAGCCTCGGCCTGCTCTGGTCGTGCAGGCGGATCATTTCGATGACCTTGCTTCCGTCACAGTTCTGCCGATCACCAGCACGTTGGTTGACGCGCCCCTGTTGCGGGTGCTGGTCGAACCAACCGAGCAGAACGGCTTGGCCAAGCGCTCGCAGATCATGACGGACAAGCCGCAAACGCCATCGCGGAGCAGGCTTGGACCGGTTATTGGCCGTCTCGATGATGCGACGATGGTGACGGTTAATCGTGTTCTGGCCGTCTTTCTTGGTCTGGCTTGATAGCACTTCGATTGGGATAACGGTGCCGTCGCCGCTCGCGCAGTTCGCGCCGGGGCATCTGGCGGCGTGCAGCCGGGCTGGGCGTATTCAATGACGGCGTTGTCCCGCCGCTGATGGCGGGTTTGGGGCTTCTGCCGCTGTTTGGGGCGGGGATGCTCGCCGGTGCCATGAACTCGCTGGCGGGAGGCGGCTCGTTCGTCAGCCTGCCGGCGCTGATCGCCGCGGGCATTCCGTCGGTTCAGGCCAATGCGTCCAGCACCGTCGCGTTATGGCCGGGCGGTGTGGCGGGAGCCTGGACGTATCATGAGCGGTTCCGGACTGTTTGCGGGCTGTCCACGACGATATTGCTCGGGCTGACGCTGGTTGGCGGGCTGATCGGCAGCGTGCTGCTGCTGGTCACGCCGTCATCCGTGTTCAATGTATTGCTGCCGTGGCTGCTGCTGATGGCGACCCTGGCGCTGGGCTTCGCCCGGCGCATCGGCCAGGTGCTGGAAGGCCGGTTAAGGGGGCATCGACTGCCCGTCATGATCTGCCAACTGGGGCTTGGGATGTATGGCGGGTATTTCGGCGGCGCCGTCGGGTTGATGATGGTCTCGGTCTGGGGCCTGTTCGGCGAACGCGACATCAAGGCACTGAACGCGCCGCGCACGCTGCTGGTGGTTGCCGCGAATACGGTTGCGGTTGTGACGTTTGTCGTTGCCGGCGCGGTGGCGTGGCCACAGACGCTGGCGATGCTGATCGGTGGATTGGGGGGCGGTATTGCGGGTGCGAGGGTCGGGCGGAAACTGCCAGCGCGGCTCACGCGATGGCTCACGCTGGCGGTGAGCGTGGCGATTACGGCGGTGTTTTTCGTGCGGGCTTACTTTTCGGGCTGATGTTGTGTCCCGCAAGGATCAAAGCACAGCTTCAACATCGGTTTGCGCGAAATCCCGTCCCACATAGAGCAGCCGGTGTCCGTGCTGCTTCGCGGCCTCATAAGAGAAGCAGTCGCCGAAATTCAGCGCGGCGGAATGAATCCCTTTTCCCCATTGTTGGTACGCCTGGGCGACGCGTCGTGCAGAGGCTGGCGTCACTGCGGCAAATTCGAAGCCCAGTCCGTCGATCAGGCGCTCCATCTCTTCGCCGACGTTGCGGCGGGCGGCGACAATCAGCGCCTCGGCCAGCGTACCAGCAGTCATCAGCAGATCGGCCTCTGTCTCCAGCGCCGAGACGCACGCATCTGCTTCCGGTTCGTTCAGCAGGATCGCCATCAACGCCGAGGTATCGACGACAATCACCTCGGCAGTCCGTCCTCGTCATAGAGGAAATCCTGGCTGCGCGCGGCCCCTGGCCCGGGCGTGGCTCGCGCGGAGACCGACACACGGACCTCGTGCAGGAGAGCGTGGCGGGACTTCCTGTCCGGGCTCCCCTTGAGGGGGACCAGTCGCACGACGGGATGGCCATGGCGGGTCAAGATGATCTCATCCCCCGCCTCCGCGCGGCGAACCAACTCGGTCAGTTGGCCTTTGGCTTCCGTCACCGACACCTGCATCAATCGCTCACCTGCATCAGTCGCTCCGTGGACCAATGGATGGTCCATCTAATGGACCTTTATATGGTCCATTCCAAGGGATATCAGGTGCCGGCAGCCTCCTTGAACCTCCGCAGGATGTCGATGTGCGCCTCGAAGGTCGCCACGCGGTAGGTCGGGTAGAGCATGACGATCTGCGCGCCGAGCTTCCGCCATCCCTCTGCCGCGGCGGCCCACAGATCGGGCTTCGCCTCCGGCATCCTGAGCCAGCCTTCGAGGCCGAACGTCGCGGGATCGCGGCCGAATGCGCGCAGATGCCCGCGCAGCGCCTCCAGCTTCGGCTCAGCATCGGCGGGCGCCATAATCGGCATCCAGCCGTCGCCGATCCTGGCCGCGCGTTTCATCACCGCATCCGAGGAGCCACCGAACCAGGCGGGAATCGGCTGCTGCACCGGACGCGGCAGGATGTTGACGGATTCGAGGTCGTGGAAGCGGCCCTTGAAGGTCACGAGATCCTCGGTCCAGAGCCGGCGCATCACGTCGATCTGCTCGGCCTGGCGGGCGCCGCGGGTGTGCCAGTCCGTGCCGAGCGCGTGGTATTCGACATGGTTCCAGCCGACGCCGACGCCGAGCCGCAGCCGGCCACCGCTCAGCAGATCGACCTCGGCCGCCTGTTTCGCGACGACGCCGGTTTGCCGCTGCGGCAGGATCAGCACGCCGCTGGTCAGGCCGATCCGTTTCGTTACGGCGGCCAGAAAGGCGAGCGTCGTGAAGGTTTCGTGGAACGGATCGGTTTCGTTGTACGTGGGTTTGAAGTCGCCGCGCGCGGTGGCACCGAACACGTGGTCGGGCACCTCGATATGGTCGTAGCCGAGATCTTCGGCGGCCTGGGCCCAGTCGCGGATTTTCGCGGGGTCGGAGCCGATGTCGCGCGTGGGGAACCAAGTGCTGAGCTGCATGGGAACCAACCCGGGATTGATGGTGCGGCAGCTTCGCATGATCGTGCCGCGAGGCAAGCCAACTACGCCAGCCCTCCCGGCCGCATGCTCACGCGATATCGCACCGTGCCGTGGTTTCATGGCCGAGAGCGCCTTCTTATCGTGGTGTGATGTCTCAGCCGATTCGAATGCGCCCGACGCCTTGGGGGACCGTCATTCTGTTGTGCGGCAAATGTGCGCGCAAAATGGAGGGCGGCTACGGCAAGAAAAAGCAGCACACGTTGCGATCGGCGCTGCGGGCCGAACTGAAGGCAACCGAATTCAAGGCGGGCGGCCGGCGCAGGCGGGTCCGGATCATCGAGACGCGTTGCATGGGACTCTGTCCGAAGAAGGCGGTGACGGCGCTGAACGCCAGCCGGCCGGAGCGGCTCCTGACGGTGCCGAAAGGCACATCTGCCGAAGCGGCGCTCGCGGCACTTATGCCGGAGAAAACGTCACGGTACCGCGTGTATGTGCAGCCCGGTGAAGGTGGTGACGGGCTGAATGGGGTGACCTCGGAACAGGATGGCGAGATCGGGGCCGGGGATGGTGGCCTCGAATAACGGGGCGAGGTCGCGCTGCACCCGCTCGGGATGATCGAGGGCAAGCACGAGGATGTCGCGGCCGAGAAAGCGTGACGCCGGCGCGGCGAAGGCGAACTCGCGCGCATCCGTGCTGAGGCAAATCACGGGGACGGACGGGCCGAGGGCGTGGGCGATCTTGCCGGCGTCGCGCCAGTCGGCTGCGGCGACGACGGTTCCCGGATGCAGAAGCCCGTGGGCCTCAAGCTGCGGGCGGAGGGAGGTCCAGTCAATCGCCTCCAGGTCCGGGTCGTGACGCGCGACCGCGGCGATCAGCGGGTGAAGCAGATCGAGGCGGACCTGGAGTGAGACGATTGCCACAAGCCCGATGACGAGCGCCGCGGTGCCGAGGGCGAGGCGGCGCGGCCAGCGCTGCATTTCGTGTTCCGCCAGCCAGGCCCCGAGCATGGGGAAGAGCATGAGGTAGCCGGGCGCGGCCCAGTGGAACAGCACGCGGTGCGACGAGAAGACGCCGACGAGTGCGAAGACCACCATCGGCGGCGCCGCGAGGCAGATGAGCAGGCGCTGCGTGTGCCGGAAGCGCCAGACGGCGAGGATCATGCCGAGCCAGATCCAGGGGAGGACGAACAGCGCCTCCCCGCCAAACACAATGAAGAGTTGGGCGGGGCGGAATGATAGGCCGGTGGCACGGCTGCCCTGGAAGGCGAAGGACGCCCAGTCATGGGTCGCATTCCAGACCACGACCGGGGAGAAGATGAGCACGGCGAGCAGGAGGGCGACGTAAGGGGCGGGGTGGGCCAGCCAGCGCCGGGCTTTTGCTTCCGCGCGCGGCCGCCCCTCCAACCCCGCGTGCAAATCAGTCGGCCTTTCGGCCAACTGATTTATCGGCGTGATGAGCAGGTAGAGGCCGGCGCCGGCGAGGGTGAGGATGGCGGTGTATTTGGAAGAGAGTGCGAGGCCGGCGCAGGCGCCGGCGGCGAGCCACCAAGCCCAGGCGATGCGGCCGCGGGCCGGGAGTGCGTGGACGAGGCAGACCGTCGCGCCGAGCAGAGCGAGGACAAGCGGTCCGTCGGGCAGAACCCAGGTGCCGGTGGTCACACCGAACACGGGGGAGAGGCTAAGCGCGAGCGCGGCCCAGAGCCCCGCTCGTTCATTCGCGACGGCGGTGGTCAGGCGGTACATCAGCCAGGTTGAGAGGGCGAAGCAGAGGATGAAGGGCGTGCGCACGGCGAGCGGCGCCTCGGTGCCGAATAGATGCGCGCCGGCCCATTGCAGCCACCAGGAGGCGGGCGGGTGGTCGAAATAGCTCCAGCGGAGCTGGCGCCCGGTGGCCACCATGTAGCTTTCGTCCACGCCGAGGCCGAGCGCCCAGGCGAAGCCCAGGCGGATCAGCGTGGCGAAGACGATCAGTGTGAGGACGGCGGCGCGGGTGTCGGACTTATGCGTCCCTGGTTCGGAGTGGCGGGCCTGGGTTGCTTCGTCGCGCTGCGCGCTTCTCGCAATGACGATATCAGCCTTCAACGATGCGCTGGGTCTGCACCCCAAGGCCCTCGACCGAAAGGCGCATGGTCTGGCCGATCTTGAGGAAGATCGGATTGGGTTTCTTGCCCATGCCGACACCCGGCGGTGTGCCCGTGGAAATGACATCGCCCGGATGCAGGGTGATGAAGTGGCTGACGTAGCTGACCAGTTTGCGGCAGCCGAAGATCATGGTCTTGGTGGTGCCGTCCTGCATCCGCTTGCCGTCCACCTCACACCAGAGGGGAAGGTTCTGCGGATCGGGCACTTCATCGCGGGTAACGACCCACGGGCCGGTGGGGCCAAAGGTGTCGCAACCCTTGCCCTTGTCCCAGGTGCCGCCGCGTTCGGTCTGGTATTCGCGTTCCGAGACATCGTTGCAGACGCAATAGCCGGCGACGTAATCCATCGCCTCGTTCTCCGGGACGTAGCGCGCGCGCTTGCCGATTACGATGCCGAGTTCGACCTCCCAGTCGAGCTTCTTCGAACCGCGCGGCATGAGGACATCGTCATTCGGGCCGCAGAGGGCGCCGAGCGATTTGAGGAAGATGATGGGTTCCTTGGGGATCGGGTTGTTTGTTTCCGCGGCGTGGTCGGAATAGTTCAGGCCGATGCAGACGTAGTTGACCGGCCGGGCGACGCAGGCGCCGATGCGCACGTTCTTGTCGACTTTCGGCAGGGTTTTGGGATCGATGCCGCGCAGCATGGCAAGCGCGGCATCGGAGAGGGCGAAGCCGTCGATGTCGCGGATCACGGAGGAGAGGCAGCGGATGTCGCCGTTGCTGTCGAGGAGCGCGGGCTTTTCGGCTCCATGCGGGCCATAGCGGAGAAGTTTCATGTGGGACTCCTTTTGGTGCCGCCGCGGCGGCTTAGAGGGTCATGCCGCCGTCGATCACCAGCGACTGGCCGGTGACGAACTGGGCTTCGTCGCTGGCGAGATAGACGGCGAGGGCAGCGATTTCTTCGGGTGTGCCGAGCCGGCCCATCGGCTGGCGGGAGATGAAGGCGGCGCGTGCGGCTTCCTCGGATCCCGCCTTGGCGGCGTTTTCGGCGATGCGGGCGTCCAGGCTGGGGGTGTGGACGGTGCCCGGACAGATGCAGTTGCAACGAATGCCGCGCGCGACGAAGTCGGCGGCAACGGAGCGCGTCATGCCGATGACTGCGGCCTTGGTTGCGGAGTAGACGAAGCGGTTGACGACGCCTTTCACGCTGCTGGCGACGGAGGCCATGTTGATGATGGAGCCGCTGCCTCGTTCCAACATTCCCGGCAGGAAGGCCTGCATGGTCAGGAACATCGAACGCGCATTGAGCTGAAAGCCGAGTTCCCAATCGTCGGGGCTTGCTTCCAGTACGGTGCCCTGGTGCACGAAGCCGGCGCAGTTGAACAGGATATCGACCGATCCGGCATCGGCCGCGGCATCGGCGATGTCGGATGCATGCAGTACGTTCAGCGTTGCCGTGCGGATGTGATCCGAGGCGATCTGGTGCAGCAGCTCCTCGTTGATATCGGTCGCGATGACGCGTGCGCCCTCGGCCGCGAAGGCGAGCGCGGCGGCGCGGCCGATGCCCTGTGCCGCCGCGGTTACAAACGCCGTCTTGCCGGTGAGGCGCTTTGCCCCGTTGGCCATCAGTGGTTGTTCCTGCTTTCGCCAAGGGTTTCGATCACATTCAGATAGAGCGTCGCGGGTTCGAGGCACGCGCCGTGGCCAAGCTGGCCGACCATGGAGCGATAGATCTGCTCCCACGGCGTCTTGTTCTCGAACGCCGGTGCCTTCCAGGCGGCGCGGCGTGCTTCAAGTTCGCCGGGCGGAAGCAGCACGTCCACTTTGCGGTTGTTGAGATCGATACGGATCTTGTCGCCGGTCTTAAGCAGCGCGAGGCCGCCACCAACCGCGGCTTCCGGCGTGACGTTCAGGATCGACGGACTGCCGGAGGTGCCGGACTGGCGGCCATCGCCCATCGTCGGCAGCGCCTGCACGCCCTGCTTCAGCAGGGAGGCGGGGGGCTGCATGTTCACCACCTCGGCGCTGCCGGGATAACCGACGGGGCCGCAGTTGCGGATAATGAGCACGGACTGGTCGTCACAGCCGAGATCGGGGTCTTCGATGCGGTCGTGATAATCCTCGGGCCCCTCGAAGACGATCGCCCCGCCTTCGAAGACATTGGGGCGGTCGGGGTGCGACAGAAAGCGCGTGCGGAAATCCTGGTCGATGACGCTGGTTTTCATGACCGCGCTTTCGAACAAGTTGCCGGACATCACGACATAACCCGCGGCTTCCTTCAGCGGGTTGTTGTAGGCGCGGATCACTTCCCGATCGGGCTCCGGCACGTCCATCAGGTTCTCGGCCAGAGTCTTGCCCGTCACTGTCATGATGTCGCCGTGCAACTTGCCGGCGTTCAGCAGTTCCTTCAGCACCGCGGGGACGCCGCCGGCACGATGGAAGGCCTCGCCCAGGAACCGGCCGGCGGGCTGCAGATCAACAAGCAAGGGAATGTCGGGGCCGAGGCGCTGCCAATCCTCGAGCGTGTGGTCGATGCCCATGTGGCGCGCGATGGCGACCATGTGGATCGGGCAGTTCGACGAGGCGCCCAGCGCAGCGGCGGCGACCACCGCATTCTCGAACGCTTTCTTGGTCATGATGTCGGAGGGGCGCAGGTTCTCGCGCACGATGTCCACGATGCGCAGGCCCGTGGTGTAGGCCATCTGGCCGCGTTCGCGGTACGGGCCGGGGATGGCGGCGCAGCCAGGCAGCGACATGCCGAGAGTCTCGGCCAGCGAGTTCATCGAGGTGGCCGTGCCCATGGTGTTGCAGTGGCCGACGGACGGCGCCGAGGAGGCCACCATCTTCATGAACTCCTCGTAGTCGATCTTGCCCTCGGCGTAGAGCTTGCGGCCTTCCCAGACGATGGTGCCGGAGCCGGAGAGGCGGCCATGCCACCAGCCGTCCAGCATCGGGCCGCCGGACAGCACGATAGCGGGGATGTTCACCGTGGCGGCGCCCATCAGGCAGGCGGGCGTGGTCTTATCGCAGCCGGTGGTGAGCACGACGCCGTCGAGCGGGTAGCCGTGCAGGACTTCGACAAGGCCGAGATAGGCAAGATTGCGGTCGAGCGCGGCGGTGGGGCGCTTGCCGGTTTCCTGGATGGGGTGGAGCGGAAATTCGAGCGGAATGCCACCGGCATCGCGAATGCCGTCGCGCACGCGCTTGGCGAGATCGAGATGATGGCGATTGCAGGGGGCAAGATCGGAGCCGGTCTGCGCAATGCCGATGATGGGCTTGCCGCCCTGTAGTTCCTCGCGCGTGATGCCGTAGTTCAGATAACGCTCGACATAGAGCGCGGTCATGGCGGGATCGCCCGGGTTGTCGAACCACCGGCGGCTGCGCAGCCTTCCGTCGCTGCCGTTGTCCTTCGCCATGGCTTTCTCCCCCCGCAAATCGCGCGGAAACTGCGCGCGAGGCCGGGGTGTGTCAACGCGGCGGTTGCCGTGCGGCGAGGCAGTCCGTTACGGTCCGGTGAGGTCGCCGGAGAGCGATTTGAGCCAGGAGGAAACCCCGATGCGTCGCCGTACCCTGTTAGTGTCTGCTGCCGGACTAGTCGTGGCGTGTGGCCCGTCTCGCGCCGCAGATGCGGTGACCCTGACGATCTGGCACGACCTAGGGGATCCCGGGAATAAGTGGTTCGCGGCGACGGGGGATGCGTTCGCGACGTCGCATCCTGGGGTCACGATCCGTGCGATCAGTTACCCCACGGATCAGTGGTTTGGGCGGGTGATCGGCGCAATCAACACGGACACGGCCCCGGACCTGATCTTCAATAATTATGAGCGGGTGATCCGCATCCAGTCAGAGACCGGCAAAGTGATGGACATGAAGCCGGTGCTGTCGCAGGTGGGGGACAAGGGGTTTCTGTCCGAGGAGGATCTGAGGGTCGCGACGTACAAGGACCGGATGATCATTCTGCCGGTGCAGCGGGTGCAGATGGCGATGGGTGTACGCCGAAGCTGGCTAGACAAGGCGGGTCTCGGCTGGCCGGTGACGTGGGACCAGACGAAGGCGGCGGCTCAGAAGTTTCAGGGACCGGGGACGTACGGGTTTGCCCTGGAAGCGGCGCATCCGCGCGATCTGATTCACATGCTGGACCTGTTCACCTTTGGTGCCGGGGTGCGGCACACACTGCTGGATCCGGCGGGCAACATCACCATCGACGAGCCGCAGCACGCGACCATCCTGGAGGCGTTCCTGCGGATCTTCACGACGGACAAGCTGGTACCGCCGGATACGATCAACTACTCATTCAATGAGATGTACCAGGTCATCGAGGGTGGTCGTGCGGGCATTTTCCGGGTGGGAGACTGGAACGCCGGCAAGTGGGACAAGCAGGCGCTGAACGGGGATTACGACGTGGGTGCGTGGCCGCAATTCTTTCCTGAACTGAAGAACGCGGTGGTGATCGGCGGGATGCGTGAGAACGCGGTGGTGATCGGCGGGATGCGTGGCGTGGCGGTTCCCGAGAACTCGCCGCATAAGGAGCAGGCAGTGGCGTTTGCTGAGTTTTTGTTGGGGCCGCCGGCGCAGCAGGCATCGCTTGAGATAGTCGGGGATGCGGTACGGAAGGACCTGTCCACCGACAAGCTGTCGCCGCACCAGAAGATGTTCGCCAATCCGACCTGGGCGCTGATTGCGTACGATTTTCCTGAGTCGATCCACCCATGGTACCCGACGCTGGAGGCGTCGTTCCATCGGGTGTTACTGGATGCCATCGCTTCGCCCCCGGCGGATTATCCAGCGTTCATCAAGCAGACCGCGGTGAAGATGCGGGCGCAGGCGGATAAGCTGGCGAAGGGGTGACCCCGGAACCGCGAGATCGCCACGGCCCGCGTCGCGGGCCTCGTGCTGACCGGTTGGCATGATACGGCGGCTACGCAGCGAAGCGGTGTTTTACGTCTTTGCCCTGCCCTTCGCGGCGCTGACGGTGGTGTTTGGGTTGTGGCCGATCGTGCTTTCGATCGTTACGTCGTTCACTGCGTCCTCGACGGCGTTGCGGCCGGTGCCCCGTTTCGTCGGATGGGCAAATTACGCGGCGGTGCTGCCCGATCCGGTGTTCCTGTCCTCACTCTGGCGCACGCTGCTTTATACGGCGCTGGCGGTGGCGGCGAATATCGGCTTCGCGCTGGCCTATGCGGTGCTGCTGGACAGCAAGCTGATCAGTTTCGGGCGAGGCTTCTTCAAACTGGCGGTCTTCCTGCCGGTGGTGACGCCGGACGTGGCGGGCTACACCGTGTGGCGCTGGCTGTATGACCAAAGCTTCGGCGCCATCAATGCCGGTCTAACGTTGTTGGGGTTGCCGCTGTTCGGCGGCATCGCCTCACCGGCGACGGTACTGCCCGCCATCCTGATCGCCGAGTTGTGGGCGCATGCCGGGTTCTACGTGGTGATTTTCCTCGCGAACCTGGCGATCTGCGACCGGGCGATCGGCGAAGCGACGGAGATCGACGGCGCTCGGCCATTGCAGCGGTTCTGGCATGTGACGCTGCCGCAACTGACACCCTCGATCGCAGTGAACGTGGTGTATGCCGTGATCCAGTTCCTGAAGACGTTCACGGTCGTGGTCGTGATGACGAAGGGCGGGCCGGCCGGAGCGACGAATTTCATCAGCTATGCGGCGTACCAGTTGTTCGACCAATCGGACTATGGGCAGGCCACGGCGATGGCGACGGTGCTGTTTTTGATCGTGATGCTGGCCGGATTGGGCGCGTTCTGGCTGGTCGAACGGATCAGGGCGTGAAGCGGGGGCGCGTGAAACGTGCGGCGGCGACAAGTGTGTGCGTGATCGTCAGCGTCCTGTTTCTTTATCCGTATGCGTGGATGGTCTCGGGCGCATTCCGCGACACGGCCGATTTGCTCGCGGCGCCGCTGCGGTTGTGGCCGGCGCACCCCTCACTGGACGGTTTTCGGGCCATTGCCGAGGCGGGCGGGATTACGCTGCTACGTGCCACGCTGAACTCGCTGGGGATTACGATCGCTTCCGCAGTACTTGCCGTGCTAGCGAGCGTGCTGGGCGCATATGCGGTGGTGCGGCGGCCGAGGGCGCCCGCGCTTCGCGTGCTGCGCGGGCTGTTTCTGCTGGCGATCATGTATCCGGCGATGCTGCTGGTCATCCCGGTCTATATTGTGGTGTACAAGCTGGGGCTGTTGGGCGGATATCTGGGGATCGTGTTGTTCCTCGCGCTCGGGCCGGTGCAGTTCTTCCTGTTCGAGCAGTTCTTTCGCGACATGCCGGCCTCGGTGCTGGAGGCGGCGGCGATCGACGGTGCGAATGAATGGCAGGTGCTGTTCCGGGTCGTGGTGCCGATCGCGCGTCCGGTGATGGTGACCGTGGCGATCATCAGCTTTCTGCTGAACTGGTCCCAGTGGTTCCCGGTGCTGGTGATCTCGGCCACACCGGACACGTATACGTTGCCGGTGATGCTGCTGGCGCAGAACGGGGAGTTGGGTTCGAATTTTCAGGCCACGATGGCGCTGGCTGTGGTGATCACTGTGCCCCCTGCCCTGCTGTTTCTGTTTGCGCAGCAACGTGTGGTGGGCGGGATGACGGAGGGGGCGGTCAAAGGTTGACGTTTTCTGAGAGAGAGAGATTCACGCGCTCTGACGTAGCCGCCTCGCGCGATCTCGCTCTACAGAATATCGTCCCGGATGCAAGCCTTGCTATGCTCCGGCGCCACCTGGGTCAGTGTCGGGACGATGCGCGCACAATCGGCGATTGCGTGGGGACAGCGGGTGCGGAACACGCAGCCGGAGGGTGGAGCAAAGGGGCTCGGGATTTCTCCCTGCAAACCGGCCAGCTTGCCGCGTGCGGATGGATCGGGCTCCGGCGCAGCGGCGAGCAGAGCCGCGGTGTAGGGATGCAGCGGGCGGCGGTAGATCACGTCGCTCGGCGCGGATTCCACCACCCGGCCGAGATACATCACCATCACTCGCGCGCTGACATACTGCACCACCGCAAGGTCGTGCGCGATGAACAGCATCGCGAGCCCCAGCGACTGCTGCAGATCGAGGAGCAGGTTGAGGATCTGCGCCTGCACGGAGACATCGAGGGCGGAGACCGGTTCGTCGGCGACGACGAACACGGGTTCGACCGCCAGCGCACGCGCGATCCCGATGCGCTGGCGCTGGCCGCCGGAGAATTCATGCGGATAACGGTCCATGGCGTCGCGCGGCAGGCCGACGCGATGGAGGCTTTCGACGACGCGCTCCGCTCGGTCGCGCGGCGTGCCGATGCCGTGGATGCGATACGCTTCCTCGACGATGTCCCGCACTTTCAGGCGCGGATTGAGGCTGGAATACGGGTCCTGAAAGATCATCTGCATGCGCCGCCGGAACGGGCGCAGGGCAGGCTTATCCAGGTGGGTAATGTCCTGGCCCTCGAAGCGGATTTCTCCGTCCGTGGGTTCGAGCAGACGCAGGATGGCTCGGCCGGTGGTGGTCTTGCCGCTGCCGGACTCGCCTACGAGGCCGACAACCTCACCGGGTTGGATGGCGACGCTGAACTGGTCCACCGCACGCAGCGAAAGCGAACCGCGGCCGAAGATGCCGCGTCCGGCGGGGAAGCTGATGCCCAGTCCGTTGACCTCGAGGACCGGGTTCATGCGGGCTGCGTCGCGGGCGAAAGCGCTGCATCCCAATGGTAGCAGCGCACATCATGCGCGGACCGGGGGGTGGTGATCTCAGGCATGGTGGCGGTGCAGACGGCATCGGCCAAAGGACAGCGCGGCGCAAAGCTGCACCCGACCGGCAAATGTGCGGGGCTGGGCACCTGGCCGGGGATCGAGAGCAAGCGGCGGGCGGGGACGTGGCTGGCTTCGACGCGAGGGATGCTGCGTAGCAGGGCGCGCGTATAGGGGTGCAGCGGCGCCGCGAACACGTCCTCCACCCTCCCCTGCTCCACGATCCGGCCGGCGTACATCACCGCGACACGATCCGCGACTTGTGCAACCACGCCGAGATTGTGGGTGATGAACAGCACGCTCATCTGAAGGTCCGTCTGCAACCGGCGGATCAGTTGCAGGATCTGCGCCTGGATCGTGACGTCCAGCGCAGTGGTGGGTTCGTCGGCGATGAGCAGCGCGGGATGGCAGGCCAGCGCCATGGCGATCATGACGCGCTGGCGCATGCCGCCGGAGAGTTGGTGCGGATATTCGCGCGCGCGGCGCGCCGGTTCGGGGATGTTGACCGAATCCAGCATCTCCACCGCATGGCGCCAGGAGGCCGCGCGGCCGGTACCGCGATGCAGGCGCACGACTTCGGCGATCTGCTCACCGACCGTCAGCAACGGATTGAGGCTGCTCATCGGCTCCTGAAAGATCATGCCGATCTCGTTGCCGCGGATGTCGCGCATCTGCGGTTCGGACATTCCCAGCAGGTCGCGGCCACGGAAGCGGATGGAACCGCCGGCGATTTCACCCGGCGGGCTTGGGATCAGCCGCATGATGGAAAGTGACGTGACCGATTTGCCGCTGCCGGATTCTCCGACGATGGCCAGTGTCTCACCGCGACTGACGGTGAAGCTAACGCCATCGACGGCGCGGGCGACTTCGTCCTCGGCATGGAAGTAGGTGCGGAGGTCTTCGACCTCCAACAGCGGGGGCTCCGTCACAGGACGCGCCGCAGCCGCGGATCCAACACGTCGCGCAGTCCGTCGCCCACGACCTGGAAGGAGAGAACGGTGAGTACGATGCAGAGGCCAGGCGCCAGGATCAGCCAGAACGCTGTCTGCATGTATTCCTGCGCCGAGGCGATCATGTTGCCCCAGGTGGGGCTGGTGGGGGGCACACCGGCGCCGAGAAAGGACAGCGCAGCCTCGGTCAGGATGGCGTAAGCGAAGACGAAGGTCCCCTGTACCAGCAACGGGGAGAGCAGATTCGGCAGCAGGTGGACGGTAATGATGCGGCGCGTTCCGGCGCCGAGGGCCTCGGCTGCTTCGACGAACTGCAACTCGCGCAACACGAGCGTGGCGCCGCGGGCAACGCGGGCGACGCGCGGTGTGTAGACGGTGCCGAGCGCGATCACGACGTCGGTCAGTGATGCGCCGAGCGCAGCCATGAGGGCGATGGCGAGCAGGATGTCGGGAAAGGCCATGAGGGCGTCGGTGACTCGCATGAGGAGACCGTCGAGCCGACGGACGTAGCCGGAAATGACGCCGAGGGTGGTGCCGCAGACGATTGACACGAGGACAGTCCAGAAGCCGACGGTCAACGACAGTTGCGCGCCGAAAAGACAGCGGGAGAAGGTGTCGCGTCCGAACTCATCGGTGCCGAACCAATGCGCAAGCGAAGGCGGTGAGAGACGCTGCGCGATGTCCATCTTGCGCGGCGGATAGGGCGCGATCCACGGCGCGGCGATGGCGGCAACGATCATCAACACGAGGATGATGAGGCAGACCAGCACCAGCTTGCGGCGGACGAGACGGCGTAGGAGTAGCAGGGCCGGTGACGCAGGCCGGGAGGCGGCGGCCGAAAGCGCGACGTCCGACATGCTAATAGCGGACCCGCGGATCGAGCACGGCGTAGAGCAGATCGATGCCCAGGTTGATCAGCACGTAGATGCCGGAGATGACCAGCAGCGCGCCCTCGATCACCGGATAGTCGCGTCGCAGCACGGCGGAAACGACGAGGTTGCCGACGCCGGGCAGGCCGAACACCGTCTCCGTGACGATCGCGCCGCCGAGCAGGCCGGCGACGGTCAGGCCGATCACCGTCAGTACCTGGGTGCGCGCGTTGCGGAACGCGTGTTTGAAAATCACCATGGCAGGCGGTAGGCCCTTGGCGCGTGCGGTGCGCACGTAATCCTCTGACAGCACGTCCAGCATGCTGGTACGGGTGAAGCGGATGATCAATGCCGAGTTGGGAATACCGAGCGCGATCGCGGGCATGATGAGAAATGGCAGGCGTTGCAGCAGGGTGGCGCCGGGTGGGCCGTAACCGGCGACCGGCAGGAGATGCCAGCGCACGGCGAGATATTCGATCAAGGTCAGGCCGATCCAGAAACTGGGCAGGCTGGCTCCGGCAACGGAGATCGCAGTGACGACCTGATCCGTCACGCTGCCGCGCCGCACCGCGGACAGAATGCCGACCGGGATGCCGATGAACGTAGCTAGACCGGCAGAAAGAAGCGTGAGTTGCAGCGTCAGCGGCGCTCGTTCGGCCAGTGCCTGGGTGACGCTGCGGCCCAGGAAGATGGATTCACCGAGGCGAAGCTGCAGCACCGAGCGCATGAAGTGAAGGTACTGTATGGGTAGCGGCGCATCCAAGCCGAGGCGGGTGCGTAGCGCGGCAATATCCGCGCCAGTGGCGGCGGGGCCGAGCATGACCGCCGCCGGATCGCCGGGAATGACGTGCGCAATAATGAACACGATGGTGGCGACCAGAAACATCACGATGACCATGCCGGCGAGCCGGCGGAGCAGGTAGTTGGTCATCGGCGCGACGTCAGGTGGCCAGGGTGGTGTTCCAGAACGCGGGCCAGATGCCGGGGTAATAGCCGGCTATCTTCTTCGTCGCGCCGAACATCGTGTAACCGTCGCCGATCTTGACCGTCGGCACCTCGCTGTAAAACAGCGCCTGAAGCTTGTGCCAGAGCGGTACACGCTTGGCGGGATCGCTCTCGCTTGTGAAGGCATCGAGCGCAGCGTGCTTGTCCGGCGTATCCCACCAACCGGGATAGCTTGGGTTGAAGATGGTGATGGAGGACGGCTCCGGCACCACGCCATGGCCGGTGACGAAGGCGTCCCACAGGTCTTTGTTTTGGCGGCGCTGCAAGATGGTGGCCCAATCGGTGACCACGAGATCGATCTTGAAGCCGGCATCGGTCAGGTTGGCCTGGATCACCTGGGCGATCTTGAACTGGTAGTCGTACTGCACGCTGGTAAGGACGCGCACCGGCTCGCCTTTGTAGCCGGCCTGTTTGAGCAGGGAGGACGCCTTGTCGGCGTTGCCCTGGTTGTAGCCTGGCGCGTCCGGATCGTACCACGCGGTGCCCGGCGGATAGATGGAGCCTTGCAGCTTCCACAGGCTGGGATCGCCGAACGCGGCGGCCAGCGCGTCGGAGCAGTTGATGGCCGCCTGCACGGCGCGGCGGATGCCCATATTGGCCATCACGCCCTTCGCGTTGTTCATGATGAACAGCGGCCAGTTGGCGGCCGTGAGCACACCGGGCGTGATCCCCGGATTGCCGTGGATGCGCTTGTATCCCTCCGGCGTCAGGTTGTCGGCCCATTGATACTGGCCGGCGATGAGCGCGTCCGCGCGCGTGGTGGGATTGGGAGCCGGGAGGAAGCGGATTTCGTCGATCAGCGCCTTGCGTTCGCCGACGAAGCCGTCGGGCTTGCCGGGGGGAGAGACGTATTGCGCGAACTTGCCAATGCGCACCCAGGTGTCGGGCCTGTACTCGACGAATTTCCATGGGCCGGTGCCGACGAACTCCTTCAGCGGATCGGGCGCGGTGGCAATGCGCTTCGGCATGATGATGGGCGATCCGTTGGGAAAGGCGAGCAGGTTCACCAACGGGGAATAGGCCTGCTTTAGGGTGATGCGGACGGTGTTGGCGTCCGGCGCACTGATCTGATCGAGGAATGTCCACGGCGTGCGCCCACGCGGCGACAGCCGGCCCCAGCGTTGCAAAGATGCAACGACATCGTCGGCATTCATGGTGCTGCCGTCGTGATACGGTACGCCCGAACGCAGGGGGATCGTGTACTCCTTCCCGTCCGCGCTGATCTGCGGCAGCGCCGAGGCGAGCAGTGGCGCGATGCTGAAATCGGGCGCGAAGATGTACAGCGTTTCATAGAAATGCTGGGTGATTTCGGAGAGCAGGTCGGAGGTGACGGGCGTGGGATCGAGCGGCCCGGGATCTCCGGTCGTTGCGACGTTCAGGACGCTCGCGCCTTGCGCGCGCGCTCGCAGCGATGCGGCAATCGTTGCGGTGGCCGCTGAACCCAGAAGAAACGCTCGCCGATCCATTCCAATTCCTCCCTTTCGGTGTTTGAGAGCAGGATTGACGCGTTCCGACGTTTCGCCTCGCGCCATCCTGCTCTAGCCTTAGTTGGTACTGAGCTTGGCAGAACCCGGGCAGGCGTGAAAGCCCGGCGGAGGGAACGAAGCATGTCCGATCCCGTGGATATCCTCATTGCGGGCGGAGGCTCGGCGGGGTGTGCGCTCGCGGCGCGGCTTTCGGAAGATCCAGGTACGCGCGTTCTGCTGGTCGAGGCGGAAAGGACCTGACGCCGGAGATGTATCCCGTGCGGCTGTCCTCGCCGTATCCGGGGCAGGCGTATTTCGATCGCAGACTGGCTATGGCCCACGCTGGCGGCGTCGCGCGGCGATACGGGAACGAATCAGCGCGGTGCGGTGCGGTTCTACGAACAGGCGCGCATTCTGGGCGGCGGATCGTCGATCAACGGCATCTGCGCCAATCGCGGGTCTCCATACGATTACGACGAATGGGACGCGACCGGGGCGCATGGCTGGGGCTGGAACGAGGTCCTGCCCTATTTCCGCAAGCTGGAGAGCGACTGCGACTACGGTGAGCCGTGGCACGGCAAGGACGGGCCGCTGCCGATCCGCCGTCACCGGCGGGAGGACTGGACGCGCTTCACGCGCGGTGTCGCGGAGGCGTTCCAAGGGATGGGCTATAAGCTGCAGGACGATCAGAACGGGCTCTGGGCCGACGGCATCTTCCCGACGACGCACAATGTCGATGACGACGGCCGCCGTGCCAGCGCCGCAGTGGTCTATCTGACACCGGCGGTGCGCGCGCGTCCTAATCTTCGCATCATGACCGAGACGGTCGTGGCCGGGCTGGAATTCGAGGGGAAGCGCGTTGTCGGCGTGCGGCTGCGACGCGGTGAGACGGAGACAGTGCAACGCGCAGCAGGTGATTCTGTCGCTGGGCGCGCTGCAATCGCCGGTCATGCTGATGCGGAATGGCATTGGCGATCCGATCCACCTGCGCGAGCGCGGCATTACTGCTGTGGCTGAACGACGCCCGGGAGTTGGCGAGAACCTGCTGGAGCATCCCAATGTCGGTGTCTCAGCCTTTCTTGCACCGGATGCGCGGCGCTCCCGCGATCGGGGGCATCATTTGCAGGCGCTGCTGCGATATTCGTCAGGTGTGCCCGGTACACCGCCGGGCGATATGCATGTGGCGATCTCCACGCGCTCTTCGTGGCACGCCGTCGGCACGCGGATCGGCGGCCTGGGGTTCTGGGTCAACAAGGCCTATTCGCGCGGCCGTATCCGGTTGGGTGAATCGCCGGACGAACCGGCGGAGATCGATTTCCGCATGCTGTCCGATCCGCGGGACATGGCACGGTTGAAGGAGGGCTTCCGCATGGGCGTGCGGGCGTTGACCTCGGCGCCGCTGAAGGGCGTCGTGCTGGACATATTCCCCGCCGGATTTTCCAGCCGCATCCGGGCACTGACCCGGCCGTCGGTGCGCAATGGGATGGTGATGGCCGTGGCTGGGCCGCTGATGGATTATCACGCCGGGCTGCGGCGACGCTTCATGGCGTTTGCCATGGAGGCTCGGCATCCGGCGGAGATTCTTGGCCAGGACGAAGCGGCGCTGGAGGAACATCTGCGGCGTTGTGTCGGCGGTACGTGGCATGCGTGCGGCGCGTGCCGCATGGGCGATCCGCTGGACCGGATGGCGGTGACGGATGGGTCGGGGCGGGTGATCGGTGTGGAGGGGCTTCGCGTGTGCGACGCGTCGATCATGCCGACGGTGCCGTGCGCCAATCTGAACGTGCCGGTGCTGATGATGGCGGAGAAGATAGCCGATATCGTGAAGGCGGAGCGCCGGGTTGGGGCCGACCGCGCGATGGCGGCCTAACGGCCGTCAGGCCGTGATCGGGTCCGGCGGACTCCGGGGCGGAGATTTCGGCGGCGGTGCCTCCTGCGGCTCCTCGACCGGAATGGGGTCCGGGATAGGAACGCCGGACGGTTCGTCCTCGGGCTGGGGTGGATGACCTGATTCCATAGCCCGAGAACGATCCGGCCGCGGCGTGGTTCCTAACTCCGCACCAGGTACTTCTCGATGATTTCCTGGTTCGGTTCGATGCCGAGGCCCGATTCCTGCGGCAGGTGCGCATAACCGTCCTTGATCGTCACAGGCTTTTTCGCCAAGCGGCGCGAGATCTCGCTCGGCTCGACGCAGTATTCCATCACCAGGGCGTTCTCGATCGCGCATAGGAAGTGGAGCGACGCGGCTGTGTTGATGTCGGTCGTGAAGTTGTGGTTGCACACCTTCCGTCCCGCCCGATGCGCGATCGCCGCAATGCGCATCGCCTGAGTGAAGCCGCAACGGGTGAGATCGATCTGCACGATATCGATCCCGCCCTGATCTATCAGCCGCTCGAATCCCACCACGCTGCACTCCTGCTCTCCGGCCGCGATGTGCTGCAGGCAGGTGCGGGAGACTTTGGCGTAGCCGGTGTAATCATCCGGATGCAGCGGTTCCTCGATCCAGAACAGCCGATACGGTTCGAACAGCCGCGCCCGCTGGATGGTCGTCTTGGCGTCCCACACCAGGCCGACATCCAGCATGAAGTCGTTTTTATCGCCGATCGCCTTTCGGATCGCTTCGACGTAGCGCAGGTCGGTGGTGGCATCGTGCCCGAAGGGCTCCCAGCCGAACTTCACCGCCGTGTGCCCGGTGTCGATCGCGCGTTTCGCACGCTCCACCGTCGCTTCCACGGTGAACTGGAACATGTTGGACGAATAGACCCGCATCTTGTCGCGGAACGCACCGCCCAGCAGCGTGACAATCGGCTGGCCGAGTGCCTTGCCCTTGATGTCCCACAGCGCGAGATCAACACCCGCCATCGCCTGGATCGTCGCGCCGCTGCGACCGAAATACAGCGTCTGCTGATACATCTTGTCCCATAGCCGCGTGGTGTCGAGCGGATCCTCGCCAAGGAGGATGGCGCGGAGGCCGTTGACCTGGGTGTGGGAGTAACCGGCTTCGATCACCGCCTTCGCCACGGCGGGACAACCATCCACCTCGCCCCAGCCCACCAGACCGGAGTCTGTGGTCACTTTCACCAGCAGTGCGTCCTGTGAGCTGTCAGTGCGCTGCTGAATGTCGGGCAGCCGCAGATAGAGCGCCTGAACGTCGGTGATCTTCATGACAAAGCTTCCTCCGGCCGATTGATGGCGCGACGGTTTGCCGGGCTGGCTGTTGCAGTCAAGCGGGGCCGTGCTAGCGTCCGCGCGCGGCTGAGGAACGCCGCGATAAGAACCGGGGGATGCATCGATGTTGCGAACGCTGTCTCAGTGGGCCCGCATTGCCGTCACCGGCGCCGCGCTGACGGTCGCCGCGGGCACGGCATTCGCCCAGCAACTGCCGTTCTATGTGGAAATGAAGCCGGACGTGGCCAATTGCGGCGACCCGTCCTACGCAAACGCGGTCAAGAACGGCATTTCGCTCGGGTTCAACGTCAACCCGCCCGAGGCGTTTCAGGACGCCAACAAGCAGCCCACCGGCATCGACTGGGACATCAACAAAGCGGCGCTGGACGTGCTGGGCATCACCAAAATCAACGTGGTGTGGATGCCCTGGGAATCCGTGATCCCCTCCCTGCTCTCCCGCCGCATCGATGTGATCGCCGCCGATATCCACGTGACGCCGGAGCGCCTGAAGGTGATCAGCTTCTCCGGCCCGGCTTGGTGGTACGGCCCGGTGCTGATCGTAGGGAAGGGCAACCCGCTGAACGTGACTGCCTATGCGCAGCTGAAGGGCAAGCGGGTCGGCGCCATCACCGGTAGTGCAGCGGATTTATACCTGCGCCGCATCGGCGTCGAACCCACCGAGTTCAAGCAGGAGGTGGATGAGCTGCAGAGCCTCAATCAGGGCCGGCTCGACGCGGTTCTGGAAGATGACGTGGTCTATAAGCAGTTCGACAAGGAAAATCCGAACAACAACCTCGATCCGCTGTGGAACATCGCCGTACCGACCGACATGATCCAGGGTGGCGGCTACGGCATGGCACGGTTCGGCATCCGCAAGGAAGACTGCTCTTTGCGCGCGGCCTATACTGGAGCGCTGGCTGAACTCCGCGCTGCCGGTGTGGTCAGCGCCATACTGAGGAAATACGGGCTGACTGACCGGAATCTGGTGATGTTCCAGCTGCATCCCTGATCGCCGGCGGACCGTGGATACACCCGGCCTGCGGCCTTTATCTGACGGCACGTGTTCAAACTCTTTGACCCGCAGGTTGCGGTTGAGAATATCGGGCCGCTTCTGGGTGGACTGCTGATCACGGTCGAGTTGACTGCGGTGGTGATCGTGCTGGCCTTGATCTGTGGATTGCTCGTTGCCCTGGCCGGCATGTCACGCTTCGTGCTGCTGCGCTGGATCATCAAGAGCTATATCGAGGTGATCCGCGGCACGCCGCTTCTGCTGCAACTGATCTATGTCTACTACGTGCTGCCCTCGATCGGCATTCGGCTGGACGCCTTCACGGCCGGCGTACTGGCTCTGACGCTGAACTACTCGGCCTATATCTCCGAGGTTTATCGCGGGGGTATCCAGGCCATCGCTCGTGGCCAGCATGACGCAGCCGCGGCGCTGGGCATGACGCACGGGCTGGCGATGCGGCGCATCATCCTGCCGCAAGCCGTGCGCATCGTCGTGCCCGTTCTCGGGAACTACTTCATCAGCCTGTTTAAAGATACCGCGCTTGCGTCCGCGGTGAGTATCCAGGAACTGGTCTATACGGCGCAGGTGCGTGCCGCGCTCAGCTACCAGTATTTCACGCTCTACACTGTGGTAGCGGTGATGTATTTTGCGGTCAGCTTCCCGGCCGCGCGGCTGGTCGGGTATCTGGAGCGCATCACGCGCGCCGGCTATCGCCGGAAACGGGTGCGCCCATGAGTGTATCGTCCCCTGGGCCCATGATCCGGATCGAAGATCTGCATAAGCACTTCGGCGAGGTGCATGTGCTGAGAGGAATCGATCTTTCCGTCGCTACGGGTGAAGTCGTCTGCGTTATCGGCCCGTCCGGCAGCGGCAAATCCACCCTGCTCCGTTGCATCAATCATCTGGAGATACCCGAGTCCGGCCGTATCTGGATTGATGGCCAACTGGCGTATCGGGACGAGGAAGGCGGTATCTTCCGGCCACACTCCAACCGGACCATCGCCGCGGTGCGCGCGCAGGTCGGCATGGTGTTCCAGCAGTTCAATCTGTTCCCGCACCTGACGGTCATGGGCAACATCATCGAGGCGCCGGTGCACGTGCTGCGGCGGCCGAAGCAGGAGGCGCGCCGGCAGGCGGCCGCACTGCTGGACATGGTCGGCCTGTCGGACAAGGTGGATTCGTATCCCGAGGAACTCTCCGGCGGTCAGCAGCAACGCGCCGCCATCGCACGCGCTCTGGCGATGGATCCAAAAGCCATGCTGTTCGACGAAGCGACCAGCGCGCTTGATCCTGAGCTGGTGACGGAGGTGCTGGGGGTGATGCGCCGGCTGGCGCGGCAGGGCATGACGATGGTGGTGGTGACGCATGAAATGAACTTTGCCCGCCAGGTCGCTTCCCGGGTCGTTTTCATGGATTACGGGAAGATCGTGGAAGAAGACACGCCGGAGCGCATTTTCGGCAGTCCGCGAGAGCAGAGGACGCGGGATTTTCTTCGCGCCGTGCTGGACCGATAATAATGGTGCTGAGGAGAGTGGATTGATGGAAGACTTTTTTCGTCGCCCCACCTTTGTGCCGGGCGTTTTCTACCGCGATGCGTGGGCTGCCCTGGACTGGCTGGAAAAGGCATTCGGCTTCAAACGCGGCATGGTGATTTCGGACCAAGATGGTCAATTTGGGCACGCCGAGATGCATTTTGGCGACAGCTACATCTCGCTCGGCTCGGAATGGGCAGAGTTTATCGCCAGTCCGGCTTCGGTCGGGGGAAAGAATACACAGTTCGTCCGTGTCCAGCTTCAGGACGGAATCGAGGCGCATTGCGAACGGGCCAGGGCGGCCGGGGCGGAAATTCTGCAGGAGCCAGCCGATCAGTTCTATGGCGACCGGACGTATCGCGCGCGCGATCCGGAGGGTCACGTCTGGACCTTCAGCCAGACCGTCCGCTACGTGTCGCGTGAAGAGGCCGAGCGCGTGAGCGGTCTCAAGATTGAAGGCTGGCATTGAGTTTGCCGCGCGGTTGAACGAGACGTTGTGAAACCACGCCTACCGCGGATTGTTGCGACTGCTCTGCGAGATTGCCGCGGCACGCTACGCGAGCCTCGCAATGACCGTGTACGGATGCACCTGCTCCAACCAGGTTGGATGCTGGCGACAGTTCGTGCAGGGGCGTCTCTTATTATTCCGGAATCACGTCCGTGAACACGAAGCCCTCGCGCTCGACCGTTTCGCCGATGCGGACGGGGATGGGCGCAGCAAACATCGGCCCTGCCGACACCACGGTGTGGAACTCGCCATTCTCACCGCACGGATCGGCGTCGGGAGGCAAGTCCGCGAGCAGGGTCGCATCGAAGCGTCGGCCGGCGAAATCGCGGGAGATCCGGCGCGGATCGAGGCAGGTGATGTGCGCGATCATGCCGCTGGCGATCATCTGCCGCGCGAGCACCGTCGTGTCGCGCTTCCAGAGCGGAAACACCGGCTCCATGCCGATCGCGGTCAGTCTGTCCATTCGATAGGCGCGGACGTCTTCCAGAAACAAATCGCCAAATACGACGTGGTGGATGCCAAGCGCCTTGATGCGGGCGCACGCATCCGCCATGCGCGCCTCATAGATTTCGTTCGAGCATGGGCTTGGGATCGGGGTCTTGATCGCCGGCAGGTTCAGCGCCGCGATCTGCCGATCGAGCAGCGCGTGACGGACACCGTGCATCGCGACCCGGTCATAGGCCTCGGTGATCGTGGTCAGAACTCCGGCGATTTCGATTCCCGCATCGCGCGCCGCGACAAGCGCGAAGGCGCTGTCCTTGCCGGAACTCCAGGACACGAAGGCTTTCATCCGACGCGATGCGCGGCGATGAAATCGAGATCGACGTCCACCCCGATCCCCGGCTCATCCGGGATCGCCACCGTGCCGTCGGCGGCAAGGGCGAACGATGCTTGTGCGATTCCGCGCGTCAGCGGACTCTGGCTGACGTTGAATTCCACGAAGCGCGCGCGTGGGAGAGTCGCGATCAACTGGAGACTGTAGCCTGTGAGCAGGTGCGTGAGCCAGGAATGCGGGACGAGGTCGAGACCGTGTTCCTCGGCGAGGGCCGCGACCTTCACGGCAACCGAGATCCCGCCGCAGCGCGACAGATCGGGTTGGATCACATCGGCGCAGTGCTGTCCGATAAAGCGCCGGAAGTCCCAGATCGTCTCGATCTGTTCTCCCGCGGCAATCGGCACCGGACTGACCGCGCGCACCGCTTCGTATTGATCGAACTGTTCGGGATGGATGAAGTCTTCGACCCAACCGACGTCATAGTCCGCAAGCCATTGGCACAGCGCTTCCGCCTCACGCTGGCTGCGCATTTGTCCGGGGGCTTTCCATCTGGCCGGATACCAGCCCGGATCGATCAGCAGATGACGATCGGGGCCGAGCGCCGTGCGTGCTGCCGTGACCAGTTCCCGGTCCCGTCCCGGATCTTCGCCGAACACACCCCAGCCGAACTTCACCGCGTGGAAGCCTCGGGCCACATAACCGCGGGCTGCCTCGGCCATCGCCTCGGGCGTATCGCGAAACAGTGTCGAGGCGTAGGCGGTGATGGTGTCGCGCCGGCGTCCGCCGAGCAGGCGCGCCAGCGACATGCCGGCCGCTTGTGCGCGGATCGACCACAGGGCGTTGTCGATCGCGGAGATGCAGTGCATCGCGATGCCGCGCCGGCCGTAATAGGCGCTGCCGACGTACAGCTTGTCCCACAGCCGTTCGACATCCAGCGGATTTTCGCCCACCAGCTGCTCGCCCAGCGTGCGGAAGCCAAGCGCCGACATTCCCTGCCCGGCGATGATCGCCACGGCCGCCGGGGCCAGGGTTTCGACGTCGGACCAGCCGGTCAGGCCCTCATCGGTCGCGACGCGGATCAGAAGCTGCCAGTCGCCGTTGTCTGCTGCTTCATCGGCGGTCGAGCCAGCCCCGTACGCCGTGTCACCACGAAGCAGGATCGGCTCGACCTGGGTAACTTTCATGAGGTTCGCGCTTGATATCTCTCAGCTGCTGCGTGCTTCTGCCGCAGGTTGGGCAGCATGGCCAGCCGCGCGGCGTTGAATGCGTCCCACTGGCCTGCATCGGGCAGTGACGGCAGCGTGATCAGCTCCTTGCGGTCAAACGCAACCAGTGCCGCGTCGACCAGCTCGCCGACATCCATCGCATTCGGCACGCTGTCGACGCTTCGGCCGCCACGCTCCCAGATCTCGGTCCGCGTCGCGGACGGTAGCAGCGCCTGAACGTAGATTCCCCGCGGCCCTAGTTCCAACTGCAACGATTGGGAGAAGGTCAGCACGAACGCCTTGGTTGATGAGTACACGCCGGGCAGGGCCTCCGGTGCGAAGCCCAGAACCGAACCGACATTGATGATCGAACCGCCGCCGTTGGCCAGGAAGCGCGGACCAACCGCACCGGTTAGCCGCGTGACCGCGGTTATATTCAGAGCAATCAGCTTCTCCGCCGCATCCAAGTCGGGGTTGGAAAAGCCGGTGAAATCGCCCGCGCCGGCATTGTTCACGAGCAGGGTAATACGCGCATCGTCGCGCAGCCGCGCCTCAACGGCGTGCAGATCGACGGGGACTGTCAGGTCGGCGCGAAGGACATCGATGGCGGCACCGGTTTCGGCGCGAAGCCGTCCGGCCAAGTCTTCCATTCGCGCCTTGTCTCGGGCCACCAGAATCAGATCATAACCGCGCCGCGCCAGGCGATCGGCATAAGTGGCGCCGATGCCGGATGAAGCGCCGGTGATCAGCGCAGCCGGACGGGATTGCGTTGCCATAGTCAGTCTCCTTCTCAATGAGCGTCGGCGGGTGCGGTCTTGGGTGGGACCACTTTCCGCAACAGCAGCACAAGCGGCGTTGTCACGGCGAACACCAGCATGATGGTGCGAAAGGCGTCGGCGTAGGCCATCGTGGAGGCTTCACGGTAGGCGAGCGCGCGGAGCTGCTCCAGCGCCGCCAGATGCCCGGCGGGCGCCGATCCCAGCACAGCCGAAAGCTCCGTGCTGAGGGTCGCGAGCAATTCATTCATCGCCGCGTTGGCCGGCGTCAGCGTCGAAGCGATATCCAGGAAGTGCAGGTTGGTCCGCGCGTTCAGCACCGCACCGCAGATCGCGATTCCCACCGCGCCGCCCAAGTTGCGCATCATGTTGAACAGCCCGCTCGCGTATTTCAGCCGCTCGGGTGGCAGGCTGCCGAGGCCCAGCGTGACGGCGGGGGCGACGGCGAAGACCTGGGGGAAGCCACGCAAGATCTGCGGCACCAGCAGTTGGCCGGCGCCCCAGTCGTGGGTGATGAAGGTGAAGCTCCACATCGACAGGCCGAAGCTGGCGAGCCCGAACATCATCAGCCAGCGCAGGTCCACCCGCTTGCCCAGCATCACGTAAACCGGCACCCCGACGATCGAAGCGATGCCGGTGGAGAACACCGCCACGCCAGTCTGCCAGGCCGAAAACCCGCGCACGTAACCCAGGAACAGCGGCGTCAGATAGATCGTGGAGAAGATGCCGATGCCGGTGACGAAGGACAGGATGCAGCCGAGGGAGAAATTACGATTCCCCAGCGCTCGCAGATCCACCACCGGGAACCGGTAGGTCAGGCTGCGCACGACGAACAGGATGCCGCTGATGGCAGCGATCACCGCCGTGTCACGAATCGTGGAGTCGCTGAACCAGTTCCACCGCGATCCTTCCTCCAGCACGTATTCGGTGGTGCCGAGCGCGATAGCCAGCAGCACGATGCCGGGATAATCGGCCTCCTTCAGCAGCGACAAGTCGGGCTTGTCGATATCGACCAGGGCCGCCACGCCGAGCGCCACCAGGAATCCCGGCACCACGTTCACGTAGAACAGCCAATGCCAGTTCGCGGTGTCGGTGATCCAGCCGCCGATCACTGGCCCCAGGGTCGGTGCGATGGAGGCGATCGTGCCCACCACAGCCGCCGAATACACCCGCTTCGGTCCTTGAAAGTAGTGGAATGAGGAGGTGAACACCGTCGGGATCATCGACGCGCCGAGCATACCCTGCAGAGCGCGGAACACGATCATGCTGCCGATGCTCCATGCCATGCCGCACAGCATGCTGGTCAGGGTGAAGCCGATCGCCGAGGCGGTGAACAGCCAACGGGTGGAGAACACGCGCGTCAGCCAGCCGCTGAGCGGGATCATGATGATCTCCGCGATCAGATAGGCGGTCTGCACCCAGCTCGATCTCATCCTGCGCGGCAGAAAGGCCGCCGCCGATGTCAGCCAGCGACGATGCAACGATCTGGATGTCCAGCAGTGCGATGAACATGCCGACGCACATCACCGCGAAGGGAATGACCGCGCGCATGATGCTTACTCATGTCCGTGCCGGCGAATGTCCACGTTCACCGTGGTGGACAACCCTGCCCGGAGCGGTCCCAGGTCCTGCGCATCCCCGTCCAACGCGACGCGCACAGGCACACGCTGCACGATCTTGGTGAAGTTGCCGGTCGCGTTCTGCGGCGGGATGACGCTGAACACCGCGCCCGTGGCGGGCGCCAGGCTGAGGACGTGGCCATGGAAGACGCGGCCCGGCAGCACATCCGCGACGATCGTCGCTTCGTCGCCCGGCTTCATCTGCGCGATCTGGTCTTCCTTGAAATTGGCGTCGACCCACAGCCCTTGCGCCGGCACGACGGAGAGCAGGTCGGTGCCGGCGGTCACGTAGGCACCAGCTTCGGCAGAGCGGTTGCCGACGTAACCAGTCACCGGCGCGGCGATATCCGTGTAGCCCAGGTTGAGCCGGGCGGTGCGCAGATCGGCCTCTGCTTCCGCTTCATCCGCCTTGGCGGCGGCAATCTCGGTGCCCAGCACGGTCAACTGCTGATTGGCGGCCTCGAGAGCGGCCACTGAGGACAGTACCGCAGACCGCGCCGATTGGTCCGCCGCTCGCGTGCGCTCGGCACTCTGGCGCGATCCCGCCGCCGTCAGCGCGAGGGAGGCGTAGCGGTCCGACTCAGCGGCGGCAAACACCGCCTGTGCCTGCTTCGAGGCTACATCGGCCTGCGCCTCGGCGATCAGGTCACGCTGCAGCACCTGCTTGGCTATAAGATTCGCCAGCGCCGCTTGACGCGATTGCAGCACCGCTTCGGCATGCGCGAGCGCGGCCTTGAAATCATCCTGCTTCAGCCGAACGAGCGGTTGCCCGGCATGCACCAGCGCGTTGTCCTGGACCAGCACCTTGTCGATGAATCCGGCGACGTGCGGCGCGATCTGCGTCACGTCGCCGCCGACATAGGCGTCGTCTGTGGTCTCGATGAAACGGCCGTTGGTCCACCACTGGTAGCCGTAATCCCCGGCTGCAAGCAGCACCGCAAACCCGGCGGCAGCAAGCGCGTGCCGCTTGTAGGAGCGCTGGGTCTTCCTGATGACCGGAGCCGCACCGATCGCCTCCCGTGTCAGCGCGGCGCTCATTGCCCCTGCTCCAACGCTTCCAGATCCCCGGCTGCGGGAACGGGCACGCTGCGAAACGTGTCGGAGCTCATCAGCTTGCCGCTGTTCCGGTCCACCAGCACAGGGTCGGCCGGGTTCCCGGTCTGATTGTCCACGATCATCATGGTCGGCCCTTCGGGGGCAAAGTGCTTGTTGCCCCAGGCCAGCAGCGCCCACAGCACCGGGCGGAAATCCCGCCCTTTTTCCGTCAGCACGTATTCGTACCGGGGAGGCCGCTCGGTGTATTGCCGCCGCTCCAGCAGCCCGGATTCGACCAGGGCGCTCAGCCGGCGGGTCAGCATGTTCGGCGCGATGCCCAGGTTCTTCTGGAACTGGTCGAACTGGGTCAGGCCGCGGAAGGCGTCCCGCAGGATGAGGATGCTCCACCACTCCCCGACATGCTCGAGGCTGCGGGCGATGGGGCAGGACATGGAACCGAAGCTTTTACGCTGCATGGCCGACCTCGGCTTGCATGGTGCAAGTCAGTATGGCGAAGTCGCTTTCATGATGCAAGTATGATCGGCAAAAAATTTGGCCCCGATAGCAAACCGACCGCCTCGGGGTCCGAGGCGGCCGGTCATAGTGTTTGGTGTCAGACCGCGCTTATTCCGCAGCAGCTTTGGTTATGGGCGCCAGCTTTTGCACCCGCGGCAGGACCTCGGTCGCAAGCAGACCCAGCGAGGTCCGCCACGCCTCCGGCTTGTCGGCGTAGTCGAAGCCAAACACCAGCAGGGAGCCGAACCCTCCGACCTCATCGTAGATCGCCTCCAGCTTCTCCGCGACCGTTGCCGGCGAGCCGATCAGCCAGTTGTGCTTCGCGCAGTATTCCGGGGTCACGTCGGAATCCGGCACGTCCGGGTCGTGCTTGAGGAATTCGAGGAAGCCGAAATTCCCGAGCAGCTGCAGGAAGTATTCGCGCATCATGCGGCCCATCATGTCGCCCACCGACAGACGCTCGGCCTCGGCGTCGGTTTCCGCGACGAACACCTCGCGCACCATCCGCCAGTCTGACCGGTGCGGCGTGCGGCCGGTGCGGCGTGCGCCTTCTTCCACCGCGTGCCAGTGCGACGCGACATAGCCGGGATTGAGATTGAGGCTCAGGGGCAGGAAGCCGCGCTCGCCGGCAATCTTCAACGTGTCGGAATTCTTCGACATTCCGGCGACACCGATCGGCGGATGCGGCTTCTGCAGCGGGGTGATGTGCGGATGCAGGAACCCGTACATCGGCTCCGGCTTGCTGACGTTCCAGAACTTCCCGTGGAAGTCGAAATGCGGTTCCTTGGGGTCCCACAGGCGCAGGATGATTTCCAACGCCTCGCGCGTCATGTCGCGGTTCACGCCGGACGTGCCGTCGACGTTGAACATCGCCCAGTCGCTGGGCAGGCCTGAGGCAGCCACGCCGAAATTCAGCCGTCCGCCCGACAGGTGATCCAGCATCGCCACCCGGTTCGCGAGTTCTGCCGGATGGTGGTACGGCAGCAGGAATCCTCCGGGCCCGATGCGCAAGCGAGAGGTCTCGCGAAGGGCCTGCGCTATGAGCAGGTCGGGGGCTGGATGGGGTTCCCAGATGGCGGTGTGGTGCTCGCCGATCCAGGCTTCCTGGTAGCCGAACTCATCCAGCCAGCGCAGGGTCTGCAGGTCCCAGTCGTGCCCGGCCTTCAGCCCGCGTTCCGGCGGATGGGAGGGCATGGCGAAATAGCCGAGTTCCATGGCCGATCCTCCTTTGTCGTTATGGAGAGGGACTTTAGAGAAGGCGCCGGGAAAGCGCGAATCGGGTGCAGAGTTTGCGTTCAGTCCGTGGCCTGACCCAGCGTGTCGGCCGCCGTTGCACCCCGCCGGCCCATCGGCTGTGGACGGCCCACGGTGGTGTCTTTCCGTGTCTGACGCTCAGATTCCGCGTTTATCTCGGCCCCGAGCAGGACGACATAGGCGGAGAGCCACAGCCAAGTCAGAAGAGCGACGATCGCACCGAGCGACCCGTAGGTTTTATTGTAGTTGCCAAAATGCGAGACATACACGGTGAACAGGATGGAGCCGATCATCCAAACGAACGTCGCGATCACCGCACCCGGAGATACCCATTCCCATTTCGGCTCATCCCGGTTCGGCGCGTAGCGATACAGCACTGCCAGCATTGTCATCACGAAGACGAACAGCAGCGGCCATTCCACCACATAGGCCACCCACTTGGTGGTACCGCTCACACCGGCGCCGCTCATTAGTGCCGGCAGGCCTGCGATCAGCGCGATCGCGATCAAACCGACGATGATCAGCCCGATCGTCAGTACCAGCGCCGTAAGATTGAAGCGAACGAAACTTCGGGTTTCCTCCTGCCCGTAGGCGATATCCAGCGCCGAGATCATGCCGCTCATGCCGCGCGACGCGCTCCACAACGCGATCAGCAAACCGACCACCACGCCGAAGCTGAGCGCGCCACCTGAGGCGTTGACCAGCGATTGCAGTTCCGACAGGATTAAGTGCTGCGCATCGCCCGGCAGTAAACCGGACATGGAGTTCATTTCCGTCTCGATCGTGTGGGGGTCGGCGACCAGTCCATAGATGGAAACCAGCGCGGCGAGGGCCGGGAAGAGCGCGAGCAATACGTAATAGGTCACGCCACCGGCGACGAGCGACAGGTTCTTTTCGCTGTTGGCTCCCCAGGCACGCTTCAGCACGTCCATCCAGCCCCGCGGCGGAATCTGCTCCGGCCCTTCGGCTTCTCGGCCGCGCCCTAACTTCGCTTCCCTTTCGCTGGAAACATCCGACAAATCGCTTCTCCCACAAATGTTTGAACCGCTGTGTCACGAACCGGGGTTCCCAGCGCATTTGCCGGAACCCCTCAGTTGCGTTCGCGTTGCGACCTCATTGAAATGTGGGAGAGATCCTTTCGACCGAATTCGCTCAGGCGGAGTGCATGACCTTAGTTAATCTCAGCCAGCGCACGGGCCGAGAGAGACTCAAGGCCGGCGAGCCGGGCGTGCAGCGTTTCAGCCGGAATTTCCGAAGCGCCAACGTCCAGGCAATCGGCGAACTTCTCGTAGATTTGCGCGGCGGAGAGCGGTCTGCTGGCGTGTCCAGTGGCGCGGGCAACGGGGGCGCCTTCCAGAATGCCCGAGGTGGTTTCGATCCGAACCCAATCGGCGGGCGACGCGCCGGGCAGGTCGGGATCGTATTCTGTCGTGGTTTCTATGCTGACCTTCGGCATGAGCGCCTGGATGTCGGGGCGACGAACAAACTCATCGGTGAGTTCGCGCAGGCCGACGCGATGGGCGACGATGGCGCTGGCCATGGCGAACTCGATGCTGAACTTGGCTGCGAGGCCGGTGTCCGGCGCGTGGTTGCGCAGGACGGTGGCGAAATAGTCGCTGATGCCAACGGTGACGTGACGCACTTCATCCGGGCGGACGGGATGGGTGGCGACGAGATCCAGCGCGCAGTCGATCGCCCGGTGCGTGCAATAACAGGCGGGGTATTTCTTGATGCCGAGGCCGAGAGAGATCAGCGCCCAATCCTCGCCCAGGCGGGGCGGGCTCACGCGGTCCTCGGTGCCGTCAGGGGAGACAGCGTGGAGGAAGCCCTGCGGATGCTCCAGTGCGTCGGCGCTGGCGGTGAAGCCGGCTTCGGCCAGCCGGGCGGACATGATGCCGGCATGCGCGGCGCGGCCGGCGTGGAAAGGCTTGGTCATGGTGCCGAAATTCGCCATCAGCCCGGCGCTCTGCGAAGCGCCAAGCGCCACCGCCATCGCGGCACGCCCCGCATCCAGCCGGCGCAGCTTCGCGCACGCGGCCGCCGCGCCGACCGCCCCATAGAGGCCGGTCGGGTGCCAACCTTTCTTGTGCATCAGGCCGGAATCGCGGCGGAACAGCTCGCCCCAGGCCTCGTACCCGGCGGCATAGGCGACAAGCATGTCTAGGCCGGATGCGTCGAGAGCCTCGGCTTCCGCAAGAATGGCGGGCACGAGCACGGTCGAAGGATGGCCGCGCAGGGCGACGTCATCATAGTCGAGCGCGTGGGCCGCAGTGCCATTGATCCAGGCCGCCTCGGGCGCCGGCCCGTGGCGGCGCGTGAAGGTGATGCTGGACGGTCCGTCGGAGGGGGCGAGCACGGAAGTAAGAACGCGGACCGCGTCTTCGTTGCGACCGGCAATCATCGTGCCGACGCAGTCGATGAAGCCGAGGCGCGCCATCTCCAGCGCCTGCTGGGGAATGCGATTGGGGGAGAGGTCGGCGATGAATGTGCCGATCGCTTCGGTAAGCCCCATTGGTTTCCTCCGTTAGTGTTGTGCCCGATAGGCCTTCAGGGTGCCGCCCATCTTCACCGAACCAGGCAACGGGTGGCCGACGATGTCTTCGGCCAGGCGCGCCGCTTCGATCAGCTGCTCCAGGTCGATGCCCGTCTCGATGCCCATTTCGTGCAGCATGAACACCAGATCCTCGGTGCAGACATTGCCGGCGGCGCCCTTGTGCGCAGCGAAGGGGCAGCCGCCCAGGCCGGCAACGGCGGAATCGTAGATCGCGACGCCCATCTCCAGCCCGGCATAAGCGTCGGCGATGCCCATGCCGCGCGTGTCGTGCAGATGGAGCGAGAGGGTGAGATCAGGGAAGCGGTCGCGGACCTTACCGACCAGGGCGCGGATGGATTTCGGCGTGGCCCAGGCCATGGTGTCGGCCAGAGAGAACACGCGCGGCTTCACCCCATGCTCGGCGGCGATGTCCAGCAGCTGCTGCATCAGATCGAGCACGCGGCCGTGGGGGATCTCGCCTTCAAAGTTGCAGCCGAACGCAGCCATGATGCCGGCGCGCTCCAGCGGAATGCTGTGCTTTGTATACATGGCGATGGTGTCGTGTGCGGCGCGGATGTTATCCGCCAAAGTGCGGCCTTGGTTGCGCTGCAGGAAGGCCTCTGAGGCCGTGAGGGAAAACGACCCCTTGATGTCGAGCCGGTTGGTGCCGAGGGCGCGTTCGAAGCCCTGCAGATTGAGCCATAGCGCGGTGTATTCGACACCGGGGCGGCGGTTGAAGCCCGCAACGACCTGATCGGCGTCTGCCCAACCGGGCACGCGCTTGGGATTGACGAAGCTCGCCACCTGGATGTGATTGAGTCCCGTTTCGCTCAGAGCGTCGATCAGCGCGATCTTCCGCTCCGTCGGGATCGGTCCTTTCTCGAACTGGAACCCCTCTCGCGGGCCTTCTTCGTTGATCTGTACCCGGCTTGGAAAATCGGACATGTTCCACCGGTACTCCGTCGGTCCTGCCCCGGCAACCGGGCGGGCACGCCGCCCGTTCCCACCGGCATGGAGGATGGGCCCGCGATGGATAGACCAATACCCGAGCCTATCGAACCCGGTGGGCTCGGGGCCAACATGCTCGGTCCTCATAACATCGCGCTCGCCCGGCAGAATTCGAACCTTCTCACGCCGCCGCATACTGACAAGGGCAAGATGCCCAATGTGAAGTGGCCGTTCACCTTCTCTCACCAGCGGATCGAGCGCGGGGGACGGGCACGGGAGACCACGGCGCGGGAGTTGCCGGTCTCTCGTTCGATGGCTGGTGTGGATATGCGTCTGACAGCGGGTGGGGTGCGGGAGTTGCATTGGCACACCGCATCGGAGTGGGCGTACACGCTGGCGGCACGAGCGCGGATCACCGCGGTGGACCAAGAGGGCCGCGCGTTCGTTGATGATGTAGAGACCGGCGATCTGTGGTTCTTTCCGCCCGGCATTCCCCACAGCATTCAGGGTCTGGAACCCGAGGGCACCGAGTTCCTGCTCGTATTCGACGACGGTGATTTCAGCGAGGACAGCACGTTCCTGCTGACAGACTGGCTGCGTCACACCCCGCGCGAGGTGCTGGTGAAGAACTTTGGCTGGGCCGCCTCGGTATTCGACACCGTGCCTGAGACAGAGCTGTATATCTTCGAAGCTCCCTTGCCTGGTCCGATAGAGCAGGACCGGAGGGGGGAGAATTCGGTGCCGCAGTCGTTCAGCTACAAGTTGCACGAGCAACCGGCGCAGGAGATGCCGGGCGGGCGGGTGCGCGTCGTCGATACGCGCCATTTCCCTGTCTCTACCACCACGGCCGCGGCGCTGGTCGAACTTGAGCCGGGCGGGTTGCGCGAGATGCATTGGCATTGCAATGCTGATGAGTGGCAGTACTGGATCGAAGGCGAGGGCCGGATGACGATTTTCGGCGCCGAAGCCAAAGCGCGGACATACGATTTCCGGGCCGGCGATGTGGGGTTCGTTCCCTTCGCGATGGGGCACTACATCGAGAATACGGGTTCGGGGCCGCTGCGGTTTTTGGAACTGTTCCCGGCGCCGCGGTTCCAGGATGTGTCATTGGGGCAGTGGCTGGCGCTGACGCCGCGCACACTGGTGGCGGCGCATCTGGGTGTCGATCCGGCGCTGCTGGACACGTTGCCCCGGCAGAAGCGGCCGGTGACACGGTGAAGGATGCGAACGTGAGCAAGGAGTTCAAACCTGGCGACAAGGTCAGTTGGAACACGTCTCAGGGCGCCGCGCATGGCACTGTCGAGCGGAAGGTTACGGGAACGCAGCGTGTAAAGGGTCACGTCGCCAAGGCGTCGCCGGACGATCCGGAATATCGTGTGCGAAGCGATAAGAGCGGGAAGGAGGCGGTTCACCGGCCCGAGGCGTTACGGAAGGAGTGATCCAGGTTTTCCGCTTATTCCCGGGTTCGTGCGGGCAGACGCGCCTTCGAGCGGTTTTACCCTGACTGTGTCGCGGTAAACCCGCTCTGCGCCCTTGTTTTGCGAGCAGGTTCACGCGCTCCTGGAACCGCAGGCGGTTCCAGTCAAGCGCGATCTGCTCTAGCGTCCCTTGAAGACGGGCTTCCGCTTCTCATTGAACGCGGCAATCCCTTCGAGCCGATCCTCGGTATCGATCAGCCGATGATAGGCCTCGATCTCGTACGCAAACCCACGTCGCAGATCCATCTGCAAACCGTTATGGATGGCTTTCTTGGCCTGGCGGACTGAAAGCGGTGCGTTGTCGCAGATCGCCTGCGCGGTTTCGATCACCGCCTCCATCAGCGTGCCCGGTTCGCACAGCCGGTTCACCACGCCCCATTCCAACGCCTCCTCGGCGCTGAAAGGCCGGCCCGTCAGGATGATTTCCTTTGCGCGGCGTTCGCCGGCAACGCGCGGCAGGGTTTGCGTCCCGCCACCACCGGGCATGATGCCGCGCGTCACTTCGGTCAGCGCAAAGCGGGCGCCGCGCACGGCATAGGCGAAATCGCAGACCAGCACCGATTCAAGGCCGCCGGCGTAGGCATGGCCGTTGACGGCTGCGATCACCGGGACCGGGAGGGAAAGCAAAGCATCGCGGCCGCGCTCGAAAATCTCGTGCTGACGCTCCCACGCGTCCCGCTCATGCCGTTTCGTTCCTTCAGATCGGCGCCGGAGCAGAAGATGCGATCGCCGGCGCCGGTCAGGATGACACAGCGCACGTCGCCTGGGTCCCGGATTCGGCCGGTCCAGACCTCCAGCAGTTCCAACCCCATTCGCGTATTGCGCGCATTGCCGACCTCCGGCCGGTTCATCGTCACGCAGAGCATGTGCGGACGGACGGTATCGACCACGATGGTTTCATACGATGGCATCAGCACGGCTCCAGCGTCGGATGAGGTCCATCGACCAGGTGATAGCGACTCATCAAAGCCTCGCGGATCGATCGGCGCATGACCTTGCCCTGGTGATTGCGCGGCAATTCGCTCATGGTCAGCAGCATGCGCGGATGCTTGTGGCGCGACAGATCCGACAACGCCGCTTGCGCGCGTTGGGGCCATGACGGGTCATCCGTCTCGCCGACACCGACGATGACTTCGCCCCAGTAATCCGACGGCAGCGACAGTACCGACACGACCACGCCGGTTCTGGCGAGAGCCTGTTCGATTTCATCGGGATGGATCTTGTAGCCGCCGGACTTGATGACGTCCGCCATGCGACCGATCAGGTGCAACCGGCCCTGATCATCGATGCGGCCGAGATCGCCGGTATCGTGAAAGCCGTCCGGTGGCAGTGGATGAAACCCGTCTGCGTCGATATGGCCGCACGACATGTGCCGGCCACGCAGGAACACCTGGCGCTCCTCACCGCGCAGCTCGATCTCCACGCCGGCGCCGGGCCAGCCGACGCAGGCGCCATCCTGCGGCGGTTCGCTGAAATACCGATCCACTTCCGGCGGCTGCAGCACGGCAATTGGATTGACGATCTCCGTCTTGCCGTAGGTGATCCGCACCACAGGTCCGAACCCCGCCTTCGCGCGTTCATAGAGTGCCCGCGGCAGCGGCGCGGTGCCGCAGAAGATGGTGCGTACGGTTTCGATCCGCCGCCCCTCCAGGCCCGTGAGCAGCTTGGCGAGCACGGTCGGCGGGGCGAACACGAAATCGACCGTGCCATCGATGATGAAGGTTGTGGCGACGGGCAGATCGACGCCGTCCAACAGCACGATCCCGGCACCGAGGTCATGGAAAGCGTGTGCCAGCAATCCGGCGCCGTGCACGAAGGGTGTCATCAGCAGGACGCGGCTGCCCGGTCCTGGCATGGAGTTGAAATGCGCGCGCTGCAGGATGTTGGCGATCCAGCGCGCACCGTGGTTGGTGACGACAGCCTTGGGCTGGCCGGTGGTGCCGGAGGTGAAGCCGATCCGGCCCCATGCGTCGGCCGGTACAGGGGGAAACGCGCAGGAGTCGTTTGACCGATCGATATTTTCAATAGCGATGGTATCGCAGCCGAGAGCACGAAACGCGTCGGCCTGATCAGCGGAGGTGATGGCAAGACGCGCTTGCGAGAGTGTCAAGCAATGGCGGCGTTCGGCCTCGGTCAGGCGGGCGTTCAGCGCCACCTCGGCTACGCCTGCGATGCGAAACGCTATGGCTATCCAAACGGCGGGAATGCCGTTCAGAACACTGCTGACGACCGGCTGACCGGGTTGCACGCCGCGGTCGCGCAGCATGGCAGCGAGGCTAGCGGCACGCGTGGCGAGGTCGGCGAAATTGATCGCCCCCTCGCCATCATGCACGGCTTCGAGCGATCCGAACCGGTCAACTGTGGCGGCGAGTTCGGCGCCCCACGGTACCCAATCGCTCACTCCTCTTGCGCGACCGGGTTGCGCAGGGTGCCGATGGCGCTGATCTCCACTTCCACGGTGTCACCGTGCTTCATCCACAGCGGCGGCGTGCGGTACGCGCCCACGCCCCCCGTCGTGCCGGTCACGATCACGTCTCCAGGTACCAGCTCGGTGAAGGTGGAGATGTAGTTGATGAGAGTCGGAATATCGAAGCAGAGATCGTCGATGGTGGCGCGCTGCACTTCCTCGCCGTTCAGGCGGGTGAGCAACGTGCCGGTGGTGATGTCGCCGGCTTCCTCGGGCGTGACGATCCACGGGCCGAACGCACCAGAGTGATAGAAGTTCTTGCCCGGGATGAACTGCGCGGAATGCCGCTGCCATTCCCGCACCGAGCCTTCGTTGTAACACGCGTACCCGCCGATCACGTCCCACGCATGTTCCTTCGGCACATGGCGGCAGCGCTGCCCGATCACGACCGCAAGCTCGCCTTCATAGTCGTAGGTCTCCGACGCCTTGGGGCGGATCAGTGTCTCCCCGTGCCCGACCTGGGAATTTGCGAAGCGGGCGAAGATGATGGGTTTGGGCGGCGGTTCCCGCCCGCCTTCCTTGATATGCGAGACGTAGTTCAGGCCGACGCAGAGGATCTTGTCGGGGTCCGGAATGGGCGGAAGGAACCGTACGTCGCTGAGCTTGTAATCGGCGTGGCGTGACGCGAGTTCCGCGAGGGAGGTGCTGGCCCAGATGGCGTGCTTGAGGCTCGGCGCAAGGTGACCCAGGTCGATCACGCCTTCGTCCTTGGCGATCCCCCAGCTTGGGCTGCCATCGGGACGGCGGAAGCTCAGCAGTTTCATTGGCGTGGTCTCATTTTCAGGCAGCCATTTTCTGATCGAAGAAGCTGTTGTAACCGAACAACCCGACGGCCCCGCCGGTGTGCAGGAACACGACGGTTTCGTTCGATCCGATCTTTCCCTTGCGGATCAAATCGATCAACCCCGCCATCCCTTTGCCGGAATAGACCGGGTCGAGCAGAATCCCCTCCAGGCGCGCGACCAGGGAGACGGCTTCATACATCCCGTCGGTCGGCTGCCCGTAACCCGCGCCGACGTAATCGCAGTTCGCCTCAACCGCCTGGCGCGGAATGCCGCCATGCACGCCCACATACTCGGCAACTTCCTGCGCGAGCTTGTGCACGTTGGCCTCCTGCCGGTCCTTCGGCGCGCGCACGCCGATACCCAGTACCCGCACGCCGGCATTGATGCCGACCAGTCCGACGACCAGACCCGCCTGCGTGCCGGCGCTGCCGGTGGCGTGCACCACGCGGTCGATCTTCAACCCCATCTCGTCGGCCTGCTGCATCAATTCCTGCGCGCAGGAGACATAGCCGAGCGCCCCCACTCGGTTGGAGCCGCCACCGGGGATGACGTAGGGCTTGGCGCCGGCGGCGCGGAGTTCCTCGCTTTTCCGCTCAGCCTCGGCGTTCATGTCGAGACCACTCTGACGGTACTCGATGCTGGCACCCATCAGCTTGTCGAGCAGCACGTTGCCGCTGCCGACGTAGTTCGGGTCGTTGGTCTCCACCCGGTGCTCGAGCAGGACGGAGCATTTCATGCCCAGCCGGTTGGCGACGGCGATGGTCTGGCGCACGTGATTGCTCTGCACCGCGCCCTGCGTAATCAGGTGGTCGGCGCCGCACGCCTGCGCGTCGCCAGCCAAAAATTCCAGCTTGCGGACCTTGTTCCCGCCGGTCGCGACCACAGTACAATCGTCGCGCTTGATCCAGATCTGCGGACCGCCGAGGTGCCGTGTCAGGTTCTCCATTTTTTCCAACGGCGTCGGGGTGGGAAAGAGGCGGACGCGGGGAAAGCGGGCAAGGTGCATGGACGGCCTCGGGCTCGATGTGTGCTAGACGGTAGACTGGTGTGCCTCCCCTGTAACTCTCCGCGTTCCACGGCGAACTGAAGGGATCAGGAAGCCACTGTAAAGTAGCGGGTGGCACGAAAATGCCAGCCGCGACAGGGAGAACAGAGCATGAAAATCATCCGGCGGCACGGGTGGGAAATTCCCGAGAGCCGCGTGACGCCCGAGGCGCTGATGATCAATCGGCGCGCGATGCTGGGCGGAGCCGCAGCGCTGGCGCTGGGGGCAGCCGCGCTGCCCGGCGGCGCACGAGCGGACGTGCCGCTGGACAAGACCTATGAACCCGGCCGTGCCATCACACCCGAGAAGGACGCCACCACCTACAACAACTATTACGAGTTCAGCGAGGACAAGGACCTCTGGCGTGCCGCCCAGAAGATGTCCGTCAGCCCCTGGTCGGTACAGTTCGACGGGTTGGTGAAGACCCCTCGCACCATGGCGATTGAGGACCTGCTGAAGCAGGTCCAGTTGGAGGAACGGATCTACCGGCACCGCTGTGTGGAAGCGTGGTCCATGGTGGTGCCATGGACCGGTTTTCCGATGAAACAGTTGCTGACCATTGCCGAGCCGCTTGGTTCAGCCAAATACGTGGCGTTCACCACGGTCGAAGAGCCGAAGGTTATGCCGGGGCTGGATGAGCCGATCTATCCGTGGCCGTATGTGGAGGCGCTGACCGTCCAGGAGGCCGCGAACCAGGTGGCGTTCGTCTCGACGGGCATGTACGGCAAGGACCTGCCGAAGCAGAACGGCGGGCCGATCCGCATGACGGTCCCCTGGAAATACGGCTTTAAATCGGGAAAAGCGTTCGTGAAGGTCACCTTCACCGAAAAGCGCCCCGATACGATGTGGGCACAAATCAACCCTGACGAGTATGGTTTCTGGGCAAACGTGAACCCTGCGGTGCCCCACCCGCGGTGGAGCCAGGCCACGGAACGCGTGCTCGGTTCAGACGAACGTGTTCCGACGCAAATATACAATGGCTACGGAAGCTTCGTATCCTCCTTGTATGACGGGCTGAAAAACGAGAAGCTATTCATGTGAACACGCAGCGTATCCTCGCGGTCCTGGCTGCCGTCCTGCTGGTGGGCGCCGTTGCGCTGGCCATGCTGGGTCCGGCAGGCATGCCGTTGGGCGCAGCGCTGTTCATGCTGAACCACGATCTCATGGCCACGTTCCAGGGCAGCATCGAGGCTCATTTCGACCACTGGATGTGGGATGATGTGATGGTTCCGATTCTCGCACGGCCAGCGTGGCTGTTGCCTGCCAGCATCGGACTGATCGTTGCGGGCGTGTCGCTGACGCTGTCCAACAACAGCCAGCGCGGCCCGCAGCAGCGCAGCCAGCGCCGGCGGTTTTGACCTAGGGCTTCAGCGAGACCGCGACGTATCGCCCGCGCGGCCTAATGCGCACCCCCGCCGAACGGGATGCTCAGCTGAATTCCCGGCACCGGCTCGATCGGGTGGGTGCCCCTTGTCATGAAGTAATACAGGTTGCTTTGGGGCTCGGTCCGGCAAAGGCCGCCTGGGCATGGATCGAGACCCACGCGCCCGAGCGACAGGCTCGGACCGGAATCGATCTGCGCTTTCGGTGGGTTCGCCGATAGATAAAGCGGGGCTTCTGCGACTACAGGCGTGGCCATCAGAACCGCCGGTATAGTGAACGCCAGGAACTGAATGAGGCGCGAGATCACGAGGACGGCTCCCCGAGATGGTGCAAGGCACCAATCTGATGGTGTCAGGCTCGGAGTCAATCATGGGGAGTACCTCGGCAGGTACGGCGTCCGACTTGCCGGGGGTACCGGAGAGACCCACGCGGCCGAAATTGGTACCCTGATGCCTGAGCTCGTGAAAGGTACATCGGCCCATGGAAACCTCAGGGGACATGGCGTCCCGCCTGATGCGGGCGGTCGTGGTAACCGAGCATGGCGGGCCGCTTCGGGTGACGCAGGTGGCGCGCCCGGTTCCGGGCCGCGGCGAGGTACTGGTCCGGATTGTGGCGAGCGGGGTCAATCCGCTCGATACCAAGATTCATGCTAGTGTCGCAGCCCATGCCCGCCACCCGTTACCGGCCATTCTTGGCATGGACCTCGCCGGTGTCGTGACTGACGTCGGTCCCGGTGTGACTGCCTTCCAACCTGGTGACGAGGTCTACGGAATGGCCGGCGGCGTTGGCGGCCATCAGGGCACGCTCGCTGAGTACATCGCCGCCGATGCGGCACTGCTGGCGCGTAAGCCGATCAACCTTCCGATGCGTGCGGCGGCCGCCCTGCCGCTCGTCTTCATCACGGCCTGGGAAGGGTTGGTGGATCGTGCGGCCATTCGCCGCGGTCACTGCGTGCTGGTCCAGGGAGGTGCTGGGGGCGTCGGTCAGATGGCGCTGCAAATCGCCAAGGCATTCGGCGGTGAAATCGCCGCGATCGGTTCGCCCGCGAGCCGGAGCACCATTGAAGCTCTGGGCGAGCAATTCGCTGACCGGTCCGAGCCGATCGCCGATGTGGTTACAAGGATGACGAACGGGCGGGGTTTCGACATTGTCTACGATACGGCCGGCGGAGCGTCACTCGACGCGTCATTCGCCGCAGTCTGCCGGTTCGGCCATGTCGTGAGCTCTCTGGGTTGGGGTACGCACGCCCTGGCGCCACTGTCTTTTCGTGCGGCCAGCTATTCCGGTGTCTTCACCTTGCTGCCACTGCTCACCGGTGAAGGCCGAGCGCATCATGGCGAGATACTGACCGAGGCCACGCGGCTCGCTGAGGCGGGCCAGCTCGTGCCCACGGTGGATCCGCGCCGGTTTACTATGGACACGGTCGAGGAAGCCCACCGCGCCGTCAGGGACGGCGCAGCGCTCGGCAAGATCGTCGTCGATATCGGCGAGGCGGCGGAGTCGTGAGAGACGCCGGGACGTGCGTGACGTCAGCGGCAGTATCTCCAGATCCTGCTAATCCTCCTCAACTTGGCCGATCAGTTCCGTGAGCAACGCGCGCGTGACGCCCCTGCCGCGCGCAAGCTGCTCGCGATCAAGGCGCGCGGCGATCTCCCGCATAGCCGCCGGAGTACGCGGAAGGCGAAGCAAGAGCCAATCCTGCAGGGGCGCCGACACCGGCAACTGACGCTCGGCGAGAGATCTCCGGAGTAACGCGCGGAGCAGTGAGTTCCTCCGCAGGGGCGATGGACACGGCGGTGATGGCACGGAGTCTGCTCGCGAGGTCAGGTAGACCCACCGGCCATCGCGCGGGCGGCTGGCGAGCGGCGAGGAGGACCGACACACCGTTCGCTGCAGCATGGTTGAGCATGTGCAGAAGCGCCTCCTCGGGTGCTGCGTCGGCGTCATCAAGGGCGAGAGCGTGGGCCGGAGCGTCAGGCAGCATCGGTCCAGTACACCAGGCTGCTCCGACCCGATCCGCCCACACGTGGAGCAGGTGGGTCTTGCCGCAGCCCGCATCGCCCCAGAGGGCGAGCCGGTGATCCGGCCATTGGGTAGCATCGGTCAGCCAGGCAAGCGCCGCAGCATTGGAGTCGGCGGGTAAAAAGTCAGCCGCAGCAAAGCTGGGAGTATAGCTGAAGGGAAGCCCTAACTGTTCGGCCAAGCTCAGCGACGGGACCAGATCAGCCGGTCCAGGCTGATCGGGCCGGGACCGGCGAAAACCAGGTAGAAAAAGATGAAACAATAGAGGATCGCGGCGTCTCCGCCATTGACGATGGGGAAAATGGAGTGGGGCAGATGAGCTGTGAAGTATGCAACGGCCATTTCGCCCGATGCGATGAAAGCGGCGACGACGGTGAACAACCCGATACAGATGAGCAGGCCGCCAAAGAATTCGATGATGCCGGCGGCGAAAAGCATCGGCGGAAGAGGATGACCGTAGGACACCGGGAAGCTGAACAACTTCACCGCGCCATGCTCCAGAAAGATCAGGCCGGAGACGAAGCGCAGTAGGCTGAGCATCGGTCCCTGCAGCGTGTTGGAAACTCTCATTTCGTCAATCCAGATAGAGTGGGCTGCGCAAATATCGGCGCAACCAGAACCGGCACAAGACGCCGATCGTGGCGGCGACAGGAACTGCAAGCATCACGCCCATGAAGCCGAATGCGGCACCCCCGGCGAAGAGGGCGAAGATCACCCAAACAGCGGGGAGTTCCACGCGATCCCCGAGGAAGCGCGGATAGATAAGGTAATTTTCCAGGATCTGGCCGAGCACCAGCACGACGCCGATACCGGCCACGCCTTTCCAGGTCGGGAACTGCGCTAACGCCAGCGCGATGGCCGTGATGCCGCCGGTGATCGATCCCACATACGGGATGAACGACAGAACGCCCGCCGCCAAACCGACGATCAGGCCCAAATCGAGCCCAGCGACGCTGAGTGCGAACGCATAAAATACCGCCAGGATAACGCAACACATGGCCTGGCCGCGCACCCAGGCGGACAAGATCCGGTCAACCTCCCGAGCCTGGTCACGGATCACGCTGGCATAGCGGCGCGGCAACCAAGCGTCTATTTTGGCGACCATCTCCGGCCAGCTTCGGAGCAGGTAGAACGCCACCACGGGTGTGACCACGGCCAGGGTAAGGACGTTGAAGATTGCGAAGCTGCCGCTGATCACACTGGTCAGCGCCGAGGCGAGGAAGGTCAGCATATTGCCTGCCTGACTGCTGATCAGGTCCTGCAAGCGGCCGTTCACAGTCTCTGACCCGAAATTCTGCTGCAAGTCCTCGACGACGTGGCTCGCCCAGTGCTGCAGCAACTGGGCGTATTGCGGGATACGCCCGAGGAAAAGGCCGATCTGGGACAGGATCAACGGATAGAGCAGCAGCAGGAACAGCAGCACGGCGGCCAGCATCGCAATCACCATCGCCAGCGCGGCAAGTCCGCGCGGCAGGCCCAGGCGGGCCAGACGCGTGGTCGGCGGATCGAGCGCATAGGCGATCACGGCAGCGGTGACGAAGGGCGCCAGCACGCCCGCGAAAAGCTGCAGAGCGAGCCAGAGACCGACTGCAATAGCCACTCCCGCCGCCCAGGGCTGCCAGCGTATCGCTGGGCGCGGTTCGGGAACTGCCGGAGGGGACAGCGAGGCCTGTTCCAGCACCTCGGGCTCTTCGAGAGATATGACCGTCACGACCTGTTCCGGCGTGACGGATTCCGGCGGTCGCCACAGGAATCTCATTTTGCCCCCAAGGCGCCCCACACATAGGCGCCTCCGGATGCCAAGGTGGTTGCGGCGACCACCCACGTCAGCACGTCCATAGCGAGTGCCACACCAGGCGCCGCAACACCGAAACCCGCCAGGAACAAAGTCAGCCCCAACAAGATGATCTGCAAGGTGGTGTTCACTTTGGAAACGAAAAGTGGGCGGATCGCGGGGGAGTGGCCGGCCAATACCAGAACCATGAACCCACCGACGATGATGAGATCGCGAAACACGACCAGGATCGCCAGCCAGTCCGGCACCGCGCCGATTGCTGCCAGTGTCACGTACATCGTGACGAGCAAAGCTTTGTCCGCCATTGGGTCAAGAACCGCGCCGATCGCGTTTCCCCCGCCGGCCCGGCGTGCGAGCCAGCCATCCACCGCATCGGACGCCCCGGCCAGTACGAACAGAATGAATGCGCCGCCCAGCGCGTGATCGATGACCAGCCAGAACGCCAGCGGAACCGCGCACAGCCGGCCAAAACTGATCAGATTGGGAACATTGAGCAGCGTCGTCGACGGGGCATGTTCAAGCCGGACGCCGTCAGGCATGCGTCTCTCCGCCGATCGGCGCGGCGCCGGAGATTTGCGCCATGGCCGGCGCTATGGTTGTGTCCGCCACCGTTGACCGCCTTGCATGCCGGCACCTCCGGCCGTTGCCCAAGGCCTAGCTTATCGGGGGCCTGCATGGCCAGTGGCCAGGGAATCACCTATCGCGCCGCGGGCGTCGATATCGGCGCCGGGGAGGCGCTGGTGGAAGCGATCAAGCCGCTTGCGCGCTCCACCACGCGGCCGGGGCAGATCGGCGGGCTGGGAGGTTTCGGCGCGCTGTTCGATCCGCGGGAAGCGGGATTCTCGGATCCGGTGCTGGTCACCACCACCGACGGGGTCGGCACCAAGCTGAAGCTTGCGATTGAAACCGGACGGCACGACACGATCGGCGTCGACCTGGTGGCGATGTGCGTGAACGACCTGGTCGTGCAGGGCGCCGAACCCCTGCTCTTCCTGGATTATTTCGCGACCGGAGCGCTGGAGCTGGAGCAGGCCCGATCGGTGATCAGCGGCATCGCGGAAGGCTGCCGGATGGCAGGCTGCGCATTGGCCGGCGGGGAAACGGCCGAGATGCCCGGGATGTATCGCGAGGGCGACTACGATCTCGCGGGCTTCGCGGTGGGTGCAGCGGAGCGGGGCCGGCTGCTTCCGGCCGGTGTGCAACCGGGTGATGCCGTGCTGGGCCTGGCGAGCACCGGGGTTCACTCAAACGGTTTCTCCCTGGTCCGGCGGATCGTGACTGATGCCGGGTTGGGCTGGGAGCAGCCGGCTCCGTTCGACCCGGCGCGAACGCTCGGCGAAGCGCTGCTGGTGCCGACGCGGATCTATGTGCGCTCGGTACTGGCGTTGCATCGTGCCGGGCTGCTCAAGGCCGCGGCTCACATCACGGGCGGAGGGTTGCCGGGGAATCTGCCGCGGGTCCTGCCCGACGGCACGATCGCGCGGCTTGCAACAGCGTGGCCGGTACCGCCGGTGTTCCGGTGGTTGGCGCGAACCGGCGGGGTCGATGCAAGCGAAATGCTACGGGTATTCAACTGCGGTGTGGGAATGGCGCTGGTGGTGACTGATCCGCCAGCGGCCTCCGCGCTACTGGAGGAGCATGGCGAGACCGTGTTTCCGCTTGGGGTGATCGAGGAGGGTTCAGGTGTGCCGGAGATCCGGGTGGATTTGCCGGCGCTCTCGCCGCCCGGATGAAACGACGGGTCGGAGTGCTGATCAGCGGCCGGGGATCGAACCTGTCGGCGCTGCTGCGGGCGTCTTCATTAGCGGATTATCCGGCGAAGATCGGGTTGGTGGTGTCGAACCGGGCCGATGCGGCGGGACTGAGCCATGCTGCGGCGGCCGGTGTACAGCGATGCGTGATTGAACACCGACCCTTTAAGGGCAACCGCGAGGCGCACGAAGAGGCGATCAATGCGGCGCTGCGCACGCATGACATCGAAATCGTTTGCCTCGCCGGCTATATGCGGCTGCTTACACCGTTCCTCGTGGCCCGCTGGGCAGGACGAATGCTCAACATTCATCCCAGTCTGCTGCCTGCGTTTCCAGGTCTCCACACGCATGCGCGCGCGCTGGAGGCTGGGGTCAAGCTGCATGGCTGCACGGTGCATCTCGTGACGAATACCACGGATGCGGGTCCGATCCTGGCACAGGCGGCCGTTCCGGTGCTGCCGGACGACGATGAGGATCGTCTCGCGGCACGGGTACTTCTTCAGGAGCACCGGATCTATCCAGCGGCATTGGCAATGGTGGCGTCCGGGTCCAAGCCAGTCGTGCCTGATCCCGACACTGCCCTTCTCAACCCCTTGCCCGGCGCCGAATGGCTGGCATAAAGCCGGAACGCATACGACAGGAAGAGTAAGGATGGCGCACAGCCCCTCACGCGCGGCCGGACCCGAGCTCGAGCAGGCTTTTCTGGCGGACCGTCAGCGGTTCTGGTTGTCTTTTACCAGTTTCGTGTTCTGGGCCGCCGCCTTTATCGTGCTCCTTCTCATTCTAATGACCATCTTCCTGGTATAGATCGGGCCGGCAAGCCGAAACTCTCCCGAAACCGTGGGCGGCGCTGGGTCGTTTTGCCCCTGGTATTTACGGGTGTTTCGTCATGCTGATCCACATCACGACGGCGCAAGTCCGGCACGTCATTGAATTGAGCGACGTCGCCGCTGATCTGGCCGATCAGCTTTCCAATCGGATGGTACGAAGCGATGTGAGGCTGGACAGGTCCCGGGGGAGAGCAGGTCCATCGCGCGGGTGCAGAGCCGGGTGAGCTTTCAGACCTTGAGCCATTGCGTGGCACGACGATGGCCGAAGCGCTGCGCCAGTTGGAGCAAGAAATCGCGGATCTGACCCCGGACGCGCGGCGCGAGTTGCACGCCATCTTTCTGATCGGGCGAGGGGAATTCAGCGCACGGGAGTGGGAGGAGGCGCTGGAAGCCGCCGATGGGCGCGCAAACGAGAGCGAGCCCCGCATGCTGGCGGAGCGCGCGGGCCTGGGACCGCAGCTTTCGAAGGGACTCTATTTGCTCAAGCTTTCCTGAAGGCCCGGTGCAACCTCGTGCGTTGCAAGCTGTTATGCCACGGCCAATCTTTACGCAGGTGTTTCTACAGGGAGTTTCAGGGATGAGCGACAATCTAGCCGGAGCGGCTCGCGACACGGTCGGAAAGATGCAGGAGACGGTGGGCCAGGCGACCGGTGATCTAAAGACCCAGGCGCAAGGCATGTACAATCAGGCTTCGGGCCAGGCGCAGGAGCAAGCGGCGCGGGTATCGGAGGTGATTCGGGATCAACCACTGACAGCGGCGCTGATCGCGCTTGGGATCGGTTACATTCTTGGCCGGCTGACCGCGTAGATCGGTTCAATCCTCGGCTGCGAGGCGAGCAGCCTGATCCTCGGCGGTCAGTGCATCGATGAAGTCGTCGAGCTCGCCTTGCATGACGCGATCGATTTTGTAGAGCGTCAGATTGATGCGGTGATCTGACACGCGACCTTGCGGGAAATTGTAAGTGCGAATGCGCTCACTACGATCACCGGTGCCGACTTGCGCCTTGCGGTCGGCGGCGCGGGTCGCGTGCAGCGCGGCACGTTGCTGTTCGTAGAGCCGGGCGCGCAGGATCTTCATCGCCTTGGCTCGGTTCTTATGCTGGCTCTTTTCCTCCTGCATCGCGACGACGATTCCGGTAGGCAGGTGGGTGATCCGGACTGCGCTCTCGGTCTTGTTCACGTGTTGGCCGCCCGCGCCCGATGCACGATAGACGTCGATCCGCAGATCGCCTTCATCGACCTGCACGTCCACCTCCTCGGCCTCAGGGAGAACAGCAACCGTGACGGTAGAGGTGTGAATGCGGCCCTGGCTTTCCGTGGCCGGCACGCGCTGCACGCGGTGCACGCCTGATTTGTATTTCAGCCTCGCGAAGACGCCGCGGCCGGTAATTTCGGCGATGCCTTCCTTGAGACCACCAAGTTCCGTGTCGCCGTATTCCAGGATTTCAAAGCGCCAGCCTTTCAACGCGGCATATCGCTGATACATGCCAAAGAGTTCGGCGGCGAACAGCCCGGCTTCGTCGCCCCCGGCGGCAGGACGGATTTCCAGAATGGCGCTGCGCTCATCCGCTTTATCGCGCGGCAGCAGGGCGATGCGGAGTTCATGTTCGAGCGTGGGAATGCGGTCTTTAAGGTCGCGCAATTCCGCCTCGGCGAGTTCCTTCATTTCCGGATCGGCCAGCATAGCTTCGGCGTCAGCGCGGGCGCGCTCAGCCTCGCGCAAGTCGCCGATGCGTTCGACTACGGGTTCTATTTCGGAAAGTTCGCGGGAGGCACGCACGAAGGCCTCGCCATTGAGACCTTCGGTGAGGGAGGCACGCAATTCGTCCGCGCGGGCGGCAATACGGTCGAGCTTGACGGAGAGATTCATCGCAAGTGGTCGGCAAGCTCCGGCAGCGGGACAGCGGTTTGCGCACCGCTGGCGAGGTCCTTCACCTGAGCGACGCCGGCGCGCAGGTCGTCGTCGCCAAGAATGATGGCGACGCGAGCGCCGATGCGATTGGCCCGTTCCATACGGCGGCGGAGATTGCCGCGATACGCCATCTCGGCCCGGATGCCCGTTTGGTGAAGCTGCTCGAGGATGCGGATTGCTTCGGCCTCTGCGGCGTCGCCGATCGGTACGATGGCGACGGGAGCGGGATGAGCGGGTGCGGTGTGTAGCAGCATGGACAGGCGCTCGATCCCAGCGGCCCAGCCCACGGCGGGCGTGGGCGGACCGCCCATTTCCTGCACCAGGCCTTCGTAGCGACCGCCGCCCATCACAGTGCCCTGAGCGCCGAGGCGAGTGGTAACGAACTCGAAGGCGGTGTGGCCGTAATAGTCGAGGCCGCGTACGATACGTGGGTTTTCGGTGAACGGCACGCCGAAGGCGTGCAGGTGCCGCTTCATGTCGTCATAGAAGCGCGCAGCCTCGGGTGTGAGATATGCAGCGATCGTGGGGGCGTCTGCGACGATCCGCTTGTCGCGCTCATCCTTGCTGTCGACGATGCGCAGGGGATTGCGTTCCAGGCGGGCGAGGCTGTCCTCCGACAGATGGTCCTTGTGCCCCTGGAAGTAATCCACGAGCGCTGCGCGATAAGCATCGCGGCTTGGCTTGTCGCCAAGTGTGTTGATTTCGAGCGTGGTTTCTTCGGCGATGCGGAGTGCGTTCAATATGTGCCAGCCGCAGGCGATGACTTCGGCGTCCGCCAGAGGCTCGGCGGGACCGATCACCTCGATATCGATCTGGTGAAACTGCCGGTAGCGCCCTTTCTGCGGGCGTTCGTAGCGGAACATTGGCCCGGCATAGAACACCTTCTGCGGCAGCGACTGAGTCAGACCATTGCTGACGAGGGCGCGACAGATGCCGGCGGTGGCTTCGGGTCGGAGCGTCAGGGATTCGCCGCCCCTGTCGGTGAAGGTGTACATCTCCTTTGTGACGACATCGGAGGTTTCCCCGAGCGTACGGGCGAATACGCGAGTATCTTCGAAGATGGGAGTGCTCCATTCCTCGAAGCCGTAGAGCAGGGCGATGCGGCGAGCGGTGTCGATAACGTGCTGATGGCGTCGGTGGTCTTCGCCGATCAGGTCACGGGTGCCGCGGATGGGTTGGAGTTCAGGCACTCTCTGGTTCACCCTCCGGTGTCCACGGAACGAGCATATCAAGGTCGATATCGAGCGCGCGTGCTATCGCCGCATAGAAGCTGAGCGGTACGCCCTCGGATCCCAGTTTCTCGATAATCTGGAGAGTGGGAACACCAACACCCGACGCGTCCGATAATTCCTGCTCCGAGAGTCCACGGTACTCGCGCCAGACAGTAACCGGTGACTCACCATTCGACAGACGCTTTATGACGCTGATTGGGATGACTTCCTCGTTTGCTGATTCGACACGTGCAAGCATCGCAGCATAATCGTCACGCTCATCTTCAAGGTCTTCGATCTGCTGGATAACGGAGTTCCGACTGGCACTCATTGGTAAACCTCACGCCGGTGGGCGACCCTTTCAACGATGAATTGCCCTCCTGGAGCCGACCTCAACACAACTCGATAGTCGCCGATCCGTAATCGAAGAGCCTTGCTTCTGGCTAGCCTCTTTACATCATGATGCGGCGACGCGGGATTCTCTATGAACGCGGAAACCCGATCCATGATCCTGTCGCGGTCCGGCATCGGGATCCTCCTCAGTTCCTTTGCGGCGCGGCGGACAAAACCAATGCCTCGGATGGTAACAACCGCCTCATCTCCGCCGCCGAAGTCGCGGCTACCCGGCACCCTAATTACTCCGCGGCAATCTTTTCCGGTTTGTTGGCTTTCAGTTCCGCCGCCTTCGCCTCCACCAATTCCACAACGTGATCGATCATCGTACCAGCCTCGATTGTGTGGTCCGTTTTCCCGGCGCGATACACCATGTGGCGCCCTGCCCCGCCCCCGGTCACGCCGATGTCGGTCATCAGCGCCTCACCCGGGCCGTTCACCACGCAGCCGATGATTGACAGCGTGATCGGCGTTTCGATATGCGCCAGCCGGTCTTCCAGTTCCCGCACTGTCTCGATCACGTTGAAGCCCTGCCGCGCGCAGGACGGGCAGGAGATCACCTTCACGCCGCGATGGCGGATGCCAAGCGTCTTCAGCATGTCCCAGGCAACGCGAACTTCCTCCTCCGGCTCGTCCGACAGGGACACGCGCATCGTGTCGCCGATGCCGGCCCACAGCAGCGAGCCGAGGCCGATGGACGACTTGACGGTACCCATGCGCCGGCCGCCGGCCTCGGTGATGCCGATATGCAGGGGGTGATCGCAGACTTCCGCCAATTGCTGATAGGCAGCGACGGCGAGGAACACGTCCGACGCCTTCACGCTGATCTTGAACTCGTGGAAGTCGTGCTGCTGCAGGATATCGGCATGATAGAGCGCGCTTTCGACCAGTGCCTCAGGGTTAGGCTCACCGTATTTCTCCAGCAGGTGCTTCTCCAATGACCCGGCGTTGACGCCGATGCGCATGGAGCAGCCATGGTCGCGGGCGGCCTTGATGACCTCCTTCACCCGTTCGTCGCTGCCGATATTGCCAGGATTGATCCGAAGGCAGGCAGCACCGCTCTCGGCCGCCTCGATCGCCCGCTTGTAGTGGAAGTGGATGTCGGCAACGACCGGCACGTTCACCTCGTGCACGATGTCCTTCAGCGCGAGCGCACTCTCTCGGTCGGGACAGGAGACCCGTACCGATATCCACCCCGGCCAGTTCGGCACGGCGGATCTGCGCGACCGTTCCCTCCACATCGGTGGTGAGGGTGTTGGTCATGGTCTGGACGGTAATCGGCGCGTCGCCCCCCACCGGGACCCGGCCCACGTGGATCTGGCGGGACTGGCGGCGGGTGATCTGCTGATACGGGCGGTAGCTCATGCGCGGATAATCCTCATTCGGTCAAAGGAATGGGCGCTCAGGCAAATGATGGGGTGTTGAAGGCGATTCCGCTACCGGGCGGGTGCCTGAGCCAGCGCGTCCACGCTGTCAGGGTCCAGGGGCAGGTCGCGCCGGACGACGCCGGGGCCGCCCAGTGGACTGCTGACCACGCCGTCCTTGATCAGCTCGGTCCCACCCGCATTGCCGGTGGTCATGAGCAGGTCGGTGCGGGCGGGGATCGCCCAGGTCTCGCCGCTGTGAAGGATACGGCTGAAGAGCACGGGGCCGTTGCGCACGCGGACCTGCACCCAGGCGTCCGCGCTGGCATGCAGGGCCAACCCGGTGGAGGACGCATCGGCCGCCTTGTCAGGCGGTGGCGTCGGCGCAGGCGGGGTCGCCGCCGCAGCTGAACCCGGGGAGAGATCGGCCGTCTGATCCGGAGCGGCGGGTGCGGCTGCCGCAGACGACCCGGGTGCGGCGGGCGGCGCGGTCTGCCCGACCACGGCGGGAGCAGGCGCGGGTGTGGCGGCGGGTGGCGGCGGGGGTGGAGACACCAGAGACGCCAGCCGTGCGGGGACAGGCTCAACCGTCTGTACCTGCGCGGGACGGCTCGGCGCCAGCTTATACCACGCGGCGTAGGCTCCCACGGTGAGTGCCAGCCCCAGCATCATCATCGCGCTGGCGGGTACGCCCCGCCGAGGCACTGGCGCGGGAAACGCCAGTTTGGGCCTGCGCGATACGACCGACGCGGCTTCATTCTTGAAGCGGCGCACCAGTTCGTCAGCATCCAGGCCGAGCGCCCGGCCATAGGCGCGCAGAAAGGCAACCGCATAGGCGGTCGCAGGCAGCACACCGATCCGGCCCTGCTCCAGCGCCTCTAAATATTCTGGACGAATCCGCAGCTCGGCTGCCATCTCTTCGATGGAGAGACTGGTACGCTCGCGCGCAGTCGTGAGATCTGCGCCGACCCTGGGCGCATTCGCCGGCTCTTCAGGCCGTTCTTCGGCCGACTTCGACCTGCGATGTCGCAGCACGGCAGCCCGCCTCACTTCGGCTTATAAAAGAGTTGCGCCCCTAGCCTCCCGGAGGCCGGCCGCCTCCATTTACACGCCCTCATGCATCCTGCCAACCACATCTGCGCCACGCTTTACATCTCGATGCCGTGCTCGCGCGCCCAGGTCACAATCGGCTCCCTCAGGCTCTCGCCCGACCGCGCCGCCTCTCTCATTGCGCCCAACACGGGCCGGAAGCGCGCCAGATCCACCTGCATCAGCGCGGCGCGGACGGAGGGAAGCGACGCCGCCGACATCGAAAGCGTACGGAACCCGATCGCTGCCAGCGCCAGAGCCTCGGCAGGGCGCCCCGCAGCTTCTCCGCACAGCGAAAGCGGAACCGACGCCGCGTCAGCCTCGCGCTGAACCTGCTCCAGCAGCGTCAGCATCGGCGAGGAGAGGAAATCGTAGCGGCCCGCCAGTTCCGATGCGCCCCGATCGGCGGCGAACAGAAACTGGGCGAGATCATTCGACCCGACCGAGACAAAGTCCGTCAGGTTGAGGAAGTCGCGAAGCTGGAACAGCAGTGCCGGCACTTCCAGCATGGCTCCGATCCGCAGTGGCGCCGGTGCCGGGCAGATGCGCTCCGCTTCCATCAGGAGCAGACCGCGGGCCGCCACGAATTCCGCCACCGTGGCGACCATGGGGAACATGATGGAGAGCGGCCGGCCACGTGCCGCCGTCAGCAGCGCTCGAGCCTGACGGCGTAAAATAGCCGGACGATCAAGTCCCAGCCGCAACGACCGCCATCCCATGGCTGGATTGTCTTCGTGCGCCGGCTCTTCGCCCGGCAGCAGCTTGTCGGCCCCCAGGTCCAGCGTGCGAAAGATCACGGGACGGTCCCCCGCCGCGTCCAACACCCGCGAATACAGTGCCGTCTGCTCGGCGATGTCGGGAACCGAGCCGCGCGCCAACGCGGCAATTTCGGTGCGGAACAGGCCGACGCCTTCGGCGCCTGTGCGGTCGAGCAGATCGAGTTCCAGCGCAAGACCCATGTTCAGCATCAGATGAACCGGTTCGCCGTCGTGGGTGCTGGTCAGGCGCGGACCGCCGACGGGCGCCTCCTCCACCCGTGTCGCGAGCATCCGCTCATAGAGCTGACGCAACTCCTGCTCCGGACGAAGGAACAGATCTCCCCCGCCGGCATCGAGGATCACGTGATCCCCGGGCTCCGCGGCCGACACGACGCCGCGAATGCCACCAAGGGCCGGGAGCCCCAGTGCCCGGGACAGGATTGCGGCGTGCCCGGCAGGTGTAGCCTCCTCGATCGCCACCCCGGCAATGCCCGCTTCGTGCCATTGCAGCAGCTCGGCTGGACCCAGCCGCCGCGCGATCAGGATTGCCCCCTGGGCTGAAGCAGCGGCCGGTGCCCCGCCCAATTCGTCGAGCAGTCGGCCCGCCATATCCTCGAGGTCGGCCAGGCGTTCTCGCAGGAGGGGATCCGTGACGCGGCGCATCCGGTCATGCACTTCGGCAGCGACACGCTGGACCGCGGCATTCGCAGACAATCCATCGTGCACCGCGTCTGAGACCCGGCGCAGCCAACCGGCATCGGACGCCACCAGCCGGTATGCGTCCAATATCTCGCGCGACGCCTCGCCGTCCGCGGTACCCAATGGCAGGCGGCCGTGCAGCTCATCCAGGCCGCGCTGCATCCTCTCCATGGCGGCGTGCAAACGGAGCAATTCGCTGGTCGAGTCTTCCGCCAGCAGGGGGCCGCTCGCACTGCGGCGCCGGCGCAGCACCACTGGCCCGGTCGCGACGCCGGTGGTCAGCGCAACGCCGCTGAACACTCGGGGGACCGTGGCGGCTACACCTTCCTCGGCGCGCACAGCCGCACCGGCATGCTCCAGGATCTCGCCGACCAGCAGGCCGATGATCTCCAATTCGTCGATCACCGCCTGGTCGAAGGCGCACACGGCCTCATCCTGAACCGTGATTACCCCCACTGTACGGCCGCTTCGGCGCACCGGCACCGCCAGCATCGAGGCAAATTTCTCCTCCCCCGTTTCCGGGCGGAAGGCGAAGGACGGGTGATGCGGCGCATCAGCCAGGTTCATCACCCGGCCGGTGGCGGCGCTCAGCCCGACGATCCCCTCCCCCACCCGCAGCCGGGTCCGTCCAACCGCGGCTGGATTCAGTCCTTCCGTGGCGAGAAGTTCAAGAATGTCCCCAGGGCGCTCAATATAGATGGAGCAGACCTTAAAGCCGGACTCTTCGGCGACCAGCCGCGCCAGTGCCGGCAGCGCCGCGTCGCCGTCGATCAGCATCGTCCGCACGCGCGCCAGAAGGCGCAGCGGACGGGATGGGCCCTCAGGCAAGGCTGCCCGCGAGACTGCGCCGTCCGGCAAGCGCCGTTACGGCCTGATCGATCAGCTCCTTGATGATGGCCGCAACCGGCTGCTCGGCCGTGACCATGCCGACAGACTGGCCCGCCATCATCGAGCCGTTCTCCACGTCGCCATCGATGACGGCGCGCCGCAGGGCGCCAGCCCAAAAATGCTCGATTTCGAGCTGGGCGGCATCCTTGCTTACCTCGCCGGACAGGAACCGCCGGATTACCACAGCCTGATGCTCCAGAAACCGGCGCGTGCCCTGATTGACCAGTCCCCGGACCGGGATGACCGGGAAGCGCTCATCGATCTGGATCGAAGGAATTGCATCGCGCGCCGCCGCGCGAATGAACGCCTGTTTGAATCTGGAGTGGGCGATGGATTCAGCGGCCGCGACAAAGCGGGTTCCGAGCTGCGCGCCGGATGCCCCCATCTCTAGATACGCCAGGATCGCTTCCCCTCGCCCCAGCCCGCCGGCCACGAAGACGGGCACGTCACGGATATAGGGCAGGATTTCCTGCGCCAACACGGTCAATGACACCGGTCCGATATGGCCGCCGGCCTCGGATCCTTCGATCACCAGCGCATCCGCCCCGGATCGCACCAGCCGCTTAGCCAACACGAAGGCCGGGGCGAAGGCGATCAGCTTCGCCCCGCCATCTTTCACCGCCCTTACCGCGCTGCCGGGCGGAATGCCGCCCGCCAGAACGACGTGGCCCACCTTCGCCTCCAGGCACACCCGAATCAGGCCATCGAGTTCCGGGTGCATGGTGATCAGATTTACACCGAACGGTTTGCGCGTCAGCGCCTGAGTGCCCGCGATTTCCTTGGCCAGTGCGTCCGGACCCATGGAGCCGCAGGCGATGACGCCGAAGCCGCCGGCATTGGAGATGGCGGCGACCAGATTGCGCTCGCTCACCCAGCTCATCGCGCCGCCCATCAGCGCGACTTCTGTGCCCAGGAACGCAGTCCCGCGCGACCAAAGCCGGTCCAGTTCGCCGCGCGCCGCGGCTCGAGCTTCAGCGGTGGGGTCAGCCAGCATCGAGACCGTAGGCGGTGTGAAGCGCACGCACCGCGAGTTCGGTGTATTCGGCGGCGATCAGCACGCTGACTTTAATTTCGCTGGTGGAAATCACCTGGATGTTGATGGCCTTATCGGCCAAGGCCCGGAACATCGTGTTGGCCACGCCGGCATGGCTGCGCATACCCACGCCTACCACGCTGACCTTGGCCACGTCCGGATCGGTCAGGATCTCCGCATAGCCGACCTGAGCGCGTATCTCATCGAGCGCCTGGCGCGCACGCGGCAGATCCGCCTTGCCAACTGTAAAGGTCATGTCGGTGGTGCCGTCGGCCGACACGTTCTGCACAATCATGTCGACGTTCACGTTGTGCTCGGACAATGTCCCGAAAATGGCGGCGGCAATCCCCGGCCGATCCGGCACCCGGCGCACCGTCATCTTGGCTTCATCGCGGGAATAGGCGATCCCGGAGACGTTCTGCTTTTCCACGATTTCTTCCTCGTCCACCACCAGCGTGCCAGGCAGGTCCTGGAAGCTGGACAATACCTGAATCCGCACCCCCTCGTTCATCGCCAGCTCGACGCTACGGGTCTGGAGGACTTTCGCACCAACGGAGGCGAGCTCCAGCATCTCCTCATAGCTGATACGCTCCAGCTTGCGGGCCCGAGGCACGATGCGCGGGTCTGTCGTATAGACCCCGTCCACATCCGTGTAGATATCGCAGCGGTCGGCCTTAAGCGCGGCTGCGAGCGCGACTGCGGACAGATCGGAGCCGCCGCGGCCCAGAGTGGTGATGCGATTGTTGGGAGAGACGCCCTGAAAACCCGGGACGACAGGAACTTGTCCGGCCTCCATGCGGTGGATCAGCTCCGCCCCCTCGATCCCGCTGATTCGTGCCTTGCCATGCGCGTTATCCGTGTGGATGGGAATTTGCCAGCCTTGCCAGGACCGCGCCTCCACCCCGATTTCCTGCAGTGCGATCGCCAGCAGCCCGGTCGTCACCTGCTCTCCGGTGGCCACGACCGTGTCGTATTCCCGGGCGTCGTGCAAAGGCGACAGCGTCTGGCACCACGCGACGAGCTGGTTCGTCACGCCGGCCATTGCCGACACGACGACGGCCACGTGATTCCCGGCATCGACCTCGCGCTTGACGCGCGTCGCGACGTTACGGATCCGGTCAAGGTCGGCGACGGAGGTACCGCCGAATTTCATCACGAGGCGCATGGGCCGGAGAGCATCTTTTTCGCTATGGCGGCGCGCACGAATACTGGGCGCGGAACAGGCGAGCAACATGGCTGATCCTGCGGTCTCCCCCGCTGAAATCGCACGCTTCGACGCTTTGGCGCAGGAGTGGTGGAACCCGAACGGCCCGATGCGAGCGTTGCACCGCATGAATGGTCCGCGGGTGGACTGGATCGCCAGCCAGGCAGCGCGGGCTTTCCCCGCCCGGAGCGGTCTCAGGCTTCTCGATGTCGGTTGCGGCGCCGGCATCGCGGCCGAGGCGCTGGCAAGGCGAGGCTTCGAGGTTCTGGGGATCGATCCGGCTGGCGAGACGATCGCGGCTGCTCGCGTCCACGCGGCCGGGAAAGGACTGCCCCTGGATTACAGGATTGGTACGATCGAAGCGCTGAGCACAGAGGGGGCGCGGTTTCCGATCGTCACCGCACTTGAGGTGATCGAGCATGTTCCGGACCCCGGCGCGTTTTTGGCTGAGCTGGCCGGATTGTGCGAGCCGGGTGGGCTGGTGGTCCTGTCCACACTGAACCGGACCGCGCGTTCCTTTGCTGCCGCGAAGATCGGCGCCGAGTACCTGCTGCGATGGCTTCCCGTGGGAACGCATGATTGGCGCCGCTTTCTCCAACCGGCGGAACTCGTCGCGCTGGCCGGAGAAGCCGGGCTCGGTGTGACCGCGACGGCGGGGCTGAGCTGGGACGCTTGGTCGGACGCCTGGAGGATCGGGCGGGATCTTTCGATCAATTACCTCGCCGCACTGCGGGCGAGATGAAGACATTCCCGGTGTTGTGACCTTAGTGGCGAAACTCTGGCGGACGGTTCCGGTTCTGGCGTCGTCATTGCCCCAAGCGGGGCGTCCTGACGTCCAAGCGAAAAGGAGAGAACCCGATGCGCTTCAGCCAAATCGCCACCGTACTGGCGATCAGTGCTCTGGCTGCCACGCCGGCACTGGCCCAGCAGTATGGGAACCAGGGCTATTCGAACGGCTACGGGCAGAGCCAGGGATACAACAACAATTACGGCCAGAACCAAGGCTACAATAACGACAACGGCAATCAGATGGGACAGCAGTCCGGCCCACTGTCGCAGGGAATGATCCAGAGACTGCAGGAGAAGCTGCGCAGCGTTGGCCTCTATCAGGGCAATATCGACGGCGTGTGGGGTCCGGAAACTCAGGACGCGGTGCGTGCGTTCCAGCAGCGGAATGGGCTTGGGGCCGACGGGATGCTGAATTATCAGACCCTCTCTTCCCTGAACCTAGTGAACGGTGGCCGCCAGTACGGCAGCAATAACGGGCAATATGGTTCGGGCCAGTATACCGGGAACAACTACGGGTCCAACACCGGCATGAACAATGGTTACCAGGGCGGCCAATACGGGAACAATGGCCGATATAATACCGGGAGCAATTACAATTCCGGGGCGAACGGGTACAACGGCTATAACGGGAACAATTCCAATGGCCAGAACGGAAACGGCCAGAACGGCTACAATACGGGCAGCAATTACAATTCCGGGACCAATGGGTATAACGGGAACACCGGTTCCTCCGGCAACACGGGCAGTTCGTACAACTCCGGCATGAACAGCGGTTCCAACATGAACAACGGCAGCCCGGGCTATAACCAGAGCTACAATAACCAGGGCTACAATACGGGCAACGACCGGTTCGGGAATAACAACTCGAACGGGGACAACAGCAACAACACGACCGGGGCCAACAGCGGCACCGGCAGCACCGCGAACAACTCGAACAGCAACAACCCGTAACCGGGTGTAGCATCAAGGTCGGGCCCGTTTCGGGCCCGGCTTTTTGATTCGGGTTGCCGGATCGACCGGAGAACGACCGGTCACCCCAGACGGTCACCGCAGACAGTGCGGCGAGGGGTTGCCTCGTTGGAATCTCAAGCCGTTTGGTTCACCCCCGCGCGCGCATCAGCCGGGCCTTGTTCCGCTGCCAGTCTCGCGCGGCAACGGCAGCCCGCTTATCCACCTTCTTCCGGCCCTCAGCGATACCCAGCAGCACCTTCGCCCGACCCCGGTCATTGAAATGAATCTGCAGCGGCACCAGCGTGATCCCTTCGCGGGAGATGGCGCCCGTCAACTGCCGAATCTGCTTCTGCTGCAGAAGCAGCTTGCGCGGCGCGCGCGGTTCGAAGCGAGAGAGCACACCGCCCTGGTATTCAGGGATGTAGACGTTGAACAGCCACATCTCGCCATCGCGCTCGCCGGCCCAGGCATCCGTCAGGGTTGCACGCCCGTTGCGGAGGCTTTTGACCTCTGGCCCTTTCAGCACCAGCCCGGCCTCGACCGTATCCTTGATGGTGTAGTCGAAGCGCGCCTTGCGATTCTGCGCGGCAACGCCGTGCGCGATCAGCCCCTTCTTTTTCTTTGGTTCCGCCATGGATAAAAGGCCGTTCGCATATGCCGGATCAGTTGAGCAGCCCAACCTCAGTCACGGCGCTGCGCACTCTTTCTTTCGTCGCGTCCGCTGGCGGGGCGAGTGGAAGGCGGCAGCGCTCGGTGCTCTTGCCGAGCAGGCTGGCGGCGAATTTGACCGGGCCGGGGCTGGTCTCGGAGAACAGCGCGTCGTGCAAAGGCAGGAGCCGATCCTGGATGGCTATGGCGTCGTTCACTCGTCCGTCCTGCCAGGCGGCGTGCATGTCGCTGCATAGCCTGGGGGCTACGTTGGCCGTGACGCTGATGCAGCCGTCGCCACCCGCCGCGAGGAAAGCCACCGCGGTGTGGTCCTCACCGGATAATTGGCAGAACCCCGCGCCGCAGGCGCGCCGCGTGTGCAGCGGGCGAGCGAGGTTGGCGGTCGCGTCCTTCACACCGACGATGTTCGGATGGCGCGCCAGGCGTGCCATGGTCTCCACGCTCATGTCGATCACGCTGCGCGGCGGGATATTGTAGATGATGATCGGCAGATCCACGGAGTCGGCAATCGCCTTGAAGTGCAGATACATCCCTTCCTGCGTGGGCTTGTTGTAATAGGGCGTGACGATCAGGGCCGCGTCGGCGCCTGCTTCCTTCGCGTGGCGAGTGAGCGCGATCGCCTCCTCGGTGCTGTTCGAACCGGTGCCGGCGATCACGGGCACACGTCCCTTTGCCACCGAAATAGCGATCTCGGTGACCCGGCGGTGTTCGTCGTGACTCAGCGTCGGCGATTCGCCGGTGGTTCCAACCGGTACCACCGCGGACGACCCTTCATCGATTTGCCAGTCCACGAACGCGGCAAACGCTTTCTCGTCCACGGAGCCGTCCTCGCGCATGGGCGTGATCAGCGCGACCAGCGATCCCTTGAACATGTTTCCTCTCCGCGAGAATTGCTTCCGCCGAAGCTAGGCGGGTGCGCCTGGACACACAAGAGAGCGGCCGTATCGGCTGCCGGGCGGCAGGCGATATAAGAGGACATGCTTCGTTCGATTCACCTGCTGCTGGCAGCGGCGCCCCTGATCGCCGGACCGGCGTTAGGGGCGGAGAATCCGCTGACACTGGTGCACGCCCGTGCGTGGGACGGCGCGCTGATGGCCGCCGCCGAGATACCCGATCCGGTCGCGGTCAAGCTGGTGACCTATTTCCGTATGCTGACACCGGGCGCTGCCGGACCAGGCGAGATTGCCGCGTTTCGCACCGCCAATCCGGACTGGCCGAATCAGATGGCGCTGGAACACCGGCGAGAGGAAGCGATCGCGGCGGAGACCGATCAGTCCCGCCTGGCCGCAGCCTGCGCCGACCGCCCCATAGGGCTGCCTCAGGCACTTGCCGCCTGCGCCGGCGCCGAGGCGGCGAGCGGCGATCAGGCGAGCGCGGAGGCGGATGCGCGCGCCGCATGGCGTGGCGGCTTGCCCGCCGCCGCGGCGGGGCCATTCCTGAAGCACTTCGGCGGCGATCTCACCCCGGCGGACGAGGAGGCGCGGTTCGATCATCTGGCCTGGACCGATCCTGCAACGGCCGCCGCCGAGATTTCTCGGCTGCCGTTGGCGCAGCGCCCGGCGGCCCAAGCGCGGGTCGCGCTGGCCCAGAACACGCCGGAGGCGCTGGCCAAGGCGCGTGCCCTCCCCGCCTCTGAATGCTGCGCTCCAGGCTTGGTGCTGGAGGAGCTTCGCGCCGAACGGCACGTGCATGGGCCAGCCGCGGCCCTTGATCTGTGGCAGCAGCGTGGCTTCGTAGCCGAACAACAGGAGCCCGACCATCACGCGGCGTTCTGGGCCGAGCGGAACATTCTTGCCCGTGCGCTGCTGGCGGCCGGTGATGCGCAGGGCGCGTTCACTTTGGCGGACGATTCACTGCCGGGGGCGTCCAGCGCCGACCAAGCCGATGCTGCCTTCCTGTCGGGCTTCATCGCGCTGCGCTGGCTGCACGATCCGGCGCGGGCCGAGACCAGTTTTCGCCAGCTTGCCCAGGGATCGCATGCCGCCATCAGTCAGGCCCGCGCGGGATATTGGCTGGGCCGGGCAGAGCAGGAGGCGGGGCAGGACCCGCAGGCGGCATTTCGTGCGGCGGCGGCTTTCCCGACGACGTTCTATGGCCAGATCGCCGGCTATGAGCTTGGGCACGACCCCGCCGATCAGGTCTCCGGGCTGCACGACCCGGCATACACCAATCCCGAGGTATGGACTTTCGCCGGCAATGAACTGGTCCGTGCCGCACTGCTGCTGGTGGCCTGGGGCGAATCCAGCCGGGCGCGCCCGTTCCTGCTTCGCGCCACTGAGGTCTCCCCCGATCCGACCACGTTGGCGCTGAGCGCACGCCTCGCTGCGTCGTTGGGCATGCCTGACGTCGCGGTGTTCATCGCGCGCCGCGCCGGGCTGGCCGGTGTCACGCTGCCCGATGCCGGCTGGCCCATGCCCGTCATACCGCCGACCGGAAAGGTCGATCCGGCGGTGATGCTGGCCGTCATCCGGCAGGAGAGCAGCTTCGACCGCGCCGCCGTCAGCCTGGCCGGAGCACGCGGGTTGATGCAGATCATGCCTGCGACCGCGCGGGCGCTGAACGGCGATGTCGCGTCACTGACTGATCCCGAACGCAACATGTCGCTCGGGCAGGCCTATCTGGGGCAATTGCTGGATCGTTACCGCGGCTCGGTTCCTATGGCTGCGGCCGCCTACAACGCCGGTCCGCGGAAGGTGGACGATTGGGTGGCGAGCAATGGCGATCCACGCACTGGCGCCATCACCATGATCGACTGGATCGAGCTGATCGGCTATGGCGAAACGCGCAATTACGTCCAGCGCGTGCTCGAGAACGCGGTGATCTACTGCGCCCGGCGCGGCGAACCCGACACGACCCTCATCGCGCAGTGGATGCCGGCTGCCAGCGTTTCCGCCCGGCACGAGGGGTGAGTCGTCTTGGTCTTACGGGGCTGATTGCCGCCGGGGGCGGTCTGGGCTTTGCGCCCTACGCCCCAGGTACGGTTGCATCAGCGGCGGCGGCGTTCGTCGGCGCCGGGCTACTGAAACTCCCGCCGGTGGTGCTGATCGCCGCCGCGGTTGTCACGAGCCTGGGCGGGTTCTGGGCCGTACGCACAGCCCACGTGGAAGGCGATCCTGGCTGGGTGGTGATCGACGAGGTCGCGGGGCAGTTCATCGCCCTGCTCGGCCTCTCGCATCCCAGCGGTATCGGCCTGCTCGCGGCATTCCTGCTGTTCCGGCTGCTGGATATCCTCAAGCCCGGCCCCGTCGGTTGGGCCGATCGTCAGAGCGACGCATTCGGCATCATGGCTGATGACGTGATCGCCGGCCTTGTTGCTGCGGGGGTGCTGTTCGCAGCGCGAACGGTCTGGCCGGGTGCGCTGGGGTGATCAGGCGACCTGCACGTCTTCCCAGAAGCCAAAGCGTCCGCCGACATGCACCATGGAGGGACGCGGTGACTCATAGCTCCAGGCGTTGCGCGAGTGGGTCTGACCATCCACGATCACGTCATAGAATTGCACGCCGTGCGGACACTCCAGATCCTTCACGGTCCGCGGTGACTTGCGCAGAAGGTCGGTGCGCACGGCAGCAGGCGGAAAATACTGATAGCCGCCGCTTTCGACCACCTCGTCACTGGCCGCGATCGTTACGCCATCCACCACCGCCTGCATCGGCTGCTCCTATCATGGTCCGGTTTCACCGCGCGTCGCCCCGCTCTATAGCGGGCGAAGGTTCGCATCGAACAAGGGGGGAAGTGGTTCATGCCGGGCATGTTGCAAGGGAAGTCGGCGCTGATTACCGGGGCCGGGAACGGGATCGGCCGGGCGGCAGCGCTGGTGTTTGCCCGTGAAGGTGCGCGTGTGCTGGTTGCGGACCTCGATCAGCAGGCGGCGCAGGACACCGTGGCGATGGTGAACGCCGTGGGCGGGCAGGCGACATCCTGCAGGTGCGACGTGACGGACGACGACCAGGTGCAGGCGATGATCCGCACGGGCGTTTCCGCCTTCGGCCGGATCGACTGCGCGTTCAACAACGCCGGCATCGCCGGATACCAGGTGGATGCTTCGGGCAAGCGCACGGCCGAGTGGGCGGAGGAGAGCTTCGATCGCATGATCGCCGTGAACCTGAAGGGCGTCTGGCTCTGCATGAAGCACGAGATCGTCCACATGCAGGGCCATGGCGGCGGCGTAATCGTAAACACCGGTTCGATTGCCGGCTTGGTCGGGTTGCCGACCTCCTCGGCCTATGTCGCGGCGAAGCACGGCGTGCTGGGACTGACGCGGACGGCGGCCATCGAATATGCGCCTGACAAGATCAGGGTGAACGCGGTCTGCCCCGGCTACATCCGCACACGCATGACAGAGGACGTGATGCGCCGGCGTGGCGAAGAGATCCTGTCCCTTGTCCCGATGCGCGCGATGGGGGATCCGGAGGACATTGCGGAGACCGTCGCGTGGCTGTGTTCGGATCGCGCCGATTACGTGACCGGCGCCTGCTGGAACGTCGACGGCGGTTTCATGGCGATGTGAGTTGAGTCCTTTGAGAGCGTGATTCACGCTTCCGACCTGTGGCCTCCAGCGATCGCGCTCTGGTTAGCCCGATTGCTGGGCGGTGCCGTTTAGCAGGAACGTGGACAGGCTCTGACCCAGGCAGTGGTGGAGGAGGGCGACGGTCGCAGCCTGCTGGCCCGCGGGCGCACGCTCCAGATCGATGGCATGGGCATGCACCCAGGAATGCATCAGCCCGAAGCGATGGAAGAGCACCACGCCGGGCAACGCCGCCACGGCCTCCATCGCCTCCGTGTAGGGAGAAAGGTCGGTATTGGCGCGCAGAAAACGGCTGAACTGCTGGTCGATGAGAACCAGGTTCCCATCCCGTGCTGTAATCAGCTGGGCCCCTTCCTGAAGTGCATCGGCGAACTGATCGATCTGCAGGTCCTGCACCGCATCGACCGTGCCGGTTTGCCAGAGGACCAGCGCATAATGCCGTTCCTCCAGCACCTGCTTTAGATCCGCGAGCATGTCCTGGGCGGTGATGCCGCGGTGCACTTTGACTGTCAGGCGGAAGACCACATCGGGCCTGGCCGTGTGGAGCGCCTGCATTGTTTGTGCGAGGAATCCACCCTCTTCGGTCATGGCGGAACTGGCGGAACCGAGCGCCAGGATGTTTACGGGGTGACCTGACCGGATGGCGTCAGCGAAATGGTTGAGCGAGGAATTGGGGCTGACGTAATCCGCAGCTTCCGGGCACTGCGCGTTCGCGGCCTGCGCCGCTCCGGTCCGGAGGGGCCAGGCGCCAATTATGAGCAGCACCACCAGAAGGCTGGCAAGCCGATGCATGAGCGATCTGAATAAGTCAAAAACCCGCAAGTCGCAAGCGGCAACCCGCGCCGACTCCCGCATTCACCACGGTGGCCATAAGCTGGTTGCCATCAAGCGGAGGGACGAGTGCATGTGGAGCAAACGACGGATCGGTCGGACGGCGTTGGAAGTGACGATCGTTGGTTTTGGCACCGCGACGATGGGGGGCAGCCGCATCCCTGTCACGCGCGAGGAAAGCGAAGCCATGATTCGCACCGCCTGGGACGCCGGAATCCGTTACGTCGATACCGCGCCGTTCTACGGTGTGGGTGCAGCGGAGCGTCGCGTTGGCGATGCGATGCGCGACCGTCCACGCGACGAATGGGTTTTGTCCACCAAGGTGGGCCGGCTGCTGCGGCCCCTTCGCAGAGGGCAGGCGAGCACGGATGGCCGGCTGGCGCCAATGCCGTTCACGGTCGAATATGACTATTCCTATGATGGCATCATGCGTTCCGTGGAGGACAGCTATCAGCGGCTGGGCCTCGATAAGATCGACATCCTCTATGTGCACGATATCGGTGCCTATCAGCACAAGGAGCATGCGGCGGAATACGCAAGCAGCCTGCGCGACAGCGGCTATCAGGCGCTGGAGGAGCTCAAGGCGTCCGGCGTGATCAGCGCCTTCGGCATCGGCGTGAATGAGAAGGAGGTCTTGCTCGAATGCCTGGGCTGGGGTGACTGGGACGTGTTCCTGCTGGCCGGCCGTTACACACTGCTGGAGCAGGGGCCGCTGGATGATCTGCTGCCGGAGTGTGTGCGGCGTGGCACGTCGATCGTGATCGGCGGGCCATTAAACTCCGGCATTCTGGCTGGGCGAGACACGTGGAATTACGCACCCGCGCCTGAGGAGGTGAAGCAGCGCGTGCGGCGGATCGCGGAGGTCTGCGACCGACATGGCGTTCCGCTTCCGGCGGCGGCGTTACAGTTCCCGCTAGCGCACCCGGCGGTGGCTGCGACCATCCCCGGGCCGAGGACGGTCGGTGAATTCCGGGAAAACATGCGATTGCTGAAGCTTCCGATCCCGGCAGGGCTATGGGCGGATCTGAAACAGCAGGGACTCCTTCACGCGGACGCACCGGTACCAGGCTGATTGCCTCACGGGGAGTTGCGTCTGCAAACCCCGGTGATCAGAATCTCGCCTCAATCCAAACCGGTTGTTGCCAGCTTCGAACCCGAGTTGTCCTGCGTTCGCTGGCTTCCTCCCCCAGCAGCAGCGCGCTGCCAGCAACTGTCGTCCTGGCGCGCTGCCACCTGCAGCCCCGCGCGCCTGTCGTGCGGGGCTTTTTCTTCTGCGCATTGCCCATTATCGGCGTGATGCCCTAATCGCAGCATCTCATGGCCTTTTCAGAATTGTTACGGCTCGTGCTCGCACCGCCAAACAAGGCCGGCATGCCGTTCATTGTCGGCGGCATCGTGTTGTTCGCACTGGGCCTGGCCCTCGCACACTGGCTGGCCTGGCTCGCGGGCCTGTTCACGCTGTTCTGTCTCTATTTCTTTCGTGACCCGGAACGGGTCGCGCCGGGGCGCCCGGGTGTTCTACTCGCCCCAGCCGATGGCAAGGTTACCTCCATCGCGCCGGCCGTCCCCCCGCCGGAACTTGGGCTCGGGCCAGGGTCACGCTGGCGGGTCGGGATTTTCCTCTCCGTGCTGGATGTCCATGTGAACCGGGTGCCAGCTGACGGGATCGTGACCCGAATCGCTTACCGGCACGGGGCGTTCGTCAATGCCAGCCTGGACAAGGCCAGTGAGGCGAATGAGCGGAACGCTCTGGCGATCCGCCTGACGGACGGGCGGGAAATCGCGGTGGTGCAGATTGCCGGGTTGATCGCCCGGCGGATTATCTGTGACCTGCGCGAGGGGGACGTGGTGCATGCGGGCGCACGCTTCGGTATGATCCGCTTTGGCAGTCGCACTGATCTCTATCTGCCGGAGGGCATTCGCCCCCTGGTTGTAGAAGGCCAGACAATGATCGGGGGGGAGACGGTGGTCGCCGCGTTGACATGACGGTTCGGGAATGACCGTTCCGGCCTGGGGGCGCGAGGACGAGGAGCGGATCTCGCGGGTCTCGCCGATGCGGCGACTGCGGCGCTTGCGGCGGCCTCGGGTGCGCCCGCGCTATAATGGCCCCTCCTTCAATCGGCTGATTCCCAACATTCTGACGCTGATCGGGCTGTGTGCCGGGCTGACCTCAATCCGGTTCGCGCTGGAAGGGCATTTCGGCCCGGCGGCGGTAGCCATCGTGGTGGCCGGGTGCATCGACGGGCTGGACGGCCGGATCGCCAGGTTGCTGCGGGCAACTTCGCGATTTGGGGCGGAGTTCGACAGCCTGAGCGACTTCCTGTGCTTCGGCGTGGCTCCGGCCCTGGTGATCTATTTGTGGTCGCTGGAGTGGTTGGGCGGCGTAGGGTTCGTGCCGTGTCTGCTGTTTGCGGTGTGCATGGCGTTGCGGCTCGCGCGGTTCAACGCGGCTTTGGAGGCCGGACCGGGTCCGGCCTATGCTTACAACTTCTTCACCGGCGTGCCGGCCCCGGCTGGGGCAGGCTTGGCGCTGTTCCCTCTATTCATCGGGCTGGAGGCGAATGCGCTGGGAGTAGGCTGGCTGGTCACCGTCTCCCGCAACCCGCTGTTCTGCAGTCTGATGCTGGTGGGGACTGCGCTCCTGTGCGTGTCTACCCTGCCGGTCTGGAGTTTCAAGAACTTCAAAGTGCCGGCGGAGTATGTGCTGGGGCTCCTACTGGGGGTTGGCGTGTACGCGGCTGTGTTGGTGGCCGAGCCATGGGCGGCGCTCGCGGCAGCCGGCGCGATCTATCTCGGGCTGCTGCCGTTCAGCGTGCGCAGCTTCCGGCGGCTAAAGCGGGAAGCTGAGGAGGACGAGGAGTAGCGTTCAGGGCCGCCGATAGGAGGCCAGAATGCACAGTTCGGGATAGCGCAGGCCAAGGCCGCGCATCCATTTCCGCAGCGTAAGCTCGGCCTTCAGCAGTGTGTCGGAGAACATCAGCGACTGGCAGTCGTCGACCCAGTAGAACAGTTCCTCCTTCAGTCCGGCGGGTTCGAAGAGGTTCTTGAGGCCCCGGTGGGTGTTCATTTTATAGGCGACGGGAAAGGTGTCCTCCTCGCGCGAGTTCCAGAGGAATTTCTTGGCGCGGTGGTGGACGCTCATGGGCGTCACGGCGGCCACGATGGATCCCGGCGACCATTTGTTGACGGTAAGCATGACCACCCGCCCTCCGGGGGCGACGAGCCTGGCGAAAGTGGCTACAGCGCGCTCAGGGTGCGTAATGTGCTCGGCCACCATGCGCAGGGTGATGAGATCGAACTGCTGGTCGGTGGCAAAATCCTCGAGCAGGCACTGGTGGCGCTGATGGACGAAGGTATTGGCTTGGATGTTGTCGCTCGGGTCGATGCCGACGAGGAGTGCGCATCGATCGGCAAGCTGGCGTGCGCCCTGGGGGTTCCCCGGAAAGGGGGTGCGGCCCGAGCCAACATCGAGCCACCTTGTATTCGGGGTGACGAGGCTGAAGACGAAGGCTTCGTAGAGATCGGATGGGACCGCATATCCGTACTGCGCGCGTAGGCGGGGGTGCCGGTCTTGGCGGTCCGGTGGGCCGTATTTGAGTTCGAGGATGCGGGGGAGCGCGTCGCTGATGGTGGGGAGCATATTGACGGGTTTTCCTCAGGGCTGGCGCGTTCGGGTCATGGGTTTCTAGGAAACCACAACAGGGGGTTGCAAACTGAATCCAACCCTTCAGGGCGATGCTGTTCTGGTCCCCCTGCTCGCGACCGTTGTGCCAGAACAAATCTGGTGCGAGAGAACGGTCTTGCAGCTACAATGGCGGCGTCCGCGGGAGCGCTGTGATGATTGACGATCTGGTGCTGCTTTCGACCAGCGCCGCCATTTTGATGATTGTGTTTCGAGCGATGACTCTTGATCGCCTCCTTCCGTGGTTCAAGCCGATACCGTCGGAGGATGGCCCGGGTGAGACAGGACCATCGGTGCGAGGAACGCGAAATGCGCGCCAGACCAGCCGTTTAGGCCGTGGTCCCATCTCCCGCTGGGGTCGACCGTCGCCGGTTTCGGGCGGGAGGCCGCGTCGTTGATCAGAACCTTGATGATGTTTGGAGTGCTCGGGTCTTTCCTGCTTCCCGGGCTGTTCACAGGTGCACCTTTTCTTTGTGCCCTCGGATACATCTGGGTTGACGCAGCTCATCCGCAGACGATCGTGTGGAGCAAGATCTTCACCGAAATTCCGCTGGCCCAAGTCATGGGAGCCGCAGCCTTTTTTGGGTATCTGATCTTGGACCGGCGAAGTCCGCCGCGTCTGAATGCTACCATTTGCCTGCTAGTGCTGTTCTCGATTTGGGTGACCCTGTCTACGGCTTTGTGGGCTGTTGTTCCTGATTCGGCGTGGGTCAAATGGAGCTGGGCGTTCAAGGGAATTGCGTTTGCGGCATTCCTGCCTTTCTTATTCCGAAGCCGGATTCAGATCGAGGCGTATCTCCAGATTCTGTTGTTCTCCTGCATGGTCAACATCATTGGCCCTGGCGCGAAAACCCTCGTCAAAGGAGGTGGCTACGGCGAGGCGTTGGGATTCGCTTCCACCAACAGCGCCTTTCTATCCGAAGGAGCGACACTGGCGACCGTGTCGATCCTGCTGGTTCCGATTATTCTGCATCTTCGCAAGCACACGGTGCTTCTGCCGCACACCCGACTTTATCAGCTTGGCTACATTAGCCTGATCCCGATTTCTATCGGGGCGGCAATTGGAACGTATGAGCGAACGGCTCTCATCGCCATGTTTGTGCTCGCTGTATATCTTTGGGTTCGCTCAAAGCACAAGATTGTATTTAGTGTGGGCCTGGTGCTTGTCACTCTGGTCGTAGGCTGGCGCGTGTCCGAAAAGTGGACCGCTCGAATCTCCACAATTGCGACTTACAGTTCGGATGATTTGGCGATGGCGCGACTTGAAGTCTGGAAGTGGACGCTCGACTACGTTGAAAAACATCCCCTTGGTGGGGGATTTGATGTCTACCGCATCGATACGATCGATTTACCTCACACGGTCGCCGCCCAGCCGGATTCGGAAGAGGTCGTGCGTGACGCTTCGGGAAAGGTGATGCGCGACGCTTCGGGGAGAATAGTGCAGCAAGGCCGCGCCTTTCATAGCATCTATTTCGAGGTTCTCGGAGAGCAGGGCTGGGTCGGACTGGCGCTGTTTCTTGGGATTGTCTTCAGCAGTATGCAGGGCCTGAGAACGGTCGTTAAGCGCTCAAAGGGAATTCCTGACCTGGAATGGTGTAGCGATTTGGCAAAAACTCTCTTTGGCTCGCTTCTAATCATCCTCTGCGGTGGAGCTTTCATCGGCATCGCTTTCGAACCTTTCATTTATTATCTCTGCACGGCCTGCGTTTGCGTTTCGGAGTATGTCAGGCGATATCTTGCCGAGAATTATGCTCCGGCTGGGCGCATGCGGCTGGCGGCTCGTCCGTCCACACCTGCGATCTCGGGACCGGGGTGGCTGCCCGGCAGACCGCAGGTGAGCGGCGTGCTCAGGTAGTTCCTGGCGCGAGCGCATTTTGGTGGCATCCTCGCCTAACATACGCTCTCTCACTTCACTGCGGGGATTCGCGGCGTGGTGGGTCGTACTATTTCACTTCCGTGGCATCCTGTTGAGCTGGAGTGGCCCGGAAACATCGCATGTGTTTGGTTGCGGGTATGTCGCTGTCGATCTCTTTTTTGTACTGAGCGGCTTTGTCATCGCTCTGAATTATGGTGCGCTCTTTCAAAACAGGGGCCTCGCTGAGGCGCCGTATTTTCTGACGGTGCGGCTTGCCCGGATCTATCCCCTGCATCTTTTCATATTATGCGTGATGGTCATTACGCCGCTCGGGCTTCTCCTTACGGGCCACGCCAAGCTCCCCGCCCGCTATGATCCCGGGTACTTCTTCCTGAGTCTCGGCTTGGTGCAAAACTGGGGGTTCACCAACCAGATTGCGTGGAACGATCCCGCTTGGTCCATCAGTACCGAGTGGCTCGCATATATACTGTTTCCGCTGTTTGTCTGGCTGTTTGCAGCGATGAATCCATCACGGGGAAAGCTGATCGCGGTCATAGCTGCCTTGCTCTTGGTTTTGGGAGCAGGGGCTAGATCGGTGGGCGGTCTTGGTGGCGACATTGCCCATTTTGGCGTTCCGCGTTGCCTTTTCGAATTCCTGATTGGAATGAGCCTTTATTACCTGACCACGTGCACGCCCAGGAGGCAGTGGATTTCATTTCTGGCATTCATTGTGGGGATTATCGCCATTGGCGTGTTCGTGAGCGGCATTCAACCAGATTATATGGTCGTGCCGGTTGGCTTTCTCCTGATAGTCTATGCGCTTTCCGACCAGACGATGATCATATCACGCGTCATGTCCTGGCGGCACTTCGAGATGATCGGTATCATTTCATACTCCACGTATATGGTGCATATCTTAGTAGATGATTGGGTTAAGATCATTCTTGTTCGGCCCAGTCTACCCGGATGGATCGCGTTCCCGTCCGCTATCATCTTAACCTGTGTATTGTCTGTGGCCCTCTATCACGTCGTAGAGGTCCCGAGTTGGGTATGGGGCCGCAGCATCGCGCGACGCTTCGTCAGGCTGCGACCCGTCGGAGTTCGATAAGTTGTCTGTCCATAATTCCGAGGCGCTGAGCGTTTCCCTCCCGCTCACCGAAAACCGCTGGGCCGCAGGGGATTAAAGGGCGACCATGGCGAAATCCAAACTCGATGGCATCCAAGCCGGCCGAGGCATCGCGGCCTGCCTCGTTGTCCTTGATCACGCAAGCGGATTGCAGATCGCTCACTCTCACTCATTCCCCGCATGGGATGGACTATTCCACTTCGCGCACGCGGGTGTTGATTTCTTCTTCGTCCTCAGCGGGTTCATCATCTACCACATTCACCGTGAGGATATCGGGCGACCGCAGCAGGTCGGATTTTATGCTTGGCGCCGCTTCGCCCGCATATTCCCAATTTACTGGATCGTGCTTTGCCTACTTGGTGCTTTGTATGCGTACAGTCCGCCGCGCGATCCCAATCTGCTGTCTCCGGGAAATGATATCGCAAGCGTGTTCTTGCTGCCGCGACTGCAGGAACCTATCCTTGGCAACGCGTGGACGCTTCGCCACGAGTTGATGTTCTACGTCCTTTTCGGGCTGCTCATTCTCAACCGGGGCGTCGGGCGGCTGGTGCTGGGAGTGTGGGCTGCCGCCGTCATTGTGAACCTAAGTCACACATGGATTGTGGGAGAACCGCTGTTCGGTGGCCTGCTGGGTTATCTTCCATTCCGAATCTTCAACATAGAGTTCTTCTTCGGTATGGCCGTCGCCATCCTCGTTCGCCATTACAGGATTCCTTATCCGCGGCTTATTCTCCTGATGGGAATCATCCTGTTCGTCGGGGACGGACTAATGAAATCGTTCGGTCCCGTGGTTCCGATTGAATGGCCGCCTCGCCATCTGGGTTATGCGCTCGGTGCCGCCATGGCTATTTACGGCGTCGTCATCGCAGAAGAGCGTCAGCTGCTTCGGGTGCCGGCGTTTCTGGTGATCCTGGGCACCGCATCGTATTCGATCTACCTAACGCATGCCATGGTCCTGTGGATTCTGGAATACGGGCTTCGGCGTTCAGGTGTGGGAGACGTCCTGTCGTTAAATCTGCTGTTTCCGGCGATTATTGTCCTGGCCGTGCTGCCCGGAACAGTCTTCTCGTATGTGGTCGAGCTGCCGCTGCTAAAATTGCTCCGGCGACCGCCGCTGCTTTTTCCGGCTGTGCGTGCAAGCGTTCGCTAAGTGTCGACTGCCCCCCTGCTCAGTGAACAGAGCGCACCGTCTATCGCCAGCCAAGCTGAGCTGACCCCACCCCCTGACGCGATGCACCCGTCCGGCGGACGGCGCTTCCATGAGCTCGACGCGTTTCGTGGGCTCGCCGCGCTCTGGGTCGTACTGTTCCACTTCCTCTATCGCTACGGCCAACTCCTGCCACAGCCGGGCGGCCCGACGCCGGCAATCCCTCTGCTCACCTCCGGCACCTTGCCGGTGTTCTGGTTCTTCATCATCAGCGGATTTGTCATCACCTGGACGATCGAGCGTAGCAACACCGTGGGCGCGTTTACACTCTCCCGCTTCTCGCGCCTTTATCCCACCTACTGGGCTGCGCTCGGGATCACCTTTACCCTCGGGGTCCTGAATCCCTTGCCCTTCCAGCACTACACGCCCCCGCAGCTCCTGTGGAACATCACTATGGTGCAGGAGTATTTCCACGTGCGCGACATCGACGGCGCGTATTGGAGCCTCGCCGTCGAGCTGCTGTTCTACGCTTACATGGCACTGTTTCTCCGCACCGGCCTGATCCGGCGCCTGCCAACGATAGCCCTGATCTGGGCGGGGCTTTCCGTGCTTGCACATCTCGCGGCTGACCTCGGTCTCAATGTTCCGTGGCGCATCCAGCTCTTTGGGCTGCTGCAATACATCCACTTCTTCGCCGCCGGCATCGCCTTCTATCAGCTCTGGCAGGGCCGCTCCCAGAAGGTATCCGCGGCGGTCCTGGTCCTTTGTTTCGCCTCTATCGCGCTCACCTACTCGCTGACCGAGGTCATCGTGTGCGCCTGCGGCTTCGGTCTGTTTCTGCTGGCCATCCGCGGCCGGCTCAGCTGGATCTGTAACCCTGTTACATTGTGGTTCGGTGCCATTTCCTACGCGCTCTATGTGAGCCACGAGTTCACCGGCTATCGGGTGATCAGCTCACTCGATAGCTATGGCGTGCCCCACTTCGTCTCCGTCGCGCTGACGATCGTCGGTGTCCTAACACTGGCGACCGTGTTGACCCAGTATGTCGAACAGCCGGCCATGCGTGCCATCCGGCGCGCCGGGCGCCGACCGTCCCATAGCCTTGCCCCGCGGCTATCAGCCTGACCGTCGTTGACGTCTCGAGGCAGCCACCCCATGGGTCCCCGCGTCCCACCATCTGGGTCCCCAAGCTGCAGCAAGGGGCTGAACGAGTGCGTCTGCGTTGGGCTTGCGGCGCGGTAGGGCCTGTGTTGTTAGTGCCGGCCACTCGCGAGGTCCAATCCTTACATGGCGTCCACGTTCGATACAGTAGCCGGCATCATCTCGGAGACTTGCAATATTCCGCGTGAGAAGATCACGCCGGAGAGCCACGCCATTAATGACCTCGGCATCGACAGTCTCGACTTCCTGGACGTTGCGTTCGCCATCGACAAGGCATTCGGTATCAAGATGCCGCTGGAACAATGGACGCAGGATGTCAACGAGGGAAAAGTCTCCTCGGATCAGTATTTCATCATGCGTCATCTCTGCGAAAACATCGAGACGCTGCGCGCCAAGCCCGCGTGACGGCATGCAGCTTGAGCGCTTCCAGATGGTGGACCGGGTGACCACGCTCGACCCAGGCGCTGGGTTGATCCGCGCGGAGTGCGCCGTGCCGACCGAAAGCCCGGTATTCGAGGGACATTTCCCCGGTTACCCTCTGCTGCCCGGCGTGCTGATGATCGAGGCGATGGCTCAGACCGGCGGCTGGTTGCTCGTCGTCGCCCAGCGCTTCACGCGGATGGCGCTCCTCGCCCAGGTGCGCCAGGCCAAGCTGCGTGGCATGGTCCGGCCTGGCGACACGATGGCCGCCGAAGCGCGCCTGTTGCATGACGGCTCCGGCTACGCGGTCATGGCCACCCGATTGGAGAATGCTGGCCGTCCGCTGGCCGAGGCCGAGACTCACCTACCGTGTGGTGCCCTTCCCCACGCCGACCTTGAAGGACGCTGTCATTGCCGCGGCCCGCCGCGCCGCTATTCCCGAGACGCTGCTGCATGCCGGGTGAGAGGGACGCGCTGATCACCGGGGTCGGCCTGGTGTCCTGTCTGGGTGACGGGCTGGATCAGCACCGCGCCGCCCTCGACGACTTCCGGCCGGCGGTGAACGCGGAGCGCTTCTCGCCGGCCATTATCCACCCGCACACGCCGGTCGAGTTCGAACGCCATATCGGCAAGCGCGACCAGCGGCAGATGGAACTCTTGCAGCTCCTGGGCACCTATGCCGCCGGCCAAGCACTCGAGAGAGCAGGTCTGAAGGGCGAGGCCGACTTGCTGGCGCGCATGGACATGATCGTGGCCACCGGCGGCGGCGAGCGGGACATCACCCTGGACGAGTCGATGCTCGCCAGTCCCGCCTCGCCCGATCCTGAGGTGGCGCTCACGCTCGGCTTAGCGTCCGGCCTGCGCCCCACGCTGTTCCTCGCGCAACTTCCAAACATGCTGGCAGGATGCATTTCCATTGTGCATGGCGTGGGCGGGTCATCTCGCACTTTCATGGGCGAGGAGGGCTGCGGCGCCGAGGCGGTTCGTATCGCCTGCGCTCGCATCGCTGCCGGGCAGGGCGACCTGTTTTTGGTGGGGGGTGCCCTGAATGCCACGCGCGCCGAACTCATCCTGCATTATGCGCTGGGCGGGGTGCTTGCGCCGGGACCATTCGCTCCGGTGTGGGCCCGCCAGCAGCGCGGGGGCGGCATCGTCCTCGGGTCCATGGGGTGTTTTCTGGTGATCGAGAGCCGAGCCCATGCGAATGCCAGGGGTGCCGGCGCTCTGGCGGCCATCGCGGCGATCGGGACGTCTCACCCCGCGCGCATCCGCACAACTCACGCCGCGCGCATCCGTACAACTCACGCCTCCCGAAAGCCCGGCGCGGCCACTGAGCAAGCCGCTCACCATGTGGATTTGATGCGCGGACTGCTCGACCCCGCGCATGCCGCGGTCATCTCGGCTGCTTCCGGCGCGGCCCCCGTCACCGAGGAGGAACGGATCTTCCTCGACAGTCTGGGTTTGCCTGTGCGTTCAGCGGCCACCGCTTTGGGTCACGGCGTCGAAGCAGCCTTTCCTGCTGCGCTGGCCTTGGCCGCCATGGCGGTGAAGGACGAACGCCTCTTTCCGCCGCTCGAAGATGCGGAACGCCCGATGGCCGGGGCGCTGCGGCAGGTCCTGGTGTCCGGCTGGGGACACGCGCGCGGCGAGGCGCTCGCCCTTGTGAGCATGGCGTAACGATGAGGGACCGCGATCACCTCAATCGCCCTGTCGTCGTGGTCACCGGCATGGGCGTTCTCACCGCTCTTGGCGAAGGCCTCGCCGAAAACTGGCGCCGCCTGACAGCCGGGGAGCCCGGGATCCGCACCATCAGCCGATTTCCGCTGGATGGGTTGAAGACGACCATCGCCGCGACCGTGGATTTCGTCGGGCCGCCCGATCAGCCGGCGCCGGACCGCATGGTTGAGATGGCCATGCGCGCGGGGCGCGAGGCGGTCGCGCAGGCAGGACTGCCCGCCGGGACGTTCCCAGGTCCGCTGGTCCTGGCAATGGCGCCGTTCGAGATGGAATGGCGGCAGCGGCTGGAAATCGCGGCAAATACGGGCGCGTCGCCCCCGACCTATGCCGATATGATCCGGGTGGCCTCCTCCGGTGGCTTTTCGCGCCTGTACGAAACGTTCCGCGTCGGCGGCGTGCCGGACCGAATTGCGGATGCTTTTGGCACCCAGGGTAGTCCGATCGCTCTCACCACGGCCTGTGCTTCGGGCGCCACGGCGCTGCAGATCGGCCTGGAAACCATACGCCGAGGGGAGACCGGCGCCGCCCTGATTGTGGGCACTGATGCATCCATCACCCAGGAGACCCTGATCCGCTTTTCCCTGCTTCAGGCACTGTCGACCCGCAACGCCCAGCCGCAATCGGCGCTCCGGCCGTTCAACAAAGACCGGGACGGCTTCGTGATGGGAGAAGGTGCCGGCGCGCTGGTGCTGGAGAGCGTCGCTCATGCCGCCGCTCGTGGCGCCACCATTCTCGGCGTCCTGGAAGGCGGCGGCGAACGCGCCGATTCATTTCACCGTACCCGTTCTTCCCCTGACGGTAAGCCGATCATCGGCTGCATGCAGGACGCCATTGCCGACGCGGGGCTGACCCCGGACGACATCGGCTATGTCAACGCGCACGGCACCGGAACGCCGGAAAACGACAAGATGGAGTGGCTCGGCATCAGCACGACGTTCGGCGAGCGCGCAAGCGCGATACCGATCTCCTCCAACAAGTCGATGATCGGCCACACGCTGTCGGCAGCCGGCGCGATCGAAGCCGTCTTTACGCTGCAGGCCCTGAGAGACGGCGTTCTTCCGCCCACGATCGGCTACGAAACCCCAGACCCCGCCATTCCGATCGACTGCGTTCCCAACGTCGCGCGGCGCGCCTCGGTCCGGCACGCGCTGTCCAACTCCTTCGGTTTCGGCGGCCAGAACGTCAGTCTGGTACTCGGCCGAGCGGACTGACACCGTGCGCGCTCTACAGCTCATCGCGGACCGGGATCTGCAGGACCGGGACGTTCCGCCGCCCCCGGCACCTGGCCCGAGCGAGTTGCAACTCGAGCCTCGCGTGGTCGCGCTCAATCATATCGACGTCTGGGGCTTCCGCGGGATGGCGTTCGCGCGCCGGCTCTATCCCCTGACCGTGGGCGCCGAGGCGGCGTGCGAGGTGGCGGCGATCGGACCCGGTGTTAGTGAATTCGCGCCTGGTGATCGTGTGATTCCCTACGCTGCGATCGTATGTGGAACCTGCCGCTTCTGCCTGCGGGGAGCGGAAAACCTGTGCGAAAACCCGTCAGGCGTTCGCGGCTTTCACATCGATGGTTTCGCCGCAAACCGTGTAAACCATCCGGCACGGCTCTGCGTGCGCGTGCCGGATCGTGTGTCGCTGGAAGACGCGGCCTGCGTCCCCGTGGCCTATGCCACGGTCGAGCACATGTTGATGGATAATGCGCGGCTTGAACCCGGCGAATGGGTGCTGGTACACGCCGGCGGATCCGGTATTGGCTCGATCGCTATCCGTCTGGCGAAATCGCTCGGCTGCACCGTGATCACGACCGTCGGTTCCGACACCAAGGCAGAAAAGGCACGCGCGCTCGGCGCGGATCACGTGATCAATTACCGCGAGGATCGGTTCGAGGGTGTCGTGCGAAAGATCACCGCCAAGCGCGGGGTCGATGTGGTGTTCGAACATGTCGGCGCGGAGACCTGGAACGGCTCGCTGCTGTCGTTGCGGCGCGGCGGACGGCTGGTGACCTGTGGCGCCACGTCCGGTCCGGCTGCATCATTGAACCTCATGCAGCTCTTTCAGCAGCAGTATCGGATCATCGGATCGTTCGGGTCACCGCTTTCGGCGCTCAGTCGTGCGCTGGACCGGATCGCCGGGGGCGTGCCGCCGGTGATCGACAGCATCTATGACGTCGATGCGTTCCGCACCGGTCTCGAGCGGCTCGCGGCGCGCGACGTGTTCGGCAAGATCCTGGTCCGGCTCTGACTCCTCCGGGCGCAGATCACGTTCCGCTCACCGACCGCGTGCTGGGCACGTGTGTCGCGATGCTGCTGCGCGTGCTTGCGCGCACCAATCCCGACCGTGCCTCGGCGTTGTGCGGGGCGGTGGCGCGCCGGGTCGGACCTTGGCTGCCGGCTCACCGTATCGGGCAGCAGAACCTGCGCGCGGCGTTTCCGGACCGGGACGCCGTTTGGATCGAAGCCACCTTGCGCGATGCATGGGAGAATCTGGGCCGTGTCGCCGGTGAGTACGTCCACCTGGGCCGGCTGTGGGATTACGACCAAGACCATCCCAATACCGGACGTATCGAAAGCGAGGACGAAGCGCTGTTCCGCGAGCTGCTGGACGACGGCAAGCCCGCGCTCTGCTTCACCGCGCATCTCGGCAATTGGGAACTGCCGGCCGTGATGGCGGCGGCGCACGGCCTGCCCTCGGCCGTCGTGTATCGCATGCCCAACAACCGCGCCGTCGCGCGGGAGATCGCCCGTATCCGCGCCCCGCTGATGGGGCGGCTGATCCGCACGCGACCGGAAGCGGCATTGGAAATGGCAGCGGCGCTCGACCGCGGCGATCACCTCGGCATGCTGGTGGACCAGCGGTTCTCCCGCGGGGTGGACGTCACGTTCTTCGGCCGGCGCTGCAAGGCCAATCCGACGATCGCGCGCCTGGCGCGTCGGTTCGATTGTCCGGTTGTCGGGGTGCGGGTGATCCGACTGCCCCGGGGGCGCTTTCGGCTGACCGGGGTGGGGCCGCTTACTCTGCCCCGGGACGCCGAGGGGCGGGTGGACGTGCCGGCAACCACGCAACTGATCACCAGTATCGTCGAAGACTGGATCCGCGAGTACCCAGGCCAGTGGCTCTGGTTCCACCGCCGCTGGCGGTGATCGCCCGGTTCGAACGCTCAACTTTCCGGGATGAAAACGGGAAACCGTGGCAGGCGTTTGCCATTATCAGGAGTGATCGGACACTCCATCACCCCCCGGAAACCCGGTAGGAGGATGACACTATGCGATCCATTCTGTTTTCTGCCTGCGCTTTGGCGTTGCTCGCCGGCCCGGCATTCGGCCAGTCAGTCGTGGCCGGTCCCGGCAAGGTCGTCACCGGGCCGCACAGTCTCCCCAGCGTTGAGCCGCTGGTGAACCGCCCGACCAACCTGAACGCGGCCACCACGCATAACGTGATCTCGCCCGCCCTGCCGACGCCGGATCTTGGTCCAGACGCGACTGCCGCCGATTATCTGCGCGCAGCCGAAGGTGCTCTGTCGCGCAATCAGCTCGGGCTGGCACAGTCATCCATCGAGAACGCTCAGACGCTCTTGCTGACACGATCGGTGCCGCAGGGGGCGGTGAATGCGCCTGACAGCAGCCCGGCGATCAACGACCTGACCCAGGCGCTGCAGGCCTTGGCCAATCACGACACGGCCACGACGATGAATTTGGTGCAGCAGACCCTGTCCATGACGATGACTGCGCAGGGCGGTCCGGGAATGGGAATGGGAATGGCGCCGCCACCAGCGATGGGCATGGCTCCGCCTCCGCCACCCCCACCGCCGCCGCACTACTGATCATCACCCCCTGAGCCACACCCCTCTGGGACTGACCGTCCGCGACTGTTAACCTCCGCCGGAACAACAAGGGCGGAGACGCATGGGCAAGACGGTCACGTTCCCGGTGGAGGCTTCCCACATCCTGATGTTCGCGCGGGCCATCGGCGATACCAACCCGGTCTACGCTGATGCCGATGCAGCGGGTCGGTGCGAAACCGGCGGGATTGTCGCACCGCCCACGTTCGGCCAGGCGGTGGCACAGTTCGATCCCGAGTATCACCTGCGCCCGAAAGCCGATGAGGCTTGGTTTGGATCGGGCAAAACGCCTTCGGGCGTGGATAAGCCCAGGTCGCTCGGCGGCCTGCATGCCGAACAGCATTTCGAGTATTTTCGGCCGCTGCGTCCGGGCGACACGTTGACGGCGGAATATCGCGACGGGGAGACGTGGGAGAAGGAGAGCAAGCGCGCCGGCCGTCTGACTTTTCGCGAACGCATCGTCGACTACCGCGACGGCTCCGGCGCGCTTGTGCTGCGCGCGCGCAGCGTCGGCATGACGACCGAGCGCCCTGTGGATCGCGGCTGAGCGGAGGCGACGATGGCATTGCACGCACGTGATCTGAAAATCGGCGACCGGCATACCGAGCGCGTGGTGGAGAACCTGACCCGCACGCAAATCGTGCAGTACGCTGGCGCATCCGGCGATTACAATCCGATCCACACAGACGAGTTGTACACGACGAAGGTCGCGGGTTATCCAAGCGTGTTCGCGCACGGCATGCTGACGATGGGATTGACCGGCAAGATGCTGACCAACTGGGTGGGGGACGGACGGCTGACCAAGTTCGGTGTGCGTTTCACCAACCAGGTGTGGCCGGGTGATACGCTGGACAGCACGGCGACAGTCACGGCTGTCAAGGACGGGCTGGTGGATGTGGACGTCGTGACGGTCAATCAGGATGGGACGGAGGTTCTGCGCGGTTACGCGCAGGCTCGGGTGGATTAGAGACGCCAACGGCGGGACTGCCGCTGGGCGGCCCCGTTGCATGACGGCCTGATGGTCCGTGCAGTTCTGTTCAGGGCGGGCCGGTTGCGGTGACCGCCGTATCGGCCGGGCGAGGCGCGGATGGTGGCAGGTTTGCTGGCGGGCGCCCCCACATGTCCGGCGGGAAAAAGTTCTCGTGGGAAAAGGCGATCCGTTTTTCTGAGTCCTCGACAACACTGTCGAGGTTGCCGCCGTTTTCACGGAGGGCAATCTCCAGCTCCTGCCAGAACGAGTTAGCCGTGAGGATTCCGAGATCGCGGCAGATCTCGGCGAGGACGTCGCCGATCGGGCGATCGCGGAGCTGGGCAGCGATCTGCTTCAAGGTGGGGAGATTGGCGAGAACGGCGTCTGTTGCCCCTGCTGGGTTTTTTGCCGGCAGGGGCGTGGGACGCGTGCGTGGTTTGCGGGCTGCGGACGCAGAGCGGGCAGGACGTGGCGGGCATGGGTGCTCCCGCTCCTCGGGCAGTGTGGCCTTGAGCGCCGCCGCCATACGGAGACCGCGTGTGATGTGCGCGAGGATCAGCGCGAGGTCCTTGGTGCCGAAGCGAACCGCGATCCAGCAGACGGTGATTGAGGAGGGGCGCCGGCTTAGATCTTCGGCCAGCCGCTTGCCATGGGTGATCAGTTTGCTGAGGACGCGGCGCAGGCGGGTCGTGCGGGCCGGGGAAGCGGCGGCTGCCTGCTCCTGGTGTGGATCAGGGTTTGGGATTGGGTCAGCGGTGAGTGGCTGGGCGGCGATGTTCTACTTGACATACCGCGCCCCCTAGATGTAGGATTCTGCCCACAGGAGCAGTTCCTATGGGCAAGCCCATTCTCGCCGCCGATCACTTCCGTAACGAGGAAGCCGCTTTTGCCTTCCTCGAAGCTCGCATCTGGCCGGATGGAAAGACGATCTGCCCCAAGTGCGGCGTGGTGGACCGGGCGAAGCGGTTGCATGGCAAGACCACCCGCGTCGGCCTGTGGAAGTGCTATGCCTGCATGAAGCCCTTCACTGTGAAGGTCGGGACCGTGTTCGAGTCCAGCCATGTGCCCCTGCATATCTGGCTTCAGACCGTCCACCTCATCGCGTCCAGCAAGAAGGGCATCAGCACGCACCAAATCCATCGGACCATGGGCGTCACCCTGAAAACCGCTTGGTTCATGACCATGCGGATCAGAGAAGCCATGAAGACGGTCGGTTACGAACCGCTTGGCGGTCAGTGGCGCGTCGTGGAGGGCGACGAAACCTACATAGGCGGCAAGAAGGGAAACCGGGCTTACGCCAAGGTCGCGCCGCCAAAGCAAGCCGTCTTGGCGCTTATTGAGCGCGGCGGGGAGGTTCGCACTTTCCACATTCCCAACGTGACTGCCGCAAATCTGCATCCAATCATCGCTAAACACGCTCACCCCGATAGCCGTTTCATGACCGACGAGCATCAGGTTTACGTCAGTATCGGCTGGGATTTCCACGAGCATGGGACCATCAAACACAAGCAGGAAGAATACGTGCGCGGAGATGTCCACACCAACACCGTCGAGGGATACTTCTCCATTCTCAAGCGCGGCATCTACGGCATTCACCATCACGTTTCGGAAGCTCATTTGCATCGGTATTTGGCCGAGTTCGACTTCCGCTACAGCCATCGGATGAAGCTCGGCTTCGATGACGAAACCCGCGCCAACCTGATCTTGGAAGGCGCTTGGGGGCGTCGCCTGACCTATCGACCGACTGGTGGAACAGGGCCAGCGGCGCTTACCGCCTAAGCCGCCACGAGACCATGTTTGGCGGCGCGGGTCTCTCATCGCCGATCCTCGACAGGGAGAGCTAGATCTGTGAATTTTGGCGAACTGGCTGGCATCGAAATCATTCCTTTGGATAATAAAACACGATTTCGATTCCGCCTTCGCTTTCGCGGACGCGCGCAATCCGTCGAATTTGACGCTTCCGCCGACTACGCAATGGGGTTGTTGAAGGGCCTTCAGCAACTTCAGGCGCTTCATAAAATCCCCATTCCCGCCACTCTTCGGCCGAAAGGGCGCCCCCGTCTGACTGTTCTACGATCTGATGACGGGTAGATTTTTGGGTGTTCCTCACCTATCTGCCCCCCATGCCAGCACGCAAACCCCGTCCGAAGGACGAAAAGCCACAGTTCGAACGGTTCCTTGAGACCGTCCGGCAAGTCGAGGCTAGCGAGACGGACGAGGAGTTAGAGCGCGCCATAAAGAAAATCGCCCCTTCCCGTAGCAACCATCATTCCGACAGCCGTTCCGACAGAACGTCAAAGAAGTCACATACGTGATCTAGGACCCGTTTTGCTGCTGGCTCCGTAGTCGTCCGTGAAGAACCCTGATCGGGTTGCGTGACCGACGTACACGGTCAGGATCGAACTGCTCGCAGAGCCGGTTCGCCCGAGAGAGCGAGCAAGAACCAACGCAAAAGCACCGCCAGCCAGGCCAGCAGCAACCGGAAGTTGTACCCAACTGCGGCCAGCACCGCATTAACCGCATCGCCGGCTGGTTTGGCGAGATAGTTGCGGCCCATGCGATGCTCGGCCTTGAGATGACCGATCACCGGCTCGACCGCAGCTCTCCGTCGCAGCGCCCGCTTGATGGTCTGCGTGACGCCACGCTTCTGTCCCGCGGTGAACACCCGCAGCCCAGGCGCGCTCGGTGCATTGTGACCGCGATAGCCCGCATCAGCGATCACCTGTGTCAGTGAGACGCCGATCTGCTGCGTGATTGCCGGAATGACGCTCGCCAGCGTGTGCCCGTCATAGGGGTTGCCCGGCAGTGCCGCGACATGCGCGACGAACTGCCCGCCTTTGGACCGGTTCAGCGTGGTCGCCACCGAGACCTTGACGCCAAATTCGTATGGCCGATGCGCCTTGCCCTTGCCGATACACGCCACTTCCGGTGCGTGCAGGCTGTAGATCTTCGGACCGCGCTGACGCTGCTTCTGTGATCGCACCTGGCTGGCGAGGGAGAGCAGCCGGGCGAAGATCGCGCGCAGTTCGGCATTGCCGGCGATCTTGCGCACGATATCGCGGATCACCCGGCCCAGTTGGGTGCGCAGCGTCCGCAGCATTCGGTTGGCGCGCTTGAACTGCTTGGCATGCGCATAGCGCTGATGGCGGATCAGCGCGATCTTGCCGAGCCTTGTGTAGGACTGGCGCAATCTGACGCCGTGTCTGTGTGCCAGCCGTACCAGCAGCTCGCGCGCGCGGTGCAGCAGCTTCGCATCGGTCGGGAAGGCGATCGCTTTGGGCTGCACCGTCGTGTCCACGATAACGCGGGTGAAGTCTGCGGGCTTGGCGGCGCCCATCCGGGTAGCGGCATGCAGGCTCTCCTGCAACAGCGCCTTCAGCTTCTCTTCCCCCATGCGCTGGCGCCAACGGGTCAGCGAGGAGCGATCGAATGGCAGGCGATGGCAGAAAAACGCCTCACCGCACAGCCGCTGATAATACGGGTTCTCCAGCCAGCGTTCGCACAGCGCCTCATCGGAGAGGCTGTGCATGTGCTTGATGATGGCGAGACCGGCCATCAGACGTGTCGGCAGCGGCGGTCGTCCGGGCGTGTCGGTGTAGCTCGCGCCGAGCCGGTCTTCGAGGAACCGCCAGTCGATGGTGGCGGCGAGCTTCGAGAGCGGATGGTGCAGGTCGACGATCTGATCGAGCCGTGAGCGCAGCAGATCGCGCTGACCGCTGTCACGCCGTTCCCTGGGACGCATCGGTGTTGCTCCGTGCCGGATTGGGCAGAGCGAATCACACCCGCTCGCGTCGGCGCAATTTGCAAGCAATCGCGGTTCGCCGCGCCGATTTCTGGCAAATGCGGTTATTTGCGCGGGGCGGAAAGACGTTGCCGCTCAATGGGTTCCGAATAGTTCACGGACGACTCCGTAAAGCTCTCCCGAGCATGGGCAGCACGCACGCGCCAGCCATCCTTGAAATATCTAAATTGGCTGGCCGCTTCTGAGTAGAACTTCTGGTCCGCATCTTTCTGAAGGGTTTTTGGGTGTTGACTGATCTCCCTGATCTTCCTCTCAATTTGGTCGAGGATTTGCTGCCATTCAGCTAGTGCTCTGACGCATTCTATCGATTCACAACATGCGGTTGCCATGCGATTCTGTGAGCATGGCACAGACAGTATGCGTGTTGTTGAGCGCGGCAGACAGGAAGCGGCTTAAGGCAATAGCATCGGATCGCAACCGAGCGGGCAAATACATCGAGCAAGCCCGAGTTGTTCTGGCCTCGGCCAGTGGTCGGCCGGTGCAACATGTGGCGAAAGAGATCAGCGTCAGCCGCCCCATGGTGTGGCGCTGGCAGCAGCGTTTTGCCGAGGAAGGTCCCGACGGGTTGCTGCGTGACAAGACGCGCAAGCCCGGCAAACGACCGATCCCGGCCGATAAAGTGGCGCACGTCGTGGCGCTCACGTGTGGCGAGCCGCCCCCTGGGACCACGTATTGGACCGGGCGAGCCATGGCAAATGCCACCGCCATGTCTCTGCGCTCGGTGCAGCGCATCTGGGCGGCGCACCAACTCCAGCCGCACCGCGTGCGCAGCTTCAAGCGCTCCCGTGATCCGCAGTTCGCTGAGAAAATGGCGGATATCATCGGCCTTTATCTCGATCCGCCCGCCCACGCGGTGGTGCTGTCGATCGACGAAAAGAGCCAGATCCAGGCGCTCGACCGTACCCAGCCTGGACTGCCGCTGAAACCCGGCCGCTGCGGCTCCATGACCCACGACTGCAAACGCCATGGAACGACGACGTTGTTCGTCGCATTGAACGTGCTGAAGGGTACGGTGATCGGTCGCTGCATGCAGCGACACCGGCACGAGGAGTTCATCCGCTTCCTCAATGCCGTCGAACGCGAGGTGCCGTCTGGCAAGTTGGTCCATGCGGTCGTCGACAACTACGCCACCCACCGGCACCGAAAGGTACAGGCCTGGCTGGCACGCCATGACCGATGGACCTTCCACTTCACGCCAACCTCCGGGTCATGGCTGAACGCGGTGGAGACCTTCTTCTCCGCTCTTACCCGACAACGCATCCGGCGCGGCAGCTTCCACTCCCTCGTCAGCCTGCAGGCTGCCATTAAGACTTACCTCGCTGAGCGAAATGCAGAACCACGCCCATTCGTCTGGACCGCAGCCACCGCCTCAATCCTTGCCAAGCTCGAAAGATTGCCTGCATCGTCCGTATGAGTCAGAGCACTAGCTCTAAAGGCTTATCGGGGAAAGAGACTTTGAGGTCACTGGCCAGGGACCTCATTCCTATCTCAACCGCCCGCATGGCGTGAAATACCGAGGCCGTATTCAGTCCAGCAGCGAACGCCGTTCCCGCCTCTCTCAGCTCAGCGGTAGCTTTTGGGAAAGCCCCTGACGCACGCTCCGTTACGATTCCTGGAGCTTCGTAATACTTCGCAAGATAAGTAGGAATGTAACAGAACAATTCCCGGCTGAGTTCAGACGCGATGGCAGCGGCGATAGTGTTAAACTCGCCGAGTGTGCGCGGTTCATCGCAGCTATTCTTGATCAAGTCCGCTGAGACTAGCAAATTATTCTGTCCGCAAATTCGCCGCATATGCCCCATTTGGAAGCGGAGTAATCCCTCGCTCCCAGGGCTGTTCAGTTGGCCGTCAACAAACAATCGGCGAACCACCTGCGTGAACTCGCCCAGCTGGACATAATGATGCGCCCAAATCCTCAGCATGTCCCACAAACTCCACAGGCGCCCAGGAGTGGGAACCTCGGAGCACGCTACATCTTGTGCTGCGGTATGGGAAGTAGAACATTGCCAACTAATGCCTCAAAGGCTTCCAGGACGTGTTTGGGCGTGGCCTCGTCGGCACACGGCCAGATAAACACCCCCGGCCGGTCGGGTACCATGGGATCGAACGCCGGAAGTTCCGGCAATATCCCCTCCCTGATGCACTCCGCCACTTGCGGAATTCCGGTAGAAAGAGCCTGCCGCTGGGGCAGCCTCAGCGTTACACGTGGCACGCAATCACTTTTCGCGAGCACGACGGCCGGATTGCCCGCCTTGATGGGCGGCAACTGCGCCGGATCACCGACGAGGACGACGTCAACCTCGGATGGGGTCAGCGTGAGCAGCAACCACAGATCCGGCGTGCCGACCATGGAAAACTCGTCGACAACTAGCACTACTTTGGCACTTGTACGGTCACGTGGCGGTTCTGTATCAGACTGGGATTCAGCGGAGCGCTTGCTGTGTCCCGTTCTGTCGCGTTCGGAGACGATCTTGACCGCTGGTTGATTCCGTTTCTTGCAGTGATGGGCCGCAGCACACGGCGGCGCTGGGGACCACTCTACGTACGGGGGCTACTTGGGCCGGATGGTCCGAAGAGCGTACAGCCGATTGCCGAGCGTCTCGGCCTCCGCGGCCACGATCAACTGCACCACTTCATCAGCAGTTCGAGCTGGGACGACGCGCCGTTATGGCGTGTGCTCGCGGAACGCGCTGATGCCATCGTGGGCGGCGACGACGCGGTGCTGGTCGTCGATGACACGGCGATCCCCAAGAAGGGCACGCTCTCGGTCGGGGTCGCTCCACAATACTGTGGCGAGCTTGGAAAGCAGGCGAACTGTCAGGCGCTGGTCTCGCTGACGCTGGCGTGCGGCGAAGTGCCGGTGCCGATCGGCCTGCGCCTGTTCCTGCCGAAGTCGTGGACTGACGACGAAGCGCGCTGCGCCGCTGCCGGCGTGGCGGAGACGGAGCGCACGGCACTAACCAAGCCGGAGATCGCACTGAAAGAGATCGACCGCGTGCGCGCCGCCGGCGTCCGCTTCGGCCGCGTCCTGGCCGATGCGGGATACGGCCTCAGCGCACCGTTCCGCCAAGGCTTGAGCGCGCGTGATCTGGTCTGGTCGGTTGGCGTCCCGCGCACGCAGAAGGTGTTCACCACCGGCGTTGGGCTGCTGTTTCCGCGTGCCAACAAGGGAAAGCCACGACGGCATGCCGTCCCAAGTGAGGACGCGCGGGCGGGTGCGGACGTGCTGGACAACTGCCGTTGGCGGCGCATCATCTGGCGTCACGGCAGCAAAGGTGCGCTCACCGCTCGGTTTGCGGCTTTGCGCGTGCGGGTTGCCGACGGGCCGCGCAGCCCGCGTCACGGCCGTTTGCCCGGCGAGGCGGTCTGGCTGATCGGCGAATGGCGCAGCAGCGGCGAGCGGAAATACTATCTGAGCAATCTGCCGCCAGACACGTCGCTGCGCCGCCTCGCCGTCAGCATCAAGGCGCGGTGGGTCTGCGAGCAGGCCCATCAGCAGCTCAAGCAAGAGCTTGGCCTCGGGGCTTTCGAGGGACGATCGTGGACCGGGCTGCATCGGCATGCGCTCATGAGCTGCATCGCCTTTGCCTACCTTCAGCACCTGCGGCTCCGTGCCGCAGCGCGGGGAAAAAAAGAACCAGACCCCGACAGCCCCTCCGAGGCCGACGCTTCCTGAAATCCGCCGCGCTGTCATCGCTCGACTGTTCGCTCCGCCACAACCGCCAAGCCGATGTCCGCATTGCCGGAAAAGATTGCAGAGCCAATCAGATGAAGTGCCAAAGTAGTGCTAGTGCTCTGACTCATACGGACGATGCAGGCAATCTTTCGAGCTTGGCAAGGATTGAGGCGGTGGCTGCGGTCCAGACGAATGGGCGTGGTTCTGCATTTCGCTCAGCGAGGTAAGTCTTAATGGCAGCCTGCAGGCTGACGAGGGAGTGGAAGCTGCCGCGCCGGATGCGTTGTCGGGTAAGAGCGGAGAAGAAGGTCTCCACCGCGTTCAGCCATGACCCGGAGGTTGGCGTGAAGTGGAAGGTCCATCGGTCATGGCGTGCCAGCCAGGCCTGTACCTTTCGGTGCCGGTGGGTGGCGTAGTTGTCGACGACCGCATGGACCAACTTGCCGGACGGCACCTCGCGTTCGACGGCATTGAGGAAGCGGATGAACTCCTCGTGCCGGTGTCGCTGCATGCAGCGACCGATCACCGTACCCTTCAGCACGTTCAATGCGGCGAACAACGTCGTCGTTCCATGGCGTTTGTAGTCGTGGGTCATGGTGCCGCAGCGGCCGGGTTTCAGCGGCAGTCCAGGCTGGGTACGGTCGAGCGCCTGGATTTGGCTCTTTTCGTCGATCGACAGCACCACCGCATGGGCGGGCGGATCGAGATAAAGGCCGATGATATCCGCCATTTTCTCAGCGAACTGCGGATCACGCGAGCGCTTGAAGCTGCGCACGCGGTGCGGCTGGAGTTGGTGCGCCGCCCAGATGCGCTGCACCGAGCGCAGAGACATGGCGGTGGCGTTTGCCATGGCTCGCCCGGTCCAATACGTGGTCCCAGGGGGCGGCTCGCCACACGTGAGCGCCACGACGTGCGCCACTTTATCGGCCGGGATCGGTCGTTTGCCGGGCTTGCGCGTCTTGTCACGCAGCAACCCGTCGGGACCTTCCTCGACAAAACGCTGCTGCCAGCGCCAGACCATGGGGCGGCTGACGCTGATCTCTTTCGCCACATGTTGCACCGGCCGACCACTGGCCGAGGCCAGAACGACTCGGGCTCGCTCGATGTATTTGCCCGCTCGGTTGCGATCCGATGCTATTGCCTTAAGCCGCTTCCTGTCTGCCGCGCTCAACAACACGCATACTGTCTGTGCCATGCTCACAGAATTGCATGGCAACCGCATGTTGTGAATCGATAGAATGCGTCAGAGCACTAGCAGTCCTCGCCGCATCGTTAGTCTTCCGAGTTCGATTGCCTTGAGACAGCGGTAGACGGTCATGGCGTCGCCTCCGGCCGCCTCGCGCAGACGCTTCGCGGCACGTCCGCTCAGCGCGATCTGCGCGTAGTCGCCCCGCCCCGTCCGGAGGTGGGCGCGCCGGATGGCCTTCACCACGGTACTCTTCCCGGTTCCCGCGCTGCCGGTGACAACGGCCACACCTGAGGAGAGCGACATCAGCACGGCGTCGCGCTGCTCAGGAGCCAAGCGGATGCCGTCCTCGCGCTCTACCTCCCCGATGACAATTGCAACCATTGGTCCACGGGCCGCCGCGGACGGGCTAGGCGCTCCGCGATTGCACGTGTGAATCGGCGCTCAAATGGGACTCGGCCTGATTCGGGTTTACCTACTTGAAAGAGTGGGCATTTCGCGACTTCATTCCGGAACATCATCGGCTTTGAATAGTGACCCTACCCCACAGCGCATATCCCATTGAGAAACACGGCGAAATTACCGATCTGGTAGGGTCACTCTTGGAAGCCGATGGTGGGTCATGGTGCCGCGCCGAAACACAGGCACGCTCTCGAAAGCCGAAGCGGGTCCGGCGTACAACTGGTCAGGAAGCGAATTGGTGAGGCGCTCGCGGGACCGGGAGAACATAAGCGCCCCCAAAGTTCGGCGCTCCTGACCTCGCCCCTAAACGCGGCTTGGTCGCCACGGCGCGATAGGTGACGGAACACATTCGGCGCAATGCTCAGCAGCGAACAGGCGTGCCGCTGCGAATAGCCCTTCTCCTCGATCGCACAGGTCACGGCTTTCCGCCACGATCCGGGTATCAGAAGTTTTTTCACGGAGCCGCCTTCGCCATCGGTGTCGGCTATCTCACCTCAACGAAACACGGTGCTCATCGGGCCTCGCCCGCGGCCCGCCACACCGTCGATCCCAAGTTGATTCGAGAAGTACCCGCGGGTGGTCATTGGGTCGGAAGCCGGATTTGCGGTAGCTTCCTAGCTGCGTTGATCTACAGAACTTGAGACCCGGGCGATCCCTAAAGGAAGATGTGAAGAATACCCCCAGCCCTTCTCACCTGCGACGGCTAAACAAGCCAATCGGAACCAGCCCTGTTAACAGCAGCAACGCAGATCGAGGTTCCGGGACAGCTACCAGCAGGGCCATACTGTCCGAATGCTCGGAATTGCCGCGGCTAGCGGTCAGCACCCCAGTCGAACTTGACCCACCATCCACCTCAAAAGTGGTGGCCGAAGTGGGAAAGACCTCACCCGGCGGATGCATGATCGTGATATCGAATCCAAGGAACGTGTTCGAGGAAAGCTGGTGCGGCATGTCGGCAATGGATAGCTGGAGATTACCACTTGCAGCGAACTGCACCGGCGTCATTCCCTCGAACGCCGTCGGCACCAGGGTCACTGACCCATCAATCAAGTTTCCGTCTCCTAGCAGCGTGAGGTCTGAGCCACCACTCTCATACGCTACCCCGGTTGCTCCGAGTCCGTAGGTAGCGAGGCCATTGAACCCATAAATCTCATAAGAGAGCGAAGAGTAGGTCGCCACGATCCCACTCGGCGTCAGCGCCTGTGTGCCCCCTGCCTGATATTGAATGTAGGCGCCCCAGCCATTGCCGGATGCCGAGTTAAAACCGCTCGGGCTGACCGCCTGACCGTTGAGAGTGAACCCGATGATCGGCAGAAAACCAGCTTCAGTAAATGCCCCCGTCGTAGGATTAACAAGGACCTGCCCATAGTCGGACAACCGGATCGTGTCGGCGGTAAATTTTGACCCATCGAGCCCCAATGCTCGCGGATTCCACTCGAACGTCGAGGTTGGGGTTGTGCCCGCTCGCGCGGCGACAGCACCAAGGCTGACCAGGAGGGCTACCGCAAGGCAGAGAATGATACGATTCAACATCTGGCTCCGTGCGAGATAAGCTATTTGGCTGCGGTGCGCGCCCTCGGCGCTTAAGTTAGGTCTTGGCATGTCTCGATTCCATCTCGTGATGATGCTCACTCAGTTCACCCGAGCGCAATCCATCCTACTGTGACGGGTTCGTGATTGGTTCCCTTCGCGACCTATACCGATGCCCCGAGTAGGTCACGACACCGTGAATCGGTTTCGGAATGCTCAAGCAGGAGCGCGGCCACCGCACGAATGACGGCAGCCTCGTTGGCAGACGCCCATGACCTCGCTGCGGCGCTTGATTTCGCCATTGAGCCTCTCGAGCGGGTTGGTCCCGTGTATGTTCGTCCAATGCTCTGCCAGGAATCCCACGTCGGCGAGCACATCGGACTCGGCTTCGTCCATCAATGCTGCAAGCTTGCTGATGCGCGGCTTGGCCTGGTCGGCGAGCTGCCGCCACTGCTTGCGTGCAGCCTCGGCATTATCCCGGGGGAAGGGGTGCCGATTCAGGCCACGGCTCAAGTCTCGGCCATCCGGCGCGGCTCTAGAAAGCCGGGGAAGTAGCTGCCATTGCGCAGCCTCGGGATCCGCCGCTCGACCGTGCCGACGCGCGCGCCTCGATTTCCTGCTCTATCAACCGCCGCGCGGCGAAGCCGATCATCTCGCGCAGCAGCATCGCGCCGGAATCCTTCTCCAGCAGCTCGCGAATGGCGATCGTGTCGTCGCTCATCGTGGTGCGCTCCGAAGTCAGAGTTGCGTTCGCAGTCCAACGCTACCTAGGAGCACAGCGGCGACTACCACTTATCCACAGGTCCTACACCACCACCAGGGACACACCCTTTGAATGGCCAAGGGCTCTCGCGAAGGTTCGCGTGAATGTAATTCTGGAACGACGGTCAGCATTCTCCGCCGACGCCTTCGAGGTTGACTGATGGACCTTGGACGACGTAGCCCGCAGACATGCACCGAGATCACGCCTGGTTCGAACTTCTACTTTCTCCAGAACTGGCGACCGAAATCGATGAGGCACGATGGAAGCTGGATAATTCTCCGACGTTTTCCGAAGCTATGTCCCAGATGATCCTTCGTGGGCTAGCGGCAACTTGGCAGCAAAGGCGGGAAGTCTGCATTATTGGGAATGAGAAAGAGAGATTGTCCAAAGAAGCAGAGGATCGCGTAAGTGCACATCAGGCGGGAATCCAGGAATCTAACGATGCTCTGTCCCGACTGGCGAGGCTGTCATCAGTTGATGGAGAAAGGCTGATCCACTTGTCGAATAGATGCCACGGTGACGAACTCTAGAAAGCTGAGGGCGCTGTGATCGTAGGCATCGCGACCCGGCTGTTGTCGACGTGCATGGAAGCCCCGCTGCGGTTGCTAAATCGCGAACGGCGTCCTTTCTGATCGTGCCTGCGATCGCGTCAGTAACCGAGCGTCTGGGCTTCGGCATGGCGTGGTTGCACGCCGAAAGCGGCGGCCAGCAGCAGCTTGCTTCACGACGCGACATCGCGTAGGTAGAATCATCCGCGAATGCGCGGAGGTAACGAGGCATGACACGGTTCCTGCTTTTCATAAGGCTGGAGCGGCACCGTGGTGCCGCTCGGCCATGGGCTTCTGCGATGCCCCGTGTGTCGGCTTGATTTAGCTGCCGCACCAGGCTCGCTCGTCTGCCCCAATCGGCACAGCTTCGATCTTGCCCGTGAGGGGTATGTCAACCTGCTGCGCGGCGGAAGACATCAGCCCGCAGTCGGAGGGGACAGTTCGGCGCAGCTAGAACGCCGCCGAACGTTCCTTGGCGCAGGGCATTTCGATGCAATCACATCGGTGATCGCGAAGCACGTCCAGCATGAAGGCATGACATCCGAACGCAGGTGTTGGCATGTGCTGGACGGCGGCTTCGGCACTGGGCATCACCTTGTGCAAACGGAAGCCGCGCTTTCCTTGCCGGTCGTCGGCCTTGGCCTCGATATTTCGAAACACGCAGCACGGCGTGCTGCACGCCAGTGGCCCAAGCTTGCATTTGCGGTCGCGGATTTGTGGGCCGAATGGCCGGTGAGAAGGAAGCGGCAGTTGACCTTGTGCTCAGCATCTTCGCGCCCAGGAATTTCTCTGAGACCGCACGGGTGCTCAGGCGTGGCGGATGGCTTGCTGTGGCATATCCGGGGCCAGAGCATTTTCGCGAACTTCGCCATCGTTTTGGCTTGCTCGATCATCACGGGCACAAAAGCGAACGCATGCTCGCTACAGTCAGCAGTGTGATCGGACCAACGACGACTGTCCGATATCGGCGCGAGGTGACCCTCGACGGTGCGGCTGTCCAAGCGGCAATCATGATGGGCCCAAACGCCCATCAAATCGGGCCCTCAGTGCCTACGGCCGATATGGGCCCCATGGCCGTAACAGTCGACATCGCGATTTTGCTTGCTGAGCGGAGGAACACCTCCGGCACGACTCGAAAGTGCGCTTCATCGAGGCTTTTGTGGAGGGGCTCGATCTGCCAGCCTCGTTTGGCTCAATTGATGACAGGCCCTAAACTGCCGCGATGAAAAATCCCGAGAAAACCACGCTTGGGGATCTAGCCGAACGGCTTGCGAAGGTATGGAAAAGCCCGGCGCTGGAGCAAGCGAAGAAGACGGCCGCCCCGTATGTGGCTAAGGCACTTGCAAAACTGAACGAGGCGCTGGCGCGGCTGAACGCCAAGAAATAGCCTGGCGTCCTAACCGGCCCGATCCATGGGGCTGCACTTGCACAACGCGCTGCGCCGCAAATAGCACCACCTCAGAGAACGCCGAGCCAGGCCCCCGATCCGGTCATGACGGGGCGCAGTGAGCGGGCCGGACCGCTCTGGGAGGGGCGGCACGGCTGATGGCGCGAGAATATGTCGGACTACGAGATTGCAAGCGTCTGAAAAGAAGCGCCCCGGCATGACTCAGGGCGCTTTAGTCAGTCGTCCGTGAACTATTCGGAACCCATTGAGCGGCAACGTCTTTCCGCCCCGCGCAAATAACCGCATTTGCCAGAAATCGGCGCGGCGAACCGCGATTGCTTGCAAATTGCGCCGACGCGAGCGGGTGTGATTCGCTCTGCCCAATCCGGCACGGAGCAACACCGATGCGTCCCAGGGAACGGCGTGACAGCGGTCAGCGCGATCTGCTGCGCTCACGGCTCGATCAGATCGTCGACCTGCACCATCCGCTCTCGAAGCTCGCCGCCACCATCGACTGGCGGTTCCTCGAAGACCGGCTCGGCGCGAGCTACACCGACACGCCCGGACGACCGCCGCTGCCGACACGTCTGATGGCCGGTCTCGCCATCATCAAGCACATGCACAGCCTCTCCGATGAGGCGCTGTGCGAACGCTGGCTGGAGAACCCGTATTATCAGCGGCTGTGCGGTGAGGCGTTTTTCTGCCATCGCCTGCCATTCGATCGCTCCTCGCTGACCCGTTGGCGCCAGCGCATGGGGGAAGAGAAGCTGAAGGCGCTGTTGCAGGAGAGCCTGCATGCCGCTACCCGGATGGGCGCCGCCAAGCCCGCAGACTTCACCCGCGTTATCGTGGACACGACGGTGCAGCCCAAAGCGATCGCCTTCCCGACCGATGCGAAGCTGCTGCACCGCGCGCGCGAGCTGCTGGTACGGCTGGCACACAGACACGGCGTCAGATTGCGCCAGTCCTACACAAGGCTCGGCAAGATCGCGCTGATCCGCCATCAGCGCTATGCGCATGCCAAGCAGTTCAAGCGCGCCAACCGAATGCTGCGGACGCTGCGCACCCAACTGGGCCGGGTGATCCGCGATATCGTGCGCAAGATCGCCGGCAATGCCGAACTGCGCGCGATCTTCGCCCGGCTGCTCTCCCTCGCCAGCCAGGTGCGATCACAGAAGCAGCGTCAGCGCGGTCCGAAGATCTACAGCCTGCACGCACCGGAAGTGGCGTGTATCGGCAAGGGCAAGGCGCATCGGCCATACGAATTTGGCGTCAAGGTCTCGGTGGCGACCACGCTGAACCGGTCCAAAGGCGGGCAGTTCGTCGCGCATGTCGCGGCACTGCCGGGCAACCCCTATGACGGGCACACGCTGGCGAGCGTCATTCCGGCAATCACGCAGCAGATCGGCGTCTCACTGACACAGGTGATCGCTGATGCGGGCTATCGCGGTCACAATGCACCGAGCGCGCCTGGGCTGCGGGTGTTCACCGCGGGACAGAAGCGTGGCGTCACGCAGACCATCAAGCGGGCGCTGCGACGGAGAGCTGCGGTCGAGCCGGTGATCGGTCATCTCAAGGCCGAGCATCGCATGGGCCGCAACTATCTCGCCAAACCAGCCGGCGATGCGGTTAATGCGGTGCTGGCCGCAGTTGGGTACAACTTCCGGTTGCTGCTGGCCTGGCTGGCGGTGCTTTTGCGTTGGTTCTTGCTCGCTCTCTCGGGCGAACCGGCTCTGCGAGCAGTTCGATCCTGACCGTGTACGTCGGTCACGCAACCCGATCAGGGTTCTTCACGGACGACTAGTCATTGGACTGTTCGGACGGGGCGCCTGGAAGCGCGACCCGACAGCTACGGAACGCATGAAGCAATTGGAAGTTGCCAACTTACATCGCCAGCGACGTCGTATGCATGCCCAGCTTGCCAAGCTGGAGCCGCTGATCGAGGGCTATCGGACCAAGCTCGCGCAGGTCGAAACCCGCATCTTGGAACTAGACCCGCAGCTCTGGCTTCCGCCCCGGCGGTATCAGCCGAACGCGATCTTCGCCCGGAAGGAACTGCCGCGCCTCGTGCTGGAGATCATGTGGGATGCTGCGTAGCCGCTTCCCCGTGGCGCCATCGTGCACCGTGCCCTGGCTATGAAGGGGCTGGAGCGTCCAGATCGGCCATCATCAAGGTGACCAAGAACCGGCTGCACAACGCGTTGGACAAGCCCGGGGGGACGGTCAAGGTGGGGAGAGGGAACGGGACGCGGAGGGGATTAGCGTGCGGCAGGAAAATTCTTGCACACGGAGTTGTGACCTACCATTGTGGGCCTATAATCGGACGCACAGCACGCACAGCCTCATGAAAGGAAATGAGATGCGCCGGGTTTCGGAGACCTTTCCGGTGGAGTCCCCTTCGCCTCAGACCTGGGCAGCTCTGGCAGATCATGCCTTGGCCCTGGGACGTGAAGACGAGGCGCTGGCGCTAATCGAGGAAGCGTTCGCTGCCTGGGATCGGAAACATTCTCGGCAGTTCGCGGAGGCAGCCTAGCTACAGATCCTCAAAGAACCAGGAGATCGTCACCCCGAGAGCCTCGAATAGCGCGACTATTTGAGGTGACGTCGTCCTGCGGCGCCCGGCCTCAATCTCCCTCAAGATCGAGATTTCAATGTTGGCCCTGAACGCCAACGCCTCAATGGTCGTCTCCAACTTCTCGCGGCGTTCCCGAACCTTCTGACCAATGTGCCGGTCAATGTCGGGATCATCGGGGGGCATTGGCATTCTCAGCAACCTCCAAGTCGTCGATCCGGCTTGGGCCGCCCGCGCTGGACTGCATGTTCGCCCGTTCCGTTGATAGAACGTCTGCCCCGAAGCAGTAAAGCATGAAACTGGTTGTCAGCGATTAGTCGTACTTTTGTATGTGCACTCAACCTTCTCGCCATGCGTGCACCTATTCAGTGAATGCGTTTAATAGTTGTCTCTCCTGCAATAGGTGCGGCGGAGCGATTTGCGGCAACACTCACATCCCACACACAATGGGAACCACGGGCAGCGTCGGCTTTATGGGTTTAGCGAATGCGGTGAGCGCGGTTTATGCTTGCGCCAGATGGCGAGTGATTGACACCGTTCTGAACCATGGTAACCCATCCGTGCTTATGCGCCGAGAGACGTGGGCGCGACAACTCAAACCGAGAACGGATCGAGGACACAAATTGTAGTAGTCCAGCTAAAAGAGCGTTCAGGCGAGTTGAATCCGGGGTAGTACGTCAGATTAAACCACCGTCATCAGTTCGTCGGCTGCCACGACGATTGTTTCTGGCGTTGTTGGCGTAGGAATGAAAATGCCGTCCGCCTCAACATGCGGCTTAGTGTCCACTCCGTTCACGAAGATAGCTTTTAGATCCGGACGTAGCAGCCGCGTCATCCGGGCAAGAGCCAAGCCGTTAGGTCGTTGGTCAGGAAACTGCGCGCTGGTAATCAGCAACTCAATGTCGCGGGCCGCTTCCAGCGCGCGTAGAGCCGCCATGGAATCGCTCATCGCGATCGCATTGTAACCCGCGGCGGTCAAACCCTCAGCGGTTTTATTCGCCAACATAGCATCACGGAGCACGACAACGATTTGCGCGGGCATCACGATCTTCCTAAGGCGCTCTGCATTGACCGGTATGACTTACTGCTAAGCAAGCGCTCTTGCAAACGCCAAAAGGAGCAAGACGCGAACTGCGCTCTGCCAACGTGGTTAGCGCCGCCATCCGGCCAAGGAGGATCGGGGATGTTCCAGCGCTCGCGCGAGCAAGCCGACCTCAAAGCGAGTTGGATCCGGCGCAAAGGTGCTCCCTTCTCCATCCAAGGGTACTCATTCATTGAGACCCGGAGCATCACAGTCCAGCACAACCTTCATAAATCGGTTGAAGGCCATTTGAACCTCCTTCAGTCTAAGCTGACCGACTTCGACCACCACAGGCGCTGCGTGCGGAATGCCTCCCGTGTGGATCTCTACTTGTCCGCAATCGTTCAAGCGGAAGCCGATCGACGGCGGTGCCACGCGATGCTTTCTGCTCGGCGATAATACGACCAATTGATACCTGACGCCCGGGAGCGTTCTACCCCGAGGTGGCCATGGCCCTTCTTCGGTTAGTACGTAGGTTGCTGAGCTGTATTTGCTTCTTACTTCTTCAGCGGCTTGCCTCAGAAGAGGTATGACTTCTGTCATGAACTGCCTCGCCAGTTCCTTTTTTTCGATCCCCTGACCCATCGATTGCCTCCTACTCGCGCGAAAGGTTAGGCACAGCGGTATGGCGCCATCATCAAATCCCAGGATTCGTCGGCTTCGGACGGAACAGTATCAGACCCATCGCTAGGCGAGGCACGCGACCGGTCCTGTGAGCATTCATCATCCGCGTTTTGCGACAGCTCCAGGTCCTTGCTAACAGGTGTGAGTCTGTCGGGTAGATGACCCGGTTCGGGATTAATCGCGAGGAGAGCGGTCGAACGTTCCAAGTAGTACTTCAAACGACCGGGGGGAGATCCGTCCGCGCGCCACATCTGATTAGCGCGTTTGAAGATCTCTTGGTAGCAGCCGTATTTTGGGGCCACCATCTCGCTCCCTGATTTGCTCCGGGACTTTAGCATATAGAGCGAGATTGGAATTGATTTTTCATCACCGCTTCTTGGTGCACTGCACTAGAGGAACGTACTGATGGCGGAACGAATGCCTTGCTTCAGGGTTTCTTATCCAAAACGATCGCCGTGGCAGAGATGATCATCGATGCAGATAAATCGGCAACGTAGGGCACCTTGATCCATACGTCCGCGCGATGACGGATGAACCGCCGAATTAGATTGGCGGCGGGCGCGGTGGATTGCGCGATCAACGCCGGTTTCTGCCTGGGCAAGAGCGTAGCCGGTGCGGCTTCTGGCACCGCTTGGCTGCAAGCTGCTGCGCTCGATTTTTTTCGGCAATGGCGCTAACTATGCGATCAGTATTGGCGTGGTTGCGATGGCGCTCGCATGGCGCGACCGCGCCGCTCTGACCAGGGGCAGCACCATAGTCGCATTCGCACTCGGGGTAAGGTCGGGTGAAGGGCAATCCGGACCCGCAGGCGGGATCTAGCCGCCAGGGTTTGGTCGCGATTCGGCCGGACTCGTTCACGCATTGGACGGCAACCTGCTTTCGGGAGACTCGCCATGACAAACGCACTTGCTGAGAAGACCTGCACCCCGTGCCGCGGCGGCATACCCCCCTTGACGCCGGAGGAGCCGGAGGGCTACCGCGCCCAGGCTCCCGAGTGGGCGCTAATGGATGGCGCCACCCGCGTCGAGCGCACCTACCGTTTCAAGAACTTCCGTGAGGCATTCGCCTTCGTGGCGGAGGCCGCCGAGGTGGCCGAGGCCGAGGGCCACCACCCGGACATCAGCTTCGGCTGGGGCTACGCAACGGTCTCGCTGCGAACCAAGAAGATCAAGGGGCTACACGAGAACGACTTCATCATGGCTGCCAAGCTGGACCGCCTCGCCGTTGCAGGTTTTGCAGCGCATGACGACTGAGGAGAAGTGGGATGCGGGGCAGCTCGTCGCTGCCAGGGGCGTCGGTTGCGCTACGGCAGCGGCGTGCAGGCGAGCGCCACAGAATGCCCCTGCCCCTGCTCCTCACCAACATCCCCAGCGTTGGGCGCTGGGAGTTCCGCCTCTCTGGGGGATGGCCGGTCCTCAGTACATCCAAGCGGTTTCTTGCCTCCGCCCCAGTTAGGCTCGGCAGAAAAGCGATTTCCGCCGGATCCGGGTCCGCGAGGAAATGAGTGTCCGGGCACCCAGGGATGCCTTGTCTCCACCGCTCTCCCGCATCCGGACGTTTATTTGGGAAGGGTTGGCGTCAACACTGATCCCTAAAACTGCAAACGGATTTTCAAAAAGATCGAGGCCCATGCTGAGCGGCTTTTTCCGACGCACTCTTCGCGGTCGGCGGCGCCGGAAAAGCGGCGCGGACCGGGCAGCTTCTTGGGCGCTTTTTAGAAGGCGGGTGACCCTGCCCCCTGAAATGTCCCCGCTCTGAGCTAGAGTCCGTTCCCGCCAGGAGACGGAAGATGAGGAAGAGCCGGTTCACTGAGGAGCAGATCATCGGTGTGCTGAAAGACCATCAGGCAGGACTGCCGGTAACGGAGCTGTGCCGCAAGCACGGGATCAGCGACGCGACGTTCTACAATTGGCGATCGCGCTACGGCGGGATGGAGATCTCGGACGCCAAGAGACTGAAGGCTCTGGAAGAGGAGAACCGCAAGCTGAAGAAGCTGCTGGCGGAATCGGTGCTGGATGTGGCGACGCTGAAGGAAGCCTTGGGAAAAAACTTCTGACGCCCGGCTTGCGGCGGAAAGCTGTGATCTGGGCGATTGAAGAGAAGAGCTATTCGCAGCGGCGTGCCTGTTCGCTGCTGAGCATTGCACCGAAGGTGTTCCGTTACCTATCGCGCCGTGGCGGCGACGCTGCGGTTCGCACGCGGCTCCGCGCGTTGGCGGCCGAGCGGCGCCGGTTCGGATATCGGCGTTTGCATATTCTGCTGCGGCGAGAAGGGATCATGCTAAATCACAAGAAGCTGTTCCGGCTCTACCGCGAGGAACGACTGGTTGTGCGGCGGCGTGGCGGTCGCAAGCGGGCTTTGGGAACGCGCGCGCCAATGACGTTGCCACAGGGTCCGAACCAGCGCTGGAGCCTGGACTTCGTCTCCGACGTACTGGCCGACGGCCGCCGCTTTCGGGTGCTTGTGGTGGTGGACGACTTCACCCGCGAATGCCTGGCGCTGGTGGTGGATACATCGCTGTCCGGTCGCAGGGTGGTGCGCGAACTCAATTACATCGTAGAACGGCGCGGCGCCCCCTTGCTGGTGGTCAGCGACAACGGGACCGAGCTGACGTCGCATGTGGTGCTGAGTTGGCGGCAAGATCGCGGTGTCGGCTGGCACTACATCGCCCCCGGCAAGCCAGTGCAGAACGCATTCGTCGAGAGCCTGAACGGTCGCTTGCGCGACGAATGCCTCAATGAGCACGTCTTCCAGGGCTTGCCCGCAGCCCGGAGGATCATCGAAGCTTGGCGGCCCGACTATAATGCCCATCGGCCCCACACCAGCCTGCGTGGACTTACTCCGAACGAGTTCGCAACCCGGTCCAGGACGGACCACAACCAGAACGGATTCTGGTTATGAGTGAGGACAGTTTGGGGGCAGGGTCACGGGCTTGCTGTCACTGGGGCCCTTGGATCGATTTCAATCTAATAGGTTAGCCGAGACGTTCTCGGATTTCGAGGCTCATCTCGGGATGGTAAAGGTAGAATTTCTTCTGGACGGATGACCGCGACTGGCTGAGTAAATCGCTCGGAACGTCACGGTTGCCGTGAGATGCCTTCCGCCGTACGAAGAGGCATACTGGCTTCTAGCCGACAAAGCAGCGGGAGCGGGCGTGCCGATCAAGGTGATCCTAGTGGCATACCGTCGTGCAACGGGGCGGAAGCGCCATTGCGCAGTGCGTTCCCTGGTTCGCGAGGTAATGTTTGATCGCCTGAGTGCTGGTTCGCAGTGACGGTCCGAAGCCTCCTGGGCCCGACACCACCAGCATGACGAAGACCGACCGGTTCACGATCGAAGTACCCGGTCTGTCGATAGTGTCAGCGGTCCTGACCGCTCCGAGGAATCCACGCGCGGTATTCGTGATGGCGCATGGCGCGGGAGCGGGAATGCGCCATCCATTCATGGCGGCCGTGGCGACGGGGCTTGGCGAACGGCGTGTTGCGACCCTCCGGTATCAATTTCCTTACATGGAGTCCGGTTCGAAGAGGCCGGACCGTCCGCCAACCGCCCAGGCCACAGTTCGGGCAGCCGTGGAGAAGGCTACCCGTCTGTTACCCGGGATACCTCTTGTGGCAGGCGGGAAGTCTTTTGGATCCCGGATGACAACTCAGGCTCAGGCTGACCAGCCCTTGCCTGGGGTGATCGGTCTCGCAGCGTTTGGCTTTCCTCTACATGCGGCGGGTAAGCCATCTGACGAACGCGCCCTCCATCTTGCGCAAACCATGATCCCGATACTGTTCCTCCAGGGTGACCGGGACGCTCTGGCGGATACCAGCTTGCTGGTGCCAGCAATCCAAACGCTTGGCACTCGGGCCACGCTGCACCTCCTTAAAGGGGCGGATCACTCATTCCATGTGCTGGCCCGATCCGGTCGTACAGACGAGGAGGTCATGACCGAGGCGCTCGACGTAACGGTCAGATGGCTGACCGAATTGGACGGCGATTCGAGCGCTCGCTGACCACCATGGCACGAACGGGATCTCACAAGCCTCTTCCTTCGTCGGTTCATCATCCATGGTTTGACACATAGTCTCATCTAGCGGGAAATCTAAGCTCACCAAGCTTAATTTGAGGGCGATGGCATGCCGAAAGTCAGTTTTATCGGCCGCATTATACCGCCAAGCATCGGCACAAGCGCTCACGCCCCAGTTCGTTATCGATCGGCCATACTCGGTCTGGAAATTCTGATTCGAACCCGCGTCGCAGGAAGCCATGTTGTCGTAGAAATTGACTCCGACCAATACGATGAAAGGATACACTTCGAAGAGTTTTTCATCGTCGCTACCCATATGGCGCGCACGACAGTCAATTTGTTGGCGTTCGCATCCGCAATGGGGATGAGCGTAGCTCTCTATTCCGTAATTACTCCGGATGGTAGGTGGAGAAAGCTGCACTTTGTGGAAAGTGCATTGGCGAATATCACCACAGCTGTATCCACAGTATCGGGATACTTGCCGTTTCCGGAAACGATGAAGGTTGCAGAGATCATATTCAATGATCAGGCCGTGTTCATGACCTTGAATGATCTAATCCAGGCGATCACTGTCTATGGCACCGCTCCGGTTAATTGTGGACGTGTCGTGGACAGCATAGGCCGCATGATAAAGCCAGTCGGCCCCAAGGATCGCATAGAATGGGCTGCCATGCATGAAGCACTAAACGTCACTAGAGATTATCAGGAGTGGATCACAAAGCAGTCGAAGGGACCAAGGCATGCCCGACCTACTTTTATTCCCGCCCATGTGGGACAAGAAATTATCTGTCGCACATGGACGCTATTTAATCGCTATCTAGAGGTACAGGAAACGGGACTGTGTTAATCTTAGTGACCCTGACTTTCCGCTCCTGAAATAGCAACTCCAACCATTTCTTCCCACGTCCAAGCGGCATCTTCCTGATGGGCGAGCACCCATCCCGCATCTAACATGGTTGGGGTCGGTTCTTGCGGACGTTCCGGTTGTACTGGACATCGGCAGCCGACAAGGAAGCAAGCTCAGCCTCGGGGGCATCATCGGCCAGATTGACCATGCCCGCAGGAGCCAACTCCGGCCCACGAAACAGGCGCACCGTTTTATCGCCAGCACGCGCGACTTCGAGCTCGTCCGAGCCCGGCGGGAAGGCCAAACCTTGTGGTTGCTTGAGACCTTCGAGGCGGCGGATCACAGTTCCCGTCCTCAAGTCGACCACATCCACCGTTCTGTTACCAACTCGGCAACGAACACGCGCCTACGCTCGAGATCGACGGCAAGATGATCGATCCTGCCACTCAGATCCTTGAGCGCAATCGTGCGCTCAGACGCGAGAGGCGCCGACTGTCCGCGGGTCTGAGGCGGCACGGAAACGCCAACCAGCAGCGCGACCGTAGCTGTTAGAACATGAGATCGGGTCTGTTAATCCCCTGGGGCGCCATCAGTAGGTCACCTGTAAGCCCGCGCAGTAGGAGCAAGTATTCGTGCTGGCTGCGCTGCGGGACCTTCTTCTAACCGATGTTACGACAGACAGACAGCGCGCCAATCGGGGCGGAAGCTGCTGCATAGACGACGTTCATGCAAACCATGACGAGCGGCACCAACGTGAGTGGTAGGCCCGACGCTTGTCCCTTGAGCACCAGAAACGCTTCGCTGAACCGGGACATGGTGAATAGAACGCCAGTGCCCACCACCGCCCAGTAACTGTGGCCAAGGTCCGCAAGGTCCTCTCGCTGAATTGGCCACCCACGCCGACTGCTTGGAGTGACGTTTTCCGGTTCACGTATGGCGAACAGGATCAGGACAACGGCCACTGCCGCGGGCACGACCGCCCACCAGAGCACGGTCCGGATCCGGTCGGCGTAGGCTGCCATGAGCAGGACGGCGAACAACGGCCCGGCGAAGGCGCCCACACTGTCGAGCGCCTGCCGCAATCCGTATGCTGTTCCCCGAATGTCCGGTGGGGTCACGTCAGCGATCAGGGCATCGCGTGGAGCGCCTCGGATCCCCTTGCCGACGCGATCGACGAAGCGGGCGGCAAGGACGGTGCCCACGGAGGCCGCAAGCGGAAATACCGGTTTGGAGGCAGCGCTCAGACTGTAACCGAACGCTGCCAGCAGCTTGCGCTTGCCGATCCGATCCGAGAGCACGCCCGAGAAGATTTTGGTCACCGACGCTGTCGCCTCGGCGACGCCCTCAATCAGGCCAACAGCAGCGACACCCACACCCAGGCTGTCCACCAGGAAGAGCGGCAATAGCGCATGGATGAGCTCGGACGAGGTGTCCATGAAAAGGGAGACGAAACCGAGCGTGTTGAGTTTCATCGAGAACTGACCCACCAGGTGGCAAATTTCCACTGAGAATTGACCCATGTTTTGACCTCGCCCCGGCTGTTTTCAGCGGGGTCCACGGGAGTGATAAGCATGGAGTTACTGAGCGTGATCCGTCGCTGGGCGCTTCGAGACCAGCTTTCGATACGGGAGATCGCCCGCAGGACTGGGCTATCGCGGAACACCATCCGCAAATACTTGCGGGGCGACGTGGTGGAACCGGCCTTCAAGGTGCCGGAGCGGCCCAGCAAGCTGGACGCGTTCGCCGAGAAACTGTCGGCCTGGCTAAAGCTAGAGAGCGGCAGGCCGCGCAAGCAGAGGCGGACGATCAAGCGGTTGCATGCGGATCTGGCCGCCCTCGGGTTTGAAGGTTCATACGGCCGTGTTGCGGCGTTCGCCCGCACCTGGAAGGAGCATCGGCAGCGGGAGCAGCAGACGACCGGCCGCGGGGCCTTTGTTCCGCTGATTTTCCAGCCGGGCGAAGCTTTCCAGTTCGACTGGAGCGAGGAGTGGGCCGTTATCGGCGGCGAACGGACCAAGCTGCAAGCTGCGCACTTCAAGCTTTGCTACAGCCGCACCTTCATTGTCCGGGCCTATCCGCTGCAGACGCACGAGATGCTGTTCGACGCGCATCATCATGCGTTCCGGGTGCTTGGCGGCGTGCCGCGCCGCGGCATCTACGACAATATGAGAACGGCTGTTGACCAAGTTGGCGTCGGCAAGAAGCGCCAGGTCAATGCACGCTTTGCCGCGATGGCCAGCCACTACCTTTTCGATGCTGACTTTTGCAATCCGGCCTCAGGCTGGGAGAAGGGTCAGATCGAGAAGAATGTCCAGGACGCGCGTCATCGGCTGTGGCAGACCATGCCGCGTTTTGTGACGCTGGCTGACTTGAACGACTGGCTGGAACAACGCTGCCAAGCGCTATGGCGCGAGATTCCACACGGCAGCCAGCAAGGCTCGATATTCGATGCGTGGCAAAGTGAAGTCGGATGCCTGATGGCCGTTGGCAGACCGTTCGATGGTTTTGTTGAATACGGCAAACGCGTTTCGCCCACCTGCCTCGTTCACTTTGATCGCAACCGCTACAGCGTGCCCGCGTCCTTCGCCAATCATCGCGTCAGCTTAAGGGTTTATCCAGGCCGCGTCGTTGTCGTTGCCGAAGGGCAAGTCATCTGCGAACACGCGCGGCTCATCGAGCGGTCGCATCATCTGCCCGGCCGCACCATCTATGATTGGCACCACTATCTCGCGGTGATCCAGCGCAAGCCGGGAGCTCTGCGTAATGGCGCGCCGTTCGCCGAATTGCCGGAAGCGTTCAAGCGGCTGCAACAGCACCTTCTCAAGCAGCCCGGAGGCGACCGGGAGATGGTGGAGATTCTTGCCCTCGTCCTGCACCATGGTGAAGATGCGGTGTTGTGTGCCGTCGAACTGGCGCTGAGTGATGGAGCGCCGACAAAGACGCACGTGCTGAACATGTTGCACCGGCTGATCGACGGCAAATCCACGGCCACAGCAATGATCGCGGCTCCGCAGGCCTTGGCCCTGGACCGGGAGCCACGTGCCGACGTCGAACGCTACGATGCCCTGCGCGAGAAGCTACAGGAGGCCCGCCATGCGTCATGATCCGGCCGGGGCGGCGATTGTCGTGATGCTGCGCGGCCTGAAGATGTTTGGCATGGCGCAAGCCGCGGGCGAGCTGATGGAGCAGGGCGCGCCAGCGTTCAATTCGGCCGTCCCCATTCTCTCACAGCTGCTCAAGGCGGAAACCGCCGAGCGCGAGGTTCGATCGGTTGCCTACCAGCTGAAGGCGGCGCGCTTCCCCGTCTACAAGGATCTGAGCGGTTTTGATTTTGCGTCCAGCGAAACCAATGAAGCCCTGGTGCGCCAGCTTTACCGGTGTGAGTTCATCGAAAACGCCGACAACGTGGTCCTCGTCGGCGGTCCGGGCACCGGCAAGACCCACATCGCCACGGCGCTTGGCGTGCAGGCGGTTGAACACCATCGCAAAAAGGTTCGGTTCTTCGGGACCGTCGACCTGGTCAATGCGCTGGAGCAGGAGAAAACTCAGGGCCGATCGGGTCAGATCGCGGATCGGCTGATGCGGTGCGACCTCGTAATGCTCGATGAATTGGGCTATCTGCCGTTCAGCCCCTCCGGCGGCGCGCTGCTTTTCCACCTGCTGAGCAAGCTTTACGAACGGGCCTCTGTGGTCATCACCACGAACCTGAGCTTCAGCGAATGGGCTGACGTGTTCGGCGACGCTAAGATGACGACCGCCATGCTCGACCGCCTCACCCACCACTGCCACATCGTGGAAACCGGCAATGACAGCTTCCGCTTCAAAGCCAGCTCGGCCGCCAACAAGGGCCGAAAGGAAAAGGCCAAGAACTTGACCCCGGTATGACCCGCAAACCATAAATTCACCCGGGTCAGTTCTCGGTGGAAAACCCGGGTCAGTTCTCAGCGAAAATCAACAGCCAGAAGCAAGGATGCCATATTTACCTTCGATTATCAGGAAGCAAGAGGCTGCGCAGTCTCCGTTCAGCGATCGGCTGAGCCAGCTACGCGAGAAAGTTTCGCAATATCTGGTTCGCTTTTCGCAGATTCAGAGAGACGGACCAACAACTGCATCCCTACACATCCAAATTCGCCACCTTCAGCGCGTTACCCACAATAAACTCACGCCGTGGCTCCACCACATCGCCCATCAGCGTGCTGAACACCTGCCCGGCATCCTCCGCGTCGCCAATCTTCACCTGCAGCAGCGTCCGCGCCGCCGGGTCCAATGTCGTCTGCCACAGCTGATCCGGGTTCATCTCGCCCAATCCTTTGAAGCGCTGGATCGCCAGCCCCTTCCGTCCTTGCGCCAAGATCCGGTCATACGCACTCGCTGGGCCGGCAGCGCTCACCTCATCCTTATCCAGCCGCAGCCGCGCCGGCGTGTCGAACTTCGCCACCAGAGCGCCGGCCCGCTCCGCCAGCCAGCGCGCCTCGGCGCTGCGCAGGCTCGCCGCATCCAACGTGTGCTTCTCCGTCACGCCCCGCACCACGCGGCCCAGCGTCAGGCCACCATCAACCGCGACCACCCAACCGCGCTCGGTCGGTGACGAGACCGCATCCAGCCGCTGTGCCAACCCCGGCGCTGCTGCCTGTCGTCCATCCCCCAGCGAACCCGCAATCGTCACCTGCTCCAGCAACGCGATCGGCACGCCTGGTGCAAGCCGCCGCAGGCGCAGAGTCGCCTCGCGCAGCCAGTTCACCTCCGTTCGCAGATCCTCGCCCTCGAACACCGATCCATCCGCATACACAAGCCGAGCGTCCGCCAGCGCCTTGTCGAGCAGGAAATCCTCCAGCGCCCGATCATTCTTCAGATAACGCTCGTCATTGCCGCGCTTGGCGCGGTACAGTGGCGGCTGTGCGATGAACAGATGCCCGCGCTCCAGCAACTGAGGCATCTGCCGAAAGAACAACGTCAGCAGCAGCGTGCGGATATGCGACCCGTCGACATCCGCGTCCGTCATGATGACGATCCGGTGGTAGCGCAGCTTCCCCACATCGAATCCGCCCTGCTCTGGCTCCCCGCGTCCGATGCCGGTGCCCAGCGCCGTGATCAGTGTGCCGATCTCCTGACTGCCCAGCATGCGGTCGAACCGCGCACGCTCCACATTCAGGATCTTGCCCTTCAGCGGAAGGATCGCCTGAAACTTCCGGTCGCGCCCCTGCTTGGCCGAGCCACCGGCGCTGTCACCCTCGACGATGAAGATCTCGCACTTCGCCGGATCGCGCTCCTGGCAGTCCGCCAGCTTTCCCGGCAGCGTCGAGATATCCAGCACGCCCTTCCGCCGCGTCAGTTCGCGCGCCTTGCGCGCCGCTTCGCGTGCCGAAGCCGCGTCCATCACCTTCTGCACCACCCCCTTGGCTTCCTTGGGGTGCGTCTCGAACCAGTGACCCAGCGCGTCGGCAACCGCCGCCTGCACCACAGGCTGAACCTCGGAGCTGACCAGCTTGTCCTTCGTCTGCGACGAAAACTTCGGGTCCGGCACTTTCACGGACAAAACCGCGGTCATGCCCTCCCGCATGTCCTCGCCGACAAGTTGCAATTGCTCCTTCTTGCCCATGCCTTCGGCGTAGCGCGTTACCACGCGCGTGAGAGCCGCGCGGAACCCGGCCATGTGCGTCCCACCGTCGCGCTGCGGAATGTTGTTGGTGAAACACAGCATCGTCTCGTGGAAGCTGTCGTTCCACGACAACGCGAACTCCACCCGGATCCCCTGCGCGTCGTCAGCCGCTCGCACGCTGACCGGCGGCGTGAACACCGGCGTCTTCGCGCGATCGAGCCATTCAACGAACGCGACCAGCCCGCCGTCGTAACGCATCAGGCTCTCCTGCGCCGGGGCATGGCGCTCGTCGCGCAGGATGATACTCAGCCCGGAGTTCAGGAACGCCAGTTCCCGCAGCCGCCGCTCCAGCAGGCTGAAGTCGAACTCAGTCTTCGTGAACGTCGCCGTACTCGGCTTGAAGGTGACTTCCGTTCCGCTCGGAGCGTCGGACGGCCCCACCACCGCCAGCGGGGCCTCGGCATCGCCGTTGCGAAAGCGGATGAAATGCTCCGTCCCGTCACGCCAGATACGCACCTCCATCCACTCCGACAGCGCGTTCACCACCGCCGCGCCAACACCGTGCAACCCGCCGGAGACCTTGTAGGAGTTCTGGTTGAACTTCCCGCCGGCATGCAGACGAGTCAGGACCACCTCGGCGGCAGAAACCCCTTCTTCCAGGTGGATGTCGGTCGGGATGCCCCGCCCGTTGTCGCGGACGGTGACGCTGCCGTCGCCGTTCAGCGTCATCTCTACCCGGTCGGCGAAGCCGGCCTGGGCCTCGTCCACCGCGTTGTCGATGATCTCGAAGGCCATATGGTGCAGACCCGACCCGTCATCGGTGTCACCGATGTACATGCCCGGGCGCTTTCGGACGGCGTCGAGCCCGCGCAGAACGGAGATCGAGGAGGCGTCATACGCGTCGGAATCGTGGGGCGACGCGGCGTTTTCACTCATGCCGGCAAGAGACTCCAAGGTGTGCTTGAATACTCTAGATATATAGCCGCTACAGGGCCGCCATCCCAGCCCGATCCGCACCGCGAAACCGGGTATCAGCCATCAGCCGGCCATCTCCCGTTCGATACCCGGCTGCCGCGTCGGCGAGCGGCAGAAACGCGTCGGCATCCGTTCCGGTGATCATCACCTGGGCGTCGGTCGCGGCCAGTGCATCGAACAACGCCGCCCGCCGATCCGGGTCCAAATGAACGGCCGGCTCGTCCAGCAGCAGCAGCGGCGCGAAACCGCGCGCCTGCGCCACCAGCCCAGCATGCGCCAGGATCAGCCCCACCAGCATCGCCTTCTGCTCGCCCGTGCTGGCCAGCCCGGCCAGTAAGCCCCGCGCATCCGTCAGTGCCAAGTCGGCGCGATGGGGTCCCAGAGCCGCCGCCCCAATCGAGGCGTCCGTGGCCCGAGTCGCTGCCAGCTCTTCGCGCAGCCATGCCTCCACCACGACTGCGGGCGCCTGACGCAGCCGCTCCGCGACCGGACACTCCAGCCCGACGCGCACCGGGGGAAACCCAGCGACGCCCGGCGCCGCATCAAGCCGATCGACCAACCCCATCCGCGCCGCCGTCACGGCCACCCCGTGCCGCGCCATGCCATCTTGCAGGGCCGCGAGCCAGGCCGGGTCACTCCGGCCTTCCCGCAGCAGCCGATTGCGGCCGGCCATCGCCGCCTCGTAGGAGGCGACCTGCCGCGCATGCCCCGGTTCCAGCGCCCAAACCAGCCGATCGAGGAACCGGCGCCGTCCTGAAGCGCCATCCTGCAACAGCCGGTCCATCTGCGGCGTCAGCCACGCCATCGCCACCCGCGCGGCGATCTCCGCCTGGCTGCGCGGCGGCGCCCCGTCCAGCCGGAACACGCGCCGATCGGCCGGGCCCTCGGGCGGCGTGCCGGTGCCGATCTCCATCGCGCCGGCCGCAGTCTCCAACCGCGCCGCGACACCCCAGCGGCCGGTCGCGGCATCGTCCCGCCGGGCAAAATCCGCGTTCCGTGCCCCGCGGAGCCCTCGCCCTGGCGAAAGCAGCGAAATTGCCTCCAGCAGATTGGTCTTGCCCGACCCATTCGGACCGAACAACACGTTCACCCGCGCATCCGGTACCCAGGTCAGATGACGATAGTTACGAAAATCCGTAAGCGTCAGTCGCAGAAGCCGAAGCGTCACACCCGCATCGGCATCAGGACATACAACGCGCTGGCATCCGCCGCGTCCCGCACCACGGTCGGCGCCTGCCCGTCCGCGAACCGGAACTCCACCTGTTCTGCGATCTGGTCGGTGATGTCGTTCAGGTACCGCGCCTGGAAGCCGATCTCCAGCGGCGACGCCTCATACTTCACCCGATCCGAATCGAGTTCCTCCGTCGCCGTCCCCTGCTCCGGACTGGAGGAGGACAGCACAAGCGCATCGCGTCCCAGCGAAAGCTTCACCGGACGCGCGCGCTCGGTCGAGATCGCGGCAACCCGGGCCACGGCCTCCGAGAAGTCCTTTTTCGCAACCCGCAGCACCTTGTCGTTGCCCCGCGGAATGACTCGTTCGTACTCGGGAAACGTGCCGTCGATCAGTTTGCTGGTCAGCTTGATCGCATCGACGGTGAACTGGACCCGCGTATCCGACAGCGCGATCTCCACATTGCCGCTCACTTCATCCAGCAGCTTGCGCAATTCATTCACCGTCTTGCGCGGCACGATCACACCCGGCATCTGGCCGGCACCTTCAGGCAGAGGCTCTTCGACCCGCGCCAGCCGGTGACCATCGGTCGCCACAGCGCGCAACACCCGCACACCATCCGATTCCGCTGCGTGCAGGTAGATGCCGTTGAGGTAGTAACGCGTTTCCTCCGTGCTGATGGCGAAGCGGGTGCGATCGATCAGTCCGCGTAGCTGCAGCGCCGACAAACTGAATTTGTGCGGCAGGCTGCCGGCGGTCATCGCCGGAAAGTCTTCCGTCGGCAGAACGACCAGTTTGGTTTCGTATTTCCCGGCGCGCAGATGCAGCTGCTGATCTCCGCCGGGATGATCCAGCTCGACTTCCACCCCATCGGGCAGCTTGCGCACGATCTCATACAGCGTGGCGGCAGGGGCTGTGCATGCGCCGTCGCGCGTCGCGCTGGCCGGAACATCTTCAACGATGGCGATTTCCATGTCCGTCGCCGTCAAGGTCAACGTGCCCCCATGGACGTTGAGCAGAACGTTGGCCAAAATCGGAATTGTATTCCGCTTCTCCACGACGCTCTGCACATGGGCCAGCGCCTTCAGCAGCGAAGCGCGGTCGGCCTTGAATCTCATATCATCTCACCTCGAATCGGACCCCAATCTAGCAAGCAGCGCTGCGTCCGTGCCAGAGCCGCGCAAGCCTGAGGCCCTTTGAGTGCATGGCCGGATAGCGGCTTTCATCTTGCTATTCTCATGGACGCCGGCCATCGTCGTGAGCTAACCGCAAGGACTGCTGTCATGGGAGCCCAGGCTCTCACGCGCCTGATTGGTGGGCGCATCCACTACGGCTGGGTCGTGGTCGGCGTGATGTTCGCGATGATCGTTGCCTCCGTCGGCGTACGAGCCGCGCCAGGGGTCCTGATCGTGCCGCTGGAGCAGGCCTTCGGCTGGTCGAATGCGACGATTTCCGGCGCGGTGTCGCTGAATATCGCGCTGTTCGGCCTTGTGGGCCCGTTCACCGCAGCCATGATGCGCACCTTCGGCCTGCGGCGTACCGTGTTGTGCTCCATGGCGTTGTTGGCGCTCGGGGCGGGATCCAGTTCCTTCGTGCGCCAGCCGTGGCAGCTCTACCTCACCTGGGGCGTCCTGGTGGGCATCGGCTCCGGCGCCGGTATGGTAGGGCTGGCGGCGGCCGTCGCCAACCGGTGGTTCGTGGAGCGGCGTGGACTGGTCGTCGGCCTCCTCACCGCCGGCAACGCGAGCGGTCAGCTTGTGTTCCTGCCGCTGCTCGCGAGCCTGGCGCAGTCCTTCGGCTGGCAGGCCGTGCCCTGGACTTCGGCGGTGGTGCTGCTGTGCCTGATGCCTGTCGTCGCCCTGCTGCTGGCCGAGACACCGGCCTCGGTTGGACTGACGCCCTACGGTAGCCACGTGCAGGCTGCACCCGAAGTGATGGCGCGCAATCCGTTCCGCATTGCGTTGGACGGTCTGGGCCGCGGAGCGCGCTCCACCGATTTCTGGCTGCTCGCGGGCAGCTTCGCTGTCTGCGGTTTTTCCACCTACGGCCTGGTCGCGACGCACCTGATTCCCTACTGCGCCGATCACGGCATCCCCGAAGTCCAGGCCGCCTCCTTGCTGGCCGCCATGGGCGTGTTCGATCTGATCGGCACCACCTGCTCTGGCTATCTGACCGATCGGTTCGACTCACGCATCCTGCTGTTCTGGTATTACGGGCTGCGCGGACTTTCGCTGTTGGCCTTGCCGTTCAGCGGATTCGATTTCGTCACCCTGTCGATTTTCGCGGCGTTCTACGGACTTGATTGGGTCGCAACGGTGCCGCCGACGGTGGCGCTGACGACGCAGGTGTTCGGCAAGCAGGACGCGCCGGTCATCGTGTCCTGGATTTTCGCCTCGCATCAGTTGGGCGGCGCCGTCGCCGCCATGATGGGCGGCGAGGTGCGCAGCCTGACCGGCAGCTACATGATGGCGTTTCTGGGCAGCGGCGTCGCGTGTCTGATTGCGTCGGTGCTGGTGCTGCGGATTGCGCGGCGCCCGGCGGTGGCGGGCGCCGCGGCGTAGCGCCAGCACCGGGGGCCAGCGTCGTCGACCGCTCCTAATCTACGCGCTGACCGCGATCATGATGCTGAGCGATGGAAGGACACGCATCTTTCCGGAACCGCTTAAGCCGATCAGGCACCGCCCGCCGCGAACGCATTGAACGTAATCAGCGTGTACGTGTCCTTCACGCCCGGGATCGTCTGGATCCGCTCCGTCACGAACCGCCCGATGTCCTGTTCCGGATCCAGGTAGAACTTCCCCAGCAGATCGTACTGCCCGGACGTCGAGTACATCTCCGACATTTCCTCGATCCGATCGGCCGCGTCCTGCGCCACGCGATAGGCATGGCCCATCTCGCACTTGATCTGCACAAAGATCGCTCGCATCACCGCCTCCCAGCCGTCAGGCAGCCAGAATAGAGGACCCCATGCCGCATCCCCAAACGCCCGGGCCGCGCACCGGCGGCCGGCTCATCGCCGACGCCCTCGTCGCTCAGGGGATCGACCATGCCTTCGCCGTGCCCGGCGAAAGCTACCTGGAAGTGCTGGACGCGCTGTATGACGTGCAGGACCGGGTAAAGCTGGTGACCTGCCGGTTCGAGGCCGGCGCGGTGCACATGGCCGAGGCCTACGGCAAGCTAACGGGCCGTCCCGCCGCCGCCTTCGTCACACGCGGTCCCGGCGCCTGCCACGGCTCCATCGGCGTGCATGTCGCGATGCAGGACAGCACGCCGCTGATCTTGTTCGTCGGTCAGATCGCCTTCGCCCACACCGGGCGAGACGCATTCCAGGAAGTGGACTACCGCCAGTTCTTTGGTCCCCTGTGCAAGTGGGTGACGCAGATCGACCAGCCGGCGCGCATCCCGGAGGTCGTGGCCCATGCAGTGGACGTCGCTACCTCGGGGCGCCCCGGCCCGGTCGTCATCGCGCTGTCCGAGGAGATGCAGGCCGAAACCGCCGAGATTCAGGACGTGCCGCGCGCCTCGGTGCGCCCCGCAAATCCTGATCCCGCTGCCCTGGCCGAGCTACGCGCGATGCTGGCGCGGTCCCAGCGCCCCGTTGCAGTGATCGGCGGCTCCTGCTGGACCGAAGCCGGCCGGCGCGCCTTGCACGACTTCCTCACGCGCAATGCCGTCCCGGCGACGGTCGGGTTTCGCCGCCAAGGCCTGTACGACGGAACGCTGGATAACTTCGCCGGCGATCTCGGCGTCGGATCGGATCCCGCGCTGCTGGGCAAGGTGAAGCAGGCCGACCTGATCCTCGCCATCGGCTCCCGCCTGGGGGACACGGTCACCCAAGGCTACGAACTGCTGCCGACGATCGGCGGCGCGCCCATCATCCAGGTCCATCCTGACGGGGCGGAGATCGGCCGCGTGTTCCGCCCCGCGCTTGGCATCGTGTCCGACCTCAACGCCTTCGCCGTCGTTGTCGCCTCGCTCGATCCCGTGCGCGCCGGATGGGTCCCATGGACGAAGGAATTGCGTCATCTCCGCGAGCGCGGACGCCAGGTCCCGAACTACGAGGGGCGGCTGAATCTCGGCGCCGCCATGCACGATCTGGAACGGATGCTCGCACCGGATGCCATCGTCACCACCGATGCGGGCAACTTCTCCGGCTGGGCCACGCGGTTCATCAACTTCAGCGATCGCCAGCGCTATATCGGGCCGACCAACGGTGCGATGGGCTACAGCATTCCCGCTGCCATCGGCGCCAAGATCGCCTTCCCGGATCGCATGGTCGTCAGTCTGGTCGGCGACGGCGGTTTCCTCATGACAGGGCAGGAGATCGCGACCGCGTTCCACCACAAGGTCGCGCCCATCGTGCTGGTGTTCAACAACGGCATGTACGGCACCATACGCATGCACCAGGAGCGGGAGCATCCGTACCGCATCTCCGGCACCGCGCTGACCAACCCGGATTTCGCCCGCTTCATCGAAGCTTTCGGCGGGTACGGAGAGGTGGTGGAGGAAACGGCCGCGTTCGCCCCGGCATTCCAACGTGCGGTGGCAAGCGGCCGGCCGGCCGTGATCGAACTGCGCACGAACCCCGATCAGATCACGACGCGCGCCACCATCGCGGACCTGCGGGCCCGCCACGCGGCGCGAACGACGTAGAAGACTACGGTCGCATCATCATCTGCGTCGGCGACATGTTCGCATTCAGATGATCCATGATCCAGACCGAACCGCCGATTATCAAGACCACAATCAGCACACCGAACGCCAATGCCAGGGCGTTGTTCGTGTTCTCGGGTCCGCTGGTGATGTGCAGGAAGAACACGAGGTGTACGCCCATCTGGGCAATCGCCAGCACGAGCAATGCAAGCGGGATTACCGGTCCATAGATGACGTTGGTGCCCGCGATATAGAATGAGATAACGGTCAGTACCGCCGCGAGGACGAGACCGATGATATACCCCTGAACCGCGCCCCCGAGGCCTTCCTCTTCAAGGGTGCCGGTGATTCCGGGAGCGATGTCATCCCTGTCGTGGGGGAGGTCGTCTTCGCTGTCGCTCATAGGTTCAATCCGATCAGGTACACGATCGTGAAGATCGCCACCCAGATGATGTCCAGCGCATGCCAGAACAGGTTAAAGCAGAGTATGCGGCGGAGGATGTTTGGCCGGAACCCTTTGACGAAGACCTGCGCCATCATGGTGCCAAGCCAGAGTAGCCCCGCCGTAACGTGCAGCCCATGGCATCCGACGAGGGCGAAGAACGCCGACAAAAAGGCGCTGCGTTCCGGTCCATAGCCTTGGGCGACCAGACCCGCGAATTCGGTCGATTCCAAAATCAGGAAGGCCACGCCGAGAAGACCGGTGATGAGCAGGAATAGCTCGGTCCAAAGGAGATTGCGGGCCCGCGTCGCGACGGCGGAAAGGCCGCAAGTAAAGCTGGACGCCAGGAGGCAGGTGGTTTCGAGGGCTACGCGCGGCAGGCTGAAAATATCGTGGCCCGATGGGCCTCCTGCGGTGGACCATTGGAGCACCGCGTACGCTGCGAAGAAGGTGGAGAACATCACGATGTCGCTGAGGATGAAGATCCAGAACCCGTAAGCGACCACCACCTGCTTCGGCGCCGGGCCACCGGCTCCGTGCCCCGTCGCCGAATGCCCACCACCGCCGTGGCCGCGCCCGAGCCGGTAAGGATCCGCGTCGGGTGCGAATGGGTGGGTGACAGATTGGCTCGCGCTCATACCGTTTCACTCAGCTGCGCATGCGGATGCGCATCGAGCCATTCCTGCCGAATACGCCGACGCTCACGGTCGAGTTGGGCGACCTCCTCGGCCGGGATCACGTATTCATCGACATCGCGCCAGGCAAACCACACGAACACGACGTACGCGGCGAAGATGCCGACGCCGACCAGCCACCAGATATGCCAGATCAGCGAGAACCCGGTGATCGTGGCGAAGAAGGCGGTGATGAACCCGGTCGGGCTGTTGCGCGGCATTTCAATTGGCTTGTAATCGGGTTCCTCGACAAGCTGCTGGTTCTCGATCGCGCGCTGCTTGATTTGCCAGTACGGCTCCTCGCCCTGAACATTGGGCAGGACCGCGAAGTTGAAGGCCGGCGGCGGTGAGGCGGTCGCCCATTCGAGCGAGCGGCCGTCCCATGGGTCACCCAACACGTCGCGCAGCGACTCGCGTTCGCGGATGCTGACGACGAACTGCATCACCTGGCAGACCAGGGCTGCGATCATGATCAGGATACCGAAGGCTGCGATCAGCATCAGCGGGTGCCATTCCGGCACGATGTAGGTCTGTAGCCGGCGCGTCATACCCATCAGGCCTGCGGCATAAAGCGGGAAGAACACGACGTAGAAGCCGATAAACGAAAGTGCGAACGCAATCCTGCCCCAGCCTTCGTGCAGGCGAAAACCGAATGCTTTGGGGAACCAGTACGTGACGCCCGCGAAGGCAGCGAATACGACTCCGCCGATGATCACGTTGTGGAAATGCGCCACCAGGAAGAGACTGTTGTGCAGCAGGAAGTCTGCCGGCGGCACGGCAAGCAGCACGCCTGTCATCCCGCCGATGGTGAAGGTGATCAGAAAACCGATCGACCACAGCATGGGGGTCGTGAAGCGGACTTTGCCGCCATACATCGTGAAGATCCAGTTATAGATCTTCACACCGGTACCGACGGCGATGATACTGGTGGCGATACCGAACACACCATTGACGTCCCCACCGGCCCCCATGGTGAAGAAGTGGTGCAGCCACACGGTGAAGGACACGAGGCAGATGAACAGCGTGGCAATCACCATGGAGCGGTAACCGAACAGCGGCTTGCCCGAGAAGGTGGAGATCACCTCGGAAAAGATTCCGAAAGAGGGAAGCACAAGGATGTAGACCTCTGGATGTCCCCAGGCCCAGATGAGATTGACGAACATCATCTGGTTGCCGCCGGCGGTGTCGGAAAAGAAGTGGAAATCGAGATAACGGTCCAGGATGAGCATCGCGAGCGTCGCTGTGAGGACAGGGAACGCGGCGACGATCAGCAGACTGGCTGCCAGCGCGGTCCAGCAGAAGATGGTCATGCGCAGATAGCCCATACCCGGCGCACGCATTTTCAGGATCGTCGTCACGAAATTGACGCCGGTCAGCAATGTGCCGATGCCGGATATCTGGAGCGACCACAAATAATAATCCACACCGACGCCGGGGGTATATTTCAGTTCCGAGAGCGGCGGATACGGAAGCCAGCCGGTGCGTGCGAACTCACCCACCACGAGCGAGATGTTGACCAGCAAAGCGCCGGTCGCCGTCAGCCACAAGCTGGTGGAATTCAATGTCGGGAAGGCGACGTCGCGGATGCCAAGCTGCAGAGGCACGACGAAGTTCATCAAGCCGATGACGATGGGCATGGCGGCGAAAAAGATCATGATCGTGCCATGCGCACTGAAGATCTGATCGTAATGGTCCGGCGGCAGGTACCCTGGCCCGTCAAACGCGAAAGCCTGCTGGGACCGCATCATGATACCATCGATGAAGCCCCGGACCAGCATCAACAGGCCAAGCGCGATGTACATGACGCCGATGCGCTTGTGGTCCACGCTGGTGATCCACTCGTGCCACAGATACGGCACGTAGCCTTTCAACGCGACCCAGATCAGCACCGCACTGACGATGACGATGACGATCGCACCGGCGAACAGGGGAATGGGCTGGTCCCAGGGGATAGCCTGCCAGGTCAGCTTTCCAAACATGCTACCCTTCCGGTGTGGGTCGAACGTTAGGGGCGGGATGCCCGATCTGCGGCCCCTCTCCCGGCGGCAGCTTCTGGGTCACGATCGCATCGAACAGAGTGGGGTCGATCGCGTGATAGGTATAAGGCCGCACGTTCAAGCTTTGCTTGAGCAGCCCGGTATAAGCGGAGCGGTCAAGAACGGGACCGGATGCGCGCGTTGCCGTGACCCAGGCGGCAAACGCCTCGGGCGGAACCGCGCGCAGGATGAAGTGCATTCCGGAAAACCCGTCCCCGCTGAACTGCGCCGATTCGCCGTAATAGTTCCCGGGCTGGCTTGCCAGCAGATTGAGCTGCGTCCGCATGCCATTCATTGCATAGATCATGCTGCCAAGCTGCGGTACGAAGAACACGTTCATCACCGTGGCGGAGGTGATGGCGAAGTGCAGCGGCACACCCGCCGGAACCACCAGCTCGTTGACGCTTGCGACTCCCTGATCGGGATAGATAAACAGCCACTTCCAATCCAGCGACACCACTTGCACATTCAGCGGTCTGGTGTTGGAGGCAATCGGCTTGGCCGGATCGAGATCGTGCGAGCCGAACCAGATCAAGCCCGCCAAAAACAGGATCACCAGGACCGGGATCGACCAGATCACCAGCTCCAGCCGACCCGAATAGACAAAACCGGGCTGAAAGCGAGCCCGCACATTGGACGACCGGTACCAAAACGCGAACACCACCGCGGCGATGATCGTCGGCACCACGATCGCCAGCATGATCACCAGCGAGTTCGAGCATGATCAGGCGATCCGCCGATCCGATCGGGCCGCGCGGCAGCAGCACACTCGGGCCACAACTGGCGAGCGGGATCAACAGCCCAAGGCTCAGCGCGGCGCTGATCGGTCGTCGGACGGTTAGTCGCATCAAGCGGGGCCTTCGCTAAATCGGAAGAACCGAATACGCGGCTCGTGTAAGTTGTGTGGCCCCGTTATCGAACCTGTCAAGCGGCGCTTGACTTCTGTGCAGCTTGGACCGCATCGCCCGCACGTGCTGTTCCGTTTACATCACACCTTCCGCATCGAGCCGGAGCCGACCTTCGCGCGGGCGGAAGCTCTCTACCTCCAGGGGCGGTCCGACGAAGCGCTCGATATCTGCCGGGCGCTTCTCGCCGGCGACCCCGCTTCCTTCCGGCCCCTGCACTTGGCTGGCGTCATCTGCCTGGATCGCGCGGACCACGATTTGGCCGCAGCCTATCTCCGCCGGGCGGAGGCGGTGAATGCGGCCGACGCCCGCTTGCAATATCACCTCGGCACCACGGAGATGATTGCCGGTCGCACCGAGGTCGCGATGGCGCATCTCGCGCATGCTGTTCGGCTGGATCATAACTCGGTCGATGCGGTGAATAATCTTGGCACCTGCCATCGAACGCTGGGACAAGACCAGGAGGCGATGGCCTGCTTCGAGCGGGCGTTGCAGGTCAATCCGGATTTCGCGCCGGCGCATTACAAACTGGGTCTCGCTCTGGCGCGCACAGGTCGCGCGGAGGAAGCGTTGTCGCATTTCAGACGAGCAGCCGAGGCTCCAGTCGAGGTGACCGGCCTGGAGCGCGCGCTGGAAGTGCGTGATGCCCCGGCCAATGCGCTGATGATGCTGGGCAAGCCGGAGGAAGCGCTGGAGGTCGCGCGAGTACGCACTTCGCTCAAACCCGATGACCCCACCGGCCCCTGGCATCAGGGACTCATCCTGCTCTCGCTCGGTCGGCTCGCGGAGGGATGGCCGCTCTATGAGCGGCGCTGGGACCTGCCCGGCTTCCGTCCCGAAGAATACCCGCCCGGCGCGCCGCCACTGCCCGATCTCGCGGCGATGGACGATGCCGACGTACTCCTGCGTTCAGAGCAGGGGCATGGTGATACGATCCAGTTTGCCCGTTACGCCGGGCTGGTGAAGCAGCGCGCGCGTTCCGTCACGCTCTCCGTTCGGCCGGAGCTGCGCGCGATAATGTCCACCCTGCCCTGGGCCGACATGGTCATCGCAGACAGTCCCGATCCTCCGCACGACGTTTCCGTTCACCTGATGAGCCTGCCGCTGGTGTTCAGAACCGAGATGCCCAGTATCCCGGCCCCCGTGCCGTATCTATCCGTGCTGTCGAACCGACTGGTGCGCTGGCGCGAGCGCTTGGGCGAACGCGCCCAGCCGCGGATCGGGATCGCCTGGTACGGCTCGCAGCATATCCCTGAGCGGATCGATCCCGTTACCCGAACTGGAGCCGTTGCTGCGCCAGGAGCGCTTTGCCTTCCACAGCCTACAGAAGGAGACGCCGGAGTCTGATCGTGCATTGATGCGTACGCATCTGATCGACCATAGCGATGGGCTGGAGGATTTCGCCGATACGGCAGCGCTGATTCAGTGCCTCGATCTGGTGATCACAATCGATACGTCAGTCGCGCATCTTGCGGGAGCGCTCGGCGCCCCGGTGTAGATTCTGCTTCAGCGCAACGCGGACTGGCGCTGGTTCCTGCATCGCGCCGAAAGTCCCTGGTATCCGACAGCTCGGCTGTTCCGTCAGGTGCATCAGGGACAGTGGCAGGATGTGGTCGGCGCGGTGAGCGCCATGCTCAGTACCTGGGGTCAGTCCGCGTAGAACTCCTCGACCGTGACTGTAATCCCCGGCGGATCGAGAACGATTGCTCCGGAGACGAATATCTGCGTGACGATCTCCTCACCACGCCCGCGCGAATGGCGCACGATTCGCGGCTCGTCAGGCCATATGACGAGATAATGCTGTACGCTCGGTAGCTTGAAATAGGCCCGCAGCTTCGTCACCCGGTCTCTCGTGCCACTGTCGGGCGACAGCACCTCGATCAGGACGACCGGATCAGGGACGTGAGTCGATCCCCCCGGCAATCGGGGTCCGCACCGCAGGAGTGCATCCGGTTCGTAGTCACTGTCTTCGACCTGAACCGCCCTCCCATCAGTGAAAGCCTCACAGGAGTCCAGCCCCGCGTCCTTCACCGCGCGGCGCAGCGCATCGCGGGCTGCCCCTTTGCGCCGGTTGTGGGAAATCCGCTCCGGAGCCATCGCGACCACGATGCCGTCGATCCGCTCAAAGCGCCCTGTAGGCTGCTGCTTCACCCAGGCCAGAAACTCGTCCCGGGTCATCGGAGTCTCAGGCTCGTAAATCTGGCCGCGTGCCATGGCAGACCGACTCTATTGGGGCTTTACCAGCGCGCTGCCAAGCGCCTCCACTTCTCGTATGCGTCGGATCATCTACCGACAACACCCGGCCACCCGCGTGGCCAGCACCGGCGTGGTGGCCGAACCCTACCAGATATGCGGGTTGGCCCCATTCGTCTTTCCGATCACCGCCAGAAGCTGCGGCCCGGAGCGGAACATTTCAGGCGGCCCGCAGCGCCGCCGGCAACCGCGCGATGGAGTTGTCGATCAGCCGGGCGTCGGTATCGGGCGACAAGCCCTGGGCAATGACGTCGCGTGCCGCGACCGTGGCAACCTCTGCGGCCGTCACACGCACTTCATCGACCGCAGCTTTCTCCGCCGCGGCTATGCGGTCCAGCGCCATCTGCTCGCGTCGGTGCGCCGCCGCGCGCGCTTCGTCGGCAGCCGCGGCGGCGACACGCTCCGCTTCCGCCTTCGCCCCCTCAACCAACGCCTTCGCCTCTGCCAGCGCCTGCTCTCGCTGTTGCCGCGCATTCGCCAGCATCTGTTCGGCTTCCTCGCGTAGCTGCGCCGCTTCAGCGAGTTCCCGGCGCACGGCATCGGCGCGACTGTCCAGCATGCCGGCGACCGCCACCCAGAGCTTCTTCCCGAACAGAATGAAGAACAGGAAGAAGGCAATCGCGACCCAGGTGCGTGACTCGGTCCAGAACCCTCCGGCTTCCATACCGTCGCTCCTTAAATCTCGGGACGGGAGGCAAGAGCCTGCACCACCGCGCGTTCCAACCGCGCAGGATCGGCGACGCTGCCGGTGAGGCGTGCCACGATCGTGGCCGCCGTGTCGCTGGCCACCGTTCGCAGTGCCTGCAACGCACTCTGCCGCGCCGCCTGGATCCGCGATTCTGATTCGGCGATCTGCGCCTCCAGCCGCGCGTTCAGTTCCGCGTTCTGCGCCGCTGCCTGCTGCTTCGCCGCATCCAGCGCCTGGTTGATCGATCCTTGAGCCTCGGCCCGGGCGCGGGCGATAGCCTGGGTCGTCTCTGCTACGGACTGGTCCGCCTGGAGCTTCGACTGCCGCGCTGTGTCCAGATCCGCCGCGATCGAGGCCGCGCGCCGCTCCAGCACGCTGGCAACCTGCGGGAGGCCCCAGAGCCAGCAGAGCAGAAAGAACACGATGAAGATGATCGCGCCCCACCACACCTGGGAGAGTGTCAGCGGGTTGGCAAAATTCAGCTGCGGCATGCCCTCGGCCTGAGCGGCCGCAGGCAGAGCCAGCAGCGCCGCCGCGAGTGGCAGAACGCGGCGCTTGGGCATCAGACGAACAGGATGATGAACGCGATAACCAGGGCGTACAGCGCCACCGCTTCCGTCAACGCGAAGCCCAGGATCGCCAGGCCGAAGACGCGGTCGCGGGAAGCCGGGTTGCGCGCGACGCTGCTGACCAGCGCGGCAAAGATGTTGCCGATGCCGACGCCCACGCCTGACAGCGCGATGACTGCGAGGCCCGCACCAAGTTGCTTGGCGGAAGCAAGATCCATTTCAGTACCCTTTCAGAATTGTTTGGATCAGTGGAGGTGCACCGCGTCGTGCAGATAGATGCATGACAGGATGGCGAACACATAAGCCTGCAACACCGCGACCAGGATCTCGAACCCGATCAGCAGGGTGTTCACACCGAGCGCGAAAGCAGCGGGAATCCAGCCGATGATGCCGGCGGCACCCAGCATAACCACGAACGCGCCAAACACCTCCAGCATCACGTGGCCGGCCATCATGTTGGCGAAAAGTCGAACGGAGAGGGAGATGATGCGCGAGAGGTAGGACAGCACCTCGATTGGCACCAGCAGCGGCAGCAGCAGCTTCGGCACACCTTGCGGCACAAAGTAACTGAAGAAATGGAGCTTGTGGATCCACAAGCCCACAAGCGTGACCATGATGATCACCACCAGCGTCAGCGCGAGCGTGACGGCGATGTGGCTGGTGAAGGTGAAGAAGTACGGAAATACGCCGACCAGGTTGCCGAGCAGGATGAACAGGAACAGCGTGAAGATGAACGGGAAAAATCGCCGTCCCTCGGGCCCGATCGTCTCCACGCACATGTTGTACGTGAATTCATAGATCATCTCCGCCGCGGCCTGCAGACGCCCCGGCACCATCGCGCGCGGCCGCATGCCCGCCCACAGCAGGAGCAGGGTCAGCACCATCGCCACGACCATCATCAGATTCGACTGGCTGAACTCGGTCAGCCGGCCGAACGCTCCCAGCGCCGGATGCAGTTCGAATTGGCTTAGTGCGTCGATGTTGCCTGAAGCGGCCAACCTCTTCGTCCCCCACGCGCGCCCATTACCGGCGCCCCAGTTTATCCCGGCCGGGCTTTTCCCGTCCCGGCGCGAACATGCGCCAGACATTCAGGATGCCGGCCGCCGCCCCCAGCGGCACGAACAGGATCATGAACACCGGCTTGGTGCCCAGCAAATGGTCCAGCCCGTAGCCAATGGCGCAGGCCAGCACCAGGGCAACCACCAGCTCCAGCCCGACCCGCAAGCCAACTGCCAGCGCGGATGGCTCCCCGCCGGTGTCTTGGTCCTGCCGCGGCGCTGGGGGATCCAGCCGTTGCCGTTCGCGAGCCGCACGCAACCGCGCCTCGAATGAGGGGGCTGGCCCAGCCTGATCGTCATCCATGTACCGCTCCTGGCAAGTCGCCCTGCCGGAAGGCGGGCGCTTGCTACAGGTGGGTTATCGGAGTGTCAAGAATGCGAACTCGGGCGCTTCGGTCGTATCTTGGCTCAATGATCGCGCTGCCAGACGAGCTTCCGACCTTTCGGACCGAGCGATTGACTGTTCGTCCGCGGGCGATAGCAGACCTCGAAGCTTGTCTTGCAATGGATCGCGACCCGCTGGTCACGCGGTTCATTCCCGGTCCGTGGGGCGACCCGGCTGCGCACCGCGCCTTCGTTGAAGACCGGATCTGCCGCACCTACCCGCCAGGCATGGGCTATTGGTCGATCCTTGCGCCCGCCAGCTTCGTCGGCTGGATTCTGTTGACCCCGCTGGATCTGCGTGGCCCCGAGATCGAGATCGGCTGGCGGCTGGTTCGCTGCCTGGGGCCACGGCTACGCGACGGAAGCCGCGTGGCCGGTGCTGAACCACGCCTTTCACACCCTCGGGCTACAGCGTGTCGTCGCCGACATCCATCCGGATAACACAGCTTCAGTCGCCGTCGCCCGTAAGCTTGGCCTCACACCGGATGACACTGTGCCTGACGACGGACGGACAGCCGTTCGCTAACATCGCCGTCGCACCGAAGTTCAGAATGTAACACGGAGAGCCTTGCCGCTGACCGGCGCGCCACCAAGCGATAGCCAGCCTCGGGCGGTTTCCATAACCGCGCCCGCGGCTATAAGCCCGCGGAAACAGCATCGAGGGTTCAATGGCCTGGCGCGTGGGAGTCGATTCCGGCGGAACATTCACCGACCTCTGCCTGTTCGACGACGAAACCGGGCGCGTCGAGGTCTGGAAGGTTTCGTCCACCCCCGATGACCCATCGCGCGGCATCGCAGGCGGCGTACAGGAAAGCCTCGCCCGCGTGGATGCAGATCCCGACGCCGTCGCTTATTTCGGCCACGGCACCACCGTCGCCACCAATGCGCTGATCCAGCACCGCGGCGTCCGCACCGGACTCATCACCTCCGCCGGCTTCCGCGACCTGCTCGAGATCGGCCGCCAGAAGCGCCCCGACCTCTATGACCTTCAGGCCGACAAACCGCCGGTCCTCGTCGCCCGCGATCTCCGTCTGGAAGTACCGGAGCGCGTGCGCCACGACGGCCGCATCGAAACTGCACTCGACGAGACCGCGGTCCGCGAGGCCGCGCGAAGGCTGCATGCGGCCGGCGTCGCCGCCGTGGCGGTCTGCTTCCTCTACAGCTTCATTCGCCCGGAGCATGAACTTCGCGCCCGCGCCATCATCGCCGAAGAGTGCCCCGAGGCATTCATCTGCACGTCATCCGAGATTGCGCCGGAGTTCCGCGAGTTCGAGCGTCTCTCGACCGCGGTGGTGAATGCGTATCTCGGGCCGGTGATGCAGGGTTACATCCGCCGCCTGGGTGAACGGTTGACCGCGCTCGGAATAGTGGCGCGACCGCATCTGACGCAATCCAACGGCGGCGTGATCGGGTTTGAGCAGGCGGCGCGGATGCCGGTGCGCACGGTGCTATCGGGGCCGAGCACAGGTGTGGTGGCAGCCCAGGCCGTCGGCCGCATGGCGGGTTTTCCCGACCTGATCACGTTCGACATGGGCGGCACCAGCACGGATGTGGCGCTGCTGCAGAACGGCGTCTGCCGGCTGGCGAGCGAGGCCACCGTCCACGGCTATCCGATCAAGGCGCCGATGCTGGACATCCACACCGTGGGCGCAGGCGGGGGCTCCATCGCCTACGTGGACAGCGGTCTGCTCAAGGTTGGGCCACGCAGCGCGGGCGCTGATCCCGGTCCGGCCTGTTACGGGCGCGGCAACGCCGAACCGACCGTCACCGACGCCAACGTGGTGCTGCAGACCCTGCACCCGACACACCTGCTGGGTGGCCGCATGCTTGTGCGCCAGGATCTCGCCGCGGCGGCGATCGAGCATCTGGCGGGACAACTCGGACTTGGGCTGATGGAAACTGCACAGGGCATCATTTCTGTTGTTACCGCCAACATGGCACGCGCCATCCGCGTGATCAGCGTGCAGCGCGGACACGATCCACGAGATTACACACTGATGGCGTTCGGCGGCGCCGGGCCACTGCACGCCGCGCGTTTGGCGAAGGAGCTGGACATCTCCCGCATCCTTGTGCCGCGCAATCCCGGCATTCTCTGCGCCATGGGCCTGCTCCTGACCGACCTCCGTGCCGACTTCGCCACGACGCGGCTACAGACGCTCGACGCCGGCGCGCTTGAGCCGACCGAGCATGCCTTCGCTGCTCTGCGCGCGCAGGCGGAGGCATGGTTCCAGACGGAGCATATCGATCCGTCGGCACGGCATCTGAGCCGCACGGTGGACATGCGCTACGCCGGACAGAATTACGAACTCTCGGTGCCCGTTCCCGACGGTCCGATTACCGCGCAGACACTCACCGCACTCGCCGCCGGCTTCGCTGAAGCGCACCAGCGCATGTACGGATTCCTGGCGGAAGAAGAGCCGGTGCAGCTGGTGACATTCCGCGCCGAGGCGACAGGAATCGTACCGAAGGCCACGCTGCAAGCGCAGGACGAAAATGGCCCCGATGCGTCGGCGGCGCGGACCGGGTCACGCAAAGCGTGGTTACCCGAGGCTGGTGGATGGACGGAGTGTCCGGTCTATGAGCGCGACCGCCTTCGCCCTGGCAACCAGATCGCGGGCCCCGCCATCATCGAGCAGATGGACACGACCACGGTGGTGCTGCCCGGTATGGTCGCGTCTGTTGATGCCTATCTAAATCTCATCCTGAAGGAAGGGATTTAGCATCGGAGCTGACGGCACGCGAGCGGCGGCAAGCCGTCCCCTCAACCTTTGTACCGCAGCGCATTCACAAGCAGTGCGAAAGCCGGGGTGGGTTGGCGGCGGCTCGGGTAATACAGGTGGTAGCCCGGATAGGCAGGACACCAATCGGCAAGCACCCGCACCAGCCGCTCGTTCGCCAGATGCGCCTGCACGCTGTCCTCCGGCACATAGGCCAAGCCGAACCCCGCCAAGGCGGCATCGAGCATCGGCGCGGTTGCGTTGAACACGAGCTGCCCCTCGACCCTCACCCGCAGTTCGCGTCCACCTTTCTCGAACTCCCACGCGTAGAGGCCTCCGTGGGTCGGAAGGCGAAGGTTGATGCAGGTATGGGTGGTCAGCTCCTGCGGCCTCTTCGGTCTCGGCCGCCTGGCGAAGTAGGACGGTGCGGCGACGACCGCCGAGCGCATGTCCGGCCCAATGCGCACGGCGATCATGTCCTTCGCGACCATCTCGCCAGAACGAACGCCGGCGTCGTAGCGCTCGGCAACAATGTCCGTCAGGCCGTAGTCGATGACGATCTCCACCTTGATGTCCGGGTAGTCCGGTAGCAGCTTCGCTAGGGCCGGCCAGAGGACTGCCCGTACGGCGTGGTCGTGCGCTGTGATGCGGATGGTGCCAGAGGGCTTGTCGCGCAGCGCACTCAGCGCAGCCAGCTCGGCGTCGATCTCATCCAGCCGCGGTTCGGCCGCCCGGAGCAGGCGCTGGCCGGCTTCGGTCGGGGCGACGCTGCGGGTGGTGCGCGTCAGCAGCCGTAGGCCAAGCCGCTCCTCAAGCCTGCGGATGGTGTGGCTCAGGGCCGATTGCGACACGCCAAGCTGCGCTGCTGCCTTGGTGAAACGGCGCTCCTTCGCGACAGCCAGGAAGGCGACGAGATCGTTCAGGTTCTCACGCGACATTCATGATCCTAAGTCATAAGCCTATGCGCATCTTGGCATCTAATGGCATAACGGCTGAGCGCTAATTTATCGTCCGGAACCCACCGGAGGCCACGATGACGTTCGATGCTGACACCCTGCGCGCACTGCGCGACGTGCAGGAACCCGTGATCCGGACGGAGAAGCATCCCAAGAGCGCGGTCGTAATTTGGGTGGTGGTCTCCGACGACAAGGTCTTCGTGCGTTCGTGGCTCGGCGCCAGGGGGCGTTGGTACAAGGATCTCGCGGCCGGTGGACCCGCGGCGCTGGAGTTCGCCGGACGCCGGTTGCCGGTGCAAGCGGTTCCGGCGAGCGACGCGGAGTTCTATCGCGCGGACCAGCAGCGAAATCCTGCGCAAATACCGGCACAGCAGTCATGCGCAGGAAATGGTGCGCGACGAAATCCTTCCGACAACGCTGCGGCTTGAACCGCGCTGACACGATGCCGCCACACCGATTGTCCCAACAAAAGGAGCAGTGACAATGGAAATCAAGCAAAGCGGCTCGCTGCCATCAGGCAAGGGACCGGCCGAGTATTTCACCGGTTCGGTGCGCATCGACCCGCTGTTCCAAGCGCCCGATCCGGCGCGTGTTCGCGGCGCCAGCGTCACGTTCGAGCCTGGCGCACGGACCGCCTGGCACACGCATCCGCTGGGTCAGACGTTGATCGTCACGGCCGGCTGCGGCTGGGTGCAACGCGAGGGCGGACCGGTCGAGGTCATCCGGCCGGGCGACGTGGTCTGGTTCTCGCCAGGCGAGAAGCATTGGCACGGGGCGACGGCAACCACGGGCATGACGCATATCGCCCTTCAGGAAGCGCTGGATGGCAAGGTCGTCGATTGGATGGAACAGGTCAGCGACGCGCAATACCGGGCCTGATGGAGGCATGTGAAACCATGAGCAACAACATCGAAGGCAAGGTCATCGTCATCACGGGTGCGAGCAGCGGGCTGGGCGAGGCGGCTGCCCGGCTTCTCTCGGCGCAGGGCGCGAGCGTCGCGCTGGGGGCGCGGCGCGCCGACCGGCTTCAGTCGCTGGCAAACGAGTTGACGGGCAGGGGCGGCAAGGCCCTTGCGGTGACCACGGATGTCACCCACCGCGAACAGGTGCGCGCGCTCGTCGATGCGGCCGTGCGAACCTACAGACGCATCGACGTGATGATCAACAATGCCGGTTTGATGCCGCAATCGCTGCTCGAGCGTCTGCGGGTCGAGGAATGGGACCAGACGATCGATGTCAACCTGAAGGGAACGCTGTACGGCATCGCCGCGGCGCTGCCTCATATGATGCGGCAAAAATCCGGGCACGTCATCAATGTCTCGTCGGTGGCCGGCCACAAGGTCGGGCCCGGCGCGGCTGTCTATGCGGCGACCAAATTCGCCGTCCGCGCGCTATCCGAGGGACTGCGTCAGGAAACCAAGCAATACAACATCCGTACGACGGTGATCTCGCCGGGCGCGGTGGCGACAGAGCTGCCGAACAGCGTGACGGACCCCGACGCCGCAGCCAGGGTCAGCACGTTCTATGGGCAGGTAGCGATCCCGGCCAACTCCTTCGGGCGCGCCGTGGCCTTTGCGATCAGCCAGCCGGAGGACGTGGACATCAACGAAATCCTGTATCGGCCAACGCGCCAGGAATATTGAAGGCCGGAAGCCGAACGGCGGAAACATAACCTCGTCACTCATGCACTCGCGCAAAGGATCCATGACCCCATGACTTCCTATACCTCCAGGCGCCACCTGAACCTCGAGCCACCGAAGATGCTATCCGACCACGCCACCTGGAATGACGCCGATTACGAACCACAGTTCCCGCGGCGGCGCCGGGCTCCGTTCGCTCGCATCGTTGCGGCGTTTGGTGCCCGCTTGCAGGCGGCGCGCGCTCGGCGCGCCGCAATGACCGAACTGGCGGCAATGTCCGATCGGGAATTCGCCGACATGGGCATCACCAGATGCGACGTCGCTCGCGTCCTCGATCCCGAACCGAAGGTAAAGCAATGCCGCACGTCATCGTAAAGCTTCAATCAGGCAGGTCCGGGCAGCAGAAAGCAAAGATCGCAGAAGCCATTACGCAGGCCATCATGACCCAGGCGAACTGCGCGGAGCAATCCGTGTCGGTCAGTATCGAGGACGTCGAACCGCAAGACTGGGTCGAGAAAGTCTACAAGCCAGACATCCTCGGCAATTGGGCGAACGTCTACAAAAAACCCGGCTATGACCCATCGTAATGTGACGGACCGAGCCGACGCAGGAAATCAGCATGGCATTCGAAAAGATACGCGGCATTCACATTCAAGTTTGACCAGGAGAAACGAAGATGCGCAAGCGCACGCTTGGCAGCAGCGGCTTGGAGGTCTCGGCCATTGGCTTCGGCTGCATGGGATTGAATTACCACCGGGGCGTGCCGCCCGACCGCAACGAGATGATCGCGCTCCTTCGCAAGGCGGTCGAACACGGCGTCACATTTTTCGATACCGCCGAAGTCTACGGCCCCTTCACCAACGAAAGCCTGGTGGGCGAGGCGCTCGAACCCTTCAAGGGTCGCGTAGTCATCGCGACGAAGTTCGGCTTCGACCTCGGCCCCTCTGGCGGGCCGAACAGCCGGCCTGACCGCATCCGGCACGTCGCCGAAGAGTCGCTGAAGCGTCTGCGGGTCGACGCCATCGACATGTTCTATCAGCACAGGGTCGATCCCGGCGTGCCGATCGAAGACGTGGCCGGCGCCGTCAAGGACATGATTACAGCGGGCAAGGTCAGGCATTTCGGTCTTTCCGAAGCGGGCGCCCAAACCATTGGGCGCGCCCACGCCGTCCAGCCCGTCACAGCGGTCCAGAGCGAATACTCCCTCTGGTGGCGCCGGCCCGAGGAGCAGGTGCTGCCGGTCTGCGAGACGCTGGGGATCGGCTTCGTTCCCTATAGCCCACTCGGCCGCGGCTTCCTCACCGGCAGCATCGACGAGACCACGACGTTTGCGGGCAACGATAATCGAAGCACCCTCCCGCGCTTCGCCCCAGAGGCGCGAAAGGCCAACCGGCCGCTTGTCACCCTGCTCGAGGATGTCGGACGCCGGAAGGCTGCGACGGCGGCGCAGATCGCGCTCGCCTGGTTACTGGCGAAACAGCCGTGGATCGTGCCGATCCCGGGTACCACGAAGCTGGGCCGCCTGGAGGAGAACCTCGGCGCGGCCTCGATTGAACTCACGCCCGAAGATGTCCGCCAAATCGAGGATGCCGCCTCCCGGATCGCTTCCGCGGGGCGACTGTCGTGGTGACGGGCGCGGGCTCCGGCATCGGCCTCGCCATCGCGCAGGCGTTCGATGCTACCGGCGCCCGTGTCGCCCTCGGCGACATCAACACGGAGGCGGTGGAGCACGCCACCGGCGCTCTCCGACATGCGTATGCCGGCGCCGTCGATGTGCGGGACGAGACATCGGTGCGGGATTTCTTCGCGGCTGCAGAGCGGACACTCGGCGCGGTGACGATCGCCGTTGCGAATGCCGGCGTCTTTCCGAACTGCCCCGTGCTCGACATGCCGATTGCCGAGTGGGATCGCGTGATGGTACCTACAGTTGCACATTGCACCGGCGCTTTCGATGAGCCTGCGCGGCGGCGGCTTGATGCCGTCGTCTCCAGCGTGACCAAGCGAGCACGTAGCGGGTTCTGGAGATGGGCGCGAGGAGCAAGCGCGCGATGAGATAGCGGATCTCCGGCACGCTTGGCGGAGCGGTGGCGGGGATCATCGCGCGGCGGTGGCGAATGGACTCCTTTCGTTCGGTTTACCGAAGGTGGATCGTCGCAACTGGGCAGAAAGCCGGGCCAGGAATCCGAGTGCGGCCATGCAGAGGGTCATATGACGGTGCCACCCGTGCCAGGAGCGCGCTTCACAGTGATCGAGGCCCAATTCTTCCTTGGCACGCTGGAAGCATTCCTCGATGGTCCAGCGCAAACCAGCGGCGCCGGCCAACTCAGCCAATCCAGTGCCGCTCGGAGCGAAGGCGAAGTAATAGGCACGCTCTTGCGGATCGCGCCGATTACGCCGGATCAGCCCCCAGCGTTCGAAGTTGCCGTCCACCACCCAGGGCAGCGCGATGCGTGCCCAATCGTAGAGGCGCAACCCTTTCGAACCCTCGCCGGCAGCATGCACCGCCCACGCTTCGGGAGGTAATATAAGTCATCCGCCATCTCTGCAGGATCGGTCTGCAGGAAGCCGTCCACCGTCACCATGCGCAGGGCATGGTTCGAGCGCAGGGCATGGTTCGAGCGCACGGCGAGCATGTAGGGTTGGCCGCGCTCTTCCAGCATGCGCCGCAGCCGTGAGTCCGAGCCATACAGCGCATCGGCCAGCACCCAGGCGCAGGGGACACCGGCATCGAGAGCAGCAGCGATCAGCTCGCAGGCGATCCGCGGCTTTGTCGCGAACGCGACGGCTTCAGGAACCTGCACGCGACGGCGGCGCTCCTGATCGCCCGCCCAGGCATCGGGGAGATAGAGCATCGGGGAGATAGAGCCTGCGGTCGATCAACGCCTGGCCGAACCGGCTTGCATAAGCCAGAAAGACACCGATCTGGCAGTTCTCGATCCTGCCAGCCGTTCCGGAATATTGCCGCGCCACGCCGACCGAGTGTTCGCCCTTCTTGAGAAATCCGGTCTCGTCCACAACCAACACGGCGGACGGATCACCGAGCGACGCAACAGCTTCCCTTCGCACGCGATCACGCAAAGCCTCGGCATCCCATGAGCTGCGACCAAGCAGCGATTGCATCCGATAGGGCCGGCTCAGCCCCGCCTGCTCCGCCATTTGCCAACCTGTCTTGCGCGAAATGCCGGACAGCAGGCCATCAATGAACGCCCCTGCCGACGCAGCTACATCCGAGCGGCGGAAGACCGGCGCCAGACGAGCCTTCAGCCCCGTCAGTTCTTCTTCCCACGCCAAGGCAGATCCCGACCAAACTGCAACCGGCATGCCTGTTCTCCCGACTTGCCGGACCAGCGAATCAACCATTCAACCGATTCGCAACTGTAGGTACTAAATGTTTAGCCCCGGCATTTGGTGGATCGGGTCAGCATTGAAGAGCTGCAGCGCATCAACGGTTTTTTCAGCGAAGTGCTAGATCCGGTCTTGGCAGCCCCATAACTATCTTGCGTACCCGGGACAGACCGGAAGGATCGCCGCTATGATAGAGACACTGGGCAGATCGAATGTCGGCTAGATGCGCATTGATCGATTGCGGAGTCAGTATGGTACCCCAGCGTCCAGGACGGACATTAAGGATGCGCTGCAGCACCATGTCGCCCAGAGCTTTTTTAAAGTGAACCGGCTCCCAAAACCACTTTGATCCTGCTGAGGGTACTTGTGAGGAGGGAGCGCTTTCGGTCGAATATTGATCATAACCGGTGAAATCTCAAAGCGTGACGTTTGGCCTATTGGCGGTGAGGCCAGTAAGTTCCATTTTCCATTTCTCGAAGGCTGGCCACAGACCAAACGTTTGCAAGAGGTCTAGTAGATCCGCATGGCAAGGGCCAATTACGAGAAACAGCCGGATGCTGTGGTCCTCGCTAAAGCCGATTATGTCCCGAACAGTATCGAGCCAGTAAAACTGGCCTGACCGTTGAGTTAGGGCGAAGACTCATCTGACTACTTGAGGAAGTAGGCAAGGGCGGCGGCGATGCAGAGGGTGGAGACGAAAGTTTCGTCGAGCCGATCGTAGCGCGTTGCCAGGCGTCGAAAGTCCTTGAGGCGGCAGAAGGTGCGTTCGACGATATTGCGCCGCCTATAGGTGACGGCGTCGAACGGATAGGGCTGCTTTCGGTTCTTGCGGTTGGGGATGATGACGCGGCTGCCGCGGTCCGCCAGCAACGGCGCAATTCGGCACTGTCGTAAGCGGCATCGGCGATCACGCGCAGGTCGGGCGGCAGTCGAGCCAACATTGCCTGCGCCGGCACGCTATCGTGGCGCTCACCGCCGGTCAGCGCGATGACCTTGGGTCGGCCGTGAGCATCAGCGATCAGATGGATTTTGGTATTGCGCCCGCCGCGGCTCGTCCCGATCCCACGCGAACCCCCCTTTTTCGCCGCCCGGCGCTGGCCGACCGGTGGACCTTGATATGCGTGCTGTCCAGCAAGGCTTCGGCCGGCGGGCCGCCGGCGCGCGCAAGTTCCATGAACACACGCTCCCAGATCCCGCGCACTGCCCAGCGCACGAACCGATTATACAGTGTCTTGCGTGGCCCATATTCCAACGGTGCGTCGGACCATCGGCAACCGGAGATGATGACTTGGATGATGCCGCTGATCACGCGCCGATCATCCACCCGTCGCTTGCCGCGTATGTAGACGGGCAGCAATGGGTCAATCTTCTCCCACTGCCCGTCGCTCAACCAGAAATACCCTGTGACCATGCTGCCCCGAATCGATGCAAACTCCAACCACAGGGAATCAACAACCTATTGATTTGGCAATAACCCAATTGGGTCTTCGCCCTAGCTAGCGGGCGAACCTTACATAGCGCCTCGCATAAACTTCGTCCTTAGAGTCCGTCCGGAGACTTCACGAAGGATTACAGAGTCTTCTAAGCATGAGGCGGATTGATGCGAGGCGGAGGAAGGCGAGGGCGCTATGGTTACGATTTTCCCAGTCCTTGGCGAGCCGGCGGCACCGCGGGCGCTCTCCGGAACATCGTGCAGGCGATCGTAATTGCCAAAGATGGCCGTGTAGACGGCGCGTCGAGGGACGGGCCGGCGCGCAAATCTCCCCGTTCGCCCGACACGATTGACGACCCGTTGTACCAGACCCTGTAAGCCATTCCCCGTCGTGTCCGCAGGCAATTGCCCCGGCCGCCAGACCAAGTAGACGTGCTCGACTCCATAGCCAGTGTCAGTGGGGATGTTGTCAAACAGTTCCCACCGCAGACCCGCGAATCTCGCCTCGATATCTGCCCGGCAGAAGGACAGGTCAGGCACATCGACGCCATGCGCTCGGTTGTGCGCTATCTCGCTCGTCTCTGGGCCAAAGGGTGTGAACAGGACGAGGCAGAGCTTCTCAGTAAACGAGCTGACCGCGTTGTCGAGGATTTCCTTCCACGAGTAGTTGTGTTCGAGCACAAGGGCTGGCTGGCCTATACCTCAGTCCGCCCCGGAAATCCGTTGGGCCTTGAGGGGTAGCTGAAGCCGATCCCGGACCGTCGGGATGCCGAGCAGACGTTCGCTGTTTCGGTTGTGGCTCAGCACACGGACCGGGTTCCGCAGATCGCTATGTTCACGATAAACCATGCGGCGACTGACTGCGGGCGAGCAATCGGCGGTTGCTTCGGCAACATGGAATGGGCGCAGGGCGACCTGGTGGCGGCCCTGCGACGGCGGACGGGACGGGCCGATCCCGGCAGCGTGGACCGCACGACGGCTGCACCGGCACGGTGCTCGGCTCGGTCGCCCGTGACGGGACGGCCTCTGTCCAGCGCCAGCGCCACACGGGCCGGGGCGAGACGGGTAGGCGGGCACGCTCCGGGCGTCCCTGCCCGCACGACGGCTGCACCGGCGCGATGCTCGGGCCGCGGCGGGGGGACGGCGCTCTGTCCAGCCCCAGGGCGACCCGCGGGGGGTGCTGACGGGACGGGCAGGCTCCTCCGGGCACCGTCAGGGGCGGGCTCTGTCCAGCCCCAGGGCGACGCCGCGGGGGGTGCTGACGGGGACGGGCACCGGCCCGCTCCCGGCATCGCGACAGCGGCACGGGCACGGTGCTCGGCTTGGCCACCCGCGGCCAGGACGGCGCTCCTGTCCAGCCCCAGGGCGACGCCGCAAGGGTGCTGACGGGGACGGGCACCGGCCCGCTCCCGGCATCGCGACAGCGGCACGGGCACGGTGTTCAGCTGGGAGGCCGCGAGAGGTCCGCGCGCCCAGCCAGCGGCAGCGCCACCGTGCCAGGGGTCCGGAGCGACGCGCTCGGCATCGGGTCCGCACGACCGGGCCGCGCATTAGGAAGCGGCGGTGATAGGGGATCCGTCCGCTGGCCCGGTGATCGCGCAACGGCAGCGCGAACATCACGCGATCGCCTCGACCGCCACCGCTATGACTGTTACGCACGCCAAGCGACCCGAACGAAACAGCCGCCCGAAGCACGGCCCGTGTTAGCTTCGCCGTTAGAGTCGCTATCGCTCCTCAGGTTGGTTGAGCCGACCTCACTTACGCTCACCTACGGATGCGGACGGACACGCAGGCTCCGCGTGCCCCTGCGGGCATTTAGTTGCGGTGCCGGTTTTAAGTCGGACGCACGAGCCTGACTCTATTGCGTTCTACCTATGGTTGCGGACGGACGACATGCTCCCTGGGGGAGCGCGCGTCCGCTCGGATCGTTTGACGTCGGGAGATGAAGCGCGTCATCAAACTGAGGAACACCACTGCGGCTTTCAATCGACCTTGAGACTCGGCGTTCTAAAGAGATCTGAACTGCCAGTCCGGAAGAGTCGCTCCCACCCCGAAATTAAACACCGGCTGATCTTCGGCAGGCCAATAAGCACCCTCCGGATCAAGGCCGATATCGACGGTAGACGCTCCAATCAACGCCACGCGCGGACGAACGCGGCCAACCTGATACTCCTTCGTAAGGATCGAATGATCCTTGGCCGCCGACTTGAACGCGTTCAGGCCGGGGATGCGCGGCGCCCCAAACACGTCATATGGATCGATCACGATATTCATAGCCGCTATTGTGATCGACAGCACCAGCACGCCAGCCGCCCAGGCGAGAATCTATCGCATCGACCGGCCCATATCAGCGTTGGCCATCAGGTGGCCGCGCTCAGATGACCGACCAAGGAAAGCTAGCGATGGCAACAACGACATTACTACCTCTCCAGATCGCCGTTTGTGCAGCTTAAAGCTTCCTATGTTATGAACCTGCGGCCAGTATAGCTGCCTGCCTGAGCATGAAGCAGGCGAAGGCGACGATATGCAGACCAGCCAGAGTGCTGGCATATCGCTCATAGTCCTTGACCAGTCTTCTGCATCGGGTCGCCCATGCGAACGACCGTTCGACCACCCACCGTCCGGGCAGCAGCACGAAGCCCCGTTTGGCCTCCGGCAATTTGCGACTTCCAGCGTGATGCCCCGCTCCTTGGCGGCTTCGGCCGCCGCCTCTCCGGTGTAGCCCTGATCGACGTAGGCAAGGGTGACACTCTTGCCCGTTGCCTCCTGGATGGCATCCGTGAGACAGACGGTCGATCTCGGCACGATCATCGACATTGGCGGGTGTGACGTGCAGGGCAAGCAGATGGCCAAGCGTGTTGACGGCCATATGTAATTTAGAACCACGCTTGCGCTTGGCTCCATCGTAACCAGCGCGTTGGCCGCTTTCGGGTGTCGAACGCAACGTCCGGCTGTCGATGATCGCCGCGCTCGGCTCCGCCGCACGGCCGGCAGCAAGGCGCAGCACGGCATGCAGATCCTGCGCCAAGGTCTCGAAGCAGCCCGCCGCCAGCCAGCGCTGTGTCTGCTGATACACTGTGAACCAGGGCGGTAGGTCATTCGGCATCGCTCGCCAGGCAATGCCATAGCGCACCACATAACGCAGGCCATTGAACAGTTCGCGCAGCGAGTGCTCTCGTTGCATGGCGTCCTCACGCATCAGCGTCAGATACGGCACCACCAACGACCACTCGTCGTCGGATACGTCAGAGGGATAGAGTTTGCGGTGATTCGGCATCCCCCTCGATTGGGGGACAGCCGCCGAAAAGTACATAACCTCCGCTAAGTTCAGGCGGGCATCCGATGCAGCGCGCACAGCTTGTTGCCGTCGGGGTCGCGCAGATAGGCCAGATACAAATCTCCGGAACCACCTTTGCGGACGCCAGGCGGGTCCTCAATCGCTTTGCCGCCATTCTCGACGCCGGCCTTGTGCCAGGAATCGGCCTGCTTAGGGCCGCTGACTGTGAACCCGATCGTGCCGCCATTGGCATGGCAAGCCGGCTTGCCGTCGATCGGTCGGGTGACAAGGAAGACGCTGCCGTTATGGGCATAAACCAGCCGCCCCTTGGCGTCCTCGGTGCCCGGCTTTCCGCCGATTGCGGTGAAAACAGCGTCGTAGAATTTCTTTGACCGGGCGATGTCGTTGCTACCGATCGTGACGTGGCTGAACATGAGCGTCCTCCTCTTTTTGTGTGAGCCAGTACCGTTGGATTAGGGCGCGAAGCTTTGGTTCGTCCAGAGGGAACTGCTTCGTCGCGACACTGTACTCAAAATGCAAGAGATCCGCACCGCTATTTTGTTTCCAGCCGCACACCTTGCAGCCGGATGATGCCATCCGGCACCTGGGTAAAGCCTTCAACCTCCTTGCGCATGCCGACGATGTTCTTCGGTACCCACAAATAGACCAGTGGCATGTCTGCGCGTTCCTGCAGCCACACCTTGTGGTAATTGGCATCGCGAGCTGCAATGTCCGTGACCAGTCTCGCATCGTCCAGCCACTTGTTCACATCCGGGTTATCGTAGTGGCCGTAGTTGAACGTGCCCGTGGCGTGCAGGAACTGCCACATATTGCCGTCCGGATCGGAACGTCCGGACCAGCCGATCAAATAGGCCTGGAAATGCCCCGCATAGCCTGCCTGCAAGGAGGACGCGAATTCCATCGTTTGCAGCTTCACGTCGAACCCTGCCTCGTTGGCCATGGCCTGGATGACCTGCCCGGCCTGCTGGATGTCGGAGTTGTTCTGGATTGTCAGCGTCACCGGCACGGGCAGGGTGACGCCCGCCTGCTTCAGCAGCGTCTTGGCCGCGGCGACATCGCGCTTCGGCGGCACGATGGTTGGGTCGTAGAATGGCGAACTCGGCGGATTGGCCTGCGCCGTCGGCGTGAACATCCCGTTGTAAACCACGCTGATCAGCGCGGTGCGGTCGATGGCGAGTTCGAAGGCACGACGCACCAATGCGCTTTTTCCAACGACGGTGTCCGCCTCGGGCCCATTGCCGGTATTAAAGGTGATCCCCTCGTAGGCGAGCGAATCATCCACCGCGAGCTTGAGCTTCGGATCGCGCTGCACCGCGGGCACATCGCTGGGCAGGATCTGTTCGACGAGATCAAGCGCGCCCGCCTGCAGATTGGCCAGACGCACCGCGGCGTTCGGCTGCGGGAGATAGATCACCTTCTCCAGATGGATGGCAGCGGAATTCCAATAACCAGGGAAGCGCTCGAGTTCGATGCGGTCCTGCTGCACGCGCTGGACAAACCGAAATGGTCCCGAGCACACCGGTTTCAGCCCGAACTTCTCCTGTTCTTGCTCCACAACCTTGGGCGGCAGGATCATGCCGGCGCGGTCGGTGAACTGCGCGATCAAGGGTGATGAAGGCTGCTTGAGTTCGAGTTCGACGGTTAGCGGGTCGATTACGGTGATGGCGCTGATGGAATTCACCTCACCGCGGCGCATGCTGCCTTTGGCGTTAAGCTCGCGCATCAGCGTGTAGCGCACGGCCTCTGCGTCCACCGGCTCGCCATCCTGAAACGTGACGTTCGGGCGCATATGGAGGATGAGATGCGTCGGATCCTTATAATCGTAACCAGTGGCAAGCTGCGGGACGATGTGCAGATCGGGCGTAATGTCGAAAAGCTTGTCGCAGAGACCCGCGAAGACGATGCGTCCGACGTAGGAGGAGCCGAGGGTGGGGTCGAGCAGGTCCGGATCCTCACGCAAACCGATGCGCAGAGTCTGACCTAGCGCAGGAGCGACGACGCCGAGAGTCAGGCAAAGTGCAATTACCAGTCGACGCATGTTGGTCTCCCTATGTCACGGCGCGACGCACGGCGAATTCCGGTGTACGCCATGCGTCCGTTTCCATGACGGCGCGGAGTATGGCCACTGCGTCCCAGACGTCCACATGGCGCAGATAGAGCGGGGCGAAACCGAAGCGCAGGATGCCAGGAGCGCGGAAATCGCCGATGACGCCCCGAGCGATCAGCGCCTGCATGATGGCGTAGCCGTCCGGATGAAACAGGCAGATCTGGCTGCCGCGGCGGGCGGGATCACGCGGGGTGACCAGCCGGAAGGCATCCCCGCATTCCTGCGCCACGAGCTCGGCGAAGAGTTGGGTAAGGCGGATCGATTTGTCTCGCACGTCGGCCATAGGCGCGAGCAAGGCGGTTTCCACACCGATCTGCAGGGCAGCGAGACTGAGGATGGGCGGCGTCCCGACGGTGGCCCGGGCGATGCCGGCTGCAGGCCGGTACGAGGGTTCGAAGGCAAAGGGCGCGGCATGGCCCAACCATCCGGTGAGCGGCATCTGAACCGTGTCGAGCAGCCGGTGCGCGACATACAGAAAGGCCGGCGCGCCTGGTCCGCCGTTCAGGTATTTGTAGCCGCAGCCGACGGCGAAATCCGCATCGCATCCGGCCACGTCCAGAGGCACTGCGCCCGCGGAGTGCGCAAGATCCCACAGCATGAGCGCGCCGTGCGCATGCGCCACAGCAGTGATCGCCGGCATGTCGTGCATCGCGCCGGAGCGGTAGTTCACATGAGTCAACATGACCACAGCGATGTCATCGTCGATCGACGACGCGATCTCGCTGGGTTCCACGGTCCGAATCTGGTGGCCTTGTTCCAAGAAGTGCGCGAGACCCTGAGCCATGTAGAGATCGGTGGGAAAGTTCTCGGTCTCGGTCAGGATGATGCGGCGGCCGGGGCGTAGTCGAAGCGCGGCGCCAAGCAGCTTGAACAGGTTTACGGACGTGGAGTCGCAGACCGCGACAGTCCCTGGTGCGGCGCCGATCAGGCGGGCAATGTCGTCGGCGATGCGCGCGGACAGGTCCATCCACCCCGCGTCATTCCAGCTCCGGATCAGCCCCCTGCCCCACTCCTGCTCCACTACAGCGGCGATGCGCGCTGCGGTGGCACACGGCAGCGGGCCAAGGGAGTTGCCGTCCAGGTAGATGATGCCGTCGGGCAGCGTGAACCGTTCGCGCATGGGGCCGAGCGGGTCGGCGCGGTCGAGTTCGGTCAGGTCAGCGAGGGTGATGGCCGTCACAGAGGAGCATCATCCCTCCGCGGGCCGCTTCTGGTCCAGCAGCCGTGCGAGTTCCTCGACCGAAGTTTCCTTGGTCAGGTCGGTTTTTTCGAGACGGACCGGGACGTCGAGCTTGGCCGCAATGGCTTCAGCAAGTTGCAGGAGGCGAGTTACCTCGCGCTCGGCGAGCAGGTTGATCTGCAGGTCGATGTGGTCGCGGCGATTGGAGAGATAGCCGGTGCGGTTCTGCTTGATCAGGACGAAGGTGGCAAGCAGCACGCCCTCGAGCGAGACGATCATGCACAGGAGCGAAAACGGATAGCGGTCGAAGGGGCGGATAAAGGGGATCAGGCCGAGATTGACGGTGACCCATAGGCCGAACCAGACGAGATGCATCAGGACAAAGAAGATCGTGCCCGTGAAATCCGCGATTGTATCGGCAATCTTGTCAGCGTTGGTGCGCTGGCGTAGCGCGGCCGACTCGATGTGCAGAATGGTCTGGATGTTTTCGCGCAGCTCGTCCATGCGGGGGACAACGCCGGCCACACGGATCCGTTACGGCGGCTGACGTTCACGTTGAATGGCCGCATCGATCACAGTGCGGTCGAACACACCGCAGGGGCTTTCTGCGCCGGGAAGGAAACGGCGGAAGATGGCGAAGCGCTCGTGGCTGACGCGATAGAGACGGCGCAATTCGGCCAGCGGGTCGGGGTGGTCGTCGGCGCGAATGTCGAGCTCGGGATAGGGGTCGGCGGCGCAGACGCGGAGCGCGGCGGATTGCTTGCCGCGCTTGTCACCGCCGGCGGCCTCACCGGCCTCCATGGCAGTAAGCAGACGTTCGGGGAGAGGTCCGCTCGAGGCGAGAAAAGCTTCGAGGGTTTGGCGGACAACGTCCTCACCCGCCAGCATGTTGCCGGCGACAGACACGTCCGTGCCGCGAACGTGTCCGGCCCAGGTGATGCAGCACGGACCGGTGTGCTGGGCGACGCGCCCGGAGGCGTCCAGGATGTGAAGCTGGCGCTGGTCTGCGCCAGCGTCGGGACCGATTAGCTCGGCGATAATGGCATCGGGATTTTCGCCGGCGCGCAGGCGCGGCATGGCGTGTACGGCATACATAGGATTGACCAGGGCCTGGGTGGACAGCGCACCAACGCGACCCTCCACGGCAAGGCAGATCGCGCCGGTGGCGAAGAAGCGGGAGGCGACGGCGGCGCCGATCGTGCCGGACCGGGCGTCACGCGCGAGGATGGACCAAGTCATGATGCTTGGTCCCATGGGCGCGCGGTGTCCGCAAGGATGACGCCCCCGGTGGCCGGAGACGCGATCTGCTTTCATTCCTCGTCCGTTGGAGAGAAAATGGATGAGTGCCCCTGGGCATTTTGGGCACCGCCTCCACAGTTCGCAGGAAGACAATGCAGTCTCGGTCTGCCACGAGTCGCCGCCTGCTCCTCGCCGCCAGCGCGTCGTCGCTGGTTTTCGGTTGTGCGCCACTTCCCCGGGAACCGGCGGTCCCGCCGGACTACGAAGCAGAGGTCACGGTCCTTGGGCTGAAGAACATTCGCTACTGGGGTGATGAAGACTCGCCCGAGATCATCGCCACGGGGAAGGATGCGTATGAGCGCGAACTTGCGGCCTGGCGTCGCGCCGGCAATGACGGACCGCTGCCGGAGGCCGACTTTCTGGCTGTGTCCGGTGGCGGCGAAGACGGCGCCTTCGGCGCGGGTTTGCTGTGCGGATGGAGCGAGACCGGCCAGCGCCCGCAATTCAAGCTGGTGACCGGGATCAGCACCGGCGCACTGACCGCGCCGTTCGCTTTCCTTGGACCTCAGTACGATCCACAGCTGCGAGAGGTCTATACTGGCCTCTACCCCCACGATGTACTGGAGGAGCGGAGTATCCTTTCCGTCCTCACAGCAGATGCGCTTTCCTCGAACGAGCCGCTCAGACGAACGATTCGCCGCTTCCTCACGCCGATGATGCTCAACGACGTCGCCATGGCTTACGAACAGGGCCGGCTGCTGCTGATCGGCACGACCAACCTCGATGAGGGACGACCGGTGATCTGGAACATCACCAAGATCGCGGCCAGCCGGCACCCGAAGGCGCCCACCCTGATTGAGCAGATTCTGATCGCCTCTGCCGCTATTCCCGGCGCGTTCCCTCCGGAGATGATCGATGTCGAGGCCGGAGGCCGGAGCTATCAGGAAATGCACGTGGACGGAGGCGCCAGCGCGCAGGTGTTTGTCTATCCGCCGTCGATTCAGTTCAATGCCTTGGCGCAAGACCGTGGAATTTCGCGCGAGCGCCGGGTGTATGTGATCCGCAACGCCCGGCTCGATCCGCGATGGGAGGAGATCAAGCGACGGACCCTCACAATACTCGGACGCGCGGTTTCGTCTTTGGTTCAGACCCAAGGGATCGGTGATCTGTATCGGATCTACATCGCTGCCGTGAGGGATAAGATCGACTTCAATCTGGCGAGCATCCCGGAATCATTCAAAGTGACGCTCGAGCAGCGGTTCGATCCGCACTACATGCGTGCGTTGTTTGCGGTGGGCTATGAGCTCGGACGGAACGGATATCGGTGGGCGAAAGTCCCGCCCGGGTTTCGCGAGCTCGGAAACGGGCCGGTCCTGACGCCGTTGACCCCAGCGTCCTAAAGCCGGGTTCCCTGCTAACCCTCGCTCACCGAGCAGCCGTGCGAGCCGATCATCGCCATGAGCTCCCGCCTTGTAGTGGGGTCATCACGGAAGGCCCCCAGCATCCGGCTGGTCACCATGGTGACGCCATGCTTGTGCACACCACGCGTGGTCATGCACTGGTGCGCGGCCTCGATCACCACAGCCACACCGCGGGGCTGCAGGACATCCTGGATGGTGTTGGCGATCTGTGCGGTGAGTTTCTCCTGGATCTGGAACCGCTTGGAATAGGCTTCCACCACGCGGGCGAGCTTGCTGATCCCTACGACGCGCCGGTGCGGCAAGTAGGCGACGTGCGCGCGGCCAAGGATCGGGGCCATGTGGTGCTCACAATGGCTTTCGAGGCGGATGTCGCGGAGCAGAACGATCTCATCGTAACCCTCGGTTTCCTCGAAGGTGCGTTCGAGGAGGGCAACGGGGTCGGTGCCGTAGCCGGCGAAGAACTCCTCATAGGAGCGGACCACGCGGGAGGGCGTGTCGCGCAGGCCCTCCCTGTCCGGGTCCTCGCCTGCCCAGCGCAGAAGAACGCGGACCGCGGCTTCGGCCTCCTCCCGGGAGGGGCGGCTTGGGGTCGCTTGGGGCGTGGAAGTGGCCGGGCGGGTGAGCACGTTCACTGAGTCAGTCCTCCTGGGCCGGGCGCCCGGCCGTTCACAGTGGCGATATGGGCCGTGCGAAGGGTCCGGCAAGTTTGGGAGGGTTCGCGACCGTGATGAAGCCGGAATGCGCCCGCGGCGTTACCCGGCTCGCATGTCCGCCAGTCAGTCTGTCCCGCATACCGAGCCTGGCTCCGTCACCGCCGAGATGAAGGCTGCCGCCCGGGCGGCGCATCTACGGTATGTCAGCGACACGCGACCGGGGATCAGGCGGGTGCGGACAGCGAAGGGGTTCCGCTACGTGGCACCCGATGGGTCGCGCATCACCGATGAGGAGACGATCAGCCGGATTCAGAAGTTGGCGATCCCTCCGGCCTATGAGGATGTGTGGATCTGTCCAGATCCGAATGGGCACCTCCAGGCGGTGGGGCGCGATGCTCGCGGCCGTAAGCAGTACCGCTACCACGCGCGATGGCGGCAGGTCCGTGACGAATTGAAGTACGCCAAGATGCTGGTGTTCGGCCGCGTGCTGCCGCGCATCCGCACGCGCGTCGAGCATGACTTGGCATTACGCGGCATGCAGCGCGAGCGGGTGCTGGCAGCCGCGGTACGCCTGCTCGAGACCACCATGATGCGCGTGGGCAACGAGGAATACGCTAAAGCTAATAAGAGCTACGGCCTGACCACGCTGCGCAATCGGCACGTGAAAGTCGAAGGCGGTAAGATCCACTTCGACTTCCGCGGCAAGCACGGGTTGGAGCACCACATCGACCTGACCGATCGACGATTGGCGCGTATTATCAAGCGGCTGCAGGACCTGCCGGGACAGGATCTGTTCGAATACGTCGATGACGACGGGACGGTGCGGTCCGTCACATCAGAGGATGTCAACGAGTATCTGCGTGAAATCACCGGCGAGGACATCACGGCGAAGGACTTCCGCACCTGGGCGTCGACAAATCTTGCCGCGGTGGCGCTGAAGGAACTCGAGAAGTTCGACTCAGCGGCGAAAGCAAAAAAGAACGTCGTGCAGGCGGTGGAAGCGGTGTCCCAGATGCTGGGCAACACGCCGACGATCTGCCGCAAGTGCTACATCCACCCGGCGATTTTCGAAGGGTACCTGGACGGATCGCTGCTGGATACACTGCGGCGGCGGGCCGAGGAGGCGCTGGCAGAGCCGCAGCTCGGCTTGTCAGCGGAAGAGGCGGCGGTCGTGGGATTCCTCAGCCACCGGCTGGAGCATGAGCATCAGCGCCTAACGACGCAATGATCGCGGGCGTCGTGCTGGATCTGGACGGCACGCTGCTTGATACCGAGGCGTTGTACCGACGGGCCTTTACCGTGGCGCTGGCCGCCGAGGACCTGACGCTCTCGCCGGCGCTGCATGCGTCATTGGTTGGCCTGCCCACAGAGGATCGTGGCACAGCGCTACGGCGGCATTTCGGCCCGGTTCTGCCGTGGCAGCGGTGCCTGGGCCGGTATTACGAGATCCGCGCCCGCCTGCTTGCCGATGGCGTGCCCCCTCAAGCCGGGGGCCGTGGAGCTTCTGCGCTGGGTGGCGGAACAGCGCCTCCCGATGGCGATCGCAACATCGGCCAGCCTGTCCACGGCGGAGTTGCACCTCGCTCGCACCGGCCTCCGGCGACACTTCACGTCCGTCATCACGCGTGATCACGTGCGGCGCTGTAAGCCAGACCCCGAGAGTTTCCTGGCGGCAGCTGAGGCACTCGGCGTTGATCCGTGTGATTGCGTCGCGGTCGAGGATTCCCGGCATGGGGTGGAGGCCGGCCTGGCGGCGGGGATGCACGTGTTTGCGGTGCCCGGAGAGGCCGGCCTGGTCTTCGCCCGTGGCGCGACACTGGTGAGTGATCTGCATGCTCTCCGCAGGTTGCTGGAACGGGAACGCGAGGCGGAACCGCACCTGTCCTGCAACGTTCAAACGACAGCATGAAGCTCGCGATTTTCGGCCTCGCGATTAGCTCGTCGTGGGGCAACGGTCACGCGGCTCTGTGGCGCGGGCTGATCCGGGCGCTACTGCGGCAGGGGCACGCAGTGACCTTCTTCGAGAAGGATGCGCCGTGGTACGCGGCTAGTCGCGACTTGGCACGCCTGCCGGCGGGTGGCCGGCTGCTGGTGTATTCTGAATGGAGCGAGGTCCAGGGCGCGGCACGGGATGCTCTGGCCCAGGCTGACGTGGCGATGCTGACATCCTATTGCCCGGACGCGCAGGCGGCGGCCGATCTGATGGCTGACTGTGGCGTGCCGATACGGTGCTTCTATGATCTCGATACGGCGGTAACTCTGGCCCGGCTGGGTACCGGAGAGCAGGTCGAATACCTGCCTGCCCAGGGATTGAGCCTGTTCGATCTGGTACTGAGCTACACCGGGGGCGAGGCGCTGGACCTATTGCGCGAGCGGTTGGGGGCGCGGCGTGTGCTGCCCCTCTACGGCTGGGTCGATCCAGAAGAGTATCGGCCCGCGGCCCGGGCCCCACAGTATTGCGCCGACCTTTCCTATCTCGGGACGTATGCGGAGGACCGGCAGAAGTCGCTGGTGCGGCTGTTCGTGGAGCCGGCGCGGGGGCGCCCGGCGTCCCGCTTCGTGATCGGGGGCGCGATGTATCCGCAGGACTTTCCCTGGACGGCGAACATCCATTTCGTGCGGCACCTGCCGCCGGGAGAGCATGCGGCCTTTTACTCCTCGTCGCGGCTGACGCTGAACGTAACGCGCGCGGCGATGGCCCAGATGGGCTGGTGCCCGTCGGGCCGATTGTTCGAGGCGGCGGCGTGCGGCACGCCGATCCTGTCCGACTGGTGGGACGGACTCGACGCGTTCTTCGAGCCGGGGCGGGAGATCCTGGTGGCGGAATCAGGCGCCGACACTCTGGCGGCGCTGGACCGGCCGGATCAGGAGTTGCGCACCATCGCGATGCGTGCGCGCGAGCGCGTGCTGGCCGAGCACACGGCCGATCATCGCGCAGCGCAGCTTGTCGATGCACTGCAATCCATTCCCGCGGAGGCGTGACGCATGTGGGGCATCATCCCGGCCGCCGGCTCCGGCACGCGCATCCAGCCGCTGGCGTTTTCCAAGGAGTTGCTGCCGGTGGGCGGCGCGGATCGTCCACGAGCGGTCAGCGAATATCTGCTGGAGCGGATGGTACTGGCAGGGGCGGACAAGGTCTGCTTCGTGATCTCGCCGTGGAAGTCGGACATCCTGCGCTACTACGGCGGAAATTACGGGCGGGCGCATCTTGCGTACGCCATCCAGTCCGAACCGCTGGGTTTGTGCGACGCGATCTTCCGCGCGCTGCCGCTCATCGGACCGGATGAGCAGGTGGTGGTGGGGTTGCCGGATACGATCTGGTTTCCGGATGAGGGGTTACGGGCGTTGCCGGACGGCGCGTTCTCCTTCCTGTTATTTCCGGTGGATGATCCGCGCGCCTTCGATGCCGTGCTGACGGATGCGAAAGGGCGCGTGCAGGCGATCGAGGTGAAGCAGCCGAACCCTTCCAGCGAGTGGGTCTGGGGGGCGTTCAAGCTATCCGGCCGGACGCTGGCGGCGCTGCATGATCTGTGGCGAGCACGGGAGCGAAGCGACGCGTTCATCGGGACGCTGGTCAATGCGTGGCTGGCACAGGGCGGCGAGGCATTGGGGGTGCGCGCGGGCACGAGGTACGTGGATGTGGGCACGCTGCACGGCTATCGCGCGGCGATGCACCTGCTGGAAGCGCGGGAGACCACGGCATGAACCAGGAGACCGTTCGCGATCGCATCCAGGCCTTGGGTCCGTGGTTTCACAACATGACACTGGGTGGGGTGCAAACAGCGCCGGACCACTTCCTGGGTGACTATCCGATGGTGAAGTGGCAGCGGTTCGAGCATGCGATTCCGGCCGATCTGCGCGGGATGAGCGTGTTGGATATCGGCTGCAATGCCGGGTTCTATTCCATGCAGATGAAGCGGCGCGGTGCAGCACGCGTGCTGGGAATCGATTTCGATGAGAGTTATCTGCGCCAGGCCCGCTTCGCCGCTGAGGTGGAAGGGCTGGAGATCGAGTACCGCACGCTGTCCGTATACGACGTGGGTGCTCTTGATGAGCGCTTCGATCTCGTGCTGTTCGCGGGGGTTCTGTACCATCTGCGGCATCCGCTGCTCGCGCTAGATCTGATCCACGAACACGTGACGCGTGATCTGTTCGTTTATCAGTCGTTGCAGCGGGGGAGCGATGCGATCCGCCCGATCCAGCCCGATTACGATTTCTGGCAGACGGAGATTTTTGACGATCAGGCGTGGCCGAAGCTGCATTTTATCGAGCATGCCTATGCCCATGATCCAACCAACTGGTGGGCACCCAATCGCGCCTGCTCCGAGGCGATGCTGCGTAGTGCCGGTTTCGAGGTGATCGGGCATCCGGAGTTGGAAGTTTTCGTCTGCAAGCATGTGGCGCGGCCGGGCGATGAGGGGTACGGGCCGGTGTATCCGGCGCGGGCGGCGCGAGCGTCATGATTGAAGCGGCGATGATCTGGAACGAGCCGAACAACAAGTCCCACTGGGACCTGGAGGCTGATCCGGGCTGGTCGCAGTTTGCACGCATGGCAAGGCTGGCGGGTGAGGCGATCGCGGCGGAGAAGCCGGGCTTGCCGCGGGTGCTGGGCGGAATTTCTCCGATCGATCCAGAGTTTATCCGGCTGCTGGCGTCACAAGGCACGATGGAGCAGTTGGATGCGGTGGCCGTGCACGGTTTTCCGCTCGATTGGAACCATTGGATGATCGACGAGTGGCCCGCGAAGATCGCGGAGATCCGCACGGCGACGCCTCTGCCGGTGTGGGTATCGGAGGTTGGTGTGTCCACCTTCGGCGCGGAGGAGGTGCAGGAGTGGGGATTGCGCCGCACCGCGGAGTTGCTGACGGGGCAAGCTCCGCGGATCCATTGGTATAGCTTGTACGATCTGCCGGCGGCGTGGCCTGCGACGACACGGCACAAGGAGGCCGAGGGTTCGTCATATTACCGGCATTTCCACATGGGATTGCTGGATGAGCATGGCCGGCCGAAGCGGTCGGCGCGAGCATTTTATGACGTGGCCCCCGCATTCGGGCTGTGCCAGTGGTTTCATTATGAAGACCACCGCCTGGACGACGCGGTGCGGTGGATGAAGGAATTCGGCGTGACGTATCTGCGCACCGGTCTGTCCTGGGCGGATTGGTTCCGCCCAGATGCCGAGGCGTGGTTCGACCGCCAGATGCGCGCGCTGGATGATTTCGCCGTGACGGTGACGTTCTGCTTTACGCCTGAACATCGCGGGACGTGGGCGCATTACACGGCGCCCCCGCAAGTGGCGGAGGAGTTCGCCGAGTTTTGCGCGCTGATGCTGCGGCGGTATGGGTGAACCGCTAACCGTTTTGCAGATCGCGTTTCCGTTCGCGGCGGTTTCACCTGATACGGCCGGCGGGGCGGAGCAGGTGCTGGCGGCGATTGATCGGGGGTTGGTAGCGGCGGGTCATCGGTCCGCCGTGATCGCGTGCGAAGGGTCGACGGTTTCGGGGCGGCTGGCGCCATCCCTCGGTTCAGCGGCGGCTCGATCGAGGCCATGGATCGCGCGCGGGCACATGCAGCGATTTGGGAGGCGACGGATGCGGTACTGCGGGACGGTGCGATCGATGTGGTGCATCTGCACGGGATCGATGCGGCGGATTATCTGCCGCCGCCAAGTGTGCCGGTAACGATCACGCTGCATCTGCCGGTGGAGTGGTATCCGCGCGAGGCGTTGCGTCCGGCGCGGCAAGACACGTGGCTGCATGGGGTGTCGCGCACGCAGGATGCGGCGATCCGGCAGATCGCGGATGGTGCGCGCGTTCTGCCGCCGATTTCCAACGGTATCGATGTTGCGGCGTTCCAGCGGCATCGGCATGCGCGGCGAAGTTTCGTGCTGATGCTGGGGCGGATCTGTCCGGAGAAAGGGCAGCATTTGGCGCTGCAGGCGGCAGCGCGGGCGGCATGTCCGTTGATTCTCGCGGGCGAGCTTTTTCCGTACGCATGGCATCGGGACTATTTCCGCGACGAGGTCGCGCCGCGGCTGGGTCCGCATGCCCGGTGGATCGGACCGGTTGGCTTTGCACGCAAGCGGTGTCTGTTGTCGGCCGCGCGCTGCGTTCTGATTCCGAGCACCGCGCCGGAAACGAGTTCGCTGGTGGCGATGGAGGCAGCGGCGTGCGGAACCCCGGTGGTTGCGTTTGCCTCTGGCGCGCTGCCGGAGACGATGCAGCACGGCATGACGGGTTTGATCGTGCGATCGGTTGAGGAGATGGCGGCGGCGATCGGTGACGCGGCGGCGATCGATCCTGAGACATGCCGCCAGGTCGCACGTAAGCGGTTCGGGGTTGGAATGATGATTGGTGCGTATCTAGAGCGGTATCGCATGCTCGCGCGGGTGCGCGAAGCGGCGTGACGATTGCTGTTTGGCGTGCAGAACGGGACGTGGAGGGGCTGGCGCCTGCGTGGCATGCGCTGGCGATGCGCGGTGCTCTGCCCTCCCCGTTTCAGTCGCCGCACTGGCTTCTTCCGTGGTGGCGCGTGTTCGGCAATGGGCGTCCGGTGTTTTCCACGCTCGGTGATTTTGGTGGTCTAAGCGGCGTGTTGGCACTGTATGAGCTCGACGGGCGGTTGTTGCCGGTCGGCGCGGGGCTGACGGATTATCAGGACGTGCTCTTGGAGACGCCGGGTGTTGAGGCGATGTCCGATCTGCTCGCAGCAGCGCTGCGCGCCACCGGGCTGCCCTGCGATCTGATCGACCTGCCACCGGATTTGTTGTTGTCGCGAGCGACGGCGCCGGTCGGATGGCTGGCTGAGCGTGTCGAGTCCGATCCGTGTCCGGTGCTGACAATCGATCCCAGCGATCCACTGGCCGCTGTGCCAGACGGCAAACGCCGCGATATCCGCCAATACCGCCATCGGGCGGAACGCGCGGGAGGATGGCGGGTGGAAGTTGATGTCGCTGGCGACGCTTTGCCTGGGCTGAAGGCGTGGCATACGGCGCGACATCCAGGTTTCGATCCCCGCATCTGGGCGTTTCATTCGCTGGCAGCGCTGATGTTATTAGAACTAACTCAAGCACGGATTTATGTGCTGCGTGTGGGGAAACAAGTGGTCGCGGGATATTATGTGCTCCTCGCGCCTGGGCGCATGCTGTTTTATCTAGGCGGCTTCAATCCGGACTTCGCCGCACTGAGTCCGTCCACGATTTTGATGGCGGAGATCATCGCGCTCGCGGCGGCAGAGGGCCGTACGGAGCTGCATTTCCTGCGCGGCAACGAGCCGTACAAATATGCCTGGGGCGCGCGCGATCGGCGCAACATGCAGATCCTGCTGCGGCCGGCGTGAGCGATCCGATTGCACTGTGCCTGGCAGGGAAATTGTCGCCGCAGGTGGCGATCGCACAGGCTGTGCTTACGGGGGCGTCGGTGGAGCAGCTGCGGGAGCGAGTGCGTGACGAGGACTGGCCCCGTGCGGATGCGCTGCGAGAGTTGCTCGATGGCGATTTGACCTCTCTGCGTGAGGCGGCGGCTGCGTACGGTGCACATGAGACACGCAGCCTGGCGGGGATCGGAGCGGCCTATGACCGCGCGGTGCGGCATTCGCCCGAGGCGGCGGTGGCCGCGTATTCTCTCGGGAGACCGGACCTGCTGGCGCAAGCGACGGCAGAGGTCGTGGTATGGCTGCGAGAGCAGACGCGGATTGCCGGGGCGCATGTGCTCGACCTCGGCTGCGGGATTGGCCGCATCGCGCAAGCGCTGAGCTCGGCGGCTCACGTCGCGGGCACGGATGTGTCGTTCGCCATGCTGCGCGAGGCGCGACGGCGGCGGGGGAGTTATGCCCTGCTGGTGCAGACGGGAACCGCCCTGCCCTTTCGGGACGCTGCGTTCGACCTGATCCTGGCCGTCGATTCCTTTCCGTATATCGTGCTGGCGGGTGAGGCAGAGAACACGATGGCGGAGATCACGCGCGTGTTGGCGCCGCCCGGGACGATCGCGATCCTGAACCTGTCTTATCGCGGGCTGGAGGCGGATCGTGCTGATTTGGCGCGCTGGGCCCGGCGATATGACCTGACGATCCAGGTTAATGGCGAACGTCCTTTCTCGGTTTGGGACGGTGCCGCGTTCATCTTGCAGCGGGAAGGTTGATCGCATCTATGCGTACATCAGCAGGGAAAATCCGGATGATGCTGCGCGAGGCCGGGGCGACCTCGATTCTTTGGAAGAGATCGAGCGGCACACCGAGGAAGTGGGCCAGAATTGCCTTGATCACATCAGCATGGCTGATAACCGCCACATTGCCATCGGGCCAGCGCGCGCAGATCCGCATCATCGCAGAGACGGCGCGCTGCTGAACAGCCAACATCGACTCGCCGCCGGGCGGTGCCCGGCTACTGCGGAACCGGTTGAACACCTGCCATTCCGGACGGTGGTGCAGATCGGCGAAGGCGGCGCCGGTCCAATCGCCGAATTCGATCTCGCTCAGGTCAGGGTCGATCATGACCTCCAACTCCGCTCGCGCCGCGATCGGTGATGCGGTTTCACGCGCGCGCTGCAGCGGACTGGTGAAGACGGCGACCAGGCCCACGTCGGACAGCGTGCGGGCGAGTGAAACGGCCTCAGCGCGGCCCTGTTCATTGAGAGCATACGCGCCCGAACAACCGGTCAGGACCTGTCCGAGCTGATCGTAAGAACCGTGGCGGATGAGATGGAGTGTGGTCACCCGGCGATGAACGCTTCCATCAGCGCCTGGGCCTGGTGATCCGGGTATTGCTCCGGCGGGCTTTTCATCAGGTAGGCGCTGGGGCCGATGAGCACGCCGCCAATACCGCGATCCTTCGCGAGCTTGGCGCAACGGATGGCGTCGATCACCACGCCGGCCGAGTTGGGCGAATCCCACACTTCCAGCTTGAGTTCACAGTTCAAGGGGACATCGCCGAAGCTCGTGCCTTCGATGCGGATGTAGCACCATTTGCGGTCGGTGAGCCATTCGACGTAATCGCTCGGGCCGACATGCACGGTGCTGGGGGCCGGACGCTCCGCCATCTGGCTGGTGACGGCGCGGGTCTTGGAGATCTTCTTCAATTCGAGGCGTTCGCGTTCCAGCATGTTCATGAAGTCGGTGTTGCCGCCAAAGTTGAGCTGGTAGGTGCGGTCGATACGTACGCCGCGATCCTTGAAGAGGTTGGTCAGGACGCGGTGGACGATCGTTGCGCCGACCTGGCTTTTCACGTCGTCACCGATCAGCGGTAGACGGGCGGCTGCGAACCGGTCGCGCCATGCGGGGTCAGAGGCGATGAAGACCGGGATGCAATTGATGAAACCGCAGCCGGCCGCGAGCGCCTGTTCGGCGTACCAGCGGACCGCTCGTTCGGAGCCGACGGGAAGATAGCAGACCACGATATCGGTTTCGGTGTCGCGCAGGATGGCGGCGACATCGGCAACGGGGGCATCGGACTCGGGAACCACGTCGCGCAGGTAGTGGCCGATGCCGTCGAGGGTGGGGCCGCGCCGGACTGTGACGCCGGTGGGAGGCACCTCGGCGAAGACGTGGGTATTGTTGGGTTCAGCGCCGATTGCCTCGGCGAGATCGCGGCCGACCTTGCTGGCGGCGACGTCGAAGGCAGCGGAGAAAGTCACGTCGCCAACGTGGTGGCCGCCGAGCACGACGTGCATCAGGCCAGGGATCCGCTGATTCGGGTCGGCGTCGGTGTAATAGCTCACGCCCTGAACCAGCGACGACGCGCAGTTTCCTATTCCGACGATCGCCACCCGAACGCCCATCGCCTTCTCCGTATCATTGCATCTCAGAGCGAGATTCACGCGCTCCGACATGTCTGCCTCGCGCGATCTCGCTCTAGTGTCCCGATTCTGAAGTTCGTCACATGCGTGACGCACTTCAGTTCGGGCCACTATCCTTTGTTTTCAGTGGCCTGCTCATCCCTTCCGTTCGCCGCAAGATGCGGCGAACTTCAGGGGCAGGACACTAGCACCGTCAGCAAAGAACGAGCCGTCAGGGGGTGCGTTGCTCGCGAAACGTCTCGAACCCGGACGCTATCCGCTCACGTCATCACGACCGCGCCCGAAGGCCCTGAACCCGGCCGGCTGAGACAAGGGTTTGCAGGACCGTTCCGAAACGACTTGTTTCCAGATCAAGCACATGCTGCATTGCGCTTTGGAGGAAACGATATGCCGGTCCGCAGAAAAGAGGGTTCGACGCCGCCGAGCAGGCCGGAACCGCCCTGGATTGCGGCTGCGATGATCGGCCTCGGCCTTTCAGGATGGGCTGCGGGCGCAATTACGTTTGGGGCTTCCATAGCGATCGGTAAAGCGATTACCGGAAAGAGTTAAGAGCGCCCTTCGGAGTCACATCCCGTTCGTGTGTACCGTTGGTACTGTTGTTCCGGCCTGGTCGAACCTGGCCGCTTTGTTTTGGCGCCAATCGCGATGAGATGCTGGCCCGCGCATGGGATCCCCCGGGTCCGTTCTGGCCCGGAATCGTCGGGGGTCGTGATCGGACCGCGGGCGGTACGTGGCTTGGGTTGAATGCCACGGGGGTTATCGCCGGCGTGCTGAATCGGCCCGGCAGTCTGGGTCCCGCATCGGGCAAACGCTCCCGCGGTGAACTGCCCTTGATCGCGCTGCGGGAGCGAAGCGCGCGAGAGGCGGCGGAGGCGGTGATGTCGCTGGACGCCTGCAGTTTCCGGAGTTTCAACCTGGTCCTGGCCGACCGGGAGGACGCGATTGTCGTCCGAGGGCTGGGACGGGGGCGGCCGAATGCGATTCCATTGGCTCCGGGCGTCCACATGATCACGGCGCACGATCCTGACGATTCGACGAGTTCCTCGGGTCGCCCGCCATCTGCCGCGGTTTCGTGCGGCGAGCCCGCCGGACGCGGACGGGTGGGCGTCGTGGCGGGCGATCTTGGCGGATCGGTCAGGCGCGGCCTCGGAACAGATCAACGTGACGCCGCGCGCGGGATTCGGGACGGTGTGCAGCGCGCTGATCACGCTTCGGACGGACGAGCCGGCACAATTCCTGTTCGCAGCCGGGCCGCCGGATGAGGCGGCTTTTGAGCCGGTCGAGGTTATCACGTCAGCCAGCGGCTGAGGCGTTCGGCTGCCTCGGTCATGTCCGCCTCGGGTCCGCAATAGCTGAAGCGCACGAAGCGATTCCCGCGATCACGATCGAAATCGAGGCCGGGGGTAGCGGCAATACAGGCCTCGTCCAGCATGCGGGCGCAGAACGCTGCGCTGTCGTTGGACAGGGCCGAGACGTCGGCGAACAGGTAGAAGGCGCCCTCGGCGGGGCTCAGCCGGTCGAGGCCGGCGCGCGGCAATTCCCGCAGCAGCACGTCCCGAGAGCGCCGGTAGCGCGCGACATTGGCCTGCAGTTCCTGATGGCAGTCGAAGGCAGCCTCTGCCGCGACCTGGGAAATGTGCGGCGCGCTGATGAAAAGGTTCTGCGCCAGGCACTCCACGGGGCGCACGAGGTCCTCGGGCAGCACGAGCCAACCGACTCGCCAGCCCGTCATGCTGAAATATTTGGAGAAGCTGTTCACCACGATAGCCGATGCGCTGAACGATGCCGCCGTGGCGATCGGGCTGTCGTAGTTCAGGCCATGGTAAATCTCGTCACTGATCAGACGGACGCCACGGGCATCGCACCAACCGGCGATGGCCTGGAGTTCGTCGGGGTGCAGCATGGTGCCGGCCGGATTGCAGGGACTCGCGACGATCAGCCCGTCCGGCGGCGGGTCGAGGCGTTCGAGCATCGGCACGCTCGGCTGAAAGCGGGTGTCGGGCCCAGCTTCGAGGATGACCGGCTGCATGCCCAGCGCGGTCAGGATGTTCACGTAGGGCGGGTAGAAGGGCGCGGTCAGCGCAATCCGGTCGCCTGGATCGAACGCGGCGAGGAAGGCGAGTGGGAAACCACCTGAGGCGCCGACCGTGACGGCGACGCGGTCCACGGAGACATCGAGGTGGTACCAGTCGCGGTAATGGGCCGCGATACGCTCACGCAGGCTTCGGCGGCCGAAGGCTTCGGTGTAGCCGAGCGGGTGCCCGGATCGCAGGGCGGCAACCGCAGCCTCGATGGCTCCGGCGGGGGCGCCGGTGCCCGGCTGGCCCACCTCCATCCGGATTACGCCAGGGGCGGCCGGAGGCAGCGAGGCCGCCTTGGCGTTGGCCGCAGCGATCACGTCCATCACCATGAAGGGGGGCGCCGCCGCGCCGCGACCGACTTTCAGTGCCATGGCACGGGATTCGGACATAGCGGACCGGCTTGCAAGAGAACGTGACCTCTACTGGACTCGTTACGAGAGGCCGCGCACATCGAAGCGAGAAAGGAGGGTGACCATGCAGAATACGATGGAAACCGCCCGCGCCATGATCAAGCGGCATGGCATAAAGGCTCAGGCTGCTGCGCTGGAGCGCGTGCAGGAGATGCGGGTGCAAGGGGATGCCGAGGGGCTGGACCACTGGCAGGCGGTCTACGCCGCAATTTGCGAGCTGCGGCGCAAGACCGTGCAGCGGATCGGCCCGGAGGAAGTGTTCGACTACCGGTCTTAGCGGGATCACCGCTTCGGAGATCGGAGCGCACCCGCATGACGGTTTGAGCGTCTGAAGCGAGCGGCTGATCGAATCAGGATAGCGGGGCTGGCCGTTGGCCGGCCCCGTTGCATAATGGCTGGACGGTGCGTGCGGCGGGGTTCAGGGCGGGCCGGTGCCGGCGGGTGCTGTCGCTGGCGTTGGCGGGGACAGCCGCGTCTCCGGCGGGAAAAAAGCCGTCTCGGAGAGAGCGATCCGCTCGTCGGCGTCCTCGACGATCCTGTCGCGGTCGGCGCCGTATTCCGCGAGGGCGATCTCGAGTTCCTGCCAGAAATCATCAGCCGTGAGGATGCCGAGCTCGATGCAGATCTCGGCGAGGACGTCGCCGACAGGACGGTGGCGGAGTTGGGCCGCGATTTCCTTGGGCGTAGGGAGGGTGGCAAGAACGGAATTCAGGTCGTTCCGCTGCGGGGGCGTGGGGCGCGTGCGCGGTTTGCGCATGTCGGGCGCTGAGCGCGCGGGACGCGCCCTGCATTGAGGCTGCCGGTCCTTGGGCAACGTGGCGTGGAGCGCCGCCGCCAGTTGAAGGCCGCGCGTGATACGGGCGAGGATCAGGGCGACGTCCTTCGTGCCGAAGCGCACCGCGGTCCAGAAGACGGTTGTGGCGCAGGGACGGCGGGTCAGATCTTCGGCCAACTGCTTGCCGTGGGCTATGAGCTTGCGGAGGACGCGGCGCAGGCGGGTGGTGCGGGCCGGTGAGTCGGCTGGTGCCTGATCCTGGTTTGGATCGGGGTTGTTGGGTGGGTCAACGGTGAGGGGCCTGGCCGACACGAACAGAATAAGAACATACGTTAGAGAGAATGTCAAGCGGTTTCCGCGGGGGCCTTGGGTGATGGCTGCGACGGTCAGAGGTGGGGCACACGTGTCGGGCCGGTGCGGCCGGCGGCGAAGCAAGAGTTTGGCACGGAGGAAGCGTGGAGGCCACGGAGATCACTGAGGACGTACCGCACGCGCGAGTAACGGCGGCGATTCGTCCTGTTCGTCTGGTGCAAAATTTCTCGACCTCTGCTTCCCGCCACGGAGTGGTGCAGCCTGCGTGCACAGCACAGTCAGTACCGGCTGCAATGCAAGCGGAGAAATCAGAAGCTCCTTCGACAAGCTCGGCGCGAACACGTCAACCGATGACCCTCGATCAGCTCGCCCAAACGGAACTTGTAGACCCGGCGCAAAATGGAACCGACACACTGATGCGACCGCACCTCATGTGGAACCTGAGCATTTAAAGACGGCCCGCTCGGCGTGCGAAGATCGACTTTCGCACGCTTCGGTTCCGCCTCAGGCCGCGCCGGTGATTTTATCGATTTCCGCCAAATCCTCAGCGGAGAGTGTCCACGACACGGCGTTGACGTTTTGCTCGATCTGCTCGGGCCTGGTGGCTCCGGCGATGACGCTGGCCACCGGCTTGCGGGCGAGCAGCCAACTGAACGCCAATTCCAGCATCATTTTGCCGCGGGCTTCGCAAAACGCCCGGAGCTTTGCCACGATCGACCAGTTCGCGTCCGTCATGTAGCGATCCGCGAGGCGTTGCGTCTTGGTCAAACGTGCGCCTTCCGGCAACGGCGCATCGTGGCGATATTTGCCGGTGAGCAGGCCGCTGGCGAGTGGAAAGTATGGCAACAGACCCAGGCCGCATTTGTTAGCGGCCGGGATCAACTCCTTTTCGATGCCGCGGACGAGCAGCGAATATTCGTCCTGACAGGAGATGAAAGCGTTCAGGTGCTCGGCGCGCGCGGTCCATTGCGCCTCAACCACCTGCCAACCCGGCAGGTTGGAGCAGCCGACGTAGCGAACCTTGCCTTGCCGCACGAGATCGTCGAGCGCACGAAGCGTCTCCTCGATCGGCGTCCGCGGGTCGGGTTGATGGAGCTGATAAAGATCGATCCAGTCGGTGCGAAGCCGGCGCAGGCTGTCCTCGATGGCCTGAAAGATATAGCGGCGCGAGGCTCCGGCTTTGACGCCTGCATCATCCATCGGAATGCCGAATTTGGTCGCGAGGACGATGTCTTTCCGCTTTTCGCCAAGGATCTGACCCATCACGGTCTCAGACCCGCCACGCTCGCCATAGACATCGGCGGTGTCGAACAAGGTGATGCCGCAGTCGAATGCCTTGTGGATCACTGCCTTCGTTGCCTCGAAATCGATGCGGCCGCCAAAGTTGTTGCAGCCGAGCCCGACTGCCGAGACGCGCAAGCCCGAATTGCCAAGATTGCGGAGTTCCATCGGTTCGATCCTTCGCGTTTGGGATAACTTATCGCGCTTCGTCCGTGACGGAAGCCCAGCGGGAGGCCGCCTGATCGTCGGTGTCCCGCGCCTCCACCCATCGCTCGGTTCCGTCGGTGAAAACCTCCTTCTTCCAGAAGGGCGCTTTCGTCTTGAGCCAGTCGATCAGGAAGCCCGTGGCTTCGAGCGCCGCGTGGCGGTGGGGTGCGGCGGCGAGGACGAGCACGATGTTGTCCCCAGGATGCAGCGCGCCGACACGGTGAATAACCGTGCATCCCAGCAGGTCCCAGCGCCGTTCCGCCTCACTCGCGATCTGCGCGATCGCCTGCTCCGTCATGCGCGGGTAGTGCTCCAACTTAAGGGCGCGGAGCGTGCCTTGGGTGTCCCGCACCACGCCGATAAAGCTGCCGATGCCACCGATGCTCGTTTGTCCGCCGGTCAGGGCGGCGAGTTCGGAGGCGAGGTCGAAATCCTCGGTCTGGACGACGATGTGGGCCATCTCAGCCCCCTGTCACGGGCGGGAAGAAGGCCACTTCGTCCCCAGGGCGGACCGGGGCCGACGGGCCGGCAAATTCCTGGTTCACGGCGCAGCGGATCACGGCCCGGTTTTCGAAGGCGGCCCGGTGGCCGGGCGAGCGATCGCACAGCCAGGCGACGAGATCATCCACGGTACGGATGCCGGGGGGGAGCGTCAGACGCTCCTCGGACGCACCGGCCCGTTCGCGGAGCCAGGCGAAGTAGAGGATGGTGACGGGCGCCGTGTCAGACATTCCCCTTATTTAGGTGTTGGGATCGTCTGTACCTGCCCGTTCGAATAGATGACAGTGCTGGTTCCGTTGCCGTTGGGCACCACGATCCCTGTGGTGCCGTTGGGGAGGGTGACAGTGCGGTAGCCTCCCCCGCCCCCGCTGACCGCGGCGGGACCGGACGGGGTGTTGACCACGGGTGGCGGCGGGACTGCGGGCGCGTTTGGCGCGGCGACGGGCGGAATCTCGGGAATCGAGGTCGGCGGCGGGGCCGGCATGGGGGGCGGCGTGGAGCTGCCGCGCTGGGCCGGGACCGGCGGGGGCACGGCTTCATTCGGCAACTGTCCCCCTTCCTGTTCCAGCGATTCCAAGGTGGGTTCGGCGGCAGGCGGCGGGGGCCAAACGTTGCCCGGCTCGGTCGACAGGGGCTGGACCGCCACCGGTAACCCCTGGGCGCGGAGCAGATTCTCGCTGTTGCCCGTGGGCAGATAGCGATCGGTACCGGCCGTGAAGGGCAGGCTGACGCCACGTCGTGAAGTCGCAACCTGAGAGAGCTATACAGCAGCCGAGCAGGACAAGGCGCCGCATCAAATAAGGCTCCGGTTAAAAACGAGTGCTGGTAGCCGAGAGGAGCAGGCGCCCTCAAGCACCAGAGGGTATGGTCGCAGCAGTGATCCATTCCGCAATGATGTCGGGCTGGTCAAGCGGAAGGTTCCGCCGGCCGCAAGTGGGAAGCGTACGATCGGACGCGACTGCTGCGATATCGGGTCTTTCCGGCCACAGTGGGGGTTTGCCAAGGACAGAGCGATAAACCTCCAGCTTCGGGCCGGGATGGGACTTGAACCCCTCCACCAGCACCAGGTCCACAGGGGCGAGTTGGGTCAGGAGTTCGTTGAGTTCCGGTTCCGGGCCGGCATTCTCATGCATCAGAACCCAACGTCCGGCGGAAGCAATCAGGACCTCCTGTGCTCCAGCCTCGCGATGGCGGTGGCTGTCCTTACCGGGGCGGTCGATATCAAACCCATGATGGGCGTGCTTGATGGTTGAGACCGCAAGACCTCGGGCACGCAGGAGCGGCAGGAGGGCAGCGATCAGCGTGGTCTTGCCGGCGCCGGACCAGCCGACGATACCGAGCACTTGCCTGCCTTGGCGCATGCGATGGCCCTCAGGTCGAGGGCGGGAGGACGCGCGAACCGGACGGCATGCCGGTGGCGTGCCGCAGGCCGGCGGTGAGGTAGTCCCAGCCGGTGACCAGGGTCAGCACGGCAGCGACCCAGAGCATCGCGGAGCCGATGGCGTTCACCGGCACGAAACCCAGATGGAGCAGGTGGGCTGACGGGTCGCCGGCGAGCAAGGTGCCGAGGGCGCCCATCTGGAACCCTGTCTTCCATTTGGCGAGCTTGGTGACCGGCAGGCCGATACGGATGCCGGCGAGGTATTCGCGCAGGCCGCTGACCAGAATCTCCCGCAGCAAGATGATGACGCCGGCGTAGAGGGTGTAGCCACGCAATCCGCCCTCCCCCGCCAGCATCATCAGCGCGGCTCCGACCAGGAGCTTGTCGGCGATCGGGTCCAGCATGCGGCCCAGATCGGATTGCTGCCGGCGGGAGCGAGCAAAATGGCCGTCCAGATAGTCGGTGATGGCGGCGGCGCTGAACACGACACAGGCAGCGAAATCCGCAACGGGGATGCGGAGCGATATCAGGGCCACCATCACCGGGATGGCCGCGATTCGCGAGAGGGTGAGCATGTTGGGCAGATCAGTCAGCATGCAGGATGCAGAGTAAGGTGTGGCCGCGCACAGGTCCACGGTGGCATGATTGCGGATCGTATCCACGATCCGTCCCTCTCGGCGCTCGGAGGCTTTATCAAAGCGCGGGCGGGAGCCCGCTGGCGCTTGGCCCTCGTGCATGGAGGGTGTCAGATCCATTCGTGTGCACCGCGAGCGCGTCACCGCGTCCAGGCACTGAGCGGCCGGAGGCACGAGCCATGTCGCGCGGTTGTATCAGGGTGGGGGCATGAGCGGCTCGCCATGCGCCCGCCGCTTGCAATTCTCTCGTTACATCCGGGATGAGACGGCGCACCGCCTCGCAGGCAATCGTGCCGCCCGGAAGCGCTGAGGTTGCGAGCGAAACGGAGCGCGAGACGCTGGGATACAGGATCTTCAATGCACGCAGCCGGCCCGAGGCGACGTCTTCCTGCACCGCGCCTTCGGTCAGGATCGCGAAAGCATCGCCTGCGCGCATCAGTTGCAATTCGACGGTTCGTGAGTTCGACTTCATAGCGGATGTCGAGCGTCACACCGTGGCTGCGCGCCATCGCTTCGAGCAGGTGGCGGAGCGAGTGAGAGACGCCGGGGATGACCAGCGGGTAGTTCCCGAGTGCCGAGAACGGCACGGTCCGCGCAGCATGGTCGAATGCATTCGCGGGCCCGACCAGGCACAATTCTTCCACCAGCAACGGGTCGAGCCGGTAGTTCGGACTCGGCTCTGCATCGAACAGCACGGCGAGATCGAGCCGGCGCGTCTGCACCCATTCGCCGAGATAGCCGCTCAGCGCCTCGATGATGTGCACGCGCACCTGCGGCAGGTCGCGCTTGGCGCGCGCCAACAACGGCACCGACAGGATCGGGCTGACCGAACATGGCAAACCGAGCTTCACGAGGCCGGTGATCGGCTGGTCCATATCCTTCACCACCGCGGGCACCATTTCGATCTGGCGCAGGATCGTGAGCCCATAGCGGAACAGGCGCTCACCCGCAGCGGTCATGGCGATGCCGCGCGGCGAGCGCACCAGCAGCCGCGTGTCGAAGCGTGTTTCCAGCGCCTTGATGTGCCGGCTGAGCGCCGGCTGCGCGACGTTCAGATACCGCGCCGCGGCGGAGAAGCTGCCGAGCTCGGCGATGGCGATGAAGTAGCGCAGCAGTCGGACATCCATACCGCTCCGTTATACCCCCTGTGCGCAAAACGGTCTTTGTCCCGAACCCTGGGCTATGGAACCCTGCGCGTCACGCACGAGGCGGGCAAGCCCGCGCACGGGGAAACGGCAAGATGGCACAATCAGGCAAGGAGCTGCCGCTGTGGCGGTCGCAGATCATCGTTCCGGTAAATGTGGAGCGTTATGTCGCCAAGGCAGCGTCCCTCAACGCCGACTCCATCGTTCTGGACCTGGAAGACAGCATCACTCCACCGGAGAAGGCAGCCGCGCGTGGGATGATCGCGGCTGCCGCGAAGCGGGTCGGCTCCGGCGGCGCCGACGTGCTGGTGCGAATCAACCGCCCGTTGCAGCTCGCCGTTCGGGATATTGAAGCGGTCGTCTCACCTGAGATCTGCGGCCTCGTCCTGCCGAAGGTCGAGACGGCCAGTCACCTACAACTGCTGGCTGAAGTGATCGATGAGGTCGAAGCCGAGCGCGGCATGCCGCTCGGGCATACCAAGGTGGTCGCACTGATCGAAACGGCGGAAGCGTTCTTCCATATCCGGGAGATCGCCGGCGCGCACGAACGCCTGGTCGCAATCTCCCTGGGTGGGGAAGACTTTACCCTGGCCACGCGCTCCCAGCCGGATCCCGAAGTGCTGCTGTTTCCCAAGCAGCAGGTGATCATCGCGGCGAACGCGGCCGGTATCCTGCCGTTCGGCGTGATCGGATCTGTCGCGAACTATCAGGATATCGAGGGCTATCGCCGCGCCATCGCGCAATCCCGCAAATTCGGTTTCCGCGGCGGGTCCTGCATTCACCCGAACATCGTGCCGCTGCTGAACGAAGGCTTCGGCCCGACGAAAGAGGAAGTCGCCGAGGCTGAGCGAATTATCGCTGGATTTGAAAAGGCGAAGGCCGAGGGACGCGGGTCTGTTTCGGTGGATGGCAAGATGGTCGACATTCCGATCGTGCTGCGCGCTCAGCACGTGCTCGACATTGACAGGCGTATCAAGGACCGTGACCATCGCGTGAAGCAACGATCGACATAACAATCGGAGGAAATAATGCTGTCACGGCGCGCATTCGGCGGGGCTGCGCTTGCGTCCGCTAGCCTTGCTGCACTCCCTGCCTCGCGTGGGCGGGCAGCAACCGTCACGCTGCGGCTCGGTTGCGATATCACCGAAGATCATCCAATCGGTGCGCATCTGATTGCGGCATCCAAAAGCATCGCCAAAGCCACCAATGGTGAAGTCGATATCCAGGTCTTTCTGAACAATCAGCTCGGCGATGATACACACATGATGGCCGAGCTACGTACGGGCGCCATCGACATTATGGCCGTGGGCGATAACATCCTGGCCGAGATGGTCCCCAGCGTCGCCATCGACAATATCGGCTTCGCCTTCAAGGACGCGGACACCGCGTTTACGGCTCTCGATGGTGACGTGGGTGAGATCGTGCGCAGCGACATGACCAAGGCCGGTCTGCACGCCATGCCGAAAATCTGGGACGAGGGTTTTCGCCAGATCACCACGAGCACCAAGCCGATCAACACGCCCGCCGATCTCAAGGGCTTCAAGATCCGTGTGCCCCCGAGCCCCATCGCCCTGTCGATGTTCAAGGATCTCGGCGCGGCGCCGCTGACGCTGAACGGCTCGCAGCTCTACACCGCACTGCAGACCCATCTTGCCGACGGGCAGGAGAATCCGCTCGGCACGATCGAGACCAACAAATACTACGAGGTGCAGAAATACTGCTCCATCACCAACCACATGTGGGTCGGCTACTGGGTGGTGGCGAACCTGAATTCGTGGAAGCGCATCCCGGCGCCACATCAGGCCGCGATCGAGCAGGGCTTCGATGCCGAGGTTTCAGCCCAGCGCAAGGAAACAGAGGCGTTGAATAACTCCCTTATTCCCAAGCTTAAGTCCCAGGGCCTCACGTTCAACACGCCGGATACAGCGCCCTTCCGTGAAGCACTCATCCAGGCCGGATTCTATAAGCAATGGCAGGCGAAATTCGGCAACACGCTGTGGAGCGCGCTGGCGAAATACAGTGGATCGATCGCTTAGCCCGCGATCGCTTCACAGCGTGCGTGCGGAACGCGAGCGACCCGCGGGCATAGCAAGCCGGATCTTCACGCTGATCACCGAGGTGCCGGCTGTCATCCTCGTCTGCGTCGAGGTCGGCATTCTCTTCGCCGGCGTGATCTTTCGCTATGTGCTGAACAATCCGCTCGTCTGGAGCGACGAGCTGGCGGAAATTCTCTTCCTCTGGCTCGCCATGCTGGGGGCGGTGATCGCGCTCCGCCGGCGGGAACATATGCGGATGACGGCGATTGTCTCCCGCCTGCCGCCCCGGTGGAGAAACTTCCTCGGCGCGCTGGTGGCTATGGCGGTCGCAGTGTTCTGCGTGCTGCTGCTGCCCCAGGCCTACGCCTATATGGTTTCGGTCGATATCATCACCTCGCCGACCCTTGGTATCCCTGATTCCTGGCGCGTCGCGGGCCTCGTCGTCGCCCTTTGCCTGCTGATGATCGCTGCACTGGAACAGCTCGCCGCGGGCCTGTCTTGGAAAGACCTGTTCCTTGCCGTGCTGGTCGTTGCCCTGCTGGCTGGTGCATTCTGGTGGATGCAACCGTGGCTGGTCGCGATGGGACGCGGCAGCCTGATCGTTTTCTTCGTCTTCCTGGTCAGCCTGTGCATTGCCGCCGGCGTGCCGATTGCCTTCAGCTTCGGCATCGCGACCTTCGCTTACATCACCTTCGCCACGAACGTGCCGCTCTCCATCGTCGTCGATCAGCTCGACCAGGGCATGTCATCGATCGACCTTCTCGCCGTACCGATGTTCGTGCTGCTTGGCTTGCTGCTGGAAATGACCGGCATCGCCCGCGTTCTTGTGGATCTCATGAGCGCGCTTGTCGGTCACAAGCGAGGCGGTCTGTCCTACGTTCTGCTCGGGGCGATGTACCTGATCTCCGGCATCTCCGGATCGAAAGCCGCCGATCAGGCCGCCGTCGCCCCCGTGCTGTTCCCCGAAATGAAGCGGCGCGGCGCCGATCCCGGCGAACTCGTGGCCCAACTTGCTGCCGCCGCCGCGATGTCGGAAACGATCCCACCCAGCCTGATTCTGATTATCGTCGGCTCCGTCACCGGTGTTTCGATCTCCGCGCTCTTCACCGGCGGCTTGCTTCCCGCGACCGTCGCCGCGGTCGCGCTCATCGCGGTGATTGCCTACCGCTCCCGCGGCGACCAGCCGACCGGCACACGATCGAGTTTGCCGCAGATTGCGCTCGCCTTCGTCATCTCGATCCCCGCTCTGGTTCTACCTTTCCTCATCCGCTTCGCGGTGCTGGACGGCATCGCGACGGCGACTGAGGTCGCGACTGTCGGCGTGGTCTATGCCGCGCTCGTCGGCCTGTTCGTCTATCGCTGCTTCGACTGGCGCCGCCTCTTCCCGATCTTGCTTGAAACCGCCGCACTCTCCGGCGCCATCCTGCTCATTGTCGGCACGGCGACCGCCATGGCCTGGGCACTCACGCAAGCCGGCTTCGCCAAGGAACTCGCGACATTGATGATCAGCGTCCCCGGCAAGGCCACGGGGTTCCTCGCCGTCTCGATCGTGGTGTTCGTCATTCTCGGCAGCGTGCTGGAAGGCCTGCCGGCCATGGTGCTTTTTGGCCCGCTGCTGTTTCCCGTGGCGCGCGGCCTCGGCATCAACGAAGTGCACTACGCCATTGTCGCGATCCTCGCGATGGGCATCGGCCTGTTCTCGCCGCCCTTCGGCGTCGGCTTCTACCAATCCTGCCTGATCGGCCGCGCGTCCAGCGATCAGGCCCTCGGCCCGATCTGGGCGTATATGGGCGCGCTGATCCTCGCACTTGCGGTTGTCGCCGCGGTGCCGTGGCTCACAACCGGATTCCTCACCTAAGCGAAGAAAATCGAACGATGCCCGAACCCTCCGTGATCCAGAATTTTCTGAAGCCGCGTTCCATTGCCGTCATCGGCGCCTCCGAAGGGGCCGATTACGGTGGCCGCTTATTACGCAACCTGCGCGAAGGCGGGTTCAAAGGCACAATCTATCCGGTCAACCCGCGCCGGCCTGAAGTGCAGGGCATGCGCGCCTGGCAGGACGTATCGGAAATCCCCGAGGCAGCCGACCTCGCCGCCATCGTCGTGCCGCCGCGCGCCCTCGCCTCGGTGGTGGAATCCTGCGGCAAGCGTGGCATCCGCGCGTGCGCCATCATTACCGCCGGCTTCGGCGAACGCGGCGCGGAGGGTGAGAAGGAGCAGAAGGCGCTGCTGGCATTGGCGCGCCAGGTCGGCGTGCGTTTCACCGGCCCGAACAGCCTTGGCATCGCGAATATCCGCGACCGCGTCTTCGCCGCTGCGTCTTCCGCATCCAGTTGGGGCAAGCCCGATCTGCGCCCCAGCGGCATCAGTGTCATCTCTCAAAGCGGCGCGCTGTCTTTCAACCCGATCCCCAGTCGTGCAGGCGAGCGCGGCCTCGGCCTGCGTGCGATCGTTTCACTCGGCAATCAAGGCGATCTGACTGTCTCCGACTTCGTGGAGTATTTCGTCGAATCCGATGACGAAACCTGCGCCGTCGCGCTGTTTCTCGAAGGCCTGCCGGCCAATGAGGGCCAGCGTCTGCTCAAAGTGGCGCGCCGCGCACGCGAACTGAACAAACCGATCATCGCGGTGAAAGTCGGACGCAGCCCGGCTACTGCTGCCGTCGCGCGATCCCACACCGCCGCGCTCACCGGTGACGATGCCATCTATCAAGGTGCGTTCCGCGCCGCGCATATCACCCGCGCGGACGATCTGGATGAGCTCTGGGAGACCGGCGCGCTGCTCGCCGCCTATCCCGATTTCACCCCGAACCAAGGTGTTGGCTTCCTCTCCAACTCGGGCGGCATGAACTCCCTGTTCACCGACCAATGCGGCATCCATGGCGTTGCGATGGCGCCGATCGGGGCCGATACCCTTAAAGGTATTGAAGCAATCCTGGCCGGCTTCGGCGGCGCCGGAAATCCGGCCGACGTCACCGGCAATATCGCGCGCCCCACCTTGATCGATCTGACCGACCTGTTCACCGGCGATCCTGCCGTCGATCTGATGGTCGTCGGCACGACCGGCTCCGCGATCGGACAGCGATCCCTCGACATCGCAACAGGCGTGAAGACCGCGCGTACGCACACCAAAAAGCCGTTCGTCGGCCTGTGGTTCTCCGCCATGTCCGGCACGACGCCGCAAAACTCCGGCGCCGCAGCGCTGGCCGAAGACGGCGTGCCGATGTTCACCGAGCCTTCCAAATGCGCCCGCGCGATCAGTGCGCTTTACGCCTACCGCCGGCCGTTGGCGGCGGCGCCCGTGCCGGTCGATCTGCCGGCGGACGTGACCGCCAACTCCTGGAAGGAAACCCAGCAGGACGCACTGCGTCTGCTTGCCGCGTGCGGCATTCCCACCGCGGAGCTGCATGAAACACGCAGCGTGGATGATGCCATCGCCAAGGCAAACACTGCTGGCTATCCCGTGGTGCTCAAGATCGAAGCGCCCGGTCTGCGTCACAAGACCGAGCATGGCGGTGTTCGCGTCGGCATCGCCGATGCGGATGCACTGCGCCGCGTCTGGACCGCGTTGTGGGACGACACCGCATCGCTTGGCCCGGATCGCACCGTCATGCTGCAAAAACAGCTCTCCGGACTGGAGCTTCTGCTCGGCAGCCGCATCGATCCCACCTTCGGCCCCGCCGTCGCGCTCGGCGCCGGTGGCACCATGGTTGAGATCGAACGCGATCTGGTCTTCCGTCCCGCCCCGCTGGATGCCGAGACCGTGCGCGACATGTTCGACTTTCTGCGTGTCAGCCGCCGCTTCGGTAGCATCCGGGGCGCGCCTCCGCGCGATGTCGAATCCCTTGTCGCGGCAGTCGTGCGCTTCAGCGCAGTCGCCGCCGCGCTGGCAAAATCCGGCACCGAGATCGAGATCAATCCGCTCATGCTGCTCGGCGAAGGCAGTGGCGTCTGCGCGGTCGATGCGCGCCTGACGCTCGGCGCCGCCCATAAGGCTTAATCAGGAGTCAGCCCATGCATTCCACGTCCCACCGCGAGCTGCCGATCTGGCGCTCCATGATGTTCGTCCCGGTCAACGTGAAGAAATACGTCGACAAGGCACACACCCGCGGCGCGGATGCCTACGTGCTGGACCTCGAAGACAGCATCGCCCCGAGTGACAAGGATGAGGCGCGCAAACTCGTGGAATCAGCCGCGCCGATCTGCGCCCAATCCGGCGCCGATATCCTCGTGCGCATCAACCGCCCGATCGAACTCGCCGTGCGTGACATCGAAGCGGTGATCTCCCCCATCGTGAAAGGCCTCAAGCTGCCGAAAATCGACAGTGCCAGCCATGTCCGGCTGCTCGCGGACCTGATCGAAACCGTCGAGCGCAAGCGCGGCATGGAAGTCGGCCACACCAAGCTCATGCCGGCCATCGAAACCGCGGGCGCCTTCTTTCGAGCCGAGGAAATCGCCGCCTCTCATCCGCGCATGCTCTCCCTCACCCTGGGCGCCGAGGACTTCACCGCGTCGATCGGCGCCGTGCCCGACGTCGAAGTCATGACCTACCCCAAACAGCACGCGCTGATCGCCGCCCGCGCCGCGGGCCTGCGCGCCTTTGGCGTGATCGGCTCCGGCGCCGACTATCGGGACGAGAAGGCCTTCCGTGAGCTGATCCGTCGCTCGTGCCGCTTCGGCATCCAGGGCAGCACCTGCATTCACCCGGCTATCGTGCCGCTGCTGAACGAGGGCTTCAGCCCGACGCCGCAGGAGATCGCGCATGCCGAGCGTATTGTCGCGGAGTACAAGAAAGCGGTGGCGGAAAATCGCGGCTCCTTCAGCGTCGACGGCAAGATGATCGATATCCCGATCGTGGAACGCGCGGAGGAGCTGCTTTCGATCGCACGCCGTTTCTCGGTGAAGCCGTGAGCGCGCCGGCCGTCCCCCGCAACGCGTGCGACTGCCACGCGCATGTCTATGGGCCGCCCGAGCGCTATCCGATGCGCCCGGGCGCGCGCTACGTACCCCCCGCGGGTTACCTCGCGGATTACCAGGCCATGCTACGCCGGATCGGTGTCGATCGCGCGGTGGTCGTGCAACCCACCGTGTACGCTGACAATACCGCGACCGCGGATGCCCTCGCCGCTTCGAACGGACAGTGGCGCGGCGTGGCGAAGTTCCCCACCGGACGCATCGACGCCGATTTCGCCGCGATGAACCGCATCGGTTTTCGTGGTGTCCGCGTGCACGGCACAGGCGAAGCCAAGGAGTTCGGCCAGCTGGAGGAGATCGCCCGCGCCATCGCGCCGTTTGGCTGGCACATCCAACTCCACGCCGACGCCTCGCATCTGGCGGAGCTGGAATTGCTGCTGCTGAAGCTGCCCGTGCCGGTGGTGCTGGATCATTTCGCCCGGATCGATCCGGCGCAGGGGCCGGACGGCGCGGAGATGACCGTGGTGAAACGGCTGCTCTCGTCAGGCCGGATCTGGCTGAAACTCTCCGGCGGTTACCTCGTCAGTCGTCAGCCTTTTCCGTATCCTGAACTCGACCCGATCGCGAAATCGCTGATCGCCACCCGGCCTGATCGCTTGGTCTGGGGCACCAACTGGCCCCATCCGTCGCAGAGACTCCCCGCCCGATGAAGCCGACCTTCTCGGCCTGTTGGCGCATTGGGCGCCTGATCCAGCAACCCGTGAAAACATCCTCGTGCACAATCCGGCTAAACTCTATTTCCTTTGAAAGAGAAAAGCGTCTTGTCACAGGGTTTGACCCGCAAGCAGTTCCTGACCGGGACAGCGGGCTTAGCGTCTGCCGCGATCATCGGACGGGCCCGCGCGGCCGGTCCGATCGTCATCAAATGCGGAACCGATCTGCCGGTCGATCATCCGATCTCGGTTCATCTGCAGAGCGCGGCTGAGGAGATCAAGGCAGCCACGAACGGCGCCGTCATGCTGAGTCAGTTTCCCAACAGTCAGTTGGGCAACGACACGCATATGCTGTCCAATATGCGCGCCGGCGCGATGCAGATGATGGGCATTGGCGACAACATCCTCGCCGATCTGGTTCCGTCGGCGGCCATCAACAATGTCGGCTTCGCCTTTCCGGACGTCCAGACAGCATGGAAAGCGATCGACGGCAAACTCGGCGCGCTGGTGCGCCCGGAAATTGAAAAAGCCGGCCTGCACGTGACAGACAAAATTTGGGACATGGGTTTCCGTGAAACCACGACCGGCACCAAGCCGATCAACACTCCAAGCGATCTGAAAGGCTTCAAGATCCGCGTTCCGCCCAGCGAGATGAACCTGTCCATCTTCAAGGATCTCGGTGCCTCACCGGTCACCTTGAACGTTGCCGAACTCTACACCGCGCTCCAGACCAAAGTGGTCGACGGCCAGGAAACGCCGCTCGCGGTGATCGAGACCAGCCGCTACTACCAGGTGCAGAAATACTGCTCGCTGACCAATCATATGTGGTTCGGCTACTGGATGGCCTTCAACGGTCCCTTCTGGAAAAGCATTCCGGCCAGCTATCAGACGATCATCAGCGGCGCGCTCGATAAGGCCGCCGATGCGCAACGTACTGCGAACGCCGCCATGAATTCTTCGATCCAGGGAAAACTCGCTGCGCAGGGCCTGATCTTCAACGCGCCGGATACGGCGCTGTTTCAGAAAGCGCTCCGTGAAGCTGGCTACTACAAGGAATGGAAGGAAAAGTTCGGACCGGATCTGTGGTCCGCGCTGGAGATCTATAGCGGCCCGCTGGGCTGATACATCGCCTCGGCTGGACAATCACAAGCAACTGGGGGAAGCACTGTGCAACATGGTTTGACACGCAAGCAGTTCCTAACCGGAACGGCGGGGCTCACTGCAGCCGCGATCATTGGACGCGCCCGTGCCGCCCGTCCGATCGTTATCAAATTCGGCGTCGATCTCACCGCCGATCACCCGACCTCGGTCCACGTCCAGGCAGCCGCCGACGAAATCAAGAAAGCAACCGACGGGGCCGTGACGCTGCAGGTCTTCGCCAACAACCAGCTTGGCGACGACACGCACATGCTGGCCAACCTGAGGTCCGGCGCGATGCAGATGATGGGCATCGGGGACAACATCCTGGCCGACCTGGTGCCATCCGCGGCGATCGACAATGTCGGCTTCGCGTTCCGCGACTCCAAGACGGCCTGGGAGGCGATGGACGGCAGGGTCGGCGACATCGTGCGCCCACAGATCGAGAAAACGGGTTTGCATGTCATGCGCAAGGTCTGGGACATGGGGTTCCGCGAGATCACCACCAGTACCAAGCCGATCAATGCGCCGTCAGACCTCAAAGGGTTCAAGATCCGGGTGCCACCCAGTGAGATGAACCTATCGCTCTTCAAAGATCTTGGCGCCGCGCCGGTTACGATGAACAGCGCTGACCTTTATACCGCCTTGCAGACCAAGGTCGTCGACGGGCAGGAGACACCGCTCGGCGTCATCGAGACGACACGGTGGTATCAGGTGCAGAAATACTGCTCTTTAACCAACCACATGTGGGTCAGCTATTGGATGGCGTTCAACGGTGCGTTCTGGAAAAGCATTCCAGCCAATTATCAGACCATCATTAGCGATGCGCTCAGCAAAGCTGCCGATGCACAGCGGATCGCGAATTCGCAGCTCAACGCATCGCTCCAGGCGAAGCTGACCTCACAGGGCCTGACGTTCAATACGCCGGACACAGCGCCGTTCCAGAAGGCTCTACGTGACGGCGGCTATTACAAGGAATGGAAAGACAAGTTCGGACCAGAATTGTGGTCCGCGCTGGAGACCTATACAGGTCCGCTGGGCTGAAAAGGGGAATGCAATGAGCGCGGACGACAAGACAGCCGCCGGGACGGTGGTGCGGCGCAAGACCTTGGGCGACGACCATGTCGACCGCGCCGGCGCAAGTATCCGTCCCTACAATAAGGAGTTTCAGGAGTTCGTGGCGCGTTACGGCTGGGGCGAGATCTGGACCCGGCCAGGCCTGTCGCACCACACCCGCCGCGTTCTGGTGATGGGAACCATGGTCGCGCTGAGCAAATGGGATGAGTTCCGCATGCACCTGAAACCCGCCCTCAAGAGCGGCGAATTCCCACTATCCGATGTCACGGAGCTGTTGCTGCAGCAGACGATCTATTGCGGCTTTCCCGCCGGCAACACAGCGTTCAAGGAGGTCGCGCGCGTACTCGAGGAACTCAAAGCCGAAGGCGTGACAATCGAAGGAAGCTGATCCGCCCTACTTGCACCCCGCACGGTCGACCACGCCCTGAATTTGCGGCTGAAGCTCGGGATTCGGTTTGGGGAACTGGGTGTGCAGCTTGGCAATCGTCTCGCATGCGGCGCGCTTTTCATTGATCGCAGTCATGGAGATTGCCAGGCCGAGCAGCGCGGTCTGCGCATGACTCCCTTTGGGTGACCGGTTGTACGCGTCGTCATAGGCGATGGCGGCGCGCGACCACTGGTGCTGCCCTGCCAGGGACTGTGCCAGCAGGTACTGCGCGTCATAGGCGCGCGGTGAGTTGCGCTTGCTGAGTACTTCCTCCGCGGCCTTCTGGGCGGACGTGTAATCTCCCTGCTTTATGTAAGCGTAACCCTGCTGCAGCGCGACTTCCGGCGTGCGGGGACCGGCCGCCTGGGGTGGCGGCGGTGCACTGGGCGACGATGGAGGCGTGTTCGCTGCGATACGGGTCGGTGGAGCGGCGGATGGCGCCCCACCAGCGCCGTTTTGTAGCTGGAAGCGCATGTCGTCGATGCGTTTGCCAAGATCGGCGTTGCTCTGATTGAGCGTGTTCTGCAGGTCATCGACGCGGCCGCGCAGTTGTCGCACTTCCTCTTCCAGGGCCGTGACCCGGTTGAGCAATTGCGTTGTCAGGTCGGACTCCGAACCCTGTCCTGGGGCGTAGCCCGGCGGCTGCGCATAGTACCTGCGCAAACCCGGGCGTTGCCGCGAATGCGGGCAGCAGCGCGCCCGCGAGCAACCAGCGTTTCATGCCTGCGTGCCTCCTTATGTTGTGGGCCGATTCACCTGACGCTAGTGGATGGAATCTGACGGAAAGAGCCGCCAGGTTCCATCCCCTAGGCTTTATTTGGTGGGCCGATTCACCCGACGCTTGAGGGACTCAAGCGTCGGGATCGGACCACTAGCGGGACGCAAGCGTCAGGATCGGACCACTCGGGCTTCCAGCGCCGCCCGGAGCAGGGCGGCGGTACGGTAAATGCCGTGAACCATTTTGCTGTATGGGAGCACCAGAAAAAGGGCGAGAATGAAGCCCAGATGAATGGCGAGGGTGAGGCCCATGGCCACGGTCTCGCGGAGGCCGAGCAGGGCGAGGCCGGTCAGGGCGGCCATTGCCAGCAGCAGCAGGAGAGCGACGTCAGCACCCAGGAGGGAGCGCGCGGAGGGGCCCGGGTCGTCGATCAGCTTCATGGCGAACAGACCACCGGCCCCGGCTGCCAGGCCGATGCCGCCCAGCGTGCCGAGCAGCACCGGCACACTGATGAAGTCATACGGCGCCTCGCTGTCCAGGAAGGTGTGGAGTACGAAGCCGCTGCAGGTTGAAGCGAAGCAGAGCAGGAAGCCGAAGAACATCGCCTGGTGCAGCCAACGGCGGGTCATCGAGAAACGCTCGGAATTGTCGTTGCAGCCGTGACCGCCGCCGCCGAGATTGCGCAGGGTCAGCACGTCCCATGCAGCACGGGTCAGGGCCTGCGGCGTGATGGGCGGGTGCGGAGCCATATCGCGCCAGAAGGCGCGCGCGCCCATTCCCATGGCGAATACCGAGAACAGGAAAGTGATGAGCCCGACAACCTGCATCAGCCACAGCGGGATGATGCGATAGAATGACCCGGATTCCATGCCCCACACACCGTGCAGGCTGCCGGGGGAGACCAGCGCGGTGACAAGGATCAGCACGACGGCGAGCGCGGCGGCGGTAATCAGCGACACAACGACGCCGTTGCGCTGGAAAGCGCGCGCGAGGGCCGGTGGCCATGCGTACTCAGCGTAACTCTCCGCGCGCACCACTGCCAGGGTGCGCGGGACGTTGATGCCCCATTCATGCGGCGGCGCGTATTGGCAGGCGTAGTAGCAGCCGCGGCAGTTGTGACAAAGATTGGCGAGATAGCTCAGATCTCCCGCGGAGAATTCGCGACGGAGTTCCACGGCAGGGAAGACGGCACAGAAGCCCTCGCAATAGCGGCAGGCGTTGCACACCTCCATCTCATGCCGCGCGAGAGCGACCGCCTCAGTTTCCCGCATGGCGCGCCGCCTGTTCCCCCGCGATCCGTCCGAACACGGTGCCGATGGTCATGCCGAAGCCGGCGAGATAGCCGCGGCCGAGGATGTTGCCCGCCATGATCTCACCCGAAGCAAACAGGTTCGCCGCGGTCGCTCCGTTCTCCATCAGCACCTGCGCGTTCTGGTCCACCCGCACGCCGAGATAGGTGAAGGTAATGCCTGGGCGCAGCGGGTAGCCGGTGAAGGGCGGCGTGTCGATGACCCTCGCCCAGTTGGTCTTGGGTGGGTCCAGGCCCTCGGTGCGGCTGCCGTCCAGGCGGGTGTTGTCGAACGCGCCGGGACGGACGGCCTGGTTGAAGCGCGCGACGGTGGCGCGGACTTTCAGCGGGTCGAGGCCGAGGCGTTCGGCCAGTTCCCCGAGCGAGCCGGCCTGCACGGCGGGATAGACCGAGGGCATGAAGAGCGGGACGGATTTGGCGTCGCAGATGGAATAGGCGATCTGGCCGGGCTGCTGGGCGATCAGCCGGCCCCAGATGGCGTAGCGCTTGGGCCAGACGTCCTCACCTTCGTCATAGAAGCGGTCACCGTCGCGGTTGACGACGATGCTGTAGGGCACGCTGTCGAGGCGCGTGGTGATGCCGCCGTCGAATTTCGGCGCGCGGGCATCGAGCGCGACGGCGTGGCACTGGGTGGGGTCGCCCACGCTCGCCACGTTCTGGTCGAGCAGATTGCGGAGCAGGCGGCCGCGATTGAAGGGGGTGCCGCGGATGACGAAGTTGTCCACGGCGTCCCCCCAGTATTGGCGCATCCAGTCGAGATTGGCCTGGAAGCCTCCCGAGGCAGCGACGACCGCACGGGCTTCGAGGGTTCGGGGAAAGCCCTTCCAGGTGATCTCGATCCGCTGCACCGCACCGTCGTGCATGGGCAGGGCGACGACCTCGCTGTCGTAGAGGATGTCGACACCGAGAGCTTCGGCGGTCAGGTAGTAGGCGTTCACGAGCGCCTTGCCGCCGCCCAGGAAGAAGGCGTTGGTGCGGGAGAGATTGAGCGTTCCGGTGAGCGGCGGCTGAAAGCGGACCCCGGATTGGTCCATCCAGCCGAACACGCCCGAGGAGGCGCGGATGGTCATGCGAGCGAGGGACTCGTCGGTGTTGCCGCCGGTGACGCGGAGCAGATCGTCCCAGTATTCGTCCTCGTCGTAGGTGCCGGTCATCGGACCTGCGGGTCCCATGTGCATGGCGCGGAGATTGCGCGTGTGGCGGCTGTTGCCGCCCCGGAGGGAGCGGGGCGCGTGTTCGATCAGCAGGACGCGGGCGCCGCGCTGCCGGGCCGTTATGGCGGCGCACAGGGCGGCGTTGCCGCCGCCGGCGACCAGCACGTCGTAGGGTCGGGAGAGGTCCGGCATCGGTTGGTGGAGTAGCGAAAGGGTTGGTGCCGGGGCAAGGGAGGCACCCTTTTGCCGGGCAGCGTTCTGCCGCATGGTTGGGACAGGAAATGGGAGAGCAGGATGTCCGAGGAGGCTGCCTGGCACGAAATCACGCTGAAGGTGCTGAAGCGGCATGACGTACGGCTGGTGGTCTACGTGCCGGACAACGTGCTGCGTCCCCTGATCAACGGTGTGCATGGCGACCCATTCTTCACGGCGTTCTCGGCGACACGTGAGGAGGAGGGCCTGGGCATCGTGGCGGGCGCGTGGATGGGCGGCATGCGGGGTATCCTGCTCATGCAGACCAGCGGCTTTGCCACCCTGGCGAATGTGATCGCGTCTCTGCCTGTTCCGTACCAGATCCCGGCGCTGCTGATGGTGAGCGAGCGGGGCACGCTTGGTGAGTTCAACCAGGGGCAGGCGCTGGTGGCCAAGACCATGCGCCCGGTGCTGAATTCGCTGTCCATCGAGCATCACACGATGTCACGGCTGGACGAGGCCGAGTTCATACTCGACCGCAGCATCCGCCAGGCGGTCGCGACCCGCATGCCGGTGTGTTTCATCCTGTCGCCGCTGCTGACCGGGGGAAAGGTGTTCGACCGATGAGCGCGATCAATCAGCCCGTGGGCAATCAGCCCGGGCGCCGCGATGCGGCGAAGGAGATGAACCGGTTCGATTTGACGCAGCGGCTGGTGTCGCGGCTGAAGCGCAACGAGGCGGTGATCGGCGGGATCGGGTACACGAATTTCGATCTGTGGGCGGCGGGACCGCGGCCGGAGAATTTCTACATGCTGGGCAGCATGGGGCTGGCGTGTCCGATCGCACTCGGTGTGGCGCTGGCACAGCCGCAGCGGAAGGTGTTTGCGCTGGAAGGGGACGGGTCGATCCTGATGCAGCTTGGCTGTCTCAGCACGATCGCGGCGCGGCGGCCAGCCAACCTGGCCATCATCATCATGGACAATGGTGCGTACCAGATCACGGGTGGGCAGAGCACGACGACAGCATTAGGGGCCGACATCGTGGCGATCGCTCGGGGGTGCGGGCTGACTCAGAGTGCCTGGGCGGCGGATGAGGGTGCGTTCGAGGAACTGGTGGCGCAGGCACTGCGAGAGGAGGGGCCGTGGCTGATCGGCTGCCGCATCGATCCCGGCACGCCGACTACGGCGACCGAGCGCAATCCGGCTCGGTTCACGCGGGAGTTCATGCAGGGACTCGGCGTCGTGCGCTAGGCGCCTGCCAAGTAAGACGTGCCACCGCAGCGCCATCTTCTATCGATACCGGACTGGTCGCGCCCGTGAAGGAGTTCTCGATGTCCGTTGGCCGTATGTCCGTTGGCCGTATGTCCGTTGGCCGCATGTCCCTTGGCCGTCTGGTTCTTGCCGCGCTCAGCCTGTCGGTGCTTGCCGGCTGCACCAACCCGTATGACCCGGGCCAGCGTGCCGTGGGCGGTGGGCTGCTGGGAGCAGGCGCGGGGGCGGCGATCGGCGGGATCGCGGGCGGGGGCAAGGGCGCTGCCATTGGCGCTCTGGCTGGCGGCGCGCTGGGGGCTGTGGGCGGCGCGGCGACGACGCCCGCTCCGCCACCACCGGCTTACGGGTATGGGTATGCACCCCCACCTCCGCCTGCCGCATACGGATATGCGTCCCCGCCTCCGCCTCCGCCTCCAGCATACGGGTATGCACCCCCGCCTCCTCCGCCAGCTGGGTATTATCCGCGCTACGGATACTGACGAGCGCGACGTGAGGTTGTTCCGCACGATCGTTCCGGTTGTGCGGTTCGCGGCAGCAAGGTGGTGATCGGTACGCGCGGCATGTGGTAGATCAAGCATCTCCAGAATGGGGAGGCTGAGCCATGTCCGTGACAATCCACGGTGCCGCGTACAGCACCTATACGCGCACGGCCCTTATGACGCTGCGCGAGAAGCAGGTCGATTACCACCTGAATGAGGTGGACATCTTCAAGCCCCTGCCGATGGACCATTTGAGGCGGCACCCATGGGGCAAAATTCCGGTCCTGGATCACGATGGGTTCGTTCTGTACGAAACCGCGGCGATCACCCGCTACATCGATGAGAGCTTTCCCGGCGTGATCCTTCAGCCGGCGATCGCCCGAGGCCGCGCGCGCATGATGCAGGTGATCGGCATCATCGACAGCTACGGGTATCGGCCAATGATCAGCGAACTGTTCGTGCAGCGTGCCGTACGTCCGGCTTTTGGAGAGCAATCGGATGAGGCACGGATCACGGCTGCAGTTCCGGACTCAGAGAAGGCACTTGATGCAATCCTGGCGGTGATGGGATCGGATGAGTGGGTTGCGGGAGCGTTCAGCCTCGCCGACCTGCATCTGGCGCCGGTGATCGCTTATGTGCGCATGACGCCGGAGGGCGAGCAAATGATCACCGCGCGGCCAGCGCTGCAGGCGTGGTGGCAGCGAATTTCGGCTCGGCCGAGCATGAGCGCCACACGGTCCCCTTTGGAGAAGTAGGGAGGGGACGATGCTGCGGCGGTTCGATCACGCGACAATCGTCGTGCGCGATCTCGATGAGGCACGGCGGTTCTTCACGCTCCTCGGGTTTAGGGAGGTGATCGCGGTGGTGATCACCGGAGAGCCGTTCGCGTCCTATATGGGGGTGGCGGGCATCGAGGCGGACCACGTTACACTTGTACTGGAGAACGCGCCGCAGCGTACCGAGATACAACTGCTGCATTATCGCCATCCGCACCCCGTCGACGATCCTCACGTCCGCGACCTGCACAAGATCGGCTTCAACCACATCTGCTTTGCGACGGATGATATCGAGGCCGACATTCGGACCATGCGCGAGCATGGATTCAAGACTTCGCAATGAGGTGATGGACTTTCACGAGCGGAAGCTGGTGTTCCTGGAGGGGCCGGAGGGCGTGGTGGTTGAGCTGTCGCAATGGCACGATCAGGCCGTCACGGCGAAAGGCTAAATCGGCTTCCCGGCGCTTTCCTGCCACCGCTTCATCAACACGTTGCTCGGCAGCGTTTTGTCCACCACTTTCCGCGCCGCCTCGGCCCCTGTCACCGGCAGTCCGGATGGATCGAGCAGGCCGACTTGCGCGAGTACCGAGGCCTGGTCCCAGTAGATGTGCTCATGCACCAGCTTGGCGTCCTGGAACTGGACGACTGCAACAGTCGGCACGCTCACCTCGCGCCCGGTGGGTGCGATGCCGGGCAGCATCCAGTCGATCTCTGTCGTGTGGGGGAAGTGAACGACGAATTCGTCCACCAGCCGGTCCACGCCGATCGTCCGGCTGACTGGCGTCAGACGGAAATCGGGCGGGTTCACCCCGATGAAATGGTATTTGTAGAATCGCTTCAGCTCGTCATGGCCGACGCCGCCCGTCATGGTCGGGATGTGATTGACGCACGGCTGGTCCACCATCGTCGCCATTGTCGCGTCCACATCCCGGGTCTCGAACTCACAGCGGCAATGGGCGTCCCACAGGCCTTCCAGATCATGTTCAGGCATGTTTGTCCTCCCCTGCACCGCGGCGGAGGCTACCACTCCAGGCTGAACTCGGATATTACGTGTCTTAACCAAAACATTCAGGGAGAAGCTGTCCGTGCCCCATCTGACCCGCCGCGCTGCCCTCGCCACGATTGCCGCTGCTCCCCTCGCGCGCCCCGGCCTCCTTCGCGCACAGTCCAGCTCCAAACCTGTGCGCATCGGTTTGCTGAGCGACATGGGCGGGCCGTACCGGGACGTTGGTGGGCCTGGCGCTCGCGCCGCGGTTGAACTCGCGGTGGCGGATTTCGGCGGATCGGTGCTCGGCCGGCCGATCGAAATCATGCAGGGCGACTGCCAGGACAAGCCGGACGTGGCGGGTTCGCTGGCGCGGCAGTGGGTGGATGACTCCGGTGTGGATGTTCTGGCGGATGGTGCTGCGACGTCCTCCGGTCTCGCGATCCAGCAGGTTTCACACGAAAAGAAGGTGATTTACCTGATCACCGGTCCGGCAGCGACGGATTTCACCGGCAAGCTGTGCTCGCCGTATGGATTTCACTTCTGCTACGACACCTATGCGCTGGGTAAAGGGACGGGCGGACTGCTGACACGCTCGGGCGGCGACACCTGGTTCTTCGTTACCGCCGATTATCAGTTCGGCTATTCGCTGCAGGCGAACACGGAGACTTTCATCAAGGCGGCCGGCGGCAAGGTGCTGGGCAGCGTGCGCGCGCCGCTGGGGACGAGCGACTTCAGCAGCTATCTGATCCAGGCGAAATCGTCGGGCGCCAAGGTGATCGGGTTCGCCAACGCGGGGACGGACCTGCAGAACTGCATCAAGCAATCGGCCGAATTTGGCCTTGCCAAGGGCGGCCAGCGGCTCGCAACGCTGCTGATGTTCATCACCGACGTCAATTCGCTCGGGCAGCCGACCTGCGAGGGATTAGTGCTGACCAACTCGTTCTACTGGGACCTGACGGACCAGACGCGGGCCTGGACCAAACGGTATGTAGCGAAAATGGGCACGCCGCCCTGCATGCTGCATGCCGGGAACTATGCCGCGGCCACGCACTGGCTGAAAGCGGTGAAGGAGGCAGGTACGCTTGATTCCGACACGGTGGCGGCGAAGATGCATGCCATGCCGGTGAACGACTTCTACCATGACAATGTGCGGATCGAACCGAATGGGCGGGTAGAAGACACGATGTATGTCTGGCAGGTGAAACCCGCGGCCGAATCCCGTTACAAGTGGGACTTCTACAAGCCGGTGGCGACGATGGCTGGGCCGGACGCCACGATGCCGCCTGCGGAGTCGGGCTGTCCTCTGGTGCATGCCTAGAGCGTTTCAGGCGGACCGTGTCGGCCCGAAACGCTCTGCTCCTTTGTTTAGAGCGAGATTCACGCGCTCCGACATATCTGCCTCGCGCGATCTCGCTCTAGTTGAACCGGACGAGCGCTAACGGCGCTCTGCCGCGATCCTGGCGGGGCGATAGCGAGTTCGTCTGGGCGCCGCCAGGGAATTGACGACGCCCGCCCAGTGGGATTCGCTAGACCCCAGACAAGAAGGGGAACGTCCGCATGCTCACGGCGAACGATGTCGAATTCTACCGCACAAACGGCTATCTGGCGCCGATCCGCGCTTTTTCGGCTGAGGAAGCGGCGCGCTACCGAGGCGCGCTCGAAGACTTCGAGTCGCAAAATCCGGAGCACAAGGCGGTGCTGCGCAACAAGACGCATCTCGCTCTGGCCTGGGCTGATGAGCTGATCCGGCATCCGAGGATTCTCGATGCGGTCGAAACGATCATCGGTCCGAACATTCTGTGCTGGGGCAGCAGCTTCTTCATCAAGAACGCACATGATCCGAGCTATGTCTCCTGGCATCAGGACTCTACGTATTGGGGGCTGGAGCCGCCGGACATCGTGACGGCCTGGGTGGCGCTATCGGACAGTGTTGAGGAGAATGGCGCGATGCGCGTGGTTCCCGGCACTCACCTGATGGACCAGGTGGCGCATCGCGATACGTTCGCGCAGGACAATTTGCTGAGCCGCGGGCAGGAGATCGCTGTCGAGGTGGATTCGACGCGGGCGGCGACGCTGGAACTGCAGTCGGGCGAGATGTCACTGCATCATGTGCGGCTGATTCATGGGTCCGATCCCAATCCGTCGGGCCGGCGGCGCATCGGTTTCGCCATCCGCTATCTGCCGACCTATGTGCGCCAGGTGGTGGGAAAAACTGATTCGGCTACGCTGGTGCGCGGGATCGATCACCACGGAAATTTCCTGCCTGAGCAACGCCCCGCGTTTGATTTGGCACCCGAGGCGGTGGCATTCCACGCGGCGGTGACGCAGCAGACCAAGCAGATCCTGATGCGGGAAACAGGACCAGCCATGTAACCACAGCCTTCACAAAAATAATCGGGGGAAACTATGTTTTCGGGCGTACGCTGGCTGATTGTCAGCCTGTTGTTTGTTGCCGGCCTGATCAATTACATGGACCGCTCCGCGATGTCGGTTGCGGCACCGCTGGTGTCGAAGGATTTGCACCTCGATCCGGCGCAGCTTGGGTTCGTCTTCAGCATCTTCTTTTTCGGGTACGCGGCGTTCTGCTTCGTCGGCGGTTACTTCTCCGACCGGATCGGGCCGAAGCGCGTGTTCGGGCTTGCCATGGCCGGATGGTCGATCTTCTGCGGGTTAACGGCGGCGGCCTTCAGCTTCGGATCGCTGCTCGTGATCCGAAGCTGTTCGGCATGGGTGAAGGGCCGCTGAGTTCGACCATGAACAAGACGGTCAGCCAGTGGTTTTCGCGAAAAGAGCAGGCGAGTGCGGTGGGGTTGGCGAATGCGAGCGCCCTGATTATCCGATCGCGTGCTGCAACTGCTCGATATCGTGCGCGGCGGGGCTGGTGGGGTACCGTGTGAGCAGTGAGGTTTGCGCACGAATTGACTCCGGCACGCGACCGTCGCGCCGGATAATGCCTGCCAGCGGCGGATCAAGCGACAGGAAGGTCGTCGCAGCGCGGCGGATGGTGGCGTAGGTGCGTTCGCCCGCGGACGGGCTTGGCGCCTGGTTCACCACGATCCGCGCGGGGCCGTTCGGAGCGTCCTGGGCATGCAGCTTCAACACAGCGTAGGCGTCGGTCAGGCTCGTCGGCTCGTCCGTGGTGATGATCAGCAATTCGTCGGCGCCCGCGGCCATGCGACGAACCGGAGGCTCCAGTCCGGCGCCGAGATCAAGCAGGGTGATGTCGTACTCCGCGGCGGCGGTGCGGGCGAGCGCGAGCACGCGGTCGACCGTCGCGGAGGAGAGGCCGGCGAGCGTGCCGGACCCGGAGCGGCCCGGCAGAATATGGAAGCCTTCGGGGTGGACGACGATCGCGTCCCACAGCGAGGCCTTGCCGGACAGCACGGCGGAGAGGTCGTGCTTCGGCGTCAGCCCGAGCTGGATATCAACATTCGCCAGGCCGAGATCCGCGTCGAACAGCAGCACGCGACGTCCGGTCTTTGCGAGCGCGTGGGCAAGCGAGATGCAGAGCCATGTCTTGCCGACTCCACCCTTGCCGGAAGCGACAGCGATCAGGCGCTGGCGGATCATGCCGCGACTCCGTAGGGGAGCAGGCGTTCAGCCAGGAAGTCGGGCGTGAGTGGGGTGAGGCCATCCGCCGCACCAGGTCCAATGCCAGCTTCGGCCAGGCTGAGCCGGCCTGCCTGGGCCGCCGCGAGTACGCTGCCGAGCCGGCGCGCGAGATCGATCCGGGTCGCGACGAGGTGACGCGCACCGGCTCGGGCGTAGCCGCGGGCGAGATCCGCTGCCTCCTCGACGCAAAGGCCGGCCGGCAGCACCAGCGTGACGGCGGCCTGGGCTGTAGCGGCGATGGCCTGCAGTTGTTCCATGTCGTCCTCATTGAATGGGTCGGAGCCAGCGCAGTCGATCAGCACGGGTCCCGGCGGACGGGGGCGTGCCAGCGCCTTCGCAATGCCGACCGGATCAGGCGCCACGATGAGGGAAAGGCTGAGCAGACGTGTATAGGCTGCGAGTTGCTCAGTCGCGCCCGCGCGCTTGCCATCGGTGGAGATAACGGTCGGGGTGGTGCCGCTGAGTACGGCGCGCGTTGCCAAGCGAGCGGTGGTGAGGGTTTTGCCTGCGCCAGGCGGGCCGACGAGCATGAGCGCGCAGTCAGTGGGCAACGGGGCGAATTCGAGCGCCTTCGCGAGGGCGCCGGCAAGTGAGTGAGGAGTGCGCGCGGTGAGGTTCGCTGCGAGTGCGCGCGGGATGCCATGGTGTTCAAGCCCGCTTTCTGCCCGGTTCAGATGTTCGAAACTGCCTGGTACCGGTGGCTCAAGCGGGGCCGGATCGTCTTCGGGTTCCTGGAGCGCGGCTGTGACCTCCACACCAGTCGCCAGACGGCGCGTGGAGAGAATCAGGGCGTCGGCACCGAGTTCTGAGCGGATGCGCGACAAAGCATCGCCAATTCGGTCGGCGCGATACAGCTTGAGGCGCATTTGCTCAGCCTATGCGGTACTGGTTAGCGGCTGGTGAATTGGATTGAGTTACAGTCGTAGGAGCGATGACGCTCAATCTTGTTTTAGGCGGCGGTGCTGCGCAGTGGAGCGGTATTCGTACGTTGATATGCGGAAAGCCGGTCTTCCAGGGCACGGGTTGCGGCGGCGACGACGCTGGTCATGACGTAGTACATGACGCCGATGGTGAGAAAGACGGCGAAGTTCTGGAATGTGGTGCTGATCACCATTTGCGCGGAGAGGAAGAGTTCGCGCACAGTTACAAGAGAAACCAGCGCCGAGTTCTTGGTCAGCGCGACGAATTCATTACCGAGAGGCGGCAACATGCGAAGCAGAGCCTGGGGCAAGACGACCAGACGCATGGTGTGATAGCGCGACAGGCCGAGTGCGCGCGCGGCTTCTGCCTGACCAGGGTCGATGGAGCTGATGGCGCCGCGCACGATCTCGGTCTGGTAGGCGCCGGAATAGATGCCCAGCGTGCCGATGGCCGCAGCCAGGGCCGGGACCGGCACGCCAAGCTGAGGAATACCGTAATAGACGAAGAAAAGCTGCACCACGAAGGGTGTGCCCCGAATGACTGAGACGTAGACGGCGGCGAGCGCGCGGATGGGTCGGGCACGGGAGAGGCGTGCCGCACCACCGATCAGGCCGCAGATCACGCCAAGAATGAGGGCGGCGACGACAACCTCCAGCGTGCGGGCCGCGCCGCCGAGCAGGAACGGCAGCCAGGGACCGACGCTGGCGAAGGCAGCGGCGTTCACCCTGTCGGCCGCAAACGCTTGATTAGCCGAACCACTTCGCTTCGAGGGCCTTCAACGTGCCGTCCTGTTTGAAGGCGTCCAACGCGGCGTTGACGGCCTGCAGCAATTCCGGATCAGACTTGCGCACCGCCAGCCCGTACTCTTCGTGCGTGAGCAGGAAGGGGGCGAGTTTCGCGCCACCGTGGATTTTAATGTAGTATTTGGCGGCGGGATAGCCGGTGACGACGACGTCCGCCTGACCACTTTGCAGCGATTGAAACATCTGGTCGTTAGTCTGCACGATGTGCAGGGTGGCCTTGGGAAAAGCCTGACGCAGGAAGTCGACGGACTTAGTGCCGACCTGCACGGCAATCGTCTTGCCGTCGAGATCCTCCGGCTTCGTGATGCCCGTCTCGTTGGGCTTCACCATCACCGCGAGTCCGCCCGAAAAGTAGGGCTGGGAGAAATCAATGACCTTGGCGCGCTCCGGTGTGATGTAGATCGCCGAGGCAGCGAGATCGATATGGTCCGCTTGCAAGCCGGGAACCAGTTGTCCGAACGGCACCTGCTGGAACGTGGTGGTCTTGATGCCGGCGTGTTTGGCGATGGCGTTCACCAGGTCGATGTCGAAGCCGGTTTTGGTGCCATCGGGAGAGGTTTGCTCAAAAGGTGGGAAGGTCGCATCGGTGCCGACGCGAAGCGGCTTGGCGCCAGAGCGCAGATCATCCAGCAGACTGGCAGCTTGTGCTGTGGCCGATACAGCGAGTGCGGCTGGCAGGGTGAGCAGAACGCCGCGCCGGGACAGCGCCATGACTTTTCCTCCGTTACTCTAGAGCGATTGGCGCCTGACTGTGTCACGCGTCAACCGCTCCGCAAGTTTGTTTTGCGAGCAAGATTCACGCGCTCCTGGAACCGCAAGCGGCTCCAGTCAAGCGCGATCTGCTCTATGCTTTGTTTTCAGTGGCCTGCTTATCCCTTCCGTCCGCCGCAGGACGCGGCGAACTTCAGGTACAGGACACCAGCGAATGTTGGCGGGTGCGTCCTTAGGGATCAAGTCTCAGCGGCCAGCACGGTTTCCATCGCGGTACGCCAGCACGCGATGATCGAATCAGCCGCGATATGCCGGCCATCCGCGACGACGAGGCGGCCTGCGCTGATAACGTGCTGCACCAGCCCGGGCGGTGGCGCGAACACCCAGGTGATCCAGGCATCGCCGGTGCGGGCGATGAGATCGGGATGCTGCGAGTCCAACACAACGATGTCCGCGCGGAGGCCGGCCGCGAGCGCCTCCATTGGTTGCGCCAGCGCCTGAGCCCCGCCGCTGAATACCGCGCCGAGCAGGGAAGAGCCGACGGACTGCCCCGGAGCGGATGCCAACACGTTGCGTGCACGATGCAGCAAGCGCTGCGCATTTTCCAGTTGCCGCAGTTCAGCTGCGGGATCGGTCACCACGTTGGAATCCGACCCGATCGCGATGCGTCCGCCGGCGCGTAGATATGCCGCGGCCGGGAACGTGCCGTCTCCCAGATCGGCCTCGGTCGCAGGGCACAGGCCGGCCACCGCGCCGCTGCGCGCCAAGCGGTCGGTTTCTTGGGCATCCATATGCGTGGCGTGGATCAGGCACCAGCGGCGATCGACAGAGGCGTTGTCCAGCAACCAAGCCACAGGCGACGGGCCGAGGGTGGCGCGGCACTCCGCGACTTCACGTATCTGCTCAGCCGCGTGAATGTGGATAGGGCCGGGGAAGGCATGCACCAACGGGTGCAGGTCGTCCGGGCTGACGGCGCGCAAGGAGTGGGGGGCGATGCCCAGCACCGCGCCGTCCAACGGCGCGACGTGGCGTTTTGTAGCGTCCAGCAGTCGGGAGAAGCTGTCCGGATCCGTGATGAAGCGGCGTTGGCCGGGCGTGGGCGCCGCCCCACCGAACCCGCCGAAGCGATAAAAGCAGGGCAGCAATGTAAGACCGATTCCGGTGACGGATGCGGCGTGAACAATTCGGCCGGCGAGTTCCGCCGGATCAGCGTAGGGCTGACCGTCGGGAGCATGATGGAGGTAGTGAAACTCGCCGATCGTCGTGTAGCCGGATTCCAGCATGCGCATGAACGCGTAGGCCGTGATCGCCTCGACCTCATCGGGGCCGAGATGTGCGAGAAAGCGATACATCAGTTCCCGCCAGGTCCAGAAGCTGTCCTCGCCCGGACCGCGGATTTCCGTGAGGCCGGCCATGCCGCGCTGGAAGGCATGAGAGTGGACGTTCGGAATACCGGGGATCGCGATGCCATCGAACCGCCGCCATGCGGGGCCGCGGCGGCGGTTACGGTGGTGATGCGTCCGCCATCGACGTCGATGCGCACATCGTCCGCCCAGCCCGAAGGCAACAGCGCGTGGCGGAACCAGAACGAGGTCACGCCGCGTAATCGGAGACGAAACCTCCGGATTGTCGATCCCACAACCGCGCGTAGGGGCCACGGCGGGCCAGCAATTCCCGATGGGTGCCCATCTCCGCGATTCGGCCGCGGTCGAGCACGATCAGCCGGTCCATCCGCGCGATGGTCGACAGACGGTGCGCGATGGCGATCACCGTGCGGCCGGTCATGAGTTCGTCGAGCTTTTCCTGGATCACCGCCTCGACTTCGGAGTTGAGCGCCGAGGTCGCCTCATCCAGCACCAGGATTGGGGCATCCTTCAGGATGACGCGCGCGATGGCGATGCGCTGGCGCTGCCCGCCCGAGAGCTTCACCCCGCGTTCGCCGACATGGGCATCGTACGCGGCTCGGCCATGCCAGTCCTCAAGCCCCAGGATGAAATCGTGCGCGGCCGCCTTGCGCGCGGCCGCCTCGATCATCGCATCCGTCGCTTCGGGTCGGCCGTAGCGGATGTTTTCGCTGATCGAGCGATGGAGCAGACTGGTATCCTGCGTAACCATGGCGATGGATTGACGCAGACTTTCCTGAGTCACCGTCGCAATATCCTGCCCATCCACCAGGATCCGGCCGCTCTCCAGGTTGTAGAAACGAAGAAGCAGGTTCACCAGCGTGGATTTGCCGGCGCCGGACGGGCCGACGAGGCCCACGCGCTCGCCCGGTGCGATGGTAAAATCGACGCCGTGAAGCACGCCCGTGCGACGGTCGCGCCCATAGTCGAAATGCACGTTCTCGAAGCGGATGGCGCCGCGGGTGACGGTCAGGTCGCGGGCAGCGGGAGCGTCCGGCATCTGCCGCGGCACGGCGATCGATCGCATGCCGTCCTGCACCACGCCGACATTTTCGAAGATCGTGGTGACGTTCTGCGCCACCCAGCCTGCCATGTTGGCGATCTGCCAGGCCATGGGCATGGCCATCGCCACGGCGCCCACGGGGATGCGTCCGGCGCGCCACAGCAGCACGGCCACTGCGCCCGTTCCGACCACCATGCTGGCGTTGATCACCGCGAGGGTGAAGGTAAAGCCGGTTGCCATGCGGGTCTGCCGGCGCATGGCATTGGTGTGGTCCTGCACGGATTCGCGTACGAAGCCGTCCTCATCGCGGGCACGCGCGAACAGCTTCACCGTCAGGATGTTGGTATAACTGTCCACCACGCGACCCGTGAGCGTGGAGCGCGCTTCGGACACCGCGCGAGAACGTTCGCGCATCCGCGGCACGAACTTGCGCAACAAAGTGGCATAGGCGACGAACCAGCCCAGCAGCGGCAGCGCAAGATGCCAGTTGCTCGCCGACAACAGCGCGATCGCGGACGTACCGTAGACCAGGATGTACCAGACGGCGTTGGTGCCTGCGACGATGCTCTCTCGCAGCGCCGGGCCGGTCTGCATCACGCGGTTGGCGATGCGCCCGGCGAAGTCGTTCTGAAAGAACGTCCAGCTCTGGCGCACGACATGCCAGTGGCTCTGCCAACGAATCATGTTGGTGAAGGCGGGATTGATGATCTGGTTCGTCACGATGTACTGCGAGAGCAGGGCGAGCGGCCGCGCGATGAGCAGCACCGCACCCATCCCGACGAGCTGCCAGCCGGCGGCCGCGAACAGGGTCTGCGGTGTGCGGGTCGAGACCAGCGACACCACGCGGCCGATGAACACCGGGATGGTCGCATCCAGCATTGCGACCAGCAGCCCGGTGCAGAACAGCGCGACGATCAGCCAGCGGACCTGCCTGGCGAAATGCCAATAGAAATGCGCAAGGCCGTTGGTGGGCGGCTCGGGTGCCTGAGGAGCGGTAGGCTGCAGTAATCGTTCGAAGCGGGCGAGCATGAATTGAGGGGTGGTCCCGGGACTCGGTCGATTCAAATCATGGCAGGTCCGCGCGGCGAAGGCTCGTTGCAAAGAGATACGCGGCGCCACTTACGGCGCTGATCCAAAAGCTGGCCGGCCAGTCGGTCCAGTACGACACTGCCGACCCGACAGCGCCCGGCCGGGCCCCAGCGTCAGCCCGATCGCGGTGACCGCAGCCAAGCCCGCACCTCGCGGCGTCTCGTTCTAGAGACCGCGCTCGGCTCGGCTATCGGCCAGATCGTCCTCCATGAAGGCGCGCACCAGGTCGGCCACGGGCTCGTGCGGCGAGAACCCCAGGGTACGGGCGCGCATCGGCTCAAAAGACGCGGGCCAGGAATTGACGATGGTGGCGATCTCCGCGTCCGGCTTGTGTTCCACAAGCTGGGAGGCCCCGGGTTTCGCCTCGTCCAGCGCCTGGAGCAGGTGCGCTACCGTGGTGCTGATGCCGGGCAAGTTGACCGTCCGGTCGAAGCCCATCGGCCCGGTATCCATGCTGCCCGCGTGCAGCAGCCAGTCCACCGCCCGACGGGGACTCGCCACCCAGGCGGCGAACGCATCGTCGACCGGCAACTCCGCGCGAAGGCCCAGCAGAGGTTCGCGCACGATCGCGGAAAGGAAGCTCGAGGCGGCGCGATTGGGGCGGCCCGGGCGAACGATGATCGTGGGCAAGCGCAGCAGCACTGCGTCGAGGAAACCGCGGCGGGAAGCATCCTGCAGCAGCAGCTCGGCTGCTGCCTTTTCTGCCCCGTAGCTGTTGGCGGGAACCTGGCGGGCATCGTCCTCCAGCTTGGCCTCCTGCCCGCCGCTGAAGGTCGCGACTGAGGAGGTAAACACGACCCGCGGAGGCTTGCGACCCGATCCGACGATACGGCGACAGGCCTCGATCACCTTGAGCGCGCCAAACAGATTGACGCGCATCCCGAGGTCGTAATCGGACTCGGCCTGGGCGCTGACGACGGCAGCCAGCAAGAAGATCACGTCCGTGTCGGTCGGCACGGCCTGCTCCGGCAGGTCGGCAATGTCGCCGGCGACGGGGTTAAACGGAAACTCGGCGTCGGGTTCCAGGCGCGGCTGGTGCATGTCGAACGAAACCAGGCCGGTGACCTCGTTGCCGCCGAGTGCGTCGTGGCGAACGAGGTGCGAGGTAAGCTTGCGGCCGAGGAAACCGGCGCCGCCCAGGATGCTGACTTTCATGCCGCGATGCTCCGCATGTGAATGGGATGGGCCGGATCGGGCGCCCGGTCTAGGCTGATGGAACGACAGATCGGCACCCGCCCCCCTCCTTCGTCAACCCGCGGACCGGGCACGCTGGGGGTGGTCGTACGTCCAGCCGATGGCTTCCGGCGGGTGTAGGGGGACATCATACGTTCGAACGGGCGTGCGGCGGCACCGTTGCACGATACTCCCGCGCCAGCCCAGCGGCCTGCTTCCAAGCGCCGGGGGGGCTGAGGCACTAATGAATGCTTCAGGATTCCGGGCTAGGATGATGGCCAGCCGGGCCTGCGGCGAACCTGGTCGCTTGCCCGGCAGGAGCTTGGAGCGTGCCGCTGCCGCCTTCGTGGCTATTCCTCATTCAGCCGCAATCCAGGATTCAGCCGCAATCCAGGCGACCCGCCTGCAGACCGAGGCCGGGATCGTCTCCGGACGTCGGGTGCCGGGGGCGTCGAGGCCGTTTTGCTTGCAGGCGAGGATTGTTCCGTGCGAGAGATTCCCGGGCTCGGGGATGACAATCGTGTTCGATCGTTCAGCTTGGAAGGCCGCACGGCCCCTCCCGCATGGGATGGCTGGGCCGAATGCACCCTGGCCTCGCTTCAATGTTAGGGCGCTCACCTTTTTTTGCCGGAGCCTTTTGCCGGGACTTAATGTTGTATTCGCGCCGGGCGATCGAGCGGGGAATTCTCAATGTTGCTGAAAACGTCTGTCGTTTCGGCCTTTTTTGCCCTCAGCCTCGGTTATGCGGCCTACCCTTGCCTAACCCTGTTTCAGCTCCAAGAGGCTATGCGCAACGGGGACGCGGCACGCGTGAGTTGTCTGGTGGATTGGACCAGCGTGCGCGATGGCCTGGATAACGAAATTGCCGCCGATGCCGAACAGGTGACCGATCCGCAGGCGGTCTCTGATGGTAGCCAACTTGCCCCGTTCGGCTTTGGATTCGTCCGGGGCGTTGCGAGCCATGCGCTGGAAACCAGAGTGACCGCGCCCGCCGTGATGCATGCGTTTCATGCCGGTGCGGGTGGATCAGGGCTTCGCCCGTGCGCGGCGTGGTTCGACTCTCCCACTCGGTTTGTGGTTCGCTTTGTCGGTCCAGGGGGCGAGAAGGTGAAATTGCGGCTCCACCTGGCGGATGGGCGCTGGCGCGTCACACGCGTGTGGCTTCCCCGCAGCTTGATCGAGGCCGCCCAGACCCCGGAACCAGCGTCTCAAAGCGTAGCAATCCACACTATCTCGGACTGAACGCCTCCGTTTCCTTGACTTGCCCGACGGGACGCGCTTGATCCGGCTTTCCCGACCGGACCAGTCCTCCTTCCCATGGCTGTGACCAAAGCAAAGCGCAAATCAGGTACCTTGCTGGAAAACGGCAAGACGATCATCTACGCTGGGCTGATCGCCGTCGTCATCCGCACCTTCCTGTTCGAGCCGTTCAACATCCCATCCGGCAGCATGATCCCCACGCTTTTGATCGGGGATTATCTGTTCGTCGCGAAATACAGCTACGGGTTTTCGCGCTACTCATTTCCCTTTTCGCCGAACTTCTTTTCGGGTCGCATCTTTGCGAGCGTGCCGCATCGCGGGGACGTGGTGGTGTTCCGTTATCCGCCCGACCCGTCTGAAGATTATATCAAGCGGGTGATCGGTTTGCCGGGGGATCATGTGCAGGTGCGTGACGGGCAGCTTTACATCGACGGACAGGAAGTTCCGCGTCAGCTCGCGGGCGACTATGCCACCGACGACCAGGGAATCCACATGGTGGTACGCCGTTACATTGAAGATCTTCCTGGCGGGAACGGCTACCGGGGGGCTGATCATTCCATCCTGAAGCAGACCGATCAGGGTGAAGCGAACAATACACCGGATTTCGTCGTGCCGGCCCAATCGCTTTTCGTGATGGGTGACAACCGGGACAACAGTGCCGACAGCCGCTTCTGGGGATACGTCCCCATGGAAAACCTGGTCGGGAGGGCCGAGATCATCTTCTTCTCATTCGATGCGCGCGCGCCATGGTGGGAGGTCTGGGAATGGCCGCTCGAGGTTCGGTGGAGTTGGATCGGAATGGTGATTCACTGACCACCCCGACCGCGGAAGGCATCCTGGCGTACCAGTTCACCGACCCGGCGCTGCTGCGGCAAGCGCTCACGCACCGCTCAGCCGTTTCATCAGGCCGCTCCCGCCAGTACTCGAACGAGCGGCTGGAGTTCGTCGGCGACCGGGTCCTGGGGCTTGTCATCGCCGAGTGGCTGGCGGCCCGCTATCCGGAGGAACCGGAAGGGGCGCTGGGCCCTCGGCTTGCTCGGCTGGTGTCACAGCCTGTGCTGGCGATGGTGGCGGAGCAGATCGGTCTGGGCAGCGCACTGTCGGTATCGCCGGGAGAGGCGAAGGCCGGGGTGAAGAAGCGCGCGACTGTGTTGGCAGATGCGCTGGAGGCCGCCATCGGAGCGGTTTACCTGGATGGCGGGCTGGAGCCGGCCCGTACCTTTATCCGTCGGGCATGGCAGAGCCAGATCGAGGCGCAGTTCGCCCCGCCGAAGGACGCCAAATCCGCCGTGCAGGAATGGGCGCTGAAGCAGGGAGAAGCCCTCCCGATCTACCAAGTCGTGTCTTGTTCCGGGCCGCCGCACGCGCCGGAGTTCCGCGTCGTGGTGCGTGCCGCCGGGCGTATGGGGGAAGGTAGTGCGGGCAGTAAGCGGGCCGCAGAAATGGCTGCTGCCGAGGACCTGCTGAAGGGTCTGAAATAATGACGCGCTGCGGGTTCGTCGCTCTGATGGGCGCGCCGAATGCGGGCAAGTCGACGCTGCTCAATGCGCTGACGGGCGCGAAGCTCTCGATCGTCACGCCGAAGCCCCAAACAACGCGGTTCCGCGTCCTCGGCATCATGATGCGCGGCGAAAGCCAGGTGCTGCTGGTTGATACGCCGGGGATATTCCGGCCACGGCGGCGGCTGGACCGAGCCATGGTGGCGGCGGCCTGGATGGGCGCGCGGGGCGCCGACCTTTCGCTGCTGCTCGTGGATGCGCGAGCCGGCGCCACTGACACGGTGCGCGGGATCGCGGCGGAGCTGGGAAAAAGCGGACGCCCGTGCTGGCTGGTTCTGAACAAAATCGACCTGGTGGCGCGGGAGCAGCTTCTGCCGTTGACCCAGACCATGAACGCACTGATGCCCTTCCAGGAGACGTTCATGGTAAGCGCGCGGCGCCATGACGGCATCGATCGGCTGTCGGATGCACTGGCGGCTGCCATGCCGGAGGGACCGTATCTGTATTCTCCTGACGATCTGACGGATTTGCCCGATCGGCTGCTGGCAGCGGAGATTGTACGAGAGCAGGTGTTTCTGCAGACGCGGGAAGAAGTCCCGTACGAAACGACTGTAGAGACGGAGCACTGGCAGGAGCGCCCGAACGGCAGCGTTCGCATCGACGCGACGATTTATGTATCGCGTCCGGGTCACAAGGCGATTCTCGTGGGCGAGCGTGGCAGCCGCATCAAAGAGATCGGGGCGCGGGCGCGCTCCGAGTTGGCGGGATTGCTGGAGCGGCCGGTGCACCTGTTCCTGAACGTGAAAGACCGTCCGGGCTGGGACGAGGAACGGGCCCGGCTGCGCGCGATCGGCCTCAACGAGGAATAAAGTTACCCGTCGTTCAGCGTTCGTGGAGCGCGAAGCGCTGTTCACCCCGGAGCAGCGGGCGGGCCTTTTCCTGCACCAGAAACAGCCCGCCATGCCCATTGGTGTCGACGTCCAGCGCGCCTTGCGCCACGAGTTGGCGAATGACGCCGCGCCAGAACGTGGCCGGTTCGCCTCTGCCGACGCCGAAGGTCTGCAGCCGGTCGTGATGATGGCGTATGACCGCTTCGGTCTTCTCGCCGCGCAGCACGGCGGCAATGTGCAGGGCACCGAAGATCTGGCCGGTGCGATAGACGGCTGAGAGCACCTTCTGCGCGGCCTCCGTGCCATCCGCGGTGCGGGGCGGCGCAACACAATTGTCGCAGTGACCGCATGGCTGCGGCAGATCTTCCCCGAGGCAGGCGAGCAGCGCGCGGGTGCGGCATTCGGGCGTTTCCGCCAAGGCGATGATGCGCTCCAGCCGTGCCCGCATGACGCGCTTCTGCGCCTCGGGCGCGGTGGACTGCGCCAGCCAGCGCCGCGCCTGCGCGATGTCCTGGCTGCCATGTAACAGCGTCGTGTCGCTGCGGGCACCGTCTCGGCCGGCACGACCGATCTGCTGGTACCATGCCTCCGGCGTGTCCGGCATGTCCATATGCACAACGAATCGCACGTCAGGCCGGTCGATCCCCATGCCGAAGGCGATGGTTGCGACCATTACCACGCTCTCGCCAGAGCGGAAGCGTGTCAGGGCAGTGCGCTTGTGTTCCGGGTCAAGTCCTGCGTGAAACGCGATCGCTTGAATGCCTCGGCGCTGAAGTTGCGCAGTGATGCGCTCGGTCTTCGCGCGCGTGCCACAATAGACAATGCCACATTGATTTTGATGGCGGCGCAGCAGCGACAGAAGTTGAGACGTCTCCCGCTCCTTCGCCTGAGCGGCGATGTGCAGGTTCGGCCGGTGGAAGCTGGCGACGAAAACGCGCGCTTTCGGTAGATTCAGCGCGGTCAGTATATCCTGGCGGGTCAGGGGATCGGCGGTGGCTGTAAGTGCGAGGCGGGGCACGCCGGGGAAGCGTTCGGCCAGGCACGCCAGCGCCCGGTACTCCGGGCGGAATTCATGGCCCCATTGAGAGACACAGTGGGCCTCATCGATCGCCAGCAATGCGATACGAATGCGTGACAGCCGGTCGAGCATGCCCGAAGCGAGCAGACGCTCGGGCGAGATGTAGAGGAGATCGAGGCGTTGCTCGATGAGGTCGCGGGTGACACTGCGTGCCTCGGCGGGGTCCAGTTCCGAGTGGAGCGCACCGGCGGCGACGCCAAGCTCACGCAGCGCTGCGACCTGATCCTCCATGAGGGCGATGAGCGGTGAGATCACCAGTGCGGTGCCGGACCGGCACAAGGCGGGCACCTGATAGCACAGGCTTTTGCCACCACCCGTCGGCATGATGACGAGTGCATCCCCACCTGCAAGCACGTGTGCAACGATCTCTGCCTGGAGCGGGCGGAAGGCGGGGAAGTCAAAAACCTGGCGAAGGACCGTTTCTGGCGCCTGCCCCGCGGCGCGCTGCCTCAAGAGCCGGGGAAGCTGATTTGGACGCGGCGCGATTGCTGGGTGGACATTGCCGAGGGCACCGACCCGACACCTGACTGGGTGATTCGCTGCCCATTAATGCCGTCGGTGACAAGCTGGTCAGTGACCATTTGGGCACGCAATTCCGAAAGCAGCACGTTGGCGCGCTGACCGCCGGTGGTATCAGCGAGTCCAGTGACCTGGATCGGGGTCTGCGGATGAGATTTGGCCCAGCCGGCCGCTTGCGTGATCACACTCTGCGCCGCGTTATCCAATGCAGCTGACCATTCCTGGAAGAACACCACGTACGTGGGCGCGGACTGCGCGTGGGCGGCACCGGCAAACAGACCAAGCATCAACAACGGCAGCAGACGGCGCATGAGATGAGGGTCCTTCGGGGCGGCAATACGAAACTCATCATGGTTAAGTCATTGCGAACGGGATTCGCAAGCTCGGCAGGCTCGAGTTGCTTGTTTGTTCGCTCACATGGCGCGGTTGCGTGTCTTCCGTGCGCGACGGATATTTCCTCTGCTGCGTGGAGCGACCCATGGCCTCAATGTTCGGGAAGACAGCTTTCCTGGAGTTGCTGAAGCAGGAAGGCGTGCGGGTGATGTTCGGCAATCCAGGTACTACCGAGCTGCCGTTGATGGACGCGCTCGCTGTGGAGCAGGAGCTTCGCTACGTGTTGGCGCTGCAGGAGGCGCCGGCGATGGCGATGGCGGACGGCTATGCGCAGGCGTCCGGTAAGCTCGGCGTGGTGAACCTGCACGTCGCACCCGGCTTAGGCAACGCGATGGGCATGCTGTACGACGCGCAGAAGGCGGGCGCGCCGGGTACTGGTCACCGCGGGACAGCACGAGCAGGGGTTCAATATCACGGAGCCGATTCTGTGGGCTGATCTGCCGACGATTGCTCGGCCATTGGTGAAATGGTCCTACGAAGTGCGGCGGCTGGAGGATCTGCCGCGCGCCGTGCACCGCGCGGCAAAGACGGCGCTGGCCCCGCCGACCGGCCCCGTGTTCCTGTCATTGCCCGGCGACATCCTGAATGCGAGTGCCGATATCGAATTGGGTGCCCCTAGCCGCGTGGCCGGACGCATGCGCGCCGACCGGGCGGCCGTGGAGGCGGCGGCGCGACTGATCGCTCGGTCTCAGCGGCCGGTAATCATCGCCGGAGATGCGGTGCCGCAAAGCGACGCACTGGCCGAGCTGGTGGCGTTCGCCGAACTGATCGGAGCACCGGTATTCGACGAGGGCATGGCGAGCCGCGCGATGTTTCCATCGAGCAATCCGCTTTATCGCGGCTCCTTCGCCCGCCTGCCCCACGTGATCCAGGGCCTGCTCCACGAGCATGATCTGCTGATCTCGATCGGAGCGGATTTGTTCACGCTGTCCCTGCCGGGCGCGATGGAGGCGCTGCCGCAGGGCATGCCGATCGTGCATTTGGACACGGATCCATGGGAACTCGGGAAGAACTTCGCGGAAGCTGTGTCGCTGTTGGGTGATCCGAAGACCTCGCTGCCTGAATTGTGTGAAGCGATTGACCGCGCGATGGGGCAAGGGGAACGGGATCGCGCGGGAGAACGGCTGGCCTCCGCGCGGGCGGACGGTCTTGCGTCGTTGGAGAAATTGCGGGCGGCGGCGGAGGTGGGCGCGGGACGCACGCCAATCCCACCGCTCACTTTGATGGGCGCGGTGGCAAGCATGCTGCCGTCAAACGCTGTGGTCGTGGACGAAACCGTGTCGTCCGGCGCAGGCCTGCGCCAGCTTTTGCGGAGCGACGATGCGCAGAGTTTCTTCGGGCTGCGCGGTGGGGGGATCGGCTGGGGACTGCCGGCGGCGATCGGTGTGAAACTCGCATTGCCGGAGCGCCCGGTCGTGGCGCTGATCGGCGACGGCAGCGCGCTTTATACCATTCAGGGGCTGTGGACCGCGGCGCACGACAATGTCGCGGTGGTGTTCATCATCGTGAACAATGCGTCTTACCGCATCCTGAAGCAGCGCACGAACGCGATGCAGGCCTTTGCGGCGCAGACCGACCGCTATGTGGGCATGGACCTGGACAACCCGCGCGTCGATTTCGTCAGCGTGGCGCGCGGGTTCGGGATTGCCGCGCACCGCGCCCGGACCATCGCGGACGTACGTGCGCTGCTGGATGAGGCGCTGCGTTCGCCGCATTCAACCCTGATCGACGTCGAGGTCGATCGCAACTGGAAGCCGATGTGATGCTGCCCTCCCAACGCCACTTGTTCGACATCCCGCGCGACGTTTGCTGGTTGAATGCCGCCGCCTGGTCGCCGCTGCCGCTCGCCTCGCGCGATGCCGGGCAAAAGGGCGTGCTGCGCAAGGTGCATCCGTGGGAGATGCGCGCCGAGGATCCCGGGCGGCAGATCGAGCGAGCACGGGCCGCAGCAGCGCGACTGATTGGCGCTGACGCGCGCGACGTGGCGGTCATTTCGTCCGTCAGTTACGGCGTGGCGACCGCCGGGAAGATCTTACCGCTGCCGCGCGGCTCGCGCGTTCTGGTGCTGCAGGACGATCATAGCTCGCCGGTGCTGGAGTGGATGAAGCGGTGCAAGGACGCGGGCGCGACGCTGCAGGTGATCGCCCGGCCGGAGGATGGCGATTGGACGGAGGCAGTACTTCAGGCGATCAGCCGTCCAGGGGCAGCGCCACTGGCCGTGGTGTCGATTTCGAACGTGCATTGGTCCGACGGTGGGCTGATCGATCTGGAGCGTGTCGCTCCGGCCGTGCGGAAGGCGGGTGCGGCTTTCGTCGTGGATGCAACACATGCGGTTGGCGTGATGGCAATCGACGTGCATGCGCTGGATCCGGACGTGCTGATCTTTCCCACCTACAAGTGGGTGCTGGGACCCTACGGCCGCGCATTCATGTACGTGGCGAAGCGCTGGCAGGGCGGCACACCGCTGGAGCAGACCGGCGCCGGGCGGCGCGCGATCAGTTCCGAATCGACGCCATACATTCGCGACAGCGCCTTTGTTGACAGCGCCACGCGGTTCGACATGGGCGAGCGCGATCACTTCATCACGCTGGAAATGGCGGCGATCGGGATGGAGCTCATGGCGTCCTGGGGACCGGCGGCTGTGACCGAACGCCTGTTGATGCTGACGCGACTGTTGGCGGACGGGCTACGGAATTCCGGTGCACTGGTCCCCGAGGAACGGATACGCGCACCGCACGTGCTGAGTCTCGACCTGCCGGGACGGAATGCTTCGGAGCTCGGGGACAAGTTGGCTGAACAGAAGGTGTACGCAAGTCCTCGGCTCGGTCGGTTGCGAATCAGTCCGCACGTTTACAACGACGAGGCGGATGTGGATCGGTTCGTCAGCGTGTGCCGGGCGGCGATCGCCTGATCGACGAGCGCACTTACGCCGAAAGGCGAATCAGGTTCCACGACGCGGGCGGCAGACTGATCCGCGTGCGTTCGCCCGCGATATCCACCCGGTCCAACGCAACGGGCCTCACCCGCTCCGGCTCCGTCTTTGTGTTCGCCGCATACAGGTCCGTATCATGGAGCGATTGCGCTTCGATGAGACGCGGTGTTCCGAACCCGCGAGCCTCGACGTGTAACTGCGTCTCCTGATCGAGCGCACGATTAAGAACGAACAGGTTGAGGCCGCCGCCATCAGGCTCCACCGCCGCAAGCTTCACGTACGGAACGGTCGGTAGCGGGATCGGCGGATCGTTCCAACCACGCGGATCCTGATAGGCGGTGGCGTAGGTTTCGGACTCGAGCAAGGTCTGCAACACGCGCCCGCGTCCATGGTTGCTGAACTGCGCGAAAGGCCAGAAGATGGTCTGGCGCCAGCACGCGCCGCCGGTTTCGGTCATGATCGGCGCGATCACATTCACCAGTTGCGCAAGACATGCGCAACGAACGCGATCGGCGTGATTAAGCAGAGAGATGGCCATGCCACCGAAGGCCAAGGCGTCCTGGACGTTGTAGATCTCCTCGATAATTGGCGGTGCGACCGGCCATCCCGGCCTGGTTCGCGCCTCCCGCGGCCGCCGCGTGCGGTACCACACGTTCCATTCATCGAAGCTGAGCTTGATGCGCTTGCCGGAACGGCGACGGGCCGAGACGGATTCAGCGATGGCCACCACTTCCTCGATGAAGCTGTCCATCAGGTCGGGGGAGGCCAGAAACGCCGGCGTGTCGTCGGCATAGTTGTTTGTGTAATACCAACCCGCTTAAACATTGACCGATGCCCATTGCCTTGTTCCGAGCGATCGGATGCGCTGGGGATGATCGGTCAGAAAGAGCCACGCCCGTCGGCACGCCTCGACGATGGCCTCGTAGCTTTCCCAGACCAAAGCGGTGAGTTTGTTTTGCCGCAGATACTCCCAAACCGTCTCCATTGGATTGAGTTCCGGCGAGTATGGCGGCAGCGGCAACAGAGTGATGTTGTCAGGCACGCGCAACCGGCCGCCGGGCTGATGCCAGCCGGCGCTGTCACAGACCAAAATAGCGTGCGCACCAGGCGCCACCTGAGTGCTGATTTCGCTCAGGTGTTCATTCATCGCTTCGGTGTTGACGCCCGGCATGATGATGGCGGCACCGATGCCTCGAGCCGGGCAGATCGCGCCGAACAGATAGGCCGAGTCATGACGGTTGTCGCGCACCATCAGAGGGCGCGAGCCGACCGGCGCCCAAATGTAAGTGTGTCCGCCCTTCTGCCCGACTCTGGCTTCGTCCTGAAACCAGACCTCGATAGGTGCTTCGGCCGCTTCTTCGGGCAGCGCCTCGGCTACCCGATAGGGGAAGTTTTTTTATATGCCGCCTCGGCTTTGACATCCTTCCTGGGATGATAGGGGCGCGGTTGCAGCCGGGTCAGCCCGAGCGTGTGCAGCCACTTGCCCATCGTGCTGAGGTGAACCCGGGCGTTGTAACGCCGCGCCGCTTCCTCCTGCAGGTCCACGCAGCGCCAGCGCACCACACCATGCAGTGCCGGATCGGGTCCCGCGATCACCAGCGCCCTGAATTCCGCTTTCTGCTCGATCGTCAGCTTGGGCGGGCGGCCGGGGCTGATGCGTGATCGAAGGCCGCCAATCCCCTCGGCATTGTAGCGGTGGACCCAGTCACGCAACGTCTGGCGGTCCATGCCGCTCTGCCGGGCGGCCTCGCAACGGCTGGCGCCGTCCAGCACCAGAGCAATCGCCAGTAACCGGCGGACCTGGTCAGCGTCGGAGCATTTGCTCGCCGTTGCCCGAAGCTCCCGTGCACTGTGAGCGGTCCGGCTGACCGCTACCGCTCTGCCCATGCGCGCCTCCCGCGAATCGCCGCGGGAATCGAATCACATCTCGCGGGCAGTGGGAACCCGAAGTGAGTCAGAGGTTTCGCGGGTTGGTATAAGTGTGCAGCGAAATCCAGTCCACCTCGTTGAAACAGTGCTCCAGCACCGTTTCTTCCCAGGCGCCGAACGTCTCCATATTGCGCCCGGAAGAACCACAGGCGGCGAGTTCGATGGAGGGGTCCATCCAGTGCATGATCTTGGCCGCTTCCTGGGCGATGCGGCCATACTCTGCGGCGGTCTTGGCGCAGGTCTGCCAGGGACCGTCCATCTCATTGCCCAGGCACCAAAACTTTACGCTGTGCGGTTCGGGGAAACCGTGTGCGGCGCGAAGATCAGAGAGTGCCGTACCGCCCGAATGATTGCAGTACTCGATGTATTCGCCCGCTTCGGCCGGGCCACGGGTGCCGAGATTGACGGCCAGCATCGGCTCGATATTCGCCATGCGGCACCACGCGATGAACTCGTTCGTGCCGAAGGTATTGGGTTCCGTGGACAACCAAGCGTAATCCAGCCGACGCGGGCGCTTTTCCACGGGGCCTACGCCATCTTCCCAGTTGTAGCCGGAGACGAAGTTGCCGCCCGGATAACGAATGATCGTGGGGGCGAGTTCCCGCACCAGTTCCATAACGTCCTGGCGGAACCCCTGCGCATCCGCGCGCTTGTGTCCAGGCTCGTAGATGCCGCCATAAACGCAGCGGCCGATATGTTCGACGAAGGCGCCGAACAGACGCGGATCGGTTTCCGCAATGATGAAGTCGCGGTCCAGAATGGCGCGGGCCTGGCGCACGGCGGATGCCGTCAGACCGAGAAATACTTCGCGCGCGGATTCAACACCACGATGGCGCTCGTCGATTGCTCAGGATGAAGCTGGAACTCGTCGGACAGGGACACGCCAATCCGTTCTGCGTCCAGCAATGTCAGCAGCTGAGTTCTGGTCTTCCAGCTTCGGGCAGGCGGGATAGCCGAAGGAGTAGCGCGAACCGCGATAGCCTTGCGCCAGCATCTTCTCCATGTCGCGATCATCCTCCGCGGCGAAGCCCAGCTCCGCCCGGATGCGCTTGTGGACGTATTCCGCCATGGCCTCGGCCATCTCCACGGACAGGCCGTGCAGATAGAGGTAGTCCTGGTAGCGGTTCTCCTCGAACCAGGCGCGCGCCACTTCGGATGCTTCCTGGCCCATGGTCACGACCTGCAGCCCGATCACGTCACGCTCGACGTCGTCGACGTCACGGAAGAAATCAGCGATGCACTCGCCATCCTCCTTGGGTTGCCGAGGCAGAGTGAAGCGCGCCACTTCGGTCTGCCCGTCTTCGGCGAACACGATCAGGTCGTTCCCCTGCCCGGCCGCCTTCCAGTACCCGTATGCCGCGCGTGGATGCAGGATGTCCTCCGCCTCGCAGATCGCCAGCATGCGCTTCAGCACCGGTCGAAGCTCCTGCTTAGCCCAGCCGAGGAAGTCGTCCAACGAGCGCCCCTGCTTTCGGAACCCCCATTGGAATTGATAGAGGCTGCGTTCGTTGACGAATGGCACCAGCGCCTTGGGCGCGGCTTCGATTACGCGCGCGCCCCAGAAGGGAGGACGGGAAATCTCGACGCCCCGCGTGATGCCCCGGCGCCGAGCCTGGACGATACCCACATCGACCGGACGGAATGCGCGCGCGTCCGCCTGGCCCAATGTGCGCGCCGTATTCCGCGCCTTACCCGCGCGTTTCGACTGCACGGCGGCAAGGTAGTCGTCGAATCCGTTACCCATCACCTTGTCCATCAGATGCAGGCCGTCGAACGCATCACGCGCATAAGCCACACGACCGCACGCATAGGAGCGGGCGCAATCGTCCTCGACATAGTTTCGGGTCAGGGCGGCGCCGCCGAGCAGGACAGGGATCTCGACACCCTGGCGGGACATCTCCTCCAGGTTCTCCCGCATCACGACGGTCGATTTTACGAGCAGGCCCGACATGCCGATGGCATGGGCGCGATGTTCTCGGACGGCGCCGAGCATATCGGTCAGGGGCACTTTGATGCCTAGATTGACCACCCGGTACCCGTTATTCGTCAGGATGATGTCCACCAGGTTTTTTCCGATATCGTGCACATCCCCCCTCACGGTGGCCAGCACGATCGTGCCTTTCTCCTGCCCTTCGATCCGTTCCATAAACGGCTCCAGATAGGCCACCGCCGTCTTCATCGTCTCGGCGCTTTGCAGCACGAACGGCAATTGCATCTTGCCGGCACCGAACAGCTCGCCCACCACCTTCATGCCGTCCAGCAGCACGTTGTTGATGATCTCCAGCGGCGGCAGGCGCGTCAGCGCCTCATCCAGATCCTCCGTCAGCCCCTTGCGATCGCCATCAACGATCCGGTCCTTCAGTCGCCCCTCGGCCGTCTCCGCTCTCTTTCGCTTGACCGCATCCGCCGCCTTGCGATCGGCAAACATCTCCAGGATGCGCTGGAGCGGATCGTAGCCCTCACGCCGGCGGTCGAAGATCAGATCCTCGGCAACCTGCACTTCCTCGGGTGCGATCTGGTGCAGCGGGCGGATCTTCGAGACATGCACGATGGCGCCCGTCATCCCGGCCCGCACCGCGTGGTCCAGGAACACCGAGTTCAACACGGCCCGCGCCGCAGGATTCAGCCCGAAGCTGATGTTCGACAAGCCCAGGATGATCTGCACATCGGGAAATTCAGCCCGGATCGCCGCGATCCCCTCCAGCGTCCACGCCCCGAGCTTGCGGTCGTCTTCATTGCCGGTCGCGATGGTGAAGGTCAGCGGATCGATCAGCAGATCCGATTGCGGCAGCCCATGTTTGTTGCAGGCAAAATCCACCAGACGCCGCGCGATCTCCAGCTTGCGCGCGGCATCCTTGGCCATACCGATCTCATCGATCGTCAGCGCGATCACCCCGGCGCCGAAGCGCTTGGCAAGCCGCAGCCGATCGGCCGCGTGCTTCTCCCCATCCTCGAAGTTAATGGAGTTGATGATCGGCTTGCCGCCATGCAGCTTCAGCGCGGCTTCGATCACCGGCGTCTCGGTGCTGTCGATCACCAGCGGCGTATTCACCGCCGAGGTGAAGCGGCGCACCACCTCGTTCATTTCGCTCATCTCGTCGCGCCCGACAAACGCCGTGCACACATCCAATGCGTGCGACCCCTCCCCGGCCTGCTCTCGGCCCATGGAGACGCAGCCGTCCCAGTCGTTCTTCTCCTGCAGTTCGCGCCACTTCTTCGAACCGTTCGCATTGCAACGTTCGCCGATGGCGAAGAACGCGTTCTCCTGCCGCAGCGGTACCGACTGATACAACGACGTGACGGATGGCACCCACACGGACGTGCGCTTCACCGGTATCGGCCGAGGCTCGCCGCGCCGCCGCAGCATCGCATCCAGCGCCTTGATGTGATCGATCGACGTGCCGCAGCAGCCGCCGATCAGGTTTACCCCGTCTTCCGCGATGAACCGTTCCAACCACGACGCCAAATCCGCGGCCCCGAGAGGAAAATGCGCCTGTCCGTCGACCAGCTCCGGCAGCCCGGCGTTCGGCAGCACCGACAGCAACCCCGGCCAGTTTCCCGACAGCCAGCGAATATGCTCCGCCATCTCCTGCGGCCCGGTGGCGCAGTTCAGCCCCATCAGCGGCACATCCAGCGCATGCACAATCGCCGCCGCCGCCGCAATATCCGGCCCGACCAGCAGGGTACCCGTGGTTTCAACCGTAACCGAGACGAACACCGGCGTGTCAGTCCCCGCCTCGGTCCGCGCGATCTTCGCCCCGTTCACCGCCGCCTTGATCTGCAACGGGTCCTGGCACGTCTCAATCATGATTGCATCGACGCCGCCGGCGATCAGCCCGCGGCACTGTTCCGCCAGCGCTGCTTCTAAAGGGTCGTAGGCGATGTTGCCCAGAGTTGGGAGCTTCGTGCCCGGGCCCAAGCTCCCCAGCACCCAACGGTCCCGCCCATCGGCGAAAGTTTCGGCTGCTTCACGTGCCAGCTCTGCGCCGCGCTTGTTCACCTCGTAGGCACGATCCGACAGGCCGAACTCGCCCAGCGTCACCGGAGAGCCACCGAACGTGTTGGTCTCCACCATATCGGCACCGGCTTCGTAATAGCCGCGATGGATTTCCCGCACCAAGTCCGGCAGGGACAGTACCAGAATGTCGGTGCAGTTCTCGTTGCCCCAGTAGTCTTTCTCGACGTCCAACGTCAGCGCCTGCACGCGCGTGCCCATCGCACCGTCGGCAAGCAGCACCTTGTCGCGCAAAACATCCAGGAGATGCGGTCGGGTCATCAAAAAAGTTCCTAAACGACGAGTTCAGCCAGACGCGCCGCAGGCGCGTCGGCCGCACGCGTGCCGATCCACGTGCGCACACGGAGAGGTCCATCCCCCGGGATTGAGGTCCCTCGCCCGCACACCATTCCCGCCTGCTCCATCCAGGCCGCCAGTTCGGCAGCCAAGAAGCCAGGCCAGCGATGTGCCAAACGCTGCACCGTGTCTGCCTGCCGATGCGCTGCAAGCTCGACCACAATCAGTTGTCCACCGGGCCGGAGGACACGCGCCGCCTCATTGATGACACGTCCCGGATCCTCCGCGTGGTGCAACACCATTTGCAGAACTGCGACATCGAAACCCGCATCGGGCAGCGGCAGCCGATACATGTCAGCCAAGCGGACAGAACAGTGGGCCAGTGCAGCGCGGGCCAACCGCGCGCGGGCCAGCGCCAGCATCTGCTTGCTCGCATCCACACCAAGGCCCTCGCGCACACACGGTCCAAGCAGCTCGAGCACGCGACCCGTCCCTGTGCCGATATCGAGCAGCCTGCCAGTTCCCGGCGGAACAAGCTGGGCGAGAGAGGCTTCCACTGCCTCCGCGGGCAGGCCCAGCGCCCGCATCTCGTCCCAATCGGCGCCCTGTTTCTGGAAGCTCTCTGACGCAATGCGAGCGCGCTCCGCCAGCACCCGCGCGGCCTCCCGCCGGTCTGCCTGCAGGATCGGGTCGTCCGGAGGCAGGCGGGCGGCCAGTTGGCGCGTGAGCGCACCAGCCTCGCCGACCGGCGCGGCGAACCAGGCATTGGCGCCCTCCCGCACCCGCTCGAGCAACCCCGCTTCACAGAGCAGCTTCAGGTGGCGAGACAGGCGCGGCTGCGATTGGCCAAGGATGTCGGTGAATTCGGTGACGCAGAACGCCCCGGTGGCCGCGAGTGCCAGGATTCGCAGCCTGGTCGGCTCGGCGGCGGCACGCAGCGCGGTCAGCAGCGTCTCCATACCATTTGCATGACATAAAGATATCCTTATGTCTAGTGAATGACATGGTCCCTCGATGCACGGCTACCCGTGTACTTCGCCGGCTTCTCCGAAGCGCCCCCGGATGCCTCCGTGCTGGCGGAAGAGGGGGTGGAAGTGCCGCCAGGACGGCCGGTTGAACGATTCCACGCCACGACGTTCGGACATCCCGCGGGCTGCGCCTGCTGTGGGCCGCGCTCTCCCGCGGCCCAGGCTCTCAGCCGGCTCTTTGTCGGGCGAGGCCGCGGGAGCGTGCCGTTCTTTTCATCGGTGCTGGTTGTCGCCGGTCCCGCGGGCGAGCGCGCAGTCCTGGATGCTCTCACCCGCGATGCGGCGGTCGCCGCATGGTTCCGGCTGGCTGGCCCCGGCCCTACTTATTCAGACGATGAATCCAGTCTCGGAAGGACGAAAGAAGCTGGGCAATGAGGTCCCGCGTCGGCTGGTCCGTCAGCTTTCCCTCCGCATCGAATTTGTTCTGGGCCTGCGGAATCATGACCTCTGGACGGTTCAGGACGTGCGCGTTGAGGAAGATGAACATCTGCCGCAAATGATATTGTCCGCGACCCGTTCCCAAGGCACCCTGGCTTGCGCCCATGATCGCGATCGGCTTGCCATCGAACGGCTGTTCGGGAGGGCGCGAGATCCAGTCGATCGTGTTCTTGAGGACCCCAGATACTGAGTAGTTGTATTCCGGCGTGACCAGGAGAAGTCCGTCCGCCTCCTTCACGCGCCGCCGCAGATCGGCGACCGGCGCCGGAAAGCCCTGCTGCTTCACATCCTCATTATAAAGAGGGATGGGCGCGATATCGAATATGTCGATACTCATTCCGGATGGCGCGAGTTCCTTTGCGGCACGAAGCGCTGCCGCGTTGTAGGACCCCTTTCGCAGGCTACCGGCGATGCCGACAATACGAACGTTGGAATCACTCACGGTCACGATCTCCCCTTGCCATGATGCTCCTTACAACATGACCGCTCGCGGATGAACCGAGGGCAGTCTGGGGCTTGGGCGTGAGCGTCAGTCCGGCACCGGGGGCGGAAGAGCGAGCGTGGCTCGCAGGGTGCGGACCAGGTCTCGATTGCGGTAAGGCTTGGCGAGGATTGGGATACCCGGCGGGGCGGTTCCGACCGGTTGGGCCGATGTGAGCACGACGCGGATTTCAGGATAGGCCTGCATAGCAGCCCGGGACAGTGCTTGCCCATCCAATGGCCCCGGCATCACCACGTCGGCAAAGAGCAGGTCCACACGCCCGACCTGCGCAAGGATCTGCATGGCCTCTAGGCCGTTCACAGCCTCAAGGCAGTGGAATCCAGCCGCAACAAGCTGCCGGTGGACAGATCGGCGCAGTGCCGCGTCATCGTCTACGACAAGGATAGTGGCGCCCGGGACCAGCATGAGCTGCTCCGGCGGGATGGCGAACATGCTCGCTCGCGCATTGGGTGCGAACATTACGCTGGAGTTGTCGCTCGCACCTGATCTGTGGCCCGTCCACCTGGATAAGGCCGAACTTGAAACCGCCATCATCAATCTTGTTTCCAATGCCCGGGATGCGCTGCCTGCCGGCGGGCAGGTGCGGATCGCCACGGGAAATCGGAACGACGACGCGCTGGGCCGGCGCGTTGTCCTTGAGGTGACTGACACCGGCACAGGGATGACGCCCGACGTGAGGGCCCGGGCTTTCGAGCCTTACTTCACCACGAAAACAGCGCAGGCGGGTTCAGGGTTGGGCTTGGCCATGGTCGAGGATTTTGCTCGCGTCGCGGATGGCGAGATCGAGATCTCCAGCGCGCCTGAGAAGGGCACGACCGTGCGCCTGAGTTTCCCGCCGGGCGTTTCGCTGGAAAACGAGGAAGGCATTGAGGTCTGATTGCGGGCGGAGCATCACCTCCCGGCGAGAAAATGCGAGCAGGCGCCGTGTGAGATCCGCGCCGCTAAGTGCGGCTTCCAACGCTTCGTGGGTCATTTCGCGTGAGGCAGGAGGGATAAATTCCTCTGTCAGCAACTCGAGGTTGCCAATGATGATGGTGAGGAGATTGTTGAGGTCATGGGCAATTCCACCGGTTAGCCGGCCAATGGCCTCCAGCTTACGAGCCTGCGCGCGCGCACCTCGTTTATGCTCCCTCGAGCGGGGACGACCGGAACCTGATCCGCGCGCGCTGGTACTCAAAGCAGTCGGTTCGTTTCTTTGGAGAACCTAACTTAGGAGTAGCGTAAGACGGCCGTTCTCAACCGCCTCACGCGAGATTTTACGCTTAGTGGAGGGCCACAGGCATCGTTTAATGTAATATAAACGTATTTTTAACGATCTTTTCCCCGAAGATTGCTCCTTCATAACCAGTGTGCAATCACGAAAACGAGAGGATGGGGCGCGTGTCAGATAGAAAAAAGCTGCTGGTTGTCGATGACCAGAAAGGCGTCGCTCTTGTGGTCAGCCGAATAGCCGAAGAGCTCGGCTTCGAATCTCAAGTGCTTACCGGGTCTGAGAGTGCCATCACCGTGTTCATGGATTTCAAGCCTGATGTCGTCATGCTCGATATGATCATGCCGGAAAAGGACGGCATCGACGTGCTAAACGAGATGCTGCTGAGTGGCGCGCGGTGCAGGTTCGTGCTCACAAGCGGCCTAAGCAACGCGTATCTCCGGCTGGGTGAACAGATCGCTCGCTTCCATAACGGCGCGCGGGTCTCTGTGCTGCGCAAGCCGTTTCGCCGCGCCGAACTGCTGTCGGCGCTGGCGGAAAGCGGGGCCGATCAGTGCTGCGCGGCGGCATAAGGAGCTTGCACCGCACCTGATTTGTACGAGTTCGGGTAGAGAATCATCTCGGTGCGGGGATTCTTGAACTGGTCCAGATCGTGGCCCTGCACGCCCTGGAACTGCACTTCCAATACGCGTGCCTGGGTCCACTCGCCGTCCTTCCCGAAGGTGATCGGTCCGGCCACCGTCTGGAATGTGTGAGTTCGCAGGTAATCCGCCAGCTTGTCCTGATCGAGGCTTTTTGTCCCTTCGACCGCGTCCGAGAGAACCTGGAGATCCGAATAAGCAAAGGGCGGCAGATAGTAGCCGAGCGGATCAACCCCTGCTCCGGCCGCTTTCGCTTGATACTGCTTGAGGAAGTCTAACGCGTCCGGCGTTGCAAATCCCCCGACTGGCAGCCAGAAATCATAATCGACAATGCCGTTCAGTAAGGGACCAAGCTGGGTTTTAATAGGCGTGCTCTGCAATCCCACCATGCCGCCACCGAACAGGCGTGTTTTGAGACCGATTTCGGTCGCAGAGCGGATCATTCCGACAGTATCGGGGGGATACGACGCGACAAAAACGAGGTCCGGATGTGTGGCCTGAATGGCGCGCACAATCGGGCTAAAATCGGCTGTGTTGGGGGGATAGGACTGATTGTAGACGATCTTGAACCCGTTCTGCTTTGCGAGTGCGATCGCGCCGTCGATTGCGTTCTTCGGAAACTCGGCATCGGCGCCGACGACCGCCAGTGTCTGCGGCTTTGGATTGAGGCTAGAGGCGACGGAGAAGAAGCCCGCGGAAAAACTCTGCTTCGGCTCCGGACCGCCGGTGGGCGAAATCGAGAAATACTTCGGATAGTGGAACTGGCTGTTAACGGCCAATCCGAGCAATCCCAGGAACGTGCGATTGTGCCCGATGACGACTGGCATGGCGGGGGCGATCATGTTGGTCGCGTAGGCACTGACCACCAGATCGACTTTGTCGACGTCCAGCAGTTTAGTGTAAATCCCCGGCACCAGCGCCGGATTGCTTTGGTCGTCGTACCAGATCAGCTTCACCGGGCGCCCGAGCATGCCGCCTTTGGCGTTCGCATTTTCCGCCCAGATCTGCATTGCCAGAAGCGCTGCCTTGCCGTTCGGCGCGAGCCCCCCGGTCAGCGACATGGAAAACCCGATGGTGATCGGCTCCGCAGCAAATCCCCTCGAAGTCGAGAGGGCTAGCAATACCAGGCAGCCAAGCCCTATCAACGTCTGGCGCAATCTGCGACGCATGACGCTCCTCCGATTTGTTGTTTTCTGACGTGAGCCTAGACCAGCACGCGCGGGAATTGAACCGGTCGAGTATCCGAGATCGAAAGCCGCACAGACGCCGGCTAGCTTGGTCAGGCTGAGGAACCGACTACAGGTACCGTTTCCCTCCAGCACCCGTCGGCATTATGAGAGCGCGTGCCGCACACGCTTCCCGACCTTCCCGCGCTCGTTGCGGGACACGGCCGCGCTGCCATGCTGACAGCCGATGGCGAAATCAGTGTTTTTGCCGTCGAGGACGCCGCGCACGCGCTGCAACACCTGCCCAGCCCCCTTGTCGTACACCGGCCGGCGACCTTGCGGCGCCTCGGCCTACAAAATCTGCCGTGTCTCGACCTATTGGAGCTCTTTGCCTTCGTGCTGCCGGGCAGGCACGCTTCTCCGACACCACGAGGATTGGCGCAGGTTCTGGACCTTGACTGCCCCGGCCGCCTCGAAGCGGAAGTCGCATGCCTTCCCGATCTCGCCCAAAGGCTGCTCCAGCGGCTGGCGGCGGGGCGAACCCTGTCGCTGAACGAGCATGCGGCCGGTCTCGCGGCGCGCATGGGGCAGGCGGGCTGGCCATGGGCGCCGTTCGTCTTGCAGGCGCTGGGGCGGCCTGGCGCCACTGCGGCGACTGACGGACTGATGATTTGGAAGCGCCTTCCCCAATGGGAAGAAACGGCGCCGTTGCCGCCCCCTGCGTCACTTCCTGTCTCCGAGGCCGAGGCGCGCACTCGGCTTTCCGTCCTGCTTGGTCATGGGGCTGAGCAGCGACAGGGCCAGTCGGATTTTGCCGGAGCGGCCGCCGCGGCATTTGCGCCTCGTACCACACGGGGCGATCCGCATTTGGTTCTCGCGGAAGCTGGGACAGGCACGGGCAAGACAATCGGCTACATCGCGCCGGCGAGCTTGTGGGCGGAAAAGAACCGGGGCACGGTCTGGATCAGCACCTTTACGCGCCATCTGCAGCGGCAGATCGACGCGGAACTGGTGCGCCTTTTTCCGGATCCGGACGAGCGGCGCCGCCGCGTGGTGGTGCGTAAGGGACGGGAAAACTATCTGTGCCTGCTGAACCTGCAGGATGCCGTGCAGTCGGCGCTTGCGGGCGCCGGTTTCGGACCGATCATCGCCCTGGGATTGATCGCCCGCTGGGCGCTGGTGAGCAGGGACGGCGACATTCAGGGGGGCGACCTGCCCGGTTGGATGGCGGAGTTGTTCAGTCCCGCGTTGCTTCCCTCGCTCGCCGACCGGCGTGGCGAGTGCATTCACGGCGGGTGCCCGCACTGGCGTACCTGCTTCGTGGAACACAGTATTCGCCGCGCCCAGCAAGCAGAGCTGGTCATTGCCAACCATGCGCTGGTGATGACCCAGGCCGCCCACGGATATCAGTTTGGCGAGGGCTACGGCGATCTCGGCGTTCCGACGCGCTATGTGTTCGACGAGGGCCACCATGTCTTCGATGCCGCGGACAGCGCCTTCTCGGCCGTGCTGTCGGGTCAGGAGACTGCCGAGTTGCGACGCTGGCTGCTGGGCGCTGAGGGAAGCCGTTCGCGCGCGCGGGGGCTGCGTGCCCGGCTGGAGGACCTCGTTGCCGGTCTCGAGGATCTGCAGAACCATCTCGATGCCGCGCTCAGGGCTGCCCGGTGTCTGCCCGGCCCCGGTTGGATGCACCGTCTGGAGCAAGCCGGCCCGCAGCTCGCCGGCGTTGATCCCGGCAAGCCAAATCCGACAGAAGTGCTGCTCGCGCTTCTTCGGACCCAATTGCTGGCCCGTGCGTCCGGGGCGAGCGACCCGTACGGCGGATTGGAGAGCGAGATCGAGCCGGTTTCAGAGGAAATCGCCAGCGCGGCCAACCGGCTCGGAACGGCGCTAACAGCCCTGATCGAGCCATTGCATTTGCTCCGTCATGGTCTTCTGGCCCGGCTCGACACGGAAGCGCAGGAACTGGACAGTGCGCTGCGGAATCGCATCGAGGGTACATGTCGTTCGCTCGAGCGCCGCGCGCTGGCGCCGCTTGCCGCCTGGCGATCGATGCTGGCCGGCCTCGAGCGGCCGCAAGCGGCGTCCGGTTTGAGACCTGACCACATTACGTTCCTGCGTCTCGATCGGCGCGGCGGCCTGGATCGTGACGTCGGTCTCTATCGCCACGCGCTGGACCCCACTGTCCCATTCGCTCTGACCTTGGTCGCGCCAGCTCATGGCCTGCTGGTCACGTCGGCTACGCTGCGGGATAGCGCCGAGACGGATCAGGAGACGGCCTGGGCGGTGGCGGAGGCGCGCGTTGGGGCGCCCCATCTGCCCTCACCCGCGATCCGGGCTGCGGTCGCGAGCCCCTTCGACTACGCCGCCCAGACCCGCTGCTTCGTCGTAACGGATGTAGCCCACGGAGACGTTGCGGCGCTGGCCGGCGCCTATCGTACGCTGTTCCTTGCGGCCGGTGGCGGCGCGCTGGGTCTTTTCACGGCGATCAGCCGGTTGATCGCTGTTCACCAGCGCATCGCACCCGAGCTCGAGCACAATGGAATCCCATTATACGCGCAGCATGTCGATGCGATGAACAATGCCACGCTGCTGGATATCTTCCGCGCGGAGGAAGAAAGCTGTCTGCTCGGGACGGATGCGATGCGCGACGGTGTGGACGTGCCGGGCCGCGCCTTACGGCTGGTGGTCTTCGAAAAGGTGCCATGGCCCCGACCCGACGTGCTCCATCGTGAGCGCCGCATCCATCTATCCGACGGAGACCCGCGCGGCTACGACGATCGGATCGCGCGTCTTCGCCTGCGCCAGGCATTCGGCCGGCTGATCCGGAGGACGTCCGACCGCGGCGTCTTCGTTCTGCTGGATCGCCGCGCGCCGGAGCGCCTGCTCTCGGCGTTTCCTGCCGGCGTAACGGTGCGGCGGGTCGGACTGGCCGAAGCTGTACTGGAGACGCGCAACTTCTTGGCAATGGCGGATCACCCCGCTTGAACCAGGGCAGGAGTTTCCGCAGGGTCTCACAAGTTTCGCGAGGGAGCCGCGTTTTGCCGAGGATCGAAAACCTGGATGCGCCTGAGGCCCTGGTATGCACCATGGTCCTTGTGGCCGCCGCGGACGGCGGCATGACCGACCGGGAAATCGGCGCCATGGCCGGGCAGGTGCAAACGCTGCCGGCTTTTCGCGATTTTTCATCGGAGCGGCTCAAGGAAGCCACCGATGCCGCGGTGCAGTTGCTGAATGAGGAGGATGGCTTGCGTCATGCGAGCCGGCTAATCCGGGCAGCCCTGCCAACGCCGCTGCGGGAAACCGCCTACGCGCTGGCCTGTGAGGTGGTCGCTGCCGATTTGGTCGCCGGTCAGCAGTCACTGGAGATGCTGGAGTTCGTCCAGGTAGAGCTGCACCTGGATCCGCTCGTGGCCGCAGCAATCGAGCGCGGCGTGCGAGCGCGGCATCGTGAGGTGTGAGGAGGCTGATGTGGTTGCGGGGACCCGCAACCGACGATCCCACCACTTCGCGAGAACCAACGTCGTCCACGCCGGAGGCGGTTTTGCCGCGCGAGGCGCGCTGTATCGAAGCGGCTAGCTTATCGGGCAGGTACAGAAAGGCGGCAAGATCGCCACGTAGCTCCAGGGTGACCTCACCACGCCGCTCGCCTGGGTACACGACGATGGCGTCAATCAGCGATCGGAGCGCCTCAGCGGCCGCCGCCGAGACCGCGGAATCATTGAGCGCCTGTTCCAAGCATTCGATCTTTTGACGATACACCTTGGCGAGGCTGGGATGCAGCGCCGGCACAGGCTCAGGTATCCCGGCCGTCGCTATATCCGCCTTGAGCGAATCCTGCTTGGTCTCGAGATTGCGCAACTCTTCGACCAGCGTGCGACTGCCGCCGGTGTCCGCGATCGTCCGCACGATCGCGCCGATCTGCCGCTCGATCCGTGCGAGCGTCGCCTGAAGCTGTGACCTGCGGTGGGCCGCATCCTGGTTCGCCCGGTTCACCTCGGCAACATATTCGGCGACGAAGACCTCAACGATCTCGGGCGCGAGCAGACGGTGCTTCAATCCCGCAAGCACCCTTGCAAGAACGTAAGCGCGGAGCACGGTGCGCCGGTTCGTGCAGGTGCCACGCTCGCGGTGGTTCGCGCACCCAAGACGACCATGCTCACCCACAACGGTCATGGTGCCCCCGCACGAACCACAGCGCACCAGCCCCGAGAGCAACCACGGTGGACGACGGGCTCGCAGTAGCCTAGATGTTTGGTCCCGGAGAGTCGTGACGCTAACCTGACCCGAGAGGGAGAGGAGGCGCTATGGCAGGCAGTCTTCACGGCTCAGCCCGAACGACGCCGCGAGTTCGAGCCGAGCTCCAAGCGTCGAAAGAGACGAGCGGCGCCTTGGCCAAGCACTATGGTCTGAGCCGCAACACGGTTGCCAAGTGGCGGGCCCGGGCTACCACCGATGACGCTCCGATGGGGCCGCGCGCCCCTCACAGCACTGTCCTGACCGCGGTCGAGGAAGCCATGATCGTGGAGTTCCGACGGCGCACCCTGCTGGCGCTCGACGACGTGCTCGGATGCCTACGTGACAGCATCCCCAAGCTCACCCGATCCAGCCTGCATCGCTGCCTGGAGCGCCATGGCATCTCCCGGCTGCCCGAGAACCCAGATCACGCATCCAAGCGGGGCAAGTTCGCCGAGGCGGCCATTGGCTACGTCCACATCGACATCTGCGAGCTGCGCTTGGCCGAGGGCAAGCTCAACATGTTCCTCGCCATCGACCGGGTCTCGAAGTTCACCTACGTCGAGTTCCGCGACGCCGCCGGCAAGATGAACGGCGCCGATTTCCTGCGCGGCGCGGTCAACGCATTCCCGTATGCAATCCACACCGTGCTGACCGACAACGGCATGGCGTTCGCCGATCTGCCAAAGAACCGCAACGGGCCGACCAGGCGATATCTCGGCCCCCACATTTTCGATCGCGTCTGCAATGAGAACGGCATCAAGCACAAGCTCACCAAGCCGTATCACCCTTGGACGAACGGTCAGGCAGAACGCATGAACCGAACCGTCAAAGAGGCGACCATTAAGGCGTTCCATTATTCCGATCTGGAAAGCCTCAAAGCCCACGTCCTCACCTTCGTGTCGGCCTATAACTTTGCCAAGCATCTCAAGGCGCTCAGGTGGAAGACCCCGTTCGAAGCCGTCTGCCACGCCTGGACGACAACACCAGAAATCTTCAAACTCAACCCGCGTCACCTCATCCCGGGACCAAACAACTAGTGCCGCGTGACCGGCTCGACGTGCTCCAGTGGTCTGTTCAACTCACCAACGGCTGGCCGTCGGTCACCGCGCGGCGATTCGCCGCAAGGCGCTGTTGCACCGCATCCCAAAGGATCGGGTCAATGATCCGCAAAGCCGGCACCGGGCAAATCACCCAGGCATTCCGTGGATTCGGACGAGCGACACGTTTGCTGCTCATCGGGTCCTTGATGAAGTGCTGCCGGTTCCACACGCGTTCACCAGCATACAGCCGATTGCGCAAAATGCCGGTCTCTCGGGTAAAGTTGCCGAGTATCAGGGAAGCCGACCATCGCCCTCCCCTGGGTCCCGGCACACCGTCTGCATTGAGATCCTTCGCAATGGCGCGCGGCGATCGCGCGCCAGCATAGGCCTCGAAGATCGCGCGAACGACGGCAGCCTCAACCCCGTCGATCTCCATGGCACCTGTAGCTGGCGTTCCATCCGCTTGGGGCGGACGTACAATCCGATAACCAAAGCTCAGGCCTCCCCCGCTCCAACCAGCACGCACCCGCCCCTCCAGTCCGCGGTGCGTCTTCTGTGCGAGGTCCTTGAGGAACAAGGCTGCCATCGTGCCCTTCAGCCCGACGTGAAGCTCGGAGATGTGACCTTCTGCGACGGTATGGACCTGCACGCCAGCAAAGCTCAGCTGCTTGTAGAAGCCGGCAATATGCTCCTGATCGCGGCTGATCCGGTCGAGTGCCTCTGCGAGGACGACATCGAATAAACCCGCACGCGCCTCGGTAAGTATCCGTTCGAACTGCGGACGGGCCGCCACGGTGCCGCTGATTGCGTAGTCGGCATAGATGCCGACCACCGACCATCCTTCTCGTTCCGCCTTGGCGCGACAGATCCTGACCTGATCGTCGATCGACTGCTCCGACTGGCTGTCATTGCTGTAGCGGGCATAGATAGCGGCGCGCATCGGCATCGACGTTGTAGGTGACATGCTGATGCTCCGTTAATAGTCAGTATCAGTTGGACGCGTCGTCAGTCGCCGACGCGGGCGGCGTTCGCCAGGTACCGTTCCGCGCAGTGAGCGGAGATGCTTCTGATACACCCGGCTGGCGGTGAAGGTGGAAGCCAAATTGTAGTGCTTCAACGTCGTCACCAGCGTCGTATGGCCGAGCAGTGTGGTGGCGATATGAATGTTATCGGGATCATCGATTGCCAGCGACGTGGCTGCCGCATGGCGAAACATGTGTGGGTTCACGGCCCGGTCGAATGCGGCACGGGTCCGATTGGTGATCATCGTGTACAGGCCTTGCTGGGATATCCACCCGCCCCGATACGTGATCCAAAGTCTCGGAGTCGGATTGCTGCGCCGGAGGACATTCCTGTGAACACTAAGGTAATCCCGGAAGGTCGACACCAGGCTTTCAGGCACCTCGAATTCGATCGCCCGCCTGGTCTTGGTCTCAACGTACGGAATATCAATGCGGATCGCTTGGCCGTGCGGGATGAACGTTCGTCCGATCTCCAGCCCAGTGAAATTGCCTAGACGCAGTGGCCGCGCCGCGAGCAGCGCGATCATCAGTCCATCGCGCACCAGGATAGCACGCGCGAGCTGAGCTTGGAGCCGATCGCCGGTCATAGATTGTGCGCGGTCGATGAGTTTCAAACCTAAACGGAACAATCGTTCGGAATGCACAAGGCGCGCGGCTCTGTTATGCTCCGGCGAAGCTGTGTGCCGCAGCGCAACGACCAGGCTCCGCAGAAAGCGCCAGTTCCGCGTGGGATCAAGCCCCTTGGCTATTTGGAGTAGAGCATCCAGCCGCATCAGCACGGTGTATGGTGCGACCAACTCCTCGAGCACCGTGCGGTAATGCTGAACATTATCGAGCGTGATCCGCGCCGCGGGATCAGCGCTCATAAGGTCGGGTCTGCTGACCAACAGGTGAGTGAGCCATTGACCATAGACGTCGGCATGCCTCTCGATGGTGCAAGGCGCCCAATGTCCGTAGATGCCTGGATCATCCAATAGTGCCGCCTTACGAAAAAGGACTTGCCATGCGTGCTGGTCGTTCGACGGCCAGCGTGTAAAGGGCAGACTGTGCCGTCGTGGATCCCGAGCGGGTCGCATTATTGCTGAGCTGCGAGTGTGCGTTGCCGTGTGCGCAGGATCGTGTCGTCAAAGTGCCGGGTGGCGGCCTTGGACTCGAACCCCATGTGGGCGTTGATCGTCGTAGTCGGACAGCGATGAGCCAGGATTCTGCGGACCACTTCGAAGCCGCCCGGATTCTCTCGTAGATAGAGCAATGCCGCGAGGTGACGGAAGATATGCGGATTGATCCGGAGCCCAGTGATCTCGAAAACCCGACGGCTGACATCCCCTCCGAAATCACTCGGTCGAACCGCACCGCTTTTGCCGGCAAACAACAGCCGCGATGTCGGTAGCGCAAGGCGCGGACGGAATTGACGCACGAAGTCATCAATCATGGTCACCAGGTGTGGTGGCAAACCGAACTCCAGAGGCTCGCGGTTCTTTACCAGGTGAGATGGTATGACGAGATGCACCGGGCCATTGCGGGTTCTGGTTCGGCAGATGTGCTCGTCGAGATCGATCGCAACCAGGTTGCCGATGCGAATGGGGCACCAGATCAGCAACTCGATTGCCAGCGCCCATGCAGCGTGACGGGCTGTACGCATCTGGCCAACATCCTGCCGTTGCGCCTTCTCGAATTCCCCAGGGCCAAACTGAAAGAGCGCTGCCAGCGCTCGCGGATCGTCGAACTGCCGCAGCGTCGCGCGATTGCGCTCGGTCATGCCATGTTGCTGGACAGCGAGGCTCTGCCGCAGCCTCCGAATATGCTGAAGTTCCTCTTCCGGCAGTTTGAGATGATAGCGAGCAACTGTAGCGGCAGCGTGCGCTAAAGCATGGATCTGCTTGGTTGTTTGACCGCCCGCTCGATCCAGGAAAAACCGGAGAGCCTCCCGCAATGGGGCAGGACGGACGACCATGGAAAGCGACACTAGATCGGCAGGATTGTGCCCCCTGTGAACAAGTGCTGAGCTCAATTGCCGCAGTTGATAGCCGCGCGTAGCAGCTGTCCGTGGTGTGACAGGCCTTGGTGGTGACCCTGCCCCCTGAAATGTCCCCGCTCTGAGCTAGTGCTCTGACTCATACGGACGATGCGGGCAATCTTTCGAGCTTGGCAAGGATTGAGGCGGTGGCTGCGGTCCAGACGAACGGGCGTGGTTCTGCATTTCGCTCAGCGAGGTAAGTCTTAATGGCAGCCTGCAGGCTGACGAGGGAGTGGAAGCTGCCGCGCCGGATGCGTTGTCGGGTAAGAGCGGAGAAGAAAGTCTCCACCGCGTTCAGCCATGACCCGGAGGTTGGCGTGAAGTGGAAGGTCCATCGGTCATGGCGTGCCAGCCAGGCCTGTACCTTTCGGTGCCGGTGGGTGGCGTAGTTGTCGACGACCGCATGGACCAACTTGCCAGACGGCACCTCGCGTTCGACGGCATTGAGGAAGCGGATGAACTCCTCGTGCCGGTGTCGCTGCATGCAGCGACCGATCACCGTACCCTTCAGCACGTTCAATGCGGCGAACAACGTCGTCGTTCCATGGCGTTTGTAGTCGTGGGTCATGGTGCCGCAGCGGCCGGGTTTCAGCGGCAGTCCAGGCTGGGTACGGTCGAGCGCCTGGATCTGGCTCTTTTCGTCGATCGACAGCACCACCGCGTGGGCGGGCGGATCGAGATAAAGGCCGATGATATCCGCCATTTTCTCAGCGAACTGCGGATCACGCGAGCGCTTGAAGCTGCGCACGCGGTGCGGCTGGAGTTGGTGCGCCGCCCAGATGCGCTGCACCGAGCGCAGAGACATGGCGGTGGCATTTGCCATGGCTCGCCCGGTCCAATACGTGGTCCCAGGGGGCGGCTCGCCACACGTGAGCGCCACGACGTGCGCCACTTTATCGGCCGGGATCGGTCGTTTGCCGGGCTTGCGCGTCTTGTCACGCAGCAACCCGTCGGGACCTTCCTCGGCAAAACGCTGCTGCCAGCGCCAGACCATGGGGCGGCTGACGCTGATCTCTTTCGCCACATGTTGCACCGGCCGACCACTGGCCGAGGCCAGAACGACTCGGGCTCGCTCGATGTATTTGCCCGCTCGGTTGCGATCCGATGCTATTGCCTTAAGCCGCTTCCTGTCTGCCGCGCTCAACAACACGCATACTGTCTGTGCCATGCTCACAGAATCGCATGGCAACCGCATGTTGTGAATCGATAGAATGCGTCAGAGCACTAGAGTCCGTTCCCGCCAGGAGACGGAAGATGAGGAAGAGCCGGTTCACTGAGGAGCAGATCATCGGTGTGCTGAAAGACCATCAGGCAGGACTGCCGGTAACGGAGCTGTGCCGCAAGCACGGGATCAGCGACGCGACGTTCTACAATTGGCGATCGCGCTACGGCGGGATGGAGATCTCGGACGCCAAGAGACTGAAGGCTCTGGAAGAGGAGAACCGCAAGCTGAAGAAGCTGCTGACGGAATTGGTGCTGGATGTGGCGACGCTGAAGGAAGCCTTGGGAAAAAACTTCTGACGCCCGGCTTGCGGCGGAAAGCTGTGATCTGGGCGATTGAAGAGAAGAGCTATTCGCAGCGGCGTGCCTGTTCGCTGCTGAGCATTGCACCGAAGGTGTTCCGTTACCTATCGCGCCGTGGCGGCGACGCTGCGGTTCGCACGCGGCTCCGCGCGTTGGCGGCCGAGCGGCGCCGGTTCGGATATCGGCGTTTGCATATTCTGCTGCGGCGAGAAGGGATCATGCTAAATCACAAGAAGCTGTTCCGGCTCTACCGCGAGGAACGACTGGTTGTGCGGCGGCGTGGCGGTCGCAAGCGGGCTTTGGGAACGCGCGCGCCAATGACGTTGCCACAGGGTCCGAACCAGCGCTGGAGCCTGGACTTCGTCTCCGACGTACTGGCCGACGGCCGCCGCTTTCGGGTGCTTGTGGTGGTGGACGACTTCACCCGCGAATGCCTGGCGCTGGTGGTGGATACATCGCTGTCCGGTCGCAGGGTGGTGCGCGAACTCAATTACATCGTAGAACGGCGCGGCGCCCCCTTGCTGGTGGTCAGCGACAACGGGACCGAGCTGACGTCGCATGTGGTGCTGAGTTGGCAGCAGGATCGCGGTGTCGGCTGGCACTACATCGCCCCCGGCAAGCCAGTGCAGAACGCATTCGTCGAGAGCCTGAACGGTCGCTTGCGCGACGAATGCCTCAATGAGCACGTCTTCCAGGGCTTGCCCGCAGCCCGGAGGATCATCGAAGCTTGGCGGGCCGACTATAATGCCCATCGGCCCCACACCAGCCTGCGTGGACTTATACCAGCCCGCTTAAACATTGACCGATGCCCATTGCCTTGCTCCGAGCGATCGGATGCGCTGGGGATGATCGGTCAGAAAGAGCCACGCCCGTCGGCACGCCTCGACGATGGCCTCGTAGCTTTCCCAGACCAAAGCGGTGAGTTTGTTTTGCCGCAGATACTCCCAAACCGTCTCCATTGGATTGAGTTCCGGCGAGTATGGCGGCAGCGGCAACAGAGTGATGTTGTCAGGCACGCGCAACCGGCCGCCGGGCTGATGCCAGCCGGCGCTGTCACAGACCAAAATAGCGTGCGCACCAGGCGCCACCTGAGTGCTGATTTCGCTCAGGTGTTCATTCATCGCTTCGGTGTTGACGCCCGGCATGATGATGGCGGCACCGATGCCTCGAGCCGGGCAGATCGCGCCGAACAGATAGGCCGAGTCATGACGGTTGTCGCGCACCATCAGAGGGCGCGAGCCGACCGGCGCCCAAATGTAAGTGTGTCCGCCCTTCTGCCCGACTCTGGCTTCGTCCTGAAACCAGACCTCGATAGGTGCTTCGGCCGCTTCTTCGGGCAGCGCCTCGGCTACCCGATAGGGGAAGTTTTTTTATATGCCGCCTCGGCTTTGACATCCTTCCTGGGATGATAGGGGCGCGGTTGCAGCCGGGTCAGCCCGAGCGTGTGCAGCCACTTGCCCATCGTGCTGAGGTGAACCCGGGCGTTGTAACGCCGCGCCGCTTCCTCCTGCAGGTCCACGCAGCGCCAGCGCACCACACCATGCAGTGCCGGATCGGGTCCCGCGATCACCAGCGCCCTGAATTCCGCTTTCTGCTCGATCGTCAGCTTCGGCGGGCGGCCGGGGCTGATGCGTGATCGAAGGCCGCCAATCCCCTCGGCATTGTAGCGGTGGACCCAGTCACGCAACGTCTGGCGGTCCATGCCGCTCTGCCGGGCGGCCTCGCCACGGCTGGCGCCTTCCAGCACCAGAGCAATCGCGAGCAACCGGCGGACCTGGTCAGCGTCGGAACACTTGCTCGCCATTGCCCGAAGCCCCCGTGCACTGTGAGCGGTCCGGCTGACCGCTACCGCTCTGCCCATGCTCGTCTCCCGCGAATCGGCGCGGGAATCGAATCACATGGCGCGGGCAGTGGGAATCCGAAGTGAGTCAGAGTTTTCGCGGGTTGGTATTACTCCGAACGAGTTCGCAACCCGGTCCAGGACGGACCACAACCAGAACGGATTCTGGTTATGAGTGAGGACAGTTTGGGGGCAGGGTCAGGGGACACGCAACCTTCTTGATGTGCTGTTGCTGGCTAGCCCTCTGGTTGACCCTGTCGGTGGACGTCTATGGGCCAAAAATGTCCTGGCCTGGCCGGAAGCAGACCGTCCGTTCTCAGTGGAAATCGCGAGAAACGGACGTTCACGCGAGACCTATGGCCCGAGGAGAATTATCACTCGCATGATCCATCTGGGGAAAACCGGATCAGCACCTGCGGGCGCTGATTTCGTCTTCTGGAGATCAGCTTCGGCCAACGCGCCAAACGGAAGCCGCTGATCACCAAGCATCGGGACCATTCCGCTCAGCGGTGACGCAGCGCGGCCGAGCAGAGGATGGCTGGCGGACCATCATCAAGAGCCCCGTAAACAGGGCCATGATTGCGCGTTCGGCGCGACCGAGACGCAAAGCCTCGCCGCCCGATCTGTATCCTCGATCAGAGTCCGCCGGACTCGAGGATCACGCGGCGGTTCGTCGGCTGTAGGGGCCGCGCGTCCATCGGAAACACCGCAGCATAGCGCTCGATCTGATCCGACGAGGCCTCGATCGGGGTCCGGAACACCAGCCAGGTTACCGTCTCGGAACAGGGCGGGGTGGTCACCGACCCCATGTAGCGGAAGTACGACCGATCCGCCGGAAACAGGCCCATCGGATCAACCGTAACACCTGGAACCGGCGTGTCGGGTCCCGGCTGCGACGGCGTGGCCTTGACGATCGGTCCCAGCACTGAGTTGGCCCGGCCAGGCATGATGAACACGCCGACCGCACAGAGCGAGCCGTCGGCTGCCTGGTTTACGAAGTGGGCCTCCATCGCAAAGACTTTGCCATCGACATGATGCTCGCTCGGATGATGGAAGTGGAATTGCAGCAGCTTGTAGGTCACGCCGCCCACCTTCACCGTGCCGCCAGGCGGCATATTTGTAAGAATGTACTCACCGTTGTTCCAGACACGCAGCGGCACCTTCTTGTAGTCGATGGGAAGATGCTCCAGACGAACCGTGACGGTGCCAGTGAGATCGATCGGTGACTGTTGGGTTCCGATCCCGCAGGCACGGTAATCCGGCGAAAGCTCGCCCCAATGCTCGGGTCCCTCGGCGCCGGAATAGCCGAACTCGACAGCAGCCATGGCTCTGTTACACAACGGGCAGGTAAACGCGGCGGCAGCAAGTCCGAACAGGCGGCGGCGTGCAAGTGCTGGCATCGCATCCTCCTTTTCCGGACTCCCCTACCGGCCGGTAGTCACCAATAGTCTTTATGCGGAAGTCTTTGCATTGATCCAGATCAGTGCACTGCTGGGCCAGAGGGAAGATCATGTAAACGATGCGATATAGTTTGTCGTGGCTCACCACAGTGCTGGCTTGCCAGAGGTCGCCGCTGATGCGCTGTTTCGTACGAGATTTGTGAGGTCTTCTATGGTCATAAGCACCAGTGAGATCTACCTATTTCGACAGGTGCTTACGCAAGCAGTTCGCGTGCACTGGGTGCTCTTCCTGATCGAGGGCATCGTCCTGGTCATGCTTGGCGTGCTCGGCATCCTGATGCCGGTATTTGCGACCATCTCAGTCGTGATCTTCATAGGTTGGCTGATCCTCATCAGCGGTGTCGTAGGTTTGGTCACCACCTTCACGGCGCGCGATGCGCCGGGGTTCTGGTGGTCGCTGGGTTCGGCGGTCCTTGGTGTCGTCACGGGTATCGTACTGCTGGACGAGCAGATCCTTGACGACGTTTCGCTCACGTTGCTGCTGGTCGTGTTCCTCAACATCGAGGGCGTGGCCTGGATCACGTACGCATTGATCCATAGGAAGGAACTCTCGGGACCCTGGACCTGGATGCTGGTGGGCGGCATCGTCGATATGATCCTGGCGTTCATCATTTTGTGCCAGTTTCCGGGCACTGCGGCATGGGCACTCAGTCTACTGGTCGGCACCAGCATGCTGTTCGGTGGCACCTCGATGATCGCGATGGCCGTGCACGCGCGCAGTAGTCCCAGCACGAAGAAAGTGGCTTAACGACCACCATGGGGTACGGACGACATGGGCGCCAGCCAGACAGCGGCGGCGGGCAGCGGAGCCGGAAGCGGCTCAGGATCATTCTATTGATCTCCGCCGCCGCATTCCCGGGCTGTGCTTCGATCGGTCCGGCGACAGTCCCGAGGGACCGATTGGAATATACGTCCGCAGTTGCCGAATCGTGGAAGGAGCAGACTCTTCTGAATGTCGTCCGACTGAGATACGGTGACGCACCGAGTTTTGTCGATGTATCCTCCGTCATCAGCGGGTACACCTTCCAAGGGCAGATCCAGGCTGGCGGGCAGTTCAGTTCTAACCTGACGAACACGATACCTTCGGCGCTCGGGAGTGTGGGCGGTAGCGTTCAATACGTCGATCGCCCAACCATCACTTATACCCCGATTTCGGGGAACCAATTCGCAAAAAGCCTTCTTCAGCCCTTGCCGCCGAGCGAGATTCTAGAGCTGATACAGGCCGGTTATCCGGCGGATAACGTTCTGCTGCTGACTACACGCGCGATCAATGGAATTTATAATCGTTCAGGTATCGGAGCGCGCGGGCGCGATGCCGATCCTGAATTCTATCCGTTGCTGGATGCGCTGCGGCGCCTTCAGCTATCAGGAGCAGTCAGTGTTCGGCTTGAGAAGCGGGGGACTGAACAGGTTGCCACATTAATTTTGAACAGCAGGCGGTCCGCGGAGGCGGATCAAGATCTGCAATTCGTTCGTAAGACACTCGGGACGGGATCCAACCCAAACGGCGAAGTAACAGTCGTCTTTGGCCTGCTCCCGCGCGAGCCCAATGAGATCGCAATTCTCACACGCTCGATGCTGGAGATTCTGCTGGAAATTTCCGCGGGTATCGACGTGCCACCAGAAGACGTCGCCCAGGGCCGCGCCGCAGCATCGACCCGCGTGGGCAGCGCCGCTCACCCGAACGATCGCCCACTCGTACGCATCCACTCCTCACCGGCTCCGCCGAAGGATGCGTATGTGGTTGTCCACTATCATGGGACGTCTTACTGGATTGCAGATAACGACCTTGCCTCCAAGCGTACGTTCACCTTCCTGATGATTTTCTTTTCCTTGGCCGAGACGGGGGTTACGCCGCAGACCCCGGTGTTGACGGTCCCAGCCAACTAGGAAAGAACCGGCCACTTCGATCCCAATCAGCCGAACGGCCTTGAACTACTTTCTATGGCCTCCTGGCGCTGGCGCAGGAAGGTGGGAACGCAGGCTTCCCCCTGTTCGAGCAGCCATTCGATATTCTTTGAACTACGATCAATCTTTCCCTCGTAATCTAGCGTCGCCTGTACTTCGAGCGGCATTTCAATGCACGGGATGTGGTAAGGCTTATCCGGATCGGTGCTGAAGGACTTGGGGATGAGAATCGGTGTCTTGATATCGAACTGCGCCAGAAATTCTGGCCGGAAGGCATCTGCCAGGATCATGTCGTTCAGCAATTCGAGGTGGTCGAGCTGATGGAACAGTGAGATGTTGCCTTCCATTTGATTCCGACGGTCAGCGATCGTATCGGCCTGTTCTGGGACAATGTCTGTTGCGGTCGGGTTGATCTTGATAAGCCAGATCTCATCGGGAACGTTTTCGGCGCCGACGCTTCGCGGACGGATAAGTTCCTCTACCGGCGGGTTGTCGGAGAATAAGCCATCCCAGAACACATAGTCGCCGATCGGAACGACCGGAAAGATGTTCGGAACCGCGCAAGATGCTAGGATATGCTCAAGACGAATCGCCTCCTTGGTAGACACAAACTTTGCGAGTTTTCCAGTCGTCACATTGGCTGCCCCGATCATCAGTACCGGCCGGTGGTTCCGAGGGCCCCAGGTTGCTAACTCACCAAAGTCGATATACCTACTCAGCAGTCGCGGGAAATCCATGAAATGTGGCCGGGTCCCGAGAGACCAAAGCGACAGCCACGATTTTACGATCGGAGAGGACGGACTCAGCTGGAAGGCTGGAAAAAGTCCACTATTGACGACGCGCAGATAACTAACAATAGCCTCATTGAATGCCTGTTCACCCCAATCTTGCGCTTCATTGTCCTTCCAAAAATCAATCAGACGCTTCCAACGAGGCTTGTCGCCCTTCCAGAAGCTATACCATATGAGCGCGGCGCATACGGCGCCGCCTGACGTGCCGCTGATGCTGACAGGGTCGAAGTCTTCTCCAACCCCTCGCTCCGCCAAGGACTTCAGCACACCTGCAGTAAACGCGGTCTGACTACCGCCGCCCTGACAGGCTATCGCTATCTTGGGTTTGGCTGATGCACGGGCCATGGGCTGGGTGCCTTTTCAGAAGCCTGGAATGACGACCTTCGCGGAAGGGTGCGTTGATTAGGCCGTAGTCCGCGCCCTTGTTGACTTAATGCGATCAGAGGGTCCCCACAGAAGGTACCCACGCCGAATAGCCCCGTAATTTCCGTGAAAATCATTGATCCAGATCAAGGGGAGGCACCGGACGATCGAATAGAATGGCAGCAATTCATAAAGGAGAGGGAGCATGTCTCGCTTCGTAAGTGCGATAGCCATCCTGGCGGTTGTGTCTGCCGTAAGCACACAATCTCAGTCTTTGGCCGCGAGCCCACCGATCAAGGGATATAGCGGCTGGGCTTGGTCAAAGGTCGCCGGCTGTCCTTATCTTCTTTGGAGGCTGGCGGACAACAACGGTACAATCAATGGCATCGTTTACTATTCGGATCTCAGTGGCGTGAGCAAAGCAAACGGCTCGTTCGACCAATCCGGTAATTTCCAAATGGAGCTGACATCCTTCATAGGGAATGGCCCTACCGGAGTTGTGCATGGGAAGAGATCGGCCAAAGGAGGGGTCGATGCCATTCTGCAAGGCAGCGGCTGCGCGAATGCAGAAATCAGAGGGATCGAGCTAAAGAACCTGAACAGTGTCCCGACCGCGTCTTCGATGGGCTATAAGAACGGATGATCGAACGCGCTGCGCCTGCATTCGCGCGATTTCTAGGATGGGCCGTCAAGAATTGAAGGAGGAGGAGAGATGAACAGAATACTCATACTGTCAGGGATGTTCGGAGCTCTGGCATTCGGGGGCATCACCAGTACCGGTTGGGCGGCTACTCCGGTGGCTGGGTTCGTTGGAAGTGCACCGTCGAGCGTCGCTGGTTGCACTTATATCACCTGGCGCCTGGCACGGCACGGCACGGCACGATAACGGGAGTGTTACCGGCATCGCCTACTACAACGACCTGTCGGGCATAAGTATGATCACGGGGACTATCGACCAGAACGGGAATTTCCACCTTAAACTCACGGCCCAGGTAGGAGATGGTCCAACCGGTGATGTCGTCGGTCAAAAAAGAACCGGTGGAGTCACCCAAGCGACCTTGACGGGACCCGGTTGCGCCAACATGCATCTGGATATGAGACCAGTCGACAATATGGCAGTGTACCACCAATCCTCGGGCTAGCACGCACTTCTGACATCGAGCAGGGCCGGGCGTCCAGATCACTGTTATTGGCCGCTCGGCACGACGTTGGACCTTCTGATCGATGCAGCCGGACGCCAAGGTTACGGCGCGATGCGACTTTCGCTGGCTGATCCCAAGACGCCCCATTTCGACCGGCTGCACCGGGATCGTGGCACATGAGGCCGCGGCAAAACCGCTTATGGATCAGGCCTACTAGCCAGACATTTCGGAGGCAGGTGGATTTGAGGAGTCCCTCTTCGCCTGTGCGGCCGACAAACTCACATCCCAACTTTACCGCGGGACCAGGATCAGCCGACCACGCCCGCGAGCAACCTCAGGACCTCTGCAAACGGAAGAATTAAGAATGTCAGTGGCAATCCTGGGAGACAAGCGATGACCGCCACCTGGATCAACTGGCTTCTTCCCGCCGGGAAGAAGTTCATTTGTCGAACGACGTCAAAGCTGCTACCTAGATCGACAAGTGAGGACATATCAGGGTTTCCAAGGGGTTCCTCACCGGCCGGCCGACACCCCTCGATCCACTTGCGGTGGAACATCTCATTGTGCTGTTGTACTAGAGTACCATAAGAACGGAGGCCCTGTAAGCGAACGGACGCCATTAATGGAGACAGAACAAGAAGTGGCCCAAAGGTGACGAGTTCCACGAAAATAATATAGGCAATCAGCAAGGGAGTCATGGAACGCAGAGTTGGCAGATCAAGCCCTTCGAATCTGATACGGAAAGCCAGCTCGGAAGCAAACACACAGCTCAGTGCGAATGGAAAGATCGCCAGTGAGACATGTGCATTACCAAGAAAGCCTAGACCTCCTGACCGGTCTGCATGAGTTGGTATGAGCCTCAGCTGCAGTTTAGAGACGTCTCTCAGGAACAGTGTCCAAATGGTCAATCTCCAGAGCCATCGTAAAAGGAAAAACTGCACCAGCGGTATGGCCACGAAATAATACCACACACCTGCCGCCAGGAGATGAGTTCCATCGCTTGATCTGATCGAGTGCCACGTTGTCACTCCTACTCCGCCTAATTGCTCCACGGTGAAGAACCACGCGCCAAACAACGCGAGCGCAAGAAAAAGTACTTCCGGAAAGCCTGCATCCCGCCGACGTCGAGCGCGCGCGATCGCGGCCGACAGTGCAGGATGATCACTTGGCTGAACAATACCGCCCTGAATGAATTGCAGCTCGGCGTTGCAGATGCGCGGGCCAACGATTGCCTCTGCCGCGAATATCAGTGGTACGGCGATGAAGAAACGGGCGTAGGTGGCGAAATCCAGAAGAAGCGACAATCGGGGGGTGGGACCGATTGCTCTCCTTTCGAGAACTGAAAAGATCAGCAGGGGAATCCACGTGATGACGATGAATGCTATGCTTCGCCGCGAAACATCGGGCCCGCGTCCCCGTATGATTCCAACACGCTGCATCAGGCGGAAGGCAGGACCACCAAGTTCAAAGATTGGTTCAATCTCTTCGCTGGGAAGCGTTGGAACGCGTGGCTCTTCGGGCATTTCCACTTCTCTTGACAGGCCCGATCTCCTCGACGCGCCATCGGCAGGGAAAGGATGCGAGCGATGGCTTCGTCAACAGATAAGCGAGCAATTCGGGAACGGCGGCTATGTCATAAAATAAGCGGATAACGCCGTGATAGAAACGGGGCAATTCCATCCTGGGCGTCACTCCGGGAACGCTGCGAAGACCAGACCTCTTAGGTAGCCCTAATGCTCCCGCAAGATGCTACCTATTTTTTCGCACCGACCGTCTTCTTCCGGTTCAAGGCGAGGACGCGATCCTCCAAAGGCAGCAAACCTCTGCGGCACCTGAAAGTGGGCGCCGCCTAGGTCACTGCCCGCTTTGTGGCCTCGTATTCCCGCACATAACCGGTGGCCACAGCTCTGACCGCGCGCCCTATGTTGGCATATGCTTCGTCGGTCAGGTTAGCGAAAGACACCCGAGCGGACCAGTTCGGTGCCGCGAAGCCGCCGCCGTTCAGCAGAACGATGCCATGCTCCTCCGCCAGGCGGAAAACGATATCCAACGGATGCACGTTCGCCTTAACGTAAGCAAGAACCTCCGGCTCGACATGATTTTTTAGCCAATACTCCAAATCGAACAACCCATAGTACGCGTCATATGTCGGCCAATCTCTGACATCGATGTTCAAGCCGAGACTTTCGACGGCCAACTGGAAGCGATGGCGGACGATTTCTATGCACGCCGCCTGATACGCTTTCTTGTCGTCCATCATTTCAAACAACGAGAACATGGTCATCATGACCTGTTGGGGTAATGATAGACCCGCCGTGTGATTTAGGGCTACGTCGCGACTGTCCGCGACGATCCGATCGATAAATTTCAAATCCCTGGGTGTGAGGGTCAGTGGGCCATACCGCTTGTCGAGTGCCTGTTTGATACCCTCCGGATGGTCGGCGATCATCTGATCGATGAGATTATTCTCGTGCAGCGCGATGACACCCAGTCGCCAGCCGGTGCAACCGAAGTACTTTGAATAGGAGTACACGCCGATCGTATTGTATGGGAGTGCTCCCATGATTGACCGGAAGCCGTGAACGAACGTGCCATAGACGTCATCGGTCAGAATGATGAGATCGCGGCGCCTGGTGTTTACCAGGTCAACCAACTGATTGAGCGCTTTGGAATCCAGAGCAATCCCCGTCGGGTTGCCGGGATTCACCAGGAAGAATGCCTTGACTTTCGGATCTGCCAGTTTCTCAAAGTCGTCGGTGGTAAACTGATATGTGTCCTCACGCGCTGCTGCGATATTAACGATATTCAGGCCGTAATCCTCGAGATGCGGCATCTCCAGATACGGGGTAAAGATCGGGACCCCAAGGGCGATCGTGTCTCCGGGATTGAGAATTCGGGCGGCCTTCAACGACTTGAATATGTAGCACATGGCAGCAGTGCCGCCCTCAACCGCATAGAGGTCAAACTTGCCGGATGGCCTGGGCTCTCCGCACATGGCCCACATCAGGTATTCGTGGACGATCCTCTCATTATGCACCAGCATCCGGTCGGGCACGGGATAGTTGTCACCGATGATACTGTCTACCAGTTCGTGCACGAAGGCGTCCGGCGTAAAGTCGAATTTCTTGGTCGCGTAGTGGACCATGTCGGCAAGGGAACCGGCCACCTCCGTGTCTGAGTGGCGGTCGAGCCATGCATCCAGGCGGTTTGCGATGCCGGGAGCCTGCGGCATGCCGCCCACTCCGGCGGGAAGTTGCATGGTGCGCTTGCTCTCGGTCATGGCGAACTGGCCGAGCAGGAAAAAGGCTTCGCGCGGTTTGGTTGCGATCCAATTTGGGTTCCCGCGGCCGGCGTTGAGGAAAGCCAGATTGGACTGTGAGGTCGTGCGCCGGGCAATCCTTATGAGTTCGTCCTTGACCTCGAACGGGCTCAGAGTTTCATATTTTCTCAATTGGATATCAGCCATCTGTTCCTCCCTGAAGCCATTCCAGCACGCGACGTTTGGTTGAACTCAGCTCAGCAACATGACGACAACCATGCCCCATATCGTGAGCAGTGTGTTGCCCACCGCATAGGTCACGGTGTAACCCAGTGCCGGAACCTGGCTTTGAGCGTTCTCGCAAATCATGCCGAGGGCCGCCGTCGTTGTACGGGCACCGGCGCAGCAGCCCAGCAAGACCGCCGGATCGAAGCGGAACACGTATTTCCCCAAATACGCCGCCAGGATCAGGGGCACCGTGGTTGCGATGATTCCCCAGACAAACAAGCTGATCCCGAGATTCTGTAATCCTGCGACGAAACCCGGTCCCGCCGTGATGCCGATCACCGCGATGAAGACGTTCAAGCCGACCGAGTTCATGAACCACAAGGTAGATGACGGGATGCGGCCGAATGACGGCTTGACCGAGCGTAGCCAGCCGAAGATCAGCCCGGAAATGAGAGCTCCGCCGGCGGTCGAGATCGTCAATGGCACGCCACTGATCCTAAGAACGATAGCCCCGACCAGCGCACCCAGGGTGATCGCGGCACCGATGAATGCGACGTCGGCAACGTCGCTTGCGCGATCCAATACGCCCAACACCTTCGCCGCCGCTGTGGTATCCTGGGTCCGGCCGACGATGGTGAGAATATCACCGCGCTGAATGCGTGTATCGGGTAGGATCGGGATCACCGTTGCGGTTGCGCCTCTGACAATCCGCCGCAAGAAGATTCCTCGGGCCATAGGCATCGATGCTAGCTCTTGCAACGTCTTGCCATTTGCGTCCTTGCTCGTGACGTAGACGTCCACGCCCTCGATGGGCACATGGAGCAGCTCCGGGTCGTTGACTTCCTGTGCTGCCTTACCGAGCACATCGACCAACACGTCACGAGGACCCGAGACCGCGACCACGTCACCGGCCTGCAGGACGGTCTCGGCATCGGCCTCAATTATTTTGCCGTCGCGCCGGATTCTCTGAATGAAGACGCGAGCGCCCCGTACCAGCGCCTCGGCCTGCACCGTCGGGAGCCCGACTGCCTGCCCGTCGGTGGCGACACGAAAAGCCCGCAGTTCCCATCGATGCCAGGCCGAGCCGGCGCCGCCCATTTCGACGTTACCGCGAGACCGCTCCTCATACGCCTTGCAGGCCGCCACCAGGTCGATGCGAAGCAGCTTGGGTGCGAGCATCGCAAGAACGACCGCTGATCCAATCGTGCCATAAATGTAGGTGACAGCGTAGGCGACGGGCATGTCGTTCAACATCGCCTTTGCCTGATCGGGCGGCAGACCCAGGCGGTTGATTGCATCGGTCGCCAATCCCATTGACGCGGAGATCGTCTGAGATCCCGCGTACAGCCCCGCAGCGTAACCGGGATGATAACCGGCCAGCTTGGCGATGATCACCGCGGCACCCAGGCTAAACAAACTGACGATCGCCGCGAAAATCGCTTGCGGCAAGCCATCAGATGCGATGCCGCGAATGAACTGCGGACCGACGCCGTAGCCGACAGCAAAGAGGAACATCAGGAAGAAGATGGACTTGACGTTCGGCGATATCGTGATGCCAATCTGCCCGATCAGGATTGCCGCCAGAAGGGTCGATGTGACAGCGCCCAGACCAAAACCCTTGTAGCTGAAGCTACCGGCGTAGTATCCGATCGCGAGTGAGAGAAACACGGCGATCTCCGGGTATAACCGGAGCGTTGCTGCGAACCACTGGAACATGTCGATTTCCTATCGGCTCGTGGTCTTTCGTTTCACTGCGCCTATTTTGTACCCAGCGCGTCGGGCTTCAGCAGCTTCAATCCGCGCGTCCGCTCGTATCCGTGGATTTCCTTCACATCGAGCTTACGCATGAAGTCGATCGTCTCGGACGTGATCACCTGCCCTGGTACCATGATCGGAAACCCCGGCGGGTACGGGATAACGAAGTTGGCGGATACCATGTCCGGCCCGTCCTGCAGTCGCTTGTCGCATTCGGCTCCGAATAACGGCACGTACTCGCACTTGTTCGGGTCGTAGGCGCCGAAGAACGCGGTACGGATGTCGCCCTCCTGCGTCTCGTCGCCAGCGAGCGATCGGAACGCCTGATGGAAATGGCTGAAGTTTGGAAGGTCCGGAACATCGGTCATCAGTGACTTCACCCGTGCGGCGAATGCCTTCCTTTCAGCGTCGCCGCCGGCTGCGAGGCGCTTTTCAACGTCGTTGCAGATTTCGACGAGGACACGGATCAGGTGGGCCGCGTCGCTGCGCGTATTATTGATGTTCGACTGCAGCAGAATACTGTTACGCGACGTCTTGTTCACCTGAATATTGTAGTCTTGGGCAAGCAGGCCCTTGAACTGGGTTCCGTCGAAGCCGGCGGTTCCACAGACGAGCGTCATGCGCGTGGGATCCAGATAGAATTCATCGTCTCGCATGGCGTGGACAATATCGGCCCAGCTCGTCCCCGGCGTGAGATAATCGGTGAAGCCAGTTTGCCGGTATTCGGCCGGAATCATTTCATCCGCGCCGAGCACGCGGAAGTATTTCGAGATCAGCGGATGCGTGTTGATGGCCTGCCTGATCTTCAGCGCGATTTCGATCGCGTTCATGACCAGGCCGTAGCCTTCCAGCTCCATTTGCCGGCGCGCGACATCCAGGCTGGCGATCAGCTGCTGGTTCGGGCTGGTGGAGGCATGGGTGAACACCGCCTCCCGGAACTGCTGCTCGACCGTGCTGAAATCGACGTCCTTTACCAGCAGCATCGACCCCTGACGGATCGCCGACATCGATTTGTGCGTCGAGTTGGTCTGATACACGCGCAGCCTTACCTTGCGCGGATCGGGGATCAGGCGCGTCGTGAGAAGCTTTTCGTCACTCGGGTCATGGCCCAGCGCGGCCTTCTGCTTTTCGAAGGCGGAGACCGACGAGGGATCGTGCAGCCATGCCTCGATGTCATGGGCCGCCCCCATTGCAGTCCGTGGGCGCATGAACGGCGAGAAGCGCGCGAACCCCGACCAAGCCTCATCCCACAGGAAAATGAGGTCGGGCTTAATGGCGAGGCATTCTTCCATCACCCGGCGCACGTTGTACATGTGACCGTCGAACGTGCAGTTCGTCAGGTCGAGCATCTTCAGCCGATCGAGCCGTCCCTCGCGGCGCAACGCGAGCAACGTCCGCTTGATCGTTGCCAGCGGCACCGCGCCGTACATCGAGTATTCCGTCATGGGGAACGCTTCGACATAGAGCGGATAGGCCCCGCTCAGCACCATGCCGTAGTGGTGCGATTTGTGACAGTTGCGATCGACGATGGCGATATCGCCGGGCGCGAGCAGTGCCTGCACCGCCATCTTGTTTGATGTCGAAGTGCCGTTCGTGACGAAGAAGACGCGATCGGCGCCGAACGCGCGCGCAGCCATATCCTGGGCGCGTTTGATATTGCCGCTCGGCTCCAGAAGGCTGTCCAGGCCGCCCGTTGTCGCGCTGCTCTCGGCCAGGAACAGGTTGACGCCATAGAATTCGCCCATGTCGCGAATCCAATCGGACTTGAAGACCGATTTGCCACGGGCGATCGGAAGGGCATGGAATGTGCCGATCGGGCGGCGGGCGTAGCGCTTCAGATTGTCGAAGAATGGTGTTTCGTACCGAGCCCGCACACCTTCGAGGATGGCAAGGTGCAGTTCCAGCGGTTCTTCGACGCTGTAAAAGACCCGTCGAACCACATCCGCCGCTGGGTCTCCTGCAATGTCCTCCACCTGCCGGTCGGAAAGGAGAAAGATGTCGAGTTCAGGCCGGATCCGATTGAGCCCCCACGCGAGATGGAGGGCGGACTCGTCGGTGCTCTCGGCCTCACCCAGGGGATCGAGGATCGAGCGGAGCACCGGTGCGTCAAACCGCGAACGGTAGGGAAAGCCCTCGGCGACGATCACTGAGGCAAAAGCAGGATTAATGGCGGCGGCACACACCGCATCCTCGAATGAACCGACAAACACCGGTTCGTAGATGAAGTCATCCTCCGGGCGGCGAAGCTTGCGAAGTTCCGCCGCCAGCGCAGGCCATCGCGCAGCCGGCTGGCTGTTGACGCAGAGAACCTCAAAATAAGGGCGAAAGCCCCCTGCTTCGCCCAGCGCCGGGGGAAGCATATCGGCCACTTCGTTCGACGCCATGTCGTCGTGGATGTCCCATTCGGACGGACGCTCCCGATAAGAGCGGGTGAGGATCGCGTTGGAGATGCGTCGGGCAAGCTGAGCGGCGCCGGGCGCATCATTGCTAGCGACGCGCTCGCGCAGTTCCCGGAGCAGTACGGGGCCGGGGTAGGCGTGATACGCCTCCAAGGCCTCCATCCCGCCCAGTGCGGCTTCCAACTCCGCTCGCTCAGCACGCCCTGCAGCGCAAGCAGCGGCCAAGTGGGTGATATCTCGCCATTGGTCTGGACGCACGGAGTGCATCAGCAGGAATTGGTCAATCCGCTGAGTCTGAGCATCCATCATGCATTTCCCCCGCCGCCACTTTGGTGTAAGCTGGTTTGAATGGGTGGTTTGGCTGTTCTCAGAGCAGTGGTTAATTTGCCACAGCGCGCAAGGGCTTGCCAGATGTTTTTAACCGGAGCGATCGTGAACCGCGCCACAAGGCAGCCAGTACTGCACAGCGTCTGGGCTTGCCGGCGCCCCTCTGCAAGATTGTTTTCGTGCAATGTTACACGCGCCATTTTTCGTCTCGTGCCGTTTTCGTCACATGGTTCACCACGTGGACTGAGGACCGAACACGCACTTCATGACATGCGAAGTCGATGCTCTCATTGATCTGCATCAATGAACCGCGCCACAGACGGGGCAGGCTAAGAGTGGTGATTGGAAGCTAGGGCGAAGACTCATCTGACTACTTGAGGAAGTAGGCAAGGGCGGCGGCGATGCAGAGGGTGGAGACGAAAGTTTCGTCGAGCCGATCGTAGCGCGTTGCCAGGCGTCGAAAGTCCTTGAGGCGGCAGAAGGTGCGTTCGACGATATTGCGCCGCCTATAGGTGACGGCGTCGAACGGATAGGGCTGCTTTCGGTTCTTGCGGTTGGGGATGATGACGCGGCTGCCGCGGTCCGCCAGCCAACGGCGCAATTCGGCACTGTCGTAAGCGGCATCGGCGATCACGCGCAGGTCGGGCGGCAGTCGAGCCAACATTGCCTGCGCCGGCACGCTATCGTGGCGCTCACCGCCGGTCAGCGCGATGACCTTGGGTCGGCCGTGAGCATCAGCGATCAGATGGATTTTGGTATTGCGCCCGCCGCGGCTCGTCCCGATCCCACGCGAACCCCCCTTTTTCGCCGCCCGGCGCTGGCCGACCGGTGGACCTTGATATGCGTGCTGTCCAGCAAGGCTTCGGCCGGCGGGCCGCCGGCGCGCGCAAGTTCCATGAACACACGCTCCCAGATCCCGCGCACTGCCCAGCGCACGAACCGATTATACAGTGTCTTGCGTGGCCCATATTCCAACGGTGCGTCGGACCATCGGCAACCGGAGATGATGACTTGGATGATGCCGCTGATCACGCGCCGATCATCCACCCGTCGCTTGCCGCGTATGTAGACGGGCAGCAATGGGTCAATCTTCTCCCACTGCCCGTCGCTCAACCAGAAATACCCTGTGACCATGCTGCCCCGAATCGATGCAAACTCCGACCACAGGGAATCAACAACCTATTGATTTGGCAATAACCCAATTGGGTCTTCGCCCTAGCACTACTTTGGCACTTCATCTGATTGGCTCTGCAATCTTTTCCGGCAATGCGGACATCGGCTTGGCGGTTGTGGCGGAGCGAACAGTCGAGCGATGACAGCGCGGCGGATTTCAGGAAGCGTCGGCCTCGGAGGGGCTGTCGGGGTCTGGTTCTTTTTTTCCCCGCGCTGCGGCACGGAGCCGCAGGTGCTGAAGGTAGGCAAAGGCGATGCAGCTCATGAGCGCATGCCGATGCAGCCCGGTCCACGATCGTCCCTCGAAAGCCCCGAGGCCAAGCTCTTGCTTGAGCTGCTGATGGGCCTGCTCGCAGACCCACCGCGCCTTGATGCTGACGGCGAGGCGGCGCAGCGACGTGTCTGGCGGCAGATTGCTCAGATAGTATTTCCGCTCGCCGCTGCTGCGCCATTCGCCGATCAGCCAGACCGCCTCGCCGGGCAAACGGCCGTGACGCGGGCTGCGCGGCCCGTCGGCAACCCGCACGCGCAAAGCCGCAAACCGAGCGGTGAGCGCACCTTTGCTGCCCTGACGCCAGATGATGCGCCGCCAACGGCAGTTGTCCAGCACGTCCGCACCCGCCCGCGCGTCCTCACTTGGGACGGCATGCCGTCGTGGCTTTCCCTTGTTGGCACGCGGAAACAGCAGCCCAACGCCGGTGGTGAACACCTTCTGCGTGCGCGGGACGCCAACCGACCAGACCAGATCACGCGCGCTCAAGCCTTGGCGGAACGGTGCGCTGAGGCCGTATCCCGCATCGGCCAGGACGCGGCCGAAGCGGACGCCGGCGGCGCGCACGCGGTCGATCTCTTTCAGTGCGATCTCCGGCTTGGTTAGTGCCGTGCGCTCCGTCTCCGCCACGCCGGCAGCGGCGCAGCGCGCTTCGTCGTCAGTCCACGACTTCGGCAGGAACAGGCGCAGGCCGATCGGCACCGGCACTTCGCCGCACGCCAGCGTCAGCGAGACCAGCGCCTGACAGTTCGCCTGCTTTCCAAGCTCGCCACAGTATTGTGGAGCGACCCCGACCGAGAGCGTGCCCTTCTTGGGGATCGCCGTGTCATCGACGACCAGCACCGCGTCGTCGCCGCCCACGATGGCATCAGCGCGTTCCGCGAGCACACGCCATAACGGCGCGTCGTCCCAGCTCGAACTGCTGATGAAGTGGTGCAGTTGATCGTGGCCGCGGAGGCCGAGACGCTCGGCAATCGGCTGTACGCTCTTCGGACCATCCGGCCCAAGTAGCCCCCGTACGTAGAGTGGTCCCCAGCGCCGCCGTGTGCTGCGGCCCATCACTGCAAGAAACGGAATCAACCAGCGGTCAAGATCGTCTCCCAACGCGACAGAACGGGACACAGCAAGCGCTCCGCTGAATCCCAGTCTGATACAGAACCGCCACGTGACCGTACAAGTGCCAAAGTAGTGCTAGTGTCCTGACTCTGAAGTTTTTATGCACATTGCTTCTGAACAGCGATGGTTCGCTGGCAGAAGCGTTGGATCGAGGCGAGGATGTCGTCGGCCGATTTGACCCAACGAAAGGGCTTGGGATCGGCGTTACGGGCGTCGATGTAGGCGCTGATAGCGGCTTCCAGCTCACGGGTTGAGCGATGCGAGCCGCGCCTAATCTGATCGTCTGTGAGCATGCCGAAAAATCGCTCGACCTGATTGATCCATGACGCGGATGTAGGCGTGAGGTGCACGTGCCAGTGTGGCCGCTTGGCAAACCAGCTACGGATCAGCTTGGTCTTGTGGCTCGATACATTGTCCATCACGACGTGCACATCGTGGTCGGCTGGGACATTCTTCTCGACCATGGCGAGGAAGCGACGAAACTCGACCGCGCGATGACGCGGCATGCACTTGCCGATGATTGTTCCTACCCTGACGTCGAGCGCGGCGAATAGCGACGTCGTACCGTGCCGCGTGTAGTCGTGGGTGCGGCGTTCGACTTGTCCCGGCCGTAATGGCAGGACCGGCTGCGTCCGGTCCAGTGCCTGTATCTGCGACTTCTCGTCGACGCAGAGCACCAGGGCCCGATCCGGGGGATTGAGGTAGAGCCCCACGATGTCGCGCACTTTCTCGACGAACAGCGGACCGGTCGACAACTTGAAGGTTTCGCTGCGGTGTGGCTGCAGCGAAAACGCTTTCCAGATACGCTGTACCGTCGACGGCGCCAGCCCTGCGGCTCGCGCCATGTCACGCGAACTCCAGTGCGTGCGCCCGACAGGCAGCGTCTCCAGCGTCGCCGTCACGACTTCCGAAACCTTCTCATCCGTGACGGTCCGCGGCGCGCCGGGGCGCGGCTCATCGACCAGGCCGTCGAGACGCTTCTCGGCATAGCGCCTCCGCCAAGTCGCTGCCGTGACTCGGGTGATGCCGAGCCGCTCAGCGATTGCCAAATTGCTCATGCCCTGCGCCGCCAACAGCACGATCTCGGCTCGCATGGCATCGCCGCGGGCTACCTTGCGTCGGCGCAGCCGGGATTGGAGTTCCGCAGCCTCAAGCTCCGATAATTCGATCCGAACCGCCTTCGGTGCCGCCATGTCTCTGGTCCCCGCCGCGCTCCGCCGTAACGGAACCATACCAAGCCATAAGTGGCTAGCCATTTCTCGGCCAGGACACTAGGTCATGAGCACCATAGCCATTGGGTATAAGACACTCTGGGAGCAGGGCTGCCGGGTTCGGATTTTTCCCTGGACACCTCGTCTGGCTTGGTTTCATGGTGCGTGCCCGGGGGAATGAGAACGGCAATGTGGCGGCAAGCGTCTGTACTAGCTTTCCTGCTCCCTCTGTTTGTCCCCCTCGTGCCAAGCCGGGCGCAGCAACCAGCCGCAGTCCCAGTCGGAACCGTTGCCGCCGAACTGCGGCCGATCACGCAGTCAACCGAGTTTGTTGGTCGCGTTGAGGCGATGGAACAGGTGGACGTCCGGGCGCGTGTCACCGGTTTCCTGCAGAAGATGCTGTTCAAGGAAGGGGACTTGGTCAAAGAGGGCCAACCCCTCTACGAAATCGAACCGGATACCTATAAAGCGGCCGAGATGCAGGCGCGCGGCGCCCTGATACAGGCCCAGGCGAAGTTTGCGAATGCGACGGCGCAGCGTGCCCGGACGGAAGAGTTGGTCAAAACCAACACCGCCGCGCAGGCAACGCTCGATCAGCGGATCGCGGAGGAGAAAAGCGCCCAGGGCGACATCGTGTCCTCCGACGCGAACCTGAAAACGGCGCAGATCAATCTCGGGTACACGGAGATCGTCGCCCCCATCACCGGAGAGGTGAGGTTATCCAAATATACGGTGGGAAATCTTGTCGGTCCTGATAGCGGGCCTCTGACCACGATCGTCAGCCGCGACCCGATGTATGTCAGCTTCCCGGTCAGCCAGCGCGAGTTTCTGCAGGTGCAGAAGGACAAGGACCAGGGGGTCAGAGAAGCGGACTGGCGATCAAGATCCGGTTTTCGGACGGGTCACTCTATAACCAGACCGGAACGATCAACTTCGTCGATGTGTCGGTAGACCGCGCGACCGACACAGTTCTGGTTCGTGCCACCATGCCGAACCCGGACGACAAATTGATCGACGGCCAGCTCGTCCGTGTGTCGGTGGAATCCGAAAAGCCGCAAGAAAAGGTCCTGATTCCGCAGACTGCCCTGCTCGTGGACCAGCAAGGCACGTATGTTTTCACCGTCGCGGACGGAAAGGCCGCCGTGACCCGGGTGAAACTCGGGGGCGAGCAAGGGCTGTACGCGGTGGTGGATCAGGGCCTCAAGGGCGGAGAGCAGGTGGTGGTTCAGGGGATGGAGACCTTGCGGGCTGGGGCGCCGGTGGCGGCGAGTCCGGTGCCACCTCCGCCTAGCGGAACCTAAGACATGTTTTCGACGATCTTTATCGATCGTCCCCGGCTCGCGACCGTCATCGCCATTCTGACGACGATTGCCGGCTTGCTGTCCCTGTTTGTCATCCCGATCGCGCAGTATCCCGACATCGTGCCGCCGCAGGTGTCGGTGACGACGACGTATCCGGGCGCATCGGCGGCGGTGGTTGAAGCCACGGTTGCACAGCCGATCGAAAGCCAGGTCATCGGCGTCGATAAGATGATCTACATGAAGAGCGTCAGCGGGAATGACGGCAGCTACTCGCTGAAAGTCTCCTTCGAGCTGGGGACCGACCCGGATATCGACACGGTCAACGTGAATAACCGGGTTCAGGTGGCTTTGTCGAAGCTGCCGGAGGATGTTCGAAAGCAAGGTATCACCGTCAAGAAGCAATCCTCTGCGCTGCTGGGGGTGATCGCGCTGTACTCGCCCAAGCGAACCCATGACGAGCTGTTTATTTCGAATTATGCGACGATCAACCTGCTGGACCAGATCCGCAGCTCGCCCGGTGTAGGTGACGCAACCCTGTTCGGTCCGCAGGACTATTCGATGCGGGTCTGGGTGCGGACGGATCGGCTGACCGGACTGGGGCTGACCACCGCCGACATCATCAACGCGCTTCAGTCACAGAATGTGCAGGCCGCGGTCGGGCGGATCGGAGCACGGCCGACGTCGAACGATCAGCAGCTGCAGCTCAACGTGCAAACGAAAGGGCGGCTGACTTCGACCAAGGAATTCGAGCAGATCGTCATCCGGACCAACCCGGACGGATCGATTTTGCGACTGGGGGACGTGGCGCGGCTGCAACTCGGGGCGGCCAACATGGACCGGTCGACGCGCCTGAACGGTGCGCCGGCCGCGCTGATCGCGGTGTATCAGGCGCCCGGCGCGAACGCGCTGTCAGCGCTGAACGGCGTCAAGGCTGTGATGCAGGACGCCGCGCACAGTTTTCCGGACGATCTCGCCTGGAAGGTGACGTACGATCCGACGACGTTTGTCACCGCGACAATCCATGAGGTCCAGAAGACTCTCATCGAGGCCTTTGTGCTGGTGGTGCTGGTCGTCTTCCTGTTCCTCGGGAATTTACGCGCCACACTGATTCCGACGATCGCCGTCCCCGTCAGCCTGATCGGCACGTTCATCGTGCTGTACGCGATCGGGTATTCAGCGAATACCGTGTCGCTGCTGGCCATCGTGCTGGCGATCGGCATCGTGGTGGACGACGCCATCGTCGTGGTCGAGGCGGTCGAGCTGGTGATGGAGCAGCATCCGGAGCTGTCACCCGCCGAGGCCACCAAGATGGCGATGGGGCAGATCTTCGCGCCGATCATCGCGATCACTCTGGTGCTGTTGTCGGTCTTCGTGCCGGTCGCGTTCATTCCCGGCATTTCCGGTGAGCTGTTCCGGCAGTTTGCTGTCACGGTCGCAGTCGCGATGTTCCTCTCGGCGATCAACGCGCTGACTCTGTCGCCCGCACTCTGTGCACTGTTCCTGCGCCCACATCACGGGCCGCGACGCGGCCCTATCGGCATGCTGATGCGCGGGATCGACTGGGTGCGGGACGGCTATGGGGCGATCGTCGCACGTCTGGTGCGGATTTCGATCATCGGCCTGGTCCTGGTTGCGGGGTCGATGGCCGGGATCTGGGCACTGGGAAAGATCACGCCGACCGGCTTCCTGCCGGAGGATGACCAGGGGGCATTCTTCGTGGTCGTCTCGCTGCCGGATGGCGCCTCGGTCGCACGAACGACGGACGTGGTCGGCCAGATCGAAAACATCCTGAAGCAGGAGCATGCGGTCGCCGACTACTCGGCCACGATCGGCCTGAACTTCATCGACAACTACTCCCAACCGAACGCCGCCTTCCTGATCGTGTCGTTGAAGCCGTTCGAGGAGCGGACGAGCCCGGATGAACTCGGCACAGGCGATGATCGCACGGCTCTCGACAAAATTCCGGTCGCTGCGCGGCGGGCGCGCAGTGCCGCTGGCGCCGCCACCCATCATCGGCCTGGGTACTGGCGGCGGCTTCAGCTTCGTGTTGCAGGACACCGGCGGCAGTACGCCGCAGGCGCTTTCGCAAGTACTGCGGGGGCTGCTGGTGGCCGCGAACCAGAACCCGAAACTCAGCCGTGTGTTCAGCACCTATTCCGCGGGCACGCCATCGATCTATCTCGACATCGACCGGGACAAAGCGCAGGTCCTGAAGGTCGATTTGGCCAGCATCTTCCAGGCGCTGCAGGCCACGCTGGGCGGCTACTATGTGAATGACATGAACCTGTTCGGACGCACCTGGCAGGTTCAGGTCCAGGGTGAAGCCGAGGACCGCAATGCGGTGGATGACATTTACCGCATCAACGTACGCAGCGCCGACGGCAAGATGATACCCCTGCGCAGCCTGGTGGAAGTAAGGACGATCATCGGGCCGCAGGCGATCATTCGCTACAACAACCGCCTCGCGGCAACAGTGCAGGGAGGCCCGGCGCCGGGCGTGTCCTCGGGTCAGGCGCTGGCGGCGATGGATCAGGTTGCGGCGCAGACACTGCCGCGCGGCTACCGTGGCCAGTGGACCGATATCTCCTTCCAGGAGAAGCGGGCCGAAGGAAAGACGGCGATCATCCTCGGCTTTGCGCTGCTGTTCGCCTACCTGTTCCTGGTCGCTCTGTATGAAAGCTGGACCATCCCGATCCCGGTGCTGCTCTCGGTCACCGTCGGTGTGGTCGGATCGTATTTCGCTATCGCGGTCACCGGACTCACGCTCGATCTCTACGCGCAGATCGGCATGGTCGTGCTGATCGGCTTGGCGGCGAAGAACGGCATTCTGATCGTCGAGTTCGCCAAGGAGCGCCGGGAGCATGGCGTGCCGCTGCTGGAGGCGGCCACGGAGGGTGCGCGCCTACGGTTCCGGCCGGTGATGATGACGTCGTTCGCCTTCATCCTGGGCCTGCTGCCGCTTGTTGTCGCTGTCGGCCCCTCCCGGTTGGCACGGCGCAATGTCGGCACACCGGTGTTCGGTGGCATGCTGTCCGCTTCGATCATCGGTATCTTTGCCATTCCGGCACTGTATGTCATCTTCCAAGGGCTTCGAGAGCGGCTGAAACCGTCCTCGCGACCGAGGCCCATGCCTGTCGAAAGCGAGAGCGCTGTCGAACATCCGGCCAACCAAGGCCCGATTGAGCATCCGGCCGAATAGAGGGCAAGAAACAGCGTTAGCGAAAGCAAGGCCTGCCGTGCCACAAGCCTGGGCACGCACGCGAGAATCTGAACGATCTCGTCGCCCTCCCTCGCGGTCGCGAAGGAGCGCAGTTTCACCGAGGCAGCAGCGCAGCTTGGCGTTTCGCAGTCGGCCCTGAGTCACACGATCCCCAGGCTTGTGAAGCTCCCCCGTTTTCGTGGAGTGGTGAGGGACGTGGTTGTTACAGTTCTGTCGTAGCGTTCTCCAGAGCAGCTTCGTAGGCCATGGGCGATTGGTAGCCGAGGGCAGAATGCAGCCTCACCGGGTTGTACCAGCGCTCGATGAAGCTGAAGCACGCCATGCACGCCTCGGCCTGGGATGCAAACCGGCGCCGATCGCTTGCGACCGCCACGCCGCCGCACAACCAGTCGTTCCTCGCGGTAGAGCCGGAACAGCTTCTTGTGATTTAGCATGATCCCTTCTGTAAGCGGTGGCTTCAGCCCACGTGAGCCCAGGGGAGCAGCTGGTCGAGCTTTGACATGGGCCAGTGCTGGGCGATTTTGGTGAGGACATCGGTCAGATAACGCTGTGGCTCGACACCGTTCGACTTGCAGGTTTCGACGAGCGAAGCGATCAGTCCCCAGGCAGCTGCTCCCTCATCATGGCCGGCGAACAGGGCATTCTTGCGGTTCAGCGTGATTGGGCGAATGGCTCGCTCGACCGTATTGTTATCGATTTCGATGGTGCCGTCATCGAGGAACCGCGTCAGCCCGTCACGACGCTTGAGACCGTAGCGGATGATTTCTGCCATTTTGCCGCTCTGGGGCAGGAGCGGCAGCTTCTGCTCCAACCAACGGAACAGATCGTCGATGAGTGGCACGGTCCTGACCTGACGCGCGGCACGACGTTCCTCGGCACTCCGACCACGGAGTCGGTCTCGATCTGGTAAAGCGCGGCGATTTGATTCAGGACCTCGGCAGCGATCGGCGCAGACCCGCCCTTGTTGATGTCAAAGAAGTCTCTTCGCCAATGTGCCCAGCAAAGAGCCAGGTCCAAGGGATCTTCCTTCCGACGGCCATCGGTCAGGGCGTTATAGCCGGTGTATCCGTCCACCTGGAGAACGCCCTTGAAGCCGCGGAGTGCCTGACGCGCATATTCCCCAGCACGGCCTGGTGCATAAACGTAGACGACGCCGGGAGGATCAGGGCCGTTCCATGGCCGATCGTCGCGAGCGATTGCCCACAGATAGCCGGTCTTTGTCTTGCCACGCCCAGGATCGAGCACGGGCACCGTCGTTTCATCGCAGAACAACTTGGTCGATCGTTTCAGCAACTCCAGCATGCGCGCGACGATCGGCCTCAAGGCAAAGGCGCTGCGCCCCACCCAATCGGCCAGACAGGAGCGATCGATCCTGATGCCTTGGCGCTGCAGGATCTGGTGCTGGCGATACAACGGCAGATGGTCGGCATATTTGCTGACCAGGACATGGGCCAGCACCGCCTCGGTGGGTAGGCCAGCTTCGATGATATGCGGCGGCGTCGGTGCCTGGCTAACGCCCTCGCGACACGAGCGGCAGCCATATTTCGGCCGACGGGTCACGAGGACACGATGCTGGGCAGGGATAACGTCAAGGCGCTCCGATTTGTCCTCACCGATGACATGCAATGCTCCACCGCAGCAGGGGCAGATCTGGATCTCGGGCTCGATGACGATTTCGACGCGCGGCAAATGATCAGGCAGATCACCGCGCTTGACGCCGTGGCGTCTGACACGCGTCGCGTCCTGGCTCTCCGCTTTGGCTTTTGCCGCGGCAATTCCCGTCTCGAGATCCTCAAGCCCAAGCGCCATCTGTTCTGGCGGCAGCTGTTCTGAACTCTTGCCATACTGACGGCGGATATATTTATCGAGGATGCGCTCGAGCCGCTCGATCTCTTCGTCACGATGCGATAGCGCTGCATCCTTCTCGGCCAGACTTGCCGTCAGGCGCTCGATCAGCGCATGAGCCTCAGCAAGATTTTGCGGCAGAGCGGCATCCATGGCGACTCGAGTGAATCACATTCCGACCGATTTGTGATCACCAATATCGTGTGTGAGCATCGAGCGATCACAGCACTTCCTGCGGCGCACGCACACGCCGCACATGCACGCGCGTCCAATCGAGACCTTCGAATAACGTGGTCAATTGTGCCGGTGACAGACGCATCACGCCTGCCTCAATCCGAGGCCAGCGGAACTTGCCATCCTCCAGACGCTTGGAGATCAACACTATGCCCGTGCCGTCCCAGAAGATCATCTTGATCCTGTCCGCGCGGCGCGCCCTGAAGACGTAAACAACGCCCGAATAAGGATCGGTGCCCAGTTCCTCTTTGACGATGGCAGCCAGGCCATCGATGCCTTTGCGGAAGTCGACGGGTTGGACCGCAACCATCACCCGAACAGGACCGGTCGGAAAGATCACCTGGCGGCCTTGAGTGCCCGGATGATCCTCTCAACCAGTGCAGCATCAGCACCATCGTTGACCCGAACGGCAATCGGGCCCGCCTCGATCTCGATGATCGGCACCGCACCGGCATGCTTCGGCTTGGTCTCGGGCGGCAAGGGTCCGGCAGCCTCGACCGTGGCAAAGGCTGGGCCGCCCGTGAGAACAAGAGAGCCCTCGCGGGCGGCTTTCCGCCAAGCGTAGATCTGTGACGGCAGGACATCGTGACGGCGAGCAACCTGCGACACCATCGCGCCAGGCACCACACTCTCAGCGACAATCCGTGCCTTCGCCTCATCCGACCAACGGCGCCGGCGCTCCGCACCACTCAGAATTTCAATCCGTCGCGGTCGCTCCACAGACGAACCGTCGTTAACCACGTCCATAACATCAGCTCCTGCCAACAGGACGACAAACTTGCCTCAGCTGACATTCACAAACGACGTGCCCCGTGCCACCGCTTACTCCCTTCTCGCCGCAGCAGAATATGCAAACGCCGATATCCGAACCGGCGCCGCTCGGCCGCCAACGCGCGGAGCCGCGTGCGAACCGCAGCGTCGCCGCCACGGCGCGATAGGTAACGGAACACCTTCGGTGCAATGCTCAGCAGCGAACAGGCACGCCGCTGCGAATAGCTCTTCTCTTTGATCGCCCAGATCACAGCTTTCCGCCGCGAGCCGGGCGTCAGAAGTTTTTTCCCAAGGCTTCCTTCAGCGTCGCCACATCCAGCACCGATTCCGCCAGCAGCTTCTTCAGCTTGCGGTTCTCCTCTTCCAGAGCCTTCAGTCTCTTGGCGTCCGAGATCTCCATCTCGCCATAGCGCGATCGCCAATTGTAGAACGTCGTGTCGCTGATCCCGTGCTTGCGGCACAGCTCCGTCACCGGCAGTCCTGCCTGATGTTCCTTCAGCACAGCGATGATCTGCCCGTAAGCGTGAGCTGAACTGCACCTTCCCGGACGCGAGCATGATGGGGAGAGTGGTGTGCGAAATGCGGATGGACAGCAGCGCTGATGGGCGAGGCGTCATACGAGGCTCGTAAGCGGGCTCTTGAGAGCGATCTTCCTGAGCAGATCGAGGTACGGGTTCGCCGCGAGCGGCGATGGCGTTGGACGGCGGCTGACAAGCTTCGAATGTAAGCGGTGGCACGGGGCACGTCGTTTGTGAATGTCAGCTGAGGCAAGTTTGTCGTCCTGTTGGCAGGAGCTGATGTTATGGACGTGGTTAACGACGGTTCGTCTGTGGAGCGACCGCGACGGATTGAAATTCTGAGCGGTGCGGAGCGCCGGCGCCGTTGGTCGGATGAGGCGAAGGCACGGATTGTCGCTGAGAGTGTGGTGCATGGCGCGATTGTGTCGCAGGTTGCTCGCCGTCACGATGTCCTGCCGTCACAGATCTACGCTTGGCGGAAAGCCGCCCGCGAGGGGTCTCTTGTTCTCAGTGGCGGCCCAGCCTTTGCCACGGTCGAGGCTGCCGGACCCTTGCCGCCGAAGAGCAAACCGGAGCCTGCTGGGGTGATTCCGATCATCGAGATCGAGGCAGGCCCGATTGCGGTTTGGGTCAACGGTGGTGCTGATGCTGCACTGGTTGAGAGGATCATCCGGGCACTCAAGGCCGCTAGGTGATCTTTCCGACCGGTCCTGTTCGGGTGATGGTTGCGGTCCAACCCGTCGACTTCCGTAAAGGCATTGATGGCCTGGCTGCCATCGTCAAAGAGGAACTGGGCACCGATCCTTATTCGGGCGTTGTTTACGTCTTCAGGGCGCGCCGCGCGGACAGGATCAAGATGATCTTCTGGGACGGCACGGGCGTGGTGTTGATCTCCAAGCGTCTGGAGTGTTGATTTTCGCTGAGAACTGACCCGGGTTTTCCACCGAGAACTGACCCGGGTGAATTTATGGTTTGCGGGTCATACCGGGGTCAAGTTCTTGGCCTTTTCCTTTCGGCCCTTGTTGGCGGCCGAGCTGGCTTTGAAGCGGAAGCTGTCATTGCCGGTTTCCACGATGTGGCAGTGGTGGGTGAGGCGGTCGAGCATGGCGGTCGTCATCTTAGCGTCGCCGAACACGTCAGCCCATTCGCTGAAGCTCAGGTTCGTGGTGATGACCACAGAGGCCCGTTCGTAAAGCTTGCTCAGCAGGTGGAAAAGCAGCGCGCCGCCGGAGGGGCTGAACGGCAGATAGCCCAATTCATCGAGCATTACGAGGTCGCACCGCATCAGCCGATCCGCGATCTGACCCGATCGGCCCTGAGTTTTCTCCTGCTCCAGCGCATTGACCAGGTCGACGGTCCCGAAGAACCGAACCTTTTTGCGATGGTGTTCAACCGCCTGCACGCCAAGCGCCGTGGCGATGTGGGTCTTGCCGGTGCCCGGACCGCCGACGAGGACCACGTTGTCGGCGTTTTCGATGAACTCACACCGGTAAAGCTGGCGCACCAGGGCTTCATTGGTTTCGCTGGACGCAAAATCAAAACCGCTCAGATCCTTGTAGACGGGGAAGCGCGCCGCCTTCAGCTGGTAGGCAACCGATCGAACCTCGCGCTCGGCGGTTTCCGCCTTGAGCAGCTGTGAGTGTCCGTCCGGCGGCTTTGTGAGTCATTTGAATCGGTTGCCGGTCCGGATGGACTGAGTGCTTGAAGCGGCTCGATCGGGTGTGATTCTTTGCCTGGCACCAAGCCACGAGGTGCCTGATGTGGACGATGGAAAACCGCCATCGCTATGACCGCGACAAGCTGCGTTATCCGAGCGATCTCACCGATGCGGAATGGCGGCTGATCAGGCCGCTTATACCACCCGCCAAGCGTGGCGGTGGCAAGCGTACCGTCAACATGCGCGAAGTGGTCAACGGCGTGATGTATGTGCTGAGCACCGGCTGCCAGTGGCGCTACATTCCAAAGGACCTGCCACCGCGCAGCACGGTGAACGGCTACTTCTGCTTGTGGGGCTGGGACGGCACGTTGGAGAAGATCCATCACGCGCTCTACGTTAAATGCCGCGAACAGGCGGGACGAGAAGCCAGTCCGACCGCCTGCGTCATCGACAGCCAAAGCGTGAAAAGCGCAGAAAAAGGGGGGCAGCGATCGACCCACACGGCTTTGATGCGGGCAAGCTGATCAAAGGGAAGAAGCGCCATGTCCTGGTCGATACGCTGGGTCTGGTGCTGCACGCGCTGGTCACCGCCGCCAACGTGCAAGACCGCGACGGCGGCATCCTGCTGCTGTCCACTCTGTTCGGACAGTTCCCGTTCCTGCGCAAGCTATTCGCCGACAGTGCTTACACAGGGCCGGTCTTCCAGGACGGCGCGGCCCGCGCGATGCGCAGCCTGATCGTCGAAATCGTCAAGCGCTCCGACCACCCCAAGGGCTTCGTCGTCGAACCTAAACGCTGGATCGTCGAGCGCTCCATCGCATGGCTCAACCGATGCCGCCGGCTCGCCAAGGACTGGGAAAATCGTAACCATAACGCCCTCGCCTTCCTCCGCCTCGCATCAATCCGCCTCATGCTTAGAAGACTCTGTAATCCTTCGTGAAGTCTCCGGACGGACTCTGAGAGAATGGGGACGGCCGAATTGAACGCTGGCGCCCTGCTCCATCAGCTCGCCCGCGGCTTGCGCCATGCCAAACATCTTCAGGCCGCGCAGCATCACGACAATCGCCGCCCCGGCCGGATCATGACGCATGGCGGGCCTCCTGTAGCTTCTCGCGCAGGGCATCGTAGCGTTCGACGTCGGCACGTGGCTCCCGGTCCAGGGCCAAGGCCTGCGGAGCCGCGATCATTGCTGTGGCCGTGGATTTGCCGTCGATCAGCCGGTGCAACATGTTCAGCACGTGCGTCTTTGTCGGCGCTCCATCACTCAGCGCCAGTTCGACGGCACACAACACCGCATCTTCACCATGGTGCAGGACGAGGGCAAGAATCTCCACCATCTCCCGGTCGCCTCCGGGCTGCTTGAGAAGGTGCTGTTGCAGCCGCTTGAACGCTTCCGGCAATTCGGCGAACGGCGCGCCATTACGCAGAGCTCCCGGCTTGCGCTGGATCACCGCGAGATAGTGGTGCCAATCATAGATGGTGCGGCCGGGCAGATGATGCGACCGCTCGATGAGCCGCGCGTGTTCGCAGATGACATGCCCTTCGGCAACAACAACGACGCGGTCTGGATAAACCCTTAAGCTGACGCGATGATTGGCGAAGGACGCGGGCACGCTGTAGCGGTTGCGATCAAAGTGAACGAGGCAGGTGGGCGAAACGCGTTTGCCGTATTCAACAAAACCATCGAACGGTCTGCCAACGGCCATCAGGCATCCGACTTCACTTTGCCACGCATCGAATATCGAGCCTTGCTGGCTGCCGTGTGGAATCTCGCGCCATAGCGCTTGGCAGCGTTGTTCCAGCCAGTCGTTCAAGTCAGCCAGCGTCACAAAACGCGGCATGGTCTGCCACAGCCGATGACGCGCGTCCTGGACATTCTTCTCGATCTGACCCTTCTCCCAGCCTGAGGCCGGATTGCAAAAGTCAGCATCGAAAAGGTAGTGGCTGGCCATCGCGGCAAAGCGTGCATTGACCTGGCGCTTCTTGCCGACGCCAACTTGGTCAACAGCCGTTCTCATATTGTCGTAGATGCCGCGGCGCGGCACGCCGCCAAGCACCCGGAACGCATGATGATGCGCGTCGAACAGCATCTCGTGCGTCTGCAGCGGATAGGCCCGGACAATGAAGGTGCGGCTGTAGCAAAGCTTGAAGTGCGCAGCTTGCAGCTTGGTCCGTTCGCCGCCGATAACGGCCCACTCCTCGCTCCAGTCGAACTGGAAAGCTTCGCCCGGCTGGAAAATCAGCGGAACAAAGGCCCCGCGGCCGGTCGTCTGCTGCTCCCGCTGCCGATGCTCCTTCCAGGTGCGGGCGAACGCCGCAACACGGCCGTATGAACCTTCAAACCCGAGGGCGGCCAGATCCGCATGCAACCGCTTGATCGTCCGCCTCTGCTTGCGCGGCCTGCCGCTCTCTAGCTTTAGCCAGGCCGACAGTTTCTCGGCGAACGCGTCCAGCTTGCTGGGCCGCTCCGGCACCTTGAAGGCCGGTTCCACCACGTCGCCCCGCAAGTATTTGCGGATGGTGTTCCGCGATAGCCCAGTCCTGCGGGCGATCTCCCGTATCGAAAGCTGGTCTCGAAGCGCCCAGCGACGGATCACGCTCAGTAACTCCATGCTTATCACTCCCGTGGACCCCGCTGAAAACAGCCGGGGCGAGGTCAAAACATGGGTCAATTCTCAGTGGAAATTTGCCACCTGGTGGGTCAGTTCTCGATGAAACTCAACAGTCTGGCGGGACAGCAACATCAAGGACGGCTGCATCGCCACCATCGAGGACGATGGCGGCGTGCGCTGGACCGCGCCGCAATTCGCCGGCCAGGCGGACGTCAAACCGAACTGACCGACAAATCCGGCGCGGTGCGCTCAGTGGCAGTTCGTTATCATGTCTCAGGCCGAGACCTTGGAACGATCACGCAATGCGCGGCGCGCTTCAGCCGGGCGATCAGGTAAGCGGCACCACGACCGATGGAGGAGGTAGTATCACTATCTTGCTCGCTGCGGTCCCCGCCATGCTTGGCGAGCGGCGGTACGGCTGCGACCACATCGCGCAACAGCTTGCGGTCAGGCGTCTCGGCCATGATGGCGGCAACCACATCCACGCGCATGCCGAGGCCGTATGGTTCGGGATACTGGATAAGTCTTCCCACGTTGCGAACGCGACGCCCTGGCAGTCAGGGCTTTAGCGCATCTTCCAGTTCCGTCGCCCGCGCCTTCGTCATGTCCAGCATGCAGTCGGCTCCGGCGATTTCCCGGATCGTGCCTTCCTGTGCGTCATACCAGCCGCAGTTTGCCGACCGGAAGGCGAGCCAAGCCCTTTCCGCATGGACCAGCCCATCCCTGCGGGCCGCGCTTTCAGACGCCTTGAGCGCCGCCTGATAGCCGGCATTCAGCCGTTTGTCCCACTGCGCCGTCAGGCCGTTGAGGCAGTCCATGATGGCGACCGTCGTGTCTTTCTGGTGGCAGGCGTCCGCTGCCGGATCGTCCGCTGCGAGGGCCAGCCCCGGCAGCACGAGCCAGAGCAGCGCGCCAATCGCTCCCCGCCAGATCTGATCGTTCATTCGATCCTCCCGCCTCCTCCGCCAAACAGCACGGTGAGCGTATTCACAGCCAGCCGAACCACCACGCGAGAGCCACCACGAGCCCGATGCCGAGCGCCCCTGGCCGGTCAGCGGAGGATCGTCGCGATGCTGACCGAACGCATCCGGAGCCGGGACAGCCTCGGGGCCGGTCCTGGCCTGAAGCAATGCGGCCAGTTCTCCCAACGGCCGTCCTGGGCCTCCTGGAGGCTCCCTGATGGACGCGGGTCGCTGGAGGGGCTCGGCAGGGGGTTCCCGATGCATACACCGAATGCACCGAATGCGGCTGACTATTGATCGTTCGGCATCAGATCATGGTTGTCAGTACGGCCGAAGGCCGCAGCCGAGAGAAACGGAACACTGCCAATGGAAAAGGTTTTAACCGTAATTGCCACCACGACCGACGCAGACAAGCTGCGGGCGATGGACGCGAACACTAAGCGGATACATGGCGAGACGCATGTGATCCGCAGCGCAATCGCCGCACGCCTGCTATTCCTTTGCGGGCCTAACGGCATCGTCGGCAATGAGTTCGAGGAAGTCCGGCAGGCGCTAATCAAAGTGCAAGGCAGCGATGGTCGCATGTCTATCCTGCTCAAGAATCGGGGGGCGATTGGCGCTATCGAGCATCGGATGCGCTGCCCGGATGAGCCCAACAGCGCATTTCGCGGCCTCGCCCAGGCGCGCATGCCAAGCCTTGAGGCGATTGTCTGCCGCCATCCGCAATTCTTCTCCGCTCAGGCTGTTGCTGAGGCACGCAAGCGGATGGGTGATGCACCGTAACTGCTGAACTTCGAACCGAGCGAAGGAAAAAGTTATGCGTACATATCCTGACGAGACGATCTTTCCTGTTGGCTTCGACGAGGACAACCTAATGAAGGGGACTCACGGCGGTGTCATGCGCCACGAACTGGAGAGCAACAGCAGACAGACCTGCCGTAAGTGGTTCCCCTACATCAAGGCGCTTGCCGCAAAGCACGATCTGCGCGCCATCAGGGAGCGCCATGCGGTCGGGTCTTACACCCGATTCGTCATGGTTCCCATTCCGCAGCCTACTACCAGGCCCCAGGATGATCCCCCCGCAGGTACCACCTCCCCAAGACTCCCGAGGCTGTCAGCGACCATCTGGGATAATGCTACGGCGGAGGCGGAAGGGCATCAGCCGCCGTCCGGTTCCTCCGCCAACAGCACGGCGAGCGTGTTCATAGCCAGCCAAACCGCCACGCGAGAGCCAGTACCGACCGCCAGGCCAATGAGCCGCTGCGTCCACGTCACGGGCGGCGGGGAACGCCGCCGCCGCCGCGACGTCGTCGTGTAGGATAGGCCGGTGCCGGGCACGCCTACCGTTGTCCGGGTATGACCGTGGCCGACGGTGATGTGCGCGCCGCGCTCCCCGACCGAGGTCGATACGCCGCTCTTGCTGAGGTTCAGCCGGATGCCTGGGGCGATGCGAATGCTGCGGCGGAAGCGGAAGGGCATCAGCCGCTGTCCGAGTCGCGGGCCAGTCGCCGTTGCTCAAGCTGATCGGCCCTGCCCTCCAGCCGCGTGATCCGCGTCACGTTGCCAGGGTAGTTTTCCCGGCGCCGCACTTACGGCTCACAATTGCGATTGTTCGCACGGCAGCTTGGCAGCACGCTAGCGTGGTAACTCGCAAGAAAGTTAGCGGGCGCTATCCCGCCGCCGCCCAGGCCTCCAGCCGCAGCCGCGCTTGCGGTGGCACCGGCTTGCCGTGGATCGCGTTATCCAGTTCGTCCGGTTCCACGCCAATCGACGCGGCCAAGCTGGTGGAGGTCAAAGGCAACGGCCTCCTCTTTCGCCTCAACCGCTTGGCCAGTTCCTGGATCGGATCCTCCCCCCCGACCCCTTCCGTCCCCTGCCCGTTCTCCTGGCGCGGGGACGGCGTAGGCGGCCTGGACGGTCCCGCCCCGTCCTCCCCCGGACCGGCCGTCTGTACGCCCTTCGCTACCGGCGTAGCGCCCAGGTCCGCGACGAAGCGGGTCAGTCGGTCCGTGATCGGCCGTGAGGGCGCGGTTCGGTGGTTCAGCGTCTTTCCCAACGTCGAAGCTGCCAACCCCAGCACGCGCGCCAACTCCGCCCGGTCGAGCCCGCGCCGGGCCTGCTCGGTCCGGACCTGCTCGCGGAGCCGCAGCCAGTCGCGGTCCGCGTTCGATCCCTTTGACGGTGCGCCGGGGTCGCGAGCAGGGTGGATCCTAGAAGGCGGGCGCGTGGTGCGCTCGGCCAAGCGTGAAGGTGCAGCCTCCGGTACATCGGGTGAATCCAGCAGTCGTCCTGCAGCGCCGTCGGAGGATACCGGCGGCGTTGCCGTATCCGGGATGGCTTCGTCATCGATCAGCGCATGCAACACGCGGCGCAATGCGGCCGGTGTTGCCGCCGGAGCCAGGGCCTGAAGCGCGGCGATCAGCGCCCCCGTTTCCATCGGCTAATCCCTCCGCTCTACCCGTGCGGAATGCTTGTCGCGTCGTAGGACGAAGCGCAACGGCAGGACAGGTCCGCCAGCCCGCGCGGGAAGCCCGTACAGGCCGGGATATTCCGATCCGGTCCCCCACAATACCCCGAAAGCGTCCGGGCGTCCTGGCGCGTTCGCCGGACGGTGGAACAGGGGTTTACCGGTGGATCGGCGGCGTCGGGTGGTAGGCGGACCACGGCCTTACCGGACGCGAAAACGCCCGGAAGCGCAGGATTTAGCGCGTTATTGGACGCGGGTTCGTGGCCGGTAGGTAGGCAAAATCCGAATCCTGACGCTAGCGATAAATCGCGCCTTTGCCCCCCGCACCTTGGCCTCCCGCCAGGAAGGACCCGCTGATCACGAGCAGGCGCGCAGTAGTGGTCACGAGTGTCAATCCGACACTACACTCGTTACCACTACATCCTAACGTCGTGGTTCCGACTCCCATGTTCATTCGCACACATCGGAAGCTGCTAACTGGTGTCGCCTTTCTATCATTCATGACCGCGCACTCGTCGGCAACGTTCTCGCAACGAACGAGAAGCAGTCTTCCGGCGAATCCAGAGCAAATCGTGCCCTCGTCTGTGCTCGCGCAGATTAAGCAGCAAGCAGCGACGACATATCCCACTGACTTCGTAATGCAGGAATATAAGATAGAACAGCAAACCTCTGCGTATATCACTGTTCAGAGCTTCGAACTGAGTGAAATTCCTAACGACATCATTGATCAGATCAAGGCTTCAGCACGCTCTCGCTACCCAAGTGATTACGAAATGCAGCAATACAAAATTGAGCAGCAAAGCGATGCCTATCTGACGATCAAAAGCTACTCCAATCCTCAGGTACCAACGAGCGTTTTGTCGAAAATAATGGCAGACGCGAAAGTCAGATATCCGAGTGATTATGAAATGCAGGAGTACCGGATCACCCAACAAGCCGAGGCATACCTACGCCTAAAATAGTTGCCACTCCGGTGGAAGCCTCGTTGAAACGCGGTCACTCACGCCGCGGATTGAGCACCAAGATCCACGCCACTGTTGATGCGCTCGGCAACCCAACTGGCTTTTTCCTGACCGGTGGCGAAGCGCACGACCTGGTTGGCGCCGACCACCTGCTGCCCCAGATGCAGGCCGAGACGCTGATTGCCGATAAGGCGTTTGACGGTTTGACGCTGAAGAACGCGTGATCCAACCGCTGCTGGCCGCCGGTAAGATCGCGGTGATCCCGCCAAGAAAGGGCCGCAAGTCACCCCGCGCTATGACCGCGAACTCTATAAGGCGCGCCATCTGATCGAAAACTTCTTCGCCCGGCTCAAGCAGTTCCTTGCCATTGCCACCCGCTACGACACGACCGCGCAAAACTTCCTCGGCGCCATTCACTTGGTCGCCAGTCTCGTTTGGCTCAATTGATGACAGCCCCTGGTCGTCCGTGAAGAATCCTGATCGGTATCTGAGTGGCCGTCGCGATCAGGGCGCGGACACCCATGGGATTAGTGTCGCGAGCGACGTTGCGTGGGGTGTCACCAGTAACAGGCGCAAAAGCGCTGCCAGCCCCGGGCCAACGCAACCGGAAGTTGTAGCCAACTGCGGCCAGCACGGCATTAACCGCATCACCGGTGCGCTTGGCGAATAGTTGTGGCCCATGCGGTGCTCGGCCTTGAGATGGCCGATCACGGGTTCCACTCGCGTTCCTGGCCGGCCAGGCGCATGCCAGCATCAAGGCCAGCGGCATCGGGCGGAGGCTCGCCCCTATGCGTTATGGGCACGGGCTGGCCGGCTTCGCCGAGCCGCCACCCAACTCCGAGCTGGCCAAGGCGACGCTCCGGGGTATCCGCCGCAGCCTCGGCACGGCTCCCGGCCAGAAGGCGCCCGCCATCGGTAACCGTGGGGGAACGGAGCAGACATGAGTAACGCCGATCTCAATCGGATTACGAACTTCATCTGGGGCATCGCGGATGACGCGCTGCGCGATCTCTATGTGCGCGGCAAATATCGCGATGTGATCCTGCCGATGATGGTGCAGGCCGCGTCGCAGATCAAGCTTGCCGGCAGCGGCGGCGTCTCGATACCGCGCAGCCCGCTGGACGTCGCGGGTTTCACATGAGAGCATCAACTTATGCGAACCCAAACGAAAACTTGCTCGTCATCCTGAAAGACGGAAGGATCTATAGAAACGCACTCAATCCATGAGGTGTCAGCAATCACTCATCGTGAGGCGTATTTGCGGTTTTGACCTGCCCTGTTTTCAGGCGCCCGGGGCAGCGACCAGATTGCCCCAAGGCGCCGGCGACGGATCGTCATGATGAGAGTGGGACAATCCCAGCTTCCCTACGCCGTGCGTGGAACGGTCTGGATGATTGTCTATCTGTTCTTTATTCTCGCCCCGCTGTTCGCACTCCTGGCGGGGCCGCTGCCACCGGCGCGCAATTTCTGGACCGACTTCTCGGTGGCGCTCGGCTACGCGGGCCTGGCGATGATGGGCCTGCAATTCGGTCTCACGGCGCGCTTCCGCCACGTGACCGAGCCGTGGGGCGAGGATGTCATCTACCACTTTCACCGCCAGATCTCGCTGATCGCGGTCGGCCTGGTGGTCGCGCATCCGCTGATCCTGTTCGCCGTCCGCCCGGAATTGCTGGCGCTGCTCAACTCCATCACAGCACCGTGGCGCGCCCGCTTCGCCGCGCTGTCGACGTATTCGTTGATAGCACTTGTGGCGATGGCCCTGTGGCGCGCGAAGTGGAACATCCGCTACGAGACCTGGCATATCACGCATATCGTGCTGGCGGTGGTGGCGGTCGCTGCGGGGCTGCTGCACATGGTCGGATGGGGCTTTTACTTGCAGGCCCCTTGGAAGCGGGCACTGTGGATCGGCCTGACGATTTTCTGGATCGCGCTGCTCGTTTACATCCGCATCGTCAAGCCGCTGTTCATGCTCCGCCGGCCCTATCGCGTGGCGGAGGTGCGCCAGGAGCGGGGCGATACCTGGACGCTGGTGATGCGGCCGGATGGTCATTGCGGCTTTCGCTTTAGCCCAGGCCAGTTCGGCTGGCTGACGCTCTGGGGCACTCCGTTCAAGATCACCGGGCACCCGTTCTCGTTTTCGTCCAGCGCCGCCGCGGCGGATGGGCACGTCGAGATGACGATCCGGAACCTCGGCGACTTCACGAGCGAGATCCCAAACGTGCCGACGGGGCAGCGCGTCTACCTGGATGGGCCGTATGGCGCGTTCACCATCGACCGCAACCCGGCGGACATGCATGTGCTGATCGCCGGAGGCGTTGGCGTCACGCCGATGATGAGCATGATCCGGACACTGGCCGATCGCCGCGACAAGCGGCCCGTAGTCCTGTTCTACGGCAGCAAGGATTGGGAGTCGATCACCTTCCGCGAGGAACTGGACGCGCTGACGGCGCGGCTCGACCTCACGATCGTTCATGTGCTGGCTGATCCGCCGCCCGACTGGACGGGCGAGCAGGGTTTCATCACGGCCGAAGTGCTCAAACGCCATCTGCCGCCGCCGTATGTCGACCACGAGTACTTCATCTGCGGGCCACACGTGATGATGGATGCGATCGAAAAGGCGCTCGGCGGTCTGCACGTGCCGCTCGCGAAATATCATTCCGAGCGCTATAGCTTCGTCTAGGGAGGGGGCCTCGATGCGCCGTTTGCTTGCCGACCGACTGGTGGCCGCCACGGCGGCGATTGTGATCGTGATGGCGGCTTTGTTTGGGCTTTGGCGCGTCGCCGGCTAGGCGACCGCGCGGAACGGCTCTAGGGCACCAATGGGCCTCCTTGGAATTCTGCTCGGCCTCGGGCTCTTGATGTGGCTCGCCTACCGCGGCTGGAGCGTGCTGCTGGTGGGGCCGTTGGCTGCGGTGCTGGCCGCCGCCTTCTCCGGCGAGCCGCTGCTCGCGCACTGGACGCAAACCTTCATGAACGGAGCGGCGCGCTTTGTGGCGCAGTTCTTCCCGCTGTTCCTGCTTGGCGCGTTGTTCGGCAAGCTGATGGACGACAGTGGCTCAGCGCTGGCCATCGCCCACGCGCTCAGCGAGCGTCTGGGGCGGCAGCGAGCGATCTTGGCGGTGGTGCTGGCCTGCGCCATTCTTACCTACGGCGGAGTCAGCCTCTTTGTCGTGGCATTCGTGGTGGTACCGCTAGCGAACGCGCTGTTCCGCGAGGCCGACGTGCCGCACCGGCTGATTCCGGCCGCGGTGGCGCTAGGCGCGTTCACCTTCACCATGACAGCGATGCCCGGCACGCCGGCGATCCAGAACGCGATCCCGATGCCGGTTTTCGGGACGACGTCCTTCGCCTCACCCGGTCTTGGGCTGATCGCTTCCGCGATCATGCTAGGTTTCGGCATTTGGTGGCTCGGCCGTGTCGCGGCCGCCGCGCGTCGCGCCGGCGAGACCTTCGGGCTTGAAACGCGCGGCCCCACCGAAGCAGAGGCGCAGCTCGTGCGCGAGCGCGCCTCCGCCTCCGGCAACTTCGACCCGACAGAGATCGAGCACGGCCGCCACTCCGAGGACAGCGTGCCCATCTGGCTGGCGGCCCTGCCGATGCTCGTGGTGGTCGTGGTCAACCTCGCCATGAGCCTCGTGGTGCTGCCTCGGCTCGAGACCGGGTTCCTCGAAGAGGCGCGTTTCGGAGCGACCTCCCTGGCGGCGGTGGGCGGCGTCTGGTCGGTGGCGACGGCCCTGCTCGTGGCGATCGTGGTGGTGGTCCTGGCGAACCGCCGCCGCCTCCCCGCGCTGCGCGAGACCATGGACGCCGGCGCCAATGCCTCGGTCCTGCCGGTGTTGAACACCGCGAGCATGGTGGGCTTCGGCGCGGTCGTGGCGGCGCTGCCTGCCTTCGCCGGGGTGCGCGACGCGCTCGCCGCGATCCCGGGCGGCCCGCTTGTCTCGGTAGCGGTCGCGACAAACGTGGTCGCCGGCATCACCGGGTCGGCGTCGGGGGGTCTGATCATCGCGCTGGAGGCCATGGGTGACACGTATGTGCGCATGGCGGCGGCGGCGGGCGTCGATCCGGCGCTGATGCACCGCGTCGCGGCGATCGGGTGCGGCGGGCTCTCAAGTTTGCCGCACAATGGCGCGGTAGTCACGCTGCTGGCCATCTGCGGCGCCACGCACCGCGGCAGCTACCGCGACCTCGCGATGGTGATGCTCGTTGGTACGATCCTGGCGCTGGTGGTGATTATAACGCTGGGCAAGGTTGTCGGGTCGTTCTGAACGTCGCACGCTGCGCGCAGGTGCACGGAAAGCATCCGGGAGGAATTGAACATGAGTCTGAAGGGCAAGGTGGCGCTGGTCACCGGTTCGACGAGTGGAATCGGACTGGGGATTGCGCGGGCATTGGCGGCGCAGGGGGCGGACATCCTCCTGAACGGCTTCGGCGACACCGCGGCGATCGAGACGACGCGGGCCGGGACGGCGAAGGACTTCGGCGTGCGTGTCGGCTACTCGCCAGCCGACATCACCAAGCCCGAGCAGGTCGCGGCAATGGCGGCGCAGGCGCAGCGCGAACTCGGCTCGCTGGACATCCTGGTGAACAATGCCGGCGTCCAGTTCACCGCTTCCGTCCAGGACTTTCCCGACGAGCAATGGGAAAAGGTCATCGCCATTAACCTGTCCGGCGTGTTCTACGTGACGAAGGCGGCAATCCCCGTCATGAAGGCGCGCGGCTGGGGTCGGATTATCAATATCGCATCGGCGCACGGCTTGGTCGCCAGTCCGGATAAGTCCGCCTATGTCGCGGCCAAGCACGGTGTCGTCGGCCTCACCAAGGTGACTGCGATCGAGCTCGCCAACGATGGGATCACCGTGAACGCGATCTGTCCGGGGTGGGTGCTGACGCCTCTCGTACAGAAGCAGATCGACGAGCGCGCGACGGCTGAGGGCAAGACTGCCGAGGCCGTGACACACGACTTCCTCGCCGAGAAGCAGCCAATGACCCGGTTCTCCACCCCAGAGGGAGTGGGCGCTCTGGCGGCTTTCCTCTGTACCGACAGTGCGGCGACGATTACCGGGGCGCCGCTCTCAATCGATGGCGGCTGGGTCGCGCAGTAGCAGTTGCCCCGCCGCCTCTAAGTGCCTGTACGGGAACAAAGCGAATCGAGTCGAGTCTGTTGCCCGAAGCAGGCTTGCCCGGCTCGGGTCGGGTGTGACTCTATGCGAAGCACCGTCTTGAGAGGTGCTGCATGTGGGCGACCGAGAACCGCGTGCGTTACGACGTAAGCGTGAGCCGATCAGCATGGTTGACGACGGTGGCGGCCGACACTGACGATCTGTCCTGTAGAATGCGGATATGGTCGATGGACATTGATACCGACAATATCGACGAGGCGGTACTGGCACTGCTTTATCTGACACTGCACGATGGAGTTCGCGCCTGGAAGGGCCACGATTGGGATGCGCTGGACCGGCTGTATCGCAAGGGGATGATCGACAACCCGGTTGGTAAGGCGTCGAAAGATATCGGCGACCTCGAGCGCCGGTCGCACCCGAATCAGCCTCCGGGATCGTTGCCTTCCATCAGCAGCCGGAGATGCTCGAGCGGACTTCGTCACCGCGCGGATCGTCTTGGTGGCGACGCGGGCATAGAGCGCGGTCGTGTCCAACTTGGAATGCCCGAGCAGAACCTGGATGACGCGAATATCGACATCTTGCTCGAGCAGGTGAGTGGCAAAGCTGGTGACGCAACGTATGCGGACTGACGCGCTTCTTGATGCCAGCTGCCTCCGCTGCCTCATGGACGGCCCGATTGAGCTGGCGCGTCGAGATGGGCTCGAGAGAGTTCCGGCCGGGAAACAGCCAACCCTGGGGCAGCACGACGCCGTGTCGCTTGCGCTCGCGCCACCACAGCCGCAGCAGTTCCAACAGCTGCGGCGACAGCATGGCGTTGCGGTCCTTGCCTCCCTTGCCCTGCTCGACGCGGATCAGCATGCGCGTGCTGTCGATGTCGCCGACCTTGAGGGTCGCCACCTCTGATACTCGTAACCCGGCACCATACGCAGTACCCGAGAGCCCTGTACTTCGGCCCGGGCGCTACCTCGAGCAGTCGCCCAACCTCTTCGACGTTGAGCACCGTTGGCAGCCTGCGAGGGTAGCGGACGATGACGAAGCGGCGCGACAGGTCAGGCCGATCGAGCGTCACCATGAAGAAGAAGCGCAGCGCCGATACAGAGCAATTGATGCTTTGCGGCTGCACGCCACTCTCGGCATGGTGGACCTGGAAGCGGCGGATATCCTCAGGTGTCGCCGTATCGGGTGGGCGCTTGAGGAACGCGGCGAAGCTCCGCACGAAACGCACGTAGTCACGCTGCGTATCTTGGCGCAGGCCGCGCATGGCCATGTCTTCGAGCATGCGCTGCCGCAGCAGGCTTATGGGCTGTGAAACTGGTTGGATGGTCACTTGGTCTTCTCCTTGAGCTGAAGGGTGACCCTCCATGCTCAAAGCCTGACCAATTCCCGCTCAACCTCTCACTGCCGCCATCGAACGCACCAACCTCACCCCAAGCGTTCTCCCGCGAAGCGGGTTCGTGCTTGGGTGGATTTCGGACAGTCCGCTTTCGGACTCGGACGCCAAATAACGGATATTCGGCTCCAGGCATGCGTCTGGCCGCGAGCCGCCGGTCTGCTTTTGGACCCGCGACGCGCCGACGCGGGCGCTGCCGTTTGTGGTCCTTCGGCCGATATCGACCCAAGTCCGCCACAGGATGGCCTATCAGGCGATCCAGGAACCGGACATTCAGCGTAGCTGGGCGCCGACGACTCGCCCTTATTGGTGCCCGGGGAGCTTCCGGACGCGGAGATCGTATCAGCAAGATCTCCACGACAGCCATCGTAGATCTGCAGTCGCACGGGGACACGGTGAGCCGTCAGAACTCGGTCCGCCACGCCGAGGAAATCCTGGTCACTTTTCGGCGAACTTTGGCTTTGGATAGAGTCGAGATAGAGCGTCCGTGTGGGGAATGCAAACTCGGCACCGGCTTCCTTGAGCAGGTCCATTACCTGCAACAGGATTGCCTCGCGTGCCATTAGTTCTGACGCGTAATCTGCGACCAGGAGATTGAAAATTACCAGGATGTCCAGGCTGCTTTCGGCGAAGTTATTGAAGCGCACGGAAGATCTCCGGTGCCTCCGCCAACGCCGCCAATTGTTGTCGCCGCTCTTCGGATGTCAGGTAGAGGCGGCCCGATTCCGCGTAGCCCTCCATCACGTTCTGCATGCGGCTATAGATCTCGTCGGTTCTCTCGATAAAACCTTGCAGCGTCGCGCGCGGGCTGGATGTATCGGGAGGTCGCAGCGGGTAATCATCCGACGCACTTAGCAACTCCTGGCCATTCATGCATTGATTTGCTAAAACGAACCGCTAATCGAGTGCCGCGGGTAGGGAGCTGCATCTTGCGATTATCAAATGATTTTGACTCTTCGACCATCGGGCAAGCCCTTTGCGGTGACCTAACTCGCAGAAGGTGGTTCGGCCTCGTGTGCGCCGCGGCCGCCGCTGGGATGACGCTCCCTCTTGTCCCCGCGGCGCGCGCGGAGAACATCGCCGACGACGCGCGCTCCGTTCTCAAGGCGATGACGGACTATTTGGTCAGTCAGAAGACGATTGAGTACACCTTCGACTCTTCCATTGAGGTGATCACACCTGAAATTCAGAAGATCCAGTACACCAGCTCCGGCCATGCTCTTCTGGAACGGCCTGACAAGCTGCGCGTAAGCCGCCTCGGTGGTACTGGCGAGCTTGACCTCTTCTTCAATGGCAACACCGCGACGCTTTACGGGCCAAGCATTAAGACGTACTCGGAGGCTGGCAGCGCAAGTTCGATCGACCAGTTGATCGACGAGCTGGAACACAAATACGGCTTCGCCGGTCCCGGCGCCGATCTGCTTCTGACCAACGCTTACGACACCCTGATGGCGAACGTGACCGACGCCAAGTATCTGGGCACCGGAATCATCGGCGGAGTGACGTGCGACCACGTCGCCTTCCGCACCCACGACACCGATTGGCAGCTTTGGGTCCAGATCGGACCTGAGGCGATCCCGCGCAAATTCATCATCACCAGCAAGACCATCGCTGCGGCGCCGGAATACAGCGTGGTGGTGACCGACTGGAAGACCGACATAAAAGTTGATCCGAGCGCGTTCGTCTTCACGCCACCGCCTGACGCAAAGAAGGGTACTCTCGCAGATCTCGCCAGCCTGGATGAGTTTCCGCATAGCGCGGCACCAGGGGAACACTAATGAGGAAGCAAATGGGAAGGATCGGAATCACACTGCCTCGCGTCGTGATGATCGCGGCTGCGGCAACGTTCATGGCATTGTTTTGCGGCGGAAGCCTGCTGCCGAGCGCTCCGTCGTTCGTTGCCACCGCCTACGCCTGGGTCGGCCGGCCGGCCACCCCGGTCAGCTATGCCGGCGTTGCGCGCCGGACGACGCGCAGGGCCGTTGTGGCAACCACGCCGTACCGCTAACCGATCGGGGCGCGCCGGACGCGGATACCATCGGTTCCGGTCGGTTGGCCGGCATCGCCGCGTAGCTCTTCACGTAGGTGCCCGCTCTTATTGGGACTATCGCGCCCGGTGGAGTTCGGGAGCGCCATCAACGCCAGGGCCGGACGACAGACAAGCGCTCACCGGCACGTCGGTCCGACGTGTTTGTCGGTTCGACACGGCAGCCTGCCACCAACCAGACCAATCTGACCCGACCCGCGACAGATCACTGATGACTGTACTCGCGTGAAACCCCTTGACCTCGTCTGTCGTCTCAGGCGACTTTTGCTAGACATTTCAACAGGCTTTTGCCCCAGCAAGCGGGCGGCTGTGCTCGGGCTCTTTGGGGGTACGGGAGGCGGCGAAATGAAACGGCGCGAGTTATTCGCATCGACCGCAGTGGCTGCCGTGGCAACGGCGTTCGGTTCCAGGTTTGGCAGCACTGCAAGGGCGCAAACATCGCAGCCGACCAGCGGTGGCCCCGCGATCGCGCCTCTGGACCGCACCATCCTGCCGATGCCCGAGCCGAAACCTCCGACGATCGATGTGCTGGATGCGCGCAACGTCATTCCGCCTGGGCGCTTTGAGGTCAAAGCCCCATCGAACGCGCCCAACGTGCTGATCGTGCTGCTCGATGACATGGGCTTCGGCCAGTCGAGCGCGTTCGGCGGCCCGGTCAACATGCCCGCGCTGGAGCAATTGGCCAACGAGGGACTGCGCTACAATCAGTTCCACACGACGGCTTTGTGCTCTCCCACGCGTACCGCGCTGCTGACGGGCCGCAACCACCACATGAACAATATGGGCGGTATCGCCGAGGTCGCGACAGTGTTTCCCGGCAACACCGGCGTCAGACCAAACGCAATCGCGCCACTGGCGGAAACGCTTCGCCTGAACGGCTACGGGACGGCGGCGTTCGGGAAGTATCACGAGACCCCGCCATGGGAGGTCAGCCCCGTCGGACCATTCGATCGCTGGCCCACCCACTCGGGCTTCGACAAATTTTACGGCTTCGTCACCGGAGAAACCAATCAATGGGCGCCGCTGATATATGATGGGACGGTCAAGGTCGAGCCACCACCTGATCCCAACTACCATTTTATGACGGACATGACTGACCAGGCGATCACCTGGATGCGGTCGGTCAAGGCGCTCGCACCTGACAAACCATTCTTCATGCATTTCGCGCCGGGCGCCATGCATGCACCACTCCATGTTCCCAAAAAATGGATTGCCAAATACAAAGGGCAGTTCGACGCGGGATGGGACAAGCTGCGCGAGGAGACACTCGCCAAACAAATACAGCTCGGGGTGGTCCCTCCTGGCACCAAGCTTGCGCCGAAGCCTGAGTTCATCAAGGACTGGGACAGCTTATCGGCTGACGAAAAACGCCTCTTCGCACGTCAGATGGAAGTGTTCGCCGGGTTCGGCGAATATACCGATTACGAGATTGGCCGCCTGGTTGAGGCCATCGCGGATCAGGGCCAACTCGACAACACTCTCGTTCTCTATATCGTCGGCGACAATGGCGCGAGCGCCGAAGGCGGCGCCAATGGTCTGTTCAACGAGTTCTCCTATTTCAACGGCTTTGACGAGCCACTGGAGATTCAGCTCGAGCGCATCGACTTGCTCGGTGGACCTATGGCCTTCAATCACTATGCCGCAGGCTGGGCGGTCGCTGGCGACGCGCCATTCACCTGGACGAAACAGATCGCCAGCAGCTACGGCGGCACGCGGAACCCGCTGGTAGTGCATTGGCCGAACGGCATCAAGGCGAAGAACGGAGTCCGCTCGCAGTGGCACCATGTGGTGGATGTCGCACAAACGATCCTGGAGGTGGCGGGTCTGCCGGAGCCGAAATCCGTCAACGGCACCGAGCAAATTCCCATGCAGGGCGTCAGCATGGTCTATTCTTTCAACGACGCCCACGCGCCTGATCGGCATCTGACACAGTATTTCGAGATTATCGGAAACCGCGCCATCTACCATGATGGCTGGTTGGCCGGGACAGTTCACAAAGCGCCTTGGGAAGTCGAGGCCGCGCGCGAGCCTCGCGGATGACAAATGGGAGCTTTACGACACCCGCGTCGATTTCAGCCTCGTGAACGATCTCGCCGAGACCAATCCAGCCAAGTTAAAGGAGATGCAGGATCTCTTCACCAAGATCGCTATCGAAAACCATGTTCTCCCGATCGACGACCGCTCCGTGGAGCGGCTCAATGCAGCGGTGGCGGGCCGGCCGGATCTGATGGGCGGCCGCACCACGCTGACCGTCTATCCCGGCATGTCCGGACTGATGGAGAACGCCTTCATCAACATCAAGAACCGCTCGTTCTCGATCGTCGCCGACGTGCAGATCCCGGCCGCCGCCGCGTCGGGCGTGGTCTTGGCCCAAGGGGGACGTTTCGGCGGCTGGAGCCTGTGGTTGCAGGACGGGCGGCCAAGATTCACCTACAACTGGCTCGGTATCGAGCGTTACGAAGTCGGCGCCGGCATTCCGATACCCCCGGGCGAGCAGGTTCTCCAGTTCGACTTGGCGTATGACGGCGGGAGACCGGGAGCGGGCGGCGTCGGGCGGCTTTCGGTGGGCGGAACCACCCTTGCCGAGGGCCGGATCGAGAAGACGCAACCGTTCGCATTCTCCGCGGATGAAGGCGCGGACATCGGTGAGGATCTCGCGACCCCGGTGAGCGAGGAATACCAAGTGCCGGCGAGATTCACCGGCACGATCCGCAAGATCACTATCGACGTGCAGCCGGTCCTTGCGGCGGACCGGTCAGCCGTGGATCTGGCCGCCATCGAGGGACTTCAGCGACAGGCAGCGTTCGACTGATAGGATTTCGGTTGTAACCCCCATGCGGGGAACGCAGTGGATCCCGGGGGGCATGTTCCGCATGGGCGCCGACAACTCGTATCCGGAGGAAGCGCCGGCGTTACGATCGGTTCGCTTATTGCGGCGACGCCTGTCCCTCCCGCACCATCGCCGCAGTTGTGCTGGTACTGGACGTCGGCTGCGCACACTCAAGGGTTACTGGGACTACTGCGGACCATAAGCGAGGCGGTTTACGTGAATCCATTCCAAGTACCAGTACGGCCGGCCCTGAACCGCCGGTCGTTTCTGGCAGCCAACGTGGCTGCCGCCAGCCTGATGGCAGGTTGCTCCGCGCTGCCCCGCGGTCCCGCGGTTCCTGCGCAGGACGAATCCCAAGTCACTGTTCTTGGACTGCATGATGTGCGGTATTGGGGGGACGAGGTCTCACCGGCGATGATTGCCGACGGGCTCGACTCCTATAAACGAGAGCTTGCCGCGTATCGGGCGAGCGGAAATACGGGGCCGCTTCCCCCCGCCTTCTATCTTGCGGTGTCCGGCGGCGGAGAAGATGGCGCATTTGGTGCCGGACTCCTTGTCGGTTGGACGGAGCAGGGCTCGCGCCCGGAATTCAAGCTCGTGACGGGAATCAGCACGGGCTCACTGACCGCGCCATTTGCGTTTCTCGGCCCGCGGTACGATGTGCAGCTCCGGGAGATCTATACGCAAATTTCCGCGAAGGACGTCCTTCGGGAGCGGGGTCTGATCGCCGCAGTAACTGAAGACGCGCTCAGTTCCAATGCGCCGCTCCGGCAGACCATGAACCGGTTCGTGACCCCGGCCCTGCTGGAGGACATTGCCGCTGCCTACCAGAGGGGCCGGTGGCTGCTGATCGGAACCACGAATCTCGACGAAGGCCGTCCGGTGATCTGGAATATCGGCAAAATCGCCGCCAGCGGACGCCCGGGTGCGTTGCCTTTAATCGAACAGATATTGATCGCCTCGGCGGCGGTCCCGGGCGCGTTCCCACCCGAAATGATCGATGTCGAGGCGGGGGGACGCCACTATCAGGAAATGCATGTGGACGGGGGGGCGAGCGCCCAGGTGTTTGTCTATCCACCATCGTTGCAATTGAACGAACGCGCGCATCAATACGGGGTTTTCCGGTCGCGCGAGCTTTACGTAATACGAAATGCGCGCCTTGATCCGCACTGGGATGAGATCAAACGCCGCACGTTCAGCATTGCAGGCCGCGCCATTGGCTCCCTTATCCAGACACAGGGCGTCGGCGATCTCTATCGGATCTACATTTCGGCTACACGCGATAAGGTCGATTTCAACTTGGCGTATATCCCTTCGTCTTTCGATATGAAGCTGGAGACACCCTTCGAGCAACGGTATATGCAAGGCTTATTCGAAGTTGGTTACGCGCTCGGGAAACAGGGATATCATTGGCACAAGTATCCACCGGGGTATCGCGATTTGGGCGTCGGACCGACGATCAATACTGCGACCGTCGAAAGCAGCGGGCGACTCGCGTCGGCGCGCTAATGCATGGAGGCCAGGATTGACCTCGGTGAAATCTGTATAGCCACGCCGGCTCTACTAATCACCGGGGAGGATGTTGTTAAACTTCATGTCCGGTTTGAGGTCAGAACCATTTTGGCTGGACGACCGAAATGGGCGCATAGGCGCCGCCGCCAGGTAGCTGGGAGTGACCGGTTCCGGGAGTGTCCAATCGTTCGTCCGGCATCCGACTTGGGTCGACTCCAGCCGTTCGTCGGATCGCCAATGAATGGCTGCGTTGGGTGGAGAGCGGCCATTCATTCGCCCCTGTTCTGAATGGCGCGGTCGTGCCAAAGCAGACATTTAAGCGGCGCAGCAAAAAATCGCTCTATTCGCGACTTACAAATATTGCTCGATCGGCACGTCGCCGACGGTCACATAGATCAGCGCGCCGTCCTGCAGCCGTGTGATGAGTGCATTGCTCTCGACAGGGTCGAGGGTGATGCAGCCAAGGCTGCGCCCGAGCATGCCGTTGTTCTTGGCGCGAAAGCCGGCAGTGGTGTACCAGTTCGGGTGGATGATCCATTTGTACGGCGGCGTGTGATCGATGTAGCTGTTGTAGGGCGCGGCACCCTTAAGCACGGCCACAATCATGTTGCGGTAGACGGTGCCGTCGTAGCGATCGACGATTGTCTTATAGTCATCCATCACCTCGAAATGCGCGGTCTTGAGCGGGCCAAGTGGCACCATGTCGAGGTCCTTCTGAAAGCCCTTGAACTTCACGGCCTTGACGTTGGGGCCATTGTCGCGCCCGTGCGCGGCGTAGTGGGCGGTGACCTGCTCAGACTTTAAATCGAGCACGTAGAATCTTTTCTCCGCTGAGGGCTGGGAAATGTCGAACACCGCGAGCACGTCCTTCTTGGGAAACACCGGTTGGCGCGAGATCTCGAGGGCGCGCTGAACGGCGACCATGGGAGCACCAAGCGATTTCGCCTGCTCCAAGAGAGCATCGCTTTGCCTGGCAAAGTCATCGGCCGTCGTCGCGCCGACGCTGCCGGCCGTGTGCGTCGGGGGCTGCTGCGTGCACGCAGCGAACGGCCACGCCGCAGACGCGGCAGCTCTCTGCATGAAGCTACGCCGTCGCATTGCCTGCCCCTTAAGGCTCAGGGACACGCCGACTGGTCGCAATTACAGCAGGAAATTGCGATCGACGAAATGGGGCTCTGCGATCATTTTGCGCAGCAGCAATTCGAGAGACCAACGTGTAACAATGGGTCATTTTGCGAAAGGGCCGAGTCCGTCAAGCTGGTGTAGATTGGTGATGAGGCGAAAGGGCCGAGTCCGTCAAGCTGGTGTAGATTGGTGATGAGGCGAAAGGGCCGATCAGGGCGATAGCCTCGATAGAGTTGCGGTATATTGTGCGACGGACGGCACCTTTGATCGTCCTGCGACCGCGATCGCCGCCGTCAAGCCCTGCGCCTTTGGCGCGCCGCTATGCCGCTGCGGGGCTTGACGGCGGCGAGCCCGGCATGGCGGATCAGCGCCTCTGGCATTGCCGAACCTGCCAAGTGACCCACCAGCCAACGTGACCTATCATCCACTGCATTGAATGGCCGTTCAGGGTCGGCAGCGGTCGAACCGGCGGGTTGCAGCGGTCCAAGTGCGAGTTTTGGCAGGCACGGAACGAACCGGCAAAATGGCATGCAGACGCACGCAGGAGCCGGACCGTGCGATATGCGCGTCGCAACGGGCGATGCCGACGCACCGAGCTGGAGCATGAAGATGATCGAAGAGACCTCCGCTGGCGCGACGGCCGCGAGTATCCAAGACAGCATGAGCGCCACCCATTTCCGCTTCCATGTGCCGCATGCGCAATTTGCAGTCAGTATTCGGTGATGACTGGTTCGCACTGAAAGCGGAGGCATTCGCCCGCTTTTTCGGCACACCGCAGTTTCTGATCGGGCAAACCGTCATCGTAGCGGTCTGGATCCTGGTCAACATCGTCGGCATTTGGGTGTTCGACGTATACCCCTTCATCTTGCTCAACTTGGCGTTCAGCTTGCAGGCAGCCTATGCGGCGCCATAGATTCTGCTGGCGCAGACCCGCCAGGCGGATCGCGACAAGGTCAGCTCGATCGCCAATGCACAGCATCGTGAGTTACTGCATCGTCTCAGTGAGGAGCGCCAGGAAGCAATCGCGAGGGAGACAGCGATGCTGACGCACATGCTTGAGCAGAACACGAAACTCACGCAGTCGATTATCACACTGACCGCACGGGTGGAAAAGCTGACGCGGGAAGTGCACAGCCGCGTGGTTTCACCGGGAACGTGAGCAGCCGAGAGTACTGAGTCGAGGCGTCGCCGCCCGCTGTGCGCCGATCGTAACGATCCAAGTGCCCGGCATCCATCGCCAGGCGCGTTGAGGAACGCATGCTAGTGGATAAAATCCAACGCTTGGTACCCACCGACCGGTGTCCGGTTTCGACCCAAGTCGGATACCGGACGAACGATTGGACACTCCCGGAACCGGTCACTCCCAGCTATCTGGCGGCGGCGCCTACGCGCCCAACCACGACGTACCGGACGAGCTCACCAGCTTCCGACAGCGGACATTCATCCGCTGATTGAGTCCTCCGTCGCGGCCGGCCCGGACCGCCAAAATCCTTATTGAGAGGCTTGGGGAGGGACCACTGCCAGCGGCGAAGGTAGGAAATCGATGGCCATCCGGGAAATCCCAGATAGAATCCTGCGGCGCGGTATAGATTGCTCAACCGGAATAAATTACGAGAGCACCTGGTCCCCAGCCACTCTGGTTGGCTGCGCGCCGACGACCTGTCCGATGACTTCGTGAAGGCCATTTACAACGCGACGAGATGACAGTGGCGACCAAGGAGGAAGAAAGGTACAATTTTTCCCTGACCGGGATCGCCGCGGCATTTACTGGTTTGAACCGCTGCGGTGCCGCGATCAGAGCGGAGAAGAACGTTACGCCGAACGTGAACACCGCCAGCATAGGCACGGCCGCACCTGCAGCGCAGCCGTCGATCCACGAAGTGCCGCTGGTTCGCGACACCACGGTACGTTCACCCTCCTGGCAACGCTCAACGGCACGACGACGCTCGCATTCACGCTCGACACCGGCGCGACCAACGTGACGATCCCCCAGAGCATCGCTCAGGAATTGATGCGCGATGGCTCGCTTACGGTAGCGGATTATGTCGGCAATGCCATTAGCATCCTGCCAGATGGAACCAGCCGGTCGAGCATTCAATTCCGAGTGTCGGATAGCCGATGTCTTAGCATCACAATGGTTATCACGAATGAAACTATCAGAAGCGATGCCAATACACCAGATACGCCGCCGACGAGCACGGGTGCCGGCGGGTCTCTGAGATCAACGCTGAGCTCATGTCCGGCCAGACCACCGATCAGCGAGGCGATCGCAACGTTCCACAGAACGACGCCTGGAGGCAGTGAGATACTCAAGTCCCGGCCTAGTGCTCTGACTCATACGGACGATGCAGGCAATCTTTCGAGCTTGGCAAGGATTGAGGCGGTGGCTGCGGTCCAGACGAATGGGCGTGGTTCTGCATTTCGCTCAGCGAGGTAAGTCTTAATGGCAGCCTGCAGGCTGACGAGGGAGTGGAAGCTGCCGCGCCGGATGCGTTGTCGGGTAAGAGCGGAGAAGAAGGTCTCCACCGCGTTCAGCCATGACCCGGAGGTTGGCGTGAAGTGGAAGGTCCATCGGTCATGGCGTGCCAGCCAGGCCTGTACCTTTCGGTGCCGGTGGGTGGCGTAGTTGTCGACGACCGCATGGACCAACTTGCCGGACGGCACCTCGCGTTCGACGGCATTGAGGAAGCGGATGAACTCCTCGTGCCGGTGTCGCTGCATGCAGCGACCGATCACCGTACCCTTCAGCACGTTCAATGCGGCGAACAACGTCGTCGTTCCATGGCGTTTGTAGTCGTGGGTCATGGTGCCGCAGCGGCCGGGTTTCAGCGGCAGTCCAGGCTGGGTACGGTCGAGCGCCTGGATTTGGCTCTTTTCGTCGATCGACAGCACCACCGCATGGGCGGGCGGATCGAGATAAAGGCCGATGATATCCGCCATTTTCTCAGCGAACTGCGGATCACGCGAGCGCTTGAAGCTGCGCACGCGGTGCGGCTGGAGTTGGTGCGCCGCCCAGATGCGCTGCACCGAGCGCAGAGACATGGCGGTGGCGTTTGCCATGGCTCGCCCGGTCCAATACGTGGTCCCAGGGGGCGGCTCGCCACACGTGAGCGCCACGACGTGCGCCACTTTATCGGCCGGGATCGGTCGTTTGCCGGGCTTGCGCGTCTTGTCACGCAGCAACCCGTCGGGACCTTCCTCGACAAAACGCTGCTGCCAGCGCCAGACCATGGGGCGGCTGACGCTGATCTCTTTCGCCACATGTTGCACCGGCCGACCACTGGCCGAGGCCAGAACGACTCGGGCTCGCTCGATGTATTTGCCCGCTCGGTTGCGATCCGATGCTATTGCCTTAAGCCGCTTCCTGTCTGCCGCGCTCAACAACACGCATACTGTCTGTGCCATGCTCACAGAATCGCATGGCAACCGCATGTTGTGAATCGATAGAATGCGTCAGAGCACTAGGGTCTGGCGACCGGCCGCGAGCGCCAGAACCGCGGCAACGAGCGCACAGATGATAGCCAGCACGATCTGGTTTATCAGGTGGCCGCTGATTATCAGCCCCACGACAGCACCACCGATGGTGCCCACCACCATGATGACGAGAACGCTCATCGAAACCAGGCCGCGTTGAAGCGCCATGCCCCACCTTTTCTCCGCCTATTTCAGGCGACTGATGCAACATTCTACGATGTGCGGCCGGACTTGGAACGTGCGATACATCCCAGCGATGTTGCCTGCGTCCCACTTTCTTATTGGAGATCTGACGGAGCAGGTCCGCGTGGCCGTGCAAAGCCGGGGATCCGGATCTCGATCCGAAGCAACGTCCGCTGCGCCTCGTTCATCCCATCGAACCAGCGACGCATTTTCAATCCCAGCGACGGATCGCTTGTGATGATGTTATCGGCGCCGGCCAGAAGCGCTCGGGCGATACTCGCTTCGTCATCAAGCGTCCAGACATGCACCTGTCGCCCACTTGCGTGGATTTCGCGGATCACCGCTGGTGTTGCCAGTCGGAGCGACAGGGCAAAAAAATCCACATCAAGTCGATGTAGATTGCCGATGCCGGTCGCCGATATCAGGCCCACCTTGACCTCCGGCGCAATTTGCCGGACCTCGCGCAGCAGACCCATATCGAGCGAGGAGATGACCGCCCGGTCGGAGGTACCTGTCTCGCGCAATACCGCGACAACACGGGCTGCCAGGTCTTCTTCATGCTGGTTGTTCTTGAGTTCGACGTTCAGCCCAACCTTTCCGCGAGCTGCTGCGGCGAACTGATCCAGTGTCGGTATTCTCTCTGCCTGGAAGCGTGGAGAGAACCAGGATCCGGCATCTAGGGCCTGCAGCTCATTAAGCCGCATGTCCCACACGAACCTTGCCACTCCGGCGACCCGGCGAAGGTCCGTATCATGGAGCAAGACGACATGACCATCGGCGGTCTCCTGGACGTCGATTTCCACATCGTCAGCGCCGTCAGCAATAGCAATCCGGAGGGCCGCCAGCGTGTTTTCGGGAGCGCGTGCTGATCCCGTTCGATGGGCGGTAATCGCGATCATTCGGTCGGGATGCGACTTGCTTGCTCGGGCGGTCTCGATCAAGGCGATGGTAGGAACAGCAGCAAAGATCAGCGCCGCACCCAACAAACGTTGCCAAACACGTGCCGCTGGGATAGGACCGGGTTGCGCTCGCACCGGCAAGGCCCGTTCAGCGGCACGATCCGTCATCAAGACCAGGAGTAGCGCAGCACGCGAGATCCCGGTGAGCGCCGCGAAGATGAACGCAGCCGCGACGACAAAGATTAGGCTCAGCGTTTGGAGCGCCTCGTCCGTGATCGGCCGTGCCAGTAGTGCTTCAAGCAGGCGGTAAAGCACGGTCGGTACGCCGAGCCATAAAAGCATCAAGACTACTGTGGTGAGGAGCAGTCTTGGCAGCAGCACCCACACGCGCCCGCTCGTCACACGCATCGCCGAACGTAAGGCCGATAAAACCCCCTCGGGCCCCAGCAAGCAGGCTGGCAGGGCAAGGCCGGCCTTGAGCAGAACATAAAGCCCTAACAGCGCGGAAATCGACCCTGCGGCTGCAGTCACCAGGGCTGCAGCGATAAACTCCGGGGGGCGGGTCGATATGTAGAAATAAAGGTCTCCGGAAGACAGCCATAAATATCGGGCGGAAATCGCTATTGCCGCCACCGGGGCCATCAGAAGCAGAGTGAGGCCGAGCACCATGACGCTTATGGCCAGCAATGAGGGCAGCCGGCTAATCAGCAGGTACCAGATACGAAGCTGGCTTACGGGGGTACCCAGCCGGGCATCCCAGAGGATGAGGCTCTGGCCGCCGAGAGCCAGAACATTCACCAGAATCAGGCCAATGCCCGCGACGGCGAAGGATACCATCCCAACCGGTGAGGTTGCAAACGACACCAGAGCGGCGTTCCCAACAAAAGGGTCACCCCCCAACGAGACCACCTGCTCCAGCAGCAGCACCAGAAGCGGATCCAGCAAGACGACCGTGAGGAGATTGGTGACTGAATCGAAAACAATCAGTGGCCAGAGGACTCGCCGGAGGATCGTCAGTGCCGATCCGGGTGATGTCATGCAGGTATTACGGTCTTTCGATGCTCCTTCAGGAATGTCCTGGCACTTGCCTCTCCTGCTTCCATCAGCCGGTCGATATTGGCCGCGCTCCGGTCGATTTTGCTTTCAAAATCAAGCGTAACCTGCAGCTCATCCGGCATTTCCATACACGGAATGTGATAAGGCTTGTCGGCATCGGTGGAAAAGGATTTTGGAATGCGGATGGGCGCCTTGATATCGAATCTGGCCAGGTATTCCGGTTGGAATGCGTGGGCCAGGATCATGTCGTTCAGCATCTCAAGATGACGCAGTTGATGGAACAGCGAGATGTTTCCTTCCAGCTGATTACGGCGGTCCATGATATCATCGGGCGATTCAGGCACATGTTCGCATCGGGTCGGATTGATTTTGATAAGCCAGATTTCCTCTGGCACGTTCTCCGCGCCGACTCTGTCTGGCCTGACGAGCTCCTGAATCGGAGGGTTGTCGGAGAACAACCCGTCCCAAAAGGCATCCCCATCAATCTGCACCGCGGGAAAGATGTTCGGCACGGCACAAGATGCAAGGATATGTTCAGCGCGAATCGGTTCATGAAGGGAGATAAACTTCGTTAGTTTGCCTGTTGTGACGTTCGCAGCGCCGATCATGAGTATCGGGCGCTTTGCGCGCGACCCCCACGACGCAACCTCGTCAAAATCGATATGCGTCTCCAGCAGCGACCGGAAATTCCTGAACAATTCCCGATGACCCATTGTGGCAATCGCCGCCATGGACTGCAGGAGTGGCGAAGATGGACTGAATTGAACTGTCGGCAGCAGCCCCAAATTGGCCAGGCGCATCGAGCCGACGATAAACTGGTTGAACACCTGTTCCAGCCAACCCTGTGCCGTATTGTCCTTCCAAAATGCGAGCAACCGTTGCCAGGGAGGGTTCTCACCCTTTTCGATGGCAAACCAGACTAGGGCGGCGCAAATGGCGCCTCCTGAGGTTCCACTGATGCTGATGATCTCAAAGTCTTCTGTGATCTGGGCTTCGCATAATGCCTTCAGCGCGCCAGCCGTGAACGCTGTCTGACTTCCGCCGCCCTGACACGCAATGGCGATTTTGGTTCTTGCACTCATTGTTCTATCCTATTCTTTGTGCGTTCCTCAGAACGACCCAAACGCGCTCCCGAGGGCAATGCGACCGCCAGCGCGATTATCGCGCCGACGACGGCGACCATGACAATATCGAGATAGCTCTCGCGATGCGTGAGGCCACACACCGCTAGCAGCGTCACCACGGCGCCATTGTGGGGCAGACTGTCAAGCGTACCCGAGCTGATCACGGCGACGCGGTGCATCAGCTCTGGGTTGATGGCCGCTTCATGCGCAAGGCGCATATAGGTTTCTCCAAGCGAATCGAGAGCGATCGTCAATCCACCTGACGCAGAACCGGTCAAAGCCGATAGCACATTCGTGGCAATAGCGAGGGAGACCAGCGGGCCGCCTTCAATCGACAGCACCCAATCGCGGACCAACCCGAAAGCGGGCAAAGCGGCAACAACAGCCCCAAAGCCGACGAGACTCGCGACGCTGACTGCGGGCAAGACCGATGCGTTTGCTCCCGCATCAACGCTCTGCCGCAATGCGGGAAGCCGCCGCCCGCTTATGATCAGCAGTGCAGCGATGGCGGCTGTCAGAGCGACGATCACCGCCCACACGCCACCGACCGCGGACAGAGTGGTTTCACCCCAACGCGGCTCGGAGAGAAAACTCACATTGAGCCGCGGCAAGACAAATATCGACATCAGGAAGTTGGTACCCACCACGACGATGAGCGGCGCCGCCGCGGCAATAATCGGTGGCAGCGTACCGGATGTCTGGCCCCGATGCACCTCGGCCGGGTCGAATTCGCGTGCGGTGGTCGCACGCTCACGGATCAGGTCATCCTCTGCCGCCTGGTCGGGCCGAACGCCTCCGGCTTTGCCAAAGCCCTCGCCATTCCGCCGGGCCGACGTTTCTGCCCGGCTAAGCCACCATAGGCCGAAGCCAAGCATGATGATCGATGCGATCACACCAAGGCCGGGTGCAGCCAGAGGGGTCGTGCCAAAGAACGGCATGGGGATGGCGTTCTGTATCGACGGTGTGCCCGGCATCGCCGACATCGTGAAGGTGGAAGTACCAAGCGCGATGGCCGCGGGCATGAGACGCCGCGGTATATCGGCGGCGCGAAACATCGCCTCCGCCATCGGGGCGAGGACAAAAAATGCCACGAACAGGCTGACGCCTCCATACGTCACCAGCGCACCGGCCAGCACGACCGCCAATATTGCCCGGCGTTCGCCAAGCCGCTTCGTCACATAAGCTGAAATAGATGCGACGGATCCGCTATCTTCCATCAGCTTGCCGAATAGTGCGCCAAGCAGGAACAAAGGGAAGAATTGCGCAAGGAAGCGGGCAGCGCTGCCCATGAAGGTTTGCGTCCAATGGGCCAGCAACGGCTCACCGGCGGCGGCGGCGGCGATCAGCGCCGCGGCCGGCGAGAGGAGTAGGATACTCCAGCCGCGATAGGCCAGCCAGATGAGAAGGAGCAGTCCGACCAGGATGCCGAGCAGGCCCATTGACTTAGCCCGCCAGTGACCGCGTGAACCGCAGAGCGATGCCGAAGTAAAGCCATCCGGCGCCCTGAACCAGCAGTTCAACAGCGATCAGTGTGCCGAGTAGCCACAACCCCGACCAGGGCAGGTTTGCGTAGAGCAGACAGCCGACGACAACACTTACGATACCGCTGAGCACGACAAAGCCCCAGGCGCGAATTTCCCGATGCCTGAAGGCAATAAAGATGCGAACGATGCCTCCAACGATTACCGCCGCTGCAAGAAGCAGCGTCAGCACGACCGCGCCCTGTACCGGTTCACCGATGATAAGAAGTCCGCCGATTACGTAAAGCACGCCCGCCAGCAAACCCAAAATAAACCCACGCCATTCGTTCACCCTAAAGGACTGAAGGATCTGGAAGACGCCGCCAACAAGCAGGCTCGCCCCTATAACGACCGTGCTGGCGATCGTAACGGCGGCAACGTCAAGCCACGCGATGATGCCCAGAATGATCAGGACCGCACCCAGAGCGATGAACCATCCCCAATTCTTGGCGATGCTGGACGCCGGACCTCCAAAAGTGGAACTCGTTCGCATCAGATAATCCCTTCATTTTTTCGCATCCCAGGTTCAGCGCCCGACCAGCATGGCAGCACCCAGCAGAATTGCGACAAACAGGAGCGACATGGTGGCCGCCGGCCATTGCCGCAGTCTGGCCTCGGTGCTCTGGATGGCTCCGCCAAAGCCATTGGCCGCCCTCGCGAACACAACGCCGGGATGATGGAAATGGGTGTCGCGCAGGCTCGCGCTACGATTTTGCCACGCGAACAACAAAACAGCCAACAGCGCCCCGAGCAGCACGGGCCAGAGCGATGCCCAGAGCGCGTCCAGGGTAAGGGTGGACGCGCGCTGCGTACCCGATGCCAAAGGATAGAGAACCCACGGCAACCCCGATGCTATAGCCACCATCAGAAAGGCGCTGACCGACCATGCTGACTCAGCTGCCAGCGTCCGGGAATCCAGCTCTGCCCGTAGCCGCCGGACAAAGTGCAACATCGGTAAAGTCGAGCCAGCGGCCGTAAGATTGCCGAGCATGCCCACGAGACCTTTGCCAAGCAAGGTCTTCACCGCCAGCTTCGCCAGTGCTCCGCCTGTCAACGGCAGGCCCCCAGGCCAAGCGCCAGAACACGCGCAGCGCCTGGTTGCTAACGCGCGCCTGCGCGTCGTCCAGCCCAGCTTCTGCGGTCCGTACCTCCTTCTGCGCCTGATCGAACACCGCTCGTGGCGTATGCCCGCTCGCCAGGAGTTGGCGCTGGCGATTGAAAGCGTCCCTCGTCTGCATCAATCGCGCCTGGGCTGCTGCCGCTGCTGCTTGCGCCGAACGGAGCGCGTTGACTTCGTCCTGCGGATCAAGCTTGGCGAGATTCTGCGCGGTGTCCACATGATCGCCCACACGCACCAGCCGATCGATCATGCGCCCGCCGATGCGGAACCCGAGCGAAGCTTCGTTTTCGGCCGCGATATGTCCGGTCAGTACCGACCGCTTCGCCCGCCTCGCTGGGTGCCGCAATGACCGTCTGGACCGGTCGAATCACAGGCGCTTCGGACGCTGCCTTCTTGCTGCATGACGTCAGCAAAAGTCCTGCGCCGATGATCAAGAGGCAGGTCCATCCGGGCCCGGTATTCCTGGTAGCGGCCGGTAGCGGCACTGGTTTTGCTTAGCCGGCCGGGGATGTACCGGCTGCTGCCTGAACCTGCCGCATTCCGGCGAGCGCCTCCTGTAACGCCTCCTCCTTTGTCTCATCGAACGAGCTGCGAAGGACCCGGCCGCCTGTGCCCTGCAGGGCGGGCAATACCTTGTCGGTCGTCATCTTCCGGATAAGGAGAAACAACGCGGCGTTGCCGGATTGCAGGGCCTGCGCGACATCCTTCATGAAATCGTTGTTGATCCCCAGATCGGTAAACTTGCCGCTCAACGCTCCGGATGCGGCGCCGACCGCCGCCCCGGCAAGGGGCATCATGAACAGCAATCCGATCAGAGCGCCCCAAAACATGCCCGAAACAGCGCCCGACTTTACCGGCTCGACCAGTTGGTTCAGCTTAACGCTGCCGTCGGGGCGCTTCACCGCAACAACGGCATCGCCCAGCTCGATCAGATATTCCTTCTGCATCCCGAGCAGGCGCTGCCGTACCTCTTCTGCCTCCGCCTCGGTCTTGAACTCGATGACAAGCAGATCTGACATGGTATCTCTACTCCTTGTTGATTCTCAGCCCAGTGAGTCATGTTGGTCTTCGGGTTTAGAGACGAACAGATTCATGCCGAGCTCCTCTGATAGGAACCGGGCGACCAGCTGACCTTTCACGCTATCCCCCGCGGGATCGAGTCGAGGAGCGAAGGTGCCAAGGCCGCCTTTGCCCGGCGATACCGCGACAATCCCACCGGCTATCCCGCTCTTTCCCGGCAGGCCAGTGTCGTAGAGCCAGTCCCCTGAGGTCTCATAAAGATCAGCCGTCGCCATTACGGCCAGCGCGTAGCGGCAGCTTTCTGCAATGACGACACGCCGCTTGGTGATCGGATTAACGGCTGGCGAATTGGGGGCAAATCCCGTGCCATTAACGCCAAGCTCTTGCCGCGCTTCATCCGGCCTAATCACATGACAGACGAGCGCAAAGACAAACGGCTTTGACACACTCATGATCGGAAACCGCCAATCCGCGTCGCCGGCGGAATAGGCGTTCCCGATGTGCCGACGACGCATATTCCGAACAGGTCACGTCGTGCGCACGATGGCGCCGGACAGATGTTAGAATTCTCGCCGTCGGTGTTGCTTTTGAAGCGCTGATACGATTCCCTTACCAGCGCCGCCACCAAACCGGATGGCGGCAGATGGCCTGTCGAGACGTAGTGCAATCCCTCCGAAAACTCTGTTGTGCTCTGCATGGTCAATGAGAGCCCCTGTATTCTCTGGCCTTCGCACTAGTCCCTAACAGGCGCACCTCCGATAAACACAAGCGCCGCTAATGGGTGATATCAGGACCTTATTTCAAGCGTCGTCGGATTGAAATTGACGGCACGCAGACCACCCTGCGCCGTTCGCACAACCGCGACACCCCTGTTGAAATCCATCGCAACGATCCGGCTTCCCAAATGCTTGAGCTTGATATTGTTCAGCAGGATGGTGGTCAGAACCTCGCTTACCGTCTGGCCCGGCTGTTTCATCCTTGACTCGACCTCCGCGCGTACCTGCGGAGAAAGTCCGGCCATCTCGGCCTGCTCCAATGTCGTCGCCGTCTGCTGGGCGTAAGCTGCGGGTGCGGCTGACACGCTGGCAACTATTGCGGCTGCCATAAGATAACTCTTCCGACTTAAGGGCATTGACGCTGCTCCGCTTTATGTCCCGAGATTTTCTGGCGGCGAGCCATGTCAGTCGCCCGTCGCGCGGTTCCCTCCTAGCAACACCCCAGGGGGTCTTGCATGGGCCGGAGTTCCCACCACTATACCCGGCGTCCCAATCAATCGTCCTCTATTCCCGGAACGTCTCCAGGATCGTGTTATCCTCGCCAAGGATCGAACTCAGCCGGTTGAGATTATGCGGCTCCGCGGTGCTGCATTCGAGGGCAAATTTCTGACCCGCACAACGACCGCGGTCATTGATGGTGATTCTCACCTGGCTCTCTCCGGGAATCTGCTGGGCAGTGATGGCATTTTCCGATCCGGGGACGCGCACGCCAGCAAGCCCCTGGCCAGGTTCTATTGGGGAAATCGCGCTGACCGGCACAAATCCGCCTGCCGCCTCCCATTGGTCAGGCAGGGTCGCGATTAGCTGCAGGAACCTCCGGAATTCATTCAAGAATTGGTAGAACGCGCCGTCGAGACCCCATCGGCAAACGATCCGGAGACACGGCCCCCTTCCGATTCTTTGACGTTGAAGCAGACCTCCTCTACCCCTCCGATAGAGAGTTCGAACATCTCACCTGGCGCCGCGGGTCAGCCTCCTTTGGTCATGAAAACGCCTCGGCCCGTCCATAACTGACCCCAACACTCGCCCTCTGATCCACGAAAAACTTGCACCAGCTCTCATTAATTGGCATTCCGCTTGTCTGAAACGCGTGCTGTAGAGTGACTTCCGCTCGCCGAGGTTTCTCGATGATTTTAAACGCTCGCCGGTAAACTCGATAGGGAGCACCAAGGGTTGCCCAGCATGCCACACCACTGAAACACCACATCAAGCCAGCCTGAGGCGGGCATCTGCGAAAACAGATTGGAAAGTGTTTGTCGGAAACAGCTGCGCGCGAATTCCGGCCGGGCTGCCATGCCCAATTGTGCCAGCGGTGGCCCGGCAACATTGAATCCAGAAGTGTCCACGCGCCCGCCGCGCCAATGGGATAAGACCGGCGACAACTCTGATGTATTTGCGCCACATGTACTTACCCATTGAATTCTCCCAACGATTTCAACACTCGCCTATTGTCATCCGCAAACATCATTGGCAGTGTGATCCCTGTTGCGTGCAGTGGCCAATGAACTGGTTGCCGCGGCCGACAAAGTCGCTCATTGTCGGCATTTTTGAATAGTGGAAAGCGACTCTGACCAATGATTCCTCAAACTTTTACGACACACACCCTGAAACAGCGGGACCAAGCCGATGCGTGGAAAACTTGGTTTGAACCTGTCTTCGGCGTAATTCCGCGCGAGGCGGACGATCCAAGTTTTCCGGCCAGGAATACGGTCTGGAAGCTGGACGATCTGATGGTCAGCAGGATCTCTGCCCCTGCCGTTCGTGTCCAGCGGACCCCATCACAGATTCGACGGAACCCCGTAGATCACTGGGTTCTGACTTTTTGTCAGAAGGGTGAAACCACTATCCAGACACGCCGCAGAACATTGCATGGTCCCCCAGGTGTGCCGTTTTTATGGTCGCTGGCTGAGCCGTCGGAGACGGTTCGCACCGACACCGAGCGGCTTCAGATCTTCCTCTCACGGGACGTATTCCGGGACATCGCTCCCGTGCTTGATGCCGCCCGCGGTGCAGTCCTGAACACGCCGCTCGGCCGCTTGCTCGGGGACTTCATGCTTTCCCTTGAACATCGGCTGCAGGGTCTCGAGATCTCCGATATGCCTCGTCTCACGGCCGCCGCGCGTGCTCTGATTGCCGCGTGCGTTGCTCCGTCGGCCGACCGGATTGCCGACGCCAGAACTCAAATAGATCAGGGCCGGCTGGAACGGGTGCGGCAAACGGTTCGCACCCATCTGCGCTCTTCCCGGCTTGGACCCGACATGCTGTGCCGGGCCGTCGGGATGTCCCGATCCAGTCTCTATCGTCTGTTGGAAAGCGAAGGCGGCGTCGCTCGGTACGTGCAGCGCCACCGCCTACTAGAGGCCCGGGCGATACTGAGCGATCCCACGAACAAGCGGCCGATCTCCGTCATTGCGGAGGAACTATGCTTCGCCGATCCATCCAGCTTCGGCCGAGCATTTCGGAGCATGTTCGGGCATCGGGCCAGCGAGTTTCGTTCCGCGGCTCTCGCTGGGATGGTACTTCCCGGGATTGCTGGCAGCACCGCGGACCAGGATGAGAGGAATTTCGGGGCATTGCTCTCCGGGTTCTGACGCCCCCGCTGGTGCAACCCGAGGATTTAGGAGCGGCGGCTTCCATCACGCCGCCTCTTGGCGTCGGCTAGCCTTCAGTCTTGATGAAGATTCCTGCACACCGTGTCCCCATGATCTTTCGAGCACCGGCCGGTACACGGATCCGGATCAGCGGGAGATAGCGACGGCGGGCGGCCGCGACTAATACCAACCCGCGAAACCTCTGACTCACTTCGGGTTCCCACTGCCCGCGAGATGTGATTCAATTCCCGCGGCGATTCGCGGGAGGCGCGCATGGGCAGAGCGGTAGCGGTCAGCCGGACCGCTCACAGTGCACGGGAGCTTCGGGCAACGGCGAGCAAATGCTCCGACGCTGACCAGGTCCGCCGGTTACTGGCGATTGCTCTGGTGCTGGACGGCGCCAGCCGTTGCGAGGCCGCCCGGCAGAGCGGCATGGACCGCCAGACGTTGCGTGACTGGGTCCACCGCTACAATGCCGAGGGGATTGGCGGCCCTCGATCACGCATCAGCCCCGGCCGCCCGCCGAAGCTGACGATCGAGCAGAAAGCGGAATTCAGGGCGCTGGTGATCGCGGGACCCGATCCGGCACTGCATGGTGTGGTGCGCTGGCGCTGCGTGGACCTGCAGGAGGAAGCGGCGCGGCGTTACAACGCCCGGGTTCACCTCAGCACGATGGGCAAGTGGCTGCACACGCTCGGGCTGACCCGGCTGCAACCGCGCCCCTATCATCCCAGGAAGGATGTCAAAGCCGAGGCGGCATATAAAAAAACTTCCCCTATCGGGTAGCCGAGGCGCTGCCCGAAGAAGCGGCCGAAGCACCTATCGAGGTCTGGTTTCAGGACGAAGCCAGAGTCGGGCAGAAGGGCGGACACACTTACATTTGGGCGCCGGTCGGCTCGCGCCCTCTGATGGTGCGCGACAACCGTCATGACTCGGCCTATCTGTTCGGCGCGATCTGCCCGGCTCGAGGCATCGGTGCCGCCATCATCATGCCGGGCGTCAACACCGAAGCGATGAATGAACACCTGAGCGAAATCAGCACTCAGGTGGCGCCTGGTGCGCACGCTATTTTGGTCTGTGACAGCGCCGGCTGGCATCAGCCCGGCGGCCGGTTGCGCGTGCCTGACAACATCACTCTGTTGCCGCTGCCGCCATACTCGCCGGAACTCAATCCAATGGAGACGGTTTGGGAGTATCTGCGGCAAAACAAACTCACCGCTTTGGTCTGGGAAAGCTACGAGGCCATCGTCGAGGCGTGCCGACGGGCGTGGCTCTTTCTGACCGATCATCCCCAGCGCATCCGATCGCTCGGAGCAAGGCAATGGGCATCGGTCAATGTTTAAGCGGGTTGGTATAACACGGCACACCACGCTCGTCGCCATGATAAGGTTCCCGATCGGGGCGTAGACGTCTTGTCGCGCCGATCAGGACGCCGGCGGTCGAGCCATCATCGGCCCCATGCTAGGGACGGCATTCCCAAGACTGAACATGCATTGAGCAAAAGCATTATCGAATTGCGCTTGAATGGCATTCTGCGCATTCGATGTTCTCATCGCACCTAGCCCGGCGCCACCCAGGGCGCCCGCCGCCGCTCCGATACCAGCGCCGCTGCCGCCCCCGATGGCTCCGCCCAAGCCGGCCCCCAGCGCCGTGGTCAATGCCGCCGTGCCAAGCCCGCGCAAATTGGCTCCCTGCGCCTGGTCACCTACCGCCTGCTGTGCAAACTGCTGGCAGGTGGATCGATCACTTTGAAAATTCGCGAACGACTTGTTGGGACCCGGCATGACCTGCACTGTCGGTCCCATCGGGGTCTGGGCACAAGCGGCCAGCAGCATCAGGGGCGCCACCGAATATCCAAGACTACGTCTGATCATCACAGTAACTCCTCACTTTTGTTAACAAGACTATCCCGCTCAAAGCGCTATCAAGCGGGACACGAGAAAGGTGGTGGTCACCGGCACCATGATCGTGAAAGGCACACCGACGGCTGCGGCACAATGCTTGCGGGTGCTGTTCATGTCATAAACCCCAGCCCCGCACCTTCGGCTACCCCAACGTCTACTGCGCGAGCGCGTGCATTATTCGTGCCCATGAGCGAATGCCCCGGCGGAAGCTTTCCAAGTTGTATTTTTCGTTTGGGCTATGGATTCGATCGTCACCCAAAGCAAATCCCGCCAGAATAACGTCCATTCCCAATGATTTCTTCAATGTATGCGTGATCGGTATCGAGCCGCCTGCACCGATAAACACAGCATCTCGTCCCCATTCGCGGGTCAGTGCGTCGCGCGATTTCTGAAAAGCCGGGTGTTCGGTCGGAAACTGGATCGCGCTTCCACCACCATGCTCCTTGAAGGCCGCACGGCAGTCGGCGGGAATCCGCGCCTTGACAAACTCACGGAATGCCGCGCGGATAGCGTGTGGGTCCTGGTCGAATACCAGACGGAAGGACACTTTGGCCGAGGCCTCAGACGGTATCACGGTCTTGAATCCTTGGTCCTGATATCCGCCACCCATGCCGTTGATTTCGCAGGTTGGGCGGGACCAGATCATTTCCAGCACACTCCGGCCGCGCTCGCCCGCAGGGATGCGGAGGCCTACCGCTCCTAAAAATGCCTCAGAATCAAAATTCAACATGGCCCACTGCTGTCGCAGGGCCTCGGGCAATTCCGGTACCCCGTCGTAAAACCCGGGGATCGTCACTCGACCATCCGAACCGTGCAGATCTGCCAGAGTATGCGCGAGGATCTGGTTGGGATTCGCCGCCGCCGAACCATAAGACCCGGAATGAAGGTCGCAATTCGCGGCTGTTATGGTCACCTCCTCGGCACAAACTCCGCGAAGCATCGTGGTGATGGCCGGTGTGCTGCTGTCCCACATATTTGTATCGCAGATTAGCCCAATATCCGCGCGCAATTCGTCCGCGTGTGTCGCGAGAAATGGCGGCAGACTGAGTCCGCCCAACTCTTCCTCTCCCTCGATCAAAATCGAAATTGGGATCGGCAACCTGCCGGTAACAGCCTTCCATGCCCGGCATGCCTCGATGAAGGTCATAACCTGGCCCTTATCATCCGAAGCCCCCCGGCCCCTGATAATGTTCGCGCCGCCTTTCGTCGTCTCAATGGCGGGATCGAAGGGATCTCGACTCCACAAATTCAATGGATCCACCGGCTGGACGTCATAATGACCGTAAAATAACGCAGACATGCCATGGGACCGCCGGTCATGCGCAACAACAATCGGATGACCTGGCGTGTCGCGTGCGCTGGCGCTAAAGCCGATGCTCTTCAGATCTTCAACATGCCACTGGGCGCACGCTCGGCACGCCGCCGCATATTGCGGGTCTGCCGAGATCGAAGGCAGGCGGAGCAATGCAAATAACCGCTCCAGTGCCGCGTCCATACAGGATTCGATGTGCGCGAGGACCGAATCGAGCGCGGACATCGTGTCTTCCATCTGTTGTGGCTGGCCCCCCGCGGGTCGGAACTGGGGTACGCAACACCGAGCATTGGTTCCCCCGTAAATATGTGATCAGGTGCTGGAGGTTATTTGCTCGGATCCTCGGCAGACAGCCCTAACCGTCCCGGGACTGGACCAAGTGTCCCAATCTCGGGTCGCCGAAAACGGCTCGAAAGCGATCACACTCGTGGCTCCTGATCATGAGCGCGGTGAGGATCGCTTTTGAGTATGTTAGAGGCGTCATCTGCTCAGAACGTGCCGGAACGGCTAATAATCGGCCGAGTATGTAGCCCCTCGGACGTCGGCAATACCAACGCTGACCGACTTCAGGCGATGGGCGCAAGATCCAACCGCACGATCTCGGTGTTGCGCGAACCGCAAGCAGATTGGCGAGACCAAGCGCCTCGACGACATTCTCGACAAGCTGAACACCGCGATCATCGCCGGCTGCGGGAAATTCTGACCTTCGCGACGGAGATCGAGCATGCCGGCGATATCGTCGACAACAACCTGCTTGGGATCGCCAACAAGATGGTGAAGCGCGGCGTCACCTTCTCCAAATCAGGCTAGGCGGAGATCCTGGAGATGATCGATCGGCTGATCGTCAACGTCCGAACGTCCGCCTCGCTGTTCATGACTGGCGACGAGCGGGGGGCGCGCATGCTCGCTTCGGAAAAGGAGGGATTCCGGTCCATGGAGACCGCCGCGACCGAGGCGCATTTCGAGCGGTTGCGGTCCGGTCACATGGAAACTGTCGAGACCAGCACAATGCACCTCGATACGCTCCGCGACCTCAAGAGCGTCAATTCGCATCTTGTCGCCGCCGCGGCCTATCCTGTTCTGGAGCGCACTGGCGTGCTGCTACCGACACGCCTACGCCAGGAGGGCTGATCCTTATCGGGCCGCGAAGGACGCCATTGCCGCGGCACCTCCAACGCAAGCCAGCGGGGCCGACAATCATGGCCTGCGTCAGCTACCGCCGCCAGTCGCTCGCTGCTGCAGCCAATTGCGGAAGGCCACGATGCCAGGATCCTTGATCTTGGTCGCCGGCACATAGGCGCGATAGCCATCCCCGCGCAATTTCGGTTCGGGGAGCGGGGCTACCAGCCGCCCATTGGCGAGCTCGTCGGCGATCAGCGCCGACGATCCGTTGGCCACACCGAGCCCCTCGAGTGCACCTTGAAGCGCTTGGTAGTTATGTTCGAGGACGAGTGATTGCCGCGGTATCAAATCGGCGAATCCGGCGGCCTTCAGCCAATCGCTCCACGCCGTGGGCTGCGAAACCGTGTGCAGCAGCGTGTGCTCGCGCAGATCGTCGACCCGGCGTAGCGGAAGGCGCTCCAGGAGCTTCGGGCTGCAGACGGGAAGGCGATATTCCGGCACTGACGAAAACCATGACATAGCCCGCGACCTCGCCTTCGCGGCGGCGAATGGCAATGTCGTGCGGCTCATCGAGCGTCTCGATCGGATCGTTGGATGTGGTCAACCGGACTTCGATCGCCGGATTGGCGCGCTGAAAGGAGGAGAGGCGTGGAATCAGCCAGCGCAGCGTTCCACCCGCGGCTCAAGGGGGGGCGGTCACAAAATTCCGCGTCCGCCGGGGAACGGGCACCGCTAGGCAAATTTTTGCGCGAACGTTTCGCCGAAATCGTTGCCCGAAGTCGCAACGGATCGCGGGCTTTTAGCTGAAATTGCCCCTATCGCTTGAGGCGCTGTCGCGATTCCGCAGTCGCGCCACCGGAGATCACGCGCAGCAATCCCAACGGTGTCCGCAAGTCTTCGCCTGGATCGTGACCGTCAAGCAGCTGCAGCCGGCTTTGTGGCGTGAGGCCGAGACAGGCGCCTAATTCGCGGATCAAGCTCGCCTGTCGCCTGATCTCGCCCATGAGCGGGTGGATATGGGAATCGCGGTCGGTCAGCACCGTCACTGTGGCGAGTTCGGCGCGTGCGGCACGGTGTGCGGCAACCGCGGCGGTGAAAGCCTCCAGGACAAACTGATCAGCCGGTCTCCAGAGCTGTCCGGGGGCAACCGCACACGTTTCCCGCCAGATTGTCCGCTCAGCCGGTGTCAGGTGTTTGGGTGGCGGGTTGTCGAGTAGATCGCCCGCGGCCTCGACCTCGCGGCGGGTGCTGTGCCGGGCCCGCAGGTAGGTCCCTTGCAACTTGTGCTGGCGGACGGGCTTGCGGGGCCGTGGCATGCTGGTCCTGTCGGTGCTGCGAGTGGGCGACCAGCCAATCCCAGGTCAGGGTCCTGATCAATGTTTCCGTGGTCTCCATGGCCCGGGCCAGCTGGGCCGGGTCCGCGCGGCGCCCTTCGATGGCCGCGTTCAGCAGTGCCGTGGCGGGCGCCGGCAGATCGAGCACGCGGATCCCGGCTGTGAATCGGCGCTCAAATGGGACCCAGCCTGATTCGGGTTTACCTGCTTGAAAGTGTGGGCATTTCGCGACTTCATTCCGGAACATCATCGGCTTTGAATAGTGACCCTACCCCACAGCGCATATCCCATTGAGAAGCACGGCGAAATACCGATCTGATAGGGTCACTCTTGGAAGCCGATGGTGGGTCACGGTGCCGCGCCGAAACACAGCCAACTGTATTCGAACAGTTCCGCCGTATCGTAATGAGCGCCAGCATGATCGCCGTAAGCGGACGCATTCAGCGCGAAGGCGAGGTCGTACACCTGGTGGCCAATCGGTTCGTCGATCTTTCAGCCGAGCTCGCCACTATCGGCAACCGTGATGGGGCGTTCCCGCTGACGCATGGTCGCGGCGATCAGGTTACGCACTCCGGCGGTCCCGATCCGCGCGAGCGGCAGTCCGGAGGATTCCGCGCGCGCGACATCTACATTCCTGACCTCCACATCGACACGATCAAGGTGAAGGGCCGGAATTTCCATTGAGATCCGAAGCTACATCAGGGGCTGGCGGCTGTGCGCCCATTCCGGTCATCGAGCTAGCCACGGCAGCTTCCTGAAAGCGGACATTACAATTCATGCCGTCGTGGGCAAGATGAATGAGCGGGGCTTGTCGGCTTTTGTGCGATCGCCGCCAAAGACAGACAGGCGCTACCAGCGATCCGTAAGAACCTCCGGCGGACTTACCGTTCTCAGATGGCATGACAACAAAGGCTGCCGATTTAATTGACGAACAGGAAGCCGAAGCGGCCTCCTAGATCTTGCGCCCGTAGTCAGGGGCTTCGCTCCTGGGCTGTCGTTCAGAGAAGCGCAGCCGTGCAGCTGGCACTGACGTTGCGCACGGTAAAGCTCGGCGGCGCGGCCCCGCGGTGCGTGCCTATGGCGTTGTCGAAGCTCAATTTGTCGCTACCACGGCTGAACGTCGACGCTGGTCTCTGGCAGGCCATTCACCTCCCATGCCTCCCGTCCGCCACGGTACCAATAAACATGGGTATAGCCCATGGCGACCAAACGCAGTGCCAGGTTGCGACTGTCAAACCGCTCCGAATTCAAGCCAACCGCCACGATGGGGCGATTGAGATCGCCATCGGTCAGCACGTGCACTTTGTTTCTTAGGCGGTCCTGTCCAGGGTCGGTAAAGCTGCCACCCAGCCCGGCGAATTGTAGGCCGATAGCGCCGATGATCGACTGTTCCCATGAATTTGTCATCGTATCGATAACAATTGGGTGCGCCGTTTTGAGCAGGCCAGGCAGATCGGCAGTGCGAATTATCGTTGCGCCCGGAACATCGTTTGGGGTTGGACCAACGAGATTGTTGTGCAGCACGTGATCCGCCGGAACTCCAAAATCCGCAGCCTCGTCAGCGTGGTCTCGCTCTCCCGCCAGGCGCAACCCTGCCTGAAGCCGTCTGATCTGATCGGCGAAGACATTGCTCAACCCGTAATCGGGAAAGTGGCTGCGAACCGTGTCGTACGGCCACAGAAGATCAGCTTCCGCGATGGCGTGCCGGGCGTCCTCCATCCGGCCGCTTAGTGCGTAGGCGGCGGCCAGGAAGCGCAAAGTCCAATGCCGGCCTGCGTCGTTGTCCGGCTGCACAGCAAGGGATTGCTGCAAATATGTAATCGCATCAGCATCCCTTCCCAGCCAAAATGAGTCCATGCCCAGGTGACGATAGCGGACGAACAAATAGGGATGCCGAGGGTTGAGCTGTATGGCCCTCTGTTGCAGCGGAATGTCCTCTTCCGCGTGACCCATCAACACCTTGCATGTTCCAAGATACGAGTAGAAACCGGCATGATTGGGAAACCTCTCAATCAACTGCTCGGCGCTCGCTATCACCCCGCGCAACGACCCTGCGTACTGTACCACGCCAGAGTATAATCCTGGGCCGCTTCCGAATTCGGGTCGATCGTGCGCGCCCGAGCAAGAAGTTGCTCGACACGTTCCATATCCTCAAACGTATTCCACAGGCCGTTGATGTTACTGACCTGATCGAGAAGACACGACGCAACCCCGGTCAGCGCGGAGACCGAAGACGGATCCAGTGCAAGCGCGCTGTTATACATGGCGCACGCGTCCCGCCGCCCCCGTACGTCTGCCCCTTCGTTCCACAGCGCCTGCGCTCGCAAAATCAGATCGAATGCGTTCGGGTTGGTGGGATGTTCGCGCAAACTGCGCGCCTTCTCGACCTGGGTCAGGCTGATCCCGACGCCCAAGCGCATGCGCGTGACGATTTGGTCCTGTCCGGCCGCCAGCTCGTTGACCCGCTCGTCGAACCGGTCCGACCAAACTGTTGCGCCGGATTCGGTTGAGATTAGTTGGGCGTTGACCCTTAGAATAGGGCCCATGCGTCGCACGCTGCCCTCGAGTGCATACCGGACGCCGAGTTCCTCACCAATCCTGCTGACGTTCTCTGGCCGGCTCTTGTAGGTGTAAGCAGACTCGCGGGCGATCACCATGGCGTCCGGAATGTGCGCAAGGTCGCTGGTCAGGTCATCGGTGATGCCCTCGGCGAGGTAGCTGTCCGCCCGGTCGTCGCTGAGGTTCTCAAATGGCAGCACAACGAGGGACAGGCGTGGTCGAGCCGGGGACTTGCCGAACCATCCAGTATGCAAGCCGATGACAGCGAGCAAACCGACGAGCGTGATGCCACAGAGCCCAGCGCTAAACCAGAGCGGGCGCGATGTTCGCGGTTCAGGGAGAGCCGTGGGTGCCGACAGCGGTGTTGGCTTGACATTGGACCGGCCCCCGCCGTCGCTGCCTTGTGTGTTTCCTGGGGCGTCGCCGACCCGGCTTACCGGTAGCACAAGCCGGTAGCCTCTGCCGGACACGGCCTGGATGCAGCTCTCGCCGGCGCGACCCTCATCGAGGATCTTGCGCAAGGCGGTGATCTGCACCGTCAGATTGTTTGGCGCCACGGCAACGTTCGGCCAAGCCGCGTCCATAATCGAATCTTTGGACACCAGAGAACCAGGCCGGTCCAACAAACGGGCCAGGATGTTCAGCGCTCGGGAACCGACCTGAACCGGCACCCACAGGCCTTCCGCATCCTGACGCAGCAGATCACGCGTCCGCAGTGCGAAGCGCCACCCTTCGAATTCCAGTATCTCATCGGCGACGGGCGCCTCCATGCCTCTGCTTCCCAATGCCGGCGACAGGGTCCAGTTTATTTGACAGACCGTGGCACCGTCATGGGTGCCCTATTCCACCTGCTCATAGCCCTCGATGTTCCTGTAAGCCTCCGTTGTTGCTGCGATTAGGGTGAAGACCCAATTGGGTTATTGCCAAATCAATAGGTTGTTGATTCCCTGTGGTTGGAGTTTGCATCGATTCGGGGCAGCATGGTCACGGGGTATTTCTGGTTGAGCGACAGGCAGTGGGAGAAGATTGACCCATTGCTGCCCGTCTACATACGCGGCAAGCGACGGGTGGATGATCGGCGCGTGATCAGCGGCATCATCCAAGTCATCATCTCCGGTTGCCGATGGTCCGACGCACCGTTGGAATATGGGCCACGCAAGACACTGTATAATCGGTTCGTGCGCTGGGCAGTGCGCGGGATCTGGGAGCGTGTGTTCATGGAACTTGCGCGCGCCGGCGGCCCGCCGGCCGAAGCCTTGCTGGACAGCACGCATATCAAGGTCCACCGGTCGGCCAGCGCCGGCGGCGAAAAAGGGGGGTTCGCGTGGGATCGGGACCAGCCGCGGCGGGCGCAATACCAAAATCCATCTGATCGCTGACGCTCACGGCCGACCCAAGGTCATCGCGCTGACCGGCGGTGAGCGCCACGATAGCGTGCCGGCGCAGGCAATGTTGGCTCGACTGCCGCCCGATCTGCGCGTGATCGCCGATGCCGCTTACGACACTGCCGAATTGCGCCGTTGGCTGGCGGACCGCGGCAGCCGCGTTATCATCCCCAACCGCAAGAACCGAAAGCAGCCCTATCCGTTCGACGCCATCACCTATAGGCGGCGCAATATCGTCGAACGCACCTTCTGCCGCCTCAAGGACTTTCGACGCCTGGCAACGCGCTACGATCGGCTCGACGAAACTTTCGTCTCCACCCTCTGCATCGCCGCCGCCCTTGCCTACTTCCTCAAGTAGTCAGATGAGTCTTCGCCCTAGCAATATTCTAGCGGAAAATTAGCAGCGGTGCGCTTGCGATTTAGTGCCTGGACCCCCGCCTGATTATGCCGCACTTCGTAAGCAGCCTGATTATGCCGCACTTCGTAAGCAATGGCCAGACAGGAGGTCTCATGAACAGGAATCGGTATTCGTCGCACGGGCGTCATATCGGCCGCGTCATGATGGGTATTGCCCTCGGGGCCGGCGGCATGTCAGCCCCGGCGGCGGCAAATCAGATCTTCACCTGGAACCCCGCGGCCGTGCTGGGCGGCAGAGGTTCGGCGTTCACCGCGGATGGTATCCAGGCGACGCATTACCTTTACAGCGTCGGCCCGAAAGCGAATCCCAGTCCGGTGATCTACACCGTGAACTTCGTCGAACAGATAACGAGCTTCATGCTCGGCACCGTTTCGTTCGTCCCGTCTGGTCTCGACGGGACGCCTGGCGCGGCGGGTTCGTACGGTCTGTATCTGACGATGCAAACGCAGACCAAGGCCGTTGGTCCGCCCGAAACGTTCCAATATCTGAGTGGCCAGGTGGCGCTGATGCTGGATCCTGGCAACTGGGACGGTGCGGCGAGTTCAACGCCGACGGGATTGACGTTCGCCAACACCGGCCCGACTGGCACGGCCGACGACATTACCCTGGCGACCGGCACTTTGATTGCCGGGCACTACACGCTCAACCCCGCGCCCCGCATCCGCAGCATCGGTGTCTTCCTGCAAACCTTCCAGCCGGTGGCCAGTGAGAGCGGGTTCTTCGTGACACCGGTCTCGCCGTTCGACGAGATCAATGTGCTCGCAACAACACCGACGACGGCGCTGAAAATCTTTCCGGACCCGGGCGGCGACCCGAGCCTTCAGGCCAGCGTGTTGAACGGCGGGTCGACGTCGATCAGCTTCCAGGTGCCGGAACCGGCGTCGATGCTATTGTTCGGTTGTGGGCTGGCCGGTCTTGTGGCGGTGCGCCGGCGACGAGGCACTCGCCCGCCGCTGGATGCCGCGCCGACCGCTGATGTGAGAAGGACAGTGGCGATGACCGGTTGAGGGAGGATCGCACAACCGGCATTGCGGACTTCTGCGGATAGGACGCATCATCGAAGGGCGGCCGTTGACGTGCGGTGCTGCTGGGCGCGTGCTAGCACTTGAGGAACTAAGGTAAGGTCGCACGAGTGTGCGGCATGACCTCCCGAACCTCGCGCCGCCTTTCTGGTACCGAGCAGGGCCTCGACGTGGCGATTGCGGACTTGCCAACTTACCAATAGCAGCGCTCGACCAAGGCCGTCGCAGCGCCGCCTGTTGCGTGCTTGCGGCCGCACTCCCGATTACAAACTGACCGCCCGCACTGCGCCGCCATACGTCTGGCATTGGCCATTGCCGTGCCCGGAGATATTGCTTGTCCCGCGCGGCAGTGCATCTGAGTTTTGGGCCGGTAGCAACGAACTGCACTGGCCCGTCCGTTATAGCCATCTCAGATCCAGACCCCTCCCGACATTTGCCGCAGCAAACCCGCCTCCGAACGCAACGCGATATTCGCCACGCAGGACTTCGGAATATGGCAACGCCGCAATGGCTGTCCTCGCCAACAACCTTATCGGCAAGCCCGAATGCAAACCTGCGGCTTGGCTCAAGATTTGCACCGGAAAGCCTGCCGAAACTAATGTTGTGGATTGCATGCTAAACCAGTCCGGCAAGAATGCCTGTCGAGGCGGAAAGACCTCTGCGTCGTCCTGGGAGCGGGTAGAGGCCATCAAGGCAGCGGACCGGCGGCTTTCGGCCGACAGCGGCCGTCGTGCCGATAGTTCGAAATGCCTCTGTGGATGGCTCCCGCAGTGCAAGAGAAGCTTGATATACTGGCGTTGGTCGGGAGCAGTCTTCTGTCCGGCCTGTTGATGCAGTCGATTTTGGACTGCTGGCCCTGGTGGGGGCCGCGAACAGAGTCCCATTCTGCTTACCAGGCTGTGACGCCTCCGACATTCGGTGGGTTGTCCCTGTTCCCGGCCTGACCGGTCTCGCCATCACAATGGCATCACTCCCGCAACCTCGTGCAGCCAGTGTGGCACGGCTGAACCTGTTATCCCTTACGCAACGAGCATCGGGGTATGTGCTGCGCGATACGTTTCTCCGCGCGTCATCAGCGCCCAGACGATCCGCGCCATTTGTTGGCCGTGGCGACGGTCGCGACCCGCACCGGCCTTCGTGCCAGCAGCAACGCAAAATGTGGCGTCGCCTTGTCGGGCCTGTTCCGGAACTGCCGGACTAGCGGCGGCCCCCCCGATTACCATCAGTCGGCGCAGGTATCTGTCGCCCATCTTACTGATTCGGCCGAGACGTTCTCTCCCGCCGCTCGAGTTCTGCAACGGACCTGCACCGGGCGAGGCTGCAGCGCGACAGATCCGCACGACTAATCCCGCCGCCGTTCACCCCACGCGCCGACAGTTCAGGACCGACGCCCAGCGTCGCCTGCCTCACGCCAAGGACTTGGCCGTCAGCCACGCCACCACTTCGCTCGCGTCCCGGTCCGGTGGGAAAACTGGATAGAGGACGTGCTCGATCGTCCCGTCGCTGATCACAAGCGTCAGACGTTTCAGCAGCGTCATCCCGCTTGTCTCGAAGGTCGGCAAGCGCATGGCTCCGGCCAGTCGGAGGTGTTCGTCCGAGAGAATCGGAAAGGGTAGGTGCAGGCGCTCTACAGCCTCCTGTTGATAGATCGTGTCTTGCGTTGAGAGACCGAACAGGCGATTGACCCCAAGTGCTTTCAGCTCCGCAAAGTGGTCTCGGAACGAGCAAGACTGCGGTGTGCATCCGCGTGCGCCGGGGATCAGGTCCCATCCGTCCGGATTTTCGACCCCGGGTTTGCCTGTCCGGGGATAGGCATAGACCACAACCCAGCCGGGCAGCGAGGACAAGTCAACCGCCGTCCCATCGGTGGCGGGAAGGCGGACGGATGCTATTCGTGTACCTACCAGATGCCGAGCAGCCCCATCATCTGTCGGCGCCGGGATTGTTGACCAGTCGGGGGCTTCGACGCTGCTGTTCATCATAGTCTTTCCTCCCTGACGCGGGGAAATTCAGACTGAGACACGACCCACACTTGGCATCTATCGCGCGATCCGATCAATCGGCGAGCTAACGGCTAACGACTGATCGCATGGCAGTTAGTCCGTACCGGCAGCGATAGTGCCGCGCGTTCAGAACTCCTCCTTTTCAATGAACTGGCGGATGGATTTCGCGCTGCAGGGTGGCGAGGGCGCGGTCGAGCATTTTCCTACTTTGATCCATCGTAGCAATCCGGGCAGATCACGCCGCCACTGGCGCCTGTCCGCTCGTCGGTGGGGCCGACGCGCATCGTCACGGCTCGCCCGCCGAAGCGGATTAGGAAGCCCACGAAGGCCGGGCCGAAGATCACCTCTGCCATCGTCGGCAAGCCTGTGTCGGAGCCGGAAACGCCAGAGGCCCATCAGGCACGCGGCGATGCGGCCGATCAGTTGTGGCGCGACATGGTCGCCAGCGTGAGCCGAAAAAAAACCCTCGCCCTTTTGAGGGGCGAGGGGAAAGTTTTAATGGACGGGGGGGAAACGGGAGGAACAATTCCCGTCCAAGAATTGATCTCTTACCTGGGGCATGGGCCTCGCGGTTGGTGCATTCATTCATACTCACCATCGATGCGATGCAGGTCGCAGAACCCACGCGATCTTAAGAGGGCGGTAGGGTCAGCAGATCAGGCGAGTAGATGTTGCACCGATCCTGGATCGCGTGTGCTTGCCGCCGAGGACAGGTGCCGGCGAGGGCGGATAAAACCGCCGGCATCCCCGCGCCGGGCCCGTGCTCCTTCAGCAGCCGGGCGGTGCTGACACGGCCGCGACGGTCACACCGCTGGCACAGCACCTCGATCATGCGCAGATGCGCGGCGACGTGGCCGAGCGGTACGGACGTTCGGATGGGCGCGGAATCTGTCATCACGTGATGACAGATTCGGCTGTGGTTGCACGCAACGCAACGGGTCCTTCCTAGCGGGGTGGCCGACTGCGGGGGAAAAAGGTCCGGCTTTTCGCTAGCGTCAGACTCGCGAAAATGGTTTCCGGTTTCCAGCGAAGGGGCGGGGGAATGGCACAAGGCGTTTCTCGGCGCGCCTACGCCGCAATGCGCGGTGTGAGCCACACGGCGATCAACAAGGCGGCGAGGCAGGGTCTCGTGTTCGTCAACGACGATGACACGGTGAATGTCGAAGCCTCCGACGCGGTGTGGTGGCGCCGGCACGCGTTCAACGGCCGTGCGCCGGTCGAGATGGACGCGGAGACGGCCGCGCGGCTCGATCAGGAACTGGCCGAGACGTGGACGGCGCTGCTGCGTTCGGCCGAGAACGACCCAGAACTGGCGTGGCTGCTGTCACCGTCGCCGCGCGGGTGATCCGCCTCCCTCGCGCGTCCAGGAACGCCACCCTGAGCCACCTCTTCCCGGCCAGGACGGCTGGGCCAGGAAGGGAGAGGTGGGGCGGTCAGCCGAGCGCTCACCGGGCCCACGCAATGGTTGCACGGCTACTCGCGCGATACGCGAAAAAGCCCGAATTCCGGCCCCCCACGGGCCTCCAGGCCGAAGGGCGTACTCTGCGTCCTCTCTCCCTGGGGAACTCGCCTAGCCTGCCCTAAGCGGCCGGGAATCCGGGCGTGGAACCGCCGATGGGCGATGAGCCGACGCAGAGCGGGAGAAAGGGCCGGGGGCCGGTCATCCGGTTGGCTCGCGGAACCCTATTGGAACCCCGGCGCGGGGCCGGGTTCTGGCGGGTCTGGCTAAGTTATTGAAAAGCTTGGTTGCGGGGACAGGATTTGAACCTGTGACCTTCAGGTTATGAGCCTGACGAGCTACCGGGCTGCTC
>CAWBUL010000005.1:0-857500 GCA_963791885.1 uncultured Pseudomonadota bacterium | reverse complement strand
TTGCCCATGAACGCGTCATGGTCGGCGGGTCCGACCTGATCGCCATACTCCAGGAAGAGATTCTGGCGGTCATCGCCAAGCACGTCACCGTGGAACGCGACAAGGTCCAGATCAAGCTGGATCGGGGCGATCCCATCTCTACCCTGGAAATCGATGTGGAGGTTCCTGGCCTGGTTCCCTCCACTGCGCCCGCCTGAGAGCTCACGCGCGTCCGAATCCGCCCATACAGGGCGGTGCCGTGATGCACACACCAACAGTGGCTGTGCAGCCCTAAACAGCGGGCCAGACAAGAGTTTCTTAACCGTCCAGCCGTAATGAAGCGGTGCAATCATGTGCGCCGCGGTTTCCGACCCCCCACTCATCGCCGGCCGCTTCGTCGTTGATCTGGAACAGCCCGTCCCAGGCGCAGGAGGAGGGTTGGACGCATTCGTGGCGACCGACAAAACCAGCGCTCTGGGGTCCTTGATTGCGCTGAAGGTCCACAGGCGATTTCCTGCTCGTGCGCAAGCCTTGCACGCGCTCAGCACACCTGTCGATGGCATCCTGAACCCGATCGCGCGCGGAACAGGTTTCACGCGGAACGGAGAAGGAGCCTTGTTTCTGATCACGCCGTCCCCCCCTGGCCCCCCAATCGGCGGGGCAGCGCGGGCGTGGGGGGAAGCCGAGCTGTTGGATCGGGTACTGCGTCCCGCCGCCCGAACTCTCGACAGGCTTGCTGCACGCGGCCTGACCCATCGCGCGATCCGCCCCGACAATGTCTATGTCGTTCCGGGGGGTGTCACGCTAGGCTTCGCCTGGGGCGCTCCGCCGGCCATGCACCAGCCATTGGTGTTCGAATCTCCCGCAAGTGCGATGTGCATGCCAGCGGGCCGGGGCGATGGCACCATTGCCGATGATGTGTACTCCCTCGGGGTTCTTCTTCTCAGCCTTGCTCTGGGCCGCGTGCCGCTTTCGGGTCTGGACGATCGGGAAATCATCCGGCGTAAACTGGAACTCGGCAGCTTCGACGCACTCGCTGAGGGATTTCGCTTGCCTCAGGCCCTGGCCGATCTGGTCCGAGGCATGCTGGCGGAAGACCCTGAACATCGGACGCCACCCGCGCTTCTGACCGAACCATGGAGTGCCCGAGCACGCCGGGTGGCCACGCGGCCGTTGCGCCGCGCACCGAAGCCTCTCGAACTTGGTGGCATTCAAGCCTGGAACACACCTACGCTGGCGCTATCGGTCGCCCTCGCTCCTGATGCCGGGCTGCGGGCCTTGCGCGCCGGCCTGGCCGACACGTGGCTCCGCCGGTCACTGGGCGAGCCGACCCTGGCGGCCAGGCTCGACGATGCGGTGCGATTGCGCCCCGGCGATGCCGCAGATGCGCGTGGCAACGCCATGACTGCCATGCCGGCGGTCACCGTTCTCGACCCGCTGGCTCCGCTTTGCTGGCGCGGCCTCGCACTGTGGCCCGACGGCCTCGGCTGGGCTCTTGCGTCCGCCACAGACAAGGAGACGGCGGACCGCCTGGTCGAACTCACCGACATGGAGGCGATCGGTACCTGGGCCGGGATGCGTCCTGATCGCGCCGACACGCCCCTTCTGCGTAGTGAGGCTCGTCGATACCGCGGATGGCTCAATCTGGCCGGCGGAACCGGGGGGCTGGAGCGCCTGATGTATATGCTGAACCCACTCCAGCCCTGTGCCAGTCCCTTATTGGGAGGTGCCTGGGTATCCCGCCCATCCGACCTTCTGCCTGCGCTCGAACGGCAGGCCGCCCAGGAGCGCGCCGCACCGCTTCCGATCGATGCTCATATGACCGCGTTCCTGGCAGCACGATCCGAACGCGAATCGGAGGAGGAAGTCTCGGTGGCCAGTTACGCGACCCCTAGCGCCCAACTCTCGCTGCTGGCGCGCCTGCAAACGCGTTGGAACACCGGTCCGGTGCCAAACGTGGCGCGGTGGCTTGCCGCCGCTCCTGGCCTGATCACGGTTCGGGCGAAAAGTCGCCGCGCCAGAATGGAGGCGAGGCTCAGCGAGCTCGCGGAAGCCGGCATGCTCGCGCCGATGCTGGCAATCGTTCGCGATCCCAAAGAGATGGCCACCGATTCCCGGGAAGCCATTCAGGCCGCCCAGACGCTCGTCAGCATCGAGGTGATGCTGAACGAAAGCGAGACAGCTCAAGGGCGGCGGATAAACCAGGCTCGACGCTGGGGCCATGAGATTGCAACAGGTATCGGGCTCGCAACACTCGCCTTCTCTCTCGCCTGGACGGCCCTTGGATGACGGCGCCAGCCCGACATCGCCTTCCCTCGCTGATTTGGCTGCAGGGCCTGCTCTGCGGCGCGCTTGTCGCCTTAGCCCCAAGCCTGGCAATGCTTCTGGCCAGCTTCCTGGGACCGGCTATTGCCGCTGCCCTGTTTGACCGCGATCCCGGAAAGCCGCGGGCGCGCGCCGCCTTTCTCTTTAGTGCGGCGAGTGGCATCGCGCCTGTCCACACCCTGTGGAGCGGGAGTGGTGACATGAGCGCCGCGCTCTCGCTGGCTCTCAATCCCACTACGCTGGTGCGAACCTGGGTTGCGGGCGGGGCGGGATGGGCGTTGGCGGAAGTGGCCCCGATTATCCTCCAGGCCCTCATGACTTTCACAGATCGCCTGCGGCGGAGCCGGTTGGAAGCCTTGCGGGAACAGCTGAAGGAGGAGTGGGGAAGTTCGGGTTGAACCCGATCAGGCCCGCACGTCAGCCACACGTCCTCCTGTCATACGGCACAGTTCAGCGGCCGACGTCCGGAATACATGGCGCGGCGTTCCTGCTGCCGCCCAGATCGGGTCCAGCGAGAGCAAATCAGCGTCTATCAGGATAATCGGCGGGCTGAGATGCCCGACGGGCGAGACCCCTCCCACCGCGAAGCCTGTCGCAGATCGCACCCAGTCGGCGTCGGCGCGGGCCAAGCTGGTTCCGAGTGCTTCCGCAGCCTTGGCGGGATCCACTCTGTTCGCGCCGGACGTGACGACAACGGCTGCCCTATTTGTCGCCCGGAAAACGATCGATTTAGCGATTTGGGCCACCGAACATCCGACGGCACGCGCGGCCTCTTCCGCCGTTCGGGTGCTCTCGGGAAAGGAGAGGATCGTGTCCGGATGGCCGGCCGCGACCAGCGCGGCGCGGACCCGCTGCACCGAAGTGCTTTCTGCGACCATGTCGGAAGGCGGCATTGGTCCTATCTCTTGGGTGTGGAACCGTTAGCCCTTTATATCCATTGGCCGTTCTGTCTCGCCAAGTGCCCCTATTGCGACTTCAATTCGCATGTTCGAGACCGGATTGATCAGTCTCGCTTTTCCTCCGCCCTGCGGACGGAGCTTGCGTGGGAGGCAGAGCGCCTTGGTCGCCGCCCGTTGGGATCCATTTTTTTCGGTGGAGGCACCCCAAGCCTGATGGAGCCGACAACCGTGGGCGATCTGGTCGATCAGGCCACGACAGTCTTCGACCCCCAAGCGGATCTCGAGATTACCCTGGAAGCCAACCCAACGAGCGTCGAGGCTTTGCGGCTGAAGGATTTCCGCCGCGCCGGTGTGAACCGCGTTTCCCTCGGTGTGCAGGCACTCGATCCGGCGGCGCTGGCTTTCCTGGGTCGCCAGCATTCGACGGAGCAAGCCCTCCGTGCATTTGAGCTTGCCCAAAAGACCTTTCCCCGCGTGTCGTTTGATCTCATTTACGCGCGCCCAGGGCAGACTGAGGAGGCGTGGCGCGCGGAGCTTCGGTCGGCCTTAAGCCACGCCGCGGGCCATCTTTCCCTTTATCAATTAACAATCGAATCGGGCACGACGTTCGAGCAACGTTACCGTCGCGGCGAGTTCTTCCTGCCCGACCCAGACCTTGCTGCCCGGCTGTATAACGCCACCGCTGAGGAGGCATATAAATTTGGTTTGCAACAGTATGAGATTTCGAATTATGCTCGCCTGGGACAGGAGAGCCGGCACAATCTCGCGTATTGGCGTTATGGCGACTATGCGGGCATCGGGCCAGGCGCACACGGGAGGCTGACCCTTGACGGCGTGCTGGTCGAAACCCGACGCCATCGCGCACCCGAACCCTGGGCCGCCCGGGTCGAGGAGCTTGGTCACGGCATGACTGAGGAGCGTCCTCTGAGCAGCCGCGAGCGAGCCCGCGAGATGCTCTTGATGGGTCTCCGATTGAACGAAGGCATCGAAGCTGGGCGATTTTTAGCAAGAACCGGAATACACCTATCGGACGCACTCGACTCGGCCATGCTCCGATACGCGTCGGAAGAGGGCTATGTCGTCTGGGATGAACACTGCTTGAGGACCTCGGAGCAAGGGCGATTGCGATTGGATGCACTGCTTGCATGTCTGGTGTTGTGAAAAACCATTTCGTTGCGCCCCCTGGACGGACCATGCAGGGTTACCTATATCCGCGCCCTTGAACGGGGGCGGCTCTTCAGTCGCGAAAAATCCGGGTAACGGAGAAATCATTGAATACTTTACTACCTTCCGCTTTGGCATCCTGTCGGTGGGAGTTGGAGCGACGCCACCTCATTCCGCCCTCGAACGATGCTTTACGCGAGATCATCGAAAGCGATCCGGCTCTGACAGATGAGCTAAACTCGTATTATGGCGAGATCCCGCCGGACGGGGGCTCGACAAGGTGGAATGCGAATTGCTCCTCGATCTCCTGGCACGGCACTTCACCGGAAAACTATGGCCTCGCAGCGGCGGGATGGAAGCCACCCGGCGATTCACCGCCGAGTTGCACCGTGTCTTGTCCAAGGCCGGTTGGAAGGTCGATCTTTTTGCGGTTGCTTAAATTCGCACCTAGATGACCCATCCGGTGCTGGATGCAATCCGGTTTGATCAGGCGGGACTGGTTCCAGCGATTGCCCAGCAGCACGATACCGGTGAAGTGTTGATGCTCGCGTGGATGAACCTCGAGGCGATCAGCCGCACGATCGAGACGGGCCGGGTCTGTTATTTCAGTCGCAGCCGAAATGCGCTTTGGCAAAAAGGCGAGCGCTCGGGCCAAGTGCAGCATCTGGTGGAACTGCGCGTCGACTGTGACGGAGATACTCTGCTGCTATTGGTCGATCAAACTGGCGTCGCCTGCCATACCGGGCGCCGTTCCTGTTTCTACCGCGCCGCCCGCGACGGCGCGCTTATTGAAATCGCCGCCCCCGAGATCTCGCCAGAGACCCTCTACGCCTCGTGAGCCTGCTGATCTATTTGGTCGCCGGCGAGCAGAGCGGCGATGCACTGGGCGCGCGTTTGATGAACGCCCTGCGCCAACGAGTGCCGGACGTCGCTTTCGCCGGCATCGGCGGAGCCGAGATGGCAGCCGAGGGGCTGGATAGCCTGTTTCCTATGCAGGACCTCGCTTTGATGGGGTTTCTGGAGGTCGTTCCCCACCTGCCGCTTCTGCGACGGCGGCTGGCTCAGGCCCGCGATGATATCGCCAACCGGCGTCCCGCCGCGGTGGTCACCATCGATAGCCCCGGCTTCGCACTCCGGCTTCTCCGGCGCATGCCGAGCGGGATTACCCGGGTGCACTATGTGGCGCCACAAATCTGGGCCTGGCGGGAACGTCGAGCGCGCCATTACCACGGGCTCTGGGACCAGTTGCTTTGCCTTCTGCCATTCGAGCCGGCTTTCTTCGAGCGGCACAACCTTCCGGCTCGGTTCGTCGGTCATCCGGTAATAGAGAGCGGTGCCGATCGTGGCGACGGGCTTCGATTTCGTGAGATGCACGATATCGCACCTGACGCGACAGTGCTGATTGTCATGCCTGGAAGCCGCCGTACGGAGATCGCGCGACTTGCGCCAATTCTCGGCGCCACGCTGGAACGTCTCAGTCAGACCCGCACGCTGGCCCCAGTGGTGCCTGTTGCTCCTGCTGTGGCCGATCACGTCGCCCAAGCCGTCCGAAACTGGCACATCCGCCCGATCCTGCTCACTGGGCAACAGGAGAAGTATGACTCCTTCGCCGCCGCAGCAGCAGCCATCACCAAATCGGGCACGTCCACTCTTGAGCTCGCCATGGCGGGTGTGCCGATGATCGTGACCTATCGGGTCAATCCGCTTTCGGCTCCATTGGTTCGGCGCCTGATAACCGTCCCCTACGCGTCTCTGCTCAACCTGATTGCCGGATCAGAAGTCATTCCTGAACTGATACAACAAGATTGCACGCCGACCAAGCTTGCAACCGCGATTGCCGGCTTGCTGGAAGGTGGCAAAGCTAAAGCTCAGCAGGAGGCGATCGCCCCTGTGCTTCAGGCTCTCCGGCCGCCGGGTGGCGCCCTTCCGTCAGAAGCCGCCGCCAATGCCGTGTTGGAGTTGCTGCAGCAGGCCTGACGCCGTCATCCGCGCGCGGGTCTGAGCAATCGCATCTTGCACCGCCAGCGCCGCCTCCAGCGCCCGCCGCCCCGCCATGCCGTCCACTGCCACGGGTGCTCCATCGAGCATGGAAGCGACGAAGGCGCGCTGCTCCGCCGCCAACGCATCGTGGTCTTTCCAGCGCACCCGCCGCGCACCAAACCCGGGCAGCGTCGTGAGCGCCCGCCCCCCATCGCGACGGATCACATCCAGACGGCGGTGCAGAAAATCCACCGCGACGTAACCGCCCGCTCCGTATAGCCGCATCCACCGCTCTGTCCGGGTCGCCACCCGGCTCGCGGTCAGGCTCGCCACCGCCCCCGACGCGAAGCGGATTCGTGCATTCGCGATGTCATCCAGACCGCTCAGGACGGGCGCCCCGATCGCATCGACGCCTTCGACCGCGCTTTCTGTCAGCATCAGCACGAGGTCCAGGTCATGGATCATCAGGTCCAGCACCACGGAGACATCCGTACCCCGTGTTTTGAACGATCCCATGCGCGCCGCTTCGATACAGAAAGGGCGTCCAGCGTGGGTGCTGAGCGCGCCGTGAGCGGCAGAGAATCGCTCCAGATGTCCAACCTGCAGCACCCGCTTCCCGCGCCCGGCGCGGTCGATCAGATCGTCTGCTTCGGCCAGCGTCGCCGCGATCGGCTTTTCCACCAGCACGTGCTTGCCGTTATCGAGTGCCTCCGCTGCGAGCGAATGGTGCGCCGCCGCGGGCACCGCCACGATCACCGCATCAGAGCAGTGGAGCAGGGCGGGGTAATCGAGGGCCGGGGCACCCGCTTCGTGCGCGAGGGAGACGGCACGGGTCGGGTTATGGTCGTGTACGCCGGACAGGACCACGCGCGGGCACTGCGCCAGTTTGAGCGCGTGGTAACGGCCGAAGTGGCCAGCCCCGACCACGCCGACGCGAAGACACTCGGACATGCCCGGGGTTCTGACCCCCTTCCCGTCATGGGGCAACCCGGCTTGCGAGGCAGGGCGTCATCCGACACAACACCTCCGGTCTCACTCAAAGCACCGGAGGATATATCTTGGGAGAAACGGTCGGCAGACTAACGGTCGCCCCGGTGCTGTTCGCCTTCGTCAACGATGAAGCGATGCCGGGCACAGGCATTGAGGCGGAGCGGTTCTGGTCCGGGTTCGACGAGCTCGTGCACCGCTTCGCACCCGCAAACCGGGAGCTGCTGCTCCGCCGTGATGCGCTGCAGCAGAAGATCGACGATTACCATCGCGCCAATCGCGGCCGTTTCAATGCCGCCGATTATCAAACTTTCCTCCGTGACATCGGATATCTGCAACCCGAGCCAGCCGATTTTCAGATCGAGACCACGAATGTGGACGCCGAGATCGCCACGATTGCGGGACCGCAACTTGTGGTCCCGGTCACCAATGCCCGTTATGCCCTGAATGCCGCCAATGCGCGCTGGGGTAGCCTCTATGATGCCCTCTACGGAACTGATGCCATCTCGGAAGATGGCGGCGCCACCCGTGCCGGAGGCTATAACAAGCTTCGCGGCGCGAAGGTGATTGCGCGTGGCCGCGCGCTGCTCGATCAGGCCGCGCCGCTGGCTAATGGCAGCCATGCCGACGCGACCGGCTACACCATTCGGGATGGCGCGCTGTCCGTGGAAACGCGAAGCGGCCGCACAGGTCTTGCCGATCCCGGACAGGTTGCGGGCTTCACCGGTGATCCGGCAAGCCCGTCCGCCGTGCTGCTGGTGCATCATGGGCTGCACATCGAGATCGTGATCGATCGCAACCACATGATCGGCCGGGATGATCCGGCGGGTGTCGCGGATGTCGTGATCGAGTCCGCCATCACGACCATCCAGGACTGTGAGGATTCGGTCGCCTGCGTCGATGCCGAAGACAAGGTGCTTGCGTACCGCAACTGGCTTGGCTTGATGAAAGGCAGCCTGGAGGCGTCGTTCGAGAAGGGTGGCCGCACTCTGATGCGCAGACTTGCCCAGGACCGCCGCTATCGCACGCCATCAGGCGGCGAACTCACATTGCCAGGCCGCAGCCTGATGCTGGTGCGCAATGTGGGCCATCACATGTACACCGACGCTGTGCGCGACCAGGACGGCAACGAGGTTCCCGAGGGGCTGCTGGACGCCGCAATTACATCACTCATTGCTCTGCACGATCTGCGCGGAGGCAGCGGATTGCATAACAGCCGCGCCGGTTCGATCTACATCGTGAAACCGAAGATGCATGGCGCCGCGGAAGTCGAGCACGCCGGCGCAATTTTTTCCCATGTCGAGACGATGCTCGGATTGCCAAAGAACACGATTAAAATGGGCATCATGGATGAAGAGCGTCGCACCTCGGCCAACCTGAAGGCCTGCATCGCCGCAGCGCGGCAGCGCGTGGTGTTCATCAACACCGGGTTCCTGGACCGCACTGGGGACGAGATTCACACCTCGATGGAAGCCGGTCCGATGACCCGCAAGAATCAGATGCGGGACACCGCGTGGATCAAGGCCTACGAAGACCAGAACGTGGATATCGGCCTTGCCTGCGGGCTGCGGGGCCGGGCGCAGATCGGCAAAGGTATGTGGGCGGCGCCGGACAGGATGGCTGACATGTTGGAGCAGAAAATCGGCCATCCCCGTGCCGGGGCTAACACGGCCTGGGTGCCGTCACCCACCGCCGCCACGCTACACGCGCTGCATTATCACACGGTCGATGTCGACACCCGGCAAAAGGAACTGGCCGGACAGAAACGCGCGACTTTGGACCAGCTTCTGACCATTCCGTTGGCCGACCGGCCCAACTGGTCGAGCGAAGACATCCAGCAAGAGCTGGATAATAACTGCCAGGGTATCCTGGGTTACGTCGTTCGATGGATCGATCAGGGGGTCGGCTGTTCCAAGGTGCCGGACATCCATGATGTCGGCCTGATGGAGGATCGCGCGACTCTCCGTATCTCCTCACAGCACATCGCGAATTGGCTACGCCACGGCATCACGACAGAAGAGCAGGTGATGGCGACGCTATGGCGCATGGCGGTGGTGGTGGACCGGCAGAACGCAAACGATCGAAACTATAAACCCATGGCGCCCAGCTTCGAGGGATCCGCCTTCAAGGCGGCCTGCGATCTGATTTTCCAGGGCCGGGCACAGCCCAACGGCTATACCGAGTTTATCCTCCACGCCCGCCGGCGGGAGGCGAAAGGCTACGCCGCGTCCAAATAAGCCAGCAGCGGTTCCCTGAGCCGCGCCAAGCTCTTGTAATGCGCCGTCTCCGGCGGCAGCGCGCGGATAGCGTCCGCCAGACGCGCTGCAATGCCTGGCCGCTCCGCCATGCGCGCGATCGGATAGACATGCACACGAATGGCAAACAGCACCGCACCACTTGCTGGCAACCGGGTCAGAGTTTGCCGTTCCACCCGGACGAACAGATGCTCGCCCGCATTCTCGACTGTAATCGCCTCATTGCGGTCGGTGCGAAACTTCCCGCCGGGCTGAAACAGGGTCGGATCGTCCAGCACCGACCAGTTGAGGCGCATCGCCACGTGCCCCGGCTTTACCATGGACATGAACCGGTCCACCGGCCGGCCCAACTTCTCGGCGTAGAACGGGACCGGCCCGTGCACGTCCAAAAGAGGACGTCCCACCTTATCGGGCAGACGCCACCGGGTTGGGAAGCAGACCACGCCTGCCGTCAGGGTTGGTACACCCGACGGCAGCTCCACGATGCACAGATCCTCCTGCAACAGCAGCGACGCGGCTTCCAGCGCACTGCAAGGCAACGCACCCAAATCCCAGACTTCGTCCGTGAGGTGATTGCGTAGCCGCCGATCCATCCGGCTGAACCAGCCCGGATGATGCTCGGGGAGATAGTCAGCTAATAGTTCCAGCGTCTCACGACAGGCCGCCTCGCTGCCTTCAGTCAGGACCGCCACGTCCTCGCGCCGCTCGCGCAACAAGGCGCGCTTCAGCGCCATCTCCTCGGCGTAGTGCTCATCAAATTCCAACCACTCCGGCCAGGATACAGCCGAGAGCCCCATCGCCATCCTGTAGGGACCGGGTTCGAAACTCAGATGCAACGCCTGGGGCGGCAGGTCGGCCGTGGTATTCTTCATCCCGGCAGTGTAGCCATCCGGGCCAAACGGTAGGAGGGCTGCATGCCGTCATTCGAGTACGTAACCGTCGGCGTGTTCACCGATCGCCAGTTCAGTGGCAATCCGCTTGCCGTGTTTCCGCGTGCCGACGACCTCGATCCGGCGCAGATGCAGTCAATCGCCGCCGAGTTCAACCTCTCCGAGACCACGTTCGTCCTGCCGCCTGACGATCCGCGCCATCATGCACGCGTGCGGATTTTCACCCCGCGCGCTGAACTCCCGTTTGCCGGCCACCCCAACGTCGGCACTGGTTTCGTGCTCGGTCGCTCGACGGCCAATCCCCCGGAGCACTTTACCTTCGAAGAAGGCGCCGGCCTCGTGCGGGTCCACCTGCTCCGCTCAGCGGAGGGCACGATCACCGGTGCGCGCGTGGCCGCACCGCATTCGCTTTCCATCGGGGACGACGTCTCCGTGGAACTGGTGGCGGCTTGCGCCTCGCTTCCGCCGGAGGCCATCGCCACCCGGTCCCACACGCCGCTCGTCGCATCCGTCGGCACCGACTTCGTCATCGCCGAGGTCGTCAATGCGGAGGCCCTCGCCCGCGCAGCACCGAACCTTGCGGCATTTCGCGATGCCGCAAGTCGGTTCCCTCACCTCGGCGGCCGTTTCGCGCTTCACCTGTACACCTGGACCGGCGAGGAGAATCCGCAGCTACGGGTGCGCATGTTCAGCCCCCTGATGGGTGTCATGGAAGACCCCGCAACAGGCAGCGCCAACGCCGCGCTCGCGGCGCTGCTAACGTCCCTTGCGCCCGGCTCCGACGTAGATCTGCTCTACGACATAGAGCAGGGGATCGAGATGGGGCGGCCGAGCCGGATCATTGCGAGCGCGAGGAAAGAGGTCGACGGCCCGATCGCCGCGAGCGTCTCTGGCGATTGTGTGATGATGATGCGGGGTACATTGGAGCTCTGACCTTCACTCAACGTTAAGGATTTTCGCCTACTGCTCCGGTCCCATGACCGGACATTTTGATGATGACACGGCCCTGCTTGAGCGCCCGCGGATCGAGATCCCATCCGTTGCACCCCATGCTCCGATGGAGGCTCTGGACAGCAGCGTCCTGAGCAACCGGGCCTTGCTGAATCGGCGTTTCGCCCTGGCGCGGCGGGCGCTGACGCTATCCCGCTTCGCCGGGACAGGATCGTCGGCCAAGCATCAAGCTGTGTGCCTCGATCTGCAGGCATGTGAAGCGGAGTGCCGTCGGCGCGGGCTGATCAGTTCGTAAATCGCGCCGGATCGACCAGAGGCACGATCCACCCCGCTCCGCCCGGGTCGCGGCCGAGGACCAGGTCACAGGTCAGCCTTCCCGCCGCCGGGGAGGTTTGAATGCCATATCCTCCCTGCCCCACACACCAGAAGAACCCCTCGATCGATTGATCCCAGCCGATCGCGAGGCTTCTGTCCGGTGTAAACGTGCGCAGACCCGCCCAGGAATGCTCCACCCGCCGCACGGGAATATCCAACGCCTGCTGCATGCGGTCGATGCCCAGCGCGATGTCCAACTCATCCGGACGTACGTCATGCGGGTCCATCGGCGTTTCGTCGGCCGGCGAGACCATCAACCGCGTCCGCGCCTCCGGCCGCGCGTACCACGTGTGACCCACGTCGTTCACGAGCGGCCATTCACTGACATCATACGGAGATGGATCGATGATTGCCGCCGTGCGCCGGCATGGAGTCAGTCCCAGTTTCCGCACACCCGCGATGGCTGCGATCTCATCGCCCCAGGCGCCCGCGGCATTCACCAGCACCGGCGCTCGGAATACCGCGCCCGCGCTGGTTTCGACCTCCCACTTGCCGTCCTGACGTGCAACACGCCCTGCACGGTGGCGCAACGCCAACTGTCCACCATTCCGCCGCAGCGTCCGCAGAAAGCCTTGATGCACACCGGCGGCATCCATATCGAACGCATCGTTCTCAATCGCCGCGGCCTTCGCATAATCGGGCCGCAGCGCGGGAACCATGCGGCGCAGATCGGCGACCGGAAGCGGCTTCAGCCCAATCCCTTCCCCCAACATCGACTCCAGCGCAGCTTCCTGTTCCGGGGGCGCGAGAAAGACCACGGGGCGCTGCCGCATCAACGGCGCATCCGCAAATCCCGGCGGCGGCGCTTCGAAGAAGGAGCGCGATAATCCGGTCAGCCCCCGCACATCCCGAGGGCCATAATTCTGGATCCATATCGCGGCCGACCGCCCCGTGCTGTGATACCCGGCCTGCTCTTCCGCTTCCACCAACGCAACACGACGAGCCTCGCTCAGGAACGCCGACGCCGACGCACCCGCGATACCCGCACCGATGACAATGCAATCGAATTCTGCTGTTTCCATACGGGACCTTTTACTCCCGCAGTGCAGCAATCAGAAACTCCCTGTTGCCCTCCGGCCCAGTGATCGGACTTGGCTCAATGCCAAGCACACGCCATCCGGGCAACGCGCGCCACCAGTGTTCGATCTCTTCGCACACCTGGGCATGTATCGCCGGATCGCGCACCACGCCTTTGCGGCCGACCTGGGCCCGCCCGGCTTCAAACTGCGGCTTGATCAGTGCCACGGCCCAGGCGCCTTCACCGCAGAACGCAAGTGGCGCAGGCAAGACCGTCCTCAGTCCGATAAAACTCGCATCGCATGCCAGCGCGCCGATAACGTCGGGTATTTGCGCGCGAGTCAGGCTGCGCGCGTTCGTCCGTTCCAACACCGTCACGCGCGGATCTGTACGCAGCGACCATGCAAGCTGTCCGTGCCCGACATCCACTGAGTAAACGCGCGCCGCCCCGTGGTGCAGCAGCACGTCGGTGAACCCGCCAGTCGAAGAACCAATATCCAGGCATACGCGCCCAACGGGCGAGAGCGAGAAAAACGCAAGCGCGTGCGCCAGTTTCATCCCGCCACGTGAAACCCATGGATGATCCCGGCCGCGCACTTCGACGGCTATATCTTCGGTCAGCATCTCGCCCGGCTTGTCGATCCGCCGCTCACCGGCAAACACTTTGCCGGCAAGGATCAACGCCTGAGCGCGTGCACGACTTTCCGCCAGACCACGCGTGACAAGAAGAAGGTCGGCGCGAACCGGGCTCAGGCAGCCGCTGACATAAGTTCAGTGGCCGAGCCGCGCCATGCGCCCGGATCGGCGAACAGCGCGTGTAACAACCGGTTGTTCAGCGCGTGACCCGATCGATACGCGACAAACCGTCCCCGAATCGGCGCGCCGGCCAAGGCAAGATCGCCCACCGCGTCCAGCGCTTTATGGCGGGCGAACTCATCGGCAGCGCGCAGACCGCCCGGATTCAACACCCGGTCGTTTTCCACCACGATGGCGTTATCCAGACTGCCGCCACGGCCCAGACCGGCAGCCTGTATTGCCGCAACCTCTTCCGCCAGCGCGAATGTGCGATTCCGGCTGATCTGGTAACGAAAGCTCTCCGGAGTCAGCCGAACGAAAACAGACTGACGTCCTATCGCCGCTGCCGGAAATTCAATCGACAGAGAAATCTCCAATCCGGAAAATCCTGCAGCCGGCCGCAATTCGACAAATCCAGCCCCATCCTCGACCCGCACCGGACGCAGAATATCGATTTGCCGCCGAGGCTTGTCCTGGGGCGCCCGGCCAGCGCAATCGATCAGGAACAGATAGGGTGAGGCGGAACCATCCAGGATCGGCACTTCCGGTCCGTCAAGCTCCACCACAGCATTGTCCACACCCATGCCGGACAGAGCAGCCATCAAATGCTCGATCGTGCCGACCGAAACCGTCGGATGGTCCTCACTCACGATGCTGGTTGCCAAACGCGACTCATGCACCCGATCGAACCGGGCAGGAATCGTCACCCCGACATCCTTACGCTGGAAGACGATCCCATGGTCAGCCGGTGCCGGGCGCAGGGTCAGCCGCACCCGCTGGCCGCTATGCAGGCCCACCCCCACACAGGAGATCGCGGACTTCAAAGTCTGCTGGCAGGCAACCCCCACCGCGGGGGCCAAGCTCAATGCCAATCCGTCCATAAAGGTGACGACTCCGGCCATTTCTCTTGGCGCGGATCGCAGCGATCGACCGGGCCGAGTTGATAGCTATGACCCTCCCGGCCGATTCGCGAGTCACTCTTTATTTCTGCATGTTTCCTGACAACTTGTTGATTTCACAGCATTCAAGAGGACTGGCGGCGCAGGAATGTTGGGATCTCGATACCCATTTCCTCGCCCGCCACCGCCCGCACCGTCGGACGCGGTGCCGGATCCTGATTCACCACTGGCTCCACACGGACCGGCTGGCCGGCAGCGCCTTCACCGGCCCCAGGAGCACGCCGCCGGAAAGCGCCAGTCACGGTGCTGAACAAGCTGGGGCGGCCGGCATCCGCCCCCTGCGGGCTCGGCACCTGCTCTGGTGTTACCGTAGGCGGCTCCGCGAACAAGCCAGAGCGAGGCTTGAGCGCAACGGCAGGAGCAGCGGCCATCAGGTTGGGTGCCATCGCAGCCGGTCGGGACGCCATCATCGGTTCAACCGAGGCCTCCGCAGCCGGCGTCATCTGCGTTTGCGGAGGAGCCGAGGGACGCATGATGAACGGGTGGGGCGCAGCGGCTGGAGCGGGAGACATCCCCGCGTGACTTACTCCCACCGGCATCGCCATGGGTTGGCCGACAGCAGCGACCGAAGACCCACCGACCGCAACCAGTTGCGGGCGCTGCGCCTCCGCCTTCAACGGCGTATCGATCCCAGTCGCTACGACGGAGACACGGATGCGGCCAGCCAGGGTGTCATCGATCGCCGAGCCGAAAATGATGTCAGCGTTCTCATCCACTTCCTCGCGCACGCGATTGGCCGCCTGATCCACCTCGAACAGCGTCATGTCGTCGCCGCCGGTGATGTTGATCAGCAGACCGCGCGCACCCGACATGGACGTGTCTTCGAGAAGCGGATTGTTGATGGCGGCTTCCGCGGCGCGGATGGCGCGGTTCTCTCCTTCCGCTTCGCCGGTGCCCATCATGGCCTTGCCCATCGCCGCCATAACCGTGCGGATGTCAGCGAAATCGAGGTTTACCAAACCGGGCGCCATCATGAGGTCGGTCACGCCGCGCACGCCCATGTAAAGAACCTGGTCCGCCATCTTGAATGCTTCGCGCCAGGTCGTGCGATCATTCGCCATCCTGAACAGGTTCTGGTTGGGGATAACGATCAGCGTATCGACGTATTGTTGCAGTTCCTCGATGCCCCGATCGGCTGCCTGCGCGCGCCGCACGCCTTCGAACGAAAACGGCTTGGTCACCACACCCACGGTCAGGATGTTCCGCTCGCGCGCCATACGAGCAATCACTGGCGCCGCGCCCGTCCCCGTGCCGCCGCCCATGCCCGCCGTGATAAACACCATGTGGCAGCCGTCGAGGTGCCGATACGAGCTCGTCCGCGGCTTCCTCCGCCGCCGCGCGGCCAATCTCCGGCTTCGCGCCGGCGCCAAGGCCCTGCGTAATATGCGGCCCGAGCTGGATGCGCCGGTCCGCACGACTGTGCATCAGTTGCTGCGCGTCCGTATTGGCGACCACGAACTCAACGCCCTGCAGGTTCGCGGTGATCATGTTGTCCACCGCGTTGGTACCGCCACCGCCAACGCCGATCACCGTGATGCGCGGGCTGAAATCGGAATGAATCTGCTGGGGGATAGTGAGATTCAGGGTCATGGTGACTTGTCTCTCAACTTTCGCGATTCGGGGAAGTGGTTTCGGTCTTCATCATCGCTGCGGGTTACACCCGGTCCCGCAGGAAGTTGACGAAGCGGCGGAACAGTCCTGTCGGACGATCCGGCTCCAACTCGATATCTTGCAGGCTGCGGCCCTCGCCGGCGGCCCACGCAAGTAATCCGGCGGCAGTGGCGAAGGCTGGGCCGGACGCCGCATCAGGCAATCCGCGCAATGCGGCCGGCCGGCCAAGCCGCACCTGTCGATTCAAAATACGCGCCGCCATCTCCCGCACACCGGATAACTGGCAGGCACCGCCTGTCAGCACGACGCGATTACCCGCGGCGCGGGTAAGGCCCGAACTCTCCAGCCGCTCCCTCACCATCTCGAAGGTCTCCTCGATGCGCGGACGAATGATGCTGACCACCATGCTGCGCGGCACTTTCGCGATCTGGTGCTCCTCTTCGCCGACCAGCGGCACCGGCAGCATCTCGCGTTCATCGTCGGGCGATGATTGCACGTTGCCGTACAGCGCTTTCAGCCGTTCCGCATGCGCCACCGGTGTGGAGAGCAGACGGGCAAGATCGTTGGTCACGTGAATGCCGCCTACCGGCAGTTGCGCGGTGTGCAGCAACTGCCCCTCCGCGAACACCGCCATCCCTGTGGTACCGCCGCCCATATCGATCACTGTCGCGCCGAGTTCGCGCTCGTCTTCGACCAGAGCCGAAAGACCCGCTGCCATCGGCGCCGATACAAGCTCGGAGATATCGAGATCGCAGCGCGCGATGCAGGCACCCAGAGAACGCAGCGCGCTCGTCGCCGCGTCGATAATGTGCAGCCGTGCCGTCAACGTGGTGCAGAACAACCCGCGCGGATCCAGCACGCGATCCGTGTCATCCGTGCTGAAGGTCAGCGGCAGCGCATGAATGATTTCGCGGCCTTCGACTTCCGCGCGCAGCCGCCCCTCGGCGATCACCCGACGAATGTCGGACTCTTCCACCGCGCGTCCCTCGCCCGAGCCGACCGGCCATTGCACGTTGAACAGCCGGCTTTCCGGCTGCCCGCAGGTGAGATTCACCGTCACGGAACGCAGTGTGGTGTCCGCCATATCCTCGGCCTGACCGACAGCGGCCCGTATCGCGCGCTCCGCTTCCTCCAGATCGACGATGCCGCCGGCACGGACCCCCTTGCCGCGATGCCAGCCGAAGCCCAGCAGCCGCAGCCGCCCGTCACTCTCCGTGCGTCCAATCAGGCAGACGATCTTCGTGCTGCCAATGTCCAGCACGCCGAACGGCCCGCTGCGCCCGCCACGCACGCGCTCGGGTTCCTCCGGGTCGAGGCCCTGCGGCGGCAGCACACGGCGAGACATGTCGTTCATCCGCCGCCCCGCTCAGGTGGACTTCTTGAGGGCCGTCGCCGGCTTGTCCGGCGGGCCAGATGCTGTGGCTGGCATCGGGTGGATCACCAACATATTGGGCAGCCGCAGGTCGATTCGCTGCAAGGGGCGCTCGAACAGCTTGTGCTGTGCCTCCAGCTGAGACAGCCGGTCGAGTACCTGCCGCTCGCCGCCCTGCGGCAGCAATACGTCCATGCCGCCCTTCATCTGTAGATTCCAACGCCGCTCGCCCACCCGCACGGCGGCGATCATCTTGTCCTTGATGCCTGGATGGTCGTTCAGCGCGTCGATCAGCTCAGCCGCACCCACTGGCGCGCCGGCTCCAACAACAAGCGGGAACTGTCGGAAATCGGCGACGTTTTCATTCGTCACCACCTGCCCCGAGCGGTCGATCAGCACGAACTTTCCCTGGTTCTGCCAGATCGCGAAAGGCCGGCGCTCGTGCAGCCGCACGACCACGGTTCCGGGGAGTTGCCGCTCCACCGTCGCGTCATCGACCCAGGACAGTTGCTCGATCCGCTTCTCCGCCTGCGTCACCGAGAAGCCCAGGATCGGATCGCCCACATGCACGCCTAGAGCAGCGCGCAGCACCGGCTCCGGCGTGTTCGCGCGTCCCTCGATGCGAATATCGCTCACACGCATGCCGGAAAACCCGGTGACGCTTAGAAGTCGCGACTGCAACCGAGCGAACGCGCCACCCGGCTCCGCCGAGTGCACCGCAATTGCCAAAACGCCGACGCACACCACCGCACCGAACGTCCAGGCCCCAGGACGCAGCAACCGCTTCTGCCGCCGTAGCAGCAGCTTGATGCGCGCCGGTCGGTCGTTGACCGAGTTGCGCGGGGAGCGCCCTACAGGCGGCATGCCGCGTTCTCCACCATCCACGCGCATAACCTCGGGAAATTCACGCCCACATGCGCCGCCTGCTCCGGCAACAGCGATGTCGGCGTCAGCCCCGGTTGTGTGTTCACCTCCAGCAGCACCAGACGCCCGGGCTCACCCGCAGTATCGTCGTAACGAAAGTCGGCACGACTCGCACCGCGGCAGCCCAGCACGCGATGCGCGGCGAGTGCGATGTCCAATGCCTGCGTGTATGCGTCCGGATGCACGCGCGCCGGGATCACATGGCGCGATCCGCCATCAGCATATTTTAAGTCGTAATCGTAAAAGCTTCCCGCTTCGGCGATGATCTCCGTCACCGCCAGGGACCGATCGCCCATCACGCCGACTGTCAGCTCACGTCCCGGGATATACTCCTCAGCCAGGGCGCGACGGCCGAAGCGCCAGTTGCGGGCCACCTCGGCACGTCGGTTGTCGCCATTCTTGAAAATCTCGACGCCGACCGACGAACCTTCGTTCACCGGCTTGACTACATAGGGCAGCGGCATCGGATCGACGGCAATCAATTCGTCCGTGTCCACCACGCGCCCGCACGCCACCGGCAGTCCCGCAGCCGCGAACACGGCCTTGGCCGAGACCTTGTCCATCGCCAGCGACGACGCACGCACCCCTGAATGCGTGTAAGGAATGCCCAGCCAGTCCAGCACACCCTGGATGGCGCCATCCTCGCCGTACCGACCGTGAAGCGCGTTGAACACAGCATCCGGCGGCGGTGACAGGGCCGCAATCACCGCGCCCAAATCCTCTGTCACCTCCACCGGCGTCACCTCGTAGCCCGCTTCGCGCAGCGCGCTGATCACCTGCTCGCCGGTTGAAAGTGAAACCTCTCGTTCGGCGGAAATGCCGCCATACAACACCGCGACCCGCGTCATGCGCGCACTCCGATCCGATGGATTTCCCAGTCGAGCGACACGCCGGTCGCAGCGAGGACGCGTCGACGCACCTCCTCGCCCAAATCTTCCAAATCGGCGGCGGTCGCCGTCCCCGTGTTGATCAGAAAATTGCAATGCTTGTCGGAAACGGCAGCACCGCCGCGGGTCAATCCGCGACACCCCGAGGCGTCAATCAGTTCCCACGCTTTCATGCCCGGGGGGTTGCGGAACGTCGATCCCCCCGTGCGCGCACGAACCGGCTGGCTGGTTTCGCGCGCAAGCTTGATCTCGGCCATGCGCGCCGCAATCGCACCTCTGTCTCCTGGCACGGCGCGAAGGCGCGCGCGAAGCACAACAGCGCCGGGCGGGAGTTTGGAATGGCGATAAGCAAAGGCCAGATCAGCCGCCGTGAGCCGAACCACGTCGCCCGAGCGCGTCACAATGTCCGCCCAATCGAGCACCGAGGCGACATCGCCCTCATAGGCGCCCGCATTCATCACCACCGCACCGCCGATCGTGCCGGGGATGCCGCACAGAAACTCAAGCCCGGTGAGCCCCGCCGCCGCGGCATGTTCGGCCACCGTTACATCCAGCATCGCGGCGCCCGCGATGACGCCGTTGCCGTCCAACATGATGCCGCCGAATCCTCGGCCCAGCCGGATCGTCAGGCCGGGCAACCCGCCATCGCGGATAATCAGGTTTGAACACGCCCCAAGCGTCTGTACCGGCACTTCGGGCGGCGTCTCCCGGAGCACCACCGTAAGGTCCTGCAATGTAGCAGCGCGCAGAAACATCTCGGCCGGACCGCCGACGCGGAACCACGTTGTGGGACCCAGCGGCATCGCCCGGCGAATGCGGGCGTTCAAGTCTGCCAATGCGTCGCTGGGATTTTCAGGGATGGCTAGGGCGCTCACGCAGCACTCCCGCCGCGGCGCGTCGTTTGCAATGCCGTCATCTCTTCAGGAAGAGAACCGGCCCATTGGGTGATGTTCCCCGCACCCAGGCACACCACGAAATCACCCGGCTTTGCGATCGCCAGCACCATCTCTGCCAGATGCTCCGGCCCAGGCAGCGGCACCACGCTGCGGTGGCCACGCGCGCGCAGCCCTTCCACCAGCGCGTCCCGGTTCACGCCGGGGATCGGAGCCTCGCCCGCCGGATATACGTCCGCCACGATCACCGTGCCGGCATCGTTCATGCAGGCACAGAACTCGGCGAACAACGAATGAAGCCGCGTGAAACGATGCGGTTGCACCACCGCCAGCACGTCACGCGCACCCGCCTGCCGCGCCGCTTTCAGCACCGCGGCGATCTCCACCGGATGGTGGCCGTAATCGTCAATCACCGTGATGCCGCCCGCTTCGCCGGTCTTGGTGAACCGCCGCTTCACACCCCGGAATGCGGCGAAGGCGCTGCGCAGCGTGTCTTCGCCGATCATCATCTCCACACCGACCGCGACAGCGGCCAGCGCGTTCTGCACATTGTGCTGCCCCAGCATCGGCAGCCGGAACGGCCCCATCTTGCGCGAACGGTTCCGCGCCCGGTCGGTCACCAGCACCTCGAACGTGCAGCCGAGCCGGTCCGCCACCACCCGCTCGGCCCGCACATCCGCCTGGGGCGAGAAGCCGTAGGTGATGATCCGCCGGTCTGACAGGCGCGGGATCATCTGCTGCACCGCGGGATGATCGATGCACAGCACGGCAAAACCATAGAACGGGATGTTCGCAACAAACTGGTCATAGCCCGCGACCATGGCATCCGGCGTGCCCCAGTGATCCAGGTGCTCCGGATCCATATTCGTCACGACTGCAATCACCGCTGGCAGGCGCAGGAAGCTGCCGTCGCTCTCATCCGCCTCGACCACCATCCAATCGCCGGCGCCGAGCCGCGTGTTGGTGCCGTACGCATTGATGATGCCGCCGTTGATCACTGTCGGATCGAGATGCGACGCCTCCAGCACCGCTGCGATCAGGCTGGTGGTGGTGGTTTTGCCATGCGTGCCGCCGACGGCGACAGACCATTTCAGCCGCATCAGTTCGGCCAGCATCTCGGCCCGGCGCACCACGGGAATGAAGCGCGCCCGAGCCGCTACGACCTCCGGATTGTCGCGCTTCACCGCCGACGAAACCACGACCACCCGCGCGTTACTCAGATTTGCGGCGTCATGCCCGATCGAGACCGCAATGCCAGACTCGCGCAGCCGGCGCACATTGGCCAATTCCGCAAGATCGCTGCCCTGCACCGTGTACCCCAGATTGTGCAGGACCTCGGCGATACCGGACATGCCGATGCCGCCGATACCGACGAAGTGGATGGTTCCGATTGAAAGCGGCAGCGCCCTCATCGGACCTCCTGCGGCATGAGGGATAGGGTAAGATCGGCCAGCGTCTCCGCGGCGTCGGGTTGAGCCACGCTACGGGCTGCATCCGCGGCGCGCGCCAGCATCTCCGGATGTCCGAACAGATCGGTCAATCGCGCAGCAAGCGCCCGTGGCGTGAAACCGGGCTGCGCCATGACCCAGGCACCGCCCGCCGCGGCGAGCGCGCGTGCATTGGCACTCTGATGATCGTCGATCGCACTCGGCAGCGGCACGAGAATCGACGGCCGCCCAGCCACCGCAAGTTCGGCAACGGTGGAAGCCCCGGCGCGTCCGATCACCAGATGTGCGGCTGCGAGCCGATCCGCCACGTCGGGGAAGAACGGCGATAGCTCAGCCGTCACGCCGCACGCCGCATAGGCTGCGCGCACGCGCTCCAGATCCTCCGCCCGGCATTGTTGTGTCACACGCAGACGCTGCCGCAGACTGGAAGGCAAATTCGCAAGCGCCGCCGGCGCCACGTCGCTGAATACGCGCGCACCGAGTGAGCCGCCAACCACCAGCAGCCGGATTTCGTCCGTTGCCAAGGAGTACGGCACGTCCGCGACGGCCACGATCGGCGGTCGCACCGGATTGCCGACCAACGCGGTGGCTGCTGCGGACGGAACTCGCTCCGTTCCGGCAAAACTCAACGCCAATCGCGTTGACCAACGGCAGAGAAACCGGTTTGCCCGCCCCAGCACCGCGTTCTGCTCATGCAGCACGACGGCCGGGCGATCGCGCAGCATGCGCGCGGCAAGCACCGGCGCCACCGAGGGATAGCCGCCGAACCCGACCACCACGCCAGGACCCAGACGCGCGAGCATGGATCGCGCCTGTGCCGTGCCGGCAGCCAGCGCCAGTCCTGCCTTACCCGCCCGCACCAATCCCCGGCCGGCGATGCCGGCACCCGACAGCACGAACACTTCGCCGCCGGCGAACACCGCACTTTTCAGCGCGCCGGAACGTGCGTCGGTCATCAGCGCAACTCTGTGCCCGCGTGCGATCAACGCCGAAGCCAGCGCCTCCGCCGGGAAGAAATGCCCGCCCGTGCCGCCGGCCGCGATGACGATCGGACGGAGCGTCGGCCCCCTCACAGCACGTCCCCATGGTGCCGCCGACGCGTCAGCGCCAGCAGCATGCCGATGCCGAGCGCGACCGCCAGCACCGATGATCCGCCATAGGACACGAACGGCAGCGTCATGCCCTTTGTCGGGATAAGCTCGAGCGAACTCGCCATGTTGACGAAAGCCTGCAGGCCGAAGCCGACCAGGATCCCGCTGCACGCCAGCAAATTGAACAGATCCTGTTCCTTGAGCAGACGCAGCAGCCCGCGCAGCACAATGAAGGCGAAAATCCCCACGATCACCAGGCAGACGAGCATCCCAAATTCCTCGCCGGCAACGGCGAAAACGAAGTCGGCATGGGCATCCGGCAGAATGTCCTTGACGCGCCCCTCGCCCGGTCCGCGCCCGAACAAGCCGCCATTGCCGAACGCCTCCAGCGCCGTCATCACCTGATAGGTGTTCGACCCCACGGGATGCAGGAACTCATGCACGCGCAACTGCACGTGCGGAAAGACCACGTACGCGCCAACCGCGCCGGCGCAGATCGCCGCGACGCCAACGGCGACAAAGAACAGATTGAGCCCATCGATGAACAACTGGGCAAAGAAGACGGCGGTGATCACGGCCGTCATGCCGATATCGGGCTGCGCCTTCAGCACCAACACGATCAGCGCGAAAATCGCTCCAGCCGCCAACGTACCGGGTAGCCGCAGTCGCCGCCCTTCCGCGATCAGCCACGCCGTCACCACCGCGAAGCATGGCTTAAGAAATTCCGATGGCTGCAGCGCGATGCCCGGTAGCGCAATCCAGCGTCGCGCGCCCTTGATCTCCACACCCACAACCAACGTCGCTGCCGTCAGCATCAGCGCGATGGTGCATCCGAGGATCGCCAGCCGCTTCACGTCACGCGGGGAGAGCAGCGAGACCGCCGTCACGATGGTGCCGGCGAGTGCCAGGAACACGATCTGCTTGATGATCAGGGCATTGCGCGCATCGCCTATCCGCTCAGCCACGGACGGGCTGGAAGCGAGCACCATGATGTAGCCGAAGCCGATCAGCAGCCCCACCGCACTCAGCGTCAGGCGATCCACAGACCACCACCAGCGGCCCAGCAGCGAATTGTCGGCGCGCGATAGAGCCATTATGCCGCCTTCGCCGTGCACAGGCCGCGCACCAGATCGATAAATCGATCGCCCCGCGCGTCGAATCCTGTGAACTGATCGAAGCTGGCGCAGGCGGGCGACAACAGAACCACATTCGCGCCGCTCTCTCGCGCTGCTGGTAGCGCTGCGGCGACGGCCGCCTCTAACGTGCCAACATCCGCATAAGGAACGCCATGTGAGGCAAGCGTCGCGGCGAGCGTCGGTGCGTCGCGCCCGATCAGCAGCGCCTTTGCCACTCGCGGAAACAGCGATGCGAGCGGTTCGATCCCCCCCGACTTGGCGAGCCCGCCGGCGATCCACACGACGTGCTGATAGCAGGACAGAGCCCGCGAGGCCGCATCCGCGTTCGTCGCCTTGCTGTCGTTGACGAAGCTCACACCATCAATCCTCGCCACCCGCTGCGCCCGGTGTGGCAGGCCGGGGAAACTGGCGATCCCGCGCGCGATCGCATCGGGCCTCACGCCCAGGAATTGACAGATTGCCCACGCGGCCGCTGCGTTCTGCGCGTTATGGGAACCTGGCAGCGCTGGCGCATCCGCCACCCACGCCATCGAAGCCGGGCCGGAAATCTCGATCACCGGCGCCGGACGTGCATGCAGCCAGGCCGCTACGGCGCGCGATGGTGCATCATCCACACCGACAACCGCGAGATCGTTTTCGGTCTGCCGGTCGAAGATGGAGCGCTTCACTGCCGCATAGCCGCCCAAGTCGCCATGGCGATCCAGATGATCGGCGCTGAGGTTGAGCATCGCCGCCGCATCGAAATGCAGCGTGGCGAGTCGCTCCAACATGTAACTCGACATCTCCAGCACGTAGGCGCCGCTATCGCCCAGCAGCGGCAAGGCCAGCGCGGCTGGTCCCAGATTGCCGCCTGCTGCGACGGATACACCCGCCTCCGCCAGGATGTGCGCGACGAGCGCTGTGGTGGTGGACTTGCCGTTCGTGCCGGTAATGCCGATGAAGCGCGCACGCGATCCGGCCCGCCGCACCGCCTGGAACAGCAACTCCGCATCGGACAGGATCGGCACACCCGCCGCCCGCGCGCGGGCTGCCGCGGGATGCGGCTGCGGCAAACTGTGCGGAATTCCTGGCGACAAAACCAGCGCGTCATAGCCGCTCAGGTCGGACAACGCCGCAATCGTCAAATCTCCGGCGCAACGCGAGAGGTCGTCGCGTGCGAGTGCGACGGATGAGGGCTGATCATCCCAGGCCACGACATGGGCGCCCATGGCCGCGAGTGCCCGCGCCGCGGGCCAGCCGTTGCGCCCAAGCCCCAGCACGGCGAAACGCGATCCCGCAAACAAATTCGCCGGAAATGCGTTCATCTGATCTTCAACGTCGCCAGCCCGATCAGCGCCAGGATCATCGAAATGATCCAGAAGCGGATCACGATAGTCGGCTCTGCCCAGCCCTTCTTCTCGAAGTGATGGTGCAGCGGCGCCATCAGGAACACGCGCGTGCCAGTGCGCTTGAACCAGAAGACCTGGATCATCACCGACACCGTTTCCACCACGAACAGGCCGCCCACGATCGCCAGGACGATCTCGTGCTTGGTTGCGACCGCAACGGCGCCAAGCGCGCCGCCCAGCGCCAGGCTGCCGGTATCGCCCATAAACACCGCGGCCGGCGGCGCATTGAACCAAAGGAAGCCGAGGCCCGCCCCGATCAGCGCGGCACAGAACACCGCCAACTCCCCCGATCCCGGCACCGGATGCAGCTGCAGGTAATCAGCGAAGACGTGGTTACCGACCAGGTAGGCGATCAGCGCGAACACGCCTGCCGCGATGATGCACGGCACGATTGCCAGCCCGTCCAGCCCATCGGTCAGGTTCACCGCATTGGAACTGCCCAGCATCACCAGCATCCCGAACACCGGGAATCCCCAGCCAAGCGGGATCAGAATGTCCTTGAAGACCGGCACCGCAAGCTTGTCGCCCAGGCTGCCGTCCGTCGTGTGCATGATCCAGATCGCGGCCGCGATGCCGATCATCGCCTGGCCGATCAGCTTGCCCTTGCCTGACAGTCCTTTGTGATTACGCCGCGCGAGCTTGAGGTAGTCATCGGCAAAGCCCAGCAAGCCATAACCCAGCGTCACTCCCAGCACGGCCCAGATGTAACGATTCGCCAGATCGACCCATAACAATGTCGATCCCAGCGTCGCCGCCAGGATCAGCACGCCCCCCATCGTCGGCGTGCCCGCCTTTTCCACGACGTGCCGGGCCGGCCCGTCAGAACGGATCGGCTGACCCTGCTTTTGCATCACGCGCAGCCGCCCGATCACCCATGGGCCGATGATGAAGCTGACGATCAGTGACGTCATGCACGCCGCACCGGCGCGGAACGAGATGTAGTGGAACAGGTTCGCCCAATTGGCGTGCGCGGCGAAGGGTTGCGTGAGCGAGTAAAGCATCAGGCAGTCTCCGCAAGGCGGTCAAGGATGGTGGCAACCTGCTTCATGCGGCTGCCCAGACTGCCCTTGACCAGGACGGCATCTCCCGGACGGATCACATCCGGCACCATCGTGGCGAGCATGGCGGCATCCGCCACATGCGCACCCCTCTTCGCTGCGGGAATCGCCTCATACAGCAGCCGCATCATCGGCCCGCAGCAGAAGAGCAGGTCTGCGGAGGCAGTAACCGCCTCGGCCAACGCGACATGCTCCGCTGGCGCTTCGTCACCGAGTTCCAGCATATCGCCCAGCACTGCGATGCGCCGACCGGGCAGAAGCGACAGCACGGAGAGTGCGGCACGCATCGACGCGCCGTTGCCGTTATAGCTTTCATCGAGCAGCACCACCGTGCCGCCCGGTACAACGATCTCGCGCCGCGCCCCCCGTCCCGCAACGGGAACAAACCCCGCGAGCGCCGCCACTGACTCACGCGGCAGCACACCAAACGCTGCCGCCGTCGTCACCGCCGCCAGCGCATTCATAGCCATATGCCGCCCAGGCGCCCCTAAACGCAGCGGCACGGTATCACCGGATACCAGCAGTACCGCCGAAGTCCCGTCAGCGTCAGTTTCGTAGGAAATCAGCCGCGCATCTGCATCCGCCGCACCGAACGTGATCACGCGGCGGCCATCAGCGGCGCGCAAGAGCCGCGGCAGCATCGGCGTGTCCGCCGGCAGCACGGCCACACCGCCCGGTTCCAGGCCGTGCAGGATCGACGCTTTCTCGTCGGCGATCGCCTCGAGACTGCCCAGATACCCGATATGTGCTTTCTCGATCGAGGTGATCAGCGCCACATGGGGTCGCACCAGAAGGCTGAGCGGCTCGATCTCACCCGCATGATTCATGCCGATCTCGGCGACGCAGAACGCCGCGTCCCGCGGCAGCCGTGCCAAGGTAAGCGGCACGCCCCAGTGATTGTTGTAGGACGCCACCGCCGCATGCGTCGGCCCGCGCTGCGCCAGAATTTGCCGCAGCATCTCCTTCGTCGTGGTCTTGCCGACGCTGCCGGTGATCGCCGCCACACCCCCGCCGAACCGCATCCGGGCAAACGCCCCGATCCGCCCAAGCGCCGCCAGCGTGTCGTCCACGCGCAGCAACGGCTCACCTGAAACATCCTGATGCACCATCGCAGCCGCCGCGCCGCGCGCGAACGCCTCGGCCACATGCGCATGCCCGTCGCCGCTCTCACCGCGCAGCGCGACGAACAGATCGCCCGGCGCCAGCGTGCGCGTGTCGATCGACACGCCCGTCGCCGCAACGGAGGCGTCCATCCGGCCACCCGTCGCCTCGACCAGTTCGGCCGTGGTCCACAAGGCCGTCATGCACCCGCTCCGGCCAAGTGCCGCACAACGCTCACATCATCGAACGGAATCACCTCCTCACCGACCGCCTGCCCCTGCTCATGCCCCTTCCCAGCCACCGCAAGTACATCGCCGGCGCGGAGCAAATTCAGGCCGGCTTCGATAGCCCGCGCCCGATCGCCGATTTCCATCGCGCCGGGGCAGCCCTGCAGCACCGCATGCCGGATCGATGCCGGATTCTCCGAACGAGGATTGTCATCCGTGACGATCGCAACATCCGCGAACCGTGCCGCCGCCGCACCCATCAACGGCCGCTTACCCGGATCGCGATCGCCGCCCGCACCGAACACCACCACAAGCCGCCCCGCGGCATGCGGCCTCAGCGCCGTCAGCAGCCGCTCCAGCGCGTCCGGCGTGTGCGCATAATCGACATAGGCAACAGCCCCGTTCGGCAGCCGAGCCGCAAGCTCCAGCCGGCCGCGTACACCGACCAGCGCCGGCAGCCGGCCCAGCATATCCGCCTCGCCCGCCGCTTGTGCGAGCGCCGCCGCCATCAATGCGTTGTCTGCCTGGAACCGTCCTGGAAGCGGCAAGGCCACCTGCCGCCGCACCCCGAACGCCAGCACCTCCAAATCCTGTCCGTCCGGCCGCGGCTGCACCGAAACCAGCCGGATCGCATCACCGGCGGTCCCCACCGTCCAAAGCACCAAGCCGCGCCGACGCGCGGTGTCTCTCAGCGCCTGCAGGGTGGTGCCATCCATGTCCGCGTTCGCCACCGCCGGCGCACCGTCGGGCAGCAGATCCGCGAACAGGCGCAACTTAGCGGTGCGGTACGCCGCCTCGGTGCCGTGATAATCCAGATGGTCCCGCGTCAGGTTGGCAAATCCCGCCGCGGCCAGTCGTACCCCGTCCAGTCGGAACTGATCCAATCCATGGGACGATGCCTCGATCGCCGCATGCTCGATCCCGCTTCCGGCCAACCGAGCCATCGTCTGCGCCAGAGAGACCGGATCAGGCGTCGTCAGGCTCGGGCCCGGCTCGAACCCCGGCGCGATTACCCCCAGCGTACCCACGCTGGCCGCCTTCAACCCCGCATCGCTCCAGATCTGCCGCAGGAAATCGACCGTGCTGGTCTTGCCGTTGGTGCCAGTCACCGCAACAACCGTCGCCGGCTGCCGCCCGGCAAACAAAGCCGCCAGCCGCGCCAGAGCTCGCCGCGGCTCCGCATCCAGGATCAACGGCCGCTGCGGGACACCATCCGGCCAGACCGTCCCGGGCACTGACAGCACTGCCGCCGCGCCACGCGCCACCGCTTGAGGAATGAACGCCCGGCCGTCCGCTTTCGCGCCTGGTAACGCCACGAACAACTGCCCCGGTCGGACCGCGCGGCTATCCGCCGTCACACCGGTCAGATCCAATCCTCCCAGCGCCGGCACGCCCGACAATGTGGGAACGACATGCATGAGATCAGTGGCCCGCAACCGAGGTCTCCGCCGCGGTCGGCACGACCTGGGCGCCATCCATCGAGGCTTGGCGCTGCCAGCGCTCATCCGTTCCGCGCCGCGGCAGCGCCGCCGGCACGATCACGTCCCGCCGCTTCTCCTCAGAACGCTCGAGAGGCTTTTTCGCCGGCTCATAGGTCGGATCAGCAACGGCGATGGGCGCCCCCGGCGGCCGGGTTGGCCGCAGCGGCAGCGCCACCTGCGCTTCCTCGGCCTGCAACTCCTCCGGTGCGGCCGGCAGCAGCCCCATCATCGGCGCTACCCGAGAAATCACCGTTCGCACCACGGGTCCCGCGGTCCAACCGCCGGTCGTATACCCGTGCGTTGACGCATCCGCGTGCGGCGCGTCGAGCATTGCATAAACGAGGTATTTCGGCGCGTTGATCGGGAAGGCGGCGATCATCGAGCTCAGGTTCTCATGCAGCTTGTAGCCGTGCGCGCCAACTTTCTGCGATGTGCCGGTCTTCGCACCCACCAGATAGCCCGGCACCTTGGCCGGCGTGCCCGTGCCCTGCGTCACCACCAGCCGCATCAGCTTACGCATCACCTCCGACGTCTCCGGCTTCATCACCTGCTCGCCGGCCGGATCCTGCCCCGGCGGCAAAGCCAGCAGAGTCGGTGGCCGGAAAAAGCCGCCATCGACGATCGCATCCGTGCCCGCCATCAGCTGCATCGGCGTGACCGCGATTCCGTTCCCAAACGAAACCGTCATGATCGTGGCGAGTTGCCAGCTTCGCGCCGGCTGCACGATCGGGGGTGCCGATTCCGGCAACTGAATCGGAGAGCGGACGAAAAACCCCAGCTTTTTCAGCCATGCACGCTGCCGTTCCGCTCCCACCAGCACCCCGATATGCGACGCACCGATATTGGACGAATAAGCAACGATCTCCGGGACTTCGAGATTGTGCGTATCGGTCTCAAAGTCGGTGATCGTGAACCGGCCGATATGGATCGGATGCACCGTGTCGAACTGATCCCAAAGGTGGATCACGTCGCTGTCCAACGCCATCGCGACCGTTTGTAGCTTGAACGTGCTGCCCGGCTCGTACGCGCCGCTCACGGCACGGTTGAATCGCGCATCCGCTGGCGCGTCGCCGAAATCGTTCGCGTCATAATCAGGCAGGCTCACCATTGCCAACACCTCGCCGGTATTGGCGTCCATCACCACGGCGGCTCCGCCTTCCGCCTTGAACTCGTCGATCGCAGATTGCAACGCATCGCGCACCACCGCCTGAACCCGCACATCCAGGGACAGTCGCAGCGGCGTAGGGTCGCTCATCAACCGCTTGTCGAACCACTTCTCGACGCCGGCTACGCCATGCTCGTCGATATCCACGCCGCCCAGCACATGCGCGGCAACATTCTTCATCGGATAGTGGCGTTCTTCGGTCGGCTCGAAATCAATCCCAGGGATACCCAAATTGTTGATCTCGATCTCCTGCTGCGGCGTGATCCGTCGCGCCAGGAATACGAACTGCTTTGCCTGCTCGTTCAGCCGACGCTCCGCGGCTTCGACGTCGATATCCGGCACCACCTGCTGCAGCTTCGTCACGATGGCGGCCGGATCCATCACCTGGCGCGGATCCGCGTAAAGCTCGGCGGTTGGCAGGGAAATCGCCAGGATCTGGCCGTTGCGGTCAGTGATCATTGCCCGCTGGGCCAGCGAGTCCGCATCCATCTGCTGCGGCTTCTGCACCATCTGGGCAATCGGATGCTCCGGACGGCGCGGCTTCACTGGCTGAATTACGGTTGCATCCGCAAGCTTCAGCACCACCGCGAGGAACAGCGCCAGGAAACCAGCCGCCGTCAGCACGAGCCGAGAGCGCGTCACCTCCATTGCCGCGCGCCGGTCCAGGTCGGGTGCGGTGACCCGTACCGTCTCCATGCGCGGCACGGCATCGGCAGATCCTGCGCCGAGCCGCCGTGATGGCGTATTGCGGCGGGGCCGTGAGGGCGGTGATGGGGATGGCGTCTCGTCCGTCATGACCGTCTAATTCCCGTTCCCCCAGCTGGTCATCGGGACCGGCGCGGGCGGCACGGTCTGGGCTTGCTGATGCGCAATCCCCAGCACCGAGCCGGTGGGCGCCGGAGGCGCATAGCCCGGCTGCACGGCGGCGCGCTGTTCCGCCCAGTACCGGTCGCGGCGCAGCCGCGGGAATATAGGCCGACCGCAACGGAACCGGCGGCGGAGGCCGCATAGCATAATCCTGCTGCGCCGGACGGCTCGGGCGCGGTTCAACCACAACCAGCCGCGCACGCTCGACCGGCCGAGGGGCCGGCTGCGGCTGTTGCGGCTTCTTGTCGGCAACGGCAACCGGTTTCGGCGCGGGCACGGACGGCTGCATCGCTGCAGGTTCGGCGGCAGCCGGCGACGTGGCCGCAGCCACTGCCTCGGCTGACGGAGCGGATGTCGGTGGCGGCGGCGCCGGTCGGATCGCTGGCAGCCGGCTGTCGAGATCCGCCAATGAGGTGAACTGGGACGGAGTTGTCGGTTTCAACGGAAGGAACTGATCTGCCAGCTTCTGCAAGCGGTCAGGCTGGTTGAGCAGTGTCCATTCCGCGTGCAGCAGCCGGATCTGCTCACGCGTCGTGTCGGTCGCATGGACGATGCCCGCGATTTGCTGATCGATGACGTTCACGCGGTGCTTCGCCTGGTACAGATACAGGCCGGAAGCGCAAGCCAGCACGAACCCGACGCAGGTGATCGGACGGATCATGCGGCGCTCTCCGCACGTTCAAGGGCCCGCAACCGCGCGCTCCGCGCCCGCGCATTCGCGGTCAGCTCCGCCGCTCCCGGCCGCAGCGCACGCGGGGTGAGCAGTCGATAACGCGCCGGCGTCGGGCGGGCCAGGCCGCGCGGGTCGTGACGCGATGGCGCGGGATCGCGCCCCGCCGCGTGCTGCATGAAACGCTTTACCAGCCGATCTTCCAGCGAATGGAATGCGACGACGACCAGCCGTCCGCCGGGTGCCAGAAGCTCCGCCGCCTGGCCCAAGGCGCGTTCGATCTCGCCTAACTCATCGTTCACATGGATACGCAGCGCCTGAAAACTCCGCGTCGCAGGATCGATCCCACCCGCCTGCGGCGGCAGCGCGCGACGGATGATCTCCGCGAGCGCTCCGGTGCGCGTGATCGGGGATAGCGCACGGGCGCGTACGATTGCCCGGGCGATCCGCCGGCTCGCCCGCTCCTCTCCGAACCGGAACAGCACGTCGGCAAGCTCCGCCTCCGGCAGCTCATTCACCAAGTCGGCCGCGGTCGATCCTTCGCGCTCCATGCGCATGTCCAGCGGGCCATCAAAGCGCAAGGAAAATCCCCTCTCAGCGTCATCGAGCTGGAAGGACGACACACCCAGATCGAGCACGACGCCGTTGAGAACAGTCACACCAGCTGACGACAGCAGCCCCATCATGTCGCTGAACCGGCCCTGCAGCAGATGCAGCCGCCCGGAATGGCGCCGGGCCAGTTCCGCCCCGCGGGCGATGGCGTCCGGATCGCGGTCCAAAGCCCAGACAGTGCAGGAGGCGGCTTCCAAAATCGCGGCGCTGTAGCCACCGCCCCCGAACGTGCCGTCCAGGTACGTTCCGTCGTCCCGCGGCGCCAGCAGCTCCAGCATTTCGGCCCGCATGACGGGGGCATGGCCGCTCATGCGCTCCCTCCCGGCAAAGTGAGGCTTCGAGCCCGCGCCCGGTCCCGCGCTTCCGTCCGGCGCCGTCCCGCCGCTTCCGGCTCCCAAATCTGGAAGATCCTCCCCAACCCCATGAACACCACCGCCTCACCCAGACACGCATGGGCGATCAGTGCATCCGGCACGACGATTCGCCCCTCCTTGTCCGATTCCACAGGATAGGCGTCGGCATACAAGGCGGAGGCCAGGTCGTCATGTTCCTCACTGAAAAGGTCGAGGCGATTCAGGGGCTCCGACAACGCGTGAAACTCCGCAGTCGGCCACGCCTCGATGCAGGGATGCTTGTGCGAAGGGCGCAGGATCAGATGCGTACCGTTGCCGTTGGATTCGTTACCATTTCGCAGCGCAGCCCGGAAGGGCGCCGGTATTGAGACGCGACCCTTGGCGTCCAGCCTGTTTTGGTGGGTGCCCAGGAATTGGGTCATCCGACACCGGCCCGCCTTTCGAACACAGCTTACACGGGAACCAGGGTCTCTCCTGGGCGTGCGTTTGGGATGTCATGGGATAACATGGGCATTTATGGGCGTCAAAACTTTTCGCCCGGAGTCGATTGAATTTTCTCGGGGAATACAAAGCCGGCGGAGGGGCCCCGCTGAACCAAGCCGGGTGTACGTCTCCGCGTCGTGATCGCGTCAAGCAAACTCCTCAATGGATCGGAGAAAATGCCAGGCGGCCTGTAAGCCGGGTTCTGTCCGCACCGTTTCGGGCGCGGGACGGCCATTCCTCTGCGACGCGCCTTGCGGCGCGCCTGGCGCAACCTACCCGGGCGGCAGGGCGGGAACGCCCCTGACCGGACCAGTTTTGGCCCGGCCGACCGCCCCTATTCGGTCTTGCTCCCGGTGGGGTTTACCGTGCCGCCGACGTTGCCGCCGGCGCGGTGCGCTCTTGCCGCACCGTTTCACCCTTGCCCGCGGGCGTTACCGCGCGCGGGCGGTTTGTTTTCTGTGGCACTATCCCTGGGGTCGCCCCCGCCGGCCGTTAGCCGGCACCGTGTTTCCCGTGGAGCCCGGACTTTCCTCTGCGTTCCGAACCTGACGGTGCAGAAAACAGCGGCCGTCCGGCCGCCTGGCAGGCGGCAAAGTGGCTCCGCAGAACCAGGGTGTAAAGGTGCCGCTAACCTGGAGATGATGCCGGGCGATCGCACGGGGAGTGATGGATGAGATTGCTGCCGGGACAAAAGCGGCCATCGAACGGCTTGATCGGCAGATCGAGGGCTTTCGGACCCAGAATTCGGCAGAACATCGCGCCAAGCGCTACGCCGCCGCGACCTGCATCTCACCCAGATAAGCCTCGCGGATCAGCGGGTTCTGCCGCAACTCCTCCGCCGCTCCTGACAAAACCACCTGGCCCGTCTGCAGCACATAAGCACGGTGGGCGATCTGCAGCGCCATATTGGCATTCTGCTCGACCATGAAGATCGTCGTCCCCTGCTTGTTGATCTGCTGAATAATGTCGAACACCTGCTCCACATATAATGGCGACAGGCCCATCGACGGTTCATCCATACAGAGCAGCCGCGGACGCGCCATGAGCGCGCGACCCATCGCAACCATCTGCTGCTCACCGCCGGACAGCGTACCGGCGATCTGGCTCCGCCGCTCTTTCACGCGCGGGAACAGAGTGTATACGCGCTCCAGGTCTTCCTCGACTTCAGGGCCCTTCTTCCGTAGATAGGCGCCCATCTCGAGGTTCTCGTACACCGTCATGCGCGGGAACAGCCGGCGCGCCTCCAGCACCGGTGCGATGCCGCGCTTGACCCGCTCGGCTGTGGGCAGACGCTCGATCGCCTGACCGTCGAACACCACGCTGCCGCGCGCCGGGCGAACCACGCCCATGATGGTCTTCATCGTCGTAGACTTGCCGCTCGCATTGCCGCCGAGCAATGCGATGATCTCGCCCTTATCGATGGCGTAGTTCACCTTCTTCAGGACGTGCAGGTCACCGTAATAGGTGTCGACATCCTTGAACTCAAGCAACATGGGCGGGTCCGACGCCGGCGAGGGCCGCTTGGACGTTGCGGCCGAGATAGGCACGCAGTACGTTCTCGTTGCGGCGGACCTCGTCCGGTTTGCCCTTCGCGATCACCTCGCCATGGTCGAGCACGTAGACGGTGTCCGCCAGCGTGGTCACCACGTCCAGCTTATGCTCGATCAGCAGCACGGTCAGCCCCAGATTCTTCATCGCCTTGATCTGCTCGGCGAGTTCCAGCGTCTCGGCCGGGTTCATTCCGGCTGTCGGCTCATCGAGAAGCAGGAGGCGCGGGCGTGAAGCGAGAGCCCGGGCGATTTCCGTGCGGCGGCGATTGGCGTAGGACAGAGCGCTCACCGCCTGGTTGATGCGCGGCACCAGGCGATTGCCGAAGATCGACAGGATTTCCGTGCCCCACTCGCGTGCCGCCCGCTCTTCACGTTGCGTCCCGGGCGGACGGAACACCGCGCTGAACGGACCGGTGTGCAGCCGCGCATGCTGGCCGATCAGCACGTTCTGCATGACACTCAGGTTGGGGAACAGCCGGATATTCTGGAACGTCCGGGCGATGCCTTTTTGCAGTATCTGGTAATCCGCGAGTCCCAGGATCTCCTCACCATGGAACCGGATGCTGCCGGATTCGGCGGGCACCAGGCCGGTCATGACGTTGAACAGGGTGGATTTGCCCGACCCGTTCGGGCCGATCACCGCCACCACGCTGCCCGAGGGCACGTCAATATCGACCTTGTCCAGCGCCGTCAGACCACCGAACTTCACCGTGACGCCCCGCACCTGCAGCGCGAGTGCACCGGTCTTCACCTCGCCACCCAGGCCCGAGAGTCTCAGGTCGGAAAACCCGCGGCGCACCTCGGCGTGCTGCTGCTCGAAGCTCAGTGCCTCTGTCGGCTTGTAGGCCGGGATCAGCCCCTGCCGGCGGAACAGCATCATGAACACCAGGATGATGCCGAAGATCAGTTCGATCGATGGCACCAGGTCGATGTGCGAAAGCCACGCATTGCCAATCAGGTTGCCGAAACTGTTGAGCCAGCCCGTCAGGTCCTGCAGCCACCACGATTGGAGAAGCTGCAAGAAAAAGGCGCCGGCCACGGCGCCCCAGACGCTGCCGATACCGCCGAACACGATCATCACAAGGATCATGACCGAGACAGGGAAGCCGAACATCTCCGGCGTGGCAGTCTGCAGCTTGGCCACGAAGCACACGCCGGTCATGCCGGCGAAGGCGGCCCCGATGCCGAAAGCGAGCAGCTTGTAGTTGGTGCGATTGACGCCCATGGCGCCGGCGGCGATCTCATCTTCGCGGATTGCCATCCAGGCACGCCCGACACGGGAATCCTGCAGGCGAAAGCTGATGAAGATCAGCGCCGCCACCATGATCATCGCCACGTAGTAATACGGCGTGGCGTCCACTCCGAAGCTCCAGCCGAACAGGTGGGGTGCGGCGACACCGTTCAGGCCCGCGGCACCATTGGTCAGGCCCGACCAGTTGCGTGCGACGATCGGCACGATCTCGCCGAATCCCAGCGTGACGATGGCAAGATAGTCGCCGCGCAGCCGCAGGGTCGGCACGCCGAACGCCATACCGCAGCCGGCGGCGACGACCGCGGCAAGCGGCAGAGCGAGCCAGAACGACAGCGTGAAATGCACTACGACGCCGCTGGGATCGCCCGGCATCTGCGCCACCAGCCCGAGATATTGGAAGGGCACCCAGAAGGAGCTCCATTCCGGCTGCAACTGGAACGAACTCAGGACGCCATACGTATAGGCGCCGATCGCGAAGAACGCGGCGTAGCCGAGATCGAGCAGTCCGGCGAAGCCGACCACGATGTTGAGACCGAGGGCAAGCGTGGCATAGGAAGCAGCGTTCGCCATCGCATCGATGTCGGCATCGTTGTTGTGCCAGATCGGGAAGGTGAAGACAGCGATGGCGACCAGCGTGACGAACAGATGATATTGCCACGTCCCATGGACGACGGAAAACGGCCGCGCCAGTCGCTCAGTGAGCGGCATGGTGGTGGAGGGCATTGGGGTCGTCCTTCGGATCAGGATTTGCTCGGGGCAAGGCGTCCGAACAGGCCCGCGGGCCGGAACACCAGGACCAGAACGAGGATCGAGAAGATGATGACGTCGGCCCAGGCAGCGGCGATGAACTGGCCGCAATAGGCTTCAACCAGGCCAATGATGACGCCGCCGATCATGGCGCCCGGAATATTGCCGATGCCGCCAAGAACGGCGGCGGTGAAGGCACGCAGGCCCGCGGTGAAGCCGATGATGAAGCTGGTGAAGTCGTAATACAGGCCGAAGATCAGGCCGCTGGCACCGGCAAGGGCCGAACCGATGAAGAATGCGGTGATGATGACCTTGTCCACCTCCACACCCATCATGCGCGCTGCCTCGGGGTCCTGCGCGGTCGCCCGCATCGCCTTGCCGAGACGCGAGCGCTGCACGAACATCCACAGCGCGGCCATCAGGACGATGGAAATGATCCAGATCAGGATCTCGCGCAGTTCCAGCACTGCGCCGTGGATGTGGTACTTCACGGGGGGCAGCGGGTTGGGAAAGTTCTTGGAGTCCGCGCCGACCGTAAGAAGCACGACGTTGAACAGGATGTAGGACACACCGATCGTGGTGATCATCGCCGCTGGTCCGGTCACGTTGCGCAACGGGCGCAGAGAAAACCGCTCAATCACCACCCCGAGCAGACCGGAAAACCCCATCGTGACGATGAAGGCCGCGAGCAGCACACCAACCAGCGGCAGGCCGGTCAGGATAGTATCCTGACCGGACAGGCCGAACGACTGCAGCGTCCACAGCGCCACGAACGAACCAACCATGAACACGTTGAAGTGGGCGAAATTGATCAGCTCCAGGATGCCGTAGATCAGAGTAAAGCCCAGGGCCAGGAGGGCATACATGCCCCCCAGGCTCAGGCCGTTGATGGTCTGCTGCAGCAGCAGATCGGAGAACGACATGTCAGGCGATCAGCTCTGCGGTGCCACGCCGATGTACTTGTACTGCGCAGAGATGTCATCCAGCGGCTTGGATGTGTCCTTCTTGATCTGGAACACGCTGACCGTGCGGTCTTTGATGTCACCGTTGTCGTCGAACGACACCACGCCCTGGATGGTCGGTGTGCTGGAAGTCTGGATCGCATCGCGCACTGTGTCGTGGTTGACCGGTTTGTGCTCGGCGACCAAATGCTTCACCGCGTCGACTATGACCAGACCGGCATCATAAGCGCAGATTGAATAGTCGTCCGGCGCCACGTTGAACTTAGCCTTGTAGTGCTGGACGAACTGGGCCGCCTTGGTGTCGTCCGTCATGTGCGGGGAGGCATTGGTGGCGTACCAGCCTTCCGCCGCGGGGAAACCCGCCGCGGTCAGCATCTCGGGGCCGTCCATTCCGTCGCCGCCCGCCTTGATCATGTTGGGAATGATGTCATAGGACTGCTTAGCGAGCTTGACGCCGGCTTGCAGCACGCCACCGTAATACAGGGCCTGCGGGTTCAGTGCCTTGATCTTGGTCAGGGTAGCTGTGTAGTCGGCGGCCTTGGGGTCCAGCCGGTCGCGACCGAGGACCTTGATCCCTTTCTTCTCCGCTTGCGCCTGGAACGCATCTGCCAAGCCAACGCCGTAGGCGCCGCTGTCATCAAGGATATAAACGGACTTTATCCCCAACGTCTCGGCCATGTAGTTGGCCATGTTGGGGCCTTGGTACGCGTCCGTCGTGACCGTGCGAAAGTAGATCGCCTTACCCGCCGGCCGGTACTGCTGGGCGAACTTCGGGTTGGTGATGTCCGGATTCGTGGAAGACGGCGTGATGATCGCCAGATCGCCTTCACTCAGGATGGGCGACATGGCCTTGCCGGCGCCGCTCATCTGCGGGCCGATCCCGGCGATGATGTCCTTGTCGCTCACCATCTTGCGGGCATTGGTAGCGGCCTGAGCCGGATCGTACTGGCCCGCCGTCGCGGTACCGTCATCGAAATCGACGACCTGGAACGTGTATCCCGGCACCGCATTCGCCGCGTTAGCGTCGTCGAACGCAAGCTGGGCACCATACAGGATTCGCTTGGCGCTCTCCGCGTCGGCGCCGGTCAGCGACAGGTCGATACCGATCTTCAGGACTTTGTCTGCGGCATATGCGTGGACGCCGCCCAGCGCGGTGCCGAGAGCAATGGCCGACACAAACAGTTTCCCGGCCGTTCGACGTGTGATCATTCCTGAACCCCCTGGTTCGTATGGTTGGCCCCGTGGCTAGCAAGGCACATGCCACGAGTTACGCTTTTTTAGCCACCCTGGTTCACGGATGGAAGAGGCCTGAACCGCTCCGTCTCAATAGAATACGGCGGCGTGCATAGCGCCGGCATAGTTCGCTTCTTCAGTGTGCCGGACTAAATACCGCTCATGACCATCCGAACCCGCTTCGCCCCCAGTCCAACGGGCATGCTGCACATCGGCGGCGCCCGCACCGCCCTCTTCAACTTCCTTTTCTCCCGCCACCATGGCGGTACATTCCTGCTCCGTATCGAAGATACGGACCGGGAGCGCAGCACGCCGCAGGCCACCCAGGTCATCCTGGACGGCCTCGACTGGCTCGGCCTCTCTCCCGATGAACCGCCTGTATTCCAGTCCACACGAGCCGAACGCCACCGCGAGGTCGCGCTCGCGATGCTGGAGGCCGGACACGCCTACCGCTGCTACTGCTCCGCTGAGGAACTAAGGCAGATGCGCGAAGATGCGATCCGCGCCGGCAAGCCGCCCCGCTATGACGGACGCTGGCGCGACCGCGATCCGTCCGAGGCGCCGCCCGGCGTGCCGCCAACCATTCGCCTCAAAGCGCCCCGCGAGGGAGACACCGTGGTGGACGACCTGGTGCAGGGCCCGGTGCGTGTCGCCAACACCGAGCTGGATGACATGATCATCCTGCGCAGCGACGGCACGCCGACCTATTTGCACGCCGTGGTTGTGGACGACCGCGACATGGGCATCACGCACGTCATTCGCGGCGACGACCACCTGACGAACACCTTCCGCCAGGTGCAGGTCTATCACGCCATGGGCTGGGATCTGCCGCGCTTTGCCCATTTGCCGCTCATTCATGGCGCCGACGGCGCGAAGCTGTCCAAGCGGCACGGCGCCGTCTCCGTGCTGGAGTTTCGTGAGCATGGCTTCCTGCCCGAAGCGCTGTGCAACTATCTGCTTCGCCTCGGCTGGGGCCATGGCGATGTCGAGGTGCTGGACCGGGCTGAGGCAATCCGCCTGTTCGACATTGATGGTGTGGGCCGCGCGGCTGCGCGAATGGACTACGCCAAGCTGATCCATCTCAACGGCATCTACATCCGGCAGGCCGACGATGAGCGACTGACCCAGGACGTGGTTGAACGCCTGAAGAACCGCCCCGGGTTGATCGTTGATGAGGCCGCGGTGATCCGAATCCGAGCACTGATGCCCGGGCTGAAGGAACGGGCGAAAACGCTGGTCGAACTTGCCGATTCCGCCGCCTTCCTGGCACTGCGTGCACCGGTGCCACTGGACGGCAAAGCGGCCGGACTTCTCACGCCCGATGCGCGTGCGATGTTGCGCGAGCTGGGGGAAGCGCTGCAGCAGACCGAATTCTCAAAAGAAACGATCGACGCCACCCTGCGCGATTTCGCCGAGCGTCATGGCCGCAAGCTCGGCCAGGTGGCCCAGCCGCTGCGCGCCGCTCTGACCGGCAGCACCGTCAGCCCGGGGATCGATGCCGTGCTGGCTGCCCTGGGTCGCGAGGAAAGCCTCGACCGTATCCGGGCCGTCGCGGCATGACCCGCCGCCTCATTTCCTCCGGCTCCTCCTTTGAGGCGGATATCGGCTACTCCCGCGCAGTCGTGGATGGAGAGTGGGTGTTCGTCTCCGGCACCACAGGCTTCGACTACGCGCGGATGACGATCGAGTCCGACGTGGCGGCGCAAGCCGAGCAGGCGCTGCGCAACATCGGCTGGGCGTTGGAACAGGCCGGCGCGTCCTTCGCAGACGTGGTCCGCGTGCACTACATCCTGCCGGATCCGGCGGACTTTCCCGCCTGCTGGCCCATCCTGCGGCGGTGTTTCGGGGAATCCCGTCCGGCCGCAACCATGATCTCGGCCAAATTGGCCGATGAGCGGATGAAGATCGAAATCGAGGTCACCGCGCGGGTGGCGCGCTAGCACGCCGCCCTCTATTGTTGCCGCACTGCGGAAAAGAACGGAGCGCGCCATGGCCCATCGGCCGATGTCGGAGATCATCCAGGGTCAGAAGCTGCTGGCGTTCTCTCCGGACGCGACGGTCCAGGAAGCTTGCCGGGCCATGCATGAGCGTCACGTAGGCGCCGTTGTCGTCACCGACGAGAATCGGCGGCCGCTCGGCATTTTCACCGGCCGCGATGCCGTCCGCTGCCTGGCAGATTGCGCCGCCCCAGCCAGCACCACACTGCGTGACATGATGACGCACAAGCCTCACACGCTGCCTCCGACCGCCAAAGCGATCGAGGCGCTTCGGCTGATGCGCGACGCGGGCTTCCGCCACGTGCCGGTCGTGCACGAGGGCGTGGTGACCGGCATCGTCTCCCGCGAGGACTTCCGCGGCCTTGAGCAAGACCGGCTCGAGGAAGAAATCGGGCTTTGGGAGCGGATTTAGCTCGACGCCATCAGTCGGCTGAGATCGTCCGCCATCTGCTGCGGCGGCCCTTCCGCCACGGGCGCGATGAACCGCCCGTCCCGTCCCATCAGGTAAATCACCGAGCTATGGTCCATGGAGTATTCGCCGTTCTCCCCCTCATGCTTCGCCGCATAGACGTGATATTCCTTCTCTGCCTTGGCGATCTCCGCTGGCGTCCCGGTCAGGCCCACCAGACGGGGTGAAAACGCTGCGGCGTAACGCCCCACGACAGCCGGCGTGTCGCGCCAGGGATCGACTGTGATGAAAATCGGCACGACCTGATCGGCTTTCGGCCCCAGCTTGTCCATGGTGTTGCCGATGCTCTGGAGCGTTGTCGGGCAGACATCGGGACAATAGGTGTAGCCGAAATAGACAAGCATGAACTTGCCGCGGAAACTGCGATCCGTAACCGTCTGGCCCTGTGCATTTTCCAGCGTGAATGGGCCGCCAATGGCCGCCTGGCTGCTTCCGCCGAACCAGGTGAACAGCGCGACGCCGAACATCAGCGCAGCCAACAGCACGCCGACGACTGCATAAGGCATGGCGGACGGAAAGCGCTGAGGCGAAGTCATCAGAGGAAATCAGCCGTCAGACGATTTTCCAGGAGCCGTCCGGCTGGTGGCACCAGTTCAGCGTGTAAGTCCGAACGCCGGACCGCACCTTCAGCCGGATATCGTAGCGCAGCTTGCGGCAGGCATTCCCCTGCCGTTGAAAGCTGTCCACGACAGTGACCGTGCCGCTATTGCCCGATTGCGAATTCGACCAGGTATCGCTCGCCCCGTTGGCCACGTTGTCCTGCGTATAGAGCCGCCGGCCGGCATCTCTCAATTCCCTCAAATCCTGTTGGCTCAGCCCGCTGCCGACGCGCGCCGATCTGAACGGATTGACCTGGGCGTGGGCGACAAGCGGCAGCGCGCAGGCAGTGCCAAGCATCACAAGAAAAGCGGAGCGGATCATATCGGTCCCTGCGTTTGAGTCGCGAGCCAGCTTTGTCCCGGATAGAGCCGGATATCAACCGTTTGGCTCACACGCCTTGACGGCAGATGGCAAGGACCGCAAGCACGCGGCGTGCGCATCGCAGCCATCCTCGTCGCCGCCGGGAGCGGCACGCGCTTCGGCGCCGACATGCCGAAGCAGTTCCTGCGCCTGAGCGGACGGCCGGTGATCCGCCACGCCGCCGAAACCCTCGCCCGCCATGCCGAGCTGATCCAGCCGGTGGGCGATCCGACACTGATCGCACAGGCACTCCAAGGCATGCGGATTCTGCCTCCCATTCCCGGCGGCGCTACGCGCCAGCAGAGCGTCCGCATCGGGCTGGAAGCGCTGGAACGCCACGCGCCCGATGTCGTGCTGATCCATGACGCGGCCCGCCCGTTCATTCCGCCGAATGCGATCCCGGCGCTGCTGCGCGTGCTGGAACAGGCGCCGGGCGCCATCCCGGCCGCACCTGTCGCCGACACGCTGAAGCTGGTGGACGATGGCCAAATCACCCGAACCGTGCCGCGCACCGGCCTGTACCGGGCCCAAACGCCCCAAGCATTCCGATATTCGACGATTCTCGCAGCCCATCGCTCTGACACAACCGATGCGACCGATGATGCAGCGCTGCTGGAATCGGTGGGAGAGCGTGTGGTGATCGTCGAAGGATCGGAGGACAACATCAAGATCACCTATCCCGACGATCTGGCGCGCCTCGAACGCATGTTTACCGCACGCCTTATCCCCCGCACCGGCACCGGATTCGACGTGCACGTCCTTCAGGAAGGCCGGCCCTTGTTTCTGTGCGGCGTACAAATCCCACACGACAAAGGCTTGACCGGACATTCCGACGCCGATGTCGGCATCCACGCGCTGTGCGATGCGATCTACGGTGCGCTGGCCGAAGGCGATATCGGCCGTCATTTCCCCCCCTCCGAAGCCACCTGGAAGGACGCCGATAGCGCACGATTTCTGACCCACGCCGCGGATCGTATCGCCGCACGCGGCGGCACTTTAAGCAACGCGGATGTCACCCTGATCTGCGAACGCCCCAAAATTACCCCGCATGCCGAATCCATGCGCGCGCGGCTTGCGGACCTGCTCCGCACCGACATCGCCCGCATTTCGGTCAAGGCAACCACCACCGAACGCCTCGGCTTTACTGGCCGAGGCGAAGGCATCGCTGCGCAGGCCGTTGCAACTGTGCTGGTTCCTGACGTCAGTACGAACGAGTTCACTCCGACCTGAAGCCGGTTCGTATGGACACTGTGCCGACAGTGCACCATATCGCCATCAGCGAAACGTCCAGAGGCGATGATCACACACATGAGGAAGATCCGTGTCTCCCTCGCGCTCGCGGCCTCGGTCGCGTTGGCGGGTTGCGTCGCCCAGACGTCATTCTCGCCGCCCCCGGTACCGCCGCCCCAGACGGAAGCCATTCCGCTGCCCCCTGTGTCGGGCGTGCCGCTGATCTGGCAGCCGGGCCATTGGAACTGGAACGGTGCGGGTTACGTGTGGGAGCCGGGCACGTACGTCCCGCAGGGCACCCACGGCAACATGTTCATGCCGGGCTACTGGCAACAGACGACGTCGGGCTGGGCGTGGATCGCGCCGCACTGGCTGTAACCGCAGCCTCGCGCACCACCTGCTCCTCGGCGCGCCGGCAGGCGACGTAATGTCCGCTCGATAATTCGCGCAGCGGCGGCACCGCGTCGCCGCACGCGGACTCGGCGAACCGGCAACGGGTGCGGAACACGCAGCCGGATGGCGGCGTAACTGGGCTTGGAATATCGCCTTCCAGCCACGCACGCCCTTCGGCGAGACCGGATTCAGGCTCCGGAATCGCCGCTATCAGCGCCTGCGTGTAAGGATGCCGCGGCGCAGCGAAGATTGCATCCGCCGCCGCGACCTCCATCACCCGCCCCAGATACAGCACCATGACCCGATCGGCTGCGTAGCCGACCGTCGCCAGGTCATGCGCGATCAGGATCATTGCGAGATGGCGGCGGCGTTGCAGCGCGATCAGCAGATTGATCACCTGCGCGGCGATGGACACATCGAGTGCCGAAACAGGCTCGTCCGCCACCAGCAGCGCCGGATTGCAGGCAAGCGCCCGCGCGATGCTGACGCGCTGGCGCTGACCACCCGACAACTGGTGTGGCAAGCGGCTCAGCAACGCGGGCGATAGCCCCACCTCCTGCATCAATGCAGACACCCGCTCACGCGTCTCCTGCTTCGTGCGCGTCAGCCGATGGATCGCCAGCGGCTCGGCGAGGATCTCGCCGAGCCGTATACGCGGATCGAGCGAGCCGAACGGATCCTGGAACACCGGCTGCGCTCCGCGTCGGAACGACTGAAGATCAGATCCGGAAAATTCAGCGATATCGCGCGCCTGAAACAGAATCCGGCCGCCGGACGGCTCCTGCAGCCGCAGCACGCATTGGCCGATCGTGGTCTTCCCGGATCCGGATTCGCCCACCAACCCAAGTATTTCCCCCGGATTCACCTGAAACGACACGTCGGTGACGGCGTGCAGCCACGCGTTCCGGTGCAGGAATCCGCGGTGCACCGGAAAGCGCACGGTCAGATTCTCCACACTGAGCAAGGCCGCGCTCATGCGGTCTCTCCGGCGCGCACGCAGCGCACGCTTCGGCCCGGGCCCATCGGCGCCATCGGCGGCCGCCCTGCATCGCAGAGACCAGGAACGAACAGCGGGCAGCGCGGCGCAAACACGCAGCCGGGCGGCAATGACGCGGGATCAGGCACCATCCCCGGAATAGCCGGTAGCGTGAGCGTATTTTTGGTCATGCCAAGCCGCGGCACCGATTGCAGCAGGGCGCGCGTATAGGGATGCAAGGGCGCCGCGATAACAGCTCCCGCCGGGCCCTCCTCCATCGCCTGACCGGCGTACAGAACCAGAATGCGGTCCGCCACTTCGCGCGCCACGCCCAGGTGATGCGTGATGAACAGCAGCGCCATGTCGCGTTCCGCACGCAGCCGCTTCAGCAAGATCAGCATCTGCGCCTGGATGGTCACATCCAGCGCGGTGGTCGGCTCATCAGCAATCAGCAACGCAGGATCGCACGCCAGCGCAATCGCAATCATGACCCGTTGGCGCAAGCCGCCCGACAGTTCGTGCGGGAACGCTTCCATGCGCCGCGCCGGTTCTGGCACGCCAAGATGGGTCAGCAATTCCAGCGCTCGAGCGTGCAGTGTTGTGCGCGGCGCCGGCTGATGAAAGCGCATCGCCTCAATGATCTGCTCGCCAACGCGGTACACCGGATTTAGGCTGGTCATCGGCTCCTGAAAGATCATGCCGATGTCCTTGCCGCGCAGACGCTGCAATGCTGCGGCATCAGCCTCCGTCAGCTCGATCGGCAGTCCCTCGCCCTGCGTGAAGCGCATTTGCCCAGCGAGCCGAGCGGTGCGCGGCAGCAGGCGCATCACCGCGAGCGCAAGGCTCGACTTGCCGGAGCCGGACTCGCCGACCACCACCAGGCTTTCACCGCGTGCCAAAGTGAACGACACATCCTGCAGCGCCGGAACTGCGCCGTAGGCGAGCGACAGCGCCTCCACCCGAAGCAGCGGTTCCGTCATTGGGCGCGCGGGTCGAACCCGCGCCGCAGCGCGTCGCCCAGCAGGTTGAAGCCCAACACGACGATAAAGATCGCAAGCCCCGGGAAGGTCGCGATCCACCAAGCCGAGAGGAAATAGTCTTGCCCCTCGGACAGCAGCGTGCCCCAATCCGGGGACGGCGGTTGCGCACCCAGCCCGAGGAACGACAACCCCGCGGTTTCGATGATCACTGAGCCCGCCTGCAGCGTGGCCATCACGATCACCGGAGACAGACTGTTCGGGGCGACGTGACGAATGATAACGCGCGTCGAGGAAGCCCCCAGCGCGCGTGCCGCCTTCACGAAGTCGGTCTGGCGCACGCCGAGCACCTGGCCGCGAATGAGCCGTGCGTATTGCGGCGTATAGACGATGCCGATCGCGATCAGCGAATGCAGCAGGCTTGGTCCGAGCGCAGCGACGATGATCAGTGCCAGCAACAGATAGGGGAATGCCAGCAGCACGTCGACAATGCGCATGATCACGGCGTCTGCCACGCCGCCCAGGTAACCCGCGGCCAGACCCATGACGCTGCCCAGCGCCAGCGCCAACCCGTCCCCGATGGCGACCGCCAGCAGCGCGTACCGCGCGCCGTACATCACACGGCTGGCGACATCGCGACCGTACTGGTCCGTCCCCAACCAATGCGCCCAGGACGGCGCGGCGAGTGAGTTCATCAGGTCCTGATCGTACGGATCGTAAGGTGCGACCAGCGGCGCGAACGCGCACAGCAGAAGGAAGAGGACAACGATCACCAGCCCAATCTTCGCCGCAGGCCGCGCCAGCAGCGATGACGCCGCAGCCGGAGCGGCAATAAGCGTGGTGGCGCTCATGCCCGCCGAATACGCGGATCGAGGACCGCGTAGAGAAGATCGACGCCGAGATTCACCAGCACGAACACGGTCGCTGCGAACAGCGCGCCAGCCTGCACCACTGGATAGTCGCGCGCCAGAATCGCATCCACCATCAGGCGGCCAAGGCCTGGCAGGGAAAAGATCGTTTCCGTCAACACGGCACCGGACAACAGCGTGCCAAGCTGCAACCCGATCACCGTCACGATCGGGATCAGCGCGTTGCGAAGAATGTGTGCCCGGATGATGCGCCCCTCGGGCAGACCCTTCGACCGCGCCGTCCGGACGTAGTCGAGATTCATGCTGCCAAGTACCTCGCCCCGTGTGATGCGGGTGATCAGCGCCAGCGGTACCGTGGCAAGAGTGACGGCAGGCAGGATCAGGTGGCTCACCGCCTCACCCACCAGCGCGGGATTGCCCGTTAGCGCCGCGTCCACGACGCTAAGCCCCGTTGGTCGCGCCATGCGTGCTCCAACCGGCATCAGTCCGCCCACCGGCAGCCAGCCGAGCTTTGCCGAAAACAGCAGCAGCGCCATCAGCCCCAGCCAGAACACCGGCATGGAGACGCCGAACAGCGTGGGCGTTGTGATCGCCGTGTCCACCCAGGTTCCTTCCCGGAACGCGGCGAACACGCCCAGCGGCACGCCGATCGCCGTCGCCAGCGCCAGCGCCGACAGGGTCAGTTGCAGGGTGACGGGAAATGCCTGCAGCACCTCCCCGAAGGCCGAGCGGTTGTCGCGCAACGACGTGCCGAAATCGCCCGACAGCGCGCCCGACAGGAAGCGCCAGTATTGCACGATCACCGGCTGATCCAGGCCAAGCTGGTGCCGCAACTTGGCGAGCGACGCCGCCGTCGCACGGTCGCCCAACAACAGCGTTGCCACGTCCCCGGGAATCAAGTGCATGGCAATAAAGACAACGACGCTCACACCGAGCATCACCAGCAGAAGCTGCCCGATCCTCCGGGCGACGTAATCCAGCACCGCGTTACGTCAGGGAGACCTTCTCCATATCGAAGAACATCTGCGTCGGGTTGAGCTGATACCCCTGCACCCGCTTGCTGACCGCGCGGACCTGCAGGACCGAATTGACGAAGATCCACGGCGCGGCATCCAGGATGACCTTCTGTGCGTCCTGGTAGATCTTCACGCGCTCCGCATGATCCGTGGTCTGCAATCCCTTGGCAAACATCGCATCGAGGTCGGGATTCTTGTAGCGCACCGTGTTGGTGATCGGGATATTGCTGCTGCCCCACAGCGCATTCAGGAAATTGTCGGGATCGCCATTGTCACCCGTCCATCCCACGAGGAACATGCCGCCATATTTGGCCGACCGGATCTGCGAAAGGTAAGCGCCGAACTCCACCTTCTGCACATTCACCTTCACCCCGATCTTCTGCAGGAAACCCTGCACCGCGACGGCGAGGTCCGGTCCCACCGGGTTGTAGCCGCGTCCGGAATTGTAGCTCAGCAGCTCCACCTCGAATCCCGGCTTGACGCCCGCCTGACTCAACAGAGACTTCGCTTTCTCCGGATCGTACGGATAGCCCTTCAGCGACGGATCGAAGCTCCACTCCGATGCCGGCAATGGGGACGTCATCGGCGCCGCGAGATCGTGGTACAGGGCCTTGTCGATCGCGTTCTTGTCCACCGCATAGTTGAACGCCTGGCGCACCCGCACGTCGTTGAACGGCGCCGTATCGCACGGCATCCCCACGCCGCTAACGGCCAGGCCCGGCTGAGTCAGCAGCGTCAGATCCTGGTCAGCGCGGAGCGCAGGCAGCAACTGCGTGTTGGTGTCCGCCCAGATGTGCATGTCGCCGCTTTTCAAAGCGAGCAATCCGGCGGACGGATCAGGATACTCCTTGAACACTAGCTTTCCGACTTTCGGCTTGCCGTTCCAATAGTTCGGATTGGCTTCGAGCAGGACCGCATCGCGCGGGCGCCATTCCTGGAATACGTAAGGGCCTGTGCCGACAGGATGCTGACGGAAATCCTTGCCGTATTTCGCAGCCGCTGCCGGGCTGACCACCCCGTTCCACACCATCGCGAGGCTGGTCAGAAACGGCGCATTCGGCTCCTTCATCTTGAACACCACGGTCATGTCGTCCGGCGCGGTGTAGGAAGCGACAGAGCCATAGGTGAAGTCGATGTACCCCTCCACCGGACCCGTATTGTAGATGTAATTGGGATCGGTTTTGTTCAGCAGCCGGTCGATCCCCGATAGATAGGTCTTGGCGTTGAACGGCGTGCCGTCATGGAACGTCACGTTCGGCCGCAGCTTGAACGTGTAGGTCAGACCGTCCGGTGTTGCGTCGTAGGACTGCGCCAGCCCAGCCATCGGATCGGTGGTGCCGGGTTTGTACTTCATCAGGCTGTCGAAAACCGTCGCCATCACGAAGCCCGACGTGTTGTTCAGCACCGCCTCGGGATCGAACCCGGTCGGGTCGGCAGCGATGCCGATCACCAGAGTGTCGGCCGGCGCCTCGGCGCGGGCACGGCCGGCAAGGCTTAGCCCGGTAATCGCCATACCCGAGCCGAGCATGACGGAGCGGCGAGTGAAGGTGTGGCTCATGAAGCTCCCCTTATGTCAGCGCGACTCCGCGCGTCTCTTTCATGCGTAGGAACGTCGCGATGCCGATGGCACAAATCACCATGATATAAACGGCGATCAGCCACGGCATCTTGATCGACACCAGATAGGTCGCGATCAGCGGTGCTGTGCCGCTGAAAATGGCCGCGCAGATGGCGTATGGCAGCCCGATGCCGGAGGTGCGTACCCCGGTCGGGAACAACTCGCACAAGGTGACGGACAGCACGCCGTCGACCATCGCCAGAAGCAGGCAGCCGACCACAGCCACCAGCAGGAAGCTCCAGAAATCGCCGTTGTCCAGCAGCTTCAGCATCGGCCAGGACAGCACGAAAAAGCCGATCGCGTAGCCAAGCAGCAATGGCTTGCGGCCGATACGGTCCGATACCGCCCCGGAGATCGGCGTCGCGATGCAGAAAACGATCAATGCGATGATACCGCCGATGAATCCCTGGGTCAGCGGCAACCCGCCGGCCAGATGGGCATAGGTCGGCAGGAACACGACCCAGATGTAAAATTGCACCGTCCCCATCTGCATCACGAAGACGACGAACGATTCCCACGGATGGTTGGCCAGTGCGGTCCGAATAGGATGTGCTTCCAGCTTGTCGTTCCGCTCCGCTTCGACGAAGTGCGGCGTTTCCGGCAAGCCGCTACGGATATACAGGCCGTACAGCGACAGAACGGCACCGAACAGGAACGGAATACGCCAGCCCCAACTGCCCAGCGCCGGTTGGGGAATAAGCCCGGTGGTCAGCGCCGATACGCCGGTCGCAATCAGCACAGACACGCCGACACCGCCGATATGGAAGGAACTCGTAAACCCGCGACGGTTCGGCGGTGCATGTTCTACCAGGAACGTGGCACCCCCTTGGAACTCTCCGCCGGCCGAAAATCCCTGCAGGAGCCGCGCGAACAACAGCAGCAGCGGCGCGGCAATGCCGATCGCGCTGTAGGGCGGCGTCACCGCCACGATCAGACTGCCGAGCCCCATCAGCAGGATTGTCAGCGCCAGCATGCGCCGCCGGCCATACCGATCCGCCATCGGTGAGAGCACGATCGAACCGACAGGCCGCATGAGGAAACCAAGCGCAAACGTTGAAAGTGTCAGCAGCAGCGCGACGATCCGGTCACTGGACGGAAAGAACTGGCTCGCAAACACGCTGGCGAGCAAACCGTAAATCGTCCAATCATACCATTCGATGATGTTACCAATGATACCGCCCGCAACGGTCGCAACCGTCGACACCGTCCCGGTGCCGCCCATATCGAAGGCCGCGGTCGGATAACTTCTCTCGCTCATCCCCCGCCTCCCATTTGCCTCTGCAGCCGCGCGGTCACAGCTTGAATGGCTTGATCCGTTGTCGCTGCATCGTAGGGGCCGGGTCCGTTTTCCTGCAAGAAGTCATACAGCGCCGCTTGAGCCGACCGCCTCAGTCCCGGCGCCAGGCTCGGCATCCATGCCGCGACGCGCTGAGCGGCCACACCGAACCGCTCCTCCCATGCCGTACGCCCGGCCCCGTAATCGAAATCGGCCAATGGCCCGCGCGCGCCTGACAAGCGTGCCCGCTGCGACACCGTGACATCCGCATCCGGCACGCCCTCGCGCAGCACCACGCCATACACATCCCGCGCGCGCTCCACCGACACCAATCCTGCCGCGACATCCGCCGCCACGGCATCCGGATCTCGCGCCAAAGGATCGCCCCAGCCGCCGCCACCACCGCCCCAGATGCGGATCACCTCGCCCAAGGCTGGTCGGTACACGGTCTGCTTGCCGATCTCGTGCGGCGCCTCGTTCTCACGCTCGCCCATATTGCCGCAGGTCGTCCCCGCCAGGCCCCCCGCCGCGCCCCAGGCCGAGAAACGGTGCCGGTCCTTGCCCCGCATCACCACCACGGCCGCCGGATGCCGGATCTGCAGATCGTATTCCGACCCGAACCCGCCGCGGTGCTCGCCCGCCCCTTCCGTATCCGGCCGCAGCCCGAACCGCCGCACGAGCACGGGCGCCTCGGATTCCAGCACCTCCACCGGGACGTTCCGTAAGAACGCCACGGACAGTTCAGACCCCGAAATCCCGTCCTGCGTCGCACTGCCGCCCGAGCCGCCCGACAGCGGATTGGCCACCACCACCCGCCCGGTCTCGCCCAGCTCCGAAGTGGAGATATATGTAATCACCACCGCGCCCGATCCGCCCACCGGCGCCAGGCCGGGCGCCGCGCGTGCCAGCAAGCCCAGCACGAGGTCGTGGATGCGCATCGCGGTGGTGAAACGCATGCCGCAGGCCGCGGGGAATTTCGCGTTCACCACCGACGCGTCGGGAAGCACCAGATCGATGCAGCGAATGATCCCGCCATTGATGTGAATCGATTCCGACTTGGTCACCACCAGGTTGGTCAGCGCCATGCACAGGAACGGATGGTGCTTCATCGAACCCGTGGGCAGGTTCAGCGCCGCGCGCACCTGCGGATCCGACCCGGTGAAGTCCAGCGTCACCGTCCCGTCACCATGAGAAATCAGCGTCGCCGTGATGCGTACCGGCAGCTCGCTGACGTAGTCGTCCTCGAAATACTCGTCGAAGCTGTACCGCCCGGCCGGAATCCGCGCCAGCACTTGCCGCGCCAGCTGCTCCGTCCGATCCAGCGTCGCGTAAATCGCCTGCTCTACCGCTCCGCGGCTATAGCGCTCCGCCAGCCGCGCCAGCCGCTGCTCCGCCTTATCCAGCGCCGCGAGGCACGCGGTGATGTCGCCCCAGTTCAGGCTGGGAATACGGCAGTTATCCGCGAAGATCGTCCACAATTCCTCGTTCAGCACGCCGGCGCGCATCAGCTTCGCCGGACGCAGGCGCAGCCCTTCCTGGAACACCTCGTTGTTGCGCATATCGATGCTGCCCGGCGCATAGCCGCCGACATCGGTGCAGTGAATGAAGGTCCAGGCGAAACACAGCAGCCGGCCTTCGACGAATACCGGCTTGAACAGGTAGATGTCGTTCAGATGCATGACCATGCCGCCCGTGGTGTACGGATCGTTGGTCATCATCACGTCGCCCGGCGCCCAGTCCGCGAAGGCCTTGGTTCCTGCATGCATCGGCACGCCCATGATCGGCGTCGCCCCGCTGCCGTACGGATAGGCGAAAATCTCGCCCTCTTTCGTCACCAGCGAAACGGCGAAATCCTGCGTCTCCTTCACGAACGTCGTGTGGGAGGAGCGCAGCACGATCCACGCCATCTCGTCGACGATCGCCTTGAACAGATTGGCGAAGACCTCGGCGCTGATCGCGTCCGTGCGGACAGTGGCGTCCATCATGCGTTCTTCTCCAGCATCATCGCACCGCCCCCAATCCGACGCGCCCGCCAATCCGGCGGAACCAGCGTGGTCGTATCCATTTGGTTGATAATCGCCGGGCCGTTGACCGTTTCGTCCTGTCCGATGCTCGCGCGGTCCAGTACCGCCGCCTGCACGACACGTCCGAGCAGCCGAACCGGCCGGCTGGTCCGGGCGGCACGTCCCGCGACCTCCTGCACGGACGCAACCGGCGGACGCGCCATTGCGCCTACCACATGCGCGCGCAGCTCCTTCATCCAGATCCGCGCCTGGTCGTTCGCATGCCCATACACCGCCCGGTGCGCGTCATGAAACGCCGACGCGATGCGCGCCGTATCACCATCAACCAGCCAATTCCGGTCCAGCGGCACGGACACGTCGTAGCCCTGCCCGTCATAGCGCATCTCAGCCGCCAACGCTGTTCGCACGCTCTGAGCCGGAATGAGTGCGGTCTGTGCCGCGATCCACTCCTGCGCGTGCGCCTCCAGCTCCGTCAGCAGCGCCGGCAGCCGCGCCGCCGGCAATGCATGCAGCAATTCATAGACCGGCTGCACAAGATCGCCTTCCAGATCCGCCCGCGCCGCACCCAGCGCACTCAGCGCCCCCGGATGCGGCGGGATCAAAATCGTATCGATCGAAAGCTCCTCCGCGAGCAGCGCCCCTAGCAGCGGACCGGCGCCGCCGAACGCCACCATGCGGAACCGAGGCGCATCCACGCCCCGTCGCGCCAGCACGTTGGACGCCTCCGCCGTCATCATCGCGATGGCAATGCGGATCGCGCCGTCCGCCACCTCCTCCACCAAACTCCCAAGCGAATCAGCGATCCGCGACAGCGCCGCCCGAGCCGGCGCCATCCGCAGCGGCAGCTTCCCGCCCAATCGCTGATCCGGCTCCAGCAATCCGCACACCAGGAACGCGTCGGTCAGCGCCGGAATCAACGACCCGCTGTCATAGCTTGCCGGCCCCGGATCGGCGCCGACACTGCGCGGTCCGACTTTCAGCGATCCCGTCGGGTCCAGCCAGATGATTGATCCGCCGCCCGCGCCGATGCTCGATACAGCCACGGTCGGCGTCAGCACCGGAAACTCCGCGATGTGCTCTTCCGAACTCAGCACCGGACGCCCATCGCGCACCACGCCAATATCCGCGCTCGTTCCGCCGATATCCAACGTCATCAGATCGGCCGACTCCCACCCGGCATCGTGCGCGGCTTCTGCCGCGCCGCTGACACCCGCCGCCGGTCCCGACAGCAGCGCCACCACAGGGCGGTCGCGCAGCGTGCCGGCGAGCTCCGCCCCACCATTGGACCGAGCGATCCGCGCCGGCGTGCCGATTCCCCGCTCCTCCAGCCCCGCGCTCAGCCGGTCCGCATAGGATTCCACCAGCGGACGGATACCCGCGTTGATCGCCGTCAGCACGCCGCGCTCATACTCCCGCGCCTGCGGCCACACATCGGACGACAGTTCCACGCGCAACTTGAACCCGGCACGGGCAATCACCTCACGAGCCGCGCGTTCATGCGCCGGATTGCGATAGCTGTGCAGGAACACCACGACCAGAATCTCCGCACCCATGGCGGAGAGTTCCCGTGCCGCCTCCAGCACCGCCGCTTCATCGAGCGCATCCACCTCCTGCCCCGCCGCGTCGATCCGCCCACCGATCTCCCGCACCAGCGCCCGCGGAATCAGCGGCTGTGGGCGCCGGGAATCAAACCGCATCGGATGCGGTAGCGCCAGCCGCTGCAACTCGAACAGGTCGCGAAAGCCGGCGGACACCAGCAGTCCGGCCCGCGCGCCCTTCCGTTCGATCAGCGCGTTGGTCGCCACCGTGCTGCTATGCGTATGCACCATCCCACGCCAGGACTCCGCCGCCGGCCGCAGCGCCTCATGCACCTCGTCCACCCCGGCAAGGATGCTGGCACCCGGCCGAGACGGCGTGCTGGGCGTCTTGAAGCAATGCAGCGCGCCATCATTGTCGATGTAGATCAGGTCGGTGAACGTGCCACCCACATCGGTACCAAGCAGCGCGCTCATAGGGCCTTGACCTCCCGGCCCATCGCATAGAATTCCGGATTGGGCCGCAGACTGATGCTGTTCGCCAGCCGGTTGGACATGGCGAAGAACGCAGCGATGGCCACAATGTCCCAGCAATCGTCGCGGCTGAAACCATGTGCCTCTGCCGCGGCGAAATCGTCATCGCCCACTTTCGACGCATCCAGCGACACCTTCATCGCCAGATCCAGCATCGCGTGCTGCCGCGCCGTGATGTCCGCCTTGCGGTAATTCACCGCCACCTGGTCCGCGATCAGCGGGTTCTTCGCCCGGATGCGCAAAATCGCCCCATGCGCGACCACGCAGTACCGGCAGCCATTCGCCCCGCTGGTCGCCACCACGATCATCTCGCGCTCGGCCTTCGTCAGGCCGCTCGGCTTGTCCATGAGAGCGTCATGATACGCGAAGAACGCGCGGAACTCGTCCGGCCGGTGCGCCAGCGCGAGAAACACATTCGGCACAAAGCCGGATTTCTCCTGCACCGTCTCGATCCGCTCCCGGATATCGCCTGGCAGATCATCCAATGATTCGGGAACGCCAAAACGGCTAACTGGCGGCTCCATGTAATCTCCTTGCTCGCACTGCGGTGCAGCGTATCGCCTCGCCGTCGCCTGTGCCAAATCTCCGCCAGCAATGGCCGCCTTACCCTCCGACCTCCGCGCTGCCCTGGTCCGTATGGACCTGCTCGGTCCCAACGAGCCGGCCGAAGCCGCGCCTCTCACCGGCGGCGTTTCGTCCGACATCTATCGCGTAGATCGCGCGGCTGGGCCGATCTGCATCAAGCGCGCACTCGCCCGGCTGCGCGTCGCCGCGGACTGGCAGGCCCCGATCGAGCGCAGCACCTATGAGGCTCGCTGGATGCACCACGCCCAGCGCATCAGCCCCTTCTGCTGCCCCCGCCTGCTCGGCCAAGACGATGCAAGCGGAACGATCGCAATGGCGTGGCTGCCTCCGGAAGAATATCCGCTGTGGAAAGCGCAGCTCCGCGACGGCCACGCGAAGCCTGACTTCGCCGCCGCCGTCGGCAGTACACTCGTTGCGATCCATGCCGCTACCGCGTCCAATCCTGCCATGGCCGCCGAATTTCCCACCGGCGACATCTTCCGTGCCATCCGGCTCGAACCCTACCTGCTCGCCACCGCGCGCGCCCATCCGGATCGCGCGGCCGCCCTGCAAAACCTGGTCAATGCAACCGAAAAAAACCGCTGCGCCCTTGTCCATGGTGACGTCAGCCCGAAGAACATCCTGGCCGGCCCGCACGGCCCCGTCTTCCTGGACGCTGAATGCGCGACCTGGGGCGATCCAGCCTTCGATCTCGCCTTCTGCCTCAATCACCTCTTGCTGAAGTGCATCTGGACGCCCGCCGCCGCTAAAGACTTCCTTGCGTGCTTCGACGCAATGTCGGACGCCTATCTGGCCGGCGTGGCCTGGGAACCGACCGCCGCGCTCGAAGCCCGCGCTGCCCACCTGCTTCCCGGATTGCTGCTCGCCCGGGTGGATGGCAAGTCGCCTGTGGAGTACATCACGGCCGAGCAGGACAAGAACCGGGTGCGATGGTGCGCGCGCGCGTTGTTGTCCGACCCGGTCGAACGCCTTGCAGCCGTGCGGCGCGCCTGGGCCGACGCACTCGCCTCTTGGAGAGATGCCCCTTGGAGAGACAATTGAGCGACACGCGCATTGCTTTCGTGCACGGCCGCCGCGTCTGGGACAGTCGCGGCCGTCCCACCGTGGAAGCCGACGTGCTGTTGGAAGGCGGCGGCGTAGGCCGCGGCATGGCCCCCGCTGGCGCCTCCGCCGGGACCGGTGAAGCACTCGACCTGCGCGATGGTAACAGCAAATTCGGCGGCTATGACGTGACCAAGGCGGTCGGTCACATCAACGGCGAGATCGCCCGTGCAATCATGGGTCTTGATGCAGCAGACCAGAAGGCGCTCGACGCGAAACTGATTGCACTCGACGGAACACCGAGCAAATCCCGCCTCGGCGCCAATGCCCTTCTTGCCGTATCCATGGCCACGGCACACGCCGCCGCCGCGGCCGCCGGAGAGCCGCTGTATCGCTACCTCGGTGGCCGAGAGGCGATCACCCTGCCTTTACCGCAGATCCAGATCTTCGGCGGCGGCGCTCATGCCGGACGTCGCGTGGACATTCAGGACTTCCTCGTCGTCTGCCCCAACGCGGCCAATTTCGCCCAGGCGCTGGACATGACCGCCGAGGTGTACCGTGCCGCCGGCGCACTGATGGCGGAGACGGGAAACCTCTATGGCGTGGCCGATGAAGGCGGCTGGTGGCCCGCCTTCCGCACCAACGAAGAGGCGCTGCAGCATCTCGTTCAAGCCATCGAACATGCCGGATTCAGGCCCGGCACTGAAGTCGCCATTGCGCTCGACGTTGCCGCCTCGGAATTTGGCCGTGGAGGTAAATATAAGTTGGCGTTGGAGAAGAAGGAACTCGACACCGAAGGCCTGATCAAGCTCCTCGTCGGTTGGATCAAGTCCTACCCGATCGTCTCGATCGAGGATCCGCTGGCCGAGGATGACTATGCCGGTTTCGTCGCCTTCACCAAGGAAGTGGGTTCGCGCGTGCAGGTGGTGGGCGACGATTTCCTGGTCAGCCAGGCAAGTCGCGTGCGCGAAGCCGCACTTCGCGGTGCGACCAACGCCGTGCTGCTGAAGCCGAACCAGCGCGGCACGCTCAGTGAACTGAAAGATGCCTGGACCGCCGCACAGGAGACAGGGATGGCCGGCATCGTCTCCGCCCGATCTGGCGAAACCGAGGACACGACCATCGTCCATCTCGCCGTCGGCTGGGGTGTCGGACAGCTCAAGGTCGGCAGCTTCGCGCGGAGTGAGCGGATGGCGAAGTGGAACGAGGCGCTGCGCGTCGAAGAAGCGCTGGGATCGAATGCCGAGTTCGCCGGCGCCGAAGCGCTGGGCCGCTCGAAACGGTGAACGTCGTCTTTCACGCCGCGGCCGGGCCTGATCTTGCAGCCCGCCTGGCGGCGATTTCCGGCGACGCATTACACATCACCGCCTGCCCTGAAGACGACGAAGCACTGCTGGCGCGTTTGCTGCCGGAAACAGACGTGATCTGGCACGTCCTGAAGCCTGCAACCGCCGATATGATCGCTGCGGCACCGCGCCTTCGGCTGATCCAGAAGATCGGCGTGGGCGTGAACACCATCGACCTGAAGGCCGCACAGGCCCGCGGCATTCCCGTTTGCAACCTGCCCGGAACCAACGCCCAGGCCGTCGCCGAGATGACGTTGTTGCTGATGCTCGCAACCTTGCGGCGCTTACCTATGCTCCACGCCGCGACCGCGTCCGGTGCCGGCTTCCGCATCGATCCGGTGCGCCTTGACGGGCTCGGCGAAGTGTCAGGGCGGGTCGTGGGCTTGGTTGGTTACGGTGCGATTCCCCGGGCGCTTGCGCCCACGCTCGTGGCGCTCGGTGCGCGCGTCATCTACTGGGCCCGCGCGCCCCATCCAAACGACCCCAACGCATTCAGATCCCTGCCGGACCTGCTCGCGGAATCCGACATCGTGAGCCTGCACCTGCCGCTGACGTCCGAAACCATACGCATCATCGGCGCCGAAACACTTGGTCGCATGAAGCCCGGTGCCATCCTGGTCAACACCGCGCGTGGCGGTCTGGTGGATCAGGCAGCACTCACACAAGCGCTGAAAACAGGCCGTCTTGCGGGCGCCGGACTGGACGTGTTCGACGCCGAGCCACCACCACCCGACGATCCGCTGCTCGCCTTGCCGAACGTCGTGCTGACGCCCCACGTCGCATGGCTGACCACCGGAACATTCGATCGCAGTTTCGCTCTGGCGGCCGAGAACTGCCGCCGGCTCTCGACCGGGGAGTCCCTACTGAATCGGGTTGTGTAGAGCGCATGCTCTAGTAGGTCGGCAGGTGCGGCTCAGGCCGGATTTGATCAAGTCTTGCCGTTCTGGATCGGAAAGCTAGACCCGCATATCGTAAATTGCTGGGTTTGACATCCTGCTCGGAGTCCGATTTGATCAAACACCGAAAGCAATCGCCATTATTCTGACAGTACGGGGAGGAAAGTCGTGCTGGAGTTAGCGTTCCCAGTGCCCGGTCGCCGCTGGCGGATTGTACGCGCCCTCGCAATGAGTGCTCATTAACAACGCCGACCATGCCGCCCCGCCTGTCGCGGCTGCGCGGCTCCGACATGACGCGAGATCCGTACCCAGAGGTTTCGGTGTGACGCCCATTCTCAGATCGCAAACTGAGCGTGCGAGCGGACAATAAGGGAGAGAGAATGTCAAATTGTGTCATTCGCCTGCACCGAGATTTCACAATCGGCCGGACAGAGCGCCGATTGTTTGGAGCTTTCGTCGAGCATCTTGGTCGTTGCGTATACGGCGGGATCTTCGAACCCACCCATTCCTCCTCCGATGGAAGCGGTTTCCGGAAAGACGTCCTCGAGTTGGTGCAAGAGCTAGGACCGACGATCATGCGCTATCCCGGCGGCAATTTCGTCTCAGGTTACAATTGGGAGGACGGCGTAGGTCCCGCGACAAACCGCCCGCGCCGGCTGGATTATGCGTGGTTTTCTACCGAACCAAACAGCTTTGGCACAAACGAATTCATCGATTGGTGCCGCACCGCAAAACTAGAGCCTATGCTTGCTGTAAACCTCGGCACGCGCGGCCCGGCCGAAGCGGGGCGATTTATCGAATATTGCAATCACCCGAGCGGTACCGCGCTTTCCGACCTCCGCCGTGAGCATGGCTGGGAGAAACCGCACGGTGTGAAATTCTGGTGCTTGGGCAATGAGATGGACGGCCCCTGGCAGACCTGCGCCAAAACAGCCCACGAATATGGGCGCATTGCCGCGGAAGCAGCCAAAGTGATGCGTTGGGTTGATCCTTCGATCGAATTGGCTGCATGCGGTTCTTCGGGACGCACCATGCCGACCTATGGCGAATGGGAACGGATTGTGCTGGAACACTGTTTCGATCATGTGGAATGGATATCGCTGCACACGTATCTCAACAATTATGATCATGATACCGAAGCCTACCTCGCCAGCCCCGATCTGATGGACAGTTTTATCGAGGAAGTGGTGGCAGTCGCCGATAGCGTCGCGGCTCGACGGCGATCCCCTAAGCGGATTATGCTAAGCTTCGACGAGTGGAATGTTTGGTATCGAACCCGCCGGCCACGCGCAAATCGCGTTAAGCCTGGCTGGCCGGTCGCCCCGGCAATTCTGGAAGAGATCTATACCATGGAGGACGCGCTCGCGTTCGGTGGCGCCTGTATCTCGCTGCTCAACCATGCAGACCGGGTGCGGTGCGCATGTCTGGCGCAGCTTGTAAATGTAATCGCGCCCATCATGACGGAAAATGGTGGAGCAGCCTGGAGGCAGACCATCTTCTATCCGTTCTCGCACATGAGCCGATTTGGACGTGGGGAGGTGTTGCGCACGCTCGTCGAGTCCGACACCTACTCTGCGACTTACAACGATCCACGAGGCGCGGACGACAATCGTATCCATCTTTCACGCGTGCCTTACCTCAAGCTGGCAGGGGTTGCCAATGAAGATGGTGGTGTCACTCTGTTCGCGTTGAACCGTGATCTTGGGAGTACAATCACAGCGGAGATCAGGTTGGGCGGTTTTCCCGAGCTTGAGGTCGAGCAGCTGCTTACCTTGCATGACCGGGACCTGAACGCCGTGAACTCGCGGGCTGAGCCATCGCGCATCAAGCCGAGAGAACTGGAAAAACCGACAATTCGCGATGACCGAATCACGGTGGAACTGCCCCCGGCTTCGTGGTCTGTTTTACGAATGCGGCCCACAAGCAAATCGAGGCACTAACAAATAAAAGGAGGACATCGTGCGAGAAAAGATGCGGATTCTTCTAATCCTTGTGGCGTCTTTCTGGATCGGTACCACGGGGTTCGCGAAAGCGCAGCAGGTGACGATTTCTTACTGGAATTTCTTCACCGGCGGCGATGGCGGCCGCATGACCGAATTGGTCAATGATTTCAACAAGAGCCAAGACAAAGTCAAGGTGGAAGCTGCGACCTTACAGTGGGGCGTGCCGTTCTACACCAAAACACGGGCGGCCATCCTGTCGGGCAATGCGCCGGACGTGTTCTCTTTTCATCTGTCGAGAATGCCGGATTGGGGATCGTCGGATCTGCTCCGTCCCATTACGGAGCAAGAGCTGGAGAGCGTGGGATTGAAGGGGAGCGATTTCGCACCGCATGCCTGGGATCAGGCGCATGTCAACGGCAAGCTCTATGCCGTGCCTCTCGATACCCACACCCTGGTGCTCTACGTTAACATGACCCTGGCGAAGAAGGCCGGTCTTCTGGACGAGAACGGCAAACTGAAGCCCATCAACAGCATGGACGACTTCGTCTCCGACATGCGAGCCATTCACAGCAAAACGGGCGCGAGTGGGGTCGAGTTTGGAAGCGACGCCACCGCCGCCGACCCCTGGCGCGTATGGTATACTTTGGTGAAGCAGCAGAATGCAGAGGTCGTTTCGCCGGACGGAAAGGCAGCTTTCGGCGATGCCGGAAAGACAGCCCTATCGGCCATGGCGGACTGGGTAAAAGAGGGGCTCATGATCGGCAAGCTCGATCAGCCAACAGCTCCCGCTGTGTTCGTGAGCGGCCGTTCCGGCTTTCTCCTGGGCGGAGACTGGAACCGCCCCACTCTCGCCGATGCTCAGGCCAAACATCAGCTGAGCTTCGATTACGAGATCATTCCCATACCAAAGTTTTTCCAGACAGCGCGGTCCTGGGCGGACAGCCACAGCTTCGCGATGCCCGGGAAATCCAATCAGCTTTCCCCGGAAAAGCTCGCAGCGGTCCTGCAATTCATCGCCTTTGTCGAGAAGCACGCCCTGGTTTGGGCCGAGGGCGGGCACATTCCGTCCTATCTGCCTGTGACGAACTCGGCGGCCTATAAGGACATGGTTCCTAACAATGAATACGCCGCGGCAGCTCAGGAAGTGGCCTATGATCCCGATATATGGTTCGCCGGGGTTGCTGGGCCACTTTATCAGCTTGCGATGCGCTACCTTAACGCGGGAATGAACGGACAAATGCCGATTGATCAGGCGATATCGGAGTTCACCCAAGGGATCAATCAGATCCAACGCTAGGCCGTTGGATGGAGTGCCCAAGTACCGCACGTGGCATGGTCGAGCCACGTGCCTCTATTCCCACCCTTTTCATACGCCGGGGCCGACTGCGCAAAGCGCCGGCCGCGATCTGGTTTATTGGACCTTTTGCTTCGGTGTACATTGCCTTTTTTCTTGTTCCGCTGCTTCAGCTTTTTCACTTGAGCCTGACCAAGACCCGGCTGGGTAATCCAGCCGGGCCGTTTATCGGCGGCAGGAATTATGTGCGGCTGCTGCATGACCCCGCCTTCTGGGGCGCATTCCTTCACACGCTCTACTTCGTGCTGCTGACAGCTATCCCCTTGGTGCTTCTCGGGCTGGGTCTCGCAACGCTGGTCCTGCAGGCGGGCAAACTGGCGCTATTTGCCCAGGCGGCTTTCTTCCTGCCCTACATTCTGCCGGTCAGTGTTGTAACCCTTATCGCTGGGTGGGTTCTCAACGCGAACTACGGAATCGTCAATCACCTTCTGGGAGTGTCGATTGCATGGTTCGACGACGCAACCCTTGGATTGCCGGCCGTGGCGATAGTGACAATCTGGTGGACTGTCGGGTTTAACATGCTGCTGTTTATTGCCGGCCTTCAGACCGTGCCGAAGGAGGTCAAGGAGGCAGCATGGTTGGACGGCGCGGGTCCATGGCAGGTGTTCCGACACGTGATCTGGCCACTGCTGTGGCCCACCACATCGCTGGCGCTTGTTTTGCAGGTTATCGCTTCATTAAAAATCTTCTCTCAGGTCTATCTTCTGACCGCGGGTGGCCCTGGGACATCAACACGCGTCTTGCTCGAATACATGTTCGATACCGGGTTCAGCAATCTTGATTCGGGTTACGCCTCCGCAATCGCGGTCGCGATCTTTTTACAGATTGTTATTATCTCAGCCGTCCAGAGTAGGTTACTAACAAAATTTGGAAGACGCTAATGTTACGGCGTTTCCCTATCCTAGAAATTATCGGCCTGATGATCACGGCCGCGCTGGCTCTGATCTGGTTGTATCCGCTGCTCTGGGCGATCGACACGTCGATTAAGCAGGAATTTCAGACGATAGAGCCGATACCGAGCTGGCTGCCGAATCCGCCAACCATCGAAGCGTATGCCAAGGTACTACTGGGCGGGGGGCTGATTCGATGGTACGGGAACAGCATGCTGGTGTCGGGTATGGTAACGACCGCTACCATCACGCTGTCGGCGTTGGCGGCCTACGGCTTTTCTCAGCTCCGTTTCCGAGGGCGCACCCTCCTGTTTGGTCTGTTTATGGCGAGCATCATGGTCCCGTTCGAATCGCTTGTCATCCCGCTTTACCAACAGATGAACCTACTTGGCTTGATCAATACCTATCCAGGGATCATTTTGCCACAGCTCACGACGCCTCTTGCCGTTTTCATCTTCAAGCGGTTCTTCGATCAGATTCCCCCGGAATTTCGCGAAGCCGCGGTGCTTGATGGCGCTCGCGAAATCCAGATTCTGCTCCGCATTTATGTGCCGATCAGCAGTGGGATCGTCTTTGCTGTTGGTATTGTGATATTCATAGCATCTTGGAACAACTTTCTATGGCCCCTGATGGTGATCAGCTCTCCCAATATGATGACGATTCCTGTGGGCCTGACGCAGGTGCAATCGGAGTTCGGGATCCATAACGCCTCGAACATGGCCTTGGCGGTGCTCGGGGGGCTACCAGTCGCGATACTCTATCTAATCTTTCAGAGGCGCGTTTCGGAAGGCTTCCTGGCAGCAACCGGTCTCAAGGGGTAGTCTTTGGCTCCCTGTCGGGGAAAGGTCTTCGGCGACAAAACGACAGAACGATGACGCCCCGATCTTCCGCGGGCTGCACAGTGCCTGACAGGCAGTCGGATAGGTGCGCCCCCAAATGATATTCAAGCAGGCATCTTGTCGTTGACCTTGTTCTGCGTGAAAGTGCCCTACCAACATCATCCGACTCCCATTTGAAGGGCTTTTTGCAAGGATATCATGAAGGGGAGCGTTGTGAGCTACGCGGCAACGTGGCCCGCACCGATGGAGCCTGCCCTACATACAGCAGCCGGATACACTCGATTTTAGCGCCGGCCGAATAAGGGGGAACCAACCAATGCGCATTCATAACATCTACGTCGATGCTGCCGGTGAAACCCATTGGCGCGACATCGAGGTCAACTGGGTCGAACAACAGAACTTCAGCAAGCTGTCCGCGCGCCTGCCTGCCTCCGGGATCATCTTCCGCGAAACCAGCGGCGACTACGATCTAAGCTGGCATCCCGCTCCGCGTCGCCAGTACATCATCAACCTCGAAGGCGGCGTGAAAATCACCGCCAGCGACGGCGAAGCCCGTGAGATCGGCGCCGGTGAGGTCATCCTCGTCGAAGACATCAATGGCAAGGGCCATCTGTCTCAGTCGATCGGCGGCAAGATGCGCCGCTCAATCTTCGTGCCCATCGAATAGCCCTGCTCCTTGCCGTCGCACAGCCGACCCCAGGCGATGCCAACAAACGACAGCTTGAACAACTTCCTTTGCGAACAGCTCGCGCCGCTCGGCCACGTCACAGTCCGGCGTATGTTCAGCGCGGCAGGCATATACTGCAACGGACTGATGTTCGGCCTGATCCGCGACGAAGCTCTCTACATCCGCGTCGATGACCGGACCGTGGCGGAATTCAGCCCAGCCGAATCCGCTCCACCCTTCACCTACAGCCGAAACGGCCGCATCGTCGATCTGCCGTACCGGCGCGTGCCGGAGGATCTGCTCGACCAGCCCGATGAACTCATCCCATGGGCGGAAGCAGGGTTCGCCGCGGCCCGACGGAAGTCGGCAAAGGCCAAGCGCGAAGCACCACCCCGGAAGAAAGGACGCCAGGCGCGGTAACGACACGCCCCGTCGTTTAACATTGCCCAGAAAGCAATACTAACGCTATACTTCCTAAAGGCCTCACCCTAAGCCCGCGGGCGTCATGTCTCATCTCACGATCCTCAAGACTCGAATTCATTAAACTGAGACTCCGCCGAGACTCCATCAGCGTGATTTGTTAACGCTTCGTCTCAGCAAGCGATCCACAATCCCACCACTCGAAAACTGAGACTCCCCCGAGACTCCGTCCTACCCTGGCCCATCCCCCAACCGCCGCCGTAAGCTCCCCGAATGCACATCCCCACCAGCGCGTCCTTCAAGCAGAACGCGCACGACGCCCTGCGCGACGCCGGCCTCCAGAAAGCCCTCGCCCGCAGCGGCTCCTCCTTCATCGCCCGCCGCGCCGCTGCCGTCGCTGCCCTGCCGGAGTTCGAGACACTCCGCGACACCGCCCGCGACATCAAGAACCACACCATCGCCCATCTCGACTTCTACCTCGAAGCCTTCGCCGCGAAGGTGGAGGCCGCGGGCGGCCACGTGCACTGGTGCTCCACCGCCGACGAAGCGCGCGCCGCGGTCCTCGACATCTGCCGCGACGCCGGCGCCCGCACCGTCACCAAGGGCAAGTCGATGATCGGCGAGGAGCTGAGCATCAACGACCACCTGGAAAAACACGGCATTCAGCCGGTCGAAACTGATCTCGGCGAATACATCATCCAGCTCCGGCATGAGATGCCGAGCCACATCATCGCTCCCGCCTTTCACCTGAACCGCGAAGACTGGGAGGCGACGTTCCGCGCCTCTCACACCGACATGCCGGCCGACCGCGTCTTTGCCGAACGCCGTGACATCCTGACCGAGGCGCGGTCCCATCTCCGCGCCAAGTTCCTCGCCGCCGATGTCGGCATCACCGGTGCCAATTTCCTCGTTGCCGAAACCGGCTCCAGCGTCATCGTCACCAACGAAGGCAACGGCGACCTGACCCAGACCCTCCCGCGCGTACACATCGCGCTCGCCAGTATCGAGAAGGTCGTGCCCACGCTCGAAGACTGCGTTTCGCTGCTGCGCGTCCTCGCGCGCTCAGCCACCGGCCAGGACTTCTCCGTCTACACCACCTTCTCCACCGGCGCCCGTCGCCCCGGCGATCTCGATGGCCCCGAGCAATACCACGTCGTCATCGTCGATAATGGGCGCTCGGCCATGATCGGCACCGAGTTCCAGGACATGCTCCGCTGCATCCGCTGCGCCGCCTGCATGAACCACTGCCCGGTCTACGGCGCCGTCGGTGGCCACGCCTATGGCTGGGTCTATCCCGGTCCGATGGGCAGCGTCCTCACCCCCGCCCTCATCGGCGTCGACCAATCCAACCTGCTCCCCGGCGCCTCCACCTTCTGCGGCAAGTGCGAGAGCGTTTGCCCGGTCCGTATCCCGCTCCCCGGCCTCATGCGCCATTGGCGCGAGCGCGCTTTCGAGCGCCACCTCAATCCCCCGGCCGAGCGCCGCAACATCGCTCTCTGGGCCTGGTTCGCCCGCCGCCCGTCGCTCTACCGCCTGGTCACCCGCGCCGCTGCGCTCAGCCTCGGCATGCTCGGCCGTCGCCGCGGCCGCTTCGCCCGCATGCCCATGGCCAGCGGATGGACAGACGGGCGCGACATGCCTGCGCCGGAAGGCGACACATTCTTCGCCCGCTACGCCCGCAGTGAACGCGAAGGCCGTCGCCCATGAGTCGCGAATCCGTTCTTCAATCCATCCGCCGAGGCTTGCGTCGCGGTCCGCTACAACCCGATTTGCAAGACACGCTGCGTCAGCGCATGGCGGCGCATCCTCGGCATCTGATCCCCGCCCGCTCGCGCCTGCCGCATGCCGGCCAAGTCGCGCTCTTCATCGCCAACCTCGAAAAAGAATACGGCACCGTCACGCGCGTAGCCGATCCCAACGAAGTTCCCGGCGCCATGGCCGACTACCTCGCGGCGCAGAATCTGCCCAGCGAGTTCGTCATGGCGCCACATCCCGAGCTCCAATCCATCGAATGGTCCGCACGCCCGCTGCTGCGTATTCGCGAAGGTCGCGCTGAGGCCACCGACCTCGTCAGCGTGCAGCACGGCTTTGCCGGTATCGCCGAGACCGGCACCCTCATGCTGCCCTCCGCGCCAACCCGCCCCACCACCATCAACCTGCTCGCCGACACCGAGATCGTCGTGCTGCGCGAACAGCGCATCGTCGGCGCGTACGAAGAAGCCTGGGACCTTCTGCGCGCCGAAATGGGCGGCATGCCCCGCAACGTCATGCTCGTAACCGGCCCGTCGCGCTCCGCCGACATCGAGCAGACGCTCGAACTCGGTGCTCACGGTCCACGACGGTTACATATCGTACTAGTCGGCTAGGTTTATGCTGCCCTCTTCGTCAGCATGCCCTGCGCGACCAGCGTCTCCGCGATCTGCACGGCATTCAGCGCGGCACCTTTGCGCAGATTATCTGCGACGCACCAGAACGACAGGCCATTCGTCACCGTCGGGTCTAACCGGATGCGGCTGACGAACACCGGATCTTCGCCCGCGGATTCCAGGGGGGTGATGTAGCCGCCATCTTCGCGGTGATCGACCACGGCAACACCCGGCGCCTCGCGCAATGTCGCACGCGCTTCGGCAACAGTGATCGGACGCTCGAACTCGACGTTGACCGCTTCACCATGTCCGATGAACACCGGCACGCGCACGCAGGTGGCGTGCACCGCAATGTCGGGGTCCAGGATCTTTCGGGTCTCCACCGCCATCTTCCACTCTTCTTTAGTGGACCCGTCCTCCATGAACTTATCGATGTGCGGAATGACGTTGAAGGCTATCTCCTTGGTGAACTGCTCCGGCGTATTCGGATCGCTGACGAACACGCCCTTGGTGTGATTGAACAGCTCGTCCATCGCCTCCTTCCCGGCGCCGGAGACGGACTGGTACGTCGCCACCACCACCCGCTTTGCCTTGAACCGGTCGTGCAGCGGCTTCAGCGCCACCACCATCTGGATGGTGCTGCAGTTCGGGTTGGCGATGATGTTGCGCCGGGCGAAGCGCGCGAGCGCCTGCGGGTTCACCTCCGGCACAACCAGCGGAACATCCGGTTCCATGCGAAACTGGCTGGTATTGTCGATCACCACGCAGCCGGCAGCGGCGGCACTCGGTGCATGCGCGGCGGAGACCGAAGCACCTGGACTGAACAACCCGATATCCCAGCCGCGGAAGTCGAAGCCATCCAGCGATCTGACCTTGAGGACCTGCGTGTCGCCAAACGACACCTCCGTGCCGGAGGAACGCCCGGAGGCCACCGCCGCGACCTCGTCGGCTGGAAACTGACGCTCCGCCAGGGTTTTCAGCATCTCGCGCCCCACCGCTCCGGTGGCGCCGACGACGACGACCCTGTAGCCCATTTTCCTGTTTCCTTCGCTCGCGACGCGGCGCAGTTAAGGCCGGTCGCCCCGGTTCGCAAGGATTTCGGCCAGACCACGGCGCATGTGACCGTCCCGGCCGCTGAACGTCGGAGACGCCGCCAAGGCGCCCATCACCGCTTCCTGCGTGCCCTCCGCCACGGCCTGGAACAGCCGATCAATGCGGCCTTCGTTCAGGCAGCGGAAATCCAGCAAGTCCGTCGGCGCGTGATGTGGCACCCGATTGGCGGTGGTGAACGCCACCGCGATGTCGCCGCTGCCATTGCCCCAGAACGCGCCGCACCAGGCGAGGCCAACGCCCGCGCGCCGCGCCACGCGGCCAAGCTGACGCGCATCCAGTGGAACATCCGTTCCGATCACGATGATGCAGGAGCCATGCTCCGGCACCGACGAACCAGCCCCGACGCGCCGCCCGTCCGGCAGGTGTAGGTCACCGGCCCGGCCGAAATTCGCCAGCACCAGCAGCCCAGATGGAACTCAGCGTCGTCGAGCCGAATCCGGCGGGACGCCGAGCCGATACCGCCCTTCAGACCAAAACAGCTCATTCCCGTGCCGGCCCCGACGGCACCCACCGCGAAGTCCTCCGCAGCCGAGTCGATGGCCGCCTCGGCATCCGCTTCGCTCACCGCCATGGCCTGGATGTCGCTCAGGTAGCCGTCGTTGCACTCCATCACCACCGGATTGACCGTGCTGATGGTGCGGCCGATCTCCGGGTTCTGGCGGATCGCGCGGCGGATCAGCGCATTTGCGCAGGTGCCGACCGAGAAGGTGTTGGTGAGCAGGATCGGCGTCTCCAGCGTGCCGAGTTCGGCGATTTGTACCAAGCCCACACTCTTGCCGAAGCCGTTCAGCACGGCGCAGGCGGCGAGTGGCTTATCGAGGAACGGGTTGCCCGCATGCGGCACGACCGCGGTGACGCCAGTGTGGGTGGCGCCGGCATTCAGCATGACATGCCCCACGCTGATACCGGGAACGTCTGCGATGGTATTGCGCGGGCCCGGCGGCAAGGTGCCGCACGCGAGCCCGAGATCGCGGGCGCGCGTCAGGCCTTCTCCGATCGGATCAACCCGCGTCGGCTCGGCGTATCGATGAAGGCGATCACCTCCGCCACAAGCTCGTCATCGCCGAACTGCGCGCGCACCTGCTCCACCCGAGCAGCGAACACGCCCTGGTCGGAGAATAGCGTGCGGAAGGCAATGCGCAGCCGCTGGATTTGCGCTTTGGTGAAGCCGCGCCGCTGCAGCCCGATCACGTTGATACCGGCCAGCCGCGCCCGATTGCCGATAACGCTACCAAACGGAACCACATCTCCCTCGACGCCGGAGACGCCGCCGATCATCGCAGCGCGTCCAATGCGCACGTATTGATGGATCGCCGCACTACCGCCGATCACAGCATGGTCGTCGATGCTGACATGCCCACCCATGACGGCATTATTCGCGATGATCACGTGATCGCCGATCGTGCAATCGTGCGCGACATGCGCCACCGCCATGATAAAGCAATCCGCGCCGATGCGCGTAACGCCGCGCCCGCTGGCGGTGCCGCGGTGGATCGTGCAATGCTCGCGAACCTGTGTGCGTGCTCCGATCTCACACCGCGTCGGTTCGCCACGGTATTTCAGGTCCTGCGGCTCCAGCCCCACGGTGCAGAAGGGATAAAGCACCGCGTCGGCGCCGATATGCGCGTGCCCGTCCACCGCGACATGAGATACGAGCCGCGCACCGTCCTCGATTTCGACATTCGGTCCAACTGTGCAGAAAGGGCCGATCGAAACGCCTTCACCCAGTTCCGCCTGAGGTGAAACGACCGCGGCCGGATGGATTGACGTCGATATGCCACGCAGCTCGAAGCCGGTCGCGATGGCGTCCATGCTTGTTTGCGCTCCCATTTTTTCAGGCATGACTTACGCGCGTCTCAGGGCGGCGACCAAGTCAATCATTGTTGCCGCGTGTTTCGCGTGCATCAGTGTAACGTCTTGTTGTACAAGAAAGAATCAGATCGGCTTGGCGCGGTCCATGATCATCGCGGAATAGGTCGCTTCAGCAACGGACACCGCTTCCACCTTTGCCACCGCGTGGAATTTCCACACATTGCCACGGTTGCGCTCTTTCACCACGTGGATGCGCAACTGATCGCCCGGCACGACGGGGCGACGGAACTTCGCGCCCTCGATCGACATGAAGTAGACGACCTTACCCGCTGAATTCCGGGCCAAGCGTCTCAACCACCAGAACTGCCGCGGTCTGTGCCATGCTTTCCACGATCAGAACGCCGGGCATCACCGGATGATTGGGGAAGTGCCCCTGAAAGAAGGATTCGTTGGCAGAGACGTTCTTGATGCCCACGGCGGATCTGTTACGCACGAGGTCTACCACGCGGTCGATCATCAGAAACGGGTAGCGATGTGGTATCGCATGCAGAATGCCGGCGATATCCACGACCTCCGTCACGTCCCTTGTAGGCGCGTCCATGGTGGCTCAGTCCGTCTTCTGCCGAGGACTTCGCCTCGCCAGACGGCGCAGCGTCACGACCTGGCGGAAGAATTCCCGCACTGGCATGGCCGGGCTTCCCACCACCTCGGTTCCCGCCGCGACGTCGGACATGATGCCGGCTTGGGCGCCGATGCGCGCCTTCCGGCCGATCCGCAAATGACCGATCAGGCCGGCCTGTCCGGCGATCATGACGTGGTCTTCCAGAATAGTTGAACCGGAGATGCCAACCTGGGCAACGATCACACACAGCCGGCCGACCCTCACGTTGTGCCCGATCTGCACAAGGTTGTCGAGGCGCGAGCCGGCACCGATCACCGTGTCATGCAGGCTCCCGCGATCGATGGTGGTGTTGGCGCCGATCTCCACATCGTCTTCCACCACCACGCGGCCAAGCTGCGGGACGGAAAAGAAAGCGGCTGGCCTGACGGCAAACCCGAACCCGTCCTGCCCGATGCGCGCCCCGGGATAGATGACAACCCGCGCGCCGATCAACGCGTAGCTGAGCGTAACCTGTGCGCCGATCCGGCAATCCGGACCGATGACCACGCATCGCCGATCACGGCCCCGGCCCCGATCCGGGATCGCGCGCCGATGAACACATTGGCGCCGATTATCGCGAGCGGCCCGATCTCCGCGGTGGGATCGATCTCAGCCTCCGCATGGACCACAGCGGCTGTATGGACTCCCGGCCGCGCCGGAGGGAGCGGATAGAACAGCGCGGCGACGCGCGCCCAAGCGGGGTAGGGATCGGCCGTGACGAGCGGGACGGTTCCCGCAGGCACGCGTTGCAGCATATCGGGCCGCACCAGCACCATGCCGGCCCGTGTCTGCTCCAGAGCGGCAGCGTACTTGCTGTTATCAAGGAAACTGACCTCAGCAGGTCCGGCGGTCTGCAGAGGTGCCACACCGCTGATGGTCAGCTCGGTCGCTCGCGTCTCAACGCCGGCAGCCTGTGCGACTTCCGCAAGCGAGTAGGGGCCGGACCGACGATAGAACCGGGGATCGCCGGCGGTCTCCGGCCAGTCCACGATCGGTTAGTCCCCCTGGGCGATCACGGCTTCTTCGCAGGCGCCGCCGCTGTCTTCTTGCCCTGATCCGTGTTGGACGCGACCGGCGTCGAACTCACCGGCGAAACGCCCTCGGCCGGAATCACGACGGACGGAAGTGCCTTGTTGAGGACGTCTGCGACCTGCGGGGTAATGTCGAACTCCGGGATGTTCACCGCGACTTCGGCCCGCTGCAGCACGAGATTCATGCCGTGGGCAGAAGCCACTTTCTGCACCACCTCGGTCAATGTGCGTTGGATCTGGAGCAGCGCGTACTGCCCCTGTTCCTGAATGATCCTGTTGCGGTCGGTAAAGGTGCGCCGCGATTCGGCAAACCGGTCCTGAAGCTCTTTCTCCCGCGCCCGCACCTGCTCAGGCGTCAGCTTGCCGCGATCATTTGCCAACGCCTGGCCCATGTCGCGGAGCTTCGTCTGCTCTTTTTGTGCGTCTTCGTTCAGTTTCTGCCGGCGCTCGGAGATGATCTTGTCAGCCGCCTGGTACGCGACCGAGGCGCGCAGCACGTCGGGGATCGAAAGAACGCCGAGCACGGCCGCCGGCGGCATGGTGCTGTGCGGCACGTCCGGCACCGGCTGGGCAGGCGGCAGTTGCACCTGCAACTGCTCGGGTGGGGTCGCCTGCGACTCATCTTCCGGCGCGGCCTCAGGCGCCAACATCGCCGGCGGCGCCGCTGCCGGCTGACGGGGGCCCGCAGCGCGCGGCACGACCTGTGGTCGGGCCTGACCGGGCATGAACCAGCCGGGGCCCGTTTGCTGCGCCCCGGCGGGCGCCAGAGCGAGACCGATCGCCGCAGCCATGGCGACGGGAAGCAGGAACCTCAAGAATACCACTAGAACCTCGTACCGAATCCGAAGCGGAAGATCTGCGTCTGATCAAATGGCTGTTTCACGACAAAGGGCGTCACGTCAACATTGATCAGACCGAAACCGGACCGCCACGTCACCCCAAACCCTGCCCCTACCCGCGGGGCGGCATAGTTGGTCACAGGCGGACACGTGGTGCCGCCCAGCGGAGAATTGGGGCAAACGCCGCTTTCGAAGTTGCCCTGTGTCAGCGCGCCGATATCCACGAAAGTGTGGCCCGACAAGCCGAAATCAGGGGGTATAAAGGGCAGCGGGAAATTCACCTGGTTGCTCTCGTCCCACATGAAGCGGCCGCCAAGGGAATCACCAGTGCTCACATCATGCGGTCCGACGCCCCCTGTCTGGAATCCCCGCAGATTGTCGCCGCCTAGATAGAACCGGTCGATCACCGATTCCTGGTAGCCAAGATTGAACAGATAACCGATGCCGCCGGTGAACTGCAGACCCCAGTCGCTGTTGCCGGTGAACTTGTCGAGCGGCACATACACCCCCGCGTCTGCTCGTGTACGCACGAAATGGGCGTCACCGCCAAGCCCCGCAAAGTCAGTGCCGCCCGAGAGAACCCATCCCTTATGGGGATCCACCGTGCTGTCCCGATAATCCAGTGTAAGGACCTGGCTAACCTGGGACAGAAGCGTGTACCCCTCCTGAGAGGTGATGTAGTAGCTGGACCCGGCGGTGACGTCGTAGACTTCGCGATCAACCAGTGAGTAACTCCACACCTGCCGCAGATGGTCGGTGTAGTTGAAGCCGGTGCGCGTGGTGAAGCCGACGCGTTTTTCGTTATAAGGCTCGGTGCCGAGATTGTTCGTCTGGATCAGGAAGACGTCACCCCCGAGCAAGATGTTTTTATCCAAAAAGTAGGGCTGCGTAACGGAAAGGTCGATTGAGCTGTCTCTCTGCGCCAGCACACCGTTGATCCCGGCATCGATCCCGGTGCCGACAAGGTTGCGCTCGTGAAGACCCGCATCAACCAGGAAGCCAGCATCCGTCGAATAGCCCGCACCGAGCGTCAGTTCGCCAGTGGCTTTCTCCTGAACCTGCGTATTGATGATCGCCTTGTCTGGCGCCGAACCGGGCGTCGTTGACATGTTCACGCTTTGGAAATAGCCGAGATCAGTTAGCCGCTGGCGTGTGTCCCGCAGCGACTGAGCATTGAAGGCATCACCTTCGGCAACCTGGAACTGGCGGCGGATTACCTTGTCTTGGGTGCGGGTGTTGCCGGTGATGTCGATGCGCTCGATATACACCCGTGGACCTTCGGTGGCATCAAAAGTGATGTTTACAATGTGCTGGTCGGGATGCCGGTCGAGATGCGGCTCGACATGAACGAAGGCAAAGCCATGGTTGCGGACATACTCCTCCATCAGGTCCGCGCTGCGGCCCACCGCGTCACCGTCATACCAATCGCCCTGTGAAATCTGCAGCTGACTTGAAAGCTGTGCCGGAGTGATACCCTTCAGCGAACTGTTGATGGTGATCTTGCCGATGTGATAGCGGGCCCCTTCATCGACAGTGAAGGTCAGAAAGAATCCCTTCCGATCCGGCGCCAGTTCCGCAGTCGCATCCGTCACGTTGAAGTCTAAGTAGCCCTGGTGAAGGTAAAAGCGGCGGAGCAGCTCCTTGTCGTAGTCCAACCGCTCCGAGTTGTACTCATCGGAGGTCGATAGGAAGCGCCACCACCGTTGCTCGCGTGTGCTGATCACTTCGGCAAGCCGGCCCTGCCCGAAAGCGTGGTTGCCCACGAAGGCGATCTTGCTGACCAGCGTGGCAGGGCCGTCATTGATCTGGAATACGACGTTCACCCGGTTTTCCGGCAGGCGGATGATCACCGGCTCCACCGTCGCGTCGTAATAACCCTTCTGCGCATACAGGGTCAGTATCTTCTGCCGGTCGGCTTCGGCCGCTCCGGGTGTGAAGACCGATCTTGCGCGTAACTGGATGGCATTCTGCAGGTTGTTATCCACGATTTCGTGGTTGCCCTCGAACGCGACCTGATTGACGACCGGATTTTCAACGACGTGCACCACCAGTGTGTCACCCTGGCGTGTAAGGTTGACGTCCTGAAAAAGCCCCGTCGCGTAGAGTGTCTTCAGGCTTTCATTGATCGGCCCAGGCGCGAACGTGTCACCCACATGGACAAGGATGTACGAGAGAATGGTGCCGGTATCGATACGGTGATTGCCTTCGACCTGGATGGTACGGATCACGTCGCCGGACTGAACCGCGGCCTGCGTGGTGACAGCCGCACGGCGAACTGGCTGGGCGAAAGCGGGATTGAACATCGAAATCAGGCAGGCAGCCGCAAGCAGAAGAAGGCGGAAACGGATCAAGCGGTTAGCCTCCCGAGTGTCGTTCGTGCCCGAGGGAATCGCTGCAAAGGACCGACCCAGCGGGCCGCGGACCATACCCAGCAAGCCGCCTCCACGCCAGACGGTCCCGCACGATAAAAGCGCAGACTTCTGTTTCAGAGGGTAATTCACGCGTCCGGCGATGCCGGGCTCAGCAATCACACGCTAGCCGGTGAACCAGCGGAACAAGCCCAAATGCGTCAGATCATTCCAGGTTGCAAAGACGAACAATCCACCAAGCACCGCAAGGCCGGCTCGCAGCCCGTACTCTCGGATGCGCGCAGAAAGAGGGCGACCTCGCGCGCCCTCGCAAAGAAGGAAGAACAGATGCCCGCCATCAAGTACGGGAATCGGTAGCAGATTAATCAACCCGAGATTGACGGACAGGATGGCGATGAACGACACCAGGTTCGCCAGTCCCAGCGCGGCAACTTGGCCCGATAGCTGTGCAATGCGCAGTGGGCCGCCGATATCGCCGGCACCACGGCCGGCGGTGAAAATCTGCGCCACGCCACGCGCGGTATCCGCGGTAACACGCCATGTCTCGGTGAAACCACCCGCGATCGCTGCCGGCACTGAGACATGCTTGTATTCCACATCCCCGCCTTCGATGCCGAGCAAACCGACGCGCTGCCCATCCGCGATGCGGGAACCGATTATCACCGGTAGCACGATCTGCCGTCCGTCGCGCAGGATGGTTACTTGCACTGGCTCATCGGCATGCGGCGTGACGAACTCCTGCAGATCGCCAAATGTCGCGATGCTTTTGCCATTCATCGCCTCGATGCGGTCGCCGGGTTGAACGCCGGCCAGCGCAGCGCCCGAGCCGGGCTGAACCTGACTGACCACCGGCAGCATGACTGGGCGGCCGGCAATTGCGAGCAGGCCGGCGAACAGCACGATAGCCAGGACGAAATTAGCCGCTGGCCCCCCGGCGATGATGATCGCGCGTGAGAGAACGGATTTCTCCTGGTATGTACGGCCAGGGATCAGCGGAATGCTGCTCTCGGGCCCGATCTCCTCGGCGTGCTGCTGCCCATGCAGCCGCACGTATCCGCCAAGGGGAATCCACGCGACTTTCCAAACGGTACCGGCGCGGTCGCGCCAAGTCGCCACCGCCTGGCCGAAGCCGATGGAAAAGGTCTCAACAAAAACGCCGCGCCAGCGTGCTGCCACGTAGTGGCCCGATTCGTGGATGAATACCAGGATGCCCAGCACCACGACGAAGGCGATGACCGTGCGGAGCAGGTCGGGAATAGCATGAATCAACGGCTTCTCAGTCCCATTTAGCCCGACGAAACTATCATGCCGCGCGGCTTGCCGCGAAGCGCATTGCGATGCGCCGCGCCTCCTGATCCAGCGCAATGACCTGGTCCAGCGTGTCGGCCGGCGGCGCGCCCATCGCGTCCAGCACATGGGCCGCCGTCGCGACGATATCCAGAAAGCCGAACCGGCGGGACAGGAATGCCTCTACCGCCACTTCATTCGCCGCGCTGACAATGGCTGACGCGCCGCCGCCCGACCGTAGCGCCTCCCGGCACAGATCCAGCGCAGGAAAGCGCTCGGTATCGGCCGGGAAGAACTCCAGGCGGCCCACCGCCGCCAAATCGAGGCGCGGCGCGGCAGTGGGCAACCGCTCCGGCCAGGCGAGAGTATGGGCGATGGGAATGCGCATGTCCGGGCTGCCCAGCTGTGCGAGCACGCTCCCGTCCGCGTAGCAAACCATGCCGTGAATCACCGACTGCGGATGGAACAACACGTCGATCTGCTGTTCCGGCAGGCGGAACAGGCGGGAGGCTTCGATCACCTCGAGCCCCTTGTTCATCATGGTGGCGGAATCGATGCTGATCTTGGCGCCCATGGACCAGACGGGATGCTTTAGCGCCGCCTCCGGCGTGGCAGCGCGCATCTGCTCTCGCGTGGCAGTGCGGAATGGGCCGCCCGAGGCGGTCAGCACGATGCGCTCCACCGCGGAATGGTTGTTCTCGGCCAAGGACTGGAAGATCGCGTTGTGCTCGGAGTCGACCGGAAGCAACGTCGCCCCGGCGTCATCGACGGCGCGCAGCATCACGTCGCCAGCACAAACGAGTGCCTCCTTGTTCGCCAGGGCCACGGACCTTCCACGACGGATCGCGGTAAGGGTGGCGGCCAAGCCGGCAGCGCCGGTGATCGCCGCCATGGTCCAGTCGGCTTGGCGTTCAGCGGCTTCTACGACCGCTTCCGGCCCGGCGGCGGCGGTGACGGGATGTCCTGCGAGGGCCGATTTCAGGTCGCCATAGGCCGACGGGTCGCAAACCACCGCATGCTCCGCCCCAAGCGCAATCGCCTGCTCCGCCAGCAGCGCAGCGTTCCGATTGGCGACCAGGGCAGAGACCCGGTAATGGCCGGGCGCGGCGAGAAGCAGGTCGATGGTCTGGCGCCCGACACTGCCGGTGCTTCCCAGCACCGTGACGGAGCGCGGCTCATTGCTCATCCCCAAAGCACTACCCCAGCACCGCGGACGAAAGCCAGAAGCGCCCCGGCGAGCGCCACGGCGAGGGTGGAGTCCAGCCGATCAAGCAGCCCGCCATGACCAGGGATGAGGCGGCCCGAATCCTTCACGCCGAAGCGGCGCTTCATGGCGCTCTCCGCCAGGTCTCCGGCCTGAGCGATGACGGAGAGGCCAAGCGCAACGGCGATAGCCGGCGCGATCCTGGTACCGCTGATGACAGCGGCAGCGATGCCAGCAGAGGCGGCGAAGGCCAGACCGCCTGCGGCCCCCGCCCAGGTCTTGCCCGGGGAGATCCGAGGTGCAAGCCGCGGCCCGCCAAGGGCTCGGCCGACCAGGTAGGCGCCGATATCGGTGGCCCAGACCAGCGCCAGCAGAAACAGCACGTTCCCCAGGCCGTAGGTCCCGGCACGCAACCACATCAGGGCTGCCGCGGCCGCCCAGATGACGCAAGTGCCGGCCGCGAGCGTAAAGAGCCGGTGATCCCGGACGCAAAGCTGCACCCATTCCAGGGTGAGACCCGCGCCGAACACGATCGCAAGCGCGGGAAAGGCCCAGTCGCCGAGCCAGATCGCCGCAATACCGATCGGCGCCAGGACCAGGGCCGAGGCAGTACGAACGGCAAAATCGCGGGCACCACTAGCCAGGGCGGGATCCAAACCGGCGGTCCCGGCGGGAATACTCGGTCAGAGCCGCAGCGAAATCTTGCTGCGAGAAGTCGGGCCACAGCACGTCCAGAAACACGAGTTCGGCGTAGGCGGCCTGCCAGAGCAGGAAGTTGGACATGCGCTGCTCACCGGAGGTGCGTATGAGCAGATCCGGGTCCGGAATGCCCCCCGTGAACAGCCGGGCAGCCAACTCGTCCTCCGTGATCGCAGCCGGCTCAATCTCACCTGCGCGCGCCTGCTCTGCCAGCGATCGGGCCGCAGCTGTGATCTCGGCCCGTGCACCGTAGGAGAGTGCAATCACAAGATTCAGCCTTGTGTTGCGGGCCGTAAGATCTTCAGCGCCGGCGAGATCACGCTGGATGTCAGAGTCGAACCGCGTTCGGTCGCCGATCACGCGCAATCTGATGCCCTCGGCGTGGAATTCGGCGATCTCGTTGCGAAGATAATAGCGGAGCAGACCGGTCAGATCGGTGATCTCCTCGCTCGAGCGCCGCCAATTCTCGCTGCTGAACGCATAAAGCGTGAGCCATTCCACGTCGTGGCGAATGGCCGCTTCCACGGTTCGGCGCACGGCTTTGGCACCCTCGCGGTGGCCTGCAATGCGCGGCAGTCGGCGTGCGGCGGCCCAGCGGCCGTTGCCGTCCATGATGATGGCTACGTGCATGGGTGGTCAGACCTGGCGGATGTCCTTCTCTTTTTCCGCCAGCATGTCGTCGACCTTCTTAATGTACTGGTCCGTGAGTTTCTGGACTTCAGTGTGCCAGTCCTTGGCCACGTCTTCCCCGATCGTGTGCTTCTTCTCGAAGCCCTTGATTTGCTCCATGCCGTCACGCCGCACGCCGCGCACGGCGACGCGGGCCCCCTCGCCGTATTTGTGGGCCGCCTTCACCAGCTCGGTCCGGCGCTCCTGCGTCAGTTGAGGGATGGGCACGCGCACGAGTTGCCCGTCGGCCGCGGGGTTCAGGCCCAGGCCGGCGTCGCGAATGGCCTTTTCGACAGCACCCACCAGCGAGCGGTCCCAGACCTGGACCGTGATCATGCGCGGTTCAGGCACGCCGATATTACCGACCTGGTTGATCGGCACCTCGCTACCATAGGCGGCAACCCGCACCGGTTCGAGCAAGGCCGGGCTGGCACGGCCGGTGCGCAGACCCGCGAATTCACGGCGGAGGGTCTCGATGGCGCCATCCATCCGGCGGGTGAAGTCCTGTTTTAGGCTGGCAAGTTCGGGTGGTGCGGCCATGGGAGTTGCCTTCTCCTGTGTCTGCTCTCAGGTCCGTTCGACGATCCGCGTAAAGCGCCCTTCGCCGCGAACCACCGCGGCGAAGGCGCCCGGCGCATGGATATTGAAGACCACGATAGGCAGCTTGTTCTCCCGCGCCAAGCTGATGGCTGCGGCGTCCATCACCGCCAGCTGGTTGGCCAGAACATGCTGGTAGGTCAGTTCCTCGAAGCGCTCGGCAGCGGGGTCGCGACGGGGATCGGCCGAGTAGACCCCGTCCACCTGCGTGCCCTTGAACAGCGCGTCGCAGCCCATCTCAGCCGCGCGCAACGCTGCGGCGGTGTCGGTCGTAAAGAACGGATTGCCCGTCCCGGCAGCGAAGATGACGACGCGGCCCTTTTCCATGTGGCGTTCCGCGCGGCGCCGGATATAGGGCTCGCAAACGCTGGACATGGGAATGGCGGACTGCACGCGCGTGGGCACGCCGCGAGCCTCCAGCGCGCTCTGCATCGCCAGCGCGTTCATGACTGTCGCGAGCATGCCCATGTAGTCCGCCTGGGCACGTTCCATGCCGGCCGCCGCGGCGGACACACCGCGGAAGATGTTCCCGCCGCCAATGACGGAGCAGACCTGCACGCCCATGGTGACCACTGCCTCGATATCGGTGGCGATGGCTTTGACCATATCGGTGTCGAGGCCGTATTCGCGCCGCCCCATCAACGCCTCGCCGGAGATTTTCAACAGGACACGCTGGTACACCGGCTGATCGGGCATGGAAAACTCGGGCTGGGGGTGCGCGCGAACCTAGTGGGCCGCATGGGGAAAGGCCAGTGGGATGGTGAGCGGTGCGGAATCCCTACTGCACGTCGCGGCGCAGCGAGGCACGCATTCAAGTGCGATCACTCCATGCTTCACAGCCGATGAAGCGTGAATCGCGCTCTCGGCAAAGGGAGCTATAGGCCCGATAAAGGGCGGCAGATGCCGCCTGCCGCCCCAACCTCAGTTCCGGCTTCGGATTATTGGCAGGCCGAAGCCGTTTCCACACTGCGGCGGTCCGAACCACCGTTTCCCCCGCCGGCATCGGCTTGTTCGATCGCGCGACGATCCGAACCGCCATTTCCGCCGCCGCCTCCCTCGGCAAGCGAGGTAGACCCGCCATTCTGTCCAGCGACTTTAAACGAACCCGGCGGGTTCTGAGTGTTGCTGCTCTGCGCCAGATGCTGCGCCGGCGGGCATGGAGACGCCGCGAACGCCGTAGGTCCGGCTGCGAAAGCGCATGCGGCTGCTACCGCCGCGGCAGCTAGCACCGACTGATGTGTGCGTTTCATGTATTCCTCCTTGCTAGGCCAGATACTCTGGGCCACGACAGCCGCAGTTTATGATTTAGAGCAAGCAGGCATTGATCTGAGTCGGTCGCCCGATAAGTTTTGCTTGATCAGCCGGCGCCGCGCTCGGCCCGCGGCCGCCGCCGCACCGACGATCGGACGTGTTGGAAGTTCAGCGTCGCCGGATCAGCAACCACCGGTCCGGGTGCGATCGCCACGATGATCTCGTCGGCAATCGGGGCGAAATCCGCCCGAAAATGCACTGAGGATTTAAGCGCAATGATAGGGCAGTTGGCCGGTTCCGCGCCCATATGGCGCATAATCGCCTGATCGAGTGCCTGCATCTTGCGGGTAACGACCATGACATGTACGCCGTCGATGTTCACCAGCGCACAGGGGCCGAGATCGGCCGGATTGCCGGCGCCCATCGGGCCGGTGAGAGTGAAGCGGCCGTCACTGAGACGTTCCACCGTCGCCTCGCAGTTAAAGGGCATGTGATCTGACTTGCCGCCCAGCGACAGGCGGACGCGGTGGCCCTCGCCGGCGCCATGGCAGGCAGCGGCGCTTTCGGCGTCGTTGATCAGGCAGACGAAGGCGCCCTCGGCCTTTTGGCGGACCAGTTCAGCCAGCAGCCCCGTCGTGTCCCCATGGCCGCCGCCACCGGGATTGTCCTGGGTGTCGGCGAGCACAACGGGATGGCGGCCCGACGCAACAAGCCGCTTCGCCTCTACGACAGCTTCAGCGGCAGGCAGTGTGTCCTGGTGGAAGGCGCTTTCGCGGTGGTTGATGATTTCGGCCAGTTCGCCGACCGCGGCGTCCGCCTCCGCCTGCGCGTCGGCAAAGGCGGCAATCGCCGGGCCGCAATCCGCGAAATCGGCGTAGGGGAAGCCAAAGCACCAGGCGAGTTCGGCGACGCGATGCGCCTCCGCGATCCGGGCGCGGTCCTCCATCACGCCGCGCATTGGTTCCATCAGCGTACATTGGCTGCCGATCAGCAGCCAGAACTCGATCTGGCGGTAAGCCCGCGCCCACGGTTTGCCGCGGGCGATACGCTCCAGGAGCAGACGCATCGCCTGGGCGCCGGCCGCCTTCATGTCCACGTGCGGGTAGGTTCGAAACGGCACGACGGCATCCGCTCGCTCCACCATTTCGCGCGTCAGGTTGGCGTGCGGGTCGAGGCTGATCGTCAGCGGCATGTCGGATCCGACAATCATCCGGATCCGACGCAGCAGTTCGCCCTCGGCATCCGGGAAGGACTCGGCCACCGCCGCGCCATGCAGGTCGAGATACACTCCGTCGATCGGCCCGGCCTGCAGGGCGTTGGACAGCAGGGCGCAGTTCAGCGCAGCCAGGCGTTCGAACGCTTCGTCCTGCACCGGGCCGGCGGGATTGGCGAAGGCCCAGGCGAGCGGGACGAGCTCCACCCCGGCTTCACGTGCAACGGCGATCGCGCCGGCGAGTGGGACGGAGGTGTCCTGGGTCGCTTCGATCAGGCCAGGGCCGTTCTGCAGCGGGGGAAATCCGCCGGGCTGGACGAAATCCTGCCAAGTGGTCGGGCGTGGGGCGAAGGAGTGGGAACTCGTGAAGGAAGCCGCCAACCGCAATCCGCATCTCTGATCCAACTCCATCTGCTTGCCGGGGTCGGCGGAATACCATACCGGACTGGGATGCCCGAGCACCTGCAAACGGATGTCGCTATCATCGGCGCCGGCCCGGTGGGGCTGTTCGCAGTGTTCGAGTTCGGCATGCTGCGGCTGCGCAGCGTGCTGATCGATGCGCTGGCCGAGACGGGCGGGCAGTGCGCCGCGCTGTATCCAGAGAAACCAATCTACGACATTCCGGCCCATGGTGCGATTTCGGCGGGCGATCTGATCAGCGCACTGGAACAGCAGATCGCACCTTTTCATGCGCCTCGGTTGCTCGGGCGGCGCGTCACCGGATTGGCGGACGGGTTCACGCTGACAACCGACCTGGGCGATACGGTGGAAGCGAAGGCGGTGATCATAGCCGCCGGCGCCGGTGCCTTTGGTCCGAACCGCCCGCCGCTTGAGGGTCTGCCCGGTTACGAGGCCACCGGTGCGGTACAGTATTACGTCCGACGCCGAGAGGATTTCCGCGGCAAGCGGGTGGTGATCGCGGGCGGCGGCGATTCGGCAGTGGATTGGGCGCTGGCGCTGAAGGACATCGCGCGGATCGCGATCGTGCACCGCCGCCCGAAATTCCGCGCCGCGCCAGAGAGTGCAGCGCAACTCGATGCAGCCGCCGCAAGGGGCGACGTCGAGTTGGTTATTCCGTACCAACTCCATGCATTGCATGGCGAGGGCGGACTGCTGCATTCGGTCGAGGTTGCGACCCTGACGGGCGAGACGCGACTGCTGGAAGCCGACGCGCTGTTGCCGTTCTTCGGGTTGGCGACGGATCTCGGCGCGATCGCGTCGTGGGGTCTTGACCTGGCGCAACACCATATCGAGGTCGATCCGGCGACCTGCCAAACCAGTTTGCCCGGCGTGTTCGCGATCGGCGACGTGGCGCACTATCCGGGCAAGCTGAAGCTGATCCTGCAGGGCTTTAGTGAGGCAGCGATGGCAGCGCATGCGATCCACCCGATCGTGCGCCCTGGGCAGGCTCTGCACTTCGAGTATTCGACGACGAGCGGCGTCCCGGCCCTTTAGTGCTATAGCATATCCATCACTCGTTATCGCCGATGAGTTTGAGTGATGCCACGTTGAAACGCTGGGAAAGAAGCGCAAACAAATCGGACGGAGGACCAGAGATCTCAGCACGCTTCCAGTAGAGTTCATGCTTGACAAGCATCGCGCTTCGATCGGCTTTGTCTCCCGAGATCGCCACGAGGCGGACATCATAACCCAAAGGGCCTAGCATATTGGAAACGCTGTCGTTCACTGCCTGATCGCCCGCGTTCATTCTGACCGTCAGTTCCCCCCGGTGTCTGCGCGGGATCCGCACTTCAAGCCATTTCATGGCCGACAGCGTAAGGACGCTGAGGACTGTACCCCCGACGCCAAGCCAGATCTGGCCACCGCCGAAGCACAACCCGACCACAGTCACAATCCAAAGTGTCGCCGCGGTCGTGACACCCGTGACGAGGTCACCTCGTTTAAGGATCGTGCCACCACCGATGAAGCCGACTCCCGTCAGGATGCCCAGTGGAAATCTCATCAGATCCATGGTCCCGAACGAACCGGAGGTATGGCCGCCGACGGGCAATAGAAGATTGGCTTGGATCATCGCCAGCGAGGCGGCGAGCCCGACGAGCACTGTGGTCCGAAGTCCAGCCGCGTGACCGTGGACACCGCAATTCAACCCGATCACCGCGCCGGCGAGCACCGTCAGAACAATGCGAACTGTCAGATCGGACCACGTCGGATAAAGCGGCATGAATCGGAAACCTCGGACGTTTATCCCTTCACGCCGCCGGCGGTCAGACCCGACAGGATCTGCTGCTGGAAGAAGAGGATCAGCGCCGTCACCGGTACGATCCCCACCACGAGCGCGGCGGAAATCTCTGGCCAGGGAAAGGCGAACTCGCCCTGGTACAGCGTGATCCCCACCGGCAACGTGCGATACGCGGGATTGGAGTTGAAGGACAGCGCGAGCAGAAACTCATCCCACGAATTGACGAAGGCAAGAATGGCGGCAGTCGCGACTCCAGGTGCCGCTATCGGCAGCAGAATGCGCACCAATGCACCCACGCGCGTGCAACCGTCCACCATGGCGGCATTTTCGAGATCGGCGGGTACGGTCTCAAAGAAACTGACCAGCACCAGCGTGCACACAGGCAGGCTAAGCACCGTGTATGGCAGGATCAGCGCGCCATAGGTGTTGAGCAGACTGAGAGCGCGCAGGGTCTGGAACAGCGGCACCAGCAGCGTGACGAGAGGAAATGTGGAAATCGCGATGATCGCGCCGAACGCCAGGTCTCGGAACCGGATCTCCAGCCGCGCCAGCGCGTAGGCGGCCATCACCGACACGATCAACGTGCAGGCGGTCGAAGCCGTCGCCACGATCAGGCTGTTGGCCAGATACCGCAGCAGCGGCTGGTCATGGAACGCATGCACGTAGTTAATCAACGTGGGCTGCGCGGGCAGATAGGTGATGGGGGTGCGGCTGAGTTCCGGTTCGCCTTTTAACGACGTAAGAAAAATCCAGATGGCGGGGAATAGTCCATTTACCACCACGACAAAGGCGGCAATCCAGCGAAGCGCCACGCCCCGTATCATGCCGTACTCCTGATCTGGCGCAGATAGACGAAGGTGGCGGCCATGCTGATCAAAAACATCACGACGGCTAAGGCCGAGCCATAGCCGAGATCGAGGAAATCCACCGTGTTCTGGTAGATGTACATCGCCAGCGTACGGGTGGAATCACCCGGGCCGCCGCGGGTCATCGTGAACGGAATATCGAAGGTCTGCAGCGCAGTGATGGTTCGGAAGATCATCGCGACCACGATGGCCGGACGCAACAAAGGCAGGGTGACGGAGAAATACTGGCGAATGCGTCCGGCGCCATCCACGTCTGCCGCTTCGTAAAGTTCGCGTGGGATGGTTTGCAGACCGGCAAGCAGGATCAGGCCGACGAAGGACGAGGTCTTCCAGATCAGGGTAATGCAGATCGCTGCCATCGACAGCAGCGCCGAGTTGAACCAGATCGGTTGCGGCAATCCGGCGCGACGGAGCAGGTCATCGACGATCCCGTACTCCGAATTGAAGAACCAGGCGAAGATCAAGCCTGTGAAGGCGAGCGGCAGCGCCCAAGGCACCAGCAATGCCAGCCGCACCGGCCATTTGTAGCGGAACGGCAGGTTGGCGATCAGCGCCAGAATCATGCCCGCAACCAGCGCGCCGGGGACCGTCACCACTGTCAGGATCACGGTGTTTTCGAGCGATTGCCAGAACACCGGGTCCTGCACGATGGAGACGAAGTTGTCCACGCCGGTGAATTGCGCCGGCATGCCCGAGGTCAGATTGAGCGAAAAGAAGCTCGTGTAGATCAGTCGCCCGACGGGATAGACCACGATCAGCGCAAGCAGCGCAAAGGCAGGAAACAGCAGCACCGCTGCGAGTACGGCAGGTTGCGGATCGAGCCAGCTTCGTGCTCGCAACCCGGTGCGCGTCCTTTGTTGAGAAGGCGATTCACGCTTCATTGGCTATGCGGCCCGAAGCGAGCGCGCTCTAGTGCAGCACGCGCCGCAGCCGCGCCCCCATCTCCTGCGCGCCCGCCTCCGGCGTCTGCGTTCCCGCCAGCACGGCATTCACCGTGGACCGGATGATCTCGCTCACCTGGTTATACATCGGTGTGGCTGGCCGGCTTCTCGCACTTTCGACAACCGGGAGCGCCTGATCGAACCATGGATTCGCCTGCAGGACCTGTGGGTCTTTGTAGAGATCAGGGAATACGGGCAGCAGCGAAGCATCGACCGCAAGCAGCCTGGAGATGTCGGGCGTCGCAAGAAACTTCACCAGCTTCTCCGCCTCGGCCGGATGTTTGGAATAAGCCGACACGCCCCATTGCCAGCCACCCAGACAGCTGACCGGCTTGCCGCCCTCCACCGCCGGCAGAACAGCCACGCCGACCTTGCCCTTCACTGCCGAATCCGATCCTTGGAAGTGCGCCCAGCCATAGGACCATAGTACGGCGAACACCGCCTTCCCAGCCTGGAAGTCCTTCCGCGTATCGTCAGTGGCGATCTCCGCCACATTCTTCGGCGCGACGCCTTCCTTGACCAGCCCGGTCCATAACGAAAGCGCCCGAGCGGCGGCTTTCGGGTCGTAGGTCAGATGACCGTTCTCCTCCAGATTGTGGCCCATGCTCCAATAGGGAAGCAGGAAGGTGCAGACCGCGCCTTCGATGGCCTTGCCCTGGAAGCTCACGCCTTGAAGGTTCGCGTCATGCTCCCCGCTCATGATCGTCTTCGCTTCACTGGCCAGCTCGTCCCAGGTGGTCGGCGGTTTCAAATGGTACTTATCGAGCAGATCCTTGCGGTAGTAGAGGAACATGGCGTCGGCGAAGGCGGGAAGGGCGACCACCTGGCCACTCACTTCGTCTGCCCGGGCGTATTCGGGCAGGAACTGCTTCATGAATTGCACCGGGTCCCCGATCGATTGGTTCAACGGCACGACCCAATGTGCCGCGGCGAACTGCGCGGGGCGGATGATGTCCAGCAGGAACGCATCGAGCGTACTATCCTTCGCCGACATGACGGTATTGAGGTATTGCGCCTGCACGTCGGACGTGGCGCCGCCGACCTCGATCTCCGCTTTCAGACCCGGATTGGCCGCCGCAAATTTATCGAACGCCTTCTGGACGACCGCCTGCGAAACCTGGCCGGAGACGAACACCTTCAACGTGCTGTCGGCGCGAGCCGAGGCGACGCTGAGAAGCACCATAGCGGCCAGGCCAAGCGCATGCTTCATGGAAACCAATTTCCTCCGCGTTTTCTTATGCAAGCCGAACACTATTCCGGGCCGGTTGCAAAGTCGAATAGACTGCCCGAATGCTTGATCGCACCATCATCAGTCAGGCAGCCGTGCTGCTGGACGCCTGCCGTGCACGCGCAATCATGCTCGCGGCCGCAGAAAGTTGCACAGGGGGTCTGATCGCCGCCGCGCTGACGGCCATCGCCGGCTCCTCCGATGTGGTGGACCGAGGCTTTGTGACCTACTCCAACGAGGCGAAGACCGAGATGCTCGGTGTCCCCGCCGCGCTGATCAAATCACACGGGGCTGTGAGCGAACCGGTCGCGCGTGCGATGGCCGAAGGCGCCGTGGCACGATCGCGCGCCCACCGGACCGTCGCCGTGACGGGCGTAGCCGGCCCCGGCGGCGGCACGGCGGCCAAGCCGGTCGGGCTGGTGTGGTTCGGTCTGGCCCGGCGGGATGGACCAACCGTCGCGGAAAGCCGTATCTTTCCCGGCGATCGGGAGGAGGTCAGAGCGGCCACCGTGGCGCACGCGCTGACCATGCTGGATCGAAGTCTGGACTGACTTTGCGATTCGGTTGACCTCCGGCGCGGGTTGCAGGCATCCCCTCCGCACATACTTGTGAGCCTCACGTGAAAGCGACCACCATGCGTTTCCGCCTTCCTGTGATTGCGGCCCTGCTGGCCGGCCCGTTTTGCGGCCCCGCGCTCAGCGTGGCCTGGGGGCAGATGCCCACCGGCCCGGTCGCGGTCGGCATCGTGCGGGCCGAGAAACAACCGATCACCGAGACTTCCCAGTTCATCGGCCGCATCCAGGCTATCAACAAAGTGGCCCTGGTCGCCCGCGTTACCGGCTTCCTGGACAAGCAAGCCTTCGTCGAAGGCGCCGAAATCCATGCCGGCGATCTGCTTTATGTACTGGAGCAGCCACCCTTCCAGGCTGACCTGGAAGCGAAGAAGGCGGCGGTGCAGGAGGCTCAGGCGGAGCTCGCGAACTCCAGCGTGGCCTTCCAGCGGCAGGAAAAACTGCTCAACGGGCCGGCCGGTCAACAGGCGGCCTACGACCTGGCGCGGGCAACCATGTTGTCCGATGCCGGGAAGTTGCTGGCCGCCCAGGCCCAGCAAAAGCAGTCCGAGATCAACCTCGGCTACACGGAAATCCGCTCGCCGATAGACGGCAAGATCGGCCGCACCACCGTGACCATCGGCAATGTGGTCTCGCCCACCACCGGCACGCTGGCGACCATCACCAGCCAGGACCCGATGTATGTGACCTTCCCGGTGCCGGTGCGCGACGCACTGAAGCTGCGTGACCAGCTGAACGTGAAGGGCGGCTTCAACTCCATGGTGATCCGCATTCGCCTTCCGGACGGCAAGCTTTATGACCAGGCCGGCAAGGTTGATTTCGAGGACAATACCATCTCCACCAGCACGGATACGCTGATCCTGCGTGGCACGATCCCCAATCCCGTCGAGGGTCCGGCGGGGCGCGAACTCGTCGACAACGAATTCGTCACCGTGCTGCTCCAGGGCGCCGAGCCGGTGGCGCTGCTCGCAATTCCCCGTGCGGCCGTGCTGTCGGACCAGCAGGGCGATTACGTCTTCACCGTCGGCGCCGACAACAAGGTACAGGAGAAGCGGATCACCCTGGGCCAGTCTTCGCCTGCCGTCGCGACGGTCCTGACCGGACTCGACAAAGGCGACATGGTGATCGTGGATGGCATACAGAAAGTCCATCCCGGCCAGGTGGTGCAGCCCGGCCCGTCATCACCACTGCCCGGGATGGCACTGGACCGTACCGCGCTCAGATGATCTCCGAGGTCTTCATCCGCCGGCCGAGGCTGGCGATCGTCATCGCGATCATCGTCACCATCGCCGGCGGCATCGCGATGACGCGCATCCCGGTGGCCCAATTGCCCGATATCGTGCCGCCTCAGGTTACGGTTAGCACCACCTATCCCGGTGCGTCTGCCACCACGGTGGAAAGTTCCATCGCCCAGCCGATCGAGGCGCAGGTCGTCGGCGTGGACAAGATGATCTACATGAAGTCGAACAGCGGCAATGACGGCAGCTACGGCCTGACCGTCAGCTTCGCGCTCGGCTCCGACCCCGATATCGATACAGTCAACGTGAACAACCGGGTGCAGACGGCGATTTCGCAACTGCCGCCGGAAGTGCAGACCGAGGGTATTACGGTCGCCAAGAAGTCCTCAGCGATTCTGGAGTTCCTGGCCTTCTACAGTGACAACGCGCAGAAGATGGACCCGCTGTTCGTCACGAACTACGTGCTGATCAACGTTCTGGACACGCTGTCGCGCACGCCGGGTGTCGGCCAGGCCAGCCTGTTTTCCAAGATGAACTATTCGATGCGGGTATGGTTTCACACCGACCAGATGGTCAGTCTGAAACTGACCCCGCAGGACGTCATCAACGCCATCCAGCAGCAGAGCACTGTTGCTCCAGTCGGCCGTATCGGTGCCAGGCCGATTGGGCCGAATCAGCAGTTCCAGTTTAACGTGCAAACGCAAGGCCGGCTGATTACGCCGCAGCAGTTCGGCAATATCGTCATCCGCGCCAATCCGGATGGCTCGGTTCTGCGCCTGCGCGATATCGCCGATGTCGATCTCGGAGCGCAGAATTCGGATGCGGAAACCCGGCTGAATGGTGCGCCAGCGGTGCCGGTCGCCATCTATCTCTCGCCCGGGGCGAACGCGGTGCAGACTTCCGCGGCGGTACGGAAGGCACTCGATCACCTGTCGCAGCGCTTCCCGGCGGGCCTGCACGCCAAGGTCATGTACAACTCCAGCTCCTTCGTCAGCGACACGCTGCACGAGGTCATCCAGACCCTGCTCGAGGCCTTCGCCCTCGTCGTGCTGGTGGTCTTTCTCTTCCTCGGCAATATTCGCGCGACCATCATCCCAGCCGTTGCGGTTCCCGTCTCTCTCATCGGCGCCGTCGCCGCGCTGCTCGCACTCGGCTTCTCCATCAACACCGTCTCCCTGCTCGCCATGGTGCTGGCAATCGGCGTGGTGGTCGATGACGCCATCGTGGTGGTGGAGAACGTCGAACGCGTGATGGAGGAAGAACCCAATCTTTCTCCGGCCGAGGCGACGATCAAAGCCATGCGCCAGATCACCGGCCCAGTAATCGCCATCTCGCTTGTGCTGTTGTCGGTCTTCGTGCCGGTGGGCTTTATCCCTGGCCTCTCCGGCACGTTGTTCCGCCAGTTCGCGGTTACCATGAGCTGCGCGATGCTGGTCTCCGCGACCAACGCGCTGACACTGTCGCCGGCCTTGTGTGCGGTGTTTCTGCGGCCCGGCCACACGCATCGGCGCGGCCCCATCGCGTGGGTGCTGCGTGGCATCGACAAAGTGCGTAACGGCTACGCCGCTATCGTGCGTCGGCTGGTGCGGGTCGCCGTCTTCTCCCTGCTCATCGTCGGCGTACTTGGCGCCGGCTCGTTCTGGCTGTTCGCCCACACGCCGACGGGCTTCCTGCCGGAAGAAGATCAGGGCGCATATTTCATCTCGATCCAGTTGCCCGATGGCGCATCCGTGGCCCGATCCAGCGAGGTCGCGGCACGCGTCGAGAAGATCCTCAAGGGTATGCCGCAGATATCCGATACGCTTTCCATCGTCGGCTTTTCCTTGCTTGATGGTGTGAACGAACCCAACGCTGCCTTCATGGTCGCGCGCCTCAAGCCGTTCGCCGACCGACTGGCGCCCGGGGACTCGGTGCAGGCGCTGGTGGGCAAAACGTTCGGCGCGGTGCAGTCCATCCGTTCGGCCAACATCTTCCCCTTCAACCTGCCGCCCATCATCGGCCTCGGGACGGGCGGCGGCTTCGAGTACCGAGCTTGAAGCACTGGAGGGCCAGGATCCGGTGCAGAACGGCCAGGTGATGCAGGGCCTGATTGCCGCCGCGAACCAGGATCCGAAGCTGTCTCGCGTATTCTCCACCTATGCAGCCAATAACCCGTCGCTCTATCTGAACATCGAACGTGAAAAAGCGGCGGCGCTGGGTGTGCCGCTGGATCAGGTGTTCAACGCACTGCAGGCCACACTGGGTGGCTACTATGTCAACAACTTCAATCAGTTCGGCCGCACCTGGCAGGTCAATATCCAGGGCGCCGAGACCGATCGCGACGATATCGCGTCCATCTGGCGTATCTACGTGCGTAACAATCAGGGTGAGATGGTACCGCTGCGATCCCTCGCGGATATCAGCATCGTCACCGGTCCTCAGGTGATCACGCGGTATAACAACTACCGTGCCATCACCATCGATGGCGGTCCGGCGCCCGGCGTGTCCTCCGGCACCGCGCTGCAGGCGATGGCGGCACTGTCCGACAAAACACTGCCGCGCGGGTACGGCTACGAATGGACCGGCACCGCGTATCAGGAACAGCTCGCCTCCGGTCAGACCGGCGCGATCATGGGTCTGGCCGTGCTGTTCGCCTACCTATTCCTGGTCGGGCTGTACGAAAGCTGGGTGATTCCCATCCCGGTCCTGATCTCGGTCATCGCCGGCATATTGGGCGCGCTGATCGGCATCACACTCGCCGGATTGTCCATCGACCTCTATGCGCAGATCGGCCTTGTCATGCTGATCGCGCTGGCTGCGAAGAACGCCATCCTGATCGTGGAATTCGCCAAGGAGCGGCGGGAGGAAGGTGAGTCGATCCGCGACGCGGCAATTCTGGGCGCGCGCACCCGGTTCCGCGCAGTGATGATGACGTCAGTCGCTTTCATCGCCGGTCTTGTGCCGCTGGTCACCGCGGAAGGGGCCGCAATGCTCAGCCGGCGCGACGTGGGGACCGCCGTGTTCGCCGGCATGATCGGCGCCAGCTCGATCGGTATCTTCCTGATCCCGATGCTGTACGTGACCTTCCAGTCTCTGCGAGAGGGGACGAAGCGACGGTTCAGCCGCGCGAGGCGGGTGCGCGCCCCCGCGCCTGGAGAATAGCGTCACAGACGCTGGGATAATCTGCGATCCGGTCGATCGTGTAATCCGCCGGCGGATACTTCGCGACCTCCGCTGCGTCGGCGGCATAATGCCCCTGCCGGGGAAACACTGTGGTGACGCGATCACCCCAGACCTGCTTCACCGCGTGCAGAATACGAACCTTGTCGTCGACCAGGACGTAGTGCTCTGCCGGGAACAGTCGCTCAACATCATCGAGCTCCTGTTCCTTGTGGATGTAAATTAGCACGTTATCACGCAAGGTATGCCACAGACCTGAGCGCTGAACCTTGCGAGGCTGAAACACTGCGTCGCCGTCCGACAGAATAGCGCAGGTCCCATGCTGCCAGCTATAATTTACCGCGTCCATGGCGCCAGCGTAGAGCTTGGACGCGAAGTCGTAATCAACCAGCCAGGTGGCCATGCGAAGAATGCGCGGATCGTGCATTTCTTCCACCCGGTAACGCTCCAGCGCACCGAGGTAATCGGCGTAGCCGAGGGCGCCTCGCAGTTCTTCGAATATTTCCCAGTAGCGCCGGCATGCTTCAGCGCCATAGTGCTCAGTCAGGTGCTCGCGGAGTTCGGCCTGCACGCTGTCGTTGTCGAGCAGGGTGTTGTCCACATCAAATAGGAAGACGGTGCCGGGGTTGGTCATGCCGCTGCATTCTCCTGGTCGGGCATCCAGTCGCTGCTGACGCGGACCGCATTATCGCCGAGTCACTGCGTTCGTGCCACGCCCTGCTTCGACCAACTCTAAGCGCCCGGACGCTTGCCGCCAACCATCCCCCGGTGTCTGATCTCGATATACGGCAGGGAGGAACCAGCATGGCCGAAATCCGCACCCGACACATCTTCTCGCTGCGCCTCCAGGTCTCCGGCATGCAGCAGGTCGGCGCAACGCCGAGCGGTAACCGGCGCATCGGCCTGGTGGCGGGCGGCACCTTCGAAGGGGATCGTCTGCGCGGCACGGTGCTGCCAGGCGGAGCAGACTGGCTGATGGGCCGTGCGGACGGGTCCACCACGCTGGACGTGCGATTGGTGTTGCAAACGCATGACGGGGCTGCGATCGGCATGACATATCGCGGGATGCGGCACGGTCCTGCTGAAGTTATGGACCGGCTGAACCGCGGTGAAAAGGTGGACGCGGCGAGCTATTATTTCCGCACGTCCGTCGCGTTTGAAACTGCGGCACAGCAATACGATTGGTTGAACCGGATCATTGCCGTCGGCACCGGTGATCGCCCTCCCGAAGGGCCGGTGTACGACGTCTTTGAGGTGCTATGACGATGGCTCGAATCGGCTTCATCGGCCTCGGGAACATGGGCGGTCCGATGGCGGCCAACCTGCTCAAGGCCGGCCACACCGTCACCGGCTACGACCTGAACCGGACCGTGCTGGATGCGCTGACGGCGGCAGGCGGCAAGGCCGCATCAGACGCGCGGGAAGCAATCGCCGGCGCCGACGCCGTAATCACCATGCTGCCGGCCGGGGAGCATGTGCGCGCCGTGATGCTGCACCAGGGCGGCGTGATCGAGCAGGCCCGCACGGCCAAGCCCCTGCTGATCGACTGTTCGACGATCGACGTCGCCACCGCGCGGGACTTGGCGGAACAGGCGAAAGCGGCTGGGCTGGAGATGGTGGATGCGCCGGTTTCGGGTGGAACGGTCGGCGCTGCCGCGGGCACCCTGACCTTCATGGTGGGCGGATCTGATGCCGCTTTCGCCCGCGCCGAGCCGATCCTGAAAGCAATGGGCCGCGCCATCGTGCATGCCGGCGGCCCCGGCGCCGGTCAGGCCGCGAAGATCTGCAATAACATGATGCTGTCCATCAACATGGTCGGCGTGTGCGAAGGGTTCATCCTGGCACGCGAGCTTGGCCTGGACTGGCAAAAGCTGTGGGACATCACCTCCACCGCGACCGCGCGCTCCTGGGCGCTGACGGATTACTGCCCGGCCCCGGGCCCGGCGCCAAATGCGCCGTCCAACCGGGACTACGCGCCCGGCTTCATGGCCGCGCTGATGTTGAAGGACGTGCGGCTGGCCCAGCAGGCGGCAGAGCAGACCGGTTCGCCCACGCCGCTCGGCACTCGCGCCGCCGACCTCTACGCACAACTCGTTGATGCCGGTGACGGAGCGAAGGATTTCTCCGTCATGTTCCGCTGGCTTGCCGAGCAGACGCGCGATAAACTGCGATAAAACGAAACGAGGAAACCTCCATGTCTGAGGCGGATGCCTTCAAGGCAGCGCGCGATTTCCTGTTTGCGCATCGCGCGCATTACGAGACCGCCTACCGCGGCTTCCACTGGCCCAAGCTCGACCGCTTCAACTGGGCGCTCGACTGGTTCGATGCGGAACTTGCCGCCGGAAGCGACGGTCGGCGTCTAGCCCTAAAAATCGTGGGCGATGGCGCGGCGGAGCTTACTTTCGCTGAACTCTCGGAAGCATCCAATCGGCTTGCCAACGGCTTGCGTTCACTCGGCGTCCGCCGCGGTGATCGCATCCTGCTCATGCTCGGCAATGTGGTACCGCTATGGGAGACCATGCTGGCCGCCATGAAGCTTGGCGCGGTCGTCATCCCCGCCACCACCTTGCTCACGCAAGCCGATCTGCTCGATCGCTTCAGCCGTGGCCGCGTGCGGCACGTCATCGCCGGCCCGAATGAGGCAGTGAAGTTCACCGACATCGCCAAGGGACTGACGCTGATCTCTGTGGGTGAGTCGCCGGGTTGGCACAGCTACGCCTCCTTGCTAACCGGCGACGCGACGTTCACCCCGGACGGCGATACGCGTGCTTCCGACCCGCTGCTGCTGTACTTCACTTCCGGCACAACGGCGAAACCGAAGCTCGTGCAGCACAGCCATCAGAGCTATCCGGTCGGCCATCTCAGCACGATGTATCAGATCGGACTGCAGCCAGGCGATCTTCATCTGAACATCTCATCTCCCGGTTGGGCCAAGCACGCGTATTCCTGCGTCTTCGCGCCATGGAACGCCGGCGCCACCGTGTTCATCGCCAATCAACCACGGTTTCATGCGCAATCGATGCTGCAAGCTATCGCGGATAACCGGGTGGACACGATCTGCGCGCCACCCACCGTGTGGCGCATGTTCGTGCAGGAGGATTTGAAAGCCTACCGCATGTCGCTGCGCGAACTCTGCTCTGCCGGCGAACCGTGCAATCCGGAGGTGATCGAGCAGGTGCGGGCCGCATGGGGACTGACGGTGCGGGATTTCTACGGACAGACCGAGACCACCACGCAGGTCGGCAATCCGCCAGGGCTTCCGGTGAAGCCCGGCTCCATGGGCAAGCCGATGCCCGGCTACGATATTCGCTTGCGCGATGTCGACAACAAGGACGCCTCGGACGGCGAAGTGTGCATCGCGCTGAACCCGCCCCCGACAGGGCTGATGCTCGGCTACCAGAACGATGACGGCAGCCTGGTTGCCATGGGGCAGGATGTGTACCGCACCGGCGACGTCGCCTCGCGCGATGCCGACGGCTATCTGACATATGTCGGACGGGCTGACGACGTGTTCAAAGCCTCAGATTATCGGATCAGCCCGTTCGAGCTGGAAAGCATCCTGATCGAACATGAAGCAGTCGCGGAAGCTGCCGTCGTCCCGGCGCCCGATGCGATACGAACCGCCGTGCCGAAAGCCTATATCACGCTCGCCCAGGGATGGGCGGCGGACCGCACGACGGCGCTCGCGATCTTCCGTCACGTCCGGCAGGTCTCTGCCCCCTACAAACGGGTTCGCCGCATCGAGTTCATGGATCTACCCAAGACCATCTCCGGCAAGATCAGGCGGGTCGAACTGCGCGGGCGAGAGACGCAACTCGCGTCCGGGACAATCGTGGTGGAGGAGTTCCGCGAGGAGGATATGGGGGAATTCTAGAGCGAGAGTGCGAAAGCGCGATCGCCCCTTACCCAAATACCTGCACCCCAAGAGCCACTACCCCGCCGGTCAGGACAACCGCCGCCGGGTTGGTTCGTGTGAAGCCCAGCGCTGCTGCGGCAGCCGCCGTAATGATCCACTCCAATGCCGAGGCATCGACCGTGTGCGCGATGATCAGGCCGCTCGACGCGACCAGTCCGATCGCGATCGGCGCGATGCCACGCTCTAGCGTGACATGCCAGCGAGCCGCGCCGCTGGCGATCCAGAACCGCCCGACGACCGCAACCACCAACGACGACGGAATGATCATCGCGGCCGTCGCAAGCAGCGCGGCGGCAAGCCCGCCGATCCGGTAGCCGAGCAGCGTTACGATCAAACTGCTCGGCCCCGGTGCCACCTGCGCGATAGCGAAACTGTCGGCGAACTGCGACGCCGTGAGCCAGTGGTGGTGCACCACGGTTTCAAGCTGCAACTGCGGCAGCACCGCATTGCCGCCGCCAACCGATTGTAGAGACGCTGCGGCGAAGACCAGCAGGACCTGCCGCGCCAGCGCTGGCGTCATGCCGCAGCAGGCCGTAGGCGTGCCCAGCCATAGCCGATTGGCAGCAACAACAGCAGCGCCGCCCATAACGGCGCGCGCAGCACCACCACCAGTGCAAGCGTTGCAACGAATAGCAGGACCGGCAACGGCGAGAGCAACACAGACTTCCCTTGGCGCCACGCCACGGCGAAGGTTAGGCCGACGGCGGCCGCCGCCATGCCGGACAGCGCTGCCCGCAGTTCCGGCACGTCGCGGAATTGCAGATACAGCGCGCCGGCGAGCAAGACGAGCAGCGTCGGCGCACAAATCAGCCCGAGCGTCGCGACGAGCGCGCCCCGCCAGCCGCGCAGCTTCATCCCGACGAAGACCGCCATGTTTATCTGATTTGCGCCGGGGCATACCCGGCAGATCGTCGAGGCGCTGAGAAACTCCGCGTCGCTCATCCAGCCTTTCTCCTGGACGACGACTTCCCGCGACCAGGCCGACAGCCCTCCGCCGAAGCTTTCCAGCGCGATCCGGTTGAAGGCCGCCGCAATGCTCGTCAGCGACGGCGGCTCATTCATGGTCCAGTTCCTCGTCAGGCGCCACGTCTTCCTCCACATGCAGATGCAGAGCGAGCGGATCCGGCGGTTCGTAGCTTCCCGCCGCTTCCCAATCCGCTTCGAAATGCCCCTGCAGCGTGGCCACCGCGTCTGGTTTGCTTAGCACGATGCCGAGTTCGCGCCGTAGATCGAAAGCGCTCCGGTCGATATTCATTGAACCGACCATGGCCCGCTCGTTGTCCGCCACCAACAGCTTGGCGTGCAGACGAAGTAGATGCTGTTTGCGCAGCTTTGCGCCGGCCCGCACCAACACGCGGAGCGAGGAGAAAGTGTCGAGCATATCCGGCGCGCTGATTCCATGCTTGCCCCCGCAGATGATCTGCACGTGAACGCCGCGGCGCAGGGCATCCATTAGCCGGTCAAGAATGGCGGTATCGGAGTATTTCGGATGCTGGATTTGCAGCCTCCGATGCGTACCGTCGATGAAAGCCGCCATGGTCTCACGCGCATTCCGGTTGCTCCAAACCAGCGGACTGGCGTCTGGCACCTGTAAGTGGCCGTGCCGCCAGTCGGCTTCGAAGCCGGCGAGGATTTCGGCAACGATCGCGGCATCGGTCACGACCACACCGTAATCGCGCGTCAGGCTGAAATATTTGTCGGCGAAATTGAACGTCGCGATCAGTGCGGTGCGCTCATCGACGACCATCGATTTCTCATGGGTCACGGCAAAATGCGGGTTCGCCCAGCTGACCTCGATTCCTGCCGCCGCAAACCGCTGGAATACGTCGTCGTTCGCTCGGGAACCGGACGAACGCGCCTGGTTGAGCATGATACGGACCCGTACGCCCCGCTGATGCGCGCGTTCGATCGCCTCGACCAGGGTCGGTGAGGTAAAAACGAACATTTTGATGCAGAGGGAGGCGCATGCCGAGTTCATCATGGCCAGGACGGGCGCGATCTGGTCGTCGGGTTGCATCAGGATCCGAACTGACTCATCCCGAATCGACATCGTAACCCTCTCCATCCGCCCACGGCCATTATAGTGCCGCCACCATCGCGTGCGGCCAACCACAGCGCCGCCGCCGTTGCTCGGCTCAGGACATGACTAGAAAAGCCGCACGTCCAGAACGAACGGCTCCGCCGCCACGATTCTAACCTCTGCTGCCGCAGGATGCCGGTGATTGATTAACACATTCATGTCCGGCGAACCGTCCAGCGGCACAATCGCCGAACCAAATCCACTTATACGCGCTGATTGCCGCCTGCACTTTCCCCAGCGCGTCGGCCAACGCTGCCTGCAAGCCCTCCGCCACACCCTGCGGCGAATCCGTCGGCATCCGCGCCTGACCTGCGATGCTCCGTTGCAGCAACACCTGCGACGGGGTCCGGTTCGGGTTGATAAGCGTGATCTGAAGGGACGCATGCGCCGTCATCGTGCGCGGGTCGGCGATGAACTGCGTAAGTTGCGTGTTGAGGATCAGGCTGGGGCTAAGGCCGCTTCCAGTGGGGACCACCGCAGCAAACAGGCCTGACGCGGCGAGCCATTGCTGCAGATTGTTGGTCACCCCCTGGGACGGCGGGACGGCCCACTGATTATAGAAATCGACATGCACGCTGCCGTTCGGCTCGTACCATTGCAGGCCGAGCCGATCCACGCCGGGACTGGCCTGCACGTCACGGATCAGCAGCACCTTGCCCTTCGCCGCAGGAGGAACGGTCCGCGGCGGGTGCAGGCTGTAGGGGCCACTGCGTCTGCTGCACGTATTTCGGCTGAGGCAGCACGCTGCACGACGCCAGGCCCAGGCTCCCGACGACAACCGCCCGGCGTGCAATCACTTCAACGGCCCCCGCACCGGCGGCGGCGGACCTGCCAGCACTTGTGCCGGGTACTGACGCAGCGACTCCGCCAATTCCCGCAGGCTTTGCGATGTGGCGGACAGGTTGCGCAGGATCGGCGCTAATCCCTCCTGCAACGCCGTCGTACCAGTTTGTGCCTGGTGCACCGTCGCATCCAGCGCCGTGATCAGGCGGCCCATGCGAGAGGTGATATCCGCCAGCCGGTCCGTCGCCAAAGCACCGTTCGCAAGCAGCTTCGGCAGGTTCGGATTGGTCGCCACCGCCTTCAGGGCGTCCACGGTCTGCCGCAAATCCTTGCTCAAACCAGCGAGGTCCGCCTGTTTCACCGAATCTTGCGCTGTGCTGATCAAACCGTTCGCCGACTGGATCATCTGGTGCACGTCGCCGCTGGTGAGTTCCGTGTCCAGATTCTCCGAAAGTGTGGTCAGAGACGACACCAGTCGCGCCAGATCGACTTGGTCCAGCTTGGCCAGCACCTGCTGTCCGGCATTCTGCACCTGGGCAAACGCACTCGGGATCGATGGCACATACGCGGCCCGCGGCACCCAGGGTAGCTTTTGCGCCGGATAATCCTTCGGGTTTGCAAACGTCAGGTCGATATAGGACAGGCCAGTAATCAGCTGGCTCCCCAGCCGTGCGCGCAAGCCCAGCCCCACGGCATCCGCGATATCCGGGAACGGCCCGATCCTTTTCATATCGACCAAATAACGAACTATCACCTGCCGGTATAGCGGTTGGTTCACCACCTCCTCGGAGTTGCCGTATTCCGCGCTCACCACGCCGATCTGCGTCACCCTGCCGACGCTCACGCCGCGATACTGCACGTTGGAGCCGACCTGCAGCCCCTGCACGGATTCATTGAAATAGGTTTCAATCAGTTCGCCGTGGTTGATCTGCCCGCCACTGAGGAACCACACGAGCGCGAGCCCAACCAAGATCGCTGCGATGATCAGCAGCCCAACCTTCACGTAGGCCGCACGTCCGTCCATCACGCGGCTCCCGCCGGGGCCAGAACCTCCCGTCGAAAGAAGGCGCGCACCACCGGATTGTCACTCTCCTCGCGCAGCTTCCGCGGATCGCCCGTGGCGATCACGCCGCCCGCATCAGGATACGCATTGCGGTCCAGCATCAGGCAACGATCCGCTATGGCCAGGATCGACTGCAATTCATGCGTCACCACCACAAGCGTCGCCCCGATATCGTCCCGTAGGTTGAGGATCAGACGGTCGAGTCCCGCAGACGTGATCGGGTCGAGTCCCGCCGACGGCTCATCGAGGAAAATCAGCGGCGGATCCAGCGCCAGCGCCCTCGCGATCGCTGCTCGTTTGGCCATCCCGCCCGAGATCTCGGCCGGAAAGAGCCCTGCAGCATCCGCCAGGCCCACCAGGCCCAGCTTCACCCGCGCCACCGCCTCCCGGGCATCGGCCGGAAGATTGGTAAACACCTCCAGCGGCAGCATGACGTTCTGCAGCAGGCTCATGGAGCCGAACAATGCGCCCTGCTGGAACATCACGCCGATCTGACGTTGCACCACGCGCCAAGCCGCGGCCGCGCCAGGACCGGTGACCGTGCGACCGAGCACTTCGATCCGTCCCGCAGCCGGACGGAGCAGGCCGATGAGTTGCTTGAGCAGGGTCGATTTTCCGCATCCAGAGCCGCCCAGGATCACGAACACCTCATGCTGGAAGACGGTGAACGACACGTCCCGATAGATGGTCCGCCGCCCAAAGCGCTGCGATACGCCGTCCACGCGGATCACAGGATCGGCCATCACCAGCCGAGCCGGTTGAAGAACACGGCAAAGATCCCGTCCAGCACAATCGTGGCAACAATACCGCCGACGACCGCCGCGGTCGCGGATAGCCCCACCGCCCGCGGGCCCACCCCCGTGCTCAACCCCGAGCGGCACCCGACAGAAGCGATGACCAGGCCAAACACGGCCGCCTTCGCGAGACCCTGAATCAGGTCACTCGGGGTGGTCCAGGTACTGCACCTGGTTCTCCAGGATAGTCAGTGAGTACCCGAACCCCCGCATCACCACGGCCATGCCGACCAGACCCGAAATGTCCAGCACCAGGGTGAGTACGGGCATCACCACCACCGCCGCGGCCATACGCGGCAGCACCAACATGCTCATGGGATCGAGGCCCATCGTGGTTAGGGCATCGATCTCCTCATTCACCTTCATGGTACCGATCTCGGCGGCATAGGCCGAGGCGGTGCGGCCGGACAGAATCACGGCCGTCAAGAGCGGCCCGAGTTCCCGTGTCAGGCTGACGGAGACCAGATTGGCGACGTACAGCTCCGCACCGAACTGCCGCATCGGCACCGCCGACTGGAACGCCAGGATCAGGCCCATCAGAAACCCCAAAAGCAGCACCAGCGGGATCGCCCGGACGCCGGCTTGGTCAGCGAAGCGGAAGAAATCCGAGGCCCGCACCATTCTTCGCCGCTGCGGCAACCGAATCACGGCCACCACGGCCTCGCCCAGGAAAGCGAAGCCCTCGGCTGCCGCATAAAGGCCGCTGCGGAATGCCTCGCGCAGGGAAATCTGCGGCGCGGGCGGCGCGGGCCGCCCCGGCGCCGACGCCCGCCGCGCCAATCCCACCAATGCCAGCACCTGCTCCGGCGCGCCCGCCAGGTCAACCGAAGCCTCGTGCAGCCGCTCGGCGGTGACGATCAGCGTCGCCCCGGCCATATCGCATGAGGTTACCGCCGACAGATCCAGCACCAGCGGTCGGCCGCGCGCCGCCTGCGCGGCACGCACGGTCCTGTGCCAAATGCCCGCCGCCGCGGCGGCATCCAGAGCACCGGAAAAGCGCAGCACGGCTCGGTCCGCCGAGTCGGCAACCGTCAGTGGCTCAGCCACGCCTCGAACCGCTGCTGCAACTTGGCAAGATTGTCGCGCCAGAATCCCGTATCGATCTGCAATGCATTCTTGAGGTTATTGGGCGCCGTGGAGGAAACGGCCAGCACAGCGGGCGGGAGCAGGTCATTGGCCCCTTTCGCCAATCCGCCCAGACCAAACGCATCCACCATGCGGTCCTCGATCGCGCCAGTACCTGCAAAATACAGGAACTGTTCGGCCGATCGCAGATTGGGGCTGCCCTTAATCACACCCCAGCTGATCGGGTCGTACAGGCTGTCCGTCCATTGAACACCGAAATTGCGATGCGCCGCCTGCCCGGCGACCACGATCTGGTCGGAGGGCGCGCTGGTCATCAGCACGTCGCCGGATGCCAGGATCCGCGCTGCATCCGCGTCCGTCTGCCACCACACGAGATAGGGCTTGAGCTGATCGAGCTTGCGAAAAGCGCGATCCACGCCATCAGACGTAGCAAGCGTCTTATAAACGTCGCCAGAAGCAACGCCGTCGGCGAGAAGTGCAATCTCAAGGTTGCCACGTACGCCCCGACGCAACCCCCGCTTGCCGGGCAGCTTCGCCACATCCCAGAAATCGCCCCAGCTTGGGCTGCCGTTGAACTTGTCCTTGTCCCAGGCCAGCACCGTCGAGAACACCGTGGCACCCATAGTGCAATCGGTCTGGCCTAGGGCCTGATAATGGTCCTTGCTGCCGACCTGACTCCAGTCGAGCTTTTCCAGCTGGCCGCCGCTGCACGCCGTCGACGCCTCATCGGGTTCGAGGGCGATTACATCCCATTGATCTGCGGCGGTCTTCAGCGCGGCCGCACCGCCTTCCCAGCTCTGCTCAATCACCGGAATGCCCGTAGCATTGGTAAACGGCTGAACCAGCGCCGTGTGCACGGCGCGCTGCATGGCCACACCGCGCGACACAACTGTCAGGTCCCGCGCATCAGCCTGCGCAAACGGCAAGGCAGCCACGAGCAGCAGCGCCGGAAACGCGCGAGCCAGCTTCACGATCAGGTCCGGGTCCCTTCTTGTTGGCGCGGACGCTACAGCCCGCGTGGCCGATGGGCAACGCTCGGCCGCGCCTGTATAGCGGCTTTTATCAAAGGAGGAGAGGGCATGGAGGAAGCGAGCGTGTTGGCCGTCCGCACCGGACGGATCGGACACATCGTGCTGAACAGGCCGCGTGCGCTCAACGCGCTTGATCTGGAGATGATCCGCGCCTGCACGCGATCCCTGAATGAATGGCGCGACGATCCGCACGTGCATGCCGTGGTGATCGAAGGGGCAGGCGAGCGTGCGTTCTGCGCGGGAGGTGATATCCGCGCCGTCCGGCAGTTCCATCTGGAGAACCGGCCGGACCAGGTCGAGGCGTTCTTCGCCGAGGAATACGCACTGAATTACCTGATCGCCACATATCCCAAACCGTACATTGCCTTGGTGGACGGCATCTGCATGGGCGGCGGAATCGGCGTGTCGGTGCACGGCACCTGTCGTGTGGCAAGCGAAGGCGCTGTATTCGCCATGCCGGAGACGGCGATTGGATTCTTCCCCGATATCGGCGCGACGTATTTCCTGCCGCGGCTGCCGGGACGACTTGGATATTATCTGGCGCTGACGGGCATGCGCATGACCGGTGCCGACGCGGTCCACGCAGGGTTGGCGACGCATTTCGTGCGTCGGGAAAAACTGGCCGCACTGTCGCATGCATTGGCCGAGGACGGTGTGGCGGTTATCGCACAGTTCGCCGATCCGCTGCCGCCGTTCAGCCTGGATCCGCATCGTGGAACGATCGATGCTGCGTTCGGCTGTTCGGAGATGACGGCCATTATGGCGGCACTCGAATCCGGTGACGGCTTCGCGAAGGAAACGGCGGCGACGCTGCGGGGCATGTCACCCTCCTCTTTGGTATGGTCGCTGAAACTGCTGCAACGTGGAGAGGATCGTACTCTGCGGGATTGCCTGGATATGGAATTGCGCGCGACCCGAACTTTGACGCCGTACCGGGAGTTTATCGAGGGGGTACGGGCCATGGTCGTGCACAAGGATCGTCAGCCGCGCTGGACACCGGCACGGCTTGAAGACGTCGACGTCCCGGAGATCGAACGGCTATTGCCCTGACGGAGCATCGGACATGCCGGCGTTCATCTGCACGACCTGCGGCACGCAGTATCCGCCTTCCGAGGCGCCTCCGCCGGGTTGCACCATCTGTCAGGAAGAGCGGCAATACGTGAATCCGCTCGGCCAGTCCTGGACGACGCTGGAGCAGATGCGGCGCACGCACCGCAATGCCTTCGGCATGGTTGAGCCGGGGCTTTTCGGCGTCGGAACCGTGCCCGCCTTCGCCATCGGCCAGCGCGCGCTGCTGATCCGCTCGCCGAGCGGCAACGTTCTATGGGACTGCATCAGCTTCATCGACGATGCGACGACGGAGATCACGCGCGCCCTGGGCGGCGTCGGCTCCATCGCGATCTCGCATCCGCACTACTACGCATCGATGGTAGAATTCGCGCACGCCTTTGGTGCGACGGTGTGGCTGCATGCGGCTGACCGGCAATGGGTGATGCGACCGGATCCCTCCGTTCGCTTCTGGGAGGGGGAAGAGAAAGAGATCGGGCAGGGAATAACCTTGCTGCGTTGCGGCGGGCACTTCGCCGGTGGAACGGTGCTGCATTGGGCCGATGGTGCCGCCGGGCGCGGCGCGCTGCTGTCAGGCGACATCGTGCAGGTGGGACCGGACAAGCGCGTCAGTTTCATGCGCAGCTATCCGGATCTGATTCCGCTGGATGCCAGCTCGGTCCAGCACATCGCCGACGTGCTGGAGAGCTGGTCCTTCGATCCGATCTACGGCGCGTGGTGGGAAAAGATAATCCCACACGGCGGCAAGACGGCCATGGCGTACTCACTGCAGCGATATCTGAAAGCGATCAGCGCACCCCCGGTGGAGACGTAATCGCAGCTACCCCGCCGCCTGGGCCAGCGCGTGTCCATCCCGCCCGCTCTCTTTCCCGAACCGGTCCGGCGCAAACGGTGCGATCGGCCAGTTCGTCGTCCCATCAATCGCCAACTGCGCCACGATTCCGCCCATCACCGGCCCAAGCTCGAACCCGTGTCCGCAGAAACCAAACGCATGCACCAGGTTCGGCGCCGTGCGCGACAGCCCGATCACCGGGATCTCGTCCGGCAGTCGCCCTTCCAGGCCTGCCCAGGCATGCACCAGCTTCGCCTGTTTCAGGATCGGGAACAGCGACATCGCCGTATCTGCGGAATAGGCCAGACGCGTCACGTCAAGCCGGATTGATCCTGTATCGAGATCGCCGATTCCCAGATGCCCGCCGCCAATCATCACATGGCCGGTCGGCGCCTGCTTGAACGACATCGGTCGCCCGGTCAGGCCCACGACCGGCGTTACGAATGGTGGCACAGCCGAGGTGTAGATCATCATCAGCGCGGAAAACCCGAGCGGAATCTCTTCGCCCACCGCCCGCGCCAAGCGTGCGCCCCACGCGCCCGACGTGTTCACCAGAACCGGCGCCGCATGCGTACCTGCCGTCTGAGCAGCGCACGCTCCATTGCTCGCCCCGTCGCTCCACCCCGACAACGCCGGCGCCCTCCCGGATGACGGCCCCGGCGGCTTCGGCCGCGCGGCAGAGCGCCATCGTCGTTTGGTACGGCCGCGCAAACCCGTTGTCGCGCGCGATCAGTCCGCCCACCGCATGCTCGGACACCGCCGGCAGCACGCGCCGGAGTTCGTCGCGATCGATCAGCTCCTCATGCGACCAGCCAGCCTTGCGCATCGTCTCGGCGCGCTCGCGCAGCGTCGCCATCTCGGCTTCGCTCTCCGCCACCTTCACATGGCCGGTGACCTGAAAGCCGCAATCGTCGCCCACCAGGTCCTTGATCCGATGCCACAACGCGAGCGACTCCACGGCGAGCGGCACCTCCGCCAGGTCGCGTCCCAGCGTACGCACACCGCCGGCGGAGTAGGACGATGCGTGCGCCGCCACACGATCTTTTTCCAGCACCAGTACGCGCTTGCCGCGGCGGGCGATGTGCAGCGCAGCCGACGTGCCATGCAGTCCGCCGCCGACGACGATCACATCGGGGTTCATGCCGCGCCTCCTTCCAGAGCGGACGCGTCGCTCTGAATGCCCCGCTCCGGCAGCACCGAAGGCGCCATGGCCGCCAGCGCGGCAAACCCGACCGGTCGGGCCGGCGCCACAATCCCGGACAATCCAGGGCCGCGGGCCCGGGCTTGCGCCAAAGCGGCCCGCGTGCGTTCGACACTCGACGGCTGCTCCAGCAGCGCCGCGAGCGACAGCGGATCCAGACGCTCCAGCATTCGCCCATCCTCCGGCAGCGGCGACAGCGTGATTCGCCCGTCCGGCGTCGTCCCCGACGCCACTTGCGCCGCAATGCGCCCCTCTCGCGCCGCTTCCTCAGCAGTGTTTGCGCCCAACACACGTCCGGCCGCGAACACGCCGGGCACCGAGGTCGCGCCATGCTGATCCACCACCACGCGCCCGCGATCGAACACGCAGCCCAGCGCTATCAGCAGCAGCGGTTCGTCGCAACACAGCAGCAAAACGTCGAACGGCACCTGTCCCACGCCGTCCGCCCCTTCCGTCCATAACAAGCCTGGTTCCGCGTGCCACGCCGTGACCTCGGGCCGGGAGACCACGCGCGCCGAACCCAACACCGCCGCAGCCGCTCGACCCGCCGGTCCCGCACCGACCACAACCATTCGTTCACTCATGCTGCCACACACCTTTCAATGCAGAACCCGCGCGAGAAATTCCCGCGTCCGCGCTTCGCGCGGCGTCGAGAGTACCTCGCGCGGATGGCCGCTCTCCACCACCCGACCGTCATCCATGAAGATCAACGAATCGCCCACGTCGCGCGCAAAACCCAACTCGTGCGTCACCACGATCATCGTCATGCCGGAGCGTGCGAGATCACGCATCACGTTCAGCACCTCACCCACGCGCTCGGTATCCAGCGCGGAAGTCGGCTCATCGAACAGCATCAGCCGCGGATCCATCGCCAGAGCGCGGGCGATGGCGACTCGCTGCTGCTCACCGCCGGAGAGTTGCGCGGGGTGCCTGTCATGCTTGTCCGCCAATCCCACCTGGGCCAGCAGATCCATGGCCCGCCGCCTGGCAGCCGCTGGGCGGACCCGCTTCACGCGGATCGGCGCCTCGGTGATGTTGCCCAGCGCGGTCATGTGCGGGAACAGATTGAACTGCTGGAACACCATGCCGACCTTCTCGCGCATCTGGGCGATCCGTCGCTCCGGCAGCTCGTACAGCCGTCCGTTGTGCTCGCGGTATCCCACCAGCTCGCCGCCGACCCAGATGCGCCCCGAATCGATCCGCTCCAAGTGGTTGATGCAGGAGATTAGCGTGCTCTTGCCGGAACCGGACGGGCCGATGATGCACATCACCGTGCCGGCCGGCACGTCCAGGTCGATGCCGCGCAAGACCGGCCGTCCGCTATAGCTCTTGTGCAGTCCGCGGATTTTCACCATCAGCTCGGTCATGCGTGCCGGTAGTGCCGTTCCAGGAAGTGCTGTCCCACCGACAAGATCGACACCACGATCAGGTACCACAACGACGCCACGATCAGCAGCGGAATGGTCTGGTAGGTGCGCGCGTAAATCAGCTGCACCGTGTACAGCAACTCCGCCATCGCCAGGACGCTCACCAGCGAGGTGTTCTTCACCATCGAGATCACCTCGTTCCCGACCGGCGGGATGATCACGCGCATGGCCTGGGGAAACACGATTCGAATAAAGATCGTTGCCGGCCGCATGCCCAGAGCCTTCGCCGCACGCGTCTGCCCCGGCGAGACCGACAAAATCCCAGCCCTTATCACCTCGGCGGTATAGGCCGCCTGGGCCAGGCCAAGCCCGGCCAGGGCCGCCGTCAGCGGCGTGATCACCGCATTCGTGCTGGCGCTAAACAGCGTCGGTCCGAACGGCATGTGCAGCGCGATGGTCGGATACAGCGCGCCGAAATTGTACCAGAAGATCAACTGCACGAGCACCGGCACGCTGCGGAAGAACCAGATATACAGCCAGCTCAACGTGGTCAGCAGCCGGTTCGTTGCTAGCCGCATCAGAGCCAACATCGTGCCCAGCACCAGCCCGATCAGCATCGACGCAATCGTCAGCAGCAGCGTGCGCGACAGCCCCAGCAACACCTGCGTATCGAGCATGTACTGCACGACCACGGGCCAGCCGAAGCCGGGGTTGGTCGCCACGCTGTAAAGCGCGGCGGCCGCGATCAGCAGCGCGACCGCGCTCGCCGCCCAGGTCCACGGATGGCGCAGCGGTACGACCGGCTGCGCATCAGCCTCATTCACTCCGGCGAATTCGTCGGATTGATCGGAGACGTCGTGATCGCCCCGTTCTGCAAGCCCCACTTGTCCAGGATCTTGCCATACGTTCCGTTGGCGATCAGCTCCTGCACCGCCGCCTGAATCGGCTTGGCCATCGAAGAATCCTTAGGCAGCCCGATGCCGATATAGCCGCGGTCGGTATAGTGGCCGACCACCTTCGTGCGTCCCTTGGATTGTTCCACGAAGTAGCTGATCGCCGTCGACCCGAGCCAGTACAGCTCCGCCCGCTTGCTCATCAGCGCTTCGGCCGCAGCGTTCGCGTCGTTGAAAGCCAGCGCATTGATCGGCTTCTTGCCCAGCTGGGCGCATTTCGGCTGCTGCTCCGCGACGAAGGCCATCTCACGTGACCCGCGCGTCGTCGCCACTGTCACGCCGCACAGATCGTCCAGGCTGTTCACCTTGATCGGATTGTCGGCCAGCGCGGCGAATTCCTCCTGACTGGCCAGCGTGCCGACCATGTCGATCACCTTCTCCCGCACCACGGTGATGCCAAGCTGTCCGATTGCCGCGTCGAACCGTTTCGCCTGCAACCCTGGGATCAGCGTGTCGAAACTGATGGGTCGCAGCTCCAGCTTGAGACCCAGCAACTGCGCCACGCCTCGCACGATATCGACCTCCCAGCCGACCATCTCGCCCTTCGCGTTGCGAAACTCATCGGGCGGCGATCCCAGCGCGACACCGATGATGAAGGGCTGCTTCGCCACATCCGCCGGCACCATCTTCACCAGCGCCGGATCGGGCTTCTGCGCCAGTGCCGGATCGGCGCCCGTGTCGGTACTCTGTGCCAAGCACGGCGTCCCAACCAAGATCGCCGCAAGCACCCACACCCAGCGTGTCACGCGCTGCATTCCGCTCCCCTCGTTTATGCCCCAGAGAACGCGAGCTTAAACAACAGGGCTTATTCTACCAGGGCCCGCATGACCCGGATCAGGTCGGATTTCCCCTCAAACCCGATGCCGGGCAGGTCGGGCATCGTGATATGCCCGTCTTCGACGCGGACCTCATCGGGGAACCCCCCGAAGGGCTGGAACAAATCCGGATAGCTCTCATTCCCGCCCAGTCCGAGGCCCGCCGCGATGTTCAGCGACATCTGATGCCCGCCATGCGGGACGCAACGCGACGGTGACCAGCCCGCGGTGTGCAGCACCTCGAGCGTCCGCTGATACTCACACAACCCATAGGAGAGTGCACAGTCGAATTGCAGCCAGTCGCGGTCCGGCCGCATTCCGCCATAACGAAGCAGATTGCGCGCATCCTGGTGACTGAACAGATTTTCGCCGGTGGCCATCGGGCCTGGATAGAACGCCGCCAGTGCGGCCTGCAGCGCGTAATCCAAAGGATCGCCCGCTTCCTCGTACCAGAACAGCGGATAGTCCCGCAGCATCTTCGCATACGCGATCGCCGTCTCCAGATCGAACCGTCCATTCGCATCCACAGCCAGCCGCGCCTGCGCCCCAATCTCCTTCAACACCGCCTCGATCCGCCCCCGGTCCTGCTCGATCGGTTCGCCGCCGATCTTCATCTTCACGACGTTGTAGCCGCGATCGAGATAGCCGCGCATCTCCGCCCGGAGCGCCGACAGATCCTTGCCGGGATAATAATATCCACCCGCCGCATAGACGAACACGCGCGGATTGGCCTCGCGCCCATGGCGCTCCGCCAGCAAGCGAAACAGCGGCTTGCCGGCGATCTTCGCCACCGCGTCCCACACCGCCATGTCGATCGTGCCGACAGCAACCGAACGTTCGCCATGCCCGCCCGGCTTTTCGTTCTTCATCATCGTCGCCCAGACTTTGTCCGGGTCGAGATTCTCGCCGCTCACGTCCAGCAGACTCGCCGGATCGGCCTCCAGTAGCCGCGGCATGAACCGCTCGCGCACCAACCCGCCCTGGCCGTAGCGGCCGTTCGAGTTGAACCCGTACCCGACAACCCGCCGCCCGTCGCGCACCACATCGGTCACGACCGCAACCAACGAGCATGTCATCTTGGAAAAATCGATATAGGCGTTGGCGATAGCGGAGGCGATCGGATGGGTCGCCTCGCGAATATCAACGATACGCATGATCTTACGCCTTCATCGGACACTGATCGGCATAGGCGCCGCCGGCATCCGAGCGGAACTTGCCGATCGTCTTCAGCACGAACTTCCCGTCGTCACCCTTCACCACGCCCAATTGGTACCAATCCTGGATCGGCGTCTGGTTGCTCGCGAAACGGAAATTGCCCCGCACCGACTGGAAATCAGCCTTCTTCACCGCGAGTCCGAACGCGTCATTCACCGCCCCGCCCGTCGCCTTCAACCCCGAGGCAATCATCCGCGCCGTGTCGTAGCCGTGCGCCGCATAGTACGTCGGCTCCCGCTGGTACGTTGTCCGGAATCCTGCAACGAACTGTTTGTTCGCCGGATTGTCCAAATCCCAGTTCCAATCCGCCACCACATGCATATTGCGCGCTGCATCCCCGACAGCGGCCAGAATGCGCGGATCGAGCGATGGTGCCGCGACCACCAGCGGAATACTGTCCACCAGACCCGCGGCTGCGAATTGCTTGAGGAAATTGATTCCCAACCCACCCGGCTCGAATTCATATAAGGCGTCGGGTTGCGCCGCCCGAATCCGCGCGATCTCCGCGCTGAAATCCGTCTGATCCAGGCTGGTATAGATCTCCGCGACGATCTCGCCCTTGAACGTGCCCTTCACCGCCGCGATCACCTGCTTGCCGGTCAGGTAATTGGGCGCCATCACGACCAGCCGCTTCTTGCCCATCACATTGGCCAAAATTCCCGCCGACGCGTGCAGCGTCTCGTCCCACCCCGTGACAAAGTAATGCGGATCGCACAGTTTCCCGCTGTACTCATTGGGTGACGTATTCGGTCCCAGGAAATAAGCCTGGGCATCGATGATGTCCCCCAGCATCGTATCCGCGACATTGGAGAACACCGTCCCGGTAAACAGTTTCACATGGTCCGATTGCAGCATCCGCTGCACGATCTGCTTCGCCGTTCCCGGCTTCAGCCCGTCATCCTCCACCATCACCTGCACGGGCGCGCCACCCAGACCGCCATTCTCCTGTTTCACCGCGAGCAGAAAACCATCGCGAATGTCCTCGCCCAAATACCCGGCCGGTCCGGACAACGTCGTGATAAACCCGATCTGCACACGCTCTGCAGCCTTGGCCGCACGCCCGAGCACCGGGAACGCAGCGATCACCCCCAGCAACGTCCGCCGCTTCATCGCTTCAATCCCATCGCGCTTACCACCGAATCAAACACCATCGTCCAACCCGCCTCCTGTTCATAGGCGGGCCAGGACATCAACGAGCTTGCCGGGCGCCCCGTCCGCGCAAACCCTGCAACCATCTCACGCACCTGCTCCGACAGCGCCCGCATTTCGCCTGGTTCGCCACCGGACAGCATCGGCGCCGCCCAGCTCTCGGCCGTGCCGAACACGAACGGCAGCTCGATGCAATGGCACGCCCCGAACCGGGACGGTCCCCAGTCGAAGCGGTACATGAACACCTGCCCGCGCCTCCGGGCGACCGCATCCGCCAGCCGTACGGAAGGCGAGCGGAACAGGTGATCCGTCCCCAGGTCGGACACCAGCCAAGCCATACCGCCCCGGGACGCCGCCGCCGATACACCTCGATCGCGTCGCCGGTCCCAGCGAGCCGAGCGAAGCACGCTGCCACCGCGTCCGGCTCCGGGTCCTGCATCGCCGGATCGATGGCGAAGAACGCCATCATCTCGTCCCTCGTCGTGCCGATGATCAGCTCGATCCCGCCCCCAGCCGCCGCCTGCGCGGTCCGCTCGATGAATTCCGCCTCTGTGTTCACCCCGTCCACCTTCGGCAGGAACGGCACCAGGATTTCCCCGAACCGGGCCATGGCCCGCAGCATTCGCCCCTGTGCCTCCAGCATGCGCTGCACTGGCGCCTCACGTGGGTCCGCCCCAAGTTCGGCCACGAACTGGCGCCCGCGCTCCGTCGCTTCGACCTCGGACAAGGGGGCCCAAGCCGGCGGCGGACTCAGCAACACCGCGCGGTGGAACCCGCCCGAGCCACGACACAACAGACACATGATCGCATGCGCCCCGGCCGACTGGCCCATCAGCGTAATGCAGCCCGGATTGCCGCCGAAGCCGGTGATATTCGACCGCACCCAATCCAGCGCCGCCTCGATGTCCTGCAGCAGCATGTCCCCGCGAGCGACGCCCGGCACATGCAGCATCCCCAGCGGCCCGAGGCGATAATTGACTCCCACGACCACCGCGCCGGATCGGGCCAGCGCACCGGCATCGTACCAGGGCAGCGACCCCGCTCCGCTCAAATACGCCCCGCCATGCAGCCACAGGATCACCGGCCACGGTCCTGCGCCCTCAGGCGCGAAAATCGTCAGGCTGAGGCAGTCCTCGCTTTGAGGCAGGTCGAAATCGCCCATCGCCATCCGCAACCTGCTAAGCGGTTGCGGCCCGACTGGCCCGTCCTGCGTCGTGTCCCGTGCGCCGTCCCACGCGACCTGCTCCGGCGCGTCGAACCGTGCCGCCCGGGCATACGGAACGCCGCGGAAAATTCGGGTCATTCTCCGGCCCGCCAGCGCAGCCCCGCCGGATCGAGTGCCGGCTCCGTCACCCGCCCCAGCCGCATGGTCCATCTCTCGTCCTGCCTATAGGCCGGCCAGTCCTCCCCGGCACTGCCGTCCCGCACGAAATCGATCCACGCGCGGCGGACCCGCGCCGACAGCCCCTCCATCTCGGTCCGGTCCCCGCCATCCAGCATGCCGGCCCCCGGCCAGGCATCCAGGTTGCCGAACACGAACGGCAGCTCGATGCAGTGGCACGCCTTGAAGCGCGAGGCGGGAGGCGCCCACTCGAACTGGTACGCCTGCACCGAGGCGCCCTGCGCTGCCATCGCGCCGGCCAGCCGCATCGCCGGCCAGAGGAACGTGTGGTCCGAGGTCACGTCCGCCAGCCAGTCCATCAGCGACCCACCCGGCCGCCGCGCCTGATACCGCGCCAGCGCATCCGCACGTCCGGTCAGGGCCGCGAACCGCTCCGCCACCAGCGCCGGAGCGGGCGCCACCATTGCCGGATCGGCTGCGAAGAAGGCGTGGCATTCCTCCCGCGCCGCGCCGATCAGCACCTGCTTGCCCGCCACGCCCTCCGCCGGATTCGCCGCCCGCAGCCCAACGGGCGGGAACGGAGGCATCGTCTCCCCGAACCGCGCATTGGCCCGTCCTACCTGAACCTGCGCCGCCAGGATCTCCGCCACCGGCACATCCCGCAGCCGCGCCAACAGCCCGCCATTGTCCGGATCGAAGCCGAGCGCCCGCACGAACGCCTCGCCGGTCACGCTCGCCTGCGCTGGCGTCAGCGCCGCCCGGCCGAACCCGCCGCTTTGCAGGATGGCGCGCTGAAACAGTCCGCTCGCCGCCTCGTCCGCCAGCATCAGCCCGATCGAGGCTGCCCCCGCCGACTGCCCCATGACGGTCACGCGCTCCTGGTCACCGCCGAAGCCCGCGATATGCGCCCGCACCCAGCGCAGTGCCGCCACCTGGTCCAGCCACCCCAAAGTCCCGTCCGCAACGCCGGGCAAGCACAGAAACCCGAGCGCCCCGAGCCGGTAGTTAACCCCGACCACGACGACGTCGCCCTCGCGCGCCAGCCGCGCCCCGTCATACCAGTCGAGCGACCCGGCCCCGCTGATCCACGCGCCGCCGTGCAACCAAACCAGCACGGGCCGCGACCCCTGCGCCGTACCCGGCGACCAGATCGTCAGCGTCAGGCAATCCTCATCCTGCGGGCGGTCGAAATCCCCCATTGCCGTGCGCAGCCGGCTGGGCATTTGCGGCGCGATCGGCCCGTGCTGTGAGGCGTCGCGCTGTCCGCTGCAGGCCGGCACCGCCTGAGGCGGTGCGAACCGCAACTCACCCACCGGCGCCGCCGCATAGGGCACGCCCCGGAACACCGCGACCCTGTCTTCTTTCGTGCCGCTCAGATCACCGAGCGCGGTTCGCGCGATGGCCATTCACACCCCCAGATAGCGCTGCGCCAGGTCCGGGCGGGCGGCCATCTCCGCCGAGCCGCCGGACCAGACCGTGCGCCCTTTTTCGATGATCACGTGACGGTCCGCCAGACGCTGCAAGGCGGCCAGGTGCTTGTCCACGATCAGGATCGCCTGTCCCTGCTCCTTCAGTTCTTGAATGCAGCGCCAGATATCGGCGCGGATCAGCGGCGCTAGCCCCTCGGTCGCCTCATCGAGGATCAGCAGCAGCGGGTTCGTCATCAACGCCCGGCCGATCGCCAGCATCTGCTGCTCGCCGCCCGACAGTGTCGAGGCGATTTGGCGCTGGCGTTCCTCGAGCCGCGGGAAGAGCGCCCAGATGCGCCGCAGTGTCCACGGCGACTCAACGCCGCGCCGGTTGGCTGCCGTCGCGATCAGGTTCTCCACCACGCTAAGCGTCGGAAAGACCTGCCTGCCTTCAGGGACCAGGCCGAGGCCAAGCCGTGCCCGGTCCTCGGCCGCCAGAGAGCCCAGGTCATGCTCGCGGAACCGCATGCTGCCGCCGGCTGCGGGCAGCAGGCCCATCAGGGTGCGGATGGTGGTGGTCTTCCCCATCCCGTTGCGGCCAAGCAGCGTGACGACTTCGCCGGGGGCAATGGAAAGCGAGACGTCAAACAGGACCGGGGTATGGCCATAGCCGGCTTGGAGGGATTCGATCGTCAGCATGGGGGCGGGGATTATGGCGGGACCGCGCGGCGTGAACCCCGCTCCGGCATCAATCCGTCCACCCCAGCCAGGCGCGGATGCCCTCACCCATCACCGTCTCCAGATCACGACCGCGCAGCCACGGCAGCTCTTCCGTGAACATCGTCACGCACTGCCTGTAGCTGCACGGCATGCGGGTGATGTCGGTGCCCCAGAAGAACCGGTCCGGCCCAAACGCATCGAACAGCCGGTGCAACGGATCGTGGAGATTGCGGAACGGATAGGGCGACGTGGCGTATCCCGGCGCGCCCGTCGCCTTGAGCGCCACATTGGGCAGCCTCGCGATGCGCTCCAATTCCGGCACCGTGGCAAACGCCGCATCGTCCTTCGCCGGACGCACCCCGCCACAGTGATCGATGATCAGGCGTAGATGCGGATGGCGTTCGGCAATGCGCTCGTACGTCGGCAGGAAGCGCCACGCCATTGTTGCGAACGGAAGCTCCAACCGCTCCAGCTCCGGCCAGAGCCAATCCAGCGTGCCATCCTCATGCGAGGTCTGCTGATGCGGCAGCACGAGTGCGGTGCGCAGCCCCAGCATGCCGGGCTGATCACGCCAGGTTTCCAGCCGTGCCCGCTGCTGCGGCTGATCGAGCGGAAATTGGCCCAGGATCGCGAACCGGCCGGGATGATTCCGCACGGCTTCGATCGCGACGGTGTTGGCGTTCGGATCCCAGCTTGGCGGATGGATGATCGCGGCATCCACGCCCGCCTCATCCATCTCGGCCAGCAAGTCCTCGGCGGTGAAGCGCGGCACCTTGCGATGCTCGCCGCTCGATGTGCCGGCTGACCAGACATGTACCTGCGCGTCGGTGATCCGCATGGCGCCGATTCAGCCATGCGCCGCAGCGTGTGGCAATGCGCCTCCGATGCTGGCCAGCGCGCGGAGTGCTCGGGCACGTCCTTCCGCGAGATCGACGATCGGCTCGGGGTAGGATCGCCCCAGCACGACCCCGGCTTCAGCGAGCGTCTTCTCCGGCGTGTCCCACGGCGCGTGGATGAACTTTGCATCCAGCCGCGCCAGTTCCCGCACCCACGCGCGCACATAGTCGCCGTCCGGGTCGAACTTCCGCCCCTGCAGCACGGGATTGAAGATGCGGAAATAGGGCGCCGCATCCGCGCCGCATCCGGCAATCCACTGCCAGTTCGCGCTGTTATTCGGGAGATCGGCGTCCACCAGCGTATCCCAAAACCAGGCCTCGCCGTCGCGCCAGTGGATCAGCAGATGTTTCACCAGGAACGAGGCGACAATCATCCGTACCCGGTTGTGCATCCAGCCCGTATGCCAGAGCTGCCGCATGCCGGCATCGACGATCGGAATACCCGTCTCTCCGCGCTGCCAGTCGCGCAGAGCGCGCTGGTCGCGCCGCCACGGCATCGCGGCAAAGGCCTCCCGCAGCGGCCGATCCGGCAGATGCGGATGATGCCAGAGCAGATGCAGCGAGAATTCGCGCCAGAGCAGCTCGTTGATGAATTTAGCGGCGGAGCCATGATCCCCTGCTTGGTGCCACACCTGCGCGGCGGAGATTTCGCCGAAATGCAGATGCGGTGATAGTCGCGACGTTCCATCCACACCGGGCTGATCCCGCGCCCCGGCGTAATCGGCGAGCGACTCCGAGACGAACGAACGCAGCCGCCGCCGTGCATGATCTTCTCCCGGTTGCCACATCTCGCGCAGGCCGCCGGCCCAGTCGGGCTTCGTCGGCAACAATGCCCAATCGGCAAGCGCGTCAGACCGCGGAGACGGCGCAACGCCGGAAATCCGTGCCGGTTCCGCCAACGGTGGAGGCGGTCCGCCCGTCGCCAGCGCCGCGCGGCTGAACGGCGTGTACACCAGAAATGGTGATCCGGCCTTCGTGTGCAGCGACGCCGGATCAAACAGGCTGACGGTCCGATGCAACTGCAACGGAATGCTCGCGCGGACCAATTCCGCCTCCAGCTTGCGCGCCCAGGGTTCGACGGCGTGGCCGGCGCAGACGCAGTCCGCTCCCGTGTCGTTCAGTAATTCCCGCAGCACGGCTTGCGTCGTACCGCGGCGCAGAATCAATGGTGCACCGCGCGCACGCAGGTCGTGCGCCAGGGACGTCAGGCTATGATGCAACCACCAGTTTGACGCACCCCCTGGACGCCACGCGCCGGCCGCAGCCTCGTCCAGCACAAACACCGGCAGAACGGGCCGCTTCGTCTCGACGGCCGCATGCAGCGCCGCGTGATCCGCTAAGCGCAGATCGTTGCGGAACCAGACGATCACCGGTCTTTCGGGCATGAGCGACACGTGCGTCTGAATCGTTACTCCGCAAGGGATGTGCCGCCATGAAAACTTCATGCTGTATTGGGCGACCCGCATCTACTCTGCACGCACATCGGGGGTTGGCGCGATGGCGATGGAAACGCAGCAGTTCGGGCCCAACCAGGGCATCACGGCGCATTTCCTGACCCAGGCCGGCACCGTCGGCGGTAGGCGGCATGCCCCGTCACCGGAGCAAAACGCGCAGGCCGAAGCGGTCGGTCGCATATTCGCGGATTTCGTCCGTAAGGCCACGTTCAGTATCCACATCGCGGTCTATGATTTCCGCTTGACCGGCGCGGCGGCCACGGAACTCGTCGGCGCGCTGAATGAGCGTGCGCGCGCCGGCGTTGATGTGCGCATTGCTTACCATCACCCAAAGAGGGACCGCACGCCGGAGGTGTTTGCCTGGATCGGGGCAGACCCGGCGCCGATCGGCACAGCCGATTTCATCAGCACCTTTGATGACTCGGTTCAGAGCAAGGGGATCGAGGACACCGCGGAACTCGAACCGCCCGTTGTCGGCGAGCCAATCAACCCGGGTTCTCACCTAATGCACAGCAAATACATCATCCGGGACGGTACACTGCCCAGCGCGGCGGTGCTGACCGGCTCGACCAATTTTACCAACGATGCCTGGTCGCTTCAGGAAAACAACATCCTCATATTCGATAACGCCCCTGTGCTCGCCCGTTTCTATCAGAACGACTTTGGTGAGATGTGGGAAAGCGGCGCCATCGCCAATTCGGGGCGCGATGATACCGGGACTGTCACGGTTGATGGGATCCCGGTCAGCGTCGCCTTCTCGCCAGGCAGGGGACGGCAGATCGATACCGATATCGCCAGCGCGTGGCAACCGCCCAGGACAGACTTCTCATCGCTTCGATGGTGATCTCGTCGGGTCCCGTTCTGGGCGCGTTGGTGGACCGCGCCCATCGCGTGGGCGAGTTCGGCGGCATCTTCGATGCCACCGAGATGAATGACGTGCTGAAGGACTGGGCGAGAGCGCAATCCCACACGGCGCATCGGTCGTCACGGGCACGTGTTCAGTCAAGTGCGTTCTACAGCAAGGCTCAGCTGTTTCAGGCAATCGCACCGCTGTTGCATGCGAAAAGCTCCGTGCCCTACAGCCCCGATTCACCGCATGATTTCATGCACGACAAACTGGCGGTCTGCGACAATACGGTGATCACCGGAAGCTTCAACTTCTCGACCAACGCCACGAGGAATGCCGAGAATGTCGTGATGGTGAAAAGCCAGGCGGTGGCGGACGCCTACGCGGCGTACGTGAAGCAACTGATGCAGCTCTACCCGCATATGGGCCTGCCGCGCTGAGAGGGATCACAGCGCGAAGCTGAAAAGCCGGTCGCGGCCGAGCAGAAACACGCGGCCACCGCGTGGAAACAGTTGTGCGATCGCGGGATCGCGTACATCCAAACCGCCGGCATACGCCCCGAACGCCGGCAGGATCATCCTGCGGTGATCCGCGATGAAGCAGGGGCGGCTGACCGCACCGCCCCGCGCGGGAATCGCCGCTTTCGGGTGATAGTGGCCGCTCAATTCACCATCCGCGTCGCGCTTCGCCTGATGGCGGAACACGAACGGACCCGCCGCAAACGTCTCCACGCTCTCCCCCCCCAGATCACGCGGCGGTTCCGGATCGTGATTGCCCAGCACCCACACAAAATGCACCGAACGCGTGATCGCCCCCAGCCGCTCCGCCTCACCCGGCGGCAGCCGTCCTGACCCCTCGGCGTCATGGAACGAATCGCCCAGTGCGACCACCTGCCGCGGCGACCACCGGCGCAGCACCGCGACCAGCCGATCGAGCGTGGTGCGCGTATCCCAGGGCGGCAGCAGCATGCCTTTGCGCGCGAAGGACGACCCCTTCTCCAGATGCAGGTCGGACAGAATCAGCATCTCCTCGGCCGGCCAGAACAGCGCCCCGGCCGGATCGAGCATCATGCGCTCGCCCATGAAGTGCAGCGGTGCCGGGGTCATAAGACCCGGCTGGTGAGAATCGGCATCGGACCCTTCTACACGATCGGCCGCACGTTGACGCGGGCCGGGGCGTGATCGATCCTGCGGCAGGACAAACCCACGGACCCTCCCCATGAACCTCATCGTCCCCACCGCTCGCTCCTGCTCCGAGCAGGAATGGGCGATCCGATGTGATCTGGCGGCGCTGTATCGGTTGATCGCCCATCACCGCTGGACTGATTTCGTTTACACGCACATCAGCGCGCGTCTGCCGGGACCCGAGGATTACTTCCTCATCAACCGCTATGGCGTGAACTTTCACCAGATATGCGCTTCCGACTTGGTGAAGATCGACCTGCATGGCAACGTGGTGGAGGATGGTGATCCGCAATCGCGGCGCGTGAACGCTGCGGGATTTACCATTCACTCGGCGGTGCACATGGCGCGCCCCGACCTGACATGCGTCGTGCACACCCATACGGCGGCCGGGATCGCGGTATCCGCTCAAAAGAACGGGCTGCTGCCGATCAGCCAGCACGCGCTGAAATTCTACGGCCGCGTCGCCTATCACGGCTACGAAGGCATCGCGCTCGATCTCGATGAACGCGAGCGCCTGGTCAAAGACCTCGGCCCGCACAAGGCAATGATCCTGCGCAACCATGGCCTGCTCCTCGGCGGCACCTCGATCCCCGAGGCGTTCCATATGACCTACATGCTGGAGCGTGCATGCGCGGCACAGGTCGCCGCGCAGTCCGGTGGAGCGGAGCTGATCTACCCGCCCGAGGACGTCTGCCGCCACACCGCCGAGCAGTTCCGTGCGCAGGAGAACGACGAGCACTACGCCATGGTGTGGGATGCGGCGCTTCGGCTGATCGAGAACGACAGGCCGGACTATCGTTCCTGACACATACGCCAGGGCCGCAACTCCGTATGCCTGCACGACTGTCCTTCCACCCGCGCCCTGGCGGTCAAGGGGATGCCGGACGGCCAGCGGATGCTCGCCTCTCGGCCCATCCTCAGCGCTTGATGGCACCGTATGTCGCCCGGCCGCGCTTGGCGGCGACGCGGTCGCCGCCGGGGCGGTAAACGCCTCAGGCCCAGACGGCTTTGGCCGCGGCCATGTCGTCCGGATAGATCGTCACCGGCTTGCCGTTCTGCCACTGGATCACCACCAGCTCGGCCCCGATGCGGCGCCCATTGCTGTCGAACTGGATGTGGTGCGGCGGGAAATACACCGCCGGACCGTCGGTGATGTTCATGGTGCGAATGGCTTCGGCCACCTTTTCCCGGTCGGTGGACGCCGCCTTGTTCACGGCCCAGGCATACATCATGACGTGCCCATAGGCGAAGACGAAGTCGTGGCCGAACCACCCCTCCCCGGTGCGCTTGACGAAACGTGCCGAGAGATCGTCCAGGTCCTTGCCGGGCCAGTTCGCCAGGCCGACGATCACGTCCTGCAGCACGTCTGCCCCAGCGGTCTTCAGCAGCTCGGGCGTTGCCCAGTGGCCGCCATTGCCGATCAGCGGCAGCTTGCTCGCCGGCATGCCGTATTCGCTGAACGTATCCGCCAGCATCTTGTCGTCGCCGGTTGCGGTTGAAAGCAGCAGCACGAAATCGGGACGCGCCGCGCGGACCGGCTGAACCAGCGTGGTGGCGTCGGACAGCGGCGGCGTGTAGGTTTTGTCCACCACGGCCGTCAGCTTCTCATCGTTCAGGATGTGTGACCGGATCGGCTTCAGGAAGCTCACGCTCGCCGCCGTGTTGTCGCCGATGATCGCCACCTTGGTCGGCCGCTTGCCCGTGGTCTGCTGGGCCAATTTCATGACGATCGGAACCATATCCTCCGCCTGCTTGTTGGCGGTCGGCGAGGTCTGGAACACATAGCGGAAGCCGCGGCCGGTAATCGCATCGGAATAGGACAGCGTCAGCCACGGAAGATGCGCCCGCTCGGTCACCTCGGTGACCGCCAGGGTGAAGGTGCTCAGCCAGCAGCCGATCCCCCCCGAAAGTTTCGGATTGACCGCCAGCATCCGCTGCGCCGCGTCCTTCGCCGTCTCGGCGGAGCCCTGCGTGTCGTAAACCAGCAACTTCAGCTTGGCGCCGCCCAGGCCCTTGATGCCCCCGCTGCTGTTGATGTCGTCCACCGCCATCTCGGCGCCCTCGCGCTCCAGGATGCCCTCGCGGGCCCACGGCCCTGTCAGCGGCACCAGCAGGGCGATCTCAACTTCATCCGCCGGCTGGGCGCGGGTACGCGGCGCGAGCGTGGCGGCCGTGCCCAGCGCGAGGGCGGCGCGGCGGCCAAGGTTGGTGGTCATGTTGTTTCCTCCCTGTTTAGATTGCCTCCAGCCCCAGATAGGAGCGTCGGATCCGGTCGTCCGCAAGCAACGCCTGGTAGTCGCCATGGAACACGACGCGCCCGGTTTCCAGGACGTAGCCCTGATCCGCCAGTTCCAGCGCCTCAGCCACCCGCTGCTCCACCAGCAGGATCGCCAGCCCGTCCTCCCGGTGGATCTGCGCGATGCGCTCGAAAATCAGGTCGGTCACCGCCGGAGCCAGCCCCATCGACGGCTCATCGAGCATGAGCAGACGCGGGGCGGCGGCAAGGCCACGGGCGATGGCGAGCATCTGCTGCTCACCGCCCGAAAGCGTGCCGGCAAGTTGCGTTGCGCGCTCGGCCAGGACAGGAAACAGCGTATGGATGCGCTCCAGCGTGCGCGCGAAGACCGCTCGGCCCTGCGCCGGATAGGCGCCCATTTCAATGTTTTCGCGTACCGTCAGCGTCTTGAACACCTGCCGGGCTTCCGGCACATGGGCAATGCCCAGATGGGCGCGAGCGGATGCGGGACGACGCAGCAAGTCTTCCCCGCGAAATGTGATCCCGCCGGTTTCCGGCGCAACGATGCCGGCGATGCATTTGAACAGCGTTGTCTTGCCGGCGCCGTTCGGGCCCACCACGGCGACAAACTGACCGGCATCTACGCAAAGCGTCACGCCGGAGAGCGCACGAAGGCCCCCATAGCTGACCGCCAGATCGGTAATTTCAAGCAGCATGGACTTTGGCCAGCCATTTGGCGCCCAGATACGCTTCAATGACCGCGTGATCCTCCACCACCTCGCGCGGGGCGCCGACGCACAGAACCCGGCCGTGATCCAGTACAACGAACCGGTCGGCCAGGCGCAGCATCGCGTGCATCGTGTGCTCGATGATGGCGATCGTGATGCCCCCGGCGCGGAGTTGCTGCAGCACATCCAACACTTGGTCACACTCCTCGCGCCCAAGACCCGCGAGGGTTTCGTCCAGCAGCACCAGGCGCGGATCGCCGGCGACAGCACGGGCCAGCTCCATGAGCCGAAGTTCCTTGTTGGTCAGGCGGCCCGCCTCGCGGTGGGCGAGCGGCAGAAGTCCGACCCGATCCAGCGCGGCTTCCGCGGCATGTACCGCCTCACGGTCGTCCAGACCCGCGCCATAGGCGCCGACCACGACATTATCCAGCACCGGAAGCCGCGGAAAGCTGCGGACGACCTGGAAGGTGCGCCCGATGCCCAGGTGGCAGATATCGTGGATCTTGCGGCCGGTGATGCGCGTGCCGGCGAAAAAGGCCTCCCCCGACGTCGGCGGCAGGATGCCGTTCAGCACATTGAACAGCGTGGTCTTACCTGCGCCGTTGGGGCCGATGATGCCCAGGATTTCGCCCGCTTCGACGGTGAAGCTGACATCATCCACCGCGCGCAGGCCACCGAAGCTGCGCGACAGGTGGCGGACGTCCAGCAGCGTACCCGGCCGGTGCGCGACGCGCACCGCGCGCTGGGCGAACGTAGCCGCGCGGCGAACGGGCGGCGCGGGGCGACGGAAGAACCGGTCGCGCAGCGTCCAGAAGATTCCCTCGGGCGCCGCCAGCATGACCGCAATGATGGCGCAGCCGTACACGACGCCCTGAATGCCCGGCAGCATCGAGCCGAGCTGTGCATTCAAAGTGTCCGCCAGCGGGATCAGGATGGCAGCACCGATCAGCGGCCCCCACACCGTGCCAACACCGCCGAACAACGTGACAACCAGCGCCTGGGCCGAAACCAGCACGCCGAAAACCGATTCAGGTGTAACCACCAGCAGGACGCATGCGTAAAGGCCCCCTGCCGTAGCCGCCAGAGCCCCGCTGGCGACCAGCCCTCGCATCTTCCAGCGCCAGGTATTCAGCCCCGCCGCCTCGGCCGCAAGCTCGTTCTGCCTTATGGCGAGCAGCGCCAGGCCGAACCGGGCGTTCTCCGCAACCATGCAGATCAGCACGCCCGCGGCCAGCAGCACCACCGCGAGCAGTGTATACAGCCGGGGATCGGTGAACTGCAGGAAGGCCGCTGGATGCGCGCGGTGGATCGGCAGCGGCACTTCCTGAAAACCCAGATATTCCAGCACGTACAGGATCGCCAGCGGATAGGCCAGCATGGATAGCGCGAAATAGTGTCCGCGCAGACGAAACGTTGGCCAGCCGATCAGCAGCGCGGCGATGGCGCCAACCAGCGCGCCGAGCGGAATGCCAAGCCACGGCGTCAGATCCAGATAAACCAGCGCCAGCGTGACGGTGTAGGCGCCGGCGCCGAAGAACGCCGCATGGCCGAACGAAACCAGACCCGAATAACCCGATATCAGGTTCCACGCGAGGCCCATCATTGCCCAGATCGGTACCAGCGTAAGCATCAATTGGTAGTAACTGTTACGAACGAGTGTCGCGAGGACCAAATAGGCGGCCGTGACCACCGCCAGGGCGATCGCGTCACGCTTCAGCCGCGGACCGGCTCCGTCCCTCAAGCGCGCTCCGCCGAACGGCCGAAGAAACCCTGCGGCCTCAGCCCGACGATCAGCAGAAACACCACGAAGATGGCCGCGTTCTGCAGCTGCGGCGGCAGGACCAGCGCGGAGCCTTGCTGAACCAGCCCCACCGTCAACCCGCCCCAGAAGGCGCCCAGGATGCTGCCCATGCCGCCCAGCACCACCCCCGAATACATGATGATCACGTAGTCCAGGCCGACAAATGGGGTGAATGACAGATACGTCGCCATCAACCCGCCCGCGATCGCGGTAACGCCGGCGCCCAGGCCGAACGCGATCCGGTATGCCCGGTCCACGTCGATCCCCATATAGGTCGCGGCGGTGGGATTATCGGCCGCGGCCCGCAACGCCTTGCCCAGCCGCGAACGCTCCATCACCACATACAGAACCGCGGCAATAACGAGTGAAACCAGGCAGGCGAAGACCCGTGCCTTGTTGAGAAACAGCGTCGCGTCCCCAACCACCGGCCCGATGATGAAGGCATGGGCCGCCAGCGGCGTCAGCACCGACTTGGGCGCAGACCCGAACGCGATCTGTCCCCCGTTCTGCAGGATCAGCGACAGCCCCAGCGTGACGATCAGTTGCCCGAACGCGCCCTCATCCAGCGCCCCCGCGGTACGCAGCCCGGAAACGCGGGCAATGATCAGCCGGTGCAGCGCAGCTCCGCCGAGAAACAAAACCGGCCCTGCCGCCAGAGCGGCCACAAACGGCGCCACCACCCCCAGCGGAGCCAGTGCCCCGGACGCCGTCACCAGGTAGAAGCTGACGAACATGCCCAGCATCAGCAGTTCGCCCTGGGCGAAGTTGACGATCTTCATGATGCCGAAGATCAGGCCCAGACCAAGGCACATCAGCCCATAGATCGAGCCGAGAATCGAGCCCTGCCGCGAGGGCGTTCATCACGTTCTCGATCAGCGCGTCGTTCAATCTTTCTCCTCCCCGGGGCGACGCTTCAGCGCTCTGGATCGGGAGCCTAGTATCGATTTTCCAGGAAAGTCGATACGTCCCTTTTGTCTGATACCAGCCGCCCAAAGCAATGACTCTCCCGTTCGCTTCAGGCGGCACCACCAATGAAGCGCGAATCGCGCTCTCAGCAAAGGAAGTCACAGCATGACCGGGTCGACCTGAACTGATCACGCTGTGATGCGTCACCGTTGAGGGCCGTTGATATGAGTATCCGATCACGGATTGGGCGAGGGGGACGGCTGCCGATGCGACCGCTTCGCGGCTTGCGACCGGTTCGGCCGCTGACCTAACTTGCAATGATGTTCCGTATCGCAAGCTCCGTCTGTCCCCATGATTGTCCGTCAACCTGCGCGCTGGCGGTCGAGTTGGTCGGCAACAACCGGATCGGGAAAGTGCATGGGGCTGCTGACAACAGCTACACCGCCGGCGTCATCTGCTCGAAGGTCGCGCACTACGCCGAACGCATTCACCATCCGGACCGCGTCACGCACCCCCTGCTTCGCACCGGCCCCAAAGGCAGCGGACAGTTCCGCCGCATCTCCTGGGATGACGCGCTGGATCGCATCGCGGAGCAGTTCTCCACTCTCGCCGCACACCACGGCACGGAAGCGATCTGGCCCTTCTATTACGCCGGCACGATGGGGCTGGTGCAGCGCGACGGCATCAATCGCCTGCGCCACGCCATGCGGTATTCGCGGCAGAAACTCACGATCTGCACATCAGTCTGTGAATCCGGCTGGTTCGCCGGGGTCGGGGGCTATCAAGGACCTGACCCGCGAGAGATGGCGAAGTCCGATTTGATTGTTATGTGGGGCGGCAATCCCGTCTCCACCCAGGTCAACGTCATGACGCACGTCACCCGCGCGCGAAGGGAGCGTGGGGCGAAATTGGTCGTGGTTGATCCCTACCGCACCGGCACCGCCGCCGTTGCAGATATGCACCTTGCACCGCGACCAGGCACCGATGCCGCGCTCGCCTGCGCCGTCATGCACATCGCCTTCCGGGACGGTCATGCCGACCGAGCCTATATGGCGCGCTTCGCCGACTGTCCGGGAGAATTGGAAGCGCACCTCGCCACGCGCGGCCCCGATTGGGCGGAAGCGATCACCGGCATCCCCGCCGCGCAGATCGAAGAATTCGCGCGTCTCTACAACACCACACAACGCAGCTACATCCGCCTCGGCTACGGCTTCTCCCGCCAGCGCAATGGCGCCGTCAGCATGCACGCCGTGACCTGCCTGCCGACCGTCACCGGCGCCTGGCAACACGAAGGCGGAGGCGCGCTATGGAGCAACCGCGGCATCTATCACTGGGACAAGACCCTGATCGAGGGCCTCGACGTCCGCGACCTCTCGGTCCGCGAACTCGACATGAGCCGCATCGCCAGCGTGCTGACCGGCGACCGGCGCGACCTTGGAGACGGTCCTGAAGTCCACGCCCTGCTGATTCAGAACCAGAACCCGCTGACCGTGTGCCCGGACAGCAATCGCGTGCGCCGTGGTTTCGCCCGCGACGATCTGTTCGTTTGCACGCACGAGCAGTTCATGACCGAGACCGCGCGTTGGTCGGACATCGTTCTCCCTGCAACCATGTTCCTGGAACACGACGACTTCTATCAATCGGGCGGCCACACCTTCATCCAGATCGGCGCGAAACTCATCGACCCGCCGGGCGAGTGCCGCTCCAACCACGAGGTCATCTGCGCCCTCGCCCACCAACTCGGCGCAAAGCACCCCGGCTTCGACATGACCGCGTGGGAGATCGTCGACCACACGCTGCGCGCCTCCGGCTGGCCGGATGCGAAAACCGTTCTGGCGAACCGCTGGCACGATGCCGCGCAGTCCTTCGAGGATTCGCATTTCCTCACCGGCTTCCCGCATGCCGACGGCAAGTTCCGCTTTGCGCCGGACTGGTCGGCGATCGGCCCGGACCACGCGCGCATGCCGAAACTGCCCGATTATGCCGGCTTCGAGGACCCGGTCAGTACCGCGCGTCCATTCCAGCTTGTCACCGCGCCGGCCCGCAGCTTCCTGAATACGTCGTTCACTGAAATGCCCTATTCGCGCCGGCGCGAGAACCGTCCCACCGCGCTGATCCATCCCACCGACGCCACCCGCCTGGGCCTGACCGATGGCGGCAAGGTGCGACTGGGCAACCAACGCGGCGAGGTCGTCGTCCATGTCCGCCTGTTCGACGGACTCCAACCAGGGGTGGTGGTGGTCGAAAGCATCTGGCCGAGCGAGTTCTACGAAGGCGGTATCGGCATCAACGCCCTCACCAGCGACGACGCCGCTCCGCCCAACGGCGGTGCCGTCTTCCACGATACCGCCGTGTGGATAAAGGCCGAGGCCGCGTCACTCCCGCTCGCGGCAGAGTAAGAACGCTTCCCACGGCCGATCGAAATACGTCAGGAACGCTGGCGGCAGTACAAATCCGTCCGGATCGTCCGTGAACACCGCACCGTGCTGCGACCGATGGGCCGCGATCGCCCGCCGTTTCAGCGGCAACCACGACGCTATGTCCACCCGCACACCATCCGGTATCTCATCCGCCAGCCCTGTGTCGTCCGGCAGCGTCCAGCCCCACACGATGTAAGACCAGTGCGTCAGCCCAGTCGCCGCCGCCATCCGATGCGCCGCCACGTGGTCCCCATGCGGATCATGCGCCCATGACGCCAGCACGGACCGGCAGCCGAAGCGCGCGGCGATCTCGCCGATCCGCTCAACAGCCGCTTCGAACGCCGCACCGCCATGGGGCGCATTCCCATCCGGCAACCCCAGAAACACAACCCGCTCGGCGCCGATGCCCAGGACCGTGCACGCCGCCAGCGCCTCCTCCTGCCGCACCCGCACGCGCGCCGCGGCATCGAACCGCCGCGATCCGGGGTGCGACATCGCCCCATCCGTCACGAACACCACCACCGGCGGCGTCCCCTCCCGCACCGTGGCGGAAATCAGCCCGCCGCACCCAAGCAACTCGTCGTCCTGATGCGGCGCCAACACCAGCGGCGGCGCACCCGCGGTCACCCGCTCGACCGGTGCGAAAGGCAGCGCCGCGCAATGGCGTAAGACCGTGCCCGCATTCATGCGGCCCAAACGGCCACAGCGCCCGGCCGTTGCGCAATTGGCCGCAGCCCACGGCGAACGAGGCACTAGCCCACAACTCGTGCCGGCGCGACAATGCACCCATGACCACAACCGAGGCGCCCGCCCCGCCCCGCGCGCGCCGCAAACGCAAATCGCCCGCCCTCAAATCGGCCGAGTTCGCGCCGATCGCGACGGAGCGCCTCACGCTCCGCCCTCTTCGGCCGGAGGACGCCGAGTCGCTCCATCGCCTGGTCAACGATTGGGCGGTATCGCGCACCCTCGCCGCCGTGCCCTTCCCCTATCCGCGCGAACTCGCCGACGAATGGATCGCCTCGACCCACTCGGAACTCGCCACCGGAACCGCTTGGCACCTCGCCATCACCGGCGAGGACAGCGGCAGCGAACTCCTCGTCGGCGTCGTCGGGCTGCGCCGGCTCAGCAAATCCAGTGCCGGCCGGCTTGGCTACTGGGTCGGCCGTCGCTTCTGGGGCCACGGCGTGGCGACCGAAGCGGCAGGCAAGCTCGCCCGCTGGGCACTCGCCAATCTCGACCTCGATAGGCTGGAAGCCAACGTCGCCACCGACAATCCCGCCTCCGCCGCCGTGCTCCGCCGTATCGGCTTCCGCGAATGCGGCACCGGCACGGAAACCTTCGTCTCCCGCGGTGGCGATGCCCCGGTCTGGCGTTTCGAGGCCACGCGCGACGATCTCTTCCCGGGCGACGAACCGCCCTCCCCGCCCGAACCCAACGGCACCAAGCCGCTCCTCCTCGTCGCCGCCTGCGCCCTGATCGACAGTGACGGCCGCGTGCTGCTGGCCCGCCGCCCCGAGGGCAAGCGCATGGCCGGTCTGTGGGAGTTTCCCGGCGGCAAGCTGGATCCCGGCGAAACGCCGGAAGTCGCGCTGATCCGCGAACTCAAGGAAGAACTCGGCATCGACGTGTCGGCTGCCTGCCTCGCTCCCTTCGCCTTCGCCTCACACGCCTACGATCGCTTTCACCTGCTCATGCCGCTCTTCCTTTGCCGGCGATGGAAGGGCATTCCCCGCGCGAAGGAGGGCCAGACCCTGTCATGGGTGCGCCCTGACAAGCTCACGGACTATCCGATGCCGGCCGCCGACAAACCGCTGGTCCCCCTGCTCCGTGATTTCCTTTAGGACCCCATGAGCCACACCAATCCTCAGGTCTGTCTGGTCGTCATCGGCAACGAGATTCTCTCGGGCCGCACCGTCGACAAGAACATCAACTACGTCGCGAAAGGCTGCGCCGAACGGGGCCTGAGTCTCCAGGAAGTCCGCATTATCCCCGACAAGCCCGAGGTGATCGTCGCCACCATCAACCAAGTCCGCGCAACCTTCGATCACGTCTTCACCACGGGCGGCATCGGCCCGACCCACGACGACATCACCAGCGAATGCGTGGCTCAGGCCTTCGGCCTTCCATGGGAACCCCACCCCGAGGCCTGGGCGCGCATGGAGCGCTCCTATCCGCCCGGCCAGTTCAACGCCGCACGACAGCGCATGGCCACCATGCCGCGAGGCGCCACGCTGATCGACAACCCGATCTCCACCGCGCCTGGTTTTTCCATCGGCAACGTGCACGTGATGGCGGGCGTGCCGCGCATCATGCAGGCGATGTTCGACAATATTGCCGACCGCCTGGCCTCGGGCCCGCCCATCAAGATGCAAGCCGTTCATGTCGTGCGGCTCGGGGAAGGCGTGCTGGCCACAGGCCTCGCCGCCATCCAGCACGATTTCCCCGATGTCGATCTCGGCAGCTATCCGTTCTATCGCCCGTCGGCCAACGGCGTTGCCGTGGTCGCCAAGGGCACCGACGAGGGTCGGCTGAAATCCGCCATCGCCGCCGTGACCGAGCTGATCACCACGCTCGGCGGCACGCCCGTGCAGGACGAACCGCCGGAGCAGGACGCGTAGATAGGCGCCCACCCGCACTCCCGTCACCGACGACGCCGACTGCGAACCTTGTGATGCGCGTGTGCGGCGGCCTTCGCCGTCAGCCCGGGAATCAACGATGCCGGATGCAACAGCCGCTTCTGGTGATTGTTGCGCCCCATCTGCCGCAACAGCCTCAGTTCCCGCCTGTCGGCCTCCGCTTCGGTCGCCTCCAGCCGCTCCGGCCCGCGGTTGCTCGGCTCCGGCAAAGTCAGCGCGGAGAGTAAATCGGGCGCCGCATCGACCCGGGGATTGGGACCGGGGCCGAGATCAAAAGCCCGGTGCAGCGTGGCGAGAATACTCGTGTGGTCGAAGGGCCGTGCCTCATCCGGCGGCCGGATGAGGCTGCCCGCCGGAATCCATGGCGAGGCGATCACGGCCGGCACACGGGGACCGAACCGGTCGAAGCGGAATCCATCGGGATAAGGTGGCCCGGGCGAGACAGCGGCCGGTGGCGGTACGTGATCGTAGCAGCCGCCATGCTCGTCGAACGTCACCAGAAGCAGCGTGCCATCCCAGTTCGGCCCCGCTCGCAGCGCATTGTAGCACGCCGCGATCAGCTGCTCGCCATACGCCATGTTGTGCGGCGGATGCTCGTCGTTGGGCGGCTCACCGGACCACGAACTTGGGTAGTACCGGGGCTCGATGAAGCTGTAATGCGGTAAGCAACCGCGCGCTGCGTCGTCCTCGAATTCCTCGAACAGTCGGAAATTGCTGCCGATCCGGGGCCACAGATCGGCCAGCGCCGCGGTCTGCGGCAGGTCGTGGAAATACACCCGCCAGCTCTTCCCGTGTTTGTCCAGCCGGCGGAACACCGAAGGCAGGAAGAACGGCACCGGGATCGCCCAGTTATCCACCCGGCCGCCCGCCGAGCCGGTGTGCGCAAACAGCCGGTTGGGCCAAGTCTGGCACGGCGCGGAGGAAAACCACCGGTCACTCACCCCGAACGCCCGCGCCAATCCGCTGATCACCGGCACCTGGGCCGGCGTGAAATAGTGCATGATCTGCCGCACGTCGCCCGGCCGCGGATTGAGCCGCGCGTAGTTATCGACGAACCCCGACATCGCCGGCGGGTCCTCGCCGGGCCGGCCATGCAGCCCGAAAATCTGCATGGTGATATCCGCGAACAGCTCGCCCGGATCGGGATCGGGCATGCACGCACTCTCCGGTGTCACCTCGGTCGAATTCCACACACCGATCAGCTCGACCCGGCCGTCCGCATGGGTCAGCGGATTGCTCTCCGCCCCGGTCAGCCCGTCGAAATCGGGGCGTTCCGGATAGAGCCATCCCAGCAGATTGTCGAAGGAGCGGTTCTCCAGCATGAGAACCACGACATGCTCGATGCGCGGCATGGGTGGCGAACGATCTTTCTTTCCCGATGGTTGCGCGCTCGCGTGAGGTTGCCGGTTTTCAGTCCCGACCGGTCCGAACCAGACCGCTCAATCCTGCGCCGAAGAAGGCGGCCGCCGCATATCCCGCAAATGTGTTGAACAGCAGAAGAATTCCGGGACTGCTCCATAGCGGCCGGACGGTCACTTGCTTCTTCTGCCCGAAATCCACGAACGGAACCAGGCTATCGATCGCGTAGAACGTGCCATTGAACTTGAACCCGGGATCGGGAACATCTGCCGTCGATCCCTGCGCCCGGACAGTCGGCCCGTGCATCGCGCTATTGGTCTGGTGGTAGAACACGCTGAACAGGAATCCGCTGACGATGATCCATGCGATGATGAACCAGACCGGACGGAACGGCGCCTGACCATATTTCAACGCGATATCGAGCGACTGGCGCCACAGCAACTTAGCCCATCCGTTCCCCCCGTAACGGGTTCGGTTGCGTTCGAGCTGTAGCAACACAGTTTGCGATCCGCCTTCCAGCCCGGCATTCTGATACGCCTTGGCCAGCTGCAAATAAGGCCCGGGCGAAAACCGTTCGATCTGTTGCCGCAAAGCGGCGGAGTGCGCGATTGTCCTTGTGAAGACGCGCAACCAGGGATGATCGCTATTGTTCCAGGCGGCGTATTCCTGATCCAACCGTTTCAACCTCCAGTCGTCACCGCCGCCAAGCGTGTTTATCCGATCATACGCGCAATCCTGCAGGTTGATCCGACGCACCGCTTGCCAGCTCGCTTCATCGTCGTCCACCTCGGCAATGCGGGCGCCCGGAGCCGCGAGCCAAGTGATCCGCCCGCCGTCGGGATCCGATCCTTCGTTCCGGACAACGCCTTGCCATGTAAAGGAACTGCCGACTTCGGTACCTGACGCCAACACGCCGCACGCGTTGTCGCCCCCAAGCTCCTGAACGACAGGCACGATGGTCCGAAGGCTCCAGTGATGACACGCGCCTGACACATCCAGTGCTAATCCCTGATAACGGCACCCCTGCTGAAGCTTCGCCTCCCTCACGATCAGCATGCCATTGGTGGTGGCGTCGTTGAAAAACGTCGTTCCGCCCACCGTTGAGCCATCTGCCCAAAAAGCATCCTCGCCGGGGAAATCGAAAGATGCCCCGCTACAATCCAGATCCCCGCCGATTTGTGACAGAACAAACCACACGGAGCCGCTGGCGCGGAAACCGTCGGTCATGTCCACGCTGGCGGACACTTCGATGCCCTCGGCTTTGATGGCATTGAGGTCGTCGATATTGTCGGTCGGTTCCTCGCGGCGCTCCCAATCGTGTGCGTGAAACCCCTTGGCGATGAACCGCCCGCCGCTAAGCTTAAGATCGCCTTCAATCACCGCGCCATCCAGCCGGACCATCCCCACTGAAACGGTTCCTGTGCGCGTACCGCCATGCCGGTTGAGATAAACCGTACCATCCACATGCGCGCCCGCGGCGGACAGCGTGTAGCCGTCCGGATTGCGCAGCATCGCGCTAGAGATGTCGAGGTTGCGCTTGATCCGAGCGCCATTGAAGCGCAATTCGCCCCTGGCGCAAAATGCGTCGCACAGCAGGGCATTACCGTCCAGTTCCAGGCCGTCGGCCAGGATAGCGACGGTTTCATTTGCTTCCATTCCGGCGATCGGGCCCACGATCCCGCCGCGCATGTCCAGATTCCCGTGGATCTTGGCGCCCGACAGCAGTACCCCGCCCGGAATGCGAAGCGAGCGGGAGAGGCCGGCAACCGCCTCCGCCCAATCGCCGCCGTCGTAGCGCTGGCCACGCAGGAGGACGGTGCCGGCCGTCTTCAGCCGGTCCGCCCGCAGGAAGCCAAGCCGGCCCCCGATCACCTCCAGGCCCGGCGTGCTGCCGTCGGTCAAATCAATCCCCGCGAGTTCGCAACCTGCGAAGCATGGCATCGTCTTCATCTCGACGCGCGGGAGCTGAAGAATGCCGTCAACGCATGCATTCCATAATTCCAGCCGGAGGATTCCTCTTTCCGGCAAAGCGGTCAGCAGCAGCCATTTCACCGCGTCGGCCGTGATGGGGGCATGGTTCAAATCGACGCGGCAGACGCCCGAAACCAAGGCCCTCGCCAGGGCAGAATCGATACGTGCGCGCACCTCGTCCGGCACACAGGATGGCGGTTCGGCCACGATGGTTTCATCTCCGAGCGAGCGCAGCAGACAATAGCAGCCCCGGGGCCGAGTTGCGCGCGTCCGCGCGGCCGGGCATGCAACCGCCATGCACTACGTCTCAACCCGTGGCGAGGCGCCTGAACGTGATTTCGCCGGCGCCCTTCTCGCCGGCTTGGCCGACGATGGGGGCCTCTACCTGCCGGACGCCTGGCCCGCCTGGACCGCCGATGAATGGCGTGCGCTGCGCGGTCTCGACTATCCCACCCTCGCCGCCCGCGTCATCGCCGCCTTCACCGCCGGCACGATCCCCTTCCAGGTGATCGAGGCAGCGACAAAGGACGCCTACGCCGGCTTCGACCACAAGGCGATTGTTCCCCTGGTCCAGCTCGATTCCGCGCTGTTCGTGCAGGAGCTGTTCCACGGCCCCACCCTCGCCTTCAAGGACATGGCGATGCAGGTGCTGGGCCGCCTGTTCGACCATGTGCTGGCGGCACGTGATGAGCGTATCACCATCGTCGGCGCGACCTCGGGCGATACCGGATCGGCCGCCATCGCAGCCTTCGCCGGCCTCGAACGCGTGCGCATCGCCATGCTGCATCCGCGGGGCCGGGTCACCGAAGTGCAGCGCCGCCAGATGACCACCGTTCTGGCGCCCAACGTCGCCAACATCGCTGTCGAGGGCACGTTCGACGATTGCCAGGACTTGGTGAAGGCGATGTTCGCCGACGCGCCCTTTCGCCGCGCGATGCGGCTGTCCGCAGTGAACTCGATCAACTGGGCACGGGTCGCCGCCCAGGTGCCGTATTACGTCGCCGCCGCGCTCGCCTTGGGCGCTCCGGACCGGCCCGTGTCCTTCAGCGTGCCCAGCGGCAATTTCGGCAATGTGCTGGCGGGATGGGTAGCGCGCCGGATGGGCCTTCCCATTCAGCGCCTGATCGTCGCAGCCAACAGCAACGACATTCTCGCTCGGTTCTTCCAGTCCAACGACATGTCCGTCCGCACGGTCATGCCGACCCTGTCGCCGAGCATGGACATCCAGGTGAGCTCCAATTTCGAGCGCCTGCTGTTCGAACTGCTCGACCGCGATCCGCGCGCGACCGCCGCGACCATGCGCCGTTTCCGCGAAACCGGCCGCATGGACGTGCCGACCGCCGCCTGGGCGCAGGCACAGACGATGTTCCATGGCTTCAGCCTGGACAACTCGGGAACCGCGGCGGAAATCGCCTTCTGGCATGGGGCATGCGGCTATGTCGCAGATCCGCACACGGCGATCGGCCTCGCCGCTTCTCGGGCGCTTGGCAAGCAGGAGATCCCGACCATAGCGCTGGCGACGGCCCATCCGGCGAAGTTCCCCGATGCGGTCGAGCGCGCGACCGGCCGGCGCCCGTCTCTGCCGGACCATCTCGCAGACCTGTATTCGCGAGAGGAGCGGTTCACCACCGCCCCCAACGATCTCCGCGCGGTAGAAGAGCAGGTGCGCCAGCTAAGTCGAAGGAACTGACGATGCCAAGCGGAAGGTAGCCGCAATCGGCGAATGGTTCGACCACTGTAAAGTCACTAGGACTAACACAATATTCCGGAAATGCCTCTGCCAAGCTCATCTCATGCCATGATCCGAAGACGCGAAATCATTAAATTGAGATTCCAGCGAGACAGCCGCTGCCCGATCAACATCGCTCCGACGCGGGCTTTGCATATCCCAAGGACCGAACTCATCTCACCGCACGATCCCAAGCCTCGAAATCACACAACTGAGACGCCCGCGAGACATAAAAACCCCGCACGCCGCATCTTCAATCTCACTCCGCGCGCTCCGGGACCCCTCCGGGTCCTCCGTGTGAAACCCTTTGCCAATTGCGATACTGGCTCACGTCTCACCCCACGGTCACAAGACTCGAAATCACAAAACTGAGACAACCGCGAGACACAGGCGGTCGCCTACCCGACCGTGCCCACCGACTTTTGCACCGCATCCCCAGCCTCGGTAATCAACACCCGATGCTCGTGATCGACGCCGAACGCACCCGCGCCAGCCTCGCCTTCGACCGGCTGATCCCCGCGCTCCGTGAGGCTTTCATCGCAGGCGCCGAAGCGCCGCTCCGCCACCGCCACGACTTGCCGCAACCCGATGGCACCACCGCCTCCTTGCTCCTGATGCCCGCCTGGCGGCCCGGCGGCTTCATCGGCACCAAGCTGGTCACCGTCTTCCCCGGCAACGCTGCCCACGGCATGCGAGCCGTCTCCTCGAGCTATCTGCTGATGGACGGCGAAACCGGCCGCCACGTCGCTCTGATCGACGGCACCGAGATTACCGGCCGCCGCACCGCTGCAGCCTCCGCCCTTGCCGCGAGCTACCTTGCCCAGCCCGATGCGGCCACGCTGCTGATCGTCGGTTCCGGCCACATCGCCGGTCTGATGTTCGACGCCTACGCCGCCATCCGCCCGATCGCGCGTGTGCTGGTCTGGAACGTCCGCCACCCGGGCGCCGAGCGCCTCGCCACAGCGCTTCGCCGCCGTGGCATCGACGCCCGGGTGCTCGCCAATCTGGCGGAGGCCTGTGAGGAAGCCGATATCATCACCTGCGCCACGCTCGCTCGTACGCCGCTGATCCATGGTGCCTGGCTGCGCCCCGGCTGCCACGTGGACCTGATCGGCGGCTTCACCCCCGCAATGCGGGAAGCCGATGATGATTGCTTCCGGCGCGCCGAAGTGTTCATCGATACCCAAGCCGCCCTGGCCGAGGCCGGCGATCTGATCGAACCGATGCGTGCCGGTTTTCTCCGTCGCGACGACATCTCCGACCTCGCGCAACTCTGCCGCTTGCAGCACCCCGGCCGCCGCAATCCCGACGACATCACGCTGTTCAAATCCGTCGGGAGCGCCTTGGAGGACCTCGCCGCCGCCGCTCTGGCCTACGCCGACGCCGTCCCACCCTCGCCTTAAGCTGCACGGCCCCCAATATCGGTGGGCGCGCAGGGTTGGTGTGGCGGCTGCGCGCGACACATGACTCAACCCAACTTCCGTAGGAAGTTGGATATCCGCCTGAAAGGAAGCATCTGTGCCCGACGCCATCCGCCTGACCCACCTGCCCTCCGGCCTGACCGTCGTCACGGAACGGATGGATCGGGTCGAGACCGTCTCTCTTGGCGCCTATGTCGCATCCGGGTCACGCCATGAATCCGAGGAGGAAAATGGCGTTTCCCACTTCCTGGAACACATGGCCTTCAAAGGAACGGAACGCCGTACCGCCACCCAGATCGCCGAGGAGATCGAGGCCGTCGGCGGCCACCTGAATGCCTATACGGCGCGCGAACAGACCGCCTACTACGTGAAGGTGCTGAAGGAGGATACGGCCCTCGCCGCCGACATCATCGGGGACATCCTCTCGCATCCCACCTTCGAACCCGAGGAGCTCGAGCGCGAGCGCGGCGTGATTTTGCAGGAGATCGGCCAGGCGAACGACACGCCGGACGACATCATCTTCGACCACTTCCAGGAAACCGCATATCCGGCGCAGCCGCTTGGCCGCCCCGTGCTGGGAACCGAGGAGCGCATCCGCGAAATGCCGCGCAACCTGCTTACCGGCTATATGCGCCGGAATTACGCCGCGCCGAACATCGTGGTCGCCGCAGCGGGAAACCTTCACCACGAACAGATTCTGGATTTGGTGCAGCGGCATTTCGCCGACTTGCCCTTGAGCGCGGGCCCTGACACGCCACGCGCGCGTTATCAGGGCGGCGAATTCCGCGAAGCCCGAGACCTCGATCAGGTCCACGTCCTGCTTGGCTTTCCCTCCGTCGCGTACGGTGATCCCGACTATTACGGCACGCTGTTGCTTGCGACTGTGCTGGGCGGCGGCATGTCTTCCCGCCTGTTCCAGGAAGTGCGGGAGAAGCGCGGCCTCGTCTATTCCATCTATTCCTTCAGCTCGCCCTTCATGGATGGCGGCCTGTTCGGCATCTACGCGGGCACCGGCGAGAGCGAGGCCGAGGAGTTGATCCCCATCACGCTGGATGAACTGCGCAAGATCCAGTCCGAAATCAAAACCGTCGAACTCGATCGCGCCCGTGCCCAGGTCAAAGCCAGCCTGCTCATGTCGTTGGAAAGCACCGGCAGCCGGTGCGAACAACTGGCGCGCCAGCTTCAGGTGTTCGGCCGCGTGATCCCAACGGAAGAAACTGTCGCCAAGCTGAACGCCGTCACCGTTGCGGATCTGAAGCGCGCCGCCGCCCGCCATTTCCGCTCTGCGCCCACGCTGGCTGCCATGGGACCAGCCGACCGTGTCCCCGCACTGGGCGAAATCTCGGGGATGCTAGCCGCGTGACGACAATGCACGACCCGATCTCCCTTCTGCAGGATCTCGTTGCCAAAGCGCGCGCCGCCGGCGCCGATGCCGCCGATGCGGTGCTGATTTCGGGCGCCTCGGTTTCGGTCCAGCGGCGTCTGGGCAAGACCGAGCACATCGAACGCTCCGAAGGCCAGGATCTTGGCCTGCGCGTCTTCCTCGGGCGCCAGGCCGCGATCGTTTCATCTACAACGGTCGATCCGTCATCGTTCCCGCTCCTGGTGGAGCGTGCCATCGCCATGGCGCGTGTTGTCCCGGAAGATCCGTTCACCGGTCTCGCTGAAACAGCTGCGCCCCCCGCATCGCTGAATCTGGAGCTGAACGATCCCACCGAGGTCGATGTGTCGGCACTGGAGAAACGCGCCGCCGCCGCCGAGGAAGCCGCCCTCGCGGTTTCAGGTGTGACCAATTCCGAAGGCGCCGATGCCGGCTTCGGCCGCAGCATGGCAGCGCTCGTTACGTCCGCCGGATTCGCCGGCCAGGTCACCCGCAGCAGCCACTCCATCTCCGCCACCGCGCTGGCCGGTACCGGCACCGCGATGCAGCGGGACTACGATTATCACGGCACCATTTTTCTCGCTGACCTGGACGATCCGATCGCGATCGGCCGCAGCGCCGGAGAACGCGCCATCGCGCGTCTCAATCCCGAACGGCCCGCCACCGGCAAATTTCCTATCCTCTACGATCCCCGTGTCGCCGGCAGCCTGCTCGGCCATCTGATCGGCGCCATCAATGGTGCGTCGATCGCACGTGGCACGTCCTTCTTGAAGGAGAAAATGGGCGAGCAAATCCTTCCGCCCGGAACGGTCGTCCACGACGATCCGCATCGCGTGCGCGGTCTGCGTTCCCGCGCATTCGATGGCGAAGGCACGCCCACCACGCCACGCCGCCTGATCGACGACGGACGGCTCACCACCTGGCTGCTGGACAGCCGCTCCGCGCGGCAGCTTGGCTTGCAATCCACGGGACACGCGGCACGCGGCACCGGCGGTCCACCTTCGCCATCCGCAAGCAATCTGTATCTGCAACCCGGCGCGCTTAGCCCCGCCGAACTCATGGCGGACATCAAGCTTGGCCTCTATGTCACCGAACTCATCGGCATGGGCGTCAACGGCGTGACCGGCGATTACAGCCGAGGCGCGGCCGGTTATATGATCCGCGACGGTGCCCTCGCCGAACCGGTTGCAGAAATTACCATTGCGGGGAACCTGATCGATATGTTCGCGCACCTGACCGCGGCGAACGATCTGCGCTTCCGCCGCGGCACCGATGCACCGACACTGCGTGTGGATGGGATGACCCTGGCCGGGTCTTGAGTGCTTACTGCGCCATGGCGCGTCGGATCGCGCCATCGAGGCCGCCAAGATCGAAGGGTTTGGCCAGAAACACCCAACCCTTCGACCGCCACGCCTGCGGGTGGTCTGACTGGATGAAGCCGCTGACCAGAAGCACCGGTACGCCGGGGCGGGCGCGCTGTGCTTCGAACGCCAGTTCCTCTCCTGTCATCCCCGGCATGGCCATATCGGCAACCAGGAGGTCGAATATCTGGCCTTCCCTGATGTACTCGATCGCTTGCAGTCCGTTGCCGGCTTCGATCACCTCATGGCCCAAGTCTCCAAGCATGCCGCCCGCCGAGGCGCGCACGCCTGGATCATCGTCCACAAGCAGGACCCGCAGCGATGCAGTCTCCCGCGACTCGGATATCGGCGACGCGGCAGCGGAACCAACTTCGGTCTGCGGCAGATAGATGCTGACCCGCGTTCCACGGCCTGGCGTGCTGTCGATGACCGCTGTCCCGCCAAGTTGGCGGGCCAGTCCATACACCATGGACAGACCCAGACCCGTGCCTTTACCGACCGGCTTGGTGGTGAAGAACGGTTCAAACGCGCGGTCCCTGACCTCGTCGGGCATGCCCACCCCCGTGTCGGCCACAGTGACCTGCGCGTAGGGACCAGGTGCAAGACCAGTCGGCAATGCCTCATTGGAACCAACCGGACGCGAGGTGATGGTGACCCTGCCAGTATCTGGCATTGCATCTCGTGCGTTCACCACTAAATTCAGGAGCGCCATTTCCAGTTGCACCAGATCGGCTTGCACTGTCCCCGCATCTGCAGCCAGATCCATCCGAACGTCGATCCCTGGTTCACAGGTTCGGCGAATCAACGGCTCGATGTCGCGAATCAGTTGATTGAGGTCGATCGGCGTGGGTGTAACCGGATGGTTGCGGGCGAAAGCAAGCATCTGTGCGACCAGCTTGGCACCGCGCTGCGCGGCTTGCCGGGCGATCTCCAGCGAACGGATCACACGACTGTCTTCCACGCGCTTGGACGCGAGCTCGAGCGAGCCAAGAATTGCGGCAAGCAGATTGTTGAAGTCGTGTGCCACGCCGCCAGTCAGGCGGCCCAGCGATTCCAGCTTGCCGGCCTGCTGCAGCGCCGCTTCGGCACGCTGCCGACGCTCCGTCTCGGCTAGCAGAGCCGTGAGGTTGGCACGCTCGCGCTCGGCACCGATATTGTTGCGATAACCGACGAGCAGCAACGCAGCGCTGGAGAGCAGCGCGAACACGGCAAACAGGAGAACGTGCTGGTACCACGGAGCCAGAATCGTGGCTTCGCGAAGCGCATAGACTGTCACCAGATCGGTGTCCGGCACGGCTCGAAAGGAAACGAGGCTCAAGCGGCCGCCCTGCTTGAGTGGCGTCCTAAGGATCCCGCTGGTCTCGCCACGCTTCAGGACTTGCATCAGCGGCGAGTCAACGGGCAGCCGTGGCACGGAGAAGAAGGTGGCAGGGTAATGAACCAGAACGAGACCGTCGCCCCGCAGCAGAGCCGTCGACGCTCCTTGATGCCATAGCAGCACTCGTTGATAGAAGCTGCGGAACCACTCCGGCGAAAGCGTCAGCGCGGCCATGCCGTCGAAATGATCATCGACAATGCGGGCGCGGCCCACGACAAAATTGGTGTCACCCGCCATTTGGCCGCTGAACAAGCCGCTCAGGATCAGGCCTGTCGCACCGGCGCGCGCTTGCTGAAAATAGTCTCGTTCGCGATCATCGTAAGGACGCATCGGATAGGCGCGGCTGCTGGCGGAGTTGTACCCGTCTCGGTCGACATAGAATGCCGACTCAAGTTGGGGCATCTGCTGCACCAGCCAACTCAGGAAATCATGCACCTGCTGTGAGCCGCCGATCTGAGTCCAGTCGAGTCCCTGCACGCGATCGATCTGCAGCGTCAGCGCCAGGGACGCAGATTGCATGACCGCCTGGGCATGCGCGGCGAGCGCATGCGTCGTTGCTTCCATATTGTCGCGTGCCCGCGCGATCGTCGCATCCTTGTCGTACCAGGACGCGGCGACGAACAGAAGCAGCGGAACGAGAGCTGAGGCGGCAAGCCAGGACATCGTCCACCGCCGCTCGGAGCGGGAGGCCGCAGCACCAGAAAAGAAACGGTCATTCACGGTGTTATGGACGCACGGGAGACAATGTCCCACCATGACGCGCTCAGGCGAGGGGTTCAAGGGATGAGTAGCGCTTATCGCGTGCGTGCGCACAACAGTGCGCGAGAGTCCGAAAACCGCATCCACGACGACGCGGTTGCCCGCCAGTTCGGCTTCACCGGGGAACTCGTGCCGGGCGTGGAAGTGTATGCGTATATGACCCACGTGCCCGTCGAGCGCTGGGGCCGCGCGTGGCTTGAACACGGGTTCGCGACCTGCCGGTTCGCCCGCCCAGTTTATGAAGACGATGATCTGGCCATCGAACCAGACGAAACAGGAGATCGCCTGCAATTATCGGTGCGCCGCGGCGCTGAAGTCTGCGCAACCGGAGAGGCGAAGCTGGCAGCGGAAGTTACTATTCCCCAAATCGCCATGCCGCCTCCGCCACCTCTGGAACGTCCGTCCGCTAGCGAAGACACACTTGCGATCGGCACATTACTTGGCATGCGCCCCCTGCGAGTCACGCCGGAGATCGCAGCGCAGCATCGCGACGATGTGCGAGAGACCGCCGCCATCTACGCGCGTGAAGGCCTGATGCATCCCGGGATGGTGCTTCGTACGTGCAACTGGGTATTGACGCACAACGTCGTCCTCGGCCCGTGGATTCATGTGGGCAGCACGGTCCGCCATCTGGGAGCCGGCCGCGCGAACGAGACGCTATCATCCCGCGCCCTTGTCACCGCCAATTACGAGCGCAAGGGACACCAGTTCGTCGAACTTCACGCGCTGGTCACGGCCGACGATCGGCCGATAGCGCAAGTAGAGCATGTGGCGATTTATCGTCCGAGACAGACCACCACGCCTCAGTAGTGAATCGCCCGCTTATACGCGTCCAGCACGGCCTCGTGCATAGTTTCGCTAATTGTCGGATGCGGGAAGACGGTGTTGATCAGCTCGGCCTCGGTGCTCTCGAGCGTGCGGGCAATCGTGTAACCCTGGATCATCTCCGTCACTTCCGCGCCCACCATATGCGCGCCCAGTAGCTCGCCCGTCTTCGCGTCGAACACCGTCTTCACCATCCCTTCGGGCTCGCCCATGGCAATCGCTTTGCCGTTCCCGATGAACGGGAAGTGCCCCACACGCACCTCGTGCCCCGCCGCCTTTGCACGTGCCTCGGTCAGGCCGACTGACGCAACTTGTGGGCGGCAATACGTGCAGCCAGGAATATTGGTCACATCCATCGGATGCACGTCGTTCAGCCCGGCGATCTTTTCGACGCAGATGATCCCTTCGTGGCTGGCCTTATGCGCAAGCCACGGCGGTCCTGCGAGATCACCGATCGCATAAACGCCCGGTTCGCCCGTGCGCCCATATTCGTCAATCACAACATGGGTGCGATCCACTTTCACGCCTGTGCCCTCGATGCCGATATTCTCCACGTTCCCTACAATCCCCACGGCCGAAATCACCCGATCGACCGTCACCTGCTCGGACTTGCCGTTCGCCTCGATCGATACGGTCACCGAGTCGCCGTTCTTCTTAGCGCCGCCGACCTTGGCGCTGGTCAGGATCTTGATGCCCTGCCGCTCGAAAGCCTTCTGAGCAAAAGCGCTGATCTCCTCATCCTCGACCGGCAGGATGCGGTCGAGCACCTCCACCACCGTAACCTCGGCGCCCATGTTCCGATAGAAACTGGCGAACTCGATCCCAATCGCGCCGGAGCCGATCACCACCAGCGATTTCGGCATCGCCTGCGGCACCATCGCCTCCTTGTAAGCCCAGATCAGCTTGCCATCGGACTCGATCCCCGGAAGCTGGCGGGCCCGCGCGCCCGTCGCCAGAATGATATGGGGCGATTTCAGCGTCGCGACCGGTTTGCCGTCCTTGGTCACGTCAAGCGTCTGCTTGCCTGCGAGCTTTCCTTGACCGTCGAACACGGTGACCTTGTTCTTGCGCAGCAGGTGCGCGACACCGGAAGAAAGCTGCTTCGCCACGGCGCGCGACCGCTTCACCACTTTGTCCAGCTCATAGCGCGGGTTGTCCGCGGCAAAGCCGTAGTCGCCTAGGCTGTGCAGCAGATGATTGATCTCAGATGTACGGAGCAGCGCCTTGGTCGGAATGCATCCCCAGTTCAAGCAAATCCCACCTAGATGCTCCCGCTCGACCACGGCGGTCTTCATGCCAAGCTGGGCGGCCCGGATGGCGGCGACATAGCCGCCGGGACCGCCCCCGACAATAATGATATCGAAGCTCTGCTCAGCCATGTGTCTTATTCCTGCGTATTTGCGAGGGCGGCGATCGCGTCGCGCTCCATACGATAGACGGTCCAGTCTTTCACCGGGCGGGCGCCGATACGCTCGTAGAAGTCGATCGCCGGCTGGTTCCAGTTAAGGACGTTCCACTCCAGCGCGATGCAATCATTCTGCCGCGCAATGTTGGCAAGCCGGCGGAGCAGCGCAAGGCCGACACCCATGCCACGGTGGGATGGCTCCACAAACAAATCTTCCAGGTAGATCCCTGGCTTGGCGGCGAAGGTGCTAACGATCCAGAACCACAGCGCAATGCCGATCGGCTCGCCCGCTTCCTCCGCAAGCACCGCATGAGCCAACGGCTTCGGGCCGAACATGATGCGGCGGAAATCGGCCTCTGTTGCCGTCATGCGATGGGCCAGGTGCTCGTACTCGGCCAAGCCGCGCACCAGGCGCACGATATGCGGCAGGTCGGCGTCCGTTGCGTCCCGGAGCCGAACGCCATCAGAGCATCAGGCTCAGCGGGTCTTCCATCACCTTCTTGAATTCCGCCAGCCACTCGGCGCCCAGCGCGCCATCCACCACGCGGTGATCCACCGACAGCGTGCACGTCATTATGGTCGCGATGGCGAGCGCGCCGTTCTTCACCACCGGCCGCTGCTGTCCTGCCGAAACCGCCAGGATCGCGGCCTGCGGCGGGTTGATCACCGCCGCGAAACTCGACACCCCATACATCCCCATATTGGAGATGGAGAAACCGCCGCCCTGGAATTCCTCCGGCTTCAGCTTGCCGGATTTGGCGCGGGCAATCAGATCCTTCATCTCATTGCTGATCGCCGCCAGGCCCTTTTGGTCCGCCTTGCGTACGATGGGCGTGATCAGCCCGTCGGGGATCGAGACGGCGACGCTGATATCCACGTCGTCGTAAATTATGATGTTGTCTTCCGTGTAGGTGGCATTCACTTTCGGCACGCGGCGCAGAGTCACCGCCGCTGCCTTGATGATCAGATCGTTCACTGACAGCCGGAACGCGCCCGAGCCCTCCTTCGGTGACTTGGCATTCAGCTCCTCACGCAGCTTCAGCAGCGGGTCGATTTCGATATCCATCGAGATATAGAAGTGCGGGATGGTCTGCTTCGCCTCGGTCAGCCGGCGGGCGATGACCTTCCGCATCGTGCTGTTCGGCACGAGCTGATGCGGCGCGGTGATCTGTGGCGCTGGAGCCGGGGCGCGCGCAGCCGCTGGTGCGGACGGTGCCGGCGCTTCGGGCGCCCGAGCCTGGGCTGGCCCCTTCTGGAGTGCCCCCTCGATATCCGCCTTGACGATCCGCCCGTTGGGACCGCTGCCCTTCAACCCGTCCAGCGCAATGCCGGCCTGTTGCGCCATCCGCCGCGCCAGCGGTGAAACAAAGATGCGCTCGCCCGCGCCAGCCTGCGCGTCGTGGCCATTGCCGCGCTGTGCCGCCACCGGCTTCGGGGCTTCTGCTGCGTCAGCAGCAACCGGAGAAGGCGACGGCGATGCCTGCGCCGGCGGCGGTGCCGCTGGCTGCTGCGGCAGCGCGGACGACGGTGCAGCCTCCGCCGGCACCTTCTCACCCGGTTCGACAAGAACCGCGATGGGCTGGTTCACCTTCACCCCCTGGGTGCCGTCACCCACCAGGATCTTGCCCAACACGCCCTCATCGACCGCCTCAACCTCCATCGTGGCCTTATCGGTCTCGATCTCGGCAATCACGTCGCCGGACTTGACGCTCTCGCCCTCTTTCTTGAGCCAGCGCGCCAGCGTGCCCTCGGTCATGGTAGGTGAAAGAGCAGGCATAAGAATGTTGGTCGCCATGATGCGCTCCGCTCAGACGATCTTCTTGACCGCGTCGATCACCCATTCGGGCTGCGGCAGAGCCAGACGCTCCAGATTCGCTGCGTAAGGCAGCGGGACATCCAAGCCGTGCACCCGCACTGGTGGCGCGTCGAGCCAATCGAACGCATGCTCGACAACCTGCATCGCAATCTCTGCACCGATCCCAGCGAACGGCCAGCCTTCCTCGACCGAGACGATGCGGTTGGTTTTCTTCACGCTATTGATGATTGCCGCGGTGTCCAGCGGCCGCAGCGAGCGGAGATTGATCACTTCCGCCTCAATCCCTTCCTTGGCCAACTCTTCTGCCGCCTTCATCGCCACACCAACCATGATGCTGAACGCCACGATAGTGACCCGATCCCCAGCGCGTTCGATCTTCGCCTTGCCAATCGGCAGGATGAAATCGTCATCCGTCGGGCACTCGAACGTGTGGCCATAAAGAATCTCATTCTCCAGCACGATCACCGGGTTGGGGTCGCGGATCGCGGCGCGCAGCAAGCCCTTCGAATCGGCCGCGGACCACGGAGCGACGACCTTCAATCCCGGCACATGCGCATACCAGCTCGCGTAGCACTGTGAATGCTGAGCGGCGACGCGCGACGCGGCACCGTTCGGTCCGCGGAAGACGATCGGGCAACCCATTTGTCCGCCCGACATGTACAGCGTCTTGGCAGCCGAATTAATGATCTGATCCATCGCTTGCATGGCGAAGTTGAACGTCATGAACTCGACGATGGGGCGCAGGCCGTTCAACGCCGCGCCCACCGCCATGCCGGTGAAGCCATGCTCGGTGATCGGCGTGTCGATCACGCGGCGCGGACCGAATTCATCCAGCAGCCCCTGGCTGATTTTATACGCGCCCTGATATTGCGCGACCTCCTCACCGAGCAGGAACACGTTCTCGTCGCGCCGCATCTCCAGCGCCATCGCGTCGCGCAGTGCCTCGCGCACCGTGATCGCCTTGGTCGGCCCCCAGTCTTTCTCCGGCGCGGATGTGTCGGGTGCGTGGTGCTGCTGCGCGGGGGGGGCAGATGCGGCGGCCGGTGCAGGCGCAGGCGGCTTGGCCGCTTGTGCCGGAGCGGGGGAAGGTGCCGGTGCGGATTGGGAAACGTCCTCGCCGTTGGTCGCGAGAACCGCGATCGGCGTGTTAACCGCCACACCCTCCGTGCCCTCGTCAACGAGGATGCTGGCCAGCTTGCCCTCATCCACCGCCTCGACTTCCATCGTCGCTTTGTCGGTCTCGATCTCCGCAATCACGTCGCCCGATTTCACCTCGTCACCGACCTTCTTCAGCCATTTCGCCAGCTTGCCCTCTGTCATCGTGGGCGACAGCGCCGGCATGAGAATCTGCGTGGACATCGGCTCAGGCCTCCAGCAGCACGTCGGTCCAGAGTTCGGACGGATCCGGCTCGGGCGAGGACTGCGCGTAATCCGCCGCCTCCTGAATGACCGCCTTCACCTCGTCGTCGATCCTCTTCAAGCTGGCTTCATCCTCACCGAGTTCTTCAAGCTTCTGGCGCACACCGTCGATCGGGTCATGCTGCGTACGCATCTGCTGCACTTCCTCACGCGTACGGTACCGCGCTGGGTCAGACATGGAATGGCCGCGATACCGATAAGTCTTCACTTCCAGCAGGTATGGACCCTTGCCGGAACGGCAATGCGCGACCGCTTCCTTCGCCGCCTCATAGACAGCAAGGACATCCATCCCGTCGGCCTGTGCGCCTGGAATGCTCCAAGGTGCGCCGTTGCGGAACAACTCATGAGAGGCGGAGGCACGCTCCACACTGGTGCCCATGCCGTAGCGATTATTCTCGATGACGTAGACCACCGGCAACTTCATCAGCGCAGCCAGATTGAAACTCTCGAACACCTGTCCCTGGTTCGACGCGCCCTCGCCGAAATACGTCAGGCACACCCGGTCGTTCTGGCGATACCAATCTGAAAAGGCGAGGCCGGTCCCCAGGCTAATCTGCGCACCGACGATACCGTGGCCGCCGAAGAAGTTCCGCTTCTTGCTGAACATGTGCATCGAGCCGCCCTTGCCGTGCGAATAGCCGCCCGACCGGCCGGTCAGTTCAGCCATCACCCCACGCGGCTCCATTCCGGTGGCCAGCATATGCCCATGGTCGCGATAGGAGGTGATCACCTGGTCGCCTTCCTCGATCGCCATCTGCATGCCGACGACGACGGCCTCCTGTCCGATATACAGGTGACAGAATCCGCCGATCAGGCCCATCCCATAGAGCTGCCCCGCCTTCTCCTCGAACCGGCGGATCAGCAGCATATCGTGATACGCCTTAAGGAGCTGTTCTTTGCTTGCCGCGGGGTCGCGCATCTTTCCGCGCCTGGTCTTTTCGGCGGCCTGCGCCATCCCCGTCCTCCCCGATCCTGCCAGCGTGGGTTGAGAGCTAAACGCACCGACCCGGATCAGCAAGGGTGCACAAGTTGGAAAACCCTTATGTTGCAATGCAATAGAGACATTTAACTGAATTCCAGTTAAGTGCCTGATCCATCGTTCAAGGCCGGCTAGCCTGCCGAATTCAATGACGCAGAGTCGGGGGCAATAGGACAGATTCGGGCCGCCGGCGCCCAGCATTTTATTCGATGGTTGCCGGGCCACCGCGGGTTGTCAGCCCAGGCGCAAATCACTAGGAACAACCCGGCGCGCTGCTGTAGCTCAGTGGTAGAGCACTCCCTTGGTAAGGGAGAGGTCGAGAGTTCAATCCCCTCCAGCAGCACCAGCCCTTGTCCGCCCAGCCCGTCCTCCGTACGCTCTCCGGCAGCAGGAGGAAACGCAGAATGGCCGAGGCACGTCCCTATCCCCACCCACGGATTCGCCAGGACTGGCTCGATCTGGTGCGTGAAGACATTGTCGAGCCCGATCTGCCGATCATCGATCCACACCACCACCTTTGGCACGATCGCCCGCAGGGTCGCTACCTGATCGAGGAACTCACCGCCGATCTGAACAGCGGCCACAACGTCGTCGCCAGCGTGTTCATGCAATGCGCCTGGATGCACTACCCGGATGGACCAGAAGGCTTCCGCCCCGTCGGCGAGACCGAATGCGTCAACGCTGTTGGAGTTCTATCGGCCCGCGGCGCCTATGGCCGAGCCAAGGCCTGTCACGGCATCATCGGCTTCGCCGATCTGCGGCGGCCCGAGTTGGAGCAGGTGCTACAAGCCCATCAGAAGGTCGGTGGAGGACGGTTCCGCGGCATCCGCCATACCGTCGCATGGGATCAGGCCATCCAACCCGCCACCTCCGTCGTTCCACCCCCCGGCCTGCTCCGTGACGAGAATTTCCTGAACGGACTGCGCAAACTCGGCATGCTCGGCCTGACCTTCGATGCCTGGCTCTATCATCCGCAACTGCAAGACATGGCGAAGGCTGCTCGCTTTGCGCCAGACACCCAAATCGTCATCGATCATGTGGGCGGGCCACTCGGCTGTGGTCATTACCGTGGCATGCGCGATGAGGTCGCCCGCACGTGGCGCACCGTCATGCAGGAACTCGCCGCCTGTCCCAATGTGCACGTGAAGCTCGGCGGTCTCGCCATGCCGGTGAACGGCTTCGATTACGACAAGAACGACCACCCACCCACTTCGGAACAGATCGCGCGCGACTGGAAGCCCTGGATCGAACCGTGCATCGAGATGTTCGGGCCCGAGCGCTGCATGTTCGAGAGCAACTTCCCCGTGGACAAGGGGATGTGCAGCTATCCGGTGCTGTGGAACGCGTTCAAGCGCCTCGCTGCGGGTGCTTCAGCGAAGGAAAAGGCGCTGCTATTCCACGACACCGCCGCACGCTTCTACAAGCTGAATTAGGCGGTTAGCGGGTCAGCTCCCGCGCCATCGCCTCGATCCCGGCCAAGGTCAGCGGATACATCCGCCCTTCCATCAACTGCCGGATCACGCCGATCGACTGCGTGTAGCCCCACGACTTTCCCGGCGTGGGATTGAGCCACGCAGCACGCCGATACTGCACCGTCATCCGCTGCAACCAGACCCGGCCGGGCTCCTCGTTCCAATGCTCCACGCTGCCGCCGGCCATCAACACCTCGTACGGACTCATCGCCGCGTCGCCCACGAAAATTAGCCGGTAATCCGGCCCATAGGTCCGCAGAACATCGACGGTCGGAATGGTGCGCTCATGCCGGCGCCGATTCTCCTTCCACACACGCTCATAGACGAAGTTGTGGAAGTAGTAGTGCTCCAGGTGCTTGAACTCGGTGCGCGCGGCGGCAAACAACTGCTCGCACTGCGACACATGCTCGTCCATTGATCCGCCCACGTCCAGGAACAGCAGCAGCTTCACCGCGTTGTGCCGCTCTGGCACCATCTTCAGGTCCAACACCCCCGCATTCGCCGCCGTGGAGCGGATCGTGCCGGGCATATCCAGCTCCACCGCTTCCCCTTCCCGAGCGAACCGTCGCAATCTGCGTAGTGCCAGACGGAAATTGCGCGTGCCTAGCGCCGCGTCGTCGTCCAGGTCGCGGAACTCCCGCCGATCCCACACCTTCACGGCACGCCGGTACCGCGACTCGTTCTGGCCAATGCGCACACCCTGGGGGTTGTAACCATACGCGCCGAAAGGAGACGTCCCCGCCGTCCCGATCCACTTCGATCCGCCCTGATGGCGGCCCTTCTGTTCCTCCAGCAACTGTCGCAGGCGGTCCATCAGGGCCTCGAACCCACCGAGCGCCTTGATCTGCGCCATCTCCTCCGGCGTCAGCAAACGCTCCGCCATCTTCCGCAGCCATTCGGCCGGTAATTCGCGCGCCTCCAGCCCGTCCGCGCTCTCCAGCCCCTTGAAACAGGCGGCAAACACGCGGTCGAATCGGTCGATATGCCGCTCGTCCTTCACCAGCGATGCGCGCGACAGGTGATAGAAATCGTCGACGCTATACGCCGCGACGCCCGCCTTCATCGCCGCCATGAGCGACAGATACTCAGTGACCGAGACCGGCAGACCCGCCTGCTTCAACGAAAGCAGGAAGGTGGTGAACATTACCCTCTCTCCCGCCGCGCCAGAAACGCAATCCTCTCGAACAAGTGCACGTCCTGCTCGTTCTTCAGCAACGCGCCATACAGCGGCGGCAATGTCACGTGCGTGTCGGACGACCGCAGTGCCTCGGGCGGCATATCCTCGATCATCAGCAGTTTCAGCCAGTCCAGGAGGCTCTGACGTCGCCGGCTTCTTTTTCAGCCCCGGCACCTCGCGGATTTGGAAGAACACATTCAGCGCCTCCCGCGCGAGATTCTGCTTCAGCCCCGGATAATGCGCCTCGACAATCCGCTCCATCGTCTCCCGATCCGGGAAGCGGATGTAGTGAAAAAAGCACCGGCGCAGGAACGCATCCGGCAGCTCCTTCTCATTATTCGAAGTAATGATCACCACCGGCCGCTGTACCGCCACGACCGTCTGGCGCGTTTCGTACACATGAAACTGCATTCGATCGAGTTCCAGCAGCAGATCGTTCGGGAATTCGATGTCGGCCTTGTCGATCTCGTCGATCAGGACGACGACCGGCTGATCCGACTCGAACGCCTCCCACAGCTTTCCTCGGACGATGTAGTTGCCGATGTCGTGCACCCGCGGATCACCGAGCTGCCCGTCGCGCAGCCGCGACACCGCGTCATATTCGTACAAGCCTTGCTGCGCCTTGGTCGTGGATTTGATGTGCCACTCGATCAGCGGCAGATCCAGCGCCGCAGCCACCTCCTGCGCCAGCATCGTCTTGCCTGTGCCCGGCTCACCCTTCACCAGCAGGGGGCGTTGCAGTGCCACGGCGGCGTTGACCGCCACCTCCAGGTCGCGGGTCGCGATATATGTGCTGGTGCTGGTGAATGCCGCCACGCGCGAGCCTTTCAATGCAATCTTTGCCGCAGTTCCTGGATCGCCGCGCGCGCACGCTCTGCCGCGTCCCCTTGGGGTACCAGCGCAAGAAACCGGTCGTAGCATCGCAGCGCGGCACCGACATGGTCCAGCCGCTGATGCATTAGCCCGGCCTCCCGCCATAGCGGCGCATGACCCGGTGCGATGCGCAGCATGTCTTCCGCGACTGTCAGAGCGCCGGCCAGGTCACCGGCGTCCAACCGCCGTGCCTTGATGTTGTTCTGCAGCCGCAGCAGCACGTCCCGCATGCTCATCGGCTGCAGCAGCCCGGGGCGGAGTTCGGCGCGCTCTCCCTCGATCTTCTTCAGCAGCGCCCGCAAGTGCCGCGCATCCATCGTCTCGCCGCCGTTGAACACGTCAACCACAAGCTGTGTGCCCTTGCCTTCGAGCGAAATCAGGAAATGCATGGGAAAATTCACCCCATGTGCACCCCATCCGGCAGCCCGCGCCGCGTGCAGCCACAGAATCCCAAGTGCGACCGGAATCCCCTTCCGCCGCTCGATCACCTTGATCAGATTCGCATTGGCCAGATCGTCGTAGGTCTCGGTGTCACCGCGATAATCGTGGCGCGTCACCAGCAGCCCGGTCAGCGCCTCGGCCCGCGCTTCCAGATCCGGCGCCTCGACGCGCGCCGCGATCGACGCTGCCTCGCGCGCCAGCGCCGAAAGCTCTTCGCGGGCATCCTGCCAACGCGCACTCTGGCCATCGAGTTCTGGCGAGTTGCAACGCCGCGTCGGCGACGTCGATCTCGGCGTCAGGCAGTTGACCGATCGCGTCCAGCGCGGCGCGGGGATCGAGTGGAGCAGGTGGTCCGGCGGCCATGGGGCTTTGTGCTAGAGCAGATCGCGCTTGACTGGAACCGCTTGCGGTTCAAGGAGCGCGTGAATCTGCTCGCAAAAAAGGAGGCAGCCGCCGCCCGATGCAAACGCCGGTTCCCGAATCATACTCATTGCGTGTATGCTTGCCGCGTGGAAATCGGTCGAAGCGTCAAGCGCAAGCTGCGAGCGGCAGCTGCGCCGCTGTTTTTCTTTAGTCTGGTCGGTTATTTTGGATGGAGCGCGACGCAGGGCGACCATGGCCTTGTCGCGTACGCCCATCGCCAGCAACTCCTCAAGCAGGCGCAAAGCGATCTGGCACAGGTCCAGGCCGAGCGAACAGCCTGGGAATACCGGGTAGCCGCTTTGCGGACTGACCATCTGGATGCCGACATGCTGGATGAGCGGGCACGTGCCATGCTCAATCTATCGGATCCGGCCGATATAATTGTGCCCACCCCCGAAGGGGATGGGCACAATTAGGTTTAGCCCCCGCAGCAGCTGCGGGTCGAACCGCGCTCGCCGAAGCTGCTGACGAACCCAGGCTCGAACACGCGCGGAATATCGTACCGCGTCATGCCCATATCAGCCAGGTCGCGATCCGAGAGCTCCGCGAGCTCCCGCATCACGCGGCGGCGTTCCATATGTGTCGCTACCCAGTGGCCGAGGCCGGCAACGGCGCGCCGCACAAAGCCACGGTCCCGGGACGGCTGGACAGGGGCATAATCGGCATCGTCCCACGTGCTGTGGTAGGACAGCATTTCGGGAAGCTTGAAGGCGAGTTCGGTTTTGTTGACAGATGCAGTCATGGGGGAGTGCCTCCCACTGGAATGGTCCGGGTCTGGCGAGGCGTCCTCACGGCGCGGCGCCCTCGGGCTCTTTCGCGATGCAACATAAGCCTTTTGTCACACAGAACATTCCCCCAACATCAGCAATCAGCCATGCGCTGAGCACATAAACCGGTCATTAACCCGTCAAACACGCATAGGTGGCCCTATGGCATCCCCATCTGACCGGCTCTCAGCCCTGCGGGCAGAACTGGCGCGAAGGGACCTGCAAGGGTTCCTTATCCCCCGGGCCGATGAGCATCTTGGCGAATACGTCCCCCCCTCCGCCGAGCGCCTCGCCTGGCTCACCGGCTTTACCGGCAGCGCCGGCCTGGCCGTGGTCTTGCCGGACAAGGCCGCCGTCTTCACGGATGGCCGCTATACTTTGCAGGTCCAGGCCCAGACCGATTCCGCACTGTGGGAGTGCCGGCACATCACCGACGATCCGCCCCCTGCCTGGATCGCCGCCCATGCGCCCCCGAACGCCCGTATCGGCTACGATCCCTGGCTGACCAGCCCGGAGGGCCTTGCCCGCTTTCGCGAGGCCGGGCTGCGGATGGAACCGGTGGACTCCAATCCGATCGACCGGATCTGGACCGACCGGCCCGAGCCGCCCGCCGATCCGGCGCGTTCCCACCCTCTGGCCTATGCCGGCCGAAGCTCGGAAGACAAACGCGCTGAAATCGGCAAGACGCTTGCCGACAGCAAGCAGGATGCGCTGGTCGTCACCGACCCGACCGACATCGCCTGGCTGTTCAACCTGCGCGGCACCGATCTCGGGCACACCCCGGTTCCACTCGGTTTCGCCATCCTGCATGCGGACGCCACCGCGGAGCTATTCATGCCATCGGCAAAGCTGGACGAAGCAACACGCCAGTGGCTCGGCAACACGGTCTCCGTCGCCGACCGCTCCGCCCTGCCTGCCGCGCTCGACCGGCTGACGGGTAAAACGGTCCGCCTCGATCCCAGCAACACGCCGGTATGGTTCTTCCAGCACCTTCGCTCCGCGGGCGCCCGCATCGCCGAAGGCCCCTCCCCCGTCCTGCTCGCCAAGGCCTGCAAAAACGAGGTCGAGCAACAGGGCGCGCGCGACGCCCACCTGCGCGACGGCGTGGCCATGTGCCGCTTCCTGCACTGGCTCGCCTCCAACGGGCGCACAGGGGACGAGACTGAACTCTCCGCCGCCTCCCATCTGCTCGGCCTCCGCGAAAGCCTGCCGGACTTCCGCGGCGAAAGCTTCCCCGCCATTTCTGCCGCCGGGGAACACGGCGCCATTATCCATTACCGCGTGACCGAGGAATCCAACCGGCCGATCCGCCCGAACGAGGTCTACCTGATCGATTCGGGCGCGCAGTTCCTCGACGGCACCACCGACATCACCCGCACAATCTGGACGGGCCCCGATCCCGCGCCGAAGACTCTACGCGAGCGGGCGACCCGCGTTCTCAAAGGCCACATCGCGATCGCCACAGCGATTTTCCCCACCGGTACAACCGGCGCGCACCTGGATGCCTTCGCCCGTCGGGCGCTCTGGGCGGTGGGCCTGGACTACGATCACGGCACTGGGCACGGCGTCGGCAGCTTTCTCTCCGTGCACGAAGGCCCGGTCAGTCTGTCGCGCCTGGCCCGTCCCATCCCGATCAAAGAAGGCATGATCCTGTCCAACGAGCCGGGCTTCTACCTACCCGGCCATTACGGCATTCGCCTGGAAAACCTTGTCCTGGTTCAACCGGCTGGCTTCCCCGATGCCTCCAAACCATTCTTCCGTTTCGAGACGCTGACCCTGGGGCCCTTTGACTGCGCACTGATCGAAACCAGGCTGCTCAGCGAGGAAGAACGGTCGTGGTTGAACGACTACCACGCCCGAGTGCTGGAGGAGATCGGGCCCGCCCTCCCGACTGACGTGCGGGACTGGCTCACGGGGGTCTGCGCGCCGCTCGATTGAAGTCGGCACGCGCGCATCGCACATCTGCCCGAATGAGCGATCCGTTCGTCCTGCCCGAGGAACCGACCGCCGCTGACGCCATCGCCGCGATCGGCGACGAGCTCGCCGTATTCGATGACTGGATGGACCGCTACCAGCACATCATCGATATGGGCCGGAAGCTCCCGCCATTCCCGTCCGAATGGGCGGATGACGCTCATCGCGTTCCCGGATGCCAAAGCAAGGTCTGGCTCGAGGCGACCCAACACGAAGGCTGCCTCTGGTTCGCCGGTGCTTCGGATGCGGCGATCGTCTCCGGTTTGGTGGCAATGTTGCTGCGCGTCTATTCCGGCCGCACACCGACCGAAATCACGGCCACCGGCCCGGAATTCCTGCGCGATCTTGGCCTGCTCGAAGCGCTTTCCACCAACCGCGGCAACGGCATCGCCGCCATGGCCCGCAAGATCAGGGAAGTCGCAGCCTCGGTCGATCAGCCGGTCGGCTGAAGCCGCAGCGTCGTCCCTAATACCTCGTCCCGAACAATCGACGCGGCATAAGGGCTTGTCCTGTATTTCGTCAGATATTCCTTGCTGGCCCGCTCGATCGAATCACGGTCGTTCGCTGGCGTCACGCGCACATCAATTTGCCGCCCATCCAGGTCCAAACGCGCTTTGCCACCTGAGGCGAGGTCCTTGTACCAACGTCCTTTCGGTCCCCGCACGGAGCGTATGAACACATCGTTCCCAGACACCACGACCCAAATGGGAACCGCCTTATCCGGATGGGCCTCCGTCCTGATCCCCACTTCCTGCGCGTTTCGCAGTGCATTCACCGTATCGGCATCGAACGTATCTGCCACCGTCAGCCTCGCTCATACAGAGGTCCGCCCCAGCACCACCAGCCGGGCCGCTCCAGAAGTGCCGCCGCCCCCGCCGCCTCAGCGTCGGACGCAAACAGGCCGAAGCAGGTTGCGCCCGATCCGCTCATCCGCGCCAGCAAACATCCGGGCATCTGCCCGATCGCCTCGATCACGACTTGGATGACCGTGCATAGCCCGATCGCCGGGTCCTCCAGGTCGTTGCGCAACGCCCCCAGATCCTTCGCCATTGATCCCGCATCCGCCCAGGCCGCGGGAAGCCGCGCCGGCGAGGAGAAACTGCCGCTCCTGGCCCGGAACACATCCAGCGTGGACACCGCCAGACCCGGATTGACGAGCACGATGCCGCAGCGCGGCAGGCGCGGGGCCGGCGCCAATCTCTCGCCAATACCTCCCATTCGTGCGGAACGGCTCGCAAGGCAGACCGGAACATCCGCGCCCAATGCAAGCGCGGTATCGCTCAAATCGCCTTCAATGCCCCACAGCCGCGCCAGGATGCGCAACGCCGCCGCAGCATCGGCCGAACCGCCGCCGATTCCGGATGCAACAGGAAGATTCTTCGTCAGCCGCAGCGTAACTCCCTGCCCTGATCCGGCCAAACGCAGCGCTGCACGATGCACAAGGTTGTCCTCCCCCGCGGACAATCCCGCTGCGAAAGGACCATCGATCGACAGGCCGATCGTCGCGTCCGCTTCCGCCCGCAATACATCACCCACGCCGGCGAACACGGTCAGGCTGTCGAGCAGGTGGTACCCGTCCGGCCTGCGGCCGGTCACGTGCAGGTAGAGATTGACCTTGGCCGGAGCGAACTCGCTCAGCGCAGCTTGGGCGTTTCCGTGCTCGCCTGCGCTGTGGTGTCGTGCAGCTTCGCCTCGATCTTCGCTGCGTCGGCCGGCGGCGGATTGAAGATCAGCGCGCGGCGCCACTGATACGCCGCTTCCGTCTTTCTGCCTGCCGCCCAGTAAGCGTCGCCCAAATGGGCATTGATCGTCGCGTCAGCCGGCTCGAGCTCGGCCGCACGCTCCAGCATGTCCACAGCTTGTGCCGCATCGCCCTGGCGCAGCATGACCCACCCGAGGCTGTCAATGATCTCCCCATCCCCAGGCTGCAGATGGGCCGCTGTTTCCAGCATGTCCCGCGCCTGCGCCAGGTGCTCCCCGCGATCGGCCCAGCTGTAGCCGAGATAGTTCAGCACCAGCGGCTGGTTGGGCTGAAGCTGCAGCGCATGCTCGAAGTCTGCCTGCGCCTGCGCCCAGTCCCCGGTCTGGGAATAAGCGATGCCCCGATCATAGAGCACCGGCCAATCGATCGCGGAAGGTTGGCCCATACGCGCGATCGCCCGCGAATACGCAACGATGGCACCTTGCCAATCACCCTTCATCCGCAGCACGTCGCCTGCTTCACTGTCGGGAACGGAACTGTCGGGAATCTGGCTGGCCAAGGCGGACAGCATCGCCAACGCCTGATCGGGCTGACCATTGCGCGCTGTCAATTCCGCCTGTCGCACCCGCACCACCGGCGCCAGCGCATCGCTGTCGGGCACCGGCGCCAGGACATCGATTGCACCCGCCAGGTCTTGCTGCGACTCCAGCACGTCCGCCGCCAAAAGCCGCGCAGCCGACAGATCCGGACGCACCATCAGCGCGAGGCGCAGCATCAGAATGCTCATCCGGTCGTCGCCGTCCTGGTGCAGCGCCGCGGAAAATCCCACCAGCGTCTCGGCCACACCCTGCAGCGGCGTGGCGACGGCCGGCTCCCGCAGATGCGCGGCCATTCCAGGGAGCGCGAGCTGTAGCAGCGGCGCCGCGTCAGCCACAGCATCCAGCGCCTGCAGCGCTAGCGCCTGGTGGTTGGTGCGGGCGTCGAAGCTGCCGATCACTTGCGCCAGCCGCAGTGGCGGCGTGCCGTTGCCCACACGTGCCGCTTGATACAGGGAGGCAGCGAGGTCTGTCCGTCCGGACATATCCGCGATCAGCGCCGCCTCCAGGGCAAAGAAGCCCGGCAATTGTCGACCAGCCACATAGGGTTGCAGCGTCGTCAACGCCCCGTCCGTGTTTCCCACCCCCTGGTCTGCCCAGGCGAGGAGCAGGGGCTGAATCAGCCCGGTGATGCCTTGCTTGGATAGCGTCCCGAACCGCCGCTCGGCATCCGCCCAATCCCCGGCCTGGGCTGCTGACACCCCAAGCGCGATCTCGGCGGTGTCGTCCCCGGGAAGACGGGCAGCGAGCCGCATCGCCTCCGGTCGGCCGGCTAAAAGGGACTCCTCGAACGCGTGCCGCACCAGCGCCCGGTCGGACGGGTCGACCGTGACCGCCTCCAGGAAATCGTTTGCGGATTGATCCGAGTTGCCGATGCTGGCGGCGAAATGCCCGTCCAGGAACTCGGCGTATATCCCGGTCATATCCGGCTCAGTCGCATGAGCAGACCACGCGCCCCCGGACACAAGGATGGTGGAAAGAAGGAGCAATGGGCGAGCAAGCTTCATGGGGATGAAGCCTAACGATTCCGTGACACTCGGTCATCAACAATTGAAGCCCAGGGCAGCATTTTCTGCATGCATGCCTGCCTGCGTGGCCGCCCTGCCTCACGCCGTCTCGGGAACGTTACATTCCGCTCGGATAGTTCGGGCCGCCGCTCCCTTCCGGCGTCACCCAGTCAATGTTCTGGGCTGGATCCTTGATGTCGCAGGTTTTGCAATGGACGCAATTCTGCGCGTTGATCTGTAGTCGGGGCGTACCCCCGTCGGCGTCGACAATCTCGTACACCGCTGCCGGGCAGTAGCGGGTTTCGGGACTGCGATAAACGTCCCAGTTCACTGTGATCGCCTTCTCTGGGTCGCGTAGCCGCAGATGGGCCGGCTGGTCTTCCTCATGGTTCGTATTGCTGATGAACACCGAAGACAGCCGGTCGAAGGTCAGCACCCCGTCCGGCTTGGGATACGCGATAGGCTTCGCCCTGGCGGCCGGAATCAGCGTCTCATTGTCCGGATGAAGATGATGAAAGGTCCAGGGGGCGCGGCCGCGAAAGACATACGTGTCAGTGCCGGCATAACTCAGCCCGCCACGCAGTCCATATTTCGCGAAGGCCGGCCGGATGTTGCGTACCAGGTACAACTCTTCCCACACCCAGCTTTCCTTCAGCTTTCTTGGATACGCCGCAAGTATCGCCGGCCGGTCTCCTCCAAGGGCCTCGGCTACCGCTTCCGCTGCCACCATGCCCGACTTCATTGAGGTATGCGTGCCCTTGATCTTGGGCACATTCACGAATCCGGCCGCATCGCCGATCAGCACGCCGCCCGGAAACACGAGCGTCGGAATCGATTGGAACCCTCCCTCATTCAATGCACGCGCGCCGTAGCTGATCCGCCGTCCACCCTCGAAATGGCCGCGGACGGCCGGATGCGTCTTGAACCGCTGCATCTCCTCGAATGGTGAGAGAAACGGGTTGCGATAATCCAATCCAACAACAAACCCGTAGGAAATCAGGTTGTTACCGAAATGATAAAGAAAAGACCCGCCATAAGTGCGCTCATCCAGCGGCCAGCCGACGGTATGTTCGATGAGTCCTGGCCGGTGCTTCTCCGCCGGAATCTCCCACAACTCCTTAATGCCGATGGCATAGGTCTGCGGATCATGTCCTTCGCGCAGCGCGTAGCGCGCCATCAGCCGTTTGCTCAGCGACCCGCGGCAGCCTTCGGCGAACAATGTATAGGACGCGCGCAATTCCATGCCGCGCTGGAAGTTTGCTGTCGGCTCGCCATCCTTCCCGATGCCCATGTCGCCGGTCGCGACCCCCACGATCCGTCCGTCTTCCTCCAGCAGCTCGGCGGCGGCAAAGCCTGGATAGATCTCCACGCCCAGCGCCTCGGCCTGACCGCCCAGCCAGCGCACCACATCGCCCAACGAAACGATGTAGTTGCCGTGATTGTTCATCTGCGGGGGCGTCGGCATCCGGATCGCGCGTGTGGCGGTCAGATACAGAAACCGGTCCTCCTGCGCCGGCGTGTTCAGGGGCGCACCTTTCTCCTGCCAATCCGGGATGAGTTCATTCAGCGCCCGCAGCTCCAGCACCGCCCCCGATAGGATATGCGCGCCGACTTCACTCGCCTTTTCCACCACACAGACAGACGCGTCCGGGGCCAGTTGCTTCAACCGGATCGCCGCCGACAGCCCTGCCGGCCCGGCCCCCACGATCACTGCATCAAACTCCATCGACTCGCGCGGGCCGAGCTCCGCCATTGCGTCTCCTCCGTATGCGTGGGCAGTTCTGGTTTGGGAGATAAGAGAAATCCGTCATGGAGGGGAGCCTGACCGGCGTTGACATGCTCGCCGCCCTGCGGCTGCAGATTGAGTGGGGCGCCGATGAGGCGATCGTGGATGCCCCGCACAACCGGCTGACAGTGCCGCTCTCCGGCGCGCCTGCCCTGCCGCCCCGACCACAGCCCGCCGCCGCCGCGCGCCCAATCCGTGCCGACGCCGCCGCCAAGGCGAAGGAACTGGCGGAAGCCGCCAGCACCCTGCCCGAACTCTGCGAAGCGATCCAGGCCTTTACCCTCTGCCCTCTGCGCGACACCGCCGCGCATACAGTGCTTCCGATCGGCCCTCTGGAAGCCCCCCTGATTCTGGTTGGCGACGCGCCAAATGCCCCGGACGACGCCGCGGGCCAATTCTATTCGGGTGCCCTTGGCGAATTCCTTGATCGGGTGCTGAACAGCGCGGGGCTGACGCGCGCGGGCCTGCTTCTCGTGCCGCTGCTTCCTTGGCGCCCCCCGGGTGACCGTCCACCCAGCACGTCTGAACTCGCGGCCTGCCTTCCGTTCCTGGAGCGTCTTATCGCCCTTGCCCCTGCGCAGCACGCGCTGGTGCTGAGCCCCGTCGCCACCCGCGCGCTCTTCGGCCCGGACCGCCGTATCCGGCGCGGCGCCTGGATCGAATTGCCGATAGTGGGCCGCGCGCGCCCGCTAAACGTTTTGCCCTCAGTTAGTGTTTCGCAGGCGCGCACAAATGGCGGAATGAAACGCGAGCTGTGGGCCTGCATCCGCCGGTTGATGAGAGGTACTGCAACAGTAACTCGCCAGAAAGTGAGCGAAGAAGAACCTGTAAGCGACTGATTCCCCCTCCCTCGGCGTATTTTATCTCCTTTTACAACCTCCTCGAGGTTGCCTCCCTGTGCTCGGGCCAATACGGCATCCGGCATGCAAGGGACTGGTCAAACGCTCTCCCGATGTGTGGGGCTGCGCGCGTTTTGGGGAATGCTCATCGGGGTGTCGTTGGTTACAGGACTCAGGCCCGCTATGGCCGACCTGCCGGACACTGCCGATCAGACCGCAATGGCGGTCCCTCGCGTCGCACTCCCCGGCTCCGGCCAGGTCCCGGATCTCCCCCAGCCCTTGTCGCCCAGCGATGCCGCTCGCGCACGGCGGATTTTTCAGGATCAGGCGCATGGGCGCCTCGCAGACGCGGATCGCGAGATCGCCGATCTCGATAGCCGCGTTCTCCTCGGGCCAATCCTCGCCGACCGCTATCTCGGCCCCTTTTACCGCACCAGCGTGAAAGAACTGCGCGCTTGGCTCAAGCGTTACGGCGATCAGGCCGATGCCGAGTCCGTGTGCGCCTTGCTAAGCAAGCGGCAGCCCAAAGGATCTGCGGATGTCGATTCCGCCGCGCCGGCCTACCTCGCTCCCGCCGCAGAGACGGGGGCTGTCCCGGAAGTGCCCGACGCCCCTCTGGCCGGTGTCGATATCAATCCCGCCCTTGACCGCACAATCGCCGGACGTCTTCAGGATGGACTGTACCAAACCGCCCTGCACGACATCGCGCGAACCCGGGGACTGTCTAAGCAGTACGCTGGTTTGCTGCGGGCACGGGTAGCGCGTGCCCTGTTCACCGACAACGCAGATACCGAGGCCGAAGACATCGGCCGAGAAGCCTGGGAGGGCGGCGGTCCCGGCCAGCGGGTCGGAGAAGGCGCGCTGGTAGCCGGACTGTCCGAATGGCGCCGCGGCCACGCCGCGGAGGCTCGTCGCTTGTTCTCCGACGCGGCGGTCGCCGAAATCGCCACCCCGGCGGCGCGATCCGCCGGTGCCTATTGGGCTGCACGCGCCGCGCTGGCCACCAAGGATTTCACCGGCGCCGACGCGTGGCTCCGGCAAGCGGCCCAGGCTGATACAAGCTTCTACGGGCTGATCGCCCGCCGCTTTCTGGGCTGGCCGATCGGCGCGCTGCCCGGAGGTCAGACGCTCGACTCCGCGGATCTCGACGCGCTCGATGCACTCCCACGCGCCCACCGTGTTTTCGCCCTGCTCCAGGTCGGGCAGCCCGCGCGAGCCGAACGCGAGCTTCGCTTCCTTTGGCCGGAGGTGGAGGACAACAAACCCTTGCGCCAGGCTGTGCTGCTCGTCGCCCAGCAAGCCGGGTTCGGCGGCCTCGCCGCGCAGCTCAACGATATCATCGAAGCCAAGGAGGGCATTCCACGGCAGCAGCTGTCCTTCGCCGTCCCTCGCTTGCACCCCGATGGGGGTTTTCGGCTTAGCCCGGCGCTGATCTACGGTCTGACGCGCGCCGAATCGAACTTCGATCCGAAGGCCGTCTCACCCGCCGGTGCCTTCGGTCTGATGCAGCTGCGGCCCGCAACGGCTGCCAGTATCGCCGGTAACGCGCACATGTCGGCCCGCTGGCTGGAGAATCCGGGCGTCAATCTCGATCTGGGGCAGCGCTGGGTCGCTCACCTTGCCCAGGATGAATTGATCAATGGCAATCTGATTGAGCTGCTCGCCAGCTACAATAATGGGGTCGGAAACTTTTCCAACTGGAACGACAAGATCGATGCCACCGATCCCCTGATGTACATCGAAGCCATCCCCGTCGTCGAAACGCGTCACTTTGTACAGCGCGCCCTGACCTATGCCTGGCTCTACGCCGCGCGCCTCGGCCTGCACGCACCCGGCCTCGATTCCATTGTCGCTGGCGCCTTCCCGCGCTTCACTCTGCCGGACGATGGGAGCAAGATGCTGGTGAGTTTTCATTAGGCTCGGGAGCGAGATCGCGCGAGGCGGCCACGTCGGAGCGCGTGAATCTCACTCTTAAAAACCTTTGAAGGTGAATCGTGGCCCGACTGGATGAATCCCGCCCCTTTATCCCCGTGAACATCGCCGTGCTGACCGTGTCCGATACGCGCACCCGCGCGAATGACACGTCGGGTGACGCGCTAGCCGAACGCATCGCCAAAGCCGGTCACCATGTGGCGGCCCGTGCCATCGAAAAAGACGATCCCGATGCGATCGAACGCTGCCTTCGTACATGGATCGAGGACCATTCCATTGACGTCGTGATCACCACCGGCGGCACCGGCGTGACCGGCCGCGATGTCACGCCCGAAGCCTTTGATCGCGTGCTGGAAAAACGCATCGAAGGCTTCGGTGAATTATTTCGTATGCTCAGTTATCAGAAGATCGGCACTTCCACCATTCAATCCCGCGCCATTGGCGGCGTCGCGCGCGGCACCTACCTGTTCGCATTGCCCGGCAGCACAGGCGCGGTGAAGGATGGGTGGGACGACATCCTGGTGTTCCAGCTCGACAACCGCCACCGCCCCTGCAATTTGGTCGAACTCATGCCCCGCCTCCAAGAACACCTGCAGGAACATCGGTGAGTGCCGATTTCGAACTGCGCAGCCCCTCGCACGGACTTATCCCCGGCTACACCGCCGCGATGCGCGCTGGGTGGTCGCCCAGCACAACGCGGGATGTTACCGCTGAACAACTCGCTGCGATCGAGCAGGACGCAAATGAGTTCTTACGGGATCAGGAGCGGCCAGGTGCACCGCTGACATTGAATGATGGCCGGGTTGTAGAGCGCCTCCCTGGCCGCACCTTCTGGATGTGGGATGGCGCATTCTGCGGCGCCATCAACATCCGCTACGTGCCAGGCACCGAGGGCCTGCCGTCGCACGTGTCCGGCCATATCGGATACTCGGTGGTTCCATGGAAGCAGCGGCGTGGCTATGCCACGCGCGCCTTGGCGCTGCTGCTTCCGCACGCACGAGCGATTACCGGCCTGCCGCGCGTCGTTATCACGTGCGACGAGGACAACGTGCCGTCGCGCAAGGTCATCGAAGCGAATGGCGGCGTCTTTTGCGGGACCGAGGAGGGCTCCGACCGGCCGGGCGTCAGCAAACTTCAGTTCTGGCTCTCACTTCCGGAGTAGCGCAGCCCGTCCGAAGGCAGCGGATTTGCGATTCGCCGCTGAAAACCCCAATGTGTTGCTGACTGGAACCGGAACAGGAAGGCGTTGTCGATGCAACCGGGGATCGCGGTGCTCCGCGGGTTTCCTATCTTTACGGACCTGCCGGAATTTGTCCTGGCCGGCCTCGATGCGATCAGCCATCTCATGTCGGTGAACCCGGACGCGCCGATCATCGACCAGGGAGAGTCGCCGCGTGCGCTCTATTTCGTGCGCGATGGCCAGGTGGCGCTTAGCACCACGGCCCCCGACGGCACGAGCGCGGTGGTTGAAGTCGTGCGGCCGAACGGTTGTTTTGTGCTCGCTTCGGTCATGGCCAACCTGCCCTTTGTGCAGTCCGCACAGGCCGTACAATACGTCCGGCTCGTAGCGATTGACGCCGCCAAATTGCGTGAACTCGCCGGACGAGAACCCACCCTCGCCGTCGCACTGCTGGACTGGCTGTCGCGCGACTACCGCAACCTCGTCCGCCAGATCAGAGATCTCAAGGTCCGAACCACCGCTCAGCGTCTCGGCGCCTATCTCCTGGCGCTGGTGCCGGACCCCACCGCCCATCAGGCCGAATTCCGCCTCCCCTTCGAAAAAGGCCTGCTCGCGGCACGACTCGGCTGCCGGCAGGAAAACCTCTCCCGCGCCTTCGCCACACTGCGCGAACTGGGCGTCGAAACGCGGGGCTCGCGTGTGTGGCTGTCCGATATCGCCAAGCTCACCGCCTACTCTGCTCCAGACTATTTGAACGACGCTGAACTCGCGCAGGCAGCGGCCGGCGAGGACCCTGCCCCTATCGTCCCAGTGTCGGCATAACGAACTCGGGCCCACGCCGAGAGCCGCCGGGCCAGCGCTGCGTGACGGCCTTGTAGCGAGAATAGAAGCGCACGCCTTCCGGCCCATAGATATGATGGTCGCCAAAGAGCGATTGTTTCCAGCCACCGAAGCTATGGAATGCCATCGGTACCGGGATCGGCACGTTCACCCCCACCATCCCGATTTCGATCCTGCTCGCAAAATCCCGCGCGGTGCCCCCATCGCTGGTGTAAAGGGATACGCCATTCCCGTACGGGTGACGGTTGATCATGTCCACCGCACCGCCAAGATCGCGCGTGCGCACGACGCTCAGCACCGGACCGAAAATCTCCTCCTTGTAAATGCGCATGTCGGTCTGCACGTCGTCGAACAGACAGCCGCCCAGGAAGAATCCGTTTTCATATCCCTGCAGCTTCAGGTCACGCCCATCCACCACAAGCTTCGCACCTTCCTTCACGCCGAGATCGACATAGCCCTTCACCTTCGTCCGGTGCTCGCCCGTCACCAGCGGGCCCATCTCGGCGTCGGGATCCGTGCCCGGCCCGATCTTCAGCGCGCGCACCCGAGGTTCCAGTTTGCGCATCAACGCATCACCCACATCGCCGACGGCAACGGCGACGGACACTGCCATGCAGCGCTCCCCCGCAGCGCCGTACGCCGAACCCATCAGCGCATCCACCGCATCGTCCAGGTCCGCATCAGGCATTACCACCAGGTGGTTCTTCGCCCCGCCCAGCGCCTGCACGCGCTTCCCGTGGCTGGTGCCGCCGCGATAGATCGTTTGAGCGATCGGCGTTGAGCCGACGAAGCTTATCGCGGCAATGCCCGGATGTTCGATGATGGCCTCCACCGCCTCCCGAGCACCCTGCACCACGTTGAATACGCCATCCGGCGCGCCGGCCTCTTTCAAAAGCTCCGCCAGAATCAGGCTGGCGGACGGATCCTTTTCTGATGGTTTCAGAATGAAGCAGTTGCCACAGGCGAGGGCGACCGGAATCATCCATAATGGAACCATAAGGGGGAAGTTGAAGGGCGTGATCCCCGCCACAACGCCCAACGGCTGCCGCACGGACCACGCATCGATCCCGGTTCCGACTGTCTCCGTGACCTCCCCTTTGAGCAGGTGCGGAATGCCGCAGGCGAACTCCACCACCTCAAGTCCACGCTGAACTTCACCGTCGGCGTCCGACAGAACCTTGCCATGTTCCGCGGTGATCGCAGCGGAAAGCCGCTTGCGGTCGCGTTCCAGCAGCTCCTTCAGCTTGAACATCACCCGCGCGCGCCGCAGCGGAGGTGTCGCCGCCCAGGCGGGCCACGCCGCGACTGCGGCTTGCACCGTACGGTCGACCTCAGCGGCACTCGCCAATGCCACCCGCGCCGACAACTCCCCCGTGGCCGGGTTGAACACGTCCCCGAAACGGCCACTCTCGCCCGCAACCGGCCGCCCGTTGATGAAGTGCCCGATCTCCTGCATCGCCCGCTCCGTCAGTACTGCGGCGCTTCCTAATCCAGCGCGCTCTCGCTGACGATAGCTTGCACGCCCCGCGCGCGGAATGGCACACTGTCGGTGACCCGCGCGATGAGAGAACTCACACTGGAGGCTCCCGCCCCTGCTCCGCCCGACATGCAGGAACATGCACTTCTTCAGCGCATTGTGACGCTTGCGGCCCTGTGCTGCAATGCACCACAGGCCGGTTTGGCGGTTCAGATCAAGGAAACCCGCTGCCTTCTGGCAGCCCATGACATCGTCGGATTTGAACTCTCATCCCTCCCCGAAGTCGCTCCCGGCGAGCTCGTAACGTTCCAACCGCCCTCTGGCAGCAGACTGCAATTCGCCGCCGCGATCGGTCTGCCGGATGGCGCGCTGTTGTTTGTTCTCGATGACAAGCATCGCACCTCACTAACATCGGACCAGACGCAATGCCTGCAAGCACTCGCCGCGCAGGCCAAAGACGTCATCTCCCTTCACCAGCAACTGCAAGCCTCAGCGATCTACAAGCGCGCTTTTCACGCCGCCAATGTCGATCTCGTTCTCATCAGCATCGCACCCGATGGTGACATCCGGCTACAAGACGCTAACCCCGTTCATCTCGGCCATCTCGGCGTTCCGGTCGAGCAATTCATCGGTCGAACACCGGAAGAGGTCCTTGGACCCACCGCTGTTTTCGCCCGGCAGAAATACGAGCAAGTCATCACTCAGAAAATGACCGTGGAATACGAACACGAAGTACCGTTCCCCAGCGGCAACCGTGTACGCCATTCGACCATGACCCCACTTTTCGACGCCGACGGCCGCGTCGAGAAAATCCTCCTCACGTCGCACGATCTGACGGAAATCCGCCGAGCCGAGGCCCATCTACGCCAGGCACAAAAAATCCAGGCGCTCGGCCAACTCACCGGCGGTGTCGCTCACGACTTTAACAATCTGCTCACCGTCATTCGCGGCGGCCTGGACCTGATCGAGGCCCAGCTTGGCCGGCTGCCGCCCGAAGCGCCCGTTGCGCACCTGCGCCGCGCCCGCGAACTCGCAATCCAGGGCGTCGATCGGGCCGCGATACTGACCGAGCGATTGCTCGCCTTTGCTCGCCGGCAACCCCTCGCGCCCAGACCGCTCGACGTCAACGCCATGATAACCGGCCTCTCCGAGCTCCTCCACCGCACACTCGGCGAAACCGTTGAACTCGAAACCATTCTGTCGAGCGAGATCTGGATGACCGAGGCCGATGGTCACCAGCTTGAAAACGCCCTGCTCAATCTCGCGCTCAACGCACGCGACGCCATGCCCCAAGGCGGCTGCCTTACGATCGAAACCACCAACGCAAGCCTCGGTTCCGATTATGTCCAGACACTCGCAGAGGAGATCGAACCGGGCGATTACGTCTCGGTCGCGGTAACTGATACCGGCTGTGGCATGGACCAGGCCATCGCAGAGCAGGCGTTCGAGCCGTTTTTCACGACCAAGGACCAGGGGGTGGGCACCGGCTTGGGATTGAGCCAGGTGCTCGGCTTCGTTCGCCAGTCCGGCGGACTGGTCCGGCTCTACAGCGAGCCCGGCCAGGGAACCACCGTCCGCATCTACCTTCCGCGTCTGCTCCAGGCCGCGAGCGAACGACCCGCAACACGCGTGTCCGCCCACGATGCGGCGACACCAACCGGCACGGAACGCGTGCTCGTGGTGGAAGATGAACCCGGGGTTCGCGACTACACTGTCCAAGTGCTGAGCGAGCTTGGTTATGGGGTCGATCAGGTCGGCGATGCGCCGGCGGCCCTCGCCATTCTCCAATCCGAGCCGAACATCCAGCTGCTCTTCACGGATGTGGTCCTGCCTGGCGGCATGAATGGCCAGCGTCTCGCCGAATCCGCGCTGCAACTGCGCCCTCGGTTGAAGGTGCTGTTCACCACCGGCTACGCGCGCAACGCGCTGATGCGCAACGGCCGGTTGGAACCCGGCATAAGGCTGCTGACCAAACCGTTCAGTCTCTCGGACCTCGCACGAGCCGTGCGGAATGCGCTGGATGAGTCAGGCTGACGCCGCCAGCTTCGCCTCGATCACGTCCCAGATCGCCGCCGACAGATCCACGCCGTCGAACCGCGCGATCTCCTGAATTCCCGTCGGCGAGGTCACGTTGATCTCCGTCAGGTAGTCACCAATCACGTCGATCCCGACAAAGATCATCCCCTGGCTGCGCAGCGTCGGACCGATCGCTTCGCAGATTTCGCGGTCTCGCGCACTCAGCGTCGCCTTCTCCGGCCGCCCCCCCACATGCATGTTGGATCGCGCCTCACCTTCGGCTGGAACGCGATTGATCACTCCCATCGGCTCGCCATCGACCAGAATGATGCGCTTGTCGCCCTGTCGCACCGCCGGCTCATAGCGCTGGATCATCAGCGGCTCGCGCGACCGCGCGAAATGCATCTCCAACAGGGCCCCGAGGTTCTCGTCATCCGGCTTGATGCGGAACACACCCGCTCCGCCATTGCCGAACAGCGGCTTGACGATGATGTCCTTATGCTCCCGCCGGAAGGCACGGATCGCGTCAACATCCCATGTGATCAGCGTGGGCGGCATCAGCTCCGGGAAACGCATGACCAGTATCTTTTCGGGCGCATTGCGCACCGCCGCCGGGTCGTTCACCACCAGCGTACGCGGATGGATATGCTCCAGCAGATGCGTCGCCGTGATATACGCCATGTCGAATGGCGGGTCCTGGCGCATCAGCACCACGTCCAGGGTGCCGAGATTCAGCGTGACGTCCTCGCCGAAGCTGTAATGCGCGCCCCGCCGGCGTTCCACGCGCACCGGGCGCGCACGTGCAAAGAGCCGGTCGTGCCGCTCACCACCGGGACTCGCCGTTCCCTCGCGCAACGCCATATGCCGCACCTCGTAGTGGTACAGCGTATGGCCGCGCAGCTGCGCTTCAAGCATCAGCGCGAAGGTGGAATCCGCGTCGATATTGAGGGTCTCGATCGGGTCCATCTGGACCGCGACGCTCAGCGGCATGGAAAAGCTCCGGGAACAATTGTCCCGAGGCTAGAGCAGATCACGCTCGACCGGAACCGCTTAGGGCTCCGGAAGCGTGTGAACCCGCTCGCGAAGGGCGCTGCTGAACGGCTTTAACCCTGCGAAAGTCCCGGTAGAGCGCCTCAGTGAGAAATCTCCTCCAGCGCCATGCCGGTCGTTTTCGGCCCGAACAGCGAAATCACCGCAATGACGATCAGCATGCAGATCGCGATGAAAACAAACACCGCGGTGTTCCCGCCCAGCCCCAGGAAGAACGCGATGGCCAGTCCCGAGATTGCCGCCGACAGCCTGCTCCATGAGTAGGCGAAGCCAACCGCCCGGCTGCGGATCCGCGTCGGAAACAGCTCCGCCTGGTAGTTGTGGAACGCGAAGGACAGCCAGTTGTTGGACAGTGTGATTAGCACGCCCAATACGATCACCACGGCGGCCCCGGTCGTGCGGGCGAATAACAGGCCGAATATCGCAATGCCGAGCGCACCGCACACGATCTGCCACTTCCGCTCCATTCGGTCGGCCACCAGCATGCCGATCAACGGCCCGGCAGGGTTCGCGATCGCGATGATGAACGCGTATTCCAGGCTGTGCGTGACCGTGATCCCCTTGGCGATCAGTAACGTCGGCACCCATGCCGCGAATCCGTAATACCCGTAGGTCTGGAAGAAGTTGAAGATCGACAAGACGATCGTCCGCCTGCCGTACGGTGGCACCCAGATCTCGCTAAAGCTCGCCTCGCCCGTTTCCTCGATCGCCAGGCCGATCGGTGCTAGTGCCTGCCCGGTCTCCGCCATCACCTTGCGTTCGATCTCGCTAACAACGGCCTCGGCTTCCCCGACCCGGCCATGCCGAGCCAGCCAGCGCGGCGATTCCGGCAGCGCCGACCGCAGCCACCAGACCACAAGGGCACCCGCCGAGCCGATCACCACCACCCAGCGCCAGTTCGTCGGGCCCAGAAGCCAGGGCGAGGCGATGAACGCCACCACCGGTACCGCGCAGAATGTCACGAACTGGCTGAACGCGAACGCCCGGCCACGCGCATAGCGGGGGATGATCTCTGACACATAGGTGTCGATCGTCACCAGCTCCACGCCGATGCCGATGCCGGCGATGAAACGCCAGATATCGACCCAGAATCCGTTCGGCATCACCGCCATGATCAGCGTCGAGACCGAGTACCAAAGCATGGAGTAGGTAAAAACCGTGCGCCGGCCATAGGCGTCGGCCACCCAGCCAAACAAGATCGTGCCGACGAATAATCCCGCGAACAGAAAAAAGACGAATGTGCCGGCACCGGGCGCCTTGATTGCCCTCAGCACGGCGAACGGCCCAAGTGACGCGTCGGAAAACAAACCCTGCCCGGCCATCCCCGGCACGATATAGGCAGTCAGAAACAGGTCGTAGAACTCGAAGCAGCCTCCTAGCGAGATCAGCAGGATCATGCGCCAGATCGTCGCGGACGCTGGCAACCGGTCGAGGCGCGCCGCGATTTGTGCGGCCGGTGAGGCAGTGACGGACATTTCCTTTTTCCCTGCTCTCGGGGCGAAACTTGTTACGCCCCATTCACAACACCGCGCCGCGTCGCGTCAAGGCCAAGTGCCCCAGGGCCAAGTCCCGTGGGGCCAAGTCCCGTGGGAGTCAGGTCTTTAGGGGCAGGCCTGCACAGTAGGCAGGCACAAAGCCTTGTCCCCGTTCCCGGGCGAGCCATTTAACGGCCGATATGGAGAACACCCCTACATCAACACACGATCCCATCGGCTGGCACGGCACGACCATCCTGTGCGTCCGCCGTGGCGATCACGTGGCCATGGCCGGCGATGGCCAGGTCACGCTCGGCCAGACCGTTATCAAGGGCAACGCCCGCAAGGTGCGCCGTATCGGTCCCTCCGGCTCCATCCTCGCTGGCTTCGCCGGCGCCACGGCCGACGCCTTCACTCTGCTCGAACGCCTGGAATCCAAGCTCGAGCGCTTTCCCAGCCAGCTTGAACGCGCCTGCGTCGAACTCGCCAAGGACTGGCGCACCGACCGCTATCTGCGCCGGCTGGAAGCCATGATGGCCGTAGCCGATAAGGATCGCAGCTTCACGCTGACCGGCAATGGCGATGTGCTGGAACCGGAAGACGGCGTCATCGCCATCGGCTCCGGCGGCAATTACGCCCTCGCCGCCGCCCGCGCGCTGCTTGAACTGGACGGCATGTCCGCCGAGGACATCGCCCGCCGCGCCATGCGCATCGCCAGCGAAATCTGCGTTTACACGAACAGTAACGTCATCATCGAGACCATCTGAATGGAAGTACCGACTTATTCGCCGCGAGAGATCGTCTCCGAACTCGATCGCTTCATCGTCGGTCAGAACGACGCCAAGCGCGCCGTCGCCATTGCATTGCGCAATCGCTGGCGCCGCCAGCACCTGCCGGAAGCGATGCGTGAGGAAGTGGTCCCTAAGAACATCCTCATGATCGGCCCCACCGGCTGCGGCAAAACCGAGATCGCCCGCCGCTTGGCCAAACTCGCGCAGGCGCCGTTCCTGAAGGTCGAAGCGACCAAATTCACCGAAGTCGGCTATGTCGGCCGCGACGTCGAAAGCATCGTGCGCGATCTGGTGGAAGCCAGCATAACCATGCTGCGCGACGCTTCACGGAAGGAAGTGCAGGCCAAGGCCGAACAGGCTGCCGAAGAACGCTTGGTGACCGCCCTGGTCGGAGAAGGGGCGGCAGCGGACACCCGCTCCAAGTTCCGCCGCATGCTGCGCGATGGCGAGTTCGAGCAGAAAGAAATCGAGGTGTCCGTCAGCGAACCTGCCGGGACGCCCATCGGGCAGCTGGATATTCCCGGTATGCCGCCGGGCCAGATGATCAACATCTCCGAAATGATGAAAGGCATGTTCGGCCGCCCACAGCAGCAGCGCCGCATGACCGTCGCCGCCGCGCGCCAGGCCCTTGAACGCGAAGAAGCCGATCGCCTGCTCGACAACGACCGACTCTCGAAGGATGCCGTGTCGCATGCGGAAAACAACGGCATCGTCTTCCTCGATGAGATTGACAAGATCTGCGCCCGAACCATGGAAGGCGGCTTCCGCGGCGGCGACGTCTCGCGTGAGGGCGTGCAGCGTGACCTGCTCCCCCTGATCGAAGGCACCACCGTCACGACAAAATACGGCCCGGTGAAGACCGATCACGTGCTCTTCATCGCCTCCGGCGCGTTCCATTTGGCCAAGCCATCCGATCTGCTGCCCGAACTGCAGGGCCGACTGCCGATTCGCGTGGAACTGTCGGCTCTATCACGTGAAGATCTGCGCCGCATCCTGACCGAGCCCGAGCACTCTCTGGTAAAGCAGTACGCCGCCCTGCTCGGCACCGAGTCCGTGACACTCGATTTCACCGACGACGCGGTCGATGCACTTGCCGACCTCGCCGCCGACATCAACGAGAGGGTGGAGAATATCGGCGCTCGCCGCCTGCACACCGTGTTGGAACGGTTGCTGGAGGAGATCAGCTTTACCGCGACCGATCGCGCGGGAGAAACCGTCACGGTCGACGCCGCCTACGTTAATGAGCGCGTCGCTCCGCTGGCGCAGAAAGGTGACCTCAGCCGCTTCATCCTCTGACCTCGTCCCGGCCGGACTTCGTCCCAGCCAGCGAGTAGGGTTACTTCAACAGCCCCTCGCGCCGGAAGCTCGACCACCGCCCGTTCCCGATAATGATGTGGTCATGCAGCACGATATCCATCGTCGCAGCGGCGCGCCGGATTTCTTCCGTCATCACGACGTCATCCCGCGACGGCGTCGGGTCCCCGCTCGGATGATTATGCACTAAGATCAGCGCCGTGGCGTGCAACTCGATCGCCCGAGCTACAACCTGCCGCGGATACACAGGCGTGTGGTTCTCCGTTCCTCGGCTGACCATTTCGTCCCCAAGAAGACGGTTGCGCGTATCCAAGTATAGTACACGGAACTGCTCGACTTTCTCACGTGAGAGCGCCGCGTTCAGATACTCCATCAGCTTGTCCCAGTTGGATAGCACCGGCCGGTCCCGGGTCTCCGCACGCACCAGCCGCACCGCCGCCGCATGCACCAACTTCAACGCCGCCGCCCCCGCCTCGCCCAAACCTTCGATGCGGAGAAGCTCCGGCACTGACGCGGCCAGCACGTTCGCGTAACTGCCAAACCGCCCCAGCAGAGCACGCGCGATCGGTTTCGTATCCCGCCGCGGCAAAGCCAGGTATAGCGTCATCTCCAGCATCTCGTGATCCGCCAGCGCATCCGGTCCGGCGTTCAGCAGCCGCGTTCGCATCCGCGCGCGATGCCCCTCCGCAGCGCCAGGCACGACGTCAGCAAACAGTCCGATCTGTTCCTTAAACCCCTTTGGGAAATCCTTTGCCGCCATCCGCTCCACCATCCCGGGCAGAGCGCCGGGCTTCACCCCGCCTCGTAAGGCGGCTTGGTGCAGCCTGCCGGAGAGTTGGTAAATATTTCCACTCCGTCAGCGGTCACGCCGACCATGTGCTCGAACTGCGCAGACAGGCTGCGGTCCCGCGTCACAGCCGTCCAACCGTCGTCCAGCACCTTCACCTCAGGCCGTCCGGCGTTCACCATCGGCTCCACAGTGAAGAACATTCCCGGACGGAGGACCGGTCCCTCTCCAGGACGACCGAAATGCAGGATGTTTGGCGGCTCATGGAACCGCCGGCCGATGCCGTGGCCGCAGAAATCCCGCACCACGCTGAACCGCTGCGATTCCACGTAGGACTGTATGGCGTATCCCAGATCGCCCAGCGTGGCGCCAGGCCGCACCGCCCGCACCCCCCGCATCATTGCCTCCCACGTCACGTCCATCAGGTTGCGCGCCTTGGTCGACGCCGTGCCGGCTACGAACATGCGCGACGAATCCCCGTGCCACCCGTCCAGGATCACGGTCACGTCAATATTCAGAATGTCCCCGCTCTCCAGCCGCCGGTCCCCGGGAATGCCGTGACAGACCACGTGATTGATCGAGGTGCAGATCGATTTGGGAAACCCGCGATAGTTCAGCGGTGCCGGAGTGGCCTCATGCGCGATGATGAAGTCATGGCACAGCCGGTCGAGCTCCCCCGTCGTCACGGCGGGCCGCACATAGGGCGTAATCATGTCCAGCGTCTCTGCCGCCAGCCGGCCCGCCCGCCGCATGCCCGCAAAATCCTCAGGACGGTAGATGGTGATCCGTCTTGCGTCTGCTCCGCCGTCCATGCCCCGCTTCGTCCGCCTGCTTAACCCGCAATCGTGCCAAGATGCGCAACCCCTCCCGCAGGCGCAAGGGCGGATGGCGCAGTGCCGACCTGAGGGTTATGAGACTCGTCCATGCTGATCGACATGCACACCCACGCCGGCCGACCCGGACGCACCGGCCCGCTGGATCGGTCCGTGCTCGATGGGATGCGGTCCGCGGGCGTTACCGCCGCCGTGATCGCCGCCATCGCCGACCTGCCGGTCATCCGCCGTGATCCCGCCACGCGCCGTCTCTCCCAGTTCCGCGAACCCGAACCCGGCGAGTGCATGGCCGCCGTCGATGACTACCTAAGCGATATCGAGCGATCGGGCGCACGCATCGCCCGTGACCCGGCCGACATCCGCGACGACGACCCCTCTGTCGTGATGGCCGTCGAAGGCTGCGATTTTCTGGAAAACGACCTCGACCGGCTCGACACGATGGCCGAGCGCGGCGTGCGCAGCATCCAGCTGACCCACTGCCGGGTGAACGAGACCGGGGACATCCAGACCGCCCCGCCCGTACACGGCGGCCTGACCGATTTCGGCGCTCAGGCAGTCAGCCGCATGAACCGGCTCGGCATCATGGTCGATGTGGCGCACTGCACCCAGGATACCGTTCGCGGCGTGCTGAACCACACCGTCCATCCCATCCTGTGCACCCATTCCAACCTGCGCGAACCCGGACATCCCGACGGCAACCATCCCCGCTATATCAGCCTGGACTACGCCCGCATGGTGGCGGAAACCGGCGGCGTGGTCGGCGGCTGGATTGCCGTGCTGTATCAGGAGAAACTTCCCGGCATGATCCGCCACGTTCTGCGCCTGATCGATGCCATCGGGATCGATCATGTCGGCATCGGCACCGACCTGCCTTCCGGCGGAGACCGCCACGGAATGACTGACTTCTCCCGCCACGACGCAATCCCCTGCCTGCTCCGCGATCGCGGCCTCAATGAAGAGGAGACCAACAAGGTGTGCGCCGGAAACTGGTTGCGTGTGTTCCAGAGGGTACGAGCATGAGCGATCAACGCGACACGCAGAAGCGCCATGCCGCGGAGGCTGCCGCCGCGCTGGTGCAAGATGGCATGGCCGTTGGCCTCGGCACCGGCACCACCGCCTATTGGGTCATCGAGACCCTCGGCCAACGCGTGCGCGCCGGCCTCTCCATTGTCGCCATCGCCACGTCGGAGCGGAGCGACGCGCAGGCGCGCGGCCTCGGCATCCCGATGACCTCGTTCGACGAACGCCGCAGCCTCGATCTCACCATCGATGGAGCCGACGAAATCTCCCCCGCGCTCGACCTCATCAAGGGCCTGGGCGGCGCGCTCCTGCGGGAAAAGATCGTCGCCGCTGCATCAACCCGCCTGGTGATCGTCGCGGATCAGACCAAACTGGTGGACCAGCTCGGCAACATGCCGGTACCCGTGGAAGTCGTGCCCTTCGGCTGGCAGACCACCGCCGCGCGCATCGAACGGCTCGGCGGAACGCCCAAGCTCCGCACGGACAAAGACAATGCACCGTTCCGCACCGACGGCGGCAACCTGATCCTGGATTGCGCCTTCGGCCCTATCGCCAATTCCGCGTCCCTCGATTCACGCCTCTCGGCGATGCTCGGCGTGATCGCCACGGGCCTCTTCCCCAACATGGCGCAGACTGCCTTCGTCGCCGGGTCCGAGGGAGTGAAGCAGCTTACACGCGCAGCACGCCGCTGATCGGCGAAGCCCCGCCACTGGCCGGAAACACCTGCGCCAGCACCGCATCGCCCAACCCCAGATGCCCGCGCAGCAGTCCCTTCGCGACACTCCGCAGGTCCGTCGTCGGCGCCAGATCGCGGTCCTCGAGCAGCTTCCCCGCCCCCAACCCCGGCCAGGTCCCCAGCACACGACCGCCGGCCACCGCCCCGCCCACCACGAACGCCACGGACGCCGTACCGTGATCCGTTCCGTTCGTTCCGTTCACCCGCGCCGTGCGGCCGAACTCCGTCATCGTCAGCACCGCCGTCTGCCGCCAAGCCGGCCCCAGCGCCTGTTTCATCGCCGCCAGCCCTGTGTCCAGCTGCTTCAGCACGTTCGTCAGCCGCGCGACCTGAGCCACATGCGTGTCCCAGCCATCGATCTCCAGCGCCGCGATCCGCGGCCCGTCCGGCCGCGCCAGCAACTCCCCGGCCGCCCGCGCCAGGGCCACAAAATCGTATTGCCGCCCGGCTTCCGCCATCGATGCCACGTAGCCGCGCTCCGTCATGCCCTGCCGCAGCGCCGGCCCGATCAGCCGATCGCCCTCCGCTAACGCCGCCACCTGCGCATAAAAGTCCGGAGGCGGCGCAGCGAACCCCTTCGGCGCGTAGCCCCCAACCGGCGCCGGCCCACGCAACAGCAGCGGCGTCGCCACGCCAACCGCCGCCGCCTCACCGTCCGGCTTCCCGCCTGGCTTCGGCATCGCGGCCACAACGCGATTGAGCCAGCCGCTGGTCATCCGGTGATCCGCGCCGCTCTCCATGTAGTCCTGCGCCTCGAAATGGCTGCGCACCCGGTAGGGCCCCGCGACAGCGTGCACCGGCAGCAACTCGCCCGCCGCGTACATCGCGTGCAGCGACACCAACGAGGGATGCAGCCCGTAGAACCCGCCCAGATCCAGCATCCCGTCCGGCTGCCCCGGCCCCGCCGGCGTGATCGCCGCGCGCAGTCCGGCCAGCGCGGGATCGCCATAGGGTGGCACCGCCGCCAGCCCATCCATCGCGCCCCGCAGGATCACCACGACGAAGCGCTGGTCCGTCGCAACCGACGCGAGCGCCAGCGAACTCCGCCCTGCCCCGATCCCAGCCAGCCCCAATAACGTGGCGCGTCTTGTAATCATCATCGCCGTTGAAACTCCGGAGAAGCCAGCATCAGCGCCACGGCTTCGCGCCGTGAGCCGGCCCGTTGTACCGCCGTCAGCGTCGCCGGCCGCAGCACCGGTCCCAGCGCTGCCTCCGCTATCGCCCCCGGATCGGTCTGCTCTTTCGCCCGCCCCGCCACTGCAACGGCGAAATCGACCCGCCGCATCATCGCCTCCGGACCGATCCAGCCGGACGCCTTATCCGGCCAGCCATCCGGCTGCACAGCGCTCCACATCGGCTGCCCCAGCAGCGCCAGCGACCCCAGCGCCTGGGGTGGCGCTTGTTCCATCCCCAACGCCCTGTACGAGGCGATCAGCAACTCCGCCGGACTGCGCAGCTTGGTCTGCGGTTGCCACGCCGCTGGCAGCTCAATCAGGGCGCGCGACGCCGCGCCCAGATCACCACCCGTATCGTGCAGCACAGTCTCGATCCGCCGCACTGCATCCGCCGGCGGCTGGTCCGCCACGAAATGGCAGGTCAGTTGTTCCGCCAGATGATGGCAGGTCGCCGGATGTGTGCCGAGGAATTCCAGCGCCGCAACGCCCCCTGCTTCACCGGGCGGGAACGTCCGACCCATCAGCATGATCTCACCTGGCTCATGCGCAAACGGCCGGAAGCGGAACCCGGGCGGATCGCCCTTCAGATCGACCGACCATCCGGTCAGAATCCGCGCGAAGTTCGTCACATCTGCCTGCGTGTAGCCCGAGGCCGGACTGACCGTGTGCAGTTCCATGCACTCGCGCGCCAGGTTCTCGTTTAACCCGCGATGGCTGCGCTGCCCGGCCTTGCTGTCGGGCCCGACCGAGCCGGCATTCTCCAGGTAAAGTAGCATCGCCGGATGCCGCATCACCGCCAGCAGCATGTCCTGGAAGCGTCCGGTGACCTGCGGCCGTATGGCCTCCTGCACGAACGCCCCGATCAGCCCGGCACAGCCGCCCTGCCGTGTCGAGACCGTGAAGTGATTCGCCCAGAACCACACCAGCCGCTCGCGATACGGCGTCTCGGTCGTCAATGCGTTGCTCAGCAGCGCCAGCGCATCCTGCCGGTACAGCGCCCGACTCTGCGATTGCCCGGGAGAAGGCTTGTTCTCGCGGTCGTATTTCAGTGCTTCCAGCGCCATGACCGTGCTTGGCGCCGGACTGGGTCCGGTATCCGGCTGACTCAGTTGCGCCTGCAGCCACGCTTTCGGATTTGCCGCCGGCGCGCCGGGGCCGAAGCCGAAACGATTCAGCGCCTGAAAAGCCGCCACATCCATGCCGCCGCTTATAGACCCGATAGCGATTTCTGCGTGTTACGAAGCGTGAGAGCGTTCCGCACATGATTGGCGTGCAAGGCCCAATAACCGCTTGCAAAACCGCCTGAGGTAACGCACATGCGCGTCAGACGCTGGCCCTGACGGCCGGCGATGCGCGGGCGCGCGGGTTCTTCCCGGGCGCCCGTCGTGATAACGGAGACCCCTTTCAATGCCGGCCGCCCCATCTGCTCCACAAGCCACTCACGACCACCTTGCCCTGATCCGTAACATCGGGATCACCGCGCATATCGACGCGGGCAAGACCACCACCACCGAGCGCATCCTGTACTACACCGGGGTGTCCCATCGGATCGGGGAAGTGCACGACGGCAACACCACCACGGACTACATGGAGCAGGAGCGGGAGCGGGGGATCACCATCACCTCGGCAGCGGTGACGTGCGAGTGGAAGGACCACCGCATCAACATCATCGACACCCCCGGCCATATCGACTTCAACATCGAAGTGAACCGCTCGCTGCGCGTGCTGGACGGCGCGATCTTCATCATTGAGGGCGTGGCCGGGGTGCAGCCGCAGTCGGAAACCAACTGGCGCCTCGCCGACCGCTACAACGTCCCCCGTATCATCTTCATCAACAAGCTGGACCGTACCGGCGCCGACTTTTACCGCGCCGCCGCCACACTGAAGGAAAAGCTCGATATCGTCGCGCTGCCGCTGCAGCTTCCCATCGGCATCGAGGATAAGTTCGTCGGCGTCGTCGATCTCGTCCGCATGAAATCCGTCATCTGGGAAGGTGGTGAACTCGGTGCGAAATTCCACGACGAGGAAATCCCCGCCGACCTTCTCGACCGCGCCAAGGAATACCGTCAGACCCTGCTCGACACCGCCCTGTCGGTCGATGACGCGGCCATGGAAGAATACTTTGAGCATGGCGACGTCACGGAAGACACGCTGAAGCGCTGCATCAAGGCCGGCACTATTTCCGGCGTCTTCCGCCCGGTCCTGTGCGGCACCGCCTTCAAGAACAAGGGCGTCCAGCCCTTGCTCGACGCGGTCATCGACTATCTGCCGAGCCCCGTGGACGTTCCGGGCATCAAGGTCGCCGCCGAGGAAGGCGAGGAGGACAACGCCGACCGCCGGGTGATCAAGGCTGACCCGAACGCACCGTTCGCCGGCCTCGCCTTCAAGATCATCAACGACAAATACGGCACCCTGACCTTCGTGCGCATCTACGCCGGCACGCTGAAGACCGGCGATATGGTCCTCAATACCACGAGGGACCATCGTGAGCGCATCGGTCGGATGTTCCAGATGCACGCCGACAAGCGTCAGGAGATCAAGGAAGTCTCCGCCGGCGACATCGTCGCCTTCGTCGGCCTGAAGGACACCGGCACCGGCGACACCCTGGCCTCCCCCGACGATCCGGTGGTGCTGGAGCGCATGGCGTTCCCGGTGCCCGTGATCGACATCTCGGTCGAACCCAAGACCAAGGAATTGATCGAGAAAATGAGCATCGGGCTGCAGAAGCTCGCGTCCGAAGACCCCAGCCTCCGCCTGCGCACCGACCAGGAAAGCGGCCAGACCATTCTGTCCGGCATGGGCGAGTTGCACCTGGAGATCATCATCGACCGGCTGCGGCGCGAATACGGCGTGGAAGCCAATATCGGCGCCCCGCAGGTCGCCTATCGTGAGACGATCAGCCGCCCGCACACGGAAACCTACACTCACAAGAAGCAGACCGGTGGCTCCGGCCAGTACGCCGAGGTCAAGGTCACCTTCGAGCCGCTGGAGCGTAACGCCGGCGTGGTGTTCGAAAACGATGTCGTCGGCGGCGCCGTGCCGAAGGAATACATTCCGGCCGTGGAAAAGGGCATCAGGGTCCAGGCCGAGACCGGCGTTCTCGCTGGCTTCCCCACCGTGGACTTCAAATACACTCTGATCGACGGCAAGTACCACGACGTCGATTCATCGGCCCTGGCCTTCGAAATCGCCGCCAAGGCCTGCTTCCGCGAGGGCATGAAGAAGGCCGGCCCGATCATCCTGGAGCCGATCATGGACGTGGAAATCACCACGCCTCAGGATCACGTGGGCGACGTGGTAGGAGATCTTAACCGTCGCAGGGGCATGATCCAGAACCAGGAGAGCTCGGGGTCCACGATCATCGTCCGGGCACATGTTCCCCTTAAGGAGATGTTCGGCTATATTTCAGATCTGCGAAGCATGACGAAGGGCCGGGCCTCGTTCACCATGCAGTTCCACCACTACGATCCGGTGCCGCGGAACATCGCGGACGAGATCATGGCAAAAAGTGCCTGATGGCGGATCCCTCCTGATGGGTGTGGGGGTTTAAATGAACGCGCCCCGCCTTCACTGGACGCGGGGTCGCGAGGAGACGGCTGCGGGACTAGCCCGCGCCATCGAATGGGTTGGGCTGGATGACGCGGGCAAGGCGATTGCCCGCGTTGTTCGTATGCCCGGTCCCCTATGGCGCAACTGGCGCCAATATCGCGCCGTTGCCCTGGACGACGAAGCCAAGGTGGTGGAACTCCGCCCCACCCCGCCCGATGGCGCCGACTGGCTCGCCTGCGTCGGCGGCAAAGTTGTCGGCCGTGCCGCGCTCCCCCTGCAAGCTGTCCGAGAGGTCGAGGCCGCGCTGGGCGGGGATTGAACCGGCCGCCATGGGCAACGCGAGCAAATACGACACGGATTTCTATGCTTGGGCGACCGAGCAGGCGACTCTGCTGCGTGAGGGGCGGTTCGCCGAAGCCGACATAGCGAACATCGCCGAGGAAATTGACAGCATGGGGCGGAGCGAGAAGCGCGAGTTAACCAGCCGTCTCACCGTCCTCCTGACCCATCTGCTGAAGTGGCAATTGCAACCAGGTTATCGCGGCAACAGTCGGTGCCTGACTATCCGCGACCAGCGCAGCGAGGTGGCGGATCATCTGAAAGACAGTCCCAGTCTGCGGCCGTCCCTGGCGGAGGCGATGCTCGCCGCCTACCATCGGGCGGTTGGCGCCGCCGAGCGTGAAACGGGCCTGGCCGAAACCATGTTCCCTGCTTCCTGCTCCTGGAGCCCCGATCAGGTGGTGCCGGACGGCTTCCTCCCCGACAACTGAGCGCCAGCCGCCATCACATGCGCGGTCGCCCGCTGCGCCGCTGCCTCCTCATCGCCCTCCAGAATCGCCTGCAAAATCCCCGCGTGTTGCTCCCAGAACCCCTGCTGCCGCGCCGGATCCTCCGGAGCGAACAGCATCGCCGTCCGTTCCCGCAGCCGGTCCAGCACCTCTCCCAGCACCCGATTCTGTGCCGCCGCCGCCAGGGCCTGATGGAATTGCCGGTTGAGATCCGAAAGCTCTCCGAACTCCCCCGCCGCCACCGCCGCCGTTCCTCGGTCGAGCACCCCCTGTATGACCTGCAGGGTTTCCGCATCCCGCCGACGCGCCGCCAACCTGGCATTGTGGCCCTCCAGCAGCGCCCGCACCTCTACCGTCTCCCGTGCCTCTTGTTCCGATAGAAACGCCACGCTGGCGCCGCGCCGCGCATTCACCTCCACGAGACCTTCCGCTGCCAGAGCTCGGATCGCCTCCCGTACCGGATTGCGCGAAACCCCGAACTCCGCTGCCAGCCGTTCCTCGACGATCCGCTCGCCGGGACGCAGCCGGCCGCTTCTGATGGCCTGCGCCAGTGCCGCCTTCACCCGGTCGTGCAGCGATGGATGGTCCTCGCCCAGCCGGCGCGGTGCCGATACTCCCGTCAACATTTGCGACCCTCATACCCCGGATAGGCGTTGACGCCCTACACGAATTGTATACAGTGAACGGGAACAAGCGCCAGGGGACCCGCTGATGACCGAACTCCTTACCCCGCCCGCCTTTCGCTCCGCGCTGGAAAACGCCATCAAAGGCAAAAGCGCCAATAAGTCCCCCTTCAGCGTCGCCTGGGCCAGCGGCAAGCTCACCCGCGCCCATCTCGCCCGCTGGGCCGAGAATCACTACCACTACGTCGGCCCCTTCGCCGATTATCTCGGTTACATCTATGCGCGCATGCCGGACACGATGAAGGAAGCGAAGGATTTCATCCTCTCCAACATGTATGAGGAAGAAATCGCCGCCGACCGCCACACCGATCTGCTGATCCGCTTCGCCGAATCCTGCGGCACCACGCGTGAGCGCATCGAAAATCCCGACAACATGCTACCCACCACCCGCGCACTACAAAGCTGGTGCTTCACTGTCGCCATGCGCGAAGACCCGGTCGTCGCCATCGCCGGCTTGGTCGTTGGCCTGGAATCTCAGGTCCCGTCGATCTACCGCCGCCAGGCACCCACCCTGCGCGAGAAATACGGCTTCTCCGATGAGGAGATGGAGTTCTTCGACCTCCACATCGTTTCCGATGAAATCCACGGGGAGCGCGGCTATCAGATTGTCCTGGAACACGCCAACACGCCGGACATGCAGCGCCGTTGCCTCCGCATCTGCGAGATCGGCGCCCAGATGCGGCTCCTCTACACCAATGGCCTCTATCAGGAATATGTCGCAGCCGAGCTGCCCTTGCAGGAGCTCGATCTCGCCGCCTGACGTCAGAGTTTAGCCGGGTGCCTCACGTAACGATCCACAAGAAAAGCGGGGAAGCTGCAACCGGGGACGTGGAGAGCGGCGCAAACCTTGTGGTTTGCGCCGCGACCCGCCGTTACCCATACCCGCATCTCAATTTCGGCTGCGGCATCGGCCAGTGCGGCCGCTGTGCTTCCCGCATCCTGCAAGGCGCCGAGCACTTGCCCGAGCCGAACTGGAAAGAAAACCGCCGACTCGGCGAAAACCTTAGGGACGGCTACCGCCTGCTTTGTCAGCTCTCCATCGAAGCCGACATCGCCTTGATCCAGGACCGCGCCATTCCCCCGCTCGCACGCATGAGGCAACCGGATGTTCGTGATCCTCACCAGCAAGCCCGGCCAGTTCAGGACTGAGATCATCAGCGGCCTGCGGCCCTGCGAACGCTACGACTACCTGTTTTATGGGGAGAAAAAGGCGACCTTCGTCATCGCCGAGCTGCTGGAAGACTCCAAGCTCCGCGTCATCGACGAAGCGCCGCCCGTCCGCATCAACCACGTCCCGTCCAAGTTCCTGCCGCACTTCGACAGCATCGAAAGCGCCCGCGCCGAGCTCGCCCATCTCACGCACTTCGGCCACATGCAGGCCGAGCTCGCGCGCGTCGGTTAGAGCAGATCGTGCTTGACTGGAACCGCCTGCGGTTTCAGCGCGCGTGAATCTGCTCGCAAAACCAGGTCGCGGAGCGGTTTGCGCGTGACACAGTCAGGCGCCAACCGCTCTCGCTGGCGCCTCCGTCAGGCAGCCTGCTTGGCCGACCTGTTGACCCTGCTCTCGGCCAAGCGCGTCAGCTTCTCGTCCGTTGCCTTCTCTTCTGCGAGAGTGTCAGCAAGAATCTTGGCGCAATCGTCGCGGCCCAACTCGCGAGCCCACGCTATCATCGTGCCGTATTGCGCGATCTCATAATGCTCGACCATCTGCGCTGCAGACGTCAGCGCGGCGTCCAGCACGTGGGAATCGGCAATGTTGCCGGCCATGCTGTTGCCCGCCTTGATGATCCCGTCGATGGCTGCACAAGTCGTCTCCCCAGGCTCGACCCCACCCATGCGGAAGACCTGCTCCAGCCGCGAGACGTGACTCTCCGTTTCGCGCAGATGAGTTTCGAAGCCTTGCTTGAGCTCGGGTGAGGTCGCCTTCTCGATCATCTTCGGCAACGCCTGGGTGATTTGCTTCTCGGCGTAGTAGGTCGTCTGAAGCACCTGCACGAACGCGTCGCTGAGCGTTTCGATGTCTCCCGTGAACAAGCCCATGTCGTTTCCTTTCGGCATTTCCAATCGAACCCGGAACATTTGCGTAACTGCCCCGGGTTAGCCCGACAACGCTCTTGCCGGAGTTCGGATCACGCCATTCGCCGTTTTCACGCCCCTCCTCTCATCTCAATTGAGAGAGTGGATTCTCCAGGAGCAAATACCCGCCGCTTCGGCGCCCAAAAAAGCGATTCGCCCAAAAACGATTCAATGCGATGGTTTCGCGAGACCGACCTTTATGACGGCATCATTCGAGATCGGACTCGTTCCCGATGCGGAGAAAGTCGGGAAGCGCCGCAACTGCTGCGGCGTGAACGCAACGACCTCCATATCTTTGCCAAGCAGCACCATGGCATCGACCGGGACTGCAATCGGCCGGCTCCCGAAACCGAAGAACCCGCCGAAGTCCATCACCACCAGGATCTGGCCGTTGCTGGCGCGCACGAGTTCGCGCACGCGTCCAAGAACGTTCTGGCTCTCAACGGGACGCAGCACCTCCCTGTGCAGCAGGTCGCCGACTCGTACGGGTTGCGGGAAGCGCATAGCCGCGGAGTCCGCGAGGCTCATGCCGCTCGGAGGAGGCATGCCGCCCGGCGTCGCGCTTTGCGCATGCGCCACGCCGCAGAGGACACCGTACGTCAGAAGGACTGTCAGAGCCCCGCGAACCACGAAAAACCCCGCGACTCCCAATATCCACCCGGATAGGTGTTCGTCACTTCGATGGCCGTAACCCATTTAGGATTCTTGTACCCCAGCTTGGTCGACATACGCAGGCGCATCGGATAGCCGAACGGGTCCGCCAGCGTCTCATCGCCGTACTTGGTCGCCAGCAGAGTCTGCGGATGCAGCGCCGTCGCCATATCGATGCTGCTCGGATAATCATCGGCAGTCTTGAAGGCGACGTATTTGGCGCGAAGATCAGCGCCGACATGGGTCAGAAACGTGCGAAGCTGCACCCCGGTCCAGCCGCCGATATAGCTCCATCCTTCAACGCAGATGTGCTTGATCACCATGGAGTATTGCGGCAGCGTTTCGAGTTCCTGCAGCGTCCACGTCCGCTTGTCGTCAACGAGGCCAGACACTTCAAGACGCCACGTCGCCCCGTTCACGGGCTTGACGTCGATCACGTCATAATACGCGTTGAACTTGGGCGGCCGCAGAATCATCGAAGCCGGATAAGTCGGCGCAAGCTTGTTCGGATTGAACAGCCAAGCCTGCACCCTGTCGTTGAACCGCGATATCGCAAGCAGAGCGGCCTCGACTGACTCCGGGCGCTTGACGTCGCATCCGGTCAGCATAACCAGCGCGCCAACAGTTAGCCCGCCGCGAATCACCCCGCGCCGTTCGAGCGACCGAAGCAGCGGCCGCTGATGATCGAGAATGGACTCGTCCGGAACGTCATCCGGCCGGAAGAGCGATCTCATGTCACCGGCCTCCCTTGGACGCGGCTCCGCGGCTCGAGACGTGGTCCCCCACCCAGCATCGCCCAGATCGTCTTCGGCACGAGCAGCGCGAGGGCCACGTGAACGATCAGGAAACCGACAATCACCGCCATGCCCGTGAAATGAAGCACCCGTGCCGTCTGGAAGCCCCCCAGCAAGGAGACCAAACCGGAGAACTGGACGGGCTTCCAGATCGCAAGCCCCGTGACCACCTGGGAAATGCCCGCGAGGATGACAACGATATACAGCAGCTTCTGAACCGCGTTGTAGACGGTGAGGTCCTCGTGCGCGATCTTGAGGTGCAGAGTCTCAACGACGGTCTGCACCACCTCCGCAGGCCGGATCGGCAGAAGCCTCTCCCGAAACCGTCCACTGACAAATCCGTAAATCAGATAGATTAGTCCGTTGATCGCAAGGAACCACATGCCGGCAAAATGCCAATTGAGGCTCCAGGCCGCCCAATCGCCCAGCCGCCAAAATTGGCTGGAATGGAACCCGCGAATGATCACGTCGTCATCGTAGATGCCCCAGCCCGACGTGATCATCACCAACATGGCGGCCGCATTGATCCAGTGCATGATCCTGACGGGCAGGGGATGAAGACGGCGGCCCGCTCGCGCGGGTTGCGTCGGCGCGATCGCCCCCTCGGCTGTCGCTTGGATCATCGATCCAGGCTCACCGCGCACCTCGAGGCGGCACGCCCTCAAGCAACGGCCCAAGCCCCTCTGCGACCGTCAGATGCGTGATAACGGCGTCACGCAAAGTCGGATACGGCAGGTTCGCCAGCATCGCGGTTTGCACCGCCGCCAGCACCTCCCCGGCATCGGAGCCGATCATCGTGAACCCCACAATCCGATCATCGCTTGCGCTCACCAGCACCTTCATGAACCCTTCCGTCTCGTCCGTTGCCTCCGTCCGCAGCACATGGCTCATCGGCAGCTTCGCGACTTGCACGGGGATACCCTGCCGCTGGGCTTCGCTTTCGCTCAGCCCCACATGGGACAGAGGCGGATCAGTAAACACGCAATACGGCACCAGGCGATCCTTTGTGCTGCGACGACCGCCGGCCAGGTTGTCTCGGATGATCCGGAAGTCATCGACCGAAACATGCGTGAACTGCGGACTGCCCGCGCACTCGCCCATCGCCCACACACTCGGTGCGGTGGTCTCCAACCGATCATTGACCTGGATGAACCCGCGCGCATCCAACGCGATGCCGGCCTCCTCGAGGCCGATCCCGGCCGTGTTGGCAATGCGCCCGACCGCCACCAGAACGTGGCTGCCTTCAATCACTCGCTCTCCTGTCGGCATGCGAACTGCGGCGGTGACCGCCTCTCCCGATCGACCTTCGAAGCGAACGGGCGTTGCGCTCAGCAGGATCTCGATCCCCTCATCATTCAGAATCTGTAGCATCTCCGCCGCGACGTCAGGATCTTCGCGATTCATCATCTGTGGACCCGGATCGATGATCGTCACCCGGCTGCCGAAGCGGCGGTACGCCTGCGCCAGTTCCAATCCGGTATAGCCAGCCCCCAGCACGATCAGATGCGCTGGCACGGCATCGAGTTCCAGCGCTTCGATATGCGTCAGCGGCCGCACCTCCTTCAGCCCGGCCACATCGGGAACCGCCGCACGCGACCCGACATTCACGAACACCTGCTCGCCCCGCAGCAGACGCGTCCCGCCCTCGCTCAGCTGCACCTCGATCGTTTTAGGCGCAACAAAGCGTCCGCTTCCCATGATCAGCTCGGCGCCCGAGTTTTTATAGGCGCTCAGATGCAGCGCGATCTCCCGCTCGATCATCGCCTGTTTGCGGGCGAGAACCTTTGCCATGTCGGTCCTGACCGGCCCGGTCACCATCCCGAACTGGCCCGCGGTTTGCGCCAGATGGGCGACTCGGGCGCTCCAGACCTCGTTCTTGCTCGGCATGCAGGCAACGGCCGGGCACGAGCCACCCACCCATCTCCGCTCCACCACGGCGGTGCGCTTCCCCGATCGAGCCAGATGCCAGGCAAGTTGCTTCCCGCCCTGACCGCTGCCCAGAACCAGAACGTCAAACTGTTCAGTTTCCGACATCTGCCCACTCCAGGATCTAACTGAGGTGATCGTACGACCTCACCTCACAAACGTTCATGCGGAGTGTCGAGCCTGTCCCTTCCGGTTCACCGCATCAGCATCGTCGATCGGCCCTCATAGGCCCCACCATAGCCATTGCGCTCTATCGCCAGCGCAGCATGCATCACATCCTGCTTCAACAAATAAACCGAAACGGCGAGGAATACGACGTCTTTCATCAGGAATGCGACCGGCAAATACATGGCTGGGAAGCCACCCGCCTCTTTTGCCCATGCATTGGGAAAGAACGGTATAATGGTCACGGTACCCAGAAAGGTCACGATTGAGCCAAGTGCGCCGAGAGCGCCGAGCCTCCGGTCCCAGAACCCCAGGAAGATCAGTGTACCGAATAGCCATTCTGTCGTGCCCAGGAAAAAACTCGCGCCCCGGACACCGAAGGCCGGGATCAGCCAGAAGACCAGAGGGCTATGGCGGATGAACGGCGTAATCTGAGTGGCTTCAAAACTGAACCACTTCTGGTAGCCAAATATGATGAATGTAAACACCATAGCAGCTCGGATTAGATGATAATCCAGGTCGCCGCTGAATAGGCGGGTTCTGGACAGGCGAATAATAGGGCCGTTCATCAGGTCTCCTCGTTCCTTGGTCTGCATTGGCCCCGAAGCCCCGTTCAACCGGGAAGAAACTGGCGGATCGCCGCAGCAATCTCCTCAGCATGCGTCTCCAGTGCGAAATGTCCGGTATCGAGGAAGCGGACGGTCGCATCCGGATTGTCGCGCTTGAACGCCTCGGCACCCGGCGGCAGGAAGAACGGATCGTTCTTGCCCCAGATCGCCAGCAGCGGTGGCTTGTGCGCCCGGAAATACGCCTGAAACGCCGGATACAACGTGACGTTGCTCTTGTAATCACCCAACAAATCGAGCTGCACCTCGTCAGCGCCCGGCCGCGCCAGGTAGAAATTGTCGAGCGATTGACCGTCCGGCGAGACCGCTGTCGGATCGGCCACGCCATGCGTGTACTGCCAACGCGTCGTCTCGGGTGACAGGAAGGCACGTAGCGCATCCCGATTGGCCTTCGACGGCTCCTCCCAATACGCCCGGATCGGGGTCCAGCCGTCGCTCAGACCCTCCTCATACGCATTGCCGTTCTGAGAGATAATCGCCGTGATCCGATCCGGATGCTTTACGGCAATGCGGAACCCCGTCGGAGCGCCGTAGTCGAACACGTAAATCGCAAACCGCCTCAGACCGATCACCTCGGTGAACCGGTCGATCACCTCGGCCATGTGGTCGAACGTGTAGCTGAACCCCCCACACGGCGGCATATCGGACTGACCGAAGCCTGGCAAATCGGGCGCAATCACGCGGTAGCGATCGGACAGAAGCGGGATCAGATCGCGGAACATATGGCCCGCGCTCGGAAATCCGTGCAGCAAAAGCAGCGCCGGCGCATCGCTCTCGCCCGCCTCGCGATAGAACACCTTGAACCCGTCGACATCGGCGGTGAGATACTTAACGCGACTCATAGGAACCTCCGCAACGCCTCAGTGACCCGTCGCAACAGCGCGTGCCGCCTCGCGGATAATCTCCACCACCACGTCAGGCGCGGTGACCGACGGCGTATGATCCACCGCGTGCGAACGGATCGTGGACTTCATCCGCTCGGCCATGAATTGCTGTGTCGCCGGGACGATCATGTGATCCTCCTCCGCCAGCAGGAACCAGCTCGGCCGGTCCTTCCAAAGCGGCCGTCCGACCTTCGTGCTGATGCACGGCATCGCAATCGGCCGCTGCACACCAAACAGCACCGCCTGCTCTTCCGCCGAAGCATTCGGCGCAAAAGCCGCCGCAAATGCGTCTTCTGGCAACCAAATCAGCCCATGTGTATCCGGGGCTAATTTTGGCGCCTTCGGATGCGGCTCTGCCCGATAGAAAACATCGGCGACGGTCTCGCCCTCATCCGGCGCGAGCGCTGCAACATAAACCAGCGCCTTCACCCGGTCAGAGCGCACCTCTCCGATCACCCCGCCAGCATAAGCATGCCCGACGAGAACAACATCACCTGCAACCCGCTCGACTGTTCGCTCAACCGCCGCCACATCATCCGTCAGCGACGTCAGCGGCAGTGGAGCCGCCACCGATCTCAGCCCAGTCGCCCGCAGTCCGCGAACAACCTCGCTCCAGCTCGATCCGTCGGCCCATGCTCCATGCGCCAGTACGATCGTGATATCATCTTCTCTCGGCATCACACGCTCGCGCCCCTACCGCACATGCCGGGCAATGAGCTGATCTGCGACGTCGTTCAGATCGTCGCCGATGATGCTGGGCTGCGGACCGACCGCCAGCACATCGTTCCCCGGGCGTCGGATAAGAGCCGCATCCCACCCGGCAGCGACAGCACCCAGCGTATCCCAGGTATGGGACGCGATGAGCAAAAGCTGCGACGGCTGCACCCCGAGCTCTCTCTCGACATACGCATACGCTTCGGGCGCGGGCTTGTGGCGCTTCACGCCATCGGCACTGAAGCGACGCTCGAACAATCCGATGATACCGCCATGCTCAAGCTGGCGGCTCTGGACTTCCAACAGATTGTCGGTGAGCGTGAAGAGGCGAAACCCGGCGTTCCGCAGCTTCTTCAAGGCTGCAGGCACATCCGGATGCGGCGGCATTGTCGAGAACTTGTCCGTCAGTTCCTTCTTGTCGCTGTCGGTGATTTTGATCCCGCGCGTATCCGCCAGCATTTTCATGACAGCCGCACCGATATCGGTGAACGGCACATATTGCCGGGCAACGGTAAGGGAAGCGGAATACAGGATCAGATTCGCGAACCACAGCCGCATCGCAGCCTTATCCTGGAAGATACGCTCGAACACGGGCGCCATCGTCTCCAGGTCCAGCAGCGTCTCGTTCACGTCGAAGACAATCAGGGGAAGATCAGGCATGCGACAAACCTCCGGTTCGATGCGCTGAATGCTTCGTGTTCAGCAAACCACCGTGCCAGGCGGGTCTACTTTCGCAGTATCAGACGGCCTGTCCCTTCCGTTCCCGGACGGGCCACCTCACCGCTCAGCGAGACCCATAGGACAACATGTTGCCCCTAGACAAGCGTGGATTTCGCCCAGAAAACATGCGACCAGCCTGCCTCCCGTGGTTGTGAAGCACACTTGGACAACATCAAGCCGCCCCACACCCGTTACAACCCGACTGTTCTGCGCTGTTCAAGGAGCAAAAGTTTGCCGCTGCCTGAAAACATCACGCCGACGATTGGGCCGCGTGTGCGGCACATTCGTCAGGAGAAGGGCTTTACCGTTGAAGCGCTTGCCGACGCCGCGGGTCTCGATAAGGGCTTTCTCTCCCGCCTGGAGCGAGGAACGAAGCGCCCCTCCGTCGAAACGGTGCTGCGACTGTCAGCCGCATTGAACGTCCCGGTCGGCCAGCTATTCGGTGAACAGACAACCGATGAGACCGTCCGAGTCAGCCGCGCCGCCGGCAGAAGCACGTCTTTGGAGGATCCCGATACATACAGCTTTGAGCTGCTCACGCCGAAGGGCAGCCTAATGGAGGCCTTCCTGTTCCACGTCGGTGCAGAACCGACGGGTGACGGGCAGCAGCACGACGGGGAAGAGATGTTCCTGGTTCTCTCGGGCATCGTGGAGATGCGGACCCCGGATCGGAGCTACGTGCTGGAGAAAGGCGACTGCGCCTATTTCCCAGGGCACGTCGCCCATCAGATGCGCAGGATCGGACCCGAGCCGGCAACCGCCCTGATTGCCGTTGCACGCGAAAGGTCCTCAGCGAAAAAGAGTTGAGCGATAGCTCGTGGCGCCCACACCAGCCGCGAGCGCCGCGACGATCTCCCTCTTCCCCACGTGAAATTCCTTCGGCCTACCACCCCACCGCACTCGTCCCCGGCCGTTCCGCCGGCCTCTCCCACCGCGCCGGCGTCGCGCTCAGCTCAGCCGCGTGCCGCACCGCTGTCAGCCGCCCATACCCCGACGGCGAGTCTTCCATGAACCCCGCCACGTCCTCCCGCGTCGGCTCCTTGCATACGAAACCATCCGCCACCCGCCCCAGCTCCCGCAGCCACAGCCCGGTCCGCGCGAGCGACACCCGCACGTACCAGCTTCCCCCAACCGTCGCCCGCCGGTACAGCCCCGCCAGCGCCCCCAGCATCAGGAAATAGCCCGAGGCATGGTCAAGCGCCTGCACTGGCAGCGGCTTCGGCCGGCCCGGAGTGCCGAACGCCGCCGCCTCCGCATCGTTCAGCCCGATCGCCGTCTGGTTCAAACTGTCGAACCCCCGCCGGCCCCGCCACGGCCCGGTATGCCCGAATGCCGCGAGCGACACGCACACGATCCCCGGCCGCAGCGCCGCCACCGCCTCCGGCCCAAACCCCCGAGCCGCAAGCGACCCCGGCCGATAGCCCTGCAGGAACACATCGGCCCCGCGCAACGCCGCGCGTAGCCGCTCCGCATCCCCCGAGTCCCGCAGATCCAGCTGCGCCGCCCGCTTGCCGCGCGAGGTATCGAGCAGGTTCGGATTGTGCAGGTGCGGCGCGGTGATGAGCAGGACGTCGGCGCCATGCGCGGCCATCGTCCGCCCGCACACCGGCCCGGCAATCACCCGAGTCATATCCACCACCCGCAGCCCCGCCAGCGGACGCGCCGCCTCCCCTAACCCGGAAGGCGGCGCCTCGCCGATGCGCTCGAGCGCGATCACCGGCTCGGCCTGCACCGCAACACCCTGCGGATGCGTGTCCCATTCCGCGAAACTGCGCATTGCCGTCACGCACAGCCCCGCCTCCACCGCCGCGTCCTCGAAGCGGATCGCCTCCCACCCGCGCATCGCCGCGGCCACCGCATCGCGGTCGTACGCGCAGCCCAGCAACCGCAACACGCCCTCCCGGTGATGCGGAAAGTTTGTGTGCAGCCGCACCCAGCGCCCGTCGCCGCACTGATATGTCCCGGCGATCTTGTCCCACCGGTCGCCCGGTTCTTTGCCGTCCAGCAGCAGCCAGTGTTCGGAGTGGAACTCCGTCGCCGCATGCCGCGTGTCCACGGATACAGTCTGCTTCGGCAGTCCGCGCAGTGTACCAACCAACACTGCTGCCAGGCCGCTCGCAGCGATTGCCGCCTGTGCCGCCGTGCCGACAGCGAAGGAGGATGGCAGCGTCGGATCGGTGCCCGTCAGCCGCAGCCCGCCCAGCGCCTCCTCCGGCAACGCAAGACTGCGCCACAGCGCGGCAACGACGTCAGAAGGTGGGGTCGGCATGGCGGCACTCTGCCGCCATTGCCGCCCTCATGCCACTACGCGCGCCGCAGGAACGACCGATTCTCGTTCACGATAAAACCCTCCGCCTCCGCTCGGCGCAGCGCCTCGGCGCCCTCCGGATCGGTCGCAAGTTTCGTCCGATACGATTCGTACGTGCCCAGGTCCGGGAAATCGATGAAGCCGAACGCGGTGTTGGTCGGGCCCGCAATCTTCGTGGGACAGTAATACCCCGCATAAACCCCGCCGCAGCGCTCGACCGGTGCGCGCAGCGCCCGGGCATAGGCTTCAAACGCAGCAACCTTGGCCGGATCGATGGTATAGCGGATGCATAACGTAAGCATGGTGGTCTCCCGTCGATGTGCGGCACGACCATGGCTCAGGAGCACAGCCCGATGATTCGGCCATGACCGAACCGCCGCCCGACGCCGCCCTCGTCCTGTTCTCCGGCGGCCAGGATTCCACCACCTGCCTCGCTTGGGCCTTGCATCGCTACCAACGCGTCGAAACGGTCGGTTTCGCCTATGGCCAGCGCCACGCCATCGAGCTCGCCTGCCGGGAGCCCATCCGCGCCGGCCTCGCCGCCATCAACGACTGGGGCACTCGCCTCGGTCCGGACCACATCGTCGACATCGCCGGCGGCATGAGCGCCATTGGCGACACGGCCCTGACCAGCGACACCGAAATCGCCATGACCGCCGACAATCTCCCCTCAACCTTCGTCCCCGGCCGCAACCTGCTCTTCTTCACCTATGCCGCAGGCATCGCTTATCGCCGCGGCATCAAGCGCATTGTGGGCGGCATGTGCGAGACCGACTACTCCGGCTATCCGGACTGCCGGGACGATACGATCAAGGCCATGCAGGTCGCGCTGAATCTCGGTATGCAGCGCCGCTTCGTGCTCGAAACGCCGCTGATGTGGCGCGACAAGGCCGCCACCTGGGTGCTCGCGCACCAGCTTGGCGGCGATCCGCTCGTCGCTCTCCTCATCGATCAAACCCATAGCTGCTACGTGGGAGACCGCACCCATCGTCACCCATGGGGCTACGGCTGCGGCACCTGTCCCGCCTGCGAGCTGCGCGCAGCGGGCTGGCAACGGTGGCAGGAGTCCTATACCAATACAGGCCCGCAACGGAGGTAGTCTCATGCGAACACTGCTTGCGACTTCATGTATCTTATTGGCGGCCATCGGCCCGGCCTCGGCGCAACGCGGCGTGGACATGCACGCGCGCACCGCCGGGGACCTGGCCCAACTCTGCGCCGCCGATCCTCGCTCGCCGATGGGCGACGCACAGATCAACTACTGCCACGGCTTCGCTCAGGGCGTAGCGGACACCATGCTGGGTATGGGTGGGTCGAACCGGCCGTTCTGCTTCCCGATGCCACCTCCGACGCGCACGGCAACGCTGGCGCAGTTCGTAAGCTGGGCAAAGGCAAACCCAGGCAACGCGAGCATGCCCGCCGCACTGGGCCTCGCCACGTTCCTGCGCCAACAGTTCCCCTGCAGGTAACCAAGACCACCTTGGCGCGCCGCCTTCCTTCGGGTTTCAATACACCCTCGTAAACCGGAGGAAGCGGAGCATGGCGAAACTCGCAGGCAAGATCGCCTGGGTCACGGGCGCGGGCAGCGGCATCGGCGAAGCAGCAGCGATCGCGCTCGCGCAGGAAGGGGCCACCATCGTCCTCACCGGCCGCCGCAAGGAACCGCTGGAGCATGTCGCCCGCCGCATCCACGAATTCAGGCGGCATCGCCCATGTCCAGCCCGCCGACCTCATGCACGCCACCCAGGTCCAGAAAGTCGGCGCCTTCATCAAGGACACGCTCGGCCGCCTCGACATCCTGGTGAACAATGCCGGCCTCAATATCCTCAAGCGCCATTGGAGCGACCTGACGCCCGAGGGCATCGACGAAGTCGTCCATGGCAATCTCTCTTCCGCTCTCTACTGCGTCACCGTCGCCCTGCCGATGATGCGCGCCCAGAAAGACGGCGTGATGATCCACACCGCCTCCATGGCCGGCCGCTTCATCGGTGGCCTCAGCGGCCCGATCTACACCGCCGCCAAGCACGGCGTCGTCGCCATGAGCCACACCATCAACATGGAGGAATGCGTCAACAACATCCGCTCCACCGTCATGCTCCCCGGCGAGGTCGCGACACCCATCCTCGACAAGCGCCCCAATCCCGTCAGCGCCGAGGACCGCGCGAAGATGGTGCAGTCCGAGGATTGCGGCGACCTGATCCGCTACATCGCCTGCCTGCCCGCGCGCGTCACCATCAACGAGGTGATGATCGCGCCCACCTGGAACCGCGGCTACGTCGCCAACCTCTCGCGGAAACTCTGACATGCCGAGCAATCGCAAGATCGTCCTCGTGCCGGACACGATGGGCCGCGCCGGTGTGGCTCTGCTGGAATCGCGCGAGGATCTCGACGTCCGCGCCTACCCCACCACCATCTCCCAGCGCGACCTGCTCCCATTGCTACCCGATGCGGTCGGCATCGCCCTCAGCGGCACGCCGTATCGCCGCACCGAATTGGACGCCTCGCCCGCCATGCAGGTCGTGGCACGCATCGGCGTCGGCTACGACGCAGTGGAGGTGCCCGCGCTCACCGCCCGCCACGTGCCGCTGATGATCGCCGGCACGTCCAACTCCACCAGCGTGGCGGAGCATGCGCTCTATCTGATGATGACGCTCGCGAAGCGCGGCCCGGCGTTGGACCAACTCGTGCACACGGCGCGCTGGGCCGACCGGCACACCGGGCTGCCGGTGGAGCTTTCGGGCAAGACGGTGCTGGTGGTGGGCTTCGGACGGATCGGTACGCGCAGCGCCCGCCGCTGCACCGCCTTCGACATGCAGGTGCTTGTCTTCGACCCGTTCGTTGCAGCCGACACGATCCGTGCGGCCGGGTTCGAACCCGCGGCAGATCTGGACACTGCCGTCGAACGCGCGGACTTCGTGACCATCCATTGCCCCAAGACGCCGGACACGGTCGGCCTGTTTGACGCACGGCGCCTTGCCCGCATGAAGCGCGGCGCCTTCATCGTTAACACGGCGCGCGGCGGCATCATCGATGAACCCGCGCTGCACCAGGCTCTGACGTCCGGACACCTCGCCGGCGCTGGCCTCGACGTCTTCGCCGAGGAACCGACCCCGGCAGACAACCCCCTGCTCAAGCTGCCGAACGTCATCAGCTCGCCGCATATGGCCGGGGTCACGGTTGAGTCGGTGGCTGGCATGGCGCGTGTAACAGCGGAGAACATCCTGTCCGTGCTGGACGGGACACCGATCCGCGCTCACGTGGTGAACCCGGAGGCGCTTTCGTAAAGGCCGAGTTCACCATCGTTAGATCATACGCATTTACCGTTCGTTAAACTCCGACGGCATATCTCTTTTTTTTGGACTGACCTCGGAACAAAGCTATGGCGCGCATCGCCCAGCACCGTCGCCCGGCTGTCATCGTCCCCTTCGAAGCGCCGGACCTGCTCGGTACCCGCGTGCGGGACGATGAGAATAACCAGCGCCTGGCGCTGCTTTTCGATTTCGCGGGCAACGGCTCGACCTTCGTCCTGCCGTGGCGAGAGCTATCGCGCAGCTTCTCGCTGCGCCCATTTGATGGGGCGCTCCATACGCTGGTCAACGCACTGCCGCTGGTGACGCCCGCCCGACTGGCTGACGCGATCAGCGACGTGCGAGCCTCCGGCGCCGCGGGTCACACCGCCCGCGCCGCGGAACTTGAGCGCCGGGCCCGCGAGCAAGCCCGCGTGGAGCGTATGGGCTTGGTACTCACCCGGTACGCACTGGAACGCATGGGCCTGCGCGCAGAGGCCCTGAGCGTCGGCTCTCTGCACCGGCCGGAGCTGGAGCAAGCATGCCTCGCCCATGGCATGACGCCACAGCGCTTGGGTGGCGACCTGCACCGGCTGTGCGACCTGATCGCACCTCTGGGCCTGGCCGAGATAGAGGACACGGCCGGCCCCCTCCGCACGCTCGCCGGGCAAATGATTGCATTCGTTACCCATTGCCGCTATCGCGCCGGCCGCGTCGGCACCTCGGCGGAGGCAGCCTTCGCCTATGGGTTCGCCGCTGCGGTTGCCGAAGCCGCGCAGGGTGCAGCGGATCGGATCGTGGGTGTTGTCGATACGGATCTGGCGAACCTCCCCGTTACGCTGGCTGCCTGGGATCGTCGCTCACGCGTGCTGACGACGGCGATGCGCCAGCTGCAGTGGGTTTTAGACGGATGGGAATCCGTGATCGCCTTGCACGCCGGGGTGTGGGACCTGCCGCCCAACGCCAGCGTCAGCAAGCCTGAAGCGCTGAAGATGCTGATCGAGGAGCTGCCCGGCCGGCGCCTCTGGTCACCTCGGACGGCACCGCCGCGGGCAGCGTAAAGCTGTTTAAGAGCGAGATTCACGCGCTCTGACGTGTCCGCCTCGCGCGATCTCGCTCTAAAATTACTGCTTCGGGCAGCCGGGAGCCTGCGGATTGGCCTGGCAATCAGGATGCGACACGCGGTGGGTCATATGGCTCGGGGCCATGGCGGCCTGCACCACCGTGCCGCCCTGGCCGCTGCACTCGCAGTAGCCGTCGATCGGCATGCCGGTGGCGCATGTCTTGCCGGCGTCAGTGCGGCAGACATTAGCGTTGGCCGGAGCGGCGGCGGCGAGCCCGGCCAGGAGGGTGCAGGCGAGCAGGATGCGGGTCATGTGCGGGGCCTTTCGGAACGAAGGCGATAACGTTAGCGCCCGGGTAGGCGATGCGGCAACGCACGGGGGTGTGACATAGCTGCGGTGCGACAATGGGTAAAAGCGCGCCCTCGTCTCCTAGGCTCTTGTATGTTATCATGACTAACACCACATCCCACGATGCTCCCCACCCCGACCGCCGAACCGACCGACCTCGACTACATCCTTCCCACGGACGCCCTCCTCGAGATCGCCCACTACCTCCGCCACGCCCTCCCGCCACCGCTGGACGACACGCCGGAAGCGCTCACCCGCCGCGACCACGCCGCCGTCGCCCAGGCCGCGTCCCTCCATCCCGGCAACAGCTTCGAGACGCAACTCGCCGCCCGCGCCGTCGCCGCCTCCATCCAGTCCATGGACGCCCTCGGCCTTGCCGCCGATCCCGCCGCCACGGAGGAAACCGTCCGCAAGTGCCGCGCTCAGGCGGCCCAGAGTGGGATCGCGCGAGGCCGAAGGTCGGAGCGCGTGAATCCCACTCTCAAACAATGATGCGCCAGGCCGACAGCGCCGTGCGGATGCTCCTCCGCCTGCAGGAGGCCCGCCGCAAACTCGAAGCTCGCCCCGAAGACCACGACCGTGCCGAACGCGCCGAGCACATCACCGCCGTCCTCATGAAACAGGTCTTCGACACGCCTGCTCCTCCCCGGCGACCACCTCCACCCGCCGAACCCACGGCGGTCATTGCGAGGAGCGCGAAGCGTGACGCGGCAATCCCGCCCGAACCGCCGCACCCGACCCGTGTCTCACCCCACGATCCTGAGACCCGGAAACACGCAACTGAGACACCGGCGAGACAACCAGCCCCACCCGCCGCCGAGCAGCCAAAACCCGCTCGCCACCCCCTCGAAAGCCCCCGCAAGCGCGCCCTCATCGACGCGCACTGCTTCGGTCCCCGCGAACCCGACCCCAACCGCCGCTACCCGGGCGAAAATGGCGCCATGCTTCTCATGGCTCGCCGCGAGGCGAAACGCGGCGCCGATCCAGACGCGACCTAAGCAGCACCGGAACCGCACCAAACGCGCCCGAGCGAAGGGATCGCCGGACGACCCAGCGGGAGCCCAGCGAACCATCGAACCCGCCCAGTTCCCTCCCCGCCCGGGATCGGGTTAGCCTCCCTCCATGTTCACCACCCGCCCGGAAATCGCCGGCACCTTCGGTGTCGTCGCGACCACCCACTGGATCGCCAGCCAGACCGGCATGGCGGTGCTCGAAAGAGGCGGGAACGCCTTCGATGCTGCGGCCGCAGCCGCGTTCATACTGCACCTGGCCGAGCCGCATCTGAACGGGCCGGGGGGTGATACACCGATCATCCTGCATTCGGCCCGCAGCGGGACGCAGCATGTCGTCTGCGGCCAGGGCGTCGCCCCGAAGGCCGCGACGCTGGACGCCTTCGCCGATCTCGGCATCGATTTGATTCCGGCGACAGGCCTGCTCCCTGCCGTCGTGCCCGGTGCGTTCGATGCCTGGTGCCGTCTGGTGCGCGACTGGGGCAGCTGGGAGCTGCCGGCGATCCTGGAATATGCGATCGGTTACGCGCGCAACGGTATGCCCCTCGTGCCGCGCATCAGCGCGACGATTGAAGGGGTCCGCCCGCTGTTCGAGGAGGAATGGAAGACCTCGGCCGCCGTCTTCCTGCCGGGCGGCAAGGTCCCCGCGCCCAATTCATTGCTGGCCCGGCCCGCGCTGGCCGCGACGCTGGAGCGGCTGTGCCGGGAGGCTGTGGGGCCAAGCCGGGAAGCGCGGATCGATGCGGTGCGGCGGGCTTTCTATCAGGGCTTCGTGGCCGAGGCGGTGGATCGTTTCTTCCGCTCGACCGACGTGCTGGACGTGACGGGGCGCCGGCATCGCGGTTTCCTCCGGGCGGAGGACTTCGCTGCCTGGCAGGCCGGCGTCGAAGATCCCGTGGCTTATGATTATGCCGGACGCACGGTGCTGAAATGCGGGGCGTGGAGCCAGGGGCCGACGCTGCTGCAGCAGCTCGCGCTGTTGCGCGGCTTCGACGTCGGCGCCATGGACCCGCTGGGCGTCGATTTCGTCCACACGGTCGTCGAGTGCGCCAAGCTGGCGTTCGCCGACCGGGAGGCGTGGTACGGCGATCCGTCGTTCACCGACGTGCCGCTGAACACGCTGCTGTCGACCGAGTACAACGACGCCCGGCGCAAGCTGGTCGGTCCGCAGGCGTCCAATGACCTTCGGCCCGGGGCCATCAATGGCCGCACGCCCTGGGTGGATCATGGTGCCGCGGCACGGGCCGGCATGCTGAACGCGGCGCCGGGCGCGGGGGAGCCGACGGTCGCGAGGCTCGGCGTTATCGGCGCCGATACCTGCCATATCGACGTGATCGACCGGGACGGAAACATGGTCAGCGCGACGCCGTCAGGCGGCTGGCTGCAATCCTCGCCGGTGATCCCGGAACTCGGCTTCCCCATGGGGACACGCGGGCAGATGTTCTGGCTGAAGCCGGACCTGCCCGGCAGCCTGGCACCCGGCAAGCGGCCGCGGACCACGCTGTCACCGAGCTTCGCGCTGCGTGACGGGCGGCCGTGGATGAGCTTCGGCACGCCGGGCGGCGACCAGCAGGACCAGTGGCAGACCATCTTCTTCCTGCGCATGGTCCATCACGGGATGAACATCCAGGAGGCGATCGACGCGCCCTCGTTCCACTCGGAGCACTTCCCGTCGAGCTTCTGGCCGCGCATTGCCCGGCCCGGGAAGCTGGTGCTGGAGGGACGGTACGAGCCGGCTGTTGCGGACGAGCTGATCCGGCGCGGGCACAAGGCCGAGCTCGGGGGCGAATGGACCGAGGGACGGCTCTCGGCGGCCCGGGTCGAGGACGGGCAGATGCGCGCCGGAGCCAATCCTCGGGGCATGCAGGGCTACGCTGTCGGGCGGTGATCAGGGGTGCGGAGAGAAGGCTGCAACAGCCGGGGCCAGCTCCGGCCGAGCGGATTGAGGCGGTTGCGACGGCTGGGCGGGAGATGGCGTTCGACCTGGAGCATGGCCGGACGCTGCTTGAGGCGCTGACCGGGCCGGTGTTCGGCGCGGGGTTTCGCGGGGGAGCCGCGACGTTCCGGGGCGCCGTGCTGTCGCCGTTCCGCTACGTCATGCCCGGGCCGCCGCAGGATACGGACCATGTGGCATGGTTCAGTGCACCTCGGGCCGCACCCGGATCGCGGATCGAGGTGGCGAATGCCACGCTGGGTTGGCGCGATGGGGCGCCGTTCGTGCATTGCCATGCGGTCTGGATCGAGCCCGACGGGTCTCGGCGGGGCGGGCATATCCTGCCGGATGAGACGATCGTCGCCGACGGCGCGAAGGTGCAGGCCTGGGGGATCGAGGCGCGGATCGCGGCGGAGCCCGATGCCGAGACAAACTTCACCCTGTTCCACCCCGTGCCCGAAGGTGAAGCGGGGTCGTTCGTGACCGCTCGGGTGCGGCCGAACCCAGGATATCGGGGCGGCGCTGAGCGCGCTGTGCGGCCGCTATGGGTTTGGGCGGGCGGCAGTGCTGGGGAGTGTGGGCAGCCTGATCGGGCCGGTCTTCGCGGATGGCCGGAGCGTGGAGGATTACGCGACCGAGGTGCTGATCCGGGAGGCGGACGTCACCCCGGGGAGCGCTTCGATCGCGATGGCCGTCGTGGACATGGCCGGTCAGGTGCATGAAGGCCGGCTCGAGCCAGGCGCGAACCCGGTGTGCATCACCTTCGAGGTCCTGCTTAAGGCGGCCTGAAATCCCGGTACATAGGCAAACCGGATTGCTACGGGTGCGTTATGCCCTCGACCCCAAACGAAGGAGGGTGTGATGGATAAGGACCGGGTTGAAGGCGCTGCCAAGCAGATGAAGGGCTCGATCAAGGAGACCGCCGGCAAGGCCATGGGCGACCACAAGCTGCAAGGCGAGGGCACGGCCGACAAGGCAGAAGGCAAGATCCAGAACGCGGCCGGTTCGGCGAAGGACGCGCTGCGCGACGCGACCAAGCGCTAGACTCCAGACTAAGGCAGTGAAAGAGCAGGAGGCGAGAAGCGGTGATAGCCGTTCTTCTCGCTATCCTGCTGCTGCTTTTGATTGTTGCCCTGCCGACCTGGCCGTATAGCCGGACATGGGGCTGGGGCTATTACCCGAGCAGCGGTTTCGGCATCCTGCTCCTGATCGTCATTATCTGGGCACCGTTCATTTACTGGTGAGCTGAACCGCTTGACAACGTTAGTTCAGCTACCGACATAGACGGGATGGAGCACCTGGGCGGTTGCCATTGCGGCAATATCCACGTTCGCCTGCGGCTATCGACGCCGCCAGAGGATCAACCGCTGCGTGGATGTACCTGCTCATTTTGCCGCAGCCATCGCCCACGCATTGTCGCTGACAGTGCGGGCCACTTCGACGTCCGGGCGGATGACTGGTCTTTGGTGGAGAATTATCGCTTCGGTACCAAGACGTGTGATTTTCTGATCTGCCGGCGTTGCGGCGTGTTCATCGCAGCGGTCGCAGACATGCCGTCTGGAACGCGGGCGGTGGTCAATGTGAATTGCCTGGACGACCGCGAGAAGTTTGCATCGGATCCCCTTATCCATGACTTCGAGGACGAGACAATTGAAACCCGATTGTCACGCCGGGCCGCAAACTGGATGCCTGCATTGATCCATCGCTGAGCACTCCAGGCTCTGCCCTTCTTCCTTCCCTCTTGAACGTTGGCGCCGGAAGGCGATAGATGCCCTTCCCTCAAAGGCGGTCCGGGGAGCCAAGCTATGCCCGCATACGTCCTTCTCTCCCGCCTTCAGTTCGCGATCACCACGTCGTTCCACATCCTGTGGCCGGTTTTGACGATTGGCTTATCGCTCTTCCTGGTGGTCACGGAAGCGATGTGGCTGCGAACGAACGATATCGCCTGGTATCACCATGCACGCTTTTGGGCCCGGCTGTTCCTCCTGAATTTCGGGGTCGGCGTTGTCACCGGCGTGCCGCTGGAGTTCGAATTCGGCACCAACTGGGCGCCATTCACCAGGGTTGCCGGTGGTTTTTTTGGCAACATGCTCGGGTTCGAAGGCGCGATGGCGTTCATGCTGGAAGCCGGCTTCCTCGGCATTGCCATGTTTGGCTGGCAGCGTGTGCCACGCCCGATGCATTTTTTTGCGACCTGCATGGTCGCGTTCGGCGCATCGATGTCGGCATTCTGGATCCTCGTCGCCAATTCCTGGCTGCAGACGCCAGCGGGCGGCCATATGGAAAACGGCCAATACGTCGTCGACAATTATCTGCAAGCCATCTTCAACCCCGACATGCCCTGGGGCACGTCGCACATGGAAGTGGCGGCGCTGGAGACCAGCCTGTTCGTGATTGGCGGTATCAGTGCGTGGTACATCCTGAAGGGGCGCAATGTCGTGTTCTTCAGGCGATCCTGGCTGCTGGCGATCGGCCTCGCGATCATCATCACGCCGCTGCAAATCTATCTGGGCGACGGAAGCGGCAAGTCCGTGTTTGCGGATCAGCCGGCAAAAGGCGCCGCGATTGAGGGTTGGTGGAACACGAACGCGCCTGGCACCTCGGCGCCGTGGGCCCTGATCGCTTGGCCGGACAAAGCGAAGCAGCGGAACGACTGGTCGCTGGAAATTCCGGGCGTGCTGCCTTTTCTCGCGACAGGTCACTTCGCAGGCCAGGTGACCGGACTGACGGCGTTTCCACCGCAGGACCAACCGCCGGCCCTGCCGGTCATCTTCTACGCGTTCCGCATTATGGCCGGGATCGGCTTCCTGTTCTTCTTCCTGATGCTCTGGAGCATTTGGGCCTGGTGGCGAGGATGGCTGACGCCCAACCTGATTACCTCCAACCGGTGGCTGCTGCGAGCCTGGGTCGCTTCCATCCCACTGGGCTACATCGCAGTGGATATGGGCTGGGCAGTGCGGGAGGTTGGCCGCCAGCCCTGGGTCATCTACAATATACTCCGCACGCAGCAGGGGGCGTCGGTCGTACCCGCTGCCAGCGTCGGCTATACGCTCGCGGGCTTTATTCTGCTCTATGTGATTCTGTTTATAGCCTTCATCGTCTTCGCTCTCCGCCTGATCCGGCAAGGACCGGACCTGACATTGAAGGCGCCGGAACTGGAGACGCGGATTCAGGATCGCGAAGGGCATCGCGCGAGCGTCTACAAAGCGTAAGCATCACGACGGAGACGGAACATGGACAACGCCGTGCATCTGTTCCTGGTCGATGTCTGGCTCGGCTTCCTCGGGCTGTTTCTCACATTTTATGTCGTACTGGATGGATTCGATCTTGGGATCGGCGTGCTTTCCCTGTTTGTGAAAGAACAGGAGAGGCGCGGGATCATGCTGGCAAGCCTTTCCACGGTTTGGGACGCCAATGAGACCTGGCTGATCGTTCTGGGCGGCGCACTCTTCGGCGCCTTCCCGGTCGCCTACGGCGTCGCTCTGCATTCCCTGTATCTGCCGATCATCACGATGATCTTCGCGCTGGCACTGCGCGGCGTCTCATTCGAGTTCCGCGCGCATGCCAACCGGCGGCGCATATGGGATCTGTGCTTCGGTTTGGGCAGTCTCGTTGCGGCCATTTGCCAGGGCTTCGCACTTGGCGGACTGATCAGCGGAACGCAGGTTCAAAACGGTCAGTTTGTCGGAGGGCCATTCGACTGGTTCTCCGGATTTTCGGTCATTGTGGCCGTGGGTGTCGTGTTCGGGTACTGCTTGCTGGGCGCCACCTATCTTATCATCAAGACGGAAGGCGATCAGCAGATGCATGCTGTTGGCATGGCGTGGATCGCCGGGGCATTGATGCTGGTCGCGGCCGCGGGCATTTCGATCTGGACGCCGATCCGCTACCCCTACGTGGAGCAGAAGTGGTTCGGTCATGGCGTGGCGACCTTCTTCGTCCTTCCGCCAGCGTTTGCCATGATCTGTGCCGCGATGCTTGCACGAGCCTTGGTACACCGGCATGAAATGGCGCCGATGCTGTGGACGGTTGGCATCTACGTCGGCTCATTGATCGGACTCGCCGCGAGCTTTTATCCGTACATCGTTCCTGGCGGCCTCACCGCGCAAGAGGCAGCAGCCGATAGCTTGACATTAGTATTCATGATGGTCGGTATCGGCCTGCTCATCCCGATCATGATTTTCTACAACGGGTACCAGTATCTCGTGTTTCGTGGGAAGGTGCGCGACCTTCACTATGAGTGATCGCGAGCGAGCACGACCGCGGGTTACTTTGCCTGCAGCCGGTCCAATCCGAACATCGCCGCGCCTTGCAATGCAGCATCGCTGGTAACCACCTTTACCGGGACGTTGCGCAGGAACGCCCCCAGCCTGCCCTTGTTCGCAAACACCGGCATGAATTGCTCCGCCCCCAGATGCGGCAGGATCCGAGGCGGAATGCCGCCGGCCAGATAGACCCCGCCTGAGGCCAGAAACTTCAAGGCCAGATTTCCCGCCTCGGCCGCCAGGATCGCCACGAAGATCTCCAGCGTTTTCGTCGCGAGCTTGTTCCCGGTGTCCTTCTCCGCCGCGCCCATGATCAACGGCGTGCGATCATGCGTGTCGGCCATCTGCGCTGCGAATTCGGGCGCCTCCGGCGCGAATTCCGACTCGCGGAGGAAGTCGTAGATATTGGGAATGCCAATGCCGGAGCAGACACGCTCCAGCGACACATGCCCAAACTTCTTGCGCAGCGCGTGCCATAACTCGCCCTGGATGTCGTCGTTGGGCCCGAAATCCGCGTGACCTCCTTCCGACGCGCCGGCGATGTAGTCCGTGCCGTTCCAGACCAGAAACGCTTCACCCAGCCCGGTTCCAGGTGCAATCACAGCGATCTGGCCGTGCGGTTCGGGGGTGCCCGGGCTGATGACGTGAAGATCCTGATCCGCAAGGCGCGGGACCGCATATGCCACGGCCTTCAAATCGTTCATCAGCGTCACCTGCTCCAGTCCGAGCGCCTGCTGCATCGCGCTTTCTTCCAGATTCCACGGCAGGTTCGTCAGATGGGCACGCCCGGCGATCACAGGCCCCGCGACGTCGAAGCAGGCGGCCCTGACTTTCGCCCCCGTCTCCGCCGTGAACGCGCGCACGATATCGTCCAGCGATTTGAACTCCGCGCTGTGATAGAGCTTCTCCGCGAGAGGCTTTCGCGGTCCTTGCTCCGGCGAGTAGAGCGCGAGCAATGTCTTCGTGCCGCCAATATCGCCGGCAATCAGCATGGGCGTTACTCCGGGAGACTGAGCGCCTGTTATAGTCTTATTTTGGGCGCAGCCGCCACACCAACCCTGCGCGCGGCCGGGAGACGACGGGCGCGGATCGTGATAGGGAAGAACCCTCGACGGAACTGAGGGGGTGGCCATGGATAGAGGGAAGATGTTCGACCAGATGGCCCGGAAGAAGGGTTTCATCGCGGCGCTTGACCAGAGCGGCGGGTCCACGCCCGGGGCGTTGCGGCTGTATGGTATCCCGGACAGCGCCTATAGCGGCGAAGAGGAGATGTTCAGGCTGATGCACGAAATGCGGGTGCGCATCATCACCGCGCCGGCATTCACGGGGGCCAGCGTCATCGGGACCATCCTGTTCGAACGCACCATGGATGGCGAGATAAAAGGAAAGCCCTCGCCCACATATTTGTGGGAAGATCGAGGCGTAGTGCCGTTCGTGAAGGTCGATGAGGGCCTCGACGCGGAGCGAGATGGCGTTCGCCTGATGAAGCCGATGACCAAACTGGATCCCCTTCTCAGTCGCGCGGTGAAGTTGGGCGTGTTCGGGACGAAAATGCGCTCCGTTATTAACCTGGCGTCGGACAGTGGTGTCGGTGCCATCGTCGATCAGCAGTTCGAGATTGCCGCGCGGATCTCGGCGCAAGGGCTGATCCCGATCGTCGAACCCGAGGTGCTGGTGAACAGCCCCGAGAAGAGAGCGGCCGAGACGAAGCTCCGCGACGCGCTGCTGCGCAAAGTCGATGGGTTGTCGGCTGACCGGCAGGTGATGCTGAAACTGACTCTTCCGGACGATCCCGATCTCTATATGGCGCTCATCGAGCACCCACGCGTTGTCAGAGTGGTCGCGCTATCGGGCGGCTACACGCGGGCGGAGGCGTGTGCGCGATTGGCAAAGAACCACGGCATGATTGCGAGCTTCTCCCGCGCGCTCACGGAAGGGTTGACGCAGCAGATGAGCGACGCGGAGTTCAATGCGGCGCTGGCGAAGTCGATTGCGGAGATCTACGCGGCCTCGACGGAGAAGGTGTAGGTCAGGCCGCTTCCAGCACCCGCATGTCCTTTACGTCGCGGAAGGTGATGGCGGGATTAAGCTCGGCCGCGCGGCGCATCATGAAGGCCGAGGTCGCGAGAAATACCGGGTCGCCATCGATGTCATCGGCGATAGCTGAGCGGTTATCGGCGATGAAGCGCGCGAGGACGGCAGCGTCCGATGAGGAGATCCAACGCGCGAGGGAATAGGACGCTGTCTCGAATCCGGTCGCGACGCCGTATTCGGCTTTCAGTCGTGCCTGCATGACATCGAGCTGCAAGGTGCCGACGACGCCAACGATGGGCGGTGACCCGTCCTGCGGACGGAAGAGCTGGACCACGCCCTCCTCGGCCAGTTCAGAGAGCGCCTGCCTCAGCTTTTTGGCCTTCATCGCATCGTCCAGCCGCACACGGCGAAGGATTTCCGGCGCGAAGTAAGGCACGCCAACGAAGTTCAGGTCCGCTCCGTCGGTCAGCGTGTCGCCGATGCGCAACGTGCCGTGGTTGGGGATGCCGACGACGTCGCCGGCGAAGGCCTCGTCAGCGATCTCGCGCTCGCGGGCGAAGAAGAATTGCGGTGCGTGCAGAGGGATCATCTTGCCCGTGCGCACCTGCTTGAGCCGCATGCCGCGCGTCAGCCGACCGGAGCACACGCGGGCGAAGGCGATGCGGTCCCGGTGGTTAGGGTCCATGTTCGCCTGGATCTTGAACACGAGCGCGGTGAGACTGGGTTCGTCAGCCTGAACGGTTCGGCGATCGGCGGCTTGGGCGCGTGGGCGGGGACCGTATTCCGCGAGGCCGTCCAGCAGGTCGGACACGCCAATGGATTTGATCGCGCTGCCGAAATAGACGGGGGTGAGGTGGCCTTCAGCAAAGGCCTCGGTATCGAATTCCGGCAAGGCGGCGCGGACCAGATCGAGCTCGTCGCCCAACGCAACCAGGCGCGGATCGGATTGCGGCAGCTCGGCTGCAAGATGCATGGCGCGCGCGCGCAGATCGTAGGTGCCGGCGAACTCGGCAGCGCGGCCGACCGGCCAGGTCACCGGCGCCGTGTCGAGCGCGAGGGTGGAAGCGATCTCATCCAGCAGCTCGAACGGGTCGCGCGATTCGCGATCCATCTTGTTGATGAAAGTGATGATCGGGATGTCGCGCAGGCGGCAGATCTCGAAGAGCTTGCGGGTGCGTTCCTCGATGCCCTTGGCGGCGTCGATGACCATGACGGCGGAGTTGACGGCGGTGAGGGTGCGGTAGGTGTCCTCGGAGAAGTCCTCGTGGCCGGGGGTGTCGAGCAGGTTGAAGACGCAGCCGGCGTATTCGAAAGTCATGACGGAGGTGACGACGGAGATACCGCGTTCGCGCTCGATGGACATCCAGTCGGAACGAGTGCGGCGGCGCTCGCCCTTGGCGCGGACGTTGCCGGCAAGCTGAATGGCGCCGCCGGCGCGAAGCAGGTGCTCGGTCAGGGTGGTCTTGCCGGCGTCAGGGTGGGAGATGATGGCGAAGGTGCGCCGGCGGGCAATTTCGGTGGCGAGCGGGCCGGTGAGGTCGGGCATTAGTGTCTTTCGGGTCGCAAAAAGCGCCGGGTGGGAGCCCGGCGCTTGAGAGACATATAGGGAAGGACGCCGAAAGGCGGTAGGGCGGAGGAAATGGAGTACGACACGATCATCGTGGGCGGCGGGTCGGCGGGATCGGTGCTGGCAAACCGCCTGTCGGCGCGCAGCAGCCACACCGTGCTGCTGTGTGAAGCCGGACAGGACACGCCGGAGGACAATGTCCCGCCCGAGATTTCCGACAGCTACCCGGGGACGGCCTATTTCGATCCCCGCTTTCACTGGACCGAGCTGAAGGTTCGGACGCAGCCGATCTCTCACAACAATCCGGCCGACCTGCCGCCCCTACGCAAATATGAGCAGGCGCGGGTGCTGGGCGGTGGGTCGTCGATCAACGGGCAGATGGCCAATCGCGGTGCGCCGACGGATTACGCGGAGTGGGAGGCGCGCGGAGCGACGGGTTGGGGCTGGGACGACGTGCTGCCGTACTTCCTCAAAGTCGAACGGGACCTGGATTTCGATGGTCCCCTGCACGGAAAGGACGGCCGGATTCCTATCCGGCGTGTTCCGCGCGAGCGTTGGTGTGCGCATGCGCGCGGCGTCGCGGCAGGGTTCGAGAAGGCGGGCATCAAGCTTCTGGCGGACCAGAACGGCGCGTTCGAGGATGGGTATTTCCCGGTCACGATATCCAACCGAGATGAGCAGCGCGTTTCCGCAGCGATCGGTTATCTGGATCGGGCGACACGGGCGCGGACGAACCTGACGATCAGCACCGACACCGTGGTGCGTGGGCTGCTGTTCGATGGGGCGGTGTGCACGGGGGTTCGCGCGACTGTTCGCGGGCGAGAGGTGGAGTTTCGCGGGCGCGAGGTGATCCTGTGCAGCGGCGCCATTCACAGTCCGGCGCATCTGCTGCGCGCAGGGATCGGGCCGGCCGGCGATCTGCGCGCGCTGGGAATCGAGGTGCGGGTCAATCTGCCCGGCGTTGGCGCCCGGTTGATGGATCATCCATCGGTCGCGCTTGCGTCGTTCATCAAGCGGCGAGCGCGGATGGATATGCGCTCCACGCGGCGGCACATTCAGGTGGCGATGCGCTACTCGTCCGGGCTGCCCGGCGCGCCGGCGGGGGATATGTTTGTCGCGTGCCTCAGCCGGTCGGCGTGGCACGCAGTGGGCGAGCAGATCGCGTCCTTCGTGCTGTTCGTCAACAGAACCTATTCCGAGGCGGGGCGGGTGCAATTGGCGTCGCCCGACCCGGATGCGGAGCCGGTGGTGGCGTTCAATCTGCTGTCCGACAGCCGCGATATGGAGCGGTTGATGGACGGGTTCCGCCGGTTGGGTGCGATCCAGCAGAGTACGCCGATGCGGGAGGTCGCGACCGATCCGTTCCCGGCCTGCTACAGCGACCGCGTGCGGCGGATCGGGGTGGTGAACACGAAGAACCGGATCACCACGCAGGTGATCGCAAAGATGATGGATGGTCCGGGTGCGCTGCGGAGTTGGCTGCTCGATCGCTATGTGATCGAGGGGTTCCGGTTCGACGAGGTGATGCGCGACGACGAGAAGCTGGAGGCGTTCATTCGTCAGGCAGCGATCGGTGTATGGCACGCTTCGTGTTCGTGTCGGATGGGCGCGGCGGATGATCAGATGGCGGTCACCGATCCCACCGGGCGCGTGCGCGGCGTCGCGGGGCTGCGGGTGGTGGACGCGTCGATCTTTCCGGTCGTGCCGTGCGCCAATACGAACATCCCGGTGCTGATGACGGCGGAGAAGATTGCGGACGCGATTCTGGCGGAAGGTTGAATCAGGCGTTCAGCTTCTTCAGTTCGTCGCGCCAGTTGTGCTGTTCCTTGAAGCCGAGGATTTCGCGCGCCTTGCGGTTGGACAGCGGTGCTTCGTTGGCGGTGAGCGGCCGGGTAACAGGCGTATTGGGGCAGTATTTCGCCAGGAACGCCGCGGTGGGAAGATCGGCGGTGATGGTGTCGTTGGCGGCGTTGAAGACCTGAAAGCCGAGGCCGTCCTTCTGCAGGCAGAGATGGACGATTTGGCCGAGATCGCGGGCATCGATATAGCTCCAGGCGTTGCGCTTGCGTGAGGGCGGATCGGCGACGAAGCCGCGGAAGCGGGCGTATTCGTGCGGCTCGATCACGTTGCCAATGCGCAGCGCGTAGATGTCGGCGCCGAAGCGCATGGCGAAGGCACGGGCGGTTTTTTCGTTGACGACTTTCGAGAGGCCGTAGCTGTCCATCGGATCGGTGTCGTAGTCTTCCTCCAGCGGGAAGTGGTGGAAGTCTTTGTCGCCTTCGGCGAAGCAGACGCCGTAGGTGGTTTCGCTGGATGCAATGACGACCTTGCGAACACCGAGCTTCATAGCCGCTTCGATGACGTTGTATGTGCCCATCACGTTGACGCGGTACGTCTCGTTGTCGGACTTGATGAAGATGCGCGGCAAGGCGGCAAAGTGCACGACGGCATCGACCGGGCCCGGCGGCTTTCCGGCGGCCAGGCCCGTGCGGCCGAAATGCATGGTCATCGCGTTGAAGACCTGCGCCTCGTCGGTGACGTCCCCGATCAGGGAGAAAATGCCGGGGTGGTCGAACGGGTTGAGGTCGAAGTTCAGGATCTCGTAGCCGTGGCTGAGAAGCATGGGAAGGACGTGGCGGCCGGCTTTGCCGGTGCCGCCGGTGAAAAGGATGCGGTGGGGCATATGGCCTCCGGGTCAGGAAAAGGTGTGTTCATTGGAACAGGCCTAGCGATCCCCTATCTTAATCGCCTCCGGGGATAGGGAAATCGGATAGCAGCGATGGCGAGCGGTTGGGCGCGGGACGGGGCGGTCCAGGATCAGATCGATGACACCGTCACTGACGGGGTGCTGAGAGCGCGGGCGCATATGCCGACAGGTGAAGGCGCGACTCATTGTTTGGAATGTGGCGAGGAAATCCAGGAAGCGCGCCGACGCGCCCTGCCAGGTGTTCGAACGTGCATCACGTGTCAGTCGGAGCGTGACAGCCGCCCGGCGAATATCGGGTTCAATCGCCGGGGAAATAAGGACAGCCAGCTCAAATAGCGCCGGACGCTCACCCTTGCTCGCGGTCGTAGTAGTCGACGGTATTTTCGGCACGGACGATTTTGCGAAGACGCCGCTCGCCAGGTTTGCCCGCACGCGCCATGACTTTCTGCGAGTCCGGGTATTCGCAGATGTCGACGTCCAGACGTGTCGATAGTGCCAGATAGTGCATCGCGGTTGTGCCGGTGTTGATGATCTGGTGGGCCACGTCGGGGCCGCCCGGCGGGCACGCAATCACGTCATGCTTGCGGATCGGATAACGCTGATCACCAAATCGCAGCTCGCCCTCGCCTTCGAGGATGAGGAACATTTCTTCCTCCGCGTGATGGTTATGGAAGGGGCATTGCACCTTTCCGGGCGGAAGGACGGTCAGGTTGTAGCCGAGATCCCGGGCACCAATGTGGTCGCTGATCCGGCCGCGGCTTGAGGTGTAGAGGCCGTTCTCCTCCACATCGTCGAAGGTGACATCGTCGAGGTTCACGATTGGCTTCATCGGTCAGATCTCCGGGTTTGGGCCGTTGGCGAGCGGAGTGACATTCAGATCGGTGATCGTGTCCGGGTTGGCGATAACGGCGATCTCCCTGATGCGGCCGTTTTCGATGACGAACTCGAACACGGCAACCGGCCTGGCGGACGGGCCAACCACCAAGCCCACACTGCCGGCGACCAGGGCCGGTCGCGCCCCACGGGCGCGTCCCTTGAAGACGTTGGCCACGGCGTCCGGTCCGCGCATTTCCGGAGCCATCGCCGGGGCACCGGCGGCGGCGCGGGCGATGCTTGCGGCGATGGTGGCCTCGTCAGCGTGGAGCATGATGCCGGGATCGAGCAGGGCGAGAAGGGCGGCGAAGTTGGCGTCACGGGAGGCGGCCAGGAAGGCCTCGATCACCGTGCGCTGGGCGGCAAGGTCAGCGGGCGGCTCGGCTGCCCCGCCCTGGACACGGCGGCGGGCGCGACTGGCCAATTGCCGCGTGGCCATCGGGGAGCGGCGGAGGATGGCGGCGATCTGGTCGAATGGCACGTCGAACATGTCGTGCAGCACGAAGACGACGCGCTCGGGCGGCGCGAGTGTTTCGAGCACGACGCGCATGGCGTGACCGACTGAGTCCTCAAGCGCGGCGTTGCGCTCTGTGTCGTCCGTGCCGGGGATGGCTTCCGCATCGGCGCCAAGAGGGGCCTCGCGGCGGGATTTCCGGGTGCGAAGCGTGTCGAGGCAGATGCGGGAAACGACGGTGGTGAGCCACCCGGGAACGTTGTCGATGGTGGCGACATCGGCGCTGGCGAGACGGAGCCAGGCCTCCTGCACGGCGTCCTCGGCCTCGGTCCTGGACCCCAGGATGCGCCAGGCGATGGCATGCAGGTGGTCACGGACGGCCTCGAAGCGCTGCGCCAGCGAATTTCTTTCGTCCATCCTGTCACACCTCTCCGGTCCCGTTCGTCATGAGCATGACGGATGACGTCGAACCAGTCTGACAGGAGCAGCGATGCAAGTGCGTATGAACAACCCGGGCGCTGTGATGCCTGAGGCGATGCAGGCCATTCAGGGATTGATGGCGGCGATCCAGTCGGCGGCCACGCCGGCCGCGGTGCTGGGACTGGTCCATTTGCGGACCAGCCAGATCAACGGATGCAGCGCGTGCGTGGACGGTGGGGTGAAGCACGCCAAAGCCGGAGGCGAAACGGACGAGCGTCTGTTCGCGGTGTCGGCGTGGCGCGAGACGCCGTATTTCTCGGATGCGGAACGCGCCGCACTGGCGTTGGCCGAAGCGATGACCCGGCTGGCGGACCGGTCCGATCCGGTTCCGGATGACGTCTGGGAGGCGGCGGCGAAGCACTTCGACGAGAAGGCGCTGGCCGGCCTGGTTCTCAGCATCGCGCTGACCAACCTGTTCAATCGGATCAATGTTGCGACCCGGCAAATTGCCGGTTCGTGGTAGCCGCCAGCGCAGCGTTCAGGACCGCGGTGCTCTGTTGGTGATCAAGCGCTCGTAGACGGGCTTGTAGTTGGCGGCGCTGACCGGCCAGACGCGTTCCGTTTCGACGAAACGGCGCGCCGCCTGGCGTATTGGTTCGTGGAGGTTGGTGGCGCCGATCACCTCCACCACCCGTCGTGCGAGCGCTCCGACATCATCGGCCGGGAACAGGAACCCGGTGGTTTCATCGTCAATCAGTTCGCGATGGCCACCGACATCGGAGGCGATGACCAACCGACCCTCTGCCATGGCCTCCACCGGCTTCAGCGGCGTGACAAGCTCGGTCAGCCGCATGCGCCGGCGGGGAAACACCAGCATGTCGATGAGATCGTAGTAATGCTGCACCTGATCATGCGGCACGCGACCCGTGAAGCGAACCAGCTCTGTCAGCCCACGCTCTTTCACCTGCGCATGCAGCTTGTCCGCCATCGGGCCGCCGCCAACCAGCAGCAGCATGGCTCGCGGCTGCTGCGCGCGAATCGCCGGTAGCGCATCGATCAGCAGATCGAGTCCCTCGTAATTGTAGAAGGAGCCGATGAAGCCGAGCACCACGCGATCCTGCAGGCCGAGTTGCCCGACCAGGGACGGATCCTTGGGTTCCGGCGTGCGGAGCAGAGACGGCTCGACAGCGTTCGGCACGACCGTGATCCGGCTTTCCGCCACGCCGCGCCCGGCAAGCTCGCGCCGCATTGCCTGGCACAGCGTCACGATCGCGTCCGCCCGCTTCAGCAGATGAGTTTCGAAGGCCCGGGTGGCGCGATAGCGCAGATCGCCTTCCCGCGAGTGGCCGAGATCGACGGCCGCATCCTCCCACAGGCCGCGCACCTCGTACACCATCGGCAGGCCCGCTGCGCGCGCGGCGCGATAGGCAGGCCAGCCCGTCAGCACGGGCGAATGCGCGTGCACGATGTCCGGGCGTTCAGTGCGGATCACCTCCGTGATGCGGCGTTCGAGTGCGCGCATTTCCAGCACTTCGCGACCGACCGGCACTGATGCCAGCCGCGCCGCCGGTTTGCGGGTGCGATAAAAGGTCCAGCCATCCACAGTCTCCGGCGTGGCCTGCCATTCATTGTAGCGTGGTGCCGTAACGTGCACCGTTTCCCACCCGAAGCCGCGCTGCGCGGCGAGGATGCCCAGCGAGCGGAACACGTATCCGCTGTGCAGCGGCAACGAGTGGTCGAAGACGTGGAGGATCTTCATGCCGGCCGATGCGGGTTCGACGCTTCACCAGACTCCGCGCGTGTCGATGACGAACTTGTCCTTCAGTACGTCGCGGTCGACCTGCAGGAAGCTCATGTGATCGACCAGCAGGAGCACCAGGTTGGCGCGCTCCAGCGCCTCGTCGAAATCGTGCAGTTCCAAGCCGAGATCCGACAACTCTGGCGGCAGGCGGTTGATGTACGGTTCGACGACCAGCAGCTCGCCCACGTTCGCCTCGGCCAGTTTGCGTACGATCTCCACTGACGGGCTCTCACGCAGATCGTCCACGTCTTTCTTGTAAGCGAGACCGAGGCAGGCGACGACAGGATGTTTCAGCGCCTCTGCGCGTTCGCGCACCTTGGCGACGACGAAGTCCGGCTTGCTGTCATTGATCATACGGGCGGTGCGGATCAGCTTCGCTTCGTCCGGATTGGTGGCGACGATGAACCAGGGATCGACGGCGATGCAGTGTCCGCCCACACCCGGGCCGGGGCTCAGGATGTTGACCCTCGGATGGAGGTTGGCCATCGCGATCAGATCCCAGACATTCACCTTCAGCTTGTCGCAGATAAAGGAGAGTTCGTTGGCGAATGCGATGTTGACGTCGCGATAGGCATTCTCGGTCAGCTTCGCCAGTTCGGCCGTGCGTGCGCTGGTAACCCGGCATTCGCCGCGCACCACCATGCGGTAGAGGCCGAGGGCACGCTGAGCGCATTTGCGCGTCATGCCGCCGATCACGCGGGCGTTGTTGACCACTTCCTCGAGGATGCGCCCGGGCAGCACGCGTTCCGGGCAGTGCGCCACCTGGATATCGGCCATCTCCCCGCGTTGGTGGGGGAATGTCAGGTCGGGGCGGAGCTCGGCCATAATGGCTGCCATCCGTTCCGTCGTGCCGACCGGCGACGTGGACTCCAGGATCACCAAGTTCCCCGGCCGCAGCACGGGTGCGACCGTATTGGCCGCCTGCTCCACATAGGAGATGTCGGGCGTGGCCTTTGCCCCGTGCCCGCGCAGCGGCGTCGGGACGGCGATGATGAAGGCTTCGGCCGGTTCGATCTCCAGCGAGGCGCGCAGCTTGCCGGCTTCCACCACGCGGCGGACCAGGGCGTCCAGGTTCGGCTCGCCGAAATGCGGCCGGCCGGCATTGATGGTCTCCACCACACGGGCATTCACGTCGATGCCGACCACCTCGACCCCGTTCTCGGCGAAGACGGCGGCGGTGGGCAGGCCGATATAGCCCAGCCCGACAACGGCGATACGGGCGAAACTATCCATGGCGCAGGCTCTCCAGGATACGGGCGGCAGCCTTGCCGTCACCGTAAGGGTTGTGGGCGAAGCTCATGGCGTCATAAGCCGCGCGATCGTCTAACAAACGGTTTGCACGGGCGACGAGGCGATCCGTGTCAGTCCCGACCAGTTCGACCGTGCCGGCCTCCACCGCTTCCGGGCGCTCGGTGGTGTCGCGGGTGACCAGGACCGGCTTGCCGAGGGAGGGTGCTTCTTCCTGCACGCCACCGGAATCGGTGATGATCAGGTCGGCGCGGCGCATCAGGCGAATGAAGGGCAGATAGTCGAGCGGCGGGATCAGGTGAACCGCCGGGTTCGTGCCGAGCACAGAGTTGGCCACCTGCCGCACATTCGGGTTGAGGTGCACGGGATAGACGATCTCCACATCGCCACGCGCGGCGAGGCGGAGAAGACCCCGGGCGACACGTTCCAGCCCCCCATCGAAATTCTCCCGCCGATGGCCGGTGACGAGGATCAAGCGGCGGTTCGGGTCGGTGCGCGGCAGCTCCGCGTCGATGGCGGCGGCGCGAGCCGGGTCGGCGTCCAGGATCGCTAGCGCGTCCAGCAGCGCGTCGATCACCGTGTTGCCGGTCACTGCGATACGGGCCGGGTCGATCCCTTCGCGGAGCAGGTTCTGCTTGGCCGTTTCGGTCGGGGGGAAATGGAGGTCGGCGAGATGGGTGGTCAGGCGCCGGTTCATTTCCTCCGGCCAGGGAGAGTGGAGGTTGCCGGTGCGCAGGCCGGCCTCCACGTGGGCGACCGGGACCTTGGCGTAGAAGGCGGCGAGTGCGGCGGCGAAGGTCGTGGTCGTGTCGCCCTGCACCAGCACGCGGTCGGGTTTGAGGTCCTGATAGACGTCGCTCAGCCGTTCCAGTACCGCGGTGGTCACGTAGGTCAGGCCTTGGCCGTCCCGCATCAGATCCAGGTCGCGGTCCGGCGTGATGGCGAACAGGCTCAATACCTGATCGAGCATCTGCCGGTGCTGGGCGGTGACGCAGACCAGCGCGGTGATGCCCGGCGTTTCCGCCAGCCGGCGCACGATAGGGGCCATCTTGATGGCCTCGGGACGAGTGCCGAAGACAGATAGGACGCGCATGCGGACGATCAGTCCCGGCGCGGCGTGTGATGTGCGCCGGTCACGCTGCGTCCTACTGAAATCGGGGCGAATTCTCCAGATAAAAGTGGGTGGCGGGGATTAGCGCGAGTAGAACTCCACCACGAGGTTCGGCTCCATCTGCACCGGATAGGGCACGTCCGTCAGCTTCGGCGGGCGCAGGAAGCGGCCCTTCATGGCGCGGTGATCCACCTCGAGATATTCGGGCACGTCGCGCTCGGGGCTCTGGGTTGAATTCGAGCACCATGGCGAGCTGCTTGGAGCGGTCCTTCAGCTCGATCGCGTCGTTGTCCTTGACCAGGTAGGACGGGATGTTCACCCGCTTACCGTTCACCATGACATGCCCGTGGGAGACGAGCTGCCGCGCGGCAAACGGCGTGATGGCGAATTTCATGCGGTAGATCACGGCGTCCAGCCGACGCTCGAGCAGGTCGATGAGATTTTCGGAGGTGTCGCCGCGGCGGCGGACGGCTTCCTCGTAATATTTGCGGAACTGCTTTTCGCTGATGTTGCCGTAGTAGCCCTTCAGCTTCTGCTTCGCCATCAGCTGCACGCCGAAGTCCGACGGCTTCTTACGCCGCTGGCCGTGCTGGCCGGGACCGTAGTCACGCTTGTTGACGGGGGATTTCGGGCGGCCCCACAGATTGGCGCCCAGGCGGCGGTTGATCTTGTACTTGCTCTCGACGCGCTTGGTCATGGTGCGCGCTGTCCTTTCGCTTCGTCTTGTTGCACCGGTAGGCCGCGCCCTGTTTGAGGGTGCGGCGGGCGCAAGCCCCGAAGGCTTGTCCACGTTCCCGGCAATGAAGCGGGGCATCTAGTCCGCGGGGCTGACGGTGTCAAACGCGGCGGTGGACGGTGGCCGGTTATGGTTCCTGGTCGGGAGGCGGCGGCCAGGGGATGTCGAAGCCGGGCCGGGCGGGGCGCCAGAGTTGTGGTTCGGCGGGATCGGGGTGTCTCGACGGAATCTCATTTTCCATGATGCGGGATTTTGGATCATTGGGCGAGACGACGCGGAGAATGGGCGGCGGTTGGGGCTGGGCTGCCTCGGCGCTTCGCGCCTTGGGATGCGGAACGAGAGGGGGCGGCGGGCTCGGCAGGGCGGGAGCAGGATCGGGGTCGGGCTGTGTCGGGAGAGTCTCAGTAATCTGAGGGTGGGATTCGGGATCGGGTAGTGAGACTCCCGTTTCGAGCGCGTAGGTCATGAGAAGGGTGAGGTGGTGCTCGGTGCGCTCGGCGCGGTCGGAGGCTTCGAAGTCGGCCTCGGCCTTTTTGCGCTCGGTGCGAAGTCGGCGCAGGGCGCGAAGGGCGGCGTCGGCCTGGCGCATCATGGCGTTGGCCTGGTTGGTCCATGTCTGGGCGAGTTTCGCGTCCAGGCCGGGTTCATCGGCGCGGGCGAGGCATAGATCGGCGCGTTGGGAGGCGATGACGAAATGGCCGGCGACGCGGAATTCCACGGTGTCGGCGGGGTGGCAGGCGGCAACCTGGGCGATGACGGCTTTCTCCCGCCCCTGCCGTTCGGCTTCGGACTGGCATGGCGGGAGGGCGCGACAGATGTCGCGGGTGAGCTGGATGAAGGCGTATTCGACGAGGGTGTAGGGGGTGGGGGTGTCGGCTGCGGGGTTCATGGGGTGGTTATAGCGTTAGTTATGGTGACTTTTCAAGAGTTAGTGGGGGTGGGGATGTTGGCCGGCGAGATCAGTCAGTGGCTGTCGCGGCCGCACCGTGGAACCCGCCGCTCATCAAAGTGGCTGTTGTTTCTCAAAGTGGCTGTTGTTCCCATGACTTTTTTGCTATATTTGTTGCATGGATGGCCTGGACTGTCGAAACACTGAACGCCGCCGTGGATGCGGAAGTGAATGCCTTGCCCGCCGACATGCGGGCGCAGCTGGCCCGGATTTCCTTCCTGATCCAGGAGTTCGGGCTTGAGCGGGTGCGCGAACCGCATGTGAAGCATCTGCAAGGCCCTTTATGGGAAATGCGGATGCGAGGAAGGGACGGTATATCGCGGGCGCTGTATGTCGCCGCGACCGGCCAGCGCGTCGTTATCGTCCGGGTGTTCGTGAAGAAGAGTCAAAAACCGCCGCGCCGTGAAATTGATCTGGCGCTGGATCGCGCCAAGGAGGTGCTGCCATGAGCCGCATAGACGAACTGCATACCGGCTGGCTGAACGACCCGGCCTACCGGAAGGAATACGAGGCGCTTGAAGGCGAGTTCACGCTTGCCGCCGCGCTGATCCGCGCCCGCGCCGAAGCCGGGCTGACGCAGGAGCAGCTGGCGAAGCGCATGGGGACGAAACAGGAAGTTGTGGCGCGATGGGAGGGCGGCAAGGTGATGCCCTCGACGCGCACACTGGCGCGGCTGGCGAAGGCGACCGGAACGACGTTGCGGATCAGCTTCGCGCCGCCGCGCGCTTCGCGGACGTAAAGTCAAAGGATGGGGCTCGGGTTGTGTCGGGAGAGTCTCAGTTATCGAAGCGCGGGATTCTGGATCGGGCAGTGAGACGTCGGTTTCGAGGGCGTGGGCCATGAGAAGAGTAAGGTGGTGCTCGGCGCGCTCGGCGCGGGCCTTGGATCATGAGGCTCGCGGCGCGGGTCGAGGTAGCAGGATACCTGGCGCGGCACGAAAAGCATGCGGGCCCGCTCCAAGCGGGGTTTGCTGATTCTGGGGCTTTTTTCCGCAGAATGGTTGATAGGAAACCAGCCCGCGAACTCGGACTGATGGCGTATAGCGTGCCGGACTAGGTGATTCGTGTCACGCGCGAACGTGCTGATTTGGCGCAGGCAGGGTGGTTAGCGTTCAATGATCGACGTTCTTCGCATTCCGGTGTCGAAAGAGGCTTTGCGCACCATGCCAAAGACGGAGCGCGCCCTCCTCCTACTGCTCGGCTACGCTGCGAATCAGATCAACCTGCTGTCGAAGCTCGTCATATTTTCCAGCAATCGGACGCCCCCAGAGCAACCAGAACAGATGCTTTCGGGTGCGCAAACCCAGATGCTTGCCCGCCTCACTATCGGCGTTCTGCATGAAACGTGGGAGTTGCTCCGCAGTCGCTTTCTTAGCTCACCGTTGGGCAGGGAATATATGCCAAAGCTCGATGCGGGTGGTCTGGCGGCACTGGACAGTCTGAAAAAGAATTTTGGTGGCTCGAATATTCTAAACAAGATCAGGAGCAATTACGTGTTCCACCATCCGTATGACAGTGACGTTGACGCCGCGTTCGTGCGCGCTGCCGCCGGTGTCAACTGGGATAGCGATTGGAACTGGTTTTTCTGTCGCCACAATTTCAATTCGTTCTACTTTATGAGCGACGTTGTGATCCTGCACGGCATCTTGAACGCGGTTGGTGAGACTGACCTGATTGCGGCGCAAAGAAAATCATGGGCGAGGTGCAGCGCGTTTCTGGAGACATGACACAATTTATTATGGCCCTAACCGCTGCAATGTGGATGAAGCACTTCGGGCCCGAGATGACCGGCGAGGTGTGCGCCAATGTTGCCGATGCACCGGGCGCGTTCGATGTGTGGATACCGTTCTTTGTCGAGATTCCGCCCGATGAGCCTGCTCGCGAGGATCGTGCAGATGGTCCAACTGCGGCGACCGAGGAAAAGCTTTCCGTCGCCGGTATCGCACTGGCGCGCTCGCGTGCGCGCATTTCAGGATGACAATGCGGGCGCAACCCATGGCGATGTGCTGGATTTGTGATAATGAAGAGGGAACGACTGGAGAGCATCAAAGCAAGCGGTCGGATCTCAAGGCGGTGCTTGGCCCAAACGGCGGCCTGTTTCTTCACAACGATCAGCGCCGCAATCGCCGGATTCAAAGCATTGACTCGAAGCTCATCAAGTTCAAAGCGCCGGTCTGCCCGACATGCAATGGCGCGAGAACACAACCACACGACCTTGCTTGGCAGGCTCTATCCGATTATTTGCGAACTAGGAGTTCAGCTATCAAACCCGGAGATAACATCCGGGGCAACCGGCTATTCCCATACGACACGGGCCAAAAAATGCTCGGCGTGCATCTGTTCTTCGTGAAGTGGCTCGGCTGCCAGATCGTGGAGACGGGCATACCGATACGACCTCCTGTCGTGACCTTCGCCAAGGCGATCATGACGGGTAGGGCGCATCCCAATCTGTGGTTGTCTTTCGGGTGCATGGGACCGGGCGGCTCGGTCGGCGCATCGAACATCGACGCCGCTTCGTTCACTCCGGACGACGGGTTCGATTACCTCGGACGCTTCTACCACGTTGGTCGAATTGCTGTGCGGCTAAGGTTTTCCAGCATTCCGCTACCGGACGACTGGCACCCGAAAGATGGCAATCGGCTCGTAATAAGGGATTTCAAGTTCGACGCCGAAGCGTCACGCGAGAAAGATTGCGCCTCCGTTATCGAGTGAACAGGTCATAACGAGGACGCGCTTCGACAACCGGGGCCGAGCGATGCGAGTAAGCCAACTTAACGAACGATTGGGGTGAAAGGGAGTTAGCGTCCAGAAGATCGGCTTTCATGAGTGATACGAATAAGGCACAAGAACGAGCTTGGCAGTTTATCGATTTGCTCGGGTTGAACTCGATATCGGTGAATCCGGCATATCGATACAGACGCTTCAGCCAGTCGCGATGCGGGAAGATCGCGTTCATGTAGAGCCAATCATAGAATGCTGTCTTTGGCTCCAGCTCGAACCGAAAACCATCGAACAGAAAGCCTGTCAGCTTGCCGGATTCACGTAAGCGCGGATCGCGCTTTGCCGTGCGAACATCGACGCGGAAGAGGTCTACATAGGGGCCACCGCGCTCGAATATTTTGCTGCCCTGAAACGCGCATTCGAGTGGAACCTCTCCGAGATGGTCGTTATGCACCTTTAGGTGAAACGCGGAGAGATGTTGACCCAATCTGTCGTCAGATTTGGTGGACGTTTCGAGCAATGGAGCATAGCCAGCTGCCGCTGCGGCATCGTGAAGCTCCTTGATGTTTTTCTTCTTTTGCACGGGTGCAAAACCGGAGTGCCACGGGATGTTAAAGCTGATCTCTTTAACGAAACCCGACGCATCCAGCGAAGGCACGAAGATCGGGCGTTCAGCCATTTGGGAATCCTCGGATGAACTTGAGCGGGATGCCGCCGGGCACCAGAATTTCGCACTTTTCAGCCTGCCTTAGCCTCTGCTGAATTGTGACGTCAGACCAATCGGTCCATGTGTAAAGCACTTCAAAGTCGATCATGGCTTTCGCTTGCTCGATGGCGCAGGCTGTCACGCCGGACTTGTTGGACACGTCTGGCGTGAACATCACGCCCGGCATGCGCAGGACCGCCGGGCTGATTTCGAGGAAGATGGTATCACCTACACGGCCATCCTGTCGCGCAAGATACGCCATCGGGTGGTTGTTTCGGAAACAGAGGTGCACGTATCGATCCATGCCGACATCGCATCAGCATCACGGCTCCACTGGTTGCCGCCGGGCGCGGGTATCTGCATCTTGCGTCGGACAAGCTCAGCCATGGGCAACAAACCGCCAAGCTGTTGGATGAGCGGCAAATTGCGCGTGTCGGTGAAGTGATAAAGGAGCGGGATACGCAGAAGCGGATCGGAAGCGCTCATTCCGCAAGCCTCGATATTGTCGCCACGCCGACGTTGTAGACTTGGTGTCGGTCGGCGCAGTATCTAGTTCAAGCGAGGCCCGGTTCCGCTGTCCTTCGCCTCCTTTGCGAAGGTGGCAGCCATGCTGCATAGTCACGATTTCCAGATTCAGCCTCTCCAAAGCTCGGATCAGTCGGGCCCGCCGTGCTTCGCTGGAGCACTCTTTAAGCTCCCGCATCATCCAAGCCCGGGAAAACAGAAAACGGTCAGCAAGCGTCTAGAAAGAAACTGGCACGGTCGGTTGCGGCTGGCCCCCACACTTCGCTCGGGGCAGGCTCTGGGTCGCCACGGCAAGCTGCGCCGGACTCGCGATGACATTGGGGCGAGCGGAGGATGTAGCTGGGTGCGGTTCGCCCTGGTTTGCTTCGTCGGCCTGCTACGCGGCCTCCTCGCAATGACGCTGGGCGTGCTTCGCGTTCTGTCCGTTATCTGAGCTGATAGGCGCTTCATTGACCTCAGGTCGGCAGCAGGCCGGTCGGGAACTTGCATCCAGCCTGCGCCAGCCCGGAGGGTGCGGCGGGTGAGTTTGGGCATGATGAAGCCTTCGCTGCCTTGCCCGATGATACCCCGCCGACACGACAAGGTAGAAACGGGGCGAGCCCTGCGACATAACATCGCGGATGCGCATCCACATCCAAAACCCGCCGCCTCACTCGCCGCTGCAGATTACGCCCGTCCTGTGGGATGCCGCGGCCTTGCGAGCGGGTGAGACAGGCCGCGGGCACACGGTCAGTTTCAGCGATACGGAGGCGGGATTCGCCGACGCGATGAGGGAGGCGGAGGCGCTGGTGGGGGACAAGGAGGTGCTGCGCGCGCTGCTGCCGTGCCCGGCGCCGCGGCTCCAGATGATTTATGTCTGCAATGCCGGGCTGGACAATCTCGCGCCGTTCGACTGGCTGCCGCCGGGCGTCGCGTTGCTGAACAACCGCGGCACGCACGCGATCAAGGCGGGCGAGTTCGGGCTGATGTCGCTGCTCATGCTGGTCAACCGCGTGCCGGAGATGGTGACGCATCAGCGCGCCGGGCGGTGGCATCAGATCTGGGGCCGGGTGTTGCGGGGCCGTCGGGTTACGATCGTCGGACTGGGCGTGCTGGGCGGCACGACGGCGGAGCATGCGGCTCGGTTGGGGGCGCGGGTGGTGGGTGTGCGGGCCAATCCCGCGCCTCACCCGGCGTGTGAGACGGTGGTCGGCACGGAGGCGCTGGATGCGGTGCTGCCGGAGACGGAGTATCTGGTACTGGCGTGTCCGTTGACGCCGAAGACCCGTTTCATTCTCAACCGGAGGCGGATCGGGTTGCTGCCGCGTGGCGCGGGGGTGGTGAATATCGGGCGGGGTCCGTTGGTGGAGCAGGAGGCGCTGTGCGATGCGCTCGATTCGGGGGCGCTGGGTGGGGCGGTGCTGGATGTGTTCGATCCGGAGCCGATCCCGGAGGGACACCGGCTGTGGTCCACGCCGAACCTGATCATCAGCCCGCACACGGCGGCGGATGATCTCGATACGTATTTTCCGCGGAGTCTGGACGTGTTCTTCGAGAATGTGCGGGCGTGGGAGGAGGGGCGGGAGTTGCCGACGCGAGTCGATCCGGAGCGCGGTTATTGATCAGGATACGCGGAGAAACAGGCGGTTCTGCTGCTCCAGCGCGGTGAAGGTTTCGCGCCAGGCGCGGCGGAAGACGTCCGCGCCCATGCCGCGCGAGGCGAAGACGGCTTCGATGTCAGCAACGGTTTTTGTGCCGTCGATCAGCGTTAGAAGACTGCGTGCCATGGCCGGCAGGGGCTGAACCAGACGCAGACCGTCGATGACCATCGTCAGGGTGTTGTTATCCGCGATGGCAGCAGCGAGGTCGGCTCCGGCGCCTTCTCGGGTCACGGGGACGGCGTGGGCATCGAGCGGATCGGGGTGGATTGGTGGCTCTCCTTTACGGACGCAATAGACGATGTGCACGGCCATATTGCCGGCGAGGGATTCGGCGAGGGCGGCGCGTTCTGTCAGATCGAGGCGTTCAATCCGGGCACGCAGGCGCGGGCCTGGCATCAGACGGGCCGGGTCGTAGCGGACCGGCTCGATCCAACAGACCGGTTCGAGCCCGGCCTCGGCGAGGAGCGCGGTTAGATCAGGCACGGTGAAGGCGTGGTCGCGCGGATTGAGGAGAAGGTCGGCGATGCCGGCGTCGCCGCCGATGACGTGGTCGCGGACGCTGGGATTGAAATTCAGCCAGGCGGTGGCCGGGAGATGTTTCAGGACGCGCTTCGCGGTGTCGATGCGCGCGGGGAATGGCTCGTCGGGCGGCGCAAGAAGGCGCAGCGCGTCCTGCAGCATGTAAACGCCGGTGCGACCGTGCGGGGCATAGACCATCAGGCCGATGCCGCCGCCGGGCGCGAGGACGCTGGTGAGAGCGCGCAGCCCCTCGGCGGGATCAGGGAGGTGATGCAGCACGCCGCAGCAATCGATGTAGTCGAACGGGCCGAGGCCGGATTGCGGAAGATCGAGCAGGGAGCGCGGTTCCCATTGCAGCGTGAGGTGGCGCGCGTCGGCGCGGGCGCTCGCGATGCGGAGGGATGCGGCGGAGCGATCGAGCCAGGTGACGGAGCCGGGTCGGTTTTCGGACGCGAGTTGCTGGGTCAGCATAATGGCACCGTCGCCGGTGCCGCCTCCGGCAAAGAGGGCGCGCAGCCCGTCTTGCGGCCAGCGTCCGCCGAACAGCCAGTATTCGATCTCGCGGAGATGGCCGGGACTGCCGATGATCAGGCGTTTGGCCTCGTCACGGGGGTCGCGCGCGGGATAGGGGAGCGCCTCGTATAGAGAAGCGAGGCGCGTATCGATTGCGTCTGACATAAGGTGCGCATAGAGCGAAAGGACGTCGGGCGAAAAGAGTGGGAGGTAAGGGTCATGGACCCGAATTTCACGACGTGCCTGGAGTTCACGCTGCGCGAGGAAGGCGGGTACGTCGACAATCCGGATGATCCGGGGGGTGCGACGAATTTGGGGATCACGCTGGCGACGTACCGGACCTATACGGATGATCCGGATGCCGGCGTGGGACAGATCCAGGATCTGTCGCGCATGGTTGCGGCGCGCATCTATCGCATGAATTACTGGAACCCGGTTCGCGGCGACGCTCTTCCTGCGGGCGTGGACCTGAGTGTATTCGACTTCGGGGTTAATGCCGGGATTTATGGATCAGCGCGGCTGTTGCAACGCGCGCTGGGCTTCACGGGCGATGCGGTCGATGGTTGCATCGGGCCGGAAACGTTAGGCGCCGCGACGAAGGCCGATCCTCGGACGGTGATCGAATCGCTTTACGCGCTGCAGTCCGATTACTATCGGGGTCTCGACGAATTCGACGTGTTCGGCCAGGGGTGGCTGAACCGTACCGGGGCGCGACGCAATGCTGCGCTGGCGATGCTGCCGCAAACGGTTGAGGTATAGCGATGCTGCAAACCGTGCCGGTCAAGGACGCAGCTTCGCCCTCGATCGAATCGGCGTCGCTCGCGGATGTAGAGCTGTTGCTGGACGATATGCGTACGCTGCTCGGGTATCTCGTACGCGGGCGCACGGGGGACTATGCCGAGACCGTCGCGGACCTTGCGGTGCAAGGCGCGAAACTGCCGGTCGTTTCTCTGATGCAGTCCGGCGCGATCGACATCGCCCTGCTCACGGAATCGGCGCAGTCGATCGCGGACAATCCGGACCGGCTGTCGCGGCTCTATGCGACCGTCGCGCAACTGACGGCTCTGGCAGCACCAGCCACGGAACGGTCCATCCGGCTGACATCGGCTTTGTTGGGCACGCGGGAGAGCGGCTTCATTCCGCGCGAGACGGTCGCGTTGGCGCGCCGGCAGCGGCGCTGGCTGACACCGAGTGCCGTGCTTGGGCTGGTGGTGTTCATCGCGTCAATCGTGCTGATGATCCATGTGGATCGCGGGCGGGGCGCGGTGCAGCAGTTGGAGACACTCAGGTCGGGGTATCAGTCGGCGCTGATGGATGCGACCGGCCTGCGCGTGCCGTTGCGACAGGATGCGCTGGGGCTTGCATCGTGCGCTGGCGGGCCGGCGAGCGATGCGGCGCAAGCGGCGTGCGGGCGATTGCAGAGCGCGATTTCACAGATCGCGATCGTGCATGACGAGCTTGCCCGCTGGAACGGCCTCACGGAGCGGCTGGGGTATCTTTCTCCGTTGAACTGGCTCGGGGCGAAGCTGGGCCGTGCGCCGAGCGATGTGCGGGCGGCCGTTTGGGATGCTACCGAGTTGCGCACGTCGATGATGATGGCGGGACTGACAGGGTTCATCCTGCCGATGCTGCTCGGGCTGCTCGGCCCCTGCACTTACGTGTATCGCGCGTTCGACGATGCGGTACAGCGCAGCACGCTGGTGGTGAGCGAAGGACTGCACGGTGTGCTGCGGATCCTGCTGGGGGCGATTCTGGGCGGGTTGCTGGGATTGATCTGGACGACCGGGCAGGACGTGCGCGTCGAAGGCGTCAACCTGTCGCTGGGTGCGCTGGCGTTCCTGGTGGGGTTCAATGTGGAAATGGTGTTCCAGATTTTGACTCGCATCGTGCAGAGCGCCGCGGTGTGGTTGAACCGGCCGAGGCAGCCCGGTTAGAGCGTTGATGACCGAGCGCGGAAGCCGAGGGTATTTCGGGATCGGCGCCGAGGGAATTTCCAAGTCGGCGAATTTCGGCGCGCTGCTGCGCACGGCGCATGCGTTTGATGCGTCGTTCTGCTTCAGCGTCGGGTCGGGATGGGATGCTCGAGCGATGCGTAGCGCGGATACGGCGGATACGCCGGCGCATGTGCCGGTGTGGCGGTTTGCGGACGTTGAGGCAATGACGTTGCCCGCCGGGTGCGTGCTGGTGGGTGTGGAGGTGCTGCCGGACGCGACGGCGTTGCCGTCGTTCCGGCATCCGTTGAGTGCGGCTTATGTGCTGGGGCCGGAGCGGGCGGGATTGTCCGCGGCGATGCTGGCGCGGTGCCGGCACGTGGTGCGGATTCCGACGCGGTTCGCGCTGAATGTGGCGGTGACGGCGGCGCTGGTGCTGTACGACCGGATGTTGCAGCACGGGCGGTTCGCGGAGCGCGCGGTCGGGAGCGCGGTGCATGGGACGCCGCGGTTCAGGAAGACCGTGCCGGGGTGGGTAAGAGACGGTTCGTCATCCTGAGCGGTTTCCCGGCCGGAGCGTCACTCTGATTCTGTACCTTCGAAGTACTCATTATCGATGTGCTTAATCTCGATCGTGTTCGCGACTCTTATCCCGACACCGTGCCCGATCATGAGGTTTGTCAGTTCATCGCCGTTCACGAGGACGAGGCGCGGCGGCGCGCGATGACATTTTCGGCGATATGCGGAGTGCGCGATGTCTGAGTTGTGGGATCCGCTGTCACGTTGTTCGTCGATGCGGGATTGCGGCCACCCGTCGACAAGGCGCGTCAGCACGTCGGTGAGATAGGACTGCGGATTGACCAGATTCAACTTGCAGGTCTCGATGAGCGACGCCATGCGAGCCCAAGCGGCGCCGGCAGCACGAGTTCGCTAAACTTATTCGCTCACTCCAGCAGCAGGACACCACCATGAGCATTCGCGTCGGCATTGTCGGGATCAGCGGTTTTGGCGGCGGCGAGGCGATGCGCCTGGTCGCGAACCACCCTTCTTTCGAGCTAATCTACGCCGCAGGCGAGGGCAGCGCCGGCAGCCGTTTGGTGGACCGCTTCCCCGGTGTGCCGGCCAAGCTGGCCGAACTGGTGATCGAGAAGTGGGACCCTGTGACCCTGCCGAAGCTCGACGTGCTGTTCGCGTCGCTGCCCACGGGCGGCGCCTCGGCCGAGGCGCTGGCGCGCGTCCCCAAGGACGTGAAGATCGTCGACATCGGCGGCGACCACCGCTACGTCGAGGGTTGGGTGTACGGCTTGGCCGACGTCTGGCCAGCCCAGATCGAGGGTCAGATCCGCGTTGCCAACCCCGGCTGCTTCCCCGCGGCGACGCCGAACGCGCTGGCGCCGCTGCTGGCCAACAAGCTGATCGAGCCTGGCAACATCGTGATCGACGCCAAGACCGGCATCTCCGGTGCCGGCCGGGGCGGCGCCGACAGCAAGTTCGGCTACGCCGAGAGCAACGAGAACTTGGTGCCCTACGGTCTGCTCAAGCACGTCCACATGCCCGAGATGGCCAAGACAATCGAGCGGCTGAGCGGCGGCAGCGCGGCCGGGCTGGTGTTCACGCCACACTTGGTGCCGATGACCCGCGGCGTACTCGCCACGATGTACTGCCGCGGCCGCGCCACCACGGGCCAGTGCTTGGACGCGGCCCGGCGCTTCTACGCCGGGCGGGCGTTCGTCCGCGTGACCGACAAGCCGCCGCAGACCAAATGGGCTATTGGCTCGAACCTCGCGTTCGTCAGCTATGCGGCCGATCCAGAGCGCAACTTGGTGATCGCGATGGGCGTGGTCGACAATCTCGGCAAGGGAGCGGCCGGCCAGGCGGTGCAGAATGCGAACCTGATCTGCGGCCTGCCAGAAACCGCGGGGCTGGACGGCGTACCTGTTTGGCCATGAGATCTTTTCCCTGGATCGCCACGCCGGTGCTGCGCACCGGCTTGCGTTGGAGCGCTCGGTGGGGTTGTCCTGGATCGCCAGGCCGCCGCAGCGCGACGGCTCGCGGTGAATCAGACCTGCTCGGTATCGAGCGCGTAGCCAGCGGAGCGTACGGTGCGGACAATGTCAGGCAGGTCGCCATCGTTCAGCGCCTTGCGCAGGCGGCGGATGTGCACGTCCACCGTGCGTGGCTCGACGTGGATGTCCTGGCCCCAGACAGAGTTCAGCAATTGCTCGCGCGAGAAGACGCGCTTGGGGTGTGAGAGGAAGAATTCGAGCAGGCGATATTCGGTGGGGCCGAGATGGACAGGGCGGCCGTTTCGCATGACACGATGGCTGGCGAGATCCATATGAATGTCCCCAAAACTCAGCGGCGCCTGCTCCGCGCTGGGTGAGGCGCGGCGCAGGAGGGAGCGGATGCGGGCGAGCAGAGCCTCGGTGCTGAAAGGTTTCGTGATGTAGTCGTCCGCACCGGTGTTGAGGCCGCGCACCATGTCCTGGTCCTCGGCACGGGCGGTCAGCATGATGATGGGCAGGGCGCGGGTTTCAGGGCGGCGCCGGATTTGTCGGCAAACCTCGATTCCGGAGAGCGATGGCAGCATCCAGTCCAGCAGCACGAGGTCGGGCTTGGATTCAGCAACGCGGATCAAGGCTTCCTCACCATCCGTCGCTTCATCCACGGCGTAGCCGGACTTTTCGAGGTTGTAGCGCAGCAGCGTGACGAGCGCCGCTTCGTCCTCAACGACCAGGATGGCGGGTTTGCCGTTTGTCACGGTGAGAGCTCCCGAGCACGCACGGATGCGTAGGGTGAGGTGTCGGATTTTGGTCGTGCCGTCGTGACGTTTTCACCCTTCACTGCGTAGTAGAGCGTTTCAGCAATATTAGTTGCGTGATCGCCGATTCGCTCGAGGTTTTTGGCAACAAAGAGTAAGTGGGTACAGGGCGTGATGTTGCGGGGATCTTCCATCATGTAGGTGATCAGTTCGCGGAAGATGGTGGTGTAGAGGTCGTCGATAGCGCTGTCGTTCTGCCAGACCTGCATCGCGAGATCGGTGTCGCGCGTGCCGATGGCGTCGATGGTGTATTTCAGAGCTTCCTGCACCAAGCGGGTCATGTGGGCCAGGCCGCCAAGATTGAACGGCGCGGCGAATTCGGCCAGCACGATGCTGCGTTTGGCGACGTTGGCCGCATAGTCGCCGATGCGTTCGAGATCGTGCGTGATCTTGAGCGCGGTGACCACCTGTCGGAGATCGTCGGCGACAGGCTGGCGGAGCGCCAGGGTACGAATGACAAATTTCTCGACGTCGCGTTCGATGGCATCGACCTGGGGGTCGATTTCGACGGCCTGGGTCGCGGCGGTGCTGTCGTGCTCGAGAACGGCGGCAGTAGCGAGCATGAGTTCGCGTTCCACCAAGCCGCCCATCGCCGCTATCATGTCGTGCAGCTGCTCGAGCTCCTGATCGAAGCTGCGGAGCGCCTGGGTGTTCTGATCGGCCACGAGCCCTCTCCTTTCAGCCGAAACGGCCGGTGATGTATTCCTGGGTGCGGCGCTCGCGCGGGGCGGTGAACATCTGGCCGGCGGGAGAGACCTCGATCAGTTCGCCGAGATAGAGGAAGGCAACCTGGTCGGCGACGCGCGCGGCCTGCTGCATGTTGTGCGTGACGATGGCGATGGTGAAGTCGCCCTTCAGTTCGTGGATCAGTTCCTCCACTTTCGAGGTGCTGATCGGGTCGAGCGCGCTGGTGGGTTCGTCGAACAGAATGACCTCGGGGCGGGTGGCGATGGCGCGGGCGATGCAGAGGCGCTGCTGCTGGCCGCCGGAGAGCCCGAGAGCCGAGGCATTGAGGCGATCCTTCGCCTCGGCCCAGAGCGCTGCCCGGTTGAGCGACCACTCCACACGTTCATTCATTTCGGCACGGCTGATTTGTTCGTGCAGTTTCACGCCGAAGGCGATGTTGTCGTAGATCGACATGGGAAACGGTGTGGGTTTCTGGAACACCATGCCGATACGGGAGCGGAGTTCGTTCACGTCCACATCGGGCGCGATGAGGTTGACGCCGTCCATCATAACCTCACCCTCGGCGCGCTGTCCGGGATAGAGATCGTACATTCGGTTGAGCACGCGGAGCAGCGTGGATTTTCCGCAGCCGGACGGCCCGATCATCGCGGTGACCTGACGCTCCGGGAGGTCGAGGCGGATGCGTTTCAGGGCCGGAGACGAGCCGTAGTAGAAATTGAGATCCTTGATATGGATCTTTGTCTTATCGCTGACGGCCGCAGCTGATTGTGAGACTATGGGTGCCGCAACGTTTGGAGGTGCAACGCTGATGGACTGAAGGTTATCGCTGCTCATGGAATGCCGCCCGCGCGATGAGGTTGATCAGAAGAACGCCAAAGGTGATCAGCAACGCTCCGGTCCAGGCGAGCTGGACCCAATCCCCAAAGGCTGATCCGGCGTATTGATAGATGGTAACCGGCAGGCTGGACATGGGCTTGGTCAGGCTGACCGACCAGTTGAGATTCCCGAGGCTGGTGAAAAGCAGTGGCGCGGTTTCCCCCGCGATGCGGGCGATGGCGAGCAGGATGCCGGTGAGGATGCCTTCTCGCCCCGCTCGGTAGCAGATGAGGACGATGATCTTCCATTTCGGCGCGCCGAGGCCCGCAGCTGCTTCGCGCATCGTGGTAGGGATGAGGCGCAGGATGTCCTCGGTGGTGCGGACGACGATCGGGATGACAATTATGGCGAGGGCGAGAGCGCCGGCAATGCCAGAGAAGCCGCCGACGGGAGCCACAATAAGCTCGTAGATGAAAAGGCCGATCAGGATGGAGGGCGCAGCGAGAAGAATGTCGGAGACGAAACGGACGGCGCCGGCGAAGGCGCCGCGGCCGTATTCGGCGAGGTAGGTTCCGACAAGCAGGCCGATGGGCGTGCCGATCAGGGTGCCGAGACCGGTCTGGATCAGCGTGCCGATGATGGCGTTGAGGAGGCCGCCGTTCGAGCCGGGCGCCTTGGTCATGCTGGTGAATACGTTGAGCGAGAGGCCGGGGAGACCCCAGACCAGCAAGCTGATGAGGATGGAGAGAAGGAAGATCAGCGCGACGGCGGTGGCAAGCAGGCACAGCGCGGCAACGACGACGTTGACACGCTTGCGCCTGCGGCGGAGCCGGCTCGCTGTCTGCGGATTGGCCGTGAAGGCGGGGTGGGCGACGGTCGCGCTCATGCTCAGCTTCCCACGCGCGGGCGCAGCAGCATGCGGGAGATGGCGAGGACGATGAACGAGATCACGAAGAGGATGAAGCCGAGCGCGAGAAGGGACGACAGTTTCAGGCTGCCGGCAGGGCTTTCCGGGAATTCCAGGGCGACGATGGACGCGATCGTGTTGCCGGGTCCGAACAGGCTAGTGGTGATCCGGTCGGTGTTGCCGATAACAAAGGTGACGGCCATGGTCTCGCCAAGGGCGCGTCCCAGACCGAGCATGATGCCGCCGATGACGGATGCGCGGGTGTAGGGAAACACGATGGAGCGGGTGACTTCCCAGGTGGTGCAGCCGACGCCGTAGGCCGCTTCTTTGTAAACGGGGGGAACGGTGAGGAACACGTCGCGCATCGTTGCGGAGATGAAGGGAATGATCATCACGCACAGGATGAGCGCGGCGGTGAAGAGACCGGTACCGAATGGGGGGCCAGAGAACAGGTCGCTCAGGATGGGGACGCTGCTAAATGTGTCGATCACCCAAGGTTGTATGTATTGGCCCATGATCGGGACAATCACGAAGAAGCCCCACATGCCGTAAATGATGGAGGGGACGCCGGCGAGCAGCTCGACGGCGGTGCCGATCGGGCGCCGCAGATGGGCGGGGGCGAGTTCGGTCAGGAAGAAGGCGACGCCGAAGGCGAGAGGGACGGCCAGGATGATGGCGAGCACCGAGGTAACAAGCGTGCCATAGATGGGCACGCCCGCACCAAAGATCTTTTGCACCGGATCCCAGTCGGTGTTGGTGAGGAAGGCGACGCCGAAGGCGCGGAACGCCGGCAGCCCGCCGATGAACAGCAGCACGATGATGCCGCCAAGCAGCAGCAGGACGAAGCCACCGGCGCAGCGGACGAGGGCAGCGAAAATTGCGTCTTGCAAGCGCGCGCTGACTGCGGAGGTCGTTCGGCGGACGCGGGGCGGCCCGCCGGTCAGCGTCACGCTTGCGGACACGAGATCAGGACCTGATGTCGGACTTCCAGGCGGTGCGGATCGCGTCCTTCACCTTGGCGGGAAGGGTGACGTAGAGGAGCTGGGTGGCGAGCTGGTCACCGTTGGTGAAGCCCCAGTCGAAGAATTTCGTCACGGCCTGAGTCTGAGCAGGATTCTTTGCATCGCGCGGAAGGATGATGAAGGTCGCAGAATTCGATGGGCCAGGATTGCGCGCCGGGCTGATCGTTGAGATCGACGGCGAAGTTCTGCACCTTTGACCAGTCTGCGGAGGCAGCGGCGGCGGCGAAAGTTTCGGGCGTCGGCGCGACGAATTGGCCATCCTTGTTCTTGAGCAGGGTGGTGACGAGATGGTTTTGCGCGGCATAGGCGCTTTCGACGTAGCCGATGCCGCCGCGAATGTTCTTGACGGTGCCGGCGACGCCATCACTTCCCTTGGCGCCCGCGCCAGCCGCCCATTTCACGCTGGTGGAGGAGCCGACCTGGCTCTTCCACGCTGGGCTCTGCATCGAGAGATAGTCAGTAAAGACGAACGTGGTTCCGGAACCGTCGGCACGATAGACAGGGGCGATCGCCGTGTTGGGTAGTTTCAGGTCGGGGTTGATGGCCGTGATGCGCTTGTCGTTCCACTTGGTGATCTTGCCAAGATAAATATCGGCGAGGATGTCCCCGGTGAGCTTAAGCTTGTCGGCTTGAACGCCAGGAATGTTCACGATGATATCCACGCCGCCGATGGCGGTGGGGAACTGCATTTCGTTGTGGGATTTGAGGGCGTCGCCGGTCAGCGGCATGTCGGAGGCGCCGAAATCGACCGTCCGGTTGTTGATCTGGTTGATGCCGGCGCCGGAGCCGATGGCCTGATAGTTGAGTGAGATACCGGTCTGCTTGGCGCTGGCCTCACCCCATTTCACATAGAGTGGGGCGCCGAAGGTGGAGCCTGCGCCGGTGATTTGCGTCTGGGCGTGGGCAGAGGCGGTGATGAGGGCGAGGGCGGCAACGGTACTGGCAAGCGCGGCGCGCATCAGGATTCTCCCCGGTGGATTTGAGCGGGGATGTAAGGAGCGGATGAGACTCCTCTGTTTCAGTTTTATGAAGGTTCTGTGACGGTGCCTCCGGTTGATTATTATGAAAGCAATTTGCGCAGGTTGGATGCGCGGGAGGTAGCGCCGCCCATCAGGAAGGCGGCGTCGCCGCCGCCGAGGACGAAGCGTGCACCCATGGCGATGTAACGCTGCATGATCGACTCGGTGTAGATGCCGGCCATCCCGGGGTGTTTTTTGTGCTTGCGGCAGGCGTTGATCATCGTCTGGTAAGCCTGACCCAGGCGGTCGTGGGTGAATTCCCCGGGGATGCCCATTTCGGCGCAGAGATCGTTGGAGCCAATGAGCAGGACGTCGATTCCGGGGACGGCGGCGATGGCCTCGGCGTTTTCGATGGCGAGCGGCGTTTCGAGCATGACGACGATCAGCGTGGTGTCGTTCAGCAGTTTCGCGGCGTCACCGACCTTGAGCGAGCGCAGGGCGTAGTGCGGGCCGATGCCGCCGATCGAGCGATGGCCGACGGGCGGATATTTGAGTTTTTGGACGATTTCGCGGGCTTCGTCCGCTGTGTCCACGTGCGGAATGACAATGCCGAATGCACCGTTGTCGAGGATGCGGGTGGCGAGCGAGTATTCGCCATTCGGCACGCGCACGATGGGGGCGATGCCGGCGCCGAGTGCGCCGATTACCATCTGCGCCGCCTGGTCGAGCGAGAGCACGCCATGCTCGCAATCCAGCCACAGCCAGTCATAGCCGGCGGCGGCGGCCATCGGCCCAGCCTCGGCCGTGCGCAGCATGCGGATGGAGAAGCCAATGGCAAGTTCGCCCGCGGTGAGCTTGTCGTGTGCCGAATTGCGTAGCGTGGTCATTGGCTGATTCCTCCGGTATTTGTCGGTGTGGAGTTTGCCCGCGGTGTGAGGAAAAGGAAACGGTCGTGCGGATTGTGGATCTGAAATGCGCGGTGATCGGTGCGCATCCGGTGGTGCGGATTGTGACCGACGAGGGGATCAGCGGCTACGGACAGGTCGAGAGCTTCAAGCCGTTTTTGAAAAACCATGTCTTGGGATTTCGCGAGCCGCTGATCGGGCAGGACCCGACAAATGTGGAACGGGTGATGATCCGCATTCGCCAGCGCGGGGCCTTCAAGCCGTGGGGCAGCGGCGTGAGCGCGATCGAGATGGCGCTGTGGGATATCGCAGGGAAAGCTGCGGGCGTTCCAGTTTACAAGCTGCTGGGCGGCAAGATTCGTGACAAGGTGCGGGTCTACAATGGTGCTGTGCGGAATCCGCCGAAGGGGCAGATGCCGGCGGATTATGCCGGGGCGATGCGCTGGATGGTGGAGCGCCCGGAGGGTTTCACCATCATCAAGCAGTCGGTGGCGTTCCATTCCGGGATGAAGCGGGAGATCCCGGGGTTTTTCTATGGCGAGCCGCATCTGGATAATCCGTGGCATGTGTGGACGGATCGCGGCCTGCTGACGGAGCGCGGACTGAAGCACATCGTCGCCTGTGTGGAGGCGATGAAAGAGGTGACGGGCGACACGGTCGGGCTGGCGCTGGATTGCGGGCCGGGCTTCGTGCCGACCGATGCGGTGCGGCTGGCGCGGGCCCTGGAGCCTCTAAACGTGATGTGGCTGGAGGATATGCTGACCGGCGATTACTCGCCGTTCGTGAATGCGGATGTTTATCGGGAGGTGACGGCGAAGAGTGCGGTGCCGATCCATACGGGCGAGCAGATCTATCTGCGGCAGAACTTCAAGACGCTGATCGAAGGTAAGGCGGTGAACATCATCGGGCCGGACCCGTGCGATGTGGGCGGGATCTCGGAGCTGAAGTGGATCGCAGAGTATGCGGACCTGCATGGGATTCTGATGGCGCCGCATGGCACGGGCGACGGTGTGTTGGGACTGGCGGCGCTGGTGCAGGTGTGCGCGGCGCTGCCGCAGAACTTCATCGCGTTTGAATATCCGGTGGGGAAGCCGGAATGGTGGTACGACATCGTGGAGGGACTGCCGAACCCGATCGTCAAGGAGGGGATGATCGAGGTGTGGGACCGGCCGGGCATGGGCGTCGAGCTGGTACCGGAGAAGGCGGCGCGCTACCTGGCGGAGGAGGATCGGGGGTTTTTCGATTAGCGCGGGACGGCGCGTTCGTAGCCGAGGTTTTCGATGAGGTCGCCGTAAAGGGCTTCGAAGTTTTGGATTTGCGGGGCGGAGAGAGTCTCGCGCCATTTAGAGAGCTTGCGGGAATGAATTTGCGGGTTGGCCGCGACCGTGGCATCGTCCATGCGCGTGATATCTTCCGTTGCGGCGATCTCCATCGCGGCCTCCAGCGCATCGCCGGCGAAGCCGAGATGGATGAGGATCGTGCGCATTTCCGCGTCGAAGTCGTGCGCGATGTCTTCGAGCTTGACCTGCAGCAGATCTTCGACCGGCGGTCGCCAGGCGCGCATGATATCCAACGTGCAGGCGGTATAGCCGGCGAGTTCGAAGGCCAGTCCGTCCGCCTGATCGCGATCGAGCAGGTTTTGTTGATAAGAGCGGTTGTTGAGGCGCGCGAGCCAGGTGCGCTTCCATCGTTCCGGCCGGTGGAGCATGGAAAAATCGACCCGGGGATAACGGACGGGTGGGCGGGGATCGAAGTTGGTGTTGACGCACCAACCCTCGTTCGTGCGGCGATGGTAGAGATAGCTGGAAACCCAGATATCGCGCGGATCACGCACGATGCGCACGGCGCGGACGGGGCGGCTGAGCTGGAAGCCGAGCAGGGAATGGGCGATGAGGGCCATGTCGAGCGCGGGATTGATCGCATCAACGCGGCCGTAGAGCGTTGCGACTTTCAGATGTAGCCCGTCGCCGAGTTTGCGCATGATATGGTGGAAGAGCGTCGTGCCGCTTTTGTGCGTCGTGAAGATGAGTTTTTGCTGATTTGGGAGCGGTTCGGAGGGTAATCGCCATGCGCCTGCATCGCGCAGCACGGGGATCTTGGCCTGTGGATCGCGCGGGCTACCAGGGTGAAGGACGATTGCCTCGGAGCGATCCGTCGGCGCGCGCTGAATGAGGTGATGCGGTATGAGGCCTATATGGAGGCCGAATTCCTCGTTCAGGCCGTCCAGGACGGAGCGGAAGCATTGGATCGACTTTCCGGCAAACGGTAGCGCGACGTTGTCGTGGGCGGCGGCCCAGCGCGTTCCGGTTTCCAGAAGCGTCAGATTCAAGGGTGCCTGATCGTCGCTGCCCGGCCAGGCCCGATCAAGCACCGCATTGAGGAAGCGGGCGGTTCTTTCGTTACCGCGAACGGCGAAGAAGCCTCCGCAAAGGACAAAGCCCCACGCCTGATACGCCGCTTCCGGATGATAGGTTCCTTGGGAGAATGACAGATCGCGTTGGGCGTTTTGAAAGCACAGCGGCCGCGGGTCGTGCAGCCAGACGGCGTCAAGGTCAGACGATATGAAGTCGATCCTGCGTTCGGCGAGAAAGGCACAAATACGCAGACGGTGAAGGCAGACATCGCCGAACGCTCCGCTGAACGAAGAGGGGAAAACCTCGCATCCGGGATGGCGGAAGTGGCTGGTCTGTTCGTCGATGGCGATGACAAGGCTGCGTTCGATGCCGGCGGCGACGGCATGGGCCAGCCAGTTCTCGAGCAACTGCCGGAAATTTGCGGACGCAACCACGACGGGTACGGGCGAACTGCGGAACTGCTCCACGATTTCGTTCATGCGGTTTCGCTCGTGATCCGGCAGAGGCGGAAATTTCACCGCTGCTTTACGCTTGCTCTGTGGCGTTCCTCTGGGGCGTTCAGCGCATCAGCTCAGGGGCGAGAAGCTGGCGGGGACCACGAGCATGTTTTCCTGGCGGACCATGTTGCCGGGCGGTGCGCCGGGCGGTGGCCAGACGCCCTTGGCCATGGCTTCGGCGCGGATGCGGCTGCGCTCGGCGGCGTCCTTGTACGCCCAGATGTGCACCCATTTGTTGAGCTGGCCGATTTCCGAATACCAGCAGGCGACGAGGGGCGAGAGTTTGACGCGTTCGCCGATTTGCTTGCTCCAGCGTTCGATCTGTCCGGGGATGCCACCGGGCGCCAGCGTGTAGCTGCGGATTTCGTAGATGCCACCGAGCTTGCGCGGCTCGAGCGGCGGAGAGAACGGTGCGGGGATCAGGATCTCGCTTTGCAGGTTGACGCAGAATTCGCCGATCTTGGGTGGCCATTGTCCGGTCTTCGCCGCGGCGGCGCGCGTCTCGGTGCGCTGATTCAGGTCATCGTAGGCCCAGACGTGGATGACGCGATTTAACGGGCCGACTTCCGTGTGCCAGAATGCGGCGAGCGGCGAGAATTTGGTCCTGACGGGCAGGGCTTCTTCGAAGCGTTTCTCGACCTCGGCCACGGTGCCGGGCCTGAGATCGTAGCTGCGCATTTCGACGATCATGAACGTCTCCTGACCTTATCGCGGGGACGATACGACGCAGGCGGGAACAGTCAACGGCACGTTCGATTGTGGTAGGCAGGCGCAGGATCATCGGGAGCATCGAGAATGAGGAGCAGCCTGAAGCTGGAGTTGAAGGAAGCGCGGGCGATGGCACAGGCAGCCTTGGCACGTGCCGGTGAGATCGGGGTGCTGGAAACTGTGTGCGTTGTTGATGACGGCGGTTATCCGCTGGTGCTGGAGCGGATGGATGGGGCACGTATCACCGGGCCACAGATCGCATGGAACAAGGCGTTCACGGCGGCGGGGCATAAGCGCTCGACGCATCTGTTCAGCAAGCCTCCGGGCGGTCCCGCTTTGCCGGGCAATGAGGCGTTCGGGATTCAGTGGAGTTTCGAGGGACGCTTCGCGGTGTTCGTCGGCGGGTTCCCGATCGTGGTCGATGGGCAGGTGATCGGCGGGATCGGGCTGAGTGGCGGCAATGGAGAGCAGGACACGGCGTGCGCGCTGGCGGGGCTGGAGGCGTTACGGGAGATGCTGGGGAACGCGCGCAAGGTGGAGATTGCGGCGGATATCAAGTTATAGGTTGGACCATTCGGTCATTCGAGCTCACCGCCTTTCTTGTCCCAGCGGTTCCAGAAGGAACGGAATTGCTCGGTGATTTCCGTCACTGAGGGTAGGCGACCTTCGCGTTTGTGGAAGGCGAGGAGGAAGCCGATGTAGGCCTCACCGAGGCCGGTGGTGAGGGTGGCAGCGACGCCGCCGGTGACGAGGCTGCCGCCGGGCACGAGCTTCAATAACTGTCCGGCGATGATGCGACCGGCGGCGGTGGCGGCGACGCAGCCGATAATACTGGACGCAAGCGGCACCATCTTGTCGCGCGTGCCCTCGATGCCGAAGCGGAGCGAGATGCCGGTGATCATGCCGATCTGAATCGGCACAATCGCAACGGCATCGGAGAAGGGTAGAGGCACGGCGGCGGCCGTGGCGGCGAGTGCGGCGGAACTCCAGACGATCTTGCGTGCGTCCGTGCTCTTCAATTTCAGATCGATGCGCTGGGCGGCGATGAAGGCGCTGCGCGTGGCCTCGGGGAGCAGGCGGGTGGTGGCGAGGACGAGTTCGTCGAGGCCGGCGGTGGAGTCGAGGCCGGGCATCGGCAGGGCACGCACGGGAATGACGGCATCAGCCATGGGAGCGAGGCGCGTCACTTCGGCAGCGAATTCGGGGAACATGCCGTGCTTGGTGAGCACGACGATGACGGGGATGCCGGCGCCTTTGAGCGTCTCGATCAAGCGTTGCTCGGCGTCTTCGAAGCGTAGTGCGGGTTCCTGCACGCAGACCCAGGCGATATGGATGTGGTTTATCGGATTGGGGTCTGCGCGGCCGCGTTCGATCTCGGCTTTCAGCGCGGCCCAGGTTTCGTCATAGGCGGCGGTTTCGAGTTCCTCTGGTGTCGAGGATGCGCAGCGGGTGGTTGGCGCGTTCGTACCAGACGGCGTGCTGAGTGACCGGACGGCCCATGGCGGTGCGGGCGTAATCGGCGCCGAAGACCGCGTTGATGAGAGTCGATTTGCCGACGCCGGTGCGGCCGGCGACGATGATGTTGATCTTGCCGAGTTTGGTACGCTGTTTTTCCAATGCCTCATCGATCAGCGTCGTCAGCCGGTCCCAATCCACTGCCATGGCGGCGGCTGCAGCCCCGCCGAGTATTCGGTCTTGCATATGGTTTTATAGCAGTTGCGAGCCTACACCGGTTGGCGGAAATGCGGCAGGACGTTCCTGGCGTAGAACTCGATCACTCGCCGCTGGTCCTGCATCGGGCAATGGACGTTCACGATCGACACGCCGCTGTCGAACAGCGAGCGCAGTTTCTGGATGTGCACCTCGGGGTCCGAGCTGACAGCCCAGCTTTCCAGCACCTTGTCGATCGGTATCTCGGCATCGGCGCGCTGCTGGATATGCGCGGGGCTTGGGTCGTTGAAGTAGGTCTTGAAGGCTTTAGGGCCGAAGCGCCACAGCTCGGCGGGTCGTTGCGCCTGTTCCTTGGTGCCGATGACGACGTATTGCTCGACCAGGACCGGCATGTCGGAGGGGTTCTTGCCGGCGGAGCGCGCACCGTCTTCCCATTGCGGGCGGTGCTGCTGCCAGGTGAGCGGATCGGTGATGAGGCCGTCGCCGTGGATGCCGGCGAGGCGCATCGACTTCACGCCGTTCGCCGCGGTGAGCAGCGGGATGGGCGTGCGTGGTGTGTCCCAGAGTTTCGCGTTGACGGTGTAGTAAGTGCCTTTGTGGGCGAGTTCCTGTCCGGCCCAAAGCGCGCGGATAATGCCGATCGCTTCGATCAGGCGGTCCCAACGCTCCTGCCATTTCGGCCACATGCCGGTGGCGGCCTCTTCGTTCAGTGCCTCGCCGGAGCCGACGCCGAGGAAGATGCGGCCGGGGTAGAGGTCGTTGAGCGAGGCGAACGCCTCGGCGACGACAGCGGGATTGTAGCGCATCGTGGGACACGTAACCGTGGTGCCCATCCAGCTTCGCGGCGCCTGAGCGCCGAGCGCGCCCATCGTGACCCAGGCCTGACCAGCGTGTTTCTCGTTCGCCTGCCAGGGCTGAATGTGGTCGCTGGTGGAGAGGACGTGGAAGCCGGCCTCAGACGCGAGCGCGCCGGTGCGGACCAACTCGGGGACGGTGAACTGTTCGTGCGCCAGCATGTAGCTGACCATGCCGCGTTGTAGTTTGCCGGTTTGCGGCTGGTCCGCCTGTGATTGGGCGCGCGCGGTTGCGGCGAGCATGGCGCTTCCGGCGAGCACGGTGGCGGCGTTGAGCAGACGCCGGCGATCCGGCGAGGCGGGGGCGGGACTGGAATGGGACGGCATGAAACGGGCTCCGCGCAGTGCGTTGGAGCGCAACGGACCAGGCGGCGGAAGGGTTGCGGTATCAATCCGTGGGTCACGACAGGGTGCTAGGGGTCGATCGATCAAAGGATCGATTCGATTCCGGACATGCCCGTTGAAGCGAGTAGAACGCCGTCTTATCCTCCGGGCATGGAGGCCGAGAGTGGCCGTGCTCGAAGAGATTGCGGCGGCGACGAAGGACACCATCGATCGGCTTGATCGGAGGATGGACGCTGTTGGAGCAGAACTGCAGGCGTTCCGCTCGGAGATGCACGCTGAGTTCCGTGCGATGCGCACCGAGCACCGGGCCGACTTCCCTATGCTGGTCGGCCTGATCCTGAGTGTGACGGGGGCGATGCTCGCAGTGATGGCGCACGGGTTTCACTGGCTGCCGTAACCTCGGATCCGTTCAGCCGGACACGGTGATGTCGGTCAGGCGGCGATGCTCGTCCATCGCGTAGCGGTCGGTCATGCCCGAGACGTAGTCACCGACGGTGACGGCGGCGCGGGACGTAGCCCCCTCCCCTGCCCTGGCGCGCCAGTCGTCCGGCAGCAGCGATGGGTCGGCAAAGAGCAGGCGAAAGACTTCTTCGGTGAGTTGTCGGGCTTTGGCGGTCATGCGGTTGACGCGCCAGTGGCGGTACATGCGGGCGAAGAGGAAGTCTTTGATGGCGCGGTTGGCGTCCTCCATCGCCGGACTGAAGGAGACGATGCGGCGCTTGGCGCGGCGGACGGCGTCGGCGCTGGCGGGCTGAAGTTTCGCAAGGCGCTTTTCCGTCTCCGCCACCACGTCGCGCACCATGGCGTCGATGACGCGGCGGACGGTTTCATGGCGCAGGCGGGGCGGCGGAACGTCGAGGCTGGCCATGCGGGCGGCGGCGAGTGAGTCGCCGACGATGGGCAGATGGGCGATGTCCTCGGGTGTGAAGAGGCGGGCGCGCAGGCCGTCATCAAGGTCGTGGCTGTGATAGGCGATGTCGTCGGAGAGGGCGGCGATCTGAGCCTCAATCCCGGCATGGGTGCCGAGATCGAGCTTCTGGCGGTCGTTGTATTCGGAGATATAGGCGGGCGGGCGGGCGAGCGGCCCGTTGTGCTTCACCAGGCCCTCGAGCGTTTCCCAGGTGAGGTTCAGGCCATCGAAGGCGGCGTAGCGTGCTTCGAGCATGGTGACGATGCGCAGGCTCTGGGCGTTGTGGTCGAAGCCGCCGAAGGGCTTCATGGCGGCATTCAGGGCGTCCTCTCCGGCGTGGCCGAAGGGCGGGTGACCGAGGTCGTGGGCGAGCGCGAGGGCTTCGGTCAGGTCTTCGTCCACGCGGAGGGCGCGGGCGAGGGAGCGGGCGATCTGCGCGACTTCGATCGTATGGGTGAGACGGGTGCGGTAGAAGTCGCCCTCGTGATTGACGAAGACCTGGGTCTTGTACTGCAGCTTGCGGAAGGCGGAGCTGTGGATGATGCGGTCGCGGTCGCGCTGCCAGGGGGAGCGGGTGGCGGATTCGGGTTCGGGATGCAGCCGGCCGCGGCTTGTTGAGGCGCGCACCGCGTAGGGGGCCAGGCTCATGGAGGGGGGCCTTACACCGGGGCGGGGGGCGGTTCAATTTTCGCCGCCGATGGGGGTTTCGGCGGGCTCGGGGGGTTCGGCAGCCGGCTTGTCCGGAAGGCCCCGCGGCGCCAGGGGCCGTGTCGGTGTCGCCAGCGAAGAGGGTGGTATAGGTCAGGGCGTGGATATGAGTTAGTTATGGTAACTTCGAAGTACCGCTTGGTGCCTTCAAATTTGCGCCCCGCGCGCTTATCTTTGCGCTTATGGACCTGAATTCCGCTTTTGGCGTGACCGACCGGGCGGCTGCCCGGATTGCTGAGATTGCGGCGGCCGAGGGCAAGCCCGCGCTGCGTGTCTCGGTGCTGGCCGGGGGGTGCAGCGGGTTCCAGGTACCGGTTCGAACTGGACGAGGCGCCGCTGCCGGACGACCTGGTGATCCGGCAGGGGCCGGCGCAGGTGCTGGTGGATCCGGTCAGCCTGGACCTGCTCTCAGGGGCCGAGCTTGACTACACGGACGAGCTGATGGGGGCGCACTTTGCGGTGCGGAACCCGAATGCGACGTCGGGCTGCGGGTGCGGGACGAGTTTCTCGGTGGATTGAGGGGCGGGATTAACGCTCACCAGGAACGGCACCTCATGGAGTAGCCCGTTGGGCACCGGCGTGGCGCCCGCGGCGCAGAGATAGCCGATCAGTGCGCCAGAGTGAAATTCCTTCCCTGTGCAAGCAGGAGAAAACTGCCGCTCAATCCCGTGAGCACACCGACCACGTGGCGGAGCCCGAGGCGGGGACCCAGCAGCGGCGCTGACAGGCGCACGATGAGCAGCGGGCGCAGTGTGTCATGAACGGATTGGTTCGGCTAACTTAGTTTCCTCTCCGCAACCGCCGTGCGCACAAGCATGTCATAGTGATCACCCAAAGCGCTTAGCGCTGTAGCCCCGTCACCGGAAAACGACGAGCCATGCATGGTGGCCAGCATCTTCGGCTTAAGTGCCGCAAGATTGCGAACGGTTGCGCCTGTGGTCGGGCCAAGGCTGGTATAATGAAACAAACTCTCCGTCGCGATTGACTGTTCGATAATGTCGCTGTGGGTGAGGGCCGGGCCGTCGCCAACGTGCGAAAATAGGTCTCCGCATAACAGGGTTTCTGTCGTTTCCTCGAACATGACGCCAGCATCCCAACCGTGCGGTACATGCGGCGTATCGATGTAGCGAAAGCGCTTGCCACCGATATCGATAACTTCGCCATCAGAAAGCACGCGCGGCTCGCGATCAGCCATATCGCTGACAGAAACACGGCAGCCCACCATCCCGTGAGCAAGTTGAGCCGCCGGCGCAGCTGCCAGCCATTCGTTCATCGATCCACACTCATCCGCTTCGAAATGGCCGAAACCCAGCCAGCGCAGCCGTTCCACCGGCATGACCTGGGCAATTGCAGCGGAAACCATCGGAAACATTTTTCGTTTCCCGCAGTGAAACAGCAACGGTTCGTCACCGGCGAACAGGAAATGATTGAACGTAAGTCCGGCGGGCGGAGCGATATCGGGCACGAAGATGGAGAGGCGATATATGCATGCACCAATCTCATTGATTTTAGCTTCCACGACGAGCTCTCCCAAGAGTGGCCCCACGGTCCTTCGGTATACCGTGAGCGATGAGGTGGGGCAACGAGGTGTTCCACGGTTTGAAAAACCGCGGCGATGACAAATGTCCACACCGGGTCATTCGCGTCGTTTTCGGCTTTTTCCGGTGCTTGGCGGATTCATTGCCGGGTTCATGGCCGCGACACAACCTCTGTCGGGTTGCCCGTGTATAAGCGCAAGCAAAGGCACGAGGGTGTTGACTTGTGTCGCGAAGCCGGGTGATGGCGATGTGGTTCATGGGAATCCGCGATGATCAACGCATTCGGTTGCGAAGGCCAGAACTTGCATCGACTGACGGATACCTCGGTCACGGCGTTGTCCGGAGCGATTTGGATCGATTTGCTGGACGCGACCCAAGACGAGATCAGCCAAGTCAAGCAGGCAACCGGGATGAGCATTCCGACGCTGGCGGAGGTGAGTGAGATCGAGAGCTCCAGCCGGCTCGCGAGCCGGGACGGTGCACTCTATCTCTCAATGCCGCTGGTCCGGATATCGGACGAAGGCTCAGCTGGCGTGTCCGCCGGCTTCGTCCTAACGCCAGAGCGATTGATCACCGTGCGGTTCGCGCCCAATCGTATTTTCGACACCTATGCCGAACAACTGCCGCGTGGGTCGAAGGACCAAGGAACGGGGGCGCATGTCTTTGTCGGCCTGATGGAGGCAATCGTCGACCGGCAGGCCGACGTGCTGGAACAGGTCGCGTCCGATCTCGACTCGATCTCTCATCAAATCTTCACCATGGGTGCCAATCAGGAGGGCGGACGAAAGACGGAGGACCGCATCCTGCGTCGGACGCTCGCGCAGCTCGGGCGAATCGGCGATCTTATATCGCATGTGCGGGAAACCCAGGTGGGAGCGGCACGGATTGTTCCGTTCGTTGCGACATCGACCGAAGAATGGCTCCCGAAGGGGTTGAAGGGACGGCTGTCGACGCTACGGCGCGACATCGGCTCGGTCAGCGATTTTGATACGCATTTGAATGACAAGCTGCAGTTTCTGCTCGATGCCACGCTGGGCTTCATTAATATCGCGCAGAACAATGTCATGAAGGTCATGGCGATCGCATCCGTGGTCGGCATTCCGCCGGTGCTGATCGCCGGCGTTTACGGCATGAACTTCAAAGATATACCCGAGTATAATTGGAGCTTCGGCTATGCCTGGGGCTGGGGGCTGATCGTTCTGACGACGCTGATTCCGCTGGCGGTGTTTCGCTGGCGCAAGTGGATTTGAGTGGGCATAGCGCCTTCCATCGTTGTTATCGGCGCCGGCATCGTCGGCATCGCCGCCGCGTGTCATCTGGCGGAGGACGGCCGTAAGGTTGTGCTGATCGATCGCGGGGAGCCGGCGCGCGGCGCGAGCTTCGGCAATGCCGGCGCATTTGCCTTTTCGGACGTCATGCCCCTCGCCTCGCCCGGCATCATGCGCAAGGCGCCGAGATGGGCGCTCGATCCACTCGGGCCGCTGGCCATTCCGCCAGCCTATCTGCCGCAGATCGCGCCGTGGCTGTTGCGGTTTTGGCGGGCGAGCCGTCCGGACCGGGTGCGTGCGAGCGTGATTGCGCAAGCGGCGATGATGCGGCTGGCGCGCGAGGCGACGGGGGCACTGATCGCGCGGGCTGGCCTCGGCGGCATGGTGCACTCGGATGGTGTGCTGGAACTCTACGAGACCGAGGCGGAATGGCGTGCAGCCCTACCGGGCTGGGAGGCGCGGGCGAAGGAAGGCATCGTCTTCGAACACCGGCAGGGGGCGGCGATCGCCGAGTTGCGACCAGGCCTCGCGCCGGTCTTTGCCCGGGCGACGTTCGTGCCCGGTTGGCAGACGGTCGAGGACCCGTATCGCTTCGCGCTGGCCCTGCTGGGTTATGCGCAGCGCCTCGGCGTGGAGCTTCAGCGAGCGGACGTGCGTGGGGTGATGCCAGCGGAGACCGGCGTGTGCGTGGCGTTGGAGGGCGGCGGGATGCTGGATGCCGCGCATGTGGTGATTTGCGCGGGTGCGTGGTCACGGCCGCTGGCCCGTGGCCTCGGCGATGCGATCCCGCTGGAAACGGAGCGCGGCTATAATACGACATTGCCGCCGGGCGCCTTCGATCTGCGGCGGCAACTGACCTTCCCCAGCCACGGCTTCGTTCTTACGCCGATCGGCGGCGGTGTTCGTGTCGGTGAGGCGGTGGAATTAGGCGGGCTTCATTTGCCGCCGAATTTCAAGCGGTCCGCGGCGATGTTGGCGAAGGCGAAGCGGTTTCTGCCCGGGCTGCGCGACGAGGGCGGCACGCAGTGGATGGGCTTCCGCCCGTCCCTACCCGACAGCTTGCCGGTGATCGGGCGGTCGCGCGGGAGTGCCCGCGTCGTCTATGCGTTCGGGCACGGTCATCTTGGGTTGACGCAATCGGCTGCGACCGGGCGGCTGGTGGCGGCGCTTGTTGCCGGGCGCGCGCCGCCACTCGACATGTCGCCCTTCAATCCGCAGCGCTTTTGAATAACGGGGAACATCGCCGATGGCGCGTCATACGTTTTCCTGCATCGACGGGCATACATGCGGAAATCCGGTACGGCTGGTTGCCGGCGGCGGACCGACGCTGCAGGGCGCGACGATGCTGGAGAAGCGCGCGCATTTCCTCGCCGCGTATGACTGGATCCGCACCGGTCTGATGTTCGAACCGCGCGGCCACGACATGATGTCGGGCTCCATTCTTTATCCGCCGACGCGGCCGGACTGCGATGTCGCCATTCTGTTCATCGAGACCTCGGGCTGTTTGCCGATGTGCGGCCACGGCACGATCGGCACGGTGACGATGGCGATCGAGAATGGGTTGGTGACGCCGAAGGAGCCTGGCGTGTTGCGGCTCGATACGCCGGCGGGGGTGGTGACGGCGCAATACCGGCAGGAAGGGGCGTATGTGGAGGAGGTGCGGCTGACGAACGTCGCGTCGTTCCTGCACGCGGAAGGATTGGCGGTGGAGTGTCCAGGGCTTGGGGCGCTGCGCGTCGATGTCGCGTACGGGGGCAATTTCTACGCCATCGTCGATCCACAGGAGAGTTTCCGCGACATGGCAGAGTTCTCCGCCGGGCGGCTGGTGGAGTTGAGCCTGATTCTGCGGCGTGCGCTGAACGAGCGCTATGCGTTCGTCCATCCGGAGAAGCCGGAGATCAAGGGCCTCAGTCACATCATGTGGACCGGTGCGCCGACGCAGCCGGAGGCGCATGCACGCAATGCGGTGTTCTATGGCGACAAGGCGATCGATCGGTCACCGTGCGGGACCGGGACCTCGGCGCGGATGGCGCAATGGGCGGCGAAGGGGCGGCTGAAGCCGGGGGACGCGTTCGTGCATGAGAGCATCATCGGTTCGCTGTTCAAGGGCCGTGTCGAGGAGAGCATGCGTGTGGGGGATAGGCCGGCGATTGTTCCGTCGATTGCCGGCTGGGCGCGCATGACCGGTTACAACACGATCTTTATCGACGACCGCGATCCGTATGCGCGCGGATTTCAGGTGATCTGAATCGTCGTTGGTGTCCGGGCTTGACTATCCACTTCTTGACCAGCCCACAAATGCCAGGCCACTGAGCCTTCGATGGTCTCCATTCCCGCCATACTTGCATCGTCGTTGTGGATCGCTGTTTGTGCCGCCGCTCCGGAGTTTATCTGGCAGGGCATGACCGTTGCGATCGGTCATTCGGATTGGGAAACCCTCGTGGGAGCCCTGCTCGTTGGCGCAATCCTGGCTTTTTTCGTCGAGCCGCTGATGGAAGGTACCCGGCGCCTCCTAACGCTTGGCCACGAAGCATCGAGGGTGCATGCACGGGGACCACTTTTTAGGGTCCTTCTGAGCATCGCCTTCGCTGTTGTTTCCGTGTTCCTGCACGATGCAGTCACATCGGCGGTGTCCGGAAGTGAGACAGCGCTGATTGATGCGCTCGGCTTGACCCTGGCCTGGGCCTGGACGCCCTTTGCCATGTCGCTCGCATGGCTTACCCGGACAAAACGAATACTGGGCGTTGCGACCGCAATCTTCACGATCCTTTCGCCTCTGATAGCGGCATGGGTGTTTTCTTGGGCTTGGCAGGACGCGGTAACGGGTTTCATCCCGACCGTTGTCATCGTCGCCATCGGTTTTCGCCTGCCGGAAAAGAAGGGCGCCGGATTTGCACCGCTGGCCGGGGTCGTTGCTGCGGTGAGCGTCGGATGGCTTGTGCTCGGGGCGGTGATATCGCTGGCGGTCCCGCTATACAACGCGGCGGGGCTCTGGCTGGATGCCCGCTTCTATCTGGGCTGGATCATCGGACTTTTGCTGGCTCCTGATCCTCTACAAAAGTAGTGCCGTCTGCTGTGGCTGTTGGCTGGGTGGCTCCACAGCGGGGGTTGACCGGGACCGAGCGTCCGCTTTTTCCCTTTTAGGCGAGATATCGTCGATCTCTCCGGCGTATTTACAAGCGCTGCACGCGGCGTTATGCGGGCGCCGATGTTCACGCTGACCAAAGCGATGACCCGCAAACCAACCCGCATTCGCGGGCGGCGGGGTGCGCTTACGGTCCAGCGCTAGGCATCTGGACCAAGGCCCCGCCGAAGCGCGGGGCGGTCGTCCAGGACCCGTCAGACCCGCGCCTCCGCACAGACAGGAGACGCATTCCATGATCCCGAACCGCAAGCTTCCGAGAAATCCCCATGTCGGCGTTGTCGGCGCCACCGGACTGGTGGGCGGGATGATGATGGCGACGCTGGCCGAGCGCGTCTTTCCCCTGGCGTCGCTGCGGTTGTTTGCCTCGGCACGGTCGGTGGGACGGCGGACGGTGTTCCAGGACCGGCATATCGCGGTCGAGGACGCGGCGACCGCGGATTATACCGGGCTGGATATCGTGTTTTTCTCCGCGGGGGGTTCGACGTCCAAGGCGCTCGCGCCAAAGGTGGCGGCAGCAGGCGCGGTGGTGATCGACAACAGCTCGGCGTGGCGCGGCGATCCGGCGGTGCCGCTGGTGGTGGCGGAGGTCAATCCGCATGCGCTGCGGGACATGCCGAAGGGCATCGTGGCCAATCCGAACTGCACGACGATGGCGGCGATGCCGGTGCTGAAGCCGCTGCATGATGCGGCGGGGCTGAAGCGGCTGGTGGCGAGCACGTATCAGGCGGTCTCGGGCGCTGGGATGGCGGGCGTGGAGGCGCTGCGGAGTCAGGTGGTGGCGGCGGGGACGGATTGCGCGGCGCTGACGGCGAATGGCGCGGCGGTCGATCTGGGCAAGCCGGAGAAGTGGAGCGTGCCGATCGCGTTCAACGTCGTGCCGCTGAATTACGTGACGGTGGAGGACGGCTACACCGAGGAAGAGATCAAGCTGCGGGACGAGACCAGGAAGATTTTGGAGATTGCTGATTTGGCGGTGTCGGGGACGTGCGTGCGGGTGCCGGTGTTCACCGGGCATGCGCTCTCGATCAACGCCGCGTTCGAGCGGCCGATTTCACCGGAGGCGGCGCTGGCGCTATTGGGGAAAGCCGAGGGTGTGGTGGTGACGGATGTGCCGAATCCTCTGGCGGCGACGGGGAAGGACCCGGTGTTCGTCGGGCGGGTGCGGCGCGATCCGACCGTGCCGAACGGGCTGGCGCTGTTTGTCGTGGGGGACAATCTGCGCAAGGGGGCGGCGTTGAATGCGGTACAGATTGCCGAGGTACTGTTGCGGCAAGCCGGCTGACGTTTAGGGCCGGGTTCGGCGGAAGAGCAGACGGTCCATCTCGGGCACGGAGCGCTGTTCGACGAACCCGGCTTTCTCCAGCACGCGACGAGAAGCGGCGTTGTCCGGGTGAGCGAAGGCGATGAGTTCGGGCAGGCGCAGCGTGTCGTCAGCGATTTGGGTGCAGGCGGCGACGAGTTCCGAGGCGTAGCCACGGCCCCAAGCGGCGGGATGGAGAAAATAACCGACTTCCATGCCCCAGTCTGGGGTCGAACGGGTCGATGTAGAGGCCGCCCCAGCCGATGATGCGCTGGTCTTCTCGCGTGAGGATGGTCCAGGGCGCGGCGCGGTCGTGACGGCGGCGATATTCGTGTGCGGCGATGCGGCGGCGGCAGTCGCGCAGGGATGCGTCAACGTGGGTGTGACGCATGGCGTTGGGGTCGCCGAGGAAGGCGAACAGTGCCGGTGCGTCGGACAGGCGCGGTTGGCGCAGGATCAGGCGGGACGTGGTGATCGTCGTGGTCGTCCGCGGATGCATGGATCCGGCCGCTTGCGGGAACGAGGCGTCAGGCCGGCCGCTGCATGAGGGCGAGCAACCCTTTGAGCAGATCGATCGGTCGCGGCGGGCAGCCGGGAATGCGCAAATCGACCGGGACGGTGCCGGCGATCCCGTCCATCACCGCGTAGCTGCCGGCGAAGCAGCCTCCGTCGATCGCGCAATCGCCGGCCGCCACGACGAATTTCGGTCCGGGCGTGGCGTTGTAGGTCCGCTGCAACGCGTCGCGCATGTTGCGGCTCAGTGGTCCGGTTACCAGCAGCACGTCGGCGTGCCGCGGCGAGGCGACGAAGCGCAGGCCGAAACGCTCCAGATCGTAGAACGCGTTGGACAGCGCGGTGATCTCCAATTCGCAGCCGTTGCAGGAACCGGCATCGACCTCGCGGATCGAGAGGCTGCGGCCGAGGCGTTTGCGGGCGGCGCGATCGAGGCCCTGCGCCAGCGCGGCAAGTTCCGCGTCGGGCGGCGGGAGGGGTTCGGTGAGGGGCGGACGGATAATGCCCTGGAAGAGGTGCTTTCGCATGAAACCTAGAGGTCGCAGCCGGAGTAGGAGCAGTTGAACGACTTGTTACAGAGCGGGAAGTCGGCGACGATGTTGCCCTCGATCGCGGTTTCCAGCAGCGGCCAGTGGAACCAGGAAGGGTCGCGCAGATGGCAGCGCTCAATCCGGCCATCCGGACCGATCCGCACATAAACCAGAATGTCGCCGCGGAAGCCTTCGACCAAAGCGATCCCTTCCCCGGCCTGAGGTTCGATCGGTGAGAGAACAGGACCCGCGGGGAGGCGAGCAAGGATCTGATCTATCAGCGCCAAACTTTGTTCGACCTCCTGAATGCGGATCCAGACGCGGGCGTTGACATCGCCCTCATGCCGAACGGGGACGTCGAAGGACAGAAGATCGTACGGGGGATAAAGAAAGTCCCGACGGGAGTCGAAATGGCGTCCGGCGGCGCGGCCGACATAACCGCCCGCGCCGAAGAGAGCCGCGTATTCCGGCTTGACGATGCCGGTCGTGACGGTGCGGTCCTGGAGCGACGTCGTGTTGTCGTAGAGCGTGACCAAGGCGGGAAAGCGGGCGCGGATTTCAGCGAGGAGCGACTGAAGAACCGGGAATTTTGCCGGGACGAGATCGGCCGCAGTGCCACCGGGCACGATGCAGTCGCGCATCAGGCGATGGCCGAAGCACGAGTCCGCGGCGCGCAGCACGCGTTCACGCAGTACGGCGCAGTGAGCCAGCATCAGGGAGAATGCGGCGTCGTTGCAGATCGCACCGATATCGCCCAGGTGGTTGGCCAGACGCTCCATTTCCGCCATGAGGGCACGAAGCAGCACGGAACGCGGCTGCGGACGAACACCCAGCGCGGCTTCAACGGCTCGGGCAAAGGCGAAGGCATAGGCGACGGTGCTGTCGCCCGAGACGCGGCCGGCCAGCATCGCGCCACGCTCCACCGTAGCACCGCGCATCAGGGACTCCGTGCCCTTGTGGGTGTAGCCGAGACGCGCCTGGAGGCGGCCGACAGTTTCGCCATTGGCGTGGAAGCGGAAATGGCCGGGTTCGATGATGCCGGCATGGACGGGACCAACAGGGATCTGGTGCAGCGCGTCACCCTCGACGGGGAGGAAGGTGTAGGGGGATTGAGGTACGGCGTCCCGTGCCCGGCCCAGGGGGTGCCTTACCTCCCACTGTCCGTGGTCCAGCCATGGCCGTGTGTCGGGCGCGCCGAGCGGTGTCAGGCCGAATAGATCCGCGAGAGTGCGTTCCAACAGCGATGCGGGCGGGTGGGATGCCGCGACGCTGGGGAAGGTTCCGTCGGGACAGGGCAGACGCAGATGGTGCAACTCGCGATCCCGGATCAGCGCCATATGGACGGCGCCGACATCGCCCCACAGACCGGACAGGGTGCAGCGGCGCTGCGCGAGGTCGGTGATCGCGTCGTGCCAGGCTTGCTGCATGTCAGCCGAGCATCCGTGCGACGTGCTGGAACCATTCGACCAGCATGGGTGGCAGATAGAGACCGGCGACGAGGACCAGAGCGAGATGGGCGACAACCGGAAGATAAGAGGCGTGGACCGGCGCGCGGCCTTCGGACGGCGTGCCGAAGGCGACGCCTTGCAGCCGCAGCAGCAGTGCGCCGAAGGCGAGGAGCAAGCCGAGCACGAGGAGGATGGCGAGGAGGGGCGCGCGGGCAAAGGTGGAGGTGACGATAAGGAACTCGCTCATGAAAATACCGAGCGGCGGCATGCCTGCGATCGCGATCACACCGAGCACGAGCAGCCAGCCGAGCAGAGGATGGGTTTCGGTGACGCCGCGGATGTCGGCGATGCGCTGCGTACCCTTTACCTGGGCGACATGGCCCACTGTAAAGAAGATCGCTGATTTCGTCAGGCTGTGCATGGTCATCTGGAGCAGGCCGGCGAAATTGGCGAGCGCGCCGCCCATGCCGAAGGCAAAGACGATGATGCCCATATGCTCGATGGAGGAGTAGGCGAACAGGCGTTTGATGTCGCGACGGCGGTAGAGCATGACGGCGGCGAACAGCACCGAAATGAGGCCGGCAGCGGCCAGTAACGGGCCGGTGGGAATGACGCCGGGATTGAGCGCCATCAGCATTTTGAAACGCAGGATGGCGTAGAGCGCGACGTTCAAAAGAAGACCGGAGAGCACAGCGGAGATCGGTGTCGGGCCTTCGGCATGGGCGTCCGGCAACCAGGCATGCAGCGGCGCGAGACCGACCTTGGTGCCATAGCCGAGGAACAGGAAGACGAAGGCGACATTCAGCAGACCGGGATCGAAGCCGGCGGCGTGGGCCATCAGCGTGGTCCAGACCATGCCGGGCAGCCCCTCACCGACGACAGGTTCCGCCGCCATGTAAACAAGGATGGTGCCGAACAAGGCGAAGGCGATGCCGACGCTGGCAAGGATGAAGTATTTCCAGGCGGCCTCCAGCGCCTCGTGCGTGCGGTAGATGCCGACCATGAGCACGGTCGCCAGCGTGGCCAGCTCGATCGCCACCCACATCAGGCCGATATTGTTGGCGACCAGCGCCATGTTCATGCCGAACATCATCACCTGGTACATGGCGTGGTAGAAACGGAGATAGGCCGGTGTGAGGCGGCCGGTTTCCAGCTCGTGCCCGATATAGGATGCGCTGAAGACGCTGGTTGTGAAGCCGACCAGGGTGTTGAGCACGATGAAGACGACGTTCAGGTCGTCCACCAGGAAGTAGGAGGACGGCGAGCCACGCCAGCCGAATAAAGAGAGTGCGGCGAGGAACGTGACCAAGCTGGCAAGAATGTTGATACGCGCCGGCAGGCGATAGCCTGGCAGCAGCGCAAGGGGCGGTACGGAGATGGGCGGGACGAGCAATATGAGGGCGATGCCGTTGATACTCATCGGCGCTCTCCGCGAAAGCGATCCAAGGCGTGAATGTCCACCGTGTCGAAGCGTTCGCGGATGCGGAACAGAAAGATGCCGATGACGATGAAGGCGATCAGGATGGAAAAGGCGAAGGAGATTTCCACGACGAGCGGCATGCCGCGCGCTCCTGTTGCGGCAAGCACGAGGCCGTTTTCCAGCGACATGAAGCCGACGACCTGACCAACGGCGTTGCGCCGCGTGACCATCAGCAGCAGACCGAGAAGCAGAACCGACAGGGCGAAGGCGAGGTCCTCGCGGGCGAGGAGGCTGGCATCGGCGGTGATGTGCAGCATGACGGCGAGGGACAGGCCGACCAGGGCGAGGCCGGCAAGCATGGTGGGACCGATGCCGGCCACCGTCTCGATCTCCCGATGGATGCCGAGGTGAACGATCATGCGATGCAACGCCAGCGGGATGACGATGCCCTTGAAGACCAACGCGATCAGGGCCGTGACATAGAGATGCGGCGCGTCCTGGATATGCGCCTGCCACGCGACGGACAGCGACAGTACGATCGCCTGCAACGCGAAGACGTTCAGCAGCGCGTAGAGCCGGTCCTGATAGAGCAGCATGAAGCTGATCAGCACCAGGCTGCCGGCGAGGAGATGGGCGATATCGAAATCGAGGCCGTGCATCAAAGACCCCGCGATACGAAGAGAAGAAGCGCGCCGAGGAACCCCATCATCAGCGCCGCCCCCAGGAAGCTGGGCACGCGAAAGACCCGCATCTTGGCGATGGCGGTTTCGAACAGGGCGAGCAGCACGCAGAACAAGCCGAGCTTCAGCACATAGCTAGCAACGCCGATGGCATAGGCACCCACAGTTTGGCCGGAGAGGTCCTGGTGCATCGGCACCAACCCCCAGGGGAGAAACATGCAGCCGATGAGCGAAAAATAGAGCAGCAGCTTGAGGGAGGCTGAGAGCTCGATCAGCGCGAGATGGCGGCCCGAATATTCCAGCACCATCGCCTCGTGCACCATGGTGAGTTCCAAATGCGTGGCGGGATTGTCCACCGGAATGCGGGCGTTCTCGGCGATGCCCACCATGATGAGGGATACCAGGGCGAGGCCGAGCGTGACGCGCAGGCCGGCATCGCCGGAGAGAATGAAGGCGGCGATGGTGGAGAGCTGCGTCGAGCCGACCAGAAGGGCGAGGGAGAAGACGATCATCATCATCGCCGGCTCGGCCAGCGATGCTATCATCATTTCGCGGCTCGCACCGATGCCGCCGAAGCTGGTGCCGGCATCCATGCCCGCCAGCGCCAGGAAGAAGCGGGCGCTGCCCAGCAGTGCGACGATGGCGATCAGGTCCGCGGCCCAACTGAACAACAATCCGGTGGCGAAGGTCGGGACCAAAGCGGCGGCGACCCAGGTGGCGGCGAAGACCAGGTACGGCGCGGCGCGGAACAGCCAGGACGCGTTGTGCGCGAGCACGGTTTCCTTGCGCAGAAGGCGCAGCAGGTCGCGATAGGGCTGGATCACCGAGGCGCCGCGCCTGCGCGTCAGTCGCGCCTTCACCTTGCGCACGACGCCGGTCACCAGCGGCGCCAGTACCGACGACCAGCAGCATCTGCACGAACTGCACAAGCAGCTGCAGCGTCAGCGCCATAGGGTGATCACCAGGAGCAAGATGACGAGGGCGGCGAAGACCAGGCTGAGATAGCGGCGGATGGTGAGAAACTGCAGCACGTTCAGCCGGTCGGCCGCGATGCGCACGCCGCCGGCCAAGGGCGCGTAGAGCGTGTTCCAGATCACGTCGTCCATACGCAACTGAAAGCGCGCGGGCGACAGGGCGCCGGGCGGCGGCATCTCCACCTGTTCACGCGCACGGAACAGCAGCGATCCGAATACGCGGCGGATCGGCTGGGCGAAGCTGCCGGCGGTGTATTGCATCGTCGGGTCCAGGCCGGGAAATCCGCAGTCCCAGATCGGTGCGCGGCGCGTTGCTCTGGAGGCGAGACGGTGGATCGCAAAGGCCGCGACGGAGCCGGACGCCGCGATAAACAGCAGGATGAGCAGGCCGTTATAGGAGCTGCGTGCGCTGGTGATGGGAATCAGCGACAGCCAAGTGATGGTTGATTGTTGCGGCATGCGCGCGTCCAGCAGGCTCTGCGTGACCGGGGCGATGCGGTCGATCACGTAACCGGGGAAGACGCCGATGAGCAGACAGAGCGCCGCGAGTACCAGCAGGACGGCGCGGGAGGTGGGATCGGTTTCATGCGCATCTGCGGCGGCAGGACCGCGCGGGCGGCTGAGGAAGATGATGCCGTAGAACCGCACGAAGCAGGCGGCGGCGAGCGCCGCGGCCAGGGCGAGCAGCGCGCCTGTCGCAGGGACGAAAAGCTTGAGGCCCCATTGGGGAAGCTCGGGCGAGAGAAGGATGGCCTGGAAGGTCAGCCATTCGGAGACGAAGCCGTTCCAGGGCGGCAGCGCGGAGATGGCCGCAACCCCGCCGAGCATGGCAAGGGCGGTCAGTGGCATGCGATGGATCAGGCCGCCGAGTTTCTCCATGTCGCGTTCGCCGGTGGCGTTCAGCACGGCGCCGGCGCCGAAGAACATCAGGCTTTTGAACAGCGAATGGTTGAAGGCGTGGAACAGCGCGGCGACCAGCGCGAGGACGGCGGCGGTGTGGAAGCCATCGGCCTGAAAGGCGAGGGCAAGGCCGAGGCCGATCAAGACGATGCCGATATTCTCGATGGTGCTGTAGGCAAGCACGCGCTTCATGTCGGACTGGAACAGCGCGTAGAGCACGCCCATCAGGGCCGTCGCGCCGCCGAGCAGGATGACGAGCAGACCCCACCACCAGTGCGGCCGGCCGAGCAGATCGAAGACGATGCGGATGAAGACGTAGACCGCCACTTTCGTCATCACGCCGCTCATGAGCGCAGAGACATGGCTGGGGGCGGCGGGATGTGCCTCGGGCAGCCAGACATGCAGCGGCAGAAGGCCGGCCTTGGAGCCGGCGCCGAGCAGGGTGAGGAAGAGGATCAGCGCGGCCGTCGCGGCGGAGAGAGGCTGAGCACGGATGGCGGCGAAGGCGTAGTGGCCCTCGGCTCCGGCAAGCAGACCGAAGGCGAGAAGCAGGGCGAACGTGCCGAAGCTCGCCATCAGAATGTAGATGTAGGCGGCGCGGCGGCTTTCCTCTGACCGGTGGTTTGCGAGCACCAGCGCCCAGGAGGCGAGCGACATGAACTCCCACGAGACAAGGAAGGAGAACGCGTCCGCTGCCAGCACCACCAGGTTCATGCCGGCGATGAAGGCGGGGAAGAACGGCAGGACGCGTTGGGGCGATTCCTCGTGCCGCCCGTAGCCGATGGCGTAGAGGCTGGCGGCGAGGCTGCCGATATCGATGATGGTCAGGAACAGGGCGGTGAGCGGGTCGGTGCCGAAATGCGCGCCGATCCAGGGCAGGCCGAGGGGTAAGATGATGGCGGCGGAGGGCGGTACGGGGATGGCGAGACCGGCCGCGACCGCCATCACGGCGCAGACCGCGGCGGTCAGGCCGTAAATGACCGAGCCGCCGCTTCGCGTCGCGGCGAGCGGGATGGCGGCGACCGCCAGGGCAAGCAGGACCGGGATGCAGCAGAGCAGCAGAACGGCATGCATCGGGCGCGGCCTAGCCTGAAGACCGGGGAGTTTGCGTTTGCGCCAGCGCCTTCAGCCGCACGCCGCGGCCACCGCCCTGGCTGACCGCGTTATCCCCGATCAGCTCGACGCCGACGGCATCCAAGGCGGCGATCAGTTTGGTGAGGGAATCGACGTTGCCGCGGATCACACCGTCGCTGGCCTCCATCCGCTGGATGGTCGGGAGGGAGAGTCCGGCGCGTTCGGCGAGGTGGCGCTGGTCGATATTGACCAGGGCGCGGGCGGCCCGGAGCTGGAATGCAGTTATCATGTTTTATCTATCAATATGGATGCGATAGACATCTGATCAGGGGTGTAGCGTATGGATTAAGATGCTTCAATCCTATGCATCGATGCGATACGAGTGTGCCCAGAGGCCGGAAATGGCTGATTCGGGATGACCGGACGCCTGAGACCGGCCGGGATGCGGAAAGCGGCTTAACCTGGGCCCATGAGTGAGCGTGCCACCCTCCTCATCCGTTTCGATCGCCTCCATCGGCGGCGTCGACTGATCTGGGACCATCCGTGATGGGAGATTACGACACTGACATCCTGACCTGGAGCGAACAGCAGTCCGTCTTGCTGCGCCGACTCGCGGCCGGTGAGCGGATCAATGACCTGATCGATTGGCCCAACGTCATCGAGGAGATCGAATCCGTGGGGCGAAGCGAGCTGAAAGCTGTACAGTCGCACATCGTCCTTGCGCTGCTGCACGATCTCAAAGTCCAGGCATGGCCGCATGCGCTATCCGTCGAGCATTGGCAGGATGAAGCGCTGTCGCGTCGCGTCAATGCCAGACAGCACTTTGAACCGGGAATGCGGCCCCGGATCGATATTGCTAGGCTCTATCGGGAAGCACTGCGAGCGATGCCGCGCATGATTGACGGCAAGCCGCCGCTGCCGGTGCCTCAGGAATGCCCCTTCGGCCTGGACGACCTGCTGTCCTGACCGCGAGCTGAGGGTCCCGGTCCTCGACTTGGGCGCCAAACCGGCGCATCCCGGCTGGACCAGCCTGGAGCGAGCGATGCGCAATACCAACGAGACCTGGCCCCTGGTCGAAGCCAAGCGCGAAGATTTTTTCTCGTTGAGTGACCGCATCTGGGGGATGCCGGAGCTGAATTACAACGAACACCGGTCCTCGGCGGAGCATGCGGCGATGCTGGAGGAGCAGGGGTTTCGGGTCACGCGGGATGCGGGGGGATTGCCGACGGCGGTGATCGGCGAGGCGGGCGAGGATGGGCCGGTGATCGCTATTCTCGGCGAGTTCGATGCGCTGCCGGGGTTGAGCCAGGAGGCCGGCGTAGCGGAGAAGCGCGCGCTCGAGCAGGGCGGGAACGGGCATGCGTGCGGGCATAATTTGTTGGGTTCGGCGTCGATGCTCGCGGCGGCGGCGGTGAAGGATTACCTGGCAGCGTCAGGGATCAAAGGTCGCGTGCGCTATTACGGCTGCCCGGCGGAGGAAGGCGGCTCGGCCAAGGGGTTCATGGTGCGGGCCGGGCTGTTCGAGGATGTGGATGTCGCGATTTCCTGGCATCCGGCACCGATAGCGGCGGTGAACCCGGCCATTTCGCTCGCCTGCAACGAGATTGATTTCACGTTCCACGGACGGGCGTCGCATGCGGCAGCGGCGCCGCATCTCGGGCGCAGCGCGCTGGACGCCGTGGAGCTGATGAATGTCGGCGTGAACTATATGCGGGAGCACATGCCCTCGACCGCGCGCATCCATTATGCGCTGATCGATGCCGGCGGGATCGCGCCCAACGTTGTGCAGGCAAGAGCGACGGTGCGGTATCTAATCCGTGCGCGGGAGCTGCCGGAGCTGCATAAGCTGAACGAGCGGGTGAAGAAGATCGCCGCGGGTGCAGCGCTGATGACCGAGACGGAAATGCAGATGCAGATCATCAGCGGCGATGCCAATCTGATCGGCTGCGCACCGCTGGAACAGTTGATGCAGCAGCAGATCGAGCGTCTCGGGCCGCCGCAATTCGACGAGACGGACAAGGCGTTCGCGGCAGAGATCCAGAAGACGCTGACCGAGGAGGACATCGCGACGGCCTTCGCGCGGTTCGGCATGAAGCCGGTTCCGGGGGCGACGCTCTGCGATTTCGTCGCGCCTGCTCCGGGCGGCGATGGGACGCTGGTGGGATCGACCGATGTGGGGACAGTGAGCTGGGTGGTGCCGACGGTGCAGATGCGCGGGGCGACGTATGCGATCGGCACGCCGGGACATTCCTGGCAACTCGTGGCGCAGGGCAAGACGCCGGCGGCGCACAAGGGGATGGAACATGCGGCGAAGGTGATGGCCTCGACCGCGGCGGAGTTGCTGCGCAATCCGGGGCTGATCGGGGCGGCGAAGGCGGATCATGAGAGGCAGCTGGGTGGACGGCCTTTCGTCAATCCGATCCCGGACGATGTCGATCCGCCGATCGGAATGCATGGGGGATAGGGTGGGTGTGATCATAGGCAAGTAAAGCAAGTATTCAACACGGAGTTCACTGAGGAACGGAGATCACAGAGAGGAAGTATTCGATAATTCTTCGTGTATCTCCGTGTGTCCTCTGCGACTTGCTTCGTACGCCGGGTGCCACGCGACCTGACCGGATGCCGTCCCGCCCGGTTGACGGGTCTCGTCGAATCCGCGATGCGTCCTGAATGGGTGGCACGGGACGTGCAATGACGTCCTGCATGATCGGGAGAAGCGCATGAACCGGGTGAAAAGCCTTGCCGTCGCGGTCGCCGTATTGGCGATGGCCGGGACGGCGCAGGCGAAGGATTATTCGAAGATCACCATTGCCACCGAGGGCGCCTATCCGCCCTACAATATGCACGCACCGGATGGGAAACTGATCGGGTTCGAAATCGACCTCGGCGACAATCTGTGCCAGCGCATGAAGATCACCTGCACCTGGATGGCGCAGGATTTCGACAGCATGATTCCGGCGCTGAATGCCGGGAAGTTCGACGCCATCATGGACGGGATGTCGATCACGCCGGCACGGGAGAAGGTGATCGCCTTTACCCAGCCCTATACCCAGTCGCCGACGACGTTTCTGGTGGAGAAAGATGGCCCGCTGGCAAGGATGCCGGATACCGGCGAGCATGTCTCGCTGAACGACAAGGCGGCGATGGACAAGGCGATCGCGGATATCTCGCCGATCCTGAAGGGCAAGACGGTGGGGGCGCAGGTTGCGACCATCCAGGCCAATTTCATCAAGACCTACCTCGATAACGTGGTGACGCTGCGCACCTACAAGACGACCGAGGAGCATGACCTCGATCTGTCGGCGGGGCGGATCGATGCGGCGCTGGCTTCGGTTTCTTACTTCAGCTCGACGCTGGCCAAGCCGGGCGGTGACAAGTTCACCGAGGTCGGGCCGCTATTCACCGGCGGGCTGCTGGGCAAGGGCACGGGTGTGGGAATTCGTAAATCCGATCCCGAGCTGGTCGCTATGTTCAACAAGGCGCTGACGGCGGCGAAGGAAGACGGGACACTGAAGAAGTTGTCGCTCAAGTGGTTCAAGGTGGATATCAGCCCGCCGCCGAGCTAGCCGCTTAAGTTTTGGGCGACACGTTCCGTCTGCTTGGGTTTGGCCCCACCGGGTGGGGCGCGTCGCTCATCGCCGGGGCGTTCATGACCCTGGCGGTTTCCCTCGCGGCGTATGCGATCGGGCTGGTGCTGGGCGGGCTGGGGGCCTGGGGTAAAGTCGCCGGGCGACCGGCGATCCGGCGGGCGGTCGATGTTTATACGACGGTGTTCCGCGGCATCCCTGAACTGCTGGTGATCTATCTGATCTATTTCGGCGGCAGCCAGGCGCTGACCTCTTTGGGCCATCTGGTCGGTCAGAGCGGCTTTATCGGGTTGAACGGGTTCCTGGCCGGCGCGCTGGCCGTGGGGGTGATCGGCGGCGCCTATCTGACGGAGGCGATCCGCGGCGGATTCCTGGCCATTCCGCGCGGCGAGATCGAGGCCGGACGCGCGGTAGGCATGGGCCATGCGATGCTGTTCCGTCGGGTGCTGGCGCCGCGCACGCTGCGCTTCGCCCTGCCGACCATGGGCAATGTCTGGCAGCAGGTGCTGAAGGATTCGGCGCTGATTTCCGTGACGGGATTGGGCGAGCTGATGCGGGCGGTGAACATCGCCGGCGATTCCACACGCCTGCCCTTCGACTTCGCCATCGGCGGTATGGCGCTGTACCTCGTGCTGACGGGGCTTTCCAACGGGGTGTTTCGCGGCGTCGAGCGCTCGGTCTCGCATGGCGAGCGGATGGCCTGATGATCGATTTCGACTTCCTACGCGATACGATGCTGCAGCTTCTGTCGGGCGTGCCGCTGACGATTGTGCTGACGGTGAGTTCCGTGGGGTGCGGCGCGGTGCTGGCACTGTGTTTTGCGCTGCTGCGCAATGCCTCGCGCATCGGCGCGGTATTCGTCAGCGCGTATGTATCGCTGTTCCGGGGCACGCCGCTGCTGCTGCAGATCTTCCTGATCTATTACGGGCTGGGACAGTTCGCAGCGATCCGCAACAGCGTGCTGTGGCCGTTCCTGCGCGAGCCGTGGTGCTGCGCGATCCTGTCTCTGGCGCTGAACACGGCGGCGTATCAGACGGAGATTTTGCGCGGCGCGCTGGCATCGGTGCCGAAGGGTGCGATCGAGGCCGGACGGGCGGCGGGGATGTCGCGCGCGTTGCTGCTGCGACGGGTAACGCTGCCGCTGGCGATCCGCCAGGGCCTGCCCGCGTACGGCAATGAGTTGATCGCGATGGTGAAGTCGACCTCTTTGGCATCGCTGATCACGCTGATGGAAGTCACGGGGATCGCGTACGCGATCATCTCGGAGACTTACCGGGTGGTCGAAGTCTTCCTGTGCGCGGGGGTGATTTATCTGGCGATCAACTTCGCTCTGACCCGGGGGCTGCTGGCGTTGGAGGGTGCATTGGGGCCAACGGAGCGGCGGGTATGAGGTCCTCGGCCGCACGAGTGTCGCGTGTCGTTGCGGCCGCGCGCTGCGAATGCGTGGCCGGGACGAAGGAACGGCTCTTTCAGCCGAACCAGGGAACGATTGTTTATTTAGAAGATCAGGCGGGCCGGTGACAGAGCAGGTTGTTGTTGCGAGAGGGATTCGGAAGAAGTTTGGGGCGAACGAGGTGCTGCGCGGCGTGTCGCTGACCGCGCATCAGGGCGAGGTGATCGCGATTATCGGCGCCAGCGGATCGGGAAAGAGCACGTTCCTGCGCTGCATCCCGCTCCTGGAAATTCCGGATGAAGGGGAGATTGTGGTTGGCGGTGAGACGCTGGCGATCACGACACGGCACGGACATCGCGTGGCGGCGGATGCGCGGCAGATCAGCCGGGTACGTAGTTCTTTGGGGTTCGTGTTCCAAAGCTTCAATCTGTGGCCGCATCGGACGGTGCTGGGCAATGTGATCGAGGCGCCTGTGCATGTGCAGGGACGGCCTCGCGCGGAATGCGTGGCGGAGGCTGAGGCGCTGCTGGCCAAGGTCGGGCTGGCGGACAAGCGCGATGCGTGGCCGGCGCAGCTCTCGGGCGGGCAGCAACAGCGGGCCGCGATTGCCCGGGCCCTCGCGATGCGGCCGAAGGCGCTGCTGTTCGACGAGCCGACTTCGGCGCTGGATCCCGAACTTGTCGGCGAAGTGCTGCGGGTGATGCGCGATCTGGCCGAGGAAGGCCGGACGATGCTGATCGTGACGCATGAAATGAGTTTTGCGGCGGAGGTCGCGTCCCGCGCGATTTTTCTGGACGAGGGCGTGATCGCAGAGGAAGGTCCGCCGCAGCAGATCTTCGCCAATCCGGAGAGCGAGCGCTGCCGGGCGTTCGTGCGGCGGCATATGGAGCGGGCGGGACGGTAACGGGTGCCGTCTGCGCTGCGACTGAGCAAGATCGTGCTGGTCGCTTCGCTTGCGGCGTTCTGCTTCATCGTAACGTACGATAATATTGCCGATTACGGCTCCAATTACGCGTTCGTTCAGCATGTGCTGAGCATGGACACGACGTTCCCGACCAATACGCTGCGGTCCTCACGCGCGATCACCAGCCCGGCGCTGTGGCGCGCCGCCTATGGGTTGATCATCGGCGTGGAGGGGCTGAGCGCGCTGGCGTTTGCGGTCGGGGCTATCGATCTGGCGCGCCATTTTCGTGCACCGGTTGAGCGATTCCATGCGGCGAAACGCTTCGTCGTGGTGGGCGCGACATTGGCGTTTCTGTTGTGGTTCACAGGCTTCATGGTGGTGGGCGGCGAATATTTCGCGATGTGGCAGTCGGCGACGTGGAACGGGCAGCAGGCCGCATTCCGATTTTATGTCACGGTTCTTGCGGTGCTGATTTTTGTTGTGATGCCGGAGGGGGAGATTTCTGCGGGGTAAGGTCGTGAAGGTGCGGGTCGCCCTGGGTCGCCACGGCCCGCTGCGCGGGCCTCGCGATGACAAAGGGCGGCTTACGAACGCGTCGCGATCATGAACAGGCGCCGAAACGGGAATAGGGTGGTGCCGTCGGGCTGGCGTGGGTAATGCGGCCGCACAGCATCGGCATAGGCCTTGCGAAAGGCCTCGCGTTGATTTGGTTCCAGCGCGTCGAGAAACGGGCGAAGGCTGCTGCCGGTGGCCCACTGCATCACCGCATCCTCGCCCTGCAAGGGGTGAAGGTAGATCGTCTCCCACATATCGAGCGCGGAGGCGTGCGGGCGCAGAAGGGTCCAGGTACCTGCTCGGGTTTCAGGATGTCGCGTGCGGAGGAAATGCCGCCGAGTCGCTGCGCCCAAGCGCCGCTCGCCGCGAGCTCCCCTTGCAGTCTGCGCATCGGGGAATCGTGCATCGCCGGCATTTGAACCGCGAGCACTCCGTCCGGTGCGAGCGTACCCATCAAGCGTGGGAACAGGCGCTGGTGATCGGGAACCCAATGCAGCGCCGCGTTCGAGTAGATGAGGTCGGGCGGCTGCTCCGGCGTCCAGTTCGCCATATCGGCCTGGACAAAATCGCAATCAGGCGCGGCGGCGCGGGCTTTCTCCAGCATCGCCGCCGACCCGTCCACACCGAGGACGCGTGCTGCGGGGAAGCGCTGCTTGAGAATGGCGGAGACATTCCCGGCACCGCATCCAAGATCCACGACCATGCGGGGGCGCTCCAGGCCGATATGGGCCAACAGGTCGAGCGCGGGGCGCAGACGTTCATCCCCGAAGCGCAGGTACTGATCGGGATCCCAGCTTGACTGAGCTGTCATGGTCTACGCGTGGCGCCGGTATTCACCAGCCTGCATCAAACGCTGGCGGCGGATCGCCTCCCACCGGTCGTAGTAGCGCTTGACCGAGTAGAACCCGCCCAGCACCGCGAGCAGGAAGACGACGAGGCCGGGCCAGTACCAGCCCCCGGCGAAGCTGACCATGACCAGTCCGGCTACCGCGAGAACGATCGCCAGGAAGCAGAAGGACATTTCTCCGAGCGGAACGTCCTCGGAGGGGAGATCCACATCCATGTTCGGCACCTCGTGTTCGTCCATGATCTATTTCCATTCGCCTCGGATGGGCAACAGCCGGAGCAGGCGGGCCAGGCTGCGCGTTCGCGGGGAGAACAGTCGATCGGCGTAGAAGTTCTGCGCCGCGCGTTTGCCGGATTCCGACAGCGTCGGATAGGGCACGATGAGGCCGGCCAATGCGCGGAGGGGGACGTTGCGGGCGATAGCCAGGGCCCAGGCGGTGATCATCTCGCCAGCGTGGGGCGCGAGGATTCCGGCGCCGATGACACGGCCATGCTCCACAACGAGTTTGACCAACCCAGTGGTGATGGCGTCGGTGCGGGCACGGTCGTTCTCGGGGAGCGGGACAGTCAGGGTCTGGATTCGGCGGCCCTGGCCCCTGGCTTCGCCCTCGGTCAGGCCGACCTGGGCGAGTTCGGGGCTGGTGTAGGTGACGCGTGGCAGGGCGGCGTAGTCGATGGCGGCGGGCAGTCGGAAGACGGCGCGGCGGATGACGATTCCGGCGTGGTAGCTGGCGACGTGGGTGAGGGCGCGAGGGCCGATGCCGTCCGGGTCGGCGATGTCGCCCACCGCGAACACACGTTTGTTGGTCGGGCTGCGCAGGCCTCGGTCGGTGGCGATGCCGTCGGGCGTGGTTCGCACCTGGCCTTTCTCCAGGTCCAGCGATGCGAGGCGGGGGCGTCGGCCAGCGGCGACGAGCAGGTGGGTTCCGGCGATCTGATCGCCGTTGGAGAGGATAAGCGTTGGGCCCGGGCGGACTTCGGAAACGCGGGTCTGTTCGTGGAGCGTGATTCGTCGCGCGGCCAGGACAGCGCGAAGGCTGGCAACGAGGTCGGGGTCATCGCGGGCGGCGATGCGGTCGGCTTCGATGACAGTGACCTGGCTGCCCAGGCCGGCGAAGGCGTCAGCCAGTTCAAGGCCGACCGGGCCGCCCCCGAGGATCAGTAGGTGATCCGGGCGCTGCGGGAGATCGAAGATCGTCTCGTTGGTCAGGCAGCCTGTTTCGACCAAGCCCGGAATGGGCGGGATGGCGGGTTCGCTGCCGGCGGCGATCACTATGCGTCGCGCCGTTACGGTTCGGCCGGCGACGTCCAGGGTGGCGGGACCGGTGAAGCGTGCGTCCCCGGCGATGACCTCGGCGCCAAGATCGCGGAAGCGTTCGGCCGAATCAGTCGGGGCAATGGCGTCGATGACCCCTTTCACATGGGCCTGGACCTGTGACCAGTCGATGACCGGGTCCGGGACGTGGATGCCGAATCGGGCAGCCGGGCGCACGGCCTGGGCGGCATGCGCGGCGGCGAGCAGGGATTTGCTGGGGACGCAGCCGAAGTTGAGGCAATCACCGCCCATACGACCGCGCTCGATCAGGGCGACGCGCAGGCCAAGCTGGGCGGCGACGGCGGTGACGGACAGGCCGGCGGCGCCGGCGCCTATGACGGCAAAATCGAAGTCTTTGATGCTGCGCGCGGCCGGGCCACCAACCCCGCGCGCATTACTCACGCGCCCGGCTACGCAGGTGGCGGACGACGATGGGAGTGAGCGACAGGACGGCGAGGCCGATCAGGGGACCGAGGATTCGCGGGTGGAAGATGATGGACACGTCGGGGTGCCCGCCTGCCGCCAGGATTGAGCCGACCCCTTCGCCGATCGAGGCGAAGACGAAGGTGGCGGGGATGACGCCAAGGAGTGTGGCGGCGGCATAGGGCCAGAGTTTCATACCGCACATCGCCGCGCCAAGGTTGACGAGCCAGAATGGAAGGGCGGGAACCAGGCGCAGGGCGAGGAGGTAGCTGAATCCGTCTCGCTTGATGCCGGGGCGGATGCGTTTGATGACGGGGCGGGCGCGGCGGGCGACCACTTTGGCCAAGGCGGTGCGGGCGACCAGGAACAGAATGACCGCGCCGATGGTGGAGCCGAGGACGGCGAGCGCTCCGCCAATGAGGGTGCCGAACAGCAGCCCGCCGGCGACCGTGACCACGGCGCTTTCCGGGACTGAGAAGGCGACAAGCACGATGTAGAGCAGCGTGTACGCGGCGGCGGCAAGCAGGCGGTGGGTGCCGACCCAGTCGGACAGCATGGCCTGGTGCCGGGCGAGTGACTCCCAGGACAAGGCGTGGAGCAGGCCGCTGCGCCAAACGGCAAGGGCGAGGACCACAAGCAGCAGCCCAATAAGGAGGTGGGGGGACCGCTTCATCGATCCGGGCACCGGAGTACCAACGCCCCGGAGAGCCGAAACATGGCGTTTCCTCGTGGGTCTAGACACGCCCCAAAGGTACTCAGGGGGGTAGCAATGACGTCCCCGCGATATAGGACCCAGCAATCCATACACCAAGCCACGATTCGGGCGCATGACAATCGCGCACACTCAAGGCTTTTCGGCGCGGCGGCTTGGGGCCATCCTGTCGGTATGAGTTTGTCGGCCAGCTCCGGCCAGAATTGCATGTCCAGACCGCCCCGGACCAGCCGCCGCACCCGCCAAACGGCGGTGATCGTGGCCTGTGCGCTGTTCATGCAGAACCTGGATTCGACGGTGATCGCGACGGCGTTGCCGACGATGGCGAAGGCGTTCGGTTCCGATCCGGTGCGTATGAACGTTGCACTGACCGCATATCTGCTGAGTGTCGCGGTGTTTATTCCGGCCAGTGGCTGGGTGGCGGACCGGTACGGCACGCGGGCGGTGTTCCGGGCGGCAATTGCGGTGTTCACAGTCGGGTCGGTGCTGTGTGGGCGGGCGGATTCGCTGTGGTTTTTGGTCATCGCCCGCATCCTGCAAGGCGTCGGTGGGGCCATGATGGTACCGGTGGGCCGGCTCGTGATGCTGCGGACGACGCCGCGGAGCGAATTGGTGGCAGCGATGGCGTGGCTGACCACCCCTGCCCTGGTCGGACCTGTGGTGGGACCGCCATTGGGCGGGCTGATCGTCACGTATGCCTCCTGGCGGTGGATCTTCGACATCAACGTGCCAATCGGCATTCTGGGCATCATTGCTGTCAGCTTGTTCATCGAGGATGCGCGAGAGCCGCCGCCGGGGCGGTTCGATACGCTCGGGCTGATCCTGTCGGGGATCTGTCTGTCCGGTTTGATGTTCGGGGTCGATACGGCCGGGCGGGGCGTTGTCTCGGCCGAGGTCTCTTGGGCCTTGGTCGCCATCGGGGTTGCGGCCGGAGCCGGTTACCTGGTCCATGCCCGGACGCACTCGAACCCGCTGCTCGACCTATCGCTGCTGCGGCTGCCCTGTTTCGGCGTGGCGATCTCCGCCATGCTCTTGTTCCGCACCGGAATCGGCGCGATCCCGTTCCTGCTCCCGTTGATGCTGCAGGTCGGGTTCGGCCAGTCGGCTGTACAGAGCGGGTTGATCACGTTCGCCAGTTCGGCGGGCGCACTGATCATGAAGCCGGTGGCGCAGAGGTCGCTGCTGTGGTTCGGCTTCCGCAGCACGCTGGTGTGGAACGGGTTTATCTCAGCCGCGATGCTCGCGATCTGCGCGGCGTTCCGGCCGACCTGGCCGGCCGCCGCGATCTATGCCGCGTTGCTGATCGGCGGGTTTTTCCGGTCGCTGCAATTCACCGCGTACAACACTTTGGCGTATGGTGATGTGCCACGGCGCAAGATGAGCGCGGCGACCAGCTTGTACACGGCTGTCCAGCAGCTTGCGGCAACAATCGGCATCTCGACGGGCGCGGTGGCGCTGGAACTCGCGATGCGGGCATCGGGCAATCATCCGGCGCGTCCGTGGGATTTCAGCGTGGCGTTTCTGGTGGTGTCGGTGTTCACCCTGGTGGCTGCGCCGATCGCGCTGCTGATGCCCACGACGGCGGGGGATGATCTCGCGGGACGGGCGGCGGCGGCACCGCAGCCCGGCGGGGCGCAGCCGGCGGAGGCGGATTAGGCGGCAATCAGCAAAGCGCCTGCCAGACGCGCACTGCTTGCACCGTCTCCGGCACGTCGTGGACGCGCAGGATGCTCGCGCCGTGTGACAGGGCGTGCAGGGCGCCGGCCAGCGACCCGGGGCCTGCGTCGCGGGGATCCGTCGCACCGGAAATCGAACGGACGAACCGCTTGCGCGACAATCCCACCAGCAACGGGCAGCCGAGATTCAAGAGCAGGGGCAGGTGCATGAGCAGAGTTTGATTCTGCCGCGCGCGTTTCGCGAAGCCGATCCCAGGATCGATGATGATCTTGTTCCGCGCGATGCCCGCACGCTCGGCTGCTTCGACACGGTGTGCGAGTTCTCGTGTCACCTCCAGGGCTATGTCGTCGTAAACGGCGAGCGCGTTCATCGTTTGTGGCGTGCCGCGCATGTGCATCAGCACCACGGGACAGCCTCGGCGGGCGATCAGCGCAGCAGCATGCGGGTCATGGGTCAGGCCGGAGACGTCGTTGACGACGGCAGCGCCGGCATCGAGCGCCGCCGCCATGGTTGACGCGTTCCGCGTGTCCACTGATAGCGGGATGCCGCAATTGCGGAGTGCCCGGATCACCGGCAGGACACGGCGCTGTTCTTCCTCGGGCGGGACCACGACGGAATCGGTGGGGCGCGTGCTCTCCCCACCGATGTCCAGAATGGCCGCGCCCGCCGCGGCCATGGCGTGTCCGGCCTCTGCCGCGCGGCCGGGATCGAAATTAAGTCCGCCGTCGCTGAAGCTGTCCGGTGTGACGTTGATGATGCCCATCACCGTGGGGCCGGGCGGCAGGCGGATGGCAGCGGCATCGGCCGGCGCGGCGGCGAGCCGATCGGCCTCTGTCTGCCAAGCGGGGTCGATTGCAGAGGCCGCGACCAGTCCCGTGGTGCGTGGCCCATCAATCAGCCGCGCCGCGGCATAGGCCATGCGGCCGCCTGCGAGCGGTCGTGCCACGCCGGCGGCGACTGCCTCGGCAGCCTGGGCGCCGTAAAGCAGGGCGAGCGGTTCGATCAGGCGGTTCATTGAAGATGGAATGTTGCCGGACGCCGCTTTTGGACGTTGCATGCGGGAAGGTTACGCGCCATCCGGGCCGGCTCAAACACCACCGGTTCAAGCATTGGGGAGCGACCATGACGCGGATGCTGGCGAGCGTCAGAAGCCTGAGCGAGGCGTTCGTCGCGCTGGAAGGCGGCGCCGACATCATCGATCTGAAGGAACCCGCACTGGGTGCGTTGGGCGCGGTGGCGCCGGACGTCATGCGGCAGGTGGTGCGCGAACTGTCTGGCCGCGTGCCGGTTAGTGCGGTGACAGGCGATCTGCCGATGTGTCCCGAACCCATCGCGCGCGCGGTCGCCTCGGCGGTGGAGTGCGGTGTTTCGATCGTGAAGATCGGATTGTTTCCCGGCGGTGATCCGGAGGCATCGTTGCGGGCGATGGCACCCTTCGCGACACGGCTGCAGCTTGTCGGCGTACCATTTGCCGACCGCAATCCGGACCTGTCGCTGTTGCCGTTGCTGGCGAGCTGCGGGTTCGCGGGGGCCATGCTGGATACGGCGCTGAAGGGCGGCGGCGGGCTGTTGCAGCACATGAGTCTGCCGGCGCTGCGCCGCTTCACCACGGGTTGCGCCGGACACGGGCTGTTCGCCGGATTGGCCGGCGTGCTGGAAGCGCCGGACGTGCCGCGCCTGCTGGTGCTGAAGCCGGCGGTTCTGGGATTCCGCGGCGCGCTGTGCGGAGGGGCGTCGCGTGAGGCGCCGATCAGCCTGGACGCGGTGCGCCGCATTCGGGCGCTTATCCCTCGCGAGACCGATGGGTCTGACACCGGGCAGCAGCGGACCTGGACGCTTGCGGCCCAGGGTTACGCCGCGGGTGAACCGGCCACCGATGTCGTGCACTTGCGCGATTGGGTGCTGCCCGTGCGCATCGGGGCGTATGCGCGGGAGGAACAGACGCCGCAGAGCGTGCGGTTCGACGTGCAGGCCAAGGTCGCGCGCATGTTGGGTCCGGTGCAGGACATGGCGGATGTGTTCTCTTACGACATCATCAGCGATGCGATCCGCATGCTGACCGAAGATCGCCATGTTGCCTTCGTGGAGACTCTGGCCGAACGAATTGCTGCATTGGTGCTGACGCATCGGCGCGTGGTGTCGGTTTGTGTGTCGGTGGAGAAACTGGACGTGGGCACGGGCACGGTCGGCGTGACGATCGAGCGCCGGCGCGACGACATGACGCCGCACGCCGATGCTCTTCTGGGGTTGGATAGCGCATGACGGCTGCGCTGGTCATCAAGCTGGGCGGCAGCCACGCGGGATCGGCGCTGTTGCGGCCTTGGCTCGATGTGGTCGTTGCGTCGGATAACATCGTGCTGGTGCCCGGGGGTGGGCCGTTCGCGGATACCGTCCGAACCATGCAGCCGGAGATTGGATACGATGACCACGCCGCGCATGACATGGCGCTGATGGCGATGGCGCAGTTCGGCCGCGCGCTGACTGCGCTGTCCGATCGTCTGGTGTATTGCGACGATCTGCAAAGCGTGCGGGCCGAGAGAGGCCGCATTCCGGTTTGGTCGCCGTGGCCCGGATTGCGCGACGCGACGGATATTCCGCCAAGCTGGGACATCACATCCGATAGTCTGGCGCTGTGGCTCGCGCGCGCGCTGGATGCTCCGGCGGTGCTGTTGGTGAAGCATCGTGCGGCACTGAACGGCCTTGTTGACGAGGGCCTCGTTGACCGCGCGTTCCCGGCATTTGCCGCGCGCTACCGCGGCTCGGTTTACATCGCCGGGCCGGAGGACATGCCGGGCGGGCGGATCGATCCTGAAGACCCTCCTGGGTGTCGCGTGATGCCATGAAAAGAGTGCGGACGCCGCGCTGGGGTTGGGCGCTGACCGGATCGGGCCATTTTCTGACTGAGTCCCTTTCACTGATCCGCGCGCTGGAGCATGTGGACCTGTTTGTCAGCCGAGCCGCGGCCGAAGTGGTGCGGATGTATAAGGGCCGGCTCGAACTGCCGGCGGAGACTCGCATCTTTCGCGACACGACCGCCAGCGCGGCGCCCGTCGGGCTGTTTTATCATGGCGTTTATCACACCCTGGTGCTTGCCCCGGCTACGTCGAACACCGTGGCGAAGTGCGTCGCGGGGATTTCTGACACTCTGGCAACGAATGTCTTTGCCCAAGCCGGCAAGTGCCGTGTCCCGATCATCGTCTTTGCCTGCGACAGCGCGCCGGTGATGGAAACCGAGGCGCCTTCCGGCACCGTCAAAGTCTATCCGAGGCGGATCGATCTGGAGAACACGCAGCGGCTTGCCGCCTTCGAATCAACCAACGTGGTGTTGACGCTCGACGAACTGCGGGGCGCACTGGATCAGCGCCGCGCCACCCTGCCCTCCGCGTGACGGAACGCGTGCTTTTTCTGACCGGACATTTGGCGGAACCGCGGCTGCGCCGCATCCTGTCTGGCATTGAGGCGCCGGATATGACGTGGGATGTCGTGAATTTGGGCGTGAAGGTTGCCGCATTGATGACCGAGCCGATCGTGCTGCGCCGGCTGAAAGCGCCGCTGAACGCGGACCGCGTGATTTTTCCCGGGCGCGCCGGCATGGATCCCGCGCGTCTGTCGCAGGCATTCGGCATTCCTTTCGAACGCGGGCCGGAAGAAATTGCGGATCTGCCGCGTTATCTGGGGCGACGGGGTAAACCGGTGGACATCTCGCGTTACGACGTCCGTATCTTCGCCGAGATCGTTGAAGCGCCTCTCCTCGACGAAGCCACCCTATTTGACCGTGCCCATGCCATGCGGGTGCAGGGCGCCGATGTCATCGACCTTGGCTGCCGACCGGGCGTACCGTTTCCGGAGCTGGAGCAGCGCGTGCGGTCCCTGAAGGATGCGGGTTTCCGCGTCAGCGTCGATTCCGGCGATCCGTCCGAACTCCGCCGCGGTGCCGAGGCCGGCGCCGATTTCCTTCTCAGCCTGACCGAGCACACGCTGGATGTCGCGTCGGGGACGTCCGCGGTACCGGTGCTGATTCCCGCGCAACCGGGGGACCTGGAGTCGCTTCTGCGGGCTGCCGATGCTGCCGCTGCGCGCGGCCTTCCGTGTCTGCTCGATCCTGTGCTTGATCCGATCCATTTCGGCTTTACCGCGTCGTTGCTGCGCTATGCGGAGCTGCGCCGCCGGTTGCCTGAGGCGGAGATCCTGATGGGCACGGGGAATCTGACGGAGCTGACGGATGCGGACTCGGCTGGCGTCACCGCTTTGCTGATGGGGATCTGTTCCGAACTTGCGATCCGCAATGTGTTGGTGGTGCAGGTCAGTCCGCATACGCGGCGCACGGTCGCGGAACACGACATCGCCCGGCGGATGATGTACGCTGCGCGCGCTGAGTCCGAACTGCCGCGCGGCTACAGTGCCGACCTGCTGCAGGTCCATGACCGGTCGCCGTACGCGCAGACCGCATCGGACATCCATGCACTGCAAGCCGAACTGCGCGATGCGAACTTTCGGATCGCGACCACACAAGAGGGCGTTCACGTTTACAGCGGGCGGCTGCACGAAACGGCCGATCGTGCGTTCGATTTCTATCCCAAGCTCGGGTTGGAAAGCGACGGCGCGCACGCCTTCTACATGGGGTCGGAACTGATGAAGGCTGAGATCGCCTGGCGGTTGGGGAAACGTTACACGCAGGACCAGCCGCTTGATTGGGGGTGCGCGGCGCCCCGAAGCGAACGAGATATGACGCGATTGCAGCAGGCGGGGCACACGCTGCGGCAGCGCGGCATGGAATCCGGGGAGGATTCGTAGCGGGAGGCTATCGCGCAAGACCCCGTCCGCCGTCCACGAACAGGCACGCACCGGTAATATAGCTCCCCGCATCCGAGCACAGCAGCATCGCCGCGCCGGCCAAATCGTCAGGCCGTCCCAAGCGCTTTACTGGAATCCGCTCGATCACTTCGTGCGCGCGGGGTTCCAGAGAGTGCCGGTTGCGGGCCGTCAGAATCACACCGGGTGCCAGCGTGTTGAACGTCACGCCTTTGTCGCCGTACTGGTTCGCGAGGTTGCGCATGAAATTTTCCTGCGCTGCCTTGGTTCCGGCGTAGACGATCATGCCCGAATGGGGCAGTGCCTGCTGGATGCTGCCGATCGATACCACGCGGCCCCACCCGCGCTCCGCCATCGGGGGCACAAGTACCTGGAGCAGGTCGAGGGAGCTGCGGAGATTGATGGTGATTTGGCGGTTGAAGCGTTCGTGATCGACGGACTGGTAATTCTCCACCAGCTCGATCGACGCATTCAGCACGAGGATGTCCACCTGCCCGAAGGCGCGCAGAACGGCGTCTGCCAAACCCTTTGGCGCAGCGTCGGCCGCGAAATCGGCGGCGAAAGCCTGGGCTTTACCGCCCGCGCGTTCGATCTCTTGCACCACCCGGTCTGCGTCTGCCTGTTCCTCGGCGGTGCCCGCGTGATGTATGGCAAGCCGCGCTCCAAGACCGGCGAGGCCGAGCGCGATCGCCCGCCCGATCTCCCGCCGCGCACCGGTCACCAGCGCGGTGCGTCCGGTCAGATCGAAGGCCTTTAACGCGTCCTGCATCCCGCTTCTCTCCTGTGCTGTCCCGAAACCTTGCTTGATCCGGGGCAGGATTCACGCGCCCCGACGTTCCGCCTCGCGGGATCCTTAGCTTGGCCCAGAGCAGGATTCACGCGCTCTGACGTTCCGCCTCGCGCGATCCTGCTAAACCTTGCTTGGTCCAGAGCAGGATTCACGCGCTCCGACGTTCCGCCTCGCACGATCCTGCTAAACCTTGCTTGGTCCAGAGCAGGATTCACGCGCTCCGACGTTCCGCCTCGCACGATCCTGCTCTAGCATGGTCCCGAAAGGAGAGCGTCCATGAACGATCATAGCAGGCCAGCGATGTCAGTCGCCGTCTCCTCTGCCAAGGAGCCGCGCCTGGTGGAAGGCCGGCGTGCCTTTTTCAAATATCGCGATCTCGGAGCGACCGATGCGACCGCCGGCTTCATGCGCGCGCAGATCACATCCGCCAGTGCCGGCATGTCCCGCCCGACGGGCTGGCACCGTCATCTGTGCGACGCACAGTTCGTCTACGTTCTGGACGGCTGGCTGGAACTGGAGTTCGCCGACCGAGCCACAGTGCGGTTGGAGAAGGGCGATTCCGTCCTGATTCCCGGCGGCACGCCGCATAACGAAACCCGCACGGCGGACACGTTCGAAATCCTGGAAATCTCCGTCCCTGCGCAGATGGGCACCGAACCGTGTGACCCGCCGGCATGACGCAGCATCGTCTCTCGCCGGCACCCGATACGGTCCGGTGGGGCAGTTTCGACGCCTCCTACCCGCCGGTGCTGACTGTGGAGTCCGGCGATACGGTCGTGATGGAATGCCTGTCGGCTGGCGGGATGGAGGTGATGCCGCCGCCGAATTCGGGCCTCTCGGTGCATCCGGCATTGCACGCCATCGTCGATGCAAAAATCCCGCGGCTGGGCGGCCATGTGCTGACCGGACCGGTCGCGGTACGCGGCGCGTCACCTGGCGATATGCTGGCGGTCCATATCGACCGCATCGAATTCGGTGCGGACTGGGGCTTCTGCGGCTTCCGGCCGCTGGTCGGCACGCTGCCGGAGGACTTTCCCGAGCGCCATCTCAGTCACATCCCGATCGACCGCGCGCGGCGCGTCTGCAAACTGCCGTGGGGTACGGAACTGCCGCTGGCACCGTTCTTCGGCGTGACGGGTGTGGCGCCCCCACCTGAATGGGGTACGATCTCCACCAAGGAGCCGCGCGCTCATGGCGGCAACATGGATAATAAGGAGCTGACCGAGGGTGCGGTTCTTTACCTGCCGGTCTTCGTCGCTGGCGCAAATTTCAGCGCGGGCGACGGTCATGGCGTGCAGGGCGATGGCGAGGTGTGCATCAATGCGCTGGAAACCTGCCTGACCGGCACATTCACGCTGAACCTGCACTCGGGCGGCGGTCCGCGCGATCCGCTGTTGCGGTATCCGCGCGCCGAGACGGCCACGCATTTCATCAGCATGGGCATGCACGAGGATCTCGACGTGGCGATGAAAACCGCGTTGCGGGAAATGATCGCCTTCATCGCCGCACGCGCGAACCTGTCACCAGCCGAGGCGTATCAGTTCTGCTCGCTCGCGGTGGACTTCCACGTGACGCAGACCGTGAATGGCGAGAAGGGCGTGCACGGTTTGCTGAAGAAGGGGCTGCTGTTCTGAACGACTGGCACGCGGGGCTGAAGCGTGGTTCAAGCGGCCGACAGTGATTTCCAAGATCAAGGGGAGAGTTGAATGAAACAGGCATCCACCGGTATCGGCCTGCTTGGCCGCGCGATGATGACCACGGCCCTGGCCACGGGGCTGCTCGCCGCGCCAGCGCTGGCACAGACCAGCACGGCGCCGGCACAGTCCAGCCCGGCGCCAGCGCAGACCAGCACGGCGCCGGCGCAGACCAGCACGACGCCGGCGCAACCGCCCGCCAGGCGCGACCTGCTGCTGATGATGCAGCAGAACCCGACCAATTGGGTCATGCCGGGAAAGAATTACGCCAACTGGCGCTTCTCCCGGCTTACGCAGATCAACGCGGGCAATGCCGGACACTTGCAGGTCTCGTGGATGTTCTCGACCGGTGCACTGCGCGGCCATGAAGGGGCGCCGCTGGTCATCGGCGACATCATGTATGTGCACACGCCGTTCCCGAACATCGTCTATGCGCTCAATCTAAATAACGGCCGCATCCTATGGAAATACCAGCCCCAGCAGGACGCGGCGGTCGCCCAGATGATGTGCTGCGATACCGTCAATCGAGGCCTCTCTGCCGGTGACCACAAGATCCTGCTCCAGCAGGCCGACACGACGGTGGTCGCGCTCGATGCGCAGATGGGCAAGGTGGTGTGGTCGGTGAAGGATGGCGATCCTACGAAAGGTCAAACGGGCACCGGCGCACCGCTGGTGGCGAAGGACAAGGTGATCGTCGGCGTTTCAGGCGGTGATGACGGCGTCCGCGGCTGGGTCTCCGCCTACAATCTCAGCGACGGCAAGCTGGCGTGGCGCGCTTATTCCGAGGGACCCGATGCGGACATGCTGGTTGATCCGCAGAAGACCACGTCCCTGGGCAAGCCGATCGGCGCCGATTCCAGCTTGAAGAGTTGGCAGGGCGATCAGTGGAAGACCGGCGGCGGCGAATCCTCGGGCTGGTTCTCTTACGATCCGAGGCTGAACCTGGTGTATTATGGTTCGGGCGGCCCGTCGCCGTGGAATCCCGTGCAACGCCCCGGTGATAACAAATGGACGGCTACCATCTTCGCCCGCGATCTGAATACCGGGATGGCGAAGTGGGTCTATCAAATGACACCACACGACCAGTGGGGCTATTCCGGTACGAATGAAATGATTTTGGCGAATGCGCACGTCAATGGCAGGGCCTTTCCCACCCTGGTGCACTTCGACAGCAACGGCTTCGCCTACACGCTGGACCGGGAGACCGGGCAATTGCTGCTGGCCGCCAAATTCGATCCGTCGGTGAACTGGGCCAGCAAGGTCGATATGGATCCGAACAGCGCGACGTTCGGCCAGCCGCAGGTGGTGCCACAATACGCTCCCGGCGTGACCGGCGAAAACAAGACGACCAATGGCATCTGCCCATCGGCACTCGGCGCGAAGAGCGAGCAGCCAGCCGCGTTCTCGCCGGTGACAGGGCTGTTTTATGTGCCCACCAATCACTTGTGCATGGACTTTGAACCGACCAACGTCACCTACACGTCCGGCCAAACGTTTGTGGGTGCTACGGTGTCCGTGTATCCCGGACCTGGCGGGAACATGGGCAATGTCATCGCCTGGGATGCGCGGGAAGGCCGCGTCGTATGGTCGATCCCGGAGCGCTTCCCCGTCTGGTCGGGCGTCTTGGCGACAGCCGGCGACGTGGTGTTTTACGGAACGCTGAGCGGCTACCTGAAGGCGGTGGACGCCAGGACCGGGCGGCAGCTGTACAGCTTCAAGACTTCCATCCGGTATCGTCGGCAACGTCATGACGTATTTCCATGACGGGCGGCAATATATCGCCGTGCTGTCCGGCATCGGGGGATTGCCTGGCATCGGCCTGGCATCCGGACAGACGGACGCGCAGGCAGGCCATGGCGCGGTGGGGGCGTTCAAAGGGCTGAGCGACTACACCGCCCCTGGCGGCCAGCTTACGGTTTTCGCTCTCCCGCGATAGCCGCACGCAAGGTCTGATGGTCCGCCACGGAGGCGGACGAACGTGGATGGTACATCGGTCGCGGCTCCGACTTCCCGTGAGCAAACGACACTCAAGCGGCGGGTGCTTGGGGTCGCGTCCGGTGTGCATGCCCTGCACGATGGCTTCACTGACCTTTCGGGTCGTCGCGGCGGTGTGCCTCGCGACGGCGCCGCTTGCCGTCGCGTTGCGCGCGAGCATGCGGTAAGTTCGCTTTATGATCGATCATCCCTTGCCCGAGGCGAGTCCCGACATTCGTGCTGCTTTGCTGGATTGGCTGGCGACTTTTGCCGGCTATGTGCGGGAGGTAGATTACGCGTCCGCGCGCAAGCTGTTCCACCCCGACATCCTGGCGTTCGGAACGCATCGCGATGTCATTCCTGGTCTCGATGCGTGGATTCGCACGCAGTGGGACAATGTCTGGCCGCGTACGACGGATTTCACTTTCGCGCTGGACTCCGTGCATGTTCTGGCGTCCCCGGACGGACGCATGGCCGTCGCGGTCGCACCCTGGACCAGCACGGGCTATGATCGCGATGGCGCTGCATTCGACCGGCCGGGCCGAGCGACGATGGTCTTTGCCCGGACGCAAGACGGCTGGCTGTGCACCCACTCACACATGTCGCTCAATCGCGGCGTGCCGCAGGAGAGCCACGCGAACAGGCCGGTGAAGGCCTGGGCCTAACGTTGCTTGCCCTGCGGCCCCGCGCAGGGTGATAGTCTCCCGCTGTCCGGCCGATCGGAGCCGGAGAAGGGAGCCGCGCGGTGAACGTCCTCGCCCCACCCAGAGCACGGTTGAGCATCGAAGTGGTGCTGGACCTGGTGTGCCCGTGGTGCTTCGTCGGGGTGCGTCGCCTTCGCCGCACGCTGCGCCGGCGGCCGGATATCGCCGCTGACCTGGTGTGGCGGCACTTTCTGCTGAACCCGGACATGCCGCGCGCCGGGATGGCGCGACCGGATTATGTGATCCGCAAGTTCGGGGGCGAAGAGCGCGCCAAGCGACTTTACGCTTCAATCGCGGAAGTCGGACGTACGGACGGGGTGATGTTCCGGTTCGACCGGATCAAGCGTACACCGTCCAGCGTGGATGCGCATCGGCTGGTTCGCTTCGCGTCGCGCTTCGGTCGCGCTGACGAGATGGTGGAGGCCCTGTTCACCGCGCATTTCACCGAAGGGGCGGATATCGGTGACCGCGTGACGCTGCTGGCGGTCGCGGCCTCCTGCGGCCTGCCGGGCCCGGCGGCCCGCCGGTTCCTGTCCAGCGATGAGGAGGTGGACGCGGTGCACGCGGACAATCTTCGTGCGCATCGATTGGGGATCAACGGGGTGCCGTGTTTTGTGGTGTCCGGGCGGCACGCGATTGCCGGAGCGCAGGAGCCGGAGGTGATTGAGCGGCTGCTGGATATTGCCGCGGTGGAGGAGGCGGAGATTTGAGGCTCCGCCGTGGGGGTGGCAAAGCAAGTATTTAAGGCAAGTATTTAACGCGTAGACCACGGAGGACACACGGAGGGTCACGGAGATATTTGATAAACAGAGATTGCCGGCCGCGATGCCGACGCGCGCGATTGACGGATCAAGTCTGGGGCAATCTCCGAAGCGATTGCGCTCTGCTTTCTTTGTTTCGGGCCGATTCAGGCGCTCCTGTAACCGCAAGCGGTTCCGGTCAAGCGCGATCTGCTCCGCGTGCCTCCGGGTGTCCTCTGTGTTGTATACTTCGATGCCCGCACCTTCATAAGATTCGATATCAGGTCCGCAAGCGGTCGCGCGCGCGATACATCGAAGCTTCCGCCCACGCCGCGAGTGTGCGTCTCTGCAGCAAGAGGTAGATGAAGTCGGGTCCGGGCTCCCCCAGGCTGGCTTTGTAGCGAAAATCGCCGGCCATGAAGTCGTAGACGGAGGCGCCGGCATCCAGGTGATGCTGGATGCAGAGCGCGTGACACACCAACCCGGGCTTCAGGCGATTGTCGTCCTCGAAGAGGATGCCGGAGACGAAGGCGTGCACGTAGCCCTGCCACACCAGGTTATAGAGATATCCGATGGGTTCTCCGCCGCGAGCGATCTGCACGAGTTCGGCGGCGCCGGCCGGCAATGCCTCGGCGATCAGCCGGCGCTGAAAGCGTTCGAAGAAACCTGAAGCAAAGCCGCCTGGTTTGCCGCGTGCGTTCCATTGGTTTTGGTGGAGCGTTTTAAGTCCATCGAGGAAGCGCAGTCCCGTCTCAGCACTGTCTGCCCAGGTGGCCGAGAGTCCTCCGGCGACGTCGTATAGCCGCATGGAGCGCCGGATCTGCTGCCGCGTGTTGGGCCGCAGGCTGGACAGATAATCCGAGCCACGCGCGCGGAGACTATCCAAATCCACCCGCCAGGACGGCTTGCGAAAGGGGATCCGATGCGCGGCGCTGTCGGGGGTCCACGCGGTCCGATGCTCCTCCAGCATGGAGAGAATGTGCACCTCGGCTGGCCGCACACCTGCAACCTGATGACCGCGCAGCAGCCAGGCAAAGGCGGATCGCTCTACGCGACCGGCCCAATCACGATCGACCAGAAACCCATTGTATTCGATCGCGATGCAGTCCTGCTCCCATTGCCCCGTGGTGTGCAGTTGCAATCCATCGAAGCGGATGAGACGGACAGCCTTGCGGGAGGAGGGCAGCAGGAAGCCGAGCAGGACCGTTCGTCCCGCGGCCGTACCGACGAACAGCGGCGGAACCTCCCCGAGCTCCTGAAGCCACGAAGAGATCCAAAGCCAGCTGAGGAAAATGCTCCCGTCGGCGCGCAGTTGAAGCTCACGCCACAACGCCCCGGCCTGTTCCATTGTCAGGCCGGTCTGGACATCGAAGGTTGGCTCGGCGCTCATGTGGGCGGGAGCGATCCGGCCCGGAGGGGGTTCAATGATCAAGGTACTTTCCCTGCTAACGAAGCGGGACGGTCTGACCCATGACGAGTTCGTTAAATACTGGATGGAAACGCACGCGCCGCTTGCCCACGCCGTGCCGGGTCTGCGCCGTTATATTCAATCCCACATCACCGGCACACGCGGGCGGCCGGATATCCCACAGATCGACATAGAAATCGATGGCATCGCGGAACTGTGGTACGACGATGTGGAGGCGATGTGCGCGTCCGCCGCCAGTCCGGAGGCACAGAGGCTTTACGCGGATGGAGCGCGCTTCATCGGGCGGATCAAGACCTTCGTCATCGAGGAGCGCGAGATTATCGGGGATCGAGGGCGATCTGCATTTCAAAATCGCCGTTCGAATACCGTCACCACATCGCCGGGCTGGAGCACGTCGGTGCGACTGGCACGCCATTCGGTGGCGCGGCCGCCGCTCGTGCGCAGTACCGAGGCATCGCCCTCGACAGCGCGCGGGGTGAAGCCACCGGCCTGCGCCACGGCGGATAGCAGCGTCATGCCCGGCTCGTAGTCGAAGGCGCCCGGCTTGTTGACCTCACCCAGCACGGAAACAGGGCGATAGCGCACGACCTCGACGGAGACAGAGGGAGCGCGAATCAGACCGTCTTTTTGAAGTAAGCCAGCCACTTCTCGCCCCAGCTCCGACGGCCCCAAACCCGCAGCGGGCAGATTACCGAGCATCGGCACGGCGATCTTCCCGCTATCGTCGATGCGGAATTGGCCGGTGAGTTCGTCCTGACCGACGGTGATGATGCGCACCTCATCGCCGGGGCTCAGGCGGTATTCGGCGGGATGGGAGGGCGGCAGGATCGGAAGGCCACCGCCGGGCGCGCAGGCGGAGACCAGCATCAACGTCACGAGACCAGGCAGGCACGCGGCGACATGGACGCTTGTATTCGCCGAAGTGTTATCCAGACGGTTAACGAGAATGCCTTAGCATTCTTTTAGCAATCGTCATCCATGCTCCGGCCCATCACGCCAGGAGACGGGATGCTCGATAAAACGGCCGGCGCGAGAGGGGAGGCGTGGCGTCGTGCGGACGACGCGCCTTCGCCCGCGTCGCAAGCCGTTCCGAATTTGCGGAGCCTGCTCGATGTGCTGCGCCGGCAGAAGATACCGCTGCTCGGGTGCATGGTTATCGTGCCGCTGCTTGCGGTCATCGCTCTTAAGCAAGTTACGCCGCTCTATACCGCGACCGGGACGTTGATCTACGAACCGGGGCGATATCGCACGCAGGAACTGCAGAGCATCCTGCAGAGCGATCCGATTACCGATGCTGTTATGCTCAGCCAGGTGGAGGTGCTGCACGGACTGCGCACTATCGAACCGATGGCGCAGCGCCTGAACCTATTCTCCAAGCCGGAATTCAACCCATCGCTGCGGCCGCCGTCGCTTTTCGCCCGTTACTTCGGCCACGATCCACCTGCTGCGGACACGACAACGGGACCGCCGCCGCGTTCCATCCGGAACGAGGTGCTGCTCGGGGTACAGCGCGCCACGGTCGTGCGTCCGATCACCGGTTCACACGTGATCGAGGTGTCGTTCACCGCCGCTGATCCGGTACTCGCCGCGGCGGTGGTGAACGGGTTGATGGACATTTATGTCCGCGCGCAGCTCGCGGCGAAATTCAGTGCCGTTGATAAGGCCCGCGCGTGGCTGGAACGCCGCGCGTCCGAGTTGCGTACTGAACTGCGCTCCCAGGAAGACCGGATCGCGACGTATCGGGCTCAGAAAGGGCTGGTGCAGGGAGTGCATGCCGAGCTGGACGTGGAGAGTGTCACGCAGCTCACCGAGGCGCTCGCGCGGGCGCGCGCCGACCTGGCGACAGCGGCAGGACGGCTGAATGCCACCAGTACTCAGGCCGGAGAGGCGCCGCTGGCCGACAGTGTCGTGCGCCTGCGCGAGCAGGAGACGACGATTGCGGGGGAATTGCAGTCGCTGCAGGTGCGGTTGGGACCGAAGCATCCCGACGTCGTGGCCCTGCAGCGCGAGCTTGCCGAGGTTCGCGCGCAGGAACAGGCGGAAACGTCGCGGGTGGTCTCCGGGACCGAGGCGGGGTTGCGGGCGGCCCGGGATCGGGTTGCAGGGCTGGAGCGTGAGCTTGCCACCGCGCAGACTCACGTGGACCAGAGCGCGCAGGCGGAGATTCCGCTCAGCCTGATGCAGCGGGATGCGGATGCCTCCCGCGCGTTGCTGACGAACGTGCTGCAGACATTGCAGGAGACGGCGCAGCAGGCTGCGGTGGAAACGCCGGATGCGCACGAGGTGTCGCTCGCGCTGCCTCCAGCGCAGCCCGCGTATCCACGGACACGTGCCGTTTTGGCGGCGGCTTGCGTTTCAGGCGTGCTGCTGGGCTTGTTCCTGGTCTATCTGCTGGAAATCAGCGACGCGACGCTGGCGAGCGGGGATGATGTGCGCCGGCAGGTTCGCCTGCCGTGCCTCGCGCTGGTGCCGAATTTGAAGTCGTCGTACCCTGGGGCGGCTGCGCGTGCAGGACTATGCGGCGCTGCGGCCGCTGGGCGGTTTTGCGGAACAGATGCGCGCGCTGCGGACCAGCTTGTGGATCGGGCAGACCAAGCCCCGCACCATCGCCATCACGGGCGCCCGTCCGGCGGAGGGAAAAACCACGCTCGCGCTGTCGCTGGCACGGGTTGCCGCGCTGAGCGGCGAGCGGGTGATTTTGCTCGATTGCGATCTGCGCCGGCCGGCGATGGCCGGATTGCTCGGGCTGGACGGTCCCGGTCTGGCCGAGCTCCTGCTGGATCAGGCCGAGCTGTCAGATGTGATCCGCCATGACCCGCTGACGCCGCTGAAAGTCGTTCCGGCGGGCGCCGTTGGCCCAGGCAGTGCCGGCCTCTTCATGACCGACAAAATGGCGTCACTGCTGAAGTCGCTGCGGGAGGACTTCACGCTCGTGGTGATGGATGCGCCTCCGGCCCTGGCGACGGCCGATACGCGGCTGATTGCGCAGATGGCGGATGCCACGCTGTTCTGTGCCCGGTGGCGACGCACGACGCACGACGTCGCACGCAACGCGGTTGCATTGCTGGAAGAGGCGGGCGCGAATGTCGCGGGTGTCGCACTGACGCGCGTCGATGCGCACGTCCATTTCCTGTCCGGTTACTCCGACGCGGATGCCTGCGGTCCGGCCGGTTTTCTACAGCTTCTTCATGCTGCCGCTGCACCTGACCATCACGACGTGGCCGGTGATCGCCGTGCAGTCGCTGATGGCGTGCTGTGTGCTGTCGATCTGCGGCCGGCTGCTAATCGCGCGCTGGCATCCGTGGATGCTGCTGCCGCTGGCCGCCGGCGCGGCGGTGCTGACATCGCTGCCGTGGACCATCAGCGAACTCAGCCCGGATTTTTTAACGGCGCTGATGATTTTGAGCTTGGTGGTGCTGCTTGTCGCCCCAGCTTGGCTAAGCGTTGCGGAGCGGGTGGGCCTTGTTCTTCTGGTTACATTCGCAATCGCAGCGCATCTATCCAATCTGCCGTTGGCGGTCGTGCTGCTGATCGTGTTGCTGCCGTGGCGTCGGAGCCTGGCGCCGTGGGTGGCGGTTGCGCTGGGCATGTTTGCGCTGATGTCGGTGAATGTCGTTGCCAGGCGCGGTTTCGCCATCAGTCCGTACGGGAACGTCTTCCTGCTGGCTCGCGTCATTGCCGACGGGCCGGGGCGGGATGCGCTGGTCCGCAACTGCCCGCAGGCCGGCTGGATGTTGTGCCCCTATGTGGCCGACCTGACCGACAACGCGGACGAGTTCCTGTGGGATCCGCAGGGGCCGCTGGGAGCCGTCGGTGGTGCAAAGCGGTTCAGCCCCGAGGCGGGTGCCATCATTGCCAGCGCCGTTGCTGCCGAGCCGATGCGCGAAGCCGAGGCGTTTGTCTCGAACGGTATGATCCAGGCCATTCTGTTTGAAACCGGGGACGGGCTGCATCCCTGGCCCTCCGAGGTTACGCCTTGGGTCGAGCGCGACTTTCCCGCCGCCGAGGCCCGGCGTTACGAGGCGGCGCGTCAGACGCAGGGCATGAGCCTGCTTCCGGTATGGCTCATGCGGCTCCACGAGGTGGTCGCACTGATCGGGCTGCTGGGTTGTCTTGCCTTGGCGGTGCGCCGCAAGGCGGCTTCATCAGCGCGGATCGCCGTTTGTGCCGTTCTCATCGGTATCGTCGCCAACGCCTTCATCTGCGGCGGGCTTTCCGGACCGCATGACCGATACCAGAGCCGCGTGATGTGGCTGCCCGGGGTGGTGGCAGCCCTGGCGCTGGCGGGGCGGAGAGAGGTGTGACGTCGCGCACGGCGATCGCCTGGTCAGCGGTCGAAGCCGCAGCCTCCGGCTGTTTCTCCATGGCGTCGGCGTTTCTGATCGCCCGGCCGATCGGTCCGGCTGAACTGGGCGTGGGCGCGGCGGCCGTGTCGATCCATGTGCTGTTCTGGGTGGGCGTCAATGCGCTGTTCGCGGACGCGATGGTGCAGCGCGCGAGCATGGACGAAAGCGCCGCGGCCAGTGCGTTCTGGGCCTCGTCTCTCATAGGCGTTGCCGCCGGGCTGGCACAGGCAGCTGCCGGGCTGGGACTGCGCGAAGCCGTGGGGGATGCTCGGCTGGTGCCGATGTCGCTGGTGCTGGCGGCCGTGCTGCCGCTGGTCGGCGCCGCCGGTGCGGTGCAAGGGCTGCTGACACGGACCAGCCGCTACAAGCTGCTGGCGGCGCGCACCATCATCGGCCAGGGCGCCGGAACGGCCGTCGGCATCGCCTGCGCTTTGCACGGGGCTGGCGCGTGGTCGATGGTGTTCCAGCAGGCAACCATGTCGCTTTGCGGTGCACTCGTGCTGCTGTTGCGTGCCCGCTGGCGGCCAACATTGTCGTGTCGCTGGAGCGCGGTTCACGACATGCTGGCTCTGGGCGGACCGCTGACGCTGAGTACGTTGGTCTTGCATGGCCGATACCGGCTGTTCGCTGTGATGATCGGCGCCACGGCCGGGCCGGCCGTGCTGGGCGAGGTGCACCTTGCGTTCCGATTGGTGGATACGGTGCGCGAGCTGGTCAGCACCGCGCTGTGGCGGCTGATGCTGCCCACGATGTCGCGTGTGCAGTCGGATCCGAAGAAGCTGCTTGCGAACGCTGACGCGTGGCAGGCGTGGTCCGGTGTCATCTTGTTTCCACTCTGTGCCGTGCTGTACGTCTCGGTGGGTCCGCTCACGCGGATTCTGCTCGGACCCGCCTGGGCTCAGGCGGGGAGCGCGGCTGCCCTGCTTGCCGTGCTGGCCGGATGGAGCTTTCTGCTTTTTCCCGCGGGGGTCTGCCTGGTTGCGCTGGGGCGACCCAATGTGGCGCTGCGCGCGAATATCGGATCCTGCATGCTTCTGCTTGCCGGCGCGCTGGTCCTGCGCCCGGGCAATGCACGGGAGGCGGTGTGGATCTGGATCGCCGCGCAAGCAGGGACCGGCCCTTACATGCTCGCTCGATGCTCCCGATACGTCGGTTCGAGTATTCCTGCGCTGCTGCGCGCAGGCGCTAAATCCGCTTTGCTATGCGCCGCCGCGGCCGAAGCCGCGATGGCGGTGTCGGGTATTTTGGGCGGCCATCATCATGCGGTGTGGACGCTGGTGCAGCGGATCAGCGCGCTGGGGGTTTTCCTGACTTTGGCAGCGCCCGTCATACTGCCCGCCGGGACGCTATGGCGCGATGGGCGAAACGGCTCTGCACCATCTTTACGAGACGTGCCGGGCAAGCGCGGTGGGTAACGAAGAAAGAATTTAACACGGAGGCTCAACGGAGATCGCTATTCCACCGTGACGGACTTTGCGAGGTTCCGCGGCTGATCGACGTCTGTCCCTTTCAGGACGGCCACATGGTAGGCGAGAAGCTGCACCGGGATTGCGTAGAGCAGCGGTGCGACGAACGGATCGACCTCGGGTAGAACGATGGTTTCCGCCGCAATGTGCCGTAGCCGGTCGGCTCCGACATGGTCGCTGAACACGATGACCTGTCCGCCGCGAGCCGCGGCTTCCTGCAGATTCGACGCGGTCTTTTCAAATAGCGGGCCGGAAGGAACCGTCGCGATGACGGGCACGGCGGGATCGATCAGCGCGATCGGACCGTGCTTCATTTCACCGGCGGCGTAGCCTTCGGCGTGAATATAGCTGATTTCCTTCAGCTTCAGCGCACCTTCCAAGGCGATCGGGAAGCAATTGCCGCGGCCGAGATAGAGAACGTCGCGGGCCTTCGCGATGCGTGTCGCCAGCTCGCGGATCGCCTCGTCCTTTTCCAGGACCTCGGCGGCGCGACCGGGAACTTCCAGAAGCGCGGCGGTCAGTGATGCCTCCTGCTCGGCCGTGATGGTGTTGCGTGCCCGGCCGACAGCGATGGCGAGGCAGGCGAGCACGGCGATCTGTGCCGTGAAGGCCTTCGTGCTGGCGACACCGATTTCGGGGCCCGCAACCGTTTCCAGCACCGCGTCGGATTCACGCGCCATGCTGCTTTCCGGCACGTTCACAACCGACAGAATGTGCTGGCTCTGCTCCCGCATGTAGCGCAGCGCCGCCATGGTATCCGCCGTCTCGCCCGATTGGCTGACGAGCAGGCCAAGGCCGTCGCGGGGGAGCGGCGGCGCGCGGTAGCGGAATTCGCTCGCGACATCCGCGTCGGTGGGGATGCGCGCGACGGATTCGAGGTACCAGCGGCCGACGAGACCGGCATAGAAGGCGGAGCCGCAGGCGCTGATCGTGGCACGTGAAAGGCTGGCAAGGTCGAACGGCAGATCGGGCAGGGTGACGGCGCGTGTCGACGGACTCACCATCCTGTGCAGCGTGTCGCCGAGCACAGCCGGATGTTCGTGCAGCTCCTTTTCCATGAAGTGGCGGAAGTTGCCCTTGCCGATGGCGGCGCCGGTCAGGCGCGTGAGCTTCACCTCGCGCTCGACGGAAGCGCCGGAGGTGTCGAAGAAGCGCGCCCCCTTGCGGTCAACGACGGTCCAGTCGCCATCTTTCAGGTACGCGATGCGGCGCGTGAGAGGCGCCAGCGCCAACGCGTCGGAGCCGACGAACATCTCATCGTCGCCGAAGCCGACCGCGAGCGGCGCCCCATTCTGCGCGCCGATGATCAGCTCGGGATGGCCGGCAAAGATGATGGCCAGCGCATAGGCGCCCTGGAGCCGGCGGAACGCGGCGCCGGCTGCGGAAATCGGATCCATGCCCTGGCGGAGATTCAGATCGACGAGCTGCGCGACGGTTTCGGTATCTGTTTCCGTGTAAAACTTCTGGCCCGCGGCCTCCAGCTCGGCACGCAGCTCCGCGTGATTTTCGATGATGCCGTTGTGCACCACGGAGACAAGCTCCGTCGCGTGGGGATGCGCGTTGCTTTCAGTCGGCGCACCATGCGTCGCCCAGCGGGTATGTCCGATGCCCGTGCTGCCGGGCAGCGGCGCACGATCGAGGGCCGCTGCCAAGTTGCCGAGCTTGCCCTCGGCACGGCGGCGCTCAATCTCGCCGTCCACGAGCGTGGCAATGCCGGCGCTGTCGTAGCCGCGGTATTCGAGGCGCCGCAGCGCATCCAGGATCAGCGGCGCTGCGGGACGCGCGCCGATCACGCCGATGATGCCGCACATCGCCTAACGACTCCTGTTCTTGTGTTTCGCACGAAATTCGGCCGCGCGGCCGGGCTTTTCGGTCTGACGTGCCCGCGCGATCGCCAGCGAATCGCTCGCCACGTCATCCGTGATGACGCTGCCAGCCGCGGTGATGGCGTCGTCACCGACGCTGACCGGCGCAACCAATGCCGTGTCCGATCCGATGAAGGCGCGGGCGCCGATGCGCGTGCGGTGTTTGGCAAAACCATCATAGTTGCACGTGATAGTGCCGGCGCCGATATTCGCCTGATCACCCACTTCCGCATCACCGAGATAGGTCAGGTGGTTGGCTTTGGCTCCCGCGCCCAACAGCGTCGCCTTCAGCTCCACGAAGTTGCCGACATGCGCGCCTTCCTGGATTACCGTGCCGGGGCGGAGCCGCGCGAAGGGACCGATCACGCAATCCTGGCCGACGCGGGCGCCTTCCAGGTGGCTGAACGCACGGATCTCGGTGCCTGCACCGACGGTTACGCCCGGCCCGAACACCACGTTCGGACCGAGTGAAACATCCCGGTCCAGCACGGTATCGAAGCTCAGGAACACCGACGTGGGATCGAGCATGGAGACGCCGGCGTCCATCGCTGCCGCGCGCAGGCGCTGCTGCACCACTGCCTCGGCCGCCGCGAGTTCGGCGCGGGAGTTGATGCCGGCGACCTCCGCCGCGGGTGCCTCCAGTGCTGCCACGCGAACGCCGTCACTGCGTGCAATCGCAACCACATCCGTGAGATAATATTCGCGCTTGGCATTGTCGTTGCGCACGGCTGAAAGCCAGCGCCGCATGTCCTGAGCCCGTGCGCAAAGGCCGCCGGCGTTGCAGAGGGTGACGGCGCGCTGATCCGGCGTCGCGTCGGCCCATTCGACGATGCGCTCCACATAGCCGTCGCTCAGCAACACGCGCCCATATTGCGCCGGATCATTCGGCCGCATTGTCATAAGCACTAGGCCAGCGTCGCCGCGTGTCCGGCGATCCAGCAAGGCGCGAAGCGTCGCGGGCTGAACCAGGGGATTGTCGGCGTAGAGGATTGCCACATCACCGTCACCGAACTGATCGGCTGCCTGCAACGCGGCATGGGCCGTGCCCAGCCGGTCTGTCTGCACAACGCTTGCATGCGGCTCGGCGGCGCTGGCGACAGGCTCCATGCCGGGGCCGGAGACGACGACGATGCGGTCGAACGCCGCCTCACAACTGGCGATCAGGTGCCGCAGCATCGGGCGGCCTGCGATAGGATGCAACGCTTTCGGCAGGCGGGAGCGCATTCGCGTACCCATCCCCGCAGCTAGAAGAACGGCGGTTGCAGCCATCAAGGTTCCCTGTTCCTGTTCTCTTCCGGTAGCGAGATTGCGGCCCGCGTGTCAAAGCCGCGATGCACGGAGGTGATCAACTTGCGTTTCGAAGATCGCATGGCCGCGCCTACGCTGTTGTTCGACCTCGATGGCACGCTTGTGCATTCGGTGCCGGACCTTTGTGCCGCACTGAATCGGCTTGCGGCAGCAAGAGGGATTGCGGCGTTCACGGAGGATGAGACAGCCCGAATGGTGGGTGACGGGGTACACATGCTCGTCGAGCGTGCATTCGCCGCGCGGGGCATGATGACCGATCCTGCCGCCGTGGCGGATTTCCTTACAGATTATACATTACATTGCACGGAGCGGACCCGGCTGTATCCGGGCGCGCATGAAACGCTCGAGCGGCTTCACGCCGCGGGATGGCGTCTGGCGCTTTGCACGAACAAGCCTGAGGCTGCCGCGCGGCGGCTACTCGACGCATTGGGGGTTGCGGCATTCTTCAGCGGGGTCGGAGCAGGTGACAGCTTTCCGTACCGTAAGCCCGATCCGCGACACCTGTTGTCAACGATCGAGGCGGCTGGAGGGGTGCCGTCGCGTGCGATCATAATCGGGGATCATCGGAACGACGTGGCTGGGGCGCATGCGGCCGGGTTGCCCTGTATCTTTGCCGCGTGGGGGTATGGCGCCCCCGGCATGGAAGACGGCGCGGACGCCGTGGCGCAGCATTTTGCGGACGTGCCACGCCTTGCCGACAGCGTATTGACCCGCACGGGGACGTGATGCTTCGGCAATGGAACGGATCGTGATCCTTAACCTTCTGTCTGGGAATTCCGCGCGGCCTCCGCGCACGCGTATTTCGCCAACCGGACAGAAGGACATTATCGTCGATGAACCAAATTCTGCGCGTCACATTGGTTCTTAGCGCGCTTGCCCTGCTCGCCGGGTGCGGCACGAGGCCGGGCGAGCGCGTAGGTGGTGGCGCGGCTGCGGGTGCCGGAACCGGCGCCGTGGTCGGGGCCATCGCCGGGCCGCCCGGGGCTGCTGTAGGCGCGGCCGTTGGTGCTGCCGCGGGGGGCGTCACCGGCGCCGTCACTTCGCCGAGCCAAGTCAATCTCGGCAGGCCGCCGGTCCCGAATACCGTGAACGTGGGTAATACCACGGTTCACCCGTGAGCGGCGCCCTGGCTCGCCGGCCCGACTAATACCAAATCCCCCTCACGAAGACTCTACGTGGGGGATTCCCCGACGCGGGTGTGATCTGATTCAACCTCGGCGGACCGAAGGAGGTTTGCCATGGGAAGCCCGATCCCACTGAGATCAGACTACAATGCGGGACAACTGCGGCGTATTGCCCGCGACAGCAAGGATGCCGACCAGGTTCGGCGGCTGCTGTCACTGGCGCTGATCTACGGCGGAGGCAGCCGGACCGAGGCAGCGCAGGCAGGCGGCGTGGGGCTGCAAGTGGTGCGCGACTGGGTACTGCGGTTCAATGCGAACGGCCCTGGAGGGCTGATCGACCGCAAGGCTCCAGGACAGCCATCCAGACTTGATGCGAGGCATCGTGCCGCGCTGGCAGCGATGGTCGAGAACGGCCCGATCCCGGCGGTACACGGCGTCGTCCGCTGGCGCATCATCGATCTCTGCCAATGCTTATGGGACGAATACGGGACCAACGTCTCGAAACAGACGCTGAGCCGGGAGCTGCGAGCCATGGGATATCGCAAGCTGTCGGCACGTCCGCGCCATCACGCGCAAGCCGCGGGCGCCATCGAGACGTTCAAAAAAACTGGCCTGCGACAGTGGAGGCGATCGCGCGCGAGCGGAGCCTCGATCGCAGCGATATAGAGGTGTGGTTCGGCGACGAAGCCAGGATCGGCCAGAAGAACAAGATCACCCGTCGCTGGGCTCGGCGCGGCACCCGCCCCTCGGCGCCATCAGACCAGCGAACCGCCTCGACCTATATTTTCGGTGCCATCTGCCCGGCCGAGGGCAAGGCTGTCGGCTTGATCCTGCCCTGGTGCAACACGGCGATGATGAACCTGCATCTGGCGGCGATCTCGGCTGATATCGCTCCAGGCCGCCACGCGGCGCTGTTGCTCGACCAGGCGGGCTGGCATCTCTCGCGCCAGCTGTCGGTGCCGGACAACATCACAATTGTTCCACTGCCGCCGAAATGCCCCGAACTCAACGCGCAGGAGAACGTCTGGCAGTTCATGCGCGATAACTGGCTCTCCAATCGGGTGTTCGACGACACCGACGCGCTGCTCGATCACTGCTGCGAGGCGTGGAATAAGCTGGAGGCGCGGCCGTGGGCCATCATGTCGCTCGGATTGCGCGATTGGGCGCATCGGTCGTGATCAGAGGGATTTGGTATAAGAGGAACAGGTTGAGGCGAATGCCCCTTTCCGCGGAGGCGGAAAGGGGCACGCCCTCATATCAGGCGGAGCCCGCGACGTAGCTGCGCAAGCTTTCAACCTCGTGTTCCTGTTCCATGATCCGGGCCTTGACCACGTCGCCGATGCTGATGACGCCGACCAAGTGATCGTTGTCCACAACAGGCATGTGGCGGAAGCGCCCAACCGTCATCTCCCGCATCGCCTCGGCAACCGAAGTCCGCAGGTTTGCGGTTCGGAGCGCCCGGGTCATCAACTGCCCGGCGGTCATGTCCAGGGTGCGGGCGCCATTCCGAGCCAAGCTGCGGACGATGTCCCGCTCACTGACGATGCCCAGCATCTGACCGGCACGATCCAATACCAGGACCGCACCAATCTGCCGATCTGCGAGGATCGCACTCACTTCGGAGATGAGCGCCATAGGCTCGACTGTGACGATCTGCGCGCCTTTATGGCGAAGGATTGCCGCGACCGTTGTCATGGTTCGTCTCCCCTCGATAGGCGAGGATGATGCGCGCGAGTTAAAGCGAAAGGCAAAAATTAGCCGTGCGGCGCAGCATGGAGAACGGGTGTCTCGATCCTTAAGGCCGCCGCATGCTCGGGCCTCACGCTCGGGGGACCATGCCTTGCGGCGGTGCCTTCTTGTCTTTTCCATTCAGAGCAAAGCGCCGCAAGGGCCCGGAGGCGCTCGATTAAATCACCATACCATGCGCGGCGCCCGATTGACCGCTGGGGTTCGCCCCGGTGCAGTCGCAGAGATCCATTCGGTGACAGGCATGAAATCGAGGCGCGAGAAATTGATATGTACGCGAGAGCAGAGCGAACATCGCGGAGTTGAGTTCTTCGCCGGCAGAGTCCCATTCGTTGAGGATCGTCTCCCAAGCGCGCTGGCTACGGTAAAGCCAGTCACGGTGGCTGCGGATGAAAGCTTTCTGATGATCGACATTGCGCAATGCCGCCATCACCTCCCCTGTCTGAGCGTCCAGCTCCTCGAACTTCAGAGCGAAAGTGCGCAGCGCGATTCCGGATAAGCGCCGGACCTGGGTGATGGTCTCCACCTGGTTGGCGTCGCCACGGAAACCCCGGCTGACACGCGTGACCTTGTCCGTCACAAAGCGGACCCGGCGGAGCAGGCGGTCGCGCAGCGCCTCGATATAGGCCAACTCGCACGTCAGCATCTCCAGCAGGTCGAGCACTGTGCCGGCACCCGAAAGCCCCAGCGCGTCGGCCGCGCCGGCGATTGCCTGCTGCACCTGGGTCTTCAGTTGCGGATCGTCGGCGATCTGGAGGAGCGAATCGGCGTCGAGGCCGTTTCGCTCGACGCTCGATCCCGCGCTGAACCAGTCGATCAATTGCAGCCGGAGACGCGTGGAGGCGAGTTGGTAATGGATCGAATCCGGCTCCCAGCTCGCTTCGCCGGTCAGGACCTCGGGTGGCAGGGTATCACCGGGCCGGAGCAGCGAGACGAAATCGAGCGACTGTTCGATCAGGGTCAGCATCAGTCCGTCCGATGAGTTGTCAGGTATCTCGAACTCCCGCTTCAGTGATGGAAAAGGGATGGAGGCGTCCCTGTCCCCAAGCCGGATCATCAGCGCGGGCGCTCCGTCCACAGACCGGCGAAAGACCGGTTCCTGCAAGGCGGAGAACAGTCTGTGTTCCAGATGGCAGCGCGTCTGACTTGGGCGCGGATCGGGCATCCGCGGACAGGCTGCCCGGTGGCGGTAAATGTGCAGTTAAATCCAAGGGGGAAGACCAGCGTTGTTTCCATCATTGTTTCCTGGGGCGGCTTCGGGCATTGTCGATGGGTCCCGAGCATCCCGGCGCGGGAGAGTGCGAAGTGCCCCCTTGAGACCCTGGGGCGCGCGACGCCGCCGAAGGCGCAACCGGCCCCCGGAAACGCTCAGGTATCAGGGACCGCGGCGGGATAGGGACCTCTGGAAAGTCGGTGGAGTACGCCTCCGCCGCACCGAAGAGGTAAGGATCGCCACCGTCTGCTTCGACTGCGGCGATTCGAATCTTTCAGGTTCCGTGACAGAGGGGGGCCGTGGGAGCGGTTTGTGCCGTGCCCGGCCGTCGTCATGGATCAGTGGTCCCGGGAGCAGATGCCTTGATCGAAAACGCCTTGCTGGATGATCCCACGCCCGAAGAGCCGCGGCTCAGCCCGCTCGATGCGTGGCATCGCGCGCGGGGTGCGCGGATGGTCACGTTCTCCGGCTGGTCTCTGCCGGTTCAATACGACTTCAACGGCGCATTGGCGGAGCGTTGCCGCGGCGGCGTGATGGCGGAACATCTCCATTGCCGTGCGAAAGCCGCGCTGTTCGACGTATCGCATATGGGACAGGCCCTGCTGGAGGGTGTCACGGCCCCTGCCGCGCTGGAGCGCCTGGTGCCCGGCGATATCGCGGGGTTGAAGCCCTATCGGCAGCGCTACACGCTGCTGATGAACGAGGCCGGCGGCATCATCGACGACCTGATGGTCGCAAATCTGGGCAATGATCGTCTGTTCCTGGTGGTCAACGCCGCACGGCGCGGGGTCGATCTGCCGCATCTCGCGGCGTCGCTGCCCGACTCGGTCCGGCTGACCGAACTCGAGGATCGCGGCCTGCTGGCCTTGCAGGGACCGGCAGCGGCCTCGGTCATGGCGGCGCTCAGCCCGGAGGCGGCCGCCCTGCCCTTCATGGGCGTGATCGACACCAGCCTTGCCGGTGTGCCGTGTACGGTTTCACGCTCCGGCTATACGGGGGAAGACGGGTTCGAGATCTCTGTCCCGTCCGCATCGGCATCCGATCTGGCGGACAGGCTGATCGGCAACGAAAGCGTTGTTCCGGCCGGGCTCGGCGCGCGGGATTCGCTGCGGCTGGAGGCCGGGCTCTGCCTCTATGGCAACGACATTGATGAACTGACGTCCCCCGTGGAAACCGGATTGACCTGGGTCGTTCCGCGCAAGCGGCGCGAGGCGGGAGATTTCCCCGGGGCGGCCGTGGTACGCGACCAGCTTCAGAACGGTGCGCCGCGCCTGCGCGTCGGCCTGCGCCCCGAGGGCCGCGCGCCGGCCCGGGCGGGTACGGAAATCGTCGCAGATGACGGCACGGAAGCCGGAACGGTCACCTCGGGCGGATTCTCTCCCACGCTGAACGCGCCCATTGCGATGGGCTATGTGCGGCGTGATCTCGCCGCGCCGGGCATGCGCCTGCATCTGATGATCCGCGGCAAACCGCAGCCGGCGACGGTCTGCACATTGCCCTTCGTTCCCCACGCTTACGCAAAGTAACCACGGAGGAAACCATCCATGGCCACCCGACCCTCCCCAGCCGGCACCGGACAGGAAACCCGTTACACCAAGGAGCATGAATGGGTCAGGCTCGACGGTGACGTCGTGACGGTGGGGATCACCGGGCATGCCCAAGAACAGCTTGGGGATCTGGTGTTCGTGGAGCTGCCCGAAGTGGGGCGGGATGTCGAGGAAAACGATCCCGTCGCGGTGGTGGAGAGCGTGAAAGCAGCCGCGGACGTCTACGCTCCCCTGCCCGGCAAGGTGACGGAGGTGAATCAGGCGGTGGTGGACGATCCGGCGCTGGTAAACTCCGAACCGGAAAACGACGGATGGTTGTTCAAACTCGAACTCTCCGATCCGGAGAGCTTCGAGGACTTACTCGATGAGGCAGGCTACCGCGAGTACCTGGAGTTGCTTTGATGGATCAGCTTGCCGAGCTTGCCGAGCTTGAAGCAGCCGACAGTTTCGTTTTCCGCCATATCGGACCGTCAGAGGCCGAAATTGCGGCGATGCTGCACACGGTTGGCGCGAGCAGCCTGAGCGACCTAGCGGGCAAGACGCTGCCGCAGGCGATCCGGTCCAACAGCATGCTTAGCCTGCCGCCGGCGATCGACGAGGCAGCGGTCATTGCGGAGTTGCGTGCGCTGGCCGCGCAAAACCAGCCACTGAAATCGCTGATCGGCATGGGCTATCATGGCACGCACACGCCGCCGGTCATTCTGCGCAACGTACTGGAAAGCCCCGGCTGGTACACGGCCTATACGCCGTATCAGGCGGAGATCGCGCAGGGCCGGCTGGAGGCGCTGCTGAATTTCCAGACGATGATCTGCGAGTTGACCGGCATGCAGATCGCCAATGCGTCCCTACTGGATGAGGCGACCGCGGCAGCCGAGGCCGTCTCGATGGCGCACGCGGTCAGCAAGGCGCGGTCCAACGTCATTGCGGTGGCCACCGATCTGCATCCGCAGACACGCGCGGTGCTGGCCACGCGGGCCTCGCCGTTGGGCTTCACGCTTGTCGATGTGCGGCCGGGCGATCTGGCAGCGATCGGTGCTGCGAATCCCTTCGCGCTGGTGCTGCAATATCCGGGCAGCACTGGCGCATTGCGTGACTTGTCGGAGGAGATCGATGCAGCGCACGAGGCAGGCGCATTGGCCATCGTTGCCGCCGACCCGCTGGCACTCGCGCTGCTGACGCCGCCGGGGGAAATGGGGGCTGATGTCGTGGTGGGATCGGCCCAGCGCTTCGGGGTGCCGATGGGCTTCGGCGGACCGCACGCGGGCTTCTTCGCCACAAAGGACGTTTACAAGCGGTCAATGCCCGGCCGTCTTGTCGGCGTGTCCGTCGATGCGGCAGGGACGCCGGCGATGCGCCTCGCGCTGCAAACGCGCGAACAGCACATCAGGCGCGAAAAGGCGACCAGCAATATCTGCACTGCGCAGGTGCTGCTGGCCGTGATCGCCGGGTTCTATGCCGTCTGGCACGGACCGGAGGGGCTGCGTCGTATCGCGCGGCGGGTGAACCTGCAGGCGCGGCTGCTGGCTGACGCCGCGCAGCGATCGGGGCTGCGGCTGCGCGACGAGATGTTCTTCGACACGATTGCGATTGAAACGTCTGACGCCGATGCGCTGATGGCGCGGGGGCGTGGAGCAGGCTTCAACCTGCGTCGGATCGATGCGACGGGTGTGGCTATCGCGCTGGATGAAACCGTCACACGGAGCGAGCTGCAGGCACTGGCCGAGATGCTTGGTTCGTCGTTGTCCGGAGCCGTTTCCAGCATCCCGGCGGACCTGCTGCGCAACACGCCGTGCCTGCAGCATCCGGTATTCCGGGAACATCGCGCCGAGCATGAGATGCTGCGGTATCTCAAGCATCTGGAAGACAGAGACGTGGCGCTGAACCGCAGCATGATTCCGCTCGGTTCCTGCACAATGAAACTGAACGCCTCGGCCGAGATGATTCCGGTGACGTTCCCCGGCTTTGCCGAGATTCATCCATTCGCGCCGCCCGAGCAGACGCAGGGTTATGCGGAGGTAATTGGTCGGCTTTCCGGGTGGTTGCGCGAGATTACCGGGTTCGCCGCGGTGTCGCTGCAGCCGAATGCCGGATCGCAAGGTGAATATGCCGGGCTGCTCGCTATCCGTGCGTATCACCGTTCGCGGGGCGAGACGCAGCGGGATGTCTGTCTGATCCCGTCGTCGGCGCACGGCACCAATCCTGCCAGTGCGGCGATGGCCGGGCTGCGCGTTGTTGTCGTCGGGTGCGACAAAGAGGGCAATGTCGATCTCGGCGATCTGCGCGCCAAGATCGCCAAGCATCGCGACCAACTCGCGGCACTGATGATCACCTATCCCAGCACGCATGGTGTGTTCGAGACCGAGATCCGCGATATCTGCGCGGCCGTGCACGAGGCTGGCGGGCAAGTGTATATGGATGGGGCGAACATGAACGCGCAGGTCGGGCTGACCAGCCCTGCCTCGATCGGCGCGGATGTGTGCCACCTCAATCTGCACAAGACGTTCTGCATTCCGCATGGCGGCGGAGGGCCGGGCGTGGGCCCGATCGGCGTGGCTGCACACCTGGCGCCGTTTCTGCCCAACCATCCGATGCGCGCCGATGCGGGGCCGGAGACAGGCGTTGGACCGGTTGCGGCAGCGCCGTTCGGCAGCGCGCTGATCCTGCCCATCTCCTACGCGTATATCCGGATGATGGGTGGTCCGGGGCTGACCCGCGCGACGGAGGTCGCGATCCTGAACGCCAACTACATCGCGACTCGGCTTCGGCCGCACTACCCGGTGCTCTATTCCGGTGCGGGCGGCATGGTGGCGCATGAATGCATCATCGATTGCCGGGGTTTCGGTGCGGATGCCGGCATGCAGGTGGAGGATATTGCCAAGCGGCTGGCGGATTTCGGCTTCCACGCGCCGACCATGTCCTGGCCGGTGGCCGGCACGCTGATGGTCGAGCCGACCGAGAGCGAGAGCAAAGCCGAGATCGACCGTTTTTGCGATGCGATGATCGCGATTCGGCAGGAGATCGCGGCGATTGCAGCCGGACGGATGGATCGCGCCGATAACCCGCTGAAGAACGCGCCGCACACGGCCGCGGAGGTGATGGCGGAGCGCTGGACTCACCCCTATTCGCGCGCCCAGGCCGCTTTCCCGCTGCCCTTCGTCCAGGCGGCGAAATACTGGCCGCCGGTGAAGCGCGTGGATAATGTCTATGGGGATCGCAACCTCGTGTGCACCTGCGCGCCGCTCGACGCTTATGCTGAGGCCGCTGACTGAAACCGGGGAATAATCCGATGAATGACGGTCTGTCCCGCTTCCCCATGGCGCGCCGGGGCTTCGTGATGACGTCGCTGATCAGCGGCTTCACCATGGCGACGACTCGCGTCGAGGCTCAGGCGATCCACACCGACACCGCCGGGCTGACCGTCGCGGAAACACAGATTCCCACTGGTGATGGCGCTCTGCCGGCCTACATGGCACGGCCCGATGGCGCCGGTCCGTTCCCTATCATCCTGGTGATCGAGGAAGTCTTCGGCGTCCACGAATACATCAAGGATGTCTGCCGCCGCTTCGCCAATCAGGGCTTCCTGGCCGTCGCCGCAGAGTACTACGCCCGCGTCGGCGACCTGTCGAAGGCGATGTCGTCTGCTCAGACTGACGCCATCGTCTCCAAAGCGCCGGACGAGCAAATGATGGCCGATATGGACGCGGTCGCCGGCTGGGCTGCGCACAATCATGGCGACGGCAACCGGCTCGGCATCAATGGCTTCTGCCGCGGCGGCCGTCAGGTGTGGCTGTATGCCGCCCACAGCAACCAGCTGAAGGCCGCGGTTTCGTGGTACGGCGTGCTCGACGGCCCGACTTCGCCGATTCAGCCCAAGATTGCGCTGGAGGTCATCCCCGAGGTGAAGTGCCCCGTGCTCGGCCTGTATGGCACCCAAGATGCGCTGAATCCGATGAACCTGATCGAAGAGGCGGAGAAGGAGGCGAAGGAAGCGAAAGAGCCCGTAGAGTTCGTAGTCTATCCGAACGCGCCACACGGGTTCCATGCCGATTACCGGCCAAGTTACCGAGCGGCGGACGCCAAAGACGGCTGGGAGCGCGCCCTGGCGTGGTTTCACCGCTACGGGGTGTAATGTTGAAAGCGGCCTGACCCGTCGCCACACGGATCAGGCCATTGTCGTTACAGATAATACTCTTTCATCGGCGTGAACCCGTTGAAGCGCTGGCTCGCATAGGTCGAGACATACGCGCCGGTCGCCAGCAACTGCACCTGGTCGCCGGAGGTCAACGCCGTCGGCAGACGGTAGTTGGTCTTCTCATACATGATGTCAGCGCCGTCACAGGTCGGTCCGGCCAGAGCCACTGGCGCGGTTGGACCGCCATCGTGCGGCGTGAGGATCGTGTAGCGGATTGACTCACCTTCTGTTTCAGCCAGTCCGCCGAAACGCCCAACGTCGAGATAGACCCAGCGCACCGTGTCGTCGCCGCGCCGGCTGACCAGCACGACCTCGGCATTCACCACACCGGCGTCCCCGACGATGAAGCGGCCGGGCTCGATCAGGATCTCCGGCAGGGCGTTGCCGAACTGTGCCGTCATGGCGTCCATGATGGCCCGCGCGAAATCGTCGATCTCGGGCACCGCCTCACGATAGCGCGCGGGAAATCCACCGCCGAGGTTCATCATGCGGATGTTCACACCTGCGTCCATGAGGTCGGTGAACAGCATGCCCACTTTGCTGATCGCCAGCTCATAGGCATCCGTCCGCGTCTGCTGGCTGCCGACATGGAAGGAGAGACCGTAGGGATCGAGGCCCAGATCGCCCGCTTTCAGCATCAACGCGCGCGCATGGTCGATCGTCGTGCCGAACTTGCGCGACAGCGGCCAGTCCGCACCTTCGTTCTCCACGCGGACACGGCAATAGACGCGCGCGCCCGGCGCATTGCGGGCCAGCTTCTCCAGTTCCTCATCCGAATCGAAGGCGAACAGCGAGATGCCTGCCTCATGCGCGCGGCGAATTGCCGAGACCTTCTTGATCGTGTTGCCGAAGCTGATCGCATCAGGCGCCGCGCCAGCCGTCAGACAGTCCTGGATCTCCTCGAAACCGGCTGCATCGAACGAGCTGCCGAGCGACACCAGGCGCTGGAGCACGGGCGCCGCTGGATTGGCCTTCACCGCGTAATAGATGCGCGCGAGCGGCAGCGCACGGCTGAGCGTGCGGTAGTTTTGTTCCAGCTTATCCAGATCCACGACCAAGCACGGCGTAGCCGGCTGGTGATCAGCAAGAAACCGGGCGATTTTTGGATTCATCGCACCAAGCCCCCTTCTTCCCAAAGCGTCCGCCTGTTCAGGCGGCGGACGGAGTTGACGAAACGGTCGAACGAACCAGCGACCTAAGCGAGTTGCCAGAACGCTTGACGTCGTTGCGTAACCCCACAGGGCCAGAGGCACGTGCGTTGCTGCGTAGGGGAGGCCACATAAGGCCCCCCACCCCCCCATGCAAGGATAAATGCCCCGGAAGGGCGAAAAAAATCTGGCTAGATCATAGGAAGTTGCCCCTATTTTGTTGTTCGGAGCGAGTTTCACGCACTGCGACGTACCCGCCTCGCGCGGTCTCGCTCTATGTCTTGCAGGAAGGAACAGGAAGGCGGGTGGATAGCGGCCCAATCCGGAACGACGAACCGGCGCCCACGCAGGCGCATGGCCCGCGATGGTGGAGGATCGTCTCCGGCACCGCACTTTCGCTGGTCAGCGACCGCGGATCGATGGCTGCGGCCGGCTGCGCTTTCTACGCTACGCTGGCGCTGTTCCCCGCGATCAGCACGCTCGTCTCAGTTTACGGGCTGGCGTTCAATCGCGAGACGATCGAGCAGCAGCTTCGGCTGCTGCACGGACTGGTCCCCGGTGCGGCGTACGAGCTGATTTCCGGCCGGGTCCACGACCTTGTGACCCAACCATCCTCGCAACTCGGCCTCAAGCTGATCGTCAGCTTCCTGATTACGTTCTGGAGTGCCAATACAGGGACCAAGTCGCTGCTTTCAGCATTGAACGTTGCGTACGACGTGAACGAGGAGCGCAGTTTTCTCCGGTTCCAGGGCGTTACGCTCGGACTGACATTGTCGGCCATCATCGTCGTGGTGGTGGGAATCGCCGTGCTGGTTTTCGTTCCCGTCGTCATTAACGGCATTGGCCTGGGAGCGGAGTCTGCACCGCTGATTCATGCCGTGGGACTTTCCATGTTGGTGCTGTTCGCCGCGACTTCGATCTACGTGCTTTACCGTATCGGTCCGGCGCGCCGGCACCGCAGACGCCAGCGCCTGCTCCCCGGCGTCTTCACCGCGACAATCCTGTGGCTTGCCGCGTCGGGTGGGCTGAACTTCTACATTGCCAATCTGACGAACCTGGGCGCCACCTATGGGTCCATTGCGGCAGTGATCGGCATTATGTTGTGGTTCTACCTGACGGCCTACGCCGTGCTGGTCGGAGCGGAACTGAACGCTCAGCTGGAGGGGCCGCTGCCGGACCGAGGGTGAAATCCATGAGACCAAGATCGATACACGCAGGCGTGCTGTTCGCGGGAATGGTTGCGATGCTGCCTATTGCAGCAGCCTCTGCAGCGCCGCGCCCGGTCGTGGTCGAGCTGTTCACGTCTCAGGCATGCTCGGATTGTCCTCCGGCGGACGCATTGCTGCGCCGGGTGCAAGAGGCGGATCCAGCGGTTCTCGCGCTGGACCTTCACGTGACGTATTTCAATGGAACGGGCTGGACCGACCCGTTTTCGTTCATAGCGGTCACTGACCGGCAGTACTGGTATGCCTCGGTCCACCACACCACGGATATCTACACGCCGCAGGCGGTGATTGACGGCCGCACAGTGACGGTTGGCTCCCGACGCGATGCGATCCTGAGCGCGATCAACATTGCCAAGCAGGAGGCGGCAAACCCCCAGGCGTCGATTGGCATCAGCCCAGCGCAGAACGGCTGGCGCATCAGCGTACACGGCGAGGCGCCGAAGGCCACCGCGTCCGTGGTGGTCTTCTCATTCGATGATGTTGACAGGACACCAGTCCGGGGCGGCGAGAACAGTGGCGTGGAGCTGACGGAAATCCACGTCGTGCGCTCGATCGCCTCGCTCGGCGGATGGAACGGCGGATCTTTTGACCGGCAGGTGCAAGCAGGAACAGGCGCGCATATCGCAGTCCTGGTTCAGCAGGCTGACGGGACGATTTTAGGAGCGGCGCGTTCGTAAGGGACGCCGCTGGCGACCCCTACTGAATGATGATCTCCACGCGCCGGTTCTGCGGTTCGCGTACCCCTGGACCGGTCGCCACCAGGAGATGCGTTTCGCCGAATCCATGGATCGAAATTGACGCCCGCGGCACGCCATCCCGGACCAGTTCCGCAGCGACAGCCTGTGCGCGCCGCATGGACAATCCCATGTTGTACTGTGGTGATCCGGAGGTGTCCGTGTAGCCGTTGACCTCAATCCGCGTGTACTGGACGTGCGTTGAATTCTCAGCCGCTTCCTTGATGATCTGGCGTGCGCGATCGGTGAGCGTCGCCTTGTCCCAGTCGAAGAAGACCAGATAGGAGCGAGCGGGTGCAGGGGCAGGTGCCGCGACAGGTGTCGGCGCCGGCGGTGCTGGGGGCGGTGCCACATTGAAGGCATAGCGGACGCCGACCAGGAAGGAATGGTCGAATACCGCACCGAGCTTGATCTGTCCGGTTGCTGTTCCCGCAGCGCTGGTTTCTGTTCCAGCGAATTTCGCGCCGGCGGTGATATCCATGAAGCGATATTCCGCTGTCAGCGACAGGCCGGGCATGCCGGGAATTGGAAATGCTGAGCCAAATATGCCCTGCCAGGCGAAGCGTGCCTGCGTTTCGTCGGAGTTGAAAGAGAATGGGCCGCCGGGCTGCACGAATTGCGCATTCAGGTTGGTCCACATGTAACCAGCGCCCATCCCCAGATACGGGAAGATGTATCGGCTACCGATGTCCATATCGAACAGCGCGTTGCCCATCACGCCATAGCGGTTCACGTGTCCGTCGGCATCGGTGGGAAATGGGGTGCGACCGAGCTGATCCACACCGTTGCGCAGGAAATCACCCTCGATTTCGAAGCGCCAGCCGTTGCCCAACGCGTAGCCGACACTGCCGAGGCCACGGTAGCCGCCGTTTTCAAGGAGTCTGAGGTGTCCAGCGCCAAACCCGTCGGTCAACGGCGTCACCTTGGACATTTGCGTGAAGTTGTAGCCTCCCCCAAGGCTGACGTACAGCCCCTGGATCGGCTGGGCGCGGGCGAAACCCGGAGCAAACAGCAGCAACGAAAACAGCAGCAGGCCACGGAGGCGCATAAGCCTCGTCCCTTTCTACACAGGCACGCAAACATAACGGGGCGCCTCGCGGCGCCCCGTCAAGCCAAGGCTTGCAGATTCGCCGGAGAGCACGATTCACACTTCCTTGGCTTACAGCCTGAAGCGATCGTGCTCTACGACGTCGGCCGCGATCAGCGAATAATGATCTCGACGCGGCGGTTCTGCGGCTCCCGCACACCCGGGCCTGTCGGCACGAGCAGGTGGGTTTCGCCGAAGCCGTGGATCGAGATGGCGTTGCGCGGCACGCCATCGCGAACCAGCTCGGCTGCAACCGCGTTCGCACGACGGATCGAGAGGCCCATATTGTATTGCGGCGTGCCCGATGTATCCGTGTAGCCGTTGACCTCGATCTGCGTGTACTGGACGTGGGTCGAGTTCGCGGCGGCTTCGCGGATGATCTCGCGCGCGCGGTCGGTGAGAGTGGCCTTATCCCAATCGAAGAACACGAGGTAGGATCGGGCCGGGGCCGGCGCAGGCGCCGCGACAGGAGCGGGCGCGGGCGGCGGCGGGGTGACACCAAAGGTGTAGCGGAAGCCGACGAGCACCGCGTTGTTGAATGAACTGCCAAACTTTACGCTGGCGGGCTGGGACACACTGCCAACAGATGCGGTTCCATCAATCGTCCGTTCGGACTGACCCATGAAGCGGTATTCAAGGGTCAGAGCCAGTCCAGGAATTGACTGGATCGGCAGGATCGTTCCGACGATCGCCTGGTAAGCAAAAGCGCCCTGCGTGGTGTTGCCGTTGGTTCTGAAGTTAGCGACTCCACCCGGGTAGCTCGATACGTGGAAGTTCTGGTAGTTATCCCACTGATAACCGACACCGGCGCCGATATAAGGCGCGATCGTAAACGGCAATCCGATGTTCGCGAAGTAGGACGACAGGTCGTACCTGATGTTCACCATGGGGCCGTAGGTCTCGACGTGCCCGCTGACATTCGCCGGGAAGTGCGTGCTTGTCGCGCCGTCGAACTCGTTGTTGCGGTAGTCGCCTTCAAGCTCGATGGCCAGGCCGTACGGCAGCAGATAACCGATGGCGCCCACCGCAACGGGACCGACGTTCGATTTGGCCTGAGCGCTCGACCCGAACTGATACTGGGTTCCCGGGAAACCGAGCTGTTTGATGTCTTCATCCAACAGCCAGTTCGCGCCTGCGCCCGCGCTGACGTAGAAGCCGCTTAGATTGATATTCGGCACCAGCGACTGCGCATGGGCTCCCATGGGGGCGGCCAGGGGCATCGCCATCGCGGTGGCAGCCAGGAGCGTGCTCCGAAGCTTCATCCGTTCTCTCCTCGTTTTTCGTCCGCGCCCCGTGGCGCAGTGGTCGAGTGGGGCGTGCGAACACTCAAGCCCGTGCTCGTCGCTAGTGCAATTCTATAGCTCTACTTTCGCGCTAGGACGAGGGGGGATGCGACATTTCCGCCTACCCTGTGGCGCAAGCGCAACATCCGGGAAAACCGGCGGAAGAGAGCAGGAGTCGAACCTGCCCGGGGCCGCGTGGCGACTCCAACCGGGTTTGAAGTCCGGCCGACCCACCGGGGCCGATTCTCCTCCGTTGCGGGCAGGCATCATCTGCGTTGCGGCCAGTGGAGTTGTGCAAGTTGGGCCACGAATTGCTCCAGGTCTTGCTCCGGGAGCGTGCGGCAGTCCAGCCACAGCCGATTCTCCGAGATGCGGCCAATCACTGGAACGGGCAAAGCGCGCAGGGCATAGGCGAGAGAACCGAGGCCGTCACACTCAATCGTGACAGCGAAGGAAGGAAGGCAATCGATTGGAAGGGCGCCAGATCCGATCTGGCTGCGGCACGATGCGACCCGAACTGCTGTCTCAGGCAACAGCTGACCAAGCCGGTCAGCGAGGCGGGTTGCCACTTCACGAATTGCATCGGGGGGGCGAATGAGGAGGGCGAGCGCCGGCAACCGTTCGGCCAGTCGCTCGAGGTCGAGATAGAGGTGCAACACATGCTCGAGCGCGGCCAGGCGCGCCTTGTCCAGACGCAATGCCCGTTTGAGCGGATTGGCGTTGAGTTGTGCGATCAATGCCTGGGAGCCAACGATCAGGCCAGCCTGGGGACCGCCCAGCAGTTTGTCGCCGGAGAAGGTCACTAAATCCACTCCGTCGGCCAGTGCCTCCTGCGGCATGGGTTCGTGGGGCAGATCCCAGCGTGCGAGATCGGCCAGACTGCCGCTACCCAGATCTTCGATCAGCGGCAGGCCGGCACTGTGGGCGATGGCGGCCAGTTCGGTTCGGGGCACCGCGGCCGTGAAGCCGGCGATCGCGTAGTTGGCCTGGTGGACGCGCATGATGGCTGCCGTATCCGGGCCGATCGCGCCGGCGAAATCGCGCGCATGGGTGCGATTGGTCGTGCCGACTTCGCGCAGGCGGGTTCCAGCCCGCGCCATGATCTCCGGCAGGCGAAAGGAACCGCCGATTTCGATCAGTTCGCCGCGGGAGACCACCACCTCTTTACCCAGAGCCAGCGTGTTCAGCGCCAGCAGCAGGGCGGCAGCGTTGTTGTTCACCGCGGTTGCAGACTCGGCGCCGGTGATCTCCGTCAGCAGGTTGCGGATGGGATCGTCCCGATCGCCGCGCCGACCTGATTGCAAATCGAATTCGAGTGTGGTGGCCGATGCCATAGCCTGGGACGCGGCCTCGGCCGCCCCCTGGGGCACGGGTGCCCGGCCGAGGTTGGTGTGCAGCAGCGTGCCGGTGAGGTTGAACACAGGTCGCAGCGCCGGCGTGAAGAGGTCCTTCAAGGCCGTGGCGGCACCGGTGAGAACATGATCGGCATCGGCGGCCTCGCTGTGCGCTCGTAGCCTGGCCAGCTCTTCTCGCACGGCTTTCAGCGTAGCCTGGCGCCCGAAGCGTGCTGTCAGATCCTGGCCCGTGACGGAGCGCAGCACTGCGTCAACCGAGGGGAGCCGGATCGAGATAGGTCCCATCCCTTCTGGTCACCCCTTTAGCCCTTTTGGCCATGCGCACCAGTAGTGGCGTTCGTATTGGCGCGATTGGGGCAACGGGGCAACGGCGTAGGACGTTGCAGCGACAATCCCAGGAGAACAGGAGACCTACCATGTCGCGCAGGATCGCGTGGCTTCCGCTGGTGGCAATGATGGCCGCGGGGTCGGCTGTGGCCGCCCCCTCGAGTCAGCAGAATGAGCAGGCCAATCGATCGGTGTTCACGCCCAATCAGCCCGTCAAGCCTTATGCGGTGCAGGGTGGAGGCAACGAAACGGCCGGCACGGCTGGTCATGCTTCCGACGCACCGAACGCCGGGCAAACGGGATTGAACGGCTCGGGGGGAACGAGTTCCGGCTGGACGGGCACGGCCCCGGGTAAGGGAAACGGACAGTAAAAAGGGTTCGGGGTTTTGCACGCGGTGGGAGCGGTCAATATAAGCGCTCACCTCCATGCGAATTGCTTTCACCAAGATGCACGGCTGCGGCAACGACTTCGTCGTGATCGACGAGCGTGCCCGGCCGCTTGATCTTTCGGCGGCGCAGGCGGCGGTGCTGGCCGATCGGCGGATGGGGATCGGCTGCGATCAGATCATCACACTGCATCCGGTCGTGGATGACGGGGCCGATATCGCAATGCGCATCCGCAATCCGGACGGTTCGGAAGCGGGGGCGTGCGGCAACGCCACCCGCTGTGTCGCCGCCTTATTGGCCGAACAGACCGGACGGCGGCGGTTCGTCATCCGCACGATTGCCGGCAACCTGCCGGCCGATGTGCTGGCGCCCGACCGAGCGACGGTCGATATGGGACCGCCGCGCCTGGGTTGGGCCGAGGTCCCGCTGGCACGGGAGACCGACACGCTTCACGTGCCGTTGTCTGCTGGGGCGGTACGGGATGCCGCGTGCCTCAGCATGGGGAATCCGCACGCCACGTTCTTCGTCCCGGATCTGGCGAGTGTGCCAATTGCGGAGCTGGGACCCCGTTTGGAGCATGATCCGGTGTTTCCGGAACGCGCCAATATCGGCTTCGCGCAGGTGCTGGGTTCCGACCGGATCCGTCTGCGCGTGTGGGAGCGCGGCGCCGGCCTGACACTCGCCTGTGGCTCGGGTGCGTGCGCTGCCCTGGTGAATGGTCACCGGCGGGGGTTGACCAGCCGGCACGCCACATTGGTGATGGATGGCGGCGATCTGGATATCGCCTGGGCCGATGATGGCCATGTGCTGATGACCGGCCCCGTCGCAACTGCCTTCACCGGCGAGATCGATCTGCCATGACGGTGGAGGTGCTGACCTTCGGCTGCCGGTTGAACGCGTATGAGTCGGAAATCATCCGCAGCCATACCGCTCGGCTGTCCGATACAGTGGTAGTGAACACCTGCGCCGTAACGGCGGAGGCTGAGCGCCAGGCCAGGCAGGCGATCCGCCGCGCCCATCGCGAACACCCGGATCGTGCCATCGTGGTCACCGGCTGCGCAGCGCAGATCGATCCGGAGCGATGGCGTTTGCCCGGCGTAACGCGTGTGCTGGGCAATGCGGAGAAGCTGCAAGCGAAGCACTGGACGGCGGGGGCCGGGTCGGCCGTATCCGACATTATGACGGCACGCGACACGGCCGCGCATCTGGTGACGGAGTTTGCCGGGCGGGCACGTGCCTTCGTGCAGGTGCAGCAGGGCTGCGATCATCGCTGCACGTTCTGCGTCATCCCGTTCGGGCGCGGTCCCAGCCGCAGCGTGCCGCTGGGTGCTGTCGTGGAGCAGACCAGGACGCTGCTGCAGGCCGGGTATCGGGAGATCGTGCTGACCGGTGTGGACATCACCAGCTATGGCGCTGATCTGCCAGGCCGGCCGCGGCTGGGAGCGACGGTGCGGCGGTTGCTGCGCTTGGTGCCGGACTTGCCGCGTCTGCGGCTGTCATCGCTTGATCCGGCGGAAATGGACGAGGATTTGTGGCGGCTGATCGCCGAAGAGGCGCGGCTGATGCCGCATCTGCATCTGTCGCTGCAGGCGGGGAGCGACCTGATCCTGAAGCGGATGAAGCGGCGGCATTCCGCGGCGCAGGCACGGTCGCTGATCGAACGGGCGCGCGCGCTGCGGCCCGGGATCGGTATCGGCGCCGACCTGATTGCCGGATTTCCCACCGAGACGGATGCCCTGTTCGACGAAACGCGGGATTTCGTGGATGAGATGGCGATCCCGTTCGTGCATGTGTTCCCGTACAGCGAGCGCCCCGGCACGCCGGCCGCCCGCATGCCGCCGGTGCCGCCGGCGGTGCGGCGGGAACGCGCGGCTAGGCTTCGCGAGGTGGGCCGCGCGAATACGGCGTGGTTTCTGCGCGGCTTCATCGGACAGGCGGTTACGGTTTTGGCGGAAACAGAACGATCGGGTCACTCCGAGCACTTCGCCACCACGCGGCTTTCATCGCCGGTTCCTCCTGGAACCATCGTCCGTGCCCGCGTGCGCGGTGCTGGCGAAACGCTGATCGCGGACCCGCTGTAATGGCGGGTGTCTGATGGCCCGGGGCAGCTTCTTTTCGCGCCTGAAGGAAGGCCTGTCGCGCAGTACCGAGAAGTTGGGCGGCGGCATCACGCAGGTATTCCGCAAGCGGCGTCTGGACGGCGAGGCGCTGGAGGAACTCGAGGATCTGCTGATTTCTGCCGACCTTGGTACGGAAGCTGCGGCGCGGGTGATCGCCGCGTTCCGCCGCACACGGTTCGGCAAGGAGGTCACGGACGAGGAGATTAAGGAGGCGCTTGCGGAAGAGATTGCGGCCATTCTGCGACCGGTGGCGCGGCCGCTGGAACTCGATCCGGCGCACAAGCCGCATGTGGTCCTGGTGGTCGGTGTGAACGGTACAGGCAAGACGACGACGATCGGCAAGCTGGCGCAGCAATACCACGCGCAGGGACGGCAGGCGATGATGGTTGCGGGCGATACTTTCCGCGCAGCGGCCGTGGAACAGCTGCAAATCTGGGGGCAGCGCACCAGCACTCCGGTGATCGCCGGTTCGCCAGGCGCCGATGCGGCGGGACTCGCGTTCGACGCGTTGACGCGCGCAACGGCGGCTGGAACGGATGTGCTGCTGATCGATACGGCAGGGCGGCTGCACAACAAGTCCGCGCTGATGGATGAGCTGACGAAGATCATCCGGGTGATGCGCAAGCAGGATCCGACGGCACCCCATTCGGTGTTGCTGGTATTGGACGCAACGACCGGACAGAACGCGATCCAGCAGGTGAAAGTGTTCCGGGAGATGGTCGCGGTGACGGGGCTGATCGTTACCAAGCTGGATGGCAGCGCGCGCGGCGGCATCGTCATCGCGCTGGCTGAGAGTTTCGGCCTGCCGGTGCATGCTGTGGGCGTGGGGGAGAAGGCTGGCGACCTGCGCCCGTTCGACGCCAACGAGTTTGCCGGCAGTCTGGTAGGCATATAAACAAACCCTCCGGCTGGTCGCCGGAGAGGAGGAAACGATGCCGGACGATTCCGGCCCCCAAGCCTGGCTCGCTCCGCGCGCCGGCAGCGTCGAAAGCCGCGCCTCCTGGGTTGCCGCATGCGTGACTCTGGCGATCCTCTCCGTCTCCTATGGCGGGCCGCTTCTGGTTGTCGTCGGATTGAAGACCATCCAGGAGGATCTCGGCACCGAACGCTCCACGCTGGCGCTCGCGGGCGCGCTGGTGTGGGTTGGTACCGGGTTGGGCGGTATACTGATGGGCCGGGTGGCGGACCGCATCGGCATGCGCGCAACCGCATTGATCGGCGCCTGCATGATGGCCGCGGGTCTTGCCATCTCCGCCACCGGATCGCTCGCCGCGATCTTTATCGGACATGCGCTGCTGATCGGGCTGCTGGGCAATGGCGCGCTGTATCCACCGCTGGTCACCTATGTCAGCCGCTGGTTCGACAGGAAGCGCGGCACCGCGATTGCGCTGATCTCATCAGGTCAGTACGTCGCGGGCGTGCTGTGGCCCTATTTGTTCGAACATGGCATGGCGCGCTTCGGCTGGCGCACCGTCATGCTGGATTATGCCGGGGTGGTGCTGGCGACGATTGTCCCCTTGGCCATTGTGTTCCTGCGCCCACCGCCACAGCCGACACGCAGTGCCGCCGGCGCCATGGCGGCCCGCGCATCGCGCGTGATGGGGCTGCGGCCGAATACGGTGCAGGCGGCGCTGTGTCTCGCCGGCTTCCTGTGCTGCGTGCCGATGGCGCTGCCCAACGCTCATTTGGTTGCGTTCTGCAGCGATATCGGCATCTCCCCCGCCGACGGCGCCGCGATGCTGTCCGTGCTGCTCGGCTGTGCTTTCGTGAGCCGACAGTTCTGGGGCGCGTTCGCAGACCGCTATGGCGGATTGCGCACGGTGTTTGCGGGTTCAGCCTGCCAGGCGCTGGCGATCATCGGGTTTACGCTGACGCAGAACGAAACCGGGCTGTTCATCATCGCGGCGGCATTCGGGCTGGGATTTTCCGGCATCATCCCGGCCTACGTGATCGCCATACGCGACCTGTTTCCTTCATCGGAAGCATCCTGGCGCGTGCCGCTTTTCCTGTTTACCGGTATGGGCGGGATGGCGTTCGGCAGTTGGTGGGCAGGCATGCTGTATGATCATTTCGGGTTCTACGCGCCGGCGTTTGAAGCGGGGGTGGTTTTCAACCTCGCGAATCTGGCCGTGATCGGCTGGTTGATTACACGGCAAAGCGGCGCGCAACGACCGGCTTTCGCATGACCGATTACCCGTTCGCATCGCCGCCGTCCTTCATGGGCGTGCCGTTTTGCCGGGATCTGACCAATAGCCGCGCGGCAATCATCGGCGTACCGTTCGATTGCGGGACGCATCCGGTGCGTATCGGCGCGCGGCTCGGGCCGACGGCCATTCGCGAACAATCCGCGCTGGTGCGCCGCTTCGAGCCGCCGGACGCCGATTTCGACCCGATCGCGCGCCTGGGTTTAATGGATTGCGGCGATGCCGCGGTCACGCCTGGCGCCGTGGTCGACTCGCACGCAGCCATCGAGGCGGCGATTTCCCACATCGTTCAAGCCGGCGCCGCGCCGATTGCGCTGGGCGGCGACGGCGCGATCAGCCTGCCGCATTTGCGCGCGCTGCACCGTGCGTATCCGGACCTGGCGATGCTGCACATCGACGCGCATACCGATACGTACCCAAGTGACGGCACGGGCGAGCGTGACCGCTATAACACCGCGACCACCTTCACCCGTGCTGCCGAGGAAGCCGTGCTTGATCCGTCATCCTCTTATCATGTCGGGCCGCGGGGCTCGGTATACATGCAGGGCGTATTCAATTTCACACGCCAGAAGGGCTTTCGACTGATCACAGGCGATGATCTTTTCAGTCGGGGCTTTGCCTCGGTGCTGACGGAATTGCATGACCGGCTCGGCGGGCGGCCGGTGTTCCTGTGCTTTGATATCGATTTTTTCGATCCGTCCTGCGCCCCTGGTGTCTGCACGCCGACTTGGGGAGACGCGTCGGCGCGGGAGGGACTGGCACTGATCAGGGGGCTTGCCGGACTGAATTTTATCGGCTTCGAGGTGAACACGGTCAGTCCGCCGCATGATGTCGGCGGCATGACCGCGTTCCTTGCGGCCACCGTCGTGCATCAATTCCTGCTCTTGGCCTGCCAGAGAAAGACGTAGCACGTCAAAATCGCACCCGTGCTTGCGCGAAAACGCTGCGCGGAATCTCCGTGCTGACGCCGGGTTCGACAAACTCCAGATGCTCGGGATGGAACAGGTTGTAACCGGCAAGGGACAGTTGGAGCTTTTCCGTGACATCCCAGGCAATCCTAGCGTCCAGTTCCACATATCCGGGCACCGATGGATGTGGCAGGGATCCGACCTCGCGCAGGTCGCTCCAGAGCGTCACACCATGACCGAAATTCATGGTTGATTGCACCGAAGCCTGGTGGCCGGGATCGTTGGCTACGAAAGCCAGCCCGGCGACGGTCACGCTGCCTGGCAGGAACTGGAAGTCCTCATGCAACGCCGTGATCCCTGCGGTCAGGCGCCACCACGGGAATAGCTGATAATTGCCCCAAGCCTCGACCCCGAAGATCGTGCCGGACATCAGATTGCCGAAGACGTATACGGATCCTGAATCCGGAGCCGCGGGGTCGATGCTTCGAAGCTTGTCATACACGTCATAGAAGCCAGTCACGGAGAAGGACGCACGCGATGACAGTGTGATGCGCGTGCCGACCTCGTAGGCGGTCAATGTCTCCGGCCGGAAAGCCGTGGAGCCGTTGAGAACGTCGAGCGTCCCCGCATATTCCTGCAAATTGGCGTCCACCGGTGTCGGGGAGCGGACCGCGCGGGACACCGCCGCCCACAGCAGCGCATCATTCGCTACCTTCCAGGCAAGTCGAATGCTGGGCATCGCCTGCAGCCCGGCATAGGGCTCATCTTCGAGTTTCACGCCGACGGTGACTTTGAAGGCATGGGAGAGCGATATCGTGTCCTGTCCAAAGACGTTCGCGAGATTCAGAGACTGTTTGGGGGGTTCCAGCGCCAGTGCCGTATTCTCGAACACGTAGTTGAAATTGCGTTCGCCTGCCCCCCAAACAATGCTGTTCCACGAACCAAGATTGAAGTTGTGTTGGAACTCGAAATCATAGGTATTCACGGTGAACGAGCTGCTGTTGTTCACTGCGCGGCTTGAACTGTCGAAATAACCCAACACCTGCAAGGTGGATCCGTCATTGAACCGATGCTGCCAGGTCACGGCGGCGTCGGTTTCCTTGTTGAATCCGTCCGGCCCCTCGGTTTCCGACGCGATGTCCGCCTGCGCTGTCACGTTTTCATTCCCAGGCGTCCAGTCCAAGCGGAAATTGTGACTGGCTCATTCCGTCTACTGCGGCATCATTGCCGAGGCAATCTGAGTGACCATGGGGAATCCGCGGTGTCATCGTGAGTCACATCGAAGGAAGCGGGGTCGAGCTCCGTACGCCAACGCGCTGGCTGATCGTGATGGGCGCCTTGTGCCTTGGACTGGCGGGGGCGGCGGATGCCCAAAACATGCAGGAACTCCGCAGTCTCTCGATCGAGCAGCTGGGCGAAGTCCAGGTCACCTCCGTAGCGAGGCAGCCGGAGTTGCTCAGCGACGCTCCCGCCTCGATATACGTGATCACCCGGGAGCAGATTCTGCAATCCGGCATGACCACCATCCCGGACATCCTTCGGCTCGCGCCGAATTTGCAGGTCGCTCAGATCAACGCGTATTCCTGGGCTATTTCGGCACGTGGCATGAACGTAGGTGTTTGGTCCCGGAGAGTCGTGACGCTAACCTGACCCGAGAGGGAGAGGAGGCGCTATGGCAGGCAGTCTTCACGGCTCAGCCCGAACGACGCCGCGAGTTCGAGCCGAGCTCCAAGCGTCGAAAGAGACGAGCGGCGCCTTGGCCAAGCACTATGGTCTGAGCCGCAACACGGTTGCCAAGTGGCGGGCCCGGGCTACCACCGATGACGCTCCGATGGGGCCGCGCGCCCCTCACAGCACTGTCCTGACCGCGGTCGAGGAAGCCATGATCGTGGAGTTCCGACGGCGCACCCTGCTGGCGCTCGACGACGTGCTCGGATGCCTACGTGACAGCATCCCCAAGCTCACCCGATCCAGCCTGACTCTTATCCCCTTCACCCTTCCGGCGATGACGAACGCGGGCTGACATAAGTCAGGTACGGCTCCGCTTGACCCGGAGCCCCGGTCGCAATGGTCGTCCCACCCAGCCGTATCACGACGGCTGATGCCGCCACGCGATGAACCGATTTGCGGCCGCCGCCGATTGGCGGTGTGGTTGAGCGCCGGGCTTCTCACCGCGGTCTGCCCGGGCCCGGCTTGCGCTCAAGAAAGCGCGCTCGAGGCCGAAGTGAAGGCCGCGTATGTCGACAAGCTCCCGCAATTCGTGCAATGGCCCCCCTCTGCTCTGGCTTCGGATGTCTTCGTTTTGTGTGTTGTCGGCGAAAGCCCGTCCGAGCGGCTCGTCGACCAGGCCGTTGCTGGCGACAGCATTCAGCAGCGGCCCTTTGTGGTGCGCCGCCTCGGCACCATTACCGCGAGTTCTGGCTGCCAGATGATGTTCATCGATGGCGAACCTGCCACAGCCGTGGCGCGCGTCCTGGCTGTCGTGCGCGGCAGGCCAGTGCTGACCATCACCGATCAGCAGACCGAGCCGGACGCGATCGGCATCATCAACTTCGTATTGGTGGACGGCAAAGTACGCTTTCAGATCAATCGTGCAGACGCTTCCAGAAGCGGGCTGACAATCAGTTCCAAGCTGCTCAGCATCGCAGCGGACACCGTGCAGTGACCGGATCCGGCGGCCGGATCGCATCCTTCCTGGCGCTGTTTGGCGCAATGCTGCTGCTGGGTTTCGGGACGGGTCTTTCTTTCTATATCGACCACACCGAGGAAGCTCGGCGGCTGGACAATCTCGCCGCCCAGGCCCGCATCCTTGCGGCCACCGAAACCGCCGCGCTCGCTTTCAACGACCGTCAGGCCGCGCAGGAATATCTTATTGCGTTGCACGCCAACCCCGCTATTCTCGCAGCTGGCTTGTATACGCCATCCGGTGCCCTGTTCGTCAGTTACCCTGATAAACCGCCCGCTAGTCTCCCGCGCGCGCTGCAGGAGCCGATCCCGAGATCGTCGGAGAATGTGCTTTCCGTCACCGAGCCGGTCGAGCAGGGACGCACGCTTCTGGGCCGGCTGATCGGTACAAGCGCGGGCGGAGCCACTGAGCTCCCGGTTGCAGCGCGACGGCCCGATCGCCCTGCTCGTCGCGATGGCGGCACTGCTCGTTGCGGTGCTCGGGTTCGCGCAGATGGCGCTGCGGCGGGCGAATCGGGCACTCGGTACGCGCGCCGAGGAGCTTGTGATTGCGAATGACCGATTGGAACAAAGCAACCGCAGCTTGCAGGAACAGATCGCCCGTCGCGAAGAGGCGGAGGCAGCGCTGCGTCAATCGCAGAAGATGGAGGCGATCGGACAACTAACGGGCGGCGTTGCCCATGATTTCAACAATCTTCTGCAGGTCGTCCAGGGAAACCTGGAGCGCCTGCAACTGCGCTCGGCGCGTGACGGTACTTCACTCGCGCCGGAACTGGCCCGGCTGGTGGATGCGGCGATGCAGGGTGCGCGGCGCGCTGCATCGCTAACGCAGCAACTACTTGCCTTCTCGCGCCGTCAGCCGCTGGCGCCGCGTTCGCTGGACATGAATAAGCTGATCGCCGCCACCTCGGAATTGCTCGGCCGCACGCTGGGCGAAACCATCGTCATCGAGACAGTCATGGCCGCCCGGCTCTGGCCGGTCCTGGTTGACGAAAATCAGCTTCAGAACGCGCTGCTGAACCTGGCCGTGAACGCGCGGGATGCCCTGCCCGGCGGTGGCAAGCTGACGATCGAAACTGCCAATGTTTTTCTGGACGAGGCGTATGCGAAGGGAGAGGACGAGGTGCGCGCCGGGCAATACGCCATGCTGGCGGTCAGCGATACCGGCACGGGAATGCCGCCGGACGTACTGGACAAAGTTTTCGAACCCTTCTTCACCACGAAGGAGATTGGGCGCGGCACCGGCCTCGGCCTGTCCCAGGTGTACGGCTTCATCAAGCAGTCAGGCGGCCACGTGAAGATCTATAGCGAACCCGGACGTGGGACGACGGTGAAGATCTATCTTCCCCGGCTGCTCCGGGACAGCGACCAGGCGGGTGACCTGGCCGAATCAGCAGAACTGCCATACAGCCAGACCCGCGAGGCTGTCCTGGTGGTTGAGGATGAGGAGGAAGTACGCGCTCTGTCCGTGGAGATACTGCGGGATCTCGGGTACGTGGTGATCGAGGCAGCCAATGCCTCAGCCGCGCTGACCGTTCTGGAGCGGCAACAGCCGGTGGATCTGCTTTTCACGGATGTCGGACTGCCGGGCGGGATGAACGGTCGCCAACTGGCGGACCGAGCGCGCCGCCTGCGGCCCGGTCTTAAGGTGCTGTTCACGACCGCCTATGCCCGCAACGCCATCGTTCACCATGGTCGCCTGGATCCCGGCGTGGAACTGCTGACGAAGCCATTTCCCGCCGCGGACCTTGCCCAGAGGGTTCGGGCGCTGCTCGATAGAGACATTTCCGAAGCGAATTAGCGCTCAATCCGGGTGGTCGGCCTTGCACCCTTGGACTCCAATCGCTAATTTGTGGTGGCACTCAATTCTCCGCTGATCTTCAGGGGGGTGGCCTTCACGGGCCGCCTTTTTTTGTTGCCAGAACCGCAGTCACAGGACCGCCTCGAAGCGCGCATCGCCGCCATCGTCACACCCACGCTCAATGACATGGGCTACGAGCTTGTCCGCGTCGCGATCACCGGCAAGGACCGGCTGACCGTGCAGATCATGGCCGACAAGGCCGATGGCTCCCCTATCGCCATCGAAGACTGTGAGGCGATCAGCCATGCGTTGGGAGCCGTTCTGGACGTTGCCGATCCGTTTACGGGCAACTGGAGCCTGGAGATCAGCTCCACGGGGATCGATCGCCCGCTTACCCGGGCGAAGGATTGGAACCGCTTTGCCGGCCACATGGCGCGGGCGGAAACCGTTGTTCCCATCGCGGGCCGCAAGCGGTTTTCCGGCATCGTGCTGGGCGCCGATGATCGTGCCGCGCGCCTGCGCCTGGATGATGGGACCGAGGCGGTGCTACCGCTGACTGATATTCGCCGCGCGAAACTGGTTCTGACTGAAGCCTTGATCGCCGCCACGGCGCACCCACAACCTGCGAACTGAGGAAACTAAGTTATGGATACGGCAATTGCTCGTCCGGAACTGCTCTTGGTGGCAGACGCGGTTGCGCGTGAAAAATCCATTGACCGCGAGGAAGTCATCGAGGCGATGGAGCAGGCGATACAGAAGGCCGGCCGCGCCAAGTATGGGCACGAAAAGGATATCCGCGCCACGATCGACCGCAGGACCGGTGACGTCCGGCTGTCGCGCTGGACCGAGGTGGTTGAGGCTGTGGAGAACGAGGAGACCCAGATCCCCGTCCACATCGCCCGCAAGTTCCAGCCCGAGATCAATGTCGGCGAGTTTATCGTCGACCCGCTGCCGCCGATCGATTTCGGCCGCATCGCGGCGCAGACCGCCAAGCAAGTCATCGTGCAGCGTGTCAGGGAGTATGAGCGCAAGCGTCAGTTCGAGGAGTTCAAGGACCGCGTGGGCGAGATCGTGAACGGCACGGTCAAGCGCACCGAGTACGGCAACCTGATGGTCGATTTAGGCCGTGCCGAGGCGCTGCTGCGCCGCGATGAGCTGATTCCGCGTGAAAGTTTCCGCAACGGCGATCGGGTGCGTGCGTATATCTATGACGTGCGCGAAGAGCCGCGTGGCCCGCAGATTTTCCTGTCCCGCACGCATCCCGGGTTTCTCGCCAAGCTATTTGCGCAGGAAGTGCCGGAAATCTACGATGGCATCATCGAGATCAAGGCGGTCGCCCGCGACCCGGGCTCGCGCGCCAAGATGGCGGTGATCAGCCGCGATTCCTCGATCGATCCGGTTGGCGCCTGCGTCGGTATGCGCGGCTCGCGGGTGCAGGCCGTGGTGCAGGAACTGCAGGGCGAAAAGATCGATATCATCCCGTGGTCACCGCAGGCCGCCACCTTCGTGGTGAACGCACTGGCTCCGGCGGAGGTCACCAAGGTGGTGATGGATGAGGAAGCCGGGCGCGTGGAAGTGGTCGTCCCCGATGACCAGCTTTCCCTGGCGATCGGCCGGCGGGGGCAGAATGTGCGGCTGGCCTCCCAGCTTACGCGGTGGGACATCGACATCCTGACGGAGGCCGAGGAGAGCGAGCGGCGCCAAGAGGAGTTCCGCCGGCGCAGTTCGCTATTCGTCGAAGCGCTGGACGTGGACGATGTGATTGCCGGGCTGCTGGTGACCGAAGGTTTCGGTTCGGTCGAGGAACTGGCCTTCACCCCCTTGGAAGAAGTTGCCGCCATTGAGGGCTTCGACGAGAACATCGGCGGTGAGCTGATCCGGCGCGCGGAGGCGTTCATCGCCCGGCGTGATACCGAACTCGACGACAAGCGGCGCGAACTCGGCGTCACTGACGAAATCGCAGAACTGGAGACCTTCACCCCGGCCATGCTGGTGGCACTCGGCGAGAAGGGGGTGAAAACCTTGGACGACCTTGCCGATCTGGCCTCCGACGAATTGCTGGAAATCGTCGGACAGGAGGCGATGGACCTGGAAACCGCGAACGCGGTGATTATGGCGGCGCGGGCGCACTGGTTCGAGGGCGAGGGCGGCGCAGAAGCGCCGGTCGAAGCCGCCCAGGAGGCCGATCACGACTGAACCCGAGACAGACCTGCTTTCCGACGAGTTTGAGGATACAGGGCCGCTCCGGCGCTGCATCGTGACGCGTGAACGCCTGCTGAAGGAGAAGATGATCCGCTTTGTGCTTGATCCCGAGCGCATCGTGCTGCCCGATCTCGGCGCAGGACTGCCTGGGCGCGGCATGTGGTTGAGCGCGAGAGCCGATGTGCTATTTACCGCCTGCACGCGGGGGATGTTTGCGCGGGCGGCGCGCGGTCCGGTGCGGGTGCCACCCGATTTACCTGATCGGGTCCGAACGGGGCTGGAGCGTCGGATTCTGGAGTTGCTGGGATTGTGCCGGCGGGCCGGTCAGGCCGTAGCCGGGTTCGAAAAGGCACGGGAGTGGCTGCGGAACGGGCGCGCCGCACTGATCTTGCAGGCTTCAGACGGCAGTATGGAGGAGCGGCGGCGCTTCCTGGGTGATTCCACTGGGATCGCGCTCGTTTCGCCTCTTCCAGGCGCTGCGTTGGGTATGGTTTTCGGCCGTGAGCGGACAGTGCACGTTGCCGTGGCGCCAGGAAGACTGGCGCAGGCACTGCGGACCGAAGGCGAGCGGCTCGCCGGGCTGAACGGCCCGGAAGAACGGATTGGATGATCGAGCGCGAGTTCGACAGGCGGGGTAATGAGCGAAGGTAGCGATCAGGAAACGGGCAAGGGCCGGCTCTCTCTTCGGCCTACGGGGCGACTGGAACTTGGTCGCACGGTTGATGCCGGGTCCGTGCGGCAAAGCTTCAGCCACGGGCGTTCGAAGGTCGTTCAGGTGGAAGTGCGCAAAAAGCGCGCAGCGGGTCCGGCCACGCCTGGCCCGGCCACACCGAGCGCCCCCGCTACCACTGCCCCGGCGATGCGTGCCGCGTCTCCCGCGCGCAGCGCTCCGGCGCAGCCCCGGGCGCTGACTGCGAGTGAGCTCGCCGCGCGCCAGCGTGCGCTGGTCGAGCAGCAGCGCGAGCAGGCAAAGCGCGATGCCGAGCGCCGCGAGCAGGAGAAGATTTCGATCCTCTCTGCCGCCGAGGAAGCACGCCGGCGGGAGGAAGAGGCGCGCAAGGCTGCCGAGGAAGAGGAGCGCCTGAACGCCGAGATCGAGGCCCAGCGCCAAGCCGAGGAACAGGCCCAACCGGTCGCGGCAGAAGAAGCCGCGCCCGCAACGGCTGGGGCCGCGGCGCCTGCGGTTGAAGCGCGTGAAACACGCGACGCCCCGCGTACCGACGCTCCTCGCCCAGCGGCCCGTCCAGCAACATCCGCGGCAGCGCCGGCGGCCCGCCGGCCCACAGGTGCGCCGGCAACGCCGGCACGCCCGACCGAGACATTGCGTCTTCGCCCTGGCGCTCGACCGGGCGAGGAGGAGGAGGAGTCACGCCCGGTGCGCCGCCCCGGGCTCGGTTCCCGGCGCGCAAGCCCCCCATCGTTGCCCCCAAGAAGGGTGCCGACGGAGGCCGACGCGCTGGTCGCATCGACGTGCAGGCCGCGCTGGAAGGCGATGATGAGCGCGTGCGCAGCCTGGCCTCCGTCCGACGCCAGCGCGAGCGCGAGCGCCGCCAGGCGGAACTGGAGCGTTTGCGATCCGATCAGGTGCGCGTGGTGCGCGACGTGATCCTGCCGGAGCAGATCACGGTGCAGGAACTCGCCAACCGCATGGCGGCGCGCGCGGGAGAGGTGGTGAAGGCGCTGATGAAGCTGGGCATCATGGCCACCATCACGCAGCCGATCGACGCGGACACCGCGGAACTGGTGGTGCAGGAATTCGGCCATCGCGCTCGGCGGGTGTCGGAATCCGATGTCGAGCAGGGCCTGGAAGGTGCGGCGGATACCGTGTCAGAGCTGCAGCCGCGGCCACCCGTGGTGACGGTGATGGGCCACGTCGATCACGGAAAGACGTCCTTGCTGGATGCACTCCGTTCTACTGACGTAGCGGCCAGGGAGGCCGGCGGCATCACGCAGCATATCGGCGCCTATCAGGTGCTGACGCCGGGTGGCCACCGCATCACCTTCCTGGACACGCCGGGCCACGAAGCCTTCACCGCCATGCGCGCCCGGGGCGCCGGTGTGACCGACATTGTGGTTTTGGTCGTGGCGGCGGATGACGGTGTGATGCCGCAGACGATCGAGGCGATCCGCCATGCCAAGGCAGCGAACGCGCCGATCATCGTTGCCATCAACAAGATGGACCGGCCGGATGCGAACCCCGACCGCGTGCGCCAGGAGCTTCTGAGCCACGAGGTCGTGGTCGAGGAGATGGGCGGCGACACGCAGTCGGTGGAAGTATCCGCGCTCAAGAAGACAGGGCTTGACGAGCTTGAGGAAGCCATCGCGCTGCAGGCGGAAATCCTCGATCTGCGCGCCAACCCCGAACGCTCGGCTGAAGGCGCGGTGATCGAAAGCCGGCTGGATCGCGGCCGCGGCCCGGTCGCGACGGTGCTGGTCCAGAAGGGCACGCTGCATCAGGGCGACATCATCGTCGCGGGATCCGAGTGGGGCCGCGTGCGTGCCATGCTGGATGACAAGGGTCAGAATCTGAAGGATGCCGCACCGGCAATGCCGGTGGAAATCCTCGGGCTGACGGGTGTGCCTTCTGCCGGCGAACCCTTCGTCGTGGTCGAGAACGAAAGTCGCGCGCGCGAGATCACGGAGTTCCGTACCCGCCGGCTGCGGGAGAAGCAGGCCGCTGGCAATCTTGCCGCGCGGGGAACGCTGGATCAGATGCTCGCGCGCATTCAGGCGGGCGAGCAGAAAGAAGTTGCGGTCGTGATCAAAGCGGACGTGCAGGGCAGCGCCGAAGCTATTCAGGCGACAGTGCTGAAGCAGTCCGCGGACGAGGTGAAGGTGCGTGTGCTGCTAGACGGCGTGGGGCAGATCACGGAAAGCGACGTGCAGCTTGCGCAGGCGTCGAAAGCCGTGATCGTCGCGTTCAATGTGCGCGCGACCGCGCAGGCGCGGGAGCTGGCGCAGCGCGACGGCGTCGACATCCGCTACTATTCCATCATCTACGATGTCTCCGACGACATCGAGAAGATGGTGAAGGGCAAGATCGCGCCGAAGGCCCGGGAGAAGTTCCTGGGCTACGCGGAGATCCGCGCCGTGTTCAACATCACCAAAGTCGGCAAGGTGGCCGGCTGTATGGTCACGGAAGGCGTCGTCAAGCGTGGCGCCGGCGTACGGCTCCTGCGCGACAATGTCGTGATCCACACCGGCGAACTGACGCAGCTCAAGCGCTTCAAGGACGACGTGCGTGAAGTTGCGCGCGGCTATGAATGCGGCTTGTCCTTCGCCAACTTCCACGACATCCAGGAAGGCGACGTGGTCGAGTGCTACGAGACGGAGATGGTTCCCGCCTAAAGCAAGTCGCGCTTGACTGGAGCGCTCTAAGGGCACCCGCGTAAGGGTATGGACGTGAAGAAACGGACCGGAGGTCTAAAGACAGTTGGGGAGCGGGATTCACGCGCTCCGAGCTCCGGCCTCGCGCGACCCCGCTCCAGCCAAAGGCAATTGCGCGTGGCGGAGGAAATCCGCCACGTGCTCGCCGGCTTGTTCGGGCGGCATGAGCTGCACGATCCAGATCTCGCCGGCGAGCAGATCACTGTGACCGAGGTACGGATCAGCCCTGATTTGCGCAACGCCACGGCGTTTGTCTCCCGCCTTGGGCGGTCGGACATCGACGTGCTGCTGCCAGCGTTGCGACGCGCGACGCCGTTTCTGCGGGCCGAGGTGGCGCACGCATTACGGCTTCGATTCGCGCCCTACCTGACGTTCCAGCCCGATCACGCGCTGGAACGTGCAAAGGAGATCGACCGCTTGCTCGATTTGCCGGATGTGGCGCGCGATCTCGGGTGACCTTCGGATTCAGCGCGCGGATGTCAGCGCGATTCCGATAAACACCAGCACGGTGCCGGCGCCGAAGGCCGGACCGATTGCATCGCCGAACAGCCAGGCCGATGCCGCCACACCGATCAGCGGCTGAAGGTACTGCGATCCTGCCGCGATGCGTGCCGGCAAGGCGCGGAGCAGCGACAGCCAGATCCACATGCCGGCGACGGTGACCAGCAGGCCGAGATAGAGTACAATCGCGACACCCGTCAGTCCTGCCGCGGCTACGCCGCCTCGGGCAGTCATCGGCAGCAATGGAACCACGCCGATCAAAGAGCTCCATGCGGCGACGGTCGTCACCGGATAACGTCGGCTGAGTTCCGCGCTGAGCACGTAGTAGAGCGCGATACTGACAGCGGAGATCATGATCAGCACCACGCCGGCGGCGGTGACGGACTGGGCGCCTGCACCGCCCAGGCGTTGCGTCGCCACCAGTGCAATCCCCCCGAGCGCCAGGACCAGTCCGATCGCATGGTGGATCCGCAAGGGCTGGCGCAATCGCCACGCTGCAAGGATCACGACGAAGATCGGGATGGTCGCGAACATGATCGTGGCGACGGCGGCAGAGGTGCGCTGAACCCCCAGGACCTGCGTCACCTGTCCGCAGTCGATGCCAAGCACACCCAGCCCGCCCATGCGCAGCAGATCCGTTCGCGACGGCAGTTTGCGGCCGATCAACAGGAGCATGAAGAAGGGTGCGGCGGAGGCGTAGCGGAGGGCGGCAAGCTGCAGCGGGTCGAACAGTTGGACGCCAAGTTTCATAAGGGGCACCGAGAGGCCCCAAATGAGGCACAGCACTACCAGCCCTGCCAGCGGCACCAGCGGCGGCCGGGAGATCGAAGCCGCATTCAAGCGGGCAAGCGAGGCGGCGATAACCGTTTGCTCCCGAATCGATGTCTGTCGCGGAGACTGAGCCACGCCCGCCCGCACGGCAATGCGCGGTAGTCAATCTTCCAAACGGAACTGGACCGGCACTTCGGCGGTGGCAGGCACCGGCCGTCCATCCTGCGTGGCGGGCACAAAGCGCCATGTGCGGACCGCGTCCTCTGCGGCCGAGTTGAGAATCCCGAAGCCGCTGGAGCGCGATACTGAGACCGCAAGCGGACGCCCGTCCATGCTCACATCGACACGAAGCACCACCCGTCCCTGCTCACCGCGCCGACGCGCCAGGTCAGGATAATCGGGGGGGCGATCCGCCTGCATCCCGGCGACTGGCTGTGGAGACACGAAAGGCGGCCCAGTAGATGCGGCAGAGGACGCCTGTGCCGACGGCGCCGTGGGGCCATTGGAGAGGGGGGCGGGGGGGGCCTGTGCTGAACGGGAGGGCGCGATCGTCTCCGAGTGCCGCGGCGAAGGCCTCGGCTGAGGCGGAGCGACACGAGGGGGAACCGGCGGGAGGGGTAAAGCTAGCTCCGTTTCCGGGATCGGTGGTGATGGTTTCGACGGCGGTGTGACCGTCTGTGGCGGCGGCGTCGGGGGTGGCGGCGCGACCGGCTGCTGCACTGCTTCCGGCGATGGAGAGGCTGGGGACGGGGGCGCTGATGGTGGAACTGGCGCAGCTGTCGGAGCCGATTGCGGCGCCGGCGTGAACGAAGTGGCAGCGGCCGGAGGCGCGGGCGCTGGTGACCGAGGGGCCTGGAACACCACCTCGATGGTGCCTCCCCCTGGTGAAACGAACTCCTGCGTCTGCCCGGCCAACAGAAGCACGGCGCACAGGAGGAGCGCATGAGCCGACAAAGACCCGGCGAGATGCCGCCATGAGGCCGGACGAACCGGACGGACTGCGTACACCGGGTGCTCGGCACGGACAGGAAGCGTGAGCCATGCCGTTTCGGAAGACCCGGTCCACGCCGGTCGGGACAGAGCGGCCTCCTTTCTGTCTCTCCTCACAAACCAGCATGGGAGCGGCCCGGCCCTGCCACAATGGGCCGGCAGAAGCATACTCAAACAGGTTTGGTGCCGTTGCTGTGTCGTGCTATATGCATCCCCGGTCCCGCGACGGAGTTCTCCGCTCAGCGGGTTTCTTGTTTGCGCGGAAGGAGTAGGCGGCGAAGTGCAGGTTCTCGTCAGAGATAACAACGTCGATCAGGCGCTGAAAGCGCTCAAGAAGAAGATGCAGCGGGAGGGGATCTTTCGGGAGATGAAGCTTCGGCGGCACTATGAGAAGCCGTCCGAGCGTCGTGCCCGTGAGGCTGCGGAGGCAGTGCGCCGCGCGCGTAAGCTGGAGCGGAAACGCCTCGAGCGCGAGGGGTTCTGAGCGCTCTCTTTACGGCGTGAGCGCAAGCTCCCACTGTTCCCCGATCAGGTCATGGCCGAAACTGTGGTGCGGCTCCGATTTAATGAGGCGGAACCCGACGCCTTGATAGATGCGGCGGGCTGCCACCAGAACATCGTTGGTCCATAGGGTCATGCGCCGGTAACCGGCGCTACGGGCAAACGCGATGCACGTCTCGACCAGCGTGCGGCCGATCCCGGAGCCTCTCGTGCTGGGTTCCACATACAGCAGGCGCAGCTTGGCGGTGTCTTCGTCGCCGCGCACGAGGAAGACGGAGCCGACCACGCCGTCCTGGTCGGCGATCCAGCAGGCCTCGCGCTGCGGGTCATGCGACCGGGCGAACCCGGCGACGATCTCAGCCACCAGGGCCTCGAAAGTCTCATCCCAGCCGTATTCCTGGGCGTAGAGCGCACCATGGCGGTGCACCACCCAGCCGTAATCGCCCGGCCGGGGTGAACGCAGCACGCAGGCGCGGCACGCAGGCGCGTTGCCGCCCATCAGGGCTTCCACCTCTCCGAGCGCTTGGGCCAGGTGCTGGTGTTCCTGGATGTTGAGGCGATCCAAAAGAACGCGGACCTCCTCGCGGGAGCGTGCGTCGATCGCGGTGAAAGCTTGCCGCCCGGCGTCGGTCAGTGACAACAGCATCTGTCGACGGTCCGTTTCCGAGGATCGCCGGGTTATCAGGCCCCTTTCCTCGAAGGATTGGAGGATGCGGCTGAGATAACCGCTGTCCAGGCCGAGCTCCGTTCCGAGCTCCCGTGCGGTGGCGCCTTCCCTCTGGCCAAGTTCATAGATCAGACGCCCCTCGGTAAGGGAGAACGGACTCCCGAGCAGTCCTTCGTGGAGGAGGCCAAGGCGGCGTGTGTAGAACCGGCTGAAGCGCCGAACTGCGGTGACACAGTCGTTCTGGGACATGGCGGCCTCCCTGATTAGTTGACTATAGCAGCTAATGGCCTGCTACTGGCAACTATCCTCGAGACTACCGGCGTCCTCCCGCGACGATCAGCCGCTCGTTCCAGACTGGCCGGTCGCTTCTGACACCCTGAGAGACAGCCCCGCCCGCCTCCGGGCCTGGAGCCTTCAACCGCGTTTCCGGCATAGCGGTCGCGATGAGCAGCGTGCCAGCCGCACCGGCCGCGGCGAGGGCCAAGAAGGCGATCCGGTGGCCGGCATTGTCGGCGAGCCACCCGGCCATGGTCGTGCTGATTGCCGCCCCGCTGAACACGCACAATCCGAGGACGCCGAGGCAAAGGTTGAAGTGGCCCCGCTCGCGCGTCAGGTCGGCGGCGATCAGCGGCATCATCACGCCGAACACCGCAGCGCTGATGCCGCTGATGGATTGGCCGCCGATCAGCAGCCAGGGTCCGGGAAGGAAAGCCAGCATGACCGCCCGCACCGGCAGAGCACCCCAGCCCAGGAGCAGCAGCGGGCGCCGGCCCCATCTCTCGGCGTGAGATCCGATCCAGGGCGAGGCGACCGTCACGACGACCTGGGGCACGACGATGCAGGCGGCGATAATCAGATCGGCCCAGGAGGCAGTTCGCTTTGTCACCTCTCCCGCGGCCAGGGGAAGCATGCCGGCATTGGAGAGGTGGAACAGGGCGATGCAGCCTCCGAAGATGAGCAGACGCCGATCAGTGAACAGGAGCCGCAGACCTTTCCAGTCGATGCCGGCTTTCTTGATAGCCGGGGGCGCCTCGGCTGGGCGCGGATGGATGCACCACAGGGCCAGCAGCGCCGGTATCCCCAGTGCCGCAGTCAGCCAGAAGACCGAGGCGCCAGCCAAGTAGGTGCCGATGCCACCCATTACGCCGGCGGCGATGCCGCTGCCCCCTGCGGCGAAGGAGGCGTTGCGTCCCAACCGTTCGCTGAGGCCGGTGTGCCCCACGAGATTGAGGCTGATCGCCGCGATTGCGGGGGTCAGTACGCTGCTGCCGAAGCCGTGCAGCACCTCGGCTGCCAGCACCGGCAGCTTGAACGGGAATACGGCGAGCGCGATCGCGGCCAACATCACGGAGGTAATAGATGCGCCGGCAGCCAAGCGCTTATTGGTCATGGCATCGACGATGGCGCCCGCTGGTACCTGGCTCGCGACACTGGTGATCGTGCCCAGGGTCAGCGCGAGGCCGATCTCCACCTGCGTCCACTTGTGCGCGGTTAAGTAGACCGCGACGAACGGTCCGAACCCGGTCTGCACATCCGCCATGAAGAAATTGAGAAGATCGAGGGCGCGAAAGGTGCCACGCGGTGTCTTGTGCTGCGCGGCCTGCATTACTTGTGGTCCTGCGCCTGCTCGGCCGGTGCGTTGCTTGCGGTGCCCGGCGGCGGGGTGACCGGCTTCGCCGGCTGCTCCCACGGGGGCGTGACGACCGGCGCCGGCTTGTTCTCTCCCTTATAGTTCGGTGCCGTCCTCAATTGTTCTGGTAGGAGATCGAGCACTACGGGTATTTTGGGATCGCCCGGATTGAAGTGCAGCGTGTTCCACTCCACCGCGATCTTGCGCGTGCCCACGCCGAGAAATCCGCCGAAATCGATGACTGCGGCCTGCGGAATGCCCTTACCATCCACCAGGACATCGACCACGCGGCCGACTTCCTGACCGAGCGGGCCGACCACTGGCTGACCCAGCAGCGCGATCGTCTTGTCGGGGGCGACCTCTTTCACCGGCGCTGCGGGCTGTGGTGGTGAAGGATTAGCAGCCAGGGCAAGATGCGGCTCGGCAGCCAACCAGATGCATGCAATCGCGCCCAGCAGCAGAATCAGCCCACGCGCAGTCATCCGCAGTGTCTGCCCTGTTCCGTTTCCCCGCATCAAGCAGTTTCTGCGAGTTGTCGGTTACCGGAGGTCCGAGCGGCATTGACAGATGCGAGCAGGATCCCTGCGCCGATCAGTGCGATTCCCACCAAGTGGTAGCTGTGGAACCGCTCACCCAGGAACACCACGGCAAGTAATGAGCCGAACAGCGGCATCAAATGGGTCGATTGTCCTGCGAGGCTCGCGCCGATCAAATCGATTCCGCGATTGAACAGGAAATAGGCGATGAAGGAGGGGAACACCGCCATGTATGCCAGCGCAAGATAGGCACCGATGCCACCTGTTATATGTCCGCCGGTCATACGTTCCCACAAGAAGAAGGGCAGAATCATGCATGAGCCGACGCCCATGATCGCGGTGAGCAGGCCGAGCGGATGCATGGCGGGGCGGCGGCGAAAGACGGCGCAATAGAAGGCGTAAATTGCGACCGCTACCAACACGATCGCATCGCCCCTGTTCAGTTGCAGATGTATCAAGGTGATGAGCGATCCTCGCGAAGCGATGGCAGCGACCCCGCAGAGCGACAGCAGGACACCGAGTGCCTGACGCAGGCTCGGGCGCTCACGAAAGAGCAGAAAGGTCCAGATCAGGATAATGAGGGGGTTCGCGGACTGCAGCAGCAGGACATTGAGCGCCGAGGTCGTGACAAGCGCGACATAGACCATGGCATTGTAGATCGCGATGCCGCTTGCGGCGAGCACCACAATCATGCGCCAGTTGCGGCGAATCACATGCACATCACGCCGCAGCATTGGCCAAGCGAACGGCAGAGAGACGAGGAACGCGCCGGTCCAGCGATAATATGCCATGGCGATGGGTGGGATCTGTCCCGCAACGCCACGCGCCAGCACGATGTTGCCCGCCCAGAGAACATTCGTCATGGCCAGCAGGAGCCAAGCGGTGCCCCAGAGGCGTTTCACAGATGGCGCCGGAAGAAATCTGCCACCGCATTGTACGCGCGCACCCTGTCGTCGGCACGAATGAAGCCGTGTCCGGCGTAATCAAACTCCAGATACTCTACCGGTTTGCCGAATGTACGGAGCCTCTCCACGATCTGATGGCTTTCGCCGAGCGGGACACGTGGATCGCGGATACCGTGCAGCACCAGCAGCGGCGCGGTGATTTGCTCGGCACGATGGATCGGGGAGATGCGGGCGAACAGCTCCGGGTCCGTGCCGTACTCAGCGGCGCGGTGTTCGCGCCGCCACGGTCCGGTGTCCCGCAGCGTCGTGACGAAATCCGCGATGCCGTAATAGTTCACGGCGGCGCGCCACAGATCTGGATATTCCGTGATGGCGGAGAGGACCATGAACCCGCCATAGGACTGGCCCATGACGCCGATCCGATGCGGATCGATCGCGGGCTGGCGCGCGAGCCAAGCCCGCCCCGCCGCAAGGTCAGCGACGCTGTCGAGGCGTTTCGGCCCGTCATCGCTTTCGCACCAGGCACGTCCGTATCCAGAGCTGCCGCGCACATTGGGCATTAGGACGGCAAAGCCCTGCGCCAGCAGCATTTGCATTTCGGGGCGGAAATTCGCCCGTGTCTGCCCGACCGGGCCGCCATGGACCCAGATGACGGCCGGCCAGCCGGTGGCAGGCGGATTGCCCGGCGGGAGCGCGAGCCAGCCGGGAATGCTGCGATTATCGAAGCTGGGCCATTCAACCAGTTCGAAGGGCCGGAACGACACGTCCGTTTCAGGCCGCCAGATCGGGCGAGCGGCGCCGTTCTGAACGATCCAGAGTCCTTGCGGATCGGTGGGTGAGGAGGCGGACAGAGCCAGGCTCTCCCCGTCCTGCGAGAATGCCAGGTCAGCGGCCACGCCCGAAGGCATCCCCGTGACCATAGGACGGTCGCCATTGAGGGGGCCGAGCCGCACCACCGCGAAGCCGCGGTCATTTTCGATCGTGGCGAGCAAACGCTGATCGGAGGAGAGCGCCCAGGCTTCCACGTCGCGGCCCGGGGCGGAATAGATGTCTGTGACCGAGCCGGTTTCCGGATCGAGGCGGCAGAGGCGAAGAAAATCGCTTCCACCGTGGTCGGTGAGAGCCAGAACGGAACGGCCGTCGGCGGACCAGCGCGCGGTCTGCCAGATGGTCGGGCCGAGCTGCGGGACTGGCCGCATCTCGCCGGAAACAACGTCCAGGACGTGGGGACGGACATTGCCGTAACCCCGATCCTCCAGCAGGAGCAGCTGATTATCGACGCTCCAGCCGGAGACCGCGACCTGCCGGTGTCCCTGGGCGAGACGGCGGCGTTCGCCGGTGGCGAGATCCATGATGTGAATGTCGAAATCGGCTTCACTGCGGTCGTTCGCGGCGAAGGCGATACGTGTCCCGTCCGGCGACCAGGCACCGAAATCGTGGATCACGTTCGGCGCGCCGGTCAGCGCACGGTTGGTGCCGGAGGCGGGGTCGAACAGCCACAGCTGCTGTCGCTCGTCGCCGCCACGGTCGATGCCGTAGATCAGCCGGTCGTCCGTCGGCGCGCGACGGATGAAGGCGACCTTCTCGTCGTGGTTGGTCAGAGCGTGGCCCGCCCCGTCCAGTCCCATGCGCCAGAGCTGCGGCGTGCCAGCGCCGCGGAGGTGGAACAGGGTTTGGCCGTCGCGTGAGAACGCAGGGTTGCTCGCCGCGCCGATGCGGACGAACGCGGTGGGGTCGAACATGCTGTCGGTGAGCTCCGTCAGTTTACGGGAGAATACGGGGCGACAGCCGGGCTTGGAAACCACCGCGTCCTGATGTTCCCTGGTGCTCATGCCTCAGGTGCGGCTGCAAAGCGAAACAGACTGGGAGGGCTGGCGAGCGGCGGCGCGATCGCTCGCGCTGCAAGGGATACCGCCGGAGCAAGTGCATTGGAGCGTTTCGGGTGGGCATCCGACGCCGCCGGAAGAGACGGCCGGAATGCTGACGGTTCCGCGGACGCTGATTTCGCTGGCGAGCATGGCGATCCAGGCGCGAGACCCGGAACGGTTCGATTTGCTTTATCGCCTGGTCTGGCGCGCCCACGCGGGGGAGCGCCCAATGGAGGATGCGCAGGATCCGGAGGTGCGCCGTGCACGCGGATTGGCCCTGGCGGTCCGTGCGGAGCAGCACCGGATGCGCACGCAGATCCGGTATTTGCATGTTGGTGACGAGTATGTCGGGTGGTACGAACCGGCGCATTTCGTCCTGCCAGCGAATGCGCAGCTTCTCGCGCGGCGCTTTCCGAATCTTAGCGTTGCGATCCTGACGCCGGACGGCAGTGCGTTCTGGTCCGGTGATGGGGCGGTGCGGTTTGGCGATGGCGTCGAGGGTTCGGTGGTACCGGATGATGAGGCACTGACTTCGTATTATCGCGCCTATGGCGGGGAGATGGGAAATAACGCGCAACCTGGTACGTCCGTCCCCGAAGCGGAACCGCTGAGTGAAGATCCCTGGCCTCCGGATCGTCCAGCCATCGGTCCGGTGGTCATGCCGCGCGGTACCGATCCGGGGATCGAAGCGGCGACGCACGAAGCCTCGGATTGCCGGCGGTGCCATCTGTGGGAGCCTGCGACTCAGACTGTGTTCGGCGAAGGGCCCGCTGGGGCGCCGGTGATGTTCGTGGGCGAGCAGCCCGGCGACCAGGAAGACGTGATCGGCCGGCCATTCGTGGGACCCGCAGGCCAATTGCTGGATCGCGCGCTGGTGGAAGCAGGGATCGACCGGCGCGCCGTTTACGTCACGAATGCGGTGAAGCACTTCAAGTTTACGCCACGCGGCAAGCGACGGATCCATCAGACGCCGGAGGCGCCGGAGATTCATGCGTGCCGATTCTGGATGGATGTGGAGCGAGTGCAATTGTCGCCGCGCCTGGTCGTCGCGATGGGTGCGACGGCGGCGCATGCGGTACTGGGTCGCGCGGTGACGATCGGGCGAGAGCGCGGGCGCCCGATCGCGCTTTCAGACGAGACACAGGCATTTGTCACGGTGCATCCGTCGTTCCTGCTGCGTGTGCCGGACGAGGAGGCGAAGAAGCGTGAGTACCGCGCGTTCGTCGCGGATTTGAAAGCGATTGCGAAGATGGTGGAGGGCATGCGGTAATTAGAGCATTCATAAGCAAATTCCCGCGCTCCTGGAACCGCAAGCAGCTCCAGTCGAGCGCCATCTGCTTTAATGCTGAATCACGACCGGCATCAGCGCGTGGACCATCAGCAGCACGATGAAGACCATCACCAGGATGTAGACGATTGGTCCGAGGAGTCGCAGCGCGGCAACAATCAAAAGCAGGGCAATTGCAATCAGGATTATCACTGAGATACCGGGCGGAACGCCCAGGCCCGCGAGTTGGGTCCGCGCCCAAATCTCGATTGCGGCAAGTCCCGAGAGGATGATGCGTACCACTGCCTCGAGAAAGTCGAGTAGTTGGATCACGACGTTGTCTATGCGGTCCATAGCTAGATTTCCCAGATCAAGAGGTGGTGGAATTACCCGCCGGGTGCCGCGGCGCGCATCCGCTGCGCATAGACGTTGATGACGAGCGCGACGAGCAAAATCAAGCCGCGGATGAGGATTTTGAGGAAGCTGTCGATATCGATGTGATCGAGGCCGTTATTCAGCACGCCGAGCACGAACAGACCGATGATGGTGTTGCCGATGCCACCCTGTCCGCCGAACAGGCTGGTCCCGCCGACCACCACGGCAGAGATCGAATCGAGCAGGTAGGTATCGAACTCATTTTGTTGGGCGCTGCCGAAATATGCGACGCCAAGCATGCCGGCGAGGCCCGAACAGAGGGCGGAGATAATCATTACCGCGGAGAGGACGGCGCGCACGTTCACACCGGAGAACTCGGCTGCCTCCCGATTCCCGCCGATCATGTACACGTAGCGGCCGAACCGGGTGTAGGTCAGGACCAAGTGGGCGATCAGCAGCACAGCAGCTGCGACGATGACGATCCAGGGAACCGGTCCAAGCGAGTGGCTGCCTAGCGTTCCGACGATCTTCGGCACGGCGTAGGCGATCTGTCCGCGTACCAGCAGCGCGCAAATGCCGGCGGCAATCTGCAGCATCGCGAGGGTCATAATGAAAGATGGGATGCCGATCACCGTCAGGCCAAAGGCATTCACCGCGCCCAGCGCCGCGCACGCGGCAAGGGAGATCACGATTGCCGCCCAGCCCGGCAAGGGCAGGTTGGCGATGTTCACGCTGGAATCCTGCGCGGTGAAAAACGCCACCATGATCCCGGTGGCGTTGGCGATGCTGGCGACCGAAAGATCGATTTCGGCGCAAAGGATGACGAAGGTCAGGCCGACCGCGATGATGCCGGTGACCGAAACCTGCGTCAGGATGTTCATCATGTTGCCCGTGGTCGCAAAAGACGGGCTCGCCACGCAGAAGAATAGCACGAGGAACAGGAGGGTGGCGAAGGGCGCGATGTTGCGCAGCTGGCCGCGCAGCCAGCCGAGCCGGTCCGGTCGAGGCGCGGGAACGGCGATCTGGTCGGGCATAGGGTTTTTATGCGGCGGCCAGAAGCCGCTCCTTGCTGATTGTTTCGTTAGCAAAGTGCCGCACGACCTCGCCTTTTTTCATGACCAGGATACGGTCGGCGAGCACCAGCACTGTCTCCGGTTCGGCGGAGGCGACAACAACTGCCATGCCCTGGTCGCGCAGACCGTGCACGATTCTCAGCACGTCCTCCTTCGCGCCCACATCCATGCCCCGCGTCGGCTCGTTTAGCACCAGGATGCGCGGCGGATAGGTGAGCCAGCGTGCCAGCCCGACCTTCTGCTGGTTGCCGCCGGAGAGAGTGCCGACCGCGCGGTCCGCGTTTGGGGTGCGGATGCGGAGCTGAGTGATGTGCGTCTGTGCGATGGCGCGTTCCCGCGCCGGGCGGAGCAGGAGGCGGTTTATACGGTCGAGGATGCTGATGGTGATATTCTTGAAGATTGGTTCGTGGGCAAACAGCATCAGCCGGCGGCTTTCGGGCACGAGCGCGATGCCGGCACGGCGCGCGGCGGCCGTGCTGCGGATACGTCGTCGATGCCCGTTTACCTCGATCCTGCCGGACTGCGCCGGCGGGCGTCCGCCAAGGCTACGCGCCAGTTCAAGCTGACCCGATCCCATAAAACCGTAGATCCCCAGCACCTCGCCCGGGCGCACATCGAGGGAGACATTGCGAAACTGGCTTGCGCGTGTCAGACCCGTGACGCGCATCACGGGCGGCGCGGATGGTGCGGGTGCGAGGGTTCGCTCGCCCTGGTAGCTCTCCTCCAGTTCGCCGTGGCTGCCGATCATGCGCGCGATGATCCACGTCTTTTCGATGCGGGTGCAGGGTTCGCAGGCGACGGCGCGGCCGTTGCGCAACACCGTCACTCGGTCGCAGATCGCCAGCACATCATCGAGAAAGTGCGAGATGAAGACCATGCTCCGGCCTTGCGCGCGCAGCCGGCGGAGAGCGGTGAAAAGGCGCTCGGTTTCGGGCGGTGAGAGCGCGGAGGTGGGTTCGTCCAGGATGAGGATGCGCGCGCCGGAGAACAGTACGCGTGCGATCTCGCCGAGCTGCTGCAACCCGACTGGGAGATTGCCCATGCGCGCGCGCGCATCGAGATCGATTCCGAGCGCAGACAGGTGCTCCCGCGCGCCCTGCCGCATCCTCGCCCAGTCGATCACGCCGAAGCGTGCCGGCTGCACGCCGAGATAGACATTCTCCGCCACGCTAAGTTCGGGCACCACCGACAGTTCCTGGTGGACCATGCCGATTCCGGCGGCCAGCGCCTCGCGTGCCGAGCGGAACCGGACGGGCGTGCCGTCCAGCTCCATGGTTCCGTCGTAATCGTGATGCACGCCGGCGATGATCTTCATCAGTGTGGATTTGCCCGCACCGTTCTCTCCGACCAGGCCGTGGATCTCGCCCGGTTCGAGAGCGAAATCCACGTGCTGAAGTGCGGCCACACCACCGAAGGACTTACTGACTCCCGCAAAACTCAGAACAGGCATTTGCTTCCGTCGCGCGCGATCTCGCTCTAGATAAGGAACTGTTCCTCCATCCACATCATGCCAGGCGCATTGGCCTTGGTAACCACCGGACCATCCGCCACGATGTTCTTAGGGATCGTTCCGCTGGCCCCTGTGCCTGTTTTTTCGCCTGATACCACCGCCGCAACACCCGCGATGATCGCGCCGCCATGGATGCGGCAGGACGGATTGCGCACCGTGGCGGTCATGCGCCCATCCGTTACGGCTTCAAGCGCCGGGGGCATGGCGTCGCACCCGCCGATCTTTATCTCCGTGCGGTTGTGAGCCTTCATCACGTTGTAGGCCGCGAGCGCCATGTCATCGTTGTGGAAGTAGGCGGCGTCGATCTTCGGGTATTTGGTCAGCAGCGTTTCCCAGATGCGCGCGACCTTGGTCACGTCCCAGTCCGCCGGCTGGGTGTCCAGCACTTTGATGTCGGGGTATTTCTTCACGATTGAATTGAAGCCACGGGCACGTCCCTGGGCTCCCGTGTGACCCAACGCGCCTTGGGTCATGATGATGTTGCCCTTACCGCCGATCGCATCAACCAGCGCCTGGGTAACGGACGCGCCCATGAAGTCATTGTCTGGCGCGATGAAGCTATGAATGTTGATCTGATCCAGCGGCGCGATCAGCGTGTCCATGTCGATCACCGGCACGCCAGCGTCGATCATCTTGTTCACCGGTGCCGTCAGCGTGCCGATGCCGAAGGCCTGGATGGCCACGAAATCCCACTTGCGGGACGCCATGTCGTCGATCGCCGCACGCTGCTTGGTGGCCGCCAGCTCCCCGTCGAACCAGGTCACGTCCACGTTGAACAGCTTGCCCCAATATTCGGCAGCGCGCTTGCCCTGCGCACACCATGTGGCCTGCAGCCCGGCATTGCTGAATGCAGCCTTCAAGGGCTTACTCGATCGCCCGGCCGCCTCTCCGGCGGCCTGCGCGCGTGCAGGATCGATGCCGAACTGCGCAGCCAATGTCACAGCGGCGAGCGAGGCTGCGCCCGTCTGGATGAATCCGCGCCTGCTGCTTCTTGCCATGTTTGGTTTCCTCCCGTTTCGACAATCGGAGCTTAGCTGCCGCGGTGGCGTCTGCAACCACGCCGTATGATTTTCAGTCCGGCGTCGAGTTCGTCCCGACCGGACAGGAACAGCCGGGCGCGCAAGCCGGGATTTGCGTCCTCCAGCGTCAGCGATCCGCCGTGCAATTGCGCCACCGCCTGCACCAGTGCCAGCCCAAGCCCCGATCCCGGTGTGCTGCGGGCCGTTTCGCCGCGGAAGAAGCGCTCGACCGCGCGCTGTCGGTCATCCTCCGGAATGCCAGGCCCCTGATCCGCCACGCTGATCGTGGTTCCCGCCGAACCGGCCGCCGCCGTGATCTTCACATTACCTGCGGGCGGGGAGAACTTGATGGCGTTGTCGAGCAGATTGGCAACGGCCTGCTGCACCAGTTCCCGATCGCCGAACACCATCAGTGATGGGGGTGCATCCAGGCGCAGTTGCACCTCTTTCTCCTCGCACACTGCTTCGTAGAGTTCGTGCAGCCCATCCAGCACCAGGCGCAGATCGAACCGCGCGAACGACGATCGGCGTGATCCAGCCTCGATCTCGGCGATCCGCAGCAACGCCTGGAAGACGGCGACAATCCCATCCAGGTCGTCGGTCGCACGCTCGATCGCGGCGCGGAGCTCGTCAGGGCTTTGTGCATGATTCGCGGCTTCTTCCAACCGCGCCCGCGCCCGCGTGATCGGGGTGCGAAGATCGTGTGCGATCGCGTTGGAGACTTGGCGCACGCCCTCCATCAGCCGGGCAATGCGGTCCAGCATTTCGTTGATCGTCTCGGCAAGCTGGTCGAACTCATCACCCCGTCCTGAGATGCGGACGCGCTGGGTGAAGTCGCCCACAGCAATTGCGGCCGCCGTATCGGATACGTTGGCCAAGGTTCGTCGGAAGAGACTTCGCACCAGCAGCGCACCGGCACTGGCCATGATCACCACGACCAGCATGGCCCACAGCAGCGCGTCAGTCAGCAGCCGCCGGAGTTGGGCGCGTGTGCGCACGTCCCGTCCGACCAGCAGCGCGTAGTTACCCGGTAAGTTGTAGCGGGCGACTCGCGCCAGGGATTGCACGCCAGCGCGCTGTACCGGCAGCTCATACCACCCGTCGGTGCGCTGCACTGGCGTGGGCCATTGCGAGAGATTGCCGGCCACCGGGTGGCCGTGCGTATCGATCAGCAAGTAGATCGCAGTGTCGTCGAGGTTCTGCGCGAGACGGTCGTTGATGCTCAGTACCAACGCCGGGATGCCGCCTTCTTCCCAGCGTTCTGTCAGGCCGCGGGCATCCGCGGTGATGGCGGCTTCCACCTGCCGGTTGAGCAAACCGGCAGTGGCCCACCACAGGAACATCGCGAACACGGACGTGCTGATGGTCAGCAGTCCGGCATAGATCACCGCGAAGCGTATGCCGGCGGAACGCAAGAGATATTGCCGCGCTTGCTCTGGCTCCGGACGCGGCGCGGTGGTCTTCTGGATAGCGTTAGGCCAGTTGGTGTCCGTGTTCACTCCTCCTCAGCGCGGAGCATGTAGCCGGAGTTGCGCACCGTGTGAATCAGCGGGCTCGGGAAGGGCTTGTCGACCTTCTGCCGCAGGCGCGAGACGTGCACGTCGATGACATTGGTCTGCGGATCGAAATGATAATCCCACACGCCTTCCAGCAACATCGTGCGCGTCACCACCTGACCGGCATGCCGCATCAGATACTCGAGCAAGCGGAACTCACGCGGCTGCAAGTCGATCTTTTGCCCGGCGCGGCGCACCTGACGGGAGAGCAGGTCCATTTCGAGGTCGGCGACCTGGAGCTTGGTGACGGGGCCTTCGCCTTTGCCGCGACGGGACAGCGCTTCCACGCGGGCGAGGAGTTCGGCGAATGCAAACGGTTTGGTCAGATAGTCGTCGCCGCCAGATTTGAGGCCTCTTACACGGTCATCAACTTCGGCCAGCGCGGAGAGGATCATCACCGGCACACGGTTGTTCTGGGCGCGCAGGGTTTCCAGTAATCGTAGTCCGTCGATACCGCCCGGCAACATGCGATCAAGAATAACCGCGTCGAAGCTTTCGCTCGCGGCCATGAACAGGCCGTCGCGCCCGTTATCAGCATGCTCGACCACGTGGCCTGCCTCTCGCAGGCCACGTACAACAAAGCCTGCTACGTCCTTATCGTCCTCAACCACAAGAATACGCATGGCTCCTCGCTCCCTGCTTACTCCGACTCTTCTGCTGGCCGGCGCCCGACCGTGACCGGCACGGTCATTGGCCGTCCGGCGCGGCGCACGGTGACCTGCACCGTGCTGCCCGGTGATTTCTCCGCGACGGCGCGTACCAGCCCGGACGTGGTTTGAATGTTGCGCCCATCGACCGCAACCACCTCGTCGCCCGGCCGGAGACCCGCGCGGGAGGCGGGCCCCCCGGCGTAAGTCCTGCGATCGACACCAAGCCGCCATGACCCTGCGGTCCGGCGCCCACGCTTTCCACCGCCACACCCAGCCATCCGCGCGCGATCTGGCCCGTGGCGCGAAGCTGTGCAACCACCCGGTTCACGAGATTGCTGGGGATTGCGAAGGCAATCCCGACCGAACCCCCGGAGGGCGATACGATCGCCGTGGTCATGCCGACCACCTGTCCATCCAGATTGAAGGCTGGTCCGCCCGAGTTACCCGGGTTCACCGCGGCATCGAGCTGGAGAAAGCGATCGAAGGGCCCTTCGCCCAGGTCACGCCCTTCAGCCGAGACAATGCCGGCCGTCACCGACCCGCCGAGTCCAAAGGGATTGCCGGCGGTCAGAGTCCAATCACCGACTTCAACCTTGCTCGAGTCGCCCCAGGTAATGGCCGGCAACGGATGCGGTGCATCGACCTTGATCACCGCCACATCTGTTAGATCGTCCGTGCCGATGACATGCGCCGGAAGCTCCGTTCCGTCCGTCAGCAAGACCATGATGCGGGTTGCGTGCCCGACGACGTGATTATTGGTCACGATGATACCGGTGGGGTCCACGATGAAGCCTGACCCAGCACCCATCACCTGCTCGCGCTGCGAGCCGAAGCGGCGCCGGAACTCCCGCCCTAAAGGCGTATCCCGCAGCTCGGGGGGAAGTTGTGCGATCACATCTCCGCCGCTGACGGTTTCAGTCACTGCGATGCTCACCACGCTCGGCAGTACACGTTTGACCAACGGCGCAAAGGTTTCTGGCGCAGGGTGTGGATTTAAACCGGCAACCGGACCGTTCGCCGCAGTCGTGCATGCAGAAATCAGCAGCACACAGCCGAGCGCCGCGGCTCTGAATCCGGCGCGATCCAAACAATCCAGGAACATCCAGGGTGACCCTCTCGCGCCTCTCATGGCGTGTCTTCGGACAAGCAACAAGTTACAGGACGGCTAACTGCTCCATGCGGCGGCCCAGAATCGCCAAGCGCCAAGCCGCGGAACCTGTAACGCGCCCTTGGCTTAGCCATTGCAAATCAGAACCCTGCGTGAAAGCGGGGGTGCAGATAGCGTATTGGGCCGGGAAAGTCCCTATTGTACAGGCCGAGCAACCATCCTGGCATACCGAGAGATCAGCATGAGCACACTTCCCTTCCGAATGACCGTCTGCGGTATTCAGGAATTACCCGAGCATTGTGAATCCGGCGTAACCCATGTGCTGTCGATTCTCGATCCGCAATATCCGGTGCCGGACGCGTTCGGCGGCTTCGGCGAGCATGACAGGCTGGAATTGCGGTTCTTCGACGTCATAGAGGACCGCCCGGGTTCCAATCCGCCGCAGCCAGAGCATGTGGACCAGATCCTTGCCCTTGGCCGCGCCCTGATGGCTGACGACCCGGGGAAGGCGCATCTGCTGGTGCATTGCCATGCCGGCGTGTCGCGCTCGACGGCCTCGCTGCTGATGATCCTCGCCCAGGCCTGTCCTGAGTATGGCGCGGCCGAACTCACGGAGATGCTGCTCGGCATCCGGGAGAAGGCGTGGCCCAACCTGCGCATGACGGAGTTTGCCGATGCTGCATTGGGGCGAGACGGCGTGCTGGTGCAGGCGGCGACTGCCGCCTACCAGTATCAGCTCTCGGTCCGCCCCCACTTGACCGATGTGATGACTCGGGATGGCCGGGCTCGGGAGGTAGAGTACGCACGTTCTCAGCCGAACGCCGGCATCACCTCAGCGGCAAACCAACGAAGCTGATCCTCGAACTCGGCTGGGGGAAGCCCCTCGGCCCAGTGCACCATAAAGTCTTCCAGGCCGGGTATTTCGCTTCGATTGACTTTATGCCGTCGATCACTTCGCCGGGTGTACCGCAGAACCATGCCCTCTGTTGCACTCCGTCGCGGATGGTGGGGATGCGGGCAGGCGCACCCGGCGTGCCCCAGGTCCGACCCTGCGCGTCGGCGTAGCGCACGAAGCCGAACGGGGCGAACCATTTGAAGCGCTCATCATGCGCGGGTTCGACGCGGCGGATCGCCTCTTCCTGGCTTTTCGCGAGATAGAGGCCGGCGCCCCAGATCACGTCCTGACCAAGCGCTTTGGTCTGGCCGTGCCGTGCGCAGGCGTCCTGATAGGCGCGCAGTACGTCATCCAGTATTTTGGCCCCGTTCAGAGTCACCATCGCTTTCAGGCCGTGGCGCGCCATCATGTCGATGGTCTTACCGCTCGCCACCGGCATGTAGATCTCGACCGGCAGGTGCTTCGGGCGCGGCACGACGGTGATGTCCTTCACCCGATATCCGCGATAGTCCACATCGGCGGGGATGCGGAAATAGCGTCCCTCGAAACTGAACGCCTCCTCGTTGAAACATTTCAGCAGAATCTGCAGCTGCTCCTCGAAATAAGCGCGGTTGGCTTCGGCATCGATCAGCGGGCCGCCGAGCGTTTCCACTTCGCGCGTATGGTAGCCGCGGCCTACGCCCATGATCACCCGACCGTCGGTCGACGATGTCCGCCATTGCGTAGTCTTCCACCAAGCGGATCGGATGCCACATCGGCAGGACGTTGAACCCGCAGCCGAACTTCAGCCGCTGCGTCTGCGTGGCGAGCCATAGGCCAAGCTGCACCAGGTTCGGCAGACACTCATAGCCTTCGCGCTGGAAGTGATGCTCGGCCGTCCACATCGCATAGAAGCCGAGTTCGTCCATGACCCGCGCGATGCGGCGGGAGGTTTCGAACACCTCGCTCAGCCGTTCATTGGAATAGCGCCGGTCGTTCGCCGGGGTGCCGTCGAGTCCCACCGTGTCCAGCTCGATCTGCCCGACATAGAGCATATGAAACCGTTTGATCATCAACGTTCCTCCTGACGGGGATCAGGCCGTCATGCGCGGTGGGCGTCAAGCCTCAAGCAAGCGTGACATCGGCGGGCGGTCGCGGGAGATGATAAAGGGCTAAAGTAATCCGACTGGGCATCAAGGACAGAACGATGTCGAATGTAACACGTCGCGGGGTTCTGAGCGCTGCCGCCGCGTCAGGTCTTGCAAGCGTTCCGCTCTCATCGCGCGCCGATGAAACCTCTACCGCTCCGGGGGGGCAAAACGCCTCGTCGCAATCCGGCGGTCTGCAAAAGCTGGTGTTGCAGATCAACGGAAATCCGGTGACTGTCGAGATCGAGCCACGCACGACACTACTTGACGCGCTACGCGAGTACGCTGGCCTGACCGGCACGAAGAAGGGCTGCGACATGGGCTCGTGCGGTGCCTGCACGGTGCATGTCGACGGGCGCCGCGTCGTCTCCTGCCTGACGCTTGCATCCCGCGTTCAGGGGAAGGCCGTTACCACCATCGAAGGCCTGGCGGTGAATGGTGACCTGCATCCGGTGCAGGCCGCCTTCCTGGAGCATGACGGTTTCCAGTGCGGCTACTGTACGCCGGGCCAGATCATGTCCGCGGTCGCACTCATCAACGAAGGCCATGTCGGCTCGCCCGACGAAGTGCGGGAATGGATGAGCGGCAATATCTGCCGCTGCGGCGCTTATCCAAACATCGTGGCGGCCATTCATGACGCCGCCGACCGGATGCAGGAGGGCTGAGCGATGCAGGTCTTTACACTGACGGCCGCCACCGCCCCGTCCGATGCCGTGGCTGCGGCTGCACAATCGGGTGCCAAATACATCGCCGGCGGCACCGACCTGCTGCAACTCATGAAGGTTGGTGCGGAAGCGCCGTTCCGTCTGATTGATATCGACGGGCTCGACCTGTCTGGGGTGTCGGTCAATGGGAACACGCTGCATCTCGGCGCGACGGCACGCATGTCGGATGTGGCGGCGCACCCGGCGGTGCGCGAACTCGCCCCTTCCGTGAGCGAGGCGCTGCTCTCCGCCGCTTCGCCGCAGGTCCGCAACATGGGTACGATGGGCGGCAATCTGCTTCAACGCACGCGTTGCGGTTATTTTCGCGACACCGGTTTTAGCTGCAACAAGCGTGCTCCGGGTTCCGGCTGTCCGGCCATCCATGGCGAAAACCGCATGCTGGCCATCCTGGGCGGCAGCGATCATTGCATCGCCACCCAGCCGTCCGACATGCCCGTCGCTTTAGTCGCATTGGATGCACAGGTCAGCGTGCTTGGAGCGAGCGGGGCGTCACGTACGGTGCCGATCCGTTCATTCTATCTGCTCCCCGGTGATACGCCGCAGAACGAGACGGTGCTGCAGCCGGGCGAACTGATCACCGCCGTGCTGGTGCCGATCTCCGCAATCTCGCGCCGCTCGGTTTATCTGAAGGTGCGTGACCGAGCCAGCTTCGAATTCGCGCTGGTGTCCGTGGCGATCGGGCTCGACATAGAAGGCGGACGCATCAATCAGGCGAGCGTCGCGGCCGGCGGTGTTGGAACCGTTCCATGGCACCTGCCGGAGGTGGAACAGGCACTGCAGGGTGCGCCGCTCTCACTGGATGCAATCAATTATGCGGCGATGCAGGCTGGCCAAGACGCCAAACCGGCAACGCAGAATGCGTTCAAGCTGCCTCTGCTGCGAAATACCGTCCGGCGCGCGTTGGAAATGGCGGCTGCGTGAGGAGATGACCATGATGATGCCGACGATCTTGGGACAGCCCGTTACTCGCATCGATGGCCGGCTGAAGGTCACCGGTGCGGCACGCTACGCCGCCGAATTTCCAGTGCCCAATGCGGTTCACGCGGTCCTGGTGCTGACCACCGCTGGTAGCGGCCGTGTGACAAGCTTCGATACGTCTGACGCGCAAGGCATGCCCGGCGTGCTGCGCATCATCACGCCGGAAAATGCGCTGAAGCTGCACAACACGCATCCTCCGACGCTGCAGGACATGACTGTGTATTTTAACGGCCAGCCGATCGCAGTCGTGGTGGCCGAGCGGCTGGAGCAAGCGATCGCGGCGGCAGAGAAGGTGCGCGTGCATTACGAGATGGGCGAGCCGGTTACGCGGATGAGTGCGGCGATGGACCAGGCTTACGCGCCCAAGCATTTCCGCAACGGCGCACGTTCACCCGATTCGCTGCGCGGCGATCCAGAACCCAACTTCGACGCTGCGCCAAACCGCATCGATGTGACGTATCAAACGCCGATCGAGAACCACAACCCGATGGAGCCGCATGCCACCATCGCGCGATGGGACGTCGACCGGCTGACTGTGTGGCACGCAACGCAAGGCGTCAGTAGCGCGCAGGCCGCGCTGGCCGGCGCGTTCGGCATCGACAAGAGCAAGGTGCAGGTGATCGACCCGTTCGTCGGCGGTGGTTTCGGCTGCAAAGGCTCGACATGGCCCCCTGCCCTACTCTCTGCCATGGCGGCGAAGATCGTCGGACGGCCGGTAAAGCTGGTTCTTACGCGCCCGCAGATGTTCACCTGCAACGGCTATCGGCCGCAGACCGTCCAGAAACTGAGCTTCGCCACGGATGACCAGGGGCGGCTGACTTCCATGCGGCATCAGGGCTATTCGCAAATGTCCATGCCGGACCTTGGCGAATACTCCGAGCCGGTCGGTCTGCCGACGGAGATGCTGTACGCCTGCGACAATGTCGCGGTCAGCCATCGTCTTGTGCCGACGAATGCCAGTCTTCCGACCTATATGCGCGCTCCCGGGGAGGCGCCGGGCGTCTATGCGCTTGAAGCGTCCGTCGATGAACTGGCGGCGCAGTTGCACATGGACCCGCTGGAGTTCCGCCTGCGCAATTACACCGATCACGACCCGCACGAGAACAAGCCGTTCGCCAGCAAGGCGTTGCGTGCCTGCTACATGGCGGGAGCCGAAGCATTCGAGTGGCGGCGGCGGATTCCGGCGCCGCGATCGATGCGTGACGGGCGTTATCTGGTCGGGCTCGGCATGGCGACCAGCACGTATCCGACGAACCGATCGGAAGCGCATGCCTGGGTTCGCATGCGCGCCAACGGTTCGGTGCATGTCGGGATCGGCACGCAGGATATTGGCACCGGGACCTACACGGTGTTGGCGCAGATCGCAGCGCAAGAGCTGAACGTGCCAATCGAGTGGATCAGCGTCACGATCGGCGACAGCAACCTGCCGCAGGCGCCCGTGTCCGGCGGATCGCAGACGGTCGCCAGCGCCGGGTCCGCGGTGCTGCTGGCGGCGCGGGGGCTCCGCAGCAAGCTGTTGGACATGGCTCGCGCAGATCGCTGGTCCGGGGCACCGGATTCAGCGCTGATGCTTGGCCCAGGCGTGATCCGCGGTCCCGATGGGCGCCTGCCCATCAGCGAAATGCTCGCGCATCATTCGATGGATTCTGTCCAGGCGGACGCGGACGCCAAACCGGGTGATGAAAAGAAGCAGTATTCGATGCACGCGTTCGGGGCGCAGTTCGCTGAGGTAAGGGTCGATCCCGATCTCGGCACGATCCGCGTGGTGCGCTTCGTCGGCGCGTTCGACGCCGGGCACGTGATGAATGCGAAGACCGCGCACAGCCAGCTGATGGGCGGCATCGTGTACGGCATCGGCATGGCGCTGTTCGAGGAAACGCTGGTTGACGAAGAAACCGGGCGCGTGGTGAACGCCAACATCTCGGACTACGTGATGCCGGTGAACGCCGATATTCCGGCAATCCAGACGATCATCGTGCCGAACAACGATACGATCTCCAACCCGCTTGGCGCAAAGGGGATTGGGGAACTGCCGATGGTGGGCGTGGCCGCGGCAGTCGCGAATGCAGTGTGGCACGCGACGGGCGTTCGGGTGCGGAAGGTGCCGATCCGGATCGAGGATGTGATGGAAGCTTAGGCTAACGGGCCATCGTCTTTAGAGCCTGGTCGAGGTCTTCAAGCAGGTCGTTCACGTCCTCCAGGCCGATGTGGAGGCGGACGAGCGGGCCACCGAAATCGCCGGACCCGGCGGTGCGGTGAACGAACCCGGTGGTGGGTAGCACGAGGCTTTCATAGCCGCCCCAGGACGCGCCGATGCCGAACAGTTCCAACGCCTCGGCGAAGCGCCAGGTTGCGTCCACGTCGTAGTCCGGTTTGAACACCACACCGAACAGGCTGCAGGCGCCGGTGAAGTCGCGCTTCCAGATTTCGTGTCCACGGGCGCCGGGCAGAGCGGGATGCAGCACCTCCTGCACCTCAGGGCGTTTGCGCATCCAGTGCGCCACTTCGATGCCGGCATCCATCTGCGCCGCGAGTTGCACACCGAGGGTGCGTACGCCGCGCAGGCAGAGCCAGCAATCATCGGGGCTGGCGTATTGGCCGAGAGCGCGCGACGTGGCGTGCAGCCGATCCCAATCTTCCGCGCTGTTGACGGTGATGCTGCCGATAAGCAGGTCGGAATGGCCGCCGGGGTATTTCGTCAGCGCCTGGATGGAGACATCCACGCCGTGTGTGAACGGCTGGAAGAAGTGGATGCCCCAGGTGTTGTCCATCAGCACCTTGGCGCCGCGCGCATGCGCTACGCGCGCGAGAGCAGGAATGTCCTGCACTTCGAAGGTGTGGCTGCCCGGGCTTTCCGTATAAAGTACCGTCGTGTTCTTCCGGAACAGCGCGCCGATGCCATCGGCGTCAATTTCGGGATTGTAGAACGTGGTTTCGATGCCGAGTCGCGGCAGTGTGCCTTCGGCGAAATTGCGTGCCGGGCCGTAGACGCTGTCCGGCATCAGGCAGTGATCGCCGGCTTTCAGGAAGGCCAACAGCGGAATGGTGACGGCCGCAAGACCGGAGCCGACGATCTGGCAACGCGTGCCGCCCTCGATCGTGCAGATGGCGTCTTCCAGCGCCCAATGGGTTTCACTGCCGCCAAGCCCGTAAGTCAGAAGCCGCTCGCCGCGACGGGAGCCGAGTTCCTTGCGCAGCTCCATCGTCGGGTAGAGCACCGTGGAGCCTCGCTGCAGCGGCGGGTTGACGAAGCCATGCACGCGCTTGCCAGCGCGCCCGACATGCGAAAGCCGGGTGCGAAAGCGCTGGTCCTTCTTTTCGGTCATTCCCTTTTACGTCTCCGCTCTAACCTATTGTTTGAGAGCAAGATCCACACGCTCCGACGTGTTCGCCTCGCGCGATCTCGCTCTACGTCTCCACGGGCGTATCGGGGCGGCCGCCCCATTCGGTCCAGGACCCGTCATACACCGCTCCTTCCGGCAATCCAGCCAGGACCATGCCGAGCGTCAGGATGCAGGCGGTGACCCCACTGCCGCAGCTTGTCACCACGGGGCGGCTGCCATCGACACCGGCACCGGTCAGGCGGTCGCGGAGTTCGTCGGGCGATCGGAAGGTCTGGTCCGTGTTGAGGAGTTCCGGATAGGGAAGGCTGTGCGCTCCGGGGATGTGGCCGCTGCGCAAGCCGGCGCGCGGTTCCGGCGTTTCGCCGGTAAAGCGCCCGGCGGCGCGTGCGTCGAGCACCAGTTCGCGCCGGTCCTGCACGTTGCGGAGCAGATCGCCGATGCCGCGCAGGCGGGAGGCGCGATAATCGGGACGGAAGCGGCCGGGAGCGGGTTGCGATGCATCGCCAGACTCGGTCGGGCGATTTTCGCGCTGCCATTTCGGCAGGCCGCCGTCCAGCACGGCCGCGTCGTCGTGGCCGAACAGGCTCATCAGCCACCAACCACGCGCGGCGGATGACAGACCCTTCTGGTCGTAGAACACCACCCGCGAGCTGTTGGACACGCCCACTTCGGCCATGATGTGGGCGAAGCGGCCGGGAGTCGGCACCATGTGCGGCAGGTCGGTGTCCTGATCTGCGACGTAATCGATGTTGAAGAACCGCGCGCTGGGAATGTGCGCCTTGCGGTATTCGGTGCGACCGTCCTTGTTTTCGTTCGGCAGGTACATGGTTGCATCGAAAACGATCAGGTCGAGCGCCCCCAGGTTTTGCGCGAGCCAGTCCGTGCTGACCAATGGTCCCATGCGCCTAACCCTCCAGCTCGATCACGATGCGCCGGTTCTGCTTGCCCTTGCTTTCCATCTTGGCGACCCGCACGCGACCGATTTCGCTCGTGTGCGCCACGTGCGTGCCGCCGCAGGGCTGCAGATCGACGGGTTGCTCACCGCCGCCGATGCGGATCAGCCGCAGTCGCCCCGTTCCGCGTGGTGGTTTCACCGACAGCGTGCGCACCAGGCCCGGATCGGAGTCCAGCACCGATTCGTCCACCCACTCCGCACGCACCAGGTGGTCTGCCGCTATCAACTCATTCAGCCCTGCTTCGATGGTTTCCTTCGCCGGCGGATTCGGGAGATCGAAATCCAGCCGCGAGCGGTCCAGCCCGACCGAGCCGCCAGTTACAGCCGCGCCGGGCAATACGGCGCACAAAAGATGCATGGCCGTGTGGGACCGCATCAGTTTATGGCGCCTGTCCCAATCGATTTGCATTTCAACGGGCGTTCCGGCCGGGGGCAGCGCGCTATCCGGGGCCGGCAGGTGCAGGATGGTTTCACCCTCGCCCTTCACCGTGTCAGCGATCGCCATTTCACTGCCGTCCCAGCGCAGCGTGCCTGTATCGCCCGGCTGTCCGCCCGATCGGGCGTAGAACAGCGTCCTGTCGAGCACGACGCCCTCGGGGCCGCTCGCAACGACCGTGGCACTGCCCGAACTGGCCTGCGATTGGTCCAGAAACAGCCGTTCCGTCATCGCTCCGTCCACTCCTGTCGCAGCGCGTCCCTGCGCGCATTCAGCCACAACAAGGCGATCGCGGTGACCGAGTTGGGAAACCGGCCCTCGATGGCCGCGGCGATCGCCGCGTCTGCGTGCCACATCCGGATGCGGATGTCCTCGTCCTCGGCCTGCATGCCTGCGTAACCAACGACGCCATCCGGCCCCGGCTCCGGCGCGCGCACCCGGCCGACGAACATGGTGCAGTTCTCATCCGAGCCGCCCGCCGTCAGAAGGAACCGGCCAATCGGATGGAGCAGGTCGGCATCCATGCCGAGTTCTTCACGGACTTCGCGGCGTATGGTCTGCTCCGGGCTCTCGCCGGGGTCGCACAGCCCTGCGGGGATCTCGACCACGATCGGGTCAAGGTTGGCCGCCAGAGCCGGCAACCGGAACTGCTCGATCAGCAGCACGGCATCGCGGGCGGGATCGTAGGGCAACAGCGCGGCAGCGTTGCCACGGCGCCACAGCTCCCAGGTCTTGATCCGCGTCAGTGCCCCATCGAAGCGCCGATGACGGAAGCGCACACGGTCCAGGGGAAAGCGCCCGGACCAGACACGTTCATCCGATTCGACGAACAGGTCGGGATGGGGCGGCAGGCGATCGGCATCGTTCATGCCGCGCAAATAGCACGGCGAGAGCCGGATTCAGCTCACGGAGAGCGACAGCAGTTGGCGCAGCCGCGATGCACCCGCCGCGCCCTTCAGCGCGTCGCGCCACGACGCCTCAGCCACGCGCTGATGCGCGGCAACCGCCTCGTCGGAGGTCGTGATCATCGCCACGCCGGTCTGCGCGTTCGGCATCGCGTCCGGACGGAACGGATTGATCGCCAAGGTCACGCGGTCTCGGGCTCGCAGGATCTGGAAAAACGAGGTTGGTTCGCTGCCGGCCAGCACGCCGAACTGCAGGCCCATAGGCTCGGTTTCCATGAGCGAGATCATGTTGTTCACCTCTGCCTCGGCGAGCTGGCGGCAGATGCGCCGGGCTCGGTCCGATGTCGGGAGGCCCGGCGCGACACCGCCATCAAGCAGCCGGCGCACCGCACTCAGCGGCACCATGCAGATGATGTTCGGCCGGCGCTGCGCGAACATCTTCTTCCGGGCCGCGAGCAGGCCAAGGACCTGTTCCGCTTGGGCGCCTGCCGCAGCGCCGTCCGGCATTGCCTGGATCGCTTCCTCGAAGGCGGTCCGCAGCGCCGAGTTGTACGAATCCGATGTCGTCAGGTAACAGAGCGGCCCGAACACCTCCAGCACCTGCTCCGCCGTCTCCTCCATCTGCCGGAGGCGTTCGAAATATCCGACCGGCCGGTTGTAGTATTCGACGCCGATCCCCAAAAGCGACAAAGGTGAGATGCTGAGTAATTCAGCGAGACGCTTTACGGTATCGAGCTTGATGACGTCGCCTTTCTCATACCGGTAGAGGGCGGCGCGCGACACACCGAGGCGAGCCGCGATTTCCTCGGCCCGAAGCCCCGATTCAAGCCGATAAGCTCGGAGCTGCTGCCCGATCTCGGTGAAGCGCATCGACATCTGTCACCCCCCAAAAGCCGAATCGGCGCGACAACCGCTTTCACAATTCATTGATGTCCCGGCAACCCTAAGGCGAGAAGCACATACCGTGCAATACAGGAACATAGGTTTGGCGTTTATTCCTGGGCTCCCATCGCACCCTGGGATGCGAATCGCAACTTCTGTCACAACCTTACACCACTGGGCTCGCGCCCCCGTCCATGTTGATCGCTGTGCCGGTGGTGAATCCGCCATGGTCGGATACCAAAAGGCAGGCCATCGCCGCGAACTCCTCGGCCTTACCCAGCCTTCCGAGTGGGATATTTGCGCCGAGCTTGCCGACGAATTCCTCGAACGGCACGTTCGCGCCCTGAGATTGATGTCGCCGGACCCACTGGTCTGAAACGATCTGGCCGACCAGCAGGGCATTGACCAGGACGTTGTGCGACGCCCCTTCGGCGGACAGGATTTTGGTCAGAGCCATGCCGGCCGCGCGAGACACGGCGGTCGGCGCGCCGCCCGCCCGCGGCGCCTTCGCACCGATGTTCAGCACATTAATGATGCGTCCCCAGCGGCGTTCCTTCATTGACGGCATGGCGAGACGGCACAGTCGAATCGCGGCAAACAGCTTCAGGTCGAGGTCTTCCTGCCAGATCGCGTCGGTGATCTGCTCGAACGGCATGGCTCGGGACGTGCCGGCATTGTTCACAAGGATATCGATCTCCCCGAAGGCGCTGGTGGCTTCCTGGAAGGCGCGCTCACAGTCCTCGGCCCTGGATACGTCCGCCGTCACGGTGACCGCCCGGCCGGGCGCGACCTGATCGATTTTCGCCTTCGCCTCCGCCAGCGCGTCCGATCGGCGTGCGACCATCGCCACGCGAGCGCCTGACCGAGCAAACTGGTCCGCCATCGCGAATCCCAGACCCTTGCTCGCCCCCGTGATTACGGCGCTCCGCCCTGCTAGGCTGATTTCCATCTTGCTCCTCCGGAGCCGTTCCTATGCTCAGTGACGACCAGCGGCGGTTCCTGTCTCGAAACCGGGTGGGCCGCCTCGCCACCGCTGACAACGCGGGACGGCCACATGTCGTGCCTGTGTGTTACGCCGTCCACGGGACGACGCTGTATATCACAATTGACGAAAAGCCGAAGAAATTGGAGCGGAGTCCCAAACGGCTGCGCAACCTGATGGAGAATCCCGCTGCCGCCGTCATGGTTGATCATTATGAGGAGGACTGGTCGCGTTTGGGCTGGATTATGCTGCGTGGCCGGGGTGAGATTCTAGCAAGCGGCGATGAGCATGACTCAGCCCAAACCCTTCTACGCAAGCGGTATCCGCAATATGAGCGGATGGACCTGCAGCCTCTGCCAGTCATCGCATTGCGCATCGCGCGGGTGACGACCTGGGGCAGGCTGGCTTGAGCAAGCGAGTCGCCGCCGCGTCATTCTGCCGCGGCGAGATAGGTTTCCTGTTGCACGGAGCCGTACTTCTCCACCCAGGCGCGGCCGATCGCCACCGCTTCCTCTACCGTCAGCCACGACCATTCCGCGCCCCGCGCGCGAATCGCGACCCAGCGTGTTTCGCCGTGCACGTGATGCTCCTCGACTGAGTAGGGACCAACCGCGTGAGACATCAGCCAACCTCATGAACCAAGGGGGCGCACCGTTACGGACGGAGCCGATTCGAAGCAACCATATTGTGCCTCAAAGCTGCCCTGATCCCGCCACAATACGCCGAGCCGCGTCAAGAAAAATTTGCTTTGTCTCTTATGGTGCGACGCACTAGGCGCACCAGGGCCACAGCATGTCAGGCGTTCGGCCAGAGGCCGGGCGTGGCGACTTCGAGTGAATGTCCGTCCGGATCCCGGAAATAGAGGCTCGTGCCGCCCCGCGGCCACGCTACCCGGCTTTCAATCTCCACCTGCTCTTGTCGCAGATGGGCATCCCAGGCGGTCAGTTCGCCGAACGGGATAGCGAAGCACAGGTGCAACGCCCCTTCGCCATGATGCGGCGGGATGACCCCGCCGGGCGTGGGCGCCGGCTCATCCGTGCTGCCATGCCTGAACAGCAGCAGAACCTGCGCCCCTGGAACGCCCATGGCGCACATGCGGCCATCGTGCACGAAGGTCTCGAATCCGAAAATGCGGGCATAGAAGTCTTGCGCGCGGTCGAGGTCTTCGACGTAAAGCGAGGTTTCAAGAATTCCAGTCAGGCGGGGCATCGAATCAGGGAGGGCCGACACGGAGGGCCACAAAGAAAGCATCGAGAGCCACGGAGCGCTTCGCTTGCAAAATCTCCGTGGCCTCTCTTGGGTTGACCCCTAGCTGTTGGGCCCACGCTCCATCGAATAGGGCTGCCAACGCCGCAGGTTCGATTTCGCCAGGACCGACGGATTGACGCAGCTCATCGGCCACCGTCCCGTCAGAGCCAGACCCAGTTCCCGTCCAGCATGGCGCTTGCGCGCCGGATCAAACCGGGCGGAAGCCGAGGCATTGTGCGGCGACAGTGTCACGTTGCCCATCTTAAGAAGCGGATTGTTGTGCCCTGGCGGCTCCGTCTCCAGCACGTCGAGACCGGCATGCGCGATCCAGTTTTCCTCCAGCGCCTTGATCAACCCAACTTCCTGCACGGTGGGGCCACGGCCGGTGTTGATGAACACCGCAGTCTTTTTCATCTGCTTGAAGTGCTCCTCACCGAGCAGGCCTTCGGCCTCCGGCGTCGCGGGGGCATGCATGGAAACGAAGTCGGAATGCTTCAGCACGTCCTCCAGGGTGGCGGGCTGCACACCATGCTCGATCATCACCAGCTCTTCGATGAACGGATCATAGGCCATCAGGTGCAAACCAAACGGCTTGGCGCGGCGCGCCACGGCGCGGGCGACGTGACCGAACGCGACGAAGCCGAGAGTCAGGCCGATCAGCCGCGGTATCTTCAGAAGCTGCGGCCGTCCTTCGGTCCACCGTCCTTCGCGAACCATGCGGTCCTGATCGATGACCCTCCGGTGGGACGCGAGCAGCAGCGCCATGGCATGATCCGCGACCTCATCGATGAAGGTATCCGGGCAGTTGGTGACCGGAATGCCGCGCGCGGTTGCAGCCGCGACATCGACACTGTCCACACCGACCGATCCGAGTGAAATGATGCAGGGTTTCTGCAGTCCGTCGATCACCTTCTTGGTGAATTTCATGCCCTTCGCATAGACCGCGTCGGCTTCACGCGCGAAGTCCACAAAACCTGCCTCGTTCGCCGGTCCTTCGACGATCTCGGCGTCGGTGACGCCCATATCATGCAAACCAGCGAGTTCATGGTCATAGCCGCCACCGGCCACCGTGAAACTTGCGCCGGCGGGCGTTGCGATCTTGTATTTTGCCACTGCTCTCTCCTTACTTCGGCGGCCGCGCGCGCACGGCCTTTTCGTTGACTTCGATTCCCCAGCCCGGCCCCATCGGCAGAACGAACTCGCCGTTTTCGATCTTCGGCACCGCCGTATAGAACTCATCGCGCCATGGAGCGCTGTCGATGTCGATCTCCATGATGCGGAAATTCGGCACGGTGGCGCTGAAATGCGCGCTGATGGCGCTGCACAGATGGCCGTAGAAATTATGCGGCGCGACGTTTGTCTCGTACACGTCGGCCATTGCCGCGATCTTCAACGACTCGGCAAGTCCGTTCCAGACAACGTCGATGATCGCGACGTCCTGGGCATAGTTCTCGAAAAACGGCTTGAACTCCCGCCGTCCGTGCAGCGTCTCACACGAGGCGATGGGGCACGGCGCATCACGCCGGATCAGCGCGAGCGACGGCGCGTCGTGGGTATCGACTTCCAACCAGGTGAGGTGAGCCGGCGCGACCGCTTCGGCGATACGTCGGAAGCCTTCCGTCTTGAAATGGAAGTTGATGTCCAGCATCAGCCCCATCTCCGGTCCGATCGCTTCACGGATGGCCGTCAGCTGACGCGTGGCGGTTTCTTGAATCCGGTTGTCCCAGTTGAGTTCCGGCCATCCTTCCGTACGCCCGAACCCGGGATTGTAGCTGCCGAGCGTCTCGTTCCGGATGGGGAGCAGGTTGGTTTTCAGCGCGCGGAAGCCGCGGGATTTTACCTCCTGCGCGTGCTTCGCGAGGTCGTCATGGTTGTTGAGCGCCGGCACGCCCATCAGCTGCGCACTGCGCACGCGATAGGTGCCGAAATGCGACCAGTAAACCGGAATGCGCTCGCGCACCGGGCCACCGAATAGCATGCACACCGGCACGCCGCTTGCCTTCCCGGCGATGTCGAGGAGCGCGTTCTCAATGGCCGCGATGGCCTGCTGATTGATGCCACCCCGTGATTGGCGGGTCATGACGTGAAGCTGCGCGGTGATCGCTTCGAACCGGCGCGGATCCTTGTCGATCACCAGGGGTGAGAGCTTCTCGATCACCTCGGCCAGACCGGCCGAGCCGAAACTCTCGTTGAACTCGGACCAGCCGGTGATCCCATCTGTCGTGGTGATCTTAAGATAGGAGAACATCCGCCAGCCGGCATCTGCCCGCAGCGTCTCCACCCGCTCGACTTTCATGCTTCCTCCCGCGGATCGCGGGGCCAGAGACAACCACGACGGTCCCCTCACGGCAAGGCGGTCAGGCCGGTTTTCGCACGCTACGCGCGAGCGCGCCGGAAAAACGAGCGCTCGGGCCCACCTGGCTCCGCAGCCGATTGCTCACTCGCAAGTGTACCCCTAAACCGACGTGGTCCCCCTATGTGTGCCGGGTTAAACGGCGGCACGCCCGGTTTCCGGAGTTGGTCCCACGCATGTTCGGCGTGTCGGTCAGTTCGCTTCTTGCCTACGCGCTGCATTACCCTGCGTTACAGGCTGGGGCGATCATCCTTGCGACCTTCATCCTGGAGGATGCAGCCACAGTGCTGGCTGCGATGCAGGCGGTGTCCGGTGACATATCGATACCCCTGGCGCTCGGTGCCCTGTACGTGGGTATCGTTCTTGGGGACGCCGGGCTTTACGGTCTCGGGCGCCTGGCCCGCCTGATCCCTTATATCCAGCGCCTGCTACCTCCGCGGCGGGAGGCCATGGTTCATGCCTGGGTGGCTGACCGCGTCTTCAAGATCGTCGTCATCAGCCGGTTCCTGCCCGGGGTCAGGTTGCCCACCTACACGACCTGCGGCTATCTCGGGGTCAGCTTTCGCAAATTCATGCTCGGCACCATGAGCGCGACGGCCATCTGGACCTCGGGCCTGTTTCTGGTGTCGATGAAAATAGGGGACGTGCTCATCGCCCATTTCGGGGTCTGGCGATGGGCGGGAGTCGGGGCAATGGTGGTGTTCATGGTGCTGGCTGGCCGGCTTGCGTCGCGCATTTGGAACGAAGGCGGCGGCCCCGAGCAATGAAACCATGAAGCTTGAAGCTGCCCTTCAGGGCGCGGATACGCGCGCCCCGCCTGCGCCGCCGGTTTCCTTCTTCGAGTTCTGGCCCGGCTGGCTGTTTTACACGCCCGTTGTCGTCCACTGTGCTCTGATGGCGGTGCGCCACGGCTCCGCCATGGCGCTAACCGCCGCCAACCCCGCCATTCCAGGCGGGGGCCTGTGCGGCGAATTGAAGCTGGACATCCTGGACCAGATCGATGGTGACGCGCGTTCCCTGGTTGCGCGTTACACCAGCCTCCGCACCCACAGCTCCGGCCTGCAAACGGACGTGACGGAGGCAGAAACCCGGCTGAAGGAAGCGGCGCTGACCTATCCGGTGGTGGCCAAGCCCGACATCGGATGCAACGGCACCGGGGTGCGTCTGATCGAGGGCTCCGGCGACCTGTTTCGCTATCTTTCCGCCTTTCCCCGGGGCGAGCGGGCCATTCTTCAGGAATACATTCCCCTGGAGAACGAGGCCGGACTTTTCTACATTCGCCATCCGGAAGAGGCTCGCGGCCGCATCACGTCGGTCACGCTGAAACACGCTCCGTTCGTGATCGGCGATGGCCGCTCCACCCTGAAGGAACTGATCCTGGCGGATCCAAGGGCGGGCCGGGTCCCCCATCTGTATCTTCCGCGCCTGACCAATCGGCTTCGGGAGGTCCCGCAGGCGGGCGAAAAGGTCCGGCTGGTCTTCGTGGGCAATCACTGCAAGGGATCGATCTTCGAAAACGGCTCGGATCATGTCACTCCGGAATTGACCGCCGCCGCCGAGCGCATCGCACGCTCTATGCCCAATTTCCATTTCGGCCGCATCGACCTACGGTTCGACTCCATTGCCGCTCTGCGGCGCGGCGAGCGATTCCGGGTCATCGAGATCAATGGTGTCGGCTCCGAAGCCACGCATGTCTGGGACCCTCGGACTTCGCTGTGGGATGCTTGGCGCGCCCAGTTCTTTCATTACGGGGAAGCCTATCGGATTGGCGCCGCAAACCGGCGCAACGGGGTTCGCGCAACACCCGTGCGCGACCTGCTGCGGCTGTGGCGACTGCAACGGCGTTTGATGCGCGCGTATCCCATCAACGATTGATTTGCCGCGAATCTCCGTGTGGGCCAGTAAGCCGCGATGGATACTGCCCAGTCTGTGATCATGGCCCTGCTGCAGGGCGCCACTGAGTTGTTCCCTGTCAGCAGCCTGGGCCATGCGGTCGTGCTGCCCGCGCTGTTGCATTGGAACATCGACCAGCGTGCGCCGTCCTTCCTGCCCTTTCTGGTAATGCTGCATCTCGGCACGGCCGCCGCGCTGCTCCTGTATTTCTGGCGAGATTGGTGGGCGCTAGCCTGTGGCGTTCTCGGCCTCGCGTCCGTGCACCAGGCGCAGGAAGCGCGCCGCGTGTTCAAGTTGATCGTCGTGGCGACGATCCCCGGCGTGGTCGTCGGCTTCCTGCTTGAGCACTTCTTCCGGAACCTGTTCGGCGCCCCGGTGGTGGCGGCGGCCTTCCTGATGGTCAACGCCGTCATGCTGCTGGCCGGCGAGCGCCTGCGGAATCGCGGCATGCGCCCGCTGTCGAGCCTGACGACAATGGATGCGCTGACCATCGGCTGCTGGCAATGCACGGCGCTGATCCCCGGCATTTCTCGCTCCGGCGCAACGATCGTCGGCGGCCTGTTGCGCGGCATTGCCCACGAAGGGGCGGCGCATTTCTCCTTCCTGATCGCCACGCCGATCATCCTCGGTGCGACCGTGCTGGAGGTTCCGAAGCTGCTGCACGCCGGCGTACCCCACGCCGTGGCGCTAAATGCTGCGATTGCCGCGGTGGTCGCGGGGGTCACCGCGTTTGCCAGCACGGCGTTCCTGATGCGCTACTTCCGCCAGCACGAGGCCTGGGCGCTCAATCCTTTCGCGTATTACTGCCTGCTTGCGGGCGCCGGTAGCCTGATCGCGCTACTGGTGATGTGATCCATGGATCGTTGCGGGAACCGCGTGCCCCGCTTCACTCTTCCAGCATCGATCCATGATTGGACAACGCGCCTGGTCCCTGGTGCGGGACACGCTGGTCAGCTTCTTCAATGATGACGCGCTGAGCCGCGGCGCCGCGGTCGCGTACTACACGATCTTCTCCATCGCCCCGATCTTGCTGATCGCCACTGCCGTCGCCGGCCTGGTATTCGGTTACCAGGCGGCACAGGGCGCCATCGTGCAGCAGCTCAGCGGGATTATGGGACACGGCAGCGCCGCCGCCCTCCAGGCGCTGTTGGAGGGCGCCCGATTCAAGAGCACGAGCATCTTCGCAACAGTTGCCGGAGTTGTGACCCTCGGTTTGACGGCCACAGGCGTTTTCACCGAGTTGCAAACCGCACTGAATATCATCTGGCGCGCGGCGCCCGAGGGATCGGTGACGGGCACGCTGCTTCGTGCCCGGCTGCTATCCCTGGGGCTGCTTGCCGCTCTCGGGTTTCTGCTGCTCGTGTCGCTGATCGTCAGCGCGGGGCTCACTGCCATTTCCACCTATCTCAGCGGCCGCTGGGCGGAGGCGGTTCCGATGCTGCGCGACATCAATGCCGCTGCATCCTTTGTACTGATCACGGTGCTGTTCGCCGCGATCTACAAGGTTCTGCCAGACTGCAAAATCGCCTGGGCGGATGTTGCCATCGGTGCGTTCGTCACGTCGCTGCTGTTCGTCGCCGGCAAGTTCCTGATCAGCCTTTATATCAGCAACAGCGCCTTCGCATCGTCCTACGGGTCGGCTGGCTCGCTGCTCGTGATTCTGCTTTGGATCTATTACTCGGCGCAGATTTTCCTGCTCGGCGCCGAATTCACCCGAGTCTTTGCCGATCGCCGACGCGCGGCGAATGTCCGGGCGACTTCGCAGAGCCCACAATAAACGACCGTCCCTCCGCCGCCGACCACCAACTGACGATAAGATGCGGCGCCGCCGAGGCGATGCGGATTGCCTGCTCTGCCTCGCTCTCGATGAAATGCGTGCAGCCCCAGCGCGTCGCCACATGCGCTTTGTATCGCGCGACGCTGGCGACATCTTCGGATACGTCGGGTGGGCGGAACTCCACCGGCAGCGTTCCGTGTCCGCACCGCGCTAGCCATTCCAGCGTCATCGCCCGGTCGTCGATATGGCGGCCGGTGATGATCACCGCACGTTCGGAATCGAACGCCGGCAACAGATCGCACGACGCCATCCCGTGCCGACGCTGGAGCGTGGCGTTCAGGTCTGCCGCGTAGTCTGCACGCGGCAGATCGGCCAGGAAAATTCCATCCAGATCCAGGCCCAGGAACGGGGCCTCGGCGACCCGCCGCTCGGTCTTCGCGCCACTCGCCCGCAACGCCCGGGCGGTGGGCGTGGCTTCACCCCGTTCCCACGGCAGCCGAAACAGGGCCGTCATCGCGTGCGACAGGTCCGGGGTGAAGCTGGTGACCTCGGGGTCGTGAACGACTGTCATCGTCAGGCATTCATAGCCCTGATCATGGAGTGCCATTGTCACGCGCCTCAGCGTCTCGCCGGTGGAGCAACTATCGTCCACGACAAGCAGCCGGTGTTCGTGGGGCGGTTCGCCAATCCAGGACACGGCACCACCTGCGCGATCGGAGCGCAGCATGAACAAAGGAAGTGCGAGAGTCGCGGCGGCCATCGTGGCCGGAATTAAACCGCCGCGTGCGACGCCCGCGACGGCCTGCGGTTTCCAAAGTGCCGCGCTATGGAGCAGGGCCGAGACCATACGTTCCGCCTGGTCGTAGCCGATGAAAACGGGCGGCCGCTCAGTGTTCAGTCCCTTCCAGGGGACCGGACGAACAAGCGAATTCATCACACTTACAAGGTGCCGCCGCGGCGGCCTGCCATGGCGCCGAGGCGCAGTCGGAGCGCGTTCAGCTTGATGAAGCCTTGCGCATCGAACTGATCGTATGCGCCCTGATCCTCCTCAAACGTAACCGTCCGCTGCGAGTAGAGGCTGTTCGGTGACTCACGGCCGATGACCGAGACGTTTCCCTTGTATAGTTTCAGACGCACGCGGCCGTCGACGGATTTCTGGCTTTCATCGATCAGCGCCTGCAGCATCCGACGCTCCGGGCTGAACCAGAATCCGTTGTAAATCAGCTCGGCATAGCGCGGCATGAGCTGGTCTTTCAGATGCGCGGCCTCACGGTCCAGCGTGATGCTCTCAATGCCGCGATGGGCCGCAAGCAGGATTGTGCCACCGGGTGTTTCATAGACGCCGCGCGACTTCATGCCGACGAACCGGTTCTCAACCAGATCCAGCCGGCCGATGCCGTTGGCCTTGCCGAGCTCGTTCAGTTTCGTCAGCAGAGATGCAGGCGAGAGCTTGACGCCGTCAATCGCCACTGGATCGCCACGCTCGAAATCCATGCTGATGACGGTCGCTCTGTCCGGTGCGTCCTCCGGCCGGATGGTCCGTTGATAGACGATTTCATCCGCTTCGACCGCAGGGTCTTCGAGGATTTTCCCTTCCGAGGACGAATGGAGCAGGTTGGCATCGACGCTGAAGGGGGCTTCGCCGCGCTTGTCCTTGGCGATGGGGATCTGGTTCTGCTCGGCAAATTCCAGCAGCTTCGTACGGCTGGTCAGGTCCCATTCGCGCCACGGCGCGATGATTTTGATGTCTGGTTTCAGCGCATAATAGCTGAGCTCGAACCGCACCTGGTCGTTGCCCTTGCCGGTCGCGCCATGCGCCACGGCATCGGCGCCGACCTGTTCCGCGATTTCGATCTGGCGCTGTGCAATCAGCGGCCGTGCGATGGATGTGCCGAGCAGATACTGGCCTTCGTAGAGAGCGTTGGCGCGGAACATCGGGAAGACAAAGTCCTGCACGAATGTCTCGCGCAGGTCGTCCATGAAGATTTCCTTCACGCCGAACATCTCGGCCTTGCGGCGCGCCGGTTCGAGTTCCTCGCCCTGGCCGAGATCGGCGGTGAAGGTCACCACCTCGCACCGGTAGGTCACCTGCAGCCAGCGCAGGATTACGCTGGTATCAAGGCCGCCCGAGTAGGCGAGCACTACCTTCTTTACATCCTTCACCGGCATTCCCGGCTTTTCTCCCCGATCTTACGGTTCACACGACCCGTTGCTGACGCAACCGCGCGACCTCACTCTCGCTATAACCGAGTTCGCGCAAAATCTCGTCCGTATGCTCGCCTGACTCCGGCGTCGCGGTGCGCACCGACCACGGTGTGCGCGACAGCTCAATTGCCTGGCCGACCACCTCGACCTCGCCCAGCACCTTCTGCGTTACCTTGCGCGTGATGTTCAGGTGCTGCACCTGCGGATCGGCGAACACTTCATTCATCTTGTAGATGGGTCCGCACGGCACGCCTGCCGCGTTCAGCGCTTCGACCCATGCGGCGGAGGACCGCGTCCTTGTGATCTCGGCGATGGCGGCGTTAAGCGAAGCGCGGTTCTGCGAACGGAGCTTGCCGGTGGCGAATTCCGGTTGCGTCGCCAACTCGGGCGCATCGATTGCCTTGCAGAAGCGCCGGTAGATTTCGTCACCCGCCGCGGCGATGTTGATGTGCCCGTCCGCGGTCGGGAAAACGCCCGTCGGGATGCTGGTCGGATGATCGTTGCCGGCCTGGCCGGGCACTTCGTGGCCGATCAGCCAACGAGCCGCCTGGAAGTCGAGCATGGCGATCTGAGCACCGAGCAGCGAACTCTGCACCCACTGCCCCTCGCCCGACTGCTCGCGTTCGAGAAGCGCGATCAGAATGCCCATGGCAGCGAAAATCCCGGCCGTTAGGTCTGCTACCGGGATGCCGACGCGCACCGGGCCCTGACCGGGCAGACCGGTGATGGACATGAGCCCGCCCATGCCCTGCGCGATCTGATCGAAGCCCGGGCGGTCACGATACGGACCGTCCTGACCGAAGCCCGAGATCGAGGCATAGACCAGCCGCGTGTTCACCCGCCGGAGCGATTCATAGTCGACGCCCAGGCGGAATTTCACGTCGGGCCGGAAGTTTTCCACCACTACATCCGCTTGGGCGGCCAACTTTTCCAGGATCGCCTTGCCTTCAGGGGATTTCAAATTCAGCGTCAGGCTCCGCTTATTGCGGTGCAGATTCTGGAAGTCGGGACCATGACGTTCGCCGCCGAGGCCGGCATCGCCCTCCGGCGACTCCACCTTAATGACCTTGGCACCCCAATCCGCCAATTGCCGCACCGCTGTGGGGCCAGCGCGCACGCGAGTCAGATCGATCACGGTGAAACGCGAAAGCGGTCCCGGAATGGCCGCAGGTTCGGCTGTTGTCACGCCATCTTCCCCGATTGTGGATGCGCCGGCCGGCGACGTCCTGACATCGCACGACTTTCCGCACCCGTCGAGTTCCCGCCTCGGCGGTGGTGATGTCGGCGGACGGTCGCTGAATTGTTACCACGGGTCCACATATTCCGCTCCCCCCATCCCGCCAGTGGTGGTACCGACCCCGGGGTGCGGTTTCGTCACAGGGCGGTGATATTCCTTTTCGTTCCGGGCCCGAAGGAGAATGGTGATTGCTCGCCGAAGCGTGCCGGAATGTCGACCGAGCGGCGAGACCGGCCATGGTGTTGGTGGTGGATGATGATGCTGACGTTCGGGACATTGTCGCCGACTTCTTGATCGATTTCGGACACCGCGTCCTTCGGGCGGCGGGGGGCGCCGACGCTATGCGGCAGATCCGCGCCAACCCTGACCTCGATCTTCTGATCACGGACATCCGAATGCCGGATATTTCCGGCATTGAGCTGGCTCAGGCGGTGAGCGGATCCCGCCCCGGCATGAAGATCATCCTGATATCCGGCTATTTCGTTCCGCAGGACGTCGAATGGCGCGTATTGCGTAAGCCTTTTCGCATGCAGGAGTTGCAGGAGGCTGTGCACGATGTCCTCCGGCCCTGAGTTTCGCGTGTATGAGGGCGGGCGCAGCCTCGAAGGGGCTGTTGTCACCGTCGATGGCCGGCCGCTCGACCCCTGCTACGACGTCAAAACCTTCAGCCGAACGGGGTTCGAATGGACCTATGTCGGGGACGGCCCGCGCCAGCTTGCCTTGGCGCTGCTGGCCGATCATTTGCGGGACCCACGGCGCGCTTTGGAATTGACTGAGCCGTTCATGTACGGCGTGGTCGCCGAATTTGACAACGCATGGCGGATGACGAGCGTCGAAATCGATGACGCACTGGCCCGACTGCCCGCGGGGCAGCCGGGCCAGAGCACCCGTTAGTTCCCGTAGGCGACGATCGTCTGCGATTGATCCGTCGGGTCAAAATACAACCCGGACCCGGACGAGGGATCAACCGAGGCTCCCTGCAAAATCATCAGGTCTCCGTCGTCGGTCACGAAGTCGGATGGGCCCACGGAACCCGCCATAACCGAGTCCGTGGCGTCGTCGCTGCTGTCCGCCACGGATGAGACCCCACCGCTCCCGTTCGCTGTGGAGGAGGATGACGACGATGAACTCGATCCCGTGATGAAGCTCATCCCCGACGACCCTCCCGGGCTCGAACCCAGAGCAGGTTCTGATGTCAGCATGGTGTTGCCGGAAACGGATCCTGGCCCCTTCAGCAGCACGCTGCTGGACAGGCCGTAGATATCATTGTCCGTCACCGTCGCGGATGTAGAGGTATCGTTCCAGATGCCCTTTCCGCCGCTTAGATCGTTCAGGATCAGATTGCCCGTCACCGTCAGGCTTCCGGGTTGCAGACTCCCTTCCTCACCGTACGCGATCATCCAGGGGTTCTGGCTCTTTGGCCCCTGCTCGATCGTGTTGCCTTGGATGAGCGCGTTCCCGCCGTTTGGGATATCGATGTCGTAGCTGGACGTCCCCGTGGGGCCATCCTTGATCAGGTTGTCCTCGATCGTGTTGTTGAAGGCGCGAGATTTCACTTCATGCCCAACCACAGCGTCTTCGCTGACGCTGTTCGTCATGGTGAATTGAGCCACGTGGCCAATGTAGAGATTGTGCCCCAGCCCGGTGGAAATCCCGTTGTGGTCGAATGTGCTGCCCTGAACGATAATCGTGCCCGTGTTGCTCACGAACGGTGTCGCCAGGATCCCATCCTGGCTGTTGCTGAACGTGTCGTTGTTCAGAGTCAGAATTCCCGCTTTGATAACGTATCCCGGTACCGTTCTGGCTGGGCGACGTGGCACCCGTAAATGTCAAGCCTTGGATTGTGATGTTGGGAGCATATACGTTCGATCCCGCTATCAGCATTCCCTTCGCGAGGGGGCTGGATTGCTCCAGCACCACGGGGCCGTTTCCCGCTGCCTCGATGGTCAGGTTCTTCGTCAGAAGAATATCCTGCGCTTTGTAGGTTCCTGCATCGATATTGATTGTGTCACCCGAGCTCGCGGCGGAAACCGCGCCGGCAATGGACGTGTACTGCTCCGTTGCGCCCACGTTTAAAATCGACATCGCGAAAAGTCCTTGTTCCCGGTTGATTCTTTTGCCGACTCAGGATCGGCACCGCCCCATACTCGCGTTCCTGTGAGCATGGGATTAACAACCGTAGGTATATCGAAATCTTAATACAGCGTTTCGTTCCGAGCGAAAACTTTCCTACTTTTTGGACTCGGATGGACCCCGTTGACACTCACTCAGTTGTGATCGGTTTTTTGGAGCGTCTCAGTTTGCTTTTTTTCAAATACAAAGAGTGGCTTACGCAGCTTGTTGTGCTTCTTTCACGAGCTGCCCTGCCTGAGCGCCACGAACCCGGGCGATGTCATCCTGATATTTGAGAAGGGCGCCCAGAGTTTCGTCCACAACCTGGGGTTTTAGTTCCGTTTGGTTCAGATGGTTCAGGGCCGTCGCCCAATCGATCGTCTCTGCCACGCCCGGCAGCTTGAAAAGGTCCTGTTTGCGCAGTCCCTGAACGAAGGCCACCACCTGCGCCGACAGACGCGCCGGAAGCCCCGGTGCTCGCACGTCGAGGATCGCCCGCTCGCGCGCCGCGTCCGGATAATCCACCCAATGGTACAGGCAGCGGCGCCGGATCGCGTCATGCACTTCGCGCGTACGGTTGGAGGTCATCACGACGACCGGAGCCTCCCGCGCCCGCACCGTCCCGAACTCCGGCACGGTAATCTGGAAGTCCGCCAACAGCTCCAGCAGGAACGCCTCGAATGGCTCGTCGGCGCGGTCCAGTTCGTCGATCAGCAACACCGCGGCTGGCAGGTCGGGATCGATGGCCGACAGCAGCGGACGAGAGAGGAGGAACTCACGGGTGTAGATGTCGTGGGTGAGACGGTCGCGGTCGGTTTCGCCCGCTGCCTCGGCCAGACGGATGGCCATGAGCTGCCGAGCGTGATCCCATTCGTAGGCGGCCGCTGCGAGATCCATCCCATCATAACATTGCAAGCGTACCAGCCGGCGCCCTAATCCCTGCGCCAGGACCTTTGCGATCTCCGTCTTGCCTGTGCCTGGCTCGCCTTCCAGGAACAGCGGACGTTGCATCGACAGTGCGAGATGCACGGTCGTCGCCAAATCCCGGTCGGCAATGTAACCGTGATCCGCCAGGAGCCTGGCGGTGTCTGAAACCGAGCCGGGAACGGTCACTAGATCAGGGGCGCCACAATAATGAACAGGATGCACAACCAGATGGCGACGCCGATCCACGCGACCAGTGGGTAGCCCAGAGGCTCACGCGGAATCATGGCCCACCAGCTCACGGCCGAGGGCGGCACTGCGGCTGGAGAGACAGGAATAACAGCCGCCGACGGGGCGGATGGGAAGGCACGGTCGGGGTCGGGCCCATCTTTGCACTCAACTCCTTCGTCAGATTGTCGAAAAAAGTCTCGGCCATTGACTTCGCCGTTGAATCGATCAGCCGCGCCCCAAGCTGCGCGATCTTGCCCCCCACCTGTGCCTGCACCGTGTAGTTCAGCAGTGTGTGGGTCGGATCCTCTTCCGTCAGGTGCACGCGTGCGCCGCCCTTGGCGAAGCCGGCCACGCCACCTTGCCCCTCGCCGTTGATCATGTAGCCGTTCGGCTCGTCGATGTCGGTCAGCTGCACCTTCCCATTGAACCGGGCGGCGATCGGTCCGATCCGCACGGCAGCCGTCGCACGCATATCCTGCGGCGAATCCGCCACAAGCGTCTCACATCCGGGGATACACGACCTGAGGACCTCTGGATCGTTCAACGCGTTCCACACCATCTGGCGCGGCGCCGGGATCCGCCGCTCGCCGGTCATGTCCATTCGTTCATGGTCCTCATTGCGCGCGCCGGAGGTTTACTTGCAGGGTCGAAGGCATGCAACCGACTGAGGCGCTGCCGCCGAGCCTCGTTTGCGCAGCACCATTCCTGGGTGTGCTGCTGTCCATCGCCATCCTTCCAGCCATCGCCCCGCGGTTTTGGCACCGCCACATGACGGCGGTCAGCCTGTTCTGGATCGCCGTTCTACTCTTGCCTTGGGCGACGGTGCACGGTGCGGATCAGGCCGCAAGCCTGGCCTGGAACGCGATCCTGATCGAATATCTGCCGTTCGCAACCTTGCTCACCGCTCTCTACGTCGCGGGTGGCGGGGTTCTGATCCGCGGCGGTCCGGCAGGCACGCCCGCCGGCAATACGATGATGCTCGCATGCGGCGTCGCACTCGGTGTGGTGATGGGCCAGGCGGGAGCGGCAATGGTGCTGATCAACCCGTTGCTGCATGCCAACGCCCACCGAACGCGCAAGGTTCACCTGCCGTTGTTTTTGATTCTGCTCGTCGCCAATGCCTCCGGCGCGCTGACACCGCTGGGCAACCCGCCGCTGTACCTTGGTTTTCTCGAGGGCGTGCCGTTCTTCTGGACAACCCGCCACCTCTGGCTGCCGCTGCTGACTCTCAGCGCCTGCATGCTGGCGGCTTTCTATCTGCTTGATCGCGCGCTTGCCCGGGCCGATCCCCCGAGTCCCCTAAAGGGGAAGCTGCACATCCGCGGATGGGGAAACGCCGTGCTGATTCTGCTCACCGGAGCGACCGTTCTCGCGCAGGGATTGATCGATGCCGGACGGATCACCCTGGCTGGCCAACCGGTCGCAGTGATGCGTATTGCGGCCGTGGCAGTGTTCGTTGCGGTTACAGCAGTTTCCGCGGCATTCACGCCACGCGCCATCCGACGGGCGAACGATTTCGCCTGGGCGCCGATGATCGAGGTGGCGGAACTCTTCCTCGCCATTTTCATCACCATCGCACCGGTTCTGGCGATGCTGCATGCCGGGACGAACGGGCCGTTCGCGCCTCTACTCCGCCTGACGGAGAATGCCGCCGGACAACCCCGTCCGACCGCCTATTTCTGGCTCGCGGGCCTGCTTTCGGCGTTTCTCGACAACGCTCCGACATACCTGGTGTTCTTCAACATGGCCGGCCTGGACCCAGCGAATCTGAGCGCCGAGCAGGTCCGCACACTTGCGGCGCTTTCCGGCGGCGCTGTGTTCTTTGGAGGCCTGACCTATATCGGAAACGCACCGAACATGATGATCCGCGGTGTCGCCGCCCACCGGGGGGTCCGCATGCCGGGGTTTTTCACATTCATGCTTTTGGCGGCGTGCGCCGGGGTGCCTGTCTTCGTGCTGCTCACCGTGCTGTTCTTTCGGTAATTCCTCCGGTATCGATCTTTCCATGACCTATCTTGTCGCTGCTGACCTGCCCGTCGAAAGCGCCGGCGCACGCTTCCGCGCGCTGCTTGGACGCAGCGAAATTCTGCAGATGCCGGGGGCGCATAACGGCATGGCCGCCCTGCAGGCTCGCGCCGCCGGGTTCGAAGCGCTTTATCTGTCCGGTGCGGCTATGACCGCGCAGATGGGCTTGCCGGACCTCGGCGTGATCACGGTCGATGAGGTCTGCTTCTTCATCCGCCAAGTGGTCCGCGCCGCCGGGCTGCCCGTGCTGGTGGACGGCGATACGGGCTACGGCGAGGCGCTGAACGTCATGCACATGGTGCGCTGCTTTGAAGAGGCAGGCGCCGGCGCGGTGCACATCGAGGATCAGCTTCTGCCTAAAAAATGCGGGCATCTGAACGACAAGAAGCTGGCCGATCCGCACGAAATGGCGGCGAAGGTCGCCGCCGCCGCTAAGGCAAGGCGCAACCTGATCATCATCGCACGCACCGACGCGGCGGCCAGTGAAGGTCTGGACGGCGCCGTCGCCCGCGCGCGGCTTTATCTGCAGGCGGGTGCGGACGCGATCTTCCCCGAGGCCCTGACCAATGCCGAGATGTTCCGTGAGTTTGCGCGCCGGATCGACGCGCCCCTTCTCGCCAACATGACGGAGTTCGGGCGGACCCCGTTCTTTACGGCCACCGAATTCCAACAGATGGGCTATCGCATGGTTATCTGGCCCGTCAGCGCTCTCCGCGTCGCCAACAAGGCGCAGGAGGAACTCTATGCCGCGATCAAGCGCGACGGCGGCACCCAGAACATGCTCGATCGGATGCAGACCCGCGCCGAACTCTATGCCACGATCGGATATGAGGATTACGAGGCGCTGGATGCCTCGCTGATCAAGACCGTGATTCCCCAGGGCATGCCGCAACGGAGCTGATCCGTGCCACGACGGAGGCCGCGTTCATGTGTCGATTCCTCGTCTGCCTCTTGGGCGCCGCCGCGTTGGTCCTTCTCCAAGCTACGGCCCCAGTGATGGCCGCTCCCGCGCTGATCTTCTTCCCGCCGGATAGTCTGCGACATGGCAACCAGGCGCCTTTGGTCCCGGACTACCCACAGCTTTTCTCCGAGCCGAACGCCTGGGCTTCAGCCTGGTCCAAGCTCTCCGGCTTCAGCATGAACAATTACCTAGCCGACCTTGGTCCTGAAGACCTGCTCCGTCAGGCATTCGCGTTCCTCACGGCGCATCACATTTCACTGGAGGTCGCGCTGCAATCACTGCCGGTGGAAAACTGCGGCGCCGGCGTCGAAGGATTAGTGCAGTCGGTGCTCCATCCGATCAATACAGCGCAACGAATGAAGCGACTTGGCGCCCCGGTCGAAACCTTCGCCCTGGCTGACCTTCGGCCACTTCTACGATGGCCATAACGCCTGCCAGCTGCCGGTGGAGGAAGTCGCGCAACGGCTGGCAACGACTATCTCCGCCGTCCGCGCCGTTTATCCGAATGTCCGGATCAATGAGAACGAAGTGCCCACCGGGACGGTCTTTGCGCACTGGAAGACCGTGCTGCCGCAATGGCTGGAGGCCTATCAGCGCCATACCGGCACGCCTCTGGACGCCATGACGCTGGACGTCGATTGGCGTGATCCCCATTGGCAGGACGCGGTGCGGCAATCCGTGAGCATCCTGCATTCACACGGCGTCAAGGCCGGCCTCTACCTGGATGCCACGGGCGGGCCGAAGGTGACGGATCAATCGTGGATGGCCGAGGCCCACCGCAATGGCGAAACCATCATCCGGGAAAAGTTCGGCCTAGATTTCGTGGTCATCGCTAGCTGGATGGGCCATCCGCTTCGTCTTTTGCCGGCGAGCGATCCGCTCAGCCTGACGTCGCTCATTCCCTGGTTCGCTGGGAAGCTCTGAACCGGAGCGAGATCGCGTGAGGCGGACAGGTCGAAGCGCCTCGACCCCGCGTTAGCTTCGTTTCGTCGTCCCCCGCGCCAGCCGCCGCGCGGTGCGTAGCAAAATCTGGCGGTCCTCAGCGCGGCAGGCGCGATAAAGCCGCAGCATCGCAAGTTCATCGCCGCTCGCCGCCAGAGCTGGGGCACGCTTCTCCTCCCCGTGCGTCAGCGTCTCAATTCCCACCCCGAGGGCCTGCGCAATGGCTGTCAGGTTAGGAATGAGCTGTCCGGCGCGCCCCGTTTCCCACTGGGCCACAGCGCTTCGGGACACGCCCACCGTTTCCGCAAGGTCCTGCTGGGTCAGGCCGGCCTCCCTCCGGATGTTGGCAATCCGCTGACCAATCTGTTCGTGAAGTGAGGTTTTGACAGGCATACCGCAAGCCTAGGGTCATTTTTCCTAACTGACAAGGGTTATTGGTCCTTGACTGCACTATGTTATCTTTGATAACTGATCGGCGTTAGTTAAGCGCCGAGGTTCGCATGTCGCAGCACTTCACTTGGTCCGCCGCGCAGGACACCCAGATCCGCCGGCTTCGAGTGGAGGGCGCGTCCTGGGACAGCATCGCGACCGTCATAGGTCGCGGCCCGAGCGTCGTACGGGAGCGTGGGCGGCGCATCGGGGCCTTGCGTCCGCCTCCCGATCACGTTCCGCCGGCCGATGATCCGGCCCGAGAACCGCTGCCCCCCGGGGACGAACGGACCTGGGGCGCCATCACCCAAGGCACCCTGCTGGAGGGTCAGCCCTATCCGCTTCCCGTGTTCCGCCGCTGAAACCCGATCCCGACAGGAAGGCCCCAATGAACACCGAAGAACGACCGATCGACGCTGCCTGGGTCACTGCGCAGCTGGAGCAGGCGGGAATGACGTTGCTGGCGCTGCCGGGAAGGGGATGGACAACGCGCCTGAAGACCTCGAATCTGGAAATCGTCCGAACCGCCGCCGAGAGCTATGGGTGGAGCGAGCATATGGGATGTCGGAGCGGTGCGGTGATCTGGCGCTGGACCGATGCGATGGCTCGCTGTCGATTGCCAGGGACCGGCAGTGGTCGAACTCACCGTCGGCGATACGGTGCCGTGTCTGCTGGTGCCCCCGGCAACATTCCAATCCTTTGTTTCAGAACAAGATTGGCACGCTCTGACGTGTCCGCCTCGCGCGATCTCCCTCTAGTTTAGCGTCAGCAGCGCCGGGTTACGCCACGATGCGGGCTTGACTAGCCGGGCCGACGCAACCCGCACCGAATGTACAGGCCCATCCAGTTCGCGTTTCCAGAAATCCAGGAATTTGCGCAGCACGGGATAGTCCGGCGCGAGGTCCATGTCCTGCCAGACGAAGCTTTGCAGGATTTCCGGATGGTCGGGCATGCGGTAGAGGATTTCCGCAGTTGTCAGCCGATAGTCCTTGAGTTGCAGGGCCAGGCTCATGGCGATGGCGTCTCCGGTTCACCGAACGGATGAAACGAAATGCTATCGGGTTTGTCTTGCATCGCAAGAAAAAATGAAGCGGAATCAGCAACTTGGCACTCCTGGCGGGGGATTGCTGCCGGTCTCTTGACTTCATCTCCGCGTGATCCTAGATCGCTAGCACTCTCCGTAGGGGAGTGCTAGCAACTGCCGTTCCGTCCTGGATGCGTGCGGGATGCTGGCCTGTTTCAAACCATCCAAGTCATCACCAGGAGCGATCCGAATGAAGTTCCGTCCCCTGCATGACCGGGTCGTGGTCCGGCGCATCGAAGCCGAGGAAAAGACCGCGGGCGGCATCATCATCCCCGACACCGCCAAGGAAAAGCCGATCGAGGGTGAAGTTATCGCCGCAGGTCCCGGCGCGCGCAACGAACAGGGCCAGATCGTCGCCCTGGACGTGAAGGAAGGCGACCGCATCCTGTTCGGCAAGTGGTCGGGCACCGAGGTCAAGATTGACGGCGAAGAGCTGTTGATCATGAAGGAGTCCGACATCATGGGCATCGTCGAGCAGACCGTTGCCCGCAAGAAGGCCGCCTGACCCATCCAACTAAAAGTTTCGTCTGATCCAACGAAGGAATAGGATACACAATGGCTGCAAAAGACGTCAAATTTGGGGGCGATGCCCGCCAGCGCATGCTGCGCGGCGTCGATATCCTCGCCGATGCCGTGAAGGTTACGCTCGGCCCCAAGGGCCGCAACGTCGTGCTCGACAAGAGCTTCGGCGCGCCGCGGATCACCAAGGACGGTGTCACCGTCGCGAAGGAAATCGAGCTTTCTGATAAGTTCGAGAATATGGGCGCGCAGATGGTGCGCGAAGTCGCGTCCAAGACCAACGACCTGGCCGGTGACGGCACCACCACCGCGACCGTGCTGGCCCAGGCGATCGTCCGCGAGGGCGCCAAGGCTGTTGCCGCCGGCATGAACCCGATGGATCTGAAGCGCGGCATCGACAAGGCCGTGACGTCGGTCGTCGACGAGCTGAAGAAGAACACCCGCAAGATCACCACCCCGGCCGAGACCGCGCAGGTCGCGAGCCTCGCCGCCAACGGCGACTCCGAGATCGGCAAGATGATCTCTGAGGCGATGCAGAAGGTCGGCAACGAGGGTGTGATCACGGTCGAGGAAGCCAAGGGCATCCAGACCGAGCTCGACGTGGTCGAGGGCATGCAGTTCGACCGCGGCTACGTCTCCCCCTACTTCATCACCAATGCCGAGAAGATGATCGCGGAGATGGATCAGCCGTACCTGCTGATCCACGAGAAGAAGCTGTCCGGCCTGCAGCCGATGCTGCCGCTCCTGGAAGCCGTCGTGCAGTCCGGCCGGCCGCTGCTGATCATCGCGGAGGATGTCGAGGGCGAGGCTCTTGCGACCCTGGTGGTGAACAAGCTGCGTGGTGGCCTGAAGGTCGCCGCGGTGAAGGCGCCTGGCTTCGGTGACCGCCGCAAGGCCATGCTGGAGGATATCGCGATCCTCACCGGCGGCCAGGTGATCAGCGAAGATCTCGGCATCAAGCTCGAGAGCGTCACCCTGAACATGCTCGGCAAGGCGAAGAAGGTTCTCATCGAGAAAGAGAACACCACGATCGTCGAAGGCGCCGGCAAGAAAGAGGATATTAAGGGCCGCTGCAACCAGATCCGGGCGCAGATCGAGGAGACCACCTCGGACTACGACCGTGAGAAGCTGCAGGAACGGTTGGCGAAGCTCGCCGGCGGCGTTGCGGTGATCCGCGTCGGCGGCGCCTCCGAGGTCGAGGTGAAGGAGCGCAAGGACCGGGTGGATGACGCGCTGCACGCAACCCGCGCTGCGGTCGAGGAAGGCATCGTTCCGGGCGGCGGTGTTGCCCTGGCGCGTGCCAGCCTGATCCTGGCTCAGTTGAAGGGTGAGAACGATGACCAGCGCTTCGGCATGGACATCGTCCGCAAGGCTCTTCAGTCGCCGCTGCGTCAGATCGCCGAGAACGCAGGCGAGGACGGCGCCGTGGTCGCCGGCAAGGTGCTGGACAAGAGCGAGTACGCCTGGGGCTTCGACGCGCAGAGCGGCGAGTTCAAGGACCTCGTGAAGGCCGGCATCATCGACCCGACCAAGGTCGTGCGCACGGCCCTGCAGGACGCGTCCTCGGTTGCCGGTCTGCTCGTCACGACCGAGGCCATGGTTGCCGAGAAGCCGGAGAAGAAGGGCCCGCCGATGCCTCCTGGCGGCGGCGGCATGGGCGATATGGATTTCTGATCCGGTCGTTCAGAGCGGGATCGCGCGAGGCCGAAGGTTGGAGCGCGTGGATCCCGCTCTCGACAAAAGTTGCGAAGGGGGCGGGCCGCAAGGGCCGCCCTTTTTCGTCCGGCGGCCCCGTTGACCCGCCGCCCCGGTTGGCGTTGAACCGGCGCCGGCGAGCCCGTAGCTCAGTTGGTAGAGCACGAGACTTTTAATCTTGGGGTCGAGGGTTCGAGTCCCCTCCGGGCTCACCAGAATTTTCTAGTATTTAACGGAAGACTTTCGAAGGTTCATGATTTTCACTTTCCCAAGCATCCGGTTTGGGAAGGCTATGGGAAGGTAAATCGGCGAAATCCAACCCAGGTGAGCTGGCTGGCAACGGTGAGCCTGGGCCGCTGCCCCCCAAACTGTCCTCACTCATAACCAGAATCCGTTCTGGTTGTGGTCCGTCCTGGACCGGGTTGCGAACTCGTTCGGAGTAATACCAACCCGCGAAACCTCTGACTCACTTCGGGTTCCCACTGCCCGCGAGATGTGATTCGATTCCCGCGGCGATTCGCGGGAGGCGCGCATGGGCAGAGCGGTAGCGGTCAGCCGGACCGCTCACAGTGCACGGGAGCTTCGGGCAACGGCGAGCAAATGCTCCGACGCTGACCAGGTCCGCCGGTTACTGGCGATTGCTCTGGTGCTGGACGGCGCCAGCCGTTGCGAGGCCGCCCGGCAGAGCGGCATGGACCGCCAGACGTTGCGTGACTGGGTCCACCGCTACAATGCCGAGGGGATTGGCGGCCTTCGATCACGCATCAGCCCCGGCCGCCCGCCCAAGCTGACGATCGAGCAGAAAGCGGAATTCAGGGCGCTGGTGATCGCGGGACCCGATCCGGCACTGCATGGTGTGGTGCGCTGGCGCTGCGTGGACCTGCAGGAGGAAGCGGCGCGGCGTTACAACGCCCGGGTTCACCTCAGCACGATGGGCAAGTGGCTGCACACGCTCGGGCTGACCCGGCTGCAACCGCGCCCCTATCATCCCAGGAAGGATGTCAAAGCCGAGGCGGCATATAAAAAACTTCCCCTATCGGGTAGCCGAGGCGCTGCCCGAAGAAGCGGCCGAAGCACCTATCGAGGTCTGGTTTCAGGACGAAGCCAGAGTCGGGCAGAAGGGCGGACACACTTACATTTGGGCGCCGGTCGGCTCGCGCCCTCTGATGGTGCGCGACAACCGTCATAACTCGGCCTATCTGTTCGGCGCGATCTGCCCGGCTCGAGGCATCGGTGCCGCCATCATCATGCCGGGCGTCAACATCGAGGCGATGAACCAACACCTGAGCGAAATCAGCACTCAGGTGGCGCCTGGTGCGCACGCTATTTTGGTCTGTGACAGCGCCGGCTGGCATCAGCCCGGCGGCCGGTTGCGCGTGCCTGACAACATCACTCTGTTGCCGCTGCCGCCATACTCGCCGGAACTCAATCCAATGGAGACGGTTTGGGAGTATCTGCGGCAAAACAAACTCACCGCTTTGGTCTGGGAAAGCTACGAGGCCATCGTCGAGGCGTGCCGACGGGCGTGGCTCTTTCTGACCGATCATCCCCAGCGCATCCGATCGCTCGGAGCAAGGCAATGGGCATCGGTCAATGTTTAAGCGGGTTGGTATAAGTCCACGCAGGCTGGTGTGGGGCCGATGGGCATTATAGTCGGCCCGCCAAGCTTCGATGATCCTCCGGGCTGCGGGCAAGCCCTGGAAGACGTGCTCATTGAGGCATTCGTCGCGCAAGCGACCGTTCAGGCTCTCGACGAATGCGTTCTGCACTGGCTTGCCGGGGGCGATGTAGTGCCAGCCGACACCGCGATCCTGCTGCCAACTCAGCACCACATGCGACGTCAGCTCGGTCCCGTTGTCGCTGACCACCAGCAAGGGGGCGCCGCGCCGTTCTACGATGTGATTGAGTTCGCGCACCACCCTGCGACCGGACAGCGATGTATCCACCACCAGCGCCAGGCATTCGCGGGTGAAGTCGTCCACCACCACAAGCACCCGAAAGCGGCGGCCGTCGGCCAGGTCCTGTTGAGTTTCATCGAGAACTGACCCACCAGGTGGCAAATTTCCACTGAGAATTGACCCATGTTTTGACCTCGCCCCGGCTGTTTTCAGCGGGGTCCACGGGAGTGATAAGCATGGAGTTACTGAGCGTGATCCGTCGCTGGGCGCTTCGAGACCAGCTTTCGATACGGGAGATCGCCCGCAGGACTGGGCTATCGCGGAACACCATCCGCAAATACTTGCGGGGCGACGTGGTGGAACCGGCCTTCAAGGTGCCGGAGCGGCCCAGCAAGCTGGACGCGTTCGCCGAGAAACTGTCGGCCTGGCTAAAGCTAGAGAGCGGCAGGCCGCGCAAGCAGAGGCGGACGATCAAGCGGTTGCATGCGGATCTGGCCGCCCTCGGGTTTGAAGGTTCATACGGCCGTGTTGCGGCGTTCGCCCGCACCTGGAAGGAGCATCGGCAGCGGGAGCAGCAGACGACCGGCCGCGGGGCCTTTGTTCCGCTGATTTTCCAGCCGGGCGAAGCTTTCCAGTTCGACTGGAGCGAGGAGTGGGCCGTTATCGGCGGCGAACGGACCAAGCTGCAAGCTGCGCACTTCAAGCTTTGCTACAGCCGCACCTTCATTGTCCGGGCCTATCCGCTGCAGACGCACGAGATGCTGTTCGACGCGCATCATCATGCGTTCCGGGTGCTTGGCGGCGTGCCGCGCCGCGGCATCTACGACAATATGAGAACGGCTGTTGACCAAGTTGGCGTCGGCAAGAAGCGCCAGGTCAATGCACGCTTTGCCGCGATGGCCAGCCACTACCTTTTCGATGCTGACTTTTGCAATCCGGCCTCAGGCTGGGAGAAGGGTCAGATCGAGAAGAATGTCCAGGACGCGCGTCATCGGCTGTGGCAGACCATGCCGCGTTTTGTGACGCTGGCTGACTTGAACGACTGGCTGGAACAACGCTGCCAAGCGCTATGGCGCGAGATTCCACACGGCAGCCAGCAAGGCTCGATATTCGATGCGTGGCAAAGTGAAGTCGGATGCCTGATGGCCGTTGGCAGACCGTTCGATGGTTTTGTTGAATACGGCAAACGCGTTTCGCCCACCTGCCTCGTTCACTTTGATCGCAACCGCTACAGCGTGCCCGCGTCCTTCGCCAATCATCGCGTCAGCTTAAGGGTTTATCCAGGCCGCGTCGTTGTCGTTGCCGAAGGGCAAGTCATCTGCGAACACGCGCGGCTCATCGAGCGGTCGCATCATCTGCCCGGCCGCACCATCTATGATTGGCACCACTATCTCGCGGTGATCCAGCGCAAGCCGGGAGCTCTGCGTAATGGCGCGCCGTTCGCCGAATTGCCGGAAGCGTTCAAGCGGCTGCAACAGCACCTTCTCAAGCAGCCCGGAGGCGACCGGGAGATGGTGGAGATTCTTGCCCTCGTCCTGCACCATGGTGAAGATGCGGTGTTGTGTGCCGTCGAACTGGCGCTGAGTGATGGAGCGCCGACAAAGACGCACGTGCTGAACATGTTGCACCGGCTGATCGACGGCAAATCCACGGCCACAGCAATGATCGCGGCTCCGCAGGCCTTGGCCCTGGACCGGGAGCCACGTGCCGACGTCGAACGCTACGATGCCCTGCGCGAGAAGCTACAGGAGGCCCGCCATGCGTCATGATCCGGCCGGGGCGGCGATTGTCGTGATGCTGCGCGGCCTGAAGATGTTTGGCATGGCGCAAGCCGCGGGCGAGCTGATGGAGCAGGGCGCGCCAGCGTTCAATTCGGCCGTCCCCATTCTCTCACAGCTGCTCAAGGCGGAAACCGCCGAGCGCGAGGTTCGATCGGTTGCCTACCAGCTGAAGGCGGCGCGCTTCCCCGTCTACAAGGATCTGAGCGGTTTTGATTTTGCGTCCAGCGAAACCAATGAAGCCCTGGTGCGCCAGCTTTACCGGTGTGAGTTCATCGAAAACGCCGACAACGTGGTCCTCGTCGGCGGTCCGGGCACCGGCAAGACCCACATCGCCACGGCGCTTGGCGTGCAGGCGGTTGAACACCATCGCAAAAAGGTTCGGTTCTTCGGGACCGTCGACCTGGTCAATGCGCTGGAGCAGGAGAAAACTCAGGGCCGATCGGGTCAGATCGCGGATCGGCTGATGCGGTGCGACCTCGTAATGCTCGATGAATTGGGCTATCTGCCGTTCAGCCCCTCCGGCGGCGCGCTGCTTTTCCACCTGCTGAGCAAGCTTTACGAACGGGCCTCTGTGGTCATCACCACGAACCTGAGCTTCAGCGAATGGGCTGACGTGTTCGGCGACGCTAAGATGACGACCGCCATGCTCGACCGCCTCACCCACCACTGCCACATCGTGGAAACCGGCAATGACAGCTTCCGCTTCAAAGCCAGCTCGGCCGCCAACAAGGGCCGAAAGGAAAAGGCCAAGAACTTGACCCCGGTATGACCCGCAAACCATAAATTCACCCGGGTCAGTTCTCGGTGGAAAACCCGGGTCAGTTCTCAGCGAAAATCAACAGCCAGTACGTCGGAGACGAAGTCCAGGCTCCAGCGCTGGTTCGGACCCTGTGGCAACGTCATTGGCGCGCGCGTTCCCAAAGCCCGCTTGCGACCGCCACGCCGCCGCACAACCAGTCGTTCCTCGCGGTAGAGCCGGAACAGCTTCTTGTGATTTAGCATGATCCCTTCTCGCCGCAGCAGAATATGCAAACGCCGATATCCGAACCGGCGCCGCTCGGCCGCCAACGCGCGGAGCCGCGTGCGAACCGCAGCGTCGCCGCCACGGCGCGATAGGTAACGGAACACCTTCGGTGCAATGCTCAGCAGCGAACAGGCACGCCGCTGCGAATAGCTCTTCTCTTTGATCGCCCAGATCACAGCTTTCCGCCGCAAGCCGGGCGTCAGAAGTTTTTTCCCAAGGCTTCCTTCAGCGTCGCCACATCCAGCACCAATTCCGCCAGCAGCTTCTTCAGCTTGCGGTTCTCCTCTTCCAGAGCCTTCAGTCTCTTGGCGTCCGAGATCTCCATCCCGCCGTAGCGCGATCGCCAATTGTAGAACGTCGCGTCGCTGATCCCGTGCTTGCGGCACAGCTCCGTTACCGGCAGTCCTGCCTGATGGTCTTTCAGCACATCGATGATCTGCTCCTCAGTGAACCGGCTCTTCCTCATCTTCCGTCTCCTGGCGGGAACGGACTCTAGCTCAGAGCGGGGACATTTCAGGGGGCAGGGTCACTGGGCCGCTCCTCCTGTCCGATCTACCAACGGGTCATGGCACGACAACCACACGTCCCATTTCATCCTGGACCCGTCGATCTACTGGGCGCAGGCGCGCGTACGCCCGACCCGGGCACGGGAGAGGGGCACGCGATGCTGGCAGGCGCACACGCCAAACTGGCGGTGCATTACATCCGGAAGGCCGAGCAGCTGGCGCGCGACCAGACACGCTAGGCGCCACAAGGTGGGCGCGGCACTGGTAGGCCGCCGCGCGGGGCCTGACGCGAGGAACTTCGGTTACGCGTTCCCCTGACGTGGTGCGATGTGCAGCAACTCAGTCGCCACCTCGTCCAAGCGAGATTTGATAGAAGCAGTCGCGATGGTGTCCCAACACGTGGTGTAGGAGCAGAACTCCTTGGCGGGTTGGACCGCCGTGTCAGGCTGCGATGAGAGGCAGACTGACGCTGAGATCATGGCCCAGGGGAGCGATGGTTTCCAGGGTCATATAGCGGGCACGCTGAACGGCCCATTCATCATTCTGTTCGAGTAGCAGTGCACCAACCAGCCGGGTAACAGCGGCTTCGTTCGGGAAGATACCCACCACCTCGCTGCGCCGCTTGATCTCCCCATTGAGGCGTTCGAGCGGATTGGTGCTGTGTATCTTGGTGCGGTGCTGTGCCGGAAAGCCCATGTAGGCCAGGACATCAGCTTCGGCATGGTCCATCAGGGCGGCGAGCTTGCTGATGCGTGGCCTGGCTTGATCGGCGACCTGTCGCCACTGCTTGCGAGCGGCCTCAGCATCATCCTGGGCAAACGCCGTGCCGATCCACGCCGAGACGATCCGTCGCTGCGTCTTTCCGGCATGCGCCAAGGCATTGCGCATGAAGTGCACGCGACAGCGCTGCCAGGTCGCGCCAAGCACTTTGGCAATCGCTGCTTTCAGGCCTTCATGCGCGTCGGAGATGACCAGCTTGACGCCGCGTAGGCCGCGGCGCGTGAGCGAGCGCAGGAACTCGGTCCAGAACGGCTCGGCTTCGCTGTTGCCGATGGTCATGCCCAGCACCTCGCGACGGCCGTCCGTGTTGACCGCCATGGCGACAATCACGGCCACCGAGACGATATGATGATCACGCCGGGCTTTGACATAGGTGGCATCCAGCCACAGATACGGCCACTCGCCTTCGATCGGACGGTGCAGGAACGTCTGCACCCGCTCGTCGATCTCGGCACAGAGCCGCGACACTTGGCTTTTGCTGATGCCCTCCAGCCCCATCGCCTTGACCAGCTCGTCCACCGAGCGGGTTGAGATGCCCTGGACGTAGGACTTTTGGATCACCGCGGTTAGCGCCTTCTCCGCCATCCGGCGCGGCTCCAGAAAGCCGGGAAAGTAGCTGCCGCGGCGTAGCTTCGGTATGCGCAGCTCCACGGTCCCAGCACGTGTCTGCCAGTCGCGATCCCGGTAGCCGTTGCGCAGGTTGGTCCGATTCTCGCTGCGCTCGCCGTGGCCAGCACCGCACAGAGTCTCGGTCTCCAGTTCCATCAGACGCTGCGCGGCGAAGCCGATCATCTCGCGCAGCAGTGTCGCGTCCGAACCCTTCTCCATCAGCTCGCGAAGGGTGATCATGTCGTCGGTCATCGGGGTGGCCTCCAAGGTCAGAGTTGCGTGTTGCAACCCAACCCTACCCAGGAGCACCACGGTGACCACCGCTGTGGATAAGTGGCCTGCCTACTCCAGACTCTTGGCGGTACTCTTGGCGGTCGCTCCGGCAGGCCACTTACCCACAGCTCCTACACCACGAACTGGGACACGACCGCAGTCGCAGCAATCGCCACATCGTAAGCAGCGTTAGCACGCCTAGCCTTGGCGGCAGCGTAATTCGCTTGGACGGCGGAATAGACGGCGCGAGCGCGAACTTGCTTGAGGTGGCGCTTGCTGGCAGGGCGGCTGAACACCTGAGGACCGTCAGTCATCTCTTGTCACCAGCACATTTAAGTGCCCGTTCCAGCCGCGCGAGCAATCGATCGTTGAAGTTATCGCGCAACGCCTGTTCAAGCGCTTTACCCTGATCGACCCCGCCCAGCATGTCGTCCAGACGCAGCAACGCGATACCGGCAGCGTGCTGGTTTGGCTGGCGTTCCGCCCATCGCAATATTTCCAGCGACGCGATGCCGGAGAGCACCCCGCGTGTCACTGGGCTAGTGCCCGTGTTCGTTTGCATTGGTGTCATTCGATGATTTGCAGGATTGCCGACGCATGCAGTGTCACGTCACGATTGGACTTGTCCAGCCACACGGTCACGCGTGTTGATCCTATACGCGTCACGGTCGCGTATCTGTCGCGGCGCACCCATAGCGTGGTAGCGAGACGCACCTCGACGCGATCACCGGCACGGAAATCGCTGGACTTGTGTTCGAATGTCACGGTCACCCTCCGTGGTGTGCGTTGTGGCAACTGAGGCAGCAGAACACGCCAGCGTGCCAGTTGACGCGTTCGACAATGCGATCCGGGCTTGTGCCTCACTGAAACATCGCGCCGTTGCGATTGAGATTGCCGCACTGCGCGCAATCATCGGCACGTGCTGGTATCTGTCTGCGCACTAAATCCGCACGCGTGAACGGATCAGGCGAAATTGCCGTGTAGGCCACGTGCTGCGAACCCCTTTAATCTTACTGCCGCACTGCACGAGCGCTTGCGCTAACACTATGGGTAGGAATGGATTTTATTATCCTGTGTTTGGGAGGATGCACCCCCTTGGTGGGTATCTGTCCAGCCACCCACCCCGGTCGCGCCAGCTTTACCTATCGCGCTCACACGTGCAGCACATCTACAGATTTCGTTCCGACGTCCTAACCAACTATGCACCCGCCCTACACGGGGCCCGCGCGGCGCGCATCGCGGCTTCGCCAACCGACGCGGGTTATAGCTTAGCAGGTGGTCCCAAATTCGGGGGCCACTTCAGGGGGCGACTCGCAAGATACTGCTTACAAAGTCAGCCAGATCGGCGCTGAACTGGCCGATCCGATTGTGTGCGTGGGCATTCCCAAGACGGTGGATAATGACCTCGCGATCACTGATTGTTCGCCGGGATTTGGTTCGATGGCGAAGTACGTTGCCACTTCGATTCGTGAGGCAGCGTTCGATGTGGCCACGATGTCGCGTACTTCGACTAAGGTGTTCATCCTGGAAGTCATGGGCCGGCACGCAGGTTGGGTAACTGCGGCTTGCGCACTCGCCGCCGAAAGGGAAGGCGATGCCCCCCACATACTCTTGCTCCCAGAGGTAGTTTTCGATGAGGCGCGGTTTCTGGCCGCGGTCGAGCAAGCGTTGGAACGGTACGGCCACTGCGTGATCGCCGTGTCGGAAGGGGTCAAGCGACCAAGCGGCCAATTTCTGTCGGCCAACTCCGAGGACGCTTTCGGTGATGCGCAATTGGGAGGCGTCGCGCCCCTAATTGCTAACCTTATAAGCACGAAACTGCAAGCGAAATGCCATTGGGCGATTCCCGACTACCTTCAACGATCGGCACGTCACATTGCATCCCAGACAGATGTCGACCAGGCCTACGCTGTCGGCCGCGCGGCGGTTGAATTTGCAATTGCCGGGAGGAGCGCCGTGATGCCCGCAATACGTCGGCTTAGCGACGCGCCCTATCACTGGGACATCATTGAGACGCCACTTTCTGCAGTGGCCAACAAGGAGAAGCTGTTGCCGCCGGAGTTCTTCAGGGTTGAAGGGTTCGGTGTTACTGATGCAGCCCGTCGCTATTTGGCGCCGCTCATCATCGGAGAAGCCTATCCACCGTACAAGCATGGATTGCCCAACTACATAAGACTGCAGAACGTGCGAGTGCAGACGAAATTGACCAGCGCATTTGATGTCGAAATGTAGTGGTCCGGAACGCACTGGGTTTGGCATCGTCGTCCGCAAATCTGGGCGGACGCTCAGCGCGTGCAGCCTGCATTGGGCCGTTGTGTTCCACACAGGCAGAAGAGTGTATCCCGCTGATATGGCGTTGCTCTTTGCGAGTATGGACCGGCGGCCCGCGAAAAGTCATATCCCAGACAGCAAGTCCGTTGCGGCGGAACGATGCTTGCGAATGCGTCCTTGCGACAAGCTATCGGCGGAGATACCGCTGAAGACACTGGCCGGCACAATTTACGCGCGCTGGATCTGCGACAGGCGCATCCGGAGCCTGAAGGAGAACTCGGCCGACTACTTCGAAGGACGATGATGGAAAGGGCGGCATCGCCACGCCCTGGAATCACAACAACTCCCTATTCCTTCCTTCGATCCGCAGGCTGCAACGCTCCAACGAGCCAGAGGGGAGAAAAAGAATCACGTCCCCCGCTGAATTCAGGTCGTGTCCCAGTTCGTGGTGTAGGAGCTGTGGGTAAGTGGCCTGCCGGAGCGACCGCCAAGAGTACCGCCAAGAGTCTGGAGTAGGCAGGCCACTTATCCACAGCGGTGGTCACCGTGGTGCTCCTGGGTAGGGTTGGGTTGCAACACGCAACTCTGACCTTGGAGGCCACCCCGATGACCGACGACATGATCACCCTTCGCGAGCTGATGGAGAAGGGTTCGGACGCGACACTGCTGCGCGAGATGATCGGCTTCGCCGCGCAGCGTCTGATGGAACTGGAGACCGAGACTCTGTGCGGTGCTGGCCACGGCGAGCGCAGCGAGAATCGGACCAACCTGCGCAACGGCTACCGGGATCGCGACTGGCAGACACGTGCTGGGACCGTGGAGCTGCGCATACCGAAGCTACGCCGCGGCAGCTACTTTCCCGGCTTTCTGGAGCCGCGCCGGATGGCGGAGAAGGCGCTAACCGCGGTGATCCAAGAGTCCTACGTCCAGGGCATCTCAACCCGCTCGGTGGACGAGCTGGTCAAGGCGATGGGGCTGGAGGGCATCAGCAAAAGCCAAGTGTCGCGGCTCTGTGCCGAGATCGACGAGCGGGTGCAGACGTTCCTGCACCGTCCGATCGAAGGCGAGTGGCCGTATCTGTGGCTGGATGCCACCTATGTCAAAGCCCGGCGTGATCATCATATCGTCTCGGTGGCCGTGATTGTCGCCATGGCGGTCAACACGGACGGCCGTCGCGAGGTGCTGGGCATGACCATCGGCAACAGCGAAGCCGAGCCGTTCTGGACCGAGTTCCTGCGCTCGCTCACGCGCCGCGGCCTACGCGGCGTCAAGCTGGTCATCTCCGACGCGCATGAAGGCCTGAAAGCAGCGATTGCCAAAGTGCTTGGCGCGACCTGGCAGCGCTGTCGCGTGCACTTCATGCGCAATGCCTTGGCGCATGCCGGAAAGACGCAGCGACGGATCGTCTCGGCGTGGATCGGCACGGCGTTTGCCCAGGATGATGCTGAGGCGCTCGCAAGCAGTGGCGACAGGTCGCCGATCAAGCCAGGCCACGCATCAGCAAGCTCGCCGCCCTGATGGACCATGCCGAAGCTGATGTCCTGGCCTACATGGGCTTTCCGGCACAGCACCGCACCAAGATACACAGCACCAATCCGCTCGAACGCCTCAATGGGGAGATCAAGCGGCGCAGCGAGGTGGTGGGTATCTTCCCGAACGAAGCCGCTGTTACCCGGCTGGTTGGTGCACTGCTACTCGAACAGAATGATGAATGGGCCGTTCAGCGTGCCCGCTATATGACCCTGGAAACCATCGCTCCCCTGGGCCATGATCTCAGCGTCAGTCTGCCTCTCATCGCAGCCTGACACGGCGGTCCAACCCGCCAAGGAGTTCTGCTCCTACACCACGTGTTGGGACACCATCTGAATTCACCCTTCCAGCGGTTCGTCAGGTGGTAATCCCCGAGCGTCTCAACGTAGGAGCTCTACTCCGCCCGACCCGCAAGGAACGCTGATTGCGTGTCTACGATTTGAACCTGCCAAGAGGTCGGACCGGGGTCGCAAGGACTGAATTATGGGCTGGCCCCGGGGAGCGTCCGAATCGCCGCACCGAGAATATCGCCGTGGGTAGGATCGTGGGTAATTCTCTATCTTTTTCCTAAGTCCTTGAAAAAAAGCATTCTTGTCGGACACTCTCTCCCGATCTCAAATCGGTTCAGCCCATTCCAGGAACGGCCCACATCAGCGTATTTGCTGGTGGATTCTCTGGAAAAATCCTGTCCATGCGGGATGTTGCCCAGACATCCTCCTACTTTCGGGCCATTGTCGGGGGGCTATGGAGAACACTGTAGAGCATGAGCACAAGGGGTTCGTTACCGAGTCATCCGACACAATAGAATTATGGTATTATCTGAATTGTACGAGTATTCGTCGACATAGCGGCTATCGTTCCTATGGAGGATAAGATTATTCCTGTGCTGGAAATCTTCCCCTCGAAGGAAGACTGCTCAACGACTACAGATCTTAGGCGCTTAGTTGACGTATCTGTTCCAGATGTAATTTATTTCCGTGCCAGAGCGCGCCCGATCGCTAGAGCGATCTATCAAAGAGCGGCAAGACTGCGCCGGCATGGTTTGACACTTATGCTAAAAACGCGCGGGTGGTTTCGGAGCGCTGATGCCAGTTAATTGCCCCACTCGACGCCGAGTTGTTTGCTTCACCGCGCCACCAGGACCCCGGGATGCAGAAAAATTATGCGAACTCGGAAGCAGCCGTATGAGACCGGCTTTACAGGAAGACCGCTCTCTTGTGGGATTATACAGTGCCTCTGGAGCCAGCGTGCATCAGCACCCGCCGGCATAGTCGCTGCTCCTCGAACTGACGGCAGACCGCACCTGAATTGGGTTTCCTCAACCGCGCGGGTCGTTTACGATCATTCGTTGCAACAGAACCCGTGACGCGTCTAGACCCGAACAACTGAAAACACGCTCTGCCAGGAGCATATCATGCCGCCACAACCCGGATCAGAACCCGCCGGCACCGCCGAGGCGTCCCGCCTGCAGGAGGCACGCGACGATGGTGTCCCGTGGCGACAGTGGGGCCCGTATCTGAGTGAACGCCAGTGGGGAACCGTCCGCGAGGACTACAGCGAGAATGGTGACGCCTGGAATTATTTCACCCACGACCACGCTCGTTCGCGTGCCTATCACTGGGGTGAGGACGGTATTGCGGGCATCAGCGACGACCAGCAACGCCTGTGCTTCGCGCTGAGTCTGTGGAACGGCAAGGACCCGATCCTGAAGGAACGTCTGTTCGGGTTGACGAACAGCGAGGGGAATCACGGGGAGGATGTGAAGGAATACTACTTCTATCTCGATAGTACGCCGACGCATTTCTACATGAAGTATCTCTACAAATATTCGCAGGCGGCGTATCCCTATTCCGATTTGATTGAAAAGAACCGTGAGCGCGGCCGGTCAGGTCCGGAATACGAGCTGTTGGACACGGGCATATTCAATGAGGATCGATATTTCGACGTCCTTGTGGAGTATGCCAAAGCATCGCCCACGGACATCCTGATTCAGATCAGCATAGCGAATCGCGGGCCGGATGAGAGTGCGATCCACGTCCTGCCGACACTCTGGTTCCGGAATGTCTGGACCTGGTGGCCGGACGAGGCGAAGCCGCTGCTGACTGATGCGACACAGGGCAGTGCCGTCGTCACGATCGCGGCAGCCAACGCCAAGCTGGGGGATTATCGTCTCCACTGCGACGGTGATGCACGCCTGCTTTTCACCGAAAATGAGACGAACAATCAACGCCTGTTCGGCACCTCCAATTCAACACGCTATGTCAAAGACGGCATCAATGATTACCTGGTTTCAGGCAAGCGGGATGCCGTCAACCCCGCGGCGACCGGAACCAAAGCCGCTGCCCACTACGAGCTGCGGATAGGACCGCGTTCCACGACGGTGCTCCGGTTGCGACTCAGCACCACGGCGGCGGGTGGAGAAAATCCGTTCGGTCCCGCATTCGCCAAAATCGTGGAGGACCGCCGTCGCGAAGCCGATGCGTTCTACCGCGCCATCACGCCCTCCGGGGTTGGCGAGGATGCGGCGAACGTCATGCGCCAGGCGTTGGCGGGGATGCTCTGGAGCAAACAATTCTTTCTGTTCGACCTGCAGAAATGGCTGCAGGAACATGGCGTCCACACGGCCCGGAATCGCGAGTGGGTCCATATGATCTGCGGCGATGTGATCTCCATGCCGGACAAATGGGAATACCCGTGGTTCGCTGCCTGGGACCTGGCGTTCCATACGCTTGCTTTATCGACCGTGGATGTGGATTTCGCCAAGCGGCAGATCGATCTGCTGCTGACGGGACGGTATCTGCACCCGACCGGACAGATTTCCGCCTATGAGTGGAACTTCAGCGACGTCAATCCGCCGGTGCATGCGTGGGCCGCCATTTTTCTCTACCGCACGGAGCAGGCCTTGCATGGCAGGAGCGACACGGAATTCCTGACGCGGGTGTTCGGCAAACTTATCTCCAACTTTGGGTGGTGGGTGAACCGCAAGGATCGGTCCGGCAACAACCTGTTTGAGGGAGGCTTTCTCGGTCTCGACAATATCGGGGTTTTTGACCGGAGCGCGCCATTGCCCACCGGGGGGTATCTGGAGCAAGCGGATGGGACGGCGTGGGTGGCGCTGTTCGCGCAAAACATGGCGGAAATTGCCGTTGAGCTGGCCGCGCGTGAGCCGGCCTATGAAGATCTGGCCACCAATTTCCTCGCCCACTTCCTCCTGATTGCCCGTGCCCTGAATTGTGTCGGTCCGGAGGGCATGTGGGACGAGGAGGACGGGTTCTATTACGATTCTCTCCGCCTGCCTGACGGCACTTCGACGCGCCTCAAGGTTCGATCGATGGTCGGTCTGTTGCCGATTTGCGCGGCGACGGTTGTTGAGCAATGGCAGCGGGAACGGCTTCCGTCACTCACCGCTCATGTGTACGAGCGCCTGAGGCGCATGCCGGAGCTTGCGACATCCATTCACGCGACCGGGCCCGGGCATTTCGGCTTTGCGGGGCGCGGGATTCTTGCTCTGGTCAATGAAAGCCGGCTGCGCCGTATCCTCTCCCGCATGCTGGACGAGAAGGAGTTCCTGAGTCCGTACGGGATTCGCGCGCTGTCGCGCTATCACGCGGATCACCCCTACACGTTTTGGACCGAGCGGCAGGAGTTCAGGGTGGGCTACCTGCCAGCGGAATCCGACACGGGGATGTTCGGCGGCAATTCCAACTGGCGGAGGCCGATACGGATGCCTGTCAACGCGCTGCTGATTCGCGCTCTGATGCAATATTACCTGTATTACGGCGACAATTTTAAGATCGAGTGTCCGACCGGTTCGGGTCAATTCATGAATCTGTTTGAGGTCGCGCGGGACATTACCAATCGGCTGACCCGAATCTTTTTGCGCGATGAATCGGGACGGCGTCCGGTGTTCGGTGGGGCAGCAAAATTCCAGGACGATCCCCACTGGAGAGACAATCTGCTGTTCTATGAGTATTTCCACGGGGACAACGGTGCGGGGATCGGCGCCAGTCATCAGACGGGTTGGACGGGGCTGGTGGCGCCGTTGATCGAAATCTTCGGCCGCCTCGATGGTCAGGCGTTTCTCGAGGCCGGACGCAGCGGAGCGTTTTCTCGGCCGTCGGCTGGTTAGGACATTTCGAGAGCGAGATTCACGCGCTCCGACGTGCCGCCTCGCGCGATCTCGCTCTATTTATTCGAGAGCGAGATTCACGCGCTCCGACGTATTCGCCTCGCGCGATCTCGCTCTAGACTAGCCTGCTCCAAGCACGTTGAGGGCCATCCCGTGCGACGCGCGCGCGATCCGGTCATCGTTCGTCCACAGCGCGTCACAGCGATGATGGCGGGCACAAGACAGATGCAGCGCATCCGGCGTTCGCAAACCGAACTGTGCTCGTGCCGCAGCTGCCTGCCGATACACCGTTGGCGGCATGTCGAGGGGCTCGAACAGCCGGAACAAAGACTCGTACGCCTCCTGCAGGATGGGATCGCCCCGCCGGAGCGGCCCGACCATACACTCGAGTTCGACCAGCGGCGAAATCGCGAACCGGGATGTGCCGGCATCGGCGATCGCGGCTGCCACGCGCTCCGCCCAGACCGGATGACGCTCAACCAAATAGATGACGAGACATGTATCGAGATAGATCAGTCCCAGGACGCGCGGTCCTGTTCGATGTCCGCATCAATCTCCGCGCCGGAGCGCTGGGCATAGGGTGGAAGCGGATGGGTTTTCAGCCAGTCCAGGAGCGTGGTCGGATTGCCCCGTTCAGGCCAGGGAGCTTGTGCGTCGCTAACAGCCAAGAGACGCGCAACGGGTTCGCCCCGGTTGGCGATCACCACGTCTTCACCTGATCGGGCAGCGCGGAGCAGCTCCGACAGGCGGTTCTTGGCGTCCAATATGTTGACCTGCATGGGATCAGGGTTCCTGGATCTGGCCAGATATAGCCAGGTTAGATCTCCAGATCAACCACCCGCGATCTTCGGGATCAGGAAGATCTCCGCCCCTTCCGGCAGTGTCACACCGTAAGCGTCCTGGTAGATCACCCCGTCGATCGCGACGGCCATGCCGTCCTCGACCTGCTTGCCGAGGCCGGGAAAGCGGTCATCCAGTTCACGCACAAGCTGCCGGAAGGTGGTGGCGTTGACCTGAAGTTCAGTTCGGCCGCCGGTATAGGAACCGGCGGCCGAGCCTGAAAAAACAACACGCGGCAACGCGACTCAGGCGGCTTTCTTCTCCGCCGCCTCGTCCAGTGCCGCCCGGATCTTCGGCGGCGACATAGGCAGGTCCGGCATGCGGATGCCGATCGCGTCACGGATCGCGTTGCCGACTGCGGCCATGGGCGGGACGATGGGCACCTCACCCACCCCCTTGGCGCCGAACGGATGGCGGGGGTTGGGCACTTCCACGATGACCGCCTCGATCAGCGGCAGGTCGGACGCGACGGGGCAGCGATAATCCAGGAAGCCCGGATTCTCCATCTGACCCTTGGCGTTGTAGATGTACTCCTCATTCAGCGCCCAGCCGATGCCCTGCGCGGCCCCGCCCTGGATCTGGCCTTCGACGTAGCTCGGGTGGATCGCCTTGCCGACATCCTGGACCGCCGTGTAGCGCAGGATCTTCACCTGCCCGGTCTCGGTATCGACCTCTACGTCGCAGACATGGCAGCCGAAGCCGGGGCCGGCACCCTGCGCGTTGATGGAGACCTCGGCGCTGATCGGGCCGCCGGTCTTCGCCGCGCGCAGCGCGATCTCGGCCAGTGACAGCGGCTCGAACCCGCCGGCGTTGGAGCCGGCCGGGTAGGCCATGCCGTCCCGCCAGTCCACTGCCTCCTCGGGGATCTCCCAGATCGCCGCGGCACGGGCCTTGAGCTGATCCACCACACGCTCGGCGGACTGCGTGACCGCCATACCCGTGGCAAATGTCACCCGACTGCCGCCCGTGACGTGGCTGAACCCGATCGAGGCCGTATCCCCCACGATTGGACGCACCTTCTCCACCGGAATGCCCAGCACCTCGGCTGCCATAATGGCCATCGAAGCGCGCGAGCCGCCGATATCCGGATTGCCGGAGACGATCGTGGCCGTCCCGTCCTCATTGATGTGGCAGGCGCCGGAGGACTCGCCACCGATGTTGAACCAGAAGCCGCAGGCCACGCCGCGACCAATCGCTTTGCCCGGCGTGCGAGCAAGCGGTGTGCGGTAGTGCTCGCTATTCTTCGCGGCCTCCAGCGTCTCAATGAAGCCGATGTCGCGATGCGTCGGCCCGTAGTGGGTCTTGCTGCCATCGCGCGCGCCGTTCTTCTCGCGCAGGATGATGGGGTCCACGCCAAGCTTCCGCGCGAGATCGTCCATCGCGCTCTCAACAGCGAAGGACGACATCGGTGCGCCGGGGGCGCGGTAGGCCGCAACCTTCGGCCTGTTGGACACCACGTCAAAGCCCAGTACCTCGACATTCGGGATGTCGTACATCGCGAAGCCGCACATGCAGCCGGGCTGAATGGGCGAGCCGGGGAAGGCGCCCGCCTGATATTTCAGCACCTCCTTCGCGGCCACGATCGTGCCGTCGCGCTTCGCGCCAATCTTCACGTCGATGACCGTGCCCGAGGTCGGGCCGGAGGCGCGAAACACTTCCTCCCGCGTCATCTGCATTTTCACCGGCCGCCCGGTCTTCTTTGCCAACGCCAGGGCCAGCGGTTCCAGATAGACCAGTGTCTTGCCGCCAAACCCGCCGCCGATTTCCAGCGGCACGGCGCGGATGTTTGCCAGATCCCAACCCAGCAGCTTGGCGCAATAGGCGCGCACCATGAACTGCCCTTGGGATGAACTGTACACCACGGCCTGGCCGTCCGCCGCCACCTGCACCACGCAGGCATGCGGTTCGATATAGGCCTGATGGACCGGAACGGTCGTGTAGCGGCCTTCCACGATCACGTCGGCGCCTTTGAACGCGCCTTCTGCGTCGCCTTTGGCGAAATAGACGCGCTTGGCGATGTTGGATGGCTTGGTCGGCTTCGGCTCCATGTTGGCGGTGAACAGGTCGTCGTGGAGCAGCGGCGCGTCGTCCTTCATCGCGTCTTCCACGTCGATGACGAAGGGCAGGACTTCGTAAGTGACGTCCACCAGGTTCACCGCTTCTTCGGCGATGGACTGGCTAATGGCGGCCACCGCAGCGACGGCATGGCCTTCGTACAGCACCTTGTCGCGGGCGATGCAGTTGCGCGACAGGTCGCGGAAGTTCATCGGACCTTCGCCGACGAAGGCTTCCTCGCTGGCGATATCGGGCAGGTCCTCGGCGGTGATGACTGCCTTCACGCCGGGCAGCTTCAACGCGCGAGAGGCGTCGATCTTTACGATCTTCGCATGCGCGTGGGGGCTGCGCACCACCTTGGCCCACAGCATGCCGGGCAGTGCCATATCGGCACCGAACTGCGCGCGGCCTGTGACCTTGTCCACGCCGTCAGGGCGGATGGGCCTTGTGCCGACGACCTTCAGGGCCGGCTTGGATGCAATGTAATTCATGCGGCCCTCTTCTCTCCTCGGATTTCGGCGGCGGCGTCCATCACCGCGCGGATGACCTTGTCGTAGCCGGTGCAACGGCAGAGGTTGCCGGCCAGGTAGTAGCGGGCTTCCTCCTCTGTCGGGTTCGGGATCTCATCCAACAGCGCCTTGGTCGCGACGATCAGCCCCGGCGTGCAGAACCCGCATTGCAGTGCGGCATGCTCGAGGAACTTGCGCTGCACCGGGTGCAGTTCGTCGCCATTGGCGATGCCTTCGACCGTGGTGATGCTGCAGCCCTCGGCCTCCACGCCAAGCATCAGGCAAGAGCAGATCAGCTTGCCGTCGCAGATGACGCTGCAGGCACCGCAATCGCCTGATGCGCAGCCTTCCTTGCTGCCCGTCAGGTTCAGCGTGTTGCGCAGGACGTCCAGCATCGTTTCCTGCGTTTCGCACAGGAACTCGACCGGTTCGCCGTTGATCGTGGTGGTGACGTGATGCTTGCTCATATCAGTGATGGACCTTTGCTGGATGCGTGATGCCTTTCGCACGGTCGAACGCGATGGCGGCGGTGCGGCGGGCGAGCACGCCGGCCACCTTGGTGCGGTAGTCGATCGTGCCACGCTTGTCGTTGATGGGGTTGCAGATAACGCGGGCCGCAGCGTCGAGCTTTGCGAGCGTTGCATCGTCCAGCGTGTGGCCGATCAGCGCTGCCGCGGCGTCTTTCACGATGAGCGGCGTGGGCGCCACGGCGCCGAGCGAGACCTTGGCTGCCGTGCAGACGCCCTTTTCATCCAGGGTCACGCAGATGCCGCAGCCGACCACGGCGATGTCCATTTCCGTGCGCGGGATCATGCGCAGATAGGCGTCGCCGGTGCGCGGCGCCGGTTTCGGCAGCTTTATCGCGAGGACGAACTCATCCTTCGCCAGCGACGTGCGGCCGGGGGAGACGGGGATCTGTTCGACCGGGACCTCCCGCGTGCCCTTGCCGCCGACTACCACGGCGATGGCGCCAGCGGCGATCATGGCGGGCACGCTATCGGCGGCGGGGGAGGCGTTGCACAGGTTCCCAACCAGCGTCGCGCGGCCCTGGATCTGGGTGGACCCGATCAGGTCCATGGCCTCGACCACGCCAGGCCAGTCTTTCTTCAGGCCCTCATGCGCTTCGATCACCGCACCGGGGGTGGCGGCGCCGATGATCCAGCCGCCGTTCTCCTGGCGGATGCCCAGGATGCCGTCGATATGCTTGGTATCGACGATCAGGTCCGGCTTCACCCGCCCGGACCGCAGCTGAACCAGCAGATCGGTTCCGCCTGATAGCAATTTGGCCGTGCCGGACGCGCCGGCAAGAAGAGCAACGGCTTCCTGGGCCGTTGCCGGTGAGGCATAGGTAAGGCTCGGCATGTTCGCTCCCGTTCGATCTGTGCGGGTGGAGGCCGCGGGGGCGGCCGGCATGGATTACCCCTCAGTTTACCGCCGGAGAGGCGGGTGGGGTCAAGGCGTTGGGGCGTTGCGGTCCAATGAACACAGCTGGGCGCTGAGCAGCGCAAGGCTGATCTTTTGGCACCGGTCCGTCTGTACCAGACCGTAGCGGCGCAGAATTTGCTGTTCCGCCATGGGCAGCGGACCTGTGCGCAGGATGTAGGGCTGCGTGGCGGGCGCGTTCGAGCTCCTCGGTGAGTTGGCGCGCGAAAACCGACGACGGCGCATCCAGTCCAATCGGATCTGCCAGTCCAACCAGCCGAACAGGAGGCGTGAGGCTCGCGGCGATCACGGCTGTGGGTTTGTCAGGCAGGAACACGAGCGGCCGTCCATCCAGGCGGATCGGCTGTGCGGCAATCGTGTCCCAATGATCGGTCCAGGGCGCACGGTTCCATTGCGGCACATGCAGCACGATCAGCGAAACGATGCACGCGAGGGCGAGGACGGCGAGCTGAGCCCTCCTGCTCGGCAGTATCATCGCGAAGCACAGGATGACGCAGCCGGCCAGCAACTCGAGCGGGATCATGTAGCGATGGTCGGCGAAGACGACGATCCAGATCAGGTAGCCGATGATCCAGGCGCCGATCAGTCCGCGCCGCTGCGCCTCCATGCGGGAGCGTCCGCGCCGGACCGCGAGCGCCAGAACCATGCAGAGCAGGATCAGGAGGAAGCGGGCGTCGCGCGGATCGACCTCACTGGCGGGGGATAGCAATCCCGGATTGGGGCTGCCGCCGAACACCCAATAAAACGGCCAGGTGACCGGCGCGAACACGGATCGCGGCCCGAACCGCGCGTCCGTCCCGTAGGAGACCGGAGCGTTCGGCGAAAAGAGGCGCGCAAAATAGGGAAAGATCGGATCGCCGAAATGACGCCACAGCGCCCAGTGCCACCAACCGGCGACGGTCAGGAATGCCAAGGCCGCGGCCATTCCGGTGATGACCGTCAACGCGATGCGGCGTGGCATTGTGCGGGCGGGCCAGATCAGCGCGACCGTGCCGAAGGCGAAGACAGCATTGGTCAGCTTCAATGCGGTGGCGATCCCGATCAGGGCGCCGGCTGCAGCGGAGCGCCGCGGTGAGTGATGAGGGGTCAGCAGCAAGCTGTAGGCGCCCAGCACTGGTATGGCGGTGACAAGATCGACATACGTTGTGCCCGCTTCCGAGAGCGCGATGGGGCTCGCGAGACAGAGCAGAAAACCGAGCAATGCGAGGGTCGGGTCAGGCGCAATCTGCCGGCAGATGTGCGCGCAAATCAAATAGGCGGGTAGTTGCGCGAGAGTGATAGCGAGTGTCGCGGCGATAGGCGGCAGGTGCGTGATGGCGAGATATTGCGGAATGAGGATGAGCGGATTGAACCAGCTTTGGATTCCTGCTGGCGCGATGCTGCTCCAATAGGTGCCGTGCAAGAGCAGGAAGGGGATGGCGATGTGGTAGTTGCGTTGATCCCAGTTGACGTCCTGGCCTTTGTGGAAGGCATAGAACATCGTGACCGAGAGGCTGAGGACGGTGGCAACAAGATAGTAGCCGGCGCGACCGGGTCGTGCGGGGCGGGCGGCGGATAGCATGCGCGCCGTGGTAGCGGAGCGCATGGAGCGTGGCTACGGGCTGGGGGTTATTTCGCTTTGGCCGCGTTGGCCTGTGCCTGCTTGATCACGTCGTAATTCGGTGGAACCTCGATGACATGGTTCTTTTTCACGTAGGCGGCGTAATCGGCCAGCACGCTTTGCATCAGCGCGGGATCTGATTGCGCCAGGTCATGCGATTCGGTCGGATCCGTCGCGATATCGTAAAGCCGCCACATCCGGTCACCATAGGGCGGCGCGCTGCGGACGAGTTTGTCATCGCCGCGATAGACGGCGGCGCCGCCCGCTGCTTCATAACCGACCGGCTCGGATGGTGCGTGGACCTGGCTCGAAGTGCCCTCGAGGAGGCGCACCATGCTCTTGCCGCCGGGCAATGCAGCGTCACTGGGGCTCAGTTTGACGCCTGCGAATTCGAGCAAGGTCGGTACGACATCCAAGACATAGGCAAAGGCGGCCGACCGGCCGCCTTCGGTCACGTGACCCGGATAGCGGATGACGAATGGCGCCCGCACGCCGCCCTCTGCCGCTGACCCTTTGAAATTCCTGAACGGCGTCATGGAGGTGGAGGCCCAGCCCGGTCCGTATTCTGAGTAGGAGCCTTTCTCGCCCAGATGCTCGTAACTCAGGTCGAAGTTCTTGGCGTAGTAGTCCGGAAAATAGGATTGCAGCTTGGCTGCCTCACCGCCGTTGTCGCTCATGAACACCACAACGGTGTTGTCGAGCATGCCCTTCGTCTGCAAATGGTTCAGTACGCGACCGATGCTCATGTCCATGTATTCGAGCATCCCGGCATAGACGGCCATGCGCTTGGCATCCATGCGCTTTTCATCCGGCGACAGGGTATTCCAGTCGTCCACTTCCGCGGGACGCGTCATGGTCAGGGCCGCCGGCATGATGCCAAGCTCAACCTGCCGTTCGTAGCGAAACAACGAGATCTCCGACCAGCCGGCCGCGTATGTGGATATGTACCGGGCGGTGAAATTCGCGGGCGCCTGATGCGGCTGATGCACCGCCTGAAACGCGAGATAGCCGAAGAACGGCTTGCCGTCCGCCGCGCCCTGGTCGATATCGCTGATCATTCGGTCAGCATAGAAGGCACTTGAATAGAAGTCGGGCGGAAGCTGAAGTTCCTTGCGCCCGTCGAAGAAGTGGACCGACTTATAGCCGGGAGAGTACAACTTATTCTCCCAGTTATCCGCGCCACCCTCCAGCACGCCCACCGACTGCTCAAAACCCTGAGCGGCAGGGATGGAATCCGGTGTTTTGCCGAGATGCCACTTGCCCGCCATGTAGGTGTGATAGCCGGCATTGTGCAGGATGGTTGCGATCGTTGCCGCGCGGCCGTTCAGATACCCCTCGTAACCCGGCTGGCCGGCCTGATTGTCAGACAGAAGTTCGGCCATGTTGCCTAGCCCGACGAGGTGATTATCGACGCCGGTGACGAGCCTGCTGCGCGTCGGGGCGCAGTATGCCGCGACATGGAAGTCGGTCAGCATCATTCCCTGGTTGGCGAGCCGGGCGATGTTCGGTGTGAAGATCTCACCGCCGTACGGGCTTGCGTCGGAATAGCCCATGTCGTCCGCGAGAATCACAAGAATGTTCGGTGGTTCCGCCGCCTTCGCTGCATTCACCGCGGAGATGCCTACCGTGGTCAGCAGAGCCAAACCGAGCCAGTTGCCCAGCGATCGCATTACATTTTTCCAGATTCGGATCGGTATCTATCGGAAACGATTGCGACAAAGCAAGAGCGGCCCGCCGAGCCGAAATGGGTGTCAGAATGTGACGCATCGTGCGTCCGCGCATGCGGCGGCGCAGGTCAAGTCAGCTGTGAAGCACCCGAAGATTGGAGGCTGGAGACGCAGCGCGCCTCCAGCCCCTTGGTTCAGACTCCGACCGGCAGCGTGATCTCCGGCACCAGCACCTTGCCGCGGGTTTCCGGTCCGATCAGCAAAGAGAAGATGAAGACGAGGGCGGCCCCGATCGTGGCAACCAGCATCGGCACCGCGAATCCCAGCGGCTGGCCCACGGCGAAGATGGCCAGCACGGGCCCGGTGAAGCCGGCCCAGACAGCACCTTGGTGGTAGCAGAAGCCCGAAGCCGTGGCGCGAACCTCGGTGGGGAAGCGTTCCGACAGGTAGCACGGGTTCTGGCCGTAGATCGCACCCAGAAAGAAGCCCTGAACGATGTAGGCGACGGTGATCATCGCGTAGTCCCTGGTGAACAGGTACAACGGGGTGATGAAGATGCCGATCGCCGCAGGAATGATCATGGCCCAGCGCCGGCCGTAGTTGTCGGCTATCCAACCCCAGAAGCCGCTGGCGAAGAACGCCACGAGGTTCGACAGCGCGAGCGGAGTCGCGACCATGGCAGGGGTGAACTGCAGATCCTTCTGCAGGTGGGTGGCGAACATCCCATAGACAGAGTAGTAAACGATGAAACCGCTCGCCATCCACAGGCAGGCGGTGAGGGTGTTGCCCAGCATGCGCGGACGAAAGATATCCAGCAGCGGGGCCCGAAACTCCTTCTTCTGTTCACGCTGCAGCCGGCGGTTTTCCACCCACACCTCCGGCTCTTTGACGTAGGTGCGGATCCACAGCACCGCCAAGGCGGGCAGGATGCCGAGCATGAGCAGGCCGCGCCAGCCGATGACGTTGTACAGCGCGCCATATACGATGCTGGACGCCAGGAATCCCAGGCTCCAGGAGCCTTGCAGGACGCCGCTCATGAAGCCGCGGGAACGCGGGGGCCAGGACTCCATCGCCAGTGCCGCGCCGGCGGGCCACTCCGCGCCCATCCCGATGCCAAGCAGGGCGCGGAACAGGAACAGCAGCCAGAAGCTGGGCGCGAGACCCGCGGCGAAGTTGCACACCGAGTACCACAGGATGGAAATCATCAGCGGGCGCTTGCGTCCGATCCGGTCGGCCAGCCAGCCCGATCCCACCGCACCGACCAGACGAAGCCAGAGCGTGATGGTGAACACGGCCGTCACGGCAATCAGCGGCACGTGGAAGCTTTGCGCGATCGGCAGCATGATCAGCAGAAAGATGGTGAAGTCGAAGGCGTCGAGGGTCCAGCCGAGCCAGGCGGCAATCCAGGCGAGCCATTGGTCTCGCGTGGGTTCTTTCCACCAGGGTACGGTCCCGGTTTGCGGGATGGCTGCTTCCATTGTGATCTCCCTGAATTTTTTCCTATCGCTGCCCGCAACTCGTTGGCCACGGGCGGAGCAGAATAGAGAGAGTTGGTTGAAAAAAGCAATCAAACTGCGGAGACCGAGTAGGGCAATCGCAATCGGCATCCGGCCGGGCAGCGCGATGCTGGGGTCGTCACGAAATGTCTGTGCAGTAGGCGGCAAGGTAAAGTTTTTAACACGGAGTTCACGGAGGCGCATGGAGTAATAGCAATCGGGAGTGTGCCTGACGGCCGGCAATCTTTGCTTATTTCTGTGATCTCCGTGGGCCTCCGTGAACTCCGTGTTAAAGACCTACTTTGCTGGCAACCTGACGGAGGTCACATGGTCATTCGCGAATGGCGAGGGCGCGCCGCACCGGATAAAGCCGACGACTATCCGCGGCATTTCCGTAGCAGCGTGCTTCCGGAGTTGCGCGGAATAGCCGGGTTCCGCGGTGCTTATCTCAGCCGGCGTAACACTGCGGGTCACGTCGAATTCCTTGTACTCACGCGTTGGGACTCGATGAACGCGATCCGGGCATTTGCCGGCAGTGATGCCGAACGCGCCGTGGTCGAACCCGGCGGCGGCGCCGCGCTGGCAGATTTCGATCCGCACGTCCGCCATTACGAGGTCCTGGCGGACGTGTCCTCGCCCGGCTAGAGCGGTGGAGGTAGAACACGTCACACGGCGGCGGTTATTCGCTCCGTCTCCGCCCACACCCGTGCGCGCAGGCCCGGTTCAAGCGCCAGCTTGTTCGGCTGAGCCTCACTGCGCCTGCGGAAATACTTGCCGCTGATACCATCCAACTCGGGCGACAGAGCGACCCATAACGGCGCATCCGCCCCGCGCGCCGGCCGCAGCATGAATGGCTTGCCGATCCGCCACGCCAGTCCGGCCATGCCGCCAACCTGCGCGATGTTCGTCCCCACCAACCCTGGGTGCACTACGGTGAACGTCACCTCCGAAGCCGGCACGCGCTCCGCCCACTCGAACGTCGCCATCATCAGCGCCAGCTTGGACTGGCCATATGCCCGCCAGCCGCTGTAGCCGCGCGCCGATTGCAGATCCTCCGGATCGATCTGCGCATTGTCGGACGCAACCGAGCCGACATTCACCACTCGCGCCGTCGGGCCCGCGCGCAGCGCATCCAGCAATCCGAGCGTCATCACGAACGGCGCCAGATGGTTCACCGCCAGCGTGCGCTCGTTCCCCTCTGTCGTCACAACGCGGCGCGGCGAATAGACACCGGCATTGTTCACCAGCAATGCGACACGCGGATGCGCCTGTGCGATCGACTCGGCTGCGGCCTGCGCCTCCGCCACTGACGATAGCTCCGCCACCACCGTCTGTGTCCGCGCGCCCGGCACCTGTTCTGCGATCCACCGGGCGGTCCCCGCCGCGCGCTCTGCGTCGCGCGCCACCAGCACCACATGCATCCCGGCACGCGCCAAGCCCGCGGCGATCCACTGCCCGATGCCGGAGGTCGGCCCCGTTACGACCGCAACCTTCGCCTCCAGCACGCGAGGTTAAGCAGACCGCAGTTCGCCGATATCGATCGGCAAACTACGCACACGCTTGCCGGTCGCGGCGAACACGGCGTTGCACAGCGCCGGGATCGAAGGCGGCAGCGCCGGCTCGCCAAGGCCGGTCGGCGGATTGTCGGTGATCAGGAAATGCACCTCCACCGGCGGCGCCTGGCGCATGCGCAGCGGCCGCACGGTATCGAAATTCTCCTGCACCACGCGCCCCTGGTCGATCGTGATCTCCTGCCCCAGCGCCGCGCCCAAGCCGTCCAGTGCCGCGCCTTGCACCTGGTTCTCGGCATTCACCGGGTTGATGATCTGACTGCCGACATCCGCGGCGATCCACACCTTGTCCAGGTTGATCGAGCCGGACGACAGCACCGTCGCCTGCACCACTTCGGCGAAATAACCAAGATGGCTGTAGTAGAATGCCACACCCATCCCGGTGCCGGCCGGCAACGACTGCTTCCCCCAGCCGGACTTGTCGGCGACCAGCCGCACCACACCTGCCATGCGTCCCGTGTCGAAGCCGCCGGCCAGCTTGCGTGGCTCGCCGAGCAGCGCCAGGCGGAAGGCGACCGCGTCCTGCCCGGCCGCGTGTGCGAGTTCGTCGATGAAGGATTGGAACACGAAGGCCAGCGCGTTCGAACGCGGTGCGCGCAGCGGTCCTGTCGGCACGCCAAGCTGCAGGATCGATTGCCCGTATTCCAGGTTCTCCACCGCCTGGGCGGGGAATTCGGTCGGCGCCAAGGTCGCCGAGTTCAGCCACCGTGCCGCCCTGGCCGAAGGTGATGAAATGGTCGCGGAACGCAATCACCTTGCCCGACGCCTCCAGGCCGCCCTTCAGGAAATGGAATCCGGCGGGACGATAGAAATCATGCTGCATGTCGTCCTGCCGCGACCACAGCAGCTTCACCGGCGCACCCGCGCGCTGCGAGATCGCCGCCGCCTCGATCATGTAGTCATTGCGCAACCGGCGGCCGAAGCCACCACCGCAGCGGGTCATGTGAATAGCAACATTCCTGACCGGAATGCCCAGCGTCGCCGCGACCATTTGCGCCCCCGGTGCCGGGTTCTGCGTAGGTGCCCAGATCTCAACGCGATCGCCCTGCACATGCGCCGTGCAGTTCTGCGGCTCCAGGCTGGCATGCGGCAGGAACGGATAGGCATAGGCCGCATCGATTACTTTCGCCGCGCGTGCGAAGGCGCCGGCCGCGTCGCCATCCCGCCGCAGGATTTGCGCGGGCGGCTGAGGTCCCGCTGCGGCCGCAGCCCGAGCAAAGCCCGCACTGCTTTGCCCGGCCGAGGCACCGCCGCTCCATTCGACTTGCAGGCTCTGCCGCGCCTGGTTGGCGGCCCACCACGTATCGGCGACGATCGCTACGCCGTCGCGCAAGCCCTGCGGGTTATCGCCACCGTGAATGATGAACGCGTCGCGCACGCCGGGCTGATTCTTTACGACGCCGACATTGGCGCTGACGATCTTGCCGCCGAACACCGGACATTTCTGGAACACGGCGTGAAGCATGCCCGGCACCGTCACATCGATGCCGAACAATGGCTGTCCGGTGACGATCTTCGGATTGTCCACGCTGCGCTGCGAGTGGCCGATGATCGTGAAGTCGCGCGGGTTCTTCAGCGCTACCGATGCGAGATCGGGCGGTGGCAAGGCCGCTGCCTTCTCCGCCAACGCGCCATAGGACAGCGAGCGGCCGCTGGGGTCGTGGTGCACCACGCCGGACGCAGTGCGGCACGTGTCAGGCGACACGTTCCAGGTCTGCGCCGCGGCGCGCACCAGCAAGGCGCGTCCGGCGGCACCGACCTGCCGCATGGGCAGCCAGTTCCGCGGCGTCGCCATGCTGCCGCCTGCGACCTGGCCTGGATAATTCCGCGGGTCGAACATCGCCTGTTCGATCCGCACATTCTTCCAATCCACGTCGAGTTCCTCGGCGATCAGCATCGGCAGCATGGTCTTCACGCCCTGGCCGATCTCCGGATTCTTTGCGGTGATGGTCACGATGCCGTCCGGCGCGATGCGGATATAGGCGTTCAGCGTCGCCGGTCCCGCGCTGTCCGAGGCGGCAAACCCGTATGCGGGCAGTGCCGCGCGCAGCAGCAGCCCACCGCCGGCCGCGAGGCTGATTTTCAGGAAGGCGCGGCGTGGCGTGATCGCGTTCATGGCGCGCCTCCCGCGGCTTGCTTGATCGCCGCACGGATGCGGAGATACGTGGCGCACCGGCAGAGATTGCCGCTCATGGCCGCGTCGATGTCCTGGTCGGTCGGGTGCGCGTTCTGCGTGAGCAGGGCAACCGCGGACATGATCTGCCCCGCCTGGCAGTAGCCGCATTGCGGCACGTCCACATCGAGCCAGGCGGCCTGCACCCGCCGCCCGACGCTGTCCTGATCCATTGCCTCAATCGTCGTGATCGCCCCCTTTCCCAGTGCAGCGATCGGAATCTGGCAGGAGCGGGTCGGCTGGCCGTTAAAATGGACGGTGCAGGCGCCGCAGAAACCGCCGCCGCAACCGAATTTCGTGCCCTTGAGATCAAGCATATCGCGTAGCGCCCAGAGGAGAGGCATCTCCCCATCGGCATCCACCATGTGCTGCGTGCCGTTGATCTGGAGTGCGTATGCCATGCCCTCCTCCCCGTGTTGGAGTGCTGGCTTGATGTTTAGCAGCTCGTGGCCCGCAGTGGAATGCGGCTTAGTTTGCCTCTTGCGGTAAGATCACGCAGTCCTTTGCGCGGAAGCGCACGGATGTCTTATCCCCAACACGCACGCGCGGCCCGTCACGATTTGCTTCCACAGCGATCACGCGGCCTTCCGGACTATCAACGATGTAGTGAAACGCAGCGCCCATGTTCACGACGTCGGCCACTTGGCCGAGCAGCAGGTTCTCTCCAGGTTCGGCGACGGCATCAGAACCGGCGATCGTGACTCGTTCCGGTCGGACGCAAACGCTCAACCGTGTTCCCGCGGTCCCGCCGGTATCGGCGATCGCCAGGTTCGTTCCGGCATCCGTGATCAAGGCCCAAAGGCCGTCACGCGCGATATCGGTGACGCGACCGTGGAACCAATTCGCCCGACCGATGAAGGACGCGACGAAGATCGTCTCAGGACGCATATAGATGTCATCGGGGGATCCCTGCTGTTCAATGCGGCCACGATTCATGACGAAGATGCGATCCGCGAGGCTCATCGCTTCGTCCTGGTCATGAGTAACGACGATCGTTGTCGAACCAACCGCGCTCAAGATTTGCTTGAGCTCGACGCGCAGTTCCTCGCGCAGCTTGGCATCGAGCGCCGACAGAGGTTCATCGAGAAGCACAAGCTTGGGCTTCGTCGCGAGAGCGCGCGCCAGCGCGACGCGCTGCTGCTGGCCCCCGCTGAGTTGTCCGGGGCGTCTGTCATCGAAACCTTCGAGTTGGACCAGGCGCAGCATCTCCCGCAGACGTCCCGGAATATCCGCCTTCGGCCACCGCCGATGCTTTAGGCCGTAGGCTATGTTTTCGCCGACTGTCATGTGGGGAAATAGGGCGTACTGCTGGAACAGCAGACCGACATTGCGTTCATAGGGCCGCTTGCCGATCATCGACTCGCCAGCGATTTTGATGGTCCCCCGGTCAGGCTCGTCGAACCCGGCAATCAGCCGCAATGTCGTTGTCTTACCACAACCGCTCGGGCCGAGAAGAGAGACGATTTCGCCCGCGCCGACGGTGAAAGTTACGTCATCGACGGCGGCCGTTTGGCCGAAGCGCTTGACCACGCTTCGCAATTCGATAACCGCCGGAACAGCAGGCTGCGCCACCATTGGCGTCAACGAAAGACTCCCTGACCTATGGCGCGATTGAGGCCGACGGCTTTATCCAGAATGAGAATAAGCGTCACGGTCAAAAGCATCAGCATGACTGAAGCCGCCGCGATACTGAGATCGAAATTGGCACGCATGCTGCTGATGAGTGCAACAGGCAGCGTGTAGGTTCTGGCGTCCGTGAGCATGATGGACACGGAGACATCGTCCAGGGAAACCGCCAAAGCGAAAATGGTCCCACTGAGTATCCCCGTACGTGCCAAGGGAAGCGTCACATCCCAGAAAGCGCGACGTTCGGTCGCACCGAGAACGAGCGCTGCTTCCGTCATGGAGCGGTCGATCCCCCCGAGGCCAGCCAATGTGGCACGGATCGTATAGGGCACCGTGATGATGATATGGCCGCAGAGCAATCGAGCAAATCCATTTACAAGGCCGAGCCGCGATAGAAAGAGAAGGAGGGCGAAACCGGTGACCACAGGAGGAACGATCAGCGGCGACAAGAACAACGATGTCAGCATTTCCCTGGCAGAGAAGCTGACCCTCTCGACTGCAACCGCGGTCACGACACCGACGAGCAACGATATTGTTGCCGAAGCGCAGGCGAGTTCAGCGCTGGTTCTGAGGCCCGTCAAAAAATAGTCTTCGGAAAAGAACCGCCGGAACCAACGCAGTGATAAGGCCGGCGGCGGCATCGGGCCGAGATATGGGCGAGCATCGAAAGCCATCAGTACCGTCACGAGGATGGGGATGATCATGAAGCAGACGATCACCACAATCATGAGCAGGCCGAGCAGCCGAGAGACGTCGTCGACCCGGCGTCCGGTCATCCGCTCCATCGCTTCGTGGTTTGGCGCGATAGCGCATAGACGACGGTCAGCACCACGACAAACAGTACGATCGAAATCGCCGCGCCGCTGGGATAATCGGCAATTTCGCTGAAGCGCGTATAGATCAGATTGGAAACAAACAGCACCCGTCCCTTTCCCAGGATCATCGGGATGACGAAGGCGCTGACGGAAAAAGTAAAAGCAAAGAGGAACGCTGTCAGAAGGCCCCGCATGGAGAGCGGGAGTGTAATGGAGAGATGGGCTCTCCACCCAGGGGCACCGAGTGCCTGAGCGGCATCGACGAGACGCGGGTCAATATTCTGAATGACCGCCAGCAGGGTCAGCGTCGCCACCGGGATGATGTAGTGGAGCAGCCCGGCGCCGACGAGGAACTCAATGTAACCCCGCCCGTTTAATGAAATGCCGAGAGCAAGCAAAATGGTCCGAAAGGGGCCCGTCGAGCCAAAAGTAAGCTCCAGCGCATAAGCGCGGACAAGCACGCTCAGAAACATCATTGTGACCAAGAACCCGACGGCGATCGCGTGCCAGCGGGGGGAGAACCGGCGCGTAATCCAGTAAGCGAGTGGGTAGGCAAAAATGAGACCAGCCAACGAGGCCAAAAGACTGATACGTAGCGTCGTGAAGAAGAAATCAGCGAAGGCAGGAGTCAACAGTTCAACGTAGTTGGCCAGTGTGAGCGGGGCGTTCGTCGATGATCCGATGCTGCCTGGCGTGTAGAGGCGAAAGCTTTCAACGACCAGGCCGCCGAGCGGCAGGAAGAACAAGCCGAGAAAGACGGCTCCTGATGGGAGAAAGAGCAGGAGGATTCGGTAATCGGGTGTCTGCCGCCCCTCTGTTAAGGCTGAAGGAAGCCTCAAATCCAATCCCCCTCCGGAAATAGGTGCATCTAGAGCAGCGGCGCAATCTCATTCTCCCATCGCTTGCTCCAGGCATCCTGTTGGGACAGAACGACATTGAAGTCCGGCACGTAGACGAACTCATCCATTTCTTGCGGCGTGAACTTGAGATGCATCAGACTGGCTGGCGTCGTGGCCTTGGTGTTGAGTGGTGCTTCGCCGGCCACTTGCCCATAGAGCGTGTTCATATCGGGGCTGATGCAGAAATTCACAAAATCCAGCGTCGCCTGAAGGTTCGGACGGTTCTTGAAGATAGCGAACCCGCTCTGATACAGGAAGACAGGCACTCCCTTTTGCTTTGTAAGCCGAACCAGCGGGAAGGATTTGCCGACCGCGGTCAATTGCGGCTCGGAGTAAAAGCCGCATGCGGTCTCACCGCTGGTCAAGGAGGTCGAAAAATCGGTGTCCGTGACGCCGACGCGGCCGATGTTGCCCGTCTGAGCGAGCTTCTTCATGAGTGCAAAGCCAGGGTCCATGTTCCGTTCGTCGCCGCCGGCGTGCAGTGACAGCGCCACGAGCGGGAGCATCATTGCCTGCGTGGGCCCGGGCCAGCAAATTTTGCCCTTGAGGCGCTTGTCGAACAAATCGTCGATGCTGTGGATCTCAACAGGGCAAATGTCTTTGCGGTACGCGATATAGATGCCGCCAACAGCGCGAGGCACGGCCATCCACTCGCCCTTCGCGTTCTTCACAATTATCTTCTGCGGAATATCGGCAAGGTTCGGCACTGTTTCTACAGTGACGGGCACCAGCCAGTCTTCCTTGATCATTCCATTGAAAGAGCCTTCCCAGCCCGCGACGTAGTCATATTCCGCGCGCGGCCAGGTTGCCTTGATCTTGGGGAGAATGGCGCCGGAACCGCCCTGGTGCAGCACCCAGTTCACTGTGACTTGGTTCTGTTTGGCTTCGATCTGCTTCATCGCATCGATCACATCGCCGCCCCATTCGACAGCCGTGATGTCGGTCGCAGCCGAAGCACGTTGGGACAAGCCGCCTCTAGTATCTAAGAGCGTGACGGCCCCCGCCGTGGCCGCATATTTCAAAGCTTGCCGTCGCAGGATTTCTGCCATTCGAGCCCCCTTATTGTTTTTTGGAGCTCGACGTCACCACGAGTTCCTCGGTTTGTCCAGGGAGAGAGCTCGGCTCAGCAACTCCGGCTCCGGCGCGCACCGGACACGCGCAACCATTCTAATCGACCGCACGGGCTCTACAGTATCCCATGCCGAATCCGATGCCGCCGAAGCCTACGCCGCCTGCCGCACGTCCGTAAGAAATCTGTCCACCTGCGTGCGCAGCATCGCTGATTGGTTCGTCAGCTCCGTCGCCGCCCCCAGCGTCTCCACCGCCCGATGGCTGGTATCCGCCACCAGATCCGCCACTTGGCCCACCGTGCTCGTCACCTCCGAGCTGCGCGCTGCCGCCTCCTGCACCGCCCGCGCGATCTCCTGTGTCGCCGCGCCCTGTTCTTCCGTCGCGCCCGCGATCGCCACCGCGATCTCGCTCATCTGCCGTATCGTCGCGCCGATGGACCGCAGCGCCTCGACCGACTGATTGGTCGCCGCCTGCATGGAGTGGATCTGCGCACTGATCTCCTCCGTCGCTCGCGCCGTCTGAGTCGCCAGTGTCTTTACCTCGCTCGCCACCACGGCAAAGCCCTTGCCCGCCTCACCCGCCCGCGCTGCCTCGATCGTGGCGTTCAACGCGAGCAGGTTGGTGCGCCCGGCGATGTCGCTGATCAGGCGCACGACGTCGCCGATGCGCGCCGCCGCCTCGCTCAGCCCGCCCATGCACTGATCTGCCGCCCCCGCCTGATCCACAGCCTCGTTGGCGATGCGCGCAGAGTCGCTGACCCGGCGCCCGATCTCCGCCACCGAGGCCGCAAGCTCCTCCGCGCTCGCGGCCACGGATCCGATATTGGCCGCCGCCTGCTCGGACCCGGCGGCGACCGCTTCGGTGCGCCGACCGGCATCCTCGGCCGTTTCGCTCATTGCCGTCGCACTCGCCTGCACCGCATTCGCCCGGTCGCTGACGATCTGCGCCATACGCCCCACGTCCTGCTCGAACCGTTGGACCAGTTTCATCTGCTCCGTCACGCGGTGCAGCGTCAGCATCGGTCCGACATAGGCGCCAGCGCGATCGTTGATCGCTGAGGCCAGCACGTCGAAAGTCTCGTCGCCCATCGCGACACGCGTGCGATTGGGCAGGCGCGTCGGATCGCGCAGGATGGCCCGTGCGCCTTCGCGATCCGGATACAGCATCAGCACACTCTGTCCGGTGATCGCATCCGGCGGCACCGGCAGTTCCTGTGCGACCAGTCCCAGCAGACGCTGCGCCTCTGGATTCACATAAGTCACGGTCAGCGCATCATTGGCCTGCGCCGTCAACATGCCGGTGGGGAACTGCCGGATCACCTCGGCTTTCACGAACGCATCCCGCACCACCCCGCGCAGCGCCTCCAGTGCCGCCGCCATGCGCCCGATCTCATCGCTGCGGCCTGCATAACCAACGGTGATATCCGTATCCCCGCCGGCGATGCCCTGGATCCCTCGCGTCATGTCCCGGACCGGGCGGGAGATGGCTCGGACCGCGAGCCAGCTTGAGAATAGTAGCACCGCGACGATACCCGCGGTGATCAGCAACACCTGACGCCTCGCCGTTTGCGCAGCCTCAGCGGCATTGCGGTTGGCCACGTCGGCGGCCGCGGCGAGCTGATCTGCTGCCGTGGTCACCCGGTCCGCCATGGTAAGGCTCGCCGCCTCCAATGGGCTTGCCAGAAAGTCGTCCAGCGCGATCGTCTGGTCCACCACCGCCTCCGCGGCCTGCGCGATCGACCGACCCAGCGTGGCCAGTACCTTCACATCGGACTTCGTGGAATCCGGCAGCTTGCTGGACAGCAACGATGCAATCTTGGCATCGGCTGAGCTCGCGTCGTCCTTCACCTCATTGGCCGCGCCGCGATTGCCGGTGGCGAGGAACAGCAGCGCGGCATTCTGCATCTGATCCATGGCGGTCTGATACGCGGCGAAGTCCGCCTTCGCCGCGGTCAGCACGTCCGGCGGCACGACCTCTTTCGTCTGTCCCGTCACCGCATCCACGCCGCCGACCGAAACGCCCCCCCTCGCCAACTCATCCGCGAAAGAATTGGCGCTCGAGGTGAACATCGCGCGCGCATCCAGCAATTGCCGGCCGCGCACGTTCAGCAACGCCGTGCGCTTGTCTGCCTCCTCCGCGAGTGTTTTGCCGAACGCTTCAAGGGCCGCGATTGATGCTGCCGCGGTGTCGGACTGTCCGGAACCCGCGGTGACGGATTGCAGGCGCGCCCGCGCGGTATCCTCCGCCTTTTTAGCCGCATCGAGCGCCCGCGTGATCTCCCGCGTGGTCTGCGCCACGGCAATAACCTGCCCGAGCACGCGAAGCTCCTGCGCGGCGATCAGCGCGCCCTGCATCTGCCGTTCCATCGCCGCGGAGGCCCATACCTCCTTCTGCGCGCGGGCGAGGGTGGACACGCCGCGCTGCGCCGACCAGGCGAGAGCGATCAGCAGCAGCAGCGCACATCCGGTGACCGCAGCAAGCTTGGCGGCGATGGAACGATTGCGCAAAAATCGCATGCGAAGACCCTGTGGGAAACGGCCCAAATCTCCGCTTCGCCGGTTAAGAGACTCCTAAGCTGGACAGCCGGGGCGCGTCTTGTCAGCTTGCAGGCTCTCGCAGGCAGGAAGCCCCATGCTGTTCGACTTCTCCGGTATGACGCCGGATAACGTGTACAAGCTGCTCGTCTCGACGGTGGTGCCTCGGCCCATCGCCTGGGTCACCACACAGGACACCGACGGCACGCTGAACGCCGCGCCGTTCTCGTTCTTCAATGCCATGTCCGGCAATCCGCCGATCCTGGCCATCGGTATCGGCGGGCGCGCCCCGGGCGACGTGAAAGACACGGGCGGCAATATCCGTCGCACCGGCCAGTTCGTGGTGAACCTGGTCAATTTCGATCTCGCGGAACACATGAACATCACCGCGATCGATTTCGGCAAGGATGTGAACGAACTGCGCGAGGCCGGGCTGACCACCGCGCCCAGCGCGAAGGTGAAGCCGCCACGCATTGCCGAAGCGCCGGTTTCATTTGAATGCGAACGCCTGGTGATTGTTGATGTCGGCATTGACCGCGCGGTGATTCTCGGCCGCGCGGTCGCGGTCCACATCCAGGACGAGTGCGTTCTGGATAAGGATCGCTGCTACGTCGACACGCCGAAGCTGGATCTGATCGGACGCATGCACGGACGGGGATGGTACGCGCGCACCACTGACCTGTTCGACATGCCGCGCATCGCCATCGATGAGTGGGAGAGGCGGAGCTAAGATCCGTCGCCGCCCAATCGCTCGGCCACCGCCCGCATCACCGCCGCATGCACCGCTGCAGCATCCGCGCTCGCGTCGATCAGCACGCAGCGCTCCGGCGCGCCCCGAGCGATCTCCCGGAACCCCGCGGCTACGTGCGCATGAAACGCCGGGCCGCGCGCCTCATATGCGTCCGGCCGTCCGCCGCGCGCCGCGCGCCGCTCCGCCGCGACATCGAGCGGCACGTCCAGCACCAGCGTCAGATCCGGCACCAGCCCGATCAGCCCCGTCAGGGCCGCGATCATGTCGCGATCCGCGCCCTGCCCGTAGCCCTGATACGCCATCGTCGAATCAGCGAACCGGTCGCACACCACCCACGTTCCATCGCGCAACGCCGGACGGATCGTCCGTTCCACGTGTTCCGCGCGCGCCGCGAAATGCAGCAGCGTCTCGGCCGGCGCGGACCACGCGATCGATCCACCCAACAGCAACTCGCGCAATACCTCCGCGCCTGGCGCGCCGCCCGGCTCACGCGTCAGCAGTACCGGCAAACGACGTGTGCGGAGCGCCTCCGCCAGCAACCAGGCCTGCGTGGTCTTGCCCGCCCCCTCGCCACCCTCGAGCGTGATGAAACGCGGCAGCCAGTGTCCTGCCCCTAAAGGTCGCCGCGTCACGCGGCGAACAGAAGGGACAAGCAGGCCACTGAAAACAAAGGCTAACTCCCTGTCACGAAGTGCGCCATCACCGCCACGGCGCGGCCGGGCAGGCTCAGCCGAGGAACATCATCCCCCGCCAACAGCGGCACTTGCATATTTGGCACGCCCTGACCGCTCACCGTCAGCGTGCCCAACCGCGCGCCGCGTGCCACAGGCGCTCGCACTGGTGAGTCATACGACACTTCCACCTTCGCGGTCTGGCGCCAGTTACGCGGCATCGTCAGCACCACGCCTTCCGCCCCGACCAGCGGCACTGTGCGGCTCGTTCCAAGCCAAACCGGTGCGTTGTCCACTGGCTGACCTGCCGCGAACAGCGTCACGTCCTCGAAGTTTGCGAACGCCCAATCCATTAGGCGCTCACTCTCTTCAGAGCGTTCGCGCATCGTGTCCATACCATTCAGCACCAGAATTACGCGCCGCGAACCGCGCAGTGTGGAGGCGACCAGTCCGTACCCTCCCGCCTCGGTATGACCCGTCTTCAACCCGTCCGCGGTCCCGCGCTGTACCAGCGGGTTCCGGTTCTGCTGCTCGATATTGTTGTACTTGAACGTCCTTTCCGAGGCGTAGTGGTAGTAATCCGGGAACGTGCGGATGATGTCACCTGCCAACGTCGCGATGTCGCGCGCGCTCATGTAGTGGTTGTCCGCCGGCCAGCCGGTCGCATTCATGAAATGCGAGTTGGTCAGCCCGAGCTTCTTCGCCGTTTCATTCATCAGATCGGCGAACTGCTCCTCCGATCCCGAAATCGCCTCCGCCAGAACGATGCAGGCATCGTTGCCGGAATCCACCTCGATGCCGCGTATCAGATCCTCCACGCTCACCTGCGTGCCGATCTGCACGAACATCTTCGACCCGCCCATCTTCCAGGCTTTCTCGGACACCATCAGCTGGTCGGTTAATTTCAACCGTCCGTCCTTCAGCCGCGAATAGACGATGTACAGCGTCATCAGCTTGGTCATGGATGACGGCGGCATCTGGTCATCCGCGTTCTTGTCGAGCAGTGTGGCGCCGGTGTTGAAGTCGGTGATGAACGCCCACTTGGCGGTGGTATCAACCGGTCCGATCGGCGTATCCGCAGGCGTGCCGGTCGGCTGATCCGCCGCGGGCGCGTGAGCCTTTCCATGGGGCGGATGTCGCTGCGCGAACGCCGGCGCCACACCCAGGGCATAGACCGAAGCCAACAATGCGAAACGTCGCGTTATCATCTGTTTCGCTTCCTCCTACTCCACCGCGATCCGTGCGTCCCTGATCCCAGCGCGGAGCGCTTGCGCCAGCGCGGCATCCGCCTCGGACACTGAGCCAAACGGCCCGAGTCGGGCACGATATTCCCGCCCGTCCGGCCCATCCACCGGCACCACCTCGCCTGGCAACTCCGGCACGCGTCCGCGCTCCATCTGAGCATAGCGCACAGCGTGGAATGGACTGAGCACAATCCACAGCTGGCCCGGATCAGCCGGCACCGTGGTCACCGCACCCGTCAGCACCACCGACGACGGCGCACCCGTCGTCCCCCCGGTCGGACCGATCGCGTCCACCTCCCGGGCCGCGCCGCCCGCGGCCAGGGGGATGGCGGTCACAGCGGCACGCGGTGCAGCTTGCAGCGCCAGATGCGGGGCGTCGGGCAAGCCATCGGCCACCTCGTGGCTTTCCTCCGGCAGCATTGTGAGCAGCACGCGGCCAATCCCCGACGTTGGAAACCCGAGCAACTGTGCGACGCGCGGCGTCACGGCGAGCATGCGGCCCGGATCGACGGGGCCGCGGTCGTTAATGCGGATCGTAACCTGCCGGCCGTTCTCCAGATTTGTGACGCGCGCGATCGCTGGAAGCTGCAACGTGGGATGTGCCCCGGCCAGCGCCTTCGGATCAAACACCTCGCCGTCCGCGGTAAGGCCCTCATGGGGTGAGGTCTGAACAACCGCCAACCCCGTTTCCGTCAGGTGATAGCCTTCCTGTGGATAGCGCCAAACGCCTCCGGCCTGGTACGGCGCGCCCAGTTCGTAATGCATATGGGCCACAGGTGGTGCGGCGTGGCGGGCGCATGCTGCGGGCAGCAGCGCACAGACCAGCACCCAAACTCGAGTCACGCCAGGATTCCGTCCCCGATCAGCCCCACCGCCAGGGCATAGTAATCGGATGGGTTGTAGCGCCGGATCGCGGCGAAGTTGCCATAGGCCAGGAATGCGTCCCCGCCCACGCCGTCCGGTAGGATCACCACGGCCAATTGTCCCGTATTGGCGGGCATGCCGCCTTGCGGACGCACCCCCATGCGCACCCAGTCGATCAGCGGCCGCTGGTTATCGCGTCCTCCCCAACTGCCGTTGAAGCCCGCCGGCAGCAGCGCGGGCGTGCCCCAGCTGACGCCTGGGCGCCAGCCATTCGCAGCCAGGTAGTTGGCAATGGAAGCAAGCACGTCCGGCGTGCTGGTCCAGATATCCCGCCGCCCGCTGCCGGTGATGTCCACAGCGTAGCGCAGATAGGAACTCGGCATGAACTGCGGCTGGCCCATCGCCCCGGCATACGACCCGGTCATGCGCGTCGGCGTCACGTCGCCACTGTTCAGGATCTTCAGCGCCGCGATCAGTTCTGAACGAAAGAATGTCGGTCGTGAGCTTGCCCAGCCCAGTGTCGCCAGCGCGTCGACCACGCGGAAATCGCCCATCTTCTGGCCGAAGCTGGACTCGAGGCCCCAGATCCCCAGGATCACCCCCGGGGACACGCCATAGGTGCGGTTGACCTCATTCAGGATGGAGCGTGTACGGGCCAGCGCGGAACGGCCATCCGCGATACGCGTGGGCGTCACCAGCATCGCGCGATACTGAGCCCAGGTCAGGGTAAATTCGGGCTGGTGGTGCTCCCGATCCAGCACCTTCTGGTTAGGCTGCAGCCCGGCGAAGGCGCGGTCCAGCGTGCCGGACGAAACGCCGGCACGGCGCGCTTCTGCGCGCACGGATTCCAGGTACGTGTCGAAACTCCCGACCGCCTGGGCGGCATGGGTCAGGAGCGGCGTGGACAGCAAGGCGGGAATCGAGGCGAGCAGGAATCGGCGGCTAGTCATGCGCGGTGTCTGCCACGTTCGGCGCCTGCGCCGCAATCGGGCGGGACAACGCACGGCGATGCTTCGCCATCTGATTATTCCGCTGCTATGAACGGTGCGCATTCCAAGGGGATCGCCGCCCATGACCATCCGCTTCGATGATCGCGTCGCTATCGTGACTGGCGCCGGCGCTGGACTTGGCCGGTCCCACGCCCTGCTTCTGGCGCAACGTGGCGCGCGCGTCGTGGTGAACGATCCGGGCGGCGCGGTGGACGGGCGCGGGTCGGCACAGGCCGCGGCGGATAAGGTCGTGGCGGAGATCAAGGCCCAGGGCGGAGAGGCCGTCGCCAACTACGATTCGGTCGCCGACCGCGCTGGCGCAGCCCACATCATCGCCACCGCGATGGACACGTGGGGCCGGCTGGACATCCTGGTGAACAACGCTGGCATCCTGCGCGACAAATCGTTCCACAACATGCCGCTCGAGGATTTCGAGGACGTGGTGCAGGTGCATCTGATGGGCACCGTGTACTGCACGCATGCTGCGTGGCCCATCATGTGCGAACGCAAATACGGCCGCGTCGTCGTCACCACATCGGGATCCGGAACCGTCGGTAATTTCGGCCAGTCGAATTACGGCGCGGCCAAGACCGGCGTCGTCGGTCTGATCAATGTGCTGCGGCTGGAAGGTGCCAAATACAACATCCTGACCAACGCCATCTCCCCGACCGCCTATACGCGAATGACCGAAGGTATCCTGCCGCCCGACATGGCGCCGTACATGAAACCGGAACTCGTGTCCCCGGCCGTGGCTTGGCTGTGCAGCGAACAGTGCAGCGTCTCCGGCGCCATCATCGCCGCCACCGCCGGTGGGTTTGCCCGCGTGCAGTATTTTGTCACCGAGGGTGTGCAGTTCGACCCGGAGCGTCCGGTTACGCCGGAGATGTTCGCCGAGGCCTTCCCGACGATCAACGATACCGCCACCGCGCACCCCTACACCGGGCTAATGGGCAACGTTGAGCGGAAACTTCGCAAAATCGGACGGATTCGGTGATACGAAACTGACGATTACACGTAATATTAACGGATATTTAACGACATGCAACTGCCTCTAGGTTACCGAGCGGCAAGGCCCTAAGCTCCCGCTCCCTATCGGGCCTGTCAGGTGCGAAAAGGTGGCCGCGGTGACCAGGTTGCACGTGTTGTTTCGTCGCTTCAGAAACCTCGGCCTGAACCGTCAGCTTCAGGCCGCCGCCGTTCTCCTGCTCGCGGCGTTGCTCCTCCTGGCGACGCACCAGCTCATCCGGACCCGCTCCGCGCTGCTCTACCAGACCAAGGTGCAGATGGCGCGCCTCGACATGGTCTTCGCCGAACAGACCGGTCGGGCCCTCGAATCCGTCGATCTGCTGCTGCATAGCGCCGCGGAGAGCTATCGCAGCGATCCGTCGGCATCCGGCGGCCTGCTCAACGAGGCGCTCCGGCGCCGCATGGCGATGGTCCACCAAACCAGCGGCATTGGCATTGTCGACTCCGAAGGGCGCATGCTGTCCGTGACCTCGCCGGCCATGGAGAAATTGAGCCTTCCGCCCCAGGCCGTCGCGGTGGTCGACGCAGCGATCGCGGATCCGGCGGCCGGGCTGCACATCAGTCCGCCGTTCCGGCTGCCCGACGGCACCTGGACCGCGCTGATGGTGCGTTGCACCCTCGGCGGCAATGGCGTTCGTCCCGCGGCCGCCGTTGCCCTGCTCAATCTCTCGTATTTCGAAGATTTCTACAAAGCCGTCGAACTCACCGAAAAAGGTGCTATCCTGCTGCACCTTCGCGACGGCACCGTGCTCGCTCGCTACCCGCACGATGACGGGCTGATGGGCACAAGCTTCGCCGACCTGCCGCCCTTCCGCGACATCCTGGACAAGGGACAGATGGCCGGCACCCTGATCATGGACAGCCCGCTGGACGGCAGCACCCGGGTGCTCGCCATCCGCGCGCTCAAGGCCTTTCCCGTTGCCGTCAATGTCTCGGTGGAACAATACCGTGTGCTCGGCCTATGGCGCCGCCAGGCCGTCCTGTTCAGCGTGCTCTGCGCCAGCATCGGCTTCGTCACGGCCGGGCTGGTCTGGATCCTGGCACGGCGTACGCGCGAACGCGAAGAGCTGCTCGGGCGCCTCGCGCGCGCCAACGCCCGCATGGCGAATGAAATGAAAGAGCGTGAGCGGGTGGAACGCGCCTTGCGCCAGGCCCAGCGCGCGGAGGCAATCGGTCGCATCACGGGCGGCGTCGCGCACGACTTCAACAATCTGCTCGCCATCGTCATGGGCAACATCGATCTGATGGAGCGCACGCTCCCGCCCAACGAGACCACGCTGAATCGTTTGGCCACAATGCGCGCCGCCGTCGAGCGCGGCGCCACCTTGACCAGCCAGTTGCTCGCTTTCGCCCGCCGCCAACCGCTGATGCCCCGCCCGGCCGATGTGAGGACCCTCGTGTCCGGACTGCAGAACCTGGTCCAAAGCGCCATCGGCAGCCGCATTCAGCTCGTGCTGCAGCTTCCCCCGCGGCTACCGCCCGCCACGCTCGATCCGGCGCAAATTGAACTTGTTCTGCTCAACCTCGCCATCAACGCCCGTGACGCCATGCCCGACGGAGGCACACTGACCATCAGCGCTGAGCATGCCCGTGTGGAGTCGAAGGAACACGAGGAATTCGAGGCCGGCGAATATGTGGTTCTATCCGTGACCGATACCGGCGTCGGCATGGAGCCCGAGGTCGCAGCACGGGCCTTCGAGCCGTTCTTCACCACCAAGGAAGTGGGGCGAGGCTCAGGACTGGGCCTGAGTCAGGTCTATGGGGTGGCGCAGCAGCTCGGTGGCGGGGCCCGGCTGGAGAGCACGGCGCGCCTCGGCACCACAGTGCACGTTTACCTCCCGCTCGCCGCTGGCGACGTGGAACACACCGAACGCCGTCCGATTGCGTACTCCGAAGTCACGCCGGCGCATATCCTGGTGGTGGACGACGACGAAGCCGTGCGCACCACGACGGCCGCCCTGCTCGCGCAGATCGGATACGATGTGTACGAAGCCTCCAGCGGCGCCGAGGCGCTCGATGCTTTGGACTGCGAGCCGCCCATCGACGTGCTGCTGACCGATGTCGTGATGCCCAGCATGACCGGACCGGAGCTGGCACGGCGCGCCCGCATGGACCGTCCCGATCTGCCCATCGTGTTCATCACCGGATACTCGGATCCCGATTCGCTTTCGGACGTCGGGGTCTTCGCCCACCTTGTGCGCAAGCCGGCAAAGCCCGACGTCCTGATCGCCGCGATCGAGCGCGCACTGGGCAAGGCGGCGATGGCGCGCGCGGCGGAGTAATTGCTGCAGTCTGATTGGACAGCGCCGCAGAGATCAGGTTGGAGCGTTTTCCCTTCGTCTACGCCTGACGCCGGTCAGGTTTTCGCCTCATCAAGCTGCGCCGATATCTCCTGTTCGGAGCGGAGCATGTGACGGTCAGCAGCCACGCCGGTTTGCTGATACCAAACCGCCGCTTCCCTGTTGTTCTCGAAATCCTCGCCGCGTTGGTTGTGCTCGCGGTCGTCATCACCTTGGCGCTTGGATCCGTTGGCACGTTCGCGCGCCTCGAAAGATTGACGGTACAACCGGTCAACCTCAATCCGGCGCACCTGCCCTACTACGCCGTTCGCACTGTGCTTCGGATGCTGGCAGCAATGATGGCTTCCTTACTATTTACCTTCACTTACGGGACGGTGGCTGCGAAGAGCCGGCGAGCCGAACCGGTTTTGATTCCGCTGCTGGATATCCTGCAATCGGTACCGGTTCTTGGTTATCTTTCCTTCACCATTGTTTTCTTCATGAGTCTGTTCCCAGGAAGCATCTTTGGCGCGGAACTGGCGGCCATTTTCGCGATCTTTACCAGCCAGGCCTGGAACATGACGTTTAGTTTCTACCAGGCCCTACGAACCGTGCCGCATGACTTGAATGAGGCATCATTCGCCTTTCGCTTCTCACCTTGGCAGCGTTTCTGGCGCCTCGAGGTTCCGTTCTCGATGCCGGGCCTCGTCTGGAATATGATGATGAGCATGTCGGGTGGTTGGTTCTTCGTCGTTGCGTCGGAGGCTATCAGCGTTGGTGACCGCCAGATCGCCCTGCCGGGCGTCGGCTCTTATGTCGCGCTCGCAATTGCGCAACAGAATCTGACCGCCATCGGCTGGGCTATTCTGACGATGATCGTTGTCATCGTTATATATGATCAGCTGTTGTTTCGCCCCTTGGTTGTATGGGCTGACACATTTCGTGTTGAGCAAACGGCACGTGAGGCGCCGCACTCATGGTTTTTGCAGTTGCTGCGACGGTCGCGCATCATCCAGGCAATCGCTCGGCCGATATCTCTGCTATCGCATTGCCTCCTTCGTGCCCGGTTCCTGAATGGTGACTTCTCCGCTCAACCACTGAGTGCCGTCAACCGTCGATTGCTGGACATTATCTGGTACGCGGTGGTGGCGATCGTCGTTCTCTGGGCAATGAGCGTCACCGCTTGGTTCGTACGAGACGAACTCGGCTGGCAAGATGTGACAACTGCGTTCCGCCTTGGCGCATACACATTTCTGCGCGTATTTACCCTCGTGTTGATCGCTTCTATCGTTTGGGTTCCACTCGGCGTAATGATCGGCCTGCGGCCTAAGATCGCTCAGTATGTGCAGCCATTGGCGCAATTTCTCGCTGCGTTCCCCGCCAACCTCCTGTTTCCTGTCGCAGTGGCGGCAATCGTGCACTGGCATCTGAGTCCGGATGTTTGGCTGAGCCCGCTCATGATCCTCGGCACTCAGTGGTATATTCTGTTCAACGTGATCGCGGGCGCCACGGCCTATCCGACGGATCTCTTGGAAGCCGCATCCGAGTTCCGCTTTCTCACCTGGCAATGGTGGCGCTGGGCCATTCTGCCCGGAATTTTCCCCTATTTCATCACCGGCGCCATCACCGCTTCAGGTGGCGCCTGGAACGCGAGCATTGTCGCCGAGGCCGTTTCATGGGGCGATACCCACCTCGCGGCTCACGGCCTCGGGGCCTATATTGCGCAAATGACTGCGGCGGGAGACTACCCGCGGATCGTACTCGGTGTCGCGGTGATGTCGTTGTTCGTCATTCTGTTCAATCGCGGGCTCTGGCGTCCATTATATGCCTATGGCGAGCGCCATTTGCGGCTTGATTGATGGACGTGCCATCGGCAACTCAACAAACATCGGCACTGCTCCGCGTCAATCACGTCAGCCGCGAATTTCCGCGCCAGTCGGGTGCGACGCAGGTGGTGCTGGATGAGGTCGATTTCTCGCTCGTTGAAGGGGAGATCGTGGCCGTCCTCGGTCGTTCTGGCTGCGGCAAGTCCACGCTGCTGCGCATCATCGCTGGTCTGATGCCTCCCACGCGGGGGGAAGTGCTGTTCCATGGAACGCCGGTCAGGCGACCCAGCAAAGGCGTCGCGATGGTGTTCCAGACCTTTGCACTGTTTCCATGGCTCACCGTGTTGCAGAACGTGCAGGCGGGTCTCGATGCGCAGTTGGTGCCGTCGCGAGACGCGGAACGCCGCGCCCTCGCTGTGATCAGCCTCATCGGCCTCAATGGTTTCGAGAACGCCTACCCGCGCGAGCTGTCGGGCGGGATGCGACAGCGTGTCGGTTTCGCGCGGGCACTCGTCGTCGATCCCGAACTCCTGGTGATGGATGAGCCTTTTTCTGCCCTCGATGTGCTCACGGCGGAGACGCTCCGTTCCGACCTGATCGACCTGTGGTCAGAACGCAAACTCCGCATCCGCGCGATGCTGCTCGTGACGCACAACATCGAGGAAGCTGTGTTCATGTCCGATCGTATCCTGGTCTTGTCGTCGAATCCGGGACGGATCAGTGCCGAAATTGCGGTGCCGCTGCCGCATCCCCGCGATCGTCTTGCCGCGGCGTTCCGAGCGGTCGTCGACGAAATCTACAGCCGCATGACCGCCGGGCCGGCACCGACGCACCCTGCCGGAAGTCATGCGTCAAGTCTCAGCCTGACAAGCTGGCTGCCCGTGATCTCCGCCGCCCGCATCGTAGGCCTTGCCGGCACCCTCGCGTCGCCGCCATTCAACGGCCGTGCCGATTTGCCAGCGCTCGCAGGCCGCCTGCGTCTGAATGTGGCTGGACTGTTCCGCGTCGCTGAGGTGGCACAGATGCTTGGTTTCGCGGAAGTGGGAGAAGGACAGTTGCGGCTGACTGCTGCCGGACAGGCACTGGCGGATGCGCCGATTCAGGGCCGAAGCCGGCTGTTCGCCGAGCATTTACGACGATCCGTCCCACTCGCGGCCTACATCCGGCGGGTGCTCGAGGATCGCCCCACCCATCAGGCACCCCGCCGCCGCTTCCTTGAGGAATTGGAAGATCATCTCAGCCCGGCGGATGCGGAACATACCCTCACGGCGGTGACAAGCTGGGGCCGCTACGCCGAGATCCTTTCCTACGACCGTAAACAACAGACTGTTTAGCTTGCCGAAGTCCTGATATTTTTGGCCAAAGAGCGTTTCAGGCTGATGCCGTCAGCCGGACACCGCTCTAATCGTCCCGGTGGACGCGCTCCATGCGCTCGTGCCGCTCCTGCGCCTCGATCGACAGAGTAGCAATCGGACGCGCCTCCAACCGCCGCAGGCCGATCGGCTCACCCGTGTCCTCGCAAAAGCCGTAGGTGCCGCTCTCGATCCGCTGCATTGCCTGATCAATCTTGCTGATCAGCTTGCGCGCCCTATCCCGCGTCCGAAGTTCCAGGGCACGATCCGTCTCGACACTGGCACGGTCCGTGATATCCGCTTCATGAATTCCGCCCTCTGACAGGCTGGCCAGGGTTCCCCCGGCATCCCGCAAAAGCTCCGATCGCCAGCGCGCCAGCTTCTGCCGGAAATACTCAACTTGGGTCGGGTTCATGAACTCTTCATCCTGGCTGGGCCGGTAGTCGGGAGGAAGAGTGATCATCATGCGCGCGTCGGGCCCTTCACGTCGCACCCGGTTTATTCCCGAGCGGGTCTCATGGCGGCGGCTTATAGCCACGGCCCTCCGAGCCGCCAAGATGATAATCGGCAGGTCGGCCGCCCTGTTGCGCAATCTTCAAATTACCTGCCACCTCGGCCCGAGCCAGCTCGACCCGTGCCCGAACCGCGATCATTCGGCTGAGCAGGGCCAGTTCGGGATGCGCCGCGTCGACGGGAGCATGGCTCAGCGCCGCCAAATGGGTCAGCGCCTCCGCATCCACGTCAGCCCCCAGCAGAGCGTGCTGCAGCTCCGCCAGAGCGCGCAGCATCTCCCGGCACCGCCTATGGGCGTCCCGATTCCGCCGCTCCCCCTCATCCTGTTCCTGCACCGCGATCAGCCCGTGCAGTTCGGCCGCCGCTTCGGCCCGGGACGCAGCGGTGCCCGTTGCCGCCCCAGCCCCCACCGAGAAACCCGACGCGCCCCCATGAGCGCCTATCCGCGCCCCGGCTCGCGCCACAACGGATGACCCCAGAACCGGACGAACAGGCTCCATCATGCACCTCCTTCCTGCCGCCCGGCACTTTCTGCCCGTCGGCCACCCGCCTCGAACCTCGTGAAAGCCGCCGTCCCGTCCTGGCACGGCGCTTGCCACCAATCAGGCCGAACCCTCCGCCGCATGGTGGAGGACAAACCTTTACGGGCTGCTACCGACCGAATCGTGCGCACGCTCCTTGCCCTGCTGCTCATCCTCCTCACCACGCCAGCTCTGGCGCAGGTCCGCATCAAGGACATCGCGGACATCGAGGGCGTGCGCGATAACCAGTTGATCGGCTACGGCCTGGTGGTCGGGCTGAACAACACCGGCGACAAGCTCTCCAACGCCATCTTCACTCGTGATTCGCTGGTCGGCATGCTGGAACGCCTGGGCGTGAACACCCAGGACCAGACCACTCAGCTGCAGACCAAGAACGTCGCCGCCGTGATGGTCACCGCCGAGCTGCCGCCCTTCGCCCGGGAAGGCAGCCGCATCGACATCTCCGTTTCAGCCCTGGGCGACGCTACCGACCTCACCGGCGGCACCCTGCTCGTCACGCCGCTGCTGGCCGCCGACGGTGAGGTTTACGCGGTCGGGCAAGGCGCGCTCGCCACCGGCGCTATCGCCGCCCACGGCGCCGCCAGTTCCGTGACCCGCGGCGTGCCTACCTCCGGCCACATCGCGAATGGCGCCACCGTGGAGCGCGAGGTGCCGTTCCGCCTGGATACCAAGCACGAGATCAATCTGGCCCTGCGCAATCCCGACCTCACCACCGCCAATCGTGTGGTTGAGGCGATCGATCGCGCGCTCGGTTCCATCGCCCGCGCCACCGATCCGCGTACAGTCGCCGTCAACCTCAGCGGTCACGATCCGATCAGCGCGCTAACCACCATCGGCGACCTGCGCATCATTCCGGACACCCCTGCCATCGTCGTAATCGACGAGGCCAGCGGCACCGTCGTTATGGGCGCCAATGTCCGCATCAGCACGGTCGCCATCGCCCAGGGCAATCTGACGGTCCGCGTGACGGAAACGCCGGAAGTCAGCCAACCGGCGCCGCTCTCCAACGGCACCACCACCGTGGTTCCGCGCACCCAGGTGCAGGTGGACGACCAGCACGATCGCAAGCTTGGCATCGTGCGGGGCAGCGTCACCTTGCGCGACCTCGTGGCCAGCCTGAACGCCCTCGGTGTCGGTCCGCGCGACCTGATCAGCATCCTCCAGGCGATCAAGGCCGCCGGCGCACTGCAAGCCGATCTGGTGGTGCGCTGATGCAGATCCCTTCCGCCGGACCGCCGCCCTCCGACCTGCCGCCGGCCAAAGCCGCGAAACTGTGGAAGTCCGCACAGGATTTCGAGGCCATGGCCATCGGCGAGCTGCTACAGCCGATGTTCGACACCGTCTCCGACTCTGGCCCTTTCAGTGGTGGCGACACCGCGAACGCATTCAAGCCGGTGATGATCCAGGCCATCGGCCGCGCGATGGAAGAGCGCGGCGGCTTGGGCCTCGCGGGGCCGATCTACCAAGCCCTTTTACGCGCACAGGAGAAACACGCGTCATGACCCAGGACTTAGCAACCCGGCTCGAGCATGTTTTGAATCAGGAAAACGCAGCGCTGCGTGCGATGGACCTCAAACGCGCGGCGGCTCTGCTGCACGAGAAAGCCGGCGCGCTGACCGCTTTCTCCGGCATCAAGCCCGCCGAGCCGATACTGCGCCGGATCAGAGACGCAGCGGAGGCGAATGCGAAATTGCTGGAGCATGCGATCAAGGTCCAGGCACGGGTGATCCGGATCGTGGCAAAGGCGTCGGCTCCGAAACCGCGTGGCTATTCAGCGTCCGGCGTGGCTTCGCTGCCCAGCGGCGCACTGTGTCTGCGATCGGATGCCTGAGAACTCCCCACGATCTCGGTATGAATATTTAGTTCTCCAGAGCTGAAAGCCTATAGAAGCGAGAAGATCGGCACGCTGCCGCAGCAAGCAGCGGCGTAAGGAAGTTATTTTCATCAGTCTGTGAAGTGATTCATAGACCCTCAGCCATGTTCGTGGCGGATTGTTAGGCGCGCGTAAGCGACTGAGAGAGTTGCTGCAGCGTGCCGTCGCGGCGCTAACTGGCCGCCAACATCAAATGGTCCTGTTCCCGGCACGCCGATGCATCTCACAAAGCGGAGGTGCACGACATCAAGGAGCGGAGCCAGGGATACGATCGATCTGAGGAGTGATGATCATGCGTCCATCATGTGATACAAGAGCTGTGAAAGTCCTGAAATACGTCCAGCGTCGGGCTCCTAAAGCCGTATCCCGTTCAGCGCTTCACGCACTCGAAAAATTACCTTCGAGCCTGCTCGCTGGCTTCAGCAACTCTTCCGACTGGGACGAGGTGACTGAAGACCCCCATCTTAAAGCCTGGCTCGCCAATAACCCGATCCCGTCTGCCAGGAAGACAGTTTCCGGCCCGCTCTTCAGTGGCACGCTGGTCTTTGCACAGGTTTCTTTTGCTGCACCGAGCCTGCCTCCGTCCGGCATCAGCGCAGCCGACGCGCAGACGGCCATCAGCTATGCAACTCTCGCCGTCGTGCCCATTCAACAATACGCATCCCAGTACGGTCCAAACTCGGTCAGCGTCTGGCCGGTTCCCATCCCATTCACCGCGAACGTGCAGGAGGGCGCCTTCAGCGTGGCCGAATTCGAGGGCTGGGTGGACGACATCGCGCAGTTTATGCGCAGCCAGCAGGTCTCCAATCCCTGCGTCGTCATCATGCATAACCGTGACCTGCCGAACAGCCCAAGCTTTACCGGGAACCGGAATCCATTCCATTCCCGTACCGGCAACGGAAATCCCTACTGCTATTGCCTGGTCTTCGGAGAGGATCTCTCGGTTGCAGACAATAATCACACGATAGACGGCCAGCCGAACGAAAAGGTTTATGCCCACATTCTCAGCCACGAAGTCGCCGAAATGGTCGTCGATCCACGAGCGGACGACAGCAACCCGGAGGTCTGCGACCCTTGCGCCACCAACTGCAATCCATTCACTTTGTTCGAACTCTTTGATCAAAACACTGCATATTTGGGGGGCACGGAAGATACCGCATCCGCCAGCAGCTTTGCCTTCTTTATAAGTGCGATCATTCGGCCCGGCTTCTCGGTCGATTCAAATTCCTGCCTCATTCAGGCTGGCGAAGTGCAAAGCGCGTGTATCTACGCGCCGCCATTCGTCACTGGCGAGCTGCTCTCCTATGGGGACTCCGGAGTTCCCGGCAACGTTTCCGATCCGGTGGTCGTCGGCTTCGGCGGGTGGTTGCAGTTCAAGTTTCTCTTCGCCGGCGCGAACGCTGCCGGTGATAACCGCATCTACGCTGTGAACCAAGCCGGACAACTGCTGTCCTACGGAGACGATGGAATAACCGGCAACGTCTCGGATCCGGTGGTCGTCGGATTTGGCGGATGGCTGGATTTTAAGTTTCTTTTCGCCGGCAGGAACGTCGCAGGCGAGAACCGCATCTACGCTGTGAACCAAAGCGGGCAGCTGCTGTCCTATGGGGACGACGGAACGCCGGGCAACGTCTCCGACCCAGTGATCGTCGGATTTGGCGGGTGGCTGGATTTCAAGTTCCTCTTCGCTGGCAGGAACGCCGCCGGCGATAACCGCATCTACGCTGTCGATCAAAGCGGCCGGCTTCTATCCTATGGGGACGACGGAACGCCCGGGAACGTTTCCGATCCGGTGGCTGTTGGCTTCGGCGGGTGGTTGCAGTTCAAGTTTCTCTTCGCCGGAGCAAACGCCTCCGCCGAAAACCGCATCTATGCCGTCGACCAAAACGGTGAACTGCTGTCCTATGGGGACGCCGGAACGCCCGGCAATGTCTCCGACCCGATGGTGGTGGGCTTCGGCGGGTGGTTGCAGTTCAAGTTTCTCTTCGCCGGCGCGAACGCCTCCGCTGAAAATCGTATCTACGCTGTTGTTGCCTGACCTGAAGGACACGGGAAATAGCTGTGTTGTCTTTGGCGAGCCAGATGATCAGTTTGCTCCTTCTTGCCTCCAAGGGACCAGACCGCGATGGCACGCACCGAGAAAGACAAAATGCTCGCCGGCGAACTCTACAGCGCCGCCGATCCCGAACTTCAGGCGGAACTGCTGACGACTCAGAGCTGGCTCGCGCGCTACAACGCGGCGCTCGATCCGGAGCAACGCCATGCCCTACTGACCGAACGCCTCGCCACCGTCGGAGATGGTGCGGTCATCCGCTCTCCGTTCCACTGCGACTACGGCTTCAATATCAGCCTCGGCGCCAACGTTTTCGTCAACTTCAACTGCGTCATCCTCGATGTGGTGCGCGTGACCATCGGCGATGGCACGCAGATCGGGCCAGCGGTGCAGATCTACGCCGCCGACCATCCGCGTGACGCAGCAACCCGAGCCGCCGGCCGGGAACTCGGTCGGGCAGTCACGATCGGTCGCAATGTCTGGATCGGCGGCGGCGCCATCATCCTGCCCGGCGTGACGATCGGCGATGACGCCGTGATCGGTGCGGGCAGCGTCGTCACACGGGATGTGGCCGCCGGCGCCACGGCGTTCGGCAATCCGGCTCGGCTTCGTCCTGCTCGGCACTAACACTACTTTGGCACTTGTACGGTCAAGCGCGGTTTCGGCGGAGCGTGTGCCATGTCCCGTCCTGCCGCGTCTGGAGACTGCGTTTCTTGCGGACACGGGCCGCAGTCTGACGCCGCTGAGGTTCCAGGCTTCCCCGACTCCCCATCCCTCGGCTAAGGTCCGGCCGCACAGCAGCGAACATTACGTGAACGACCTTTTCGGATCCTCCAAATCTGGCAAATCCGCCGATTCTTACTCGGCCAAGGACATCGAGGTGCTGGAAGGCCTCGAACCCGTCCGCCGGCGGCCCGGCATGTATATCGGCGGCACCGATGAAGCCGCCCTGCATCACCTCGCGGCCGAAATCCTCGACAATGCGATGGACGAGGCCGTAGCAGGCCATGCTTCGTTCATCGAGGTCACGTTAGAACCCGACAATTGGTTGACCGTCCACGACAATGGGCGCGGCATTCCGGTCGATCCCCATCCCAAGTTCAAGAATCTCAGCGCGCTGGAGGTGATCCTCACCACGCTGCACTCCGGCGGCAAGTTCGGCGGCAAGGCCTACAACACCTCCGGCGGACTGCACGGCGTCGGCAGTTCCGTCGTCAATGCCCTGTCCGAAAAGCTGGAGGTCGAGGTCGCGCGAGATCGCACGCTCTACAAACAATCTTATGCCCGGGGCAAATCCACGACGAAACTGGTCAACGCTGGCCCGGCCAAGAACCGCCGCGGCACGACCATCCGCTTTCGACCGGATCCGCAGATTTTCGGGACGCAGCACTTCAGCCCGGCGCGTCTTTATCGCCTCTGCCGCTCCAAGGCCTATCTGTTCCGCGGTGTGCGGATCCGCTGGGCCTGCGATCCCGCGCTGCTCAAATCCACCACCGACATCCCGGCCGAAGCCACCCTCCATTTCCCCGGCGGCCTGCGCGACAGCCTCGATGAAGACACCGCGGGCAGCACACGAGTCCTCCAAGCCGCCTGGGCCGGTGAGGCCGATTTCCCGGGCCACGCTCACGGAAAAGCGGAATGGGCCGTCACCTGGCTCGAGGACACGGATGGTTTCATCCACTCTTACTGCAATACCGTCCCCACCTCGTTGGGCGGCACGCATGAGGCCGGATTCCGTGCTGCCCTGCTAAAAGGACTGCGCGCCTGGGGCGAACATCGTGCCAATAAGCGCGCCACTGCCATCGTGGCCGAGGATGTTCTGACGCCGCTCGCCGCCAAGCTCTCCGTCTTCGTTCGTGAACCGCATTTCCAGGGACAGACCAAGGAGAAGCTGACCAGCCCGGAGGCCGCCCGCCTGGTGGAAACGGCACTGCGTGATCGCTTCGACCACTTCCTGGCCGCCGATCCCGTCGCCGCCGACAATCTGCTGGCATTCGTCATTGAGCGAGCCGAGGAGCGCCAGCGGCGCAAGGAATCCAAGGACACCGCACGCAAGTCGCCCACGCGTCGCCTGCGACTTCCCGGCAAGCTCACCGATTGCACGCGAGAAAACGCCGCCGAGACCGAGATATTCCTCGTGGAGGGCGATTCCGCCGGTGGCTCCGCCAAGCAGGCACGCAACCGCGAAACGCAGGCGGTGCTGCCGTTGCGCGGCAAGATCCTCAATGTCGCCTCCGCCTCCGCTGACAAGCTCCGCCAAAACCAGGAACTCAAGGATCTGATCGAGGCGCTGGGCTGCGGCGCCGGAGATCGCTTTGATCGGAACAAGCTTCGCTACGGCCGCATCATCATCATGACTGACGCCGATGTGGACGGTGCTCACATCGCGTCGCTGCTCATGACTTTCTTCTATCGCGAATTACCCGAGCTGATCCGCCACGGCCACGTGCATCTCGCCCAGCCGCCGCTTTATCGGCTCACGCAAGGGGCCAAGTCAGTGTACGCGATGGACGACGCCGACCGCGAACGAAAGATCAAATCCGAGTTCAAACCCAACGCAAAGATCGAGGTCAGCCGCTTCAAGGGTCTTGGCGAAATGCCGCCATCCCAACTGCGCGAAACCACGATGGATCCCGCGCGCCGCACACTGCTGAAAGTCCTCGCCGCGCCTGAAGAACGCGCGCGTACCAGCGAACTCGTTGAAAGCCTTATGGGTCGTAAACCGGAACTCCGCTTCCAGTTTATCCAGGAGCACGCGCGCTCGGTCGAAGAGGTCGACGTCTGATCGCGGCGAGCAGCACTGCGACGGCAATCCTAATAATAAGACAGCACCAGTAGCGGTCTGAACCACATAAAGAAATCATCTTGCTGCCGCTGTGCGGCGGCGCATATGATGACGCGCTTGGAACCGGGGGAAATCCTGGCCAGTGGTCTGTCTGCGCGCAATACGCCACGCATCGCTGCCCGGGATCGCGATCTTCGTTTCCGCCCTCGCGGCCGCCACCCCTTCGCGCGCCCAGCAATTCACGCCGCAAGCGCCCGACACAATGGCCGCGCGCATGGAAGCCTGCACGCCGTGTCACGGCACCGATGGCCAAGGCACCAGCAACGACTATTTCCCCCGAATTGCGGGCAAACCCACCGGCTACCTGTACAATCAGCTCGCTGAGTTCCATATCGGCCAGCGCCGCTATGCGCCGATGAACTACCTGTTCGAATTCCTCCCCAACTCGTATTTGCGCGACATCGCCACTTACTTCGCCTCGCTGCATCCGCCCGCACCGACCCCGCTTCCGCCCACGGTCAGCCCCGAGATCCTCGCCGAGGGCGAGAACATCGTCCTGCACGGCGACGGATCGCGCGAAATCCCTGCCTGCGCCAGTTGCCATGGCCGCGCCTTGACAGGCATGGAGCCCGCCATTCCCGCGCTGATCGGTCTGCGTGCCAACTATATCAGCGCCCAGCTCGGCGCGTGGCGCTATGGCACCCGCACCGCCAAGGCGCCCGACTGCATGCAGCTCGTCGCCGCGCGCCTGACGGAAAATAACGTGACAGCCGTCGCCGCCTATCTCGCCGCCCAGCCTGTTCCGCCGGACGCCAGGCCACTCCCCTCCGGCACGCTTGCACTGCCTTTCGCATGCGGGAGTGAGCCGCAATGATCCGCTTCGTCGCAGCCCTCGCGGCACTGGTCATTGGCGCGGCGCACGCGCAGACCGCCCCCTCTCAGACGGACGTGATCAAGCGGGGTGAATACCTCGCACGCGCCGGAGACTGCATTGCCTGCCACACTAATCCGGGCGGTGCACTGTTTGCTGGCGGCCGCGCCATGCCGACACCGTTCGGCACGCTCTATTCCACCAACCTCACGCCGGACCCCGATTACGGCACCGGACGCTGGACCGCGGACGAATTCTACCGGGTTCTGCATGACGGCCGCATGCCCGATGGCGGGCTGCTTTATCCCGCCATGCCTTTCCAGTCGTACACGAAAGTCACCCGCGCGGACTCCGACGCGATCTTCGCCTATCTGAAGTCCGTCCCGCCCGTTCACCAGCCCGACAAGCCGCAGGACCTCAACTTCCCCTACAATAACCGCGCGCTCATCATCGGCTGGCGCACACTGTTCTTCCATCCGGGCGAATACCAGCCTGATCCGACCAAATCCGCCGACTGGAACCGCGGCGCTTACCTTGTTGAAGGTCTCGGCCACTGCGCCATGTGCCACTCGCCGATCAACGCCCTCGGTGGCAGCTTGCCGTCCCAGGCGTTCGAGGGCGGGCTAATCCCCATGCAGGATTGGTATGCGCCCTCCCTGACGTCCAACCGCGAAGGGGGCCTCGGCGAATGGAGTCTTACGGACATCATCGACCTGCTCCGTACGGGCGTATCCAAGCGCGGGGCCGTCTACGGCCCGATGGCGGAGGTTGTTTACAACAGCCTGCAGTACCTGTCCGACGACGATACGCGCGCCATGGCCGTGTATCTGAAATCCCTGCCCGAAGGCACGCCGCCCCAAAGACCCACCACGACAATACCCGTTGCCGAGAACTCGCTCCTGCTCAGCCTCGGCAAGACGATCTACGACACGCATTGCGCCACTTGCCACGGCAGCGACGGCGCCGGCATGCCGCCCGCGTATCCGCCGCTCGCGGGCAACCAGTCCATCCAGATGACCTCGGCGGTGAACCCGATCCGCATGGTGCTCAACGGCGGCTTCCCGCCCGGCACCGAGGGCAATCCCAAACCGTACGGCATGCCGCCCTTCGCACAGCTTCTCTCGGACGATGAGGTCGCCGCCGTCGTCACGTATATCCGCACGACCTGGGGCAATCAGGGCACGCCGATCACCGCCCAGCAGGCCAATGCCCTCCGCTCGGCCCCGATGGAATAATCCCGATGCTCAACTCCGATCCTCAACCCCTCGCCGAATCTGAAATCCAGGGTCTGCTCGGCCCGTCTTCGGGCATCGCGCTCGGCGCCCTGATCGTCGCCGCTCTCGCATCGCTGATCGTCACGCTGATCTGGCTCGCCTTCTATTTTCTTGTCTTCCTCCCGCGCACCACGCCGTAGCCCGCCATGTCAGCGACGTCCCCCGCTCCTGATGGCGCGCACGACGCGGAAAAGCTCGAGCGGCGCTGGGCCGTCGTCGCGATCTGCATCGTGTGCCTGATGATCGTGCTCGCTGCGTTCGCCGGCATTCATGAGCTGGCGATGCCCCAGGCACGAGTCGAAACGGTTAACTTCCGCACCTTGCATCTCGCCGGCGAGTTCATCGAAAGCAATCTCGGCACTGCCGTCGATCCTGACGGCTCGATCACTGTCCGCGCCCTCGGCCAGCAATATTCCTTCTCGCCACCCTGCATCGCCATACCCGCCGGCACGCCGGTGACCTTCCGCGCCACCAGCGCCGATGTCGTGCACGGCCTTCTGGTCGAGGGCACCAACATCAACATGATGCTGGTCCCGGGCTTCGTATCCGTTATTCAGGCGACGTTCGACAAACCGGGCGATCACCTGATGCCATGTCAGGAATTCTGCGGCGCCGGCCATCAGGGCATGTGGGGCAAGATCCGGGTCCTCAGCCAGGACGATTTCCGCAAACTCGCTGCCGACAAGCCGAGAGTCGGCTGTGCTCCCTAGCAATCGCCTGATCCTCGCGCATTTCTGGCTGGCCTTCGCAGGCTTCTTCCTCGCGCTGCTCCTGGGCGCGTGGCAGATGTTCATGCGCAGCCCGCTCAGCGGTGGAATCGCCAACCCCGAGATCTACTACAGCTCGGTCACTGCCCACGGCACCACCATGGCTTATGTATTCCCCACGCTGGTGGCCATGGGTTTCGGCTATTCGATCAGCGAGTCATCGCTGAACCGACCCTTGGTTGGCCGCACTTTCGCCTGGCTCGGCTTTGCGCTGGTAGCCATCGGCACAGTTACAGTCTGTCATCCCGATCGCGCTTGGCCGCGCCAGTGTCCTGTATACCTTCTATCCGCCACTGATCGCCAACGCGGCCTATTACATCGGCGTCGTCCTCGCGGTGGTCGGCTCCTGGATCTGGGTCGCGCTGATGTCGATCAATCTGCGGCTATGGAAGCGCGATTATCCCGGCGTTCCCGTCCCTCTCGCGATGTTCGCCAATGTCGCCGGCGCCTATCTCTGGGCCTGGACTTCAGTTGGCGCTGCGATCGAGCTCTTGTTCTTGATCCTACCCGCAGCGCTGCACCTCACGAACACCATCGATGCAGGACTTGCTCGCGTTTTCTTCTCCTGGACGCTCCATGCGATCGTCTATTTTTGGCTGATCCCGACCTACATCGCTTATTACACCATCGTGCCCCGCGCCATCGGCGGTCGTGTTTTCAGCGATCCCATGGCGCGTATCGCTTTCATCCTGTTCCTCGTCGTCGCAATGCCAATCGGCATCCACCACCTGTTCGAAGACCCGCAGGTCGGCGCTGCCTTCAAGTTCATGCACTCCGCCTTCACCGCCTTCGTCGCGGTGCCAACACTGCTGACCGTCTTCACTATTTGTGCCTCGGTCGAGATCGCCGGTCGGCTGCATGGTGGACGCGGGCTGTTCGGCTGGCTGCGTGCACTGCCCTGGCATAATCCGATCATGCTTGCGGTTACATTCTCCTTCGTCATGCTGGGCTTCGGCGGCGCCGGCGGTCTGATCAACATGACCTATCAGCTCGACACCACGATCCATAACACCCAGTGGATCACCGGCCATTTCCACCTGATCTTCGGTGGCGCCATTGTCATCATGTATTTCGCCATCGCGTATGATCTTTGGCCCCATCTCACAGGCCGCGCCTTCGAACATTACGGCCTGATGCGCGCCCAGCTCTGGACCTGGTTTGTCGGCATGATCGTGCTCAGTTTCCCCTGGCACTGGGTCGGCATTCTCGGGATGCCGCGCCGCATGGCGTTCTATGACTACAGCAGCGCCGCCTTCGCGCCAGACGCCATTCCCGTGATCCTTTCCGTCATCGGCGGTGCCATTTTGGTCGTGTCCGGCATCCTGTTCATTCTCGTGTTGCTGCGGGGCCAGTTCGGCCCCATCCGCGTGCCCGAGGCATACCGGTTCAGCGTCGCCCTGCATCCGCCGGTCCGGTTGCCCGTCGCACTCAACAGCTTTGGCCTCTGGGTCACGTTGATGATCGCCCTGACGATCGCAAATTACGGCTTTCCCATCGCTCGGTTGATTGCTTTGCCGCAGGCCGCGGTTCCCGCTGTCTTCGTGGGAGCAGGGTGATGGAGAATGAACGGCTTTATTCGCTGAGGAATCGTTGGTTCGCGCTCAGCGTCGGTGCCGTTGTGTTCGTCTTTCTCGTGTCTGCGGCGTTCGGCTTCATCTTTTTGCCTTCCCTGCAGCGTAACACCAGCTTTGCTAGCCTGTGGAACGCAATCTGCAGTGCCGCCGGTCAGCCGCAGGCCAGCCCTGAGTCGAAAATCGTCGAGCCAGCGTACATCCTGACAAACGTCATTGTCACGCCGCGCGTCGCCACGCCAAGCGCTACAACCATCGGCCGTGGCGCCACGCTCGCGCTCCGCTGCACCATGTGCCACGGCGCGCAGGGCCTCAGTGAGGCGAACTCCCCCAACCTCGCCGGCCAGTACGACCAGGCCATCTACAAGCAGTTGATCGACTTCCAGACCGGCGCTCGCAGCAGCGCCGTCATGGCGCCGCTGGTCCACGACCTGACCGCCGAAGAGGCGCACGAACTTGCCGCCTACTACGCTTATCTACCGCGAGCGCCCTGGACGAACGCGGGCAAGCCGGCACCGTCCATTGTTGCCGAGGGCGCACCTATGCGCGGCATTGCCCCGTGCGGCGCTTGTCATGGCGGGGTCGCCCACAAGGCCGGGTCTCCATGGCTGGATGGCGAGCCTGTCGCCTATCTCCATGCTCAGTTGCTCGCGTTCAAGAACGGCACGCGCCACAACGATATTAGCGATCAGATGAGCAACATCGCCCGCGCGATGACGGATCAGGAAATCGACGAGGCTGTCCGCTACTACGGCGACTGATCAATCATAACTGCCAGGCCGCGCGAGCGGCCGTGGCAATCGCGTCGACTTATGGTGATTCCGCGCGCGGTCGTCCTACCAACCCCGCGCGCATACCAATCGGCCATTCGGCCAATTGGTATTACGCCTTCTTCGTTCCCCCATATCGTACGAAGTCCGATTGCGGCCCTAGTATGAATCCGTCCACTCCCTTGCGCGCCACCGCCACCGCGTTCTGCTGAAGCATGAACACGATCGGGCTTCGCTCCCACGCCTGCTCCTGCATCTTGTGATACAGATCGACTCGCTTCTCCGTATCCAGTTCTGCCGCCGCCTGCTCTACCTCGGACGTCAGCTCGGGATCATGGAAATGGCTGCGCCATGCGATGATCTTTAGGGGGCTGTTGTCGCCATCATCGGGATCGGCGTTGAAAGCCTGTGCGTTGGAGTTCGGGTCGAAGTAGTCCGGGAACCACTCGTTCATCACCAATTGCTGCTGCCGCGCGCGCATTTTCGTCAGCACCTGTTTGCGTGTCCCCGCAATAAGCGACACCTTGATCCCGACATCCGCCAGATTTGCCTGGATGGCCGCCGCGATATCGGCATAGGGATGCTCCGAGAAGTGATCCAGCGTCGCCTCGAAACCTTGAGGATACCCGGCCTGCGCAAGCAGTGCCTTCGCCTTGTCAGGGTCGCGCTTGAACGGATTGGTGTTGACCGCACCCAGGATCATGCTCGGCTCGAATGCCTGATTCACAATGTATGTATCAGGCACGATGTTCTTTTGAACCGCATCATAGTCGATCGCCCACTTGAGCGCCTGCTGCACGCCCTGCTTTGCAAACGGCGCGTAACCTTCATTTCCGGCAATATACATTTGGTTCGTTGTGGGGGAGGTGATCTTGTAGAGCTTCGGGTCACTCGCGATCTCCTTCAACAGATCGCTGCTCAGGTCCCGCGCGATATCGACATCGCCGCGCTGCAGCGCCAGCAACTGCTCCGATGGCTCCTTGATATGCCGCAGCACAAACCTCTTGGTCGCCGGCGGCTCCGCCGCGTGCGGATTGGCGTCCAGAATAAGATGATCCTCCGGCGCGTAGGCCGTGAGCTGATACGGTCCATTCCCTGCCGAGTGCGTGCTCAGCCACTTGTTTCCCAGATCGTCCTTTTCCTGATGAGCCAGCGCGGTCTCCTTCTCCACCACGCCGCCCACATTCGCGCCCAGGCAATACAGCACGAAGCTGGTCGCGGCCGCCTTCGGCAATTCAATCACCAATGTCTGCGGATCCGTCGCGCGGATCATCTGCTCCACATTGTCCTTGCTGAAACCGAACTGCGTCAGAATGAACCCCGGCGTCAGGTTCAACGTGATTGCCCGGCGAAGAGAAAACTCCGCATCCGCCGCAGTCACCGGCTTCCCGGATGGGAACATGATGTTCGGCGCCATGTGGAAAGTGAACGTCTTGCCATCCGAACTCACCTCGAAATGCGCGGCCAGATCGGGTCCGATCTTGCTTAGATTGCCGAGTTCGGGTGCCACCAGTTTGCGGTAGATGTTCGCACAGACTTCAATCGTCGTGAACTCATAGGCTTGTCCGGGATCGAAGGAGATTGAATCGTCGATCTCCTTCGCCATCACGATCATTCCCGCGGGCGTCACGGCCCAGGCGCGCCGGCTTGCAAAACCCAGCGCCGCTGTCCCCGTTGCAGCCATCAGCGAGCGACGTGTAATCATGTTTGGCCTCCCCTCTGTCAGGCCAGCCTATCCGGTGCGTTCCACTGGTGGAAGATGAACTATCGGCACGCCTTTCACGCTGGCAACTTCGCGGACGTCTTCAAGCACGCCCTCCTCATTCCCCTCCTCCAGTACCTCGGCCGGAAGCCCACGCCCTTTTTCGTGCTTGATACTCACGCGGGTCCGGGCTGGGCTGATCTCGCCTCCCCTGAAGCAACGCGCACCCGGGAAGCCGCGAATGGTATTTTCCGGGTGCTCGATAACCCGCCAGCACCACTGCGGTCGTACGTCAGTCTGATCACCAAACTCGGTCTCTATCCCGGCTCTCCAGCCATCATCCGCGCGCTTCTCCGGCCGTCCGATCGCCTCGCCTGCTGCGAACTTCACCCGCAGGATTACGCCGCGCTGCGCCGCCTTTTCGCGCGGGATCCCCAGATCGCCGTTCATCATCGCGACGCATGGCAATCACTCCGCGCCCTGCTCCCCCCGAAAGAGCGCCGCGGGCTGGTTCTGATTGACCCGCCCTTCGAACAGCCGGATGAGTTCTCTCGATTGATGAACGGCCTCATCACCGCCAGCGAGCGTTTCCCTCAGGGAATCGTCGCCGCCTGGTATCCGATCAAGCACCGGACGCCCGTGCGCGCCTTCCTCGAGGCAGTCCAGGCCAGCCCGCTGCGGAATATTGCCGTTGCCGAACTTACGCTGCGCGAGCCGACCGATCCCGCCCGGCTGAACGGGTGCGGCCTGATGATCGTGAATCCACCCTTCCAGTTCAGCCAGATCGCTGAACCGATCCTGGCGGCCCTGCTCGAGCGCCTCGGCAGCAGCGAACCGGGCCAGTCCGGCTCGTTCCTGCGCTTGAAAGATGAATAGCGTCGCGGTCATTGGCGCGGGAGCCTGGGGCACTGCGCTGGCCATCCAGGCCGCGCGTGCCGGAACCGCCATCACACTCTGGGCCCGCAATCCAGCCCGCGCCGCCGCGTTGGCGCGGTCCCGCGAAAATCCTCGTTTGCCGGGACATACGCTCCCGCCGGAAATTGCGATCACTGCGGACCTGCCCCAGGACGACACACCCAAGCTGATCGCAGTGCCTCTCCAGCACCTTCGGCCCATTGCCGCTCACCTGTCGGGGCCGTTGATTTGTTGTGCCAAAGGCGTCGAAAGCGCCACGCTCCGCCTGCCCCTCGAAATCCTGGCGGAGCTCCATCCTCGGGCGGCCCTTGCCTTTCTGACCGGTCCCAATTTTGCCGGCGAAATCGCCGCCGGCTTGCCCGCAGCATCCATTGTCGCCACCACCGATCCCCACCTCGCGACGCTCGCAACGGCCGCCCTCGCGACCCCTAGCTTTCGGCTTTACACAGGCGCCGATCCGGTCGGTGCCCAGCTTGGGGCCGCCGCCAAGAACGTGATCGCCATCGCTGCCGGAGCCGCCATCGGCGCCGGTCTTGGTCAGAACGCCCGTGCTGCTCTCATCACGCGCGGTCTTGCCGAAATCGCCCGGCTCACCCGTGCCCTCGGCGGCCAGGCCGAGACCCTCATGGGCCTCTCCGGCCTTGGAGACCTGCTCCTCACATGCACCAGTGAGACCAGCCGCAACTATCGTTTCGGGCTTGCGCTCGGTCGCGGGCAAACACCTGCCGACGCGCAGGCCGCCATTTCCGGTGTTGTCGAGGGCGTCGCAACGGCCCCCGCGCTCGTCGCGCGTGCCGGTGACATTGAGCTACCGATCTGCCGGGCCGTGGCCGCAGTGGTAACAGCTCAGATCACCACCGCTGAGGCCCAGCAGTCCCTGCTTTCGAGGCTTTTGCCGGCATCTGAATAGATCCGGGATCCGCTTTCCCGGCCATCTTCAACGGGCTACCGTCATCGCGCTCAACGAAAGGGAGGCTTCGATGGACGCCGACAAGATCAAGGAACTGAATCGCCCGAAGGGTCTGCCGTTCCAGATCAACAAGATCGGCCATATCGCCCTTCACGTCCGCGATCTGGAACGTTCGGCGAAGTTCTACACGCAGATTCTCGGCTTCCGGGTCTCTGACGCGTACGGCGATACCATGATGCCCGGCGGCGCCGTCTTCCTCCGGTGCAACACCGATCACCACGGCGTCGCCCTTTTCCCGGCAACCGACGCGCAACTGGCGAACGCGGGCCTGCACCATCTCGCGTTTGAGGTCAGCGCGCTTCAGGAAGTGCTCCAGGCGCGTGACCATCTTCGCCGCCACGACGTTCCCATAGAATTCGATGGCCGCCGCAGAGCAGGGTGCCAGATTGCGGTGGAGTTCCGTGATCCTGATGGGCATCATCTGGAGATCTATTGGAACATCGACCAGATCGGCACCAATCAGCACGCACGCCCGGCGGCGGAGTGGAAGGGCGCGACGAGCATCGAGGCCGCCATCGCCGATCCGGTCAACGGCCAGGACACCAGCGTCCCTCAGTAATAATCAAGCCTTAATCAGTTTGGCGTTCCATCGCATGGATGGACGCCAAAATGCGCCCGCTTGCTTTTGGCTTGCTAATTATCGGCGCGGCCATCGCATGGGCCATCAAAGCCGCAGGACAGGACGTCTCGACGCTGCTGCCGGACGGGTTGCCGGGGTTTGCCACCGCCTTGCGCCCCGCAAAAACCCCGGACCCGGATTTCCAGCAGCTGGGCGTCCGTTCGGGCGATTTGTTGATCCTGCCGCGGCTGTCGGAAGCTCTGGGCTACGACAGCAACGTGCTGGGTGGGCCGGATGCTCAGGGCAGCGTCACGGTAGGGACCAACGCATCTGTTCAAACAAAGCTGAACCGGCAGGACGAAACGCTCGGCAGCTTTGTCAGCATCGACAACCTGCAAACGCCGGCGCTTCCGGGCCAGGCGCGCACTGACGCCACGGCCTCCCTCGGTGGTGCGTTCAACTTTGGGCAGGACGTACTTACGGTGGGCGGCGCATATTTCTTCGCTCACGAAGATCGCACGGCGCTGGATGCACTGCCGAGCGACGCGCCCATCCCGTACCAGCTCACCGACTTGCGGGCCGACTACGCCCTGAAGCTGGACCGGCTGACGCTGACGCCGAACATCGAACTCCAACTTTATCGCTTCGGCAATGCGAGCATCTTCGGCTCCACCGTATCCCAGAGCTACCAGAATCGGAATGTCGTTCAGTACGGCCTGACCGGATCGTATGAAACTTCCCCCGAGCGCAACATCGTTGTCGTCGCCCGTGGCCTTTCGTCGCTCTACACTGACCAGCCCGCGGGCCAGCCCTCCCATGACTCATTAGGATGGGAGTTGCTCGCCGGCATCGATGATCGACTGGACGCTGTTTGGCGCGTTCGTATTCTCGCCGGCTGGCAGCAAAGAGATTTCTCCAGTGCCGCCTTCCAGAGTCAAGGAGCGCTCGCGGCGGAAGCCGATGCCGTCTGGTCCCCAACGGCGCTGATCGACGTCACCGGGAGCCTCACCCGCACGATTGAGGATGCCACGCAGGAATCCGCCAGCGGATACATCGCAACGGCGGCTCGTCTGGCCGTGGACTACCAGTGGCGCCGCAATGTCTGGCTCGACGGATCGGCCACGCTGCAGCACGCCGCCTATCTGAATTTCGATGGCGCTCAAACGGGCGCAGCGTTCGAGGTCGGCGCGACCTGGTGGATCACCCGGCGGATGACGCTCAACGCGACGGAGACCGTGAGCACTGTCCGCGGCCTCGCACCGCCCCCGTCACTTGGCAACACCACGCGCTCGATCTCCCTCGTCTCAATTGGGTTCGGATTATGACAACCTGCTTCCTCGGCCTCGACTTCTCTTCGATGACGCTCTCACAGACGGCGGACCGCATCCTTAACCGTCCCCCCGACGCCCCGTTCGGATATGCCGTTACTCCCAATGCCGACCATCTAGTCCGATTGCATCGTCACCCGGAGCTTACAACGCTGTACCGCAGTGCCGAATTGTGCTGTCTCAACTCCAGGGTTGTGGCAGCCATCGCGTCCCTGCTTGGCCTCCGTCCGCCCCCGGTCGTCACCGGCAGTGATCTTCTCGCCGTGTTGCTGGCCCGCCTGCCACCCAGCGAGAAAATCACGATCATTGGGATGTGCAGCCCTTGGCTCCCGCGCCTGATGGAGCGCACCGGAATCGCGCCTCCAGCCCATTTCGACCCACCGGCGCTGGACAAAGATCCCTCGGCGATGGACGCAGCGGTCTCGTTCGCCCTGGAACATCCGGCTCGGTTGGTGCTGTTGGCGGTCGGTTCACCCCGTCAGGAAAAGCTCGCCGCCCGAATTAAGCACAGCGGTCAAGCCCACGGCTTCGGCCTCTGCGTCGGTGCAGCGCTGGAATTTCTATCCGGTGCGACATCCCGCGCCCCGCTTTGGATGCGTCAGTCGGGACTGGAGTGGTTCCATCGTTTGACACGAAATCCCCGGCGTCTGACCCGACGCTACTGTTTTGACGATCCGCCCATTGTCAGCATGCTGCTCCGCGAGCGTCTCAGCCGGACGGACTGAGCGGCAGGCCTGCCAAGAACACAGTTCACGAAGCCGTGCGTGCCGGCTAACAACCAGTATGGCCGTCGCTACCGCAGGTTCCCTCTCGCAACCCTCGTTTCGGGAGTTGTTTACTCCGAAATTGCTGACGGTTCTTCGGGAGGGATACCGGGTGCGTTCTTCTTTGGCGCTGCTGCTGCGGTCGGCGCGGCGACGATTGCCGGACTGGTCCGGAAGGCAAGCCAAACCGGACAGCGGATCGTGATCGCCGCTGCCTCTCCGCAGATCAGGCGAGTCCTCCGCCACCACAATGTCCGGCCGCCACGCGTCACGTACGCAGCGTCTGTTCAGGATGCCGTGACCCGCCTGCGTCAGTCGCAGACTGACCCTGCTGCGCCTCTCGCGGAGCCGCTGGTCGCTTGAAGAGCTTCGACTGCCTGATCATCGGCTCAGGTATCGTCGGCTTGGCGCATGCCCTCGCCGCTGCCCGTCAGGGTTTGTCCGTCGGCATTATTGAACGCGATGCGCGGCCGCTCGGTGCCTCCATCCGCAATTTTGGGTTCATCACGGTCACCGGGCAGCAGGAAGGCGCGACGTGGCGCCGTGCCATGCGCAGCCGGGATGTGTGGGAGCAGGTCGCGGCTGAGGCGGGGATTCCGATCCTGCAGCGCGGGTTGCTGGTGTGTGCGCGGCGACCCGAGGCCCTCGCCGTTCTGCAGGACTTTGCGGCGACGGAGATGGGCGGGACATGCACGCTTCTCTCGCGCGCTGACCTCTCCCGCTATCCGATGCTGCGGCGCGGCCTCGCTGGGGGCCTGCACAGCCCGCATGAGTTACGGGTGGAGAGCCGTATCGCGATCCCGCGGCTCGCTGCCTGGCTCCAGGAACGCCATGGCGTGACCTTCATCCGGGCCACCGCCACAAGCATCGAAGCTCCCGAGGTGCATACCTCAACCGGGGGTGTGTCGGCCCCACGCATCATCGTTTGTCCAGGTCCGGACCTGACGACGCTGTATCCGGAGGCCATGCGCCGTCGGGACATTACGCTGTGCAAGCTGCACATGATGCGCGTCGCGGCCCCGGGCTTCACTTTGCCGGCCCCCGTCATGAGCGACCTAGGGCTTGTCCGCTATCTTGGCTACGCGGGCGCCCCTTCCCTTCCCGCCCTTCGCGCCAGGCTCGAGCAGGAACAGCCGGAGCATTTGGCGCATGGCGTGCATTTGATCGCGGTTCAGGGCGCTGATGGCTCGCTGGTCGTCGGGGACAGCCACGAATACGGCCCTGGGCATGACCCGTTTCAGCCTCAGGCGATCGACGACCTTATCCTGGATGAACTGGCCGCTACCCTCGATATCCCGAAACCCGATGTCGTCGAACGCTGGACGGGCGTATATCCTTCGGGACCCGATGCCGCTTTTACCGAGGCCCCTGCGCCGGGCGTTCGGCTGGTGATGGTGACCAGCGGCACGGGCGCCAGCACGGGCTTCGCCATCGCCGAGGAGACGATGGCGAGCCTTATTGAGGAAACAGGCTGATCAGGCGGCGGCGATGATCCGATCGCCGTCCCAGATCCCCAGCACCGCGCGTTCCTCGCCGAACTCGGCAATCAGATATGGATCCAGCAGAACCGTGTCCTGCCGAAGCTCACCCAGCACCAGCCGGGCCGTCGGCAGTTCGCGCTTCATCATGCGGGCAGTGGTCGCGATTTCCCGCGGCACGCCGGCTGCTTCCAGCCCATGCTCGGACACGCGCCGTTCGGTCCAGTAAGCCTCGCCTTTGACCCGCCGAGAGGCCAGCACGATGCCCGCCAAGGCCGGCAGCATGCCACCCAAAATGACGGAGACGGCTGCCTGGGAACTTCCCACCAGTGCGGCAGCGCCGATACTGACGAGAAAGCTTGCCATGGTCAGTCCGGGCGCAACCCACCGGTGGCGATACAGAAAGCTCGGCGGGTTCAGCCGAATCTGCTCGTCCCTGTGTTCGCGCAGAACATCCAATGGTACTGGGTCGATTTCTTGGGTTGCCAGCGCGCCCGCGAGCGTGGTGCGCGGCGAAAGCAGGTACTGGTAGCGGCCACCGACATCGTCCAGCGGCATGACGCGCCTCCTGGGTTTCAAGACCGGATGCAAACGCTAACACGAGGTAAACGAACAGCGCTAGTGTCTGCCGCTCTTGTGAACCTGTTAACTTCCGGCCCGGCTGCTTCCCGACCCCGTGAACGGCGGCTATAGGGGTCTTCCACCGTCCGGCAGGAACAGGAACAAGCTGATGCTCACCCGTCGCACCCTTCTCGCAACGTCCGCCGCCGTCGGCGTCGGCGCCCGGTTCGTCGGCGCGGAGGCCGCAACGCCTCCGGGGGTCGTGGTCATGGCCAAGCAGATCGACGACGTGATCAGCTTTGATCCGGCAGAGTCGTACGAGTTCACCGACAACGAGGTGGACGGCAACTGCTATCGCAAGCTGATCGTCCCGGATGCCCAGAACGGCACCAAGATCGACGGCGACCTGGCCGAGAAGTGGGAGATCAGCAAAGACGGGCAGACTTTCACGTTTCACATGACCCGCAATGCGGTGTTCGAGTCCGGCAAGCCGGTGACCGCGGCAGACGCCGAGTTCTCCCTGCAGCGCGCCGTGATCCTGAACAAGACGCCGGGCTTCATCCTGACGCAGTTCGGTTTCACCAAGGACAATGTGCCGAAGCTGATCCGCGCCACGGATGACCACACGCTGGTCATGGAGCTGCCGTCGCAGCAGGCACCCAGCTTCGTGCTGTACTGCCTGTCGGCCAATATCGGCTGCGTGGTCGAGAAAGCCACCGCCATGGCCCATGCCGAGAACGACGATATGGGGAATGGCTGGCTGAAGACTCACACGGCCGGCGCCGGAGCATTCCGGCTGACGTCCTGGGCAGCGTCGGATCACATTATCGTCGATGCCAACCCCCACGCCACGACCAAGCCGGGCGTGAAGCGGATCGTCCTGCAGCACGTAAAAGACCCGGCCGAGCAGCTCCTGCTGCTGGAGAAGGGCGGGGTGGATATCGCGCGGGACCTGCAGGCCGATCAGCTCAAATCCATCGTGCACAATCCGAACTTCCATACGGAGTCGTCGGGCCAGGCCACGTCGATGTATGTCGCGATGAACCAGAACATGCCGGAATTGGCGAAGCCCGAAGTGCATCAGGCGATCAAGTGGGCGATCGACTACAACGCCATCGCCAAGAACATTACACCGATGACCTGGACGGTGCAGCAGGCATTCCTGCCGAAGGGTATTCCGGGCGCCCTGACCGACCAGCCGTTCACGCAGGACATTGGACGAGCCAAGACTCTGCTGATGCAGGCCGGCCTGCCCGACGGCTTTAATGTCACGATGGACTTCATCTCCGCCCCGCCATACGACCAGATCGCCCAAGCCGTACAGGCCGACCTCGCCAAGATCGGTATCAAGGCACAGCTTCTGCCGGGAGAGCAGAAGCAGGTCATCACCAAGACCCGTGCACGGACGCATCAGCTTGCGATGCTGGCGTGGGGATCGGACTATTTCGACCCGAACTCCAACGCCCAGGCCTTCTGTGCCGATCCGGATGACTCCGACAACAGCAAGCTGAAGATCCTGGCCTGGCGGAGCCATTTCAAGAACCCGCAACTCACCAAGATGGTGGAAAACGCTGTCACGGAACTCGATCCGGAGAAGCGCCTGGAGATCTACCGCGACATGCAGCAGCAGTTCTGGGATGTCGCGCCCTTCGCCATGATGCTGCAGAAGAACGAGGTCGCCACGATGGCGAAGAGCATCACCGGTCTCAAGATCGGTCCGATGCCTGACTACACGCGCTACGCGGCTATTAAGAAGGCTTAGTGGGCCCGCGGCTTCGCTCAATCGCCGGCACCGCAGGTGCGGTGCCGATCACGCTATTCGGGCTCATCCTGGTCACCTTCCTGATCGGCCGGGTGATGCCGATCGATCCGGTCATTGCCATCGTCGGCGACCACGCACCGCCTGACGTCATCGCCCGGGTGCGCGAACAACTTGGCCTCGACCGGCCGCTGATTGTCCAGTTCGGCATCTATCTCGACCGACTGCTGCACGGGAATCTGGGCACCAGCGTGATGACCACGCGTCCGGTGACGCAGGACATCGCGACCTACTTCCCCGCGACCTTCGAACTCGCCACCGCGGCCATCATCATCGCCATCGTGATCGGCATCCCGCTCGGCGTGATTGCCGCCGCACGGCAGGGCTCGCGTTTCGATCATGTGGTGCGCGTGGTCAGCCTGGCGGGGCAGTCCATCCCGGTCTTCGTGCTCGGCCTGGTTTTTCTGTTGATCTTCTACGTGAAGCTCGGCATCGCGCCCGGCACTGGCCAGGTCGATGTGCTGTATGACGGCATGGTGGACCGCATCACGGGCATGCTCGTGGTGGACGCAGCGCTCGAGGGCCAGTGGGACGTGTTCTGGAATGCGCTGTCGCATCTCGCGATGCCGGCGATCATCCTGGCGTATTTCAGCCTGGCGTACATCACGCGCATGACGCGCGCCTTCATGCTCGACGCGCTCTCGGGCGAGTATATCATCACGGCGCGGGCGAAGGGTCTCTCCTCGACTCGTATCATCTGGTACCATGCGTTTGGCAATATCGCAGTGCCGCTGGTGACCGTGATTGCCCTTGCGTATGCCGGTCTGCTCGAAGGCGCCGTGCTGACAGAGACCGTATTCTCCTGGCCAGGGCTTGGGCTGTATTTGACGGTGTCTCTGCTGAATGCCGACATGAACGCGGTGCTCGGTGCGACACTGGTGATTGGCCTGATTTACGTCATCCTGAATATGCTTGCGGACGTCCTCTACCGCATGCTGGATCCTCGCGTGCGATGAGCGAAACCGCGCTCCGTGCCTGGCTGCTGACGGAGACGCCCGCGTCACGACGACAAGCTGCCTGGGGCCGGGCCTACCGTTCATGGCTGCTGCTGCGGCGCAACCATCTCGCGATGGCGGGGCTGGTCGCAGCCATCATACTGATCATCACCTCTGTCGCCGCGCCGCTGATTACCCCGTACAATCCATCCGCGCAGGACCTCGCCGACCGGCTCGCCGCCCCGTCCTGGGCGCACTTGTTCGGTACCGACGAACTGGGACGCGACCTTTATACGCGCGTCATCTATGGCGGGCGGATCACGCTCGGCATGGTCGTCGCCGTCGCGCTGCTGGTCGCCCCGGTCGGGCTGATCGTCGGCAGCGTCGCCGGCTATGCCGGGGGCATGCTTGACCGCATCCTTATGCGGTTGACCGACGTGTTCCTGGCCTTCCCGCGGCTCATTCTTGCGCTGGCGTTCGTTGCCGCACTGAAGCCGGGAATCAGTTCCGCGGTGTTCGCGATCGCGCTCACGTCCTGGCCTGCTTACGCGCGGCTTGCCCGCGCTGACACACTCACCATTCGTAACAGCGACTTCATTGCTGCGGTGCGGCTTACCGGCGCCGGCCCCACCCGCATCGTGCTGCGTCATATTATCCCGCTCTGCGTCTCCTCGGTCATTGTCCGCGTGACGCTGGATATGAGCGGCATCATTCTGACGGCCGCGGGTCTGGGCTTTCTGGGCATGGGCGCACAACCACCGACGCCCGAGTGGGGCACGATGATTGCATCGACGCGCGGTTACATTCTTCAGCAATGGTGGGTACCCACGATTCCGGGGATATTCATTCTCATCGCGTCGCTTGCCTTCAATCTGGTGGGCGACGGCATGCGTGACGTGCTCGACCCAAAGCAGCGCTGATGCAGGTCGAAGTCGAAAACCTGCGCATCACCTTCCCCACGCCAAGCGGTCCATCTCACGCCGTGCGCGGCGTGTCGTTCACGCTGGGCCAGGAGAAACTCGGCATCGTCGGGGAGAGCGGTTCCGGCAAGTCGCTGACGGCCCGCGCGATCATGGGGCTGCTTCCGAGCTACGCGAGCATCGAGGCGGACCGGCTGACATTCGACGGCATCGATCTGCTGCGCGCCTCGGAGAGCGACTTCCGCAAGATCCGCGGACGGCGCGCCGGACTGATTCTGCAGGACCCGAAATATTCGCTGAACCCGGTGATGGAAGTCGGCAAGCAGATTGCCGAGGCGTGGCGCGTGCACAAGCGCGGCTCGCGCGCCGCGGCACGCCGTGAAACGCTGAGGTTGCTGGAGCAGGTGCGGATCAGCGATCCGGAGAGGGTCGCGAAGGCGTATCCGCATGAGCTTTCGGGCGGCATGGGCCAGCGCGTGATGATCGCCATGATGCTGGCGCCTGACCCGGAGCTGCTGATCGCGGACGAACCGACCAGCGCCCTGGATGCGACGGTACAGGCGGAGATCCTGCGACTGATCGAACTCTCTGGTGTCCAGCCGCGGCATGAGCCTGATCCTGATCAGCCACGACCTGCCATTGGTTTCGCATTTCTGCAACCGCGTGATGGTGATGTACGCTGGCCGGGTGATGGAGGAGATCGCGGCCGGTGACCTGGCGCGCGCTCGGCATCCGTACACGCGCGGTCTGCTGGAGTGTTTGCCGTCGCTTATTCATCCGCGAGCCCGCCTGGCCACACTCGCGCGCGATCCGTCCTGGAGCGCCGCATGATCACGGTGGACGGGCTGCGCATCAGTTTCGGCAGCAACGAGGTGGTGAAGGGCGTCGGCTTCGCCGTGCCGGGCGGCGGCAGTTTCGGCATTGTCGGGGAGTCGGGATCGGGCAAGTCCACGGTGCTGCGGGCCATCTCCGGACTGAATCCGAACTGGTCGGGTCGCATCCTGCTGGATGGCGAAGCTTTGACACCCAAGCGCGACAAGCGCTTCTTCCGGCGGGTGCAGATGGTCTTCCAGGACCCGTACGGTTCGCTGCATCCGCGACAGACCGTGGATCGCGCCCTGTCGGAGCCGCTGCTGGTGCACGGGATGGACGATGTCGAAGGCCGCATCGTTCGTGGGTTGGCCGAGGTAGCGTTACCGGAGTTGCTGCGTTTCCGATATCCGCACCAGCTATCGGGCGGACAGCGCCAGCGGGTTGCCATCGCCCGGGCGATGATGGCCGAGCCGGAGGTGGTGCTGCTGGACGAACCCACCAGCGCGCTCGATGTATCGGTCCAGGCGGAGGTCCTGAACCTGCTTGCCGACATGCAGCGCATACGCGGGCTCACGTATATCCTGGTCAGCCACAATCTGGCGGTGGTGGCGCATCTGTGTCCGATGATCGGCGTGATGCAGGGCGGCGAGATGGTCGAACAGCTCTCCGCGCAGGATCTGCGTGCCGGCCACGCAACGCATCCCCACACGCAGGAGCTGCGCGCTCTCAGCGTGGAACTGGAAGATCCTGAAAAAGCCTTGGCCGAATAGAGGAGCGTCGCATGAAAGTTGCAGTGCTGGACGATTGGCAGGGTGTTGCCCGCCGCTTCGCCGACTGGCCGAAGCTGGAAGCGCGTGCCGAGGTTGTGTTTTTCGAGGAGGCCTTTGCCGACGAGAACGACGCAGCGGCGAAGCTGGCCGATTTCGAGATCGTGCTGTCGATGCGTGAGCGCACGCCGCTGCCGGGCTCGCTGATCCGCCGATTGCCCAAGCTGCGGATGCTGGGGATGACCGGTGCGCGCAATGCGTCGCTCGATGTCGAGGCGTGCACGGAGCGCGGCGTCGTGGTGTGCAAGACCGGCAGCTACGTGCCGAACAACGAGGCGGCGACCGCGGAGCTTGCGCTTGGGCTGCTGCTGTCCGCTGCTCGCGCCATTCCGCAGGGCGACGCGAATATCCGCGCCGGGCGCTTCCAGCAGGACGTTCCGATCGGAATCAGTCTGGCCGGCAAGACGATGGGGGTGATCGGGCTGGGCAAGCTGGGTGGCTTCATGGCCCGCTACTGCCTCGCGTTGCAAATGAACGTGATCGCCTGGAGCCAGAACCTGACGCAGGAGCGTGCCGCCGAGGTCGGGGTAAAGCGGGTCGAGAAGGACGCGTTGCTGTCCAGGTCGGATGCGATGAGCATCCATCTGGTGCTGTCGCAGCGCAGCCGCGGGCTGATCGGGGCTGCCGAGATCGCCCGCATGAAGCCAGGGGCAATCCTGGTGAACACCTCCCGCGGCCCGATCGTGGATGAGGCGGCGTTGATTCAGGCCGTTCAGCAGGGCCGGATCGTCGCGGCGCTGGATGTGTTCGATCGGGAGCCGCTTCCGCCGGATCATCCGCTGAGGAAAGCGCCGAACACGGTGCTGACCCCGCATCTGGGGTACGGCGTACGGGAGACGTGGCAGTTGTTCTATCCCGACAGCATGGAGAACGCGCTCGCGTTCATCGAAGGCAAGCCGGTGCGGGTGGTGAACCCCGAGGTGCTGAAGAAGGGATAAGGGCGCGTCTCGCTGTCTCATTTTTGTGTTTTCGAGTCTGATGGATCATGGAATGAGATGACGTTGTTTGTAGCCCGCCCCGAGCCGCCGCGGCCCGTTGCTGAGCGGCGGCCAGCGGTGACGGAGGCATGTCTCGCTGGCGCCTCATTTTTGTATTTTCGAGTCTGATGTAGCGTGGGATGAGACGATATTGTGTGCAGCCGCTCTGGGCCGCCACCGCCCGGTGCGCGGGGCTCGCGGTGACGAAAGGCGGTGCTGCATGCTCGTTATATTGTTAGCGTGACTGACTGTTCAACGCCCTCTGGCGGGACGGGGTAGCGGTTATTCGCCGCGCCACTGCGGCTGGCGCTTGTTCAGGAAGGCGTCCATCCCCTCGCGGAAGTCCCTGCTCGTGTAGCACATCAGGATCAGGTCCCGGTCTTGCTCGCCCAGGCCGCGGGTGCGCAGCCGGCGCAGCGCCTCTTTCGTCGCGCGCAGGGTGAGAGGCGCGTTGGAGGCGACGAGCTGGGCGAGGTCCGCCGCACGGGTGTCCAGAGCTTCGCGGGTTTCGACGACCTCCGTCACCAGCCCCATGGCGCGGGCCTCCTCCGCGCCGACCAGACGGGCGGTGAAGATCATATCCGTCAGCCGTGCCGGGCCGATCAGCGCCGCCAGCCGCGAGGTGTTCGTCAGTGACAGGCAGTTGCCCAGGGTGCGCGCGATCGGAAAGCCGAAGCGCGCATTCGCCGCGCAGATGCGGATGTCGCAGGCCGCGGCGATCCCGGCACCGCCGCCCGTGCAGGCGCCGGCTATCGCCGCGATGGTCGGCACAGGGCAACGCTCCAGCGTTTCCAGCACCCGGTCGAGCCGTGCCTCATAGTCCAGCGAGTCCTGCGGCGTGGAGAAGGCGCGGAATTGGGAGATGTCCGTCCCGGAGGCGAAGGCCTTGTCCCCTGCCCCGGTGAGCACCAGGGCCCGAAGGCCCTCGGCTTCAGCGCCGGCGCAGATTTCCGCCAGCCGCTCGTACATCGCGAAGGTCATCGCGTTGCGCGAGGCCGGCCGGTTGAAGGTGATGCGGCCGATGCGGTCAGAAACGTCGTAGAGCAGGTCTTGTTGGGCGGTCGGGGAGGTCATGCGGAGCCTCTAGTATCGCCTTTCAGAGAAAGTCGATACCGCTTCACGCGGCGAAGCGCGGTCGCCCTGCAACTCACGCTTCTCTGCGATCGGATTGTCTGCGGATCCGATTCACGCGGCGAAGCGCGGTCGCTCCGCGACTCACGCTTCTCTGCGATCGGATCCGGGGCTGTGTGTGAGCGCAGCGTGACCCACAACCTCGCCCAGTAACAGGAGGGCCGGCCCGCCTGTGCTCCAGGCCGGGGCGCGCTGCACCAGTTCGGGTAGGGTGCCGGACAAGAAGCGGCGCCGCCGCGAGCCGCCATTCTCGATCAGCATCGCGGGTGTCGCCGGGTCGAAGCCGCGCGCGGCCAAGCTTTCGCTCAAGGCCGGCAAGGCGTGGATGGCCATGTAGCTGGCTACTGTGACTCCGGGTTTGGCCAGTCCCGCGATCTCTTCGGCCGCCGCGCCCCGATGGGTATGGCCGGTCACCAGCGCCACCGCCCGGCTGGCATCGCGTAGGGTCAGCGGCACACGCGCATCGGCGGCGCAGGCCAGGGCGGCGGTGATGCCCGGCACCACTTCCACGCGGATGCCGGCGGCTTCCAGCGCCGCGATCTCCTCGCCCGCGCGACCGAAGATCAGCGGATCGCCACCCTTCAGCCGCACCACGCGCTTGCCCTCTCGGGCGAGGCGGATCAGCAGCGCGTTGATGTCCGGCTGCGACAATGACTGGCAGCCACGCGCCTTGCCGGCATGGATCACCTCAGCGTCGCGCCGCGCGAGTGCGAGCACCTCGTCGCTCACGAGCCGGTCCGTCACGATGACGTCGGCCTCGCCCAGGAGGCGGTGCGCCCGAATGGTCAGCAGGTCTGGATCGCCAGGACCGGCGCCGATGAGGAAAACGGCACCGTCCGGGTCCGCGCCGGCGTCGATCTCCTGCATTAAGGCGAGGCGGGCGGCGCGTTCCTCACCGGCGTACACAAGGTCGGCGACGCGGCCCCGGACCATGCGCTCCAGCACGCGGCGGCGGAGCAGAAAATCAGGGAAGCGGCGACGGATTTCGCCGGCGAAGACGCCGAGAAGCGCGGCAAGCCGGCCGATACCGGGCGGGATCGCGGCCTCGATGCGCTGGCGCAGGAGCCGGGCCAGCACGGGCGCGGCGCCGCCGGTGGAGACCGCGATCGTCACCGGATCGCGGTCGATAATCGCCGGGGTGATGAAGCTGCACAGATCCGGCCGGTCGACGATGTTGACCGGAATGCCGCAGGCCATCGCCACGTCCGACAGCGCGCAAAGCTCGGCCTCGGGGCATTCCGCCCCGATCGCGACGGCGCAGCCTTCCAGATCCGCCGGATCGAACCGATTGCGCATGCGCACGACGGCGCCCGCCGCGTGCAGCATCTCGGCCTTGCGTTCGGCCATCGGTCCGACACCGACGACCAGGGCGGGCCGGTTTTCCAGGTTCAGGAAGGCGGGGAAATGTCGCATGGGTCAGTAGACGTCCCGCAAATAACGGTTCTGTCGGGCGAGGGAGACGATCCAGTCCCGGGCCTGGGCCTCGTTCATCCGGCCTTCGGCCATGGCGATGCGGCGCAAGGCTGTATCGACGTCCTTGGCCATACGGGTGGCGTCGCCGCAGACGTAGAAGCGGGCGCCGTCCTGGAGCCAGCGCCAGAGGTCGGCGGCGGTTTCCGCCATGCGATCCTGCACGTAGACCTTGCCCGCCTGGTCGCGGGAGAACGCGGTGTCGAGCCGGGTCAGGGTGCCGTCGCGGAGCCAGGATTCCAGTTCGGTGCGGTAGAGGAAGTCGTCGGCGCGGGTGCGCTCACCGAAGAACAGCCACATCCGGCCGCGGGCGCCTGCTTGGGCGCGGTCGGCGAGGAAGGCACGAAAGGGCGCGATGCCGGTGCCCGGCCCGACCATGATGATGGGGACGGCGGGATCGTCCGGCAGGCGGAAATGGCTGGTCTGGATGTAGGCGCCGATGTCGCCGGACGCGGTTGCCTCGTTGGCCAGGAAACCGCTGGCAATGCCGCGGCGGGTGCGGCCGCGCCGGGTGTCCCGCACGACTGAGACGCAGAGATGCACCTGGCCTTTGGACGCTCGGGGCGAGGAGGCGATGGAGTAGAGGCGGGGCCGGAGCGGTGGCAGCGAGACCGCCAGATCGGCCAGTGATGGCCGAGCCGAGGGGAAGGCGATGAGCAGGTCGAGGAGGTCGGCGTCGGCAGGCTCGATGCCGTCGATGCCTTCGGAGAGCTTGGCCAGCGTCTCGGCGTGCTGCGGATAGCGGGCGCTCATGGCCAGGAGGTCGAGCGTTCGGTCGAGCGGCCGTGCGATGTCGAGATAAGCGCCGAAGGCCTCGGCGGCGGGGCGGCTGACACCGTCCGGGCAGGGCACGGGATCGCTGCTTCGGATGCCGAGGGCGACGAGGGTGGCCTGGACGAGGGCCGGATCGATGCGGGGTGCGAGGCCGAGGGAGTCGCCGGGTTCGTAGGTGAGGCCGGAGTTGGCGAGGTCGATCACGACATGCCGCACGTCCTTGGATGAGCCGGGACCGGCCAGGCGCTCGGCCGCGAGTATTTTGATGGGTGCGAGAGACCGACCGCTGCGCTGGTCCGGTCCGCCCTGGGCCGCCACCCCCTGCTGCGCAAGGCTCGCGGGGACGGAGGCGAGCAAGGCTTTGGCGGTGCGGGCGGTGGGCTTGCCGCCGGGGACGCAGAGGGAGGTCGTGGCTTCTCGCCCCCTCGGCCAGCGCGTCGGCGTAGGACCGGCACAGATAGCCGCACTGACCGCAATCGAGTTGGCCCATCGCGGCCATGAGGCGGTCCTTGAGCGGCTTGCCCTCGGCGAGCGTCATGCGCTCGCCGAGTTCGAGGGTCGGATCGTGCCAGGGCAGGTCTTCGGGTTCGGGCTCGGGCGGGGTGCCGATTGAGAGGCCGGCGCCTGAGACACCGCCGTAGAGACCGGCGAGGAAGCCGTTCAGCCACGCCCGCTGCGCCGGGCTGAAGGGGGCGTTGTCCGGGATCAGCGGGATGGGCGGCGAGACGGCGTTCATCCGACCGGCTCCGGCACGCGCGCACCAAAGCAGCGGAGGTCTTCGTCCGACAGAGCCGCGGTGTAGGCCTGGAAGGTCTGGTTCGGCGCCTCGTCCTGCCAGGTGCGGAACATGATCAGCACGAGAGGCGGCACGTCGTCGAACACGACCTTGTCGCGCACGAGGCGGCCGAGCTTCTGCTCTTGCCCGGCGCCACCGCCGACGAACACGTCGTAGCCTTCGACCAGGTCGTCCCCTTGTTCGACCTTGGCGGCGAGCAGGCCGATATCGGCGACGTAGTGCTGGGCGCAGGAGTGGTGGCAGCCGGTCAGATGGATGTTCACCGGCTGGTCGATGGTGATGTGCTGTTCGAGGTAGTCCGCGAGCGCCGCCGCGTGGCGCTTGGTGTCGGAGGCGGAGAATTTGCAGCCGGCATTGCCCGTGCAGGCGACCAGGCCGCCGCGCAGATGGCTGGCTCGCCAGTCGAGGCCGAGGGCGTTTAGTGCTTCGCGTGCCGCATCCAGCTTGTCGTCGGGCACGTCGCTGATGAGCAGGTTCTGCCAGACGGTGAGGCGGAGCGTGCCTCCGCCATGGAGAGCGTCAACTGATTGAAATCGCTATATAATTCTTCATCACTTCATGCAGCCCACATTTCAGCCACCATTCGTGGCATGCCTAGCCCTCAGGCCCAAGCCAGCCAAACGGCTATATGGCACCACAGGCCGCTTACGGCCCACCACGTGGCCGCATAAAGCCCGACGGTAACAACGAACAACGCCGCGCCGACCCCTATAACCACCAAAACATGACGCAGGCCTGAGAGCGTTTTGCCTCTCATCGGCCGCAAGTTTCCGGGTAAGGCCCAATGCGGCGGCAATCAGGTGAAGGCTGGGCATTCTTCCGCTTCAGTGCGCAACTCGTCGTCCGTCGCTTCAGGCTTCCTCCACTCGATCGGCAGAAGCAATCACATCGTCCAACCCGGACATGTGAACGTATGTTCCTGCTGCGCGCCCAGCCCTTCACGAGGCAGGATTGGGCGCAGCCGTTCGCGGCTGCGATATCGTATAGTCGATCCCCACTGCGGTATCGGGGGTGGAGGCTCACCGGCAAACCCAACCGTTCGGGCCGCGTTCTACCGAAGGTCAATTTCGGAGACGCATCAATGAAGAACACGTCCGCACTGATCGCCGCCATGGCTTTGTGCTTGGCTTCGCCGGCTTTCGCTGCTGGTGGAAACGGCGGCGGCGGAAATGGCGGCGCTACTCCGCCGAACACGTCCACCTCAGCGGCGGAAGGCAGTCAGAACGCTGTTCCGCCGAGCTACGGCGTATCGCCGACAACGCCGACTGGCTCTGCGAACAACAGCAATCACTGGGTCGGCCAGGGTCCGCAGATGAAGACCATGAACGGTCAAACGGTAACGGGTTCAGTACCGACCGTGAACGGTCAGCAGACCAGCGCTCAATAACAGCAATCTAGTCGGTCAGAGCGCCCAAGGTGGGAGACCACGTCGGGCGCTTTCTTTTGTCGCTGGCACACTTCTATGACTCGGACAAGTGACCGTGACCCCGCCACGCTCTGTCTCAGAGTCGGTTCAGGGACTTTATGGAAGAGACGGCGTGCAAGGCGCTACCGGAACATTGCTCGGATGATGTCCGACCCACGCATGGTTGAGCGCATGGTTGAGCACTTGATCGGCACACCGGAGGAACTTGAACGCGAGGCGGACGAGAGCGTCGGTGAGAATGGCGACTCCTAAGGGGGGCGCCCATTAGCTAACCGCCGTGCGTCCGTCTGCGGCTACCGATAGGTGTTCGTTTCGGGCCGTGAGGGCCCGCGTGTCAGCCGGACGAAAACTGGCTCTCCGTCATCGTTCGTTCATGCGCTTGATCCGCGTCCTTGACCCGATACCGCGGGTCCGAACCATCAGCAGTCAGCAGTCGGGTGATGCGATAGCGGCTCATTTGGAAATCCGGTACAGGTTTGACGGCCTTAACTAGGCTCTTTCGGGTTGTCAGTAAGCAACCCTTCGAAGACCGGTCAGCAACAGCCATGATACTTTCGGTCCGGGATGCATGCGAAATCCATGATCACGTCAGGCACGCGGATCCGGCCCCGGAGATCGATGACCTCGCAATGTATCGCAACGCATGGCCGAGGGATGGTGAATCCTCACCTCGGATAGGCCGAGCGTCAGGGAGTCGCTAGTTCTCCCGTAATATCCCCGGAAGCGCAGGTAGTACTTCAGTCACCGTCTGCTGCGCCGCGTCAGCCGCTCCACGCAGCGCAAGAGGTCCAGATTCAGGCCATATTCTTGCTCGTTCAACCGGTCGCAGATCGCGCTGTACGTCCGCCACCGCATACCCTTGGGCTTATCAGGCCAGCCATCTCCGATTGGGCCATAGTAGTCGGCGCCCAGGCGGGCATACAGCCGCCGGCTCCGCGCGTGCATCCAATTCACCCGTCCGTGCCGCTGGCTGGCGTAGGCCAGCCTGTAGGCGCCCGGCCCACGGCTCAGGAAGCGTGTGCCACCATTCGGGAGATACAGCTTGCTGACCTGCCTTCCTGTCGCTGGGCACAGCCACCACCAGCGCTGGCCACCGAACCGGCAGGGAGTGGTTACCATTTGGACCGGATATTCCTGTGGCCCAGTCGGGCCACTGTCGTGGTCGATGTCATAGCGCAGCCAGGCCGTGCCCCCGTGCGGGCGCAATTCAAGCCGGAATTCGACCTCGGCCCACGGCTCGGTTTCGCCATGTCTGGTCCATCGGAGAGCGCACCAGGGAATATCGATCCGCCGGTCCTCCGGGATCGCCTGGAAGCCGAGGCGGCGCATTTCCTCTCGGATCGGTCGCGTGATCGCGTCAACGCTCAGGACCAACGATGCGCATCCCTCCACGGTTGGCCAGCGTCCGGTTCGTCCGCTTCGGTAACCGCCCATCAGTTCTCAGGATTTTCCGAAATTATTTGGCTAATTTGGATGGAGTCTGGGAGTCGGCCGGGGAGGCGGGTATGTCCGACTTCTCCCAACGGCGCGTCCGACAGGTGTACCGTGTTGTCCGAATTTCCGCGAAACCGGGCAAGGAATTTCACTGGAGGCCCCTATTTCAACGATTGCTGAAAGCCGGCATTTTAGTGAAACTTGCCTGTCGACGCGCTTCCCGCCCTTAGAGCGCGCTCATGGGTAGACCCAGCCGTTGCGACGGTTACACTATTGGCAATTCTGCCAGCGGCGCGTCCGCAGGTGTACTGTGTTGCCTGAAATTCCGCGGAACCGGGCATTAGCGCTCACCGACTACACCCATGGCCTGCTTTTACCGCCCGGCGAGAGCGCGGCCAGGGCAGGCGGTAGCGACGCCCGGCCGAACCGGGGATTGCCAGCAATCCTCGCCCAGGTTCGTTTTTCATGAAGATAACCATTGCAGACTCGCTATTCATCCGGTAGGATCAGTTTTCACGGATCGCGGCGATCCGAACCGAATTTCAGAACGAGGGCACGATTTTCATGGCCGCCGCCACGCAGCACCATTTTTCAGGGCCGGTGACGGTTTTTCAGGAAAGGCGCCTTCCCGAGCGGGCAACCCCGGCGGGCTACAGCGCCCTGATTGGCGCGTTCGACCTGCAGATCCCCTTGCCGCGGACCCTGTCCGCCATCGGCGAGCGCCACCGCATCACGGAGGAGGGGGGCTGGCGCATCATGACCCCGCGCCACGCGCCGCATGCCACGCTCGAAGGGCATCTGACCTTTGCCCTCAAATACGAAGGCTTGGACCTGGCTGTGCTCAAGCGCCTGTTTCTGGTGGCGGGCGCCGGCGCGATCGAAACCCTGGTCCGTGACAAATCGACCGGCAGCTACGCCCGGCGCATCTGGTTCCTCTACGAGTGGCTGACCGGCGCGCGGCTGAACCTGCCGGACGCCCCAGGCGGCCGCTACGTCCCGGTCGTCGATCCGGAGCAGCAATACGCCGCTAAAGGCGAGAACGCGCCGCGCTACCGGGTCAAGAACAACCTGCCGGGCACAGCCGGCTTTTGCCCTCTGGTCTTCCGCACGCAGGCCCTGGACGGCTTCATCAGCCTGAACCTGTCCGATCGCGCCCGTGAAACCGTTGCCGACGTGCCGCGCGATCTTCTGGCCCGCACGGCGGCCTTCCTGCTGCTGAAGGATTCCCGGGCGAGCTACGCCATTGAAGGCGAGCGTCCGCCGCACGACCGCATCCAGAGATGGGGCAGGGCGATCGGCGAGGCAGGGCGTCAGGTCCTGGACCGCGACGAGTTGCTGCGCCTGCAGAAGATCGTCATGGGCGACGCGCGGTTTATAAAGCTCGGCTTCCGGGAGGAGGGCGGTTTCGTGGGTGAGCATGACCGCGAAACCCGCATGCCGCTGCCCGATCATATCGACGCGCGGCCGGAGGATCTGTCCTCTCTCATCGACGGCATGATCGCTTTCGACCGCGGCCCCGCCCAGGCGCTTGACGCCGTCATCGCCGCCGCCGTGCTCGCCTTCGGCTTCGTCTATGCACACCCCTTCGAGGACGGCAACGGCCGGATTCACCGCTACCTGATCCATCACATCCTGGCCGAGCGCGGCTTCAATCCGCCCGGCGTCGTGTTCCCCGTCTCCGCCGCTATCCTGGAGCGGATCGACGATTACCGGCAGGTGCTGGAGAGCTATTCCCGGCGCCTGCTGCCGCTGATCGAATGGGAGCCGACGCCGGAATTCAACGTCCGCGTCCTGAATGACACCGGCGACTTCTACCGCTACTTCGACGCCACGCCGCACGCGGAATTTCTCTATGCCTGTGTCCAAAAGACGATCGAAGAGGATCTTCCCGCCGAGACGCGCTTCCTGGAGCGCTACGACGATTTCCGCCGCCAGGTTGAGGCCTTCCTCGACATGCCCGAGCGCCTGATCGACCTCCTCTTCCGCTTTCTCTCCCAGAACGACGGCCGCCTGTCACAGCGCGCCCGGACGCAGGAGTTCAGCGAATTGACTGATGAGGAGGCGCAGCGCGTAGAGGCGATATACGGCGAGTCCTTCGAGACCGAACAGACATGACCGGTCCTCGAAGAGCGGGGCGACGCAACGGTCAGAACGTGCATGGTCCGGACGAATTTGCGCGATGCCGGAGCGCGAGTGCAGATCCGGACCCGGATAAATCGGCTTGCTAATTCATTTTCATATGTTAAGGAAATAACATGTTCGAACAAACCTTCAAGAATATCGATGACGTCCTCTGGAAAGAGGCGGCCTGCATGACAGTGCTGGATTACACGGAGCAGACATCGCGGATGCTGTTCCTCAAATACCTCGACGATCTGGAGCAGGGGGTGGCGACGCATGCGTTGGCGGATTGAGGTGGTCCCGGAAACTGGGACAGGGGGTTAAGCTTGGTTCGCCCTGGCTGGAGGACGGACCCGATGACGGGCAAACGGAAGCGATATTCGGCGGAATTCAAGGCGAAGGTTGCCCTTGAGGCACTGCGCGGTGAGCTGACGACGGCGCAGCTGGCGACGAAGCGCGGTGTGCATCAGACGATGGTCAGCGAGTGGAAGCGCCAGGCGGTGGACGGGCTATCGTCGGTGTTCTCGGGCAAGACGGAAGCGAAGGAAGTCGCCCGGGAAGAAGAGGTGGAGAAACTGCACGCCAAGATCGGGCAGCTGGTGGTGGAACGCGATTTTTTGGCGAAAGCCTTCGGTCGATGAGCGTGGATCGAAGGCGATCGATGATTGAGCCGGGCCATCCGCACCTTTCGGTTGCACGGCAGTGCGCGCTGGTGTCGATGGGCCGCTCCACGTTTTACCGCGCGGCGGCACTGGAGACGGCGGAGAACCTGCTGCTGATGCGGCTGCTCGACGAGCAGTTCCTGGAAACGCCGTGGTATGGATCGCGGCAGATGACGCGTCATCTGCGCCGTCTGGGTCACGCTGTCGGCCGCAAGCGGGTGCGGCGGCTGATGGCGACGATGGGGCTGACGCCGATCTACCAGCGGCCGCGGACCACGGTTCCGCATCCCGAGCACCGGATCTACCCGTATCTGCTACGCGATCTCGTGGTCGATCGGCCGAACCAGGTCTGGTGTGCGGATATCACCTATATTCCGATGCGGCGCGGCTTCCTCTATCTGGTCGCGGTGATGGATTGGGCGACGCGGCGGGTGCTGAGCTGGCGTTTGTCGAACACCATGGATGTGGAGTTCTGCGTCGCTGCGTTGGAGGAAGCGCTGGTGCGGTTTGGCCGGCCGGACATCTTCAACAGCGATCAGGGGAGCCAGTTCACCTCGCCACGATTTACGGAGGTGCTGACCGGCGCTGGTGTGCGGATCTCGATGGACGGCCGCGGCCGGTGGATGGACAACGTGTTCATCGAACGGCTGTGGCGTAGTCTGAAATACGAGTGCGTCTATCTGCACGCGTTTGAAACGGGCTCGGAGCTGCGAACGGGACTGGCCCGGTGGATCAGTTACTACAACGGTCACCGGCCTCACTCAGCACTGGGCGGGCTCACTCCTGACGAGGCGTATGCCGCGACTGAAGTCGGAGGAATAGAAACAACGAAATTGGCGGCCTGAAGTGACACAGAACCAAGCTTAGCAAAGCCGCCAAACTGTCCCGCAGAACGGGACCACCTCAGACAGACAGATAGCTTCATTGGGAAAGAACGCCAAAACAACGGGCCGACCTAAGGGGGGATAGTGGAATTGATCGCTACGGTCATCGCTGACTATCGGTACAAACAGGCCGGGCTTCTGCGATCAGCCGTCTCGACCTATGCTTGCTTTTTGAGGGACGGGGCTGCGTTTCAGCCAAAGAAAATTCGAAAAACGTTGTGCACGGACGGGGGGGCAAATGACTGAAACGGCAGTCGGCTCCGAGTCAAAGGCACTTCGTCTGGCGCGATACCTCAGAGAATTTGTGGGCCTGCGAAGCACCACGGTACACGATGTCGGAAAATATGAGTTGGTACTCTGGTTCGGCGACATGCCTCAAGAACCCGAGTGCAGCAGCCCCGCATGGCATGACGACTTCGAGGCAGGCGATCCTTGGCTGGAAGTGCGCAAACAGCAGCTTCCCAAAGCTCCGGAGCCGCCCGCGAGCATTCTCCCGTGGGTTGATCAGGAAGCTCTACGGCGGGCAAGCAGCGAGATGCCTGCCCTTCGTCCCACCAGACTCGTGCCCGATGCCGCCGCGGAAATCGGAGAGGGCGAAGAGCCGCCGTTGGTCGAAGAACAGATCAGTGATCACCCCGAAGTTACGGCAGCTTACGACCGCTACCGCCCCAACTGGAATGCGTGGTGCGTGGAATACAGGCGACGGGAAAGCATACAACAAGTGTATGCCGAGCTTTTCCGCTTGCACACGCAGGTTCGGAAACAAGGCGAGATCGTAGAACTCGTTCTGGGCTTGGGCCTGCTCGATTGGCGTGATGCGAAGTCGGTTCCGATTCTGCGCCATGTCGTCACCGCGCGAGTCGACCTGCATTTCGAGCCAGCCACAGGGGTCATACGGCTGGAAGCTGCCGCAGACGGCGCTCAGCTACGAATAGAAGATGACATGCTGGAAGCCGAGCGGCGACCCGAACGCGGCCATTATGCCAGCGTCAACGAACAATTGAACGCCATCGGTGATGACATTTGGGGCCGCGCAACTACATCGACGGCCCTCAAATCGTGGGCGGGAGCGCTCCATCCAGATTCGCAATGGTCGGACGACCTAAGACCTGCGCACGGCAGCGCAGGCAAACCGGTAGTGAGCCTGGCACCGGCATTAATACTGCGTAAGCGCACCCAGGCCGGGATGGTTCGAATTTACGATTCCATCATTAACCGGCTGACCGCCGGCAGTGCCGAGATTCCTTCGGGCTGGAGTGGGCTCATCGAAGATGCGGATGATACCGACGGTCCGGAGTTCTGGGACGAGTCCGATACAACCACGAAGCCATATAATCTCAACAACGAGGAAATTTACTTTCCCTTGCCCGCGAACCGGGAACAGCGGCGTATCGTCGAGGCGATCAATCAGCGGCGCGGTGTATTGGTTCAAGGCCCTCCTGGCACGGGAAAGAGCCATTCAATCGCTAACCTGATGTGCCATTTGCTGGCGTCTGGCAAGCGCGTGCTGATAACGGCTGAAACAGGACACGCCCTTAAAGTCCTCAAAGACAAACTTCCCGAAGAACTCCAGCCGCTCTGCGTAAGCCTGCTCGGGCAAGGAGGCGATTTATTTGCGGAACTGAACACCGCCGTTCAGGGAATCACTTCGCGCTTCGCGGCGTGGAGCCCCGGAGCTTACGACCAGCGCATTGCCGAGATTGACCGCGAGCTGGATTCAAGCCGCCGCTCTTTGGCAAAGATCGACACTGAGTTGCGAACCTTGCGCGAGGGAGAAACCCATCCGCACAGCTTGATGAGCGGTGCCTATCAGGGTACGGCCTCCAAGATCGCCGCGCTGGTCTCGGACGAGCGTGACCGTTTCGGGTGGCTACGGGTCCCCCAACGTTCGAGTGACGAAATGCCCGTGACCAAAGCCGATCTTAGAGCATGGCTCGGTATTCGCCGCACCTACGACCAAGACAGCGTTACCAACTCCAAGCTTCAGATAGCTGACAGTGAAAAGCTTCCCACGCCCGCCGATTTTGCGACCGCCGTTACGCTTGAGCGCGAGGCAAAGGAAGCGATCGATCGCCTGATTGAGCTTCGGGGACATCGAGCCTATGCACCCATCATGGCGCTGGAGGCGCGCGCGCGAACCCAGCTTGCAGAAGCGCTAACGACGCTGAACGACACCCGCAGAAAGCTCGCCCGTCCGGGCTCCGGCTGGCTCGATGGCGCGCTCCGGGCAACGCTGGATGGTCGGCAGGCTCTTTGGCGGGCGCTTTATGATCAGTCACAGAACCTGATTCAGAAAATCGAAGAGTTGCTTGCCATGCTGGGTTCGTCGTCGATTTCTCTGCCGGACGGCAAAGAGGCCAAGACGGTTCGAGCCGATGCGGCGGCGGTGATCGATCACCTCAGGGCCGGGGGGAAATGGAATACCTGGGTCCTGCTAACGCCAAAAGTCGTCAAAGAGCGCACGTATCTCCGCGACCAAGTCAGGATTGACGATCAACCCGCCGACTCCGTGGAACGGTTAACCCTCGTTTGCGCCTATCTTGATTTCGGTTTCGCTGTGCAGGACCTAGAACAAGCGTGGGCGGACCACGGCGGTCTTCCGGCCAGTTCGCAGCCGCGGATACGTTTGGCCGCCATTAACGAACATGTCGGCATACTCGGCGATGCTCTGAATTACGCTCAGGCATGCCAAAAGCTAAGTCGCTATATGGCGACCTCGCGGCCGGCCATTCCAGAACCCGACTGGCTCAGTGAACAGGCTGAAGAATGGCTTGATATCATCGACGCAACAAGCGTTGAAGAACGGCATCGGATTGCGGCCGCTCAGGTCACGACCTCGCTTCGCCACCTCAAATCCATAGGTGATCTCCACGACGCACATCCGGTTGTCGGTTCGCTGATACAAGCCATAGAACAACGGGATATCACCGCCTATAGCCACGCCCATAATCGATTGCGCCAAGTCGAGCAGACAAGGCGCGACCAGAGCGTGCGCGAGCATACGGAATTTGTGATCAGCGCCACCATCCCCGGCTTCATCGAGGCTGTTGCGCGCGACATCGATAACCCTGCTTGGGATGATCGGTTTGCAGATTGGGAGGAGGCTTGGCGCTGGGCGATCGCCGACAACTGGCTACAGAAGCGTTCAGACTTCGATTATCAACAGGAACTCTGGCACCGGCGCCATGATACCGAGAAGGTGATCGGAAAATCACTCGCCGAGGCGGCGAGCTTTCGCGCATGGACCCACTTCTTTAACCGCATCAATAACAAACCGTCCGTCAGAGCCGCGCTCAACGGCTGGCGTGGCGCGGTTCAGGCGATGGGCAAGGGAACCGGGCGCTCGGCCAGACTGGAGCGGCTCCGCCGGGAAGCCCGCCAATACATGGATCAATGCCGAGAGGCGATCCCCGTGTGGATCATGCCCAGATATCTGGTAGCCGAGATGGTCGATCCCGCGCCAGCCCGTTATGATCTGGTGATAGTCGACGAGGCCAGCCAGCTCGGTATCGAGAGTCTCTTCCTCTTCTATATTGGCAAGAAAATGGTTGTCGTGGGTGATGACCAACAAATCAGCCCATACGGCATAGGTATCTCCGACGAAGCCATTGCCGGTCTTCAGCATCATTATCTTGACGGCATTCCGCACCACCACGCTCTTTCGGCTCAAAGCAGTCTCTATGGCAACGCCAAGATACGCTTTGGGCAGAATTTGGTGCTGCGCGAGCATTTCCGCTGCATGCCGGAGATCATTCAATTCTCCAATGACCTGTGTTACGCGAGTAATGGCACGCCGCTTGATCCGCTGCGCGCTTACCCCGCTAATCGTCTACAGCCGATCGTGCTGCGCCACGTACCTGAAGGCTATCGCACCGGCAGTGCCCAGAATGCGTTGAATGAACCGGAAGCCGATGCGGTGTTGGCTCAGATAATCGCCTGCATCGACGATCCGCGTTATTCTGGACGAACGATGGGCGTAATCAGCCTCCAAGGAGACGCGCAGGCCAAGCTCATTGAACACAAGATTCTTGAAAGGCTGGAGCCGGAAGTCATCGAAGAACGGCGGCTAATCTGTGGCGATGCCTACGCGTTCCAAGGCGATGAACGTCACATTATTTTTCTGAGCATGGTTGCCGCGCCCAACGAGAGAATTGGCGCGCTTTCCACCGAATCCGCCCGCCAGCGTTTTAACGTGGCGACCAGCCGCGCGCAGGACCAGTTGTGGCTTTTCCATTCAGCCACACTGGACGTTCTAAGTCACAGTTGCATGCGCCATCGTCTATTGACGTACATGCTCCATCCCGAGCGTCAGCTCGCGGACGAAACGGAGCAGCGCTTTGAATTGCTTCTGGAGCGCCATATCTATGATCAAATTGCGGTCCGGGGGTTTCACGTCCGCACGCAGGTCTGTGTCGGCGATCCGACCAATCATCGTTATCGTATCGACTTGGTTGTCGAGGGAATGCAAGGGCGCCTAGCCGTCGAATGCGACGGCGATCAATGGCATGGTCCCGATCGATACGAACAGGACATGGCTCGCCAGCGAGACCTTGAGCGAGCCGGCTGGCAATTTGTGCGCGTTCGTGGCGGTGACTTCTACAGGGATCGCGCGAAAGCTCTGGAACCACTTTGGGCGGAACTCGACCGGCTTGGCATCAAGCCGGGCGGCATCGACCAAGCGGCGGCCGTGCCGCCGTCTCCGGCTGTCGTCGAGGATGTCGGGCCTTCGGATGCTGACGAGGTCATTAGTGTGGAGCCAACGCCCGCGGAACCTGTTGAGCGCGGAGACGCCGTAAGCAGCAAGCCGCACCAACCGAGCAGGCCATTGGACGAACCGCCCCGAGCAAACGAACATCGGTCTGCAAGATCAACGCAACTCCCCGCCACATTGTTCGTGCCTTACGTTGCCTATAGCGGTTCAGCGGGTGACGACCCGCGCAGCATCAGTTTGGGTGCGGTCGCTGAAGGACTTTGCCGCATCATCGAAGTCGAAGGCCCGATGGTGGCCAAACGGGCCTACGACATATATTTGCGCGGCTGCGGCATCAAGCGAATGGGCCACGAGCTCAGAAGCACAATGAACAAGGCTCTATCAAGCGCCATCCGACAAGGCAAACTTGTCTCCGAAACCGATGCCGATACGAAGGGATTTATTTTCTCAACAGTGAGGACCAAGGGAACACCGCAGATCAAAATACGAACGCGGGGTCCAAGACTCTTCAGCGAGATTCCCCCCGACGAGTTACGCGCTGTGGGGCAATACATTTCCATGAATTTGCAGGTTGAGCCGGGTACGGACGAGCATTTGCGGTTGGTATTGGACCACTTTGACCTCAGGCGACTAACCACCCAGGTCGGCACGGCTATTTTGGAAATCTTGGACAAGGAATTGAACTCTGATACTGACCTGTTTGAAGAACGAAGTAAATCCGAGCCGACAGCAGACTTATTAAAAGACGGAAGTGCTGGATGACCGCCGACTCTGCTGCATAAACTCATACAAAGGGCGCTGCGTTATGACATCATTCCGTTTCATTCATACCGCGGACATCCACCTCGATAGCCCTTTGAAGGGACTCGCCGGTTACGACGGACCTGCTGTTGAGTGCATTCGCACCGCGACGCGGCAAGCTTTCGACAATCTCATCAGCGAGGCGACCGACCAGAAGGTCGATTTTGTCGTGATCGCCGGTGATCTTTATGATGGCGATTGGCGCGATTACCAGAACGGGTTGTTCTTCGCCCGCCAAATGGGCCGCCTTGCGAAAGCGAACATCCCGGCCTTCGTCCTCTATGGCAATCACGATGCGGTAAGCCAGATTACCCGGCGCTTGACCATGCCCGAAGGCGTCAACGTGTTTTCCGCGCGCAAGCCCGAGACATTCATGCTCAAGGAACTTGATGTTGAGCTACACGGCCAGAGCTTCTGGCAACGTGATGTCACCGACAACCTCGCCGCCGCCTATCTGGAGCCGGTCGATGGCGTCTTCAATATCGGCGTTCTCCATGCCGGCATGGGCGGCATGACTGCCGGACCCGACCGCCTGATCCCTGTGTAAAGAAGATGGATTTCGGAAGATATTAACACAAACAATGCTTAGTGTTGAAGGAACGAACTGTCGTGCAAACACAAGAACCGGGGAAGGAAGACTTGGGGCATGTCTGAAAACATTTTTCAGGGAAGCCTGTTTTCCAGTGACTTTCTGAACGACTCGGTCACCCGTCTTGCTGACTGGACCATGATCGACGAGCCCGCGCTCAAGGTTCTGGAAAGCGACCTGAGAAAAGTCTACGATCGCTTTCCGATCAAAAAAACACCGAACGAGAGCCAGACCGAGGATGACCTGATCTGGCCGATCCTTGCCCGCCTGGGCTGGACCGCCACTCTGCGACAACAGAACCTGGCTGCTAAAGGCCGTGACGACGTGCCGGACGGTATTCTCTTTGCCGATGATGCGGCGAAGGCCAAGGCCAACAGTTTCGGCGAGGAATGGAAGCGCTACGGTTTCGGCCTGGCCGTCGTCGAATCCAAACGGTGGATTCGTCCCCTCGATCGCCGTTCAGGCAGGCGCGGCGAGGAAACCGCCCCCTCGACGCAGATGCTTCGCTATCTGCGCCGCGTCGAGGATCTGACGACCGGCAATCTCCGGTGGGGCATTCTCACCAATGGCGGCCGTTGGCGCCTCTACTATCAGGGCGCGCGCTCCGTCGCGGAACAGTTTTTCGAGGTCGATCTTGCGGCGGCCCTTGATGTTCCTGGCCACAACGACGGCCTGTTCGCCCTCTCTGAAACCGAACGCCTGCACTGGCTCAAGGTATTTGCTCTTGTTTTCCGGCGGGAAGCTTTCCTGCCTACGCCAAGCGACAGGCGGACCTTTCATCAGCGTGCCCTCGATGAAGGCCAGTTCTACGAAGAGCGCGTAGCCGGCAACCTCTCGAACCTGGTGTTCCAGCAGGTCTTTCCCGAGCTCGCGCAAGCCATCGCCACGGCCGCCCCGGCCGCGCCTCTGCAAGAGGTCCGTGAGGCGGCACTGATCCTGCTATATCGACTGTTGTTTATTCTCTACGCCGAAGACCGCGATCTTTTGCCGGTTCGCGACCCAAGATATGGCGACTACGGGCTGCGCGACCGCGTGCGCGGCGATGTTGGCAAGCGCAAGGATCGCAACGACGCATTTTCAACAACCGCCGCCCGATACTGGACGACGATCGACGATTTGTGCCGGGCCATCGATAACGGAGACGCCTCGATCGGTCTGCCTCCCTACAATGGCGGTCTGTTTGATCGCGACCGCACACCCTTGCTGGCCACGGTCCGGCTCGGCGACGCCGTCATGGCCAATGTCATTGACGCTCTGTCCTTCGAACAGACGTCGGATGGCCGCAAATACATCAACTACCGCGATCTGAGCGTGCAGCAGCTCGGCTCGATCTATGAACGCTTGCTGGAGCATGAAATCAGCCGGGACAACGGCGCAATCGTCGTTCGTCCCAACATCTTCGTCCGGAAGGCATCAGGAAGCTATTACACGCCGGACGACCTTGTCATGCTCATCCTGAAGGAAGCCATCGCGCCTCTTGCGGCAGCGCCGATGAACACCTTCCAGGCGAAAATCGAGGAACTGTCCGGCAGCAGTTTGCCTGAAGAGAGGCGGATCGGCGCATTGAAGCGCCTCGATCCGGCGGAAAAACTTCTCGATCTGAAGATTTGCGATCCCGCCATTGGCTCGGGCCATTTTCTGGTCAGCCTGGTCGACTACCTGGCGGACCAGGTCATCGCCGCCATGGCCGAAGCGGAGGCGGCTGTCGCCCATTACATTTCGCCCTTGAGCGACCGGATCGATGCTATCCGCAACACCATTCTCGGCAACGCAGAAGATCGCGGCTGGACGATCGACCCCACCCAGCTCGACGATCGCCACATCATCAGGCGAATGGTCCTGAAGCGCTGCATTTATGGCGTCGACAAGAACCCTATGGCGGTAGAACTGGCAAAGGTCTCTCTCTGGCTGCACACCTTCACGGTCGGCGCCCCGCTAAGTTTCCTCGATCACCATCTGCGTTGCGGCGATAGTCTCTTCGGGTCATGGGTCAAACGCGGCATCGAGAAAGCGACCGCTTACGGAAGTCCGCTTCTCCTCCATGGGCCTGTAACGCGCGCCCTGCGGGCTGCCTCGAAGATGCAAATCATCGAAGGCCTGACTGACGCCGAGATCGCCGAGGCGCATCGCTCCGCCGACGTTTTTGCGGAAGTGCAGGAGATGACCGCTCCGCTCGACGCGTTGCTCACCCTGATTCACGCGCTCGATTGGCTGGACATTCGCAGGAATTCCGAGGACGCCATCGTCTGCAAAGCCTTCTTCGACGGGCAGTTCGGTGACCCAATGGAAATCGCGCTCGGAAATGCTTCGATCGATACGCGCCGGAACGACGGCACACATTTCGCACAGCTTTTTGCACGAGCCACAACGCTGATCGAAGAGCAGCGCTTTCTGAACTGGCAGGTCGCCTTCCCTGGGATCTGGTCAGATTGGGATACCGATGGCTTGACGGGCGGGTTTGATGCCGTGATCGGAAACCCTCCCTGGGACCGGCTCAAACTACAGGAAATCGAGTGGTTCGCTGCGCGGAAGATAGAGATTGCGCGCGCGGAAACTGCAGCGCGGCGCAAGACACTGATCAAATCACTCGAAAAGGCTGGAGATCCGCTTCATGCGGATTATCTGCTGGCCGCCGAGAGAGCGGAGATGGCCAGCCGAGTCGCGCGAAGAGGCGCCGATTATCCACTGCTCTCCGCCGGCGACACCAATCTGAATTCCCTTTTTATCGAGCGGGCGCATGCACTCGTAAAGCCCAGCGGGATCGTCGGGCTCCTTGTTCCATCGGGAATTGCGTCGGATCAAAGCTCTGCTCCATTTTTCCGCAAAATGACGGAGGAACGGCGGCTCGCATCGCTTATAGATTTCTTCAACAGACGGACCGATGGCACTCTGTTCTTTCCCGATGTTTATTACCGATTCAAATTTTGCGCCTACATCGCGGGTGGAGCGCTGCGCCAATTCGAGGAGATATTGTTCGCCTTTTTCATTCAAGATATCGGTGAGCTGCGCAACCCCGACAGGCTGTTCCCGGTCAGTCCGGATGATATCGCTCGCATCAACCCCAACAGCCGCACTGCGCCGATTTTTCGGTCACGGCGCGACCTTCAACTGACCAAGACGCTTTACGCCGACCGTCCGGTGCTCGTGGATCGGTCAGCAGATCCTGCTGCGAGTTTGTGGCCGGTCCGCTATGTCAGAATGCTCGATATGGCAAACGACTCCAGCCATTTCCTGGACCCGGCAGCCCTGCAGAAAGCAGGAGCATATCCGGTCGGTCGAAACGTATGGAAGAAGGGCAAGACCGAGTTCCTGCCCCTATACGAAGGAAAAATGGTCCAGGCGTTCGATCACCGCGCGTCGGATATTCTCCTTGCCGACGGCAATCTGTTTCGGACGGGGCAAGGCCGTGATTTGACAGCCGAGGAGCATCGCGACCCTGAGCGCGCTCCTGTTCCGCGCTATTGGGTTGAAGCTGGCAACGCGAGCTGGGCCGCCCCCACACAGTGGTGCGTAGCCATGAAGGACGTGACGTCGGTGACGAACGCACGGACCGCCATTGCTGCAGTGATACCACACGTGGGAGCAGGCCATACCCTGCCGGTCATTTGGCCTTCGCTGGCATCGTCCGAAGACGCAGGCGGTTCCGAGTATCCGGTCTATGCCGAGTTCGCTGTCCTTTTCCTCGCCAATCTCAATAGCTTCGTTCTCGACTACCTCGCCCGCCAGAAGGTTCATGGCAACCATCTCGCTTGGTATTTGATTGAACAACTTCCGTTCCTCGGCAAGGCCGCCTATCGCCGCTCTTTCGGCCCAAAGACGGCAGGTCAGATCGTCCGCGATACCGTGCTGGAGCTAACCTACACATCGAACGACATGGCCCCCTTTGCCCGCGATATGGGCTATATGGAAGCCGACGGGACAACCAAGCCACCCTTCGTCTGGGATGAGGAACGTCGCCTCATCCTGCGCACGAAGCTCGATGCCCTGTATTTCCATCTATACAGCGTAACCGATCAGGGCGATGTTCGCTACATCTACTCAACATTCCCCGTTGTGGAGCGGGACGAGGTCGCGGCTTATGGGCGTTACCGGTCACGGGAGCTTTGTCTCGCCTGGATGAACGCTCTGGCGGCCGGTGATCTAGATGCAAAAATCAGCGCGTGAACCCCGGACGAAAAATGCACCGATGGACACTCATTTGTTTGCCAAAGCCAACCACTACAAGGTCGAGAACCGCGAACACGACGCTACCGACCTTGCCGGCACCGACGTCCACGAGGCGATCGAGGCGCATCGAAAGCGGATTGAGCCGTGGCTGTCAGCCATCTTCCAAAGCGAACACCTCAATCTTCTCATTGGCAGCGGCTTCAGCATTGCACTTGCGAGGGCTGCGAATGCATCGCCCGCCAGCATGGCCAACGTAAGTATTGATCCTGCATTTGACACGTTAATTGCTGCTAAGACGGCCCAGTCGGCTAAGGAAATGGGACGCGGTGCGCCTAACGTCGAGGATCAACTCCGTGCAGCCATCGCACTTAGCGAAGGTCTTTCAATCCTTCAGGATGCGCGAGGAGGCGGCTTTCGGACCAGCCTGCAAGAGGCACTGGCGACGTTCGCCAATGCCATCGTAGAGATGGAAGCTGGCATCGCCTTGGCCGGACTGATCGATGAGAAAGATGAGGAACGGTTTCAGCGCCTGCTAACTGAATTCTTGCTCAGCTTCGCAAGTCGTACCGCCTCACGCGATCGTCTGCACGTGTTTACGACAAATTACGACCGTATAATCGAACACGGCTTCGATCTTCTCGGCATAAAGCCCATTGATCGCTTCGTAGGCGCTTTGACGCCGAGAATTCCGAGCGTCCCGCTTCGATGTTGACATTCACTATGCGCCGCCAGGCGGTCGCGGCGAAGCACGCCCGCTCGAAGGGGTGGTAAGATTCTCAAGGCTGCATGGTTCGCTGGACTGGACCGCGAGCGGCGGCGATATCGTCAGGCGTGCGCTTCCGTTTGGTGAATCGAGTGCAGTCACCCCGAATGAAGCAAAATCAATGATGATTTTCCTAATGCAGCGAAGGATATCGAAACCGCATTCTACCCCTATGCCGAGCTTTTCCGCGACTTTTCCGCTGCCATCTGCAGGCCGAATGCGGCGTTGGTGACTTACGGCTACGGATTTGGTGACGATCATGTGAATCGCGTCATACGTGACATGCTGACGCTGCCATCGACCCATCTGGTGATTATATCCCTTGATGGCGCCAGTGGCCGCATTGAACGGTTTCTCGAACGCTGCGGCCGTCAGGCACAAATATCGCGGATCATCGGCCCAGATCTCGCGGCCCTTGATACGCAACGGCCGGTTCTCATCCAGGCGATACGGCAACTTCGCGCGGCCGCGCTTGCCGGCGCGGATGCAACCCTCGGCGCCGGCGCCGTGCCGCCAATAACTCTTCTCATAGCAACTCAACTCGGCTCGTTCATAAGCTATCTGCAGGCATGCCGGGCGGAGGGCGTTGGAGCGCTCAGTGAATTTCGACGCTTCAAGTCCATGCATGAGAACCTTTCCGGCTTCGAGGACCAGCTCACCCAGTTTGGCCAATCCGTTGATCCCGCCGAAGAGCAGCTTCGGCAGGCGCTGGACGCGGCCGTAGAAACATCCCAGGAAGCACGCGAGCGGCGGACCGATACCTCCAGGGGTAACAGGTTCATCAATCAATTCCAGGACGCGGATCTTGTCGAAATCATCGATGCGTTAATTGCGTTGCGGCCCCTGTTACCAGATGTCGCCATCGCGGCGGGGCAATCGGAGGACACGCCTTCGCCATTCGACCCCATCGGACTTCCAGGCATGGTTAATCTGCTGGCGAGTTTGCAAGCGGGCAATCTGCAACAACACATGGCCGGCCTTGATCTTCGCATTCGAACCATGCTGGCGGATACGCGCATAACACCCATCATCGCGCCGGACGGCGGAGGTAAACCACTTCCCGAATGGCTCCGAGCCATCTTTGGAGGAGGCGAGCCAGGCCGGGGCCAGATCACAGTGCTCGATCTATCCCTTGTGCCTTCCGACGTGCTGACAACTATCGTTTCGGTAATTAGCAGAATCGTTTTCGAGACCGCGCAACGTCACCGCCGAATCTACCGAACGACCATGCCAACGGTCCTCGTTCTTGAGGAGGCGCATAACTTCGTTCAACGGCATGGTCCCGAGGCAGAGGAGTCCGGACCTGCGATGCGCTGCCGTCATACATTCGAGAGGATTGCGACGGAGGGACGCAAGTTCGGTGTGGGATTGATGCTGTCGTCGCAGCGACCGTCCGAACTTTCTCTGACCATCGTGGCGCAATGCAATTCCTTCATTCTCCACCGGATCGTCAAGGACCGGGACCAGGAGCTTGTTTCCCGGCTGGCGCCCGACAGTTCCGGCATGCTTCTTAAGGAACTGCCCAGCCTGCCGACCCAAAAGGCAATTCTCATGGGGATTGCAACGGAGATCCCGCTCGTTTTCGACGTACGATCCTTGGTAGAGTCCCACCGTCCAAGTTCCGCTAATCCCGATTTCTGGTCCGTGTGGACTGGAGCCCGACCGCTTCAATTGAATATGGACGCAATCGCTGCAGCATGGTCTTCGTAACCGGCACGCTCTTGCTTTCCTCGGATCAACCGGCCTGCAGGTCCGTCAGAACTTTGACGTCGGAGCATAGACTATCCCGGGCGAGCATTTCTTGGAAGTACGCTCATATGGCTGGTGGTATTGATTATGGAACGAATTAACGGATCAATCAGGCTTAGCGCGACCGACCTCGTCGGTCACTTGAATTGCGCGCACATGACAAGTCTCGATCTCGCGGTCGCCAACGGTGCGCTGACGAAGCCGCACGTCTGGGATCCACTCTTGCAGATTTTGTGGGAACGCGGCGTGCGGCACGAGCAGGGCTTCGTCGATCATCTCAAAGCGAACGGCTTCGCAGTCACGGTAATTGAGGGCGTTGGCATCGATGTTGACGCTGTGACGCGAACTCGGGACGCCATGACGGCCGGCGCGCAGATCATCGTTCAGGGCGCATTTCAGACGGGCCGCTGGGTCGGCCGCACGGACGTGCTGCGTCGCGTCGACGCGCCGAGCGATCTCGGCGCCTGGTCCTACGAGGTCATCGACACGAAGCTCGCCCGCGAAACCAAGGGCGGCACCGTCCTGCAGCTTTGCCTCTATGCCGATCTGGTGGAGGCGGTCCAGGGGAAGCGGCCGGAATTCAGCTATGTGGTGGCTCCCTGGTCGGACTATGTGCCGCAGTGCTTCCGCATGGACGATTACGCGGCCTTTTATCGGCATGTGCGCCGGACCCTTGAAAGCTTCGTCGATACGCAAGCCGACGACAGCCCCTATCCGGAGCCGAAGGACCATTGCGATATTTGCCGCTGGCAGGCGCGGTGTGAAAAAAGGCGGCGGGCGGACGATCATCTCTGCCTCGTCGCGGGCATGTCGGGATCGCACACCGCCGAACTGCAGCGCCGCGCCATCACGACGGTCAGCGCCCTTGCAGCCATGCCGCTGCCGTTGACTTGGAAGCCGGACCGCGGCTCTAGCCAAACCTATGAACGGCTACGCGAACAGGCGCGGATTCAGGTGGCGGGTCGGGAAGCGGGGCAGGCACTCCACGAATTGCTGCCTGTAGTGCCAGGGTTCGGCCTGGCGCTTTTGCCGGAACCGTCGTCGGGCGACATCTTCTTCGATCTCGAAGGCGATCCGTTCGCGGGGGAGGGCGGTCTCGAATATCTGTTCGGCTATGCCTTCGCCGGCGCCAATGGAACACTGGGCTGCACCGCGGACTGGGCGTCGTCGCGGACGGACGAGAAAGCGGCCTTCGAGCGGTTCGTCGACTTCGTGATGGCGCGCCTCCAGGAATTCCCGGATCTGCACATCTATCATTTTGCGCCCTACGAGCCGGCGGCGCTAAAGCGGCTCATGGGCCGGTACGCCACGCGCGAAGAAGAGATCGACCAGCTGCTGCGCGGCAAGCGCTTCGTCGATCTCTACAGCGTCGTGCGCAATGGGCTGCGGGCCAGCCTCGAAAGCTACTCCATCAAGAAGCTTGAGGCGCTCTACGGCTTCACTCGTTCCGTCAGCCTCCCCGAAGCGAACCTGGCGCTTGCCAGGGTCCAGGCCGGACTGGAACTCGGCGATCTCGACCTGATCGGCGTTACCGAGCGGTCGATCGTTGCCGGATATAACCGGGACGATTGCGTGTCCACGGCGGCCCTGCGGGACTGGTTAGAGGTGCAGCGCATGGTCCTCATCGCGCAAGGGACTGCGATCGAGCGCCCGATCGCGTCGGAGGGCGAAGCGGGCGAGGCCGTCAGCGCCTGGCTGGAGCGGGTCAACGGGATCATTGCCGGGCTCACGCCGGACGTGCCGGCCGACGTATTGGAGCGGACGCCGGAACAGCAGGCGCGCTGGCTGCTCGCCCAAATTCTGGATTGGCACCGCCGGGAAGAGAAAGCCCTGTGGTGGGAGCATTTCCGGCTCGCGGTGCTCGCGGCCGACGACCTGCTGGACGAACGCCCCGGCCTCGCCGGGCTGGAATATGTCCGCGCGGCCGGCGGCACGGCGAAGGCGCCGATCCACCGCTATTCCTTTCCGCCGCAGGAAACGGAACTGCGCGGCGGCGAAGATCTGCGCAATTGCGGCGGTGACAAGCTCGGCACGCTCCACGCGATCTCGCTCGACGAGCGCTGGGTCGAGATCAAGAAACGCCAGGACACGGCGATGCTCCATCCCACCGCCGTCTATTCGCACACGATCATCAACACAAAGGTGCTCGCGGAATCGCTCCTCCGTCTCGGCGAATATGTCGCGGCGAACGGCATCGAAGGCAACGGTCCCAATCAGGCGGCGAGGGATCTGTTGCTGCGAACCGCGCCACGGCTTGGCGGTCAGCCTATCCGTCATCCGGGCGAAGCAGCGCTGAATGCGGCCCTGCGGATCGTGCCCGCGCTCGCGGGCGGCGTGTTCCCGATTCAGGGTCCGCCCGGAGCGGGCAAGACGCACACGGGCGCCCGTATGATCTGCGCGCTGGTGCGGGCCGGCAAAACCGTCGGCATCACCGCCAACAGCCACAAGGTGATCCGCAATTTGCTCGACGGCGTGCTCGAAGCTGCCGGGGAGATAGGCGTCGATGTCCGCTGTATGCAGAAGGTCGGCGAAATCGAACCGGATCAATTGCGGAAGCGTGCTGTAGAGCGGTTCCACGACCGTTTTCCGGGCCGGGAAAAAATCTGTCCCTCCCCGCCAGCACAGCCTCGATCCGCACGCGAACCGCATCGGATCCCCGCTCCCGCAGCACATCATTGAAGTCCGACTTATCCCCGCGCGGTACCGGCCAGGGCGAGGCCACCACCACGGCCAGCCCCTCGCCGCGCCAGCGTTCGCAGGTGGCCGCGAACAGCCGATCGGCAGGCGATCCATGTGCATCATCGTCGCAGCAGACCACCACCAGCCGGTCGGCCGGAGGCGTAAAGCGCGCCAGCGATCCGGCCACGATCCAGGTTTCGCACCCCGTCGAGGCCCACAAGCTCAGCCCGGTTTCCGGGCCTTCCGCGACCAGCAGCGGCTCGACATCCTGGTGAACAATGCCGGCATGCCCCGCCAGCCGCACGGCCGCGCCGTCCATTGTCCCGCGTGTCGGCTTGAGCTTCTTGCCGTCGGGTCGCCGTAGGTTCTGAGCATCGCGGGTCAGCAGCACGCGCTGCACCGCCTGCACGGCACCATCCGGCAGGGTCAGGGCCAGGATCAGGCTGCGGCTTGGACGATGATATCGAACGACACCATCGGGCCAGCCGCATTCCGTCCGGGTGATGCCACGCGTCTCGACTAATACCAAATCCCTCTGATCACGACCGATGCGCCCAATCGCGCAATCCGAGCGACATGATGGCCCACGGCCGCGCCTCCAGCTTATTCCACGCCTCGCAGCAGTGATCGAGCAGCGCGTCGGTGTCGTCGAACACCCGATTGGAGAGCCAGTTATCGCGCATGAACTGCCAGACGTTCTCCTGCGCGTTGAGTTCGGGGCATTTCGGCGGCAGTGGAACAATTGTGATGTTGTCCGGCACCGACAGCTGGCGCGAGAGATGCCAGCCCGCCTGGTCGAGCAACAGCGCCGCGTGGCGGCCTGGAGCGATATCAGCCGAGATCGCCGCCAGATGCAGGTTCATCATCGCCGTGTTGCACCAGGGCAGGATCAAGCCGACAGCCTTGCCCTCGGCCGGGCAGATGGCACCGAAAATATAGGTCGAGGCGGTTCGCTGGTCTGATGGCGCCGAGGGGCGGGTGCCGCGCCGAGCCCAGCGACGGGTGATCTTGTTCTTCTGGCCGATCCTGGCTTCGTCGCCGAACCACACCTCTATATCGCTGCGATCGAGGCTCCGCTCGCGCGCGATCGCCTCCACTGTCGCAGGCCAGTTTTTTTGAACGTCTCGATGGCGCCCGCGGCTTGCGCGTGATGGCGCGGACGTGCCGACAGCTTGCGATATCCCATGGCTCGCAGCTCCCGGCTCAGCGTCTGTTTCGAGACGTTGGTCCCGTATTCGTCCCATAAGCATTGGCAGAGATCGATGATGCGCCAGCGGACGACGCCGTGTACCGCCGGGATCGGGCCGTTCTCGACCATCGCTGCCAGCGCGGCACGATGCCTCGCATCAAGTCTGGATGGCTGTCCTGGAGCCTTGCGGTCGATCAGCCCTCCAGGGCCGTTCGCATTGAACCGCAGTACCCAGTCGCGCACCACTTGCAGCCCCACGCCGCCTGCCTGCGCTGCCTCGGTCCGGCTGCCTCCGCCGTAGATCAGCGCCAGTGACAGCAGCCGCCGAACCTGGTCGGCATCCTTGCTGTCGCGGGCAATACGCCGCAGTTGTCCCGCATTGTAGTCTGATCTCAGTGGGATCGGGCTTCCCATGGCAAACCTCCTTCGGTCCGCCGAGGTTGAATCAGATCACACCCGCGTCGGGGAATCCCCCACGTGAGTCTTCGTGAGGGGGATTTGGTATAGGTACCGCTCGCCCAGCGTGCCGCGCAGCTGTTCCGACGCCGACCAATAACGGCGGGCGATGGCGATGCGCCTCCCTTCGTCGGCTTCCTCCGCCTCCCGCCGCTCCCGCTCCCGTTCCCGGAACGCGCGCTCCCGTGCCGCCCTCGCCGCTGGATCGGGCGCCTGGCTGTCACCCGCGACCGTGATCCCGACATCGGCCGCGAGGCGGTGCACGGCCTCGCTGAAGCCGACATGCTGTTCCCAGATTGTCCAGGCGATTGCGTCGCCATGCGCACCGCAGGCGAAGCAGCGGTATCGATCACCACGCACCGAAAGGCTGTCGGATTTTCCGCCGTGGATCGGGCACGGGCCGCGCCATGTCCGACCGGATCGCGTCAGCTTGACGGTACGCCCGATCAGCGATGCGAGCGGGGTCCGCGACCGCACCTCAGCGATCAGGTCGGGATCGAAGTCGAGGCGGTGCGTCGGGTAAGTCGCGTTCCCGGAGGCGTAGGCGCCGGTGCTCACGACGCAAGCTCAGTCTCGTCATGACCTTCGGAGTGGCCCGTATCGGGTACCCCCTGTGTCAAATGCACCAGTGCTGCGGCGAGTGTAGGTAATCGTCGGCGGATGCAGCCCCAACGCCCATTACGTCGCTCGATGGGCGGGACAATCTTGCCGTCGATGACGTAGTTATAAATACAACGATAATTGAGGCGTGCCGGCAAATCCGGTGAGATTTGCCTTAACTCCGGCAGCAGCACAGTAAGCGGCAGGAATTCTTCGGGAGGCCGCGCGGGCGCGTCCATGCAGGACAACTCCACAACGCCGCGGCGGTAGGCTTTCCTGCGCGCCAGGAAACAGCCGCGGACCTGTGAAGCATCCAAGGAAGCCGAGCGGGGTCTCGGTGATAGATTGGTCGGCGACGATGGGCGCCGCCAACTCTCTATCCGTGCCAATGCTCAGCAGATTAGCCGACCGATTGCGCGCGGCCAGCCCTATCCGACTCGGATTCTACCGAAGGAGAGAGAGACCTGGCAAGCAGTAATGCGCTGGGCTTTTGAAGAGATGCTGCCACACGAGAGATTGGGACCACCAAGTAAGGCCGCGAACCGGTCCCCATGCGCTGGGGCTTGGTCCCGGTTTGGTGGAAACGGACGATGAAGGACCTGCCCCCGACGTTCAACGCACGAGGCGAGTTTATCGCTGACAAGCCGATGTTCCGCGATGCGTTCCACCAACGTCGCTGCATCATACCCGCGAGTGGATTTTACGAATGGACTGGCATCAAGACTGCTCGGCAACCGCACCTGTTCACCGCGGCCGACAGCTCGCCGATCCTGGCCCTTGCCGGCCTGTGGGAGCGTTGGCGGGATCCCGCATCAGGCGATGCGGTCCAATCCTGCACAATCATCGTGTGCGGCGCGAACAACTGGATGGAGCGATATCACGACCGCATGCCGGTGATCCTGCCGGGAGCGCATCGCGGGCTGGTTGGACGGGTCACTTGGAGCAGAGGCACTGACATGCGCGCCGGAAGAGACGCTGCGAGGGTCGCCGGTGTCGCGGCGGCTGAGTAAGGCGGCCGAAGGGGACGATGATCCAACGATAATTGTGCCAGCAGGGTGAACTAACTGCCCATCAAAGATAGGAGTCGCTCGATGCCGCCGCCGACTTCCTAAGTAGTTGACCCGGTTGTACTGGACGATGCGGGAGGAGTGGCGGGCTTGGGAATGACTTTCCCCGAGAAATGGGTGAGTCTCTCGTGAAGAGAGGCACGAGGAATTGGGTCGAGAGTGTTCACGAATTTGAAGAGTTCCTTGTACACCTGCATTAGCCAGTCGCGTTCAACGGTAAGTTCGTTGACGCGTATCGCGAGATGCTCGTATCGAATTGCCAAACTTAACAGGATGCTCTTTCGGCCTTCCGGGTCCTGCGCTATGAATGCCTGAACAAAGTCGCGCGGATCTATATACTGAAGCACAGGCTGATGTGCGTACGTCGCCGGCCCCCCGGCAGTATAGCAGACTTGTCGCAGGAACGCTTCGGGATCGCTCCGCAGGATTTCTAGCAACTCTTGCGCGAGAAGCGGAATACCACGTTGTCGCCACTCATCTTCCTTTTCCTGCAAATACGCAGACAAGTCTTGGAACCGCACATCTCCGTTACACCGAAAACCAAGGCCGTAGGCGCCCCCAAAATTGCGGTGGAGACTCGATGCCGGAAGCGCGTTGCGCACATCCCCTGGCCTGTCCTCATAAACGTCATCGATATATTTCTTGACGCGTGCGACAACGGTGTCCCATGGCCACTCTGGCTGCCCGGCATCGGATATCCATAAGCAGAGACCTGCGATATGCAAAATCTCCGGGCCTTCGATATAGCGTCTGTTATCGAAGTCCTCATTAAACCGTCGCACAACTTCCGGGATCTGATCTTCTCGTAAGTCGTGCGTCTGCCAGAGAAGCCGCCACGATGGTATGTCCTCTGGTTCAGAAAAATACGGATGAAGCCGAAGCTGTTCTCGGATCCTCTCGATTGGAAATTGAGAACTAAGGATCATTCCTTTGATTATGTCACGACTCAGTAGGGTGCTGTTGAAGGCGACGTAGGGGTATCGTCCTTTCATATCGGCGAATGGACGATAACTCTCCTCGGGATCGTCACGGGCGAGAGCCATATCAATGGCGGTCGGGTTAACATCGAGAATCGAAGCGTCTATGCGTCGTGAACGTATTTCTAACGTCCATGCGGCCATGAGCAGCATGATTTCGAGCATAGCCCTACAATGCTTTCTATGATCCTCGGTCAGCACCAGCCAAAAGCGTTCAAAATCCCACAGAAATTGTTTCAACAATCTGAGATTATCCAGTCTGGAATCATTGAACAGGTCGCGGATCTCTCCACGACGCCGCACATAGAACTCCGCGAGATCCATCGTGTCGATTTCTTGAAGAGAGCTGTCAAGGGCACCATCTATATCCGCCGCAACGTATAGCGTCTGACCTACTGTTTTTTCCTTCCGTTCATTATAGTCCTTGTCTTCCTCATCTTTGTGGATAATCTCTTCGTTTACGAGAATGATAACTTTGCAGCCGTCGTGTTCGATTAGTGGGTTGATATATCCGAGCAATTCGACCGGCTTCATTGCCGCGCGCTCGAAATCATCGAAGATCACGACCCTCTGGACTGGATTACCCAAGAGATCTAGAGCGTTCACGTCAGGAATTTGGGTCGCGAGACTCAGATCTTCTGTATGAGCCGCATCGAGATCGACCTTGATGGTTGTTTTCAGCGCGCCCTTCAAAAGGGCGCCGACGAAGCGAACACCCTTATTTGCAAGAAATGGATGCATTTGTTGATACATCTGCTCGGCAATCTCGTCCTGCGATTTGACCCCATATAGCGTGATGTAAAGCGGCCTATTTCTGTCGCTGTGCAGCCGCCGATCGATCAAGCTGTTGGCCACTTCACGTATCAGGTGGGTCTTGCCGCTACCCCACTTGCCGTTGACCATCAAGGCAAAGCGTTGTGGGTATCGAAAATTGCAGTAAGCTCGGATCGCCTCAGCCACATGCTGATTTTTGATGGACGGCGTCTCCGGAGGGTCCTCGCTCGGCACGGCGGCTGGCTCGACATGGACGGACGGATCACTCGTCCCGGCATCCACCTTTCGGATCAAAAGCTCGCGAAACCACCTTATAATACCAGGCTTAGACACGGGCACGCCACGTGCAATATTGCCCCCGGGCACGAGATTGCGCCGCAAGCGGCCACGGGTGGCTAACGACGATTGGCCTACAAAAATTCATCCCAACCGCAGCCTACCATAAACATCAGTACGGAAGTGGTCGTCCTTTACGCCTCCAGGATACTCTTCGAGAATGCGTTGTGCAGTTCCGGAGGTGCTGTAGGCACTGCACACTGAACACAAAACATCGCCTCCGCTGTCGCAGCGGCCATCGCCGCAGGCGCGCTCAGGCCGGGCGCGTGAATGAATTGCGCGAACTCCTCCCGGTCGCCCGTTTACCGACCGCTCCGCAGGGTCGAGTGATGTTACTCGCCACCACGCGCGGTCCGCACGCCGCGGGCGTTCAGGGCTTTGGCGATTTCCCGGGCCGACCTGATACCCGTGGCCTGGATTTCGCGGACTATGGGCAGGACGTTCGCAGCTGACTGTCAGCCATCTCCCGAAGCGCGAACCGCCTTTAGCCCGCGCCTCGTCCAGATTGGTGCGGTTCCCGAGCAGGGCACCTTGTGCCTTCTTGCGGGCCAGCGCTGCCCGTGTCCGCTCGGAGATGAGCGCCCGCTCCTTCTCGGCGAGCGCGGCGTAGAGGTGCAGATCGAACGGATCGACATCTGCCCCAAGCTCCGCCACCACGAACTGTACGCGGTGCGCCATCAACCCCGAGATGAAAGCGAGAGCCGGTCCAGCTTGGCGACGCAGACGGACTGCTTCGTTTTCCGGGCGTGGGCCAGCGCTGCAGCGAGCTGCGGGCACCGGTCCAGGGCGTCGCTGCCCTTGCCGGTTTCCACTTCCAGGAACTCGTTGGTGAGTTGAAGGCCCTCCGCCTCAGCGAAGCGCGCGATTGCCTCCCGCTGCGCCTCGATGCCCAGCCCAGAGCGCGCCTGCTTGTCAGTTGAGACACGAAGGTAGCTGATCAACTGGCCCATCCCACCCGTCTCCGGCTGCCGGACAAGTTATATACACACGCCAGACAAAGCGCCCCCGCGAACTCGAACCAGCTCCCCTGACCACTATTTCAAGCGCGTGCTGACCGATCATCCCCACATCGTCCACGCTCGGCCGCCGCGACGCATCAGGCGCAAGGCGAAGCCTCAGCAGGGCGCCAAGGGGTCTGTGATCGCCCCGGAGCCGCCCAAGGATGAAGAGGCCCGGGCAGAGGCAGCCGACAGGCTATGGCGGGAGATGGTGGAGAGCGTGAGCCGTAAGGGCCACGAGCGAAACGAGAGTCAGCGACGCTGATCCGGTAAGAAAAACGCCCCCCTGGTGATCGGGGCGCCATAGGTTGGGATCGTAACTTGGCCGGTCCTGTCCGATCCGGCCGTCTCTGAGAATATGCTGGAACTGGCACTAATCAAACAGAAAAAGCGCCCCGGCCGGGCGGCTGGGGCGCAGTTGGTAAATGGCTCTTGAATGGCCGAGCCGGCTGGAGAGCACGACCCGTCCACCTACGGAACGCATGAAGCAATCGGAGGTTGCGAGGCTTCGCCGCCGGCGTCCCGCAGTCTGCGTCCAGCTTTCGAGGCCCTATGGCCGATGTGCCAGGGGCGAGTAAACGAAACTTGTTCGGTCGCAGCACGAGCTTTTTTCTTTTCCGGAATCAGCTTGTAGTTGTACCGACAGTCGGTCAGCCTCGACCGGGCGAAGGGCGGGAACCGAGCCATGAGCGCCTATCGCTGTTTCCTTTGTCGCCGGACGTTCGAGTTGGGGCCGCACGCATACGAAGGTCAGCGGGTCCTCAGTTGGGGCGTCATGGTGTGCCGGGCGTGCAAAACATCCAATCACGATGGCATCGCGCCTCGCACGTACCCCCACCTCGTATCTCACCTCGAAGGAAGGGGAATTATCCCAGAGCTGAATGCGAGGGCCGGGTTGTGTGGCCCCATTCTATTTCCGGCAATTAAACACCGCCAGCTTCACCTCAGGATCTGCGGCGCCCCGACGCCGGTCAGCCATCGCTGATCGCTGAAAGATCGGCAAGTCTGTGTTTCGGCGCGGCACCGTGACCCACCATCGGCTTCCAAAAGTGACCCTATCGGATCGGTAATTTCGCCGTGCTTCTCAATGGGATATGCGCTGTGGGATAGGGTCACTATTCAAAGCCGATGATGTTCCGGAATGAAGTCGCGAAATGCCCACTCTTTCAAGCAGGTAAACCCGAATCAGGCCGGGTCCCATTTGAGCGCCGATTCACAATTGAGGCTTGACAGCGAATGGGAGCTTTGTCGGTCACTCGGTATGGGATCGAAGCCGATCAGCGAATCGTTTGGCGCGCTCCTCAGCGCGGTGGCCGCCAAAGATTGCAACGAAACAGCTTCCATCGCCATCCCCGTCAAGCTCTTCAAAGCGCCACTCTTCTGGCTTGGCGCTCGGATCGTGGAATTCCTTGATCTCACGCATGGCGATTATCGCCCCCGCCTATTCTCCACAGTTCTAGCCACCAGGGCCGCGAACTGGTCCCGTTGCGTTGGGCATCGTAGCGCCGCTGACCGGGAGTTCGTTGCTCCGCTCACAACTCCATACCCGGCCACCGCCGGCTCATGTAACGTAGCTGCATCTCATGCGCTTCGCGGACAACGCAGATCAATCTCCGATGCGTTCGCCGACGCATCCACTTCGGCCGCGGGCAATAGGGCATCTCCAGCATGTTCTGGTCCTTTACCCCAAAGCCTTTTGCGCGCCTTCAGTGACCGTTCGTCTGCGCGATCCTCTGGGGATATTCGCTGGGAGTGATACGCGAGACCCCACGCCTGTCGGCAGGCGAATACAGTGCCACCACTGGGCGGCAGATAGAGTACGCGTACCCGGCGGCTAGTTTTCGGGCAGATGAACCACCACCGAAGCCCGCCATAGTTCGGCCGCGTACATTCCAGGCGGATGAGATAATTATTGTACCTCTTCTCACCAGTGCGCTGGATCGTCGTGGCGTAGTACAACCGTATCCACGCATCGGCCGGGTCAACAAGGTTCGCGTCATAGCCGATGGTGGCCGCCACCTCTCCCGTACGGGTCAAGGTCCATGTCATCTTGCCGGCAACAAACAACCCTGGCCGGATCATGCCCTGTCGGATGCAGTGCGACAGATCGAGTCTCCAGCTGTCCTCCACCACCGGATCTCCAGCTGTCCTCCACCACCGGACCACCATCGCGACAGCCACAAGCCAGTTGCCCATCAGCCATCCTGCTCCGCGAGGGTGCGCGAAAGGTTTCCCGAAAACATTAAGCTAACCCACCTTTGTGTGCACACGCTCAACCCCGCATGATCCGCAACAGGTCGCCAAGTGGTGGCGTCGCGTTCCGGGTAGGCGCAGGCAGTGGCACGCTTCCTCGTGCGGCGCGATAAGCTGCCCATCCAGGCGGACGCGGCGCGGCTGGCAGGCAAGGCACATAAGCAAGGCCGCCCTTACACAGGCGCACAAGCAACCGAACCTCGCGCATACCCTCAGTATGGCCCTTGCTCCGTCCCCCGTGCTAGTAATTGCCATGCCGGCGCACCGGGATCGGCGTCGGCTCCTGACGAAGCTCTCGGAACGCAGCCCACCCGGTCGGAGCGTTGCGCAACGTCATGACGGGAATGCGTCAATTTTACCGTTATTACTTGGTGACGCATCACCATTCGTCGCCGGCCAGAGCGCGTCGCCCATCGCGGCTACGGCGCGGGAAGCGGCTAGAAATCGTGCCACTCCACATAAGGATTGCGCTCACCCACTTTCAATAGGGCGAGGCGTTCGAGTGCCGCGATATCCGTCGGCTCAACCTCGATTTGCACGACCATGGCGCCGCGGCGCTTGCGATCGCGGTATGCTGCGCTCCGCTGGCGGGCAGCCTCGCTGCGTTCGATGGCACGGTGTAGTGCTTCCATGTTCGCAAAGATATGCCGCCGCTGGGGTCCTGCGAGGGTGCGCGATCCACAAACCGTGTTCCGGCGTGGCACGGGCTGGCACGCGCACCACTGCATTGCAGTTCTAACTAGTAGAGGACGCTTCCTCCTCGCCCGCGTTGAAAGCACAGTGGAGAGGAACGCGCGCCAGTGCTTGCCCTGTCAACATTCAGAGCGACTGGCAGAGGCAGCGGGATCGAGCGATTCGAGAACTTCCGCTGGAGGATCTGGAACAGATGCTCAAAATCTACGAGCGGATCGGCGCCGAACGCCGCATTCGCAAGCTACTGAACAGGGGGACGACCGGCTGCCGACGAACCGCCGCTCAACGCAGGCCAGCATGGTCACATCCGATCTCACAGGTGTGGGCATGCCAGGCGATGATCTCCCGTTCGCAGGTGTCGATCGCGAAGGCGACGTGTCAATGGATCCGTACCCAGTATCAGCACCCCGACATTTCACGATGTTGATTACCTCTGGGTCGGAAGTTGGCCTGTGCGGCTTCGTCGCAGGACGATTCCCTATTTGCTGCGGGTCCCAAATTTTTTGACGCGCGCATGGGCCGCAAACAACTGACCTGACGTTTCGCCTTTCGGGGCGGCATCGCCGATGCTGAGGGATCAGAAGCCGTTAAGGCACCTGGCCCGGTGCGTGTACAGGGAGGAATCCCCTCCCGGAGCCTTGCGGGCCGGGAGGGTAATCCTTCTAAGTGGCTGTTAAGCCACCTTGCCGTGGCTTCTCAACCGATTTCCCCAGTGACACACTATTCGAAATAGTCCCACTATGTCAACGAGGGGGTCTGAATGCGCGTCTTGGGAATCGATGGCGGTATTGCCTCGGTCGGCTGGGCGGTAATCGACGAAAACGATCAGCGGTCGCGCATCGTCGCCGCGGGCGTTCGCACCTTCGACGCCCCGGAAACCGACAAGGAGCGTACCCCCACCAATGCCGTCCGCCGGCAAAAGAGGGGCCTGCGGCGCGTGATCCGCCGACGGCGGCAGCGAATGGCAACGATACGGCGGCTCTTCGTTGAATACGGATTGCTCACGGACAACGGACGGGACGCGCTGCGGCTGCCGTCTCTTGACCCATGGCAGCTGCGGGCGGAGGCGCTCGATCGGCTTCTGAGTCGGGAGGAACTCGCGGCGGCGCTGGGACATATCGCGCGGCATCGCGGATTCCGTTCCAACTCCAAGCGCGACAACCGATCCAACGCAGCGGATGACAGCTCCAAGATGCTGAGTGCGATCGATGCGACACGTGAGTGCATGCAAAGATGGCGAACCGTCGGGGAGATGTTCGCGCGTGATCCGGGATTTCGCGAGCGAAAGCGCAACCGAAGCAGCGATTACAGCCGCTCCGTGCTGCGTGCCGACCAGGAACAGGAGGTCTCGGCGATTTTTGCGGCTCAGCGCCGGCTCGGCAGCGGAACCGCCAGCCCCGAGTTGGAGGAAGCCTTCGCCGATATCGCGTTCAGTCAGCGACCATTGCAGGATAGCGAGCATCTTCTTGAGACATGTCCTTTCGAACGCGGTGAAACTCGCACGGCTCGGCGTGCTTATTCGTTCGAACTATTTCGCTTGCTAGCACGGTTGAACAATCTGCGGCTTGTTGCCGGGAGGCACGAGCCCCAGCGGCTCGATACGAATCAGATCGGCATCGTGGCGAAGGACTTCGGTGCGCAGAAGCGCATGACCTTCAAGTCCGTGCGGAAGGCGCTGGAGCTCCATCCGGCCACACGGTTCGAAGGGATCGCTTTGGAGGACGAAGGGCGCGACATCGTGGCGCGCGCGGGAAATGCAGCCGAGGGAAGTTACGCCCTCCGTAAAGTCACCGGCGAATCGGTGTGGCGTCTGCTGACGGGTGCCCCTGCGACACTCGATCGAATCGGAGAGGTGCTGACCTTCCGGGAGGCGTCGGATCGAATTCACGCCGGCCTGGTTGAACTCGGGCTGGAGGCTGCGATCGTGGACGTGCTGATGCGCGGCGTCGCGGACGGCGCCTTCAGAGAGTTTCGCGGGGCCGGACACATCTCGGCCAAGGCCGCGCGAACGCTGCTGGAACCGCTGCGGCGGGGCCTAGGTTACGCCGAGGCATGCGCCGAAGTTGAATATGACCACGCCGCACAGCGCGAAATCAAGCTGACGGACGTAGGAAATCCGGTGGCCCGCAAGGCGCTTGGGGAGATGCTGAAACAGGTGCGCGCCATCGTGCATGAATACGGCCTACCGGACCGGATTCATGTGGAACTGGCGCGCGACGTTGGGAAGAGCGCGGAGGAGCGTGATGAGATAACGCGCGGAATCGAAAAACGAAACCGGGAGAAGGATAAGCGGAGGGAGGAGTTCCGCGAGATGCTGGGCCAAGATCCGACCGCCGAGGATCTGCTTCGCTACGAGTTGTGGAAAGAACAGAACGGCCGATGCCTGTATTCTGACGAGCCGATACAACCAAACCAGATATTCGCGTCCGACAACGCGGTGCAAGTCGATCACATTCTGCCCTGGAGCAGGTTCGGCGACGATTCATTCTTTGACAAGACGCTTTGCACCGCGCGCGCCAATCAGTCGAAGGGCGGGCGCACGCCTTTTGAATGGTTTGCGCAGGAGAAGACTGCGGATGAATGGACCGCCTTCGAACGGCGGGTCGAGGGCTGCAAGGAAATGCGCGGGCGCAAGAAACGAGGGTTCTATTTGCGTCACAACGCGCAGGAGGTGCAGGACGCGTTCAGAAACCGGAATTTGGGTGACACCCGCTACGCCACCCGCGTTCTCCTGGGCCTGCTCAGGCGGCTATATCCCGATCAGGACGCAAGGCATGTGTTTGCCCGGCCGGGTAACCTTACTGCGCGGCTGCGGCGCGAATGGGGACTGGAAAGCCTAAAGAAAGATGAAACCGGCAAGCGGGTGGAGGATGACCGACATCATGCACTGGATGCGATCGTCATCACGGCAACCACAGAAAGTATGTTGAACCGGCTCACGAAAGCATTTCAGGAATCGGAGCGTCGAGGTGATGCGCGCAGCTTTCCGCACGTGGATGAGCCGTGGCCGGGTTTCCGCGATGAGGTAATTTCAGTCATGGGGAAGGTGTTCGTTTCCCGAGCAGAGCGCCGCCGCGCGCGCGGAGAGGCGCATGCCGCCACGATCCGACAGGTGAAGAAGCGGGACGGCAAAATCGTAGTGTACGAACGCCGTGCGATCGACGCACTCAAGCCGGTCGATTTGGAAAGGGTGAAAGACACGGAGCGCAATGGCGCAATCATCGAAGCCCTGCGCGCCTGGCTGGATGTCGGAAAACCGAAAGACGCCCTGCCCCGCTCTCCGAAGGGGGACGTGATCCGCAAGGTAAGGCTGTCCACGGATGCCAAAGTGGCGGTAGAGGTTCGCGGGGGTACGGCGGACCGGGGCGAGATCGTGCGCGTGGATGTGTTCCGGGAAGCCAGCACCGGCAAGCGGAGGGACCGGTTTCATTTGGTGCCAATCTACCCGCATCAGGTAGCAGACCGCCAGAGTTGGCCCAAGCCACCGGATCGTGCGGTTGTTGCTGATAAGTCCGAGTCGGAGTGGACGCCTGTCGGAGGTTTCACATTCCTGTTCAGCCTTTATGCCAACAGCTTGGTCCAGGTCGAGAAGTCAGACGGCGAGGTAATTACCGGATATTTTCGCGGCGCTCACCGAGGGACCGGCGCAGTCACCATATCACCGCAGGAAACCCAGCAGCGAACCAGAAGTGGGATCGGTGCGAAAACGCTTCTGTCTCTTCGGAAGTATGCAGTGGACCGGCTCGGCCGGATCAGCGAAGTCGAGCGGGAATCTCGGACATGGCATGGCGTGGTTTGCACCTAAGCCAGCCGGCTCGGCTCTCGCTTTCGGATGGGCAGATGGTTGTAAGTCAGGCGGATCACGAAGTCCGCGTACCCATCGAGGACATCGCCTGGGTGGTGATCGACACACCGCAGGTGACATTGACCACGTCGCTCATCTCGGCCTGCATGGACGCGGGCGTGTCTTTGATCACGACCGATGCGCAGCACCTGCCGAGCGGGATCACTCTGCCCTATCACCGCCATCACCGTCAGGCGGACGTTGCAAACCTGCAGCTCCAGGCCTCCCTCCCGTTGCGCAAACGCCTGTGGCAAATGGTCGTACGCACTAAGATCACCAACCAAGCCAAGGCGCTCGAACTCTGCACAGGCGATTCAAGCCCTCTCCACGCAATGGTTCATCTGGTTGGCTCCGGTGATCCCGATAATGTCGAAGCGCGAGCCGCACGCGAGTACCTGGGGACGGCTATTTCGGGGCTTCGTGCGCGAGCGCTCCTCGGACAAGCGAAACATGTTGCTGAACTACGGTTATGCCGTGATGCGCTCCGGAATCGCTCGTGCTGCCACGGCATCAGGATTGATCCCTTCCATCGGCATTAATCACGCAAGTTCGACGAATGCCTTCAATCTCGCGGACGATCTGGTCGAACCGTTCCGGCCCTTTGTTGACCGTCTCGTGTGGCAGATGAGCGACCACGGTACCATAAGCACTGGTGAGCCATCTGTGGATGAGCGGCGGCAGCTTGCAGGCATTCTGCTTGAGAGCTGCACGGTTGGCACGGAACAGGTCACACTCCTGGTCGCGTCGGAGTGGATGTCGGAAAGCCTCGTGCGGGCGATGGAGACGGGAAGCGCGGCGATGCTGCAGACGCCAGACTTCCTGTCATAACCGGTGATACCGGAGGAGGTCCGGTTCGTGTGGCTGTTCGTGTTTTTTGACCTGCCGGTCGGCACGAAAGCCGAGCGACGCGATGCCACCCGATTCCGAAATTTCCTGAAGGACGATGGTTTTATGATGCTGCAGGTACTCGGTATATGCACGGGTATGCCGCGGCGAAGATGGAGCGATAAAGCATGTCGCTCGGGTTACGCGCCACCTTCCGGGAAGGGGAAGCGTGCGGGCATTGCAGGTCACTGACCGGCAGTATGGGCGGATGAAGCTGCTTCTTGGCGAGGCGAGTCCAACCGAGTCGGTGGGGTCGAAACAGATGGTCCTGCTGTGATTTCGTCCCGGGCAAGCGGACAAAATCACAGCAGTTTTAGAGATTTACGCGGGAGGCAGCCTACCACGGGGAAATCGGTAGGGAAGCCACGGCCTTTTTTGAGGGACGCGAAATCAATCCCGTCAGCCTACCACGGGGAAATCGGTAGGGAAGCCACGGCCCTTCAACTCGTGTGCAATCCGCTCCCCAGAGCCTACCACGGGGAAATCGGTAGGGAAGCCACGGCTTCCGTGTTGCGTTAACCCCGCGCACTTAGAGCCTACCACGGGGAAATCGGTAGGGAAGCCACGGCCTTCCCGTGTAAACGTATGTGTGGCCGGCCAGCCTACCACGGGGAAATCGGTAGGGAAGCCACGGCGCTTGCGGCATGGCACGCGAAATTCCCACCAGCCTACCACGGGGAAATCGGTAGGGAAGCCACGGCGCTGTTGCGCACGCCCTCGACGTGGTGGAAAGCCTACCACGGGGAAATCGGTAGGGAAGCCACGGCGCGTCTGGGTTTGGTCCGCGTTCCAAAGCGAGCCTACCACGGGGAAATCGGTAGGGAAGCCACGGCGCCGGGTGTGACCAGTGCATCGTCTGCCTCAGCCTACCACGGGGAAATCGGTAGGGAAGCCACGGCGAACTGAAGCAAACGGAAACGCTATTAGATAGCCTACCACGGGGAAATCGGTAGGGAAGCCACGGCTGCGGCTGTGCTCGGTGCCATCATCGCGATAGCCTACCACGGGGAAATCGGTAGGGAAGCCACGGCAGTTGAGGTCCGCGCCGTTGATATTCAGCAAGCCTACCACGGGGAAATCGGTAGGGAAGCCACGGCGCGGGCTTCTTACAACCGGACACGGACTAGAGCCTACCACGGGGAAATCGGTAGGGAAGCCACGGCTGTCGGATTGGTCAAACGGCTGGTGCTGGAAGCCTACCACGGGGAAATCGGTAGGGAAGCCACGGCACGGCGTATTGAGCACCGTGAACAGACATTAGCCTACCACGGGGAAATCGGTAGGGAAGCCACGGCGTGTCTCCTGGTGCAGATGTCGAAGCCGCCAGCCTACCACGGGGAAATCGGTAGGGAAGCCACGGCCCGGCCGGGGCGCTGCTGGTCGGCTTCTGCTAGCCTACCACGGGGAAATCGGTAGGGAAGCCACGGCTCAAACGCGGATCACCGGACGCGATGGCTTAGCCTACCACGGGGAAATCGGTAGGGAAGCCACGGCTGATACACATTAGCACCCCGGACGATAGCGAGCCTACCACGGGGAAATCGGTAGGGAAGCCACGGCTGTTATCATGGCTCAAGCCCTCACATGGTCAGCCTACCACGGGGAAATCGGTAGGGAAGCCACGGCCCCGGCGCGCCCTCTCAGTCCGCAACGCAAAGCCTACCACGGGGAAATCGGTAGGGAAGCCACGGCGCCGGAAGATGTGGTTGCGGACCGCCTGCCAGCCTACCACGGGGAAATCGGTAGGGAAGCCACGGCCGGGACCGGGACCGGCACGTCGCTGGCCTTAGCCACCACGGGGAAATCGGTAGGGAAGCCACGGCTTTGTCTTCCTTCCCTTCTCCCGCTCCCGCTCGCGAGCCTACCACGGGGAAATCGGTAGGGAAGCCACGGCCATGACCCGGGCGATGCACCGCGACGATAAAGCCTATCACGGGGAAATCGGTAGGGAAGCCACGGCCATGACCCGGGCGATGCACCGCGACGATAAAGCCTACCACGGGAAATCGGTAGGGAAGCCACGGCCCGCGAGAACGCGACCGTGGCCGGCGATTAAGCCTACCACGGGGAAATCGGTAGGGAAGCCACGGCCCCGGCGCGCCCTCTCAGTCCGCAACGCAAAGCCTACCACGGGGAAATCGGTAGGGAAGCCACGGCGAGTACGCTCCACACGACTTCGCTGTAAGTAGCCTACCACGGGGAAATCGGTAGGGAAGCCACGGCAACGTTTGCGCGCGCTGTCGCGACGATGAAAGCCTACCACGGGGAAATCGGTAGGGAAGCCACGGCCAGATAGACCACGCCAAACTGATCACCGACAGCCTACCACGGGGAAATCGGTAGGGAAGCCACGGCATACGCCGCCATGTCTGGATGGCCGACAAAAGCCTACCACGGGGAAATCGGTAGGGAAGCCACGGCCGATTTAATATCGCCCGCTGCCTCGCCCGCAGCCTACCACGGGGAAATCGGTAGGGTGTGTTTCGGCGCGGCACCGTGACCCACCATCGGCTTCCAAAAGTGACCCTATCAGATCGGTAAGTTCGCCGTGCTTCTCAATGGGATAGCGCTGTTGGGAGGGGTTACTATTCAAAGCCGATGATGTTCCGGAATGAGGTCGTGAAATGCCCACTATTTCAATCATGTAGACCTGAATCAGGCGGGTCTCATTTGAGCGCCGATTTACACCTGGCCGGATTACCTGCCCCAGGCCCAGCATTTTCGTCCTGACGGCCCTGATTTTCTCCGTGCTGGTGGTCAGCGACAACGGGACCGAGCTGACGTCGCATGTGGTGCTGAGTTGGCAGCAGGATCGCGGTGTCGGCTGGCACTACATCGCCCCCGGCAAGCCAGTGCAGAACGCATTCGTCGAGAGCCTGAACGGTCGCTTGCGCGACGAATGCCTCAATGAGCACGTCTTCCAGGGCTTGCCCGCAGCCCGGAGGATCATCGAAGCTTGGCGGGCCGACTATAATGCCCATCGGCCCCACACCAGCCTGCGTGGACTTACTCCGAACGAGTTCGCAACCCGGTCCAGGACGGACCACAACCAGAACGGATTCTGGTTATGAGTGAGGACAGTTTGGGGGCAGGGTCAGTAGGGCCCCAAAGTGCCGTGACGTGTCACGATGGGCTTTTCAGCCGTAGGGCCTCATCCCACCAACTGAAAGGAACACGGTCGAGAAGTAGGCCCAATGCGCGAGAAATCTCTCGCGGGTCGTCGCGCTGAGCCGGATCGAGCAGGCCATGCTTCACGAGCGCCTCGACCTCCTCATCCCGCACCTCGAAGTTTATGCACCGCAGACCATCCCGGCGACGTTGACGCGCCACGGCCATGCGCCGGGCAGCGGCGGAGCGGGTCTTGAGTACTGCCTCTGTCACCTACTTAGCCCCCAGAAAGAAGCGCGGGCGCCCGCCCGAAGGGTGCCCCGCGCCATAGGGGGTATGGGGGAATTCCCCCACCCCACCGCCGCAGAGCCGCCGCGCGAGGAAAAACAATGGTTTGGGGGAACCGCCGCAGACCGCCGCAGGAACCACCGCATCCGAACCGCCGCACAATGATTTCAATGGGTTAGATAATGCCTGTTTGAACCGCCGCAGGAACGAACGCGCCGCTATAAGTCGCTGCAGGGTCATGCCTCGGAGGCCCGCACGATGCGCTGCCTAGCGTCGCTGCGACGCCCGTACTCCTGCATCACGATGTCATCGCTGGCAAACAGCGCAGCCATCGCCCGGTCGAAATCCTTCACTCCATAGCCCTGAGCGTCCGGTCGCTTTGCGAACGTCTTCGGTGCGAAATTGCTAGCACGGTTGCTATTGGAGACGTGGATGCCGGCCCGAATACAGTGGTCCAACAGTGTCAGAAACACGAACTCGACTGCCGCGCGGCTAATCTTGCCGGCGACGGCACCATCGGCGCCTATGGGCACTAAGGCACCATTGGTCAGCTTCAGCCGAAGTGTCTCGCCAATTCCGGCATAATTCGCCTTGCGGCGCGTCAGGATACGTTCGGGAGTATCTGCTGGAACCTCGGGCCTCTCTAGTGACCAGCGCGACCGGAACGTGTTAGACCAAGCGGTAGAGCCGCCATCGAGTTTGCCGCTGTTGAGACCGCTGCGGCTCGGATGGCAATTCAGAATGACTGCGCCATTAATGTCCCGCGCCAGACCGGCCAGCAATCCAATGAATCGCCGCACTTGGTTGCGATCATTCTCATTGCCTCCGAATAGGTCTGCCGCAGTGTCCAGCACGACCAAGCGGGCGCAAAATGCTTTGACTGCCTGCGTCAGCAATTGCCATTTTTGGGTGGTGAGCATCTGCCCGTCTGGGGCAAAATTGGCCAGCGTCCAATCGTCGCCGACGCCACTGATCCAGCGCATATCGGACAGCTGCGGATACCTCCGACCAAACACATTATTGATGTCATGCTGCCTCCGGTGTAGCTCCTCCTCGCTATCTTCGCAGTAGAGGGCGAAGGATTTGCATCGCAGGACCGGCAGTCCGCACCACGCAATTCCGGTTGCGCACGCGGTCTGTAACTGTTGGACGAGCAGTGTCTTGCCAGTGCCCCCGTCGCCGTAGTTGCCCGTCACGTTTCCGATGGGGAACCAGCCTTCTACGATCCACTCGCGCCGGGGGAGTGGGACATTCAAAAGCTGGGCTGGGTTGACGATTCGGATGCCGGAGGATGACTCCCAATCGGGTGACCGTAGCGCCGCCCTCGGAATGAACTTCTCCGTCGTCCCACCGGCCGCGCGTATACGCTCCTCCGGCGTGTCGAACGGCGCGTTCACGCGAAAACCTTGCGGGTAGCATCGTTCCAGTCGGTGCCAACCGGCGGGATGTGGATCAGCGCTTCACGTCCGGACAGGGTCCACCGCTCCGCGCACGCCTGAGCGGCCTGAATGCCGACCCCGCTGTCATCGGCGTCCGCAAAGATTGAGATGGAGTTTATGCCGAGAAGCGGTGGAAACTTGGCGAGTGCGTCGCGGTTGCCTGCCGCCCAAACCAGTCCCCACCCGATAATTTGTGCGGCGGTGAGGGCGTTCTCGATGCCTTCTGCGATGCCTAGTCCGCACCCGATCTCCTCATCCGGAAAAAGCCGCACCACGCCCCAGGTGCCCATGATCCGCTTGGCCTTCAGCTCTACGTCGCCGCGGACAGTTACTGGCGCTTTGGCGCGCCCGTCATGCTGCAGGTACGTCCGATGCACCCCCACCGGGGCACCTGTGACGGGATCTGTCATCAGTGCGAGCATGGCCGGCCAGAATTCGGGACCACCCGCTAGCTCGCGTGGGCCGCGCTGGCACCGCGGATGGAACCGGATCGGCGCCCCATCCGGGATCCGCAAGCCGCCACGACAATCGAGGTAAGTTTCTACGAGCGTTCCCGCGGGGTCGCGACCCTGTTCCCAGCATCGCATGAAAAGCCCGGTAGTCGCGCCGGGCTTCGGTCCACACGCTGGCGCTGGCGCGATAGTGCGGTATTCCCCTGAGGGCGCGGCCAAAAGCTGCACCGCTTGAGGGAACGTCATGCGGTGTGCCTGCATCAGCCATGCGAACACGTCGCCATGTGCGCCGCACCCGAAGCAATGGAAATGGTCGCCATAGACGTAGAAACTAGGAGTCCGCTCAGCATGAAACGGGCACAACGCCTTCAGCAACTTCCCATCGCGCTTCAGTTCGATCGACCGCCCGATCACGCTGGCTATGGAGACGGCGTCCTTCAGACGCTCGGCCGCGGGGAGTGCGTTCATTCTGGCAACAAGCCTTCGGCGCGGGCTTCGCGGACCGCCACTGCCAACGCCTCAGAAACCGCTGGCAGAAGATCGATTTTGAACGCAATGCCCTTTTTGCCGGGACGCCAACTGCCGTCGGCCACCTGAAACCAAATCCGTATCCCGGCAATCGCCCAACCGTTGAATTCACCGAGCGTGACACGCAACGTCTCGCGGCTATTCCGTTCGATTGAAGCTATAATGCGGTCAGTCATAGCGCGTCCTTTGAGTGGACGCGGGGCTTGCAACGACGGTATGTTTCGACCAAATAGGCGCTGCTAAGTCGCCGCCATCGAAACACACTGCTCGGCTGCATGCCTCGCAGTCCGGGCGGTGCTCGTTTTAGGCGACTTTTGGCGCGCGGATTTGGGCCGCTGGCAGGGACTGTAGCCACGATAGTCCTGCATCCACATCCAGCAACGTACGGGAACCGACTTTGATTGCCTTGAGATCGCCCCGACCGAGCGCATTGTATGTCGCCGTTCGGCTCATGCCTGAAAGGGCGCACCACTGCGGCAACGGCGCAAACTTAGGTGTATTAGCATCCATGGCAATTCGTCCTGATGCGGTTGAACACGCCAGAACGATGGACATCGCTAGAGACTCGAAAAATGGACTCGAAAAGCGTGTGCGCCGATTATTTCGTGGCCTTTTGGGCGTTGTAGGCTTCCCGGATGCGGTTCTCTATCGTTTTGGGCGTCATCTGTGCGAAGAGGGGATGCTCCGTTCTGAGCCAGGCCGAAAGCGCTTGGGCCTCGGCTCGAAGCGTGTTGAGGACAGCGCCGGCCGCCAGTCGGTGCTGAAACTCAGCTACCACCAAGTGACGAGTGGTTGGGCGACCCTGCTCGCCGGTGCGATCCGAAGCAACCCTGCGCGCTGGTTCCGCCGACCGTGGTCCATTCGTACTGAGAACCGGCCAGATGTCGGGCCGCTTAGGAAGGTGTGCCGTGGGGTACCATCGATTGAAACTCGCATTTGTGAGGCGTAAGCCCTGGAGAAGCCGCAATACCGCGGCACCGTCCTCACCCATTCTGTTCCAATCCTCGACCGTCAGCAGAGCGGCTTCCTCTCTAGTGAGGCGCCGACGTCGGCAGATGGCCTTGATGTGTAGAAGAACGTCGTTAACACCGATCGGCAGGGGGTCGCTGCTCGCACGCCGCTCACTAACATCCTCTGCCAGCGTGTCGGGCTGCCCGTCTCGTACCAACGTTTCAGCGAAAAAATCCTGAATGAATTGCTCGAGAAACTCCTCTGGGTTCCGCCCCGACGCATCCGCCCACATCTCGGATAGCTCTCGTACCCGCCAAGTTCGAGCGGCAGGAGTCAGCGGCTTTATTCTGGCTGAATGCGGCGCGGGATCCGCCCACTCTGGATTATCATCATCCTCGCGGATCACTTCCGAACCGCGGTTCTCGCTGACTATCGGCGCAGACAGTCGGGAAATCTCTTTGCGTTTCAAACGAACGTCCTCCCACTCTGGGCCATTCCAGTCTTGAGCGCTCGAGATGGACTGTCGTCTGTCGGCGGGTCGGGCTGGTCCGCATGTCGAACCACCCCGGACGTCAGGCGCTGGCCAGCCGGTGGCGCCACCTTCGCGACTCCCGCCTCAATCCCGTCCAGGGCATCCACCAGCCGTTGCAGCGCAGCCGCTACCTGCGGCCGGTATCGACTCCGGTTGTAGGTCGCGGCCAGCGCGGACCGGATGCTGACATGGTTCAACGCTGCTTCAATGATGTCCGGAAGCTCGCCCATTTCGCCCAACATCGTCGCTCCGGTGCGGCGCAGATCATGCCGTGTCCAATCCGCGGTGCCGCTCGTCTCCATAATCGCCTTCGTCTCCCTGTCCCAATTGCTTAACGGCCCCCCCTGTTGACGTGGTGAAAATGAGAGGACCCGTTTGCGGTTGCGTTAGTTTACCATGAATATCGGGCGGCAGCTGGGACCGAAGCAGGTCTACAGCCTGATGTGAAAGGGGAACGACGTGTGGCTCACCGTTCTTGGTCTCGGGGATGGTCCAGGTTCGGGTTTGCATGTTTACCTGCCTGTGAATTGGCGCTCCAAATGGGACCCGGCCTGATTTCGGGTTTACCTGCTTAAAAGAGTGGGCATTTCGCGACTTCATTCCGGAACATCATCGGCTTTGAATAGTGACCCTACCCCACAGCGCTATCCCATTGAGAAGCACGGCGAACTTACCGATCTGATAGGGTCACTCTTGGAAGCCGATGGTGGGTCACGGTGCCGCGCCGAAACACAGGTAGCTCGGATTTCGGTTCTGAAACCCGTTTTCCACGGCAGGAAGTGACGCTTGACGTGACCACGGCGGGTCAGGGATCAAATCCGGCGCGACGGAAGCCCCTTTCCGTCGTTTCCCGCGATCGAGAGTCCTCCCCGATCGCTGTTCCCCGGCCTCGCAGCAAACAAGGCCGAGGGAGAACTCGAAGCCCTCCGACTCGGGGGGCTTTTTTTGAGCCTACGCAGAGCGCCTCGCCGTGCTATCCACCTGGCCGCGCCAACGCCCGGTATTCTGGTCAACAATGCGGGCGCCCCCAGCCTGAGAAAAGCCTTATCCGACCCTCCGGCGTGCCGCGGCGCCCCCGGTACATCAGGCGAACACGAGCCTCAGAACAGGGGCGGCCCGTTCCCGCGCCCAGTCACGCCCGATTGACTGAGGTGGTAAAGCACGTCTCCAGCCTGCCCGGTGAACGTGCTGTGGAACTGAATGCTGGGCATCATTCTCACCAAGAGGAGGTCGAATTGATCACACGTCATGTGGTTGTCGTGGCCGTGCTGGTCGCCAGTTGCGGTGCAGCCCACGCCGCGGTTCTCGATGCGGGCACAGGGCAGCGTTATGCCCAGCCAAGCGCCGCAATCGCGGCCGCAAAGAATGGCGACACGGTGCAGATTCATCCCGGCCAGTATTTTGATTGTGCGACTATACGGCAGAACAACATCACGATTTAAGGAGTGGGCGATGGCGTGGTGCTGACGGACCGCACTTGCGGTGGCAAGGGCATCCTCGTCACCAATGGGAATGACATCATCATTCGCAACCTGACGCTGCAGCGCGCGCGTGTGCCGGACCAAAACGGTGCAGGAATCCGCGCCCAAGGCGGGAATCTGACGGTAGAGGATACGCGCTTCATCAATAATCAGATGGGCATACTGGCCGGAGGGAATCCTCAGACCACCATCCGCGTCATCCGAAGCAGCTTCATTAAAAATGGCGTCTGTGAGGGCAATGGTTGCGCCGCTCATGCAGTTTATGTCGGTCCTCTGGCCGAACTGGATGTCGAGCAGTCACGTTTTCTTGGCACGCAGAACGGCCACAATATACAATCACGTGCCGCGATGACCCGCGTAATTAATTGCGACATACAGGATGGACCCGACGGTACATCAAGCTATCAGATCAATATCCCCACCGGCGGCTCGTTGATTGCCGAACGCAATACGCTGGAAAAGGGACCGCGATCCCAAAATTGGGGGGCGTCGATCTCCATCGGCCAAGGAGGCGTGCGCCAGCCGACGAACGAAATCAGGATCAGCGACAACGTGCTCATCAACAACACGGGGCACCAGACCACGTTTGTGCGGAACCTAACCGCCACCTCCGCGCAGTTATCAGACAACACGTTCCGAGGAGGGCCTGTCCGCCCTCTGCAGGGGGATGGTTCCGTGCGTTGACACGGAACTTGCTGTCCGACGTCGGCGGTTATGACCGATTTGGGCTGATCGCCTGGAGCAGGGGCGGGAACGTCGCCGCGCGTGCCGATGAGCAGGATCTCATGGCGATTGCGCAGACCAGCCGGTCAGCGCGTGAGTGTTCTCCTGCGCCGCAAGCGGGTCACCGATACCTTGGTGGTTTGTTTGTCTTCGCTTATCTCTCGATCCCGGCACCCGCATCCGACCAGGAACAATGAGTTTGGCACAGCGAGATCTTCGAGTCCGGCCAGTCGCATCCACGGCTAACTACTCCCGAGTTTCCACTACGGCGGTGCACTTGATCGGCCGTTTCGTTCTGTTTACCGTGCTCGGCATCGCCGTCCAACTTCATACCCATGCCTGGACCAGCGATGTCACCCGCGCGCTGGATGAGGCTTCCCATTTCGTCAACGCGGTGTCGGCTCACCGGAGTGATCACAAGCCGCCACGGTGTAACGCTCAAGCGGATGGTCGGCGCAGTGGAGCGTCGGCTGTTTCGCCGCTCAACAGCGGCTCTCGTATTCGGATGCACGGCGCAAGGCGGACCCTGACTTCCGCCAGGGGTGGAATAGCTACTGATCCGCCGCGCACTTAGCCGCGCCAAGACATCAAGAGGCGCCGAATTGCCGCAAACCCTATCCCTCTGACGTGTCGGACGAAGAGTGGTCGTTGGTAGTGCCGTATCTGACGCTGATGCGTGAGGACGCCATGCAACGAGAGCACTCGCTGCGCGAACTGTTCAACAGCCTGCGCTATGTGATCGCGCCGAGATCGGCCGTCTCACGGATGCCATCCAGGAGGCAACGGGCGAAAGTGTCGCGTTTGCTTATGTTGATCAGGGCTACACCGGAGAGGCGGCGGCCGAAGCCGCCAAGGAGTGGGGCATCCGTTTCCGAAAAGACACCTTGACGGCTAGGCCAGCGTTTGCGACGCTTTCCGAACGAGTTGTCTTTGCAATAGTCAAAAAACAAAAACTGAAGAAGCTTGGGGGAATAGACTTTGAGTAGAGACAAAAAGCGCACGGCTTTGGCGCGGTTATCGGCGCATCACTTGCGGCGGATGGCGTCGCTCTCCGCACTGGCGAGTGCGGCACTTGCGGCAAGTGGCGGGCCGGGTGAAGCCGCGATCATCTACCACCCTACGCACGGCGCGTCCGTTCTGCCGCTCCCGGGAGGCAATCACCTGCAAATCTCAGGCTCCCTTAGCAACACCTATGGTTCCCGTACCACCGGCTGGCGTACTTTCTACGGCCCGAAAGGCATGATAGTGCGTGAATTGATTCGCGGCGGTAGGAGGAATTCTATCCGGATCGCAGCCAGCGGTGTTCCCTTCCGAACTAAGGAGGGGGCCATTGCACTTGCCAGGACGGGCCAGACCTTTGGGCAGATTGGCTCCGGGTCGGGCCGAGGCTTTCTGGGGGGGTATCAGCGTGGCATACGCGGTAGCGTCAGTAGAGTTCGCTATTTTTATGCGCCACCAGCCGTATCCGTGACTGTGCCATCGTCATTTGAGTAACCATTTCGCGAGATCCGGATCTACAGGCAGCGTCCGGCAGTTTGTCTCCAAATCTTCTAATACCTCCTTCGGGGGATTCCGGCGGGATCGCACAACGCTGTTCGTGCGTACTTTTCTTGCCGGGTACGGTGATCAGTATGCCTTGTTCCGTTTTAGTGTCGGCTCGCAGACCGATTACGGCTGGCTCGAACTTGATCTCGGCCCCTCCGGTTATCCGGCCGATCCGGTCGTCAGCACTCTCGCCTACGCCTACGACACTTCCGGCAAGCGCATCCCCGCCGGCTACACCGGCATCCCAGAACCCCCGCGGCTCCCGCTCGCCCTCAGCGCCCTCACTCTCGGTGCCATAGGACTTCGCGAATGGCGCAACAGACGACCGCAAGACGACCTAAAGGGACGAAAATGAACAGGAAGGCGCATCACCTGCGGCGGATGGCGTCGCTCTCCGCACTGGCGAGTGCGGCACTTGCGGCAAGTGGCGGGCCGGGTGAAGCCGCGATCATCTACCACCCTACGCACGGCGCGTCCGTTCTGCCGCTCCCGGGAGGCAATCAGCTGCAAATCTCATTCTCCGGTCTCTTCACCTTTAGTTCCACTAACTCCGGCGGGCGTTCTTTCTACGGCCCGAAAGGCAGGATAGACCGTGAATTGCGAGGCGGCAGTAGGACGCGTGGTTTCCGGATCGCAGCCGGCGGTGTTCCCTTCCGAACTAAGGAGGGGGCCATTGCACTTGCCAGGAAGGGCCAGACCTTTGGGCAGATTGGCTCCGGGTCGGGCCGAGGCTCTCTGGCGCAGTCTCGCCGTGACCTACGCGGAAAAAACAGTGGCGTTCGCTATTTTTATGCACCGCCAGCCGTATCCCTGACTGTGCCATCGTCATTTGCGTACAGTAGCGTGAGATCCGGACTTACATTTAGCCGGCACAGCGTACGGCAGCAAGTCTCCCAATTTGCTAATGCGTCCAGCGGCGGATTCGTACGGCATCGCATTACGCACGACACCTATCGTATCATCGCCGGGTACGGTGATCAGTATGCCCTGTTCCGCTTTAGTGTCGGCCCGCAGACCGATTACGGCTGGCTGGAACTCGATCTGGGTATCGACTCCCTCGGCTATCCGATCGTCACCACCGTTGCCTATGCTTACGACAATAGCGGCAAGCCGATCAGGGCCGGCGCGATCCCTGAGCCGAAACGTCTCCCTCTGGCCCTCGGTGCGCTCGCTTTGGGTGCTGTTGGCGTGCGGGAGTGGCGCACACGGCGTGCCAAACCCGCCACGTGACCCGCATGCTCCTCGTCGGCTGGGATGCGGCCGACTGGAAGGTCAACAACCCTCTGCTCGCTCGCGGCGAGATGCCCAATCTCGCGCGCCTCATGCAATCCGGCGTGCACGGAAACCATGCCACGCTCTACCCGCCGCTCAGCCCGATGCTGTGGACCTCCATCGCCACCGGCAAGCGACCGACCAAACACGGCATCCACGGCTTCACCGAACCGACCGAGGATGGGTTGGGCGTGCGGCCCGTCAGCAATCTGGGGCGCAAGACCAAGGCGCTCTGGAACATCCTCAATCAAAACGGCAAGCGTTCGCTCGTCGTCGGCTGGTGGCCATCGCATCCGGCGGAGTCGATTAACGGCGTGACGGTGTCCAATCACTTCCCGTTCTCCACCAGCGATCGACCGACGAAACCACTCGCGCCACGCACAATCTCTCCCACCGAACGCGCCTCCGACCTGGCCGATCTTCGCGTGCATCCCACCGAGATCACCGGCGAGATCCTGAATCTGTTCATCCCTGACGCCGCGCAAATCGATCAGGAGAAAGATAAGTCACTGCACGACCTGGCCGGCATCATCGCCGAGACGATGAGCATCCACAGCGTTGCCACAGAGCTGATGGAGACCGAGTCGTGGGATCTCGCGGCCATCTACTTCGCCGGCATCGATCACTTCTCACACCGTTTCATGGGATACCATGCTGGCAAGCGGCGCGGCGGCCCGAATAGTTCCGATCCCTCGCTGTTCCAGCACGTCATCACCGGCGCGTACCGCTACCACGATCTGATGCTTGGTCGTCTGATCCAGCTTGCTGGTGCGGATAGCACGGTGATGGTCATCAGCGATCATGGTTTCCATTCCGACCGCCTGCTGCCGGACCATATTCCGGCAGAAGCCGCCGGTCCCGCGGTGGAGCATCGAGACTTCGGCATCGTCTGTCTCAGCGGGCCGGGGATACGGCAAGGCGAACGGATCTACGGCGCCAATGTGCTCGATGTCACACCGACCGTGCTGCATATCTTCGGGTTGCCGGCCGGCGCGGATATGGACGGCAAAGTGCTGATCAATGCCTTCCGCGATCAGTCCCTGCCGCCGCGCATCCCAAGCTGGGACGACGTGCCGGGCGAGGACGGCCGCCACCCACCGGAGACACAATTCGATGCGATGGAATCGGTTGAGGCGCTGAAGCAACTGGTGGATCTCGGCTATGTTGCCCCGCCAGGGGATGATGCCGGTACCGCGGTTCGGGAATGCATGGCCGAGCGCCGTTACAATCTCGCACGCAGTCACATGGATGCGGGCGACATGACCTCCGCCGCGGTCCTGTTCCAAGAACTGATTGCGGAGGATGCGGAACAGATCCGTTATTACCAACACCTGTTCCGCTGCCTCATGGCGATGGGTCGCTACCGCCAGTGCGAACGGATGCTTGCGCGGCTTGACGAGTCATGTCCGGACATCGCCCGGCGCGCGCAGACAGAACTGAAGCGCCGGCAGGACGCCGATAAAGACGCGGGAGAACGCAAAGAGCACGAACGCCGGCGGGAGATGTTCGAACGCCGAGAGTTGTTCGAGAAGGCAACGGGCTTTGTCGGCGAGCGTATGTTCATGCGCTGCTCGCTGCTGCTCTCCCGCCGCAATGCCGCGGACCAGGAACGGGCGCGGACGCTGCTGGATCAGCTTGCATCCCGACGGCGGACGCGTGCGTCGCTCTCACTCTTTCTCGCCGAAGGCTATGCGCAGCTGCGGGAGGATGAAAAGGCGCTCGAGTTCGTGCGCGCAACCCTGCGGCGCGATCGGGATAACTGGGGTGCGCTGACGCTGGAAGCACGCCTGCATTTCCGCGCCAAGCATTGGCAGGATGCGGCGGATGCCGCGATCAAATCGCTCTCCCTGGTCTATTTGCAGCCCGCGCTGCATCGCCTGCTCGGTCTCGCGCTGCTGCGGATGGGAGATATCGCCGGCGCGGAACGGGAACTTCGGGTGGCGGCGGCACAGGCGCCGGGGATGGTGGCGGCGCATGAGTCACTCGCGGCCGTGTTGCGGCGGGATCCTGCCCGGCTCGGCGAGGCGAGCGTGCATATGGCCCGTGCCGAGCTGATACGGTCGCGGCGCAAACGCGCCGCGGCTCCGGCCGAGGTGGGCGCCGCGCAGGCCACACCCTCTATCATCACGCGCAGCACGGCTGTTCCGGCAGACCCGAGCCGCGTCATCACCGTGGTTAGCGGCCTGCCGCGCTCGGGCACCTCGATGATGATGCAGATGCTGGCAGCAGGCGGCGTTGCCGTATTCACGGACGGTGCCCGCGAGGCAGATGAAAGCAATTCCCGCGGCTATTTGGAGCATGCGAAGACGCTCGCCTTGCACGCTGATGCGTCGTGGCTGGACCAGGCGCGTGGGAAGGCGGTGAAGATCGTTGCGCCGCTGCTGCCGTATCTGCCGCAGTCCGAAACCTACAGGATCATCTTCATGCGCCGGGACTTGCAGCACGTGATTGGGTCCCAAAGGGCGATGCTGGCGCGGCTTCAGAAGGAAGGTGCACGGCTGAGCGACGGTGCCCTGATGCGCGCTTACACCGGCCAGCTTGTGCGCGCCCAGGCATGGCTCGAGCGGCAGTCGAACATCCCCGTGCTCTCCGTCGCTTATGACGAAGCCGTGGCTGATCCGATCAAGACCGCCCAATGCCTTGGTGCCCTTCTCGGTGGTGGGTTCGATATGGCGGGGGCCGCCAGAGTTGTTGAGAAGACGCTGCGCCATGAGGAGCCGGACGGGAGCTTGGCAAAGCGAATAGCGTGATCAGGAGAGGACGGTTGATCGTTTCCGGTTCTTCTTTCTTCGGGCTGACCCTGCCCCCAAACTGTCCTCACTCATAACCAGAATCCGTTCTGGTTGTGGTCCGTCCTGGACCGGGTTGCGAACTCGTTCGGAGTAAGTCCACGCAGGCTGGTGTGGGGCCGATGGGCATTATAGTCGGCCCGCCAAGCTTCGATGATCCTCCGGGCTGCGGGCAAGCCCTGGAAGACGTGCTCATTGAGGCATTCGTCGCGCAAGCGACCGTTCAGGCTCTCGACGAATGCGTTCTGCACTGGCTTGCCGGGGGCGATGTAGTGCCAGCCGACACCGCGATCCTGCTGCCAACTCAGCACCACATGCGACGTCAGCTCGGTCCCGTTGTCGCTGACCACCAGCACGGAGAAAATCAGGGCCGTCAGGACGAAAATGCTGGGCCTGGGGCAGGTAATCCGGCCAGGTGTGAATTGGCGCTCAAATGAGACCCGCCTGATTCAGGTCTACATGATTGAAATAGTGGGCATTTCACGACCTCATTCCGGAACATCATCGGCTTTGAATAGTAACCCCTCCCAACAGCGCATATCCTTGATAAGGATAGCGAAATCATCGATCCGATGGGGTCAATTTTGGAAGCCGATGAGGGGTCACGGTGCCCCGCGGAAACACACCGAAGCGCGTCGGCGTGACTCGTCCTACCGGTGCGCCTGCCTGTGCAGGCACGATACTACTTCGCGCGCAGCACGGCCTCCTGCGGAGGCCGAGTGCCACTTGATGGCGAATTTGCAGGCGTTCACAGCTTCATCGGACGGATGTTCCTTCAGCCCAGCATCGATGCAGATCCGTGTATCATCCCTCTGGGAAGGCATCTGCAGTACCAACTGGCAAAGACCGAGCAGATTGCTTTTCACGGGATTTGTGTCTTGTTCGCCTCGTGTGCTCGCGAACGCCTCGACCTCGCGTTTGATGCACGGCGCCTCCGAACCCGCCTGCTTCGCGCACGCCAAGTTCCACGCATCCCATGCCTCACCGGATAGCAAATCCGTCCCCTGGTAGGACCGAAGCAGGTTGTAAGCCGGCAGGTCATTCATCATGCGAGCGGCACACCTTCGGATGGCAAAATCACGAGTTTGCTGAGCGAGCTGCTCCGGTGTGTGAGCGTCCAACTCAGGAGAGTGCGGTTCGCGCAACTGATACTCGATCATGGGGCGCAAGGACTCGATCGCGGCGGCCGGATCCAACGCGCACATCTTCTCCGCCTGCTCCAGGAAAACTTGTGCGGCGTAAGCTGTGGAGAGCAGCGCTCCAGCTATCAAGCTAAAAGCAGCAGCAAACGAGGCAATGAGCTTCACGACCTAACTCCGAGCTAAGGAGTCCCGCCGGGCCGCGCCTCGCCATGCCTGGCCAAGCCATGCCTTGCCGAGTCGTGCCCTGCCCCGGTCCAACCAAGCCGGCCCCGCTGACGTTCTCAGACCGCGAGCCGCCTATCAAGCCCGCCGTGGCGGTCGCAAAAACCCCTCGCCGCTATGGCCGCGGAACAGATCGGCACGGCGATTATAGACCCGCAGCATGTCGAGGCTGCGGTGGCGGGTCTGCTCAGCGATTTTCAACAGTGGCGCGTTGACCTCGACCGCGCTGCTGACATAGCCCGCCCGCAGGCTGTGGGCGCTGTAGGTGGCCGGCTCCAGCCCGACCCGCCTGACGTATCGCTTCACGATCCGGCTGACTTGGTCGGCCGTCAGCGCCGTCTCTGACACCCGCCCGCCCCACACGCCGCGAAAGACCGGCCCGCTGGTGATCTCGGCCGCTGCCAGCCAGACCGGACGCAGGCGGAACCCGCGCGGAATGGCAACCGTCTGGCCGGCGCCTTCTTGATCGGTCTTGCTGCGCGCGATCTGCGCCTGGAACCCGGCCGGCACTTCGACGAGGTCCTCGACCTCGAGCGCGACCAGCTCGCTCCTGCGGAACGCCCCGGCGAAGGCCAAGCACAACACCGCCCGATCCCGCTTGCCGATCAGGCTGTCGGGGCAGAGCGCCACCATGCGCATCAGCAGCTCGGCCATGACCGGAGCCTTGCCCTGCTGGGCGGTGCCAATAGTGCGGCGGATGCCCTTCATGACCGCGCGGACGCCCTCGGCATTGGTCGGCGGCGTGCCCCGCCCGCTTGTACCGCCAGGCGATGGCGGCGGCTCTGCGGCCGATGGTGGAGGCCTTCCGACCCTGTTGGGCCAGGCTGGAGAGATAGGAGGCCACGATGCCCTGATGAGCCGGCAACGGGGTGGCGCCACGGGTGGCGCACCAGCGGGCGAAATCGCGTCACGACCTCTGTGATAGGCCCGAGGGAACGAAGACTAGGCCCTGTGGACGGATTTCACCAAGACCAAGCCGCATGCGAAGCTGACGACGGCCGAGAAACTTACTGCGGTCTTTTCACACCGCAGGGCGATACGCTTGAAACGTTTGAGCTTGCCGACCGCCTGCTCGACCCGAGCCCTGGTCTTGTAGAGTTTGGTCGGAAAAAAGCGCCCACGATCCTTAGCGGTGCTACGGCGGGGAATCACGGGCGTGATACCGCGGACACGCGCCGCATCGCGATTGGCGCGGCTGTCGTACCCCTTGTCAGTCACCACCAAACGCGGCCGGATGTCGGGCCCGATATCCAGCGAGGTTTCGAACTCGACGCAGTCGCTTGCCTCGCCGCCGGTCAGGTGGAAGGCGAGAGGTAGGCCCTTGAAGTCGGTCTTGAGATGGATCTTGGTCGAGAAACCGCCGCGTGAACGACCGAGCGCCTGATCCTGTTGCCCCCCTTGGCCCCGGCCGCAGAGACGTGAGCGCGCACCGTGGTGCTGTCGAAGAACTGCACCAAATGTGCCGTCTCGCTCTGCTCAGCGAGCAGCTGGAAGAAGGCTTCGAACACGCCCGACCGGCTCAGCCGCCAGAACCGCTTCCAGATACTGTTCCAGTTGCCGAACCGCTCCGGCAGCGCCCGCCAGGTGATGTTGTGGACGGTGAAGTAATGCAGCGCTTCGAGGAAGCGCCGGTCGTTCCGCCCGCGATCGCCGCGTCCCGATCGCGCGGCTCGGAACAGCTTCACCACCAGCTTCCAGTCCTGCTCGGTCATCCCCGTCAACATGGCCCGGCTCCCACATGCCGGTCGTCCATGAATTGAAGAAAGCCCGATTCGGGAATCCCCTCACGCTATACTCGCGCTAATCCGTCCACAGGCCCTAGGATCACATGGGCCAGCAGGCTACGGGCGCGATTGACCGACTTACCACCGCCTCGGGGGAGGTCTCACCATGCACCACGTCTGCTCGGCCGTGTGTTGGATGAGCCTCCGCATAGCCAGCTCTAAGCGTGCCGTTTCCAGCTCGATTCCCTGGGGGGAGATAACCGAGCAAACGAAGCGTGGTGATTTCCTCTGGGTGAAGTTGAATCTTGATCAAGCGCATCCCTTGAGTCCGGCTTGCCATATAGCGGCGTTGCCGCACTGCTCCGGACGAAGGATGATCATCGCGCGGTCGCCCGCCCTTTGGCGCACAAGAAGGATCATGACGAGTCACAAACAGAGTATAAACATATACTGATCGAGTGACTACAGCCACCTGTCTGCAGCGGGCGGCTAATGGGAGGACGGTCCCTCGACGATTACCGCTCGGGCCGCTCACTGATGGGTCATCTCGGCGCCGATCGGCTAATCGACCCGGCGCTAACAGGAATGCTCCTGGCAATTCGTCGCGGTCTGATCGATGAAACCAACGCCACAAGCATGACCGACTTCGTGCTTGTGGATACGGTGGTCGGCAGCGGTACCGCAAAGGTCGCGTCGATCCGCGCGGCCTCGGCCTCGATCCCGGCGACGTGGGTTTTGGCGGAGTCGTAAGCCCACCACCTCAGTCGGTCGAATAGGTTGTAGGTTCGCCCACGGCTATCGCCCAGCTTCGGTTCTGTGGTTTGTCCATGCTATCGTCCAAGGCTCGCCCAGCCGCGCCCAGCTTCGCCCAGCTTCTGCTGGGCGAGCAATCGCCCAATCGCCCAAGCGCATATAGATGCGCTGGGCACTGGGCGAGCTTCTGAAGCACACAGATCTCGGCGTAGCTCCGTTCAGAGCGAAGTCGCGCGTGAGCGGGTGCCTCAGGGGATCGGTCCTCGCTAGCGCCGATCGGCGTTCGGCGGTTCACCGCCACAGCCTTTGAGATCCACGACCTGCTCGCCCTCGATGGCGATGAACTTCGCGGCAATCAGGTCGGCTTTGGCGCGGCGGAAACCCTTCAATCGGGTATCGCGCTGCTCGGCTGTTTCGTGCTCCGGAGCTTTCTCGATCAACCCACGGTGCAGGCATTCAGACTGCCAGCCCTTAATCGCGCAGCGGCCAGGAGTAGCCGCACTCATCCTGATGGCAGCCATCAAGGCATCGTAGAATGAGACCCGGGACGGTGAGACCTTCCCGAAGCCCCTCCCGCTGCTCTCGGCCGTCTCGGAGGTCCAACGATCTTCGTGCAATCGGATGATGCGGCTTTCGAAATTCTGCCAGTTCTCTTGCGTTCGGCGCCGGCATTTGCCGTGCGGCGGCTCGAATGAGAGGCAAAAAGCTGGCGCTCCGCGTTGGGGGCAATTTACTGGCGTCATGATGCCGACCGCGTCAAAGCGCCAGGACTTGGTGGAGGTACCGTATTGTTTATCACCGGCATGGCCTGTGTGATCGAGCCATATTTGCGCGATCTGTCGGCGTGAAAGGCTGGCAACGAGCGGGTTCGCACCCGTCCACGCTTCCTCCTCCTTCTGGACGCCGTCCAGCAGCGACATGACGTTGTCTAGGACCAAGACATCCACGCCGCCGATCAGGTCGATTAACGTAAGCACCCATCTATGCCCCGCTTCCGTATTCAGCGGCTCGAAGGCACCGAGGCCAGGAAAGCGGGGCGCAATTTCCTCCTCGAGATCTCGGGCAAAGATCGTGAGCCGGCCACCCAGGTCGGGGAGTCCGGCCCGGCGCAAAGCATCCCGCAGTCGCTGTCGGATTAGGGGGCCCGGCATCTCACCGTCTATGTAGAGAACGCGGCATGGCCGACCTGCCTTCCAGTGAAGGAAGGGGGAGCCGCTGGCCATGGCTACAGCAAGAGCAAACCCCAGCAGCGTTTTGCCGAGTCCCGTTCTCCCCACGATGAACATTCGCACACCGGCCACGACGAGTTCGCCCAGGAGAGGCTCAGCCTCAGAGAAATCCCGCTTGAGCCATTCCTCGGCAGTAAGAAAGGCAGGAAGGTTAGTTTCGCGGCGGTCCTCGGCGGGCAGATGAGCGCGCAACCATGCCTCAGGATTCTCAGGATAGATATCGGCCGCATCACCTCCAGGTGGCAGATCCTCGACCCGCAAGACGCGGACCTGCGGAAGCATCTTGCGCAAGTCGGCTGCTGCACTGTGACCCTCGACATCGTTGTCTGGCCAGACAAGGACGTCACGTTCGGCAAGCGGCGACACGTCAGCATATTGAGCTGCTTTTGCCCCACCACACCAAGAAACGCAGGCAAACTCTGGGAATATCATCTGCGCGGCATTGGCTGCCTTCTCACCCTCGCAGAGCAGCACCGTGGCGTCGGGCAACATCGTCAGACGGTTGAGACCATATAGCGGTTTGGGAATCGGGGGGTGCTTGCTGTGCCAACCCTTCTCGCCGTTCAACACGCCGTAGACGAGAGGATGGAACTGCTTTCGTTTGCCGCCGGTTGCTTCGCGACGGCGAACATAGAAAAGCAATCGATCATCAAGGTCGCAGTATTCGTACGTGATGTCGTAGCCATCGAAGTGGCTCGGCGCGGGCTTCGGTACGTTCGCCGGCGGCGGAATGGTCGGCTGCCAATCCTCGTGATCCGGCACGGCATGACGATTGTACCTAGTTTTACCATTCGATTTCCCTGCTCTGCTCGTTGCGTCAATGCCGAGCATTTTTCCTAGTTCTCGAGCGGCCCGGATGCGATCGCCGCGATAAGTGGTAGCGGCGAGCAGGTCGATTATATCGTGTCCTGCGACCCCTTCAGCGAAGTCCGCCCATTCTCCCGTCGTCAGATTTATACTGAGCGACTCGCCGGGACGCCCTTGTAGGTCGCCGATCTTGAACTCGCGTCCGACGATACGCCCGTGCGGAAACCAATCCCGCAACAGCCGATCGGCTTGAGCGAGCGCAGCAACGCGGATCGCCTCGAACGGAATTGCCCTACTCACGCGGCCACCTGTCGGCGGCCGTAGGCTTCCTCGGGCTTGGCACCGGGGTCGAGCACGTCGATGCGACGGGGAACGCCAGTAGCGACCCCGGCGAGCGGGCCCGGATACCAGGCCAAAGCTTCGTGATCTTTTCTGGATCACTGGAGGTTTCGGCGAATCCATGCGGGGGTGTGGGGCGCTTATTCGCAACCATCGGGAAGACCGCCCGATGGCGGTTCCGCGCAGCATTTTGGGCGGTGCTCAACACCTCGGTCCCGGACCTTCCGGGATCACGTGCCGAACGGATTGACGAGTTTCCTGGTACCGATGCGGCTGTTGCAGCACGCCATGGTTGCAGGCGCGAGGCCGATGCTGTAGGAACACTTACTTCGCTGGGCAGCGATTCGTCGAAGCGTCCCGGAGAGACGGGCCCCGGTCTCCCGGGGCGTACCATCTTAATCGGGATCCTGAAGGAGCCTGCGGAGCGAGTCCGCTGGCACCAGAGTGCGGCCGCCAATCCGTACCAGCTTTAACCTACCCTGGGCTGCCAGTTCATAAAGTTTTGTCCTACCCACGCCCAAGGCCCGGGAAGCATCGTTGATTCGATAGGCCAAAGGCTCAGGGGTTTTAGTCTCTACTGGATTCTGTGCACGGCCGTGCATGCCGAAGTCTCCTCAACCTGTGGAACGGGAGATCCGGCCGGCGGCCTTGCGCCAACCCAATGGCCTGCGACGATGCGCTGGCCTGACAGATCCGCGCCTCGCAAACGGGATTCGGAGCGGGTCGCTGATCGGCAACCACGGACATATGCGATCGGTTCCGATTTCGACAAGCTTTTTCCGCAATGCAAAGTACATAGTCCCCAATTCGGAACTCCACACGGTGCGTAGGAGGGCCCGGCTTGTAGCGACCCGACTCTCACCGGCGGCCCCACAAACTCCCCTGCCCCAACGCAGCCCGCTTCACACCGAACTCCCGCGCCAGCACGTATATCGGCACGAGGTAGCCCCTCATTCGCCTGGACGAACCGGCGCTGACAGCGTTTCAGCCAGGGGCCCGCTTCTCCACGATGCAGGCTTGCTGAAAGGCGTTCATGCAGAGGGCCGGGGCATCCTTCGCCCCTTCCGGGCTGGACCGTTGCCGGGGACGTCCGCTCTTCCGCGAGAACCTCACCCAACAGAGCGTGGAGTTTCTTTGCCTGATCTCGCACAATCGGAATCGCCGCGTGCAGTCCGTCGAAGTGGCGCTGCTCTGGGTCGCAGTCCTTCACGTAGTCGCACGATCAGTTCGCGGAGTTCAGCCGATGCGTCGCAGGCGTCGGTGAACGTGCTCATGCTACAGCCCTCCCATTGCCAGCACATCCCGGGCGAGGCTCAGCGCAAACCGATGACACTGATGCTCGAAGGTACGCGGCCACGGGACCCGTCACTTCGGATCGATCTATTAGACTTGGCAACGCCAACTTCGCTCCGACTATCTCGCGATTGTCCAGGCGGAGCGTCGGAAGATGATCCATGTGCAGTTCGAAAAAGTGAACGTGGTCCCGAAATCCCTCCCATTGACCCGTTTCCTTCCTGACTGCTCTCAAGGGACCATCCGGAACGAGTCCGATCTCCTCTTTAAGCTCGCGACGGGCCGCCTCTTCGGGCGTTTCTCCCTTGCGCACGCTCCCGCCCGGGAAATTCCATCTCCGCCGATACGACGAACGCAACAACAGCAATTCCAATCCTGTATAGACTGCAACAAGGGCGCCTTGGTGAGTTACGCCTGCGAATCGCCGAAAGACGCACACCATCGGGAAGGCCGTACGGAAAATCGCCTGCCAAACGTAGTCTCGCAGCTGTGGGCGCTGGCTTGTTTCAATCAACTCAGAGCTGCACATCATGTGTGCCCAATACGCCATGCGGTCTTGAGGAAGCCTGAACACCTAATTAACAGTGTCGGGCTGTGGGTGTGACTATATCCGGCGGTTACAAGTTGGACGCCATCTGCTTCGCCTCTGCGTCGATGAACGTCCTGCACCACAGGACTGGCGCACGCCCGTTGTCCGGTCCACCGCGACCTCGCCCAGCCGCCGCCGGAGGGGGCAGCGGCACAGCAACTCGCCAAAGCCCGTCTGCTCCCCCGCCAGCGCCGCAACATCGCCGAGCACCGCATCATCAACCGCATCATCAGTAGAGGCATCGCGCCGAGCCGCCGGGAGGACCAGTCCCGTTCGCGCCGCCCTTGTTTGCTGGGTGCCGCCCAGCGCGGCTTCAGGCTCTGATGGGCACAACCTCTCCGGTTGCGCTCTTCCGAGCACAGAAACTTGCCCAGTCGGCCATCAGCCGGCGGCGCTTCTCGAAGAGATCGCCGCGGCGATAGGCCGCCTCAACCTTGTCTGACAGCGTGTGCGCCAGCGCCTGTTCAGCGACTTCCCGCGGATAGTTCGTCGTCTCGGCACACCAGTCGCGGAACGTGGACCTGAACCCGTGCACCGTCAGATCCTTCTGTCCCATGCGCCGGAGCAGCATCAGCATCGCCATGTTGGAGAGCGCGCCTTCGTTCCTCGCACCCGGAAACACCCAGGGCTTCGACGTACGAAGCGGTTCCATCTCCCTCAGGACAGCCAGGGCGGCATCGGAGAGCGATACGCGGTGTTCCAGACCAGCCTTCATGCGCTCGCCAGGAATGGTCCAGACGGCTTCCTGCACGCTGATCTCGGACCAGCGCGCGCCGATGGCCTCATTGGTTCGCGTTGCCGTCAGAATTGTGAATTCGAGCGCTCGCGCGGCCACACCGTTCTGGTCCCGAAGCTCGGCCATGAACGTGCCCATGTCGGACCAGGGCAGCGCGGTGTGGTGCTTCACCCGAGCGAGCTTCCTTGGAGCAGGAAGCAGCTTGGCAAGATGTCCGCGCCAGCGGGCCGGGTTCTCGCCGGTCCGCCACCCATGCGCGGTCGCATAGTCGATGACGCTTTCGATGCGGCCGCGCAGTCGGGACGCCGTTTCAGGCTTCTCGCGCCAGATCGGCTCGAGGACGCGCATAACGTCGCCCGTCTCGATCGCCCCCACTCCGAGATTGCCGATCGTTTCAGAGGCCAGGGCGAGCGTCTGTCGCCATTGGCCACGATGCTTTTCGTTCCGCCAGCCAGCTTCGTGCGCGGCGACGTATTTGTTTGCGACTTGCTGGAAGGTCAGCGCGCCTGCAGCTGCTTTCCTCTGTGACCTGGCGGCTCGACGCTGCTCGATCGGGTCCACGCCCTGACGAACGGAAGCACGTGCCTGTTGAGCGGCTTCCCGTGCATCAGCCAGGGATATGTCTGGGAAAGCGCCCAGGCCCATCTGCCGAGCGTTGCCGGCGATGGCGTAGCGAAACAGCCAGGACCGATGCTCTGCGTCGCGGACCTGAAGCCACAAGCCGCCACCATCGCCGTACCGCCCTGGCGACGTCAGAGCCTTGACCTTCAGTGCGCTCAACTTGCCGCTCGCCACAGAGGCCTCCGCGAGCCAGCCCACAGGGACCAGCCACCAATTCAGCCCACATTATGACTTGGGATTTACCGGGTCAAGCCGAAACGGTGGGGGACTGAATGGAGAGAATGTCCCTGCAAAATAGACGGCCTTAAAGACACTACGGGAGGCCCACGGATAACAGTGCGGCGGAGCGTGCCGGAGCCGAAGCGGTCGGCGATGTCGGCGAGGCCGCGCAGCCGGTCGGTGAGGAGCCGGCCGAGCGGACAGAGCACGCCGATATAGTTCAATCCGGGCTGCTTCTGCGCGTGCACGCCGATATGGCCATGCTTGTCGCGCGGCGGACGGGGCGAGATCGCCGCCTGATCGACGGTGAGAAGCGGCTGGCCGTATTCACGCGCGACCTCTTCCAGGAAGGCGGGGACGCCCACGCGGTCGAGCACGTATTTCAGTCGCGCCTTGGTTCGATCCGTGCGGTCGCCCTGCGCGATGTAGGCGCGGAGCACGGCGTCGCAGAGCTTCACCGCGTCGCCGGGCGCGACGATGGCTCCGGTGGCGCGGGCGAAGTCGCCATGGCCGGTGATGCCGCCGAGATCGAGCCGGAAATAGACGCCGGGCGGCACGCCGAAGCCGTCCTGCACCTGCACGGCGGAGAGCGCGATGTCGTTGGTGTCTTCCAGCACCGCGACGGCGCCGCCGCCATCGAAGGCGATGTTGAATTTGCGCGGCAGGCCGTAGAGTTCACGATGGTAGAGGATGAAATGATGCAGCGCCCGGGCATAGGGCCGCGTATCGATCAGTTCCTGAGGGTCGATGCCGGCCGTCGGGCTGCCGGTGATGTTGCGGATATTATCGGCGCCTGAGCCGCGGGAGGTCAGGCCGATCTCGGACAAGCGCAGCAGCACTTCGGGCGCGCTTTCGGCCTTGATCTCGCGCAGTTGCAGATTGGCACGGGTGGTGATGTCGGCGTATCCGCCGGCGAGATCGTCGGCGATCGCGGCGATACCGCGCATCTGTGTGGTGGTCAGGATGCCGCCGGGGATGCGCAGGCGGCACATGAAGGCGTTCTGCGCCGGCGCGACGTAGAACAGGCCGTGGAACTTGGTGAGGAAAACGTCCAGCCCTTTGGGGAACTGGCCGGATGCGGCTTGGGCGCTGATCTCATCGAAGCGGTCGAGCGGATGCTTCTTGCGCTTCGCTTCTTCCTCCGGCGTGAGCTTGCCGCCGGAGGCGACGGTGCGGTCCTGCGCGGCCCGGTTGATGTCGGCGGGATCGGGCGACGGCGCGCCGGCAGGGGAAGCGTGCAGGCCCAGCGCGCCGCGCCGTGCCTCCACCCCCGCCATGAAGCCCTTCAGATACTCCTGCTGCTCCGTGCTGAACGGCGCGTCGGACATTCAGTCGCCCGTGGCGGGCAGCGCGGCCGGGATGGCGGACGGCGAACGGCCATAGGTGACGTAGAGGGCGAGGCCGGTGAAGACCAAGCCGCCGACGATGTTACCCAGCGTGACCGGGATCTGGTTCCACAGCCACCAGTTCGCGATCGAGACTTTGGCGCCCATCATCATACCCGCCGGGATGACGAACATGTTGACCACCGAGTGCTCGAACCCTTGGGCGAAGAAGACGAGGATCGGCATCCAGGCGCCGACGATGCGTCCGATCGTAGAGGTGGAGGACAGCGCCATCACCACGCCCAGGCAGACCATCCAGTTGCAGAGGATGGCTTTGACGAAGACGGTGATCATTCCGGCGGTGCCGAAATGCGCGTAGCCGATGGTTTTCAGTTCCGCGGCTTTGACGATGGCGGCTGCGACGCCGGCTGGCTCGACCTGGCCCGCCATGGTCAGGGCGATCGCGAGCAGGGCGGCGTAGATCAGGGAGCCGAGGAGGTTGCCGAGGAAGACCCAGGTCCAGTTGGACAGCATCGTACCCAAGGAGGCGGGGCCGGAGATCACCGCCAGGGGGACGAGGGCGAAGCTACCGGTGACGAGTTCCAGGCCGAGCAGCACGATCATCACGAAGCCGACCGGGAAAATGAGGGCGCCGACGATGGGCTGGCCGGTCTGCACGGTGGCACCGATCGCGAGGCTGGTGGCGAAGCCAAGGAGCGCTCCCGACAGCGCGCCGCGGATCAGAAGGTCGAACGGGCCGAGTTCGGATTTCGCGATGCCAGTCCGCACCATGCTGGCCACGATCTCGGAGGGCTTCAGGCTATCCATGGAGCCTCCGTGTGCTGGACTCGTGCTGATGGGGCGGAGCAATCATTGTGCCATGCAAGATTGCCTAAATTGCCAGCTACGTAGCGTCTTTTTCCTGCGATTTTGGGCATGTATTTGGCAATTGCATAAATTATGGGCGTAAATCGGGCCGTTGCTACGCAGGGGAATGCCCCGGCTTGACCCCCATCAACCGTCGCCCTAGCAGGCCCTTCAGCCTTCCGGAGGTCTATCAGCATGAGCGCTCGGCCCATCGACCACGCGGCCGCGGCCCAGCAGGCCCATACCCTTGCCCTCGCCCTGCCCTACCTGCGCCGTTACGCGGGCGCGACGGTGGTGGTGAAATATGGCGGCCACGCGATGGGCGAGGACGAACTTGCGCTGCAATTCGGCGCCGATATCGCGATCCTGAAGCAGGTCGGGATCAACCCGGTGGTGGTGCATGGCGGCGGCCCGCAGATCAACGCCATGCTGAAGCGGCTCAACATCCAATCCAGCTTCGTGGACGGGCTTCGCGTCACCGATGAGGCGACGGTGGATATCGTGGAGATGGTCCTTGCGGGTTCGGTGAACAAATATGTTGCCGGCATCATCAATCGCGCGGGCGCGTTGGCGGTTGGTATTTGCGGCAAGGACGGCGGGCTGATCCGGGCGCGCAAAGTCAATGCGGATCTCGGTTACGTCGGTGAGCCGGACCAGATGGATGTTCGTGTCATCCACGCGCTGACCGGCGCGGGGCTGATTCCGGTCATTGCTCCGGTCGGCGCCGATGAGAGCGGCCAGACTTACAACATCAACGCCGACACGGTGGCGGGGGCGGTCGCCGGCGCGCTGAATGCAACCCGGCTGCTGATGCTGACTGATGTTCCCGGCGTGCTCGACGAGCAAAAGAACCTGATCCCCGAACTTACGGTGAAGCAGGTGGATGAGGGGATCAAGTCGGGAATGATTACGGGTGGAATGATTCCCAAAGTGCAGAATTGCGTGGAAGCTGTGCAGGCGGGCGCCAAGGGCGCGGTCATCCTGGATGGCCGTGTGCCGCATGCCTGCCTGCTGGAACTGTTTACAGAAACCGGCGTGGGCACGATCATCCGGCCATAATTAACGGCGGGAGGAAGACATGCCGGATACAGCGCCCCAGATCGCGCAGAAAAGTCCTTTCGAAGTCCAGGTTGAAGCCGGGAAATCGTACTGGTGGTGCGCCTGCGGCAAGAGCGCCGGTCAACCGTTTTGTGATGGTTCGCATAAGGGCAGCGGCTTCGCGCCCGTAGAGTTCGTAGCCGAGCGCGACAGTACGGTCTATTTCTGCGGCTGCAAGCACACGGCTGGACAGCCGCGCTGCGACGGCACTCACTCGAGGCTATGACGCCATGAAGATCACCGATGTCACGCTGACGATCTTCACCTGGGACGGCATTCCGGCCACAGTGTATCATCAAGGTTCGCTTGCATCCTCACAATCCAATCTGGGGCTGCTGCGCATTGCCACCGACCAGGGGCTCGAGGGGCATGCGTTTCTGGGTTCGGCGAGCAATCCGGCTTCGATGGACGGACCGCAGCTGATTCGCTCGCTGAAGCCGCTGCTGATGGGGCAGAATCCGCTGGAGCGCGAGCGCATCCACCAATCCATGCGCCTACTGACCCGCGCGGTTAGCTACCGGACAGTAGGTGCGGTGGATACGGCCTTATGGGACATTGCGGGGAAGGCCGCGGATTTGCCGGTGCACGCCCTGATGGGGACGTTTCGTACCTCGATCCCCGCGTATGCCAGTTCGCAGGTTCTGCCTGATCCGGCGGCGTATGTGGATCAGGCCCAGCAGTTCAAGGCCGAGGGATGGCGTGCGTATAAAATTCATCCACCGCGTGAACCCGATCGGGATATCAAGGTCTGCGAAGCGGTGCGCAATGCGGTGGGTGAGGACTTCCGGGTGATGCTCGATTCAACCTGGAGCTACAATTATGTGGATGCTTTGCGGGTCGGGCGCGCGATCGAAGAACTCGGGTTCTATTGGTATGAAGATCCGCTGGCGGATGAGGACATTTACAACTATGTCAAGCTGCGGCAGAAACTGGAAATTCCCATCATGGCTACCGAATTTCCCGCCGGCGGGCTGGACACGTATCCGATCTGGATTACGGAGCGTGCCACGGATTATCTGCGTGGCGACATTCCCAATAAGGGAGGGCTGACGACCATGCTGAAGACTGCGCATCTGGCGGAAGCGTTCGGCATTACCTACGAAATCCACCACAGCGGCAATTCGCTGAACAATCTCGCGAACCTGCATCTCTGCATGGCGCTGCGCAACACGACGATGTTCGAGGTGCTGCTGCCGCATGGTGCGCATAAATACGGGATGGCGCGGGAACTGGAGATCGACAAGGACGGGCTGCTCCATGCGCCGACAGGTCCGGGCCTTGGGGCGGAGATCGATTTCGGCCTGATCGAACGCAAGACCGAAGCCGTGCTACGCTAGGCCGATGGATACCCCGACGTCTCCTGGCCTGATCGTACCTGAAAGCGCACCGGCCACCGTGCCCGAGGGGCCGGACTATTTCATCAACCGCGAACTCTCCTGGCTGGATTTCAACCGGCGGGTCGTGGAGGAAGCGGAGAATCCGCGACACCCGCTGCTCGAGCGGCTTCGCTTTGTCTCGATCAGCGCATCGAACCTGGACGAGTTCTATTCGGTCCGGGTGGCAGGCCTCGTCGGTCAGGCCAAGGCCGGCATCACCGCGCTTTCGCCCGATGGACGCGCGCCGGCACAGCAACTTGCGGAAATCAAAGAGCGCGCCGAGGCGCTGCTGATGGATCAGCAACGCGCGTGGAAGGAGCTATCCGACCTGCTCCGTGCCGCGGGTATCGAGCTGTGCGACACAGCCGATCTGGAAGGAGACGATATCTCCTGGCTGAACGCGTGGTTCATGGAACGCGTGTTTCCGGTGCTGACGCCGCTGGCGATCGACCCGGCCCATCCGTTCCCGTTCATTCCCAATATGGGCCTGGTGATGGTCCTGCGGCTGATGCGCGCCGATGATGCCACCGCGGTTCGCGCGCTGATCCCGCTTCCGTCGCAGGTGGAGCGGTTCATCCGGCTGCCCGCCACGTCATCCCATAAGGCAATCCGCTTCGTGCGTCTGGAAGATCTGGTCGAACGCTGCCTGGGTCATGTCTTCCCCGGCCTGCGCATCGGCGGTCATGGCATGTTCCGTCTGATCCGTGACACCGATGTGGAGTTCGAGGAAGAGGCGGAGGACCTGGTTCGATCTTACGAATTGGCGTTGAAGCGCCGCCGGCGTGGGCAAGTGATCCATTTGTCCATGAGCGCCGATATGCCGGAGGATCTCCGGCATCTCGTCGCGGATGAACTCGATGCCTCGGTGGATGAGATCTTCATTCAGCCCGGGATGCTAGGCGTTGCCGACCTGCGGCAGCTGATTGTCGATGACCGTCCGGACCTGCTGTTTCCCCCTTACACGCCGCGCTTTCCGGAACGGATTCGGGATTTCGGCGGTGATTGCTTCGCTGCCATTCGGGCGAAGGACATCATTGTCCACCATCCTTTCGAGAGCTTCGATGTGGTGGTGCAGTTCCTGAGACAGGCCGCTCAGGATCCCAACGTTATCGCCGTAAAGCAGACGCTGTACCGCACACCGCGCGACAGCCTGATCGTGAAGGCGTTGATCGAGGCAGCGGAGGCAGGGAAGTTCGTCACTGCCGTGGTGGAGCTGCGCGCCCGCTTCGATGAGGAGACCAACATCGGTCTTGCCCGCACGATGGAAGCGGCGGGCGTACAAGTGGTGTTCGGCTTCGCCGCGCTGAAGACCCATGCGAAGCTGTCCCTGGTAGTGCGGCGGGAAGCCGGTTCCGTGCGCGCTTATGCGCATTTCGGCACGGGCAACTATCACCCGATTACGGCACGCATCTACACCGACCTGTCGTTCTTCACGACGGACCCCGACCTGACACGGGATTCCGCTCGGCTGTTCAATTACCTGACGGGATACGCGCAACCCGAGAGGATGGACGCGCTGGCCTACAGCCCGGTCACGTTACGCAAAACGCTACTCAAGTTAATTGATGAGGAGATCGAATTCGCCCGTGGCGGGAAACCAGCCGGCATCTGGATCAAACTCAACAGCCTGGTGGATGAAGAGCTGATCGATGCGCTGTATCGCGCATCGCAGGCGGGGGTGAAGGTCATGGGCGTCATCCGCGGCATATGTTGCCTGCGCCCCGGCGTGCCTGGGTTGTCAGAAAACATCCGTATCAAGTCGATCGTCGGCCGTTTCCTGGAACATGCGCGCATTTGCGTCTTCGGCAACGGCCATGCCCTGCCCAGTCGCCACGCAAAAGTTTTCATCAGCTCCGCCGACTGGATGATCCGGAACATGGATTGGCGCGTTGAGACCCTGGTGCCCATTCATAACCCCACGGTGCACGCGCAGGTGCTGGATCAGATCATGGTGGTCAATCTGAAGGACTCGATGCAGTCGTGGGAACTACACCCGGACGGGTCGTGGAGGCGGGTCGCCCCAGGCAACAAACCTGTCTCCGCGCATGATTATTTCATGACCAACCCGTCCCTGTCCGGACGCGGCTCCGCCTTACACGGCCCAGTCGGCCACAGTGCGGTTTCCATCGTGCCCCTTCGCCGACCCGACCGCGTAAACCAGGACTGAGTGCATGACGGCTGCTTTGGCTGACGCGCCGCCACGTTGCGCGGTGGTGGACCTGGGCTCCAACTCCGTTCGTCTGGTCGTGTACGAAGGCCATCTTCGGAATCCGCTTGTGGTGTTCAACGAAAAGGCTGTGCTGCGTCTCGGTCTGGGACTGCAGGCGACCGGTTTGCTGAACACCGAAGGCATGTCGCAGGCTTACGCCGTGCTGCGCCGGTATTGGACCATCGCATGTGCGATGGGCGCCGAGGGCATGGACGTCTTGGCCACGGCAGCAGTGCGAGACGCTCGGAATGGCTCGGATTTCGTCCGAAACCTTGAGCGGGAGATTCCCGGGCTCGCCGTGCGGATTCTCCCGGGCAGCGAGGAGGCCGAGCTTTCCGCTGAGGGCGTGTTGTGCGGCATTCCCGAAGCGGATGGGCTGATCGCGGATATCGGGGGTGGGTCGCTGGAGTTGGTCAGGATCACGCCGCAGGGTCCATCGCGCAGTCAGACGCTGCCGCTGGGCGTGATTCGTTTGTCGGATCGTGCCCTGGGCGATACGCGGCGGGCACGGGACATCGTTTCCGCCGATCTCGAGGGTGTGCCATGGATCGCGGAGGGTGAAGGCCGCGATATCTACCTGGTGGGTGGCGCGTTCCGTGCACTGGCGCGGGTGCACATGCAGCAGGTCGGCTACCCACTGCGGATGGTTCATCACTACGACATAGGCCGAGAGGAAGCGCAGGAGCTCGGGCGCATGGTGGCCGATGCCGGTCAGCGTACGCTGGAACGGATTTCAGGCCTGTCCCGCAAGCGCGTTGAGGACCTTCCGTTCGCCGCGGTGGTACTGCGGCGACTGTTGCGCGCTTCACGTTCCGGGCGGGTCGTCTTCAGCGCCTCCGGCCTGCGGGAAGGCTGGTATATGCGCCTTTTGCCGGAGGACGTGCGCCGTCAGGATCCGCTGATCGCCGCGGGTAAGAACTACGCCCGATGGCTCGGCCGCACGCCCGATCTTCCGCCGCATCTTATGAAATGGACCGCTCCGCTGTTCCCGGACGATACGCCGGCCGCCGAGCGATTGCGCGAGGCTGCGTGCTGGATGTCTGACATCGGCAGCCGGGATCATCCGGAGTTTCGGGCGGAGCAGGCGTTTTTGCGGGTGTTGAGGCAGCCGGGATTGGGGCTGGACCACCATGCGCGGGCGTTTCTCGCGCTGGCGATTGCGCTTCGGTATGAGGCAGAGACGGATGCGGAGTTCCTGCATCCGGCGCGGTTGTTGCTAGATGTGCGCACCGCGCATTGCGCTGAGACCTTGGGGGTGGCTCTGCGGCTGGCGTATACGCTTTCCGGTGGAACGACGCAGGTTTTGGCGGCAACGTCGATCGCGGTCGAACAAGGGCGGCTCGTGCTGCGGCTCGATCAGTCGCACGGCGTGTTCAGCGGCGACAGCGTGTTCCGCCGGCTGGACCGCCTGGCGCAGGCGGCCGGTCTGCGCGCCGAGGTGGAACAGGCTATGCCGCTTTTCGCAGCGCGCGCTCGATCCACGCTTGCACGGACATAAAGAACGTCGTCAGGATCAGGTAGTAAATGCCGGCGGCGGAGAGGGCCTCGAAGTAGCGGAAATTGGCAGAGGCTGCCTGGTCCGCGGTCAGCAGCAGTTCGCGCACGCCGATGACGGATATCAGTGCGGAGAGCTTCAACATCCCGATGAACTGATTGCCGATCGGCGGGATGATGATGCGCAGGGCCTGCGGCAGGACGACAAGCCGCATGATGTGCCGTTCATTCAGCCCCAGGGCGCGTGCGGCATCGCGTTGGCCGAGTCCCACCGCCTCGATGCCGCTGCGCATGATCTCCGCCATATACGCCGCTTCGTTCAGCCCAAGCGCCAGGATCCCGCATACGGTCCCCGGCAGCACAATCCCGAATGACGGGAGCACGTTGAAGGCGAACACGATTTGCAGCAGCGCCGGCGTGCCGCGAAACAGCCAGATGTAGAACCGCACCAGGAATTGCAGCGGTTTGAGGGGGGTCTGCTGCGCGATCGCCAAGATCAGTCCGACAATCAGGCCCAGGATCAACGCGCCCAGGCTGATTTCCAGCGTCATGAACGCAGCGGACGCGAAATCCAGGCTGAAGAGGTAGTGGAAGAAATAGACCGGCCGGAACAGCCGCATCCGAGCGCGTCAGAAGATGGAGGCCTGCGGCGGCAGCTTCCACTTCTTCAGCAGGGCGTCATAGGAGCCGTCGGCGTGCATGGCCTGCAGGGCCTTGTTCAGCTCCGCTGTCAGTTCAGGATCATCCTTGCGCAGCGCAATCCCGATTTTGGTGTTCGCATCGAAGGGCGGACCCGCGAGTTCGTATGTATCCGGGTCCTGCGCCATCATGGCCGCCACGGTCGCGGTGGAGTTCAGTGCCGCATCGGCGCGGCCCTGCGCCAAGGCCAGCGCAACGTTGGTGCTGCCAGGGAGCAAGAGCAGATTGATAGCGGGTTTGCCTGCGGACACGCATTGGGCGCTGAGGGCTTTGGCTGAGGCCTCGAAGGCGGTGTTGACGGGGACCGCGACGTTCAAGCCGCAGAGGCCGTGTTGGTCTGCGACGTGCTTCGGGTTGCCGGCGCGGACGGCGATCTGATTGCCGACGATCACGTAGGGGATGAAGTCGGCGACCTGCAGGCGCGCAGGTGTGACGTACATGCCGCTGACGCCGGCATCAATCCGGCCGCCCAGCATCGCGGGGATAATGCCGGCGAAGTCCATGCCCAGCATGTTACTCTTGAGGCCGATCCGCTTCGCAAGATCTGCCATCAAGTCCACGTCGAAGCCGGTTGGCTTGCCGTCCTGCACGAATTCGAACGGCATGAAGGTGGGAGACGATCCCCAGGTGAGTTCGCCGGGCGTGACGAGTTTGGGCGCGTCCGCGAGCGCGACTGCCGGCAGCAGCATCAGGCATAGCAGCAGGCGTCGCAGCATGTGTGGTCCTTATGAGTGGCGGTTGGGCGGGCGCTTGAGACCGAGGTGGTTGCGCAGCATGGCACCCTCGTACGACGTGCGGAACAGACCCCGTCTTTGCAACTCAGGGACGACCTGGTCCACGAAGGCCTGGAGACCGCCGGGCATGGTGTGGAATTGCAGCATGAAGCCGTCGCACGCGCCCATTTCGAACCAGTGCTGCATGGTGTCGGCGATGTCGGTCGCTGTGCCTTTGATGGTTTTGCGACCGCGTTCGTAGCGCAGATAAAGCTGGCGAAGCGTCGGGTTTTCCTCGCGGATGATCTTCATGATCCCGTCGAAGAACGCCTTGTGCATGTTGGCGCTTTTGGGCAGGCGCTCGGGCGGGATCGGTTCGTCCAAAGGCAGGTCGGAGAGATCGGCTTCCAGGTCCGTGCCGAGGCGGAAGCGCCCCACGTCCGGGTGGATAAGTTCCTGGAGCCTTTGGTGGGCGGCTTCGGCTTCTTCGCGCGTGCGCCCGACCAGGACGGGCATGCCTGCGAGGATGCGGAGTTGTTCGGGCTGGCGGCCGTATTTGGCCATGCGGGTTTTCAGATCGTCATAGGCGTGTTTGGCGCTCTCGGGTGCTGAATTGCTGGCGAACACTACTTCGGCGGTGCGGGCGGCCAGTTCCCGTCCGGTGTCGGATGCGCCGGCCTGGATGATGACCGGATGGCCTTGCGGGCTACGCGCGACGTTCAGCGCACCATGGACACGAAAGTACGGACCTTCGTGGTCGATGACATGCATGCGCGCCGGATCGAAGAACAGGCCACTTTCGCGATCGCGCACGAAGGCATCGTCGTCCCACGTGTCCCATAATTCTTTCACCACATCGACGAACTCACCGGCGCGAGCATAGCGTTCGGCGTGCGGCGCCAGCTTGGTATGTCCGAAATTGCGTGCCGCGTAGTCGTTCGCCGAGGTCACGACGTTCCAGGCGGCTCGCCCGGCGCTGATGTGGTCCAGCGAGGCGAATTGCCGCGCGACGTTGTAGGGTTCGGAGAAGCTGGTGGAGACGGTGCCGCCGACGCCGATATGGGTTGTGGCGCAGGCCACGCCGGTCAGCAGTGTCACGGGTTCCAGCGCATTCATGTACATCGGGAAGCGCGACCAGGCATGCAGATTTTCGGTGCGCGCGGCGGGCGTGTCGGCCACGAAGAAGAGGTCGAACAGACCGCGCTCGGCGATCTGCGCCATGCGCTGATAGTGGTGGATGTCGTTCGACCCTGCGGCGTTGGTGTCGGGATGCAGCCAGGACGCCGGGTGGGTACCCGTCGGCTGGTCGATCAACATTGCAAGGGAGATCATCGGTCGCTTCAACGGGACCCCGCGTTCACCGACAGACATTGTTTGGTGATGGCACGGCTCGCATCCGAGGCAAGAAACAGGCCAAGCTGGGCGATGTCTGTGGGCTCTATCGCCAGTGGCAGGGCCTGGCGGGTCCGCATTTCGGCGATGCGTGAGTTGTCCGGATACCAAAGCCGGCGCTGACGCTCGGTGATCACCATGCCCGGGGCGATGGCGTTGACGCGGATGTTGTCCTTGCCGACGTCGCGCGCCAGGGAATTGGTAAAGCCGACGATGGCTGCCTTGGCGGCCGAGTAGGCCTGCATCCGAGGTCCGCCGCCCATCCAGGCGCCCGAACTCATGTTGACGATGGAGCCGCGGCCGAAGGCGCGCATTTGCGGCAACACCGCCTGTGCCGCGAAATAGACATGGCGGAAATTGACGGCGATCATCCAGTCGAACTCGGACGGCGTGACGGATTCGAAATCCTGCCGCTGGTCATTCGCAGCGTTGTTGACCAGCACCGAGGCTGGACCAAGATCGTTGCCGATGCCCGTGATGGCGTCTTTCAGTGCACCGAGATCGGTCAGGTCACACTGGACAAAGCGCGCGCCTGTTGCGCTTTGCAGGGCGTGGCCGGCCTCTGGCTGGATGTCGAGGAAGGCCACCTTCGCGTCATTCGCAACGAAGGCGCGGACAAATGCTTTGCCGATCCCGCTGGCGCCCCCGGTCACAATCACGGTGCGCCCGCGCAGATCGGGATAGGTCGGAAATGTCATGCGATGAGTTTCTCCGTCGCCGGGTCGAACAGACAGATCTTCCGCAGGTCGATCGCGAACCGGTTTTGCTCGCCGACGGTCAGCGGGACATCGGGCGCCACACGCCCGAGGACCTTTTGACCGCCGATCCGCAAAACGACCACGGTTTCAGCACCCATTGGTTCAGTTAGTTCGACAGGCGCCTCGAGATGGAGTGCGCCGCGGGGATCGGCGCTGAACCGGCGGTACTCTTCCGCGATTGATTCGGGCCGAATGCCCACGACCACCTCTCGTTGTGGCATCGTCGCGCTCACCGCATCGGATAACGGCATCCTCAAATTTCCCGCGACAGCAACGGCGTGTCCGTTCTCAGCTTCGATGCGCGCGCGCAGCATGTTCATCGGCGGCGAGCCCATGAAACTGGCGACGAACATGTTGGCTGGCCGGTTGTAGATCGTGTCGGGGTCGGCGAATTGCTGCACCTCGCCCAGATGCATCACCGCGATGCGGCTTGCCATGGTCATGGCTTCCACCTGATCGTGCGTCACGTACACGATGGTCGAGCGGATACGCTGGTGCAGCTCCTTGATCTCCATGCGCATTTCCACGCGGAGCTTGGCATCCAGATTGGACAGCGGCTCGTCGAACAGGAACAGCAGCGGATCGCGCACCAGCGCCCGTCCCATCGCCACGCGCTGACGCTGGCCGCCCGAAAGCTGCGCCGGCTTGCGTTGCAACAGTCCCTCGATCTGCAGCAGCTTCGCCACCTGCTCTAACGCCTGCGCCTGCGCACGCTTCGGCACGCCGCGACACTCCATGCCGAAGGTGATGTTCTGGCGCACGGTCATGGACGGGTAGAGCGCGTAACTCTGAAACACCATCGCGATGTTGCGGTCCTTGGGCTGGACGTCGTTCATCACCCGCCCGCCGATCTCGATCGTGCCGGATGTCGCCTTCTCCAGCCCGGCGATGATGTTCAGCAGCGTCGATTTGCCGCAGCCCGAGGGGCCGACCAGAACGGTGAACTCGCCGCTTTCGATCTCAAGGTCGATGCCCTTCAGCACCTCCAGCGTGCTGAACCGCTTGCGCAGGTCCCGAATGCTCAGCGCTGCCATCGCTACTTCACCGCCCCCGCTGTCAGACCGCTCAGGAAGTAGCGTCCGCCAAACAGATAGACCAGCAAGGTCGGCAGCGCCGCGATCAGCACCGCCGCGCTTTGGACGCCGTATTGCGGTTCGCTGGTGACCGCGGCGGAGAGGCTGATCAGTGCGGCGGTGACCGGCTGCTGCGGGCCCTGGGTGAAGGTCACGCCGAACAGGAACTCATTCCAGATGCCGGTGAACTGCCAGATGACCATGACGATCAGGATGGGCGGCGAGAGCGGCAGCAGGATGCGCCAGAAGATACGGAAGAACCCCGCACCGTCGATGCGCGCCGCCTTCATCAGGTCCACGGGCACGCTGATGTAGTAGTTGCGGGCGAACAGCGTGGTGAACGCCATGCCCTGCACCACGTGGATCACGATCAGGCCGGCGATCGTATTGATCAGACCGAGGTCGCGCAGCACCACGACCCAGGGGATCAGCTTCATCTGCTCGGGCAGGAAGATCCCCATGATGACGATGCCAAACACCAGCTGGTCACCCGGGAAGCGCCACAGCGCGATCGAATAGCCGGCCAGGGCGCCGAGCGCCGTGGAGAGGATGGTTGCGGGGATCACCAGCTCGAGCGAATTCAGGAAATACGGCTCGATGCCCCAGCAATGCTCCGCCATGCAGAAACCATCCCAGGCCTCGGCGTAGTTGCCCCACGCCAGATGCCGGGGCCAACCGATCATGGATGTGGACGCGATCTCCTGTCCGGTGCGCAGCGAGTTCAGCACCACCACGGCGAGCGGCACCAGGAACAGCAGGGCCATGACGACCAGGCAGGCATAAATCAGCGCCCGTTTCATACCCGCGCCGCTCGCCTCCGCCGCCAGGAATTATACAATCCGTACGGGATGAAGACCACGAGCATCGACAGCAGCATCAGCACGGCGGCGGCCGAGCCTCGGCCGAGTTCGCTGCGTTGGAACATGAAGTCGTACACGACGACGGCCGGCAGGGTGGTGGAAATGCCCGGACCTCCGGCGGTCAGCGCGCGCACGAGGTCGTAGGTTTTGATGGCGATGCTGAGGAGTATCACCACGACGGTGACGAAGATCGGCCACATGGTCGGCAACACGACCCTGCGATAGGTGCGCCAGGGTCCGGCGCCGTCGATTTGCGCCGCTTTGATCAGATCGGAATTGACGGACCGCAATCCTGCCAGGAACAGCGCCATGGCGAAGCCCGCGCCCTGCCAGGCCCCGGCGAGGATCACCGTGTAGATTGCCTTGTCCGGCTGCACGATCCAGTCGAAGCGGAAGCCGGCCCAACCCAAGTCCTGCACCAGTTTCTGAATGCCGAGGCCGGGGTTCAACAGCCAACTCCAGACCGTGCCCGTGACCACAAAGGACACCGCCAGCGGATAGAGGAAGATGGTGCGGAAGATGTTCTCTCCGCGTACGCGCTGGTCGAGCAGGATGGCGAGGAACAGGCCGAGCGCGGTGGTGAGGATGACGAAGCCGAGGCCGAAAATCACGATGTTGATGTAGGCGATGTGGAAGTTCTGGGTGCGAACCAGCGTGCGGTAGTTGCGCAGCCCGATCCACGAATAGTCGGGAAGCAGCGTGGATGGCGTGAAGGAAATCCAGGTTGTCCACGCGGTGAACACGACGACGTATCCCGCCGAGATGAGCAGCGGGATCCAGATCGCAAGCTGGGTCAGCACAGCGGCGAGATGGTCCCGCACGCTGCGGCCCACGGGAGCTATCGGCCGAGGCGAACCCAGCGCTGAGGCGCCGGAGTCCACGCCGCTACTGATTGTTCTCCACCGCCGCGACGAGGCGCTTCTGCCCCTCGGCGGCCGGGATGGCGCTGTTGTGCACGTACTCGGTCAGCACATCGATCATCGCCGCCGTGATCCCGTTGGGCTGTGCCATGTTGTGCGCGAGGCTCAGCAGCACGCGCTTGTCGGCGATGGCGCTCTTAAGGTTCGCGGCAGAGTTGCGCTGCCCGTCGAGGAAGCCGGCCACGCTGAGGTCGACATCGGTACGGGCGGGGATGGAGCCGGTGATCTTGGAGTACATCTCCTCGACCGACGGTTCCATGACCAACTGCGCGAAGAGTTTCTGACCGGCCTGCAAGTCGGCGGCCTTCTGCTTCCAGAAGATGAAGCAGTCGGCGTTCAGGTCGAAGCAGTGCGGTCCACTGTCCTGGGGGGCGGGGCCGCTGGAGAAGTCGGTCGGCTTGGCGCCGGCCTTGAGCAGGTTGCCCTGCGCCCAACCGCCCATGAGCACCATGCCCATGTCGCCCTTCATGAAGGCGGGCAGATTCACGCCCCAGCTTTGCGCCGCAATGTTCGGGTTCATCCAGTTGGCGAATTTGCGCGTCTGTTCGAAGGCTGCCAGCACTTCCTTGCTTTTCAACGCATCGCTGTCGAGTTGCATGATCGCGCTGCGATAGACATCCGGGCTGATGCCGGCCAGCGCGATCTCGAATTTCATCCCATCGTCCCAGCGGACCCCGCCATTGGCCAGCGGGGTCATGCCGGCTTCCTTCATCTTGGTCGCGGCTTCGTTAAACTCGTCCCAGGTCGCCGGCGCCTTGGTCAGCTTCGCGCGCTCCATTCCCGGTGCGGACAGGAAGAGCGTGTTGATGCGGTACACCTGCAGCGGCAGCGCGATCCAATGCCCCGCGGGCTGACAGCTCTTTGCGAGTTCGACCGGGACTTTCGATTCGAAATCCGCCGCCTTGACCCAGGGCGTGATATCCACGGTCGGCGCGATCTTCGACCATGCCGCGATTTCCGGGCCTTTGAGCTGGGAAATCGCCGGCGGCTCTCCGGCCAGGATTTCGGCCCGAAGCTTGTTCATCATCTCGGTGGTGAAGCCCGGCACCGGGTTGTGCTGCCAGATGCCGCCATGCTGCTCGAACACCTTGCCGAGCGCGGTGATCGCCTCGCCGTCGCTGCCCGCCGACCATTGCGAAATAGCCGTCACGCGTGGCTTCACGTCGTCGGCCCGCGCGATCCACGGCAGGCTGAGCATTGCCCCACCCGCAAGGACACCCCGACGCGTCACACCGGCCATTCGTTTCGCCATTTCGTTTCCCCTTGGGCTTGTCTCGGCTCAATCGGGAGGATGAGTATTCCGGCGCCATGAGCACCACAAGGCCGCTGGGCGCGACGGCTCCGGAACGACGCCTGCCGCAGGGCGTTTCCCGCCGGCGATGAAGCGTCTCTCGATCCTGCTGGGGGTTCTCGGCGTCGGCCTTGGCATCGCGTTGGTGGTGTGGCTCGGGGCGGGCAAAGTCGTGCATGCGGTCACGTCGGTCGGGTGGAAAGGCTTCGGCATTCTCGTCGGCTGGCAGCTTCTGCTGTTCATCGTGCTGGCGGAGGCGTGGCGGCTGGTGTGCCGCCACGGCCGCTTCGGCGCGCTGGTGTTCGGGCGTCTGGTACGGGAGGGCGGGACGAACATCATGCCGTTCTCCGAAGTCGGCGGGCTTGTCTTCGGCGCGCGTGCGGTAATGCTTGCCGGCATTCGCTGGCCGCGGGCGATTGCGTCGTCGCTGGCTGATGTCACCGCCGAGTTCGTGGGCGAGCTGCCGTTCATCCTGTTTGGTTTCATCATGCTGATCACGTACGATCCGCATTCATCGTTGGTCGGACCGCTGACCGGCGGGGTCGGGCTGGTGCTGCTGGGCGCCGCCGGGTTGGTCTGGGCGGAGAAGCACGCACATCGGCTGTTTCATGGCCTGGGGCGGCGCATCGCCGCGCGATTCAGCGAAGCTGCCGCCAGCGGGGCGGACGAGGTCGAACGCGAATTCAATGTCATTTTCAGCAGTGCCCGGCGTCTGGGCGCGGCGTCGGGACTGCATCTGGTTGGGTGGATCGGGGGCGGCGTGACGGTCTGGCTGGCCTATCATCTGCAGGGCGGCCACGTGTCGATCGCTGCCGCTATGGCGATCGAGGGGCTGCTGTCGGCGGCGCTGGCTGTCGCGTTCCTGGTGCCTGCCGGGATTGGCGTGCAGGAGGCCGCGTATGTGGCGATCGGCGCGCTGTTCGGCATGCCGGCTTCGCTGTCGCTGGGTTTGTCGCTGCTGCGGCGCGCGCGGGATATTGTTATCGGCGCGCCGGCGCTGGTGGCTTGGCAGGTGGCTGAGACGCGGGCGCTGCGGAAGCGGCCGGTGGACGAGCAGGACTAAGCTGCTTCGGCGACGTAGATCGACTGGCGGGGTTGGGCGAACACTCGGCGGATCATTGGCTCGAACGCCTCCAGCGGCATCGACCGGAAATTCGCATCGAACGCAACCTCATCGAAGACGCGGCAGAACTCCTCGGTCTGTACGAAATGCGGATGGCCCCGGAATTTGTCCCGCATATCCCGATCCAGCCCGAGGAAATGGAAGAAGTAATACCCCTGGAAGATCGCGTGATGCTCCACCATCCAGTGGTTCGCCTCCGAGACGAAGGGCTGCAAGATGGTTGCGGCGATATCGGCGTGGTTGTACGTGCCCAGCGTATCGCCGATGTCATGCAGCAGGGCGCAAACCACGTATTCTTCGTCCCGGCCGGCCTGAAACGCACGCGTTGCGGTCTGCAGGCAATGCTCCAGCCGATCGACCGGGAACCCGCCGTAATCGCCGCGCAGAAGCTCCAGATGCGCGATCAGCCGATCCGGAAGTTTTTTTGCGAAGCGCTGTAGCTCTCCTCCGATCAGTTGCCAGTCTTCGAAGGTGCTTTCAGATATCGTACGAAATTGGGCACGTTCGTTCATGGTCTTTCTCCTCTATGGGTAAGGATCAATTCCGGTATGAAGGATCGATCCGGTCGAGCTTGCGCAGCAGTGCCGGCCATGCCAGCGCGCCAAGCGCCGAGTTTGTTACCATCGCCGCCTGCTCCTGGGCAGTGGCGATGATGCGGGGATCGATGCGGATCAAATCCTCGCCTCCGGCCTGCGCGCGCAGTTGAATCATGCAGGCGGATTTAAACGTATACATGGACAGAAAGGCATCGGGCACGTTATCGGCGACGGTGATCAACCCGTGATTGCGCAGCATGAAGAACGTCTTCGCGCCGAGGTCCCGCACCAGCCGGGGCTTTTCGTCGTCACGCAACGCGACGCCCTCATAATCATGATAGGCCAGTGACGACAGCACGAACATCGACTGTTGGGAGATTGGCAGCAGCCCTTCCCTTTGCGCCGAAACAGCGGTTCCGTTTACGCTGTGAACATGCAGCACGCATTTGGCATCCTCACGGGCCGCATGGATCGCGCTATGAATGGTAAAGCCCGCTGGATTGATGTCGTAAGGCGAGTCCGTGACCTTGCGGCCGTGGAGGTCCACCTTCACCAGGCTGGACGCGGTGATTTCATCGAAGGTCATCCCGTAAGGGTTGATGAGGAAATGATCGTCTCCGCCCGGGACCCGAGCAGAGAGATGGGTAAAGATCAGATCGTCCCAACCGAAATGCGCGACCAGGCGATAGGCCGCTGCCAGCGTCACACGCTGGTCCCATTCCGCCGGTGTAACCTCGTCACGGATGCTCGTTGCCAAATGCTTCTGCATTGTTTGCTTCCTCCGGTATCGGGGCAGGCTGCACCGCATTGGCTTGACATCCGGCCGTCGATATAGACAGTGGATACATCGCGTATGTATCCGATGTCAACATCTAAATGGAGTTCCCGTGCCGAAAAAGGATCTGGCCGTTCAGCCGCAGCCCTACCATCATGGCGACCTCCGCCGGACGCTGATCGACACCGCGCTGCAACTGGTTACAGAGGAACAGGACTGGACCTTCTCGCTTCGAGAGGTCGCTCGGCGGGCCGGCGTCAGTCACCGGGCGCCATACAATCACTTCCCCGAGAAACTGGACCTACTCGCCGCTACCGCCGCGGTTGGTTTCGAAAGACTACACGAGGGCTTGTTGCACGCCATGGCGGGGATCGATGATCCGGCGGCTGCCCTGGCCGCCATTTGCCGGAGGTATATCCATCTGGGCCTGGAGAACCCTGCGCTGTATCGGCTGATGTTCGGCCCGGCGCTGTCTGATACCGGAACCGCGGATCGCCCGAGCTTAGCGAAGCAAGCGGGCGCTCAGGCCCGGGCGGTGTTGGAAGATGTTATTCGGCACGGCGCGCGTGCGGGTACGTTCGGGGTCGCGGCTGACAACGAAAAGGCAGTGGCCATGACAGCCCTATCCGTCTGGTCGGCGGCGCACGGCCTGACGATGCTGGTGATCGACAAAATCCCTCGGCCGGACCTTGCGATCGGGGACTTGATCGAAAACCTACTGCGGATGGTGATTGCGGGTTTGCGGCCGGCCCTTATGGCGTGAGAGCGAGATTCACGCGCTCCGACGTATCCGCCTCGCGCGATCGCGCTCTATCCCCGCACCGCCATCTTGATCGGCCCCTCACGTCGCCCGTGCGTGAACTGGTCCACCACCGGGTTGCCACTATCCATGAGCTCCGACGGCGTTCCTTCCCACACGATCCGTCCTTGATGCAGCATTGCAATCCGGTCGCCGATGCGCCGGGCGCTCGCCATGTCATGCGTGATCGCGACGGCCGTGCTGCCCAGCCGCTTCACGCAATCCACGATCAGCCCGTCGATCACCGCGCCCATGATCGGATCGAGACCCGTGGTCGGCTCATCGAAGAACAGGATGTCGGGCTGTGATGCGACGGCCCGGGCGAGTGCGACGCGCTTCTGCATGCCGCCTGACAGTTCCGCCGGATAGAGCCGCGCGACATCGGCGCCGAGGCCGACTTGCCCGAGATAATCCTCGGCCTTCACGTAGGCCTGACGGCGCGAAATCGCGTGGCGCGCCAGCAGTCCGAAGGAGACGTTTTCCCAAACGGCAAGGCTGTCGAACAGCGCGCCGTTTTGAAAGAGCATTCCGATTTGCGCTCTTACAGCTTCGCGCGCCGAGCGGCCCAGCTTCAGTACGTCGCGTCCGTCGATTTCGATCACGCCCGCATCGGGTTCGATCAGGCCCAGGATGCATTTAAGCAGGACGGATTTGCCGGAGCCGGACGCGCCGATCACCACGAGGGAGGTGTGCGGCATCACGTCCAGGTCGAGAGCGTCCAGCACGACCTTGTCGCCGAACCGCTTGGAGAGGCCGCGGATGCGGATTTTCGGGACCGTTCCGCTCATCGGCTGAAGAAGATCTCGGTCAGGATGTAGTCGAAGGCCAGGATCAGAATGGACGCCGTCACCACGGCCGAAGTCGTCGCCGCTCCGACGCCCTGTGCGCCGCCGCGACTGCGATATCCCTGGTAGCAGCCGAGCAGTGCGATCAGAAATCCGAACACCGCCGCTTTCACCAGGCCGGACACCACGTCCCCAGTCCGCAGGAAACTGAAAGTGCTGGAGAGATAGGCCGACACGCCGAAGCCGAGCTTCACGGACGCGACGATGAACCCGCCCATCACGCCCAATATATCGGCGATCAGCACCAGGAACGGCAGGGCGATGACGCCTGCCAGTAGCCTCGGCGCCACCAGATATTTCATCGGATTGGTCGACAGCGTGCTCAGCGCGTCGATCTGATCCGTCACCCGCATCGTGCCGATCTCGGCCGCGGTCGCAGCGCCGATCCGTCCGGCGACCATGAGGCCGGCGAGCACGGGACCAAGTTCGCGTGTGATGGAGATCACCACGACGTTCGCGACGGCGCTGCTGGCGTTGAAGCGGGAAAATCCGGTGTAGGTCTGCAGCGCCAGGACCATGCCGGTGAAGATCGCTGTCAGTGCGACGACCGGCAGGCTGAAGAACGCCATTTCGAACAGCGCGGCCAGGAACGCACGCCAATAGAATGGCGGGCGCAGCATGTGCCCGACGCCTGACGCCCCGAAGAGCGTCAGGCTGCCCGTCGCGCGGCAAAACCCGATCACGCCCCGTCCCAGGGCGGCCAGGCTATCCAGGATCGCGTTCACGCCGGCCGATAGACCCGACGAAACCGCCGGCCGAGTGACGTGAGCACCTCATACCCATTGGTCCCGGCCTCGGCGGCCACGTCATCCGCTGTCTGCTCGGGGCCGAGCAGGAGCAGGGTGGCGCCGGGGAGGATGGCAGGCTCATCCGTCACATCGAATGTGGCGAGGTCCATGGAGACACGCCCTACCAGCGGGACCGGGCGTCCGTCAAAGAACGCCCGGCCGCGGTTGGAGAGGGAGCGGTGCCAGCCATCGGCGTAGCCGATCGCGGCGGCGGCAATCCGGCTGCGGCGCTGCGCGGTCCAGGTCGCATTGTAGCCGACGGTCTCGCCGGGCCTGATTTCGCGGACGGCGAGGACCTGGACACTCAATTGGGCTGCCTGCCGCATCGGGTTTGGCGCGCCGGGGGTGGGATTGATGCCGTAGAGCGCGGCACCCGGACGCGCGAGATCCGAGCCGAACGCCTGGCCCAGGAAGATGCCAGATGAATTGGCAAAACTGCGCGGGGCCCTAGGCAGCACTGCGCAGGCTGCATCGAAGCGTTTGCGCTGCGCCTGGTTCAGCGGATCGTCCGCGACCTCGGAGGACACGAGGTGAGTCATCACGTAGCGGATCTCGATCCCGGCTAAGCGCGCCGGTTCGGATGCAAGAATGCTCAGCTCGGAGGGGGACAGGCCGAGACGGGCCATTCCGGTATCGACGTGCACGATCGCCGGCAAACGACGCTGCAGTTGCGCTCCGAGCTTTGCCCATTCCTCGATCTGGCGCAGAGAACCAAGAGCCGGGATGATGTTCTGCGCGGCCAGTTCCTGCGCGGAACCGGGTAGGAGGCCATTCAACACGCCGAGGAAAGCGTCTGGGAGAAGGGGTCGGAGGGACAGTGCCTCCTGCGGGAGCGCGACGAAGAAGTGCCGGCAGCCTGCGGCGAGAAGGGCAGGCGCGATTTCGGCCGCGCCGAGCCCATAGGCGTCGGCCTTCACGACGCCTGCCACAGGGCCCGACGGATGGCGCGCGGACAATGTGCGCCAGTTGGACACGACGGCGCCGAGATCGACCTCGAGCACCGCTCCCGCAGCGTCAGTCATCGCCGCTATGGGCTTGGTCCAGATCGGCGTAGCGGGTGAATTCGGCCTCGAAGAACAGGTCGATCTTCCCCGTCGGCCCATGGCGTTGCTTGGCGATGATCAGTTCGGCGCGGTTGTGCACGCTCTCCATGTCCCGCTGCCACTTCTCGTGCTGCGCGTGGAATTTCTCGGATGAGTCGAAGGCCATCTCCTTCGGTTCACGTTGTTTCAAATAATACTCATCGCGGTAGATGAACGTCACGCTGTCCGCGTCCTGCTCGATTGTGCCCGATTCACGCAAATCCGCCAGTTGCGGCCGCTTGTCCTCCCGGTTCTCCACCGCGCGCGACAGCTGCGACAAAGCCAGCACGGGGACGGCGAGCTCCTTGGCGATGGCCTTCAGTCCTTGGGTGATCTGGCTGATTTCCAACACGCGGTTCTCCGGCTTCGTGCCGGCAGCCGGCCGCATCAGTTGCAGGTAGTCGATCACCACGAGCGCGAGGCCCTTGGTCCGCTTCAGGCGCCGGCATCGGGTTCGCAGCGCCGACAGCGTGATTGCGGGCGTGTCGTCGATCTGGATCGGCAGACTCGCAATCATTCGGCTTACCTGAACGAACTTATCGAAATCCTTCTGGCCGATCTCGCCGCGCCGGATCCGGTCGCCCGAGATCCGCGCTTCTTCCGAAAGCAAGCGGGTCGCCAACTGCTCCGCGCTCATTTCGAGTGAAAATACTGCGATGGATTGCTTCGCCACCGCGTCCAGATCGTCCCGCCGTGCTTCCTCGTACAGGGCCTTGGCCGCACCGAACGCGATCTTGGTGGCCAACGCTGTCTTCCCCATGCCGGGACGGCCGGCCAGGATGACCAGGTCGGAGGGGTGCAGTCCGCCGGTCTTTGCGTCGAGATCGCGAAGGCCGGTGGTCAGGCCGGAGACATGGCCGGATCGATGGAACGCGCGCTCCGCCCCCTGGATGGCCTCGCTTAGCGCGCGCTCGAAGCTGACGAAGCCGCCGCCGGTGCCGCCATCCGTCGCAAGCTGGAACAGTTGCTGCTCGGCCGCTTCGATCTGCGCGACGCCATCCAGTTCGGGTTCGGCGCCGAAGGCGTTGTTCACCACCGTCTCGCCGACATCGATCAACTGCCGCCGTACCCACGAATCGTGAATCGCCCGGCCGTATTCGCCCGCGTTGATGATGCCCACCATCGCGCTGAGAAGCTGGGCCAGATATGCGACGCCCCCCACCTCCTCCAGCACGCCGGTATGTTCGAATTCGGCTTTCAGCGTCACCGCATCGGCCAGCTGGCCTGCCTCGATCCGGCGCGAGACCGCCTGGAAAATCCGGCCGTGAATCGGGTCGGCGAAATGCTCCGGGATCAGGAACTCCGAGACGCGCTCGTACGCCTTGTTGTTGGCCAAAAGCGCCCCGAGCAGCGCCTGCTCGGCTTGCAGATTTGACGGGGGAAGCCGTTGGGAGACCCCGAACAGGGGCGTGTCGATGGAGTTCACAGGTTCGTCATACTACTGTCACCGGGCGCGGCAGCCTGTGGATGGCTGTGGATAACGGGGACGAAAACCGCCGCGTTCGATTCGAGACGGTGATTCCACCCCGGGCGATCGCAGTCCAGTGTCCCGATTCTGAAGTTCGTCACACCCTTCAGTTCGGGCCACTGTTCTTTATTTTCAGTGGCCTGCTTATCCCTTCCGTCCGCCGCAAGACGCGGCGGACGGAAGGGGCAGGACACTAGCGAATGGGTAGAATCACCCGACTCGGCCGAGTCGAGTCCATGAGCACCGTGTTGATTGCCACACGCTTGCGCAATGCCGCACCGTCCGGCTCGCCCGTATTCGGATTGACGTCGAATTTCGGGAAGTTGCTGGAGGAGACGTCCAGCCGGATGCGGTGGCCCGGCAGGAACAGGTTCGCGGTCGGGAACAGCGTAATCTTGATCTGGACGACCTCATTGGGGTGAGCGAGGGAACAGCCCGATGGGTCGATGGCGTAGCGCAGCCGCACGATCCCGTCCGTCAGGTTCAGAGCGTAGCCACGCGGATAGTCGGCACTTGGCGGATGAACGTCGATCAGCTTGGCGGTGAAGTCGGTATCCGGTCCATCCGTCGCGACGAATAGCTCCGCTTCAATCGGCCCTGCGATCTCCACTGCGTCGCGCAGCGGTGCCGTCTGGAACACCAGCACGTCGGCGCGCGAGGCCAGCGGCAGGAATGGCGGTGCGCAGCCGAAGACGTCCGGGCCTTCTGTCTGGTCGAACGCGCCGGCGGTTGCCACCGGCTCCAGCGAGGAGAAGGCGCCCCCGATCGTGGGGACCGGATGGGCCGGGTCGAACTGGTAGCTGAGCGAGGCGTCGCCGGTCGGGACCGCGGGATCGAGGCGGCCGTCCGCGTGCAGGTGGAATGGCTGGAAGCGCGTGCCCGGGAGCGGCCAATCGTCGCCGGAAATCCAACGCCCCCCATGATCCAGATACCCGGACGGTGTGCGCCGGCCCAAGCCGCCGCCCATGACGAAGACGCGCACGCGCGGTTCGGCGAACGAGGCGCCGCGTAGCACGTGGTTGAAGAAGCGCAGCCGATACGCGCGCCAATCACCCGCCCAACTATCCAACGGCGCGTCTGGGCCGAAGTCCACGTCCCCCATCACGCGGTCGCTGCGGTCCCCGTGCGTCCACGGCCCCAGGATCAGCCGTTGCGGCCCCCGCCCGGCGTCGCGCAACCCGGTGTAGTTGGTGGCTGCCGTCAGCGTGTACGGGTCGTACCAGGACGACAGGTGCACGCACGCGGCTTTGCTGTAGCGGTCGTACCAGCCTTCGGCGAAAATCCCCGCCTTTTGCCAGTAGTCGTCGAAGGCGCCGTGCCGCCACTGGTCGAACAGATAGGCCTCGTAATCCGGATGATGCCGCAGCGGCGAGTGCCCAGGCTTCCACGGCATCCGGGCGAACCAATCGCTGACGTTTTCCGCCTCGAGCGCCGCCTTCATGACGGGATCTGCCGCTGCCTCGGGTGAGGCGATCGCGTTGCGGAATGCCCAGGTCGCCTGCTTCAGTTCGAAGGCGCCGGATTGGCGGATCCCTGAACGCCAAGCATTCGAAAAGCCGCCGCAATCGAGCACCTGCGCCACCACACCCGGCGCATCCAGACATCCCAGTGCCGCCTGGGTATGCGCCGCGTAGGATAAGCCCATGGTGCAGATCCGGCCGTCGCACCAGCTTTGCCCCTGGAGCCAGGCGCAGGTGTCGTAGCCGTCTTCGGCATCGGAGAGGTACTTCACGAACCGGCCTTCCGATCCGTAGCGCCCCCGCGTGTCCTGGAACACGACGGCGTAACCATGCGCGGTGAAATACGCGGCAAGTGCGGCTCGGCTGATCGGGTCCCGGTCGGCCGCCGTGATCTCGCTGCGGCTGGTGAGATGCCGGCCATACGGCGTGCGCTCCAGCACCACGGGAAAAGCAGAGCCTTCCGCCGGCAGATAGACATCGGTCGCCAGCCGGATGCCATCACGCATCGGCACGAGGACCGTTTCGGGCATTCGCTGTCCTCCGGCTATGGTCTTCCGAGGTAACAACGCCCTCATCATGCGGGCAACCCAGGCTGCTTTTCCCTACTTGGGGACGACGTGACCCAGGCTGTTCGACCCGAACTTCCCGAACGGATGCGTGCCGGGCCAGGCCAGCGCCTGCGCCGGTTGGTTCGCGGTTCGTTGCGTCGGGTCCGCGCCCAGCCTGTGGTTCCCCCAGGTCCCGCTGTTCTTTCTGATCGGCTTCCTCGGGTACCTCCAGCTTCGACACGCCCTTGGATACGGCTTCGCGAGTCACCTATCGGTCGCGGACGTCATTGCCCTGTCAAAGACCGCGCTGGACTCGGTCATTCGCGGCGCGCCGAGCGCCACCGCTGGTGTCTTTCTGGTGGTCATGGCGTTTGGACTGCTCACGCGCTCCCGCCTTGCATGGGTGATCGCGCTGCTCGCGACTGCCGTCAGCATCGTCCTGATCTGGATCGTCTGGCCTGGGGCTCCGGGCGGGAAGACCGGACTGCTCGGCTTCAACCTGTTCGTCCTGGTTGCGCTGCTTGGGTCCAGCCGCGCGTTCTCTCGATCCAGCCTGGCGACCGCCACCCTGTTCGCCATTGCCAGCATCGTCCTGCTGAGCGCCTACGCCGTGCTCGGCGCCTATTTGCTCGGCAGCGGCTTCAACCCGCCCATCACCGATCTGATCACCGCGCTCTACTTCGCCTCCGTCACCATGAGCACGGTGGGCTACGGCGATATCGTGCCGAAGACGACTGAGGCACGGTTCTTTGCCGTGTCGGTGATGATCCTGGGGATCACGGTGTTCGCCACGTCCATCAGCGCCTTGCTGGTCCCGCTGATCAACCGCCGCATGGAAACACTGCTCGGCGCAAGGGAGAGAACCGTGTCACGCAGCAATCACTTCATCATCGCCGGCGACAGTTCCCTGGCGCGAAACACGCACAAGGAACTCGCGCGGCGGGATCACAAGATCACGTTCATCCTGCACCAGATGCCGGCATCCGGCTGGGCGGACCGGGATGTGGTGGTGGGCGATGCCAGCGATCTGGACGTGCTGCGTCGCGCCGATGCCCACGCAGCCCGCGCCGTGCTTGCGCTCGGCGACGACGATTCGGAAAACGCCTTCGTCGTCATGGCCGCGCGGGAATTGTCCGATAAGTTGCAAACGGTGGCGGTGGTGAACGACGCGCGGAACATGGAGCGGGTAAAGCGCGTGCGGCCGGATGTGATCATCGCACCACAGGTTCTCGGCGGCGAGTTGCTGGCGATGGCTTTGTCCGGAGAGACCGTGGATAGCAACAAGCTCATGCAGCAGTTGCTGCGTATCGCTGAATAATTTTACGCGACGAGGACGCCGTGCTGCCGCAAGAAGCCCAGGAGCGGGATCAGCGGAAGGCCCAGGATGGCGCTGTGCTCGCCCTCCACGCGTTCGAACAGATGCACGCCCATTCCTTCCAGCCGGTAGGCGCCGACGCTTGTCAGGACTCGATCCCCTTCGCAGGCCAGATAGGCGTCGAGGAACGCATCGGAGAACATGCGCATCCCGAGCCGCGGCTGGGCCAGATGCTGCCACACGCGCGTCCCGCCGACGAAGCAGAGCACCGCCGTCGCCAGCACGTGGGTCCGCCCCCGCAGAGCCAGCAACTGTTCACGCGCTGCCGTGAGATCGGCCGATTTTTCAAACCACGCATGCTCGCAAACGAGGATCTGATCGGCGCCGATCACCACCGCCTCGGGGTGTCGCATCGACACGCGCCGTGCTTTCATCTCGGCGAGCAACATCGCCGCCTCTCCGGCCGTGGCGCCGGCGGCGGCGGCGGCTTCACGCGCCGTCGCCTCATCGACCGCGGCTGGCCTGGTTACAAAGCGCAGCCCCGCGCCGGTCAACAGCGCTGCTCGGGATGCTGACGAACTGGCCAGGACAAGAGCAGGATCGGGGTGCTGAAACATTGGGGGAGAGAACGGATTACCTGTCATTCTCGTTAGGGGACACGCAACAGGAGGAAACCGACCATGACGACCGCACCGCCTTCAAGCGGAACACATCAAGTGCTCGCGGTTTTCGAAACGTGGGAGCGCGCCAGGGCTGCACAGGACCAGCTTCGGGAGAAAGGCATTCCGGCATCGGAAATGGACATCGTCGACCGAGACCGGATGACCGGCGATTCGGATGTTGACAGCGTCGATGGGGTCTGGGGGTCCATCCGACATTTCTTCCTGCCCGGCGAAGACGCGTACGCCTACCACGAAGGTGTCAATCGCGGCCACGCCGTGCTGTCGGTCCGACCGCGCGCGGAAGAGCGCGACAGGGTCATCGCGGTGCTGGAGAGCTTCGAGCCGATTGATTTCGACGCGCAGTTGGAGACCTGGCGGGCGGAAGGCTGGACGCCCGCCGAGCGGGAGACACTGGGCCCGGCGGGAACGCGTGCGGACCTGCCGCCTGGGACGCGGGTGCGCAGCTACGTCCATCCGTGAGCTGCGGGCTTTGCAGGGAGATTCACACGCTCCGACGTGCCGCCTCGCGCGATCTCGCTCTCTAGGGCCGGCTGGATGCCGCGGCTGCGCCGATACAGGCATCCAGATCGCGCCGGAGGGCAATCGCCTCCCCAACCGACAATTCGACAAACGTGCGCCGGGCGGAGCCGTCGGGGCGATCCCGCCTCAGTCGGATGAAAACGGCCCCGGGGACCGATTGCACAGAGATTTGGTTTGCTTCGGTATCAACATCGATGACAGGAACTGAATCGGACATGCGCGGGTCGTGCTCTCGATTCGCCTCACGATTTCGCGAGCATGCCATAGTGCCGAGCAAATCACAACGAAAGATGGAGGCAGGACCATGAGTTTTCTCGATCAACTGTGGGGCGCGGCACAAAACCAGCTTGGCGAACAGCAAACCAATCTGGCGAAGACCCTGCTTTCGAGCCTCGGCGGCCAGGGGGCAGCGGGCGAGGCAAATGGGATTGCCGCCGTCGTCAGCCGGTTCCAGCAGGCGGGACTGGGCGAGGCGGTCCAATCCTGGGTGAGCAACCAGCAGGCAAATAAGGAGGTGACACCCGGTCAGGTTCAGCAGGCACTCGGCGACCAACACGTAGAGACCATGGCGCAGCAAACCGGAATGCCGAAACAGGCGCTGCTGGTTCAGCTCGCGTCGATGCTTCCGCAGGTGATCGATGCCCTCACCCCGAATGGGCAGGTTCCGCATGGGCCGCCGGGAGGTACGCCGGGTCAGCAAAGCGATCAGGACGGCACGATCAGCGTGTAAAGCGCAGCTTCGCGTGCCGCATTTCGTGAGCTAGCCTGACGCCGCCCCGGATCGGGTGCTGGGCGAGGGACGGATGTGGGCGCAGATCAGTTTTTTTCTGGACAAGTGGCTTGGGCGGAAGCCCATCAAGGACCACGCGAAGAAGGTCGTACGAAGCGGCATGGGCCTGCCGCCCGGCAAGGATAAACCCTCGGGCCAGCAGGTCGGCGCGCATTTCGGGTACTGGCTGCTCGCGCTGCTTGTCATCATCATCTTCCAGAACTGGTGGATCGCCCATCAGTCAGTGGAAGCCATTCCGTACAGCCAGTTCCTCCAGCTTGTGCACGATCACAAGGTGGACACGGTTCAGGTCCAGGGTGACGTCATCACCGGCAAGCTGAAGGAAAAGCTGCCGAGCGGACGCGAGCTTTTCTCCACCACGTCGGTCCCGCCTCAGCTTGCAGATCTTCTGCGCGAAGGCGACGTCAAGTTCACCGGCGTCGCCACCAACAGTTTTCTGTCGGACCTGCTCGCCTGGCTGTTGCCAACGCTGGGCTTCTTTGCCCTGTGGGCATTCTTCTTCCGACGCTCCGTCGCAAACATGGGCATGGGCGGCGGCCTGATGTCGATCGGCAAATCGCGTGCGAAAATCTATGTGGAGACGGACACCAAGGTTACCTTCGCCGATGTGGCCGGTGCGGAGGAAGCAAAGGAGGAGCTGCAGGAGATCGTCGCCTTCCTGCGTGATCTCGAGGGCTATGGCCGGCTTGGGGCCCATGTTCCGAAGGGCGTTTTGCTGGTTGGACCACCCGGAACAGGCAAGACCCTGCTTGCCCGCGCGGTGGCAGGCGAGGCGGGAGTCCCGTTCTTCTCGATTTCAGGATCCGAATTCGTAGAGATGTTCGTGGGCGTCGGCGCGGCGCGCGTGCGCGACCTGTTCGCGCAGGCCAGCGCGAAGGCACCCGCCATTATCTTCATCGACGAACTGGACGCGCTCGGGCGCGCGCGCAGCGCCTATGCCGGCGGAGGAACGGACGAGAAGGAGCAGACGCTGAATCAGCTCCTGGTCGAGCTGGACGGGTTTGATCCGCGCTCCGGTGTTGTGCTTCTCGCCGCTACCAATCGACCCGAGATCCTCGATCCGGCCCTGCTCCGCGCCGGCCGGTTCGATCGACAGGTGCTGGTGGACCGGCCGGACAAGCCGGCGCGCGAAGCCATCCTGCGCCTCTATCTCGGGAAGATTCGTGCCGGGGCGGATGTGACGCCGGAACGTGTGGCCGAACTCACCCCCGGCCTCACCGGCGCCGACCTCGCCAACCTGATCAATGAGGCAGCCCTGCTCGCGACCCGCCGTGATGCCGAGGAAGTCTCGATGAACGACATGATCGAGGCCGTGGAGCGCGGGGTCGCAGGGTTGGCGCGCCGCACACGCGTGCTTTCGCCGCAGGACCGACGCACGGTCGCGTATCACGAACTCGGCCATGCCTTCGTGGCCATGGCCCTGCCCGGCACGGACCCGGTGCAGAAGGTCTCGATCATTCCTCGCGGGGTTGGCGCGCTCGGCTACACCATCCAGCGGCCGACCGAGGACCGGTTCCTGATCAGCAAGGAGGAATTGCAGGCGCGCATGTCCGTGCTGCTCGGGGGCCGAGCGTCAGAGGAGGTGGTGTTTGGCCATATTTCGACTGGGGCGGCGGACGATCTGCAGAAGGTGACCGATGTCGCGCGTTCGATGGTGACGCGATATGGCATGACGGATGCGCTGGGGCCGCTGAGTTACGAGCAGGAGCGGCGGAGTTTTCTGGCGGGGGGGCCGGAGATGCCGAGTCCGCGCACTTATAGCGAAGCGACAGCGCAGGCGATCGACGAACAGGTGCACAAGTTGGTGGAGAGCGCGATGCAGCAGGCGCGTGCGCTCCTGACCGAGCGCCGCGCGAAGCTGGACCGCGGAGCAGCGTTACTGTTGGAGAAGGAAACGTTGAGCGCGGAGGAGTTGGAGGCGCTGGGGCCGGCCTGACGGGTACTTTACTGAATCGCCTCCGAAGAACGCGCGATCTGGCGGAGGATGTATTTCTGGATTTTGCCGGTCGAGGTTTTCGGGATTTCGCGGAAGACGAACCGGCCCGGCACTTTGAAGCGCGCGAGGTGTTCGCGGCAGAAGGTACGGAGTTCGTCCTCTGTCACTGACATGCCCGGCTTCAGTTCGATGAATGCGCAGGGCGTTTCACCCCATTTTTCATCGGGCTGCGCGACCACCGCCGCGCCGAGCACGGCATGGTGGCGATAGAGTACGTCCTCGACTTCGATGGATGAGATATTTTCTCCGCCCGAGATGATGATATCTTTCGAGCGGTCACGGATTTTCACGTAGCCGTCCGGCTGCATCACCGCGAGATCGCCGGTGTGGAAGTAGCCGGCGGCGAACGCGGCCTCGGTAGCCTTCGGGTTTGCGAGATAGCCCTTCATGGTGATGTTCCCGCGGAACATGATCTCGCCCATGGTCTCACCGTCCCGGGGGACAGGCTGCATCGTCTCGGGATCGAGAACGGTCATTGCTTCCTGCATCGGCGCACGCACGCCCTGGCGGCCGTTGCGTTCGGCACGTTCCCAGACGTCGAGCTGTTGCCACTCCTGCTGCTTTTGGCAGAGCGCGGCCGGGCCATAGGTTTCGGTCAGGCCGTATACGTGGGTCAGTTCGATGCCTGCTTTATCCGCGCCTTCAATGATGGCGACAGGCGGTGCGGCGCCGGCAATTTGTCCCTGGATGCGATGATCGACGCCAGCGCGCATCTCGGCCGGGGCGTTGATCAGGGTGGAATACACGATGGGCGCGCCGCACATATGGGTCACCCCGTGGGTGCGGATGGCATCCCACATCGCGCCCGCTTCGACGCGGCGGAGGCAAATATTGGTGCCGGCGCGTTCGGCGACGGACCACGGGAAGCACCAGCCGTTGCAGTGGAACATCGGCAAGGTCCAGAGATAGACCGAGCCATTCGGCATGTCCCAGTTGAGGACGTTGCAGACCGCGTTCAGGTACGCGCCGCGGAAGTGATACACGACGCCTTTCGGATCGCCTGTCGTGCCGGAGGTGTAGTTCAGCGCGATCGCGTCCCACTCATCGGGCGGATTGTTCCAGGCGAAATCGGGATCGCCGGTTTGCAGGAATGCCTCGTAGGTCATTTCGCCCAGCAGTTCCCCGCCGGTGGCGAGCGGGTCGTCGATGTCGATGACCAGGGGCTTTTCCTCCAGCATCGATAGCGCCGCCGCAATGGTGGGGGAGAATTCGCGGTCGGCGATGAGTGCGCGGGCGCCGCCATGGTGCAGCATGAAGGCGATGGTTTTGGCATCCAGCCGCGTGTTCAGCGTGTTCAGCACCGCGCCGATCATGGGCACGCCGAAGTGGGCTTCGTAGATTGCGGGTACGTTCGGCGCCAGAACGGCGACGGTGTCGTTGCGTCCGATCCCACGCTGCGCCAGCGCCGAGGCGAGCCGGCGGCAGCGGGTGTATGTTTCCTTCCACGTCATCCGCCAGTCGCCATGCACGATAGATGTGCGATCGGGGTGCACATAGGCGGCGCGCTCGAGGAACGTAATGGGATTGAGTGGCGTGTAGTTCGCTGTGTTGCGATCCAGTCCGGTCAGATAAGCCGGATTCCCGGGCATGGGCGCGTTCCTCCCCGTTAGGACTGGGAGTTTAGCCGGATCAGGCAAGGCCGAAATAGGCCCGATGCAGCGCGTCGTCGGCGTTGAGTTGCTCGACAGTGCCTTCGAACCGGGTTCGCCCGCCTTCGAGCGTAAAGACGCGGTCCGCCAGGTCCAGGAAGGCCACGTTCTGTTCGGCGATCAGCATTGCCAGGCCCTCAGTACGGAAGCGGCTGAGCACGGCGATGACCTGTTGCACGAATAGCGGAGAGAGTCCGGCGGAGGGCTCATCCATCACGAGCAGGCGCGGATTGGCCGCGAGCGCTTTGGCGATGCCGAGCATTTTGCGTTGTCCGCCGGAGAGCGAACCGGCGAGCGCGCGGCGACGGCCGGCGAGATCGGGGAAGATCTGAAACAGCTCGTCGAGGCGACGGCGCAAAGTGGCACGGTCGCTGGCGCGGCCGCCGATTCGCAGGTTTTCCTCGATGGACAGGCCGGCAAAAACACCGAGTTCCGACATGTAGGCCATGCCGCGGCGCACGCGACGGTCGGTGCGCAGGCCGGTGATGTCCTGACCATCGAGCGAGATGTGGCCTTTCCAGGCCGGTAGCAGGCCGACAAGCACCTTCAGCAGCGTGGTCTTGCCCGCGCCGTTGGCACCCAGCAGCACGACGGAACTCGCCGGTTGCACGGACAGGCGCGCGCCCCACAGCACCTGCACGGTGTTGTAGCCGCCCTCAATTCCGTCGGCCGACAGCAGAGCGTCAGCCATGGGCACCGCCCAGGAAGACGCGGATCACGTCCGGGTCGCGCGTGGCGCCCGCAAGCGTGCCCTCGAACAGCTCCTTGCCGGCATTCATCACCACCACCCGGTCGGTGACGCTGTCGATGAAGCCCATCAGGTGCTCTACCACGAGCAGTGCGACGCCCTGAGCGGCGAGAGCGCGCAGCCGTTCGGCCATAAGGGCCAGTTCGGCCTGGTTCAATCCGGCCGCGAGCTCATCCACCAGCAGCACGCGTGGACTGGTGGCGAGCGCGCGACCAAGATCGAGCGTTTTTTGCTGGGCACTGTTCAGTTCGCGCGCGGGGCGTGCGGCGTAGCGATCGAGGGCCAGAGACTCCAACAGCGCTTTCAGATCGGGCCGAGCACTGCGGTTGCCGTACGTGGCGGCAACCTCAACGTTTTCCATCACGGTCAGCGAGAGAAAGGGTTTGGGGGATTGGAAGGTGCGATTGATGCCGCGTCGCGCGAGCAGGTGCGAGGCGATGCCGCCGATGGAGTAGCCTTCGAAGAGAACGCGGCCGCCATCCGGGGGATAGAGGCCGGAGATGACGTTGATGCAGGTGGTCTTGCCCGACCCGTTGGGTCCTACGAGGCCCAGTACTTCCCCTGGATGCAGCGCGAAACTGACGCCGTCCAGCGCACGAAAGCCGCCGAAGCGCTTCACCAGGTTTTCCACGACCAGCAGCGGTTCACTCTGTTTGTCAGCACGATTCACGCCGTCCGACATGGCCGCGCTATGGGACACGGATGCCCCGCGATGTCAGCAGGGACACGAGACCGTTCGGGAGGAACAGCACCAGGAGCACGATCAGCGTGCCGTAGATGAACTGGAAATACTGCGGCACAGTAATGCCGATCCAATTGTAGATTCCGTACAGGATGATCACGCCCAAGAGCGGTCCTGTTAGGGTGGTAGCGCCGCCAAAGAGCAGGAAGACGGTGGAGAAAATAGAGATACCGAGATCGAAGGCGGTGTCGGGATAAAAGACGGAGATGTGCCAGGCGAAGACTCCGCCGATAAGGCCGGCGACCAGAGCTGAGAGAAGCCAGGCGATGGTGCGGCTGCGCACGACGGAGATGCCGGCCATGGCGGCGCTGACCTGATCTTCGCGGATGGCCTGGAGGGACAGGCCAAAGCGCGAATTGCGCAGCCAGATCACGAGGGCCAGCGTGCCGGCCAGGATCGCGAGTGCGACATAGTACGAGAAGCGAGGCGCGAAGACCTGCTGGAGGGAGACGCCGTACGGACCTTTGGTAATGTCATCGAGGTCCGGATTGGCGATAACTTCGTACAAGGCCTGGGCCGCGGCGAGGCTTGCGATGGCGAAGTAGGCGCCGGACAGGCGCAGCAGAGGGAGCAGGATGATGGCGAGAATCAAGGCGGCGATACCGCCGAGCGCCAAGGCGAGCAGTGGCGGCGCGTTCAGGTGCATCACGGCAAGGGCGAATCCGTAGGCGCCCGCGCCGTAGAATCCGACATAGCCGAAGGGCAGATAGCCGGTGAAGCCGTAGATGATGTTCAGGCCCTGGGCGAGTGCGAGAAAGGAGATAAAGTTGAACAGCAGGAGTTCGTTCGAATAGGCGAAGGGCATCACGCCCATCAGCACGACGACCACGGCAGCGATGAGGGCATCACCGAGCTTTAGTGATCGCGCTCTAAGCACGCCGCACCTGCCGTCCCAGCAGGCCCTCGGGGCGGATCAGCAGCACGGCGATCAGCAGCAGGTTGGGCAGCAGGTTGGCCCAGGAGCTGAGATAGGTTTGCATCAGCATCAGCGATACGCCGTAGATGATGCCGCCCAGCACGGTGCCGAGCGGATTGCCCAGCGTGCCGACGACGATGACGGCGAAGGCCGTGATGTTGATAGCGACGCCGATGCCCGGCGTGATGCTGCCCAGCATGAAGGGAGCGAAGACGCCGGCCACACCGGCGAGCGCGATGCCAATGCCGAAGGCAATCGCGGAGACGAAGTGGACGTCGATCCCCGTTGCCAGCGCCTCGTCACGGCTGACCATCACCGCACGGGTCAGTGTGCCGAGCTTGGTGCGGTACAGGTAGAGATAGACCAGCAGCACGGCGATGGCGCTGGCGGCCGCGCTGAAGACCCAGGGTTTCGGCAGGCGCGTGCCGAAGATGATGACCGGCCCCACGCCCAGCATGCGGCCAGGCAGGGAGCGTTCGGTGGTTCCCAGGATGATTGTCGCGATGGCCTCGATCATCTGCGACAGGCCAAAGAACAGGATCAGCGACAGCATTTCCGAATCTTTGGCACGCAGAAGTCTCGGCACGACAAGGTAATAGATCGGCAGGCCGACGCCGATGAAGACGACCAGCACCAGCACGGCGGAGACCAGCGGGTGCAGTCCATAAGCGGTGAACAGCCACCAGGTGGCGAAGCCGCCCAGCATCAGGAAGTCGCCATGCGCAAGGTTGACGATGCGCATGACTCCGAACACCAAATTCAGCCCCAGCCCGACCAAGGTGAAATAGAGGCCGAACATCACCCCGGCGACGATGGCGCCGGCGAGCATAGGTTACTGGCCGAGCACGGCTTTGCCGTTGGCGCGATCCGGCGGATAGACGGCAACGAGCTTCAGGTCCTTGCCATCCGGCTGCAACTGACCGAGGGGCGTGATCTCGCCGATCTGCGCGCCGCGGTTGTCGAGTTCGAACGTGCCGTCGATCGTCTTGAGCTTGCCGGACAAGCTGAAGACCGCGTCGTGGATGTCCATCTGACTAAGGCCTTTGGTGTTGGCCAGCGCCTCCTGAACCACCAGACCGGTCATGTAGCCGTAGATGGCGTTGGCACCGAACTCGACGCCCGAGCCGGACGGATACTTCTTGTTCCAGGCGTCCTGGAATTGCTGGCGGTTCATGCCGACTTCCGCCTTATAGTCGTAGTTGGAAGCGGGAACGTAGCTGAAGATGTTCGTCATCGCGCCGACGCCGACATTCTTCTGGATCTCGTCCTTCTCGGTCCCGGCGTAGATGGAAAAGACGAAGCGGAACTTGTCGCCGGAATCCTGCAAGTTGCGCAGGAAGGCAATGTCGTTGCCGACGTAGCCGAGTTCCAGCACGGCATCGGGGTTCTGCGCGGCAATGTTGTTGATCAGCACCGTATAGTTCGATGTGCCGGTGGGTACGCCCTGGTAGTAGATGATCTTCAGTTTGCCGTCTTTTTCGAAGAAGCCCTTCAGCGCATTGGCCTGGGTGCCGGTGAAATCGTTGGTCGAGTATAGAATCGCCACGGACTTGAAGCCGGCTTTCACTCCTTCGCCGTCCAGGAAGTCAGAAATGTATTTCGGCCAGATGGTCGAGACCGGGTCGGCCATCAGCGCGATATACGGATTATCATTGGTGAAGAACGTGCCGCCGGTGCCGGATACGTCGAACAGAAACATCTTGTGTTCCCGTGCAATCGGCACGGCGACGGATGTCAGCACCGAGCCGGAATCGGCTATCAGAAGGTCCACTTTGTCTTGGGTGATGAGCTGGTTGTACAACGTGGCCGCGGTCGCCGTGTTGCTCTGATCGTCATAGCTGATCAGCTTGATCGGGATCTTCTTGTTGAACGGCTTCACGAAGACACCGCCGCTGGCGTTGGTCTCATCGAGCCAGAGCTTGAACGCGTCATACACCGGCATGGAGATGCTGGCGAACGGGCCGGAGCTGGCATACAGCATGCCGATCTTGATCTCGGACGGTGCTGTTGGTGTTGCCGTTTGGGCGCGCGCCTGGGTGGCGAACAGTAGCGGCAGCGCAACCAGAGCGGATGCCAGCCCTTTGAGTTTCATGGTGTTTCCCCGTCGTCTTTGCCGGCGTGTATGTGCCTGACGGGCAGGCGCGGGGCAAGATGAGGGGCGTTATACCAGCCGGCCGAATGATTGACTCTCCGCTCTGTTGTCGGCCGGCTGGTATCCTCTTGATTTCGCGCGCGGCCGCCCCACCAACCCCGCGCGCATACCAGTCAGCCTTCGGCCGACTGGTATTACATTCAGCCTGGCATAAAGGGCCGCAGAGTGAAGGTCCCCGCCGACGCGCGCCGGGGACATTTCGCGTCAGCGATGCAGATCGAACCGGTCGTTTTCCATGACCTTGGCCCAGGCCGCGACGAAGTCGTTGACGAACTTCGGCATCGAGTTGGCGCAGGCATAAACCTCGGCAAGCGCACGCAGTTCCGAGTGCGAGCCGAAGATCAGATCGACGCGGGTACCGGTCCACTTGAGCCTCTTTCGTCTTGCGGTCGCGCGCCTGATAGACGCCTTCTTCGCCGGAGGGCTCCCAGTAGGTCGCCATGCCGAGCAGGTTGATGAAGAAGTCGTTCGTCAGGGTCTCCGGCTGGTTGGTGAGGACACCGTGCTTGGAGTTGCCGTGGTTCGTGCCAAGCACGCGGAGGCCGCCGAGAAGGGCCGTCATCTGCGGTGGGGTGAGGTTCAGCAGATGCGCCCGATCGACCAGCGCCTCCTCCGGCGCCATCCACTGCTTGCCGCTGAGATGATTGCGGAAGCCATCGGCCCGCGGTTCGAGCACTTCAAAGGACTCGACGTCGGTCTGCTCCTGCGAGGCGTCCGTGCGCCCCGGCGTGAAGGGGACCGTCACGTCCTGCCCGGCCGCCTTCGCTGCCTTCTCGACCCCCACGCCGCCCGCGAGAACGATCAGGTCGGCCAGTGAGATCTTCTTGCCGCCGGCGGCGGAGGCGTTGAAGTCCTTCTGGACCCCCTCAAGCTTACGCAGAACTTCGGCGAGCTGCGCCGGGTTGTTCACCTCCCAATCCTTCTGCGGCGCGAGGCGGATGCGAGCGCCATTGGCTCCACCCCGCTTGTCGGAGTTGCGGTATGAGGAGGCAGCGGCCCACGCGGTTGAGACGAGCTGGGAGACCGAAAGACCCGAAGCGAGAATCTTCGCCTTCAGCGCAGCGACGTCTTGCGCATTGACCAGCGGGTGATCCACGGCGGGAACCGGATCCTGCCAGATCAGCCTTTCTTTCGGGACGAGCGGCCCGAGATAGCGGATCTGCGGCCCCATGTCGCGATGGGTCAGCTTGTACCAAGCCCGCGCGAACGCATCGGCGAACTGATCCGGATGCTCGTGGAAGCGGCGAGAGATTTTCTCGTACGCCGGATCCATCCGCAGCGCCACATCTGTCACCAGCATGGTCGGAACGCGCTTCTTGTTCGGGTCGAACGGGTCGGGGATGTCGGCCGGCGCACCCTTGGCCTGGAATTGCCACACGCCCGCCGGGCTCTTGGTCAGTTCCCATTCGTACTTGAACAGGTTGTCGAAGAAATAATTGCTCCACCTGGTCGGCGTCTGCGACCAGATCACTTCGGGGCCGCCGGTGATGGCGTCGGCCCCGACGCCCGTGCCGTGCTTGTTTTTCCAGCCGAGTCCCTGATCCTCGATCGCGCCGCCTTCGGGTTCCGCGCCGACGAATGACGGATCGCCCGCGCCGTGGGTCTTGCCGAAGGTGTGGCCGCCGGCAATCAGCGCCACCGTCTCCTCATCGTTCATCGCCATGCGGCGGAAGGTCTCGCGGATGTCGCGGGCAGCCGCCACGGGGTCCGGCTTGCCGTTCGGGCCTTCGGGATTGACGTAGATGAGGCCCATCTGGACCGCGCCGAGCGGTTCGGAAAGCTGGCGCTCGCCGCTGTAGCGTTCATCCCCGAGCCACGTTCCCTCGGGACCCCAGTAGAGCTCTTCGGGCTCCCAAACGTCCTTGCGGCCGCCGGCGAAACCGAAGGTTTTGAAGCCCATCGATTCGAGCGCGACGTTGCCAGCGAGGACCATCAGGTCGGCCCAGGAGAGCTTGCGGCCGTATTTCTGCTTGATCGGCCAGAGCAGCCGGCGCGCCTTGTCGAGATTCGCGTTGTCCGGCCAGCTCCCGAGAGGCGCGAAGCGCTGCTGGCCCGCGCCTGCGCCGCCGCGCCCGTCGCTGATGCGGTAGGTGCCGGCGGAGTGCCAGGCCATGCGGATCATCAGCCCGCCGTAGTGGCCCCAATCGGCCGGCCACCAGTCCTGCGAATCCGTCATCAAGGCGTGGAGATCCTTGACCACGGCATTGAGGTCGAGGCTCAGGAACTCCTTCTGGTAGTCGAAGTCCTTGCCCATCGGATCGGAGAGGGGCGAGTGCTGGCGGAGGACGTCGATGTTGAGCCGGTTCGGCCACCAATCGCGGTTTCCCCTGCCACCCCCACCGTGCGCGACCGGGCACTTGCCAGTCTGGTTTCCGTCCATATCGAACCTCCGACTTAGGATTATTCAGTGTTGCCGGAAGCTACCTGGATTGCGATGATAGGCGCAAGCCAGGGTTTTCAATCATGGTAATAGCTGCGAACTATAACGTCAGCACGCCTGACCAGGTAAACCCCAGCCTGCGCGATCTGCGCTACCTGCTGGCGGTGGCCGAGCATGGGCATTTCGGCCGCGCTGCGGAGGCCTGCGGGGTGAGCCAGCCGACGCTTTCGGTGCAGGTACGGAAGCTGGAGGAGCTGCTCGGCGTGGCTCTGTTCGAGCGCACTGCCAAGGCAGTCGCTCCGACCTATGCCTGCGAGCGGCTGATCGGACATGTGCGTGCCGCAGTGACCGAGGTGGACTCCCTGGTGGCCGAAGCCCGCGACCTGCGCGACCCGCTGGCAGGGCGGTTCCGGCTCGGCATCATCCCGACCCTGGCGCCCTATTTGCTGCCGCTGGTGTTCGCGGCGTTGCGCAAGGCGCTCCCCGCGCTGGAGCTTGAGCCGTGGGAGGACGTAACCACTGCGCTGTTGCATCGGCTGCGCGCGCATGAGCTGGACGCCGCCCTGCTCGCGACGGAGGTGGACGGGCCGGACCTAAGGAGCCGGCAGCTTTTCTCGGAACCTTTCCTGGCCGCGCTGCCGCCCGAGCATCCGCTTGCGGCGCGGGAAGTGGTGGCAGAGACGGAGCTAGCGGACGACATTCTGCTCCTCGCGGACGGGCATTGCCTGCGCGAACAGGCCCTGGCGGCGTGCGGAGGGAGCGAGAAGCTGGGCGGTCGGCTACGTGCAACCAGCCTGTCCACGCTCCTCAACATGGTCGCCGCCGGCTATGGGACGACGCTGATCCCAGGTCTCGCGGCCGGCGTGGCGCAGGATTGCGGCATCGTGCTGCGCCCGTTGGCCGCTCGGACCGACCGCGGGATCAGCATCGCCTGGCGCACGCATTTTCCGCGTCGCGCGGCAGTGGAGGCAGTGGGTGAGGTCATCTCCGGCCGGCTCCGCGGCTTTGCGCTGTCGTAGCGAAAACCCCGAGGGCCTACCCGGCCGGATCCACCCCGGGATCCGCTTTGACCGAAGTTCCGATGTTTATGAGGCGGATCCGAGTCCCTTCGACGCCGAGGGCGATCCGTCCCTCGCGAAGATTGATCGCATCCGCGCCGAACACGTCGCGGCGCCAACCGCGGAGAGCGTCGACGTCGTTCTCGCCCAGCGCGATGCGGTCCAGGTCTTCGGCGCTGGCGACCAAGCGGGGCGCGACGTTGTGTTCCTCGCTCCTGGCCCCGAGCAATACCTTCAACAGGGCGACTAGCGCCGGAGAAGGCCGGGATGCATCGCGATTGCCGCGAGACGCCGGCGGGAGGGCGTCATCCGGCAGCGATTTCGCCTCGGTTATGGTGGCAAGCAGGGACGCACCGGAACGGCCTTCAGCGAAACCACGGGAGACGTTGCGGGCACGCGCCAGTTCTTCGGGCGTCGATGGCACGCTCGCGGCGATTTCCAACAAGGACTCATCGCGCAGCAGACGCTGGCGCGGAATGTTGACGCGTTGCGCTTCGCGCTCGCGCCAGGCGGCCAGGGCGCGGACCATGCCCAGGTAGCGCCGGTTGTTGCTGCGCGGTCGAAGACGCAGCCAAGCCTCATCGGGATCCGCACGGTATGTCGCCGGATCGGTCAGTATGGCCATTTCCGCTGCTACCCATTCCAGCCGGCCTTCGGCGGCGAGACGGTCGCGGAGCTTCTCGTACACGGTGCGAAGGTATGTCACGTCGGCTGCGGCATAGGTCAGCTGGGCCGAGGAGAGCGGCCGGGCGGACCAGTCGCTGAACCGATGGGCCTTGTCGATCTGGCCGCCGGCCAGCGCGGCGACCAGCGTGTCGTAGCCCGTCTGGTCACCGAAGCCGGCCACCATCGCCGCCACCTGCGTGTCGAACATGGGCACGGGGACCGCGCCGAAGCGGAGGACGAAGATCTCGATATCCTGGCGGGCTGCGTGGAAGACCTTGATGACGGACGGGTCAGCCAGAAGCCGGCCGAGCGGCGCCAGATCCATGCCGTCCGCCACGGCATCGACGATCGCGACTTCGTTCGCCCCAGCAAGCTGCACCACGCAGAGTTCGGGCCAGTAGGTGCGCTCCCGCATGAATTCGGTGTCGATGGTGATGAAGGGCTCGGTGCGCAGCCGCTCGCACAGATCCGCCAGGCCCTGCGCCGATGCGACCAGCGTCGGCGCAGGAAATCGCTGGGCAGGACGGGCCATGGCGGGGGCTTCTACACCCCATGCCTGGAGGGGCAAGAGCCGCTACAAGCGGCGACGGCTGTTGACTTATGGCGGAGGGCCGCTATACCCCGCCGCTTCCCGGCTGGACCGCTCGCGGCCCGGCGCCCGTGGCGTTTGCATGCTTGCAGGGATCATTCGATGTTCGCAGTCATCCGCACCGGCGGAAAGCAGTATCATGTCACCCCGAACGCGGTGCTGAAGGTGGAAAAACTGCAGGCGGAGCCAGGCGCCACCATCACCTTCACCGACGTTCTTGCGGTGGGGAGTGAAGGCGGGGTGTCGGTTGGCGCGCCGCTGGTCGAGGGTGCCAGCGTGACCGCGACGGTGATCGCGCAGGACCGGCTGGAGAAGGTGATCATCTTCAAGAAGCGCCGCCGGCAGAACAGCCGGCGCAAGAACGGACATCGTCAGCACGTAACCGTGCTGCGCGTGGCGGACATTTCCGGCATTCCCGGCGGGGGCGCCTCTGCTGCGGCGCTTTCGAGCGAAGAGTCGGTGGACGAGGCGGGCGCGCCGCCGACGGAAGGAGTGGCCTGAGATGGCACACAAGAAGGCAGGCGGATCGTCCCGCAACGGACGCGATACGGAAGGCCGGCGCCTCGGCATCAAGAAGTTCGGTGGCGAGGCTGTGGTGGCCGGCAACATCATCGTCCGGCAGCGCGGCACCAAGTGGAAGCCGGGTCAGAATGTCGGCCTCGGGCGCGATCATACGATCTTCGCGCTGATCGACGGCCACGTGACGTTCCAGCGTAAGGCGGACGATCGGGTGCACGTCTCCGTCCAGCCCGAGGCAAAAGCCGCGGAGTAACGCTCGCGCGGCACCGTCCGCGCCGGGGCCCAGACCAATGAAATTCCTCGACCAAGCCAAGATCTACCTCCGCTCCGGCGACGGCGGCGATGGCGTGGTGGGCTTTCGGCGTGAGAAGTTCATCGAGTTTGGCGGCCCGGATGGCGGCAATGGCGGCAAGGGTGGCGACATCGTCTTCGAGGCGATGCCCAACCTGAATACGCTGATCGACTTCCGCTACACACAGCATTTCCGCGCCAAGAAGGGCGGCAATGGCGCGGGGCGGGACATGACCGGGGCGGGCGCGCCCGACCTGGTGATCAAGGTGCCGATCGGCACGCAGATCCTGGATGATGATCGGGAGACGGTGCTGGCTGATCTGGCACAGCCGAACCAGCGCATCGTGCTGCTGCATGGCGGCGATGGCGGGTTCGGCAATACGCACTACAAGTCGTCCACCAACCGTGCCCCGCGGCGTGCCGACAAAGGATGGCCCGGGCAGGAGCGCTGGGTCTGGTTGCGGCTGAAACTGATCGCTGATGCGGGTCTCGTTGGTCTGCCCAACGCCGGCAAATCGACGTTCCTGGCCGCCGCCTCCGCCGCGCGTCCGAAGATCGCCGATTATCCGTTCACCACGTTGCACCCGCAGCTTGGGGTCGTACGCCTGTCGGCCGCCGAGGAATTCGTGCTGGCCGATATCCCCGGTCTGATCGAGGGCGCGCATGAGGGGGCCGGATTGGGCGATCGGTTCCTCGGCCATGTGGAGCGCTGCGCCGTGCTGCTGCATCTGGTGGATGGGGCCGCGGCCGACGTCGTGCATGCCTGGCGTGCCGTGCGCGAGGAGCTGGCGGCGTATGGCGGCGGGCTGGCCGACAAGCCGGAGTTGATTGGACTGAACAAGTCGGATGCGATGACGGCGCGGGAGGCGTCGGCGCGGCGGAGCGCGCTGCAGCGCGCCTCCGGCAAACGCGTGATGCTGCTGTCCGGGGCGACGGGCGTCGGCGTGCCCGAGGTGCTACGCGAACTGCAACGGATGATCGTGGCGGCGCGGCAGGATCGCGCAGCGTGATGAGCCGTCTGGCCGAAGCGCAGCGGGCTGTCGTCAAGATCGGTAGCGCTCTGCTGGTCGATCAGGACAGCGGCGCGCTGCGCGATGACTGGCTGGCCGGCATGGCGGCAGATATCGCAGCCCTGCGGCGACGCGGGATCGAAGTGGTCGTCGTGTCCTCCGGCGCGATCGCGCTGGCCAGACCGCTGCTTGGCATGCATCAGAAGCGGCTGCGTCTGGAGGAGAAGCAGGCGGCGGCGGCAGTGGGACAGATCCGCCTCGCGCAAGCGTGGAGCGCGGCACTGCTGGATCAGGGTCTGACGGCCGCCCAGCTTCTGCTGACGCTGGAAGATACCGAGGATCGGCGCCGCTATCTGAATGCAAGGGCTACGCTGAGCATGCTGCTCGGGCTGGGCTGCGTTCCGGTGATCAACGAGAACGACACGGTCGCGACCGCGGAAATTCGTTACGGTGATAACGATCGGCTTGCCGCCCGCGTGGCGGAGATGATGCAGGCCGATCATCTTATTCTGCTGTCCGATATCGATGGGCTGTATTCCGCTGATCCGCGGCGCGATCCTAACGCGGTGCACATTCCGGTGGTGGAGACGATCACGGCGGAGATCGAGGCCATGGGTGGCGAGCCGCCTCCCGGCTATTCGTCCGGCGGGATGCGCACCAAGCTGGAGGCCGCGCGCATTGTGACCCAGTCGGGTTGCGCGATGGCGATCGCGTTCGGACGCATGGACAGGCCGCTCACTGCATTGCTCGAGGGTGCGCGCTGCACGTGGTTCCTGCCGGCACCGGAAGGACGGTCTGCCCGCAAGCGTTGGATTGCCGGTGCGCTGGCACCGCTGGGCGTGCTGGTTGTCGATGCGGGCGCGGCGCGCGCGCTGTACGCGGGCCGCTCACTGCTGCCCGCGGGCGTGCGGAGCGTGGAGGGCACGTTCGAACGCGGTGATCCCGTGGTCGTACGCGGACCGGACGGCGCCGAGCTTGCGCGCGGCCTGTCCGCCTATGGCAGCGCCGCTGCGTCACGCATCGCCGGCCACCGGTCGGACGAGATCGAAGACATTCTGGGTTGGCGCGGACGGGACGAGATCATCCACCGGGACGATCTGGTGCTATTGTAACAATTGTAACTGTTGTAACAATCTCCACACCGTTAGAAGCTTCCATGACATTCGCGCTCTGCCAGTGAACGAACATTGATGCGCGCTATTTAGAGGCCATGAAAATTCGATCCCTAACCATCATCGCGTCATTGTCATTGCTTGCTGCATGCAGCGACGCGAGCTTCCAGCAGAGCTCCGGCTGCGTGCCAATGGCGTCGCAGAATGTGCGATCCGGTGAGCTTGGGCCTTCGGGCTGCCCGGCGACGCACACCGGCGTGGCTCAGGCGTCGCATTCGATGTTTGGCTCGCCGCAGACCACTCCCGCCAAACCGGCGACTGAGCCGTTCTCCTCCTAAGCCGCTGAAACCCGGGCGCGGCCTGCTTGCCGCGCCCGCCGAAGCCCCCCTATGCTGGTTGGGAAACCAATAAGGGGGACGTATGATGCTTAGACACAGCATCCGCTGGGGCGCTTGCGCGGTCGCAGTGGCTGGTTTGCTTGGACTGACGGGGCCTTCGAAGGCACAGGACGTGAAGAGTCCGACGATGGACGCGATCAAGAGCCGCGGACAACTTGTCTGCGGTGTCGATACCGGCATCCCGGGCTACGCCTACCAGGACTCCTCGGGCACCTGGCAGGGACTGGATATCGCCTACTGCCGGGCTCTCGCGGACGCGGTGCTGGGCTCGCCCGACAAGGTCAAGTTCATCGGCACGACCTCGAAAGAGCGCTTTTCGGTTCTTGCCTCGGGTGAGATCGACGTGCTGATCCGTGACTCGGAATTCAGTTTCATTCGGGACACACAGCTCAATCTGCGCGAGGTGGCGGTCAACTTCTTCACCGGACAGACCTTCATGGTGAAGAAGAGCCTGGGCGTGCAGCACACCAAGGACCTGAACGGGGCCACGATTTGTCTGCTCACTGGCACCACGCTGGAGACCAATATCGCGGACTACAACCGCGCGAATAACATTAAGATCAACACGCTTTTGTTTGAGAAGCCCGAGGAGGCCTTCGCTGCGGCTGATGCCGGCCGTTGCGACGGCTATACAGACGATGGCGGATCGGTCGCCGCGGCGCGGTCCACCATGAAAAATCCGAACGATTGGATGTTCTTGCCAGAAACTATCGGCGGACTGGAACCACTCGGGTCGTTCACGCGCGCGGGCGACGAAAACTGGACCCGGCTGGTGAGGTGGGTCCACTACGCTATGCTGGAAGCCGAGGTGTTGGGCATTACCAAGGCCAACGCGCAGGAAATGGCCGACAAGGCTAAGGCCGGCAGCGACCCGGATATGCGCCGCTACTTCGGGTATGAAGGCGATTTCGGCAAACTGCTCGGGGTCGATGACGGCTGGTCTTTCCGTATCGTGAAGGACATCGGCAATTACGGGGAAGTGTATGACGCGACGTTTGGCAGCAAGGGCGGGCTCGGCCTGCCGCGGGGAATGAACGCTCTCTACAACCACGGCGGATTGCAGACACTGCCGACCTGGCACTGAGCTTGCTGGGCGGACGGACGAGAGAATAGCGTGATTCACCGTCCGTCCGCCCGTGCCCGCGCCAGCCAGTGGATCGTGCTGGCGCTGGTGATCGCCGCCTTCTGGTATCTTTCTTCGATGGCGGGTGCCAATCTCGCTCGCCGCAATACGAATTTCGGCTTCGGCTTTCTCGCCGACACTGCCAATTTCGACATTCCGTTCCGGCTGATTCGCTGGGCCGTCGGCGACACCTATGCCCGCGCCCTGCTCGTCTGCGTCCTCAACACACTTCTTGTTTCACTGCTCAGCATCGTTGCAGCCACGCTGCTGGGTCTGCTGGTCGGCATCATGCGGCTCTCCACGAACTGGCTGGTCAGCCGGATCGCGCTCGCGTTTATCGAGTTCATCCGCAACACACCGCAACTGGTGCAGATCATCTTCTGGTACGTGGCTGTGCTGCAGACGCTGCCTCCGCCTCGCCAGAGCATTCACCTGCCGCTTGGTTTATTGCTGAATATCCGCGGGCTTTACATCCCGCGGCTGATCCAATCACCCATCGCCGGTATTCTTTGGCCCCTCGCCGGCGCGCTGTTGCTGCTCATTCCGGTCCTTTGGCGCAGCGCGCCCTGGGGGCGTCCGGTCGGCGCGCGCAGTCTTAGCATTGGGCTCGTTGCCGTTGCACTGTTCGCGGCCGGCTTCAGCGGCGCCGAGACGCCCGCATTGCACGGTTTCAACATCAGCGGCGGCGTACAGCTTCCACCGGAACTCGCCGCGCTGTGGGCGGGGCTGTCAATTTATGCCGCGGCGTTCATCGCCGAGATCGTGCGCGCCGCCATTCTTTCCGTTGACAAGGGCCAGCGGGAGGCGGCGCTGAGCCTGGGGCTGCGACCTGGCCAAGTGCTGAGAAAGGTTATTCTGCCGCAGGCACTGCGGGTGATGATTCCGCCTTTGACCAGCCAGTACATGAACATCATCAAGTCGAGTTCGCTCGGCGCCGCGGTGGCCTATCCCGAGCTGTTCCAAATCTTCGCCGGTACCGTCCTGCAGCAGTCCGGCCGTGAGATTGAAACCATTCTGATCCTGATGGCTGTGTTCCTGTCCATCAATCTTTCAGCCTCCGCGTTCATGAATTGGTACAACCGGCATGTCGCGTTGGTGACACGATGAGTGGCGCCGCCACAGCCGGACGGTACGTCCCTTCCAACACGTCGGCCCCCCTGTCGCGTGCAGCGGGTTGGATGCGCGCCAACCTGTTCAATTCGCGCGTCAACACGCTGTTGACGCTCGTGGTGGTGGCCTTCGCGGCGCTGGTTCTGCCGCCCTTGATTCGCTGGGGCGTCACACGGGCGACGTTCTCCGGCACGACGAAAGCGGCCTGTGTCAGTGAGGGCGCATGCTGGGCCTTCATTCGCATGCGCCTGCCGACGTTCTTTTATGGCCACTACCCGGCATCGCAGCTCTGGCGCGTGCATCTGTCGTTGGCGCTGCTGGCCTTGTTCGCGTGGCCAGTGCTGCGCGGTCATGTGCGTCACCGCTGGGTATTCGTGGCCGGCCTTCTCGTGGTGTTTCCGGTGATTGCCGGCGTGCTGCTGAGCGGCGGCGTGCTGGGCCTGCCCTTCGTGGATACCAGCCTGTGGGGCGGGCTGATGCTCGATGTGATCATTTCCTTCACCACAGTGGCCGGATCGCTGCCGCTGGGGATTCTGCTCGCGCTCGGGCGGCGCTCTCATCTACCGATCATCCGCACGCTGTCCGTCGCCTTTATTGAACTTTGGCGCGGCGTCCCGCTGCTGACGGTACCTCTTCATGTCGGCCGTGATGGTGCCGCTGTTTTTACCCGAAGGCGTCAGCGTGGATCGGCTGCTGCGGGCGATGGTCGCGCTGATCCTGTTCAACTCGGCCTATATGGCGGAGGTGGTCCGCGGAGGGCTTCAGGGCGTCGATACCGGGCAGGAGGAGGCAGCGACTGCGATTGGTCTTTCGTGGTGGAAAGTGCAGGCATTCATCGTGCTCCCTCAGGCACTCCGCATCGTCGTGCCTGGTATCATCAATACCGTGGTGGACCTGTTCAAAGATACCACGCTGGTGACGATCATCGGTCTCACCGATCTGCTCGGCGCGGTCGAGCAGGCGCTGAAAGATCCGGCGTGGCTGGGGATGGCGACGGAGGGGTATGCGTTCTCGGCCGTCGTGTTCTTCGTCTGCTGTGCAGCTATGTCGGCTTATGGACGCAGCGTGGAGCGGAGGCTCGCACAGGGGCGTTAGCGCTGTGTGCGCGGGCAGAAGAAAGTGCTGCGCCCGGATTGAGTGATCCGTGCGATGCCCGGGCACGGCGGACCAGGGCAGCGCTCACACGGCTCGCCTTCGCGACCGTACACCTTCCAGGCGTGCTGGAAATACCCAAGCTCTCCATCCGGCTGCACGTAATCCCGCAGGCTCGATCCGCCCGCCGCGATCGCTTCCTTCAATGTCTGTTTGATTGCGGGCACCAAGCGGGTTGCGCGCGCGCCCGGCACGGTATGTGCGGATCGGCGCGGGCTGATGCGGGCGCGAAACAGCGCTTCGCAGACGTAGATGTTACCGAGTCCTGCCACGACTTTCTGGTCCAGCAAGGCCGCCTTGATCGGCGTGCGCTTGCCTTTCAGAGATTGCGATAGGTGATTCGGTGTGAAATCCGACCCGAGCGGCTCCGGTCCCATGCCGGCAAGCAGGCGATGCGAGTCTTCCGCTTCGGTCCGCACCAGGTCGATGGAGCCGAACCGGCGCGGATCGACGAAACCCACCCGCCAGTGATCGTCGGTCTCTAGGATCAGATGTTCGTGCAGCACCAGCGCATTGCGACCGGCCGGCGCGATCAGCATCCGTCCCGACATGCCCAAATGCATCAACACGGACCAGCCGCTGGCGAGCCGCATCAGGATGTATTTGCCGCGGCGGCGGAAGCCGGAAACGCGCGCATGCCTGAGCCGCTCGACAAGGTCGGGCGGAAACGCGAAGCGCATATCGGGCCGGGTGATTGCTGCGTGCACGATCGTGCGGCCTTCCAGCCGGGCCTGCAGGCCGCGCATCACCGTTTCGACCTCGGGGAGTTCCGGCATGACTGCCGGGCCTGTATAGAGGCTGGCGATGAGCGGCAAGCCGCCCCCGGATACTGCCGATTTCGGCTTCCGCCGCGTGCCTGCGACGGAGAAGAAGCATCTCGTGCGCGCGGTGTTCGAGAGTGTCGCGCCGCGCTACGACCTGATGAACGACCTGATGTCGCTGGGTGTCCACCGGGTGTGGAAGCGCATCTTCATCGCCGCACTGGATCCGCGGCCGAACAGGACATTGCTCGATCTGGCCGGGGGCACCGGCGATATCGGGCTGGGTTGGCTTGAACGGGGCGGCGGGCCGCTCGCGCTGACCGACATCAACGCGTCGATGCTTGGGATCGCCCGCACGCGGGCGATCGAGCGAGGCATGATCGGCGAGGCGGCGTTCGTTGTTGCAGATGCGGAATCCCTGCCCTTCCCCGACCGGGCCTTCGATCGGGTGTCGATCGCCTTCGGCCTGCGCAACTGCACGAACAAAGACGCGGTGCTGGCGGAAGCAAGACGCGTGCTGCGCCCCGGGGGGCGCTTCTTCTGTCTGGAGTTCAGCCGTTTGCAGGTCGCCGCCGCGGCGCCTGTGTATGATGCCTGGTCATTCCGGGTACTGCCGCGGCTCGGCAGCATCGTCGCGAATGATGCCGAAAGCTACCAATACCTGGCGGAGAGCATCCGTACGTTCCCGAACCAGGAGCGGTTGGTCGCGATGATGGAGCAGGCTGGGCTGAGGAAGGTGGCGTTTCGCAACCTGTCCGGCGGGATCGCCGCGATTCATTCCGGATGGCGGTTATGAGCGACCTGAGCGGCAAGCGCGTCCTGCTCATCGTTTCGGGCGGGATCGCCGCTTACAAAGCACTGGAGCTGATCCGGCTTTTGCGGACCGACGGATGCGGGGTGACCTGCGTTCTGACCGAAGCGGCCGGCCAGTTTGTCACGCCATTGTCGCTGCAATCGCTGAGTGAGGACAAAGTCTATTCCGACCTGTTCTCGCTGACCGATGAAAGCGAGATGGGACATATCCAGCTCTCGCGCGCCGCCGACCTGGTGGTGGTTGCACCCGCAACCGCGAACATCCTGGCGCGGATGGCAGCGGGGATAGCGGACGATCTCGCCACCACGCTGCTGCTGGCGACTGACAAGCCCGTGCTGGCGGCGCCGGCGATGAATGTGCGGATGTGGGAGCATGCGGCCACCCAGGCAAATTTGCGCACGCTGGCGGGCCGCGGCGTCGCCATCGTCGGGCCGAACGAGGGGCCAATGGCGTGCGGCGAATTCGGGCCGGGCCGCCTTGCGGAACCACCTGAGATACTGGCCGCGATCCGCGCATTCTTCGCGCCGAAGGACCGGCCCCTGTCCGGTCGCCATGTGCTCGTCACCAGCGGGCCGACGCATGAGCCCATCGATCCGGTGCGCTACATTGCCAACCGCTCGAGCGGCCGGCAGGGGCACGCGATCGCCGCGGCCGCGGCTGCCCTGGGTGCGCGCGTCACGCTGGTGAGCGGACCCGTGGTGCTGACCGACCCGGCCGGCGTGACGGTGAAGCACGTCGAAACGGCGCAAGAGATGCTGGACGCGTGCCTTTCGGCGCTTCCGGCTGACGCGGCCGTCTGTGCGGCGGCGGTCGCCGATTGGCGCACAGCGCGTTCGGCGAATGCGAAGATCAAGAAAGTGCCGGGCGCGCCGCCGCCTGCGCTGGAGCTCACGCCCAATCCGGACATTCTGGCGACGCTCTCCCAGTCCGGTCCTCGCCGCCCGCGGCTGGTGGTTGGGTTCGCCGCGGAGACGGAGGATCTGATCGCCAATGCCGTTGCCAAGCGAGCCCGCAAGGGATGCGACTGGATCGTCGCCAATGACGTGTCGGAAGAAGGCGTCATGGGTGGATCGGAGAACACCGTGCATCTGGTGACGGAGACGGGCGTGGAGGACTGGCCCAAGCTTTCCAAAACCGAGGTGGCGCGGCTTCTCGCCGGCCGGATCGCTAAGGCATTCGCATGACCGAGGTTATTGCCGTCCGCCGGCTGCCGCATGCGGCGGACCTGCCCCTGCCAACCTACGCGACTGCGGGCGCGGCGGGCATGGATTTGCTGGCGGCTGTGAACGAGCCAGTGACGATCGGTCCGGGAGAGCGCTCGCTGATTCCCACCGGCCTGATCGTCGCACTCCCCCCCGGTCACGAGTTGCAGATCAGGCCGCGCTCGGGCCTCGCGCTGCGGCACGGTATCGTCCTGCCCAACAGCCCCGGCACGATCGACGAGGATTACCGGGGCGAAGTGCAGGTGATCGTGATGAATGCCGGCACGGAGCCGTTCGTGGTGGAGCGCGGCATGCGCATCGCTCAGGCGGTGCTGGCGCTGGTGGTCCGTGCGCGCTGGCATGAGGTGGCGGAGCTTGGGTCCACTGCGCGGGCCGAGGGCGGTTTTGGGAGTACCGGGCGCTAACTTTTATCGCGCTGCTGTTTCAGAAACCGTTCGATTGCCTTCAACGTTGCGTTGGATGCGTGGTGCTCCATCCCTTCGGCATCCAGTTCGGCCACGTCCTCCGGCACGCCCACGGCGATGAGCAACTCCACCATCAGCCGGTGACGCGCCCGCACCCGCCCGGCCAGCTCGTGTCCAGCCTCGGTCAAGAAGATGCCGCGATAGGGACGGGAGGTTGCCAGCCCTTCCTTCTTCAAACGGGCAATCGTCTTCAGCGCGGACGGATGGGTTACACCAAGCCGCTTGGCGACATCGGTCGCCCGGGCCTCGCCATAGGTCGTGAGCAGGTCGTCGATCAGTTCGACATAGTCCTCCTGGAGCACGTTGGAGCGCGCCGCGCGGGCCTGCCCGAATCGGGAGGCCTGCGTCGGTTCCTCGGGCATCAGGCCCGATTGCTCAGATCGCCGTCTCTTGGCGGCGCTGGTCAATGCGAGACTCCCTGTCGCGGTCTTTGTGGTTTCTAGCCAAAAGCCAAGCGCGCCGCCAATACGGACGACGCGGTTCGCAGCCCGTTCAGCAGCAGCAATCGCCGGTCCAGGCTTCCCGGCCCTCTTTGACCAGGAACCACGTGATCCCGACAGAGGCCACCGCATCGACCCACCACGCATCTGTCAGCCCCTGCACAATGAGGCCAACGACCACAACCAGGGAGAGCCACCCGCATGTTACGCTCTCCATCGCGTCGGCGCGCATCGCTCGGCTGCCAAGCTCTTCGGCCACGGCGATCTTCTGTTTCGCGAGGACGTACATCACCGGCATGGCCGCCGCTGCAACGATCAGGCCGGGGAGAGAGAAGCTCTGCCCCGAGCGGGTCCAGAGTTGCCACGCGGCAGCGAGGACAACGTAGATCGCGAGGGCGAAGAGCAAGCCGGACGCTGTGCGGGCGGCGAGGCGCTCCGCTGTTTCGGCAAAGCGTTGGCCCCGCCTGAGTTCCACGTGCAGGCGCCAAAGCAGCACTCCCGCCGAGGCGATCTCGATCACGCTATCGATGCCGAAGGCCATCAGAGAGACGCTGCCGGCCCGGAGGCCGCTCCAGACCGCGACCGCCGCCTCGATCACCATCCAACCGATTGTGATGCACTCCAGGCGGAGGGCGCGCCGGACCAAATCGGCCCGGTCGGGCCGAAATGCGCTGGCGATCGGGGTTGCGGCGCAGCACCCGTCGTCACTGTCCCCGAGGTGCTGCTTGCACAGCACAGTGTGACTTTCATCCATTGGCGGCGATCCCAGATTGCACGGAAGCCGTAACACTATCTTAAAGCATATCCCTGACCATACAGCCCCAACTCACAAAAAACGGCGCTTGCATAAAATGTAGCCTGCGCTACATCTATGGGGTCGCGCGATGGAGAGTGGGCCGAGCATGAGCGAAGTGGCAGTACGGGACTCCCTGAGCGATCAGACCACCACTGCCATCCGCGAAGTGTTGGCGGGCCGGCGCCAGGGAATCGGCTCCGCCTTCCTGTTCGCCGGTCCGGCGGTCATCGCCTCGATCGCCTACATGGATCCCGGCAACTTCGCGACCAACATCCAGGCAGGCGCCCAATACGGCTATGCCCTGCTCTGGGTCGTGCTGATGGCGAACCTGATCGCCATGCTGTTCCAGGGATTGTCGGCGAAGCTCGGCATCGTCACCGGCCGCAACCTGGCCGAGCTGTGTCGGGAGCAGTTTGCGCCGAAGACGGTCTACGCGATGTGGGCGGTAAGCGAGGTTGCCGCCATGGCGACAGATCTCGCGGAGTTTCTCGGCGGCGCAATCGGTCTGTCGCTGCTGTTTCATATCCCTCTGTTCGCCGGGATGGTGGTCACTGCGCTCGTCACCTACGGGATTCTCTTGTGCCAAGGACGCGGGTTTCGTCCCATCGAACTGATCATCGGCGGCCTGGTCGCACTGATCAGCCTCTGTTACCTGGTCGAGATGTTCATTGCCCCGGTAAATTGGGGGCAGGCGGCGCTGCATTCGATAACCCCGTCCATGCCTGATGCGGCGGCGGTCACGCTCTCGGTCGGCATTGTCGGCGCCACGGTGATGCCGCATGCGATCTACCTGCACTCGGGTTTGACGCAGCACCGGGCCCCCGCCCGCAATGCGCGAGAGCGCCGGTCTCTGCTGCGTTTCTCCAATCGGGAAACGATCATCGCGCTGACTGTCGCCGGTCTGGTCAACATGGCGATGGTGATGATGGCGTCGGCCGCTTTTCATGCAGGTCACAGTGACGTCGCCGAGATTCAGACCGCCTATCACACCTTGACACCTTTGCTGGGCGGCGCCGCGGCCGCTGTGTTCCTGATTTCCTTGATGGCCTCCGGCATCTCCAGCTCTGCGGTCGGCACGATGGCGGGGCAAGTCATCATGCAGGGGTTCGTCGGCTTCCGCATTCCGATCTGGCTCCGGCGCCTGGTCACCATGGTGCCCGCTCTCGTGGTCGTCGCACTGGGCGTTAACGCCACTCAGGCTTTGGTGCTCAGCCAAGTGGTGCTCTCGCTCGTTCTTCCTGTTCCCATCATCGCGCTCGTGATCTTCACCCGCCGCCGCGCCATCATGGGTGAGTTTGCCAATTCGCGGTTGACGGACGTTGCCGCCGTTGCCGGAACGGCCATTATTCTGGCACTGAATGTCATCCTTCTGCTCCAAACGTTCGGTGTCAGCATTCCCGGTCTCGGCTGATCCCCTCCGCCGCCTGCTCTCATGAGCAGGCTATGATGGACGTCGGCTCGTCTGGGCGAGCCGATATGGTGGGGCTGACGCGCGAGGATCTGCTCCGCGCACACGACCGCCTGAAGGTCATCGATGCTCGCGCCTCTGGTCGCGGCTTCCTTTTGCTCCGGCTGCTCGCCGGCCCTGGGGTCCTGGTCATGCTGGGGGAGAACGACGGGCCCAGCATGGTGTCCTATGCGACCACCGGCGCGACGTACGGGATCGGGTTTTTCGTCCCCTTTATTCTGCTGACGTTCATCATGGCGTTCGTCGTTCAGGAAATGACGGTGCGGGTGGGCGCCGCTACGCACCGGGGCCACGCCGAACTGATCTTTCAGCGCTTCGGTCCGTTCTGGGGTTATTTCGCCATGGGCGATCTCGTCTTCGGCAACGTTCTGACGCTCGTCACCGAGTTCATCGCTATCCAGGCCGGAGGTCTCTATTTCGGGATTCCGACGTGGTTATCGGTCGCCTTCGGCGTGCTGATTCTGGCCGGATCTCTTGGCTTCCGGCGCTACGCGACGTGGGAGCGGGTCGCGATGGGACTGGCGGCCTTCAACCTCCTGTTCGTTCCCGCAGCGCTGATGGCGCATCCGAGCGGTTCGGCGCTGGTCCATGCCGTTGCGACCTGGAGGCCTCTGGCCCGTGGGTTCGGAACCGCCTTCCTGACCCTGATGCTGGCCAATATCGGTGCGACCGTTACGCCCTGGATGATCTTCTTCCAGCAGAGTGCTGTTGTGGACAAAGGTCTGACGCGAGCCGACATCCGGCAGGGGCGACTTGATACCGCAATTGGAGCGGCTGTCGCGGCGGTGGTGGCGATCGCGGCACTCTGTGCGGCGGTGCCACTGTTCACGCATCATTTGGACGTTTCTCAATTGGCCAGCGGCGTGAATTTCGCTACCGCGCTGCGCCCGCTGATCGGCTCGGCCGGCGCGACGCTGTTTGCACTCGGTATCATCGAGGCGGGCGTGGTGGCGGCGATGACTATTTCGACCAGTTCCTCTTACGCGCTGGCCGAAATGTGCGCCTCAAGCCACAGCCTCAATCTGGATTTCAGCCAGGGCCGCTTGTTCTACGGCGCAGCGATTCTGTCCGCGCTGATTGCCGGCGGTGTCGTACTGATTCCCGGTGCGCCGTTGCTGGCGATGACGCTTACGGTGAACGTGATTGCCACCTTGCTGATGGCGCCGGCGCTGCTGTTCCTGCTTCTGCTGGTGAACGATCGTGAGATCATGGGCCAACTGGCGAACGGCTGGCGAGCCAATCTGGCCGGGGGAACGATCGTGCTGAGCATCTGTGCGGTCGGCGCCGTGTACGGCGTGATCACGGTCTTTCCGGGGTTGGTCCCTCCATGAACATTGATCCGCTCTCGGCTTTAGACCCCGACCAGACGACGGCAGCCACGCGCCTTCCCTTGCCGCGCCGAGCACTGGGACGCGGAACACTCCTGCTGCTGTGGACGCTCCGGCTTTACGTCGCCGCCGCCATTCCGGTCGTGATCTACGCGTTCATCCGGGCAGTTGGGCAGTAGAGGTTGCCGGGTCCGGCTGCGAACAGCATTCTGCGCGCCATGACCGCACAACCCACCGGACCGCTCGCCGGGCTTCACGTGTTCGACCTGACCCGCGTTCTCGCTGGCCCGACATGCGTGCAGATGTTGGCGGATCTTGGTGCCGACGTGATCAAGATCGAAAAGCCAGGCAGTGGCGACGACACGCGGGGCTTCGCGCCTCCGTTCATGCCCGGCACCGGGGAGAGTGCGTATTTCACCGGGGTCAATCGCAACAAGCGGTCGGTTACCTTGGATATCGCAAAACCAGAGGGTCAGGCGCTCGCCCGCCGGCTGATCGGGCAGAGCGATATCCTGGTGGAGAACTTCAAGGTCGGCACCCTGCCCCGCTATGGCCTGGGATATGAGCAACTGCGGGAAGCGTTTCCCCGCCTGATCTATTGCTCGATCACCGGGTTCGGGCAGACCGGGCCGTATGCGCCGCGGCCCGGTTATGACAGCCTAATCCAGGCGATGGGCGGGGTGATGAGCCTGACCGGCGAGCCGGAGGGCATGCCGCAGAAGGTGGGCGTTCCGGTCGCCGACCTGTTCGCAGGGCTTTACGGATGCATCGGCATCCTGGCCGCGCTGCGGCATCGCGAGGCGACGGGCCACGGCCAGCAGATCGATATCGGCATGCTGGACACGCACGTGGCATGGCTTGCGAATCAGGGGATGAACTACCTGGCCACCGGTGAGAATCCTGCCCGGCTCGGCAACCAGCATCCCAATATCGTGCCCTATCAGGTGTTCCCGACGGCGGACGGGTACATCGTTCTTTCCATTGGCAATGATCCGACGTTCAAGCGGTTCTGCGAGGCTTTCGCTCTGACGCATCTGCTGGAGGACGAGCGGTTCGCGACCAATGCGGCGCGGGTGCAAAATCGGGCGCTGGTGACTGACACACTCACGCCGGTGATGCAGACGCATCCGACGGCGTGGTGGGTAGAACGATTGGAGGCGCTGAAGATCGGCTGCGGTCCCATCAACCGGCTGTCCGAGGTGTTCGCAGATCCGCACGTGCAGGCCCGCGAAATGCTGGTGAAGATGGCCGGCGCCGGCGGACCGGTCACGGTGATTGCCAACCCGGTGCGGTTGTCGGAGACGCCGGTGGATTACCGGATCGCTCCGCCGCGACTGGGGGAACACACCGATGCGGTGCTGGCCGAGCGCCTGGGCCTGAGTGACGCCGAGCGCGAGGCGCTGCGGGCGCAGGGCATAATCTGATCCCTGGTCTTGCCTTCCGCGGCGGCCCTTGCCACGATTCCGGTTGATCCAGCGAAACAGCCCCGGGAGAAGCACTGTGAACGACGCGATCGTCAGCGAGAACGTCCGCCGATACAAGTGGATCGGCACGCGCCCCGTGCGGCCGGATGGCGTGCCCAAGGTGACCGGACGGGCTCTGTACGGCGCCGATATGAAGATGCCCGGCATGCTGGTCGGGCGCGTCCTGCGCTCCCCACATGCCCATGCACGCATTCGCTCCATTGATGTGTCAAAGGCGGCGGCACTGCCGGGGGTGAAGGCGGTCGTCACCTCGGCCGACTTCCCGGACCACAAGTTCGAATATATCGGCCCCGAGCGCGTGGCGGTGAATTTCTGGCATGTGACGCGCAACGTCATGGCGCGAGAGAAGGTGCTGTACGAGGGCCACGCGGTCGCCGCCGTTGCCGCGATCAGTGACTCGGTTGCCGCCGCGGCGCTCGATCTGATCAAAGTCGATTACGAAGTGCTGCCACACGTCATCGATGTGGACGAGGCGATGGCAGACGGTGCACCGTTGCTGTTCGAGGACATGATCCCGCGCGGCATGGATGGCGCGGGGCCGTCCAACATATCCAAACGGCTCGAGTTCAAGATCGGCGACGTCGATGCCGGCTTCGCTCAGGCCGATGTGGTGGTCGAAGACACGTTCAAGACCGCCGCCGTGCATCAGGCCTATATCGAACCGCACGCCTGCGTCGCGAAGTTCGAAGCGGACGGACAGGGCGAGATCTGGTGCTCTAGCCAGGGGCATTTCACCGTGCGCGCGCTGACCGCCAAGCTGCTTGGGATTCCGGTCGGCGATCTGCGGGTCTATCCGGCAGAGATCGGCGGCGGGTTCGGCGGCAAAACCGTCGTCTATCTGGAACCGGTCGCCGCAATGCTGTCGAAGAAATGCGGCCTGCCGATCCGGCTGCAGATGTCGCGGGAGGAAGTGTTCAAATCTTCCGGCCCGACCTCCGGTTCTTCCATGCGGGTCAAGATCGGCGCCACCAAGGACGGCCGCCTCGTTGCAGCGGATGGCGAGTTCCGCTTCCAGGCTGGCGCGTTCCCCGGGTCACCGGTGATGAATGGCTGCCTGTGCGCTTTTGCGCCGTACGACATTCCAAACCAGCGCAGTGTTGGATTCGATGTCATCAGCAACCGTCCGAAAGCGGCGGCGTATCGCGCTCCCGGCTCGCCCATCTCGGCCTTCGCCGTCGAGAGCGTGCTCGATATGGTCGCACACAAGCTGAACATGGATCCGCTGGAGTTGCGGTTGAAGAATGCCTGCCGCATCGGCACGCCGACCGTGGCGGGGCCGAAGCACGCGCATGCGGGTTACGCCGAGACGGTCGAGGCGCTGCTGAATCACCCGGCCTACAAGACCAAACTGGGCAAGAACCAAGGGCGCGGCGTCGCATCGGGCTACTGGTTCAATGGCGGCGGCGAGTCGAGCGCGACCGTGCAGGTCAATGCCGATGGTACGGTGCTGGTGGCGACGGGAAGTCCCGACATCGGCGGCTCCCGCGCGTCCATGGCGCTGATGGCGGCCGAGACGCTGGGTGTCGATTACAACCAGGTGCGCGCCATCGTCGCTGACACGGCTTCCGTGGGCTACACGCATGTGACCGGCGGTTCGCGCGTGACGTTCGCCACCGGCACGGCGGTTGTCGATGCAACCAAATCCGTCATCAAGGACCTGTGCAAGCGCGCGGCGCTGATCTGGGACATCGATCCGGAGGCGGTCGAGTGGAAGGACGGCAAGGCGTGGCCGGCCGGCAGCAACGCCGGCGGGTTCGATCCGCTGTCTCTGAAGGATCTTGCCGGGAAGGCGGCACAGACCGGTGGTCCGCTAACCGCAGCAGCCTCGGTGAATGCCGGCGGTCAGGCGCCGGGCTTCTCCACCCAGTTCTGCGATGTCGAGGTCGATCCGGAGACGGGAAAGGTGACGATCCTCCGCTTCGTTGCCGCGCAGGATGTCGGCACCGCGATCCACCCGAGTTATGTTGAGGGGCAGATCCAGGGCGGCGTGGTGCAGGGTATCGGCTGGGCTCTGAACGAGGAGTATATCTACGACGCGAAGGGACGGTTGGAGAATGCGGGCTTCCTGGATTACCGTTGTCCGGTTGCGTCCGACCTGCCGATGATCGAGCCGATCCTGGTGGAGGTGCCGAATCCGGCGCATCCGTACGGGGCGAAGGGTGTGGGCGAGGTGAATATCTGCCCACCGATGGCTGCGATCGCCAATGCGATCCAGAACGCGATCGGCGTGCGGATGAACTCCCTGCCGATGTCGCCCCCGCGGTTGCTGGCCGCGATCGACGGCGCCTGAACGCATGGCACGCGTGGTTTTCACCTCGGGCTTCAGTCAGCGCTACACCGGTGGCGTGACGGAGTTCGAGGTGGACGCGCGTAACCTGCGGGGCGTGCTGCGAGAGATGGACCGGCGGTTTCCGGGGCTGGGGGAACATCTGGAGGAGGAGACCACGGTCGCGATTGACGGCGCGCTGCACGAGGTGGGGTATTTTCAGGCGGTGGCGCCCGGGGCGGAGGTGTTCTTTATTCCGAAGATTGAGGGGGGGTAGCGGATCGGGTTTCACGCGGAGGAAACGGAGGGCGGCGCGGAGAGCCGCGAAGAAGAATTTACATATCGGCGGAGCCCGTCTTTGAGGCGGACAACGTTGAAGTTTATGAGCAGGCCGATCGGATAGCCGGTAAGGCGGAGGTAGGTGAGGATTTGTGCTTCGTGGACAGGTGCGAGGGCTTCGACGGCCTTTATTTCGACGATAACGTCCTGCCCGACCAGAATGTCCGCGCGAAAGCCGGTATCGAGGTGCACGGATTTGTAAACGAGCGGGACTGGCACCTCGGAACGGTAAGGGATTCCTGCTTCGCGTAGTTCATGGGAGAGGCAATTCCGATAGACCGATTCCAGCAATCCGGGCCCGAGTTGCCGATGCACTGCTATTGCAAGCCGGACGATGGGTTCCGTCAGGTCGGGCCGATCAAGCACCTCGGAGACCTCCGCGAGAGACCTCCTTCTTCTCCGTGTGGAACCTTAAGAATCAGTTCGCGGCTGAGAACGCTTGTCCCCACCGATCCAGGAACACGAATTCCTCCATCGGCCCCCGCCCAACCGGACCGAATTTTCCCATCGGCCAGCCGATCGGCAGGATCGCGTAGGAGTGCACATCGGGGGGCAGACCAAGTGCTGCCTCGGACTCCTTCTCGTGGAGCAGGTGCCGCGTCGTCAACGTGCTCCCCAGTCCGAGTGCCCGGCACGCCAGCAGCATGTTCTGCACCGCCGGATAGATCGATGCGCCGGACCAGCGCGTGGGCGTGCCCGCTTCCTGCATGCAGGCGACGATCCAGACTGGTGCCTCGTGGAAATGTTCCGTCAGATATTGCGTGGCCGCATGCTGGCGCACATAGCGTTCCTTCGTGACACCCGGCGGCGGAGCGGAGTTCAGGTAGCGCGGCCCCACCACTTCATCGAAGGCGCGCTGGTACAAGCGCTGCACAGCCTTCTTGATGGCGGGATCATTGATCACGAGGAACCGCCAGCTTTGCCGGTTGCCGCCGTTGGCCGCGGACAGACCGGCTTGCAGTATCTTGCGGATCAACTCGTCCGGCACTGGATCGGGCTTCAACCGCCGCATTGCCCGCGTGGTGGACATGATCTCGAACAGGTCTGCGTTGTCCGGCATAAGGCGAGCATGCGCGGGGGCAGATCATGACGCAAGGCTGGCAGTTCTGGATCGATCGTGGCGGCACGTTCACCGATATTGTTGCGCGGGCACCGGATGGGCGGCTGTCCACGCACAAGCTGTTGTCAGAAAATCCCGGACGATACCGGGATGCGGCGATCGCGGGGATCCGGTCGGTACTGGGACTTGCATCGGACGCAGCGATCCCCTCCGGATTGATCGACAGCGTGAAGATGGGCACCACAGTCGCGACCAACGCGCTGCTGGAGCGCAAGGGCGAACGGACGCTGCTGCTGGTGAACCGCGGTTTCGCCGACATTCTGCGCATTGGCAACCAGGCGCGGCCGCGGCTGTTCGATCTGGCCATCAAGCTGCCCTCGATGCTGTACGAAACCGTCGCGGAAATTGGCGGCCGCGTCGATGCGAGCGGCGTCGAGATCGAAAAGCTCGACGAAAATGGCGCGCGGCAAGCGCTGCAAGCGGCTCGTGCGAAGGGTATTGCGGCCTGCGCCATTGTGATGATGCATGCATGGAAATACCCAGCGCATGAACGGCGGCTGATGGCATTGGCACGCGAGGCCGGGTTCGCGCAGGTCTCGGCGAGCCATGTCGTATCGCCGCTGCTGCGTCTGGTTCCGCGCGGCGACACCACGGTGGTGGATGCGTATCTGTCGCCCATTCTGCGCCGCTACGTCGATCAGGTCGCCGGTGAGCTGAACGGCGTGCGGCTGTTCTTCATGCAGTCGAATGGTGGATTGGCCGAGGCCCATTCGTTCCAGGGAAAGGACGCGATTCTGTCCGGGCCCGCGGGCGGCATTGTGGGGGCGGCACGCACTGCCGCGATGGCTGGGCTCGACCGGATCATCGGATTCGACATGGGCGGCACATCCACCGACGTGGCGCTGTATGCCGGCGCGTTCGAGCGTGCGTTGGATACGGAGATTGCCGGCGTGCGGATGCGCGCGCCGATGATGGCAATCAACACGGTGGCGGCGGGCGGCGGATCGATCCTGCATTTCGATGGCGCGCGGCTGCGGGTGGGACCGGACAGCGCCGGAGCCGATCCCGGGCCGGCCTGTTACCGGCGCGGAGGGCCGCTGACGGTTACGGATGCAAATGTTTGCGTCGGTAAAATCCAGCCGGGGCATTTTCCTGCGATTTTCGGACCCGATGCGGATTTGCCGCTGGATGAGGAGATTGTGCGGACAAAGTTCGCAGCCCTGGCCGAGGAAATCGCTGCGGCAACCGGCACACCGCAGACGCCAGAGCAGGTGGCGCAGGGGTTTCTGAGGATCGCGGTGGCGAACATGGCGAATGCCATCAAGCAGGTCTCGGTGCAGAAGGGTCACGATGTCACACGCTTCGCGTTGCAGTGCTTCGGCGGTGCCGGCGGGCAGCATGCCTGTATCGTCGCTGACGCGCTGGGGATGGAAACGGTGTTCATCCATCCGTTCGCCGGCGTGTTGTCCGCGTACGGCATGGGTCTCGCCGACCAGGCGGTGCTGCGAGAGCAGGCGGTGGAGATCGCGCTGAATGAGGCGGGGTTGGCGGAGGTAGAAGCCGGGCTTGCCACGCTGGCGCAACGGGCGTCCGAAGAACTCGCGAGACAAGGGACTGATCGCGCGCATATCGTCACGCGCCGATCCCTCCATCTGCGCTATGCCGGCACCGAGGCGGCGCTCGAGGTTCCATTCGGTACGATGGACGATGTGATGGCGGCATTCGCGGCCACACATCGCGCACGGTTCGGGTTCATCACGCCCGACCGGCAAGTCGTGATCGAGGCCATCGCGGTAGAAGCGACATCTCCGGGTGAACGGATCAGCGAGGCGCGGGTCGAGCGGCGCGTGTTGGGAAAGCCCACGGCGATCGACCGTGTGCGCATCTTCACCGAGAATGCTTCGCATGAAACACCGGTGTTCGACCGCAGTGAGCTTCGGGCAGGCGATGTTCTGAATGGCCCGGCGCTGATCCGCGAAGCCAATGCCACCACGGTCGTGGAGCCGGGCTGGGCGGCGGAGGTGTCGGAGCTCGATCATCTGTTGCTGCGGCGGGTGACCCCCCTGCCCTCCCGCGTGCCGGCCGGTAGTGACCGGCCCGATCCGGTGTTGCTGGAGTTGTTCAACAACCTGTTCATGAGCGTCGCCGAGCAGACCGGCGCGGTGCTGCAGAACACGGCGATGAGCGTCAACATCAAGGAGCGGCTGGATTTCTCCTGCGCCATTTTTGACGCCGAGGGATATTTGGTTGCCAACGCCCCGCATATTCCCGTGCATCTGGGTGCTATGGGTGAGAGCGTACGCACCGTGCTGGCGCATCGCCGCGACACGCTGCGCCCTGGCGACGTGGTGGCGTTGAACAATCCATATAACGGTGGCACGCATCTGCCAGACGTGACGGTGATCACACCGGTGTTCGACGACGCGGGCACGCGCATTCTGTTCTTCCTCGGCTCGCGGGGACACCACGCGGATATTGGCGGGATTACACCTGGATCGACGCCGCCTGTGTCTCGCACGCTGGAGGAAGAAGGCGTGGTGATCGACGACTTCCTTCTGGTCTCCGTCGGTCATTTCCGCGAACAGGAGTTCCGCGCGCTGCTGCTGGGTGCGCGTTATCCTGCGCGCAGCCCGGAGGTGAATATCGCCGATATCAAGGCGCAGGTGGCGGCGAACGAGAAGGGCGTGCAGGAACTGAAGCGCGTGGTGGCGCAGTTCGGCTGGGACACGGTGGCGGCGTATATGCGGCACGTGATGGACAATGCCGAGGAAAGCGTGCGGCGGGTGATCGACCGGATCGGCGACGGTGCGTTCGACTACACGATGGATGATGGCGCGCCGCTGAAGGTGCGAGTGCAGGTGGATCGTGCGGCTCGGCGCGCGATCGTTGATTTCACCGGTACCGGCCCTCAGCGGGACCATAACAATTTCAACGCGCCTCCGGCCGTTGCACGCGCGGCGGTGCTGTACGTGTTCCGCTGCCTGGTGGGCGATGAGATTCCGCTGAATGACGGGTGTCTGAAACCGATCGAGATCGTGATTCCACCGGGCACGTTCCTGTCGCCGTATCCCGGCGCAGCGGTTGTTGCGGGCAATACGGAGGTGTCCCAGGCGGTTTGCAACGCGCTGTTCGGCGCGCTCGGGTCCATCGCCTGCTCGCAAGCCACAATGAACAATTTCCTGTTCGGTGATGAGACGCGGCAATACTACGAGACGATCTGCGGCGGGACGGGTGCTGGGCCGGGTTTCAACGGGACGTCCGCGGTGCAGACGCATATGACGAACACGCGGATGACGGATCCGGAGGTGCTAGAGTTGCGCTACCCGGTGCGGCTGGAGCGTTTTGCGATTCGCCGTGGTTCGGGTGGCGCGGGCAAATGGCATGGCGGCGATGGATCGGTGCGGCGCATCCGGTTTCTTGAGCCAATGATGGCGGTGATCGTCTCGTCCCGGCGGAATGTGGCGCCGTTCGGGCTGGACGGCGGCGCGGATGGCGCGGCGGGGCGGCAGTGGGTAGAGCGTGCGGACGGGACCCAGGTGAAATTGACGGGAACCGACAGCGCGGAACTGACCATCGGCGATGCGTTCGTTATCGAGACTCCGGGTGGTGGTGGATACGGTACGGTTGATGCTACAGTTTAGTCAGCCGAGCGCCGCGTGAGGGCCGATAGAAGAAGCGCTCAATTCCTGAACGGAGGAGCATCATGTCGATTATTGGGTGGCTTATTCTGGGCCTGATCGCTGGTTTCGTGGCGAGCAGGATCGTCAATAAGAGCGGCCAGGGCGCAATTCTGGATATTGTGCTGGGAATTGTCGGGGCGATTGTCGGCGGATTCCTGTTTTCTGTCTTTGGTGCGACCGGCGTTACCGGGTTCAATCTTTATAGCATGATTGTTGCCATCGTCGGCGCGATCGTCGTGCTTGTGATCTACCACGCGATCGCTCGACGAGCATGAGGAATGCTGCCCGGGACCGTGATTGGTTCCGGGCAGCGCGCCTTGGTTATGAGCTGAACAGAGAGCGGATACGAGTTGCGTCTGGCACCTGGCCGTTTGGGGTCAGCTTATCGACGACGCCGGGCAGCACGCGCGAGAGTTCGCTGAGAAGCTGCTGCTCGCTCATGCCGGCGTTGCGCGCGAGGTCGCTGATCGTGGTCTGGCCGAGTGCGGAGCCGAGATTCTCAGGCGGGATCTGCGTATTCGGGCCTGAGCCGAGCCAGGAATTCACGGCGCCTCCGTGACCAGCGGAGGTGAGTTTCTCTAACAATCCGCCGAGGCCGCCACCGATACCACCCCCTGGGCCGGTATCGGCCGGCGCCGGCGCGCTGGATGCGGGCTGGGCGGAGCCGCCGCCGCTCATCATTTTACCGACGAGCAGTGCGCCGAGCGCGAGCATCAAGGGCTTTGCGACGTTACCCCCCGGCACGGCGTCATCGAATATTCCCATCTCAGCCTCCTGCTGGAAGTTGGGGGCGCAACTATCATCTCGCAGTAGAAGCGTGTCAAACCGTCATAAATTGGGGGGCAACGCGCCTGCTGGAGATCAGCCCGAGCGGCGCCATCTTAACGTGCCAATCAACCCGATGCTGCAGAGAAGAGTCAGGAACGGCGCAGGCTCAGGCACAGCGGCAGTCGCGATCACCGGATCTTCGATCCGCAACTTGGTTTCGCCTGGGAAGAGCTGCAGGGTTAGGGTTCCATTCAATTCGGCCGCAGCGTTCTGTCCGTTTGAGACCGTAACCGGTGCAAACAACAGCGTGTCGGGCACGCTTTGGTTGTCGGGGCCCATGGTCGCATAGAAGAGGGCGATACTCGCCTGCGAAAAAATGCCCTCGGTCTCGAGGTTATAGGTAACGGTCCATGTGACCGGCAGGAATACATCATCGTCATTGTTGTTGATAAAGTGGAAGAAGCTCGCGAGCTCGAAGAACGCGGTGGAGAAATTCGGCGGAGGCGCAGATGCTACAACGTCGGCCGTGAACTATCTGGAACCCCTTGAGCGGCAACGTCTTTCCGTCCCGCGCAAATAACCGCATTCGCCAGAAAACGCTGCTCTGCGCCGCGATTGCTTGCAAATTGCGCCGACGCGGCGGGGTGTGATTCGCTCGGCCCAATCCGGCACGGAGCAACACCGATGCGTCCGAGGGAACGGCGTGACAGCGGTCAGCGCGATCTGCTGCACTCACGGCTCGATCAGATCGTCGACCTGCACCATCCGCTCTCGAAGCTCGCCGCCACCATCGACTGGCGGTTCCTCGAAGATCAGCTCGGCGCGAGCTACAGCGAACACGCCCGGACGACCGCCGCTGCCGACGCGGCTGATGGCCGGCCTCGCCATCATCAAGCACATGCACAGCCTTTCCGATGAGGCGCTGTGCGAACGCTGGCTTCAGAACCCGTATTATCAGCTGCTCTGCGGCGAGGCGATCAGCTGCCACCGGCTGCCATTCGATCGCTCCTCGCTGACCCGTTGGCGCCAGCGCATGGGGGAAGAGAAGCTGAAGGCGCGGTTGCAGGAGAGCCTGCACGCCGCCACCCGGATGGGCGCCGCCAAGCCCGCAGACTTCACCCGCGTCATCGTCGATACGACGGTGCAGCCAAAAGCGATCGCCTTCCCGACCGATGCGAAGCTGCTGCACCGCGCGCGCGAGCTGCTGGTACGGCTGGCACACAGGCACGGCGTCAGATTGCGCCAGTCCTACACAAGGCTCGGCAAGATCGCGCTGATCCGCCATCAGCGCTATGCGCATGCCAAGCAGTTCAAGCGCGCCAATCGAATGCTGCGGACCCTGCGCACCCAATTGGGCCGGGTGATCCGCGATATCATGCGCAAGATCGCCGGCCAGTGCGATCACAGACGCAACGCCAGCGCGGTCCGAAGATCTACAGCCTGCACGCGCCGGAAGTGGCGTGTATCGGCAAGGGCAAGGCGCATCGGCCATACGAATTTGGCGTCAAGGTCTCGGTGGCGACTACGCTGAATCGGTCCAAAGGCGGGCAGTTCGTCGCTCATGTCGCGGCACTGCCAGGCAATCCGTATGACGGGCACATGCTGGCGAGCATCATTCCGGCGATCACGCAGCAGATCGGCGTCTCACTGACACAGGTGATCGCTGATGCAGGCTATCGCGGTCACAATGCACCGAGCGCGCCTGGGCTGCGGGTGTTCACCGCGGGACAGAAGCGTGGCGTCACGCAGACCATCAAGCCGGCGCTGCGACGGCGGGCCACCGTGGAACCCGTGCTCGGCCATCTCAAGGCCGAGCACCGCATGGGCCGCAACTATCTCGCCACACCAGCCGGTGATGCGGTCAACGCGGTACTGGCCGCCGTTGGGCACAACTTCCGGTTGCTGCTGGCCTGGCTGCCCATTCTTGTGCGTTGGTTCTTGCTCGCTCTCTCGGGCGAACCGGCTCCTGCGAGCGGTTCGATCCTGACCGTGTCCGTCAGTTACGCAACCCGATCAGGGTTCTTCACGGACGACTATGGATGGTTACGATCGAGGGCACTGAGACATCGGCGTTGTTCGAACGCCAGCTTCTCAGCGGGCCTCGGTCCAGCTTTCGGAGAATGCCAGGGCACAGGTGCTGAACGGCTTTCCCTCGCGCTGAGTCGGGAACGGACGCCCTTTCGCCTGCGCTCCGTTGAGCGCCAGGCGCGCGCCGAGCGCCGGGATCAGCACGGTGCAGACGCCATATTTGCGGCCGGGTGGCGGCCCGGGCTGGGTATGTATCAGCAACGGCTCGCCGATGTCATACCAGGTGAGGGTGATCTCTTCGTCGTGGGATACCGCGCGCTCGGTCCAGAAGTCGCGTGCGTCGCCCATCTTGTCGAACGCCGCGTCCGTGACGGGGAGGGAGGTATCCGCGAGTTCGCTGTTGAGCATGCCCTGCACGGTGTTCTGCAGCCAGCGCGCCATGGCGATGTTGTCGGAGTAGATTTTCCAACGGTCCTGGGTCAGTTCGCTTTTCATGTAGAGCACGTGGCCGGGGCCGGCGGGCGAGATCAGGAGACGCCAGAAGCTGGCGTTGGTCGTTGTGGGGCCGCCATCGGTTTCACTCAGGCGGATGAATGGATTTTCGCCGGTCAGGATCAGGCGGTTCGGATCGAGGGACATGTTTTCCTCCCGGGGTGATACGCGCGGAACCTACGGGGCGCCGGAATTCTTGCAAGCGACTGTTCAGTGGAAGTTGTGCCTCACCGCTTCCAGAGATGCCTCGCCAAAGCGGCGACGATAGGCGGTGGCGAAGCGAGCGCTGTTGGTGAAGCCGTAGCGACGGGCTATCTGAAGCAGCGCTTGACCGTTCGCGCCCTGGCTGAGTTCGGCGTGCACGTGTTCCAACCGGATTGTCCGGAAGGCCGCGAGCGGTGTCGTATCACGAAAACGCCGGAACGCGGCTTCCAAGGTCCTGACGCTGCAGCCTGCCGCGTCCGCTACCTGAGCCAAGCGGACCGGCGTGGCGGCGCGGGCGTGCATAAAGTCCTCAGCGCGTCGGACATAAGCCGGGACCGCGGCGCGCCGGCTTCGGTTTTCCAATAGCTCCGTGTGATTGTGCTGCAAGCCCTGCAAGATCAGTGTCATGACCAGATCCGTGAAGGATGCCAGAGCGACCGCGTTGTCGGCGATCCCATCTCCCCGCGCCATGTCCAGCATGAGGATGTCGAGTTGATGTCTGAGGCTGGCAGCAAGGCCGCGGCTCCAGTCGATGGTGGGCCTGAATTCGAGGGGAGTTTGCAGCCGGTCACCGAGCATGGCTTCCAACGCGTATTCCAGGGTTTCGGTTTTTATCAACAAGTTCTGGCGTGCGTTGTTGTCGCTCAGCAGGATGCGCGTGCCCGGTTTGAGGCGTTGCACGGTGCCAACGGTGCCGGTGGTGATGGTTTCACTTTTTCCCTGTAGCCAGCTCGCCTTCCCTCGGAGGAACAAAGTGAAGCAATAGCGATCGATCCCGCCACCGCCGACATAGGCCTCCATGGCGAAGCGATCGCCGCAGAGGGCGAGCAGCATGTTACCGAGGTGCCGGTCGGCGATCGTGGTTATCGGGTCGGCAAATCGAGATCGCAGCAAGCTGCTTTCCTGCAAGATATAGCTGCACACCTGACTTTCGTGGGGCAGGCGCCGGCTAACGCGCGATCGGATGTCCAACTCAGTGGGGTCGCGCACGGGGGAGGCGCGAGTTCCGCTATCCCCTTATCAGAATGTCCCGCGCGCCTCGTAAGCAGGCGGGTCATCATAGCCAGATTTATACCCGATCTTGGGTCATCTGGGCAAGGTATTTTTTCCTGCGGCGACCCACCAACCCGTGTCTGAAAATCGCTAAACGAACTAACGGAAAAATCGTGCAAATTAACGGTGTACTGACGATTACCCCCTTTAGTTCGACGCTCCTGTTCGACCACCCTTGGCTCACGCCAAAAGTGGCGCCGGGCAGGAGAAGCCAACATGAACCAGATCGCCTCAACCCATGCAATTCAGTATCGACCCGCTCCCCCACGGGGATCCTCCCTGTCCAGCCGGACGCCGGTTCTGCTTCTCATCACTGACGACACCGAACTTGCAGACCAGGTGCAGCAAGTCTCCGCGTTTCTGGATGTCGAGATGACACATCTAGATATGGCCACCCGTCTGCTCCCGCTGCTGCGTTCTCTGAACCCTATGGCCATTATTGCCGGCTTGGACGCGCGGTTCCAAGATGGCTTTCATGTTATGAAGGTGGTAGGCGCTCACGACCCGTCGCTGCCATTGCTGCTTCTCTCTGAGCACGACGAAAGCATGGCGGGGGCAGTGGACGCGGTGGAGCAGTTGTGGGCTCTTAATGCTGTGCGTCGGAGCTCCTGCCTCCCGGGCGCCGGTGAACTCATTGAGTTCGTCTGCGAAGCTGGGCGTCAGGGCGAATGCCTTAGCCTAATGCCTGTATGAGTGAAGCCGAGGCACCGGCGGCTGACCTAGGCGCGGCCGCTTCTCGGTCCCGACTGAAGCTGAACCGGCGATCTCTGATCCTCGGAGTGCCCGTGCTGTTGGCTGTCATAGCCGCGGGCGCATGGCGCCTTGGAATCCTTTCCCCTTTGATCGGAGGCAGTCAGCAGCGGCCGGCTCCCCCGGCCCTTGTTCAATTGCCGGAAATGGTCGCCAATCTCAACAGCGACCCAAAGCATCCTCGCTACATCAAGCTCAAAGCTCAATTAGAAACCCCGCAATCTGACGTTGCCCAGGTTCAGATAGCGATGCCCAAACTCGTGGACATCTTCCAAACGTTTCTGCGAGAGGTTCGACCTGAGGAGCTGCAAGGCGCGATGGGCACCTACCGCCTCCGGCAGGAGCTCATTGCCCGCGCAGCCATTGTCCTTGCGCCCGCGCACGTCACGGACGTACTCTTCGGCGAAATCCTGGTGCAATGACCGCCGAGGAAGACTCCGGGAACGGCGAGAGCCTCGCGTCGTGGGAGACTTCCGAAAATGCGCCGGCGGTGCCAGGGCGCGTTCTTAACCAAGCAGAAATAGACAGTCTGCTAGGATTTGAAAGTGCGGCGGCGAGCGGACAGGCGGGAACAGGGATCCAAAAGATCATCAGTTCGGGCCTGGTTTCTTATGAACGCCTACCGATGCTGGAAATCGTTTTCGATCGCCTCGTCCGAATCATGTCCACGTCCCTTCGCAACTTCACCAGCGACAATGTTGAAGTCGGCATCGATAACATCCTTTCACTGCGTTTTGGAGACTACCTGAACTCTATTCCTCTTCCCGCAATGCTTGCGGTATTCAAAGCTGAGGAGTGGGACAATTATGGATTGATGGTTGTCGACAGCGCGATGATCTATTCCATCGTGGACGTCTTGCTAGGAGGCCGCCGCGGCACTGCGGCCATGCGAATTGAAGGGCGACCTTACACGACAATCGAGCGAACACTGGTCGAGCGGCTGATTCGTGTCGTCCTCTCCGATCTCTCGGGGAGCTTCGATCCTCTCTGTCCTGTCAGCTTTCATTATGAGCGCCTCGAGGTGAATCCGCGCTTCGCCACCATTAGTAGGCTATCTAACGCAGCGATTCTGGCCCGGCTACGGGTTGATATGGAGGATCGCGGCGGCAAGATGGAGCTACTACTTCCCTACGCGACCCTCGAACCGGTTCGTGAGCTCTTGCTCCAGCAGTTCATGGGGGAGAAGTTCGGCCGCGACTCGATTTGGGAATCACATCTGGCGGAAGAACTTTGGAACACTGAAATCGAGTTGGACATCATTCTTGACGAGCAAACGATGCGCCTCTCTGATGTCGTTGCACTAGCACCTGGAACAAGAATTGCGCTTAATGCCACTCCTGATGCCCTTGTCCAGCTCCGGTGCGGTTCTGTACCGCTCTTCCAAGCAAAGGTTGGCCGCCGCAAGAACCGGCTGGCGGTGAGAATTGAACGCTCGATTGAGCGCGTGGCAGCATTGGAACGATGATTTTGGCGCCGCCACAGATAACGGGCGCAGATTGGGCGCTTGAAATCGTCCTGATCGGCTTGCTCGCGATGACCCTCTTCCATGCCCTTCGCCTCGAACGTGCGCTCGGCATCCTGAAGCGCGACAAAGCCGAGCTGGAAAGCTTGGTTTCAGGCTTCAATGCCAGCACATTGCAGGCAGAAGAAGGGGTCGCCAAGCTTCGCTCTGCGGCCGAGGGTGCGGGCAAACAACTCGTTCGCCAAATCGAGGCCGCACGCCTTCTGCATAGCGACCTCGAATTCATTGTGGGGCGGGCGGAACAGACCGCCGACCGACTGGATCAGGCCCTCAGAGATGCCAGAACCCGCGACGTCTTGCCGGAAACCGGCTCGGGCGCGCGGCTTCGCAGCCAGGCGGAACGCGATCTGCTTAAGGCCCTTGAAGCTAAAAACATGATTTCGGCATATTTCCGGTTCTTGCCGGCAACGATCGTTGTCCTGGGATCACTCCTCGGTCTCAAGTCTCTCGAACTGGTGCGCGCTGCGACGCCCAGTCTCGATACGGTCCCTACGCCGCCTATTCTGCAGGCTAGCTCCACAGCCCATTCCGCCACGCCGGCGGCGGAAACATCTGCGGACTACGAGACCCTACAGCAGCTCCGAAAACGGCGCGAGGAGCTCGATGCACGCACTCGGGCGCTTGACGACCGTCAGGTCATCATAGGCGCCGAGGAAGTCAAATTGCAGGAGCGGCTCAAAGAGCTTCAGGCCCTCCAAAGCAAGCTTGAGCAGGAAGCCGCTGACCGGCAGAAAGAACAGGAGGCGGCCTGGGACAACCTCGTGACGCTGTACGAAGCGATGAAACCACGGGACGCAGCAACAATCTTTGACGATCTTGACATGCCAGTGCTGATAGAACTCGCTCGCCGCATGAACGAAAGGAAGGCAGCAGCTATCCTGTCCGCGATGCAGCCCGACCGTGCACGTGATCTCACCGCTCCACTCGCACAACTTGCTTCGCCATCAAACAAAGGCATTTAATATCAACCTAAGTACGGAGCCCATCATGCCGATGGACAAGTCCATTAACGTTCTTATTGTCGATGACTACAAAACCATGCTGCGTATAGTTCGCAATCTCTTGAAGCAAATGGAATTTAATAACGTGGAGGAAGCCACGGACGGTGCTGGCGCTTTAGCAAAGTTGCGGGCTGGAAAATTCGGCCTCGTGATCAGCGATTGGAACATGCAACCGATGACCGGCCTTCAACTCCTTCAGGAAGTCCGAGCTGATGCCAAACTAAGGGGCGTACCTTTTATCATGGTGACCGCCGAAAGCAAAGTAGATAACGTCATCGCCGCAAAACAGGCAGGTGTTTCCAACTATATCGTTAAACCATTTAATGCTGAAACTCTGCGCGAAAAGATCGAGAAGGTGCTCTGCAATGCATGACGCACTGTCTGGCAAGCCAGCAGAGCCGTTGGCCACGATACTCGCTCCAATCAGAGAGCGTTGTCCAGGAGCCGAACCGGAATGGGTCGCCGAGGTTATCGGTGCCGTTCTTGCGTGCACTTCGGGGATACCTTCGCCGAGCCAGTCTCTCCTGCTCGGAGAGGTGGAAGAGCTCGGGCGAACAATCGCAAACGCTAAAGCAGAAATAGCCGCGCTCCGGATCGACGATATAACAGGAGATTGTTGAGTTTCATCGAGAACTGACCCACCAGGTGGCAAATTTCCACTGAGAATTGACCCATGTTTTGACCTCGCCCCGGCTGTTTTCAGCGGGGTCCACGGGAGTGATAAGCATGGAGTTACTGAGCGTGATCCGTCGCTGGGCGCTTCGAGACCAGCTTTCGATACGGGAGATCGCCCGCAGGACTGGGCTATCGCGGAACACCATCCGCAAATACTTGCGGGGCGACGTGGTGGAACCGGCCTTCAAGGTGCCGGAGCGGCCCAGCAAGCTGGACGCGTTCGCCGAGAAACTGTCGGCCTGGCTAAAGCTAGAGAGCGGCAGGCCGCGCAAGCAGAGGCGGACGATCAAGCGGTTGCATGCGGATCTGGCCGCCCTCGGGTTTGAAGGTTCATACGGCCGTGTTGCGGCGTTCGCCCGCACCTGGAAGGAGCATCGGCAGCGGGAGCAGCAGACGACCGGCCGCGGGGCCTTTGTTCCGCTGATTTTCCAGCCGGGCGAAGCTTTCCAGTTCGACTGGAGCGAGGAGTGGGCCGTTATCGGCGGCGAACGGACCAAGCTGCAAGCTGCGCACTTCAAGCTTTGCTACAGCCGCACCTTCATTGTCCGGGCCTATCCGCTGCAGACGCACGAGATGCTGTTCGACGCGCATCATCATGCGTTCCGGGTGCTTGGCGGCGTGCCGCGCCGCGGCATCTACGACAATATGAGAACGGCTGTTGACCAAGTTGGCGTCGGCAAGAAGCGCCAGGTCAATGCACGCTTTGCCGCGATGGCCAGCCACTACCTTTTCGATGCTGACTTTTGCAATCCGGCCTCAGGCTGGGAGAAGGGTCAGATCGAGAAGAATGTCCAGGACGCGCGTCATCGGCTGTGGCAGACCATGCCGCGTTTTGTGACGCTGGCTGACTTGAACGACTGGCTGGAACAACGCTGCCAAGCGCTATGGCGCGAGATTCCACACGGCAGCCAGCAAGGCTCGATATTCGATGCGTGGCAAAGTGAAGTCGGATGCCTGATGGCCGTTGGCAGACCGTTCGATGGTTTTGTTGAATACGGCAAACGCGTTTCGCCCACCTGCCTCGTTCACTTTGATCGCAACCGCTACAGCGTGCCCGCGTCCTTCGCCAATCATCGCGTCAGCTTAAGGGTTTATCCAGGCCGCGTCGTTGTCGTTGCCGAAGGGCAAGTCATCTGCGAACACGCGCGGCTCATCGAGCGGTCGCATCATCTGCCCGGCCGCACCATCTATGATTGGCACCACTATCTCGCGGTGATCCAGCGCAAGCCGGGAGCTCTGCGTAATGGCGCGCCGTTCGCCGAATTGCCGGAAGCGTTCAAGCGGCTGCAACAGCACCTTCTCAAGCAGCCCGGAGGCGACCGGGAGATGGTGGAGATTCTTGCCCTCGTCCTGCACCATGGTGAAGATGCGGTGTTGTGTGCCGTCGAACTGGCGCTGAGTGATGGGGCGCCGACAAAGACGCACGTGCTGAACATGTTGCACCGGCTGATCGACGGCAAATCCACGGCCACAGCAATGATCGCGGCTCCGCAGGCCTTGGCCCTGGACCGGGAGCCACGTGCCGACGTCGAACGCTACGATGCCCTGCGCGAGAAGCTACAGGAGGCCCGCCATGCGTCATGATCCGGCCGGGGCGGCGATTGTCGTGATGCTGCGCGGCCTGAAGATGTTTGGCATGGCGCAAGCCGCGGGCGAGCTGATGGAGCAGGGCGCGCCAGCGTTCAATTCGGCCGTCCCCATTCTCTCACAGTCTGCTCAAGGCGGAAACCGCCGAGCGCGAGGTTCGATCGGTTGCCTACCAGCTGAAGGCGGCGCGCTTCCCCGTCTACAAGGATCTGAGCGGTTTTGATTTTGCGTCCAGCGAAACCAATGAAGCCCTGGTGCGCCAGCTTTACCGGTGTGAGTTCATCGAAAACGCCGACAACGTGGTCCTCGTCGGCGGTCCGGGCACCGGCAAGACCCACATCGCCACGGCGCTTGGCGTGCAGGCGGTTGAACACCATCGCAAAAAGGTTCGGTTCTTCGGGACCGTCGACCTGGTCAATGCGCTGGAGCAGGAGAAAACTCAGGGCCGATCGGGTCAGATCGCGGATCGGCTGATGCGGTGCGACCTCGTAATGCTCGATGAATTGGGCTATCTGCCGTTCAGCCCCTCCGGCGGCGCGCTGCTTTTCCACCTGCTGAGCAAGCTTTACGAACGGGCCTCTGTGGTCATCACCACGAACCTGAGCTTCAGCGAATGGGCTGACGTGTTCGGCGACGCTAAGATGACGACCGCCATGCTCGACCGCCTCACCCACCACTGCCACATCGTGGAAACCGGCAATGACAGCTTCCGCTTCAAAGCCAGCTCGGCCGCCAACAAGGGCCGAAAGGAAAAGGCCAAGAACTTGACCCCGGTATGACCCGCAAACCATAAATTCACCCGGGTCAGTTCTCGGTGGAAAACCCGGGTCAGTTCTCAGCGAAAATCAACACCTTGTATCCACGGGGCAGCTCGCAGCGGCACAAGCGTTGCTTCAAGTGCAGCCCGACTTGCCCTCGCTCGCTCTCGCCCGCGGCATGCTCGCCCAGGCGCGCGGTGAATTGGATAAAGCGTTGAGCATCTATGCACCCCTGATATCGGGTCCCGACCCCCTGTTGCGGGTTGAAGCGGGCGCGAAGACGGCCGAGATCAGGGTATCCAAGAACCTGATCTCGAAGCAGCAGGCTGCTGACATATTCGATCGCCTGTCCGTTGCATGGCACGGCGGCGAAATCGAACGTCATAACCGTCTCCGCCTTGCGGACCTTCTCTCGCAGACAGGACAGTGGCGCCGCGCCTTGGGAGAGCTCCGGAGTCTTGCTCACGATTTCCCTGATCAGGCCGAAGCCCTCAACGGCCGCCGCAGGGAGATGCTAGCCACCTTTCTCTCTTCTCCTGAGAGCAACAGCGTACCGGCCCTCGAATACCTGGGGATTATTCAAGATAACGCGGATGTCGTTCCAGGCTCGGGAGCAGACCCTCAGGTGCAAGTCAAAATTGTCGACCACCTGCTGGCCCTCGACCTTCAGACTCAGGCGGCCTCCATCCTTCAGGAGCTTTTGAAGACAACCCCGCCTGGCGAAAATCAGGCAGCCGAGGGCGCCCGTCTGGCCGAACTACAACTCCGAATCGGCAATCCGGCGGCTGCTCTTCAGACCCTCACCTCCTCTGATTCCAGCGGACTACCGCCTGACCTGGTCCAACAGCGCACCTTGACATCCGCGCGGGCTCTGGCAAGCGAAGGCCACAGGAACGAGGGTTTGGCGCTCCTGAACGATATTTCCACCCCGCCAGCCATTCGCCTCAAAGCAGACCTGCAGCTATCCGCTCAGGACTGGCCAGCTGCCGCTCAGAGCCTCACCGCGCTCGCATCCCAAATCGTGCCGGCGGCCGGACCGCTCAACGCCGCCCAACGCCGTTTGCTTCTGGAACTCGCGGCGACAATGGCGCGTGCAGACGAGAGCGCTGGCCTCGAGCAAATCCGGAGTCAATACCTGGCCCGCTTCGCTGCTGACCCAACGGCACGTATGTTCCGCGACCTCACTGAACCGCCAATCGCCCGAACTGCAGACCTGCCTCGCTCAGCCGAGGAGATCCAGCGAGCCCGCTCACTCGACCAGGACCTGAACGCCATCCGCTGACTGGTCCCGCATTCAGAGAAATATCATCCAGGCACCCAAAATTCCTCTTGCATCGCCGCTCCTCTGACCCCATCTCGGGCGACCTTGGCCCCCGGGCACGCGCCCCGGCCGTCTACTGGCAGGAATAGGGTAGCGATGGACGCTCTCACTCCTCTGGGGATGGTCTCGGACCTTCCGAGCAGCAACCAGAACACATCCGGCGCGGAGGCGCAGAAGGACTACTTCGTTCAGAAGGACGGCCTGCGTTTCGCAGGTACGCATCTTCTGCTCGACTTATGGAACGCCGAGAATCTCTGCGATCCGGATCTCATCGACTCCGCCTTGCGCGAAGCTGCCGAAGCAGCCGGTGCGACCATACTGCACAGCCACTTCCACCATTTCTCTCCCAATGGTGGGGTGTCGGGTGTCATCGTTTTGGCGGAGAGTCATATCTCCATTCACACGTGGCCAGAGCGCGCCTTCGCCGCGATCGATATATTCATGTGCGGGGCTTGCGATCCCTATCGTTCGATCCCCATGCTCAAGGCGGCCTTCAATCCAGGCAGTATCCAGCTCAGCGAGCAACGCCGCGGCCTCGTTCCCTGATCGGCCCGAAGATGCCGATCGACGTGTGGCTCAGTGAAACGCTGTACCCTGATTGGGGGCAGCGCTTTCTGGCCACGAGAGAGCTAGCCCGCGTGCGTTCTGATTTCCAGGATATCCTGGTTTTCGAAAGCACATCCCACGGCAGGGTAATGGTGCTCGACGGCGTCATCCAGATCACCGAAAGGGATGAGTTCGTCTACCAGGAAATGATCGCCCACGTTCCGATCCTTGCACACGGGAACGTAGAGCGCGTGTTGATCATTGGGGCGGGTGACGGCGGCGTTCTCCGGCGCGTACTCGCATACAAGTCAATACGCCAGGCCGTGATGGTGGAAATCGACCGAGAAGTGATCCGGCTGGCCAAGGAATTTATGCCGGACGTCGCCGGCGAAGCCTGGTCGGATCCGAGAGCGCAGGTCATTGTCGGCGACGGGATCGAGTACGTAAGGCAGGCCTCAACGGCCTCGTTCGACGTTATTATCGTCGACTTTACCGACCCAATCGGCGTCGGAGAGGTGTTGTTCACCGACGACTTCTACCAGAGCTGTGCCCGTATTCTCACTGACCGGGGAATTATCGTGAACCAATGCGGTGTTCCTTTCATGCAAGGTGACGAACTGGCGCAATCAAGCAGCCGGCGTGCGCGCTTCTTCCCGCACGTCACCGCCTATGTCGCGGCTGTCCCGACCTATGTCGGCGGGTTCATGACCCTGGGCTGGGCGGCCAAGGATCCGACGCTCACCGATGTCGAGGAAGCGGAGATCCGCAATCGCGCTGATGCAAGCGGCGTCCTTGGTCAGACGCAGTACCTGGTCACCCGAAGTACACGTTGCAGCCTTTAAGCTTCCCCCTTACATCCGGAAGCATCTGCCCTAATAATAGAAGCGGTTTCCTTGCGGCCACCCTCAATGAAAGCCCTGAACCAGGCTACCCGCCACAAGTCGCCAGCCATCAATTCGCACGAAAAAAATAAGCTTGACCGGCAATGAGACGACGCTGGGTGGAAGCATCATCATCCCCATGCTCATCAGAACGCTGGCAATCACCATGTCGATCACCAGAAACGGCAGGAAAATCAGAAACCCGATCTCGAAAGCACGCCGCAGTTCCCCCACCATGAACGCCGGTACCAAGGCCCGCCAGGGCACCTGATCAGGTGTAGGCGGATTTGGCAGTCGAGCCATATTCAAAAACAGGTTCAGATCAGCTTGGTGAAGGTTATCGATCATGAACCGACGAAACGGCTCGGCCGCTAGACGCAATCCGTCCATATCCGCTACTCGGCCCTCACTGAGTGGCAGCACTCCGTGAACCCAGGAATCCTGCAGAACGGGCTGCATCACAAAGAATGTCAGAAACAGAGCGAGCCCTATCAATACGGTGTTAGGCGGCGTACCCTGCGTGCTGAGCGCACTCCGCAGCAATGATAGAACAATCACAATGCGAGTGAATGCCGTCATCATCACAAGCAGACTGGGCGCTAGCGACAGCACCGTGATCAAGGCCGTGATTTGCACTAACCGGCTGGTCGCACTGGCGGACCCACCCGAACCCAGGTCGATACTCACGGACTGAGCTGCCGCGGGAACCGCGGTCAATAAGCAATGGAAAAAGCGACTGCCGCTCGCTTCACGCGCTGCTGTTCCCATTCTCCCCGGCACGCGGCATCCAGCCTATAACCTGGTCCTGCTCACCTCCGGTCAACAGGATCAAGCGGCGGTCGACGCAGCGCACGAGGTAAAGTCTTCGACGGCCATCCAGCGCGAGGGTCTCCTCTACTTGAAGCGATCCGCCACCACCCCGAACGCGCGCAGCTACATCGAAAAACTGGACCAACCGGCTACCGATCCATATAAAACCGATCACTGCGGCCAACGCAGCAGCCATCTCGGAGAGCGCAGAAAAGCTCAATCCCATGCCCGGCCTTTTGCCGTCTCGTGGCGCACTTCAGCTTGTACCGGCCAATCCGATCAATTGTGCAAGATCAGATAGCGTCGCTCTAAGAGAGATTAACTCTGGGCGGATTATTCGGCCTTCTTCAGGCGCCAGGTCCAATGCCTTCGCACATAGCAGTCCTACTAACACGTCTAGCCCCGATAAATCTAATTGTCTCTCCGCTCGTACCAGCGTCTTGGAAACCTCTACAGTTCCAGAAAGCGACGACGCGAGAGTTCTGCTCGCATCGAGCGATGTCTCCCCGAAGCTAGCGCCTTCTGAAACCTGTCGGGACGACTCAAGGAAGGGTGCAACAATCCCGGTATGCATGCGTGTACTCAATCGCATTCTGGTTAGCGAAAGGTTTCCGACCCAGGACGAAGCAATTTACGCAGTATTTACCGAGCATCCCCATGATCGTTCATGATGGATCCCACAGAAAATGGCCTGTACGGCCTCATCGAGAGTAAGATGACTTGGCTACAGAAACGCCAAGGCATCCTGGCGGAAAATATCGCTAATCTCAGTACCCCAGGCTATGTTCCGCAGGATGCGCCTGATTTCGTCTCTACGCTTCAGAATGCCGCGGGTTCATTGACACGTACTAACCCACTGCACCTCCCAGCACTCCCATCACCCAGTTTGGATTTGCTCGAAAAGCAGCAAGTCGCTCCGGACGGAAATGCCGTCACTATGGAAGATGAGCTGACGAAGGTTGCCGACACCGAGTTGCAAGCTCGGCTCGGCACCGCCATCTATCGCCAATATCTGAATATGTTCAGCTTGGCGCTCGGACATCAAACGTCATAGACGAAGGCCGCTCATGGACCTTGACAAGGCTCTCGCAATCTCCGCAGGCGGCATGGCAGCTCAATCGTCGCGCCTGCGTGTGATCGCCGAAAATCTGGCTAACCAGGATTTCCACCTCATCCTCTCCGGGTGGTGACCCGTATAGACGGAAAACGATCTCGTTCACCACGACTGTCGACACAGAACTAGGTATCGATCGCGTTGAAGCGTCCCCACCAGGGCAGGACATGAGCGATTTCCCCCAGCGCTACGACCCATCCAATCCGGGGGCGGATGCCAACGGATATGTTAAAATGCCAAATGTAAACCCGTTAATTGAGATGATGGACATGCGGGACGCCGACCGAACCTACGCCGCCAATATGTCTGTCATGCAGACCACCCGGGCCATGCTTGACCGGACTATAGATCTGCTGAAATGACCATCAGTCCGCTCGCTGCTGTACAGGCCTACTCTCAGACTCAGACAGGATCCACCGCAGCCTCGGGCGACTTCGGTGCGGCCCTGCAGTCCTCAATTAACGATGCCATTCAGAGCGGCCAAACTGCTGACAAGGACGCAACCCAAGCATTAATGAATCACGGAGATCTCACCCAGGTCGTAACGGCCATATCTCATGCCGAGCTCACACTTCAGACGGCGACAGCCATCCGAGATCGAGTTGTTCAGGCCTATCAGGACATCATGAAGATGCCGATCTGATAAGGACGCCTTAACTCCATGGATAGCGCCGATATCGGCAGCCTCCTGCGCGAGACCTTCATGGTTACCGCCACGATCGGTGGCCCGTTACTCCTGATCGGCCTTATCGTCGGGATTATAGTCTCTGTACTGCAAGCCATCACGCAAATTCACGAAGCTACCCTTGCCTTCATCCCGAAGGCCATCGCTGTCTCTGTCACGCTGCTCCTGATGACGCCCTTTATCACCTCAACCCTAACCGCATTTGCCCAGCGGCTGTTCGACCGGATTATTTCCATCGGCATTTCGTGACCGCACTTCTGGCCAATCTTCCTGCCTGGACCGTTATCGTCACCCTCGTTCTCGCCAGGACCGGCTGTGCCATCATGTTGCTCCCCGGAGTGGGGGAAGCTGATGCCCCCGCCATCACTCGCGCTGGCATCGCAGTGACCATGACCGTCCTGCTCGCCCCTATTGTGGCCCCGCTAGTCCCCCCGGGCATCGTTGATCTCTCCCATTTTGCACGGGCTCTCGCGGCCGAGATGCTGACCGGGATCTGGCTCGGATGGCTTGCCCGAGTCATTGTTCTTGCCCTGCCCATGGCCGGACAGATCATTGCTCATATGATCGGAGTCTCCAACGTCCTGCAGAACGAAGCCGGGGTGCCAGCCAATACAGCTCTGAGCCGGCTGTTCACGCTCGCCATACCCGTCGTCCTTCTCTCTTCGGGCCTCTACGCCTTGCCCTTGAGCGCTCTGGTCAACAGCTATCAGACAATACCGCCGGGCCAATTCTTGCCCGTTCGCCTCGGCACCGAGCTGGCTATCACGACCGCAACGAGAGCGTTTGCCCTGTCCCTACAGCTCGCGGCACCTTTCGTCGGTACTCAGCATGGTCTGGTTTGTCGCGGTAGGTCTCGCCGCTCGGCTCTCCTCGCGATTGCAGATCTATTTTCTGGCGGCGCCTTCTCAGATCCTCGGTGGGACTATCCTGCTCGCGCTTCTGGTAACAACCCTACTGTCGGTCTGGCAGCACGTTACCACTACGCTGTTCGCCGAGCTTCCTGGCATCCGCTGAGCCATGGCGGAGGGGAGTGATCAGAACAAAACAGAAGCTCCCACCCAGCGCCGGGTACAACGCGCGAAAGAAGCAGGACAGGTCGCCGTTTCACCCGAAGTCGGCATCTTGGCCAGTTTGGCAGCAGGAATGGCAACTTTGTTCTTCATTGCCCCTTTCCTGCTCTCCCGTCTCTCGGCCGACTTGGCACTCCTGCTTCAACACCTTGTGACACCGCCAAGCCGGGCGATGCACCTGCTTCTGCCCCGAATTGTCCTGAACACGCTGCCGTTGCTCCTAATTCCTTCGCTGGCAGCCGTTCTCGCCGGCGCTGCCCAAACGGGCTTCTCTGTCAGTTTCACTCCGATAAGGCCCAGCCTTGCACGTATCGACCCCATCACGGGCTTCAGGCGGCTGTTCGCACTTAATAACCTCATGGAATCCGCCAAGGCACTGTGCAAGCTGCTCGCGGTTACCCTCATTCTCTGGCAAGCCATCATGGCCTCGTTAAAATCCATTCCCACGCTCTTCTGGAGCGATCCACACCTCATTCTGATTCCTCTGCGTAGCATCGCGCTTCGCATCATTTTCAGCGTGCTTGGGGTTCAAGTGGTCGTGGCGGTTCTTGATACGGTGTGGTCCCGGTTCAGCCTCATGCGTTCGCTGCGCATGACGGTCCAGGAAATGAAGGATGAAATCAAAGAAACCGAGGGTGATCCGCTCGTAAAATCACGCCTGCGGCGCTTGCGTCAGCAACGCGCAAAAGAACGAATACAGGCTGCGATGTCCAAAGCAACCGTGGTTGTCACCAATCCCACCGAATACGCGGTTGCTCTTGCTTATCAGAGCGGCAGCGCAGGAGCACCTCGCGTCGTAGCCAAGGGTGTGGACTCCCTGGCCGCGCGGATCAGGGAACTGGCACACCAGAACACCATTCCCATCGTGCCTAACCCGCCTTTGGCGCGGGCGCTCTATTTGGTGGAAATCGATACCGAAATTCCGGCCCAGCACTACAAGGCGGTCGCGGAGATTATCGCGTATGTGTGGCGCCTGCGGGATCGAGCCACACACCGAAACCGCTTGGCGGACTCGTCGCGACTCGCTTAGCCTACGTGAACATTAGGAAACGGAATCCTAACCTTGCCTTACGACATTGTTCGCCTTATGTTCGCATCCCAGCGCGACCGACAATGTGCAACCTATGGTGGAATATGTTTTTGAATTCCATCCGTTAGTTGTATCATCAGCCCTGAAAACCAGGAACCTGCCCTATGGAAAAAAACAAGGCCCTAGATTCCGCCCTCGCTCAAATCGAGCGCGCTTTCGGCAAAGGTTCCATTATGCGCATGGGTGCGCGCGGTGGGGACCAGCAGATTGAGGTTATCCCGTCGGGTTCCCTGGGACTTGATCTGGCGCTCGGCATCGGCGGCCTCCCCCGTGGCCGTATCGTGGAAATCTATGGGCCGGAAAGCTCCGGGAAAACCACCCTTGCCCTCCATGCGATAGCCGAAGCACAGAAGCGAGGCGGCACCTGCGCCTTCATCGATGCCGAACACGCGCTTGATCCCACCTACGCCCGCAAACTCGGTGTCGATATCGACAACCTGCTCATCAGCCAGCCCGACGCCGGTGAGCAGGCATTGGAAATCGCCGATACTCTTGTGCGGTCCGGTGCGGTCGATGTCCTCGTGGTCGATTCCGTTGCGGCCCTCGTTCCACGCGCCGAACTTGAAGGGGAAATGGGGGACAGCCACGTCGGCCTCCACGCCCGGCTCATGAGCCAAGCGCTCCGCAAGCTCACGGGCAGCGTCTCCCGCTCTAATACGATGCTGATCTTCCTCAATCAGATCCGGCTGAAAATTGGCGTTATGTTCGGCAATCCGGAAACCACCACCGGCGGCAACGCGCTCAAGTTCTACGCCTCGATTCGGCTGGAAATCCGCCGCATCGGTCAGATTAAGGAGCGGGATGAAGTCGTTGGCAACCAGACCCGCGTCAAGGTTGTGAAAAACAAGCTGGCGCCGCCGTTTCGCCAGGTGGAATTCGACATCATGTATGGCGAAGGGATCAGCAAGGTGGGTGAACTGGTCGATCTCGGGGTTAAGGCCGGCATCGTTGAAAAATCCGGCGCATGGTTCAGCCACGACAGTCAGCGGATCGGCCAGGGACGAGAAAACGCAAAGCAGTTCCTGCGGGATCACAAAGAGGTGGCGGACGCCATTGAACTCAAAGTCCGGGACCAGGCCGGGGTTGTAGCGAACACGATGCTAGCGACCCTGGAGGAAGGTGAGGAGGCCGAGGCGGCTGAATAGCGCTGACTTCCTCGCACTGACCGCGGACGATCACACATTGATCCAGGCGGCCCATAGCGTTCTCTCCCGTCACTACAGGCCGTTCTGGCATATGGTCGCCGCGGCCGTGCGCAGTCACGATGGTCGCATATGGACCGGAATCCACCTCGGTGCAACTGTCGGTCGGATGTCAGTGTGCGCCGAACCCATTGCACTCGGACGCGCGCTTCTGGAAGGAGATGGCACAATTGAAACCATCGTGGCCGTTCGCCATCCCAAACCAGAAGAAACTGATCGCGAACTCTCGGTTGTCTCCCCATGCGGCGCCTGCCGGGAGCTGCTACTGGATCACTGGCCCGACGCTCACGTAATCCTGAAAATCTCCCAGAACCTCATAAAGGTTCCCGTCCGAAACCTATTGGTCGCGCCTTATCGGCGCTGAGTTCACCCGATCGTCAATCTGCTTCTCCGGCGGGAACCTTCCGGCACTCCAACCTGTTTCCTACTTAGCGCCCAGCCTCTTTCGGGCGCAAGCTGTTGCTGGCACCTCGCCCGCAAGCAGCGAATACATCGTATCGTAGGGAAGGAGTGACTTTATGTCCCGTTATGCGCTGATTCCCGCCGCCCTTACTGGCCTCATTGTCGCAAGTGGCGTCGCCGGTGCCCAAACCTCGACAGTGATCATAGCCCCGACTGCACCACCCCCGCCGCGCGTCGAAACGATTCCTCCGCCTCCCGCTGCCATTGACGCATGGGTCCCAGGACACTGGGGCTGGACGGGAGCGTCATGGGATTGGATCCCCGGTCAGTATATCTCTCGTCCTGCGCCGCAGGCGACCTGGGTTCCCGGACATTGGGAGACGCAGAGCACCGGTTACGTGTGGGTGGACGGTCACTGGGCCGGTTGAGGTGGCCCGAACAGCCATGCGCCTGGTTTATGCGGCAGCGGCTGGTGCGACTGTCCTCGGACTCTCCGCCTGCGTGACCGAGGCTCCGCCTGCCACGCCTTCATCAGTCGTTATCACCTCACCTCCTCCACCAACCCTTACCGCGGCTGTCCCCATTGTCGCGCCAACTCCGCCCCCGCCGCCGGAATCGGAACTGGTCCCGCCGCCTCCTCCTGGTTCAGGGCCCGTGGTTTGGCAGCCGGGGCATTGGGCCTATACGGGTGCCCCCGCGAGTCCATGGAGTTGGATTAACGGGCGCTACGTCCCGCCTCCACCCGGTCAGACGACGTGGATCCCAGGCCAGTGGCAGCAGGCACCTGACGGCACGTGGCATTGGCTGACGGGGCATTGGGCATAGGCCCCTACCCTCGTGGTCGTCGCAACGTTCAGGTGAGGCTTCGGCAAAAACGAGAAACGCGCTTGCAACCCTCTTCAAGCAACGCGTCACTGGTCGCTGTGCTCACCCGGAAATAGGGGCTCAGCCCATATGACGTCCCCTGCACCACGCCGACATGCGCCTCCTCCAGCAGGGCCGTGGCGACATCCTCATCCGAGGACAGTTTGCGCCCAGCCGGAGTTGTCCGCCCCAGCAGCCCCGCGGCGTTCACGAACAGATAGAACGCACCCTCGGGCTTGTGGCATCCCAGGCCAGGAACCCCATTGATCATCTCGACTGCCATGTCACGCCGGCGCTGATAAGCTGCCACCATCTCACCCACGCTTTCCTGCGGTCCATCTAACGCAGCAGCAGCAGCAGCTTGCCCGACAGTTGAAATACCCGACGTAATCTGTCCCTGCACATTCACCATGCCGCGGATTACGTCCCTCGGGCCGGCGGCAAATCCGACCCGCCAACCCGTCATCGCATAGGTCTTGGATACGCCGCTGATCGTGATGACGCGATCGCGCAAATCCGGCGCCACCGCCGCCAATGTCGCGTGCTGACGCCCGTCGTACATCAGGTGCTCGTACATATCGTCCGAAATCACCCACATCTGAGGATGACGCCGCAGCACCGTCGCGATGCCCTCTAACTCCTCTGCCGTACAGCACGCCCCCGTCGGGTTGTTTGGATTGTTCAGCACAAGCATCTTCGAGCGTGGTGTGATCGCCGCTTCGATATCCTCGGGCCGAGGCTTGAAGCCGTTGTTCTGCGGACACGCCACGAAGACCGGCTTGCCCTCCAGGAACTGTGTCATCAGCGGATAGGCGTTCCATGACGGCACCGGGATCACCACCTCGTCGCCGGCGTCCACCGTCGCCGCCAACGCGTTGAAAAGGCTCTGCTTGCCGCCATTCGTCACAGCGATTTCGTCCAACGCGAAATCCAGTCCGGAATCCCGCTTGAACTTCCGCTGCACAGCCTCCTTCAGCACCTTCGTACCATCCTGCGGCGGATACTTCGTCTCCCCCCGCAGCGCCGCTTGATACGCCGCTTCGATTGCATGCCGAGGCGATGCAAAATCAGGCTCGCCGATCGTCAGCGCGATGACATCGACTCCCTCGGCCCGCAGGGCACGAGCCCGCACCGTCATGGAAACACTTGCCGAGACCCGCACCCTTTGCACACGGGTCGCGAGCGCAGGCATCAGCGAAGCCCCTGACAGAACCGCTGGATGCGCGTGCACGCCTCCCTCAAACTCTCCGTGTCCGTCGCGTAGCTGATCCGGAAGTGCCCCGGATAACAGAAAGCAGCCCCGTGAACTGCGGCGACGTTTTCCTCTTCCAGCAGCGCCGTCACGAACGTCTCATCATCCGTGATGCGCCGCCCACCCTTCGAAGTCTTGCCGATGCATCCATGCACCGCGGGGAAGACATAGAACGCTCCCTCCGGCCGGTGGCACGTAATTCCAGGAGCCGCGTTCAGCATCTCCACGACCAAGTCACGGCGCTGCTCATAGACCTTCCGCATCTCTTCGATCGATTCTTGCTGACCCGTCAGCGCCTCGACGGCCGCAGCCTGGCTGATCGAAGACGGATTGGATGTGGACTGGCTCTGCAGCTTGTCCATGGCCTTGATCAACGCCACAGGAGCTCCGGCAAATCCGATTCGCCAACCGGTCATCGCATACGCCTTCGAACATCCGTTCATCGTCACGGTGCGGTCGCGCAGTCGCGGCTCGACTTCCAGGATGGTCGCAGGCTTGAACCCGTCATAGGCCAGCTTCTCGTAAATATCGTCGGTAAAGATCCACACATTGGGGTGCCGCATCAGCACCTCGCAGATCGGCTTCAACTCCTCCTCGCTATATGCCGCGCCCGTGGGGTTGCACGGATTGTTCAACATAAACCACTTGGTGCGCGGCGTGATCGCCGCTTCCAGATCCTCCGCGCGCAGCTTGAACCCGTTATTCTGCCCGCACGGCACCAGCACAGGCTTGCCATCTGCAAGGGAAACGATATCCGGATAACTCACCCAGCACGGGCTGGGGATGATCACCTCGTCCCCCGGATCGACCGTCGCAAGCATGGCGTTGAAGATGACCTGCTTGCCGCCCGTGGAGATGATGATCTCCTCTGGCTTGTACTCGATGCCGCTGTCGCGCTTAAACTTGGCCGCCACCGCCTTCCGCAGCGCCGGCGTGCCCGCTACATCTGTATATTTCGTCTCGCCCGCTTCGATCGCGCGGATCGCCGCATCCTTTACGTTGCGCGGGGTATCGAAATCCGGCTCACCTGCCGAAAGGCTGATGATATTCCGACCGGCCGCCTGCAACTCACGCGCTTTCGTGGTCATCGCGATGGTCAAGCTAGGACTGATACGGTCGAGACGTTCCGCGGTTATTTTCATGACTGAGCCTGGAGTGGGGATTCGGGCCGGACCCTACCCAACAGCCCCTTCGGGAGCAATCGGCCGGCCGCATTGCCGTGTTGCCCGATCGTCATGTTCGAAGACCACAACTGCCTCAAGCCGCGCCGACCAAACGAACTGATCGATCGGTGTCGCCGTCACCACCTGATATCCGGCATCACGCAACACCCGGGCATCGCGCTTCAGGGCAGCCGGGTTGCAACTCACATAGATAACTCGCTTAACCCTGGCCTGCGCGATCGCTCCCACCTGCGACATAGCGCCCGCGAAAGGCGGATCGAGCACAACGGCAGAAAAACGCCGGAGCGTGGCCGGGTCGATCGGCTGCCGCGCAAGATCCCGCTGAGCAGATTCGATCCGACCCGAAAGCCCTGACCGCCGCACGCCCTCACGAAGGGCCGCCACCGCCTCGGCATTCCCTTCCCAGGCCTGCACGCGTGCGGCATGCGCCAGCGAAAAGGTCAGCGTGCCGCATCCGGCATAGAACTCGGCAATCGCTGCATCCGCACGCATCTGCTTCGGCAGCCCTGCCAGGACGGGCTCGACGATCAGCGCCTCCCCCTCCGCCGAAGCCTGTAAAAAGCCGCCGGGCGGAGGCACCACACTCGCTCCTCCGAAACGCACCACCGGTTCCCCCAACCGGCAGACCTGCTCCGCAGCCTCGCCTCCCTTCGCCCAACAAAGCCGCAAAAGTCCGGCTTCGCGGGCAAAGCTCGCGAGCCGAACACGGTCAGCAAGGCTGAGCGTGCCATCAGTTCGCAACACAAAATCCGCGCCGTCGTCGAGCCAGGTGATCAGGACCGAACCATCGCGCCGGAGCGCGCTCAACGTCCGCAGCATCGTGCGAACAGGATCGATCAGCGCGGCGAGTTCAGGCCTCATCACCTCGCAAACCGCGTCGCGCAAGTCCACCAACCCCGACGCGCGCCGATGCAGGCCCACAATTACGTCAGTGCCGTGTCGCCGGACACCCAGATCGGCTCGTCGGCGCGTACCCGGCTCAACTGCCAGGATCGGACGCACCTCGGGATCCGCAAAGCCCGCCTGCTCCAGTGCCGAGCGGAGCAGTCCTTCCTTCCAACGCAGATACGGACCGCTCGACCAGTGCTGCAGCGCGCAGCCGCCACATCGGCCGAACAGCGCGCACGGCGGCTCAACCCGTTCGGCGCTTTCCTCGATCAGCCGGTTGTCAGCGCACGCCCGGCCATTTCCGCGCTTTTGCCGCGGCGCGACGCCAGCCATTTCGCCCGGAAGAACGTATGGCACGTACACCGTCGCGCCATCCGGCAGCCGCCCTAGTCCGTCACCGTCAGCGCCTATACGCTCGATGCGAACGACGGCGGGATCAGGAACCGAATGCGTTGAGGCCTGTCTGCGCCCGCCCAAGAATCAGCGCATGCACGTCGTGCGTGCCCTCGTACGTATTAACCGCCTCAAGATTCATCACGTGACGAATCACATGGTACTCGTCGGCGATCCCGTTGCCGCCGTGCATATCCCGCGCCTCGCGCGCGATCGTTAGCGCCTTGCCGCACGAGTTCCGCTTGCACAGCGAAATCATCTCCGGCGATGCGTTGTGTTCATCGATAAGCCGCCCAAGGCGCAGCACGGATTGCAATCCCAGCGCAATCTCCGTCTGCATGTCCGCGAGCTTCTTCTGGATCAACTGCGTCGCTGCCAGCGGTCGGCCGAACATCATGCGCTGCATCGTATAGTCGCGCGCCGCGTTCCAGCAGAACTCAGCCGCTCCCAGCGCGCCCCAGGCGATTCCGTAACGTGCGTTGTTCAGGCAGGAAAACGGGCCCCTTAGTCCCTTGACGCCGGGAAGCTGGTGATCTGCCGGCACGAACACGTCCTGCATCATGATCATGCCCGTTATGGACGCACGCAGGCTGAACTTGCCCTCGATCTTGGGTGCGCTCAGCCCCTCCATGCCCTTTTCCAGGATGAAGCCGCGTATATCGCCGGCATCGTCCTTCGCCCACACCACGAAAACGTCGGCGATGGGAGAATTGGTGATCCAGGTTTTCGAGCCGTTCAGCACGAACCCGCCATCGACCGCCTTCGCTCGAGACCGCATCGAAGCCGGATCGGATCCCGCATCCGGTTCGGTCAGTCCGAAACACCCGATCAGTTCGCCCGAACGCAGTCCCGGAAGGAAACGCTCTTTCTGAGCGTCGGATCCAAACGCGTAAATCGGGTACATCACCAGCGACGACTGCACCGAAAACGTCGAGCGGTAGCCTGAATCCACCCGCTCCACTTCCCGCGCGATCAGCCCATAGGACACGTAGTTCACCCCGGCGCAGCCGTACCCTTCCAGGGTAGCGCCCAGGAATCCCATCTCGCCCATCTCGGTCATGATCGCCCGATCGAAGCGCTCGTGCCTGTTTGCCTCCAGCACGCGAGGGAACAGTCGTTCCTGGCAGTAGCTCCGGGCCGCGTCGCGGATCGCGCGCTCGTCCTCACTCAACTGATCGTCCAGCCGCAGGGGATCGGCCCAGTCGAACGCCGCGAACCTCCCCGACATGCTTAGCCTCCCAGGCTCTCCGCGTTCGGCCGCCGCACCGTCATGAACGCGGGCGCTTCAGCGCCGAAGCCCACTACCGCAGAGGACGGCTCGCGCACTTCACTCCGCTCCACTTGCTGGCGACGGGGCTGCTTCGGCTCGGCTTCCCGCTCCCGATGCCGCTTTTCCTTACCCCTATCTTTGTCCTTATCCATGGCATCTTTGGCATCTTTGGGGCGCGGGCGGGACGGTGCCCGCGCGGGCGCCGCTTCAACCCGGCGCGTGCCGCGCCCACGTCGGCGGCGCCCATCCGCGTCTGCCCATGCCACGGGATCAAGTCCTTCAATCGCGATCCGCGGGATCGCATGCCCCGTCAGCTTTTCGATGGCTTCGACCGCTGCTCTGTCTTCAGGACCGGCAATGGTGAAAGCGTGTCCCTCCAAGCCGGCACGACCCGTGCGGCCGATCCGATGCACGTAATCCTCCGCATGATGCGGCACATCGAAATTGAACACGTGCGACAATCCGCCGATATCGAGCCCGCGAGCCGCCACATCGCTGCACACCAAGAGCCGAAGCTCGCCTGCCTTGAAGCGCTCCAGGGTCGCAAACCGCATGCTCTGCGTCATATCCCCATGCAGCGCACCTGCGTCGAGTTTATGCTTCGTCAGCGACCGGTACAAAATATCCACGTCGCGTTTCCGGTTGCAGAAGATAAGCGCATTCTGCACGTCCTGTGTCCGGATCAGGTGGCGCAGAGCCTCCCGTTTGTCATGTTCCGCCACAAGAGCGATTCCCTCTGTGATCGTCGTCGCCACAGAGGCTGGCCGCGAAACGGATATTTCCTTGGGATTGTTCAGAAAGGCGTCCGCGAGCCGCCTGATTTCCGGCAGCATCGTCGCCGAGAAGAGCAGCGTTTGCCGGTTCCGCGGCAAAAGCCCGACGATGCGCTCGACATCGGGAATGAAACCCATGTCCAGCATCCGGTCCGCTTCGTCGATCACCAGCACTTTGACGTCTGTCAGCAACACGCTCCCGCGCTCGAACAAATCAATCAGGCGGCCGGGCGTGGCGATCAGCACATCCGCGCCGCGCATCAGCGCATCTCGCTGATCGGTAACGCTCTCACCGCCAATAATCAGTGCATGGGTCAGGCGCAGGTGCTTGCCATACTGAACAAAGTTTTCAGCCACCTGCAGAGCAAGTTCTCGGGTTGGCTCCAGGATGAGGCTTCGCGGCATACGGGCGCGGGCCCGCGACCCGGACAGGATCTCGAGCATCGGCAGCGTGAAACCGGCCGTCTTCCCCGTCCCCGTCTGGGCCGCTCCCAGGATGTCGCGGCCCATCAGCACGAAGGGAATGGCCTGAGCCTGGATCGGTGTGGGCTCCCGATAGCCTTTCTCGGCGATCGCCTTCAGAACAGGCTCGGATAATCCGAGGTCAGCAAATGTCTTACTCTCGGATTCCACAGGCGCGTCGGCGTCCCTGTGGTCCGTCTCCGCCGGAGCGGTCATCACATCCTGCAAAATGGCGTCAACCCGATCGATTGTCGTGGCGGCTCCAAGTTCAGGTGTGGATACAAACCGCACCTCTCAGCTGCACATGCAGCCAGCGCCACAGGCTCGATATCACGACGGCGCATCGGAAAGTCAAGCCGCATTCCGGGCGGTCTGGACAGCGGGCCAGGAAGCGCCCCAGAAAGCCAAGGTCGTCGGAAACTGAAGCCCTCCTGCAACGTCCATCTCAGACACCAGAAATAGACCGAGCCGCCAATGGTCCGTCTTCCCGCTCTTAGCGCCTGTCTCAGCCCGCTCCTCTTCGGTGCCGTATGCCTGGCCCCGGTATTCAGTCCGGCCAGGGCCGCCGTGTTCTTTGGCTTCGGCGCACCCTTCTATTACCCGCCCCCCGTCTATTATCCACCTCCGGCCTATTACCCGCCGCCTCCTGTCTACTATCCGCCGCCCGTGCTCTACGCGCCGCAACCTTGGAGCACACCGCCTCAGCCGTACCCCAGTGCCGGCAATGCAACGACCTGTTACGCCGGGCGTTATGTCTGCCCTATGCAGGTCCAGATCGCTCCCGGGGGCACTTGTTGGTGCCCGGACAATGCAGGCGGCCGCGCCTACGGCCGGGCAAGCTGAGTGTCTGACCCGGCCCCGGCGATCTCCTCCGCCGCCCCGAGAATCGAGGAATACGGCCTCATCGGCGATTGCCAGACGGCCGCGCTGGTCAGCCGCGACGGCTCGATTGATTGGCTCTGCTGGCCCCGCTTCGACAGTCCCGCGTGCTTCGCCGCCCTGGTGGATACCCCACGCGCCGGTCGTTGGCTGATCACGTCCCAGGACGAGTCAGCTCGCATCACCCGTCGGTACCGGCCCGGCACCCTCATCCTGGAAACCACTTTTGAAACCGATGAAGGTGCTGCCCTTCTCATCGACTTCATGCCCGTCGGAGCCACAGACACATCCATCATCCGCATCGTCCAGGGGTTGCGAGGCCGCATCGCGGTGAAACTCGAATTCGCGCTTCGCTTTGAATACGGCTCGATCGTCCCGTGGGTCACGCGTCTTCGAACGGGCTTCGGTATTCGCGCCATTGCGGGCCCGGCCCTTGTCCTGTTGCGCACAACCATTCCGCTCGAGCCGCAACCCGACTTTCTGCACACCGCCGAATTCACTGTCTCGGCCGACCAGGAGGAATTGTTCCTTCTCTCCTATGGCCCCTCCCATCTTCCCGCTCCTACCAGCCCCGATCCGGATGAAGCCCTGCACAGCACCGAGGCGTATTGGACCGACTGGTCCAGCCGCTGCACCTATAGCGGTGAATGGCGAGAGCCTGTTCTGCGCTCCCTGATAACACTCAAGGCACTCACTTATGCTCCCACTGGGGGTATCGTCGCGGCCCCGACCACATCGTTGCCGGAGCAACTGGGCGGCGCCCGCAACTGGGATTATCGCTATTGCTGGCTCCGCGACGCGACCCTGACCCTTCTCGCCCTGATTCACGCCGGCTATCGTGAAGAAGCGCGAAACTGGAGCGAATGGCTCCGTCGCAGCATCGCCGGCAGTCCGTCCCAGGTTCAGACCCTTTATGGGCTGGCGGGCGAACGTCACCTGTCGGAGTGGATCGTGCCCTGGCTCAATGGGTACCAAGGAGCCAAACCTGTCCGAATTGGCAACGCGGCCCACGGCCAGCTGCAAATCGACATTTTCGGCGAAGTCGTCGACGCGCTCTATAAATCGACCCGCGGCGGCTTGTCCCCCTATCGGGAGACATGGGAGCTTCAACGGGAGATCGTCGAATACCTCACCACCATCTGGGATCAGCCGGACGAAAGTATCTGGGAAGTGCGTGGCGGCGCCCAGCAGTTCACCTTTTCCAAGGTCATGGCCTGGGTCGCCTTGGACCGCGGCGTCAAAGTCGCCGAGGAGCGTGGGTTCCACGATGAACTCAATCGCTGGCGAGTCCTGCGTGATCAGATCCATGAAACGATCTGCCGCCAAGGATATGACAGCCAGAAGAAAAGCTTCGTTCAGAGCTTTGGTAGCACTGTTCTTGACGCCAGCGCTCTGATGATCCCCCTCGTCGGATTCCTCCCTGCGACTGACCCACGCGTACTGTCCACCGTCGAGGCCATACAGCGCGAACTGATGGAAGACGGTCTTGTGCGCCGATACCAAACCACGCAGACAGCCGACGGACTGGAAGGCTCTGAGGGCGTATTTCTCGCGTGCAGTTTCTGGCTTGCCGACAATCTGGTGCTTCAGGGCCGCTATGACGACGCCAATGCACTCTTCAAACGCTTGCTGGCCCTGCGCAACGATCTCGGCTTGCTTTCAGAGGAATACGATCCAGTCTCGCAACGCCAGGTCGGCAACTTTCCTCAGGCCTTCTCTCATCTCGCGATGATCAATACCGCGCTCAATCTGTGCAACCATGGCCCCGCCCGTCAGCGCGGCAAAGAATAAGATCGGGCTCTACTGCCAGATATCACCCAGGGGTCGCGAGCGCGCCCAGCGCCTGTTTCACTCCGAACTCTCCCGGCAATCCGCCCTTCGGAAACAGCCGCGTCACATGGCCCATCTTCCGGCCGGGCCGCGCCTCTGCCTTGCCGTACAGATGCGGGATCAAGTCGGGCTGCCGGAGTGCCTCCGCCCACAAGGCCATTCCGTCCGGCCCGACCAGGTTCTTCATCACCGCGTCGGAGTGCCGCTCCACCGAGGCCAGCGGCAATCCCGCCACGGCCCGAATATGCAGGTCGAACTGACTGGCCGGACATCCATCGATGGTCCAATGCCCGGAATTATGCGGACGCGGGGCGATTTCATTCGCAAGCACCCGGCCATCCCGATCAACAAACATCTCGACCGCCAGAACGCCGACCAGATCCAGCGCCTCGGCGACGCGCCGAGCGATGCGCAATGCCTCCGCCGCAATCTCCGCACTCACCCGAGCAGGGGCAAGGGATAGATCGAGTATGCCGTTCCTGTGCCGGTTCTCGGTGACGTCGAAACAACGCGTTTCTTCGTTGGCGCCACGCGCGACGATCACGCTGACCTCGCACGCAAAATCCACCAGGCGTTCGTAAATCAACGGTTTCGGGGACAGCGTATCGAATGCGTCTTGTACCTGATCCCGCCCATGCAACCGCGCCTGACCTTTCCCGTCGTACCCGTAACGTGTCGTCTTCACGACGCCCGGAAAACCAAGCCGCTCCGCCGCTTCTCGGAGTTCGTCGGCCGATTCCACCGCCGCCCAGTCCGTCGTCCGAACCCCTGCCTTGTTGAGGAACGACTTCTCGGCGATCCGGTCCTGGCTGATCCGAAGCACAGCCGGGGACGGCCTCACAGGCCTGATCGACGCCAGCAGATCCAGCCCTTCGGCGCTGACGTTCTCGAACTCGAAGCTGATCACATCCACCGCTTCGGCAAAGCGGGAAAGCGAGACCGGATCGCTGTAATCACTGATCGTTGTCGCTGCCGATACCTGACTGGCCGGGCTGTCGTCCTCTCGGGTCAGGATATGGCAGCGATACCCCAGCCGGGCCGCCGCGAGGGCGGACATCCGGCCAAGCTGACCGCCTCCGACAAGGCCGATTATCGCGTTTGGCGGCAGTGGGGTCACGGCGCGTCGTCCGGCTGCTCGGGCACCGAGGCGGTCTGGTCCCGCCGGAACGCATCAAGTCGGTCCGCCAGTTCTTGATCCGACAACGACAGGATGGACGCAGCCAGCAATGCCGCATTGATGGCTCCGGACCGTCCGATCGCCAACGTGCCCACCGGCACGCCTGCGGGCATCTGCACGATGGAGAGCAGGCTATCCATCCCTTTTAGTGTGGCGCTTTCGACCGGAACGCCGAGCACCGGCAATGATGTCCAGGACGCGCACATGCCCGGCAGATGGGCGGCTCCTCCGGCGCCGGCGATGATCACGCGGAGGCCTCGCTCGCGCGCCGAAGTTGCGTAGTCGCGCAACCGATCCGGCGTCCGATGGGCTGAGACGACCCGGTTCTCATGGGGAACCTTCAATCGCGTGAGAACCGCAGACGCCTCACCTAAGGCAGGCCAGTCCGAGCGGCTACCCATGATGATACCGACCAGAGGACTCATACGATCAGGCAATATCGTCCGGTATCAGCCGACTCTCGAGCCAAGCGATCTCATCCTTCAGCATGAGTTTCCGCTTCTTTAATCGCTGAAGATGGATTTGATCCACCGGGCCATGATCCGCAAGGCGCGCAATTACCGTGTCCAGATCCCGATGCTCACTGCGGAGCTGGTACAGCTTCTGCAGCAGCGTGTCCCGGTCGGTCAGCATCGGTGAAATCTAGCACGGCGCCCGTCTCAGCCATAGGGAACGACGCTCCCGACCGGGCGTTGCCGCCCTATGACGCGCTCTATCCGGGGTCTTATCAATTTCCGGCGGCACGTCAGCTTCACTCTGTTCTAGCCTGCGCCGGGTGCTAAGCTGGGCGGTCACTCGGTTCAACAGCGGCAAGGAGATCCGAATTGAGCCTGCAGACCCATCTCGACGCTCTCAAGGAACGCCACGCCAGCCTGGAGACGCGCATCGCCGATGAGGATCAGCGACCGCGGCCAGACAGTGACGTACTCATGCGCCTGAAGCTCGAGAAACTCCGGGTCAAGGAGGAGATCGAGCGCCTGCGCGCTCAACCCGAACTCACCGAGTAGTTTAGATCGCCTGATCGGCGGTGGTCGGCATCACCGTCGGTATGGCGTGGCCTTCGCGCTCCAGTCGCTCGTTCGCGGCGGCAACCGCGGCGTTCAGGTCGGCTTGGCTGCACAGGCCAAGGATCACCGGATCACGCGGCTTGATATTGGCCGAGTTCCAGTGTGACCGCTCGCGAACTTTTTGGATCGTGTCCTTGGTCGTGCCCAGGAGCTTGGCGACCTGCATCTCGCCCAGTTGGGGGAAATTCCGGAGCAGGAAGGCGATGGCGTCGGGGCGGTCGTTGCGCTTGGAGACGGGGGTATAGCGCGAGCCGCGCAGCCGTTTCGGCGCCGGCAGGTTCGAGGGCAGGATCTGCAACCGGGCTGACTTATCCGCCTCGCAGCGCTTGATCTCCGCCGCCGTCAACTGGCCATTGGCAACCGGGTCGTAGCCCACGATCCCCTGCGCCACCTCGCCATCGGCGATCGCTTGCACCTCAAGCGGATGCATGTTGCAGAAATCGGCGATCTGCTCGAACGTAAGCGCCGTCTTGTCGATCAGCCACACGGCGGTGGCTTTGGGCATCAATGGCTGTGCCATGGCTTCATTCCTTGTGGCCGCGCCCGCCCTGTGCGGCGCACCTGATCGCGGCCGAAACGGGCGCTACCGGAAACCGACCATGATCGGGGGCGGATAGCGGATATGACGTCCGCTCCCCGGCGGGTCAAGCCACAGGAAGATGCATGCCTCTTATCGATGAAGACGACCTGCCCCGCAAACGTCCCCGCCTGGAACGGCCGGTTCTCGACACCTGGGGGGTGCAGGAACTGAACGACTATATCGCGGACCTGCGCGGCGAAATCGAGCGCGCTGAGGCAGAGATCGGTCGGAAGCAGAGTCATCGATCGGCGGCGGACGCTTTCTTCCGGAAGCCGTAGCGGGGGCAGTCCGGCAGTAAAGGAGGATCCACGCCGCGCCGGTGCGGTGGGACATTCAGCAAGTTGTGGCAGCGGGATCGCGACCGCCCCGGCCGGATACCACACCCACGGGCCGGGGTTACCGCTTGGCCGGCGAGGCGGTTGTCTCGCGTGCAGGGCTTTCTTCGGGTTTTCGCGCTTTGGCGGGCTTGTCGGGGAAGAACATGGGTCGGTCCCAGCCCGGACCGCGGGGCGCGAACGCTGCCTGGTCGAGCAGGGCGCGGCGGGCGGCGCTTTCGCGGGGCCGCTCGGGCTGTCTCGGCGGAGTCTCAGTTTTCGTTCCGTGGGATTTGGGATCGATTTTTGTGACAGTGGCCTTCGGCGCGGCCCGTTTGGGGACATAGGGTTCGGCCATGGCCGGTTCCGGCATCCGCTCGACCGCTTCGACGGTCATGACCATGGCGATGTGCTCGATGCGCTCGGCCGTGTCGGTGGCGGCGGGATCGGCGTGGCGGGCGCGGGTCTCGGCCTGGAGGCGGTGGATTTCGCGCAGGGCGCGCTTGGCCTCGCGCATCAGGGCGACTCCGTGAGCCTGGGCCTGGCTCGCGAGCCTGTGCTCACCGTTGGCGCGGTAGATCTGGACCCAGCGGTTGGATTCGCGGGACTGCTCCGTAGCGATGATGTGGTCGGCGGCGAGGCTGGCCTCGATCGCGTCGTTCGGACGCAGGGCGGAGATCCGGGCGATGAGGGATTGTTTTCGGAGGGTCTTGGTTTCCTCGGAGGGGTCGGGCGGTGGCGGGAGCGCTCGGGCGAGGTCGCGGACGAGGTAGGCGTAGGCCTCGGCGGGGAGGCGGTAGGGAAGGTCGCTGGGGAGGAGGTCGATATCGGTCATGGGTGGGGATGTAGGTTAGTATAATAGACGTTCAATGTTAGAGGAGCGGGCGTTCATCACTCTTGGTGTTTTCGCGGAGAGAAAGTGCCCGGAAGGCACGGGCGGCCGAAGGGGGGCGGCAGGCGACCACCAGAAACGAAAAAACGCCCCGAGCGGAGCCCGGGGCGTTAAGTCGAAACAAAGGGGAAGAAGCACAACCTCAATGGCAAATCATACAAAGATACGCAAGCTAAAGTTGTAGGTTTGGTGGACTTTGTTGGTCCAGCCTTGTTCGTCATCTGCGCTGCCATAGGGCATGACAGATGGTCCCGGGCTACCACCTCCGCTCCGGGATCGCGCTGTTGTCCTGGCATGCTCCGTTCGCCGGCTGCGGCGATACTGGTTGGAGGTCCAGTGCTGCCAAGTGGTTTACCTTCCGCTCCGCATGCTGGCCGCGAACGGTCCTCCGGCGGGCGCCACCCTGGCGGACGTGCTGGTCGCGCTCCGGTGTCGCCGATGCGGTCAGGCGCCGGTCAGTGCCGCGCTGATTGAGGATCCGGCCGATAAGGCCTCGGGTAGGATGGGGGCTGCTCCGGGGTGGCGGGTGGTGTTGGTGGAGGGATCGGCGCAGGGGCCGGGCGGTGTGCCTAAGGCGGCGCCGGAGTGATCGTGAGGGGGTGTGCGGGCGGGCACAGCCCGGAGGTCAGCGCGTCATAATTCGGTTTACGTGCAGAATCCCGGCTTGTTTTGCCTTAGGTCAGGCAAGATGAAATCGCCACAACCCTTCAATCATGCCCATGCTGAGCGACATACTCCCGAAGAGCGCTATTGATGCTCGTCTGATAGCCTTCGCCATCGCGCGCGTGCGTCTTAAACCACTCGATGACATCGGCATCCAGGCGCAGCGTCAGTTGCTTTTTGACGGGACGATAAAAGGCCCCTCGGAGCGCCCCGCTCCAATTCCGCTGCTCCGGCACATCGCGCGTGTTGATCCGGTCATCCGGCAAGGCCGCCAAAGCTTCAAGCTCGGCCGTCTGTGCCGTAGTCAACGTCTTAGAACAGTCCTTCTTCATAGGCTCTCCTTTCATGCGGCGTTGCCTTGCGGGCGCTGATAAGTCTCCCTGTCTCGGTCTCGCCTATACCCGCCTCCGGCTGGGTGTGAACGACGAACAGCACTACCGTTCCGACCAGGCCAATCGTTTGCCAGCGATTCCCATCAGGGTGAGGATCGAGCCTGCTAAGTGCCAAGGGATCATCGAACACCAGCCTGGCGGTTTCGAAGCTCAAGCCGTGGTTCTGCTTGTTGAGTTGATTCTTTTCAGCGGTCCAAGTCCAATTCACGCATGCTCCCGCCCGGGACTGTAGCTACATTAATGTAGCTACAGTCCCGGGCAAAAGCAAGCCCTCCCAGGCTCCATGGCACGCCAATCCGCGACGCGACGGATGCTCCCGGTGGGGAGGACCGGAGGGGTTTTCCAGGTGCTGTCCTGATTTATACCAAATCCCCCTCACGAAGACTCACGTGGGGGATTCCCCGACGCGGGTGTGATCTGATTCAACCTCGGCGGACCGAAGGAGGTTTGCCATGGGAAGCCCGATCCCACTGAGATCAGACTACAATGCGGGACAACTGCGGCGTATTGCCCGCGACAGCAAGGATGCCGACCAGGTTCGGCGGCTGCTGTCACTGGCGCTGATCTACGGCGGAGGCAGCCGGACCGAGGCAGCGCAGGCAGGCGGCGTGGGGCTGCAAGTGGTGCGCGACTGGGTACTGCGGTTCAATGCGAACGGCCCTGGAGGGCTGATCGACCGCAAGGCTCCAGGACAGCCATCCAGACTTGATGCGAGGCATCGTGCCGCGCTGGCAGCGATGGTCGAGAACGGCCCGATCCCGGCGGTACACCGCGTCGTCCGCTGGCGCATCATCGATCTCTGCCAATGCTTATGGGACGAATACGGGACCAACGTCTCGAAACAGACGCTGAGCCGGGAGCTGCGAGCCATGGGATATCGCAAGCTGTCGGCACGTCCGCGCCATCACGCGCAAGCCGCGGGCGCCATCGAGACGTTCAAAAAAACTGGCCTGCGACAGTGGAGGCGATCGCGCGCGAGCGGAGCCTCGATCGCAGCGATATAGAGGTGTGGTTCGGCGACGAAGCCAGGATCGGCCAGAAGAACAAGATCACCCGTCGCTGGGCTCGGCGCGGCACCCGCCCCTCGGCGCCATCAGACCAGCGAACCGCCTCGACCTATATTTTCGGTGCCATCTGCCCGGCCGAGGGCAAGGCTGTCGGCTTGATCCTGCCCTGGTGCAACACGGCGATGATGAACCTGCATCTGGCGGCGATCTCGGCTGATATCGCTCCAGGCCGCCACGCGGCGCTGTTGCTCGACCAGGCGGGCTGGCATCTCTCGCGCCAGTCTGTCGGTGCCGGACAACATCACAATTGTTCCACTGCCGCCGAAATGCCCCGAACTCAACGCGCAGGAGAACGTCTGGCAGTTCATGCGCGATAACTGGCTCTCCAATCGGGTGTTCGACGACACCGACGCGCTGCTCGATCACTGCTGCGAGGCGTGGAATAAGCTGGAGGCGCGGCCGTGGGCCATCATGTCGCTCGGATTGCGCGATTGGGCGCATCGGTCGTGATCAGAGGGATTTGGTATTAGCCCGTGCTGTCCTAAGTTGAACGCGCGGGTGTTCTAATCTGGTTAAACCAAGCTCAGGCCCATATCGGCGATTTCTCGGCGCTCATCATCCGAGGCTGGCGCAGGCAAATGCGCACGCAGTATTTCGTCGTCCGTGAACTATCTGGAACCCCTTGAGCGGCAACGTCTTTCCGTCCCGCGCAAATAACCGCATTCGCCAGAAAACGCTGCTCTGCGCCGCGATTGCTTGCAAATTGCGCCGACGCGGCGGGGTGTGATTCGCTCGGCCCAATCCGGCACGGAGCAACACCGATGCGTCCGAGGGAACGGCGTGACAGCGGTCAGCGCGATCTGCTGCGCTCACGGCTCGATCGGATCGTCGACCTGCACCATCCGCTCTCGAAGCTCGCCGCCACCATCGACTGGCGGTTCCTCGAAGATCGGCTCGGCGCGAGCTACAGCGATACGCCCGGACGACCGCCGCTGCCGACACGTCTGATGGCGGGTCTCGCCATCATCAAGCATATGCACAGCCTTTCCGATGAGGCGCTGTGCGAACGCTGGCTTCAGAACCCGTATTATCAGCGGCTGTGCGGTGAGGCGTTTTCTGCCACCGGCTGCCATTCGATCGCTCCTCGCTAACCCGTTGGCGCCAGCGCATGGGAGAAGAGAAGCTGAAGGCGCGGTTGCAGGAGAGCCTGCACACCGCCACCCGGACGGGCGCCGCCAAGCCCGCAGACTTCACTCGCGTTATCGTCGATACGACGGTGCAGCCAAAAGCGATCGCCTTCCCGACCGATGCGAAGCTGCTGCACCGCGCGCGCGAGCTGCTGGTACGGCTGGCACACAGGCACGGCGTCAGATTGCGCCAGTCCTACACAAGGCTCGGCAAGATCGCGCTGATCCGCCATCAGCGCTATGCGCATGCCAAGCAGTTCAAGCGCGCCAATCGAATGCTGCGGACCCTGCGCACCCAATTGGGCCGGGTGATCCGCGATATCATGCGCAAGATCGCCGGCCAGTGCCGAACTGCGCGCGATCTTCGCCCGGCTGCTCTCACTCGCCAGCCAGGTGCGATCACAAAAGCAGCGCCAGCGCGGTCCGAAGATCGACAGCCTGCACGCACCGGAAGTGGCGTGTATCGGCAAGGGCAAGGCGCATCGGCCATACGAATTTGGCGTCAAGGTCTCGGTGGCGACCACGCTGAACCGGTCCAAAGGCGGGCAGTTCGTCGCTCATGTCGCGGCACTGCCAGGCAATCCGTATGACGGGCACACGCTGGCGAGCGTCATTCCGGCGATCACGCAGCAGATCGGCGTCTCACTGACACAGGTGATCGCTGATGCAGGCTATCGCGGTCACAATGCACCGAGCGCGCCTGGGCTGCGGGTGTTCACCGCGGGACAGAAGCGTTGCGGTCAACGCGGTGCTGGCCGCAGTTGGGTACAACTTTCGGTCGCTGCTGGCCTGGCTGGCCATTCTTGTGCGTTGGTTCTTGCTCGCTCTCTCGGGCGAACCGGCTCCTGCGAGCGGTTCGATCCTGACCGTGTCCGTCAGTCACGCACCCCGATCAGGGTTCTTCACGGACGACTACAACTGCATATTCGTGACGAATCGAATATAGATAGTCGGGTGGCTTGGGCATCGTGCCGAAGTTCACCTGATCAACCTTGAAGTCGCAATCAGCATCGCCCAACGTCTGGCAGACGACGTGATCGCCGCCGAAATATTGGACATTAACGTTCGCCGGCAAGGTGAAGGTGAAATCGATCAGCACGGCGTCGCTGAGAGCGAACGGATCGACGGGAGCGGCCTTCAGCGCCACCTCCGGTATAAGGAGCGAGATGGCGCAAGATAGCGATTGCCAGCTGCCACGCATGAACGTCCCCCCTCTTCGGTTTGTGTCCGGATTTCCGACGGCTGTCACACCAACATGATGTTCGGCAATTTCGTTTGCAATAGAAATTGCCCGCGCCAAAGGGCGGAAAAGCCGTCAGAGATCGGCGAAGCGAACCCAGGCGGCAACCGTGACAGCCAGCAGCACGCCCAGCAGGCTAGCGCCCATGCCAGTCTCGTGGAGCTCGTGCATGCCGCCGACCCACAGCGCGAAGACGCAGAGCCCGACCGCGAAACCGCCGATCAGGCTGGCTCGGCCGCGCTTAAGGCGGGCGCGATCCGACATTGGCTACTCGGCTGGCTGCGGGCGTAAATGGCCGACCTTCGGGTCATCCACCGTGTTGCGGACGCGCTTCAGCCCATGCACGACATACCGCTGATCGTATCCGTTGAAGATGTGCTTGATCAGGCCGCAACTCAGATCGGAGGTGGCGAAGAACCAGTCGGCAATCGGGTAAGTCAGATTGAAGTTCCGCTCCATCATGATCGCCGTGTTGTGGTGCGCGATGTGATGGCGGCGGATGGAGTTGACCAGCGGGACGTGGCGGACGATCCGGTCGTCCTTCACGTGGCAGCAGTAATGAAATAGCTCGTAGTTCAAGTACAGCGCGACGTTGGTGATGATCAGCAGCCAAGCGGCATTAGGCGCGCCAATGGCCCATAAGATCGCGGCCGGCGGGATGGAAAGCCCGATGAACGCCACCAGAGCGTAAGGCGGGAAGAAGACGATGCGGAAGTCGCGGCTGTTATCAAAGCTCGGTTCCACGTCGGTGAAGAACTGGTGGTGCGCCAGGGTGTGGCGCTTGTAGATGCCCATGAAGCCCTTCACCGGCCGATGCATGATGAAGCGGTGGATCCACCACTCGAAGGCGTTGGAGATGCAGAAGGCGGCGGGGATGACCAGCCACTCATACCAGGCAGGCTGATGCACCTGCCGGGCGCATAGCCAGATGGCGGCAAGGCCTATGCCGGCGATCAAGGCCACGTGTCCCCAACCCGAATAGGCGTTGGCGATGCGGGCACGGAAATCGGCCCGGAAGGCGATCTGCCGCTGGCTGATTCGGGCGGTGGTCATTCTCTCTCCTGCTCCCAGGCAGCGAGGCGCGAAACTTTATTTTGCGCCCGGGGCGGCCCGACTTCAATTCCTAGCGGTTAGCGAGGCTTCGGCGGCCAAGCCGTTGCTTTTGCGTCAAGACCATTGCGCAGGCCCCGCCCGGCATCCCACCTTGCAGTTCAGGGTTCGCGTGCTGCGCCGGACCGGAGGGACGTGCCAATGGATGTGGGCCTCGCGCCACCAAGCGCGATCACGCTGGAGAGCCGTTTCGTCGACCTCGACACGCCGGTGCTGATCTCCGGCGTCCAGGCCATGGTCCGGGTGCTGCTGGAGCAGGCGCGGCTGGACAGGGCAGCGGGGCACCGCACGGCAGGGCTGGTGTCGGGATATCGCGGCTCGCCGTTGGGCGGGCTGGATAAGGAACTCTGGGCACGGCAGGCGCTGCTCACTGCCCACGACGTCCGCTTTCAACCCGGCCTGAATGAGGATCTGGCGGCCACCATGCTGTGGGGCGCGCAGCAGATCGATGCCTTCCCCGGCAAGAAGGTCGAGGGCGTGTTCGGCCTGTGGTACGGGAAGGGGCCGGGTGTTGACCGCTCCGGCGACGCGTTCCGTTGCGCCAACATGCTGGGCACCTCCGCCATGGGCGGTGTGGTCGCCGTGGCTGGGGACGATCACGGTGCGCAGTCCTCTACCTACCCGCACCAGACGGAGCAGCTGTTCACCGGCTGGATGATGCCGGTGATGAATCCGGCCAATGTGCAGGACATTATCGATTTCGGCCTTGCGGGGATTGCGCTGTCGCGGTTCTCCGGCTTGTGGACCGTGCTCAAGGTGACGGCGGAGACAGCGGAGCAATCGGGGCTAGTGGTGGTGCCGTCCGAGCGGGGTTTCGTCCGGCCGGAATGGCGTCCCCTGCCCCACCCGATGGGATACGACCCTGCCCTCTCCTTCCCGGCCGACCGCTTCATACTGGAGCGTCGGGTCGAGGCGGAGCGTTTGCCCGCGGCCATGGCCTGGGCACAGGCGAACCGGCTCGACCGGCTGGTGTTCGGCCGCGCCGACGCGCCGATCGGGCTTGTGGCGGTCGGCAAGGCATTCACCGATACGCTGCACGCTTTGCGCCGGATGGGGCTAGAGGGCGATCCGCGCATCGCGCTGTACAAAGTCGGGCTGAGCTGGCCGCTGGAAACCGAGGGGCTGCGCGCCTTCGCGCACGGCCGGCGGGCGCTGCTGGTCATCGAGGAGAAGCGCAGCTTCGTGGAGGCTCAGATCCGGGACGCGCTGTATAACATGCCGGCCGATTGCCGCCCCGCGGTTGCGGGGAAGACCGATGTGAGTGGAGCACCGCTGCTCTCGCCCTTGATGGAGCTGTCGCCGGAAAGCGTGGCGGTTGCACTGTCCCGGTTCCTGGGCGCGTGCGGGATGGATGTGGCGGTGCCGCCCGCCGTGCCGCACCCCGAGCGTCCGGACGGGCTGCTCGGGCGTATTCCGGCCTTCTGCGCCGGATGTCCGCACGGCACCTCCACCCGGCTACCGGACGGCAGCTTCGCGACCGCCGGTATCGGCTGCCATTTCATGGCCCTCGATCACAGCGATTCCACGCGGACCTTCACGCATATGGGCGGCGAGGGCGTGACGTTCGTTGGCCTGCAGCCCTTCACCGATGTGCCGCATGTCTTCGCCAATATCGGGGATGGTACGTATACGCACTCCGGCATTCTGGCGATCCGCCAGGCGGTCGCGGCCAAGGCGCGCATTACCTACAAGATTCTGTTCAACGACGCCGTGGCGATGACCGGCGGGCAACCGGCGGAAGGTGGTTTCACCGTGCTGGAAATCGCCGCGCAGGTGCATGCGGAAGGCGTGCGGCGGATCGCGATTGTGGCCGACGAGGCGGACCGGCTGCCGTCGCCGTCCGTGCTGCCACCTGGCACGACGCGTCATGTGCGTGGCGAATTGGACGCCGTGCAGAAGGACTTGCGGGAATATTCCGGCGTCTCGGTGCTGATCTACGACCAGGTGTGCGCGACCGAAAAGCGCCGTCGACGCAAACGTGGCAAGATGGCCGAAGCCACGCAAAGCGTCATCATCAATACCGAGGTGTGTGAAAACTGTGGTGATTGCTCGACCCAGTCGGGCTGCATTGCCATCGAGCCGGTGGAGACAACGCTCGGCCGCAAACGGCGGATCAACCCGACCGCGTGCAATGTCGATTTGTCGTGCCTGAAGGGATTCTGCCCCAGCTTCGTCACGGTGGCCGGGCCGCCGCGGGCGCCCGATGCTGACCCGCGCTGGGCGGCACGAGAGACGGAGCTCGCGGCCGGTTTGCCGGAGCCGCGTCTACCGGTCGAGACGCCATGGCGGGGGCTGTTCGCTGGGATCGGCGGCGGGGGAATCGTGACCTCCGGTGCGATTCTGGCCATGGCGGCCCACCTGGAGGGCCGGGACGTCACAATCCTGGACTTCACCGGGCTCGCGCAAAAGAACGGCACGGTCGTGGCGCACGTGCAGATCGGCCATCCGGGCGAACTCGACGTGGTGCGAATTCCCTTGGGTGAGGCGCGGGTGATGATCGCCGCCGATTTGGCGGTGGGTACCGGACCGGGCGTTCTGGAACGCTGTGGCGAGCGCTGCGCGGTGGTGGGAAATCTCGATCTGCAAGCCACCGCCGCGTTCAAATACGATCCGCGCCTGGTGATCGATGCCGTGCGTCACCACGGCACGATCGAGAAAGTCACGAATGCCGAGCGCAGCACGTATCTGCACGGTGTTCGGATCGCCGAGAAATTGTTCGGCAATGCCCAGGCGATGAACACGATACTGCTGGGTTTAGCCTGGCAGCGTGGCCTCGTGCCGGTGGGCGAAGATGCCATCCTCCGCGCTATCAAGCTGAACGGCGCGGCTGTGGCGCTGAATCGGCGCGCGTTCCTGTGGGGGCGGATTCTGGCTGAGCGCCCCGAGATTGCGGATGAGATTTTGTCCGGCGCGATCGAGCAGGTGCCGGGCAGTTTGGAGGATTTGGTGGAAGACCGCGCGGCGCGGCTGGTTTCGTATCAGGACTCGGCCTATGCCGCGCGATATCGCGATTTCGTCGCGGAAGTCGCAGCACGAGAGCGCACAGTGTTCGGTGTACCGGGACGTTTGACGCGCGCGGTGGCAGAAGGACTCTTCCGTGCCATGGCGATCAAGGACGAATACGAAGTGGCGCGTATGCATGCTGCCGCGGAATACGGAGCGCGGCCGGTATTCCACGTCGCTCCGCCGCTGATCTCACGCATCGATCCGGCGACGGGACGGCGACGCAAGGTTGCGATCCCCAGCTGGGTAGCGCGCCCACTATTCCGGGTGCTCCGGCATGGCAAGCATCTGCGCGGAACCGCGTTCGACATGTTCGGCCGCCAGGCGGAGCGCCAGTGGGAACGCGGGCTGATCGATCAATATCAGTCCGATCTGCGTGCGGTGCTGGCGGTGCTCAGCCCATCCAATCTGGATGCGGCGGTGGGTATCGCGGAACTCCCGGATCTGATCCGAGGTTATGGCCCGGTAAAGGAAGCGAACCGGGAGAAAGCGATGGCGCGGCGGGAGGTATTGCTGGCGGCGCTTAGAGTCCGTCCGGAGACTTCATGAGGGATTACAGAGCTTTCTTAGCATGAGGCGGATGGAGGCGAGGCGAAGGAAGGCGAGGGCATTGTGATTGCGGTTCTCCCAATCCTTGGTGAGGCGACGACAGCGGTTGAGCCAGGCAATCGTGCGTTCGACGATCCAGCGTTTGGGTTCAACGACGAAGCCTTTGACACGGTCGCTCCGGTTGATGATTTCGACCGACAGACCCTGCAAGGCCGTGGTGGCACCAAGCTGGAAGACTGGCCCCGCGTAGGCACTGTCGGCGAACAGCTTGCGCAGGAACGGGAACTGCCCGAACAAGGTGGACATCACCAGAACGCCGCCGTCACGGTCCTGAACGTCAGCGGCAGTCACTATGGCGTGCAGTACCAGACCCAGCGTATCGACCAGGAGATGGCGCTTCTTGCCCTTGATCAGCTTGCCGGCATCGAAGCCATTCGGATCGATGCATGGCCCCCCTTTTCCGCATTCTTCACGCTCCGGCTGTCGATGATGCAGGCGGTTGGGCGGAGCTGGCAAAGGTTCCATCGGCGAAGCCGATGGAAAGCCAGCGGAGGGTGGCCTCTCGCTCAGCCTGCTCGCGGCATTTCACGTAGAGCGTGTGATGCATCTTCTCCAGCGTGCCGTTCCAGCCCCACAGGCAGAAATAGCCATTCACCGTGCTGCGCGGTGGCAGGTCTTTCGGGATGTAGCGCCACTGACAGCCGGTGCTCAGCACATACATTACGCCGTTGACCACTTCGCGCATGTTGGCGGTACGCTTGCCACCGCCACGCTTGGCGGGTGGTATAAGCGGCGCGATCAGCTGCCACTCCGCCTCGGTCAGATCGCTTGGATAGCGCAGCTTGTCACGGTCGTAGCGACGGCAATTCTCGGTCGTCCACATCGGCTCCTCGCGAATCGAGGCCGCAACCGAATCACACCCGATCGAGCCGGTTCAACCCTCCTTCGATAACCAACTCATCTTATACCAACCCGCGAAACCTCTGACTCACTTCGGGTTCCCACTGCCCGCGAGATGTGATTCGATTCCCGCGGCGATTCGCGGGAGGCGCGCATGGGCAGAGCGGTAGCGGTCAGCCGGACCGCTCACAGTGCACGGGAGCTTCGGGCAACGGCGAGCAAATGCTCCGACGCTGACCAGGTCCGCCGGTTACTGGCGATTGCTCTGGTGCTGGACGGCGCCAGCCGTTGCGAGGCCGCCCGGCAGAGCGGCATGGACCGCCAGACGTTGCGTGACTGGGTTCACCGCTACAATGCCGAGGGGATTGGCGGCCTTCAATCACGCATCAGCCCCGGCCGCCCGCCGAAGCTGACGACCGAGCAGAAAGCGGAATTCAGGGCGCTGGTGATCGCGGGGCCCGATCCGGCACTGCACGGTGTGGTGCGCTGGCGCTGCGTGGACCTGCAGGAGGAAGCGGCGCGGCGTTACAACGCCCGGGTTCACGTCAGCACGATGGGCAAGTGGCTGCACACGCTCGGGCTGACCCGACTGCAACCGCGCCCCTATCATCCCAGGAAGGATGTCAAAGCCGAGGCGGCGTTTAAAAAAACTTCGCCAGCCTGGTAGCAGCAGCGCTACCCGAAAGCGCATCCGCAGCGGACCTCGAAATCTGGTTTCAGGACGAAGCCAGGGTCGGGCAGAAAGGCGGACATACTTACATTTGGGCGCCGGTCGGCTCGCGCCCTCTGATGGTGCGCGACAACCGTCATGACTCGGCCTATCTGTTCGGCGCGATCTGCCCAGCCCGAGGCATCGGTGCCGCCATCATCATGCCGGGCGTCAACATCGAGGCGATGAACCAACACCTGAGCGAAATCAGCACTCAGGTGGCGCCTGGTGCGCACGCTATTTTGGTCTGTGACAGCGCCGGCTGGCATCAGCCCGGCGGGCGCTTGCGCGTGCCTGACAACATCACTCTGTTGCCGCTGCCGCCATACTCGCCGGAACTCAATCCAATGGAGACGGTTTGGGAGTATCTGCGGCAAAACAAACTCACTGCTTTGGTCTGGGAAAGCTACGAGGCCATCGTCGAGGCGTGCCGACGGGCGTGGCTCTTTCTGACCGATCATCCCCAGCGCATCCGATCGCTCGGAGCAAGGCAATGGGCATCGGTCAATGTTTAAGCGGGCTGGTATTACTCACGAAGTCTCCGGACGGACGTAAGCGGTGGCTTCAGACCACGTTTGCCCAGGGGAGCAGCTGGTCGAGCTTTGACATGGGCCAGTGCTGGGCGATTTTGGTGAGGGTATCGGTCAAATAACGCTGTGGCTCGACACCGTTCAACTTGCAGGTTTCGACGAGCGAAGCGATGAGACCCCAGGCAGTCTGCTCCCTCATCATGGCCCGCGAACAGGGCATTCTTGCGGTTCAGCGTGATTGGGCGAATGGCTCGCTCGACCGTATTGTTATCGATTTCGATAGTGCCGTCATCGAGGAACCGCGTCAGCCCGTCACGGCGCTTGAGGCCGTAGCGGATGATTTCGGCCATTTTGCCGCTCTGGGGCAGGAGCGGCAGCTTCTGCTCCAGCCAACGGAACAGATCGTCGATGAGTGGCACGGTCCTGACCTGACGCGCGGCACGACGTTCCTCGGCACTCCGACCACGGAGCTCGGTCTCGATCTGGTAAAGCGCGGCAATCCGATTCAGGACCTCGGCAGCGATCGGCGCAGACCCGCCCTTGTTGATGTCAAAGAAGTCTCTTCGCCAATGTGCCCAGCAAAGAGCCAGGTCCAAGGGATCTTCCTTCCGACGGCCATCGGTCAGGGCGTTATAGCCGGTGTATCCGTCCACCTGGAGAACGCCCTTGAAGCCGCGGAGTGCCTGACGCGCATATTCCCCAGCACGGCCTGGTGCATAAACGTAGACGACGCCGGGAGGATCAGGGCCGTTCCATGGCCGATCGTCGCGAGCGATTGCCCACAGATAGCCGGTCTTTGTCTTGCCACGCCCAGGATCGAGCACGGGCACCGTCGTTTCATCGCAGAACAACTTGGTCGATCGTTTCAGCAACTCCAGCATGCGCGCGACGATCGGCCTCAAGGCAAAGGCGCTGCGCCCCACCCAATCGGCCAGACAGGAGCGATCGATCCTGATGCCTTGGCGCTGCAGGATCTGGTGCTGGCGATACAACGGCAGATGGTCGGCATATTTGCTGACCAGGACATGGGCCAGCATCGCCTCGGTGGGTAGGCCAGCTTCGATGATATGCGGCGGCGCCGGTGCCTGGCTAACGCCCTCGCGACACGAACGGCAGCCATATTTCGGCCGACGGGTCACGAGGACACGATGCTGGGCAGGGATAACGTCAAGGCGCTCGGATTTGTCCTCACCGATGACATGCAATGCTCCACCGCAGCAGGGGCAGATCTGGTTCTCGGGCTCGATGACGATTTCGACGCGCGGCAAATGATCCGGCAGATCACCGCGCTTGACGCCATGGCGTCTGACACGCGTCGCGTCCTGGCTCTCCGCTTTGGCTTTTGCCGCGGCAATTCCCGTCTCGAGATCCTCAAGCCCAAGCGCCATCTGTTCTGGCGGCAGCTGTTCTGAACTCTTGCCATACTGACGGCGGATATATTTATCGAGGATGCGCTCGAGCCGCTCGATCTCTTCGTCACGATGCGATAGCGCTGCATCCTTCTCGGCCAGACTTGCCGTCAGGCGCTCGATCAGCGCATGAGCCTCAGCAAGATTTTGCGGCAGAGCGGCATCCATGGCGACTCGAGTGAATCACATTCCGACCGATTTGTGATCACCAATATCGTGTGTGAGCATCGAGCGATCACAGCACTTCCTGCGGCGCACGCACACGCCGCACATGCACGCGCGTCCAATCGAGACCTTCGAATAACGTGGTCAATTGTGCCGGTGACAGACGCATCACGCCTGCCTCAATCCGAGGCCAGCGGAACTTGCCATCCTCCAGACGCTTGGAGATCAACACTATGCCCGTGCCGTCCCAGAAGATCATCTTGATCCTGTCCGCGCGGCGCGCCCTGAAGACGTAAACAACGCCCGAATAAGGATCGGTGCCCAGTTCCTCTTTGACGATGGCAGCCAGGCCATCGATGCCTTTGCGGAAGTCGACGGGTTGGACCGCAACCATCACCCGAACAGGACCGGTCGGAAAGATCACCTGGCGGCCTTGAGTGCCCGGATGATCCTCTCAACCAGTGCAGCATCAGCACCATCGTTGACCCGAACGGCAATCGGGCCCGCCTCGATCTCGATGATCGGCACCGCACCGGCATGCTTCGGCTTGGTCTCGGGCGGCAAGGGTCCGGCAGCCTCGACCGTGGCAAAGGCTGGGCCGCCCGTGAGAACAAGAGAGCCCTCGCGGGCGGCTTTCCGCCAAGCGTAGATCTGTGACGGCAGGACATCGTGACGGCGAGCAACCTGCGACACCATCGCGCCAGGCACCACACTCTCAGCGACAATCCGTGCCTTCGCCTCATCCGACCAACGGCGTCGGCGCTCCGCACCGCTCAGAATTTCAATCCGGCGCGGTCGCTCCACAGACGAACCGTCGTTAACCACGTCCATAACATCAGCTCTTGCCAACAGGACGACAAACTTGCCTCAGCTGACATTCATAAACGACGTGCCCCGTGCCACCGCTTACGGACGGACACTTACTGGAACGGATGAAACGAAGGGCGTATCGTGGGTGGAGGAGACGACCTCCGCGTAGCGCTCGTACTACAGTTGCGAATCGGTTGAATGGTTGATTCGCTGGTCCGGCAAGTCGGGAGAACAGACATGCCGGTTGCAGTTTGGTCGGGATCTGCCTTGGCGTGGGAAGAAGAACTGACGGCGCTGAAGAATCGTCTGGCGCCGGTCTTCTGCCGCTCTGACGTAGCGGCGTCGGCGGGAGCGTTCATTGATGGCCTGCTGTCCGGCATTTCGCGCAAGACAGGTTGGCAAATGGCGGAGCAGGCGGGGCTGAGCCGGCCCTATCGGATGCAATCGCTGCTTGGTCGCAGCTCATGGGATGCCGAGGCTTTGCGTGATCGCGTGCGAAGGGAAGCTGTTGCGTCGCTCGATGATCCGTCCGGCGTGTTGGTTGTGGACGAGACCGGATTTCTCAAGAAGGGCGAACACTCGGTCGGCGTGGCGCGGCAATATTCCGGAACGGCTGGCAGGATCGAGAACTGCCAGACCGGTGTCTTTCTGGCTTATGCAAGCCGGTTCGGCCAGGCGTTGATCGACCGCAGGCTCTATCTCCCCGATGCCTGGGCGGGCGATCAGGAGCGCCGCCGTCGCGTGCAGGTTCCTGAAGCCGTCGCGTTCGCGACAAAGCCGCGGATCGCCTGCGAGCTGATCGCTGCCGCTCTCGATGCCGGTGTCCCCTGCGCCTGGGTGCTGGCCGATGCGCTGTATGGCTCGGACTCACGGCTGCGGCGCATGCTGGAAGAGCGCGGCCAACCCTACGTGCTCGCCGTGCGCTCGACCCATACCCTGCGCATGGTGACGGTGGACCTGCAGACCGATCCTTCAGAGATGGCGGATGACTTACCTCCCGAAGCGTGGGCGGTGCATGCTGCCGGCGAGGGTTCGAAAGGGTTGCGCCTCTACGATTGGGCACGCATCGCGCTGCCCTGGGTGGTGGACGGCAACTTCGAACGCTGGGGGCTGATCCGGCGTAATCGGCGCGATCCGCAAGAGCGTGCCTATTACTTCGCCTTCGCTCCGAGCGGCACTGGATTGGCTGAGTTGGCCGGCGCCGCCGGTTTGCGCTGGACCATCGAGGAATGCTTCCAGCGTGCCAAGGAAGAATTGGGCCTCGATCACTGTGAAGCGCGCTCCTGGCACGGGTGGTACCGTCATATGACCCTCTGCATGGCCGCACTCGGATTCCTTGCCCGGCTTTCTGCCCAGTTGCGACGATCCACCTTCGGTAAACCGAACGAAAGGAGTCCATTCGCCACCGCCGCGTGATGATCCCTGCCACCGCTCCGCCAAGCGTGCCGGAGATCCGCTATCTTCATCGCGCGCTTGCTCCTCGCGCCCATCTCCAGAACCCGCTACGTGCTCGCTTGGTCACGCTGGAGACGACGGCATCAAGCCACCGCCGCGCAGGCTCATCGAAAGCGCCGGTGTAATGTGCAACTGTAGTACTAGCTTGGCAAGAGCATGAAGCCGTCGAAGAAGCCGGCGAGCGCATCGTGGGCGTCGAGCGGAAGTATGTGGGCGACATACTGGTCGGGCCGGACAATAACGATACACCCCTGATCGCGGTTGATGCCCCGAATGTCGAAGATGTCCTTGCCCGGCTTGCGGTCGGAGCAGAACATTTTTTCGTAGTCGTGCAGCCCGTAGCGTCCTTTCCGGGGCAGAAGGAAAGAAGGCATTGATGCCAAATCGAGATCGCGATGGTTCTGCTGGAAAATCGCGCGGACGTCTATCACGGCATCAATATCGGCAGCCGGCGGCGTGAAGCGGCGGATCGGAGATTGGGGTGAATCGGTGAGGAAGGTACAGAGTGCGCGAAGGCGGGATGAGGGCGTACCCGGGTCCTCAGCCGGCGCGAAGACGTAGAGCCGCCACCGACCGTCAGCGTTCGCGACGTGGCCAATCTGGAGAGGACGCGCATCGGCAAGGCGGATGACCGGAGCCGAATGAAATCGCTTCCCGATGAGCAGGCCAGCCGCCAAGTGCTGCCAGGTTGAAGCGCCACAAATGATTGAGGTGCGGTAGCACGTTTCGGTACCCGCAGTGAAGCGCAGCTGCCGCATGAGATAGTGCTGCAAGTCCGCGGGATCGACGCCGTCACTGTCGGGATTCGTGGGGTCCTTGGGTGGCGCGCTGAACATCGCCGCGAGCTTGCGATCGAAGTCGATCAGTTCCTGAGCGACGGCGTGTCGTTCGTCGGAATAGCTGCGCAGGAGCTCGGGCGCGGCGAGACCGCGCAGAACGGCGGCAAGTTTCCATCCGAGATTGAAGCTGTCCTGCATGGAGACGTTCATCCCCTGGCCTGCCTTGGGGCTGTGTGTGTGGCACGCGTCACCCGCGATGAAGACGCGCGGGTAGACACCGGCGGGCGCATCGTCCGGAAGGTCGTCGAACCGCTCGCACAGGCGCTGGCCGATTTCGTAGACTGACCACCAGGCGATTTCCTTCACGTCAAGGCTGTAGGGGTGGAGGATTCGCCGAGCAGCGGCGACAAGGTGCTCGGGCGTGATATTGAGATTCGTGACGCGTTCGTTCTCGGCGAGCCTATCGAGCTCGATATAGATGCGGAACATGTATCCGCCTTCGCGCGGGATAATAAGCGCGCTGCCGTCGTGAGCCGACTGGATGGCTGCCTTGAGGCGGATATCGGGGAAGTCGGTAACGGCCAGTACATCCATGACACCCCACGCCTGATTGGCGGAGTCGCCGTGCAACACTCGCGCCAGGGAACGGCGCACGACGCTGCGCGCGCCATCGCAGCCGACGACAAAGCGTGCGGTGAGCGTTTCCACCTTATTTTGATGTTCGGGATCGAGGCGTTCCAGACGGACGGTGACAGGTGTGTCCGGGGCGTCATGAGGGATAGCAAGGTCGAGCAGACGACGCGCGTAGTCGGGCACGAGGCGGGTTGGAGCATTGTGCATGATGTCGAGATAGAAGTCGTGCACGCGCGCCTGATTGAGGATCACATGCGGGAATTCAGAGAGTCCGTCTTCGACGTCCTGAGCGCGGTGGCTCCGAACCAAAGACCCGCGATGGATTTCATCGGGTTTCCAGAAGGCAAACTCGTTGACCCAACAGGCCTCCTTCATGACGCGATCGGCAAAGCCAAAGGCCTGAAACATCTCCATCGTGCGGCAGGCAATGCCGTCGGCCTGGCCGACCAGGAGGCGGCCCGGTTTCTGCTCGACAATGCGCGTTGTGATGTCGGGGAATGCGGCGAGTTCCGCGGCCAGGGTCAGCCCGGTGGGACCGCAGCCGACGATGAGGACGTCGACATGGGCAGGAAGCGAGTCGGTTCCGCCCCCCGCCTTATGCCGGTCGTCAGCTTCGAGGATGTTCGGATCGCCGGGCCGGAACCCGTTGAGATGGAATTGCATCCTGCCTCAGCGGTCTATGGACGAGGCAGTCTGGCACGTCCGACCGCGGAGCACACGGACTTGCGAGTCGGCCCTAATCACAGATGGTCAGGATTGTGAGCATGTATATTTTCACCATGTCGATAAAATCGACGATGTCCACCCGCTCATCCGGCATCGTGTTGTAGCGGCCGCCCGGCCCGCAGACGATCCCTTCCATACCGGCCTTGCGGAACAGATGCGCTGCATCGGTGCCGTAATAACCCGGCGGGGTGATCGCGCCCGTGGGCTGGTCCACGCCGCGAACCTCACGATACGCGCCGTTGATTGCCCGGACGATCGGGCTATTTCGCGACACTTCGAAGGAGGGCATGGCCGGACGACCAAGCTGGTGTTCGGGTGTCAGCGTTGTCTTCAGGCCGGGGAAGCGTCTTTCCAGCGCGTCGAGTTCGGCACGCAGATCGGCCAGCGCACCTTCCTCGGTCTGGCCGGGCGCATACCGGCCGGACCCCTTGATGCGCACAAAATCTCCCACCTGCGGCGGCCGCCACTCATGCAGGTCCTTGCCGAGCGCACCATGGACAACGCCCACATGCAAGCGGTTGATCGCCGCATGCTCCGGCGTCGGCGCGTTGGAGAATTTCATCGCATCGAGGCGGGGAATCAGATCGCAAGCGGCAAGGATAGCGTCCACCGCTTCCTCTCGTTTTGAGAGATGCCTCGTCTTTCCGATGAGTTCGATCACGAAGGTAAAAGCAGCGGCGTGCATGGTTAGAGCCGCAAGATCCGTCGGTTCTGAATTCACAAAATAATCCGCCCGCAGCCCCTGCTCTATCAGCGCGAGCGTGCCGACGCCGCCCTGCAGTTCACCCACGACGAAGGTCAGGATGACATCGCCCTTGAGTTGCACGCCCGCTTGGATCAGCGTGCGCACGGCACAGAAATAGGCCGCATCGCCCGCCTTCATGTTGGAGACGCCGATGCCGTAGATAAACTTGTCGTCCACCTTGCCGCCCCAGGGATCGACCGTCCAACCTTCGCTCACCGGATTGGTGTCGAGATGACCGTTGAAGAGCAGGCTCTTGCCACCGCCTGTGCCGCGCCAGGTGCCGACAGCGTTGACACGCTCACCCTCGACAGGCCGGAGTCCGGCTTCGAGTCCGAGCGCGGTCATCTGTTCGGCCATATAGGCGGCAAGCGTCCGCTCGCCCTCGGTCTGGCTGTAGCTCTTGTGGCGCGCCATCGAGGCGAGAAAGTCCAGACAGGCTTTCTCATCAACGCGGGCGAGCAGTTCCTGATGACTCATGGGACGATCCTTCATGCCGTTACAGGAGGAGGGGAGGCAGCGAGCAGCGCGCTGGTGTAGGGATGGACGTCGCCGTCGTGCAGACGCGCGACGGGCAGCAGATCCACCAGCCGGCCGCGATACATGACCGCGACGCGGTGCGCGATTTCTGCGATCAGATTGAGATCGTGCGTGATGAACAGATAGGCGGTATCGTGAGCGGCGCGGAGCGCCAGCAGAAGCTCGATCACCGATGCCTGCACTGAGACATCGAGCGCGGCGGTGATCTCATCGCAGATGACCAGACGCGGACGCGCGGCGAAAGCACGGGCGATCGCTACGCGCTGCTTTTCACCGCCTGACAGCTCGTGCGGATAGCGTGCGGCGTGGCCTGGCGGCAGCCGCACTTCTTCAAGCAGGCGTGGGATGTCCGCGACGGAGCCGCCGAACTTCCGCAGCGGGCGGGCGAGGATGTCGCGGACGTGCTGGCGTGGATTGAGCGAGGAATCGGGATTCTGGAAGACGATCTGCACGCCCCGTCGATAGGCGCGGTCCATCGCGCTTGGCGCCACGATCGGCCGGCCCGTAAAGCGGATCGTGCCATCGAATTGGACGAGGCCGGCAAGGGCGCGCGCGAGGGAGGATTTGCCCGACCCGGATTCGCCGATCACCCCGAGGATTTCGCGACTGTGGATCGTGAAGCTGACGTCGTCCGCCCCCATTGCCGCATGGCGGCGAAAGAACCCGGGCCGGCGATAGTGGACGCCGAGCGAATGAAGGTTGAGCAGCGGCTCCGTACCGGGCTGGTCGCTGATCAAACGCCGATCGGGTCGCGGCGCCGCCTCCGCCAGCAGGCGCGTATAGTCATGGCGCGGTGCGCGAAAGATCGTCGCTGCCGGTTGTTCCTCCACGATCTGCCCGGCACGGATGACGGCGATCCGATCGGCCACACGCGAAACCAGCGCCAGGTCGTGCGAGATATAGAGCGCGGCCATGCCGATCTCGGTTCTGAGTCGGCGAAAGAGTTCAAGGATGCGCGCACCGGTGAGAACATCCAGCGCGGTCGTCGGTTCATCGAGCAGAATAAGGTCCGGATGGCACGCGAAGGCTGACGCGATCACCACGCGCTGCTTTTCTCCGCCTGACGCTTCGTGCGGATAGCGCTTGAACAGCGCCTCTGGGTCGTTGATTTCGACCAGGCGCAGCAGGGAGATCGCTTCCTCGCGGGCCGGTGCGGGAGCCAAACTGCGATGCGCTTCCAGGACCTCGGTGATCTGCCGGCCGAGTGTCAGGTTCGGGTTGAGCGCGCTCGACGGGTCCTGAAAGACCATGGCGATCCGCTGCCCGCGAACCGAGCGAAGCTGGCGCGGCCCCATGGCGCGGAGATCGTCACCGCGGAGACGGATGGCGCCCCCGCTTTCACGTGCGTTGGTGGGCAGAAGTCGCATGATAGCGGCGGCGAGGGAGCTTTTGCCCGAGCCGGACTCACCGACCAGGCCAAGAACTTCGCCGGCTTCGATCGTGAGAGATACGTCGTCCAGCACGCGGATCGCGGTCCGGTGGCTGAGATAATCGAGGCTGTAGTTTTCGACGGCGAGGACCGGGCTCATCGACCCACCCGCGGATTAAGCGCGTCGCGAAGACCATCACCGACCAAGTTGAAACCGATCGCGGTGAAGGCGATGGCCGCGCCGGGGGCGACGATCATCCACGGCGCCTGATGCAAGTATTCCCGTCCTTCCGCGATCATCAGGCCCCATTCCGGCGCCGGCGGCTGCGCACCAAGACCAAGGAACGACAGGCTTGCCACCAGCATGACGGCGAAGGCGACGCGGATCGTGCTTTCCACCACCACGGGGGCGATGACGTTCGGTCCCATTTCACGGAAGACGATCCAGCCGCCGCCCTCGCCACGAGCGATCGCGGCACTGACGTAATCCTGCTGCCGCGTGGCGAGTGCCACGCTACGCGTGATCCGCGCCATGCCAGGCGCGAAGGCGATAGCGATGGCCAGGGTCGCATCCTCGGCTCCCCGGCCGAGCGTACTAAGGATCAGCAGCGCCAGCAGCAGTGCGGGAATCGCCAGTACCGCATCGATCGTACGCATGATCGCTTCGTCGGCGCGACCGCCGAGATAGGCGGAGACGGTGCCGATGATCGCGCCGGAGAGCGTGCCGAGTGCGGTCGCGGTCACCGCGGTGCCGACGCTCTCCCGCGCGCCGACCAGAATGCGGCTCAGCAGATCGCGGCCGAACTCGTCGGTGCCGAACCAATGACCGAGCGCGGGTGGAGTGAGGCGCGCCATGAAGCTGATCGCGTTGGGATCGTACGGTGCGAACGCCGGCCCGAGCACCACCGCGAAGACGATGGGCGCGAGGATGATGAGCCCGCAGGCACCGTGCCAGGTACGCAGCAGGCGGTACGGCCACCCGGTCATGCGGGGTCACTCATAACGGATGCGCTTGTCGAGCACCGCGTAGGCAATGTCGGCGAGGAAGTTCACGCCGGCATAGGTCGCGGCCATGATCACGGCGGCAGCCTGGATCGCCGGTAGGTCACGCGCCTCGATCGCGACGATCAGCGCGCGGCCGATGCCGGGAATGGCGAAAATCTCCTCGACGACGATGATGCCGCCAAGCACGTAGCCGACATCGAGTGCAACGACGGTGATGACCGGCAGCAGCGCGTTGCGCAGCGCATGCCGGAACAGGATGATCCGCCAGGGGAGTCCTTTCAGGCGTGCGGCACGGACATATTCGCTCGCCAGAACGTCGATCATCTCCGAGCGCAACATGCGCGAGACATGGGCGATCAGCACCAGCGCCACCGTCACCACGGGCAAAACGAGGTGGCTGAGTGCTTGCCCGAGATTCTGCGTGAGCGGCACATAGCCGGTTGCCGGCAGCCAGCCGAGCCGGTCGGCGAAGACGATCAGCAGCAGCGTCGCGGTGACGAATTCCGGCAGCGAGACGCCGAGATAAGACACGATGCCGGCACCTAGATCGAACGGGCCGCCCCGGCCAAGCGCGGCGGCGATGCCAAGCGGGACGGCGATCAGCAGCATGAGAAGGATTGCGCCGCCGGCGAGCAGAAGCGAACGGCCCAGAGCAGAGAACAGCTCCGGCCCTACCGGCTGATTTGTGCGCATCGACATGCCGAAATTGCCGTGCAGCGCGGGCCACAGCCAATGCCAGTATTGCAGCCAGGCTGGATCATTAAGACCAAGCCGCGCACGCACAGCGGCGAGCGCGGCCGGCGTCGCGTTCTGTCCCAGGATCACCACGGCGGCGTCGGCCGGCAGGATCTCGGGGATGGCGAACACGACCACTGAGACCACGAGAAGCGTGTAGCCGATCAGCAAAACGCGCCGGGCGAACCAGCCTGCGCTCACGACCGTTTGGGCGCCCCTGCTCCTAACGACACGTAGTCGAGGCGAAACACTGCACCGCGCGGATTGAGTTGGTAGCCTTGCACCCAGTCGCGCTCGGCTGCAAGCAGGTCGAAGAAGACCGGGATCACCGAGGGGATCTGGTCGTGTTGCAGGACCTGCGCCTGATCATAAAGATCGCGGCGCTTGGCTTCATCGGTTGTCTGGCGGGCGGCGGTAACCAGGGAGTCGAACTGCTTGTTGTTCCACTGCGTCTCATTCCAGGCGGCGTCGGACGTGTAGAGGAGCTGGTAGATCGCATCCATGTCCGCCTGCATGTTGTAGAAGCCGACGTAGAAGCTTCCTTTCTTCCAGACCTGCGCGAGATAGGTCGCGTGCGGCATGGTCTGCACGTTGATGCGGAACCCGGCCTGCTTCGCCATCGCGCTGATCGCTACGCCGAGCTGAGTTCGTGTGGCCGGCGTATCCGACGCGATTAGCGTGAGGTCGATGCCGTTGGGGTAACCGGCAGCAGCGAGCAGCTGTTTCGCTTTCGCGATATCGGGCTGACGCAGCGGAAGATTGTCGTAGAACGGATAGGCGGGGCTGATCGGCGTGTCGTTGCCGGGCGTGCCGAACCCGTCCGCGACGAAGCCCACCATGTCCGGCCGGCTGACCGTGAGGGCCAGGGCCTGGCGAAGGCGTACATCGTCGAACGGCTTCTGATCGCAGCGCATGTTGACATTGAGGAACTGGCCGGAGGGGGTGCGCAGCGCCTTCACCCCGCTGCTGGTCGAGAGCCGCCGATATTCCGAAGGAACGGTGGCCGCCATGAGGTCGGTGTCGCCCGCAATCAGCGCCGATGCCTCCGCCGTCGGGTCCGGATAGACCACGACCGTGACACGATCGAGATAGGGACGCGGCGCGGCGTAGTAGTGCGGGTTGCGCGCGACGACGATTTCCCGGTCGGGCGAAAAGGACACCAGGGTGAACGGGCCGGTACCCACTGCCTTACGCGCCAGCGCCTCCATACCGGCTGCGTTGGCGTAAGAAGCCGGGATGATGCGGGCGTTGGTGTAGGCCAGCGCCACCGGCATGTCGGCGTAGGGCGATGAGAGGTGAAAGATCACCGTCTGCGGGTCCTTCGCTTCGACGCTTGCGATGGGACCGACATTGGTTCGCCCAGGGGATGCCATCTTTGGATCGAGGATGACCGCAAAGCTGGCGGCGACGTCTTTCGACGTGCAGGGCGAACCGTCGTGGAAGACGAGATTCGGGCGCAGGACGACCGTCCACTCGGTGAGATCGTTGTTCGCGGACCATGACGCGGCGAGATCGGGTTCCGCGGTCATCTTCTGCGTGAGTCGCGTCAGGCCGCTGTAGAGCAGCTCCGCCACCAGGTATTCCGGATTGACGCGGGTGAGCAGCGGATTGAGTACGCTCGCCGCCTGGTCCACCGAAATGCGCAGGTTGCCGCCTTGTGCAGGTGCCGGCTGAGCGCGTCCGGGGCCAGGCCACGCGGCAAGCGCCGCGGTTCCTGCGAGAAAGGCTCGGCGCGGAATTGAAAGATGCGTCATTCCCGTCTCCCATCTTGTTTTTCGGGCCGTCGTTCGGGCGCGAAATCCGCCGCGAGATAGAGCAGAATGCTGCGGGCCAACGCCGTCAGATCGGAGATTGTCGTGAACTCGTCGGCCGCGTGGACATTATTGTCAGGCCGGCCGAGGCCACCGAGCAGAATCTCCTGAATGCCCCCCTGCTGGACCCAGCCCATATCGGAAGATGAGGACGCACCCCAGGCGCGAAACGTGTCGGGGTCCCAGCCGAAGCCGCCGGCAAATGCGCGTTGCCAGCGCGGCCAGTGCGGTCCGGTGGGATCGGAGACCGGCGCGAGATGACCAAGCAGCTCAATTCGTTTCGTCAGTCCCGAGTCACGCAGCGCGTCCTCCACGGTCGCTTCGATTTCGCTGCGCGCGGTGGCGAAGTTTTCCTCGGGTGCGTAGCGGCGGTTGAGCAGGATTTGAAAGTGCGCCGGGATTGCGGAACCTTTGTCGCCGCCATGCACCGCGGCGATGGTGAGCCGCGCCGTCAACGGCGGCTTGCCTGGACGCGGCGGCAGCGGTGATTGGCGGGATTCCACGACCTGCTTCAGTGCCATCAGCCGTCCGAGGAGAGGAACCGCATGCTCAATCGCGTTGCGGCTTCCGTCGCTGTCGCCTGAGTGACCGCCCTTCCCTTCCAGACGGATCAGCAGATCGAAACTACCGAAGCAGCCGGCCCAGATGCGCGGCGCGGCGCTACCGTTGAAGCTCAGCAAATGGCCGCTGATCATGTTCTGTTCGGCGAGATAGCGGATGCCGGGATAGAGGCCGCCTTCCTCATCGGTGCAGAGCAGGAATTCGGGATCGTAGGCAAGCGGGATGCTGGCGGCGTCGGCTGCCTCGATCGCCAGGATTGCCGCGGCGATCGAACCCTTCATGTCCGCGCTGCCGCGGCCATACAGGCGGTCTCCGGCGCGGGTAAGCGCAAAGGGTGGCCTGTGCCAACCGTCGCCCGGCGGAATCGTGTCGACGTGGAAGTAGAGGCCGCAGACCGGTTTTCCGGTCCGGCGCGCGGCGATCAGGTTGACCCGTTCGCCACCGGCGCCGCAGAGCTCGGGTGGCACTGTCACGCGTCGCGATGTGAAGCCAAGTGGCGCAAGACGCTGCTCCATGAGCGCGGCGAACGCCGCGTAGCCGGCGGCCGGCGGGAATGATGTGTCGATTGCAATCATTCGGCCGAGATCGGTTACCGCACGCTCAACCCCCTGATCCAGGCGGGCGAGCGCCCGTTCAAGGCGCGGGGTGACGACAGTATCGTTCATGAGCTTCGGGTCTGTGTTCCCCAGTTTGGGTTCCCTTGGCTGCCGGGTATTCCTATAATGTTTATATGAGCCAAGCCGATCCCGAGGCGCAAGCCCGCCCGGTTCCCCTCTACGAGTTCCTCAAGCGCCAGCTCTCCGAAGCGATCCTGCTCGGCAAATACCCGGCCGGCACGCAGCTTCCGAGCGAAACTGCACTGGCGCAAAGCTACGGGGTCGCTGTTGGCACGATGCGCCGTGCGCTGACCGATCTGGCGGCGGAAGGAATGCTGGCGCGAAGGCGGAAGACCGGCACTGTCGTGACCGGCCGTCCGCCGCACCATTCCCTGCGTTTCTTCTTTCAGTATTTCCGGCTGCGGGGCACGGACGGGGCCCTGCTACGGTCAAAGCCCGAGGTGCTGCACCTGCGGCGCGTACCGGCAGATGAGAAGGATGCTTTGCGCCTGTCGCTTCCACGGGACTCGCCGCTGATTGTCATCGACCGGCTGCGGCGGCTGGGGCGTCGGCCGGTGATGCACGAGCGTTTCGCCTTTCCCGCCGATCGGCTGCCTGATTTCCCCGAACGCTCGAAAGACGTGCCGGATCTGCTGTATGTGCATCTGCTCGAGCATTACGGCATCCGTATTTCCGCCGTGCGCGAGTGCCTGACCGCCGCGCTTGCCACGGCGCAGGATCGGCAACTGCTCGCGTTGCCGACACGCGCCGCGATTCTTGTGATCGACGAGATCGCGTTCGATCAAGGTGGCCAGCCGATGATCCTGGCGCATCACCGCGCCACGACCGATGGACTCTGCTATATCAACGAAGTCCGGTAGTTAGAATCGGTTCGCCCGATAGGGTGTGGGATCGATCCCGGGCGCCTTCCCGGTGATCATCGCCGCTAGCAGTTTCCCGCTCGGCGGACCACCGGTCATGCCGAAATGCCCATGCCCGAACGCCAGAAACAGCCCGGGTCGGCCTGGTGCAGGACCTACAACAGGAAGGCTGTCCGGCGTGGAAGGACGGAAGCCCATCCAGTAACGTGGCGTGCCATGCTCAAGGTCCGGGAACAGCCGCTTTGCGTGCTGCACGAGAATTGCGGCGCGGCGCTCATCGGGCGGCGCTTCGAGACCGGCAATCTCCACGGTGCCGGCGACACGGATGCCGTGTTCCATCGGCGTCAGACCGAAGCCGCGGCTTTTGTTGCTGATCGGCATGGGTGGCGCGATGTTCGCGGCTGGCAGCATAGCGTGATAGCCGCGTTCGGTTTCCAGCGCGACGCGAATGCCCAGCGGCTCGATCAGCGTACCCGACCACGCGCCCGCCGCCACCACCACGCGCGGCGCCGAACGGTTGGCAACATTCGTCATCACCATGTACCCGTCTGCCCCCTCGTTCGGTACGAGTTTCATCGCGCGTTCGTCGATGATGTGCCCACCTTCGCTCAGGAAGCGCTCGGCCAGCGTGGTGACAATGCGTTGCGGGTTCACCGTAAAGCCGTTGCCGGGCAACAGCAGACCGTGACGGATGTCGCGGTTGATGCCGGGAAACATCTGGCGGAGATCGTCAAGTCCGAGCCGCTCGGCGCGGATGCCGTGGCGGTCGCGGATCCGCTGCTCCAGCGCGGCCGTCTCGGCGTTCGCCTCGCCCTCCCAGATCTGCACGGAGCCCACCGGCCGCACGAGGTCGTGGTACGCGAGCTGCACCAATCAGCTCCTGCCAGCAGGCGAAAGTGTTGCGGTGCATCGCGCGCATCGCATCGGAAATCTCCAGCACGCGGTCGGGCCGACCGGCCATCACCCAGCGCGCCAGCCAGGGCGCGGCCTGCGGCAGCCGGGCCGGACGCACCACCAACGGCCCGAGCGGATCGGCGAGCCAGTTCGGCACTTGCCGGACCATGCCAGGCATGGCGATCGGCACGGCGGTATCTGGACTCAACATGCCGGCGTTGCCGAACGAGGCACCGCCCGCGGGTCCCAGCGGATCGATAACCATCACCTGCTGTCCCGCCATCTGTAGGTACAGCGCCGTCGAAAGCCCGGCTACGCCGGCGCCGATGACGATCGTGTCGGGATGTGCTTCGTCACTCATGGGTTCACCAGCAAGGTGCGAGGAAGGCTTGTCAGGATTTCCGGGCCGGTTTCGCCAACGAGTACCGTTTCGCTGAGCGACACGCCGGCGGCCGAGACGTACATGTGGAACACCATCCCCGGTTCCAGGCGGAACGATGCTTCCGGATGAAAGCAGCGCGTGAAGTCGCTGGTGCGCGGGCCGGCCGGCGCATAAAGTCCCAACGTATAGCCGGTGATATTGTCGAACGCATCGCGGAGGCCGGCATCGATCACACCCTTCCGCAGGATCGCATCGATTTCGCGCGCATCCACGCCGGGGCGCATCGCCGCGATCTGCGCGTCCTGGATGCCGGCCAGCCTCGAAGCCGCGTCCATCTGCCCTGGACGTGGACCGCTCAGCGCGACGCAGCGCATGGTGCGCGCGCTGTAGCCGAAAATGCGCGGCGTCACCTCGATATGCACGGCATGTCCGGCCGCGAGCGTGCCGTCCTCCAGCGCCGCATGCAGGAAATCCCAGCCGCCGCCCGCGCTGATCGGGCCTGGCGCCGACGGATCCGCGCCTTCCTCCATGAAGCACGCCATCGCCGCCGCGGCGGCTTCGCGCTGGGACGCGCCTGGTGCACAAACTTTGGCCGCCCGCAGCAGCGATTTGTCGGCGATCGTGGCAGCGCGGCGCAGAAGGGCGATTTCGGCGTCCGACTTGATCAACCGTAGTTCGGCGATCAGCGGCCCCAGATCGACAAACTCGGCGTGTGGCAGGGCTGCCTTCATCTGCGCGAAGCGCGCCGGCGGCGTGCAATAGGAGCCGAGATCGAGGCCGATGCGTGCACGGGTTAGTCCACGCTCGGCAAGGATCGCGGCCAGCGTCTTTATCGGATCGTCCCAGTCGCGGAAGGTGCGCACATCGGCGATCGCGCCGAGTTGCCGGCATGGCCCGGCATCAAGCGCGCGGATCAGAAAGAACGGCTCGGCGTCCAGCGGCACGCCGACCACCCGCCAGCGATTCTCGGAATTGCCGTAGCCCGTGATCCAGGTCATCGCCTCGATTTCATCGAACAGCCCGAGCGTCACGTCGGCGCGGGCCAAGCTTTCCCGGACGCGGGCAAGGCGCGTCGCGAACTCATCGGTGGTGAAATACGGGTGCGGCATCGGTCGGTCCTTGTCAGACGAGCTCCACGATAAGACTGCGCAGCGCGTCCACGCTGACCCACGCATTGGGCCCGACGACGCAGGTCGATTCCCGCTCCTCGATCACTGCCGGGCCGGCGAACCGGGCCCCGGCCCGCAACGCGTAGCGGTCATAGATTGGGCACTCCAGCCATCCATGCCCCTCGAACAGCACTTTGCGGGCGCCGCGGGGTGTCGTTTCCGGCGTAGCGTCCTTCGCGGCGACACCCTGAGCGCCGAGCCGGATTTCGCGTGCCGGCGCGCGGCAACTCAGACGCCAGCTGATTGCCTCGATCGGCACGTCATCGACGCTTCTTTCAAACCGGGTGCGATAGGCGGCGAAAAACGCTTCCCGGATCGCGGGAATGTCCGCGGCGGACAACGCGAGGCCAGGCAGCGGTACCGGAATCTCGAACCCCTGCCCCACATGCCGCATATCCGCACTTGCCTGGCACACAATGTCCGCCGGTTCCACACCCGCCTCGATCAGCAGTTCGTATCCACGCGTCTGCATCTCCGCGAAGATCGCGCTGACCCGGTCCCAATCCGCATGCGCCAGGGTCGTAACGTAGCTTTGCACCATGTCGGTCGCCGGCGGGGCCACAAGAAAGCCAAGCGCCGAGGCCACGCCGGCACCGAGGGGCACAATCACGCGGCTGATTTTCAGCAACTCGGCGAGGCGGCACGCGTGCACCGGGCCCGCGCCGCCGAACGCAATCAAGGTGTGATTGCGTGGGTCCCTCCCCTTCTCCGCGAAATGCAGCCGTGTCGCCGCCGCCATCGTCTCATCCACGATGCGTTGCACGCCCAAGGCCGACCGCTCTGTATTAAGCCCGAGGGTATCTTCGATCGATCTGGCGAACGCAGCCTCGACCCGCGCGCGATCGAGCCGCATTTCTCCGCCGAGAAAGTAATCGGGATTGAGCCGCCCCAGGAGCAGGTCCGCGTCGGTCACCGTCGGCTGTGTTCCGCCGTTGCCGTAGCAGACCGGACCGGGGCGCGCACCGGCGCTGCGCGGTCCGACTTTCAACAGGCGCGAGCCGGGTTCGACATACGCCAGACTGCCGCCGCCCGCGCCGATCTCGATCATGTCGATCACTGACACTTTCAGGGGCAGACCCGATCCTTTCTGGAAACGCCGCACCCGCCCGGCTTCGAATTCGAACTTGCGATCCGGCACGCCGTTCTCGACCAGGCACATTTTCGCAGTCGTACCACCCATGTCGAATGAAACGACGTGGTCGAGTCCGCACAGCTGGGCGAGCAGGGACGAGGCCATTGCGCCCGCAGCCGGACCGGATTCGATCAGCCGTATGGGGAAGCTCCGCGCCTCCTGTACCGTGGTGATGCCGCCGGCCGACAGCATCACGTACAGCCGCCCCGGAAAGCCGGTTTCCCGTAGCGCACGTTCCAGCCGATCCAGGTAGCGCTGCATGAGCGGCTGCACATAGGCGTTGGCGCAGGCGGTGCTGGTTCGCTCAAACTCGCGGATTTCCGGCGCCACTTCGCTGGACAGCGTGATCGGCAGATTCGGATACAGCGAGCGCGCGATCGCCGCCGCCTGTTGTTCGTGCGTGTCCAGCCGATAGGAATGCATGAAGGCGATGGCCAGCGCTTCGATCTGTTCTTCTTCCACCAGACGCCTCACCGCGTCAGCAACCGCGATTTCAGACAGCGCCAGCACCACGTCACCATCGACGCTGATCCGCTCGGGTATTTCCAGCCGTCTGCGGCGCGGCACCAGCGGCGGGCAGGGTTCCAGGAACAGGTCGTACAGGTCGTAGCGCGTCTCGCGGCCGATCTCGATGCTGTCGCGGAATCCTTCTGTCGTCAGCAACCCAACCGTCGCGCCCTTGCGTTCGATGATGGCGTTGGTCACCAGCGTCGTGCCATGCACCACGCTGTGCACGTTGCCGGGACTGACCTCCGCCTCCCGCAACAGCCGGGCAAGACCTTCGATGATGGCGACGCTCGGGTCCTCGGGCGTGGTGAGGAGCTTGCCCGTGTGAACAAGGTCGCGTGCCGGGTCGTGCAGCACGAGATCGGTGAATGTGCCGCCGACATCGACCCCGATGCGCACGTGCGGTGTTGGTTTATCCATCGCGTTCACTCAAAGCCGTAATCGCGTTGCGCCGCTTCGGCTGAGATGTAACCGTCGCGAATGTCGTCCTGCACGGTGTCGCGCGGGCGCTGCTTCGGATCGCCGTAGCCACCGCCGCCAGCATAGAGCAGAAGCAGGCGCTGACCGGGATGAATGCTGCTGCGGGATTTGGGCTCGGGCTTAGTGCCGTCGTCCAGAGCGATCACTGAGGGCGCGCCCGGCAGGCCCCCCAGAATCCCGAAGGCCGGATGCTGATGCCGGTCGGAGAGCAGAGACAGGCGCGCAGGAGAGTCAGTGCGGAGTTCGATCTCGATCTCCTGCCCGAGACCACCGCGAAACCGACCTGGTCCACCGCTATCCGTGCGCAGCCGCTTCTTCCAGACGAACAGCGGCGCCGCGCTTTCGTATGCCTCGATGCTGCCGGCGCCGACATTGGTCGGGAATGCCGTCGTCGAAAGCCCGTCGCGAGCCGGTCCCGCGCCCATTCCCCCGCTGGCGAACAGCACCTGCGAAAACCGGCCGCCGTTCCGCCGCGTGCCGCTGACCAGCGCGCGCATCGTCGGCGCTCCGCCACATTCGGCAATGATCCGTTCGGGCAGGACCTCGGCGAGCGCCTGGTAGATTGCGCCCGCCAGCAAATGCCCGGTGAGCTGCCGCGCGCTGCACGGCGCTGGATAGACAGGGTTGAGGATCGAGCGTTCGGGCGCCGTGACCGTGATCGCGCGATAGGATCCCTCGTTGCGCGGCACCAGCGGATCGAGCGCACACTTCACCGGATAGACCGAATAGGCGTGGGTATAATTCATCACACAGTTGATGCCGCGATCGACCTGCGCGGACGTGCCCGTATAGTCGATGGACATCGCCTCGCCACGCACCGTTACCGCGCAGGCGATACGGACAGGATTTCCGCCATATCCATCCGCTTCGATCTCCGCGCGGTAGCAGCCATCGGGCACCGCGAGAATAGTCTGGCGCATCGAGCGATCCGCCCGGCTCTGCACCTCGGCCGACAGCGCCTGCAGATCAGCGAGCCCTGCATCTTCCAGAAATTCCTGCGTCCGCCGTACGCAGACTTCGTTGGCGACCACCTGGGCCTTGAGATCTCCCAGCACCTGGTCCGGCACCCGCACATTCGCCAGCAGCAGCTCGAGCAGTTCGTCGTTCCAAGCACCGGCTCGGAGCAGACGGGATGGCGGGATGCGGATCCCTTCCTCGAACAATTCCTGGCAGTCGGCCGACCACAGCGCGCCGCCGACATCAGGCGAATGCGCGATCGACCCGGCGAACCCCACGACGTGGCTGCGATGGAAGATCGGCGTGACCGCAGTAAAGTCGGGTAGATGACCGGTCGCCAGCCACGGATCGTTGGTGATCACCGTGTCGCCGGGGCGCCAGCTCTCCGCAGGGAATCTCGCCAGGAATGCCTTCGCCGTGCGCGGCAAGATGCACGAGAAAGAGGCAATTCCGCCGGTGTTTTCCGAAATGCTGTCACCGTTTCGGTCCATGAGGACGGTGCCGTAGTCATTTGATTCGCGGACAATGGTCGAAAATGCGGTGCGCAGAAGGCCGGCAGCCGCTTCGTCGGCAATCGAGATGAGCCGGCTCCAGTAGATCTCCAACGTGACCGGGTCGAAAGCGGCTTCAGCGGTCATTGCCATGCGCATTTCCTCTCATTGCCTGCCCAAACTGCTGATCCGAATTGGCCTCGTACGCCAACAAGTTTGTGAAGACGCATTCGCAGCGGTTGATAAAATCTGAAATCGGGCACAACCTGGGGCAGGAGGTTCCACAGGCCTTCGCCAAGCCGTCATCAATGTCGCCAACGCCAGACGAGAGTCCGGTTTTAGCCGGCCCTGCTGCGGTAGACCGCAAACTCCGTACAGAAGCGAGGAGATTATGCCGATGCCAGAGAAGATCCCCGTCTCCATGACCATCAACGGTATAGAAAGACATCTTCTCCTGGCGCCATGGACCACCCTGCTCGACGCGTTGCGTGACCATCTTGACCTGACCGGGACCAAGAAAGGTTGCGATCATGGTCAATGCGGCGCGTGCACTGTACTCGTGGACGGGAGAAGAATCAATTCGTGCCTCACGCTGGCCGTTATGAAAGAAGGCGCAAACGTCACCACGATCGAAGGCCTGGCTGAAGATGACGCGCTACACCCACTGCAGCAGGCCTTCATCGATCACGACGCATTTCAATGCGGCTACTGTACGCCCGGACAGATCTGCTCAGCCGCCGGCCTGATTAAGGAAGGCAGGGCGAAGACTGCCGATGAAATCCGAGAGCTCATGAGTGGCAATATCTGTCGCTGCGGGGCCTACCCCAACATCGTGCGTGCCATTCAGCAGGCAATGGGGCAGTCATGATCGACTTTCAATATGCCCGAGCCAACGACGTCGCTGACGCCGTGCGCCAGATTGCTGCTGACCCGCATGCCAAGTTCATTGCGGGCGGCACCAACCTGATCGATCTGATGAAGGAGGACGTGGAGCGCCCCTCCCGGGTGATCGATATAACACGCTTGCCGCTGAAAACGGTCGAAGAGACAGCTGAGGGTGGATTGCGGATCGGCGCTCTCGTGCCCAATTCCGACCTCGCTTATCATCCAATAGTCGCGCAACGGTATCCGTTGCTGGCAAGTGCGATCCTGGCCGGCGCGTCGGCGCAATTGCGTAATATGGCATCGACTGGCGGAAATCTTCTGCAAAGGACGCGCTGCTACTATTTCTACGATACCGCCACCCCGTGCAATAAACGGGAGCCGGGTTCGGGCTGCTCCGCCATCACCGGCGCTAATCGCATCCATGCCATTCTGGGAACGAGCGAGGCGTGCATCGCCACGCATCCCTCTGACATGTGCGTCGCCCTCGCCGCGCTCGGGGCCACGGTCCACGTCGCCGGACCGTCAGGTACACGCGCGATCCCGTTTGCGGACTTTCACCGCCTGCCGGAAGATACCCCGCATCGCGATACCAATCTGTCGTCGAATGAGATCATCACGGCTGTCGAGCTGCCACCGAAAGAGTTCGCGACGCACTACACCTATTTGAAGATCCGCGATCGCTTGTCTTACGCGTTCGCGCTCGTGTCCGTTGCGGTCGGTCTTGAACTCGAGGGCGGAAAAATCAAGGAAGCCCGACTTGCGCTTGGGGGCGTGGCACATAAGCCGTGGCGGGACCCGGCCGCTGAAGCCGCGCTGAAAGACCAAAAACCTGATCGGCCAACGTTCGCGCGCGCTGCGGACGTTCTGCTTAAGGATGCGAAGGGGTTCGAGCACAACGCTTTCAAAATCGATCTCGCCCGGCGTGCGATCATCCGCGCGCTGACCCAAGCTGCGGCCGGCAAGCCGCAATCGCAGTCCAACAAGAAAATAGGGTGAGCGGAACCATGGCGAGCTATATTGGAGCGGCCGTATCACGGGTGGATGGCCGGGCGAAGGTGACTGGTGCAGCCAAATATGCTGCCGAATTCAACGCCCCCGGCATGGCATTTGCGCATGTTGTCGCATCCACGATCGCAAAGGGCCGCATCAAGCAGATCGATACAAGCGGTGCGCGTTCGATTGAGGGAGTCCTCGATGTACTCACGCATCAGAACCGCCCGGACATGGCGAACACGGACAACGCGTACAAAGACGACGTCGCTCCAGACGGATCGCCGTTGCGGCCACTGTATGACGACCGCATCTGGTTCAGCGGTCAACCGATTGCGCTGGTCGTAGCGGAAGAACCCGAAATCGCCCGGTTCGCGGCGACGTTGGTCAAGGTCACGTACAACGAGGAAGCCTACGAAACCGACATACACCGGCGGCGGCATGAAGGCGTGCCCCTCGCATCGGCGGAGCAGCAAACCAATAACCCGTTCGCGCCGCCCAAGCCACGTGGTGACGCTCGCAAGGCATTGGCGTCGGCCACGGTGCGTCATGACGGTGAATATTTTGTCCCGATCGAGCATCACAATCCGATGGAGCTCTATGCCTCTACCGTGATTTTTGAGCCCGACGGCAAGCTGACGATTCACGACAAGACCCAGGGTGTGCAGAACGTTCAGCGCTATGTCTGCAGCGCGCTCAACCTGAAATCGGACGATGTGCGTGTTCTCTCGGCGTATGTGGGCGGTGCGTTCGGTTCCGGTCTTCGTCCGCAATATCAGGTCCTGCTGGCCGCGTGGGCGGCGCGTGCGTTGAAGCGCTCGGTTCGCCTAGTTCTGACACGACAACACATGTACGGGCTGGGCTACCGGCCTGCGATGATCCAGACGATCGAGCTTGGGACAAACGCTGGCGGATCGCTGGATGCCATGGCGCATGACGCGGTCACAGTGACGTCCCAATACGAGAGCTACTATCGGCAGGAGACCGGCTGGTCTGGTCTGCTCTACAATTGTCCCAACGCGAGCTACTCGCACAAGCTCGCGCACCTGGACCTTCCGACGTCCTGCGATATGCGAGCCCCCAGTGCTGCGCCCGGTGTCTACGCGCTTGAATTGGCAATGGACGAGCTTGCCATTGCCCTCAGGGTTGATCCGCTGGAACTCCGGCTGCGCTGTTATTCCGATCACGATCAGCACAGCAATCGGCCGTATAGCAGCAAGAGCCTCCGCGAGTGCTACCGTCAGGGTGCCGAGGCTTTCGGCTGGGACAAGCGCCGCCCGGAGCCGCGCTCGATCCGCGACGGCACCGAGTTGGTCGGCTGGGGAATGGCGACTGGCGTGTGGGAGGCACTGCAGGTGCCGATCACCGTTCGGATCGTGCTGACCGCCAACGGCCATGCCGAAGTGGCCTGTGCGACTTCAGACATCGGGACCGGCACCTACACGATCATGACGCAGGTGGCGGCCGATATGCTGGGCCTGCCGCTCGACAGCGTCAGCATCAGGCTGGGCGATTCCACGCTGCCGGCATCACCGGTCGAAGGCGGTTCGTGGATCGCGGCCTCGGTGGCGAATGGAATAGCCAACACCGCCGCGGCGGTTCGAAAGGAACTGTTGCGGCTGGCAAAGCGAACGCCGCAGTCGCTGTTTGCGGACGTTTCGCCGGACGATGTCATTCTGACGGACGGTAAGCTGACGAGCAGGCGGGATTCGTCGATTGGGGTGTCGATCGCGGAAGTGATGCGGGGCGGCGATGTTGACCGGATAGACCAAGAACAGGCCACCACCTTCAGTGACGATGGGTCACAGGCACACAACACACACTCCGCCGTATTCGCCGAAGTGAAAGTGGATGAGGAGCTTGGCGTTGTTCGTGTGACCCGCATCGTCAGCGCCGTCGCCGCAGGTCGGATCCTGAACACCAAGACCGCGAGCAGCCAGATCATCGGCGGTGTCGTCTGGGGTATCGGCATGGCGCTGCACGAAGAGACGCTCATCGACCACAAGCTCGGTCGGATGATGAACGCGAACTTCGGCGAGTATCATGTGCCGGTGAATGCCGACGTGCACGACATCCAGGTGATCTTCGTTGACGAGCCGGACAACATCGTCAATCCGCTCGGGGTCAAGGGCCTGGGCGAGATCGGCATCGTGGGCGTCGCTGCGGCAATCGCCAACGCGATCTATCACGCGACAGGCAAGCGCGTGCGCGATCTTCCGATCACGCTTGATAAGCTGATGGGCTGAAACGCCAATTTCAGGGCCAGGACGCTCGCGGGCGATCTTGCCTTGCGGGCACGGCCAGTGGACACTGCGTTCCCGGGGGCTACCGGAGGGGAATACTGTGCGAGCTGGCCAAACCTTGCGCCTTATTGCCGCCGCGGCGCTGGCGGCTTCGCTCGGCGTTGCGAGCGCTCGGGCAGACACGCTGGTCGTGTGCACCGAAGGAAGTCCGGATGCGCTGAACGCTCAGCTGAGCACGGCGAACACCAGCTTTGACGTGTCGGAGCAGATCGCGGATCGGCTGGTAGAAATGAAGATCGGCTCGCCCGAGTTGGTGCCTGCCCTTGCCGAGTCCTGGGACATTTCGCCCGACGGGCTGACCTACACCTTCCATCTCCGCCATGGCGTGAAATGGCAATCCAATGCTCTGTTCAAACCAACGCGGGATTTCAACGCCGATGATGTGGTGTTCAGCTTTCAACGGATGATGGATAAGTCGAATCCCTTCTATCAGAGCGCAAACGGCAACTTCCCTGAATTCGACGATCTGATCGCACCGAGCCTGCAGTCCGTGGAGAAGGTCGACGACTACACCGTGGTCTTCCATCTGAAATCCCCGCTCGCACCCTTGCTGCCCTCCTTTTCCGTGCAGTCGTTCTCCATCCTCTCGGCGGAGTATGCGGCTGCACTGGAAAAAGCCGGCAAGCCGCAGGCCCTCGATCAGCAGCCCATCGGGACCGGTCCGTTCAGCTTCGTCTCCTATCAGAAGGATGCGGTGATCCGCTTCCGCGCCTTCCCGGATTTCTGGGGCAAAACGGGTCAACCGGATCGCGTAGCGAAGGTGGATAACCTCGTGTTCGCCATCACACCCGATCCGTCCGTCCGCTACGCGAAGCTTCGCACCAATGAGTGTCAGATCGCGCGCTATCCCAATCCGGCGGATCTGCCGGCGATGCGCGCAAACCCCGATATCAAGGTGCAAGAAGCCGATATCGCTGGAACGAACTACATCCGGATGCGGGTGGACAAGAAGCCCTTGGACGATAAGCGCGTCCGTCTTGCGTTGGCGATGGCGATCGACATGCCGGACCTGGTGAAGGACGTCTTCCAGGGCGCCGGCACACCGGCGGCATCGCTCGTGCCTCCCGCGCTATGGGGCTACGATCCCTCTCTCAAGCCATATCCCTATGATCCGGAGCAGGCAAAGAAGCTGTTGGCGGAGGCGGGGTATCCGAACGGGTTCTCCATCGATCTATGGGCCATCCCTGTTGTCCGCGCCTACATGCCGGACGGAAAACGGGCCGCCGAGATGATCCAGTCCGATTGGGCCAAGATCGGCGTGACGGCGAAGATCGTCACCTACGAATGGGGTGAGTATCTGAAGCGAGCACGAGCTGGAGAACCGATGATCGCCGAATTGGGCGCGACCTGGGATTATCCTGACCCGAGCGAAATCCTGCTGGGTTTCGTCTGCAATTCGCCCGGCAACGCGATCCATTGGTGCAACAAGACCTATACCGACGCGGTGCAGAAAGCCAACATCGTCAGCGACCAGAAGGAGCGGGCTGATTTGTACATCCAGGCGGACAAGGCCGTTTATGACGAGGTTCCGCTGATCCGGCTCGCAAACGTGAAAGCCTACGTGCCGGTGCGCAAGAATGTCGAAGGCTTCAAGCTGCACTTCCTTGGTGGACAACCTTTTGGCGGCGTGTCGCTGAGCAAGTAATCAGGAGCACAGCATGCAACTCGCCTTAGCGACTTGGCAGGAAGTCGAGGAATATCTGCGCGGCTCGCGCGGGATCGTACTGCCGATCGGCTCCGTGGAGCAGCACGGGCCGAACGGGCTGATCGGCACGGATCATCTGGATGCCGAGTTCGTTGCCCGCGGCCTGGGTGACAAGATCAACTGCATGGTGGCTCCAACGTTGGCCTATGGCATGTCGCAGCATCATCTCGGTTTCGCCGGTTCGGTCACGCTGCGCCCGTCCACCCTGATAGCGATGGTGGGCGACGTCGTTTATTCCCTGCTCCGCCACGGATTCGAGCGCTTCTTCTTCATCAATGGCCACGGCGGAAATGTTGCGACCGTCACGGCGGCTTTCGACGAGGTCTATGCGACGGTCTCGATGCGTGGCGATCGATCGCCCGTGCGCTGCAAGATGGTTTTCTGGTCGGGCGGTCAGCGGGCCCAGGCTCTCGCCAAAGACCTGTACGGCGATTCAAACGGCAGCCATGCCACCGCGGCCGAGGTTTCATTGTCGCAATTCTATCAGCCGCATTCGATCAAGCAGGCGCAGATGTCGCCCAAGATCGCGCCGAAGAGCAAAGGCTTCTACGACAGTGCCGATTACCGCAGGCGCTTTCCCGACGGCCGGATTGGCTCCGACCCGTCGCTTTCCACGCCTGAGCATGGCGAACGGCTCTATGCCGCCGCGTTGGAGGATATGGCGGAGATCTATAACGCCTTCATGGCGGATTGAACCTCTGCTGACGTGCTTGTCTTTTTCCTACGCCGTCTCAGTCTGGTTCTGGTCACTCTGTTCGGAATTACCGTTGTCGCTTTCAGCCTGATCCATCTCATCCCGGGCGATCCTGTGATGCTGATGTTCGGGGAGCGTACAGTCGATCCGGCACAACTGAATGCGTTGCGCGCGCAACTCGGTCTGAACCAGCCGCTGCTCGTGCAATATGGCCTGTACGTCTGGCACGCGCTGCACGGCGATCTGGGCGAATCGCTTGCCACGCACGATCGGGTCATGACGGAGTTCCTGACCGCCTTTCCCGCAACCGTTGAGCTAGCCCTTTCGGCGATGCTGTTCGCGGTTCTGCTGGGTATTCCCGCCGGCATCATCGCCGCGCTGAAGCGCGGCGGCACAACCGACTATTCGGTCATGGGCCTGGCGCTGACCGGCTACTCCATGCCCATTTTCTGGTGGGCCATCCTACTGATCCTGTTCTTTTCAGTGACTCTCGGCTGGACCCCCGTCAGTGGCCGCATCGATATCGCCTACGATGTTCCGCCCGTCACCGGTTTCATGCTGATCGATTCACTGCTGTCCGGCGAACCCGGCGCCTTCGGCTCTGCCGTGTCGCACCTGATCCTTCCCGCGGTTGCGCTTGGAACAATCCCGCTGGCGGTGATCGCGCGCATGACTCGGTCTGCCATGCTGGAGGTACTGAACGAAGATTACGTGCGCACCGCACGCGCCAAGGGCTTATCGCCCCTGCGCGTCGTGGGCATCCACGCTCTGCGCAACGCATTGATTCCAGTCATCACGGTGATCGGCCTGCAGGTCGGCAGTCTGTTCGGCGGGGCCGTGTTGACCGAAACCATCTTCGCGTGGCCCGGCGTGGGAAGCTGGCTGATCCACGGCATCGCTCGCCGCGACTATCCCGTCCTGCAAGGCGGCATCCTGCTCGTCGCCACGATCATCATCCTGGTCAATCTGACCGTCGATATCCTGACGGGCCTCATCAATCCGCGAATCCGGCACATCCGATGAGCCTGACTCTGGCCACTGCCGTCCCGTCGCCTTTCACCGAATTCCGGCGCCATTTTGTCGGCAGCCGGAGCGCCATTCTGGGACTGACGATCGTTTCCCTGCTGGTGTTTTCAGCGTTGGCCGCGCCGTTGCTCGCTCCGCATGGTCCGGACGACCAGATGCGCCAAGCCGTGCTGCATCCGCCGACCTGGCTGTGGGGTGCCTATCCGCTCGGCACCGATGATGTTGGTCGTGACGTGTTCTCGCGGCTGCTTTACGGCGCACGGCTGTCGCTCGCGATCGGCGCGATGGTCGTGAGCCTGGCATTCGTCGTCGGCACGTTGCTGGGGCTGATTGCGGGATTCGCCGGCGGCATCGTCGAAGCGCTGATCATGCGCCTGATGGACGTGATGCTATCGCTGCCGACGATCCTGCTGGCCATCGCCATCGTGGCGGTACTTGGTCCCGGTCTGACGAACGCGATGCTGGCTGTGGCGATCGTACAGCTTCCCGGCTTCGTCCGACTGACCCGCGCCGCCGTCCTGGTCGAGCTCGGCAAAGACTATGTGCTTGCCTCCCGCATGGCGGGCGCCGGACGCGCCCGATTGATGTTCCTGACGGTTCTGCCGAACTGTCTGTCCCCGCTCATCGTGCAGGCGAGCCTTGGCTTCTCCAGCGCCATCCTGGACACGGCCGCGCTGGGATTCCTCGGCCTCGGCGCCCAGCCCCCGACTCCCGAGTGGGGCACGATGCTCGCCGATGCGCTGCAGTTCCTGCAAAGCGCCTGGTGGGTTGTAACCTTCCCCGGCCTCGCGATTCTGCTGACCGTGCTCGGCTTCAATCTGATCGGCGACGGCCTGCGGGATGCGTTCGATCCGCGCCTGAAGCTCGGATGAGCCTGCTTGAGATCCGCAATCTCAGCGTGACCTTCCGCACGTCACGCGGCGAACTGCAAGCTGTCGAAGGGCTGGATCTCGATGTGTCAGCGGGTGAGGTGCTGGGCATTGTCGGCGAATCCGGCTCCGGCAAGTCCGTCTCCATGCTGGCCGTGATGGGGCTGATTCGCCGCCCCGGCCAGGTGCAGGCGGACGTGCTTCGTTTCGACGGTATCGACCTGCTGACGCTGTCGCCCCGGGCCCGACGGCAACTCGTCGGCAAAGACGTCGCGATGATCTTCCAGGAGCCGATGACCAGCCTCAACCCGTGCTTCACCGTTGGCTGGCAAATCGGCGAGACCTTGCGGATGCATCTCGGCCTGTCGCGCGCCGCGGCACGGGCGCGCAGCGTCGAATTGCTCCGCCAGGTCGGCATTCCTAGTCCGGAACAACGCATCTCCGCCTTCCCCCATTTGCTCTCGGGCGGGATGAACCAGCGGGTGATGATTGCAATGGCAATTGCCTGCAATCCCCGGCTGCTGATCGCCGACGAACCCACCACAGCGTTGGACGTGACCATTCAAAAGCAAATCCTGGACCTGCTTGCGGACTTGCAGCAGCAGCGTGACATGGCGCTCATCCTGATCACGCACGATCTCGCCGTGGTCTCCGATACCGCGGATCGGGTGCTGGTCATGTATGCCGGGCAGGAAATGGAGTCTCGGCCAACGCGCGCTTTGCTCGACTCCCCTGCCCATCCCTACACCGCCGCGTTGCTTGAGGCGTTGCCGGAGCGATCGGACGGCAAACGACGGCTGGCCACGATACCGGGGCTGGTGCCGGGGATCGTTGATCGGCCGGGTGGCTGTCTGTTCTCGCCGCGATGCCGGTTCGCCTCCGAGATGTGCCACGGCCGACGGCCGGGCCTGACGGATCTTCCGGCCGGAACCGTTCGCTGTTGGTACCCGCTCGCATGCTGACCGCGCGCGACCTGGTGCGCACCTATCGGGTGCGCCGCGGCTTCGGGCCAGCCATGGATCTGCAGGCCGTCGCCGGCGTCTCTTTCACCATCGCGGCCGGAGAGACATTGGCGGTGGTGGGCGAGAGCGGGTGCGGCAAATCCACGCTCGCGCGCATGGTCACGCTGTTGGAACGTCCGACGTCCGGCACCGTCGAGATCGACGGAACACCGGCCGATCCGGCCGATTTCACCATGCGCCGCGCCGTGCAGATGGTGTTCCAGGATCCCTATGGATCACTCAATCCGCGTCGTAGCCTCGCCGCAATTCTGGAGGAACCGCTGGCGATTGGCGGTGTCCCCAAACAGCAGCGCCATGACGCGGCGCTGACGATGATGGCAAAGGTCGGATTGCGCGCCGATCAGGCCAGCCGTTATCCGCACATGCTGTCCGGCGGGCAGCGGCAGCGCATCGCCATTGCGCGTGCTCTGATGTCTCAGCCCCGGATCGTGGTGGCGGATGAGCCGGTCTCCGCCTTGGATGTTTCCGTCCGCGCGCAGGTCCTCAATCTGCTTCTTGATCTGCAGGATGAATTCGGCCTCGCCTATCTCTTCATCAGCCATGATTTGTCGGTCGTTCGCCACATGGCCGATCGCGTGATGGTCATGTATCTCGGACGTGTTGTTGAGCATGCATCCCGTCGGGCGCTGTTCGATCGTCCATTGCATCCGTACACCCGCGTCTTGCTTGCCGCGACGCCGGGACTGAACGCCGCGTCCGGCGCGGACCGCGTGCGGGGCGAACCACCGTCGCCCTTGGCGCCGCCGACCGGCTGCGCGTTCCACACACGCTGTCCTCTGGCAACAGAGATTTGCCGCACGGCTCGTCCGGTTCTGCAACGATACGGCGACGGCGAGGTCGCATGTCATCATGCGGACCAGGGTATAGTCTGACTACATCGCGCCGCCACACGACATGCAGCTGCCGTTGATCGCGTTCTCCGTATTGATCGTGCCGATATTGACCAACTGCATGTACGGAAGGTTGGTCAGAAGGGCGAGCGTGCGGTTGGGTCCAAAAGTAAACAGCGTCGGCGACGATAACGCCTGCAGCACCGCCGCTTGATTGTGGGCCTCTAAAGCCAGCATCGCCTGCGTCATGGCATTCACCACAGCCTGCGACGGCGCATCCTCCGGAATGCCCAGAGTTCGCCGCATAGCCGTGCGTCCGATTAGCAATTGCTGGCTGACCAGCGGATCGAGCCCGATAAAGACCGGACTGGTGTTGATATAGCCCGCGGCATAATCCAGTGCCGCGACGGCCTTTACGGCGCTCAGCGGGTCGTTGCGCGTGCGCGAGGGCAGAGCAAAGGCCCAGGCCGCGAACTGCACGGCGTTCACCGGATCGCCCAGCCCCGTCTCCGGCGGCATCACCGCAGGTACTCACCTGCGTTGGTTGCAGCGCGCAGCCGGCCAGGCTGAGTGCGACCGCCACGGCGAGCATCAACCCTCGCATTGGTTACTCCTGTTCCTTCTGCGGATCGTCAGTGCTGTCCTCGGTGGCCTCGCCGGGCAGGCGATAGGTGCCGGTCAACCAACGGCCGAGGTCAACATCAGAGCAACGCGCACTGCAGAATGGCGCATGCTCTGCCGAGGCGGGTTTGCCGCAGACCAGACACGATTTCCGTTCAGCCATCCGGCTCCTCCAGCCGCCATCCGCGCATGGCGGGGTCGGCCAATAGACGCAAACTCTGCCCGCATTGTTCCGCAATGTCGCGGAGCGCGATCGTATCGTCTTCTAACGCGGCGACGATCGCGGGCGCGGCACGCAGTACGGCACGGCCTGGCTGCGTCTCCGCCACATGCCGCAACGCCGCCAGACCCGCGGCATGTGGGCCTTTGCGTAACTCTTGCAACGGCGGCCGAATGCGCGAACGCACGATCTCCGCCATTCCCAGATGGGTGAAACCGAGCAGGCGCGGGTGCAGCGGGTCGGCGGTGAGGGCGGCGCGGAGATCGGGCTCCAGCGCCGCCCGCCGCCGCGGCGACAGGCCGGCGAAGTCTACCAGGATTGCGCCTGATAAATTCCGCAGCCGGATCTGCCGCGCGAGTTCCGTCAGGGCGGTACGATTGAACGCCGCCTGAGAGACGCTCTTGCCGCGCCTATCCTCACTGGCGCTGCCGGAGTCCAGATCGATCGCGGTTAGAGCCGCGGTGACGTCGATGCGGAGCCGGCCGCCGCCCTGGAGCGGGACATCGGGTTCGTCGAGCGCCGCGATCTGTTCCTCCAGTTCCGGATCGAAGCGTGCGGGCGTGCCCGCGACGCCTCGGTTCTCGACCAGCGTCGCTTTGGGATAGCGCGCCTGGATGTCTTGCAGGGGTGACGGTCCTCGTTGGATCAGCCTGACCGGGCCGTCGCTCGCCAAGGCCGCGTCGTGTTCGTTCAGCCGTGCCGAGAGCCGTGGCCCTTTGCCCCCTTGAGCGGACCGGGTCACCCGCACCCCGAGCAGGGCGCCGGCGGAGGCGTCGGCGCCGCCCTCGGTGTCCGGCAGGAAGCCCTCGGCGTCCGTCAGGGCGACGAACGCGCCGCCGAGTCCGGGGGAGCGGGCGAGGACGCGGCCACGATGGAGGTCGCCTACGCCGTCCGGCTTGCCGGGGCGCCAGAGGGCGAACTCCTCCAGCACATCGCCGAGGGTGACGGCGATGCGGGTCTCGCCGGGAGACCAGGCCGTCAGCAGTCTTACGGGACCGCCCAGCCGATCCCCCGTAGCAACTGGGCCGTCTCGAACAGCGGCAGCCCGACCACGTTGGAATAGCTGCCCGAGATGAACCGGATGAAGCTTGCCGCCTGGCCTTGGATGGCGTAGCCGCCGACCTTGCCGCGCCACTCGCCGGTTTGGAGATAGGCGGCCATCTGGGCGTCGGTGATGCGCGCGAATGTTACGATACTCTGTACCAGGCGTTCGGTGCGTCGTTCACCCAGGCGGAGTACGACCGCGGTGTAGACTCGGTGCCGGCGGCCCGAGAGCAACGACAGCATGGCGCGCGCCGAGGCTTCGTCGTCCGGCTTGCCCAGCACCCGCCGCCCGGCGGCAACGACCGTATCAGCTGCAAGCACTGCACCGTCGTCTCTCACCGCATCGGCCTTGGCACGCGCCAGACGCTGGGCGAGCAGCCGGGGCAGTTCGTCGCGGCGGGGCGTCTCATCGATATCGGTTGTAACGATATGGTCCGGCGTGATGCCGATCTGAAGCAGGAGGTCGCGGCGGCGAGGGCTGGCGGAGGCGAGGATCAGTGTGGAATGGGGTGTCCGTATCACTTGTAACGGAAGGTGATCCGCCCCTTGGTCAGGTCGTAGGGAGTCATTTCCACGTTCACGCGGTCGCCGGCCAGCACGCGAATACGGTTCTTGCGCATTTTTCCACTGGTGTGGGCGAGAATGACATGCTCGTTGTCCAGCTTCACTCGGAACATGGCGTTGGGCAGCAGTTCAGTCACCGTGCCGCTGAACTCGATCATATCTTCCTTGGACATCAGCCCTCTTTAAGGTGGTGCGAATCAGCGGCAACATGTGTTCCGGCCGCATCAGGGTCAAGCCGAGCCGCAATGCTGCGCGCGTGCGCGTCCAGACCCTCGGCCTGGGCGAGCAGCACAGCGGCGGGACCGACACATTGCAAGGCGGCGCGGTCGGCCTGAGCATAGGTGGTGCGCTTGAGGAAATCGAACACCGACAGGCCCGATGCGAAGCGCGCGGTGCGTCCCGTCGGCAACACATGGTTCGGGCCGGCGACGTAGTCGCCCACCGCTTCCGGACAATGGGCACCCAGGAAGATCGCGCCGGCATGGCGGATTTTAGCGAAGACGGGTTCGGGGTCGGTGAGGACCAGTTGGAGGTGCTCGGGCGCGAGACGGTTGACCAGCGATGCCGCCTCCTCCCAGTCGCGCACCAGGATGATCGCGCCGTGCGTAGCCCAGCTTGCGCCGGCGATGGCCGCGCGTGGCAGGCGGACGAGTTCGGCTTGCACGGCCTGTTCGACGGAGCGTGCCAGGGCGGCGTCGCGGACGATCAGGATGGATTGCGCAGCCTCGTCATGCTCGGCCTGGGCGAGCAGATCGAGGGCGATGATACGGGGCGGGACGATCGGTTCGGCGAGGATCACGACCTCCGACGGGCCGGCAATGGAATCGATACCCACGCGGCCGAAGACCTGGCGCTTGGCTTCGGCGACATAGGCGTTGCCGGGTCCGACGATGCGGTCCACGGGCGGGATGCTCTGCGTCCCGAAGGCCAGGGCGGCCACGGCCTGCGCGCCGCCGATCCGGTAGATCTCGTCCACGCCGGCGATGCGGGCAGCGGCCAGTACCGCCGGATTGAGCGTCCCGCCAGGTGCCGGGACGCACATGGCGATGCGGGCCACGCCGGCCACGCGGGCCGGGATGGCATTCATCAGGACCGATGACGGGTACGCCGCCTTGCCTCCGGGGACGTAGAGGCCGACGGAGTCCAGCGGCGTCCAGCGCATCCCCAGGGTGAGGCCTTGCGGGTCGGTGATGCGAAGGTCCGTGGGTTTTTGGGCCCGATGGAAGGCCTCGATCCGGCTGGCGGCGAAGCGCAGCGCATCGGACAGTTCGGACGGGACGGCGGCGACTGCTTCGTCCGCCTCGGCTTTGGTGACCCGGAGGCGGTCGGGGGTCAGGGTCATGCCATCGAAGCGAGCGGTCAGTTCGATCAGGGCGTCGTCGCCGCGTGTGCGGATTTGGCTGAGGATGTCCGCGACCACCTGATCGACCCGGGCCGTGGTCTCCCGCGCCGTGGCGAGCAGCGCGGTGAAGCGGGGCTCGAAGTCCCGATCGGCGGTAGAGAGGCGGTGCATCTTAGCCCTGGAGGGCGGCGCGGAAGCGGGCGATCCAGGCGCCGACCGCTTCGGGCCGGGTCTTCAACGCGGTGCGGTTGACGATCAGCCGGCTGGTGACGGGGGCGATCACCTCGGTCTCGACCAGCCCGTTCGCCTTCAGCGTCGAGCCGGTCTGCACGAGATCCACGATCAGCCGCGCCAAGCCCAGGCTGGGCGCGAGTTCCATGGCGCCGGAGAGGTCCACGATCTCGGCCTGAATGCCGCGGGCGGCGAAATGGCGCCGGGCGATGGTCGGATACTTCGAGGCGACGCGCACGCCCGACCAGCGGGAGGGATCGTCCGAGCCCGCGGTCTCGGCCGGTTCGGCCACGGAGATGCGGCAGCGGCCGATGCCGAGATCGAGCGGCGCGTAGATCTCCGGGTAGTCGAACTCCATCAGCACGTCGGCGCCGCAGATGCCGAGCTGGGCCGCGCCGAAGGCGACGAAGGTCGCGACGTCGAAGGGGCGCACCCGGACGACGTCCAGCGTTGGATCGCTGGTGGGGAAGCGCAGCCGGCGAGAGTCCTCATCGGTGTAGTCGGGCGCCGGCTGGATGCCGGCGCGTGCGAGGAGCGGCGCACACTCGGCGAGAATGCGGCCTTTCGGCAGCGCCAGCACGAACGGGGCGTCGGTCGTCGGCTCCAGCGCGGCGGCGGGAAACGGGGCGGTCATACGGGCGCGGGGTTACACCGGCTGGGGGCTCGTGCGGAACCCCCGCAACGTATCGGCAGGCGCGCGCGAGCGACGTGCCCCGCCTGCGTGTTTACAATGGCGCCTCTCCACCAGGAGCGGCCAATTGCGCGTGTTTCTGGCCGAAGCGGTCCATACCCTGCGCGGCAACATCCTGCCGCCCGACCCCGGATCACTGCGCCTGCTCGCGGGGCTTCGTTCCACACTCGCCGGCCTGCTGAGCCTGCTGCTCGTTCTCGCGCTGGGCATGATCCTGCCGCTGGCGCACACCGACCGCATTCTCGGCTTCGCCATCGGCCTGTTCACCGCGGCGCTGGCGCGCGACCCGACGCCACGCCAACGCGGCCTTACCATGGCACTCGTTCCACCTGCGGCGTTTCTGGCGACCGCAATCGCCACTGTCCTGACGAACCGCTATCTGCTGTCCGCTGCCGGGGTGGTCGTCATCGCCTTCACCGCAACCTATGGCGCGTCGCGCAGTCCACGCTGGGGCACCCTCGGCACCATTGTCTTGACCAGCTACGCGATCGGCCTGGTCACGCGCCAGCCGCTGGATACGCTTCCCCAGCGGCTTATTGTGCTCTGCGTCGGGGCAGCCAGCGCGGCCCTGATCCCCCTGATCCTGCTCCCCGAAAACCCTCAGAGGGAACTCGATCGACTGCGACGCGACATCCGCGTTGCGATTTCCCGGGTCATCGGAGAGATCCCCGAAGCACTGAGGGCCGGAGGCTGGACCCGCCTCACGCAGCACCGCCTCCAGGACCGGATGGAGCGCCTCGCCGCCATGCTGATCATGGCGCAGACCCGCATCGCGGCCATGTCGCCATCGCCGGAGGGGCTCGCGCTGCACCTGCTGGAGGTCGGCCTCGCGACCCAGCGCACCGTGCGCACCGCACGCCGTGACCTGGGGCCGGAATCCGCGCGACCGATGCTGACGCATGCGGCGACCGAGCTGCAATCGGCTCTCGGGCAGGGGCACCTTCCGGCGCCCCTCGACGACAACCCGATTCCGCTCGCCCATGCCTTCGCCGTGATGACCCGATTGATGGGCACCACATCCTGGGCGGGCCCGGTGTTGGAGGCCGCACCGGCCCTTCCGGGGCCGGCCGCGGTGCGGCCCGCGGTGCAAGCGATGCTCGCTGTGTCGCTTGCGGTTATCGCCGGGCATCTGGTCTCCACCCGCTGGTATTGGGCGTCCTTCGCCGCGTTTGTGATGTTCCAGGGCACCCGGTCACGCGGCGAGTCCATCCGCAAGATTACGCAGTTCATGGTGGGCACGCTGGCAGGTGTGGCCGCGGGCATGGCCGTGGCCGAGGCGCTGTCCGGACATGAGCTGGCGATGATCGCGGGCATCCTGATCGCCGTCTTCTTCGCGTTCCAGGCATTCGGCGCGGCCTACGGCGCCATGGTGTTCTGGATCACCATCATCCTCGGTTTGATGTTCGGATTGCTCGGCGCGTCACCGCGGGAACTCCTGGTCGTCCGGTTGGAGGAAGCGGCGAGGCTGGTCGGGGCAATCACCGATGCTGAATTGCCGAGCGCTCTGGTGGCGCTTCAGGGCCGCTTTCTGGACCTGCAGAACGCAGCCCGGCCGGACATCACGGGCTTCCTTGCCAGCCGGCATACGCTGCTGCGTCGCAGGCTGACGCTGTTGAATGCCTGTGAAGAATGGGCACGCGAGCTGGGGCGGATTTGTCTGTATCGGGCGGAGCAAAGCGACCGCGACCTTGCCGAGGCGATCGGTGCCATGGGCAACCACATCACGCAACAGGTTGCATACCTGACGGGGGCCGGCACTGTGGCACCACCGGATCTGTCCAGCGGTGTCACGCAGCTTCCGCTTCCGAGCGATGGCGAGAGCCCGACGCGACGAGCCGCGCATCTTCTGCTGCGGATCGACACCGCGCTCGGCGTGCTGGTGCGATTGCGGTGATAGGGCGGGTTCCGGGCGATTGCGGAATGTCTCGCGAACGTCTCAATTTAATGATTTCGAGTCTGATGAATCATGAGATGAGATGGAGCGGTCGTGCGATGGCACGCTGCGGTCGCATCGCCGTATGCGCGGCGGAGGGTGCTGGGAGCGGTTGCCGGAGAGAGGCATCGCTGGAATATGGGTTAGGCGTAATGTCTGGCAAGTGTTAGATGAGCTGTATTCGGGTTGGCGATCGGCGAGAACCAGCGATCGGGAGCCGGATGCGGTCCCTCGCTGCGGCGTCTGCCGAGCGGCCCTCTGCCGCTGGCGCTACCAGATGAAAGGAATAAGGCGCCAGCGAACGCGGCGCGCATAATCATCGTAGCCTTCCAAGCCTTCACGCAACGCTTTTTCCTCGACAGGGATGCGGATGGCGAAGCCCGACGCGACGAGCGGGACCGTCGCCAAGCCCCAGCAGGAGCCGAGAACGAGGGAGGTGGCGGCCACATAGAAGAGAGCGCCGAAATAGAGAGGATGGCGCACGAACGCGTAGGGACCGGTGGTTATGACGGTCTGCCCGCGTTCCTTCTGTATCTTCACGACGGGCGCCGCGAAGCTGTTGGTGCGCATCGTCCAGTACATGAACAGAATTGCCGCGAGGAGGAGCACGCATCCTGCCCATTGCACAGCGGTCGGCATCCTCGACCAGTGCCAGCGCGCCGCGTCCGCCGCCATGAATCCCATGCTGCCGAACAGGACGAGCAGGAGGGGGATGACAATAAGCTTGTCCGCGAGCGGCTGATCTTTCTGGATTGGCGGCTTCAGCCTCTCCCGCAACAGGCCCGGATCCACCCGCGCCGTGTAGAATCCAAAAACCACAGCGACGGCGATCATCGCGGTGAGATAAAGCCATCCTCCCGCGTAGTCGGTCGTTCCCGCTGCGCCGAAAATGATCGCGCCCATGAAGCCGAACCAGACGATCGTCTGGATGATAAGATTGAAAACGAGGCCCATCTGCAGTCTTTCACAATCGAATCTTACCGTTCGTGTGACACTGGAGCGGTTTTGAAGCATTATACCGATGACCGTCCCAGCACATCGTGCACTTGTTCGTCATCGTCGGGAATCTACTTATACCAGGCAGGTATGGCGCCAAAAATTCACGAGTACATTTCCGGGCAAATCTGGCTTTGTGCCTATCCGGTGAAATACCTAGGCATGAAGTTTCACGCCCGAATGACAATCATTCGCCTCGCAGACGGCAAACTCATGCTGCATTCGCCCTGCGAGGTCGACGATCTCATGCGTCCGATGCTCGGCGAAATAGGCGAAGTGGCTTATATCGTAGCCCCCGGCACATTTCATCACATGCATGTCGCTTCGGCGCAGGCGGCATTTCCCGAGGCTAAGACCTTCATTTGCCCAGGCCTCGAAAGCAAACGTCCCAGTATGCGTTTTGACTTTTTGCTGGGAGACGTTGCGCCGGCGGTCTGGGCTGGTCAGTTTGATCAGGCCGTGGTGCGCGGCAATCGCTGGATTTCGGAGGTCGCGTTCTTTCATCGCACGACCAAGACGCTGATCCTGGTCGATCTGGTCGAGAATTACGGCGACGCTTCGACTGAAGTCGATTGGCTGCTGAAGCTGTGGTGGAGATTCGTACTCCACATGTGGAACACGCCGAGGCCGGCGCCGGAATATCAACTTGGCTGGAGCGACAAGAGAACTGCACGCGCATCGCTGCAGAGCATTTTGCGTTGGGATTTCGAGCGCGTCATCATCGCGCATGGCGACCTCATTGAAGGCAACGCCAAGCAGGTGGTCGAGGAGGCTTGGCAAAAGATCCTTGCCGCCGCCTGAGTGGCGCTCGCCGCTATAGACGCGAAAATTCCGGCAATTCGTTGCACGAGACGCTACAGCGGTTCGAGCGTCAGACGCCCTCGTAGACCAGCTTCGTGAAGAATGCCGGGGTGATCAGGAACTGGCCCCACTTGGAGTCAAACGCCCCGGTCGGCTTGGCGGCGATGGTCTCGTCGAGGGAACGGCCCTGCTGCTTGAGCTTCGCGACGTTCGCGCGGATGGCGACGAGCATGTCGCGAAAGGATGCGAGCTCAGCCTTGTTGCTTACCGGGCTCGCGTGACCGGGCATATTATGGCCGGGAATCACGATCGTCGTATCGCTGACGGCGGCGACGTTCGCCTCGGCTGCGTTGATCATTCCATCGATGCTGCCGCCGGACGAGTAGTCGATGAACGGATAGAAGCCGTTCCAGAACGTATCTCCGCAGTGCAGGATGTCAGTCTCGGTGAACGCAACCGAAATGTCGCAGTCAGTGTGTGCAGGACCGTAATATTTCAGATGCAGTGTGGAACGGTTGAGACTAAGAGTCTTCTCCGAGGCGAAGACCTCGCTCGGCACTGCCGCCAGCGGCGGTGCAGGGAAGCTATATTCCCAATCTTCGACCCTCATGGCCGACAGGAGATGCTTGTGCGTGTTTTCATGCGCAAGGATGGCAGCGCCCTCCTCATTCAGCCACTGGTTGCCGTCCGTGTGGTCGAAGTGCCAGTGAGTGTTGATCAGGTGTTTGATCGGATCGCTGCTCAGGCCGTTCACGGCTTCAAGGATACGGGGGCGCGTTCCGGTGATGCCAGCATCGACAAACACTTTGCCGTCGGCGCCTGTCAGGACGGCGATGTTGCCGCCGGAGCCCTCGATGATCGTGACGTTGCCGCGCAGCTTGTGGAGCTGGATGGGCGCTTTCGCTGCGTAATCGCGAATCAGATCCACGATTTCGCGTGGCTCGGGAGAGGCATCCGCGGAGTTGAACCAGCCGCCGTTGGCGTCGAGACCAGCGGCGACCGCACAGCAGATACAGAAACCGCGGCGGGACAAGACTTGGGGATGGCGGAAGGACATCGCGCGGAACCCCGGCTGATCGAGACAGGTTATCTCACGCGACGATCGTGCCCGTCAAATTGGTGCAGATTCGTGATGTAGCGAATGGATTCATCCGCACGTCCTCAGCCGGTGGAATTGAGGTTAGCACCGGGTTTACACGCCCCGCCTGGGAGAGCTGATCGAGGGTCATCGGTTGAGGTGTGCGCGCCTAGCTTTTCGAGGGCGCTTTCGCTTTCTCGGGTTCCGTCGAAGCAGTGTTAACTTTCGGTTGTGCACGAAGGCTGCACCACTCGGTAGCGGGAATAGTGTGGCCTAGGCCTCCGCCATTTCCACCGCCCGCATCGGCAAGGGCCACCGAAGGTGGCGTTGGACAGCAGGCTGCGGAGCACAGAACCGATAACCAAACCGCCTGAGCTACCCAAAGGCGCATTGAGATCACCGAGAGTTCCACATCCCCAAGGTAGGAGCCAGTTAAGCCACGTCAATCGCGACAAGGCACCCAATGTGTCAAACGCTCGCCCTGGGGGGCGGTGCTACGCTGCAAAACGCCGAGCGTCGTCCAGATGCATATCTCAAGCATACTGTTAAAGAAGTCCGACGGCACGGCGATCAAGATAGATTCATTCACAGATCCGGCGCGCTCGCGCACTGAAGATGCAGCGCCTGGCAGATGGAAGAAGTCTGGTGCGAACTATGCCGCTTATTTCTTTATGTGGGAGACTGGAGGGAGACTGGAGAAGGGGCTGCATTGTAGGACTCCTCGGCTTCCACCTTTCCCACCACTGCCGCCGCATGAATAATTCGGTTCCGCTGTGCGGCAGACTTCGTGAATTTCTCCCAGAGTGTCTCTTTTTTTATCTGATCTCCCGTCAGTGCCGTGTATAGGTTACGAATTCGCGTCTTATTTAGGTTGTGGCCGTTGAGAAAATCGGTCGCGGGATTTCCAGATCAGGAATCCCTTATTGGCAAAGGCTTTGGAGCCATCGGAGAGTCGTCCAAACCGGCAGGAGGCCGACATGACATCGTTGACCAATAGAGCAACGGAACTCGCCGGGACATTTGCCGGCCAGATACTGACGCCCGCCGACGATGGATACAACGATGCCAGAATGGTCCACAACGGCATGATCGACAAACGGCCCGGTTTGATCGCGCGCTGCCGGGGCGTTGCCGACGTTGTGGAGGCCGTCAATTTCGCCCGTGACCAGGGACTGGAAGTCGCAGTGCGCGGCGGCGGCCACAATGTCACGGGCCGCTCCACCATCGATGGCGGCATGCTGATCGACCTTTCGCAGATGACTGCGGTTCACGTCGATCCGCGCGCGCGCATTGCCCGCGCCCAGGGTGGCGCCACCTGGAGCATTTTCAACCGGGAAACGCAGGTGTACGGGCTTGCCACCACAGGTGGCGTCATCTCAACCACAGGCATCGGCGGACTGACACTGGGTGGCGGAATTGGCTGGCTGATCGGCAAGCACGGCCTCGCGCTTGATAACCTGGTGTCGGTGAATTTAGTGCTCGCCGACGGCCGTGCGGTCGTGGCCAGCGAAGACGAGAACCCCGACCTGTTCTGGGCCGTCCGTGGCGGCGGCGGAAACTTCGGCGTGGCAACCTCGCTCAATTATCGCCTGCATCCAGTTGGCCCCCTCGTCTACGGAGGCATCATTGCTTACCCGATCGATGCAGCTTTCGACATGCTGCGCCACTTCCGCGACATAACCGCGTCACTGCCGGATGAGGCCGCAGCGGTCGGCGGCATGCTGCACGCGCCCGACGGCTCCGGCAGGAAGCTCGCGGTGATGGCTGTGTTTCATGCAGGCCCGCCCGAGCAGGCGGAGCAGGACCTGGCACGCGTTAGACAGTACGGCACGCCTGTGTTCGATGCTATTGGCCCGCTGCCTTATGCGCAGATGAACACGATGCTGGACGAAGGCTATCCGCGTGGCGCGTTGAACTACTGGAAATCGCGGTTCCTTCCCGATCTGAGCGACGACGCGATCCGTACGATGGTCGATTGTTACACGGGCTGCCCTGCGCCGATGAGCAAGTTGTTGCTTGAGCATTTTCACGGCGCGGTGACTCGCGTCGGCGTCACCGACACCGCCTTCCCGCATCGTGCGCCCGGCTACAACTTCCTTGTGCTCGGGCAGTGGGCGGATCGGAAGGACAACGACGCCTGCATCAGCTGGACGCGCGCTTCCTACAACGCGATGATGCCGTTTCTACAGGAACAGGCCTATGTCAACTACCTCGCCGATGATGAACAGGAAAATGCGGTCGCTGCCGCCTATGGTCCAAACTACGACCGCTTGCGCAGGATCAAGATGATATACGATCAGGAGAACTTCTTTCACATGAACCAGAACATTCGCCCGCTGGCCTGAATCACCCCTGCCCCTGGGCTGACGTTTGCTATTGAAAATAGATTTTATCGTTAGAAGTGGCGCGGAGGACGTTCTTCGGCCGGCTGGTCGAAGGCTGCCTGTCCATCGTCGCTGGCCCCGAGAGCTGTGACCAGCTAAGGCAGGGCGTCGATTTTCCGGAAGGCAGTAGAGCGTCACCGTGCGTTGCGCCGCACGGTGGATACCTTGTTCCGCGGACGCGAGCAGCGCGTCCGCCCGGCCAGCATCGAGGCTTGGCTCGGGTCTATGCCGTTCTCGATGCTCGGTCGCCGGCACTACATCGACTCTGTAATCCGCAAATTCCGTGCGACCGACTGCGTCGTCGGATGATCCGGACCGAGCCGCGCCTGATAGAAGGACAGCGCCCAGCGAAGAGCCTCGGCGGCGGCGAGCGGCTCGCCCATATCGCGCAAGACGCCCGCGAGATTGTTGGCATCGCGTGCGACGTTCTGGTGATCCGCGCCAAGCACCTGCTCATCCATCGCCAGCGCGCGGTCCAGCAGCGTCCTCGCCTCGTCGAGTTCGCCGAGATCGTGCAGCACCAGCGCGAGGTGATTGCAGTCGGTCGCCAGTTCGGGTCCCGGGCCGGCGGCGGCGTGCATTGCGCGAGCCGTTTCCAGATGCTCGACCGCCGCGGCGAAATCCCGCATGTCGTGACAGAGCCGCCCGAGATCCCGATGCAGAAGCGCTGCCTCGGGATCATCGGCGGCAAGCGTCGCGAGCGCCGTCTCCAGCCGCGCGCGTTCGGAGGCGTCAGGCGGCAAGGCGCTCAATATCGGCGCGCGCGGCCTCGATTGCCTTGGCGCGCTGCTCGGGCCCGATGTTCAGCCCTTCAGCGCGAATGAAGGTGACATCGTTGATGCCGAAGAAGCCAAATAATCCGCGCAGATAACTCTCCTGATGGTCGAGGAAGCTCGCCGGTGTGTCGGGGCCATAGAACCCGCCGCGCGACGACGCAATGACCACCCGCTTACCGCCCGCCAGCCCCTGCGGTCCATCCTGCGTGTAGCGGAACGTCTTGCCGGCCACGGCCAGACGATCGATCCACGCCTTGAGCTGGCTGGGGATGCCGAAGTTATACATGGGCGCGCCGATGACGATGATATCGGCTGAAAGGAATTCGTCCAGCGCGGCCTGCCCCTCGGTCAGATCCTGTTGAAGAGCAGGGGATTCGGGCGAAGCGCCTTGGGCCGCGGCGATGTGGGCGGCGGAGAGATGGCCGATGGGCGCGGCGCCGAGGTCGCGATATGTCACCTCGATCCTTGGGTGCGTCCGGCGCTCGGCCGCGACGATCTCGGCCGAGAGGGTCCGGCTGACGGAGCCGGCGCCGAGAATGCTGGAATCCACGTGCAAGAGCTTCATGGGAGTCGATCCTTGTCGATGCGTTCCCCCGGAAATTGGGCGGCTGCCATCCATTGGGGTAGCCTATATTTCTCAATGAATTCTATCGGTTGGATGGATAGATGCTGGACGGCGTGTCCCTCGATCAGCTGCGGACCTTCATCGCCGCCGCGGAAACCGGAAGCTTTTCCGCGGCGGGCCGGCGGCTCGGACGGGCGCAGTCCGTCGTCAGCCAGACGCTGGCGAATCTCGAGGGCCAGATCGGGGTGCGGCTATTCGATCGTGCGGGGCGTTTGCCCAAGCTGACTGATGCCGGGCGCGTCCTGCTGGCCGAAGCGCGCGCCGTGGCTGGTGGGATGGACCGGTTCAAGGCCCAGGCGCGCGGGCTTGCGGGCGGCCTTGAGCCGGAACTCAGCGTGGCGGTGGATGTGATGTTTCCCATGCGCACGCTGACCTGCGCCGTCGCGGCGTTCCGCGAAGCATTTCCGTTCACCCCGCTGCGTCTGTCCGTCGAAACGCTCGGGGCGGTGATCGAGCCCGTGCAGGACGGGCGATGCGCTTTTGCGATCATGGGTACGCTGCCGCTGCTTCCCGCGCACTTCGCGCGCGAGCGGGTGTTCGGCATCCGGCTCGTCACCGTCGTGGCGCCGAACCATCCGCTCGCGAACTCACGCGCGGCCCATCCCGACATCCGCGCTGGGAGATCACATTCAGCTTGTGCTGACTGACCGGTCAAAGCTGAGCCACGAACGGGAGTTCGGGGTGCTGTCGCCACGCACGTGGCGGCTGGCGGATTTGGGCGCCAAACACTGGTTCCTGCGCGCCGGTCTGGGGTGGGGCAATATGCCGTATGAGCAGGTGGAGGAGGATCTGGGGGCGGGACGGCTGGTGGAGATCGAGGTCGAAGATTTTCCCGAGGGGCAGCGACTGCTGCCGATGGTCGCTGCCTATCCAGCGGATCGCCCGCCTGGTCCGGCAGGACGGTGGCTGATCGAGCGAGTCAGAGCAGATTCACCCGGTCCTCGAATCGCAAAACCGGGTCGAGAAGGTCTACAAGCCTGACATCCTCGGCCTGATTGCGGCGCCGCCGATGTAAGCGTGAACGGACAACGGCCAGCACACCAGCTCGCGATCTTGTCCCTGACGGCCGCCCCGGCACATCAGACCGATCACCCCCCACCCACGCCCAACACGTCGGCCATCCCGTACAGCCCGGGCTCCCGTCCATCCACCCAGAACGCCGCCCGCACTGCTCCCGTGGCGAAGCTGCGCCGATCGAACGCACGGTGGCTGAGTGCGATGTGCTCCGACGCCGCAGCGAAGATCAGGGTGTGCTCGCCCACTACCTGACCGCCGCGCAGTGCCGCGAACCCGATCGCGCCGTTCTTGCGCGGACCCGTGTGGCCGTCGCGTCCGCTTTCCTTCACCGCGTCCAATGAGACACCACGCCCTTTCGCCACCGCCCGGCCAATCGCCACGGCGGTGCCCGACGGCGCGTCCACCTTCTGCCGGTGGTGCATCTCCACGATCTCCGCATCGTACGCATCAGCCGGTAGCGCCGCGCCCATCCGCTCCGCCACTGCCAGAACCAGCGCCACGCCCGGGGAGAAATTCGCGGCATAGACGACGGGGATCGCTCTGGCCGCTTCAGCGACCGCCGCCTCATCCGCCGCCGACAGGCCCGACGTGCCGAGCACCCACGCCGTCCCCGCGTCGCGCAAAGCGCGCGCATGGGCCTGGGCCGCGGAGGCATGCGTGAAATCGATCACCACGTCGCTTTCCCGTGCCAGCGCCGCGACGTCATCAAACGCCGCGAGACCGGACGGCGGCTGCCGCCCCGAACCAGACCGTACTGTGCCGCCGGCCAATGCCGCCCCATGCGCGCGCGCCTCCTCGGCCACCAGCGCGCCCATACGGCCTGTCAGGCCGGCGATTCCAATGCGAAGTGGCACGATGCGTGGCGGTCCGTCGCTGTGATGCCATCCAGCGTGGAGCCGGCGAAGCAATCAGGCAAGCGGGCAGCGCGCGCCAAAATCGCAGCGCGCGTTGGCTCATCGTGGCAGGCGATCACCTGGTGCACGAAGGCGCGCCCCACCGCACCGTCCGCCACGGGATGCAGCCGTTCGTTTTCCAGCAGCAAGTCGGCCAGAATATCCACGAGCTGCTCCGGCGAGCCGTACGAATGCAGTAACCCGGCCTCTGACTCTCGCTCCACAAGCCTGATGGCCTCATCGACCGAGGCGCCCCCGCGATGCGTGAGGCACGCAGCAATATGGCGCACCGGCCAGGGATCGAGCCCGGCCTGCCGGGCCAATTCGTCCAGCGCGTCTGCCTCATGCGCGGCAATTCGCGCTGCACGAGCCTCCGGAGCCATGGCGATCGCCGCCGACGCGCCAATGTCCGGCGCGATCAGGCCCGCCATGATCAGAGCCTCCGGCGATTCATCCGGAAGCTGCGCCAATCGTATCGGCTGAGCCGGCCGTCCACGCCGTGACGCGCCGCTGCGACAGGCTGCTTCAAACAGCTCGGCTCGCTCGGCGGCACCCAGCGCTTCAATGACCACCGGCTCGGCGTCCGACACTGTCATCCGCATGTGCCGGGTCATGACAACCAGCGGCATCCCGTCCTGGGCCGCCTCGCTGGCTTCTATCGCGTTCGAGACAACGAAACGCCGTTGGCTTAGAGCTGCAACCTCCGCCAGCAAGCGGCTTTTGCCTGCGCCCGCAGGGCCCGCGACCACCCGAACGCAGGCCGAACCGCGTTCGAGCCATTCCAACAATGTATCCAGTTCTCTCCTTCGCCCGACCAGCGGTAAAGCGCGGCAAGCTGGCCGAAGCACATCCGCAGCCCGTGTCGGAATCGCACCCCGGATCAGTTCCGGGCCGCCAAACACCTCTACATCCGGGCAGAAAACAGAACCGTCCAAACGCACCCTCCGGCAGCGCCCGTGCGATATTATCACGGAAGGGTGAATTGTCGGTCAATAATATGGCAGATGCGTGACGATCCGACGCCGAACATAAGGCTGCCTACCCGCCGGTTCCGATGAAACGCACGTGAGCGAAGCGCAACTTGGCAAGCATCACGGACCGGCGCTCACTAAGTACATCATCATGCTGGTGCATGCCCAATGAAGGTCCTGTTCGCTACAAGCGAAATTGCGGACTTCATCAAGGCGGGAGGATTAGGCGAGGTTTCCGCCGGCCTCACGCGCGCCCTGAGAAAACAGGGGGCGGATGTTCGCGTGCTGATGCCAGGCTACCCGGGCGTCGTCGCGCGCTGCCCCGATCTGCGGGTGGTGGGCGTGCTTCCCGGCCGCGCTGGCATTCCGCCCTGCCGTATTGGCCTAACCCACACGGTGGACGGACTGCCGATCTACGTCGTGTTGTCACCTGCGCTGTTCGAGCGCAGAGGCAGTCCATACGGACGGCCTGACGGGGCGGACTGGCCCGATAACGATCTTCGCTTCGCCCGGCTTTCGCTGGCCGCGGCCCAACTCGCGCAAGGCCTCGGCGGCATCGACTGGTACCCTGACCTTCTCCATGTGAACGATTGGCCGACCGCACTGGCCCCCGCTTTCCTGCGCTGGGACGGTGCCAGCGTGCCTAACGTACTCACCGTCCACAACATCGCCCATCAGGGTCTGTTCGACGCCGACCGGCTGTTCGCTCTGGGTATTCCCGACTGGGCTTTCGACATCAACGGCGTCGAGTTCCACGGCCGGATCTCGTTCCTCAAAGCTGGCCTGTTCTATGCCGACCATGTCTGCACGGTCAGCCCCACATATGCGCGCGAAATCACGACCGAAGCGCTGGGCGGGGGTCTGCACGGGTTGACGCAGGGATTGGTCGAACGCGGCCAACTCACCGGCATCGTCAATGGCATCGACGAAAGCTGGGATCCGCAAAAAGACCCGCATCTGCCGTCGCATTTCGCGCCGGAAGATCTACGAGGCAAACGGGGCGTCACAGAAAGCCTGCGCCGCGGGCTCTGCCTCGCGCCGTCGCACGGGCCGTTGTTCGGCGTGGTCTCCCGCCTGGTGCCGCAGAAGGGCCTGGATATCGTGGCGGACGCCGCCAACGACATCGTCCGCAATGGCGGGCAGATCGTGGTGCTGGGTCTCGGCGAGCCGAAGACCGAGCACATGCTCAATCGCCTGGCGCGCCGCCACCGTGACCACATCGGCGTGCTGGTCGGCTACAGCGAACATATGGGCCGACGCGTTGTGGGCGGCAGTGACTTCCTGCTCATGCCCTCCCGCTTCGAGCCATGCGGCCTGACTCAGATGCAAGCCCAGCGATATGGCACGCCACCGATCGCGCACGCGACCGGCGGCCTGGCTGATACGATCGAGGACGGCGAAACGGGCTTCCTCTTCTCCAACTGCTCTCGCGAAGGCCTGTTATCTGCCTGCGATCGCGCGTTCGAAATCTTTGACGACGAAGACAAGCTTGCCGAGATGCGCCGCACGGCGATGGCGCGCCACTTCGGTTGGGACGACACCGCGCTGGCATATGCCGATCTCTATGCCCGGCTGACCGGCAAGCCCGTGCCTGAACAGCGTACACCGCCACGGCCCGTGCCCACCACCCGCATGCCGACGCTCAAAGCCGCTTAATTCGTTTACCGCGCGCGATGATCACCATCACCCCGCCGATCCCGAGCCACATCAAGGATGACGCGGGCTCAGGAACTTTCGGAACGGTTAGAAGCTGGCTGATGGCATAGATCGGCAGCATGGTGTTGCCACCCACTCCAACGGCTCCGTTTTCGACCCATCCGTCGGTGGTGGAGTTAGGATCGCCGACGGTGACGGGCGATCCCCCGAACGGAAAACCGCTGCTCGCGCCCATCGGCGTCGTGCCGGTCCAAACCTGACGAGCCATCGTGGCGGTGGCGGACTGTGTCAGGTCGATGGCATGCAGCAGACCCTTTCCGGCAAACAATGCCGCGGCCGTGTTGACAACACGTGTCATGCCGTCAAGCAGGTAGATCGGTGGCCCATCCTGCAGTCCAAGATTGGTGGACGCGCTCACCATCTTGGTGCTGACCATCGCCACCCAATTTATCCCCTTCAGCGCAGCAACCATCTTCGCTTGGTTGTTGACGAACATGTTGTAGGTCGCGATGTCGCCGCTCGTTGCGGTCGTCTCGCCGGAGGTCACGAAAGCAAGATAGTACTTGTCGCCGGCCGCCAGATCCTTCGGCACGACGATCGGACCGGCCTGCGCGCACGCCGCGCCGGCCAGGCACAAAATGACGAAGGACGCCAACCAAAGAAAACGCCGCGCGCGACCCGACGGGGCCGCGCCGACCCTTCGCCGGCACCGACGCAAAACGCCCAGTCCGACCAGTCCGGCCCCGAACAATGCGAAGGTCGGCGGCTCCGGCACCTCCGAAAAGCGGTTCTCCAGACCGGAGACCACCGCCATGCAGTTTGCATTCGCATTGCAGGAGATCGTCAGCACGTTGTCCACCTCGACCAGATTGACGGGCATGCTGAGCTTCACGTCCTTGTTGAGGTTGGCGTTGTTGCACAGCACCGCCACGCCGTCGCAGTTCGCGGTCATGATGTTGGACATCGGCACGGTCAACGTGCTGAACACCGTCTCCTGATCCATGATGCTGCCGCCATTGATGGCGTTGCCGCGCAGGATCAGGCTGGCGTCCCCGATCAGCGGCTTCCCGGCCGGAACCTCGACGATGTAATCGATGGTGGTCTTAATGGTTGTGTTCGGGTTGAACGCGCCGTCCAGCGTCCATTCGGTAGAGGAGAACTCCGGCCCCGGATTGAATGAGAATGGCGGCGGCATCGGCGCACGGATCGGCGCCACCTGCACCGCGGTCGGCGGCGGCAGCACCGCCGGCATGCCGGTCAGGGGGTCTTTGATCGGCACGCCATTCACCAACACTTCGGAGCTGTAAAAATATTTGCGGAAGATCTTATCCTCGACCGTACAGCCCGGTGGCGTGGCGTTGTTGAGCAGGATGTAGTTGGTCATGGTGTCCGCCATGCATTCGCCCGCCTTTGCGGTCGTGGCTGACGCAAGCAACAAAAGTGCGATGCCGAGCAAAGACACGATGATCCGCCGCGTCATGCCTGCCCCCTTTTGGATTGGCTCCTGACCTAAAACGGCCGTGCTGGAAAGGCGGAACTCTCGACTCAGCCAGATTCCGAAAGCAACTATTAAATTGCCATTTGTTATGTAATCAAAGGAACGTGATGCAGCGCCCCGATCAGATCCTCCGCGATCAGATGCGCGCCCGCCCGCTGCGCCGCCTCGCCGTGCAAATACACGCCGGCGCACGCCGCTTCCCACGCCGGCATGCCCTGCGCCAGTAGCCCCGCAATGATGCCCGACAGCACGTCCCCTGCACCCGCCGTGGCGAGCCAGGGTGGCGCGTTGTCATTGATCGCGGCACGCCCGTCGGGCGCGGCGATGACCGTATCGCTCCCTTTCAGTACCACCGCAGCGCCGGTACGGGCAGCGGCCGCACGTACCGCCGCCAGCTTGTCATCGCCGGGTGAACCGAACACCCGGTTGAATTCGCCAAGATGCGGCGTCAGGACTGTGGCACCGCGCAACGCATCAGGCGCGCCTGCAAACGCGGTAAACGTATCGGCGTCCGCCACGATCTGCCGCCCGCCCTCCCGCAGCATCGGAAAGGCGTGCCGAGCCGCATCGGGCCCCAGTCCCGGTCCGCAGACCCAAACCGCATGACGCGGGTCGTTTAGAACCTCCTCCAACGGTGACTCCAGGATGATCGTCCCGGGCGACGCGGCGCGATAAGCATTCGCCCCGCCTGGTGGCACCGCGATGAACACCATCCCGGCCCCGATCCGTCGCGCCGCGTCTGCCGCCATCCGCGCCGCCCCCGTCATTGATGCGCCGCCCAGCACCGTGACAGTCCCGCGGCTGTATTTGTGTCCCGCCGCCGCGGGCTCCGGTACCGTCCAAAGCGTCGGCCCGTTGGCGAAGGTGTTCGACGCAATCGACGCCACCACGGCATCCGGAAGGCCGATATCCGCCAGCACCGTCTCGCCACATAAATCCCGGCCCGGCAGCAGCAGATGACCCGGCTTGCGGCGGACGAACGTGACCGTCACCGCGGCCTGAGGCGCATAGCGACGTACTGCTCCCGTCGCACCATCCACGCCGGACGGCACGTCCACCGCAGCGACACATTGCGCGGCCTTCAGCGTCTCGATCACCGCCGGCTCCAGATCCCGCGCCAGCCCCGCCCCGAACACCGCGTCGATGACAAGCGCGGCGCGCGCCGCGGAGGCGGGAGAGAATGACGCGGTCGGTCCGTTCCAGCGCCCGGCGGCCTCGGCTGCCGGCGAGCCGCCCCGGGGCGCTGCTAGCGCGGCCACCGTCACAGGCCACCCCTGTTCGGCCAGCAGCCGCGCCGCGACATAGCCATCCCCGCCGTTATTGCCGGGACCGCACAACACCAATGTCCGGAACGGCGTGAACCGCGCGCGCACGGCAAGGGCGACCGCACGACCGGCATTCTCCATCAGCGTGCCGACCGGAACGGGAGACAGGGCATCGGCACGGGCCGATTCAGCGGGGGAGAGCAACTCGGCAGGCTCAACGCGGGGCATGAAATACTTCGTAGCTCCGGCTGCCGTGCAGAGTCACCGTCGCGGTCATGGAGGGCACCACCATGGCATACGAAAACAGCGAATACCGGATCGCAGGCGGACTGCCGGTCAACGTCGGAATGCGGCAGTGCGATGTGGCTTGGCTCTCCAGCCGGATGTGGTCCGGCACCGTCGTCACCCCATTCAACCCAGAGCTGCCGCACTGGCGCTCCCTACGTGAAATCGTGGGCACGGCGATCGTCGGCTTCGGCAGCTGGATCGTTGCGCGGCGCGGCCACGAGATGTCCGAGCTGCACGACATGGATCAGCATGAGCTGCACGACCTGGGCGTGACATACGCGCCGGTTCCGAGCGCATCGGCCCGCTATGCCGATCAGTTCGGGGGTTGCTGAATTGCACACGGGGACGCGTCCCCCGCAACGCTCCGTGACACCGACTCAGACACTTCACTTGCGGCTTCAGCATCCTCTGGTGCTCCTCAGTCGAGGAAGCACGCAGCACGAGGGATGCAATGCCGAAGAAGCCAGGAAAACACGAGGGGAAGCATCACGCGACCCATGAGCGGGCCGAGGAACACCACCAGCACAAATCAGTCGGCGCCGCCGTTTCAGTTGGATCCGACAATCATGCCGACGACCTGACGGAAAGTGACGACACCCTGCATGCCGGCCCCGATCAGGCCGGCGGTGACGAACTGCACGCCGTATCGGGGCCACAGTTCGCGCAACCCGACATCACGCCCGATCCCACGAAATTTCAGACACCACACCCTTCTGACGACCCTGCCTACAAAATACTCGATCACGAGAAGCTGAAGCCGATGGCGTTCCCGCTTCCTCGCGGCGGGACGGAGCCGGTCCTGAAGCTTGCCGACATTTGGGGCAGCAAGGGTTCCGACGTCGAGCAGCATATCAACAAAAGCGGCCAAATCGTCTTTCACGCCGTCGGCGACACCGGCAACACCAAGGGCCCGGCAACAGAGGACGAGGTTGCCGATAAAATGGTCTCCGACTTCGACGAGCAGAATGCGACGGATATACCAGTGTTTTTCTTTCACCTGGGAGACGTCGTCTACAGCTTTGGCGAGGCCGCATACTACTACGATCAATTCTACGACGTGTACCGCAACTATCCTGCTCCGATCATCGCATTGGCTGGCAATCACGACGGCATGGTGGCGCCGAACACCGATGTGCCGACTTTGCAAGCTTTCCTGGAGAACTTCTGCCAGACCGAGTTCGTCGTTACCCCTGAAGCGGGCGGCTTATCGCGCACCGCGCAAATCCAGCCTGGCATATTTTTTACCTTCGAGGCGCCGTTCGTCAGAGTACTTTGTCTTTACAGCAACACGCTCGAAGACCCTGGCGTCATCAGTTCCCAGAATGGCAAATTTCCCGAAGTGCCAGACAATCAGCTTGACTACCTGCGGGCCGCGCTCACCCGCGTTAAGACCGAGCATTACCAGGGCGCGCTGATCATCGCCCACCACCATCCCGTCTATGCCGCGGTCGGGCGACATGGCGACAGCCCGGAGATGCAGAAAGACATCGACACGATATGCCAGCAGGTCGGCGTATGGCCGCATGCGGTTCTGTCGGGCCACGCCCATGATTATGAACGATTCACGCGTGCACGAGGCTCCGCTCAGGTGCCCTACATCGTCTGCGGGAACGGGGGTCACGGCTTACCGCGTTTCACAAAGTGAAACCCTGCCCCGCCCCGCACGCCCGCGAAAATGCCCGTCCCCAAGGGAGCTGACCCTGTGACTCTCGAGAACTACGACGGCACCGAGTACGGCTATCTCCGAATCATCGCCAACGACAAGCAGCTACGGATCGAATATCACCCCGCCAGCGACGGCACCGCCGCGAAGACGCCCGACGATTTCGTGACGGTGGATCTGGAGCATCGGAAACTCGTGCACTTCACGGGGTAGGAGGGGTCAGTCCCGGGTCGGGCAGCAGCGCCATGACATTGTCTGTCGGCTCTGCTGCCGGCTCCAGCGGGTCGTGCGGAAGCACCCGATGGATCAATACCAGTCGCGCCAGTTGGTGCCGGCAGGGATTGCCACACGCCGCACCTTCCCATGCCATCGCGGCCGCTGATGTCACATGGTAGAGCGCCGACGCCGCCTGCCGGGCGAGTGACTCGTCGCGTTGCGCCGCCTCTGTCAATCGCACCGCACGATCCAGCGCCTGGCGCGCACCCTCCAGCTTCGCGCGATCAAGCAGTGCGGACACGTGCTGACCCAATGCGCTCAGCGAATCCTCGCGTCGCGCCGCACGCAGCACATCCAGCGCCACGATGTTGCTGGTTCCTTCCCAAATCGATCCCAGATGCGCGTCGCGCAGAATGCGCGGATCGGGCCATTCCTCGATATAGCCGCAGCCGCCGCGCACCTCCATCGCATCGCCCGCAACCCCGCGCGCATCGCGGCAGGCACGGAACTTGATCAGCGGCGTCAGAATGCGGAGCAGGCGATAGGCGTCCGGATCACCGGCGTCGGCGCGGCGCAGCGCCTCGGCCGTCTGGAACATCATGCTGCGCGCCTGTGCCGTTCGGACCGTCATCTTCAGCAACTGCCGCTGCATCAGCGGCAGCTCGATGAGCCGGCGTCCGAATGCGGTGCGCCGATGGGCGATGAACAGCGATTCGGTCAGCGCCCGGCGCATCAGCCCGGCAGCGCGCACGCCGTTCGAAAGCCGCGAATTGTTCACCATGTCCGCCATCTGTCGGAAGCCGGCGCCGATCTCGCCAATCAGATACGCCGTCGCGCCATCCAGCCGGATTTCGCCGCTCGCCATCGACCGCGTGCCCAACTTGTCCTTCAGCCGGATGATGCGGAACGCGTTGCGCTGCCCCTCGGGCAGCATACGTGGAAGCAGAAACAGGCTGACGCCCTTGATGCCGTCGGGCGCGCCCTCCGGGCGTGCAAGCACCATCGCGAGTCCAGCATCGGCGTTGGAGCAGAACCACTTGTCGCCGGTTAGGCTCCACGTGCCATCCGCATTCCGTGCGGCGCGCACCGCCGTCGCGCCCACATCCGATCCCGCGCCCTGCTCCGTCATGAACATCGCGCCCTGGCACAGCATATCGAGGTCCTGGCTCGTCAGTGCCGGCAGATAGCGCGCGACCAGTGCGGGATCGCCAAACTTGCGCAACGTGCGCGTCAGGCTGTCGGTCATGCTGACCGGACACATCAGGCCGAACTCGGCTTGCACGAAAAGATAGGTCAGCAAATACTTGGCGATCGGCGGCATCGTCTCCGGCCAGCCGAGGACACCGGGCTTGTGTGACAGCGCGGCGATACCGAACTCGCTGAATGCCAACCGCTCCATCTCCCGATAGGCGGGATGCTTGTCGATGACATCGCTGTCCTCGCCCGTGCGGGACCGGGTGCGCAGCAGGGGCGGATTGCGGTCTGCGGTCGCGGCGAGTTCGTCGATTGTGCACCCCGCGAGTGCACCGAGCCGATCCAAATGCGGGCCAAGATGGCGGTCCAGCTCAGGCGGCAAATAAAGCCTTGCAAGGCCGGCGAGATCCCGATCGGCGCGATAGAGATTCAGGCCGCGCGAGTCGGGGATCGCGGATGAGTTCGGGCGCTTGCATCATCCCACCAGAATTGCCCGCACGTCGTTTACATTGGTTAGCGTCGGCCCCGTGCGCACCAGGTCCCCCAGCCGGTCGAACAGTGTGTAACTATCATGCGCGGCCAGCACCGCCCGGGGTGAAAGGCCGGCCGCACGGGCGCGCTCCAGCGTGTCCGGCGTGACGATCGCCCCGGCCGCATCCTCAGTGCCGTCGATCCCGTCCGTATCGCCGGCGATCGCGTAAACATCCGCCATCCCTGCCAGGCCGATCGCCAGCGACAGCAAAAACTCCGTATTGCGCCCACCCCTCCCGGCGGCACCGCGGCCGATCGTCACCGTGGTCTCGCCGCCGGACAGCAGCACGGCAGGGGGACGCACCGGATGGCCATGGCTTCGCACCGACCGGGCGATGCCCGCCATTACTGTCCCCACATCGCGCGACTCGCCTTCCAGTGCGTCGCCCAGAATCAGGGGAGTGGCTCCCTGCGCACGGGCTTCGTCAGCAACGCGGTACAGCGACATCATCGGCGTGGCGATCATGCGGAACTCGGTATGCGGCAGGTCCCCCGGTTTCGGAGTCTCCTCCGCCCCCCGCTCCAAATGCGCGCGAACATGCGCCGCCGGCTCGATCCCGTACCGCGCCAGGATCTCGGCTGCATCCGCGAAGGTCGTCGGATCGGGCACGGTCGGTCCGGACGCAATCACCGCCGGATCATCCCCCGGTACGTCGCTGATTGCGAGCGTAACCACCCGGGCCGGAGCCGCCGCCGCGGCAAGCCGTCCGCCTTTGATAGCCGACAGATGCTTCCGCACGCAGTTCATCTCGGTGATGTTCGCGCCGGAGGCCAGCAGCGCGCGGTTGATGGCCTGCTTGTCCTCCAGCGTCAGCCCCGGCGCCGGCAACGCGCACAGCGCCGATCCGCCACCCGAGATCAGCGCGATCACCAAGTCCTCTTTCGTAAGTCCGCGCACGCGCTCGATCAGCCGCGCCGCGCCGCGCTGACTGTTGGCGTCCGGCACCGGATGCGACGCCTCGATCACTTCGATCCGCTTCACCGGCACGGCATGCTCATACCGCGTCACCACCGTGCCGTTCAGTGAAACGTCGGGCCACGCCTCCTCCAACGCCGCGGCCATCAGCGCCGCGGACTTGCCCATCCCGACGACGATGCACCGCCCTTTCGGCTTCTCCGGCAAATGCGACGCCAGCACCGCGCGCGGATCGGCCGCCCGCACAGCAGCGTCGAACAAAGAGCGGAGCAGGTCGCGCGGTGACAGGGTCATAGCGTCATGCCACGCCTCCGGCGCAGCACTCCCAGCAGTAACACTGCGCCGGTCAGCAATCCCGCCGCGCCCGGCTCGGGAATCGCCTGCAATGCGGTCCGGGCCAGCAATTGCTGACCGGTCTCGGTCGGATGATGACCGTCCCAGAACAGATATGTGTCAGGCGTTGCGCAGACCGATACGCCCACAACACACGGGTCGGTCACATTCGTCAGGCCGAATGCACCCGGGTCCGCCACTGCTTCGTCCACCAGCGCGTAACTATCGATGATATGCAGATCGAGGCCGTAAAGCTCTGCCTCGGCTTCCAACGTATTGCCGAACGCCGCGTCGAACCCCGCCACAAAACTCGAAATCGCCGCAGCCTCGGCGGGACCACCCGCCATCCCGTCCGGCGTCTTTCCCAAATCGGGCACGTTCAGCACGACCAGATTGTGCGCACCGTCAGCGGCGAGCTCGCCCACGAAGGTCGCGATGTTGGCTAGCACGGATTGTGCGTCCAGGCTCGCCTGCACTGGATTGCCCGCGTCGTGCGCGAAAATATAGTCAAGGTCATTGCTGCCGATCGACAACGTATAGAGCGCGTTGGGATTTGGCGTCGGCACGGCCGCGTCGAACATGCCGATCTGTGAATCGGCCAGCGGGTTCCCCGCCGACGGCAGCAGGTCACCGGGCGAACCGGTGTAGCTGCCGAACGCGCCGGCCGAGGCGCCGCCCACCGCGAAGTCGGTGCCGCCCGCAAGGCTCGGGCGCAGCGTGCCGAGGCCCAGCGCCTGCGATAGATCCTGCACCCAGACCGGACCATTACTGTAAACGCCGAACCCGTTGACCGCGGCGTAGGGTGGCACCGGCGGTGTCGCACCGCCCGTGCCGATATACGCGTTCCCGGCATCCGACAGGCTGTCGCCGAACGCATAAATAACCGGGACAGCGTTTGCTGACGCAACGGCGGGAATGAGGGTTGAGGCAAGCAGCAGGGCGGCGCCGATAATGCGCATCTGTGTCCTCCCGAGAGCGTCTGCTGCAATAGCCTGGGGTGCCACCGGTGGAAAGCGGTGGAGAGCGCAACTGCACGCGGTCGAGTCTCTGCTCGTACGGCATCGATCCACATGCGGAGAGCGATTCGCGCCTGGCACGAAGCAAGAGATCGACATCACGCGCCTCTTCTGCCGCGCTTCGACGCCTTGCTTAAGGTCGATCCGGTGCTGGCCGAGGAACTCGTGACGCCCCTGGGGATATGCACGGTACGGTTGTATGCCATACAGTGCGCCGTTTGACGCTCCGCAAATCAGCGCCAAACCATAACGATACCAAAAGGAAACGGGCCAATGAGTTCAGCCAGCATAACCGCGGGTGGCATGGCCGCCGGCACTCTCGAAGCGGAAACGATCTCGCGCGTGAAACGTCGTATGATCCCCCTGCTCTTCCTCTGCTACTACGCCGCCTATCTCGACCGGGTGAATGTCGGCTTCGCTGCGCTGCAAATGAACAAGGCGCTCGGACTGACGGCCGCCGCCTTCGGTCTTGGCGGAGGCATCTTCTTCTTCGGCTACTTCCTCGCCGAAATCCCCTCCAACCTCATCCTCGAGCGGGTCGGCGCACGCATTTGGATCACGCGCATCCTGCTCACCTGGGGCGTCATCTCCGGACTGACCGCTATCGTCTGGAATGAATGGTCCTTCTACGGCATTCGCTTCCTGCTCGGCATCGCCGAGGCCGGATACTATCCAGGGATCATCCTGTTCCTGACCTGGTGGTTCCCCTCTGCCTACCGCTCCCGCATGATCGCCATGTTCATGACGGCGATCCCCGTCGCGGTCATCACCGGCTCCTGGGCATCCGGTTTCATTCTCAACATGGACGGCATCTGGGGTCTCGCCGGCTGGCAGTGGCTCTTCGTGATCGAAGCGCTTCCCGCGATCATCCTCGGCATCGTCGTCTACTTCCTGCTGACGGACCGGCCGGAGCATGCGCACTGGCTGACCGAGCCGCAGCGCCAATGGCTGTGCACCCAACTGGCGGCCGAGCGCGCCCAGCGCGAAAGCATCCGGCACTACGCTCTGGGCGAGACGCTGCGCAACCCCCGCGTCTGGGCGCTGACGCTGATCTATTTCGGACAGAACGTCACCGGCTACGGCTTCGTCCTGTTCCTGCCGCAGATCGTCAAGCAGTTCGGCTTGACCAACGTGCAGACGGGCTTGGTCTCGTCGCTGCCGTTCATCGGCACCCTGATCGGCATCTTCATGTGGGCCCGCGCCGCCGACCGCACCGGAGCACGCAGCACGCTGTGCGGCGCCTCGCTGTTGAGCTCGGCGGCACTGCTCATCCTGTGCCTCGCGCTTCAGTCCTCACCGGTCGCCACAATGGCCGCGCTGATCCTGTTCCAGATCGCAGCCTCCGGCATCGCGCCGACCTTCTGGGCGCTGCCCTGCGCCATGCTGACCGGCAGCGCCGCAGCGGGCGGCATCGCGCTGATCAACGCGGTCGGCAATCTCGGGGGATTTCTCGGCCCCTACGCCATGGGCCTCGTCAAGGACGCAACCGGCAGCTTCCCAATCGGTCTGGTGACCATCGCGATGGGTTCGGTGATCGCCGGGATTATCGTGCTGGCGATCGGCCATGACCGGCGGCTGGAGCAGGCAGCGCCACTTCCCGCCGAGTAACTGAACGCTTCGTTTACCTCTCGGGGCCTATGAACGGCCCCGCGAGGTGCGATCTTAATCATGCGGGGCGCGGACCTTCTGGCCCGGATCGGGTCCAGCCAGCAGGGCCGGCTGTTCGTCTGGCTGCCCGTATTCATGATCGCCGGCGCCCTCGCCTACTTCTCCCTCACGTGCGAACCCCCACCCTGGCTCGGCGTCGCAATCTTCGCTCCCGTCGCCACGGCCGCCTGGTTCGCCGGTTATTGGGGCCGTGTGGCGCTTCTGCCGGTCGCGGCCACCGCACTTGGCTTCACCGCCGCGCAACTCGCAACGCTGCGCGCGCTGCCGCCCGAAGGCCTGCCGCGCCGCGCCGTGGTGATCACCGGTACCGCCGCCGCCCTGGACATCCTCCCGGTGGGCCGCCGCGTGACGCTGACCGCACCCAGCCTGGATGGCGCCCCGCCACTGCGGCGCACCTTGCGCGTCCGGTTGCGCAACAACGACCCCACCGAGGTCCAGGAAGGCGACACCGTGCGTATCCGCGCCCTGGTGCAATCCCCCTCCCCGCCCGCCTATCCCGGCGCCTGGGACCTCCAGCGCGACGCCTTCTTCGCCGGCATGGCCGGCTACGGCTTCGCGCTCGGCCCCATCGCCGTGCTGGCGCACCGCCCCCGCGACGGCCCACGGGCCGCCCTCCAGTCTCTGCGCGAGACCATCGCAACCCGGTTCGAGACCGCACTCCCTGGGGCGCGCGGCGCCGTCGCCGCCACACTGCTGACCGGCACGCCCTCCGCCATTCCCGAAGCCGACCGCGAGGCGTTTCGCGCCTCCGGCCTTGCGCATCTGCTCGCCGTCGCCGGGCTGCATATCGGCATCGTCATGGGCCTGATCTTCGGCGCGACGCGCGGCCTGCTCGCCTGCTTTGAGTATCCCGCGCTGCACTGGCCCGTGAAGCAGGATCGCCGCCCTGGCCTCGCTCGCGGCCGGCGGCTTCTACATGCTGCTCACCAACATGCACGTGCCGATCGTGCGCAGCTTCCTGATGGCCGCACTGTTCACCACAGCCGTGCTGCTAGGCCGTTCTGCGGTGTCGGTGCGCGGTCTCGCTCTCGCCGCGGCCGCGCTCGTGCTGCTGGAGCCGCAGGAGGTCCCGAACGTCTCCTTCCAAATGAGCTTCGCCGCGGTGCTGGCCCTCATCGCCGGCTATGAGGCGCTGCGGCCCCATCTGCACACGCTGCACGGAGATCGCGGCGGGGCGCGCCGCCTCGGCCTGCACGTCACAGCACTGGCCCTGACCAGCCTGATCGCGGGCACCGCCTCCGCGCCCTTCGGGGCGTACCATTTCGGCAAAATCCAGCTGTATTTCGTGCTGGCGAACATGATCGCCGTGCCGCTAACCGCTATGTGGGTCATGCCGGCCGGGTTGATCGCGCTCGCCTTGCTACCGTTGCATCTGGAACAACTGGCGCTCATCCCGATGGGCTGGGGAATCCAGGCGATCCTCTTCGTCGCACGGCGCACCGCCGCCCTGCCCGCTTCAATCCTCCCCGTCCCGCATATGCCCGCCTGGGGTTTGGCAGTGCTCGCTCTCGGCATGGCGGTGCTGGCGTTGTGGCGCGGCCCGTGGCGGCTCGCGGGAACCGGACTGATCGTCGCGGGCCTCGCCTCCGTGGCGCTCGTCCACCCGCCCGACATCCTGGTCTCCGCGGATGCCCGCATGGTGGGTGTCCGCACACCGTCCGGCTTCTATCTCTATCGCCAGTCTGGCGCGTCCGCCTTCACCCGCGATTCATGGACCGCTTATTGGGCCGACGGCCCGCCCATGACCCTGCCGGACACGGCACCGTGGATCAGTTGCAGCGGAGACGGATGCCGGATCCAGTCCGCCCTCCTGCTGCTACGCCGGGGCGATCAGGCTCCGACATGCGGCGCGATCCGCGTTGTGATTGCGCTCGGGCCGCTGATCCACGACTGCCCGCCCGGCGTCCCCGTGGTCACACGCTTCTGGCTGAGGACTGACCCTGCCCCCAAACTGTCCTCACTCATAACCAGAATCCGTTCTGGTTGTGGTCCGTCCTGGACCGGGTTGCGAACTCGTTCGGAGTAAGTCCACGCAGGCTGGTGTGGGGCCGATGGGCATTATAGTCGGCCCGCCAAGCTTCGATGATCCTCCGGGCTGCGGGCAAGCCCTGGAAGACGTGCTCATTGAGGCATTCGTCGCGCAAGCGACCGTTCAGGCTCTCGACGAATGCGTTCTGCACTGGCTTGCCGGGGGCGATGTAGTGCCAGCCGACACCGCGATCTTGCCGCCAACTCAGCACCACATGCGACGTCAGCTCGGTCCCGTTGTCGCTGACCACCAGCAAGGGGGCGCCGCGCCGTTCTACGATGTAATTGAGTTCGCGCACCACCCTGCGACCGGACAGCGATGTATCCACCACCAGCGCCAGGCATTCGCGGGTGAAGTCGTCCACCACCACAAGCACCCGAAAGCGGCGGCCGTCGGCCAGTACGTCGGAGACGAAGTCCAGGCTCCAGCGCTGGTTCGGACCCTGTGGCAACGTCATTGGCGCGCGCGTTCCCAAAGCCCGCTTGCGACCGCCACGCCGCCGCACAACCAGTCGTTCCTCGCGGTAGAGCCGGAACAGCTTCTTGTGATTTAGCATGATCCCTTCTCGCCGCAGCAGAATATGCAAACGCCGATATCCGAACCGGCGCCGCTCGGCCGCCAACGCGCGGAGCCGCGTGCGAACCGCAGCGTCGCCGCCACGGCGCGATAGGTAACGGAACACCTTCGGTGCAATGCTCAGCAGCGAACAGGCACGCCGCTGCGAATAGCTCTTCTCTTCAATCGCCCAGATCACAGCTTTCCGCCGCGAGCCGGGCGTCAGAAGTTTTTTCCCAAGGCTTCCTTCAGCGTCGCCACATCCAGCACCAATTCCGCCAGCAGCTTCTTCAGCTTGCGGTTCTCCTCTTCCAGAGCCTTCAGTCTCTTGGCGTCCGAGATCTCCATCCCGCCGTAGCGCGATCGCCAATTGTAGAACGTCGCGTCGCTGATCCCGTGCTTGCGGCACAGCTCCGTTACCGGCAGTCCTGCCTGATGGTCTTTCAGCACACCGATGATCTGCTCCTCAGTGAACCGGCTCTTCCTCATCTTCCGTCTCCTGGCGGGAACGGACGCTAGCTCAGAGCGGGGACATTTCAGGGGGCAGGGTCAGGACCAATGGTGCCACGGCGATCTGGCTCGATCCGCTGTTCGTCCTGACAGATCAGGGCGCGCGCGGCCTGCGCCCCTGGTCCGAGCCGCCGCCCGCGGCCCCCGAGCACCTCACCCTGCCCCTCGCGCCGACGGGAGCGTGACGCGCTGGAACTCGGAGCCAGCCGCTTCGTTGCAGGAACATGAGATTACGCACTTGGGTTATTTGTCTTGGCGCCCTGGGCCTGAGCGGCTGCGTCTACGCCCCGCCCCCGCCGGTTTACACCTACAACCCGTATGACCCCGGGGACCGAGCCCTTGCGGGGGCTGCCCTCGGTGCAGGAGCAGGCGCCGCCATTGGCGGGCTCAGCGATGGCGGCCGCGGCGCCGCCCTGGGCGCGGTTGCGGGGGGCGCTCTGGGCGCGGCCGCCGGGGCAGCGAGCACGCCGCCTCCACCGCCTCCACCCGCGTACCCCTACCAGCCGTATCCCTACCAACCATATGGATTTTAATCAGCAGCGGCGCTCCCTTGCTACGGGATGACAGCAACAATGCCTCACCACAGAATAGCAACCAGGCCGAATACGCCGATCAGCATGAGCATGGCCGCCACGGTCATCGCAATCGGCCGCATGGCATTGTAGACAAAATCCGGCTTGGACAGCCGCATCAGGACACGAGCATGCTGGACAATCGCGGCGAGCAGACCAAGAATCCCCAGCACGATAAAGCTGGCACCAAAGATCAAGGAACCGTGCGGGAGCTCGAACCGTGAGTGCAAACCCGCCGCCCTAAGGTCAGCATCGATCTTGGCAATCCCGAAGCCGAACCCAATCAGGGAGAGGGCTGTCCGGATCCACGCCATGAGCGTGCGTTCCGCAGCCTCCCGGTTGCGTTCCCTTGCGAGTTCGTTCGCAAGACTCGTGGCAACCGGCCTGTCGCTCATCGGCGGTGCATCCAGCAGCGCTCATACGTCATTGCGCTGAATGAGTCGGAGGCGCACGCGATGGGGGCCCACCGCACCGGCGCGGCCCCCATCACCGCCTGTTACTGCCGTGCCATGGCAATACGGATTGCTTCCTCCGGTGAGACGAGATGACCGGATCCCTCCGCCGCTTCACCGATAGCAAGCTGCACGCCCCTGACCGTTCCGTTGAAGGCATTGCCGCGTGAGCCGTAGTCCGGCGAAACGGGGGCGCCGCTATCCTCTCCCACATCGCATCCGTCGTCAGCGGAAAAGACTATCGCCTGAGTCATTGGGACGGTACCCTCACCGACTTTCTTACCGTCAACGTACAGCGCGACCCCTCCGCCTTTGCCAAGACCACCGCCGGCATACGCAAACTCCATCCGGATCTGGTGCTGGCCGGCCGGCATCGCCTCGGCAGCTTCGACAAAGAAGTGGTGCACGCCCGCCAGATTATAGCAGTATTTGAGCCTGCCATCCTTCGCATACAGGCTCCAGCCGCCGATGTTCGCGCCCTGAGCGATGATCACACCTTCGGCGCCCGACTCCGGGACTTCAATCTCGGCAGTAACGGAATGAGATTTGTTCTTGATGTTCAGGACGCAGTTTTCAGACAGGCGTCCCATGCCCGTGAATAGCAATTGGGTGGTCCCCTTGACCAACACCGGTCGCCCCGCGGTATCCGGATTCATCTTCTCCACAACCCGATCGTCGATCGGCAACACGTTGTAGCGCGTCGCCTCGATCAGCCACAATCGCTGCAGCTCGCGCAGTTTCTCCGGCATTTGCTTCGCGAGGTCGTTCGCCTGACTCCAGTCCTTACTGGTGTCGTACAGTTCCCAGACATCGTCGTCGAGCGGTACTGTCTTGCGGCCGACAAGCACCCAGGGCGTCCCGTGCTTCGTCACCGCAGTCCACCCCTTGTGGTAGATACCGCGGTTGCCGAACATTTCGAAATACTGCGTCTCGTGCCTCTCCGCGGCATTGGCCTCGTTGAAGGAGTACAGCATGCTCACGCCTTCGATCGGCCGCTGGTGAATGCCGTTGACTGAGACCGGCTCGGGCAGTCCCGCGGCTTCCAGGATCGTCGGTGCCACGTCGATCACGTGGTGGAACTGCGAGCGAATTTCGCCTTTTGCCTTGATGCCCTTGGGCCACTGCACGATGGCGCCATTGCGTGTCCCGCCCCAGTGTGAAGCGACCTGCTTCGTCCATTGGTACGGTGTGTTCATGGCATGCGCCCAGCCAACGGCGTAATGGTTGTACGATTCTGGCCCACCGAGCTTCTCGTATCGCGCCATGAGGAATTCCGGGGTCTCCAGCGCAGCCAGACCGTCGAAGTTGGCCATTTCGTTGTAAGTGCCGTTCAACGTACCCTCGGCCGAGGCGCCATTATCACCGATGATGTAGTAGATAAGCGTATCGTCGGAGATGTTGAGCTTCTTCAAAATACCGATCAGGCGTCCGACATGGTGGTCGGCATATTCAAGGAATCCAGTGTAAACCTCCATCTGGCGGCGCAGGATGGGCTTCAACGCCTCCGGCATGTCGTCCCAGGCCGGAATTTCCTCGTGCCGCTTGGTGAGTTGGCAATCCATTGGAACGACGCCTAACCGCTTCTGCCGCGCAAGCGTCTCCTCGCGCAGCTTGTCCCAGCCCTGGTCGAACTTGCCCTTGTACTTATCAGCCCATTCCTTGGGGACATGATGCGGCGCGTGAGTGGCGCCCGGTGCAAAATAGGCGAAGAACGGCTTATCGGGCGCCAGTGCCTTCTGTTGTGCGATCCAGGCAATGGCCTTGTCGGTCATGTCCTCCATGAAGTGATATCCCTCTTCGGGCGTCTTTTTTGGTTCGACCGGCGTCGTGCCTTCGTAGAGTGTCGGGTACCGCTGATTCGCCTCACCCCCGATGAAGCCGTAGAAATACTCGAACCCACCGCCTCCCGTGGGCCACGCATCGAATGGCCCGATCGGGCTTGTCTCCCACACCGGCACTTCGTGACATTTGCCGAACTGGGCGGTCGAATAGCCGTTGAGCTTCAGGGTTCGAGCAAGCGGCGAGATGCTGTTGGGCAACACCGAGTTGTAGCCCGGCGCGCCCGTCGCGATCTCGGTGATGCCGCCCATGCCCGCGGAGTGATGGTTACGTCCGGTCAGTAATGCCTGCCGCGTCGGGGAGCAGAGGGCGGTATCGTGAAAGCGATTATACTTCAGCCCGCTCGCCGCCAGCGCCTCGGCGTTCGGCGTCTGGCAGGGACCGCCGAAAGCGCTAGACGCGCCGAACCCGACATCGTCAAGCAGGATAATCAGCACATTGGGTGCACCCTTGGGTGGGCGCAACTGCTCGATCGGCGGGAATTTCGTGTCTGGATCCTTGGCGTCATAGGTGATCAGTCCGGTTCGCGCGGGGGTGGCGATCGGAAGATGTGACCGATGCTTCTTATCGTCGCTCATGTTTCACGAATCTCCTTTCGGACCAGGATGATCTCGCTTGACAAACGATGCAATGGACATCAGTCCGGCGGCAACCCCTTTATTAGTTATCGAAACTAACTATATACCGGACGATCGCGACACGGCAATCGTACCCGAGCCCGCATCCCGCACGCCTGTCTCAATGCTCCCACAGCACAAACGCGAGCCGTGGCGATCCCTTGGTACTCTCGCTACTTCACCGCCGCCAACTTCCTTGGCGGTGTCTGCACCGGCGGCAACAACGGCGCCGCCCCGAGCGACGCCGCCCGCCGATCCGCATCCACCGGCCGGTACAGCGTATCGCGCTGCTCCGGCACCCGCCCAATGCCCCGGATCAGCGACTCCATCGCCTCCGGCGGAAACTCCTGACCGTGCTGCGTGCCGGCGGCGCGCGAGATACTCTCGTTCATCAACGTCCCGCCGAGGTCATTCGCCCCCGCCTTCAAACAAAACGCCGCGCCATCCGGTCCCATCTTCACCCACGACACCTGAATGTTCGTAATCAACGGATGCAGCACCAGCCGGCTTACCGCGTGCATTACCACCGCCTCGCGGAATGTCGGTCCCTTCCGCGCCAACCCGCGCAGATACATTGGCGCTTCCATATGCACGAACGGCAGAGGTACGAACTCGGTGAACCCGCCCGTCTCCGCCTGCAGGTCGCGCAGCCGCAACAGATGCCGCGCCCACGAGATCGGCTGCTCCACATGCCCGTACATGATCGTCGACGTCGTCCGCAGCCCCAACTCGTGCGCCGCGCGCACCACACCCAGCCACTGCTCCGTCATGACCTTGTCCGGCGCGATGACCCGCCGCACTTCGTCGTCCAGAATCTCCGCCGCCGTCCCCGGCAGCGTGCCCAGCCCGGCCTCTTTCAGCTCTTGCAAAAACGCCGGCACCGTCATACCCAGCGTCGCCGCGCCTTGCGTCACTTCCAGCGGCGAGAACGCATGAATGTGCATCCCCGGCGCCGCCGCCTTGATCGCCTCGCAGATGCGCACATACGTGCGGCCCGTGTAATCCGGGTGAATGCCGCCCTGCAGGCACACTTCAGTCGCCCCCCGGTCCCACGCCTCGACCGAGCGTCGCACAATCTCCTCTAAATCCAGATCGTACGGCGTGCCCCGCAACGCCTCATGCGTCTTGCCCTTGGAAAAGGCGCAGAACTTGCAGCGATATGCGCAGATATTCGTGTAGTTGATGTTGCGGTTCACCGCGTAGCGAACGACATCGCCGACCATCTCGCGCCGCAGCGCATCTGCCGCGGCCAGCACATAATCGAAATCCACATCCCGCGCCGCGAACAGCCTTACGATCTGCGCCTCATCCAAGCGCTTACCCGCTCGAGCCTGTGCCACCGCATCCACCACCGCGGCATCCGGCGCCGCACGGAACGACCGCGGCAAAGCCGGCATCAATGTCAGCCCCGGCGACCACGTATCCGTTCGCGCATACCCATCCGAGTCCATCGAACGCCGTACCTCACGTGCCACATCCGGCGCGAGCCACGCGTCGCCTGTGAACTCCGGATAGACCGGCAGACGCGCCACCAATGTCTTGCCTGCTTCCGCCGTGCGCCGTGCCAGCGCTTCGATCGCCGGCCAGGGCGCCTCCGGATTCACATGATCCGGCGTCACCGGCGACACGCCGCCCCAATCGTCGATCCCCGCCTCGATCAACCGGGGATAGACATCTGGCGACAAATTCGGCGGTGCCTGCACGTGCACCTCGGCGGGTAAGATCAGTCGCGCCACCGCAATGCTCCACAGCAGATCGTCCAGATCCGGCTCCGCTGCGTCCGCCATCTTCGTGCCCGGCTTAGCGCGGAAATTCTGCACGATGACTTCCTGCACATGCCCGTAGCGCAGATGCACATCGCGGATCGCTTCCAGCGACGCGATCCGCTCTGCCCGCGTCTCCCCGATGCCGATGAGAATCCCCGTCGTGAACGGCGCCGCCAACTCGCCCGCCAATCGCAGCACCTCCATCCGAGCGGCCGGGTGCTTGTCCGGCGATCCGTAATGCACCCCACCCGGCGCACACAGTCGCTCGCTGATCGATTCCAGCATGATCCCCTGGCTGGCCGAGACCTCCCGCAGCGACGCGATCTCCTCCCGCGTCATCACCCCGGGATTCACATGCGGCAGTAGTCCGGTTTCCTTCAAAACCAATGCGCACATCGCCCGCAGATACGCGATGGTCGACTCATACCCCATCGCCGCCAGCGCATCGCGCGCCGCGCCGTAACGCAGCTCCGGCTTGTCACCCAGCGTGAACAGCGCCTCCGTGCACCCCGCCTTCGCCCCTGCCCGCGCAATCTCCAGCACCTGCTCGCCCGTCAGATACGCCGCGTGCAGCCTCCTCGGCGCCTGTGCGAACGTGCAGTAATGGCACACGTCACGGCACAGCCGAGTCAGCGGAATGAACACTTTGCGCGAGTAGGTGATCTGCCCCGGATAATGCCTATCACGCAGTGCCGCCGCACGCGCCATCAGCTCGTGAAGCGGCAAGGAACCGATGTCGTCAGACCGCACGCAGAACCTCTTCCGCAAATCGCTGCATCCGCTCCATTGTCTCCGTCTCCGACGGGCTCGCCAGCAGCACCACGAGATGCCGCACGCCGATGCGCTTCAGCGCCGCCACGTCTTCCGTCATCTGCGCCGATGTACCCGTGAACATCTGGCGCCCTCCGTCCTTGGTTCGCGCCTCGGTCCACGACACCGGCTTGAACCACAGATAGCCGATCTCGATCGTCGATGGATCGCGGTCGGCTTTCTCCGCCGTGCGTGCCAGCCGGTCAATGCCTGCCTTCATGCGCTCCGGCGTATCGAGCAGGACCTGCTGGTTGTTGGAAACGGGGTACCACACATCGCCGAAGCGCACGGTCCGGCGCAACGCAGGGCCGCTCTCGCCGCCGACCCAGATGGGGATCCGCTTCTGTACCGGCTTGGGCCGGAAGATCACATTCTCGAACCTCACATGCCGCCCCACGAATGCCGGCCGGTCCTGCTCCCACAACGCACGGAAGGCGGCCAGATACTCGTCCGTCACGTCGCCGCGCTCGCCGAACGGCGGGGCGCCAATGGCCTCGAACTCCTCACGCATCCATCCCGCGCCCACGCCGGCAATCACGCGGCCGCCCGACAGAACATCCGCGGTCGCCAGCATCTTCGCCGCCAGCACGGCCGGACGATGCGGCACGACCAGGACAGAACTCAGCAGCCGTATCCGTGACGTGCACGCGGCCAGAAAACACAGCGTGCCCAATATATCGATGCACTCTCCGGTCGGGGTGCCGGGCCAGATCCCGTCTTCGGTGTACGGATAGCGGGTCGCCACATCAGTCGGCAGGACGACATGATCCACCATGCCCAGATGCGCGTAGCCGAGCTGCTCAGCCCGCTGTGCCATCGCGATCAGCGCACGCCCCTCGTTCAGCCATCCCTGAACGCGCACATGGATGCCGACCTGCATCTCTGGTCACTCCCCCGCCCGGCAGGCATCCTGTGGTAACGTGCCGTCAGAGGCAAACCGCCGGAGGGGAGACGAGCCATGCAGTTCGGATGCAGCGTGCCAAGCAGCGGCGCCTTGACCGACCCGCGCAGCCTGACCCGCATTGCCACCGAAGCCGAGATGCTCGGCTTCGACTACGCGACCGTCAGCGATCACATCATCATCCCGACCGACATCTCCTCGCGCTACCCCTACACGGACAGCGGCGAATTTCCCTCCGGCGCCTATGTCGACCGGCACGAGCAACTGACCGAGGCTACCTGGGTCGCGGCGAAAACGTCGAAGCTGCGCATCGTCACATCGGTGATGGTCGTACCGCATCGACCGGCGGTGCTGACCGCGAAGATGCTTGCGACGTTGGATGTCCTGTCCGGCGGCCGCCTGACCCTTGGTATCGGCGCCGGCTGGCTGGCCGAGGAGTTCGCCGCTGTCGGCACGCCACCCTATGAGGAACGTGGTGCTGTCACGGATGAATACATGATGGCGTGCAAGGCACTCTGGGAACAGGATGCTCCCACGTTTCACGGCAAATACACACAATTCAGCGGCGTGGTGTTCCAACCCAAGCCCGTGCAGAAGCCGATCCCGATCTGGGTCGGTGGAGAAAGCGGTCCCGCCCTGCGCCGCACGGCGCGATACGGCGATGCCTGGTATCCGATTGGCACCAACCCGCAATTCCCGTTCGACACCCTCACCCGCTACAAGGCAGGCGCCGCCAGGTTGCGCGGCCTGGCGGAAAAAGCGGGGCGGGATCCCTCCCGGATCGGCCTGGCGTACCGCGTCTCATCCAACCCGGAGGCGCAGCCCAAGGGCACAGTGGATGGCGAGCGCAAACTGTTCACCGGCACCGCCGCCGACTATGCCGGCGACATCCGCGCACTGGCCGAGCTTGGCGTCACCGCGTGCGATTTCGGCCTGTTTGGCCCGGACCTGCAAGCGACGCTGGATAACATGCGCCGCTTCCAGGACGAGGTGGTACGCATGGTTCGCGGCTGATCGATGGCCTATTATCACAAGGTGTTGCAACCGGATGAAACAGTCCGCATCGTCGGCCGGCTGCACTGGTCCATCTACCTGCCCGCCATCTTTTTTGCCGTCATCGCGATCGCACTGGCGGCAGTCGGCCAGTTCGTCGCAGAGCAGGAGCCGCAGAAGACCATCTGCCTCTACGCTGCGGCGGCCGTCGCGGTGGTGGCACTGCTCGCCTTTTTGGGCGAAGCGATCCGGCGTCATAGCACCGAAGTCGTCGTCACCGATCGCCGCGTTATCTACAAGCGCGGCCTGCTCTCCCGCTTCACGGCGGAGATGAATATCAGCCGCATCGAGACGGTGGATGTTCGGCAAAGCATCCCAGGTCGGATCTTCAACTACGGCACGGTCGTCGTGCGCGGCACCGGCGCCGGGATCGAGCCGTTACGCGGTGTCGGCCACCCGATCCAATTGCGGAACGCGATTACAGTGGGATGACGGCCCGGCTCTCTCATCTCGATTGATCCGAAGCGGTTCTTTGATCCGTCGCCCACATCGAAGACGGGATGGAGGATAATAGCTTGCTTCCGAGGTTCGTCGCGCATTAGTATCGATGGTTACGTCAGGAGGCCAGAGATGCCGTTCTCGCTTGATCGCCGCGGCTTCCTGCAACACTCGGCTGTGCTTGGCGGTTCGCTGCTGACGTGCGGCATTCCATTTGATCGATCCGCTCGTGCTGCGCCCGCCCGGATCGATGTGCCGGTCGTTGATGAGATCATTGTCCGCGAAATTACCGATAATACCCATGATATTTTCCTGCATGGAGCGGAAGCGCCTGGCCTTGCGGTTAGCCGCGTGGGATTTCCTGAAGCTGTTCAGGGCAAGACCCTGGAGAGTGAGTGGGGGCTGGCATTGCACATCCAGTCACGCAAAGACCAGGAGACGCGTCGCTATCTGCTCGACTTCGGCTTCACGCCCGACGTTTATGTGAACAACCTCGAAATTCTTAAAATCGATGTGGCCCAGGTGGACGCGCTGATCATAAGTCATGGTCACTACGACCATGTTGGCGGCCTGATGGGCTTCCTGGAAGCGCAGCGATCCCGCATGCCCAAGGACCTGCGCCTTTACACCGGTGGAGAGGACGATTTCTGCCATCGCTATAACCGCAATGCGGGTGGCAGCTTCACGGAATTCGGCAAGCCGTTGGATCGGAGAAGGCTGCGGGCCCTGAACGTGGAGACCGGTACTGGCCGAGACGCCCATCGTCATTGAAGGCCAAGCGTTCACCACCGGCGTGGTACCGCGCACTAGCATCGAACACGTGCTGCCGAACACCTGGGTGGAATACGGTGTTCAAGACGGAGTGGGCTGCGACACGAACGCCTACATGAACCACCATTTCACCGCGGAGGAACTCGCGGGAAAGCCGGAGCCCGACCAACACTGGCACGAGCATGCGGTATGCTTCCATCTCGGGGATCGCGGGCTGGTGGTGCTCACCTCCTGCGGCCACGCCGGCATCATCAACGTACTACACCGCGCGCAGCAGGTTGCCGGAGTCGAAAAAATATATGCACTGGTTGGCGGCTTCCACCTGGCACCGGCGCCGGATGACTACTTGCGCCAAGTGATGGCGGAGCTAAAGAAAATCGATCTTGAGCATGTGTTCCCGATGCACTGTAGCGGACAGAACTTCATCGATTTGGCCAAACAGGAGATGCCGGAGAAGCTGGTGCTCTGCGCCACCGGCAGCAGCTTCACGTTCACCGCATGATAGAGCGAAATCGCGCGAGGGCACACCTCAGGGCGCGTGCGCTTCGGCTGACGGCAGTCAGCCTGAAACTGCGCTAGTGCTCTAAGCCGACAGGATCATTTCGTTAAGCTTCAACCCCTCCAGTGCTTCCGACACCGAGGTGAATCGCTCGATCGGTCCGTTGCTGGCCTGCGCCAGCACTTGGCTCCCCCAGCGCCAGACCATCCATTCCCGATAGCGGGGGATGGAGAATCGCAGCACCTCCTCACACAGCGCCCCGGCCAGCTTTCGGTCCAGGTCAACAATGAAGTTCAGCCCGTGATAATTCGCCCAGGCTTGGGCGATTATCAGGTCAGGGATACTGAACGACCGGCCTGGCAGGCCGCTTCCCGCGTGAGTGACCATGGAAACCCTCTTTGGTTTCGTCATCACATGCGCGTGAGTATTGATCGATCCGGGAAATCCGTCAATCGGGTAATGCACGAAAAATACAGTGGGGAAGCGGAACTTTCCGAATTCGTCAGTGGCCGCCCCTGACGCGGTACAGGGAAACGAGCCGTTCCGTCGCATCCTCCAGCTCCAGCGTGGTCGGCACGCAGTAGCGCGCGAAAGCCTCCATCCCCTCGCGGGGCAGATAGGCCCCGCCAGGATCAGCGACCCAGACCGCAGCCTGCGTTGCAAGATCCTGCAACCACGGTCGTATGTGCACGGCCATAGGACGTTCGTAGAAAACATCGCCGCACAGCACGACATCCCATCGGCACGCGCTTCCGACGACATCGCCGACCGTGGCCGTTACATGAACATTGTTCATTGCCGCGTTCAGGCGGATCGCCGCGCCCGCCAGAGGATCGATGTCCGCCGCCTCCACCACCCGGCCGCCAGCCTGTGCCGCGGCGATCGCTGCCAACCCGCATCCTGCCGCGAAATCCAACACGCGAAGCCCGCGCACCGTCTCCGGATGATCCAGGATGTGTCGCGCCAGTGCCTGACTGCCCGGCCACGCAAACGCCCAGAAGGGCGGCTCGATGTTGCGTTGGGCCAGCCACTCCTCCGAGGCATGCCAAATCGGGGTGATCTCGTCGGCCAAATGCAGCGCGATCTCCGGAACCAGCGCCACCCGTGTCGGGCGCGTGTTCGCGCGCACGAACAACTCGGGATTCGTCAAAACCGGCCGATCAGCAGCGCCAGCCCGACCAGCAGCCCCACCTCGCGATTCGCCCGGAACAGCCGCAGGCACAGCGGCGGATCGTGAATGTCCAACCGCCAAACCTGCCACGCCAAAGCGGCGCAGGGCGGCAGCAGCGCGGGATAGAACCACCATCCCAAGCCACCCAACGTGCCCGCCGCCACAAGACACACCACAGCCGCCGCGTAGCACGCTGCCAGGAACGGCCGCGTCTGCTCCCCGAACAGTCGCGCCGTGGACTTCACCCCCACCAGCGCGTCGTCCTCGCGATCCTGATGCGCGTAGATCGTATCGAACCCGAGGTCCCAGAAAATCGCCGCGGTGTACACCGCGACCCCGGCCCACGAAATCCGTCCCGCCGCGGCGGCGTAGCCGAGCGGTGCGCCGAACCCGAACGTGAAACCCATCATCAGTTGCGGCCACCACGTGACGCGCTTGGCCAGCGGATACAGCCCAACCAGCACCAGGGACGCCGCGCCCAGCGCCTGCGCGAGCAAATTCAGCTGGAGCAGGATGAGCAGTCCCACCAGCAACAGTACGGCCAACAGCACCAGCGCCTGCCACGGCCGCAACGCGCCCGACGCCAAAGGCCGTCCGGCCGTCCGCGCCACCTTCCGATCGATGTCGTGATCCCACAGATCGTTCACGACGCAACCGGCGGCTCGCATCACCACGCTGCCTATGCCGAACAGCACCACCAGCCGCACCGTCGGCAGCGCCGCCTGGCCGCCGAGCAGAATGCCCCACAATCCTGGCAGGAACAGCAGCCATGCGCCGATCGGCCGGTCCAGCCGCATGAGCAGCAGGTAGGGCCGCCAGCCTTGCGGCGTTCGGCTCACCCACCCCGTGGAGACGATATCGGTGTGTGCCGTCATTGCGGCTAATCTGCGCGGCGCATGACGCGGGTCAACCTGGACACGTCTCTCCGGCTCTTCGTGCCCGATCGGCTGGCCGCCGGCACGGACGTGAACCTATCGTCCGCCCAAGCCCGCTATGTGACGACGGTGATGCGCCGTGCCGCCGGCGATCCCGTGCGGCTGTTCAACGGCGCCGACGGCGAATGGGCGGCGCGCATCGCGCAGGCCGCGCGCGACAGAGCCGTGCTGCATGTCGACTCGCTTCTTCGCCCGCAGGCCGACGACGGACCCGACCTCATCCTGGCCTTCGCGTTGCTGAAACGGGACGCCACCGACCTCGTCGTGCAGAAAGCCACCGAACTGGGCGTGCGCGCCATCCACCCCGTCATCAGCCAACGCACCCAGGCCGCGCGTGTGAATCTCGAACGCCTCCGTACCATCGCCATCGAAGCCGCCGAGCAAAGCGAACGCCTCACCGTCCCCCAAATCCACGAACCGGTGGGGCTTGGAGCGCTGCTCCGCGACTGGGACCCGAACCGCCGCTTCTTCGCCGCCCTGGAACGTCGGGCTGCACCCACCCCATCTCCACACTTCCCCGCCGCCCTGCTCACAGGCCCAGAAGGCGGCTGGACCGATCAGGAGATTGCGATGCTCAGCACCCAGCCATTCGTAACACCGATCAGTCTCGGCCCCCTGATCCTCCGCGCCGAGACCGCCGCTCTCGCCGGCCTCGTGCTGTTGCAGGCAGGCCACCCAGGCTGATACTGCGCTCCACTCCCCGAAGGTCGAGAGGTCATGTCCAACCCTGGAGAGGCTGACGGCACGCCGGTCGAATCGGTTCGGCAGCTGGCAGCCTATTTCGAGGCCGGATGTAAGCCGGCCGCCGATTTTCGTATCGGTACCGAACATGAGAAATTCGGGTTCCGCCGCGCGGACCTGAACCCGCCGCCGTACGAACCCCAGGCGAACGATCGCGCGTCCATCCGCTTGCTCCTCGAGGGCATGGCGGGGCAAGGCGGTGAGCCGATCACCGACAACGGCAACATCATCGGCCTGAAACAGGGCGAAGCGTCCATCTCGCTCGAACCCGCCGGCCAGTTGGAACTGTCCGGGGCGGCGTTGCCCACCCTGCACGACACCTGGACGGAGCTGCAGACGCACTTCGCCGACGTGCGCGCCGTCACCCAATCGCTCGGCATGGGCTTCGCGCCGCTCGGCTTTCATCCCTTCTGTCGACGCGAAGAGATGCCGTGGATGCCGAAAGGCCGCTATGCCATCATGCGAGGCTATATGCCGAAAGTGGGCAGCCGCGGCCTCGACATGATGACACGCACCTGCACCGTGCAGGTGAACCTCGATTACGCCTCCGAACGCGACATGGTACGCAAGCTGCGCGTGTCGTTGCTGCTGCAACCGATTGCCACCGCGCTCTTCGCCAACTCCCCGTTCACTGAAGGAAAGCCCAACGGCTTCCTGTCATACCGCGCGGACGTCTGGCGCGACACGGACAATCAGCGCTCCGGCATCCCCGCCATCATGCTGGACGACGGCTTCGGCTTCGAGCGCTACGCCGAATGGCTCATCGACCACGTGCCGATGTATTTCATCTACCGCAACGGCCGCTACATCGACGTATCGGGCAGCTCCTTCAGCGCCTTCATGCAGGGCCGCCTCCACACCCTTGCCACCGAGACTGCCACGATGGGCGACTTCGCCGATCACGTGACCACCGTCTTCACCGATGTCCGCGTCAAGCGCTTCCTCGAAATGCGCGGCTCCGACGCCGGCACGCCGGAGATGATGATCGCCCAGTCCGCCTTCTGGGTGGGCCTGCTCTACGACGAACCCACCCTCACCGCGGTCGAGGCCCTGCTCCGCAACATGACCTGGCACGACGCCATCGCACTCCGCGAAGCCGTGCCCCGCCAGGGCCTGAACGCCCGCCTGAATACCCCGGGGCGCGGCCAGACGGTCCGCACGCTTGCCCGCGAAGCCGTCGCTCTCGCCCGCCAGGGCCTGCGCGCCCGCCGCCGCCTCGATCCTGCCGGCCGCGACGAAGGCGTCTTCGTCGCCCCGCTCGAAGCCGTCGTGGACGGTGCCCCCACCCAGGCTGAGCACTGGCTCGCCCGCTACAACGGCCCCTGGAACGGCGATGTCCGCCGCATCCTGACTGAGGCGGAGGTCTAACCTTTGGCTATCCTCAAAATCGCCCGCATGGGCCACCCCGTCCTGCTCCAGCGCTGCGACCCCGTCCCCGACCCTGGCGCGCCCGAAATCCGCCGCCTCGTCGCCGACATGATGGAAACGATGGAAGACGCGCCCGGCGCCGGCCTCGCCGCCCCGCAGGTCCACGTCCCCCTCCGCCTCTTCGTCTTCCGCGTCACACAGGAACGCCGCTCCGATGATCCCGAAGACGAACCCATCGGCAATACCGTGCTCATCAACCCCGAGGTCGAACTGCTGACCGAAGAGCGCATGCTCCGCTGGGAAGGCTGCCTTTCCATCCCCGGCCTGCGCGCCGCCGTTCCCCGCGCACCGCGCATCCGCTACCGAGGAGTTGATCTGGACGGCAATCCGGTCGAACGCACCGTCTCCGGCTTCCACGCCGGCGTCGTCCAGCACGAATTCGACCACCTCAACGGCATCCTCTACCCGATGCGCATGACCGACTTCCGCCTCTTCGGCTTCAACGAGGAACTGGCCCGCCTCGCACCCCCGCCAACGCGATGAGAACCCCAGAACGCAGCCCCGAACGCGACGCCGCGCTCGATGCGATGCTGCCCAACGTGCCCTTCGACGGCTGGACCTATCGCGCGGTGCGCATGGGCCTCGCCGCCTCCGGTGCCGAGCCCGAGGACGCGCCGCTGCTTTTTCCCGGCGGCGCGCGCGACATGATCGAAGCCTTCTGCGACCTCTCCGATCGCCGGATGGAGGAACAAGCCGCGCGCGAGGACATGACCGCACTGCGCACCCCCGTGCGCGTCCGCCGCGCGATCGCCATCCGCCTGGAGCAGAACCGCGGCAACAAGGAAGCGGTCCGCCGTGCGCTTGCCGTACTCGCCATGCCCGCCAACGCACCCATCGCCGCCGCCTGCACCGCGCGCACCGTGGACTCGATCTGGCATGCGGCCGGCGATCAGGCCGCCGACTTCTCCTGGTACACCAAGCGTCTGATCCTGACCGGCGTTTACACCACCACCGTGCTCTATTGGCTGCGGGACGCGTCCGAGAACGACGAGGCGACGCTCGCCTTCCTCGACCGCCGCCTGAAGGACGTCGGCCGCATCACCACGCTCCGCCGTCGCGTACAATCCGGCCCCCGCTTCCCATTCCGCCCGTTCAATCACGGCAATGCGCGCGGATAAGACCGCCGGCGCCCGCCTTTGGGCCTTCACCGTCTGGGTCGTCGTGGGCTTCTTCGTGCTGAACCTGGCGGGCCTGATCGCCACCGTGGTCGTCGATTCCATCGGCACGCATTGGTTCGCCACCTGGGTGCCCGCCGGCTGGACGACCCGCTGGTACGGCATGGTCTGGAATGAGTTCCAGCTACCGCAAATTCTCATTGTTACCATCGAGGTGGTCGCCGCCGTTGTTATCCTCTCCGGCCTGATCGGCGTGCCCGCCGCCTACGCCATGGCGCGCCGCAACTTCCCGGGCAAACGCGCTGCGCTCATCCTCTTCCTGCTCCCGCTGCTCGTGCCGCCCATCACCTACGGCATTCCGCTCGCCACCGTGCTGTATCAGGCGCACCTTGCCGGCACGATTTGGGGCGTGATCCTCGCCAACCTCGTACCCAGCGTCCCCTTCGTCATCCTGATCATGATCCCCTTCATCGAGCAGATCGATCCGCGCGTCGAATCCGCCGCGCGCGTGTTCGGCGCCGGCATGGGCCGCATGTTCACCCAGGTCCTGGTGCCGCTGCTGACACCGGGCATTCTCGCCGCGCTGCTGCTGGTGCTGGTGCGCACCATCGCGATGTTCGAGCTGACCTTCCTCACCGCGGGTCCGAGCAGTCAGACACTGGTCGTCGCGCTCTACTACGCGGTGTTTGCTGCCGGTGTGCGCCCGCAGCAATCGATCGACGCGATGGCCGTCGTTTACATGATCTCGACGATGATCTGGCTGCTGATCACGCTGCGCTTCGTCAACCCGACGCAGATCGTCGCGCGCCGGCGGGCATGAACGCTGACCGGCGGTTCGTGCTCCAGCACGCGTCACGTGACCGTCGTCATCCCCGATAGCTGTCCTGTGCATGGGCGAAGGTAAGGCCTGCTCTTAACGACAATCAAACATCTATCCGCTTGAATCGGGGCGGAGTTGCGGACCGCGATGACCTGGAGATCACAATTGCGGAGCGCATGAGTTCTCTATATGTTCTCCACTATGGTTTGGCCGACTCCCCCATGATACGTGCCCGAAAGGCTCATGCTTCGAATGACGAATAAGAAGTTCTTTGCTGAGCGCACCGACCAGTCGGAGGTGAAAGCTCGAATTGTCGAAAAATACTTCTATGCATGGGCGAACGTCATCATGGAGACGGCAAACGCCAGGCACGGCAAGATCGCTTACATCGATCTCTATGCCGGACCTGGCCGGTATGAAGATGGCGCGGCATCAACACCGTTACTCGTCCTTGAGAAGGCGATCGCGCACCCAAAAATGTCGCAGATGCTTGTTACCCATTTCAACGACGCAGACAGCAATCTGACCAATACGCTTCAAACAGAAATCGATAAGCTTCCTGGCATCGAGAAGCTGAAATATAAACCGCATGTGAGCTGTGGCGAGGTTGATTTGGATGCCGATGAGTTCTTCAACAAGACAAGGCTAGTCCCAGCATTCACCTTTGTAGACCCGTTCGGCTACAAAGGTCTCTCGCTTGGCATAGTGAATGGCGTTAGTCTTCGTTTCGAAGCATTTCAGGGGCTATGAGATCATGAAGGAAATCATGGCCTCTGAGAGCTCGACGACTGAACAAGGCGTACCTTCGTTTTCCTATTCACCGGCAGAAGCGGACACGCCATTGCTCTTCTCGCTCAATACGCCGTTGGACAAACTCGAAGAGATGCTGCTGGCCGACTTTGCCGGCCAGACGCTGACGAGACGCGATATCTACACCCGACACAGCATCGATCGCCCTTACGTTGACAAGAACTACCGGACCGCGCTGCTGAATCTTGAAGATGCAGGAAGAATTACAGCTGATCCGCCGAGCAAGGCGTTCGCCAAGCAGTCCCAAAAACCGCGTCGCGCCGGCACCTTTGCTAACCAGGTTATGGCCACCTTTCCACCGAGGCAGTAAGCCAATGGCAAACAACTCCTCCATCGAATGGACCGAGGCAACATGGAACCCCGTTGCGGGCTGCACGGTAATCTCGCCAGGTTGCACCAACTGTTATGCCATGAGGATGGCGCGGCGCCTAGAACTGATGGGCCAGCCAAAATATGCCGGCATCACCCGCGTGTCCGGCGGTCGGGCAAAATGGAACGGCAAGATCAAGCTCGATCTCGATGCGCTCGACCTTCCTAAACGATGGGCTGTCGGCCGTACGATATTCGTAAACTCGATGTCGGACCTATTCCACAATGCCGTACCGCTAGAGTTTATTCAGGCTGTTTTCGCAACGATGGCAGGAGCGAAGCAACACACATTTCAGATTCTGACCAAGCGTGCCGAGCGTGTTGCGGCGTTATCCTCACAGCTCTATTGGCCCGAAAATGTGTGGATGGGGGTCAGCGTAGAAAACCGGGACTACATCGGCCGGATTGATGAGCTACGACGCACCGGCGCGAAAGTGAAATTCCTCAGTCTTGAGCCACTGCTAGGGCCGCTGGGAAGACTGGATCTAGCCGACATCGATTGGGCGATTGCGGGCGGAGAAAGCGGGCCCGCCGCACGACCTATGGACCCCGATTGGGTGCGCTCCATCCGCGACTAATGCCAGACCGATGGTGTTGCGTTCCACTTCAAACAATGGGGTGGAACTAACAAAAAGAAAGCAGGTCGTATTCTCGACGGCCGGACCTGGGACGAGCAGCCGGCGAGGAGCCGCCCGCTGCAGACCGTAGGTCCGAACTACGAAATGCTCGCCGTTTAAATCGGGCGCGGCTGGCGGCGACGCTTCCCGGTCTATACACTACAAAGCTCAAGCGCTCCCCGCAGCCGCAGGCGGCGCAACGGCCGCTCCGACCTGTGCGAGATAGGCATGGATGGCGGCGACGACCTGCGCTCCCTCTCCAACGGCAGCGGCAACACGCTTGATCGAGGCGCCGGTAGTCGGCGCCGCTCGCAATCACCACGGTACGGGCGTGCACTGTCTCGTCATCGCCGACGCCCAGCTCATACTGGGGACCACGCCCATCGGCGCGATCGGCCAGACGATTGACCTGGTCGGGGAGCACCATTTCGACGCCGAATTTCTGCGCCTGATTGTAAGCGCGCGCCATCAGCGCCATGCCCGAGATGCCGGTGGGAAAGCCGAGATAGTTCTCGATGCGCGAGGAAGCGCCCGCCTGGCCCTCGAAGGCGCGGCTATCGAGCACGATGACCGACAATCCCGCGGACGCCGCGTATGCGGCAGTCGCCAACCCCGCCGGCCGGCGGCGCGGACAACTGCACCGCCCCCCAAGGTGACTAATGCCCAGTCAGAGACACTAACGCTATAATCCGCCCCTTGTCCGCTACCACCGATCTCGCCGCCCAGTTCGTCGTGGCCAGCAAGCCCTGGAGGGACGCCGTCCCGCACAGGGACCTACAGCCATCTCATCCCATGCGCCAGAATCCCACCATCCGAAAACTGAGACGCCACGGAGACAACCTACTCACCAAAACACCTGGCGCCCTGTCGCAACCGGTCCCGCACACCACATCAATCCGTCTGATCTGACGATCTTTAGACTCGAAAACACAAAACTGAGACGGATGCAAGACTCCCTGATCCTCCCGCCCCTACCACTGGTCGGCCAGCACAGCCCGCACCAACCGCATTGCCGTACGGAGCGCCCATGAGTGACAGACACAACGTTACTCACCGGCGGGAATGGCTGTTGCGCACCCGAGCCGGGCGATCACGGGTGGATACAAATCTGTGCGAACTGGCCACAGTAGCAGATCGAACTGCGTTTCAGCACCGCAAGCACCCTCGCGGAGGAACGCATGCGATACCTTATGCTTCTGCTCCCGTTTGTCCTCGCGGGATGCGCCTATTCCTACCCGGTCGGATATGGATACGGCTATAGCTACCCGGAGTATGCTCCTGGTTATGGCTATTACAGCCAGACGCCCGTGGTAGCCCCTAAATACGCGTACAGTGGAACTGGCAACTCGGCCCTGCTCAACGATACCGAGAATTGCGGCACGCCGTTCCAGTTCAAAGCATGCCCGCCCATGCCAAGGCACCCGCTGCCGTATTATCCAGCGGACCGCTCGTAGCCTGCCTGGCACGTCGGAGGCGAGGCACGGCTGGTCAGATACGCACGACCTGGTCAGCGTGTTCTCTCTGAAGAACCGCGGCGGGAACATCTTCATACCTGACCGCTGGCGGCTGCTGATCCAGCCACAGCCATACGCATGACCGGCAATTGCAGTCGCACTCTTCAACAATTCGGACCGGTGCGGTGCAGGCTGGCAAGCCCTCGCTCAAAGCATAGGGGCCGAACTCTTCTGTCACCACGCGTGCGGCTCTGGCACGGACGGGTTCCATCCCTTGGCGGGCAAGTTCCACCAGCGCCGTTATGGCCGGACCTCGAAGCGATGGGTCGTCACTTCGCAGCGCACGCACCGCGGCGAAGTAGCTGTTCAGGTCGGCTTGCGTTTGCAACATGTTGCGATCCCCGTGATTGCAGACGCGGCAATATGGCCAACACGCGGTCGAGGCCATGAAATGGATCACAGGTCAGACAGGCCGTATCGCCGCCCCTATACCCGCGCGTCCACCATGGCGCTGATCTCATGCAACCGCCGCCGGAACAGACCGGCTTGTTCGTCCGACCATTCCGTAAGGTCTGCGCGCCGCAGGAGACGGGCCAGTTCATGCACGAGGTACAGGGCATAATCGCTGGAGTTCGGCACATCGTCGGCTGGATCGTCCATGCCGGCCAAACGGCCGGCGACCCGCCTCAGATGCGATCAATAGGCCTCAAAAGGCCGGGCGCGGCCCCAGGCTCCGGCTCCGTGGACGGCCATGCCGGAACCCTACCCGGTAAGGCCCTGAATGCTTGCAAACCCCATTACGCCGGCAAGATACCGTGCCTGTGTCGGAACGAACCGCGATCCTGCCGCGCCTGCTGCCGCTCTATGCGGTGATCTTCGCAGGCTTCGTCGGCTACAGCCTGATGATCACCGTCTTCACCCCGCTCCTGCTCCACCCGGGCAGTGCTCTGCTGCCTCCTCGGACGGCCACCGGAACGCGCTCCCTCATCCTCGGCGGACTGCTCGCGCTCTACCCGCTCGGGCAATTCTTCAGTTCCCCCATGCTGGGCAGCCTCTCCGACCGGGTCGGGCGGCGACCCGTCCTCCTGGCATCCCTGTCACTGACGACGGGGTGCTACGCGCTGATCGTATGGTCGCTTTACGCCGATTGGCTCTGGCTTCTCGCCTTGGCCTGTCTGTGCGCGGGCGCGGCCGAGTCAAACATCGTGTGCGCCCAGGGTGCCATTGCCGACATGACCCGACCGGAACAACGGGAGCAATACTTCGGCTACATCTATCTGAGCGCGAGCCTCGCTTACATCGTGGGTCCGCTGATCGGCGGGAAACTCGCCGATTCGTCCCTCTCCCCCTGGTTCGGCGCCCGACTGCCCTTCGCCCTCGTCTGCCTGCTTCTCGCCTGCACGACCGCAGTCATCGCCCTGCGGTTTCGGGACGCGCGCTCTAGCTGTTTGGTCCCGGAGAGTCGTGACGCTAACCTGACCCGAGAGGGAGAGGAGGCGCTATGGCAGGCAGTCTTCACGGCTCAGCCCGAACGACGCCGCGAGTTCGAGCCGAGCTCCAAGCGTCGAAAGAGACGAGCGGCGCCTTGGCCAAGCACTATGGTCTGAGCCGCAACACGGTTGCCAAGTGGCGGGCCCGGGCTACCACCGATGACGCTCCGATGGGGCCGCGCGCCCCTCACAGCACTGTCCTGACCGCGGTCGAGGAAGCCATGATCGTGGAGTTCCGACGGCGCACCCTGCTGGCGCTCGACGACGTGCTCGGATGCCTACGTGACAGCATCCCCAAGCTCACCCGATCCAGCCTGCATCGCTGCCTGGAGCGCCATGGCATCTCCCGGCTGCCCGAGAACCCAGATCACGCATCCAAGCGGGGCAAGTTCGCCGAGGCGGCCATTGGCTACGTCCACATCGACATCTGCGAGCTGCGCTTGGCCGAGGGCAAGCTCAACATGTTCCTCGCCATCGACCGGGTCTCGAAGTTCACCTACGTCGAGTTCCGCGACGCCGCCGGCAAGATGAACGGCGCCGATTTCCTGCGCGGCGCGGTCAACGCATTCCCGTATGCAATCCACACCGTGCTGACCGACAACGGCATGGCGTTCGCCGATCTGCCAAAGAACCGCAACGGGCCGACCAGGCGATATCTCGGCCCCCACATTTTCGATCGCGTCTGCAATGAGAACGGCATCAAGCACAAGCTCACCAAGCCGTATCACCCTTGGACGAACGGTCAGGCAGAACGCATGAACCGAACCGTCAAAGAGGCGACCATTAAGGCGTTCCATTATTCCGATCTGGAAAGCCTCAAAGCCCACGTCCTCACCTTCGTGTCGGCCTATAACTTTGCCAAGCATCTCAAGGCGCTCAGGTGGAAGACCCCGTTCGAAGCCGTCTGCCACGCCTGGACGACAACACCAGAAATCTTCAAACTCAACCCGCGTCACCTCATCCCGGGACCAAACATCTAGCGCCGGCACGACAAAGCGGCCGGCAAACACACTGACGTCGCTCGCCATTGTGTTTCGGCCAGACCTGCGCCGCGTCTTCGGCATCAACATCCTGCTCTATCTCGCCGCGTTCGGTTTCTTTCGTGCCTATCCGATGTACCTCGCCCAGGCGCTGCATCTCGGCGTTTCGCGCATCTCCGAGTTCGTCGCCTGGGTCGGTCTTCCGATCGTGCTTGTGAACCTCGGCGTCACCGGCTTCGTCGCCTCCCGCGTCGATCCACCACGGCTCACCCTCATCGCCGCGATCGGAACGGGGGTCTTCGTCTCCGCAGTCGCACTCGTGCCGGATCGCACCTGGCTTTGGCCGGTGCTCTTCCTCGCCGGCGGAGCGATCGCGCTGCTGCTCCCTGCCTGCGCCATGCTGCTGTCCGCACAGGCCGGCGCACAGGAGCAAGGCCTGGCCATGGGCGGCAATCAGGCGCTGCAGGTCGGCGCCGAGGCGCTTTCCGGTGCGCTTGCCGGTGTGCTGGCTGCGATTTCAGCCCACCTGCCTCTCCCGACGCTTGGCGTTTTCGCGCTGCTCGCCGCCGCTCTGCTCGCGCTACGGCCCATTACCGACCCCGCCGGAGCCAAGGTGGTTTAACCGCTTGGCATGCTCCTGTGATCCAACTCGCACCGCACGATCCGACGCCGTCTGGTTATGTGCACCAGCGCCGTTGCCCAGCAGTCTATGCGCTTGGCGCAACGGTCCAGCCGGGCTAAACGACCGCGCAGCGCCCGACGGGGCCAAATCAGCATACGGGAGAAAACGCCAGTGATTCGCCGTCGAACCTTACTTCACGCCTCCGCCGCGGTTCTCGCCGCGCCGGCTATCGTTTCACGCGCCAACGCCCAGTCGCAATTCGATTGGAAACAGTGCAAGGGCCAGCATATCGAGGTCAATTACCAGCTTTCCCCACGCGGCGACGTGGCGAAGGCGCATCTGAAGGACTTTACGGAACTCACCGGCGTCACCGTGGGCTTCGAACAAATCCCCGAACAGCAGCAGCGCCCCAAGGTCGCGCTGGAGATGGCAACCGGCCATCCCAGTTTCGACGTGTTGCAGGTTGCCATGCACGTGCAAAAGCGGCTGATCGAAAAAGCCAGATGGATGGAGGATCTGCGGCCCTATATCGCGGATCCCACGCTCACCGCCTCCGATTTCAACCAGGACGACTTCAGCAAGCCGTCGATGGCTGTGGCAACAGCCGACGACGGCCGCATCAACGTCCTGCCGCTGAACCAGGATTTGTTCATCATCTTCTACAACAAGCAATTGTTGAACGCGAAAGGCTTCAGCGGGTCGCCGCAGACCTTCGACGAAATGATGCACATGGCCGAGGTGCTCACCGAGCCGTCAAAAGGCGTCTATGGCTTTGTCGGCCGCGGCCTCAAGAACGCCAATGTCGTTCTCTACGATTCCATCCTGCTCGGCTGGGATCAGGAGACGGTGACCCCGGATGGAAAGAAACTGCTGACCGACACACCAGCAGCGGTCGAGGCTGGTCAATGGTACCAGACCATCATGAAGAAATACGGCCCGCCCGGGAATGTCGGCTTCAACTGGAACGAATGCCAGACCACGTTCAGCCAAGCCCGCGGCGCCATGTGGTGGGACGGCATCGGCTTCTCCGCCCCGCTGCTCGATCCGAACAAGTCGCGCGTCATGAACACGGTCGGTTTCGCCCCGGTTCCGGCCGGCCCGAAGGCGCACAATTGCGCCACTTTTATCGACGGTATCGGCATTCCCGCCGGCGCAAAGAACAAGAAAGCCGCCTGGCTGTTTGTGCAATGGGTCACTGGCAAGCAGATGCTGACGAACGTGCTCGCGACCGGCTCCGGCACGCCGCCGCGCCTGTCCTGCTACGCGCAGACCGACGTGATCAAGGCCAGCACGTTCCCGCAACAATGGTTCGACACCACGCAAGCGAGCCTGAAAATGGCCCGTTCCGGACTGCCGGTGATCGTGCCGGTTACCGAGTTCCGCGACACGATCGGTGCGGCGCTCACCAACATCGTCACTGGCGATGATGTCAAAGCCCAGCTCACCAATGCGACCAACGCCTTCCAGCCGGTGCTGGACAAATCAAACGCGGCGTGAAGTCAGCCGCGCTTCCGCTGACGAGCAGCGCCCGCGCCCGACCCGGGGCGCGGGCGAACTATGTCCGCCGCTACTGGCCCTTCGTGGTCCCTGCGGCGGTCATCGTTCTGGCCGTCATCATCTTCCCTTGGGTGTTCACGCTCTTCATTTCCGTGCACCAGTGGGATCCGAGCGGCGGCGTAACCTGGGTCGGATGGGGCAATTACCTCCATCTCGTCACAGATGCGCGGTTCGGCTTGGCGATGATACGCACTCTCTACTTCTCGGCACTCTCCGTCGCGCTCCCGCTGGTTCTGGGCATCGCCGCCGCACTGTGCTTCCACCAGCGCTTCCCGCTCCGGGGCCTCGCGCGCACGATTTTCGTCCTGCCCATGATGGCGACCCCCGTGGCCGTGGCCCTGGTCTGGACCATGATGTTCCACCCGCAACTGGGCGTGCTGAACTACATCCTCAACTCCATCGGCTTGCCGCCCTCGGAATGGACGTACAGTCCGAATACGGTCATCCCCACCTTGGCGATGGTCGAGACCTGGCAATGGACGCCGCTGGTGATGCTGATCGTGCTCGGCGGTATCGCCAGCCTCCCGAGCGATCCGTATGAGGCCGCTCGGCTTGACGGCGCCAGCGCCTGGCAGAGCTTCCGCCACATCACCCTGCCGCTGCTGATGCCCTTCATTGTCGTGGCCGGCGTGATCCGCACCATCGACGCGCTGAAATCCTTCGACGTGATCTACGTGATCACCCAAGGCGGCCCCGGCACCGCCTCCGAAACGCTGAACATCATGCTGTATCAGGAGGCGTTCGCGTATTACGACCTCGGCTACGCTGGTGCGATTACCGTGGTGTTCTTCGCGTTGATCGTGGCGATCAGCCTGGTTCTTCTGGTCGTGCGCGAACAGGCCCGCTGGCAATGAACCGCTATCGCGTCAAGCGTGCGCTTGGTCGGCTGGGCCTGTATCTCTCGGTGCTGGCGCTCGTCTCGCCTGCGGCCTTTGTCTTCCTTTGGATGCTGTCGCTTTCGCTGAAAACCGAGGTGGACAACACAGCCTTTCCACCCGTCTTCATCCCGCACCCGCCGACCCTCTCCAACTTCGTGCAGGTCTTCGCCGAGAACGACTTCCTCAACTACACCGTCAACTCGGTCATTGTCTCGTTCAGCGCGACCTTCCTTGCGATCGCGATCGGTGTGCCCGCGGGGTATGGCATCGCACGGATGAGAGCCATGCGTGCCGCCGCCCTCATTCTCATTGCCCGGCTGACTCCGGGTCTTTCCTATCTGATCCCACTATTTCTGCTGTTCCAGTGGGTGGGCTTGATCGGCACGCTGACACCGTTGGTGATTACCCATCTGGTGATCACGGTGCCCATCGTGGTCTGGGTGATGATCGCCTTCTTCGAAGGCCTGCCCGTGGAATTGGAGGAAGCGGCCCTGGTGGACGGCGCCGGCAGCTGGCAGGCGTTCCGGTACGTGGCGCTGCCATTGGCGCGCCCGGGCATCACCGTCGCAACCATCCTCTCCTTCATCTTCAGCTGGAACAACTTCCTGTTCGGCGTGGTGCTGGCGAACCGGGAAACCCGCACCCTGCCGGTCGCGGTCTACAATGTCCTTACCTTCGAGCAAGTCAGTTGGGGACCGCTCGCTGCCGCTGCGCTCGTCGTCACGGCACCCGTGCTACTACTCACTCTGCTGATGCAGAAGGAAATTGTTGCTGGCCTCACCACCGGAGGACTAAAGGGCGGTTAGCTCCCGAATACGTGCCGTTTCAGAAATGCATTACGAAACTTCCCCTCCGGATCCCACCGACGCGCCACCTGTACGAAATCCGGCAACCGCGGATACACGCGCGCCAACGCCGCAGCGTCAGCGTGGATCATCTTCCCCCAATGTGGGCGCGCGCCCAGAGGCAACAGCTCCGCCTCGATCTCCCGCGTGATCGCCTCCACCGCCTCGCGCTCTCGCTGCCAGGTAAAATGCAGGGCCACCGCGTCGTATCCGTGGGACGAACTTAACCACGCCTCCTCCGCCGCCACCGTGCGGATTTCGCTCACCACCAGCAACGGATCGATCCGCGCCGACATCGCGCGCATCGTCCCAATCGCCTCCACGGCGCGCGCACGCGGCAGGATGTATTCGCTCTGAATCTGGGCGCCGCCGCCCAAATCGCTCTCCGGCTCGAAGTGGCACATCCGGTTGCTCCAGTACCCCTCCGCTCCGAATTGCGTGAGGCCGATCAACGCCGGATCGTTGCCGCTGGCCGTGATCGTTGACGCGGTCTGGGCCCCCAGCCGTGCCAGCATATCGCGCCCATCTACGCCACCGAGCCGTGTCTTCACCCATATCCGCCCCAGCGTCTCCCCACCCCAGCGCGTCATGATACTCACGCTGTAGCCCGCGCCGGTCACGGCACGCATATCCGCAAGAAACGCGTCCCAGGGTATGCCTTCGTATGCGTCTTGCCGCATGTGAAAGCTCGGCTGAATGTCCAGTTCCACCCGGGTCACAATCCCGAACGCCCCCAGCCCCACCGCCATTGCATTGAAATCGGCATCGTTGCGTCGCACCCAGCGTAATTCACCGTGCGCGTCGACGATCTCCATCCCCGCCGTCGCCCCGGCCAGACTGCGATTGCCGTCACCTGACCCATGCGTGCCGGTCGCAATCGCGCCCGCGACGGTGATGTGCGGCAGCGACGCCATGTTGTGCAAAGCGTACCCCGCCTCCTGCACGCGCGGCGCCACATCCGCATACCGCATGCCCGCCGAGACACACGCAACCCGTCGCGAAGCGTCGACGCTCACCGATGCCGGCAGCGCACTCAGATCCACCATCATGCCCGGAGAATCCGCAATCCCGTTGAAGCAATGCCGCGCACCGACGGCACGAATATGCGCTGTGTCCCTCACCAATTGCTGCAACTCTGCCACCGTCTCCGGACGGTGGATGCGACCGGCGCCATAGGTGTAAGTCTCCGACCAGTTCTGCTCAGCCATTGTGATCCCCGACATGTCATCCGAACCCGACGTGCTTCTCTACGACTGGGACAATACGCTGGTCGATGCCTGGGCCGGCGTCGCCGCGGCGCTGAACGCGACCTTCGATGCGTTCAGTCTGCCTCGCTGGACCGTCGCCGAAACCCGCGCCCGGGTTCGCGTTTCACTACGCGACAGCTTCCCGGTGATGTTCGGCGATGAATGGACCCGCGCACGCGACATTTTCTACGCCACGCTGGAGCAGGAGCACCTGCATCATGTCAGACCGATGCCTGGCGTGGGTGAAGCCCTCCAAGCGGGCCGCACGCGCAAGCAGGGCGTCGTCTCCAACAAGACTGGCCGCTTTCTGCGGCAGGAAGTGCAGCATCTCGGCTGGTCGCTCTTGTTCGGTGCCGTAGTCGGCGCCGGCGACGCAAAGGCCGACAAGCCCGATCCCGCCCCGATCCTGCTCGCATTGGAAAGCATCGGGGCGAATCCTGGAACAAATGTGTGGTATCTCGGTGACACGGCACTGGACATGCAGACCGCCAGGGCTGCCGGCGTTACCGCCGTTTTGATCGGCGACGCCGCGCATGACCAAGGGATTGACGCCGCCGCGCCCGACCTCCATTTCCGGTCCGCATTCGAACTGGCCGCGCGGCTTCGCGCTATTGCCTGATGCGCTCGCGCTGCTAAAGTCAATTGCGCCTGCTGCCCGCAGGTTCACCCGTCAATGCCACAAATCCCAGCAGAAGGATCAATGCCGTGGCCAATGAGAAAGCGCAAAACGTTCAGGACGTTTTCCTGAACCATGTGCGAAAGAACAAAACGCCGGTGACCGTTTTCCTGGTCAACGGGGTCAAACTCCAGGGCATCATCACCTGGTTCGATAATTTCTCCGTGCTGCTTCGTCGCGACGGACATACCCAGCTTGTTTACAAGCATGCGATCAGCACGGTCATGCCGGGCGCGCCCATCCAGCTGTTTGATGTTACAAAAGCCGAAGTGGGTGCCCCTGCTGCCGCACAGCGGGAGATGGCACCTGCCCCGGCAGACTGACGGCGCTACAAGCCCGGGTCCCACGCGCGCCGCGGTCATCCTGCCGTGGGAGAAGCCCAGCGGCGAGCATGCGCGCGCCGCGGGCGCCAGCTTAGCCGAGGCAGTTAGCCTGACCGCCTCGATCGGCTTGGTCGTGGTGCATAGCGCCATCCTGCCGTTACGCCAGCGTCGTCCTTCAACACTCCTGGGCGAAGGCCAGGTGGAGGCGCAAGCCGTGGCGCTGGCAGAAGCGCAGGTGGAGGTCGCGGTGGTGGACGGGGCACTCACACCCGTTCAGCAGCGCAACCTTGAACGCGCCTGGAACTGCAAGGTGATCGACCGCACAGGCCTGATCCTCGACATCTTCGGGGAGCGTGCGGCCACGCGCGAAGGCACGCTGCAGGTCGAACTTGCGCATCTCGACTATCAGCGTTCGCGTCTGGTTCGGTCCTGGACCCACCTTGAACGCCAACGCGGCGGCTTCGGCTTTCTCGGCGGTCCTGGTGAAACACAGATCGAGGCCGATCGTCGCCTGATCGGCGACCGCATCGTCAAGCTCAAGCGCGAGCTGGAGAAGGTACGACGGACGCGGGGACTCCATCGCGGAGCGAGGCGGAAGGTGCCGTTCCCAGTGGTTGCGCTTGTCGGCTACACCAACGCCGGCAAATCGACGCTGTTCAACGCGCTGACCGGAGCCGAGGTCACGGCGCGCGACCAGCTATTCGCCACACTCGATCCTACCATGCGGAATCTTCGCCTGCCCTCCGGCCGCCGCGCGATTCTGTCTGACACGGTCGGATTCATCAGCGACCTGCCGACTGAACTCGTCGCCGCCTTCCGCGCCACCTTGGAAGAAGTGGCGGAAGCCGACGTTATCCTGCACGTTCGTGACGTCGCGCATCCGGACAGCGCAGCTCAGCGGGACGATGTGGTCGCTGTGTTGGACGGCATGGTGAAAGACGGGACGCTCGATCCCGATTGGCCAAACCGAACCATTCAGGTGCTGAACAAGTCGGATCTGCTCGGCGGTCTCGCCAATCTGGCGGATCGCACGGACGGCATTGCCGTCTCTGCGCTGACCGGCGAGGGATTGCACACGCTTCTGGATGCGATCGACACGCGGCTGGCTGCGGCGATGGAGGTCGCGGATTACGACATCCGCCCGAGCGACGGGGCGCGCCTCGCATGGCTTTATCGCCATGGGGAAATCGTGCACCGGCAAGACGCGGAGGCCGGCATTCATCTCACCGTCCGGCTTCTGCCCGCTGACCGCGCCCGCTTTGAGCGCATGCCATGAAGCTGACCGCGACCGACGCGCGTGAGCTGGCGCACCTGCTGCGCGCAGTCGCGCAGCGCGAAATCATGCCGCGGTTTCGCCGGCTGGGTGCCGACGGCATCCGTCACAAGGCCGGTCCCCTTGATCTCGTCACCGACGCGGACGAAGCTGCGGAACGGGCACTTATCCCCGCCATGCAGTCCCGCTTTCCCGGTGCGCTGATCGTTGGCGAAGAAAGCGCCGCCGCCGATCCCTCATTGCTTCACCGTTTGTCCGACGTTGATCTCGCCATCGTGTTGGACCCAATCGACGGCACGTTCAACTACGCCTCCGGCGTGCCGCTGTTCGGCGTTATGGCGGCGGTGATCGCGCGCGGCGACGTTGTCCTGTCCGCGATCCACGATCCCATGGGCGACGACACAGCGCTTGCCCTGCGGGGCGAGGGGGCCTGGATCGAGCGTCCGGATGGCACACGCACCGACCTTCGCGTCGCCGCCGGCAATAGTCCCGAAAAGCTGGCTGGCCTCGTCTCTTGGCAGTTTCTTCCGGAACCGGCACGCAGCACGGTCTGTCGCAACCTCCCACGTTTCGCCGCGACCTGGAATTACCGCTGCGCTGCGCACGAATACCGCCTAGCGGCCGCCGGTCACTGCCACTTCTTGCTGTATCACCGTTTGCTCCCGTGGGATCACGCGCCGGGCTGGCTGCTGCATCGGGAAGCCGGCGGCTATTCCGCTCATTTCGACGGCACACCCTACGAACCCACAAAAGTGACGCGCGGCTTGATCTGCGCACCGGACCGCGACACCTGGCAAGCCATCCACGCCACTCTGTTCGGCGACTGACCCTGTGCCCAAGCGCAGCACCGAACGCGAAGCCGCTGCCCTTCGTGAAAACCTGCTTAAGCGCAAGGCCCAGCAGCGCGAGCGCCGCGCTGGCGAAGACGACACACCGCAAACAAATCAGCCGGCCGAACAGCAGCAGCCGGCCGAATCGGTTGTCCCCTCCGATCCGCAGGGCTAATGCACTCGGACGACCGGAGCTTCTGACCCGATGCCCGTAATGTCTGATCGCTGGATCCGCCGCATGGCGCAGGAGCATGGCATGATCGAGCCGTTCGTGGAGGCGCAGAAACGCGACGGTGTCATCAGTTACGGGCTTTCCAGCTATGGCTATGACGCGCGCATCGCCGATGAGTTCAAGATTTTCACCAATATCGATTCCGCGGTGATTGACCCGAAAGCGTTCGCACCGACCAGCTTCGTGGACCGCACAACCAAGACCTGCATCATCCCGCCGAACAGCTTCGCGCTCGGCCACACGATGGAATATTTCCGCATCCCGCGGGACATCCTGGTGATCTGTCTCGGCAAATCCACCTACGCCCGCTGTGGCATCATCGTAAACGTCACGCCGCTTGAACCGGAATGGGAAGGTCAGGTGACAATCGAAATCAGCAACACCACGCCGCTGCCTGCCACCATCCACGCGAATGAGGGCATCTGTCAGTTCCTGTTCCTGCAAGGGAACGAACCGTGTGAAACCAGCTACGCCAACAAGGCGGGCAAATACATGCGCCAGCGCGGCGTCGCACTCCCGAGGCTCTGATGGACCGTATTCTTATTCGCGGTGGCCGGCCGCTCTCCGGCGTCATCGAGATCGGCGGCGCCAAGAACGCTACCCTTCCGCTCATGGCCGCCGGTTTGCTCACCGAGGATCGGCTTGTCCTGCACAATGTACCACGGCTCGCTGACATCCAGACAATGGGCGCGCTACTGTCCCAGCACGGCATCATGGTGGAGCATGTCGGCGAGGATCGCCGCGGCCTTTGGCTGGGCGGTGCGATCAGCAACACCGAGGCGCCCTACGACATCGTGCGCAAAATGCGCGCCTCCGTCCTGGTTCTCGGACCATTACTTGCCCGCGTCGGTGAAGCCCGTGTGTCACTGCCCGGCGGCTGCGCAATCGGCACCCGCCCCGTCGATCTGCACCTGAAAGGCTTGGAGCAGATGGGCGCGCATGTCAGGCTGGACAGCGGCTACATCGATGCCAGCACCAATGGCCGGTTGCGTGGCGCAACCATCGTCTTCCCCTTCGTCTCCGTCGGTGCGACCGAGAACCTGCTCATGGCCGCTACGTTGGCCGACGGTCAGACCATCCTCGCCAATGCCGCGCGCGAACCGGAAATCAGCGATCTCGCCGCCTGCCTCGTGAAGATGGGCGCGCGGATTGACGGCATCGGCACAGACCTTCTTACCATTGAGGGCGTGTCGCGGCTGCACGGCGCCGAACACACGATCGTTCCCGACCGCATTGAGACCGGCACCTATGCCTGTGCTGCAGCGATCACCGGCGGGGAAGTTATGCTCCGCCACGCTCAGCTCGAGCATCTTGGCGCCGTGGTGCGCATCCTGCGCGAGGCAGGTGTCGACATCGCCGAGTCAGACGAAGGCCTGATGGTCCGACGCCTCAACGGACTGCATGGCACCGACGTGATGACGGAACCCTATCCCGGCTTTCCCACCGACATGCAGGCGCAGTTCATGGTGCTGATGTCCGTGGCCGAGGGTGCGGCGATGGTCACCGAAACGATCTTCGAGAATCGCTTCATGCATGTACCCGAGCTGAACCGCATGGGCGGCCGCATCAACGTGCACGGCGCCTCGGCGATCATCCGCGGCGTGCCGGCTCTGTCCGGCGCACCGGTGATGGCGACCGATCTCCGCGCGTCGGTCTCGCTCGTGCTCGCCGGCCTCGCCGCGCGTGGCGAGACGGTCGTCAACCGCGTCTACCACCTCGATCGCGGCTACGAGACTGTGGAGCGCAAACTCTCGGGCTGCGGCGCGGATATCGAACGGATCTGACGCTTCGGGCGCCCTTACCGTCGATGCCTCACCGCAAACAACTCCCCCTGCCCCCCGCTCCGCCGTGCCACATTCGCACGATGCACCGGCGGAACGCTCCGCCGCGCCGGCGGTGGTTCCGCATCTCCCGTTGCTTCGGCGATAATCGCCTCGGCCGCGGCCAGCAGGGCCTCCTCATCCGAATCCGAACGCACGTTTTCCCGCCCGATCTCCAGCAGCACCGGCACCGCCAGCGGGGAAACCCGCGACAAAACCATATGCACGATCCGCCCCTTCACCCGCCCCAGCATCCCCGCGACACGCTGCAGATCGATCAACCCTGACGCCGCATCCGCTCGCGTTGCGCGGAGCAGGATGTGGTCCGGCTGGTGTTTACGGAGGACGTCGTAAATCAAGTCGCTGTTCACCGTGACCTGCTTGCGCGTCTTCTCGACCCCTGGATGGTTGCGCTCGATTAGCCCCGCGATCACCGCGACGTTGCGGAAGCTCCGCTTCAGCATGGAGCTTTCCGCCATCCACGCCTCTAGATCGTCCCCCAGCATGTCCTCAGCGAACAACGACGCTACATCCAACGGCTGGTACGCCGACCAGATCCCCAGCACATAATCCGTTGCAACGAATCCCAGCGGTGCAAACCCGGCCCGTTCCATCCGCTTCGTCACCAGCATGCCCAGCGTCTGGTGCGCGTTGCGCCCCTCGAAACAGTACGCCACCAGGTACCACCGCCCTCCCCGCGGGAACGTCTCCACCAAGAGATCATCCCGTCCCGGCATCCGGGACCGCGCCCGTTGCAACCGCAACCACCCCTGCACCTGCTCCGGAAACACGCCCCACGTTGCCGGATCCTGCATGAGCCCGCGCACCCGGTTCGCGAGATTTGTTGTCAGCGGCAGCCGGCCACCTTCATATGCCGGCACCATCGGCTCGCCGTCACCGCCTTCGGCACACTCACACACCATGTCACGAATGCCCAGAAACCGGAGCAGCCGGCCGGCGAACATGAACGTATCCCCTGGCCGGAGCAGGTTGACGAAATATTCCTCGATTTCTCCCAGCACCGAGCCGCCACGCCGCCGCCCGACCAGCCTCACCTTCAACAGCGGCGCCTCGACGATTGTGCCGATATTCATCCGGTGCTGCCGCGCCACGCGCTCCGACCGCACATGCACCCGCCCCTCCGCATCGCGAAACAGCTTGCGGTACTGATCATAGGCCGAAAGCGCATAACCGCCGTTCTCAACGAAGGTCAGCGTGTCTTCGAAATCCTTGCGCGACAGCGCGGCATAGGGCGCGGCCCGGGTCACCTCGGCATACGCATCATCCGGATAGAACGGACCGCCGCACGCCATGCCCAGCAGATGCTGCGCCAGCACGTCCAGCCCGCCGGGCCGAGGCGGATCGCCGTCGAGTTCATGCGCTTCCACGCCAAGAATCGCCGCCTCGCACTCCAACACCTCGAACCGGTTCGCCGGCACCAGCACTGCCCGGCTCGGCTCATCCATCCGGTGATTGGCCCGACCGACGCGCTGCAGCAGCCGCGAGACACCCTTTGGCGCGCCCACCTGGATCACCTGGTCCACCCCGCCCCAGTCGATCCCCAGGTCCAGCGAGGACGTCGCAACGACAGCCCGCAGCTTCCCCTCCGCCATGGCCGCCTCAACCCGGCGCCGCTGGGACACTTCCAGGCTGCCGTGATGCAGCGCGATTGCCAGCGTCGGATCGTTGAGCTTCCACAACGCCTGAAACATCAGCTCGGCCTGCGCGCGGGTGTTGACGAAGACGATCGTCATGCTCGCCGCTCGGATCCGAGCCATTACCTCCGGCGCCGCCTCCAGCCCCATATGTCCGGCCCAGGACAGTTCGCCAGGCGGCAGCTCGAATCCCCAGCTCAGGGGGTGCGCCATCCCCCACCTCGATCCGCCTTGATGCCCCGGCATAGGCCTGGATCGCGTCCGGATGCGCGACGGTGGCCGAAAGCCCCACGCGCCGTAGTCCCGGGGCCAAACTCACCAGACGGTGCGCCCCTAGTGCCAGCTGGTCGCCCCGCTTCGTCCCGGCCAGAGCGTGGACCTCGTCCATGATCAGCGTGCGCAGCCCGCTGAACAGCGCGGGGGCATCGGGCAGCGACAGCAGCACCGCCAGGCTCTCGGGCGTTGTCAGCAGGATGTGGGGGGGCGCCACGCGCTGCCGTGCACGGCGATTTGCGGGTGTGTCGCCGGTGCGGGTTTCGATCGTCACCGGCAACTTCATCTCTTCCACCGGCTGCATCAGGTTGCGCGCTACGTCGGTGGCCAGCGCCTTCAGTGGGCTGACATACAGCGTGTGCAGCCCTGACACCGGATTGGCCGCAAGTTCCACCAGCGAGGGCAGGAATCCGGCCAGCGTCTTCCCACCACCCGTGGGGGCGATCAGCAGCACGCTCTCGCCCGACCGAGCCGCCTGGACCATGGCGATCTGGTGCGGCCGCGGGGCCCAGCCTCTTGCGGCGAACCAGGTGTCGAAGACAGGCGGCAGCGTCAGCTCGGCTGCTCCCGCGCGGGTCGTTTCAGAAAGCATGCCTATTAAGTGGTTATGCCGCCTGGTGATCCGCAACACCGCGGATTTCGCAGCGGCCGGCCTTGAACCTGCCTCCCGTGGATGTTTTGAGATGCCGCCAAACCCGTTGACCGCCTGCCCCCCGTACGTCACGACGCGCGTGAACTGCGGAACATCCAGCTGAATGCCCCTTACCATCCTCATCACCGGCGGTTGCGGCTTCATCGGCTCCGCGGTCGTGCGTTTCCTGGTCCGCCAAACAGACCACCGCATCGTCAACCTGGACCGTATGACCTACGCGGCATCCGAGGAGGCGCTGGAACACGCCCGCAACCATCCGCGCCACACCTTGGTCCGTGCCGATATCGCCGACGCATCCGCTGTGGCGCAGGTCTTCGCCGCCCATCAACCCGACGCCGTCATGCACCTGGCGGCCGAAAGCCACGTCGATCGTTCCATCGACGGTCCGGGGGAGTTCGTGCGCACCAATGTGGTCGGCACCTTCGTCATGCTCGATGCCGCACGCCAATACTACGCCTCGCTTCCACCCAACCGCCGCGACGCCTTCCGCTTCCACCACGTGTCCACCGACGAGGTGTTCGGGGCGCTCAGCCATGACGATCCACCATTTACCGAAACGACACCTTACGATCCGCGCAGCCCCTATTCGGCCAGCAAGGCAGCGTCGGATCACCTCGTGCGTGCCTGGCACCACACCTATGGCGTGCCGACGATCGTCAGCAACACCGTCAACAATTACGGACCATGGCAGTTTCCCGAGAAACTGATCCCTCTCGTCACCCTCAACGCCTTCGAAGGCAAACCCCTGCCCGTATACGGCGACGGCAGCAACCGGCGGGACTGGCTCTTCGTGGACGATCACGCTGAAGCGCTGGCTCGCGTCCTGCTCCATGGCACCCCTGGCGCCACCTACGCCATCGGCGCCCGCCAGCCGCGCTCCAACCTCGACGTGGTCCGCGCCATCTGCGCCCATCTCGATCACCGCCATCCCGATCCCACTGGGCCGCGTGAACGCCTGATCCATTTCGTCACCGACCGCCCGGGCCACGACTTCCGGTATGAAATGGACCCGAGCAGGGCCGAGGCGGCGCTCGATTGGCGCGCGACTCACGATTTCGAAGCCGGACTTGCCCGCACCATCGATTGGTATCTGCAGAACCGCGCCTGGTGGCAGAGCGTGCGTGCCAAACGCTACGCCGGCCAGCGTCTCGGTACCGCCGCGTGAAAGGCATTCTGCTCGCCGGCGGCTCCGGCACGCGGCTCCATCCGGCAACGCTGGCGACGTCCAAGCAGCTTCTGCCGGTCTACGACAAGCCGATGATCTACTACCCGCTGTCCACGCTGATGCTCGCAGGCATCCGGGACATCTTGGTCATCTCCACGCCCGAGGATCTGCCGCAGTTCCGCCGTCTGTTGGGCAGCGGCGCCCAGCTTGGCATCCGCATCGCCTACGCCGAACAGAAGCGGCCGGAGGGTCTGGCGCAGGCCTTCCTGATCGGGGAGGAATGGATCGCCGGCGAAGCCTGCGCCATGGCGCTGGGCGACAACCTGATCCACGCCGACCACCTCTCCACCGTGCTGCAATCCGCCGCCAGCCGGCGGGAAGGCGCATCCGTGTTCGCCTACCATGTGCACGACCCCGAGCGGTACGGCGTGGTCAGCTTCAATGAAGCCGGCCGCGCCACGGAGATCGTCGAGAAGCCGAAACATCCCGCATCCAACTGGGCCGTCATCGGACTTTACTTCTACGACCACCATGTCTCTGAGCTTGCCCACCAAGTCCGCCCGTCCGCCCGCGGAGAGCTGGAAATCACCGACCTTAACCGCCTCTACCTCGAGGCTGGCAGGCTGCATGTGGAGCGACTGTCCCGTGGCTGCGCCTGGCTGGATGCCGGCACGCCCGACAGTTTGATGCAGGCTGCACATTTCGTGCAGATCATCCAATCGCGCACCGGACTGCTGGTTGGCTGCCCGGAGGAGATCGCCTTCCGCATGGGCTACATCGACGCCCCGGCGCTGCGCGAACAGGCCGCCCGCCTCGGCAAGACCGAGCTTGGACGCCTGCTGCGCGATCTCGCCGACGGAGTACACCAGTGACGGTCGAGGAAACCGCCCTCCCGGGCGTGAAGATCATCACGCCACGCCAGTTTCCCGATGAGCGCGGGTTTTTTTCGGAAACCTGGAACCAGCGCCGCTACGCCGAGGCCGGCATTCCCGGCCCCTTCGTCCAGGACAATCACAGCCTGTCCCGTCTGCCGGGCACGATCCGCGGATTGCATGCCCAGATTGCGCCCTTCGCCCAGGGCAAGCTGGTTCGCGTCGTGCGCGGTGCGATCTGGGATGTGGCCGTCGACATCCGGCACGGCTCCCCCACCTTCGGCCAACACGTCGGTGTGGAACTTAGCGCCGAGAACTGGCGGCAGCTTTGGATTCCCGCTGGCTTCCTGCACGGCTTCTGCACGCTCCAGCCGGACACCGAAGTGAACTACAAAGTCACGGCCGATTATGACCGCCGGTCGGAGCGCGGGGTGATCTGGAACGACACCGACCTCGGTTTGCCATGGCCGCTCTCAGGCCCGGCTCTGCTATCCGAAAAAGACCTCGTGCTGCCCCGCCTCTCCGACTGCCCCGTCTGGTTTCAGGCGTGACTATCCTTGTCACGGGCGGTGCCGGGCAACTCGCCACCGAACTCGCCCTGCAAGGCGGTCCCGATATCTACCGCGTCGGTCGCCCGGATTTCGATTTCGATCGACCTGAAACCATTGACGCGGCTTTCACCGCCGCCAGGCCGAGCGTCGTCATCAATGCCGCCGCTTACACCGCGGTCGATGCCGCCGAAACCGATCGAGATGCGGCGATGCGCGCCAATCGCGACGGCCCCGCCCGCCTTGCGCAACTCTGCCAACAGCGCGGCATTCCGCTGATCCACGTCTCCACCGACTATGTGTTCGACGGCCTCAAGGGCGCGCCCTATGTGGAGACCGATCCGACATCTCCCCAAGGCGTCTACGGCGCCACAAAGCTCGCTGGCGAAACCGCGGTCCTCGACGCCTGCCGCCGCGCGGTCATTCTCCGCACCTCATGGGTTTACGCCCCGCGCGGCAAGAACTTCATGCTGACGATGCTGAATGCTGCGAAGAAGATGCCGAAGCTGCGTGTCGTCGCCGATCAGCGCGGCAGCCCGACTCCGGCAGGGGATCTCGCAGCAGCGATCCTATCGCTACCCTTCATCCACGGTCCATGGCACGACAACTATCGCGGCGTCTTCCACGCCACCGCATCAGGCGAAACCACTTGGCACGGGTTTGCGAAGGCCATCTTCCATCACGCGGCACAATTCGGATCGCCAACAGCCGAGATTGAAGCGATTACGACTGCGGACTGGCCGACACCTGCCCGCCGCCCACCCGATTCCCGGCTGGATTGCTCTAAGCTGGCCGACGTATTTGCGGTCCGCCTACCCGACTGGCAGGACGGACTCGCCCGCACGCTCACACGGTTCTACTCGTAATGACTCGGAGGTTGTGGCGGACGTTGGGAGCGGCGCTATTCCAGTCCTCGCTCAGGGTCAGTGTGGCCGCAACTCGTGCACGGCAGCCAGAAGCTGATGAGCCAAGCATGGCTTTTCGAGAAAGCGTTCCCGCGGCCGCAGAGGGTGTTGGTCGATCAGCCAGGGCCGGCCGCTGATGAACACCACGCCCAGCGTGGGCCACTTGCGGCTCAAATCCTCCGCCAGGGCCAAGCCGCTGACACCCTCGCCTAGATCGAGATCCGTTACCAAAACGTCCGGTGGCCCGCTCTCGGCGAGCCTATCCAGTGCCTCCTCACCTGAGGCAGCCTCGGCGACCTCCAGCCCGGCATCCATAAGCAGGTCAGCGAGCACCTCGCGTACGCAGTCTTGATCTTCCACCAGCAGAATGTCTGTCATCGGCCTGCTCCGCAGCCTGAGCCTTTTCTGGGACGCAATTACTAGAACAGCACTGTTCGACGCTGGGTGCGCACCGATCGCGCACATTTCTGCGAAGGTGACCCTCTTCTCCTACCGAACCCGTGCCGCAACGCGATCCGCAAGCTCACCCAGAGCCCTGCTCATGGCCGGAACGATATCAGCCGCTTTGCCCGACGACGCCTGTTCCGTGATCACCTCGTGCGATTGCGCCAGGACGGTGGAACTGCCGGCACGCAGAACCTGCCAGTCCGCATTCAGCACTACGCGGCCATCAGCGCTCCCCATAAACTGCTGGATATTGAGCTTGAGGATGCGCAGGCCTGGACGCGTGGCGAGCGCACCAGGTGACAGAACCGTGTCGTTCCCCAGGCGTGACTGCATGTCAGCGGTCAGTGTCTGACGGATCAGGCTTCCCAGCGGTGCACCCCATTCTGCGTTTTGCATCACATCGAGTTGTCCGTTTCCCTCGCTTATAACGATTTCATTCCGATCGATGATGGCGGGCAGAGGCACCTCCGCCACTTCGATCTGCGGCCCACCGGATACCGGCGGCAAGGTCCGGGACGGGGGAGTCGGCGTCAGCGTGAAGATCGTGCTGGGCGTATTGGCGCAGGCAGCAACTGTCAGTGCCAGCCCAAGAAAGCTGGCACGAATGCCCAAGCGCATGCGCTAACTCCTGCCGCGGATGATGGCCGAAGGATGCTGGTCGAGATAGTCCGCGAGTTCGCGGATGGCCCGTGCCGCCTCGCTCAGCTGATACAGGGTCTGCGACAGCCCGGCCGTCTGTATGCCTTGCTGCGTTACCCCTGATTGGTTGTCGAGTAAACCATGGGCCGACTTGATTGTCGCATCCGCTTGGTCAGCGACGTTGCGAAGCTGCGTGATGATTTGAGGTACCTGTTTCTCGGCCGTCGCTGTGACATGCTGAATGCTGGAGACGGACTTATCCAAATTCTCCAGCGTCTGCTTCAGTTCAGGCGATTTCGACAGGTCCGCCGCCCGCGACGTAATCGTGTGAATGTTCTGCGCGATCTGATCCAGCGGCAGCGAATCTAATTTACCTGTGATCTTATTCACGGCTGTCAGGATGCCCTGAATTCCGCCACCTCCCGAGGTACTGGGAATTTCCGGCGGATTGCCGGGCTCCAGCGTGGCATCGGACTCGCCTCCGACAAAGGCAAGCTCAATCTGCGAGGCGCCGATCAACGGAATGGACGATCCCAGCTGCGCGCGCAGGCCGCGGCCGATCAGCTTGTTCATCAGCGCATCCATCTGCTGGCGAGGGTCGGTCCACGACCCCTGCTCCAGCGGCATCAAATCCGGTTCCAACGCGAGCGTCGCCTGCTCCTGTACCGCGCCACTGTCGGGATCAAACACCAGCGCGGTCTTCTCCACGGTTCCGATGCGCTTACCCGCAAGTTGCACCGACGCGTTGTCCGTCAGCCCGCCACCGGTCGCATCGAACTGCACGCGATACGTCACCGCCAGCGGCCCGGGTGCGTCGTCGGCATCATCCTTGCTCTTGAACAGGCTGAACTGATGGTCGGGCGGTGCTTCCGGCCCTGTTTCGCTCCCAGGCGGATTATCGAAGGCAATCGCACCCTGCAACAAAGCAAGCGCAGATTGGATTTGCAGATGGGGTCCTCCTTGCATCGACAGTTGCGCACCGCCCGCATCCCAGAAACGGGTGTTTGTGTGTACGAACGCGTCGTACGGCTGGCGAACGAACACCCCGATCTGGAACTGCCTATCGGATTGAAGCTGGACCAGTTCGACCACCCCGACCGCCTCCCCCTGGAAATAGAGCTTGGTGCCGCGTTCCAAATTCCCTCTTTGCTCGGCACTCAGTACGAAATGCCGGCCGGGTGCCTTTTCAGGCAAAACCGGTTCTTCCGTCAGGCCGGTGAAGTGCGTCTGCGTTTTGCCCTCGGCGGGGGCGATCTGAATCGTCGGTCCAGCGATGATCGACTTCAACGAGGATAGGTTGCTCAGGCTGGGCGACGCGCCGGAAATCCAGAACTGCGTGGCGGGACCAAGATGACCGTCCATGTCGCTATCAAGCCGCAGCACGACATCGACATGCGAAAGGTCCTTGGCCAAATGCACCGCGTCCACATCGCCCACCTTCATGCCGTTATACTGGACCTGCGTGTTTCCGGCCTGCACGCCGTTGGCGCTCTGGAAGGTGACCGTAACAGCTGGACCGGTCGAGGTGATCTGCTTGAACGCCAGCCACGCCACGATCGCGATCGCCGCAATAGGGATCGACCAAATCCAGCCCGGCCAGCGGCTGATGTGTTCCTTGGCGGGTGGCGGCTCAGGCGCAACACGATACTCCTCCGCGTGCGGCGCCGGCGATTGCGGTGGCGCCTGGTCGGGACTCATACCGGCTCCTGCGCGTTATCCCAGAGCAGGCGGGGATCGAAGATCTTCGCGGCGAACATCGTCAACACAATCACTGCCAGAAACGCCGGAGCAGCCGTTCCGGCATGCACGGATACGAAGCCACCGATCTGCATAATCGGCAGGAAGATTACGATGGTGAAGATATCGATGTTTGACCAGCGTCCCACTTCTTCAACAAAACGATAAGCGCGGGTCTTCTTTCTGAGCCGCTTGGGTGACCGGTGATGCACCGACCAGCAGAGCCAGCTCAACACCAGCAGCTTCGTCACCGGGATCAGGATACTAGCAATGAAAATGATGGCGGCCAGCGGCAGGAAGCCTGCTTCGACCAGCCGATCTACGCCATACACGATCGTCTGGTATTGCGGGGTACCCAGCTGAACCGTGACGTTCATCGGGAAGTACATCGCGACCAGATAGAGCGGATAGCAGGCGACGATCAGTGCCGTCGTGCGCATGACCGAGAATGGTTTGCGCCGCCATAGCCGAGCCCAGCACCGCGGGCAGCGTTGGCCCTCCATTTCTTCGGGCAGCACCAGCTCGCATTCCGTGCACGCAATGTGGAGCCCCTCCTCCGTCCCTTCGGGCGTCGGAATCGCCCGCCACACAGATCGGCTGTCGAGCGTCGCGCGAGTCAGCATGGTCAACATTGCCGCCACGATCAGGGCCCACCCTCCATGTCCGATGTGGACGGGAATGAGAGCCGCGATGCGACTGTAGCCGATGATACCGCCAAGCAGGAAAACGTCCGGCATGGACCACAGATCCAGACGCTGCGCCCGGCGGAACGCAATTCCGGTCCACAAGCCCTGGCGGCGCAACTTGATCCCGGCCAGCGCGGCGGAGAGCAGGCCGAAACGAAGAAAGGGTAGCACCACACCTTGCAGGCCAACGATCAGACCTAACAGGATCCAGCCTTCGGCAAACAACGACAGTACCCCTGAGCCCAGCCGGCTCGAGCGCTCGATGCCAAGCACCTGGATCGTCAGCAGTGTTCCGAGATTGGCAGGAAACCACAGGATGAACGTTGCAACGGCCAGCGCCAGGGCCGCATCCAGGCTACGCTCCGCGGTACGCTCCAGGACCTTGTCGCAGCGACGGCAGATCAGCCGTACCTTCGGCTGAAGGGGCGGCAGGCTCTGGATCGTCCCGCAATCGGGGCATGCGATGTTCATTGCCACAACCGTAACGTAACCGAAGCGGCTGAGGTTGCAACGAAGAACGGAGCAGACATCTCGGCAAAGCCGCTCGGCTGTTCCGTGTGGAATGGTCGCAGACCGCGCCTATGATGGCCGCAATAATCGCCAACAGCGCAGAGCCGAGGCAAGGCGGGGCATGCCAGCGCTGAAGGCCGCATCCGCAGATCAACTCGTGGCGGCTGCCGCTCAGCACTTTCATGCCGGGCGCCTAGCAAAGGCGGAAAGCCTGCTGCTGCAACTTCTGGCTGCGCAGCCACATCACGCGGTGGCCCTCCACCTGCTGGGCGTGATTGCCCATCTCTCGGATCAACACGAAACGGCATTTGATCTGGTCAGCAGGTCCCTCGCAGCGAACCCCACGGATGCCACCACTCATTCCAGCCTCGGCAACCTGCTGCTCTTTCAAGGACGGCTGGATGAAGCTGCCGCAAGCTATCGCAGGGCGCTGCGCTTCAATCCCGCTTTGCCCGAAGCGCTGGTCGGCCTTGGCAACGCGTTGCGGGGCCTGAATCAGTTGGAGGAAGCAGAGGTCAGCTACCAAAAAGCGATCAAAATTCGCCCCGACGATCCGGATACTCATTACTATCGCGGGATGCTGATGCTGGCTCGTGGCGATATGCCGGCCGGGTGGGCGGAGCATGAGTGGCGCCTGAAGTCCCGCGTCATGAGCCGGACAATCCGCACCTTCGCCCAACCGCAATGGCACTGGGAGGAAGCGCCAGGAAAGACGCTGCTGATCCACGTCGAACAGGGCTTCGGCGATGCGTTCCATTTTTGCCGCTACGCGCCGCTGGCAGCCGCACGTGGACTGCGGGTGATCATGGAGGCGCCGACACCGCTCGTGCGACTGTTGCGCAGCGTGAAGGGCGTCGATCAGGTCATCACGCGCGGCGAGCCGCTGCCGCACTTCGATTTGCACTGTCCAATGCTGAGCCTGCCGGCCGTGATTGGCACCACGATGGAGACCATTCCCGCGGAGGTGCCTTATCTGCGGGCCGACCCCGCGCAGGCCGCGTCGTGGCGAACACGGCTCGATGGTCTGGGTTGGCGTGGACGACGGGTCGGGCTGGTATGGGAGGGCGGTGTCTATAAGGAACTGCCAGCGGACCGGGCGATCGGCCGACGCGTTCCATACCCCCGGCTTTGCTGGCGCCGCTGTTTGAGGTGGCCGGCGTGAATTTCTTCAGCCTCCAGAAAGAAGGCACGCACGCACCGGAGCATTTCCCTCTCATGGATTTCATGGGTGAAATGATCGACTTTGCCGACACCGCGGCGTTGATCGAGCCCTCGACCTGGTCATTTCGATTGATACCTCCGTCGTCCACCTCGCGGCGCCCTCGGCAAGCCGGTCTGGCTGATGGACCGCTTCATTCCATGCTGGCGTTCGTTGATCGAACGTCGCGACAGCCCTTGGTATCCGACGCTCCGGCTTTATCGCCAACCGTCGCCGACCGACTGGCATTCCGTCGCGGTAGAGGTCGCGCGGGATTTGCGAGACTACGTGGGAGCTACGACCTAACGATTGCCGGCCTCTCCTACTTTGACGCCTCCTCCCGCATCACCGGATTACGCAGACTGCCGATGCCGCTGATCGCTACCTCAACCACATCCCCATGCTTCATGTCCGCCGTTGCACCCTCAGTGCCCATCCAGACCACATCACCCGGATACAGCGTCAGATACCGGGTCATCGCCACCAGGAAATCGACGACGCCGAAGATCATGGAGTTTGTGGGGAACGAAATCATCTCCCGCCCGTTCAGTCGCACCGTGGTCACCAGCTCATCAAGACGCAGATCCGTCTCGATCCACGGCCCCATCGGCTTGAATGTATCCGTGTTCTTCGCCCGCCACAGCGTCCGGTCGGAGCGTTGCCACGTCCGCTCACTGACATCGTTGCCGATCGTGTAGCCCAACACCGCCTGCAGCGCGTTGTCCCGCGTCAGGTGCTTGCACTGCCGTCCGATCACCGCAACGAGCTCGCCCTCGTATTGCACCTTCTCGGTCGCGTCGGCCGGAATCACGATCGGCTCCCCCGGCCCGATCAGCGCGTTCGCCGCGCGATAGCCGATATCCGGCTGCGCCGGCAGGTTCGGCGGCTGCCCCACCTTCGCCGCCACTTCCTTCACATGCTCGGCGTAGTTCATCCCACATGCGTAGAACGTCGGCGGCATTACGGGCGGCAGCAGTCGCGTCCCCGCCAACGGCACGCGCGTCCCGGTGCGTTCCCAGGACCCGAACGGCGAGCCGCGTACTGGCAACAGCGCGTCGCCCTCCACAACCGCGAATGTTGGCTCACCCGCCTGATCGAACCGCGCCCAGCGCATGCCTCATCCTCCCGGTCTTTGCGCCGTCAGCGTAGGTCCCCTCACGCCGTCGGGCCAAGTGGCGGCACAAACCGGAGTGCGCACGGCCGATCCCCGCTCCATTGCTCTGGTCGTCACGTCACGGAAGCCGGCCGCCATGCCAAGAACCACCACCGATCACGTCCCCGTCATGGGCGGCACGGAATGGATCCTCCTTTTCGTCCTTGCGATCCTGTGGGGAAGCAGTTTCTTCTTCAACGGAATCGGCGCACGAGAACTGCCCGCCCTAACGTTTGTTTGGCTTCGTGTTGCCGTCGCCTCAGCCGCGCTTCTTGTCACATTGCGCTTTTCAGGGCTGACCATGCCCCCTGGACGCGTTTGGCTATCCTTCTTCGGCATGGGCATGCTCAACAATGTCCTGCCTTTTGTGCTCATTGTCTGGGGTCAGCACCGCATCACCAGTGGTCTCGCCGCCATTCTGAACGCCACCACGCCGATTTTCACTGTGCTGGTTGCGCACGTTCTGACACACGACGAAAAGCTCAACCTGTGGAAGGGCCTCGGCGTGCTGATCGGCTTTGGTGGCGCGGTGATCGTCATTGGCCCAAACGCTCTGCTCGGTTTTGGAGGTCCAATCGTACCGCAGCTTGCGTGCCTGGGTGCCGCGCTCTCCTATGCCTTCGCGGGGGTCTTCGGGCGACGGTTCAAGGCCATGGGAACTCGCTCCGATAACCACCGCAACTGGTCAGGTCTGTGCCTCCACGATCACGCTCCTGCCAATTATGCTCCTGATCGATCGCCCCTGGACCCTCCTCATGCCACACGCCGCCACGTGGGGCGCCGTGGCTGGCATCGGCCTGCTCTCAACCGCTCTCGGTTACGTCATCTACTTCCGCATCCTGGCCGTGGCGGGTGCAACCAATCTTCTGCTCGTCACATTTCTCATCCCGCTCACCGCCATCCTGCTCGGGGCTGCCGTGCTGCACGAATCGCTGCTACCCCAACATCTCGCCGGCATGATCGTGATCGGTCTGGCGCTGGCTTGCATCGACGGCCGCTTGCCGCGCAAACTCATAAGGCCAGCCGCGATCTCAAGCGGATTTTAGCGCCGACCCAGGTGTGTACAGCAACATCTCGGCGCTCACCTCATCGAGCGACCGAAGACCCAGCAGCGCCACGTCGCGGTCCCGCTCCTTCGCGCCCGGCAGAACGGCACCCGCGTTTGTCCGTTCACCCGACCTCCCTTGAACCGCCGCCCCATTGCCCGCATCACACCCCGCATGACCGACCTGTTCGAGGCCATCCGTACCCAGGTGCTCGATGCGCTCCACGCCACCGTGCCGGATCTGCCGCCGGACGTCTCGGACCGCGTGGAGGTCACGCCCCCGCGCGATCCCGCCCACGGCGACATGGCAACCAACGCCGCCATGGTCGCCGCCCGCGCCGCGAAGCAGCCGCCGGCGAAACTTGCCGCCGCTATCGCCGAGCGCCTGCGCGCCAGCCCCGAGATCGACGAAGCGACGAGCGCCGGCCCCGGCTTCATCAATCTCCGCCTGAACCCGGCCGCCCTGCGCGCGCGTGCTCCCGGTCATCCTGCGCGCGGGCGAGGCCTTCGGCGACAGCACCGTCGGCGCCGGCGCTGGCGGTCAACGTCGAATATGTCTCGGCCAATCCCACCGGCCCGATCCATGTCGGCCATTGCCGCGGCGCCGTCGTCGGTGACGCGCTCGCCAAGCTGCTCGCCAAGGCCGGCTTCGCCGTCACAAGGAATTCTACATCAACGATGCCGGCGCACAGGTCGCCGCTCTCGCCTGGGCCGCTTACTGGCGCTACCTGCAAGCGATCGGCACCAAGCTGACGGAGGCACAGTTCGGCGAGGAAGTCCCCGGCGGCCTGCAATATCGCGGCGACTATCTCATTCCGGTCGGCGAAGAACTGGCGTCGACATCCAGCGGCCGCGCTCGCCGATCACCGGACCGCGAGGTCGCCGCGCCCGAACTCTGGCTCGACATCGTCCGCGATTTCACCATCGACGCGATGATGCGCGCGATGAAGCGAAGACCTCGCCGCTGCTCGGCGTCCACCAGGATGTGTTCAGTCTCGGAACGTGCGCTTGTCGAAGCTCGGGCGCCCCCGACGCGACTGATCGACCGGCTCGCGCGCGCGACGGACCTGATCTACGAAGGCACGCTCGAACCGCCGAAAGGCAAGACCGCCGGACGACTGGGAACCGCGCCCGCAGACCCTGTTCCGCGCCACGAAGTTCGGCGACGACGTGGATCGCCCGCTGCGCAAATCCGACGGCTCGCAACACCTATTTCGCCAACGACATCGCCTATCACGCCGACAAGATCGCGCGCGGCTTCACCCATGCTGATCGACGTGCTCGGCGCCGATCACGGCGGCTACGTGCCGCGCATGAAGGCCGCCGTGCGCGCGGTCTCCGACGCCGAAGCGACGCTTGAGGTCCTGCTCTGCCAGATCGTGCGCATCGTTCGCGGCGGCGAGCCCGTGAGATGTCCAAGCGCGCCGGCACCTTCGTCACCCTCCGCGACCTGATCGAGGAGGTCGGCACGGACGCCGTCCGCTTCACCATGCTGACGCGCAAGCCCGACGCGCAGATGGAGTTCGACCTCGACGCCGTCGTCGCGCAGACCCGCGACAACCCGGTGTTCTACGTGCAGTACGCGCACGCCCGCTGCCGCTCCGTGCTGCGCGCCGCGGCCGAGATGTTCGGCGCCGCGGATCGACGCGGCCTGGCCGATTCCGGCGACTGGCTAGCGAGGCCGACGTCTGGACGCGCCTCGACCACCGGAGCCGGAACTCGCCGTGATCCGCCGCATTGCCGGCTGGCCGCGCACCGTGGAAGCCGCCGCGCTGGCGCGCGAACCACACCGGATTGCGTTTTTTCTCTATGACTTGGCGAGCGACTTTCATATGCTGTGGAACCGCGGCAAGGACGATTCGACGCTGCGATTCCTGCAGCCGCCCAGCCCGCGGAGACCCGGCGCGGCTGGCACTGGTCGCCGCGACCGCGGTGATCGATTCGCTCCGGTCTCGCGGTGATGGGCGTCGAGCCCGTCGAGGAGATGCGCTGAAATTGTCCGAGCAAGCCTCCGCCCGCACGCCAACTTACCGCGTCGCCCGCTCGCGTGGGATGGACCCGGCCACGCGCCGTCTGGCGCTGACGGCAGCGGTTCTGGGCGGTGCGTTTCTGGCCGTGGTGGGGGCCTGGTCGCTGGTCGGGCATCGTCACCACGGCACCGACATACGCATTGGCACGAACGACGTGCCCGTGATCGAGCCTCCGCCCGGCCCGATGCGCCTGAAGCCCACCAATCCTGGCGGCATGCAGCTTTCTGCTGCCGAGCAGGACCTGTTCGGCGGCACGGGTGATGGCGGGCAGGAGAAACTGGCCCCGGCTCCCGAAACGCCCGATCCCGCCGCGTTGCAGCCGCCTGCTCCGCCCCCCTCTGCTACGGCCACGCCTGCTCCCGCTCCGGCGCCCGCCCAAACCGCATCACCCACGCCTGCTCCGGCGACAGCCACCGCACCCATACCCGCGCCGGTGACCCCGCCCGCACCTGCGCCGCAAACCACGCCCGCTGTCGCGGCCGTGCCCCCGCCCGCGACGAACCCGACAGGCCAGTTCGAAGTGCAGCTTGCGGCTCTCCCGACCGAACAGGCGGCGAAGGATGAGTGGGCGCTGTTGCAGCGGAAATTACCAGATCTGAAGGGACGCTCGCCGTCGATTACGTCTGCCGACGTGAACGGCAAGACCTGGTATCGCCTGCGCACCGGCGGCTTCGCCGATCCTGCTGCGGCGAAAGCATTCTGCGACCAGGCACGCGGAAAAGGCCTAAGCTGCGACGTGCCGCGCGCGTAGGTCGTCTCCAACGTCATCGCGAGCCGCCGCGTAGCGGCGGCGTGGCGACCCAGCCTTTCTTCTGTAGGGGGTTTGCAGCCGCGGAGCGCGGCGAACCAATCTCGATCAAGAGATGCCCGAGCGATCGTGCTGTGTGTCATCGCGAGGCCCGCGCGGCGGGCCGTGGCGACCCAGAGCCTGCCCCGAGCGAAGCGTGGGGCCCACCGCGCCTGCCAGCGATTTGTCTGCTGCGAAACAGCCCGAGATCGCTAAAAATTCTGGTGGACCCCAGCCCCGTTCGCGCCCTTCGCTTCGACCGAACCAACGCTGAACCACGATGAACCAAACCGAAAACGCGGTGCACTTCGCCGCGCTACCCGTCAACGTCATGATCATGTACGGCGTGCCATCCACCGATCGGCTGACGGAACGTGGCGTCTCGCGCGTCAGCTGCGGTCTATCCCTACATCCGCGCGATGGGATGCGCCCAAACAGGAAACACGCAAGGTTCATTCCTGGCTGGTCAGCAACACGGGATGGAAACCAGACCGACTCCCCGAGAGCTTTCCGCGCAGACCTGGCCCGGCTCGATCTAAGATACCGGCGGGGCAGGGACGGACCTGGTTGCCCTCGGCTGCCTGCGCTTACGTGCGGCGACTCTCGGATGGCCCACGTTCCACGGGATCAGGTAAGCTGCTTTATGGAAAGTCGTTAAGTGGGTTCGGTCTTCCCACAGTCGGTGAGGTCAAAAGCACTGCGAAAACCGGGATACATTTGCCTGACGGTGTCCCGGAATGCATTAGCCAAGTCAAAAAGAGTGTCTGCGGATGAACAGAGAAATTGTTTCTCATGAGCGTATCGCCACTCTTCGATAGGTAGGCTTCATCCCTAATATATTCTAGGAAGTCTTTTTCGCATCCACGCGAATAGCGGTGATGTTCGATCACTTTAGAACTCACAACGGGAGCGGTTTTGGTCAGTTTTGAAAACAGTTTGCACAAATCATGTCCTCGCGGCGGCTCTTGCCCAGATAAACTTATCAGCAGCTTTATGTATAGCTCGACTGAAAATCCAAGATTTACGATGGGTGGTGCCCCAAGGCGGTTCTTCTGGTTGCTCCCGCCAAGTGCCGCTTTTCCCGCATCCGCCGCCGCTTTGTGAGATTGGCTACTCACGTTGGATGCGTCGAACGGCACAGAAGCAATCATACCAGCGTAGTAGAAAGCTTCTGCTGCGTTATAAAGTCGGTGCTGAAATTCTGTCTGCCCCACGCTCATGCCACAAGCCTCGAAATCGTCGCCGCGCTCACATTGTAGCTGCGCCCGATCTCGGTCAGCGATTCCTCGCCCCGGTCGCGGCGCTTGATCGCCTCTTTCTGCTGGTGCGGCGGTGAGCTTGTGCGGTCGGCCCATTTTCACGCCGCGCGCCTTCGCCCGCTCTCGGCCTTCGCCGGTGCGCGCCCGGATAAGGTCGCGCTCGAACTCTGCAAGCCCGCCTAGCACGGTCAGCATCAGCCGCCCGTGTGATGTGGTGGTGTCGGCCCATGTGTCGCCGAACGACCGGAAACCGGCCTTCTTGCCGGTGATCGTGGCGAGGGTGTTCAACAGGTCGCGGGTAGATCGCGCCAGCCGGTCGAGCCGCGTCACCGTCAGCACGTCGCCGGCGTCAAGCTGATCGAGCAACCGGCGAAGCTGCGCGCGGTCGGTCTTGGCCCCGCTCACATGCACGTCGCGGAAAACCTTCTTGCATCCGGCCTTGGTCAGTTGCCGCGCCTGGGCGTCAACGCTCTCGCTCTTGCCGCCCGGCGATACCCTCGCATAGCCGTATTTCATGCCTGACTTATGGCGGTAACTTATGCAAAGGAAAAGCCCTTTGTTTTCAGCGGCCTAATTTCTTTGCATAATTCTTGCAGACCGTGTGAAAACTCCCTGCAACGGATTCCGGCGCGGCACGTGCTGCGTTAAAATCCCGACATGCCCCACATCACCGGTCATGACCGTTCCCAGACTGCTGCTTTTGCCCGATTCCCTTGGACGACTATGTCGGCCCCGACAACCCTGTGCGCTTCATCGAGGCCTTTGTCGACGGGCTCGATCTTGCGGCGGCGGGTTTGCGCGGTCGAGCCGAAGGAGACCGGCCGCCCGGCTACATGCCCGGTGATCTGCTGAAGCTCTACATCTACGGCTATCTGAACCGCATCCGCTCAAGTCGCCGTCTGGAAGCCGAGACCCACCGCAATATCGAGGTGATCTGGCTGCTGCGTCACCTGAAGCCGGACTTCAAGACCATCGCCGATTTCCGCCGCGACAACCGCACGGCCTTCCGCCCGGTGTTCCGCCACTTCGTGCTGCTGTGCAAGCAGTTGGACCTGTTCGGCCGCGAGCTCTTGGCGGTGGATGGCACCCGCATCAAGGCGGTCAACAACAAGGACCGCAATTTCACCCGTGCGTCGCTGACCGAGTTCATCAAACTGGCCGATGAGAAGCTCGACGACTACCTGCAGCGCCTCGACCAAAGCGATGCTACCGAGCGGCAAGACAGGTGGCGCACGGGTCGAGAACCTCGCGGAGAAGATCGCTGCGATTCGCGAGCGGCGCGAGCGTTGCAAGGCGATGCTGGCAGAGCTGGACCGGACCGGAGAGAACCAGATCTCGCTGACCGATCCCGACAGCCGGGCGATGGCGGCGCACACGCATGTTGCCGTCGGCTACAACGTGCAGGTCGCGGTCGATACCAAACACAAGCTGATCGTCGAGCAGCAGGTCACCAACCAGGTCGTCGATATGGGCCTGCTGACGGGGACCGCCGAACCGGCGAAGGAGATCCTCGGCGTCGAGACGATCGACGTCGTCGCCGACAAAGGTTACTTCAAGATCGAGGATATCGAGGCCTGCGAGAAGGCGGGCATGGTGCCCTATGTGCCGCGCCCACAGCGCGGTCCTTCGGTCAAGGAGGGCCTGTTCCGCAAGGACGAGTTCAAATACGACGCCGAGACCGACAGCATGATCTGTCCGGCCGGGCAGCGGCTTCATCCCTATACATCGTCTCTGATGCGCGGACTGAAGAAGATCAACTATGCCAACCGTGCGGCCTGCCGCGATTGTCCCTTGCGGCCGCGATGCACGGACAATCAGTTCCGCTCGGTATCACGGCTGGAGAACGAGGCGGTGCTGGACCGGATGGCCGCCCGGCTGGCGCGGCGTCCCGGCATTCTTGACCAACGCCGTGAGTCGGTCGAGCACCCGTTCGGCACGATCAAACAGTGGATGTATCAGGGCGCATTTCTGATGCGGGGTCTGGAGAAGGTTCGGGCTGAGTTCAGCCTGACCGCGCTTGCCTACAACATCAGGCGGGTGCTCAACCTTGTCGCATTCGACGAACTGATGGCGGCGGTGAAGGCCGCGCCGGGCTGAGACGCTCGGGAGGTCCCTTGCGGGACAAATGCAACGAATGGAGCCGCTCCCCGGAGACTCACAGCATGATTCCGGAGCAATCTGAAAGATCACACGGTGCCGCTCATCCATCTCGATCGGCCAAATCGGGATCGTCTTCGCCACGTAGCGCGTTTCCACACGGTCTGCTTGATTTCTGCACACGTGGCTATTCAACCGGATTCGGCGAGTTCGCTTGTAAGCTCAAGCCGGTGCCACGCGTCCCGAAACTGCTCTTGATCGTAATCGCGTGGCTGGAGCCAATAGGACACGCGACCATCTTTTTTCCCTGCGATGTGCCCTTTCCCTAACCTCCGCAGGAAGCATGATGAACGTCGAGGGCGCATCAGATATCGCGTTGTTCACGATAATCCATCGATGGCCAGCAATCTTATCGAGCGTCTTTCCTAGCGGAACCGGTGAGTTCTTTAGAGAGGGACTTGACCTGCACACCAATGAAATGCGTCGCGTCCGGGGAGTACACGATGATATCGACCCCTCTCGCGTTTCTAGCTGTAGGCATGACGTTCCAACCTAGGCGCGATAAACGATAACATGCGTAGAACATGCCAATGTTGCCTACGATTTGGGCTTCATGTTTCGTGATAATCGCCATTTCGGCTCCTTTTTCGCGCGGCGGATGCAGCCACTCGTTGAGTGTCCCCATGGGGCGGCACGTCTGAAAGCCGTTGATAAGATCATACGCGCAACACATGGCGTATAATTCGTTGAATTACGCATCAGGTCGAGACGCTAGGGCGGCCACGCCAGCGAGATAGGTGCCGCCAAAACGGTTTTGCACTCTCCGGCGGTCTCCTTCTTTCAGATCGACGAACCGGGGCTGTCTGTTGTGCAGACCTTCATAGAGTGTGACCAGTAGCTTTTCTATCTCATCGATTAGAGCAAAAGTATCCGCATATTCGACTGTCGGCGACGGTTTCTCCTGCACAAGGGAGTGCCCGATTTCGTCGTTCCTGAGACGTTGCACCCGCTCAAAAACTGGCCCGGCCAAAATCTTCTCGTATCCGTCGCGGGCGTCACGAAGCTTCTGCCAGATCGGCTTGGCAGTTCGACTTTACGTGAGGTGTCGATAAAAAGTCGGCTGCCTCTTCATCCTCATTAAGGACTCCGATAATATCGGCCAAGGCTTGCACGGTTGCCTCATCAATCGGCTTTATTTAGACGTCGCCACAAGAGCCCAATCGCGGTCATCAGATCGCTGCCAGGACTATCATAACGGCGTCAACCTGCTCGCGTGACAACTCCATGGGCGAGCGAGCGTTCAAATCCTCCAATAAGCTTCGAAAGCCGTGCAAGGCAGCGCACGCGTCATCTAGCTTGTAAATACGCTCCAGCATATCATTGGCCCAGGTGCGAGCACATCCCTATTTTTTCGCTTTTGCTTCGCATCGCGCTTCGTCATTCAGAGTGCGCCCAGTCCAGGAGTTCGACGACGACGCTTCTATATCTTGTTTCTGACTGTGTCGCGAGCGGCAATCAAAATGCCGCATAAGCCCCCATTATGGCAATTGGTGGGAAGTCGAAGCTAAGTATCGTGATATATAGGCCCTTGCTCTAAAGTAATTGTGGGCAGCGGCGAACTTGCGAATTCCCCCCGTCAGATGCCAGGATCGACATGCGCGCGACGGAGCGTCTCACCGGGGTCGTTATCTGACCGACCACCGATCTCCCGGATCCAGCCCTAAACTAACCCTTGAACAGTCACTGTAACTAACGCTATAACCAACTCCCATGCCCGCACCCGCCAACCTCCCCTACACCCTCCCCGCCGACGCCCGGTCCCGCCTCATCCGCTCCGTCGCCGCCGTCCTCCCTCCGCCACCCGATCCGTCCCCCGACGCCGAGGCACGGCGCAACAACGCCATCATCACCCGCGTCGCCGCCCTCCAGCCCAACGACAGCGCCGAGGCCGGCCTCGCCTCCAGCCGAGCGGGATCGCGCCAGGCCGAAGGTGAGAGCACGTAAATCCCGCTCGCAAAAGCAGTTCGTCATCGCCATCGAACTCCAGCGGGACGCCATCCTCCTCTCCCGCGACCCCGACATGCCGCTCCCCCACCGTGCTCCAATGCCGTAACCAAGCGGCGTCCAGGATGCGTCAGGCCGCCGCGCCATGCGCGAACTCCGTCGTCTCAAGGCCGACCGCCGTGCGGCCCAATCCGACCCCGAAGCCATCGACCAAGGCGAACGCGCCGAGCACATCGCCGCCCTCCTGCTGGCCGAGGGCCTCGCCAACCCGCCGCCCCCCGGCAAGCTGACCGCCGGACCCGAAGCGCCCGTCTCACCCCACGATCCCGAGACCCAACACACGAAAACTGAGACTCCGCCGAGACAACCTGCCCCGACCCCGGTCATCTCCAGGCGCCCGCAGCGCGATACGGCAATCCCGCCCGAGCCGGAACGCCGGGCGTTCGTCTCACCCCACGATCTTAGGACTCGAAAACACAAAACTGAGACGGCAGGAGACGCCCCAACCCGTCGCCGCCCGCCGCGAGCTGATTGCCGAACCCGAAGCGCCCGTCTCACCCCGTGATCCCGATCCCCACCACACGAAAACTGAGACGCCGCCGAGACAACCTGTCCCGACCCCGGTCATCTCCAGGCGCCCGCAGCGCGAAGCGGCAAGCTCGCCCGAGCCTGCATACCCAGCGTTCGTCTCATGGCACGATCCCAGGACCCGAAAACACAAAACTGAGACGGCAACGAGACGCCACAATCCGCCGGAATCCCCTGTTCAGGCTCGCCTTATCCCCGCCGTATATTCCAGAACACCGGATTGCCGTTCAGCATGCCCGTCAGATTCGCCGATACGCCGTCGGCGCCAGGTATTGACCCAACGGCACATACGGCACGTCCTGGAACGCCTGCAGCTGATTTGCTCGCAGATCTTTTTCTGCGTCGCGAGATCCGGCGCCGCGAACCACGCGTTGCGCAATGCCTCCAGTTTCGGACTCAGGGCCACCCTACCGTCGCGTCCTTGCCGTTGCCGCGCAGGAACACGTGTCCCGCAGGAGTTATCATGTCGGTTCCCGCCCAGCTCGTGTGGAACATGTTCCACCCGCCCTGATCCACCCGAGTTTGCTTGGCCCGCCGCTGCACCAGCGTCGCCCAGTCCATCGCCTGGTAATCGACATTCGCTCCCATCTTGTGCAGCAGATCCGCGCTCACGTCGGCCAGCGCCTTGGCCGAGGCGATGTCCGTTGGCGCCAGCAGCACGATCTTCTCGCCCGTGTATCCCGCCTTCTTCAGCGCCTCGGGCGAAATATCCCGGGGCCCGGTCAGACTCTCCAACCCCGCAGCGCTCGCCATCGGCGTGCCCGGACAAAAATACCCCACGCCATCGTGCCACAACGACGGATCGGTTCCGACCATCGCCTGCATGTAATCGGCCTGCGTGACTGCATGCACCATCGCCCACCGCACCGCCGGATTGTTGAACGGCGGCTGCAACTGGTTGAACCGCATGGTCGCGATGTACCCGGTCGGGACCGGTGATCTCGACCTTCAGCTTTCCGGCTTTGCGCAGCACCGGCAGCCAGTCCGCGCCCGGCGTCAGCCACCAGTCGACTTCACCGGTCTGCAGTGCGCCGGCCACCGTCGCCTCGTCGGGGATGATCCGCCACTCGATCCGGTCGAAATGCGCGACCTTCGGCCCGGCCGTCCCCGACGCAACCCCACTGCTCCGCGGCACGTACCCGCGAACCGCTCGTACACCACGCGCGAGCCCGAAACCCGCTCGTTCGCGATGTAACGATAGGGTCCGCTGCCCACCATCTCCGTCACCTGCTTGTAGGGATCGGTCGAGGCCAAACGCTCCGGCATGATCGGGCACATCGAAGGCGGCGTCTTCGCCAGCGCATCCGGCAGCAGCGGGAATGGCCGTTTGAGCCGAAACACCAGCGTCTTGTCGTCGGGCGCCGAGATGTCGTCCGTCGCCGCCATCAGCGCTTGTCCGAATGCGTCGCGCGCCCCCCACCGCTTGACCGAGGCAGCGCAATCCCGCGCCAGCACCGGCGTGTTGTCCTGGAACTTGAGACCGTCGCGCAGCGTGATGGTCCACCGCTTGCCATCATCATCGCTCCGCGCACCCTCTGCCATCTGCGGCTGTGCGCGGAACTGGTCATCCAGGCCGAACAGCGTGTCGAACACCAGGAAGCCGTGGTCTCGCGTCTGATAGGTGGTGGTCCACACAGGATCGAGCACCGAGAGATCCGCCTGCGGTACGAAGCGCAGCACGCTCTCACTTTCGGCCCGCGCCAGTGCAGGCATCGCCAGCGCCACAGCCCCGCTCCCCAGGAACGTGCGCCGTTTGATCATTGTCTGCCCCCTCGATTGGCGTCAGAGCGCCATCATAAACAAACTTGGTCGGCCACGATAACACCGCTATCCTCCGTTCGGCACGACTTACGTCTTCAACCCGAGCGGATGCCGAGATCCTCGCCGTTATCATCCTCGACAAGGACGGCCCGCTCACCACCTACCTGGAATGATCAGCTTTCGCGCCGCAGGACCGGCAGCACTTCCGAGCCGATCAGTTCGATAAGCTCCTCGAACTCGGCGAACCGGGTCCGCAGGTCGAACACGAAATGCTCAACACCGGCTGCGTGGAATTTGTTGATCTGCTCAACGATCACGTCCGGTGGGCCGGCAATCGCCGCGCCGTCGATGTCCTCGACCGTTTCAAACGTACCCGAAGGCGGCAGGATGAACTGCTTCACCATGGACGCGCAGAGCTGCTTCAGGTTCAGTTGCTTTGCCCCCTCTTCCACGGTCCGAGCCGGACTTATATACGGGATCGCGCCGACCATCGGCCGTTCGCGCCCGGCCTCTTTGGCAAGCCTATCCATGCGCGCAACACGCTCCTCGAGATCGCGCCGAGGCATCCGAGATGCCATCCAGCCGTCGCAGAATTCCACCGCGCGTCTCACCGCCGCCTTGCTTGGGCCGCCATACCAGATCGGAATCCCTGCTCCGGAACCCGGCACCGGCCTGATCGCGACATCATGGAATTTGTAGAACTCACTCTCATGGCTGATCTTCTCTCCGGTCCACAGTTGCCGGATGATCTCGATCTGCTCGCGCAGAAGCTTGCGGCGGTCCCACTCGCCCATGCCGATCGACTCGAAATCGATGTCGTGCCCGCCAAGCCCCCATCCCGCGATCAACCGGCCTTCTCCGACGAACTGCTGAAGCGATCCCAGCAGCAACGCCGCGTAGATCGGATGCCGGTGCGGAATCAGCGTCGCTGTACCGAGAACGAGTTTCGACGTGATGCCCGCGAGCGCCGACAAAACCACGAACGGCTCGAAATGGGTGATGTCCGGATTGTCGTACGGACGCGGTTCGTAAACCAGGTGATCGCGCACCCACACCGCGTCGAAACCCAGCGCCTCGATCCGCTTCGCCGACCGCAAGAGCAGGTCTGCCCGCGCGTAGGGGCCGAAATGGGGCAGGACCACCCCGTAACTCTTCTTGCCGCGGGTCAGCATGTGCCTGTTCCGTCAGTGTGATGCGACGACGCGGTTCCAGTGATCCACCAAATCCCCATAATCGGCGAACACCGTTTTCCAGTCGGGAACGGACAAGGCCGCCAGATTGCCGGTTGGCACCTTCTTGGCGAGGTTGGGATAGTCCTTCATGACCTCGTTCAGGCTACGGTTCACGGGACCGTACGGAAAGTACAGCAGCGCGAGCTGGAACAGCGGATCGAGCACGTAGTTGATGTAGAGCTGCGCCTGGCGAGGATACTTCGTTCCCGCCACCACATCGATGGTGGATGTGTGCAGGAACCCGCCTTCCTTCGGGTACATGAATTGGCCCGGGAATCCTGCGTCGATCATGTTCCAGGACCGTCCGTTGTTCCACGGCGCCACCCACACGTCGCCGGACAGCAGTTTCGTCCGGACGTCATTCGAAGAAGAGTAATATGACTCCACCTTGAGTTGTGCGATCTTCTGCAGTCCCGGAAGCAGGTTCTTCTCGTTGCCGCCGGTGAGCTGCGCGATCTTCAAAACGAAATCGACGCCACCGGGCCCCGCGATATCGGCGATCGTGATTTTGCCCGCCAGTTTCGGATTCCACAGATCCAGCCAGGACTTAGGCGCCGGTATCCCATGCTCCTGGAAGGCTTTGACATTGTACATCAGCCCCCAGGACCAGAATAACTCCGCCGGCCCATAGCCCTCTGGCTGTTTCGCCTGGTCATAGAGCATCGCCAGGTTCGTCACGATCTTCGGGTCGATCTTCGCCAGCACGCCCGCTTCAATCGCCTCCGGCTGAGTTTTGTCGTCCAATCCCGCGATATCGAAGGGCACGACCCGCCCGCGGCTCGCGATCAGCTTCTGCACCTGGTTCGGTGGATTATTGGCGATCCGCACCACCTGTATTCCCGTTTCGGTGGTAAATCGCGCCGTCAGGTAACGATCTTCGAATTGCGCGAAATCGCCTCCGTTGCTCGCGATCCGCAGCGTCACCGGTTCCGCGCGCGCCCGGGAAGCGACAAGCGCACTGCTTGCGGCGAGAATCCCGAAGCTGCGTCGCGTCAGACCTGACATCATCCTCTGCCCCAATCAGCCCGCTGGCTGGCCATGCAGCAGTCGTTCCAGGCCCAAAGCGCGATCCAGCACCACCAACATGACAATCGTCCCGATCATAATCAGAGTGGATAAAGCCATGATATCCGGCTTCAGGCTGAACTCAAGCGAAGCCAGCACCTGCAGGGGAAACGTCGTCGAGTTCGGACCGCCGCCCATGAACAACGCCACTGGCACGTCGTCGAACGACGCGAAGAACGCGAGGAATGCCCCCGATATCAGTCCGGGGCGGATCATCGGGATCGTCACCTCCAGCAACGCTCGCCACGGCCGCGCGCCAAGCGATACCGCGGCCTCCTCCACCTGTGCCTGATGATGCGCTTGCCCGGCCAACACGCCCCGCACAACGTACGGTAGCGCAATCACGCTCTGCCCCAGAACAAGACCCCAGAAATTGCCGGCAAGCGTGATCCCCGTCGCGTCCCAGAACAGCATCGTCGTCTGATAAAGTGCGATGCCGATGGCGAGATGCGGGACCGATAACGGAGCGATGGATATTGTGCTCAGAAAGCGTGGGAAAGCGCCGCGGCTTCGCGCGATCGCCAGCGCGATCCAGATGCCCAGAGCGTTGGAAATCACCGTCACCGCGGCTGCCGCCTGAAGACTGACCCAAAGCGAATCCAGCAGTTGAGGCGAGATCTCACCGTACCAAGCGAAACTGATACTGTCAGGCGGAAAAGCCAGGATCGCCTGCCGCCCCAGGGATGAAACGACCACGAACACCAGCGGTGCCAGCAGAAACAGATAGATCATCGCGACGACTGCGCGGAACAGGACTTTCATGACTTTAAGGTTCAAGCCGCCTGGATGCCACCGACGTCAGTGCCAAGGCGATTAGAAACAGCACGACAGTGAAGGCTGACCCGAACGCGTAGTGCAGCACGCTCTGAATCTGCTGGGCAATGAAGGTGGACATCACCAACACCTTCCCGCCGCCCAGGATCATCGGCGTTGTGTAGGAACTCACCGCGAGCGAGAACACCAGCGCACTTCCTGCCGCGAGGCCGCTGCGGCTTAGCGGGAATACCACCTCCCAGAAGCACCGCCACGGCGACGCACCGAGCGTCTGCGCCGCTTCTTCCACTTCCGGCCGGATCGACTGCATCACCGTGACCAGCATCAGCGTCATGAAGGGCAGCAGCGCGTGCACCAGCGCGATCACGATGCCGGTCATGTTGTTCATCAACACCAGCGGTCCTGGAAGCCCGGCTTTCATGAGCACAAAATTGATTGCGCCGTGATCCCCAAGGATCGGCAGCCATCCGATGTTTCTGATCACGCTGCTGATCATCAACGGCATGATCATCATGAATGTAAGAATGCCACGCCACCGCGTCTGCGTGTGCGCAAGGAAATAGGCCAGCGGATAGGCCAGGCAGGCGCAGAAGAACGTGACCATCGCTCCCAGTCCGAGCGTTCGTCCCAGCACCCGGAGATAGAACGGATCGGTTACAATCGCGCGGTAATTGTGCAGCGTCACCGGCCCAGTCACACGCCCCAGACTTGCGTCGTGCAGCACGCTGAAGACGCCGAGCATCCCCAGCGGGATCAGGAAGCCGCCTGTCAGCAGCAGCAATCCGGGAATGGCCGTAAAGCCCCAGCGAATTCCCAATACGTCCTTCGCCATGGCGTCGTTCCGACGCGACGTCTTAATCGACCCCTTTTCCCGTCGGTGACAGCGCGACACGCTCTGCGATGATCTTCTGCCCCTCGAACGCCACCGACAACTCGTAGAATGGAAGCAGATCGCGAATCCGGCGCAGCAGGAAGGCATAGTAGACGATCAGCGCACGTGCCAGACCGAGCATCTGTTCGCCGTTCAGCGACGCCACCAATGCGGCGGCTTCCTCATGAAGCGCCGCAGTATCATGCATCGCATAGCGCGTCTTGAACGTGTTCACCGGACGCCGGAATTGCTCCGCGGCCACGGTCCGCAGCCAGGACTCCGCGCCGTATTTCTCTGCCAGGGCGGCAACGAACGCCACGCCGTCGCGCGCGCTGCTCGCTTGCTGAAACGCGAAGATCGTCGGCGTGAAGGACTGCCCCATCGCACCGAGCAGCCTAGAAACCCGGGACACATCCTCCGCCTTGCCCTCGTGGAGCGTCAGCGTGGCCCTGTTGATCTTGTTCAGAAGCCCTTCCAGCGAGACATCTGCGGAAGCCATGCTCAGGACTCCTTCCGCCGCAGCGTCGCCGTTATACCCGGTTCCCTCCATGATCGTCTGGCCATCTGCTGGATCGCCGGCAGGTTGCTCACGATGCGGCCGAACACATTCCCCGGGCTGATCACCCGCAACGCGCCATAGTAGATGCAGATCGCCGGCCCCTGCACGAAATAGCCCAGGTCTCCCGGCTCGTTTTCGTAGAGCTGATTCTCTCGCTCCCACATCAGCCCGAACGTCGGGAAGGAGACTTCCTCGCCCGAGAAATTCGCGTGGTTGATCGTCTCCGACAGCGGCAGGGCGTTCCACACTGCCTCGCAGGTCTTCGGCGCCTTCGCTTCGAACAGATCGGCAATGCCTTCCACGCCGCCAAGCGTTACAATCAACTGCCGTCCGCTCATTGTGCTCCACACTCCCGTCGCTCATCGCTCGCTTCCAGCACGTTACACCACTCGGGCTTCCAAGCAACGACGACCGGCTGGTTCAACTCAGGCACGAAGTCGGCGAACTCGTCGCCATCTCCGCGATTTGCCTGCATGACTCTTAAATTCAAACTTGACGAAGCTATCACACGAAACACCGATGCCGCCCCAAGAAACGTCGCCGCGGTCACCGTGCCCGGAAAGCGGTTCGCATAATTCAATGCCCTCGGATCGTCAGGGTGAAACAACCGCAGCGCTTCGGGACGCAGGCTGATCGCCGCGGCACGTCTGGCGCGGCACTCCCGCGCCGCCACCACCACTGTCCCGATCCCTCTATCCGCAGTGAACGACATCTCTCCGCCATCGGAGGGTTCCAGATGACCGGCAATGATATTCGCCTCGCCGATGAACTCCGTCACGAACATCGTCTTCGGTGAACGATAGATCTCCGCGGGGCGTCCAACCTGCTCGATTCGTCCGTGATTCATCACCACGATTCGGTCGGAAATCGTCAGCGCCTCCTCCTGATCGTGCGTTACGAAAACCGTGGTGATCGCCAGCCGCTGCTGCAGCTCCCGAATCTGCCCGCGCAGGTCCTGCCGCAGCCGCGCATCCAGATTGCTCAGCGGTTCATCCAGAAGCAGCACCGACGGGTGAATGACGATGGCCCGCGCCAGCGCCACGCGCTGCTGCTGACCGCCACTCAACTGCCGCGGATCGCGTTCGGCGAACTTGCCAAGCCGCACCTGCTCCAGCGCCTCTTGCGCCTGACGACGCCGTTCGCGCCTCCCTATGCCCCGCATCTTCAGCCCGAACCCGACATTGTCCACCACCGTCAGATGCGGAAACAGCGCATAGCTTTGAAACAGCATGCCGACGTCGCGCTTGTACAGGCGGAACGCGCGTCACGTCGGAATTCTGCAGCAGAACGCACCCCGCATCCGGTTCGACGAATCCGGCGATGATGCGAAGCGTCGTGGTCTTGCCGCACCCAGACGGCCCCAGGATGGAAATCAGCTCTCCCGGAGCAACCGCCAGGGAAACATCGTCAACGACGAGGACGCCCCCAAAGCTTTTGCGGATGTCGCGAAGCTCGAGATCGGCACCCACCGCTGCCGGGCTCTTAGACGGCCCAGTGCCCATCGCTCACTCCGCGCGAGATCAGGCCAACGCTACCACGGCTTCTCCTTGCCGCAAGATAGAGCAGCCTGGTGTCCTTGCGACCCCGGAGCCCCTCTGCTAGACGGCGCGACTTACTGCTGCGCAAACAGGCAGCCCTGTCGCGCGACCCGCTGGGCGCCCTCATCCTACCGGAGAGACTGGTCTCATGGCCGTACCGAAGAGAAAAACGACGCCGTCGCGGCGCGGCATGCGCCGAAGCCATGAGGCTCTGGGCCCGGAAGCCCACGCGGAATGCCCCAACTGCGGTGAACTGAAGCGACCACATCACGTCTGCAGCCATTGCGGCTATTATGACGGACGCGAGGTTGTCGCCGCGGGGAAGGCCCTGAAGGGCGCGGTTCGGGCCTGAGTCCCGACCCGGGTCCATGGCGGAGCATTTCACCCTGGCGGTGGATGCGATGGGCGGGGACCGCGCGCCCGAGATGGTCATCGCCGGTATTGAGCTAGCCGCTGAACGCCACCCCGAGGCGCGCTTCCTGCTGGTCGGCGATGAAGCACGCATTGCGCCCCTGCTGCGGCGGCGCAAGCGGGCGAGTGCCGTGTGCACCATCCGGCATGCACCCGAGGTCATCGGCAATGACATGAAGCCGACGGCCGCCCTGCGCGTGCGCGGCGCCTCCATGCGGCTGGCCATCGACGCCGTCGCCGCGAAGGAGGCCGCCGGGGTCGTCTCGGCTGGCAATACCGGCGCCTTGCTTGCGCTGGCGAAGATCGTCATCAAAACGCTGCCCGGGATCGACCGTCCAGCGATGGCCGCCATTGGGCCCTCGGCGCGGGGCGACGTGGTGCTGCTCGATCTCGGCGCCAACCTGACCTGCGATGCCCGCAACCTGTTGGAATTCGCGGTGATGGGCGAGGTCTTTGCCCGCACCGTCCTCGGCCTGACCTCACCCACGATCGGGCTGCTGAATGTCGGCTCCGAGGAGCAGAAGGGTGACGATCGCATTCGCGAGGCGGCGGACGTCCTGCGACGGAGTCCGCTCGCCAAGCAGTTCCATGGTTTCGTAGAGGGGCACGACATCGCTGCCGGAACGACGGACGTGATCGTGACGGACGGCTTCACCGGCAATGTCGCCCTGAAGACGGGTGAAGGCGCGCTTCGGCTGGTCGGGGACCTGTTGCGCCTCGTGTTCCGCTCCTCCTGGTCGGCGCGCCTGGCGTATTTGCTGGCGCGCCCGGCGCTGAATCGGTTACGGGAATGGCTCGATCCGCGCCGATACAACGGTGCTGTGATGCTAGGACTGAACGGCGTGGTAGTGAAATCGCATGGCGGGACGGACGCGCAGGGTTTCGCCCATGCGATCGACGTCGCTATGGATATGGTCGTGCATCGGTTCAATGACCGGATCCGCCAGGGGCTGGCGCAGGTCATGACCGCCTCTGAGGCACAAGCCTCGGACGACAGTCCCCGGCTGGCAACCGCCCGCTGATGCCGGTGCGGTCCGTTCTGGCCGGCGTCGGCGCGTACCTGCCGGAGCGCGTTGTTACAAACGACGAACTTGCTGCCCGGATCGACACCTCCGACGCGTGGATCCGCGAACGCACCGGCATCGGCCAGAGACACGTGGCGAATGCCAAGGAGACATGCGCGTTCATGGGCACGAGCGCGGCGGCGGCCGCGCTGCGCGATGCCGGGGCCGCGGCCTCCGACGTGGATGCCATAATCCTGGCGACCAGCACCCCCGACCAGGCCTTCCCGGCGACGGCGCTGCGGGTGCAGGCCGCGCTGGGCGTAACGCGGGGCTTCGGCTTCGATCTGTCCGCGGCGTGCGCCGGCTTTATCTATGCCTTGTCGGTTGCAGACGGGATGATCCGTGCCGGGCAGGCGCATGGCGTGCTGGTGATCGGCAGCGAAGTGTATTCCCGTATCCTGAACTGGCAGGATCGCGGCACCTGCGTGCTGTTCGGCGACGGAGCAGGCGCGGTGTTCCTGTACAAGGGGGAAGGCAGCGGCTCGATCGACCGCGGAAATCCTGTCCACTCATCTGCACGCGCAGGGCACGCTGGGGGACATCCTGTATGTAGACGGCGCCGTCGGGCAGCCGGACCGGCCTGGCACGCTGGTGATGAATGGCCGCGAGGTGTTTCGCCACGCCGTGATCCGGCTGGCCGAGGCGGTCGATGAGGCGTTGGCGGCGAACGGGCTGTCGCGGCGGGACGTGGACTGGCTGGTGCCGCATCAGGCCAACCTGCGGATCATCGATGCCATGGGCAAGCGGTTGGGCCTGCCGTCGGACCGCGTGGTGGTGACGGTGGACCGGCATGCGAACACCTCGGCTGCCTCGGTACCGTTGGCGTTGGCCGAGGCGGTTCAGGACGGGCGCATCCGGCGCGGCGACCTGGTGCTGATGGAGGCGCTGGGAGGCGGATTGACCTGGGGATCAGCGCTGGTCCGGATGTAGCGCGGGCATGCCGAGGCGTGCCGGACGTTAAGGTTGTCTCGGGAGAGTCTCAGTTTCCGGAGCATGAGGTTTTGGTCCATGGGACGAGACGGACGACGGGGGCGGTCCCGTCTGTCTCGCAGACGTCTCAGTTTTCTGTTTGTGGGATTCCAGCTCGTGCGATGAGATGGAAGCGCCGGCGGGCGAACCATAGCGAGTCTCGCCATTGTCTCAATTTTGTGTTTTCGAGTCTTTGGGATCGTCAGGTGAGACGATCCGGGTCGAGGATATAAGGGGCGTGGGTCGGGCGCGGGCGTCCATGATGCTCGTATGGTGTTAGTGGTAGTGACTTTTCAAGCATCTTCCAGCCTCGTAACCACGCTGGTATGTTCCGTGGCTGTGATGACTGAGCCTGTCCTGATCGCCGGCGCCGGTCCGGCCGGACTGTTTGCCGCCTGCGAACTTCTGCGCCACGGCGTTAGGCCGCGCATCCTGGAGCGCCGGGAGGCGCCGCATCACGAGGCGCGGGGCACCGTGTTGCAGCCCGCAGTGCTGGAGGTTCTGGGCCGCGCCGGGGTGCTCGATCCCTTCCTGCGCGATGGGGTGCATGTTCGCCACGCGCAGCTTCTGGGTCCCGGATTACGGGAACTCGCCCGCGATGACTTTGGCGGCACCGGATGCGCCTATGACTTTCAGTGCTGCCAGCCGCAATGGCTCACCGAGTCGATCTTCCGCGCGCATCTGGCGGCGCACGGCGTCGCGGTGGAGTTCGGCACCGAGGTGACGGCGATTGAGGACGCGCCGGCTGGTTTACGCGTCACGATGCAGCGCAACGGGCGGACCGAGACGATCGACACGGGCTATGTCCTGGGTACCGGCGGCGGGCACGACGTGACACGCCATTCGATGCATCAACATTTGGGCGGCGAGACCTATGCCCATTCCTATTTCGTTGCCGATGTCAGGGTTACGCTGGCGCCGCCGGGTGACCACGGCCGGGTCATCGTCGGTCCCGGCGGGTTCGTACTGTTTTCGCCTCTGCCGGAGGATCGCTGGCTCATCTTCGTCAACTGCGACGAAGACGACCCGACCGAGCGTCCGGACGAGCGGACGTTGGCGGCGCTGGTCGATGCGCGGATTGGGGAAATCGCCGGGCTGCACGATCTGCGCTGGGTGTCGCACTTCCGGATGCATCGGCGCATGGCCGACCGCCTGAGCGACGGGCGGCGGTTTCTGCTCGGCGATGCGGGCCATCTGTCCAGCCCGATGGGGGGCGAAGGTCTCAATGCGGCGCTGATGGATGCCGCGGATATCGGATGGAAACTGGCGCTGGTGGCGCGGGGGAAAGCCAAGCCCTCGCTGCTGGGAAGCTATGCGATCGAGCGCGGGCTGGCGGATCGGCACGTCCTGGACGTTTCGGACGAGACGCACCGGCTGGTGATGAAGCTGATTGCCATTTGCGAGGAGGCCGGCGCGCCGACGATACCGCAGCGCGACACGGCGCAGCGCCTGGCCGCGTTGCGCAAGCGCTTCATGCTGGACGTGTCCTACGCGGGTAGTCCGCTGGTTGGTGAGGCCGGAGAGTCGGGCGGGGTTCTGGCAGCGGGCGAACGCTTCCCCGGACGGCAGCGGATCGGCGGAGAAAGTCACCATTTGATTGTGTTCGGTGGGTCTTCCGGTTTGGCGGATTTTTCTGCTCGCTGGGGGGACCACGTTTCCGTCGTTGATGGTGCGGAATCGGAATTCGACGCTGTGGAGTGCGGTGTTCCCGAAGGGGGCGCGATCCTGGTGCGGCCGGATGGGTTCATCGGATTCCGCGCGGCGCCGATGCACGAGCCGAACGTGGCAGCGCTGCACGCGCATTTGGAAACTTATCTGATTGCGCGTTCCTGACGTCCTGTTGGAGAATGAAATTCAGGCGCTCTGACGTGTCCGCCTCGCGCGATCTTGTTTTTGACGCTGTTACGAAACCCGGCCTTCGGTGCATCATCTTGCAGACGGATTTGGATCGGTCCTTCTGGTAGCCCCGAACGGAGCACCCAAGCGGTCAATCATCAGGTCCAGTGCTGGCCAGAAGCGGAATGGCTGATATTGTTTGTCCAACGGCGATCGTTGATTGAGACGGTGATTCACGCCTCCGATAATTCGACCTCCGGCGGCAGGCAGCGGCATTGGAGGGGAGAATAATCATGGCGACTGACAATCGGCGGCCGGTTCGGCTGGATCGCCGCGCAATGCTGCTTGGCGGGACATCTGTCATTGCCGCGACCGGCTTGATCCCGGGCGCGCGCCCAGGGAACCGATCAAACTCAACCGGTAACCCAGGCTGGAGCAGGCGGCGAAAAGCCCAATATTCTCGTCATCATGGGAGACGACATCGGCCAGACCAACATCAGTGCTTATGCGTTCGGTGTCGTCGGCTACAAAACGCCGAACATCGATCGGATTGCTCGGGAAGGCATGATGTTCACCGACTACTATGCCGAAAATAGCTGTACGGCAGGCAGGTCGTCCTTCATCACTGGGCAAAGGCCGAAGCGCACGGGGCTGTCCAAAGTCGGCATTCCAGGAGCCCCGATCGGCCTACAGGCCCGCGATGTCACAATGGCCCAGGCGTTGAAACCTTTGGGCTACGGCAAAAATCATCTTGGCGACCGCAACGAATTCCTTCCGACGGTACATGGTTTCGACGAGTTCTTTGGGAACCTGTACCATTTGAACGCTGAGGAAGAGCCCGAGCGCCCCTACTGGCCTGCCGATGACAAGGAGTACGTTGCCAACAACTCGACGCGCGGCGTGCTGCGCACGAAAGCGACTGACGTGGATGATCCAACCGTGCAGCCGCACTGGGGACGCATCGGCAAGCAGACGATCGAAGACACCGGCCCGCTCGATCGCAAGCGGATGGAAACGATCGACGACGAAACCACGGCAGCAGCGATCGACTATATGGGGCGCCAGGTTCAGGCCAAGAAGCCGCTCTTTGTATGGATGAATACGACGCGCATGCACGTCTTCACCCATGTGCGCGCGTCAATGCGCGGCCAAAGCGGTATGCCCGGTAACGAATACGCCGATGGCATGATCGAGCATGATGGCGATGTGGGCAAGCTGCTCAAGGCGCTTGACGATTTCGGCATCACCGACAACACGATTGTCATCTACACGACTGACAATGGACCCAATCAATTCTCCTGGCCGGACGCGGCGACCACGCCGTTCCGTAGTGAGAAGGATACGAATTGGGAAGGCGCGTTCCGCATGCCGGCGATAGTACGTTGGCCGGGGCATATCAAGGCCGGCGAAGTCTCGACCGAAGTCTTCTCGGGGCTTGACTGGTTTCCGACGCTCCTCGCGGCGGCGGGCGACGACACGATCAAGGATCGGCTGCTGAAGGGAACCAATATAAGCGGTACGGCCTTCAAGGTGCATCTCGATGGTTATAACCAGCTTGATTTTCTGACCGGGAAGGACAAGACGGGAGCGCGAACCGAGTTCGCGTATTTCGACGACGACGGTGACCTCGTGGGTTTTCGTCACGGCAACTGGAAAGCTGTGTTCGAGGAGCAGAAGAAGCCTGGTGGCTTTCCGGTATGGTACGAACCGCTCACCGCCTATCGTATTCCGAAGATATTCAACTTGCGAATGGACCCGTACGAACGCGCGGACGTTGTTTCGGACCAGTATGACGACTGGCGGGTCAAGAACGCGTATCTGATGGGATGGCTGAACCTCAAGGCCGCAGCCTTTTTGCAAACCTTTGTCGAATATCCGCCGAGTCAGGCGCCCGCGAGCTTCACGATCGATCAGGTGCGAAGGGGCATCGATCGCCACATCGAGGAACTAAGCACGAAGGCCCCGGTGTCGGACTGAGATTCGCCCGACGATGGCCGGCGGCAAGCCTTTGATCTCGTCGAGGCTGGCGCGCAGCGGCGAGACATAGGGGTTCTTCGAGATCAGGTTATTCGTTCGCGACAGCTGCCTCTATCGCCAAGCACAGGGGCGGCACGCGCCCCGATACGACACGTCGGCGAAATCGCCGCCCGTCAGGCACCCGGTATCGGCAGAACCGGCATGATCTCCACGGACTCGCCCGGAAAGATCGTAAAATGGGGATGCTTCTCGAACAGCTTTGCGGCCGCCTCGTGCGAGTCAGCCCGCACGACCATGAACGCACCCATCTCATTGCTCACGTCCTCGATGCCGCGTTCAGTGACCTTCTTGGTCTTACCGAGCGGCCCGCCCATGGTGGAAACCACCGCGTGGTGCTTTTCCATCCAGGCTTTCCAGGCGGCAATGCCCTCCTGTTCCTTGGCACGCCGTTCGGCTTCGGGAAGCGCCATCCACGCCTTCCTGCGCGGGCTGGTATTGCTGCCGAGGAAGACGGCAAGGTAGGTATCGTTTGTCTTCATGTGATGTTCTTTCCTCTGAGGATTACGAGACGAAAACTGACTTGCGTTATGCCCCGGGGGCCGGGACAACACGTCAGTGCTCAGGCTGGACCGCGGCCTGCGCGGGAGAGAAAGCGCGGTACCCGGCCACATCTAGCTCGCGCACCGGACGCACTTCGATGCTGCCGTATTTGGCAGGCGGGATCCGTGCCGCGATCGCAAGCGCCTCGTTCAGATCCTTCGCCTCGATCAGATAGAAGCCGGCGAGCAGTTCCTTCGTCTCGGAAAAGGGCCCGTCAAACAACGCAGCTTTACCGTCGCGCACGCGCACCGTTGTCGCGCTGTGAGCAGGATGCAACGGCTCCGCCGCGAGCAGCCGGCCACTGCCCGCAAGCTCGCTCGCAAATTCGAAGCAGTCCCGATCGGGGCACGCGTTCCAGTGCGCCTCATCGAGATAGACCAGGCAGAGGTATTTCATCTTTCCCTCCTTCTACGGCGTCAGGCGACCAGGCGGATGTCGATCATCTCGCCATTGACGATCCAGTGGCAGCCGAAGCGGTCCTTCACCATGCCGAACTTCTTGGCCCAGAACGTCTCGCTGAACGGCATCGTCACGGTGCCGCCCTCGGCGAGCGCGTCGAAGACCTGTTGCGCTTTCTCGACGCTGTCGTAGTTGAGCGCGATCGAGACGCCGTGGATCCCCTGGTACGGCATGCCGGGCGGGCAGTCGCCGGCGTAGAGCGATGTGCCGTCTTCGAGTTCGAGGCGGGCGTGCGCGACGCGGTCGAGATGCTCGGGCGGACAACGGTCGGCAAAGGGCGATTTCCGGTTGGTCATGATGCCGAGTGTGTCGTGCAGGACCTGTGCGTAGAAGCGCATTGCCTCGACGCAGGTGCCGTCGAAGGCGAGGTAGGGGATCGGCTGCACCATTGGTTTCTCCTTCCGATGAAAGGATCAGGCGGCTTCCTGATCGGGGATGAAGTCCGCGAGTTGGGCGGCCATCGCGCGCTTGAAGGCTGGGCGGGCGGTGCCGCGCGCAACGTAAGCGGTAAGGTTCGAATGCGCCGCAACAAGCGCTTGATCGGCGACGGTCCGCAACGCATCCACCATCATCAGGTCGCCGATCGTGAAGCGGCCTTCCAGCCAATCCTTGTCGGCAAGCGCCGCCGAGAGATGCGCAAGCCGCTGCGCGACCAACGGTTTGACTGCGACCTGGGCCTCAGCCGACCAGGACGCGCCCTTGAAGAATACTGTCGCCGCCGCCAGCATGAAGGTCTGCGGTTCGATGCTGTTCAACGCAGCAAACATCCAGGCAATCGCCCGGCTGCGGCCGGCTTCCTCACGCGGCAGCAAACGCTCGTCCTTGGCGCCGATATGCAGCACGATGGCACCGGATTCGAACAGGCAAAGCGCGCCTTCCTTGTAAACGGGCACCTGCCCGAAAGGCTGCTCCGCCAGATAGTTTTCCGGCCGTGCCGGCCCCCGCGCCATGCTGCCGGTGCCTCCGATCAGCCGTACCCGATAAGGCAGGCCGATCTCCTCGAGTGCCCAGCGCACCCGCAGATCGCGCACGAAGCCGCGCGCAAACGGCGGCACCCAGGCCAATGCAGTGACCTCGATCGGAGCGGTGTCGTCGATGGGCATGCCTGTTCTCCCTCTCTGTTTCAGTCCCGGTCCGGCGCGCCCGGCGGAAAAAACCCGCGGTGGGGACGGGCGTCGTCCACGCAGCGTGCGACCGAGGGCAGCGCGAGCAGCACCGCGCGCCAAGCGGCCAGACGTGGACAGCCTTCCGCCGCGATCGGCAGGACCCAGTCGGCGTAGAACAGGGACGGCGCCGCCGCGCAGGTAACGAGCGTGACGGAAGGGGGCTCGCCCTCTGCCTCCAGCCGCGTCTCGAGCCAGCGATAGGCGCGGCCGAGCGCCTGCCGCGCGGCGGCGATCTCCGCTTGGTCGGGCGCTGCGGGGGCAGCGAGGTGCGCCTGCACCACGCGGTTCATGTTAGCCATGACATAATTGTCGAACACGCGGTCGAGCATGCGCATGTGCGCGCCGGCGATGGGATCGGCGGGGAGCAACGTGCGGCACTCCGGCCGTGTCGCAGCCAGATACTCGATGATAGCGGTCGCCTCGAAGACGGCCGTCTCGCCATCGAGCAGCAGCGGGAATTTGCCGGCAGGCGTACGCTGCTGCAGCAACGCCTGGTTCTCCGGATGCTCAGGGCCGAGCATGCGGAAGGTGAACGGTACCGCGTTCGCGTAGAGCGGGATCAGCGCCTTCCAGGTATAGGACGAAAACGGGTGGCCGAAGAGTTGCAACATCGGGAAACTCCCTTCGGGGCGCAGCCCCTTCACTCACTTGTCGAACGGCGTGGCAGGGATTCGACAGGCAGGCGGAGACTTTTTCAGGCGCCGAGTTCGGCGAGACGCCGGCGCAGGAAGCGGCGTTCCGGTTCCTGCCGTGCCAGGTCGAGCGCGCGGGCGTAGGAAACGCGAGCCTCCGCGATGCGGCCGGCGCGGCGGCAAAGATCGGCGTGCGCGGCGTGCGTCAGGTGGTAGGTGGCGAGCGGCGCCTGGTTCAGCATCGGTTCGATCCGCGCGAGCCCCGCTTCCGGACCATCACGCATCGCGATGGCGACGGCACGATTGAGCGCGACGACCGCCGAAGGTCCGCATTGCAGCAGCCGGTCATAGAGGCCGGCGATCTGCGCCCAGTCGGTCTCCGCCGCGGTGGCTGCTTCGGCATGGACAGCCACGATCGCAGCCTGCAGCGCATAGGGGCCGTGGCCCGGGGTGCGTAGCGCATCGAGCGCCATGGCACGACCGATTCCGAGTTCCTCCGCGTCCCAGAGCGACCGATCCTGTTCCTCCAGCGGAACCAGATCACCGGCGGCATCGGTGCGGGCGCGGCCGCGCCCGTGGTGCAGCAGCATCAGCGCGAGCAGGCCGCGCACCTCGGCCTCGGGACAGAGGCGGACCAGGAGCCAGCCGAGCCGGATGGCTTCTGCGGCAAGATCGAGGCGCAGCGCATGCTCGCCGCTGCTGGCGGAATAGCCCTCGTTGAACACGAGGTAGATCACGCGCAACACGCTCTCGAGACGCAGGGCCAGTCGGTCGGGCTCGGGGACCTCATAAGGGATGCGGGCGTCACGGATCTTCGCCTTGGCGCGGACGATGCGCTGAGCGAGCGTCGAGGGGGTCGTCAGGAACGCGCTGGCGATTTCCTCGGTGGCGAGGCCACAGACCTCACGCAGGGTCAGCGCGGTGCGTGCGTCTTCCGATAGGCTCGGATGGCAGCAGGTGAAGATCAGGCGCAAACGATCATCCTCGATCGTCTCCGGCTCACCCATTCCGGGGCTCGGATCGGGGATCTGTTCGATTGTTTCGGCATGTTCATCGATGCTGGAGAAGCGTGCGTCGCGGCGGAGGCGGTCGATTGCCTTGAAGCGGCCGACGGAGACGAGCCAGGCAACCGGATTGGCCGGCACGCCGTCGCGCGGCCATTGTTCGGCGGCCGCGATGAACGCGTCGTGCTCGGCTTCTTCGGCACGTTCGAAGCTGCCGAGCAGCCGCACGAGGGTCGCGAAGATGCGTCGCCCGTCGCGGCGGTAGACCGCTTCGAGCGAGGCGACGCTCTCGCCACTCACCTCCCTTTCGCGCACGCGAAGGCGTCTTCGTGCAGCGCCCGGGTTTCGGGCCTTAGGGCTTCGCCGAAATCTTCCATCTCGAACAGCGGGCGGACTTCGATGTCAGACTCGCTTGTCATCGGGTTCGGGCAACGGCGAACCCACTCGATCGCGTCCTCCAGCGAGGCGACATTCCAGATCCAAAAGCCGGCGACGAGTTCCTTCGTCTCGGCGAACGGACCGTCGATAACGGTGCGTGCGCTGCCGGAGAAACGGACGCGCACACCGTGTGAACTCGGCTTCAACCCGCCGCCGGAGTTGAGGATGCCGGCCTTGGCGAGCTCTTCGTTGAAGCGGCCCATCGCCGTCAGCAACTCCGCGCTCGGCATCACCCCGGCCTCGGACTCGTTTGTCGCTTTCACCAATACCATGACTCGCATGTCGATCTCCCAGCAGGGCGAGGACAACACTGTCCCCACCCCTGATCGAACGGCGAAGCCAGATTTCGACATGGCGCCCGGCGGCCATCAACCCAGGGCCGGAAGACCCTCCGGCAGCAGAGCATGGCGCTTAGAGCGATTGGCGCCTGACTGTGTCATGCGTCAACCGCTCCGCAAGCTTGCTTTGCGAGCAGATGCACGCGCTCCTGGAATCTCAGCCGGTTCTAGTCAAGCGCGATCTGCCCTAGCGCGGCGGCGGCAGACTCTCCGCCTGGATCGGCGCATTGGGCTGAAGATTGACCGGCGCCTGCGGTGGATATCCGGCGGCCGGCGGATAGGCCGGCGCGGCTTGCGGCGCATAGGCCGCCGGCGGCTGATACCCCGGCGGCGGCGGATAGGCCGGGGGTGGGCCCGGCGGCGTGTAAGCCGCCACGGCCGGCGCGGGCGGTACCCCGTAGCGGGTCAGCATCTCTCGCAGCGGATCGGCGCCCGGGTTCTGCCCCTGCATGTTGATCACGATCTGCCGGGCGTCCAGCGGCTGGCCGTAATAGGCTTGGTTCCAGCCGGTCTGCTGGCTCAGAATCGAGCCTTCAAGCGAAACGCCGGCAAAGGCACCGCGGGAGATCATGAACGCGACGATGTCGGCACCGACGGCCGCGGTCGTGTCGCCTTGCACGCCGCCGCCGACCACCGCTATCGCGAGCGAACCGCCGATGCCGAACTTGAAGCTGCTGTTCAGGACCGCGTTCAGCCCGCGATTCGTCATGATCATCATGACGACCTCGCTGTCCTGCACGCCGATCTGCAGACCGAAGCTGCCACCGCCCATGATGTAGAATGCGGGATAGGACCAGGTGCCGTTCCCGGCCCGGGCGAGCATCACGCACCGGCCGCCGGAGGCGCCGAAGAAGAACCCGGCCTTGAACACCTGCGGGCAGATGATCACCGCGCGAGCGTGGCCGAGCGCCATGCGCGGCTGTGCCGATGCTTGCAGGCGCATCGCGTCCTGCAAGGCCAGGGTGGAGCGATCCACCATGGCTTGCTGGTCGGTCTGGGCATATGCCATGGGGGCGTGCGCCATCATGGGCGTGAGCGCCACCAGGGCAGCGAACAGGATTCGTCTCATGATCGCGCGCTAGCACAGCGGCCGGATTCGGGAGAATGAAGTCCCGTTAAAGACTGGTCCTGCCTCACTACTTATTGCGCGAAACGGAGGGCGGCGATGGAACATGTCAGCATCTGTGAAGTGGGTCCGCGCGACGGGCTGCAGATCGCCCAGACCCGGATGGAGACGGGCGCCAAGGTGCGCTGGATCGCGGCCATGGCCGCGGCGGGGGTGAAGGAGATCGAGGTCGGCAGCTTCGTCCCGCCCCGGGTGATCCCGCAGATGTCGGATACCGAGGAGGTGGTGCGCCGGGCCATCGAAATCCCGGGCCTCACGGTGATTGCGCTGGTGCCGAACCTGAAGGGCGCCCAGCGGGCCTATGAGGCCGGGGTGCACAAGGTCAGCGTGCCGGTTTCGGTCAGCGAGGGACACAGCCGCGCCAACCTCAATCGCACGCCGGAGGAAAGCATCACCGAGATGCGACGGCTGACGGAGTGGGTGAAGGCGCAACCCCGCCGGATGGAGGTGATTGCCGGCGCCTCGACAGCGTTCGGGTGTTCGATCGATGGTGTCGTGACGACGGCGCAGGTGGTGCGCATGGCGTCGGGCCTAGCGGAGGCCGGCGTGGACAAGTTGATGCTGGCGGATACGGTGGGGTATGCGCATCCGGCGCAGATCAAGGAGGTGGTCCGGGCTGTGCGCGCGGCGATCGGGCCGGTGCTGCACGGGCTGCATTTGCACGACACGCTGGGGATGGGGATTGCGAACGCTCTCGCGGGGCTGGAGGAGGGAATTCGCGCGTTCGATTCCTGCCTGGGCGGGCTGGGCGGGTGTCCTTATGCGCCGGGGGCGTCCGGCAACGTGGTGACGGAGGATCTGGTGTTCATGCTGGAGAGCATGGAGTTCTCCACCGGCATCAACTTGCCCAAGCTCTTTGAGGCCCGGCGGCTGCTGCATGAGGGATTGCCGGCTGAACCGCTGCATGGGCAGGTTGCGAAGGCGGGCATTCCGAAGACGTTCCGGGCCGCCGCTTAATCACACCGGCAGCGGCGCCGACTTCATCCGCTCCATTGCGAAGCGGCTGGTGACGTTCCGCAGCGGCACCGCAGCGATCAGCCGGCGATAGAAAGAGTTGTACGCAGCTATATCCGCCACCATAACGTGGAGCAGGTAATCGACGTCGCCGGACATGCGCCAAGCGTCGACGATTTCCTCCATGCCGGCGACTACCGAGGCGAATCGCTCCAGCCATCCGCTGGAGTGATCACTCGTTTCAACCGCAACGAACACGGAGACCGGCAGCCCGATCTTCTCCGGGTCCAGCACCGCCACCCGGCCGCGGATCACCCCCTCCTGCTCCATGCGACGGATACGCTTCCAGCACGGGGTGGGCGTGAGGCCGACGCGTTCGGCAATGTCGGCCAGCGAGAGCGAGGCATCGCGCGCGAGAGCCCGCAGGATCGCCCGGTCCACACGATCCAGATCCTTGGCTCCGGCCATAAGAATGTCCTCCTTGCCCGGCTGGATAGCGGGGCTCAGAGGAAAATTCTACTCCACTATAGGCTTATGGGAGTGAAGAGTGTGCTCGGGCTGATGAGCTCCGCCTGGGCCTCCACGAGGCAGAGTTCGCGGGCGCTATGCTCGGCCGTGCGCCGGAGGATGCCGTGCAGCGATGATCCGGCGCGTGATAGCGCCTCGGCGGCATCGCCGGAGGACAGGCGGTGGAACAGGAACAGCGCGGCGATGGCGTCGCCGGTGCCGTTGATCTGAAGCGGCAGCAGCGGCGTGCGGAGCAAGTGGAAGCGGCCGTTTTCCGCGACGAGCATGTCGAGGCAATTGGGCGGGGTCTCGGCGGTTCGCAGGCTGGTCAGCAGTACAATGCGCGGGCCGTCCGGATGCAGCATGTCGGTCAGGCGCATCACCGCAGCCTTTGTTTCGTGCAGGTCGGAGCAGGTGACGCCGGTCAGTTGCTCGACTTCGAAGCGGTTGGGGGTGATGATATCGGCGCTGGGCAGGATCTGGTCCGCGAGAAGCTCGGGGATGCCCGGACGGACATAGACGCCGGTGTCGTCGTCGCCCATCACCGGGTCGCAGCAGTAGAGCGCCCGGGGATTAGCCGCACGAACCTGGGCGACGGCGTCAAGCACAGCCTCACCGATCGCGGGCGAGCCGAGATAGCCACTCAGGACTGCGTCGCAGCGGGGCAGCACACCACGCGCCTCGATCCCGTCCACCAGGGCACGGATGCTGTCGGCGCCGAACACGTCGCCCGTCCAATGACCGTAGCCCGTGTGGTTGGAGAACTGCACGGTGTGGATCGCCCACACCTCCGCGCCGAGTTGTTGCAGCGGAAACATCGCGCTCGCGTTGCCAACGTGGCCGTAGGCGACCCAGGACTGGATCGACAGGATGTTCAGTGTATCGCCTGCGCTAGTTCATCTAGGTTTGCTCGGTTCCGCTGGCGTGTGCCTTCTTCAACCTCGTGGATCATAGCGATCAGTCGGGCGGTGATGGGGGCTGCCACGCCACGTTCCCCTGCGGCGTCCAGGATTGGGCCAAGCTGCGCGTCGGCCTCCGTGCGGCGCTTGCGAACGGCGAGATCACGCCAGATGCCGCTGTGTGATTTGGCGGAGTGCCGGTTGTGTCGTTCCAAGGCATCAAGCGAGGCGGCGGCGCCTGCATCGGCGGCATAGGCGCCGGGATCGAAGCCGTCGAACGCCTCGGGCCGGATACCGGCCGCGTGGGCGACCGTGAGGATTTCACGGGCGAGCGCGGTGAAAAGCGGGCGACGATCCGACGCGGCGAAGCAGTCGGCCATGGAATCATCGGTGAGCGCCGTGGCGAACAGCATCGCGCCGTAGGCCAGTTTGCCCCACAAATAGCCCCAGATGTTTGGCGTCAGCACCGCCTTGTCGTCGAACAGGCGAAACAACGCGTGGAGGCGCTCGGCACGAGGGGTGATACGGCCGTCGATTTCGCCAACGACCACCGCGCCACGTCCGCCGAACTGAACCTCGCCGGGACCGAGCCAATCCGCACCAAAATTTACGAACGCGCCGAGGGTACGCTGTTTTCCGGCGAGACGAGCGATCGTCAGTTCGTTGAGCCCGTTCTGCACCGAGACGATACAGCCATCGGACGCGAGGTGCGGAAGGATCGCACCGACGGCGCCGGCCGTGTCCTGCGCCTTCACGCATAAAAGAACGGTGTCGAAGGTTGTGTTCACCTGCGTCGGCGTGAAGGCACTTGCGGTAACAGTGAAATCTGCAACCGGCCCCGAGATGTGGAGCCCGGCGCGGTCGATGGCCTCGACGTGATCAGCGGCGCGGTCGACGAACACCACATCCTGTCCGGCGCGGCGGAGGTACGCGCCGATGGTGCCCCCGATGGCTCCCGCGCCCCAGACGCAGAGACCACTCATGCGTTGAGTTCGGACGCGCCGGCCGGCTCGATCCAGCCGATATTTCCATCGTCGCGGCGATAGACGACGTTCAGATCGCCGGTGGTGCTGTTGCGGAACATCAGAAGGGTCTGATCGGCCAAATCCATGCGCATTACGGCCTCTCCGACCGAAAGCCGGTCGATCTCTGTACGGGCTTCGGCGACCACGGTCGCAAAGGCGGCGACCCCGTCCAGATTCTCACGGTCCGCGCTTTCGCTTTCCTGCCGCAACACGTAGGTTCGCGCCTGTTCCGGGCGCTGGCGATTGGCGAGCGATCTGGCATGTTCGCTGACGCGACGGCGGTAGCGACGCAGGCGCTTGGCGATGTGTTCGGCCGCGTCGTCGAAGGCGCCGTGCGCGTCTGCCGCCTCCCCTTCGCCGCGCAGGCTAAGCCCCCGTCCGGCGTGCAGATTGATATCGCAGGTGAAGAAACTGCGCGCTCGGCTGAAGGTCACCTGCGCTTCAAGTGCGTGATCGAAGTATTTCGCGGCAATTCCCTCAAGATGGCGGGTTACCCGATGGCGCAAAGCGTCCGACAGGTCGAGCTGCTTACCGGAAACGGTGATCTCCATCCACGCCTCCCCCCAGCCTCGAAACGCCCCACCTTGAAACCATAGGGCACACCCGATCAGGCGGGAACGGCTTTCTCCCGCTTGCGCTGCACCGAGCTGGGAATGCGCAGCGCCTCCCGGTATTTGGCCACGGTCCGGCGGGCAATGTCCACGCCCTGCGCTCGCAGCGCAGCAACGATTGCGTCATCGGAGAGCACATCGCTCGGACGCTCATTGACGATCATTTCACGGATCCGGTGGCGCACGGTTTCAGCGCTGTGAGCCTCGCCGTTCAGGCTGGGGATGGCAGTGGTAAAGAAATATTTGAGCTCGAACGTACCCCGCGGTGTGGCGATATACTTCCCTGAGGTCACGCGGCTGACGGTGCTTTCGTGCATCTCCACCGCATCGGAGATGTCGCGCAGGATCAGGGGCCGCAGATGAGCGATCCCGTGGCGCATGAAACCATCCTGCTGGCGCACGATCTCGGCCGCCACTTTCAGGATGGTTTGGCTGCGCTGCTGCAGCGATTTTACCAGCCAGTTGGCCGCGGCAAGCCGTTCGTTCAGAAAGCTGCGTTCCTCTTTGTCCATGCGCGGGACCACGCGCGCGTAGAAGTGCTGATTCACCAGCACGCGGGGCAGCGTCTGCGGATTGAGTTCGAGGATCCAATCGACGCCGCTGGCGCGCATCAGAATGTCCGGCACGATCACCTGCGGCGGGGTTCCGTCACCACGCCACCCGGGCTTGGGATCGAGCGAGCGAAGCTCGGTCAGCATGTCCGCCAGATCCTCGGAGTCCACGCCGCAGATGGCGAGCAGGCGGCGCAGGTCGCGGCGCGCCACCAGATCGAGATTATCCAGCAGGATGGCCATCGCAGGATCGAAGCGGTCCCGATCCTTAAGCTGCGCCGTCAGGCATTCCTTCAGGTCCCGGGCGAACAGCCCAACCGGGTCAAAATGCATCATGCGCGCGCGCACCGCCTCGACCCGGTCCAGGCTGACGCCCATCGCATCGGCAATGTCGGCCGGTTCGGCAGTCAGCCGCCCAGCAGGACAGAGCAGCGCGATCAGATGCGCGCCGATCAGCCGGTCGGCGGGATCATTGAAGGCCAGCCGCAATTGGACGCCCAGATGCTCCTGCAGCGATTGGCCGGACTCCGCCACGTCGTCGAGCATCTCGCCGGGGTCGGTGAATCCGGTGTCGCCCCCGCGGCCAATCGGGACGCCATCACCCGGTCCGCCGGCATCGTACCGCTGGGTGTAGTCCGCATCGAGCGGAGAGGATGTTTCCGTGGGTATCGTGTCCGCCAGAGCCGCGTCGGCAGCGTCGGTCGGCGTCGCCTCACTCCGCTGATCCGGCGCCGCCTGCTCGGGCGTAGCTGACTCGTCAGCCGCGCGTTCCAGCAGCGGATTACGCTCAACCTCTTCCTCGACGAAGGCAGCGACTTCCAGATTGGTGAACTGCAGCAGCTTGATCGCCTGCCGCAGCTGCGGTGTCATTACCAGTGACTGGCTGTGCCGCAGCTCGAGGCGGGGACCAAGCGCCAAGGCGCTACCGCCTGTCAGGTGGTGCGCGGTTCAGCAATCCGGGGGGTGAGCGATCAAAGGCTGAACCGTTCACCGAGATACACCCGTCTTACGTCCGCATGGGCCACCACCTCGCGCGGATGTCCCTCCATGAGGACCTTGCCGTCGTGCATGATGTAGGCGCGGTCAATGATTTCCAGCGTTTCGCGTACGTTGTGGTCGGTGATCAGCACACCGATCCCGCGATGCTTGAGGTGCGACACGAGATCGCGGATTTCGCCCACGGCGATCGGATCGATGCCCGCGAGAGGCTCGTCCAAAAGGATATAGGCCGGCTGGGTCGCGAGCGCGCGAGCGATCTCGACACGGCGGCGTTCGCCACCAGACAACGCCAGCGCCGGAGTACGCCGCAAATGCGCGATACCGAATTCCGCCAGAAGCTCGTCCAGCATGGCGGAGCGCCGGTCAACATCCGGCTCGACGACTTCCAAGGCGGCCATCACGTTCTGCTCGACATTCAGGCCGCGGAACACGCTCGCTTCCTGCGGCAGGTAGCCGATGCCGAGACGCGCGCGACGATACATGGGCATCAGGGTGATATCGGTGCCGTCCAGGCTGATCGAACCCGTTTCGGGCCGAACCAAACCGATAATCATGTAGAATGTTGTGGTCTTCCCCGCGCCGTTGGGACCGAGCAGACCTACGGCTTCACCACGGCGAAGCTGGATCGAGACGTTACGGACGACGGGGCGCTTCTTGTAGGTCTTGCCCACGCCGCTGGCCACCAGCCCGGAGCTGATCGCCTGCGTGCCGGCCCCGATTGTTCCGGCGGAAACCAGGCGCAAGGGGGCGTTCATCGGTGCGCCGCCGGAGCAGCGGCCGGGCCGGTCAGGTTCTGGCTCGTGGTATCATTCGGCACGATCAATCCTTCCACCCGATTGGTTTGACCAGAGACGAGCCGGGCGACACCGGTTTTCATGTTAACCTGGGCCTCGGCCCCGGCAAGCTGGTTCTGACCTCGATTGATGCGCACGTCTCCGACCAATACGGCCATGCCGGTTTCTGGTAAGTAAATGCCGCGATCGCCGGTCACGAGGTCGGTCGGAGTGCGCAGCAGCACATGGCCAAACGCCTCCACCTTCTCGAGCTGGCCGGAGGCGCCAAGCGTGTCCTCGGTCTGTGATGGGTTGCCGGTGGAAACCGGCTTAGCTTGGGGCTGACCGGGTGCCGGCTGCGGCGCCGGCTTGGTGTAGGCAACCAGGGTGTCCGCCTGGATCCGACGCGCATCCTTGGTCACCACCACGGCGTCGCCTCGTGCGACCGCCATGTGCTTCTGCGACCAGTATTCGACGTCGTCCTTCGCGGTCAGCACGTCGTTGGGCGTGGTCAGCTTCAGGTCGTGACCGGTCAGCACCAGCACTGCCTGGTCAACGTCATAGACAGCGCGATCAGCCTGGGCAGTGTCGGTCTGGGTGAAGATCTTGACGTTGCCCTCGGCTTGGAGCCGATAGACCTCATTGCCACCCGAATCCTGGTCGTCGGTCAGGCCGGGCGTCGCCGTTGTCGTGGCCGCTGCAGGCGTGGCCCCATTGTTTGCCCCATTGGCAGCCTTGGGCCGGTAAAAGGCGATCAGGCGGTCCGCCGTGATCGTCACGTTCTGCCGTACGGCGCGGGCATCGCCGGTGGCGATCACCTCGTGCTGGTTCTGCAGCCACTCGATCCCGGACTGCGCGGTTACATCGATCGGCCCGCCCTGCGACAGGTCAATCCCTTGCGCCATGGCCGGAGCGGCAAGGGCAGAGAGAAGGATGGCCGCGATGCCGACGCGCCTCACGGATTGCTGCCGTTCAGTACCAGATGCGCCGGGCCGGCGAACAGCACCTGGGTTCCCTTGTCCGTCAGGGTGAAGCCGCCCTTCGCATCCAACACGCCGAACGGCCCTTCCGCATGCACTGGTTCTGCGCCCGCTGCTGCACCGGCCTTCAAGTCGATCGTGGCACTCTGCGTGCGCAGAGTGGTGCCGTCATCGCGGTAGAGGTACACGTCTGTTGAAAGATCGAGCGAATGCTCCTCCTGCCGGTACACGCCCTTTTTCGATTGGAGCTCCAGCCAGGTTCCGTTGGCCTCGGTCACATCACCCTTGGGCTGCGTCAGGTTGATCCGATCGGGGTTCACCTGCGTGGCCGTCGCGGCGGTCACGGTGAAAGGCCGGCCGCGCTCGTCCACACTGTGATAATGCGCATCGGTCAGGGTGGCGCCCGTGATGGCGGCCATGTCGTGGAGGTCGTGCCGGGTTTGCGCCTCGCGCTGATCCAGTTCCGGCCAGATCGCCATCGTGGTCAGCAACGCGAGCGCGATGCCCGGCAGCACCAGCTTGGTAGCGGTGATCAGTGCACGCCGGCGCGCCTGCCCCCGAATCGAGGGCTTGCGGTTCAGGCGAGCCGCTCCGATCAGGCGTTCGGGCCGCATGGTCATAGGTGCGTCCTGCACTGGCACCATCACGCCACTCCCGCTCGCAGCAGGTCATGCACGTGCAGGATACCACGGACGCGGCGTGCCAGGTCCACGACGAAGAGTGCAGTGATTGGCCGATCCGGCGCATTCATCAGCCGCAGCGCGTCGCCCGCGAGCGCATCGGGCCCGATGGTGCGGGGATTCGCCGTCATCACGTCGCGGACCGTTCGGCTGAGCAGATCGGGGCCCATGTGGCGGCGGAGATCGCCGTCGGTGACGATGCCGTACAGGACGCCGCTTTCATCGACGACACCCAGGCAGCCAAAGCGCTTTTCCGTCATGACCAGGAGCGCGCGATCCATGCACGTGTCGGGAGAGACCAGCGGCACAGCATCATCCGTGTGCATCAGTTCCCGCACTCGCCGTAGCCGTGCCCCGAGCCGGCCCCCCGGATGAACCTGGCGGAAATCCGCTGCGGTGAAGCCCCGGCGGGTCAGCAGCGCCACGGCCAACGCGTCGCCCAGCGCCATTTGCATCGTCGTGCTCGTGGTCGGCGCGAGGCCCATGGGACAGGCCTCGTTTGCGTCCGGCAGCAGCAACACCGAGTTGGCCGCGCTGGCCAGCGCGCTGCCGGATTTCGCGGTTATGGCGACCAATGGAATGCCGAAGCGCCGCCCGTGCGCCACGAGGTCGGCGAGTTCCGGGGTCTCCCCCGAATTGGAGACAACCAGCAATGCGTCGCCCGGCACGATCATGCCGAGGTCACCATGGGACGCCTCAGCCGGATGGACGAAGAGGGCTGGGGTACCCGTGGAAGCCAGTGTGGCAGCGATCTTCCGGGCAACGTGGCCCGACTTGCCCATGCCGGAGACGACGATGCGGCCGGAGGCAGAGGCGAGAACATCCACAGCGCGGATGAAGCCCTCATCGAGGGCACCGGCAAGCGCGCGCAAACCGGCCGCCTCTGCCGACAGCACCTGGCGGGCCACATCCAGGTCCGACAGGCTTTCGGCGAGGGCCAAGCCCATCCCACTCGCGTTGGTTCTCGGCACCATCTCCGGCCATGTATGGTGCGGCGCGGCGTGCCGGGTCAAGCGGGCGACAAACTTCGCAACAAAAACCGTGCCAAGGATCGCGGGAAAGCGGCCTCAGTGCGCGAAAATGTCGGGATCGTCGTAGCCGAGCAGGTCCAGGCGGGCTCGGGTAGGGAGGAAGGCGAAGCACGATTCGGCCAGGGCGAGCCGGTTTTCACGAATGAGCAGGGCCTCGAGGCGGGCCCAGAGGGCGTGGAGGTGGAGCACGTCGGAGGCGGCGTAGGCGAGCTGCTCCGGCGTCAGTTCGGGCGCGCCCCAGTCCGAACTCTGCTGCTGCTTGTTGAGTTCGATTCCCAGCAGTTCCTTGCAGAGATCACGCAGGCCGTGACGGTCGGTGAAGGTGCGCACCAGCTTGGCGGCGATCTTGGTGCAGCGGACGGGAGAGACGGTGATGCCCAGGGCGTGCTGGAGGACGGCGACGTCGAACCGGGCGAAATGCATGAGCTTGAGGGTACCCGGGTCAGCGAGCAGACCCGCGAGATTGGGGCAGGCGTAGCCGAAGCCGCCGAGGGACTCGGGACGGATCTGCACCATGTGCGCGGTGCCGTCCCCGGCGGAAAGCTGCACCAGACACAGCCGGTCGCGATGGGGATTGAGGCCCATTGTTTCGGTGTCGACGGCCACGACGGGACCGAGCGAAAGGGTCTCGGGCAGATCGTCCCGGTGTAGGTGGATGGTTCCGCCCGGCATGAATTGCGTTGCGCTCATTGTGATGGTGCCCAGGAGAAGACTCGAACTTCCACGACCTTGCGGCCACAGGTACCTGAAACCTGCGCGTCTACCAATTCCGCCACCTGGGCAGCCCGTTGGGGCAACGCGGTCGATAGCCGGCCGCGGCAGGGGCGGGGGTGTAGCGGCGGTGGGTCGGTGCGTCAACACCGGCCGGTCTGGGACGAAGCATTTGGGGCGAAGCATTTGCCCTTGAGCTCCTGTCCCGCTTCGTTTTCATCAAAACGCGGTGGCAAACATTTTAGCGCCGTCGCGGGCCATTGACGGGTAATCCGCAAGAACTCCCTCCACGTTATCCGCAGTGGAGACAGTAATGCCAAAAGACAATGCTGTGGATGATGCAGGCGGACCGCAGGGCTTTTACGTTTACGCCCGCAAATCAGATGAGTGGGCGCTGGTACATCGTGCGTGGTGCCGCTTCCCGCGCCAGATCAACGGGGCAAGCGGGTTTATGCTGCGCAGCAATACCGGGACGTGGAGCGGGCCCTTTTCATCACGCGACGAGGCGTTCGCGCGTGCGCAAAGCAACGGGCTGGGTTCTGTCCGGGGCTGCACATACTGCAAGCCGTAATTCTCGCTTACACTTGGTGAACCTGCGGCGCGGGGCCAGTTTGGGCCCATGCGCGCCTTCGCGGAACTGCTCGACAGGCTGGTCTTCACTCCGTCCCGCAATGCCAAGATCGCGCTTCTCCGCCGTTACTTTACGACCGAGCCTGACCCGGACCGCGGTATCGCACTCGCCGCGATTGCGGGAGAGCTCCGCTTTACTGCGGCCAAGCCGGGGCTAATCCGCGACCTCGCCGCCGCCCACACCGACCCGGTGCTGTTCGGCTGGTCTTACGATTATGTCGGAGACTTGGCGGAGACGGTCGCCCTGATGTGGCCGGCCGGTCCCGGCGGCGCGGAGCCGCCGCGCCTTTGCGAGGTCGTCGAGGCGCTGGAAAGTGCGCCCAAATCCATGCTCCCCGGCATTGTCGCGGGCTGGCTCGACGCCTCCGACCCCTCCGTGCGGTTCGCTATTCTGAAGCTGATCACAGGGGCGCTGCGGGTCGGCGCTTCGGCGCGGCTGGCCAAGATTGCGCTGTCGGAGATCGGTCGGGTTGATCCTGATGCGGTGGAGGAGGTCTGGCACGGGCTGGCGCCTCCTTACCTTCCGTTATTTGCCTGGATCGAAGGGCGCGCGCCGCGGCCCGATCCTGCCACGGCGCCGGTGTTCCGCCCGCCGATGCTGGCCCAGCCGCTGGAGGAGGCTGACATCCTCGGCCTGGACGCAGCGGCCTTCCGCGCCGAGTGGAAGTGGGACGGCATCCGGGTCCAGCTTGTTTCCACCTCGGGCGGCCGGCGGCTCTATTCGCGCGGCGCGGATGATATCTCCGCTGCTTTCCCGGAGATCATTGCCGCCATGGACTTTCATGCGGTGCTGGATGGGGAGTTGCTGGTCATCCGGGACGGGGTTGTCGCCCCTTTCGCAGATTTGCAGCAGCGGCTGAACCGCAAGACGGTGACACAGCGGATGATGGAGGCGTTCCCGGTCGGCGTGCGATTGTATGACCTACTGTTCGACGGGGATGAGGACCTGCGCACTATACCGTTCGATGCGCGGCGCGCGCGGCTGGAGGCGTGGTTCGCGCGCGTGCAGCCGGCGCGGATGGACGTCTCGCCACTGATTGCTTTTTCGTCGCTTGAGGAGCTGTCGGCACTGCGCCTGGGTGCCAGGGCAGCCTCGATGGAAGGCATCATGCTCAAGCGGGCGGACAGCCCCTATGTCCCGGGGCGACCGAAGGGGTTGTGGTGGAAGTGGAAACGTGATCCGCACACGATCGATGCGGTTTTGATGTATGCCCAGCGCGGGCATGGGAAGCGTAGCAGCTTCTATTCGGATTATACGTTCGGCGTGTGGAAGGACGAGGAACTGGTGCCGGTGGGAAAGGCGTATTTCGGCTTCACGGATGAGGAACTGGCCTGGCTGGACCGGTGGGTGCGGAACCACACCGTCGCGCGCTTCGGTCCGGTGCGGGAGGTGGAGAAGTCTCTTGTTCTGGAAGTGGCGTTCGATGCCGCGCAACTATCCAGCCGGCACAAGTCGGGTGTGGCCATGCGATTCCCCCGCATTGCCCGCATCCGCACGGACAAGCCTGCCGCCGAAGCCGACAAGCTTGAGCATGTGATGGCACTGGTGGAAAACCCGGAGACGCGGAGCATGCCGGTTGCATAACACCGTTGCCGCCACTTTTACGTTCACCCGAGAAGGCGACGGCGGGAGCTGTTCGTTTCTTCGACCTATCACCCCAGCACAGGCTCGACCGTGTCGAGAAGCATCGGCACCCTGTCCGCCGGCACCGGCTTGCTGAATAGATAGCCCTGCACCTCGTGGCATCCTTCACGCGCCAGACAGTGCAGTTGCTCGTCGGTTTCCACGCCTTCCGCCGTCGTGGTGATGCCCAGGCTGCGACTGAGGCCCGTCACCGCGCGCACGATCGCCACCGAACCGCCATCGTTGGATAGGCCCTTCACGAAGCTCCGGTCGATCTTGATCTTGTCGAATGGGAAGCTGCGCAGATAACTCAGAGACGAATACCCCGTCCCGAAATCATCCATGGAAATCCGCACCCCCATCTGCCGCAGCCGATGCAGCGTCATCAGGTTCGGATCGTCTTGCTGAAGGAGCACGCTCTCGGTGATTTCCAGCTCCAGCCGTGATGGTTCCAGGCCCGAGGCGATCAGGGCCTGATTGACGATGCCCACCAGCTCGTCGCTACGGAACTGCGCCGGAGAAAGATTGACAGCGATCTTCACATGCTCCGGCCAGCCGGTCGCTTCGCTGCATGCCTGTCGGAGCACCCAGGCGCCGATCGTGTCGATCAGGCCGGTATCTTCGGCAATGGGGATGAACTCGGCGGGGGAGACCAGCCCACGCTCAGGATGGTGCCAGCGCAGCAATGCTTCGAACCCGCTGATCTCATGCGTCGGGAGGCTTATCAGCGGCTGATAGTAAAGTTCGAACTGCGCCTCTTCGATCGCGCGCCTTATACCAACCCGCGAAACCTCTGACTAACTTCGGGTTCCCACTGCCCGCGAGATGTGATTCGATTCCCGCGGCGATTCGCGGGAGGCGCGCATGGGCAGAGCGGTAGCGGTCAGCCGGACCGCTCACAGTGCACGGGAGCTTCGGGCAACGGCGAGCAAATGCTCCGACGCTGACCAGGTCCGCCGGTTACTGGCGATTGCTCTGGTGCTGGACGGCGCCAGCCGTTGCGAGGCCGCCCGGCAGAGCGGCATGGACCGCCAGACGTTGCGTGACTGGGTTCACCGCTACAATGCCGAGGGGATTGGCGGCCTTCAATCACGCATCAGCCCCGGCCGCCCGCCGAAGCTGACGACCGAGCAGAAAGCGGAATTCAGGGCGCTGGTGATCGCGGGGCCCGATCCGGCACTGCATGGTGTGGTGCGCTGGCGCTGCGTGGACCTGCAGGAGGAAGCGGCGCGGCGTTACAACGCCCGGGTTCACCTCAGCACGATGGGCAAGTGGCTGCACACGCTCGGGCTGACCCGGCTGCAACCGCGCCCCTATCATCCCAGGAAGGATGTCAAAGCCGAGGCGGCGTTTAAAAAAACTTCGCCAGCCTGGTAGCAGCAGCGCTACCCGAAAGCGCATCCGCAGCGGACCTCGAAATCTGGTTTCAGGACGAAGCCAGGGTCGGGCAGAAAGGCGGACATACTTACATTTGGGCGCCGGTCGGCTCGCGCCCTCTGATGGTGCGCGACAACCGTCATGACTCGGCCTATCTGTTCGGCGCGATCTGCCCAGCCCGAGGCATCGGTGCCGCCATCATCATGCCGGGCGTCAACACCGAAGCGATGAATGAACACCTGAGCGAAATCAGCACTCAGGTGGCGCCTGGTGCGCACGCTATTTTGGTCTGTGACAGCGCCGGCTGGCATCAGCCCGGCGGCCGGTTGCGCGTGCCTGACAACATCACTCTGTTGCCGCTGCCGCCATACTCGCCGGAACTCAATCCAATGGAGACGGTTTGGGAGTATCTGCGGCAAAACAAACTCACCGCTTTGGTCTGGGAAAGCTACGAGGCCATCGTCGAGGCGTGCCGACGGGCGTGGCTCTTTCTGACCGATCATCCCCAGCGCATCCGATCGCTCGGAACAAGGCAATGGGCATCGGTCAATGTTTAAGCGGGCTGGTATTATATCCAATTCCAGCACTCGCCGCGCCTGCAACTCCGCGTCCATCGCCTACTCGAAAAAACGGAACACGCCACGGCCTTCTGCTTTCGCACGATAAAGCGCCGTGTCGGCATTCTTCAGCAGCGCGTCCACGGTGGCACCGTCCCGCGGCGTCACCGAAATGCCGATGCTGGTCCCGATAACCACCCTGTGCGAGGCAACCTCGTACGGCTCCCCGAGCACCCGGATGGTGCGATGCGCCAGCAAAGCCGCATCCTCCGGCCGCGTCAGACCGATCTGCAGGATCGCAAATTCGTCTCCGCTCAGTCGTGCCAGTGTGTCACCTTCCCGCACGCACGCTGCCAGACGCTGCGCCACCTCCTGCAGCAGCTTGTCCCCAACGGGATGCCCCAGCGTGTCATTCACCGCCTTGAAGCGATCGAGGTCGAGACACAGTACCGCCAGATCCACGCCGCGACCGGCCTGCGCCAAGGCCTGTTCCAGCCGGTCATGAAACAGCCGGCGATTGGGCAGCCCAGTTAACGCATCATGGTGCGCGAGGAACGCAATGCGTGCCACGTTGTGCTGGAACACGCGCAGCGAGCGTACGATCGCGCCCAACTCATCGCGCCGGTGCAAGCGTGTGATGTCCAGCACCTGGTCGCCGCGCGCAACCTGCAGCGTCGCGTCAGCGATCGAACGGATCGAACGCACCGTTCCGCGCACCATCAAGAAAGCGAACAGCCCGAGCGCGAGGGCGACGCTGCCGGTCACGGCCACGAAGCTGAGCCGCGCCTTCTCCACGGCAACGCGCGACTGTTCGGCCCGCCGGCTGGCATCGATCACCGACGACCGCGCCAAGGCTGACAGATCATCGAGCGCACCCTGCGCCGTGTTCTCGATGGCCGGCATGGCGCTCGGCATTATGGAAGTTTGCGCATAAAGACTGGCAGACGCGATCGCATTCCGGAACGGTGTCAGCCCGGCGATGATCCGCGTGATCTTGGCGGATGATGCCGTTGAATCGAGATCAGCCCGTGCCGCCGCCAGCGCACTGATCCCGGTATCCAGTTGGAAGGTCAGGCGGGCCATCTCCCGCTCGTTGCCATCGGACGGAGTGCGGGAGGTTCCCACCAGGACGTTGTGCGCGTCCGTGAGCGTGCGCTGAAGGCTGCCAGCTTCCTCGAACAAGCGCATGGCGACGGGAAGATCGCCGACCACGACGGCGCGGATCAGCCTTGTCTGATAATCCAGTGTCAGCGTGGCATACGCGGCGATGCCGATGCCTGCCGCCAGCCCCAACAGCGGCAGCGCCCCGATCTTCATCGCGAACGGCCAATCCGACAGGCGGGAGGCGTGTCTTAGCCGCCGACGGAAACCGGCCACGGCCTGACGGACGGGGAGGGATGCAGGCATTGCGCGTTGATCGGCCGTTCCCGTACAGGTACCGATGGTGCGTTCGCAGCCATGAAAAAAGTGTTTATCGCGACCCTAGTACTACAGTTGCACATTGCGCCGGCGCTTTCGATGAGCCTGCGCGGCGGTGGCTTGATGCCGTCGTCTCCAGCGTGACCAAGCGAGCACGTAGCGGGTTCTGGAGATGGGCGCGAGGAGCAAGCGCGCGATGAGATAGCGGATCTCCGGCACGCTTGGCGGAGCGGTGGCGGGGATCATCACGCGGCGGTGGCGAATGGACTCCTTTCGTTCGGTTTACCGAAGGTGGATCGTCGCAACTGGGCAGAAAGCCGGGCCAGGAATCCGAGTGCGGCCATGCAGAGGGTCATATGACGGTGCCACCCGTGCCAGGAGCGCGCTTCACAGTGATCGAGGCCCAATTCTTCCTTGGCACGCTGGAAGCATTCCTCGATGGTCCAGCGCAAACCAGCGGCGCCGGCCAACTCAGCCAATCCAGTGCCGCTCGGAGCGAAGGCGAAGTAATAGGCACGCTCTTGCGGATCGCGCCGATTACGCCGGATCAGCACCCAGCGTTCGAAGTTGCCGTCCACCACCCAGGGCAGCGCGATGCGTGCCCAATCGTAGAGGCGCAACCCTTTCGAACCCTCGCCGGCAGCATGCACCGCCCACGCTTCGGGAGGTAAGTCATCCGCCATCTCTGAAGGATCGGTCTGCAGGTCCACCGTCACCATGCGCAGGGTATGGGTCGAGCGCACGGCGAGCACGTAGGGTTGGCCGCGCTCTTCCAGCATGCGCCGCAGCCGTGAGTCCGAGCCATACAGCGCATCGGCCAGCACCCAGGCGCAGGGGACACCGGCATCGAGAGCGGCAGCGATCAGCTCGCAGGCGATCCGCGGCTTTGTCGCGAACGCGACGGCTTCAGGAACCTGCACGCGACGGCGGCGTTCCTGATCGCCCGCCCAGGCATCGGGGAGATAGAGCCTGCGGTCGATCAACGCCTGGCCGAACCGGCTTGCATAAGCGAGAAAGACACCGATCTGGCAGTTCTCGATCCTGCCAGCCGTTCCGGAATATTGCCGCGCCACGCCGACCGAGTGTTCGCCCTTCTTGAGAAATCCGGTCTCGTCCACAACCAACACGCCGGACGGATCACCGAGCGACGCAACAGCTTCCCTTCGCACGCGATCACGCAAAGCCTCGGCATCCCATGAGCTGCGACCAAGCAGCGATTGCATCCGATAGGGCCGGCTCAGCCCCGCCTGCTCCGCCATTTGCCTACCTGTCTTGCGCGAAATGCCGGACAGCAGGCCATCAATGAACGCTCCCGCCGACGCCGCTACGTCAGAGCGGCAGAAGACCGGCGCCAGACGATTCTTCAGCGCCGTCAGTTCTTCTTCCCACGCCAAGGCAGATCCCGACCAAACTGCAACCGGCATGCCTGTTCTCCCGACTTGCCGGACCAGCGAATCAACCATTCAACCGATTCGCAACTGTAGTACTAGAGCGGTTCTGTTGAGGGTGGAATTGCAGAAGCGCTTTGTGCGACGCGCGGCTGTGTGATTGCTGACGTTCCGGCAGAAGTCGGAGGCGTTGATGGTGTGGCGTCGGGGTCAGACGTACTCGCAGGATCTTCGAGATCGCGTCCTCGGAGCGGACACGCTGACGGCGCGTCAGGCGGCGGCGCGGTTCGGGGTCAGCGTGTCGTATGTGGTCAAGGCGCGGCAGCGCCTGGTGCGTACCGGATCAGCGACGCCGCGGCCGCAGAAGCCCTGCCAGGCCCGCAAGCTCGTGCGGTTTCACGGCGCCTTGCAGGAGCGGGTGGCACAGGTGCCGGACGCGACGCTGGCCGAGCATCGCGAGTGGCTTGCCGAGACGCATGGGGTTGCGGTGGGCATGACGACCGTCTGGAAGGCGCTCAAGCAGCTCAGGCAGACACTCAAAAAAAGTCACTCCGGGCGAGCGAACAGAGCCGAACTATTGACACCTAAGCAGGCGATGCAAGCATTCCGAGAATGCTGCCGCTTCATCGACTACACCTATCTGGACCACCAGCCCGGCCCGTTTCACTCCTTAGATACTAGCTAGCACTACTTTGGCACTTGTACGGTCACGTGGCGGTTCTGTATCAGACTGGGATTCAGCGGAGCGCTTGCTGTGTCCCGTTCTGTCGCGTTCGGAGACGATCTTGACCGCTGGTTGATTCCGTTTCTTGCAGTGATGGGCCGCAGCACACGGCGGCGCTGGGGACCACTCTACGTACGGGGCTACTTGGGCCGGATGGTCCGAAGAGCGTACAGCCGATTGCCGAGCGTCTCGGCCTCCGCGGCCACGATCAACTGCACCACTTCATCAGCAGTTCGAGCTGGGACGACGCGCCGTTATGGCGTGTGCTCGCGGAACGCGCTGATGCCATCGTGGGCGGCGACGACGCGGTGCTGGTGACCCTGCCCCCTGAAATGTCCCCGCTCTGAGCTAGAGTCCGTTCCCGCCAGGAGACGGAAGATGAGGAAGAGCCGGTTCACTGAGGAGCAGATCATCGGTGTGCTGAAAGACCATCAGGCAGGACTGCCGGTAACGGAGCTGTGCCGCAAGCACGGGATCAGCGACGCGACGTTCTACAATTGGCGATCGCGCTACGGCGGGATGGAGATCTCGGACGCCAAGAGACTGAAGGCTCTGGAAGAGGAGAACCGCAAGCTGAAGAAGCTGCTGGCGGAATTGGTGCTGGATGTGGCGACGCTGAAGGAAGCCTTGGGAAAAAACTTCTGACGCCCGGCTCGCGGCGGAAAGCTGTGATCTGGGCGATTGAAGAGAAGAGCTATTCGCAGCGGCGTGCCTGTTCGCTGCTGAGCATTGCACCGAAGGTGTTCCGTTACCTATCGCGCCGTGGCGGCGACGCTGCGGTTCGCACGCGGCTCCGCGCGTTGGCGGCCGAGCGGCGCCGGTTCGGATATCGGCGTTTGCATATTCTGCTGCGGCGAGAAGGGATCATGCTAAATCACAAGAAGCTGTTCCGGCTCTACCGCGAGGAACGACTGGTTGTGCGGCGGCGTGGCGGTCGCAAGCGGGCTTTGGGAACGCGCGCGCCAATGACGTTGCCACAGGGTCCGAACCAGCGCTGGAGCCTGGACTTCGTCTCCGACGTACTGGCCGACGGCCGCCGCTTTCGGGTGCTTGTGGTGGTGGACGACTTCACCCGCGAATGCCTGGCGCTGGTGGTGGATACATCGCTGTCCGGTCGCAGGGTGGTGCGCGAACTCAATTACATCGTAGAACGGCGCGGCGCCCCCTTGCTGGTGGTCAGCGACAACGGGACCGAGCTGACGTCGCATGTGGTGCTGAGTTGGCGGCAAGATCGCGGTGTCGGCTGGCACTACATCGCCCCCGGCAAGCCAGTGCAGAACGCATTCGTCGAGAGCCTGAACGGTCGCTTGCGCGACGAATGCCTCAATGAGCACGTCTTCCAGGGCTTGCCCGCAGCCCGGAGGATCATCGAAGCTTGGCGGGCCGACTATAATGCCCATCGGCCCCACACCAGCCTGCGTGGACTTACTCCGAACGAGTTCGCAACCCGGTCCAGGACGGACCACAACCAGAACGGATTCTGGTTATGAGTAAGGACAGTTTGGGGGCAGGGTCACTGGTCGTCGATGACACGGCGATCCCCAAGAAGGGCACGCTCTCGGTCGGGGTCGCTCCACAATACTGTGGCGAGCTTGGAAAGCAGGCGAACTGTCAGGCGCTGGTCTCGCTGACGCTGGCGTGCGGCGAAGTGCCGGTGCCGATCGGCCTGCGCCTGTTCCTGCCGAAGTCGTGGACTGACGACGAAGCGCGCTGCGCCGCTGCCGGCGTGGCGGAGACGGAGCGCACGGCACTAACCAAGCCGGAGATCGCACTGAAAGAGATCGACCGCGTGCGCGCCGCCGGCGTCCGCTTCGGCCGCGTCCTGGCCGATGCGGGATACGGCCTCAGCGCACCGTTCCGCCAAGGCTTGAGCGCGCGTGATCTGGTCTGGTCGGTTGGCGTCCCGCGCACGCAGAAGGTGTTCACCACCGGCGTTGGGCTGCTGTTTCCGCGTGCCAACAAGGGAAAGCCACGACGGCATGCCGTCCCAAGTGAGGACGCGCGGGCGGGTGCGGACGTGCTGGACAACTGCCGTTGGCGGCGCATCATCTGGCGTCAGGGCAGCAAAGGTGCGCTCACCGCTCGGTTTGCGGCTTTGCGCGTGCGGGTTGCCGACGGGCCGCGCAGCCCGCGTCACGGCCGTTTGCCCGGCGAGGCGGTCTGGCTGATCGGCGAATGGCGCAGCAGCGGCGAGCGGAAATACTATCTGAGCAATCTGCCGCCAGACACGTCGCTGCGCCGCCTCGCCGTCAGCATCAAGGCGCGGTGGGTCTGCGAGCAGGCCCATCAGCAGCTCAAGCAAGAGCTTGGCCTCGGGGCTTTCGAGGGACGATCGTGGACCGGGCTGCATCGGCATGCGCTCATGAGCTGCATCGCCTTTGCCTACCTTCAGCACCTGCGGCTCCGTGCCGCAGCGCGGGGAAAAAAAGAACCAGACCCCGACAGCCCCTCCGAGGCCGACGCTTCCTGAAATCCGCCGCGCTGTCATCGCTCGACTGTTCGCTCCGCCACAACCGCCAAGCCGATGTCCGCATTGCCGGAAAAGATTGCAGAGCCAATCAGATGAAGTGCCAAAGTAGTGCTAGTGCTCTGACTTATACGGACGATGCGGGCAATCTTTCGAGCTTGGCAAGGATTGAGGCGGTGGCTGCGGTCCAGACGAACGGGCGTGGTTCTGCATTTCGCTCAGCGAGGTAAGTCTTAATGGCAGCCTGCAGGCTGACGAGGGAGTGGAAGCTGCCGCGCCGGATGCGTTGTCGGGTAAGAGCGGAGAAGAAAGTCTCCACCGCGTTCAGCCATGACCCGGAGGTTGGCGTGAAGTGGAAGGTCCATCGGTCATGGCGTGCCAGCCAGGCCTGTACCTTTCGGTGCCGGTGGGTGGCGTAGTTGTCGACGACCGCATGGACCAACTTGCCAGACGGCACCTCGCGTTCGACGGCATTGAGGAAGCGGATGAACTCCTCGTGCCGGTGTCGCTGCATGCAGCGACCGATCACCGTACCCTTCAGCACGTTCAATGCGGCGAACAACGTCGTCGTTCCATGGCGTTTGTAGTCGTGGGTCATGGTGCCGCAGCGGCCGGGTTTCAGCGGCAGTCCAGGCTGGGTACGGTCGAGCGCCTGGATCTGGCTCTTTTCGTCGATCGACAGCACCACCGCGTGGGCGGGCGGATCGAGATAAAGGCCGATGATATCCGCCATTTTCTCAGCGAACTGCGGATCACGCGAGCGCTTGAAGCTGCGCACGCGGTGCGGCTGGAGTTGGTGCGCCGCCCAGATGCGCTGCACCGAGCGCAGAGACATGGCGGTGGCATTTGCCATGGCTCGCCCGGTCCAATACGTGGTCCCAGGGGGCGGCTCGCCACACGTGAGCGCCACGACGTGCGCCACTTTATCGGCCGGGATCGGTCGTTTGCCGGGCTTGCGCGTCTTGTCACGCAGCAACCCGTCGGGACCTTCCTCGGCAAAACGCTGCTGCCAGCGCCAGACCATGGGGCGGCTGACGCTGATCTCTTTCGCCACATGTTGCACCGGCCGACCACTGGCCGAGGCCAGAACGACTCGGCTCGCTCGATGTATTTGCCCGCTCGGTTGCGATCCGATGCTATTGCCTTAAGCCGCTTCCTGTCTGCCGCGCTCAACAACACGCATACTGTCTGTGCCATGCTCACAGAATCGCATGGCAACCGCATGTTGTGAATTGATAGAATGCGTCAGAGCACTAGGGGGTCCGTGCATGGGTCTTAGCACTACTTTGGCACTTCATCTGTAAGTGTCCGTCCGGCGACTTTGTGAGTCATTTGAATCGGTTGCCGGTCCGGATGGACTGAGTGCTTGAAGCGGCTCGATCGGGTGTGATTCTTTGCCTGGCACCAAGCCACGAGGTGCCTGATGTGGACGATGGAAAACCGCCATCGCTATGACCGCGACAAGCTGCGTTATCCGAGCGATCTCACCGATGCGGAATGGCGGCTGATCAGGCCGCTTATATCACCCGCCAAGCGTGGCGGTGGCAAGCGTACCGTCAACATGCGCGAAGTGGTCAACGGCGTGATGTATGTGCTGAGCACCGGCTGCCAGTGGCGCTACATTCCAAAGGACCTGCCACCGCGCAGCACGGTGAACGGCTACTTCTGCTTGTGGGGCTGGGACGGCACGTTGGAGAAGATCCATCACGCGCTCTACGTTAAATGCCGCGAACAGGCGGGACGAGAAGCCAGTCCGACCGCCTGCGTCATCGACAGCCAAAGCGTGAAAAGCGCAGAAAAAGGGGGGCAGCGATCGACCCACACGGCTTTGATGCGGGCAAGCTGATCAAAGGGAAGAAGCGCCATGTCCTGGTCGATACGCTGGGTCTGGTGCTGCACGCGCTGGTCACCGCCGCCAACGTGCAAGACCGCGACGGCGGCATCCTGCTGATGTCCACTCTGTTCGGACGGCCCTTCTGTTGATCGCGGGGTGAAAGTGGTCGGCGTGGGTTTATCGAGCGGTCGTTATGGACGTCGTTAACGACGACGCGAAGGGTTCCTTCCGTCGGATTGAGGTGCTGACGGGACCGGCGCGGCGGCGGCGTTGGTCGCCTGAAGAGAAGGGCCGGATTGTCGCCGAGACGCGGCAACCTGGCGCGACGGTGACGGAGGTCGCGCGCCGTTGGCAGGTTTGTCCGCAACAGGTCTGGGGTTGGCGGCGAGAAGCGCGAGAGGGAGCTCTGGCGCTGCCTGAAAAGGGCGGTTGTGAAGCCGCCGAGGCGAATTTTCTGCCGATCGTCACGGAGGCGCCAGCTGTTGTCGCTGCCGCCCGGAGCAATGATGCGAGCACGGAGCATGCAGCCAGGCTTGCTCCGCCGCCAAGTCTCGAAATCCGGCTCGCCGGAGCGGTCATCCGCGTGGCGAATGGCACGGACTTCAGGTTGTTGGCGGATGTGTTGCGTGCGCTGCGGAAGTCGGCAGCGTGATTTCGATCCCCGCGGGGGTACGCGTTCTCTTGGCAGCGCATCCGGTGGACTTCCGCAAAGGACCCATGGCTTGGCGGCGGTAGCATCGGAGGTGCTCGGCGAGGACCCATTCTCCGGCGCGGTCATCGTGTTCCGTTCCAAGCGCGCCGACCGGATCAAGATCCTGGTCTGGGACGGCAGTGGCCTGGTGCTGGTGTGGAAACAACTGTCGCAGACGGCGTTCCGCTGGCCGCCGGTGGTTGATGGGGTCATGAGGCTGTCGGCGCTGGAGTTCGCAGCACTATTCGATGGCCTCGATTGGACGCGTGTGCCGGCAACGAAACGGATTCCCACGCCGAGCGCGGCGGCATAGAATTGCCGGCGTGCCGCGTGTCGTTTCTAATACAACCGATGAGCTGCCTGCCGACCCCGAGGCATTGCGGGCCTTGGTTCTGGCAATCGTTTCGGAACGCGATGCTGCCATTGCCGCGTGCGATGCCGCGGCGGCGGAGCGCGATACGGCGGTTGCTGAGCGCGACGCGCTGGCGGTGCGCAATGAGCGGCTGCGCGCTCTGCTGCTGAAGCTGCGCCGGATGCAGTTCGGACGGAAGTCGGAGCGGCTGCCGGCCGAGCAGCTGGCGCTGGGTCTGGAGGATCTCGAGACAGCGGTCGCCCAAATCCAAGCCGAAGCCGAGCAGGACGATCCTGGGCTGCGGCGCGAACGGGCTAAGAAACGGCGTGCCAGCCGTGGGGCACTGCCTGCCCACCTGCCACGCATCGAGACGGTGCTGGCGCCTTTGGATACGACGTGTCCCTGCTGCAAGACAGAGATGGTGCAGATCGGCGAGGACCACTCCGAGCGGCTCGACGTAATCCCGGCGCAATACCGCGTGCTGGTCACGCGCCGACCCAAATTTGCCTGCCGCAGTTGCGCGGGCCTTGTGGTGCAGCAGCCGGCGCCGCCGCGACTGATCGAAGGTGGCATTCCCACCAAGGCGACAGTGGCGAACGTGGTGGTCAGCCGCTTTGCCGACCATCAGCCGCTGTATCGCCAGGCACAGATGATGGCCCGGCAGGGAGTGGAAATCGATCGATCCACCCTTGCGTTCTGGGTCGGCTATGCCGCCGCTGAGATTGCTCCGGTGGCGCGGCGCCTGAAGGAGATCGTGCTCGGCTCGGGGCGATTGTTTGCCGATGAAACCGTAGTGCCAGTGCTCGACCCAGGCCGCGGCCGCACCAAGCGGGGGTATTTCTGGACGATCGCGCGGGATGACCGAGGCTGGGGCGGCCTCGATCCGCCGGCGGTGGTCTACACTTATGCGCCCGGACGCCAGCATCAACATGCACGCGCGCTGCTCGGCGACTACCGCGGCATCCTGCAATGCGATGGATATGCCGCCTATCAGAGCCTGATCGACCCCGCGGGAAGACGGGGCCCAAGTAAACTGGCGTTCTGCTGGAGTCACGCCCGCCGCAACTTCTATGACCTCGCGAAGGACGGTGCGGCGCCGATCGCCACCGAGGCATTGCAGCAGATCGCAAGGCTATATCAGATCGAGGCCGACATCCGCGGCCTCAGTGCGCCCGAACGACGTGCTGCGCGTCAGGCCCGCAGCCATCCACTGCTTGAGGAGCTCCGCAGCTGGTTCGTAACGCAGAGGGCGAAGCTGCCCGGCAGCGCGCCAACCGCCGAAGCGATCGGCTACGCGCTGAACCACTGGGATGGCCTCGTGCAGTTCCTCGATGACGGCCGCATCGAGATCGACTCGAATTGCGTGGAACGCAGCATGCGTCCGGTGGCGCTGAGCAGAAAGAACTCACTCTTTGCCGGCAGTCACGAGGGCGCCGAGAACTGGGCCACGGTGGCGTCGCTGATCGAGACCTGCAAGCTGAATGCCGTCAATCCGCAGTCCTATTTTACCGATCTGCTGACCCGGCTCGTCAACGGCTGGCCCCAAGCTCGCATCGACCAACTCATGCCCCGGTGCTGGGCCACCTCCAAAGCCACCTGATCGTCAAGACAGAAGCCTCAGGGCCGCGGAGCTCCGCTTACGGTGAACCCACTGACGGGCGACTTCAGCGAGAGCGGTTATCTGCCGATCCTGGGGTTTTCGCTGAACGGACAACCGGTCAACCCGACTGGTTTCAACGCGGGCGATGGGTGGGGAGCGTATTTGCTTTATGAAGCGACGGGGGCGCAGAGTTTGACGTCCAGTGGAATCCTTGCGAGCTACTTTTCTCTTTCATACGTCTTGTACGGTTTCGACGGCCTAGTGCTCTGACTTATACGGACGATGCAGGCAATCTTTCGAGCTTGGCAAGGATTGAGGCGGTGGCTGCGGTCCAGACGAATGGGCGTGGTTCTGCATTTCGCTCAGCGAGGTAAGTCTTAATGGCAGCCTGCAGGCTGACGAGGGAGTGGAAGCTGCCGCGCCGGATGCGTTGTCGGGTAAGAGCGGAGAAGAAGGTCTCCACCGCGTTCAGCCATGACCCGGAGGTTGGCGTGAAGTGGAAGGTCCATCGGTCATGGCGTGCCAGCCAGGCCTGTACCTTTCGGTGCCGGTGGGTGGCGTAGTTGTCGACGACCGCATGGACCAACTTGCCAGACGGCACCTCGCGTTCGACGGCATTGAGGAAGCGGATGAACTCCTCGTGCCGGTGTCGCTGCATGCAGCGACCGATCACCGTACCCTTCAGCACGTTCAATGCGGCGAACAACGTCGTCGTTCCATGGCGTTTGTAGTCGTGGGTCATGGTGCCGCAGCGGCCGGGTTTCAGCGGCAGTCCAGGCTGGGTACGGTCGAGCGCCTGGATTTGGCTCTTTTCGTCGATCGACAGCACCACCGCATGGGCGGGCGGATCGAGATAAAGGCCGATGATATCCGCCATTTTCTCAGCGAACTGCGGATCACGCGAGCGCTTGAAGCTGCGCACGCGGTGCGGCTGGAGTTGGTGCGCCGCCCAGATGCGCTGCACCGAGCGCAGAGACATGGCGGTGGCGTTTGCCATGGCTCGCCCGGTCCAATACGTGGTCCCAGGGGGCGGCTCGCCACACGTGAGCGCCACGACGTGCGCCACTTTATCGGCCGGGATCGGTCGTTTGCCGGGCTTGCGCGTCTTGTCACGCAGCAACCCGTCGGGACCTTCCTCGGCAAAACGCTGCTGCCAGCGCCAGACCATGGGGCGGCTGACGCTGATCTCTTTCGCCACATGTTGCACCGGCCGACCACTGGCCGAGGCCAGAACGACTCGGGCTCGCTCGATGTATTTGCCCGCTCGGTTGCGATCCGATGCTATTGCCTTAAGCCGCTTCCTGTCTGCCGCGCTCAACAACACGCATACTGTCTGTGCCATGCTCACAGAATTGCATGGCAACCGCATGTTGTGAATCGATAGAATGCGTCAGAGCACTAGCAACGTATGGTCTCAATGGGATGGGTGTCGCGTATGAGAGCGGCGGAACAGATCTGACGCGTCTGGCAGAAGGAGGCTTGGTCGGGGGTGGGGTCGACTTGGTGGCGACGGCATTCATGGGAATGATTCCGGTCCAGTTCGCGGCAGATGGAACGATTGAGCTGACGATCATGGATGTTCCCTCGGCCTTTTCGTCGCAATTATTCAGTGGCCTCGACGTGATGGTGGACCATCAGGCGGGCGAGATCTTCCCGATTTCGAATACGGTGATCGAGGCGGACGGCGGATCGAGTTCGAGCGGAGTTCTGACGGCAGCGATCCCTGAGCCGGCTTCGGGTTTGCTGCTGGCGGCGGGGTTTGTTCCGGTTTGGTGGATGACGCGGCGTCGGAGATAAGGCTTAGGGAGAACTGTGCGGTTCGCCCTCGACCGCTGATAATATGACCAACTTCCGCCGCATCTGGGCCTGACGTCAGCCTTTTGGGGCAAGTATCGCGGCGCTGGTCGAGCGGCCTTCAGCCCGATGCTGAGCCGCTGCATCCCAGCGCTCTCAAAGTGCCCTGGGCGGATTGTCCCGACCGATGCACGCGGACGACAAGCTGCTCGATCTGCCCGTCAGACCCGACCCAGCCGGTTACAACCGATGGATCGTTTTCGCTCAGGCCCGGGTAGCGCACTGCGGTTTGCCACACCGTGCCGCCTCGCGCGGCCGAATCCTGCAAGTCCACCGCGATGACCTTGTCGCGTTTGAACCCGGCGAGAAACACCGGAACCGTGTGATCGGCACGCTCCAAATGCGGCAGCCAGTAAAAGGCCAGAGCGAGCGGTGTCATCAGGCCGGGAGAAACCCTGCCCGCCGGCAGATCCAAATCCGCCCGTCTCTCCGCCCCCGCACGCCAAAAGTCCTGCTCCCACGGTGCACCGAATGAGGCGGGCGTCCAATGCGCGGCGAAAAGCGGAAACTTACGGCTGAATTCCTCGCCGTTCTTGCCCTCGATCCGGTGTGCCACGAAGCCCTGCGGCGTGCGCTGGAAGATGTCCCATTGCTGCCGCGTCGGCCGATTGCCAAGCATGTCGCGCGTGTTGACGGCAATGGATTGAAGCTGGCCGCCTTTCCACGTGCTGGCTTCCTGCAGCAGATGCTGGATGTGCAGCACAGCGAACCAGGTACCGTTGAACCGGGCATCCACCTGAACGCGGAGGAGTCCGTTCGCTTCGGCTGCCGTCGTGGTCACCTCGGCGCGGCCCGCGAAATCGGTGTCACCCGCAAAGCGGCATGTTTCAGCGGCTTGCACGACACATGGCAGAGCCAGAGTGGCGACGAGAATCAGGCACGCCCGCATCATTGCCCGGGTGGCAGCAAGTGCGTCAGCGCGATCTCCACTGGGCGGCTCGAAATGCGCAGCACGCCCTCGAACGGTGTGTCCATTTCCAGAACCATGAACACTGCGCTGCCGATGGCTACGGAGATCACCAGGAAGGCCGCGATCATCGTCGCGTGGCGAGGCGCGTTGATGCCGAAACTCATGAAGATGGCGACGACCCATGACACGAGGAGCCAGATAATCAAGGGGTGAACGCTGGGCCCTCCATGCTCGATCAGCAACCAGCGTTCGCGCAGCAGGCTGGTGACGATCTGGAGACACTGATCTACCAGCCAGCTTTGGTCCGGCGTGTTGTGAGGCAGATCGCGGATGCGGTCGCGAACGCTCTCAAGCTGGTCGCCCATTACCCGGTTTTCCGTAAGATACGGATGATCGCCGGACTGCCACACATCGTGCAGCAGGCCGGCGGCGTAATCGCGCACCATGCGACGGATCGGCAGGGCAGCGTCGCCATAGTCACGCAGCGTCTCGTCCAGCACGATCAGATCGGCGGCGTACGCCCGGACCTGAGACGCGGTCGTGTCGAAAGAGGTCTTCACCGTCGCGATCAACAGCCCCAGGACGAGGGAGGCGAGCACGGAGAGCATGCCTGTGCCCAGTTTGATCGCATCTAGCGTGTCCTTGGACAGATGCCGTGCCGGCAGAACTCGCGGCAGAGCGAGGCCGATCAGGGACCCGACGAAAATGACTCCGGCAATGATGGCGCTGATCGCGGTCGCGGTCACTGACGCGCCAATGAAATGAGGATCAGTGCAAGCTGCTCCAATTCTGCACGGTCGATCAAGTGGTTATCGGCCGAGCGACAGGCTTCAAAACGGTTACCAGCACCACACCAACGATGATGAGGCAAGCGCCGACATAGTGGTAGGCCTGAAGGCGCTCTCCCAGGAAAAGCCAAGCTAGAACGGCGACGAAGAAGATCTGGAGGTAGAGAAAAACACCGGCCTTGGCCGCACCCAGCGCGTCCACGCTGTAATTGTAGAGATAGTACATCAACGCTCCGCCGGGTATCGCAATATAGGCCAAGGCTAGAGTCGCGCTGAAATTCATCCGCGCATACTGGTGATGCAGCAGCTCCCATCCATAGAATGGTGCGGCCGTGAGTGTTCCGGCGCCAAGCAGGACAACGAGCAGCGGCAAGCGGGGCAGGTCGAATTTGGCCATCCGCAGCAGCACGCCGTAGGCCGCGAAGAATATCGCCGCACCGAGCATCCAGACATCGCCGATGCCGAGCTGCAGATGCTTGAGCAAGGCGGGATCGCCGTGCGTGATGATCGCCACCATCCCGGTGAGCGCGATGATCGATCCCAGGATCTGCCACGGTCCGAGTGGTTCCTTCAGGGTCACGTGGGCGAACAGCAGCGTGATGATCGGTGCAAGCGCGATGATCAGCCCGGCATTCACGGCCGTGGTGTATTGCAGGCCGGTGTAGATGCAGCCCTGCGATAGCGACAGACCCAGACCGCCCACAACCAGCAGCATCGGCGCGCGGGCGCGTATCTCGTCGCGCATCTCGGCGGCATGGCGCAAGACGAACGGGAGCAGGATCAACCCGGCGATCAGGGGGCGCCAGAAGGTCAGAGTCCAGGGAGGCATGTCGGCCGAGGCGTATTTCGCGGCGACATAGACACCCGCGGAAAGCAGCCAGCAGAGCGTAGCGGCGGCGTACGCGGACGACGCGCGATCATCGGCGGGTTCAGACGCGCGGGCAGCGTGGCCCACAGGCATGAAGGCCAGTGCCATGACGCTCCTCCTTATAAGTAAGCGACGATTCCCACCGCGATGCCGATGGCCACAAGCAAGCTCAGTGCGGCCCGCCGCAACGGTGCTAGACGCGGGGCGCTAAGATCCGCTGGCAGGTATTTGCAGCCCGTCACCATCGGACGGACCAGGTCGTGACGTTTGACCGCCGCGTACGCCGCCACGACGCATACATGCAGGATCACCGCGGCAAGAATGGCCTCCCACAGCCATGTGTGAAGATTGGAAACGAGGTCCGAAAACCACGCCGGTACCACTTCTGACCAGCCACCTTCGTTTGCCACGTCGTTGTTCACGTAAACCCCAGACAGGCATTCCAGAAAAACGAGCGCGATCAGCAGCACGACCATCCAGCCACCTGCCGCATTATGGCCGATGCCAGAGTGCGGCTCCCGATGGTGGAAGTGAAGCAGATGCCGGATGGCATGGATCGGGTGGCCGACGAAGTGGCTGAAGCGAGCGGTTTCGCTACCCACAAAGCCCCAGATGAGACGGAAGATCACCAACGCGAGCAGCGCCTCTCCGGCAAGGATGTGCCAGTCCATCAGGTTGAAGCGCTGAGTCAGATAGAGCGTCAGGATCAGCGCCACGGTGAGCCAGTGGAACAGTCGAACCGGCAGATCCCAGACCAGGACCCTCCGCCATCCCGCGCGTATCATCAGGCAGTCACCTGCAATTGCCGCAGCCGCACCAGGCTAACCAGCATTGCGCATCCCGCCGCGATTGCACCCAGGAGCAAAGACAGGTGCACGCCGCCTGCGATCCCCGCACCCGAGGCGGCGGAGACGCCGAAGCAGAGCGCCACCAGGGCGCTTCCATTGGTCTGGCCGAGGAGGCGAGCGGTGGAGAGCATGCCCGAGGCGCCGCCGGTGCGTTCGGGCGGTGCGCTGCCGACCAGCAATCGGTTGTTGGGCGACTGGAAGAAGCCGAAGCCGAAGCCGGCCACCGCCATGCGCCAGGCAATTGTTGCCCAGTCTGCGTGCAGCGGCATGGTCAGGAGCAGGACCAGTCCGACTGTCATGATCGCCAGGCCCATGGCCCCTAGCGCGCCAGGAGAGGACTGGTCGGACAGCCGCCCAGCCAGCGGCGCGACCAGCACGACGGTCGCGGGCCAGGGCGTGATCAGCAGACCGGTGGCGATCTGAGACATGTGGCCCACGTCCTCGAACAGGAACGGCAACGATACATACACGAGCGATTGGGCTGTAAAGGAGCAAATCGATGTCGCGACCGACAGGGCGAAGACCGGTCGCCGAAACAGGTCCAGCGGCAGCATGGGCACTCGGATCTTCCGCTGGTGTTGGATGAAGACGAACCCGACGATCAGGGCGATCGCGATCTCTGCCCCGGCAACCGCCACGGTTTCCCCGCGTCCAAGCTCGTCCACGCCTGTTACGAGGAGTCCAAGCGTGATGGCGTTAAGGATGGCGCCTGTGTAGTCGAAGCCATGGGACGCACGCGGCGTTGCCGGCAGTGATCGGGCCGCGAGATAGAGCGCGATGACGCCGAGCGGCACGTTGATCGCAAACAGCCAGTGCCAGGACGCGACGGACAGTACCGCGGCTGCGACAGTCGGACCTGTGGCTGATGACGTCGCCACCACGAATGCGTTGAAGCCGACGGCACGGCCGAGGCGCTCGCGCGGGAAGACGAACCGGACGAGCGCCGTGTTAACGCTCATGATGCCGGAGCCGCCGAAGCCCTGGATGACCCGCATGATCACCAGCATGGGCAGGGAGGTGGACAGCGCGCAGCCGAGGGAGGCGAGGGAAAACAAAGCCAGGCCGGCGGCATAGACGCGGCGGTATCCAAGGATCTCGCCCAGCGATGCCAGCGGCAGAAGAGAGACGGTGACCGAGAGCTGGTAGGCGTTGACCACCCAGATAGAGGCTGCCGGCGTGGCGTGCAGTTCGCGTGCGATGACGGGCAGGGCGATGTTGGCGATGGAGGAATCCAGCACCGACATGGATACCGCGATCGAAATGGTGATGAGCGCCCGAACCCGCTCAGCCGGGGGCAACCCATTCTGGACGCGGAGCGGCTCGGGATGGGCGGTTGCTGAGACGGAAGCCTCCATGCGGCGAACTTGACCCGAGTTCAGGCGGCCAACAAGCTCCGCCGATGATGCAAAAATTCAGTCACACGGAGGTCGTGCGGCCGGAGTGGATCGACTCCAATGGCCACATGAACGTAGCCTTTTACGTGGTCGTGTTCGACCATGCCACGGACGTGGTGTTCGAGGAGTTGGATATCGGCAACGCGTACCGCGCCCGCAGCGGCAATTCCTGCTTCGTGGCGGAGACTCATACCCTCTATGAACGAGAAGTGCGGGTCGGCGAACGCGTGACAGTGCGCCCGCGCCTGCTCGGGGCCGACGGCAAGCGGTTCCATCTGTTCCACGAGATGTATCGGGCCGATGATCCGGCTCGGGTCGCTGCCCAGGAATTGATGTGCCTGCACGTGGATATGCGCATGCGCCGCACGGCCGAATGGCCGGCGGATCGACGGGCCGCGTTGGATGATGCGGTGCGGACGGACGCAGCGTTGGGTTTGCCCGAGGGCGTTGGCCGGCGCATCCGATGGCTGGAACGCGCCGACTAGACCCGTTTCGCTTTGACCGTTCGCTTCGCGGCCGGTCGAAACGGGTCTAGCTCATTGATTTGAGACGGCGATTCACGCCTTCGGTGATTCCACCTCAGGCGATCGAGGTCTAAACTCCGGTCAGACTCATCCGAACAGCTTGGCGGCGCTGGCGATCGTGTTGGCGACACCCCAGGCCAGGGGAATGCCCACTACAGCCCAGGCGAGGATCAGTTTGAGCGTCATGACTCGCTCCTATGCGGTCTGTGTTTGTAGATAATGCCGGTCATGCACCGGGCGGATCATCAGGTTGCACAGCAGTCCGATGAGCAGCAGCGCTGCCATGATGTACATCGTCTCGGAATAGGCGTCCGCCTTCGGGACGTTGTGGTCCACTTGATATTGCCGGATGTAATTCACCAGCACCGGACCGAACACGCCGGCGGCCGACCACGCCGTGAGAAGACGTCCGTGAATGGCGCCGACGTATTGCACGCCGAACAGGTCTTTCAGATAGGCGGGCACAGTAGCGAATCCGCCGCCATACATGCTGATGATCACCAGGAAGCACAGCACGAACAGGCTGATGCTGCCGATATGCCCTGCGGTAGGCACCAGACTGTAGAGAAGCATGCCGAGCAGGAAGAACACGAAGTAGGTGTTCTTGCGCCCGATATGGTCGGAGGTGGAGGCCCAGAAGAACCGCCCGAGCATATTGAACAGGCTCAGCAGTCCGACGAAGCCGGCTGCGACGCCGGCGGAGATCCGCCCGGGGAACATCTCCTGCGCCATGGCGGAGGCCTGACCGAGCACGCCGATGCCGGCTGTCACGTTCAGGCAGAGCACCAACCAGAGCAGCCAGAATTGCGGTGTGCGCAGTGCGGTGTTCACATGCACGTTCTCGCTCGTGATCATGCCGGTTGTCTGCGTCGGAGCGACATATCCGGCGGGACGCCACCCATGCTGCGGCACGCGGACGATAATGGCGCCCAGCGTCATGAAGCAGAAGTAGACGATCCCGAGTACGACGAATGTCTCGGCGACGCCGATATGGGTTGGGGTGGAGAAGTAGCTCATGAGCTTGACGGACAGCGGGGATGCGATCATCGCGCCGCCGCCGAAGCCCATGATGGCCATCCCCGTTGCCATGCCCGGGCGATCAGGAAACCACGTGATTAGTGTTTTTACCGGGGAGATGTAGCCGATCCCCAGTCCGCACCCGCCGATCACGCCATAGCCCAGATAGACGATCCAGAGGTTGTGGACCCACACGCCGAAAGCCGAAACCAGGAAGCCGCCGCCGAAGCAACATGCGGCAGTAAACATCGCCTTGCGTGGTCCCACGCGGTCCAGCCAGCTTCCGGTTTCGAAGGACGCCAGCCCGAGCACCAAGATCGCGATGCTGAAAATCCAGCCGAGGTCTGTCAGCTTCCAGTCATCCGGAGCGGACTTGGTGATGCCGATGAGTTTGGTCATCGGCAGGTTGAAGACGCTGAAAGCGTAAACCTGGCCGATACAAAGGTGGACGCATAGCGCAGCCGGGGGAACCATCCACCGACTGAAGTCCGGACCTGCGACAATGCGCTCCCGGCTCAGCAGCCCGGCGGACGCTGTGTCAGAATAGCTCATTGAACGGACCTCTCCTGATTTGATCTTTTTGTTCTTCGACTAGTTTACACCCTATTGGTGCCTTCTCGCAACAGTTCGATTGCCTCGCGCGTTAAGGGGGCCAGCTTGTTATCCCGATTCGGTAGTTGCGCAACGATCTGATCTCGCATCCGCACATCCCAAAACAGGCGCAAGTGTTCGGTTGTGGCAGCGACCGCCTTGTCGCGTGGCAGATGAGCAAAGGCCTGAGCGATCTGATTGGCCATATAGGCCAGCTTGTCGGGAGACATCAGGCGATCTCCTGCAAACCGAGCCGATCCGGGTGAGTAAACACCTCGAATCCGTCGCCCCGCGCCACACCGACCAAGGTGATGCCTGCCTGTTGTGCCACCCGGATCGCCAGACCGGTCGGCGCGGACACGGCCGCGATCACCGGCACGCCGATCACGGCGGCCTTTTGCACGAGTTCCACCGAGAGCCGGCTGCTGAGCAGCAAAATACCCTGACCCGCAGCGCACCCGCGCCGTGCCAATGCTCCCGCGAGCTTATCGAGGGCGTTATGCCGGCCGACATCCTCTCGCGTCGCGACCAGCCCTTCGCCGGGCAGCCAGAATGCGGCGCCATGAACGGCATGGGTGCTGTGGTTGAGGGTTTGCGCGTCGGGTAGGGCACGTGTTGCGGCGAAGACCTCATCGGCCGCAAACCGTGCGCTGTCTGCGACGGCCCGGACCGGCGGGATTGCCGCGTCCAGGCTTTCAATTCCGCACAAACCGCAACCGCTGGGTCCGGCCAAACGCCGACGGCGCCGTTCGGCGATCTGCGCACGCTCGTCGCTGAGCCACATGCGCAGTTCCAACCCGCCGGCAGCGGGAACGATCGTCATTTCCTCGATCTGAAGGGGATCGTCGATGATGCCTTCGGTCAGGCTGAACCCGACCGCGAAATCCTCAAGGTCGGCCGGCGTGGCCAACATCACCGCGAGCGTCGCCCGGTTGTAGGTGAGCGCCACCGGGGTTTCGTCGGGCACAACGCGCACACCGGTGGTGACCCGCCCGTCGCGCCAGGCGAGACGCGGCGCGGCAAGCGATGCAGCGCGGCCTGGCCCGATGGCGTTCATTTTGCCGGCACCGGTTCGATCCTGCGGCTGCGCTCGGAAAACGCGTGATACTCGCGCTGCCAATCGGTGGGTCCGTTGCTGGGCGAGACCTGCACCGCAGTCACTTTGTATTCCGGGCAGCTTGTGGCCCAATCCGCGAACTCGGTGGTGACCACGTTCGCCTGCGTGTCGGGGTGATGGAACGTCGTGTACACCACGCCGGGCGCAACCCGATCCGTGATGTGGGCGCGCAGTCCCGTCTCCCCGGATCGGCTCGCCACACGCACCCAATCGCCCTCACGAATGCCGCGCTCCTCGGCGTCGTGCGGATGGATTTCCAGCCTGTCTTCGTGATGCCAGAGGTTGTTCGCGGTACGGCGAGTTTGCGCGCCAACATTGTATTGCGACAGGATGCGACCCGTGGTGAGCAGGAGCGGGAACCGTGGACCGACTTTTTCATCGGTGGGCACGTATTCGGTCACGACGAAATTGCCCTTGCCGCGGACGAAATGGCCGATATGCATGGTCGGCGTGCCTTCCGGCGCTGCCTCATTGCAGGGCCATTGGATGGAACCGAGCTGCTCCAGCTTCTCGAAACTCACGCCGGAGAAGGTGGGGGTCGTCGTCGCGATCTCGTCCATGATCTGAGACGGATTCGTGTAGTTCCAGCCGAGACCAAGTGCGTTGGCGATCAGTTGGGTGATCTCCCAGTCCGCGTACCCGTTACGCGGCGCCATGACCTTGCGCACGCGATTGATGCGGCGTTCGGCATTGATGAAGGTGCCGTCCTTCTCCAGGAAAGACGATCCGGGCAGGAAGATGTGCGCGTAGTTGGCCGTCTCGTTCAGGAACAGGTCCTGGACGACGACGCATTCCATTGCTACGAGCCCGGCGGCGACGTGCTTCGTGTCCGGATCGGACTGCACGATGTCCTCGCCTTCAATGTAGATGGCGCGGAAGCTGCCATCCTGCGCTGCGTCCAGCATGTTGGAGATGCGCAGACCCGGCTCTGGGTCCAGCTTCACACCCCAAATCCGTTCGTAGATCGCGCGCGCCCCTGGTTCCGAGATGTGCCGATAGCCGGGCAATTCGTGGGGGAAGCTACCCATATCGCACGAACCCTGCACGTTGTTCTGGCCGCGCAGCGGGTTCACGCCAGCGCCCTGCTTGCCGACATTGCCCGTCGCCATCGCAAGATTCGCCAGCGCCATAACGCCTGTGCTGCCCTGACTGTGCTCCGTGACGCCGAGACCATAATAGATCGCGGCGTTGCCGCCAGTGGCGTACAACCGAGCGGCATCGCGGATCAGCTTGGCGGGCACACCACTGACCTTCTCGACTTCCTCCGGACTGTTCTGCGGCTCGGCAACGAAGCGCGCCCAGTCCTGGAACGCATCCCGATCGCAGCGTTCGCGCACATAGGCCTCGTTCACCAGTCCTTCGATGACGATCACGTGGGCCATCGCATCAAGCAGCGCCACGTTCGTGCCAGGACGCAAAGGCAGGTGGTAGGTCGCCTTGATGTGCGGTGCGCGTACCAAATCGATGCGCCGTGGATCCACCACGATCAGCTGCGCACCTTCGCGCAACCGCCGCTTCATGGCGGAGGCGAACACCGGATGGCCGTCGGTCGGATTGGCGCCCACCACCATGATCACGTCGGCAAATGCGACGGAATCGAAGTCGTTGGTCCCAGCCGAGGTGCCGAACGTGGTCTTCAGCCCGTAGCCGGTCGGCGAGTGACACACGCGTGCGCAGGTATCGATGTTGTTGTTGCCGAAGCCGGCGCGCACCAGCTTCTGCATGAGATAGGTTTCCTCGTCCGTGCAGCGAGATGAGGTGATAGCCCCGACAGTTCCGCGTCCGTGCTGCGCCTGGATGCGCTTGAACTCCGATGCGACGCGACCGATCGCCTCGTCCCAGCTCACGACGCGCCATGGATCGGTGATCTTCTCGCGCACCATGGGCTGCATCATCCGGTCAGGATGCATGGCGTAGCCCCAGGCGAAGCGGCCCTTGACGCACGAGTGCCCGTGATTCGCCTTGCCTTCTTTCCACGGGACCATACGCACGACGGTCTCGCCCTGCATCTCTGCTTTGAAGTTGCAGCCGACGCCGCAATAAGCGCAGGTCGTAACAACGGAATGCTCCGGCTGACCAAGCGCGATCACCGATTTCTCGATCAGGGACCCGGTCGGACAAGCCTGCACGCAGGCGCCGCAGGAGACGCATTCCGATTCCAGGAAGGGATCGTCCTGACTGGCCACGATGCGCGATGCGAAGCCGCGTCCGTCCACCGTCAGCGCGAAGGTGCCCTGGGTTTCCTCGCAGGCACGTACGCAGCGCGAACAGACGATGCAGCGCGCGGGATCGAATTGAAAGTATGGGTTGGAATTGTCGATGCGTGCGTGGAGGTGATTGAGGCCGTTCTGTCCGTAACGGATCTCCCGCAGCCCGACGATCCCCGCCATGCGCTGCATCTCGCTGTTGCCTGCAACCGGGGAAGTAAACCCATCGGTCGGATGATCGGAGAGATACAATTCCATGACATTGCGACGCAGCCGGCGCAGGCGGTCGGTCGTGGTCGACACCTTCATGCCCGGCATTACAGGTGTTGTGCAGGAGGCGGGGGTTCCGTTGCGACCTTCGATTTCCACAAGACAGAGACGGCAGGAGCCGAACGCCGTCAGCGTGTCGGTGGCGCAGAGCTTCGGCACGGTGACGCCGGCTTCCATGGCCGCGCGCATGATGGAGGTACCGGCGGGGACGGTGACGCCCTGCCCGTCGATCGTGAGAGTGACCTGTTCGGGAGAGTTGCTCGGCGGGGTGCCGTAGTCCGTCTCCTGTATCAGGGGCATGGGAAACTCCTGTTCAGTCCGCGGTGAGGCGGGTGCCGCGCTGGAAGTCTTCGGGGAAGTGGGTCAGGGCACTCATCACGGGATAGGGAATGAAACCCCCGAGGGCACAGAGCGACCCGAACTTCATGGTCTCGCAAAGGTCGCGAAGCAAGGCGAGGTTGGCGTCCACGTTCTCGCCGGTGATGATGCGGTCCACGACCTCCATGCCGCGGACGGAGCCCACACGGCAGGGGGTGCATTTGCCGCAGGATTCCTCTGCGCAGAACTCCATGGCGAACCGGGCCTGGTGCGCCAGATCGACAGTGTCGTCGAAGACGACGATGCCGCCATGGCCGATCAGTCCATCCTTGGCAGCGAAGGCCTCGAAGTCGAACGGCGTGTCGAACAGGCTGGGTGGGAAGTAGGCGCCGAGTGGACCACCGACCTGAACAGCCCGGACGGGCCGGCCGGAGCGCGTGCCGCCACCGATATCGTTCACCAGTTCGCCCAGCGTGATGCCGAACCCCGTCTCAAACAGGCCGCCGCGCTTGATGTTGCCGGCAAGCTGGATCGGCATCGTCCCACGGGACCGTCCGAAGCCGATGGCGCGGAACGGCTCGGATCCTTCGGCGAGGATGACCGGTGTGCTGGCGAGGCTGATGACGTTGTTGATCACGGTGGGACAGCCGAACAGGCCCTTGTGAGCCGGCAGCGGAGGCTTGGCGCGGACCTGACCGCGCTTACCCTCAAGGCTGTCGAGCAGAGACGTCTCTTCGCCGCATACGTAAGCGCCGGCACCGACAACCTGCTCAATGTCGAAGGCGAAACCGGAGCCAAGGATGTCGGAGCCGAGCAGCTTGGCCGTGCGGGCAGCGGCGAGGGCTGCATTGAAGATGCGAATGGCGCCCGGGTATTCCGAGCGGGTGTAGACGTAGCCCTTGGACGCGCCGATTGCGAAGGCGGCGATGACCATACCTTCGATCAGGGTAAACGGATCGCCCTCCATCAGCATGCGGTCGGCGAAGGTGCCGGAATTGCCTTCGTCCGCGTTGCAGACGACGAACTTGCGAGGGCCGGACGCTTCGGCGGCGGTGCGCCATTTGATGCCGGTCGGGAATCCGGCGCCACCGCGGCCGCGCAGTCCGGAGTTGGTGATCTCGGCGATGGTGGCGGCTGGGCCGATTTCGAAGGCACAGCGGACGCCTTTCAGCCCGCCATGCGCTTGGTATTCGGCGACGGAAAGCGGATCGGTGATGCCGCAGCGGGCGAAGACGAGGCGCTGCTGGGCGGCAAGGAAAGGTAGGTTGGCAGGGGGACCGAGGCGGAGGCGGTGGGCGCCGCCAGTCAGGAGACCGGCGGCCAGGAGTTCCGTTAGATCAGCCGGCATTACAGGGCCGTAGGCGATGCGCCCGGCTGGCGTTTCCACCTCGACCATGGGTTCCAGCCACAGCGCGCCGCGTGAACCGGTGCGAACGACGGTGGCACCCGCATGCTGCAGTGCAGCGGCCACCTTGTTGGCGCCCAGAGCCACCGCAGCCGTGTCGTGCGGCACGAAGACCATGCTCATCCCGCGTCTCGCAGGGCGTCGGTGATGGTATCGGCGTCGAGCCGGGCGAGCGGCGTTTCATCCAGAAGCGCCGATGGTCCGACCGCGCAGAGGCCAAGGCAGAAGACAGGCTCCAGCGTTACTTCCCCGTCCGCCGTTGTCTCGTGCCAGCCAATGCCGAGGGCATCCTGAATCTGCTGGTGTAGCCGGTCGGCTCCCAATGCCTGGCACGCTTCGGCGCGGCAAAGCCGGAGTGTATGCCGCCCCGCGGGTTCGCGGCGGAAATCGTGATAGAAACTGATCGTACCGTGCACCTCGGCCCGCGAAAGATTCAGCGCCTCGGCAATGAGCGGCACGGCCTGGCGAGGAACGTACCCGAAGGTTTGCTGCACCGCATGCAGCATGGGCATGAGCGCAGCTTCACGCCCGGCGTATGCAGCAATAATCCCGGACGCTCGTTCAATTGACCATGGCTCGTGCCCGGCCATGTTTTCCCTCCGCTCAGGCGGTTTAGAGCGCTTTATCCGTTATGATTAGGAGGGATTTGCCGGCGGAATTGCAAGACACACGCGGTTTCTCAGGTATGGACCAGCGGGCACCCACCCTCGTCCATCGGACGGAATGCCTGATCAGCCGGTGTGGTCCGCAGCAGCGTGTAGTAGTCCCAAGGATATTTGCTCTCCTGCGGCGATTTGACCAGAAACAAATAGGTCGAGCTCAGCCGGCGGCCGTCCGCGCGGATTTCACAGCGACCAAACAGCGTGTCGTCGCTGGGCTTTGACTTCATGGCTGTAATCACGGTGCGACCGTCGCCTGCTTTGTCCACACCGATCGCCGCGAGCGTCTTGAGATAGTCGTTCACCGCGGAGTAGTCGCCGGCCTGGATCATGCTGGGCATCCAGCCATCCATCTTCGCGCCGAAGCGCTTGCCGAAGGCTCGGGTATTGTCGTTCATGTCCCAGTAGAACGTCTCGGTCAGCACCAAACCTTGGGCGTCCTGAAGCCCCACCCCATGCAGGTCGGGAACCATCATCAACAGCGCGGCCATGCGGATGCCGTGCGCGCGCAGGCCGAACTCGGCCCCCTGCTTGATGCAGTCGGCGGTGTTGGTGCCGGAGTTGGCAAGTCCGACCACCTTCGCGCCGCTCGACTGCGCTTGCAGCAGATAGGAGGAGAAGTCGGTCGTTTCCGGGAATGGCGTGTAGACGGTGCCAAGCACTTTGCCACCCGCACCGGTCACGAACCCGGCCGTGTCGCGCGCAAGTGCCCGGCCGAACGTGTAGTCCGCGGCGATGAAGAACCAAGAGTCCCCACCCGCCTGCACCATGGCTCCGCCGGTCGATTTGCCGAGCGCCCATGTGTCGTACACCCAATGGATATGGTTCGGCGCGCAGGCTTTGCCCGTCAGGTCGGAACTGGCCGCGCCTGTCGCCAGCACGGCCTTGTTCTTGTCTTTCGCTAAAGATGTAACGGCCAGCGCGGCCGCGGAGTTGTTGAGCTGGGTGATGACGTTCACGCCTTTGGTGTCGATCCAGTCCCGCGCGATGCTGGTGGCGACATCCGGCTTGCTTTGATAATCGGCAGCCAGGATTTCCACGGCGACATCCGGATGAGCGTGCATGAAGTCGTCGGCCGCCATTTGGCTCGCGACGACCGATCCCTTGCCGTTGCTCGCAGCGTTCGGGCCGTTCAAATCGGTGAGGATGCCGATGCGGATGGTCTGTTTGGCGGTTTGCGCGCGGGATCGTGCCAAAGGCGTGGCTGCGATCGCAGCCGTCCCGGCGAGTAGCCCGCGGCGGGAAATGGAAGGCATGTGACGTTTCCCTCGGTCGTGTTGCGGGCACTGTGCCAGTGCCGCCATCCCGCGCAAGGGGTTGAGGCACCGAACTGTGAGTGCTCCCGTGTGCTTGGGCAGCGTTTCTCCGATGCGCCATCCCGGCGCAAAGGGAGATGCATTGATGCGAGCACTGTGGATTGCCGCGGCTGCTGCCGCGGTGGGGTTCGCGCTGCCGGCGGCGGCGCAGCAGAACAACGGATCCTGGAATGGAAATGGGTACAACCAGCAGCAAGGAAACAACGAGGGCGGCCAGAATCTTCAGCAGAAGATCCGGCGGGATCTGGGTCAAGCCGGGTTCAGTGATATCCATGTCGTCCCGCGCTCCTTCGTCGTGAGCGCGAGGGACCGTGACGGCAATCCGGTGGAGATGATGATCACGCCGAACTCCATCACGGCGATGACGTCCGGAACGCCGAACGGGAACGGTCAGAGCGAGGGTGGGCAGAATTACAGCCAGAACAGTCAGAATGGCTGGAACAACGGCAACGGTTACGGCCGGAACGGTCCGATGGGCGATAACGGCATGAGCAACTCCGCGCAATCGGGCAACAGTATCAACTCGCAGAACGGCAACGGCACGTATAACCGGTAGGACTTCCAAGGGGCGGGTTTGCCCGCCCCTTCTGCCTTCCCGTATGGTCCGCCCGGGAAACGAGGGGTAACCATGGCGGATCCGGTGCGGCTGGAAACGCAGAACGGCGTGGGCGTGATCGTGGTGGACAATCCGCCGGTGAACGCACTCGGGCCGGGCGTGCCGGAAGGCATCATCGCCTGTGTGCAGGAGGCGAACGCCGATCCGGCGGTTCGCGCGATCGTGCTGATCGGGGCCGGGCGCAGCTTCATCGCCGGCGCTGATATCCGGCAGTTCGGTACGGCTCGGAAGCGGCTGCCCATTGGTGGGCGCGCATATGATGCGCTGGACGGCAGCGCGAAGCCGGTGGTCGCGGCGATCCATGGCTACGCGCTGGGCGGGGGTTTGGAGATTGCGCTCGCCTGCAGCTATCGCATTGCCGTGGCGTCGGCGAAGGTCGGTTTGCCGGAGGTGCTGATCGGCATCCTGCCGGGCGGCGGTGGGACGCAGCGGTTGCCTCGGCTGATCGGCGCGAAGGCGGCGCTCGATATGATCCTGACGGGCCGTCATGTGCCGGCGCCTGAAGCGCTGCGGCTGGGCATTCTGGATCGGGTGTTGCCGGCAGATGCGGATCTGCGCGCCGAGGCGGTGGCGTTCGCGCTCTCGGTTGCGGCGGAGCAGCCGCCTAGGGTGCGCGACAAGGTGTCTCCGGCGCTCGAGCCGAGCGTGTTCGAGGCGGCGCGGGCGAGCATTGCTCGTCGCGCGCGCAACCAGATCGCGCCGCGCAACTGCATCGCTGCCGTGGAGGCGGCGTGCACGCTCTCGTTCGCGGAGGGTGAGCGCAGAGAGCAGGCGCTGTTCGCGGAGTTGGAGAACTCGGAGCAGGCGAAGGGGTTGCGGTACGCGTTCTTCGCCGAGCGGACGGCGGCGAAGCTGCCGGGGGTTTCCGGGGAGGCGAAGCCGGTGGCGTCGGTCGCGGTCGTGGGCGCAGGGACGATGGGCGGTGGCATCGCCATGGCGTTTGCGGATGCCGGCATCCCGGTGCGCATCCTGGATGCGAGCGCGGAGGCGTTGGCGCGGGGGCTGGATCGTGTCCGAAGCAACTATGCGGTCTCGGTGAAGCGGGGCAGCGTGTCGGCGGAGGAGGTCGAGGCGCGGGCGGCTCGGATCGTGCCGGTGGAGGGGTATGCGGCGATCGCGGACTGCGACGTGGTGATCGAGGCGGTGTTCGAGGAGATGGAGGTCAAGCGGCCGGTGTTCCGGGCACTCGACGCGGCGATGAAGCCGGGGGCGCTGCTGCTGTCGAACACCTCGGCGCTGGATATCGATCGGCTGGCTGCCGAGACGGGCCGACCGGAGCAGGTAGCGGGGGCGCACTTCTTCAGCCCGGCCAATGTGATGAAGCTGCTGGAGGTGGTGCGGGGCGAGAGGACCTCGGCGGAGACGCTGCTGTCGGCCATGCGCATGGGGCGGGATATCGGCAAGGTGCCGGTGGTGGCGGGGAACACGGATGGTTTCGTTGCCAACCGATCACGCGGGCCGATGACCACCGAGGGTATCATCCTGCTGGAGGAAGGCGCGCTGCCGGAGCAGATCGACCGGGTGATGGTCGAGTTCGGCTTTGCCATGGGGCCGTTTGCGGTGGGTGACCTGGCGGGGCTGGACATCGGGGCGGCGGGACGGCGGCGGCGGGCGGCGGCGAATCCTTCGTATTGTACGTTACCGATCGCCGACCGGCTGGTGGAGCTGGGCCGGTATGGGCAGAAGACCGGCGCCGGGTGGTACCGCTACGAGAAGGGCGACCGGACGCCGCATCCCGATCCCGAGGTAGAGCGGATCATTGCCGAGATGCGCACGTCGCAGCGGGCGTTCAGCGACGAGGAGATCCTGCAGCGGCTGCTGTTCGCGTCAGTGAACGAGGCGTGCCGGATCCTGGAGGAAGGCAAGGCTTACCGGGCGAGCGATGTTGATGTGATGTGGCTCTATGGGTTTGGTTTCCCTCGATACCGTGGGGGGTTGATGTACTGGGCGGATACGGTGGGCGCGCGGACGGTGTACGATCGCGTGACGGCGTGGCACCAGCAGTTCGGGCCGCGGTGGGCGCCGTCCGCGCTGCTGCGGGATGTGGCGGAGCGCGGGGGTGCGTTGCGCGAGGTTACATCTTAGAGCGAGATTCACGCGCTCTGACGTGCCGCCTCGCGCGATCTCGCTCTAGTTCAACGTAAGCCCTCCATCGACGGTGATGGTTTGTCCTGTAACCATTGCGGCGCCGAAGCCGAGGAAGAGGATGACCTCGGCGAGATCCTCGGGCTGGCAGCGCCGCCTGAGCAGGGCCTTTTCGATGGAGTTGCGGCGTTCGTCCTCGGTCCAATCGACCATCCAGGATGAGTTGACGGCGCCGGGGGCGATGGCGTTGACGCGCACCTCGGGTGCGAGGGCACGGGCGAGGTTCTGGGTCAGGCTGACGACGCCGGCTTTCGTCGCGCCGTAGGCGAGGCTGCTGCCGGGACGGCCGAGGCCGGCGATGGAGGCGGTGTTCACGATCGCTCCCTTGGCGGCTTTCAGCGCGGGCGCGGCCGCCTTGGCGCAGCGAAACACGCCGAGCAGGTTGACCTGGAGGAGGGTGGCGAAGAATTCCTCGGTGATTGCTTCGAGTTCGGCCGGCGGGATGCGGCGGGCGGTGCCGGGGGTGCCGGCGTTGTTCACGAGCAGGTCGAGGCGGCCGAGCTGGGCGATGGTGTCGTTGACCATGCGTTCGGCGTCGCCGGCGCGGCCGACATCGCCGGGGGCGGAGATCGCCTTGCCACCCTCGGCGATCAGGCGCTGGACGGCGTCGGCGCCTCGGCGGTCGTCGGGCAGGTGGTTCACCGCGACGGTGGCGCCGTTCTGCGCCAGCATCCGCGCGGTGGCGAAGCCGATGCCGGAGGCGGCGCCGGTCACGAGGGCGGTGCGTCCGGCGAGGTCGTAACGGATCATGCGGGGACTGTAGGGGATTTGGGCCCGGGCGTCAGTCGTCGGCGGCGGCGGGAAAGAGGTGGGCGAGACGCCACGCTCCCACGAGGTTGGCGTCGGGGTGGTCCGGGGGGAGTTCGTGGTTCTGGTCGTGTCTCGGGAGAGTCTCAGTTTTGTGTTTTCGGGTCTTGGGATCGTGGGATGAGACGGTTGGGGTTGCGGCGCGGCTTGGGGCCGGGATGGCGGGAGGGGGTTGTCTCGGAGCCGTCTTGGTTTTCGTGTTGAGAGATTCCGTGTCGGGTGATGAGACAATGAGGGGCGTGGATTCATCCGGGCCGGGCTCGATGAGTTTTACCGGAGCGGGCGGATTGGAGAGGCCCTCGGCCATCAGGACGGTGGTGAGGTGTTCGGCGCGTTCACCTCGGCCGGAGAGTTCGGGCAGGGATGCGGTGTTGGCGCGGGCTTGCTTGAGGTGGCGAAGTTCGCGGCTGGCGCTGTTGGCCTGGCGGTACATGGAGGTCGCCTGAGCGCGACATTTCAGCACCATGGCGAAGGGCAGTTCGGGGCTTCGCGAGAGCAGGACGGCGTCGCGGGCGAGTTCCATGCAGGTGACGAAGGCGGCGGCGAGTTCGACCTCGGCGCTGCCTTGGGGCTGGAGGTCGGCGACACGGGCGATGAAGGCGTTGTTGCGGCGGGCCTCGGCGTCGGGAGACGGGTCGGGCGGCGGGGGGAGGATGCCGATGGCGTTGCGGACGATGTGGTAGTGGGCGTCGGCGGGGAGGGTGTAGGTAAGGTCGTGCGGGGTTGGCATGGGTGGGGAGGTTAGGTTAGTTCTGGTAACTTTCAAGGGTTAGTTTGGGGGGTGGGTGGTAGGGGCGAGGGTTAGTTTGGGGCGGTCAGCTACTCAACCGGCCCGGTGAGCCTGAACACCTAGCCGTTGGCTCGCAAAGGGCGCCCCGAGAGAACGACACGAATGGCTGTTCCGCTTGTGGATCTGCTCAGGGCAGTCCTGAAACTGTGGCCGCGGGTAGCACTCTCTGTTGAGTACCCGAATTCCGGTGGCAGTTTCCCAGATTGCCTGCTCAGGAAGGAAATGCCCTCGCACCCATACCTGCATGAAGGCGATAAACTCCTCATTTGCCGCTAGAAAGGAAATGATTGCGGCCACCAACTCTACACAGTCCTGATAACGGCCGCGGATAAGATTCCTCATCAGCAAGGCGGTTACCTTTTCCCTGTGGGGAAGCAGGTCCCTATCGCGCCAAACATGAGCTAGAAACCCGAGAGACACGCTCAAATGCGATTGTGCATCCGCACCGGAGCCTCCTATCATACTGCTCGCTGCTTTGAACAGTTCGTGGGTTTTATCGTCTCGAAGAACGCTAAGTTTGAGCGCGCGTATAAGAACAAGGCTATTCACGCTTAAGTAGTTGTGGCCTGCACCTATAAGATGGGCGAGCCATTGGACGTAATCGTCGAAATCCGCCACCTGTTCACTCACAGCAACTGACAGCAGTTGAGCGGTCCAGGTGCTTCGCTTGTGCCCCATCGCGCTCGCAGCTGACCTGATAATTAGGTCATCGGCCACGAGTAGCAGATTCTGCTGCTTAGCCAGGATCAGCGCATGGAAGATATCATTGCGCCCCTGGCGGAGATCATCGCGTAACGCCGGATCCAGATCGCTACTGGCCACAATCGGCATGACTCTCGCGTGCTCCTCAATCCAAGCCAACATCCGATCGAGGTCGTCAAGCCATTCCTGCACTACATCCGGTGGTATCTCTCGGAGCTGTATCTGCCCGTCTCGATAAGCAACCGAGCGCATTCCATCTTCGGTTGAAGCAGCCAAGTGCTCGCGTCTGACATGTGAGGTGGTCCCGGAAACTGGGACAGGGGGTTAAGCTTGGTTCGCCCTGGCTGGAGGACGGACCCGATGACGGGCAAACGGAAGCGATATTCGGCGGAATTCAAGGCGAAGGTTGCCCTTGAGGCACTGCGCGGTGAGCTGACGACGGCGCAGCTGGCGACGAAGCACGGTGTGCATCAGACGATGGTCAGCGAGTGGAAGCGCCAGGCGGTGGACGGGCTATCGTCGGTGTTCTCGGGCAAGACGGAAGCGAAGGAAGTCGCCCGGGAAGAAGAGGTGGAGAAACTGCACGCCAAGATCGGGCAGCTGGTGGTGGAACGCGATTTTTTGGCGAAAGCCTTCGGTCGATGAGCGTGGATCGAAGGCGATCGATGATTGAGCCGGGCCATCCGCACCTTTCGGTTGCACGGCAGTGCGCGCTGGTGTCGATGGGCCGCTCCACGTTTTACCGCGCGGCGGCACTGGAGACGGCGGAGAACCTGCTGCTGATGCGGCTGCTCGACGAGCAGTTCCTGGAAACGCCGTGGTATGGATCGCGGCAGATGACGCGTCATCTGCGCCATCTGGGTCACGCTGTCGGCCGCAAGCGGGTGCGGCGGCTGATGGCGACGATGGGGCTGACGCCGATCTACCAGCGGCCGCGGACCACGGTTCCGCATCCCGAGCACCGGATCTACCCGTATCTGCTACGCGATCTCGTGGTCGATCGGCCGAACCAGGTCTGGTGTGCGGATATCACCTATATTCCGATGCGGCGCGGCTTCCTCTATCTGGTCGCGGTGATGGATTGGGCGACGCGGCGGGTGCTGAGCTGGCGTTTGTCGAACACCATGTGTTGAGTTTCATCGAGAACTGACCCACCAGGTGGCAAATTTCCACTGAGAATTGACCCATGTTTTGACCTCGCCCCGGCTGTTTTCAGCGGGGTCCACGGGAGTGATAAGCATGGAGTTACTGAGCGTGATCCGTCGCTGGGCGCTTCGAGACCAGCTTTCGATACGGGAGATCGCCCGCAGGACTGGGCTATCGCGGAACACCATCCGCAAATACTTGCGGGGCGACGTGGTGGAACCGGCCTTCAAGGTGCCGGAGCGGCCCAGCAAGCTGGACGCGTTCGCCGAGAAACTGTCGGCCTGGCTAAAGCTAGAGAGCGGCAGGCCGCGCAAGCAGAGGCGGACGATCAAGCGGTTGCATGCGGATCTGGCCGCCCTCGGGTTTGAAGGTTCATACGGCCGTGTTGCGGCGTTCGCCCGCACCTGGAAGGAGCATCGGCAGCGGGAGCAGCAGACGACCGGCCGCGGGGCCTTTGTTCCGCTGATTTTCCAGCCGGGCGAAGCTTTCCAGTTCGACTGGAGCGAGGAGTGGGCCGTTATCGGCGGCGAACGGACCAAGCTGCAAGCTGCGCACTTCAAGCTTTGCTACAGCCGCACCTTCATTGTCCGGGCCTATCCGCTGCAGACGCACGAGATGCTGTTCGACGCGCATCATCATGCGTTCCGGGTGCTTGGCGGCGTGCCGCGCCGCGGCATCTACGACAATATGAGAACGGCTGTTGACCAAGTTGGCGTCGGCAAGAAGCGCCAGGTCAATGCACGCTTTGCCGCGATGGCCAGCCACTACCTTTTCGATGCTGACTTTTGCAATCCGGCCTCAGGCTGGGAGAAGGGTCAGATCGAGAAGAATGTCCAGGACGCGCGTCATCGGCTGTGGCAGACCATGCCGCGTTTTGTGACGCTGGCTGACTTGAACGACTGGCTGGAACAACGCTGCCAAGCGCTATGGCGCGAGATTCCACACGGCAGCCAGCAAGGCTCGATATTCGATGCGTGGCAAAGTGAAGTCGGATGCCTGATGGCCGTTGGCAGACCGTTCGATGGTTTTGTTGAATACGGCAAACGCGTTTCGCCCACCTGCCTCGTTCACTTTGATCGCAACCGCTACAGCGTGCCCGCGTCCTTCGCCAATCATCGCGTCAGCTTAAGGGTTTATCCAGGCCGCGTCGTTGTCGTTGCCGAAGGGCAAGTCATCTGCGAACACGCGCGGCTCATCGAGCGGTCGCATCATCTGCCCGGCCGCACCATCTATGATTGGCACCACTATCTCGCGGTGATCCAGCGCAAGCCGGGAGCTCTGCGTAATGGCGCGCCGTTCGCCGAATTGCCGGAAGCGTTCAAGCGGCTGCAACAGCACCTTCTCAAGCAGCCCGGAGGCGACCGGGAGATGGTGGAGATTCTTGCCCTCGTCCTGCACCATGGTGAAGATGCGGTGTTGTGTGCCGTCGAACTGGCGCTGAGTGATGGGGCGCCGACAAAGACGCACGTGCTGAACATGTTGCACCGGCTGATCGACGGCAAATCCACGGCCACAGCAATGATCGCGGCTCCGCAGGCCTTGGCCCTGGACCGGGAGCCACGTGCCGACGTCGAACGCTACGATGCCCTGCGCGAGAAGCTACAGGAGGCCCGCCATGCGTCATGATCCGGCCGGGGCGGCGATTGTCGTGATGCTGCGCGGCCTGAAGATGTTTGGCATGGCGCAAGCCGCGGGCGAGCTGATGGAGCAGGGCGCGCCAGCGTTCAATTCGGCCGTCCCCATTCTCTCACAGCTGCTCAAGGCGGAAACCGCCGAGCGCGAGGTTCGATCGGTTGCCTACCAGCTGAAGGCGGCGCGCTTCCCCGTCTACAAGGATCTGAGCGGTTTTGATTTTGCGTCCAGCGAAACCAATGAAGCCCTGGTGCGCCAGCTTTACCGGTGTGAGTTCATCGAAAACGCCGACAACGTGGTCCTCGTCGGCGGTCCGGGCACCGGCAAGACCCACATCGCCACGGCGCTTGGCGTGCAGGCGGTTGAACACCATCGCAAAAAGGTTCGGTTCTTCGGGACCGTCGACCTGGTCAATGCGCTGGAGCAGGAGAAAACTCAGGGCCGATCGGGTCAGATCGCGGATCGGCTGATGCGGTGCGACCTCGTAATGCTCGATGAATTGGGCTATCTGCCGTTCAGCCCCTCCGGCGGCGCGCTGCTTTTCCACCTGCTGAGCAAGCTTTACGAACGGGCCTCTGTGGTCATCACCACGAACCTGAGCTTCAGCGAATGGGCTGACGTGTTCGGCGACGCTAAGATGACGACCGCCATGCTCGACCGCCTCACCCACCACTGCCACATCGTGGAAACCGGCAATGACAGCTTCCGCTTCAAAGCCAGCTCGGCCGCCAACAAGGGCCGAAAGGAAAAGGCCAAGAACTTGACCCCGGTATGACCCGCAAACCATAAATTCACCCGGGTCAGTTCTCGGTGGAAAACCCGGGTCAGTTCTCAGCGAAAATCAACAGGCAGGACAATAACGGCAAGCCGATCTACTTCGACAGTATCGACAACAGCGCCTACATCCTGGGGAAAGTGCAGCATTCGGCGCGGAAATCGTGGGTCTACGTCGAAGGCGAGGTCTTCTACGGGGTACGCGCGGATATCGGCGGAGATCCCGATGACCCTGGCTGAACATCGCCTGGAAGTACCTGTACACGGCAAAGGATTCGTGGCTCGGTCCGCAAGCGAATTTGGGGGGCTCGGCGCGCTCTACAACCTCACGATGGATCCGTTCGAGAAGTACGATATGACCTTCAATGGAGCCGCTCCTACGCGTGTGATGACGACGTCGCCCGGAAGGTACGCGGGTCAAGACAACGGGTGGGCCTTGTCGCTGCTGGAGCCGGTCATCATCGAGTTCGACCAGTCGATTATGAAGTATCCGAACATCCGGCGATACGTGGGCGGGGCGTCGAACGACCTGATTCCGGATCTTCAGCACCCGGACAATCCGGTTCCCCTGCTGAAGGGCCAGCCGACGCCACACAGCGTGGGCAACGGCGGCTGAAGGGGAGGCCGGGCAGACAACGAAAACGGGCGGCTTCGGCCGCCCGCTGCCGAAAGCGGACAGTCTCCTTCCGGCCAATCTCTGCCGAGCAGGCGCAAGTCCGACCTTGCGTCGAAAGAGCCGACCCGCGTCTCCGCAGCGAAGGTGAGCCGTGATCGTCTCGATCACGAGCTCCTCCGTTTCCATGATCTGCGCAACCCGACGCTTAGAGGAACGCGATCGTCGCGGAAGTCACCCAGGTGGCTGATGAGGACTGCCGGGCATGGTGTGACGAAGCAGCTGCGCGCGGGCGCGCTGACTGATCGGTTCAGGTCGAACCAATCACGCCAGTTAACTCCGTTGCAGTGCCCTCCTGCGTCGCTGGTCTCGCTAAGAATGAACCTTGCGCGCCTCCTGTTTGAGGGCGTCCATTGCGCGGATGTAGGGGATGGGACCGTAGCTAATGCGCGAGACGCCAAGCTTTGTCAGTCGATCAATGGATGGCACGCCGTCCATGATCATGACGTTGACGGGCAGCGCGACGCCACCGCAAATCTGACCAATCAGCGCTTCGTCTTTCAAGCCCGGGATAAAGAACCCGGAGGCGCCAGCAGCTGCGTATGCTTTGCCCCTGTCGAGAGCCTCGCTCACTGACTGCGCCGGATCACCGTCGGCAAAAAACACGTCTGTCCGTGCGTTTATGAAGAGCGGAATGCCTTTCCGCTCCGCCGCGTTTCGGATGGTTGCAATCCGACGCGCCTGGCGGTCGATGTCGTAGAGGCCGTCGTTCTTGACGACCCGATCCTCAAAGTTGATGCCGATCACGCCGAGGTCGATCAGGCGCGCGACGTTGTCCGCTAACTCGCCGTCGTCTTCGGTGTATCCGCCTTCGAAGTCGGCGGTCACCGGCGCGTCCACCGTTGCGGCGATCCGCGCGATGATTTGTTCCGCGAGTTCGATCGGGATGGCCTCACCGTCGCGGTAGCCCTGCGCCTCCGCGACGGCCCAACTGCTTGTGGCGATCGCTTTGGCGCCGGTATCGAGGATGGCTTTGGCGCTGCCGGCGCCCCATGCATTGTAGAGCAGGAGCGGGGTGCCTTTGATGTGGAGTGCGGCGAAACGCGCCGCCTTTTCGGTTTGGTTCATGGAGGGTTAGCCTGCGGATGGTTTGGTTGGGGTGAAGAAGCGCGGATGGGGGTGGGGGAACTACCGGAATCTTTAGCGATCTCGTGGTGCTGAGAAGAAAGTGGTTGGTTCGGTGCGGCAGGCCTGGGTCGCCACGGCAAGCTGCGCGAGTCTCGCGATGACGTGCGCGCTTCGTGGGCCTGCTACGCAGCGTCCTCGCAATGGCGTTGGGCGTGCTTCGCGTTCTGTCCGGGACCTGGGCAGGTTTATCGGATGCGAGCGACGCGTTGGAAGGCGCGCGGGGTTTGGCCGTAGGCTTGTTTGAACGCCGCGCTGAAGTGGCTGTAGCCGGAAAAGCCGAGGTCGAGTGCAAGGCCAGTTAAATCGGAGCGGTGGCCGAGCAGGTCGAGCGCTCGGGTGAGGCGGAGTTGGAGGTGGTAGCGATAGAGCGGCAGGGCTTCGACCTGTTGGAAGACCTGGGTGAGATAGACGGGCGAGACGCCGACGTTGCCGGCGATCTCGGCCAGGGTCCAACGACGTTGCGGATCGGATGAGAGGACGAGCTTGGCGCGGTCTGCCAGTTTCTGGCGCCCGACACTGCCGGTCGCGGCGTGCGTGGTGCGTGCGCCCAGCGTGTGGCGTAGCGCTGTCAGAGTCAGGGTCTCGGCTTCGATTGTGTCGATCAGTCCGCGGCGGAGGCGGTGACGCAGGCGCGCGAGCCGCGCCTGGGTGCGGGGGTCGAGGCGCAGGCGGGGGCGGTTGAATGTGGGGCGGTCTTTGCGGTGGAGGTGTTCGGGGGGCGTCAGTTCCAGCAGTGTGGGCGTGCTGATCCGGATGGAGAGGCTCGAGTCACCGCCTGCGACGGGGTGACTGACCTGATAGGGTTCGTCTTGGTTGAAGAAGAGGACCTGGTTCGCTTCCGCCACTGTCTCCGCGTGGCCCACAGTGCGGACGAAGATGCCGCGATAGGGGAAGACGAGGTGTGTCGCGGACGCGCATTCCTCGGGGCTTTTGTGCCTGCATGTGCCCGCGCACACGACGTCCCATAGCGTGACGGTGCCGGTCGTGAGGAGCGGGCGGGAGTCGAACTCAAGCATGGTGGGGGGTGCGCTGCCGGTGCGTGGTTTTCGCCGGATCATCTGATGGGACGAGCGGCTGAAGACAAGCAGCGCCGCGCGATTGGCTGGGACGTGGAACGCGTGCTGGTGTGAAAGCAAGGGCCGGAGGGTCGGGACGGGCGGGAAGACCGATCTTGGGGGTCAGATGCTGAGGAGTGCTACGATGACGAGCCCTGATACTGCCGCGTGTGAAACCATGCGGTTCGGGTATGGTGATACCGCCCTCGGGACCATTCTGGTCGCTGAAAGCGCATGCGGTGTCGCTGCCCTGTTTATCGGCGACGATCGAGACACGCTGCTGCGCGACCTGTGGGGTGCGTTTCCCGATGCCGTGTTTGTTCTCGATCAAGCGGGCCTGGCGCAGACGATCGCCAAGGCCATCGCCGTGGTCGATGCGCCGCAGCTTGGGAGTGATTTGACGCTCGATCTGCGCGGTTCGCCGGTGGAGATGGAAGTTTGGAGGGCGTTGCGGGCGATTCCCGCAGGCGAGACGCGTACCTACGGCGCGATCGCACGGAGTCTGCCGGTAACGGCGACGGCTCAAGACGTCGGTGCGGCCTGCGCTGCGAACCGCGTCGCGGTCGCCGTGCCATGCCACCGTGTCGTGAAATCCGATGGGTCAATCTCCGGCTATCGTTGGGGCGTGCAGCGCAAACGTCGCCTGATCAACATGGAAGGAGTGGCATGATGTCTGCCGTAACGCGCTCGGCCGCGGGCGCAACCGCGATCGAGGCCCGGGTGGATGACGTGGATTGGACGAAGGTCCATGCCGATCTCGACGCCCAGGGTTGGGCGATCGTGCCGACGCTGCTGACTCACGTCGAGGCAGATTCCATCGCGGGGCTTTATCATGAGGAGCGGGGATTCCGGAGCCAGGTGGTCATGGCTCGGCATGGGTATGGGCGGGGGGCGTATAAGTATTTCAGTTATCCGTTGCCGCCGCTGATCCAGGCGTTGCGGACGGCTGCGTATCCGCATCTCGCGCCGATCGCCAACGCATGGCACGCACGCATGGGCAATGCCGTGCGTTTCCCGGATAAGCACGCCGCGTTCCTCGCGCGTTGTCATGAGGCCGGTCAGGTCCGTCCGACGCCGCTGCTGCTTGAGTACGGGCCGGGGGATTATAATTGCCTCCATCGCGACCTGTATGGCGAGCATGTGTTTCCGATGCAGATCGCGATCCTGCTGGATCAGCCGGGCGAAGACTTCGAGGGCGGCGAGTTCGTGATGACCGAGCAGCGGCCGCGGATGCAGACCCGCGCGATGGTTCTGCCGTTGCGGAAGGGCGACGCGGCGGTTTTCGCGGTCAACAGCCGCCCGATGAAGGGGACGCGCGGGGACTATCAGGTGAAGCTGAATCACGGCGTGAGCAAGCTTTACTCGGGCAAGCGGCACACTGTCGGTGTGATCTTCCACGATGCCAACTAGTGTGCTTCCGCTTGGACTGGATGATGTGCAGGACGGCGTGTCCCGTGTCGATCTGGGATCGCATGCGGTTGTTCTGCGCGGCTTTGCGCGCGGGCGTGCGGCTGAGCTGGTTGCCGCGATCGGGGCGATCGACGCGGTCTCGCCGTTCCGTCACCTGGTGACGCCGGGCGGGTGGACGATGTCGGTGGCGATGACGAATTGCGGAGAGGTCGGGTGGGTCAGCGATCGAACCGGCTACCGCTATGATGCGATCGATCCGGCGACGGGCCAGCGGTGGCCGGAGATGCCGCCGATCTTTGCGGGGCTGGCGGCCCAAGCTGCCGAGGCGGCGGGGTTTCGCGGCTTCCGTCCGGACGCCTGTCTGGTCAACCGCTATGCGCCCGGTGCGCGTCTTTCGCTTCATCAGGACCGGAATGAGCATGACTTCGGTCAGCCCATCGTGTCCGTGTCGCTCGGATTGCCGGCGGTCTTTCTGTGGGGCGGGAAGACGCGCGCCGCGACGGTCCGGCGCATTCCGCTGATCCACGGCGATGTTGTGGTCTGGGGCGGGCCGGATCGCCTGACGTTCCATGGCGTCCACACGCTGTCCGAGGGCTGGCACGAATTGACCGGCGCCTATCGCTTCAACCTCACGTTCCGGCGGGCGCTTTGAGGTTGCGAGACCGCTGAGGTCATGCCCAGCCAAGGACGAGGACTGCAACCCATCTCCATGTCAGATGCGTGATTCGCCAGAGCGCCGTATAGAAGCCGAGCGTCATGGTTGCCACGAGCGCGATGCCTCCTAGCGTCACCAACGGACGATACCACTGCAGCGACGCTGCGCCGACCATCTACGAGGTTCTCCAGTGGTGCCTGGTTCCGCGCACCAAGCGTTGATCAATCTGCGCGTGGATTGCGCTTCGCTTCAGCGACTGCATCAGCCAGTTTCGTGTAGCGATAATCCCCGTAGAAGAACAGGCTGACCTGGGCGCAGGTGATGCCATGTTTTGCCATCTCCTCCGTGGCGTTCTTACTGAGATCCGCATCGCTTTGGTTGGAGGTTACCGGCGTCATGTTGAGCCTCTCTGTTGCAGGAGAAATATTCTCGGTGCCCGCCCTCAACCCAGCTTTTGCTTGATACGACGCCGTTCGATCGCGTCAGCCGTGACCTCTTCAGAGATGCTGGCCAGCGTGGCCTCCACCGCCTGCGGCGAGCCGTTTTGTCGCGGCGAAGCAGCTTGGCGAAGCGGTTCGCGGGGCGCCGTGGTCGCTTTGACCTGGTTGGCGCGGCTTTTATCATCCATGTTGGATCCTCCCCTGCTGGGGCTTCCACGTGCATTGCACCCAAGCGCAGCCACCGAGCAGGCCGGCGATACCGGCGAGCAGCAACCATTTCAGCGGCATCGGCGGTGCCGTTGGAGATTGTGCGTCCATCAGGGCGACTGAGAGCACCGTCAGCACCACGCTACCGGCCGCGAGCAGAATACCCGCCCACTGCATCCGCCCGAGCGGGTTCATCTGTTTTCCCCCGAGCGTCATGCGACGTGTCCCTGTCGGAGCTTAATGCTCTTGGCTGCCATATCGGTCTTCCTCCAGGTGCATCCGCAGATCCAATACCGTGCCACCACCCCGCGGGTGGTGACCGCACAGAGGGTTCGGCACTGGTAGGCTACATCAGAACTGCCACGACTTGACGCGCGACCGGTGGAGCTGACGGCGGATCGTCGATATCGTCAGCCCAGATATACAGCGTACCTGTGACGCTTTCCGGCCTCATGGCAAAGACATTGATGGCAATCTTTTCGATCCGGTCGCGCCCATCTGCGAACCGGCGTAGCAGATCCCCAGAAGCGATGTAATGGCAGCCGCTGAGCTCTTGCAGCGCGGCACGCGAGATCGCGCAGGCGACAGATCTTCCAGCCACCTGAATCTCGAATGAGACGCTGCTGCCGTTCCACCGCGGTCTTTTGATTGAGCGCGGCAGCCTGACGATGTTCATAAAACGCCCTTTCAAGGCATACTTCGCCAAAGCATACATGTTGTATTTGGCATGATGACCGAAGCCGGGATTCTGCTTCGAGCGAGAAATAAGGAAGAGCGGCAAATCCGCTTCTTTTCGAAGCCGAAGGCTTCGTGACCCACTGCGTTTAGCAAATCGGGCCGCACGGAGGAACATTCAACCCCTACGGCCAATATTGAGTCACGCGGCGTTGAGGTCAGTCGGCGATTTTGTTCAAACTGCACCCCAAGCCAAGTCACAGCGCTGCTAAATAAAGATTCGTGACCTCCGGCCGAAGATCACGCCAATTCTCGGAATCGCGATGACGCAGGAACCAAGGAAATAACCGAGTTAGTATCTTTAATTGCTTAAGGGCTAGTTTGGGCGACTGGGGGCAGACCATGCCAGCAGCCGTGTCGGCACGCCGAGCACCGGTCCAGCTTCTGCGAGACGCTGATCGAGTGTATGCACCGTGGCGCCATGCTCCGTAAGCGGTGGCACGGGGCACGTCGTTTGTGAATGTCAGCTGAGGCAAGTTTGTCGTCCTGTTGGCAGGAGCTGATGTTATGGACGTGGTTAACGACGGTTCGTCTGTGGAGCGACCGCGACGGATTGAAATTCTGAGTGGTGCGGAGCGCCGGCGCCGTTGGTCGGATGAGGCGAAGGCACGGATTGTCGCTGAGAGTGTGGTGCATGGCGCGATTGTGTCGCAGGTTGCTCGCCGTCACGATGTCCTGCCGTCACAGATCTACGCTTGGCGGAAAGCCGCCCGCGAGGGGTCTCTTGTTCTCAGTGGCGGCCCAGCCTTTGCCACGGTCGAGGCTGCCGGACCCTTGCCGCCCGAGACCAAGCCGAAGCATGCCGGTGCGGTGCCGATCATCGAGATCGAGGCGGGCCCGATTGCCGTTCGGGTCAACGATGGTGCTGATGCTGCACTGGTTGAGAGGATCATCCGGCACTCAAGGCCGCTAGGTGATCTTTCCGACCGGTCCTGTTCGGGTGATGGTTGCGGTCCAACCCGTCGACTTCCGTAAAGGCATTGATGGCCTGGCTGCCATCGTCAAAGAGGAACTGGGCACCGATCCTTATTCGGGCGTTGTTTACGTCTTCAGGGCGCGCCGCGCGGACAGGATCAAGATGATCTTCTGGGACGGCACGGGCGTGGTGTTGATCTCCAAGCGTCTGGAGGACGGCAAGTTCCGCTGGCCTCGGATTGAGGCAGGCGTGATGCGTCTGTCACCGGCACAATTGACCACGTTATTCGAAGGTCTCGATTGGACCCGCGTGCATGTCCGGCGTGTGCGTGCGCCGCAGGAAGTGCTGTGATCGCTCGATGCTCACACACGATATTGGTGATCACAAATCGGTCGGAATGTGATTCACTCGAGTCGCCATGGATGCCGCTCTGCCGCAAAATCTTGCTGAGGCTCATGCGCTGATCGAGCGCCTGACGGCAAGTCTGGCCGAGAAGGAAGTAGCGCTATCGCATCGTGACGAAGAGATCGAGCGGCTTGAGCGCATCCTCGATAAATATATTCGCCGTCAGTATGGCAAGAGTTCGGAACAGCTTCCGCCAGAGCAGATGGCGCTTGGCCTTGAGGATCTCGAGACGGGAATTGCCGCGGCAAAGGCCAAGGCGGAGAGCCAGGACGCGACGCGTGTCAGACGCCACGGCGTCAAGCGCGGTGATCTGCCTGATCATTTGCCGCGCGTCGAAATCGTCATCGAGCCCGAGATCCAGATCTGCCCCTGCTGCGGTGGAGCATTGCATGTCATCGGTGAGGACAAATCGGAGCGCCTTGACGTTATCCCTGCCCAGCATCGTGTCCTCGTGACCCGTCGGCCGAAATATGGCTGCCGCTCGTGTCGCGAGGGCGTTAGCCAGGCACCGACGCCGCCGCATATCATCGAAGCTGGCCTACCCACCGAGGCGGTGCTGGCCCATGTCCTGGTCAGCAAATATGCCGACCATCTGCCGTTGTATCGCCAGCACCAGATCCTGCAGCGCCAAGGCATCAGGATCGATCGCTCCTGTCTGGCCGATTGGGTGGGGCGCAGCGCCTTTGCCTTGAGGCCGATCGTCGCGCGCATGCTGGAGTTGCTGAAACGATCGACCAAGTTGTTCTGCGATGAAACGACGGTGCCCGTGCTCGATCCTGGGCGTGGCAAGACAAAGACCGGCTATCTGTGGGCAATCGCTCGCGACGATCGGCCATGGAACGGCCCTGATCCTCCCGGCGTCGTCTACGTTTATGCACCAGGCCGTGCTGGGGAATATGCGCGTCAGGCACTCCGCGGCTTCAAGGGCGTTCTCCAGGTGGACGGATACACCGGCTATAACGCCCTGACCGATGGCCGTCGGAAGGAAGATCCCTTGGACCTGGCTCTTTGCTGGGCACATTGGCGAAGAGACTTCTTTGACATCAACAAGGGCGGGTCTGCGCCGATCGCTGCCGAGGTCCTGAATCGAATCGCCGCGCTTTACCAGATCGAGACCGAGCTCCGTGGTCGGAGTGCCGAGGAACGTCGTGCCGCGCGTCAGGTCAGGACCGTGCCACTCATCGACGATCTGTTCCGTTGGTTGGAGCAGAAGCTGCCGCTCCTGCCCCAGAGCGGCAAAATGGCAGAAATCATCCGCTACGGTCTCAAGCGTCGTGACGGGCTGACGCGGTTCCTCGATGACGGCACCATCGAAATCGATAACAATACGGTCGAGCGAGCCATTCGCCCAATCACGCTGAACCGCAAGAATGCCCTGTTCGCCGGCCATGATGAGGGAGCAGCTGCCTGGGGACTGATCGCTTCGCTCGTCGAAACCTGCAAGTCGAACGGTGTCGAGCCACAGCGTTATCTGACCGATGTCCTCACCAAAATCGCCCAGCACTGGCCCATGTCAAAGCTCGACCAGCTGCTCCCCTGGGCTCACGTGGGCTGAAGCCACCGCTTACCATGCTCCGAGGCGGTCGCCAGATGCAGGGCTCCCGCCGACCCGATCTGTTGAGCGGAGCGTCCAACACGGCCGAGGTGCTGGCGCTCCTCACCTGGGTCATCTTCGGCGGTCCTGTGCTCGAGCAACTGCCGCCGCAGATTACCTTGCGATCCTTTATTCCGTCGAACTCGATGACGGCGCGAGGTTCTTCGGGGGTGACGCTGGAACCGCATTGGTTGATGATGGGTGCGTTGGAGGCGGCCGACGGCATGCTACTGTTCGTCATCAGCACAGCCTACATTCTCGCGGTGATCCAGACGTGTTGGCCGATACTCCCCAAGTCGCTCGCGGCCCCTCGTCACCCACGATGAATGAACCAGACCCACGAACCAGATCGCTTCGGGGAAGCCAGGTATCGTGATCCCGGAGGTTATAGGCTGAGACTGCTCAAACGATGGCTGCAACGCCTGCTCGTCTTTGGCCTAGGGCTCACGACTGTTTGGCTGATCGTCTTTGTCGTCTTCAGATTTGCCGACCACAGGCTGCCCTGGATTCTGGCATTGGGCGTCACGTACGGTCTCGCGGCCTATGTTATTCTCCCACGCACCGTTCGGATGAGCCTCAAGATCCTGCAACGCGGGCATGTACCTCGTTTCACGATGACCGGCGACGGCTTGCCAGGCGACCCCATCAATGTCGTGCTGACAGGCACACTGCAACAGCTTCGATCCGCCTTCAACACCGCCGGATGGTTTCAGGCTGATCGGTTGGGGCTGGCAAGCTCGTGGCGCATGATCGTCGCGTTCGTCCGCAATTCGCCCTATCCGACCGCACCTTTCAGCACGCTCTATCTGTTCGGACGGGGACAGGACATCGGCTTCCAGAAGGCGATCGATGACAGCCCGCGCAAGCGCCATCACATCCGGTTTTGGGCGTTGGCTCTTGCCCATGCCGAGGAGACGGTGGGCACCGCGGCCTTCTGGCTGAACACCGACCGGCCGCCGGAGGATGCACGTGTTCTCTGGGTCGGCGCCGGCACCAGGGATACTGGCATCTCCCTGACTAAACTGACATTCCAGGTTACCCACGCCACCGATGACGACACCAATACCGAACGCGACTACATCGTCGCGGAGCTGATGAAACACATGGTCATCGAAGACGTGATCTCGTATGAGCCCGGCCAGCGTCTGCCTATCGGACGTGTCAACCACTACATTGCGGATGGGGCGGTGAGCGTAGCGAGCCTCAGCGCGCCAGCGGTCTAGCTTCATCAATCTGCATTGCGCTGCCCGTTGCAAGATCCTGAATAGCCTCTCCAAGTCCTAGTTGAACTAGCTTGGCGATCCCGAACCTTCTCGTCAGGTGCATGACTCCTCAAATATGTTAGCATATCTCAACGGTAATTAGGTAGCTCATTTCTTTTGTACTGGACAAAATCTTTCCAGTGCCTCTCTTTTGGAAGCAGGCTCTCCGTCCTACTCTCTTCTGCTATTTTCAAAAAAACAGATAGGCGGGATCTGAGACGTATTCACGATAGCTTATCCCATCGGAGAATATGACAAAGGTTCTCAATCTTCCGTACTATGTTGTCAGCGTTCACATCGCACTCAGGCGTATGCATCGGAAGGAGACGGCGTTGATCATGCCAGCAGCCGTGTCGGCACGCCGACCACCGGTCCAGCTTCTGCGAGACGCTGATCGAGTGTATGCACGGTTGCGCCATGCTCCGACGCGGTCGCCAGATGCAGGGCATCACCAGCACGAAGCCCAAGTGTGTGCTGATCGGCGAACTTTGCCGCTGTCCGGAAATGGCTGCCGGTCACAGGCAGCACGGTGAAGCTCTCGGCGACCAGCTTGTTGAACATCGCGAGCGCCGCTGCGCGCTGCTCCAGGCCGATCTGCCCGGTCCGCAGCTTGATTGCCATGGCGGAGGACATCTCCGTGATGATCCAGTCGCTGATGAGAAGCCGCGCCGGATCCTGTTCTGCCAGCCAGCCCTGAACGCGCGGCGTCATCGCTTCATTCGAAAGCGCCGCGACGACCAACGACGTGTCGAGATAGAGCATTAGTAGCGATCCCCATCCCGCATTGACCTCACCAGATCGACAGCCCCCTCGGTCTGGAAAGGCATGGCGGCCGTCAGGGATTGGAGCAGGGTCACGTCGATTTGTTTGCGCGGGCCGGCCGCCGCCGTGAGCCGTGCAACCGGCTTGCCACGCCGGGTGATGTCGATCGAATCCCCCGCCTCGACCCGGTCGACGAGCTCGCTCAGATGTGCCTTGGCATCCGCTAGAGTGATCGTGTCCATATCACACTCATGACCATCTAGATGGTCATATAACGTATTGAGCATACCCTTTCCAGTGGCGCGGACTCAGTCCGTCTGCAATTGAGCGGGGCACTCCGAAACCTGACAGTCGTGGCATGGCATCACCGGGCGAGCGGGGTTGAAATAAATCACCGACGGAGTTGATGAGGGCTGCCGGACGTGGCGTGACGCAGCAGCTCAGCCGCTGTGTGCCCCTGGGCACGCTGCAACTGCGCGCCGGTCTCCGGCAGGGACGGTTGCTGGCCGTGGGCGGTTTGCAGTTCCTGGGTGGCTCCGCGCCAGCGGCCCTGCGCCATCAGCAACACGCCCAGTCTCTGGTGCGCCAGAGGAGGGTGATACTGGACCTGAACGGCGCGGTGGAGGGAAGGATCGCGCTTCCGGGGCGCAGTGAGTGTGGTTCAAGCGCAGGAACCGGGCTGTCTCTCCATCGTCTGTGTGTTCCGAGTCTTGGGAGTCGGGTGCACCGACTCTGATCAATGGGCGAGGGGTTCGCCGACCGAATAGCGAATAGGAACCTCGTCTGAGGTATCGGCCAATGACAGCCGTGCCTCGGCTCCACCACCCGGCCGATTACGCAGTCGGAGCCTCCCGCCATGCGCCGCAGCGATTTGTGCAGCGATGGCGAGGCCAAGCCCTGCCCTGCCCTCGCGCGCCTCGGTGCCGCGCTCAAACGGCTGCAGGAGGCGCTCTTCCTCCCCCGTTGGAATCCCGATCCCGCGATCGCGCACCGCGACCGCGGCAGGCGTTTCGATTGTAACTTCCACCGTCGTTCCGTGTGGCGCAAACCCGAGGGCATTCTCGATCAGGTTCGTGATAGCAAGCCGCAGCGCGGAACGGTTACCGCGAACGGTGAGAGTGACCCCGATCAGTTCCAGCTCGGTCCCTTGCCGTATGGCGAGCGGAGCAAGCCCGGCTATGGCGTCCGCAGCGACGGCACGCAGATCGACGTCCTCTGTCATATCAAGCGGCAGACTTTCCAACCGCGCCATGCGCAGAAGCTGGCCGACAAGGCGGCTCATTCGATCGGCATCATGGCGGAGAGCGGCTATATCCGGCGTGTCAGGCAGACCGTCCAGCCGAGCCGTCAAGACGGCGAGCGGCGTGCGCAGACCGTGGGCGGCCTGAGCCATGAAGCTCCGTTGCACGGCGATCGTTCGTTCAAGCCGTGCCAGTGCCTGGTTCACGGCATCGACCAGGGGAATGATCTCGATCGGCAAATCTGCGGCAGGCAAGCGACGCCCGGGTTCGGCAGGGCGAATGGCAGCGGCCGCGGCGGAGGCGCGCGTCAAAGGGCGAAGGCCGCTTCGGATGGTCAGGATGCTGACGGCAAGCATCAGGAGCCCGATCGGCAGCAGCAGCCACACGGCGGCGCTAAGGAAGTGCGCGGTAAGGGAATCAACCACCGCCTCGGTCTGGTCTCTGCCCTGAACGACGAGGATGAGCCGTCCTTGTGCCCGACGACCCAGGCCGATCATGCCGTCCGCGTGGTCTGGCATCGCGGGCAGGCGGAACATGCCGCTGGGCAGCGGATTCGGCATGAGCGGAAGGAAGCGGGCGGCTTGCGAGGAGTTGGACGTTGCGATGAGCCGGCCGGCCGGACCAAAGACAAGGAATACCGTATCGCCATCGGAGGCTCGGAAGCGGTCGATGACCGGCTGTGGCACGGCAATGGCCGCATCGGCATCAGCGCCGGCTGGCGGCAGGTGGCGAATGACGAAATCGGCCTGCGCCTGGAGTCCGGCATCGTCGAGATCGTGCAACGCGGCGTAGCTGCGCCATGCGACGGCGGCGGCCGCAAGAAGGATGGCGCAGATCAGAACCGCGGCGAGTCGCCACGCAAGGCGAGTGGTGAGGGACCAGTACCGGGACCGGGTGCTATTTCGGGTCACGATACCTCGGCCAGGAGATAGCCGACGCCACGCACGGTGTGGATGACGGTATTGGCGTCGGCCTCCTGCAGCCGCCGCCGCAGCCGGTGCACCAGCACTTCGATCGCATTGGATCCGAGCTCGCGGTCGAAGCTGTAAAGCCGCTGTTCCAAGATCTCGCGAATCACCACCGCGCCTTGCTGGCGGAGCAGGATTTCAAGCAGCGACGTTTCTCGTGGTGTCACGGCGATCTCATTGCCGGCAACGCGTACCTGCCGGCCGACGGTATCGAGGCTGACATTGCCGAGACCAAGGACGACACCGAGCGCCGCGTTCGGGCGCCGCAGCAGCGCACGGATGCGGGCCACGAGTTCCGGCATGTGAAACGGTTTGACGAGATAATCGTCGGCTCCGGCATCGAGGCCCAGCACCCGGTCATCGGGCCCGTCGCGTGCGGTAAGGATCAGTATCGGCAAGCCGGAGCCGGCTTTACGGCTTTCACGGAGCAGACTGAGACCGTCACCGTCAGGCAGCCCGAGGTCGAGAATCGCGGCGTCATAGGTGGCCACGGCGAGAAAATCCCTTGCTTCCTCAAGGCGGTAAGCCAGGTCGACAGCGAAGCCACTGCGTTCGAGCGCCTTACGCAGAAGGGCAGCCAATTCATGCTCATCTTCGATCGCCAGGATGCGCATGCTCGCCGAGGCCCCTCACCGCGGCCGGGAATTGATCCTGAACCTTCGATCATCTCAAGGCTGCCCCTCTGCCGCCGAGCCGGGACCGGCGGCTTGTCAGGTATCCGTAAGCCACAGCGGCCTAAGCAGCGCGCGCAACAGCTTGGGAATAGGCCACCATGAAGAATTCTCCGGCGGGGGCTGCGCTTGTGGCCCTCGTCCTTCTCACGCCAAGCTTGGCGGCGGCCAACGTCGCTCTCCGGCCAATCATGCAGAGGTGGGACCACTCCCGGCGGCTGATCGATGCGATGCTGGCGGGCAGACAGCCCTATGATCCGGCGACGGTGACGGCAGCCGTCCGGCTTTACATCGCAGATGCGCGCACGGTTTCCGCGCATGTCACGAGCAAGTCAGCTCAGGCCCACGACTTCGCGGCGCGGTTTGAGCGTTTTGCGCAGGATGCCGAGGCAGCCGGTGCGGCGAGCACGAGTCTGGCGGCATTCCGACCGCATATGCAGCGCCTGATGAGCGATTGCAGTTCCTGCCATGCGGTTTACAAAAATTGAGGCCGATCGTGGGCTTTATCACGCCAAAGCAGATCTTGCGTCGCGCGTCTCTAAGCCGAACGGCGCTCTATTGGGGCGTGGAGGGACATGGAAGCGCGAGGCGCTCTCATGCCACGAGAATCCTTCATGTTTTGCTGCTCCTCTCTGTCATCAATCAGTTGCTGAGCAGCCAGTTGATGCATCATCCGCTTCCGGGCGATCCGCCACCGGCTTTGTTCGCCCTGCATGAATATGTGGGCATGGCGAGCCTCGTGTTCGTTCTCGTTTTCTGGCTGTGGGCTTTGATCCGGCACGGAGAAACCAAGATCGACCGGCTGTTTCCGTGGCTCTGCCCATCGTCGATTCGCGCGGTCTTCCGCGATGCGGTTGTGCAGTTCCGCGGCATTCTTCGGGCGGACCCTTTCGTCGAATCAGACGGCGCTTTTGCAAGTGCGGTGCACGGTCTCGGGCTCGTGACACTGACCGCCATGGCGGCGACGGGAACGGTGTTTTTCCTGACGAATGGATCGATCGTCGCGCACGATGCGATGAAGCTGCACAAACTCATCGCGAACCTCATGTGGGCTTATCTCTTCGGGCATGCCGGTATCGCTGTGCTTCATCATCTGCTTGGCCATGACGTTATCAAGCGGATGTTTTGGTTACGGCGCGGCATAACCGTCATGGCGCCGCGGTGTTCGGTGAAATATCGGGCAGAAATATAGCTCACCGGAAGGATCAAGGGGGCAGCCTGCTATTGGCGAGGAGGCTGATGAGGTCTGCCGAGCGTGGCGTGACGTAGCAACTCAGCCGCCGCGTGCCCCTGGGCACGCTGCAACTGTGCGTCGATCTCCGGCAGGGACGGATGTTGGCCGTGGGCGGTCCGCAATTCCTGGGCGGCTTCGCGCCAGCGGCCCTGCGCCATCAGCAACACGCCCAGTCTCTGGTGCGCCAGGGGTAGGTGGTACTGCGCCTGGACGGCGCGGCGGATGGCCTGTTCCGCACCCGCCGCATCGCCCTCGGCCTCCCGCGCCAGGCCCAGTCCGAACAGCGCGTCGGCGCGACCGGGATCGATCGCCAAGGCCTGGCGAAACAGCAATTCGGCGTCGGCCGGGCGTTGCCGCAGCATCGCCAGCCCGCCCAGGCGGGAGAGCACGGCCGGATCCTCCGCTCCGAGTTCCCGTGCGCTGGCGAGGTATGGCTCGGCCATGGCGGCGTTGGATCCGTCGAGCGCGTAGGCGGTGCCGACCATGAGATGCCCCCAAGGGGATTCCGGATCGGCCGCGAGCAGTTGCTCGCCCAGCGGGCGACACCCGGCGTAGTCGCCTAGCAGGGCGCGGCAGCGCGCGAGGGCGCGGAGTGCCTCCGGCATGGCGGGACGGAGCCGCAGGGCGGTTTCGAGCGCGGTGGCTGCTTCGGCATAGTGACCGCGTTCGACCCGGGCAGCGGCCCAGTGCAGCAGCCGCGTCGCCGCGGCCTGCGCCATCGCGCTCGCCTGCTCCGGCGTGACCGGGTCGGTGTAGCCCTCCGCCAGGAGCGCTTCGGCGGGGTCCGGTGGGATGTCGGTCGCTTGTGGGGCGTCGATCGTCACGGCCCGTGTAGCGGCATGCGGCGCCAGCGCCTCAATCAGCCGGCCGTCGGTCGGCAGCGACAGGCCGTAGCGCGCCAGGATTGTCGGGGCGAGATCGGCGGCGGCGACGCCTGGCAGCATCGCATCGGCCGCGATGCCGGGGCCCGCCGCGACGAGCAGGCCACGGGGGTGGCCGCGGAGGGCGCCGTCGGGGCCGCGCGAGATGCCGTTCGGGGAGGCGACTACGACGGTGGTGTCCGGGCCGGCTAGTTCGATCAGGCGACCGAGCATCATGTCCTGGAAGAGGAGGGCCTGGGTTGGCACGTCGCCGAAGTGTTCGGCGTCCGCCGGGCCGAAGGCGACGGCCGCCGCATACGCCAGGTCGTAGACCACACACAGCACGTCCCACAGCTCGCGTTCGGCGACGTGGGTGGCCGCGGCGTGCGCGGTGATCGTGGCGGCGAGCATCGAGGCGAGCCGCGCCAGGCGCGCGTCCTTGCGCTCCGCCAGTTCTTTCCAGCGGGGGACTAAGGCGGCGATTTCGGCCTGGATCGGATCGGCGGGATGGATGCGCAGGTCGAGCAGCGGGTCGGACAGGCGGTCGGGTGAGACGGAGCCGGAGGGAAGGGTCCAGGCTTCGAAGGAGTCTCCGGTTGCGGGCGCGAACCGTTCGTCAATATGCAGGCCGGGCCAGTCGGCGGCGGGGGCGGTGGCCGGCCAGTTGATGCAGGCGGTGCGGATGCTTTCGGGTTCCAGAACCTCCCAGAAGGCGGGCACGCGCCAGGAGCGGCGCCCGGTGGGCTGCACGCCGCCTCGGTCGGGCCGGATCTCGGCCGGGCCGAGCAGGCCGTGGCGGTCGGCCAAGTGTCCGGTGGCGAGGGTGGCCCAGAGCGCCTCCCGCGCCAGGGGACGCGGGCTGGCCAGCGGGGCGCTGATGCCGCGTTCGACCAGCGCGCGCAGATGCGGCAGGTGGCCGGCGTCCAGCAGAGGATGGACGATCGGCCAGTCGACGGAGCGCCATCCGACGATCAGCGTGCGGGGCGGGTTTCTGGTAGAGAGTGTGGGCATGGAATCCGACGTTGTCTCCGCGGGCGATCTATCACGGATGGTGATCGGTCCGGCACGGGATAACGAGGCGCGTGCGGGGCGTATTCTGCTGCCGGAGATGTTCGGGCCGGCGGGCGCGCCGGATCTGCTGGTTGCTCGGCTGCCGGAGCCGCTGCGGGTGATCGGTGCGGCGGCGCTGGGCACGGAGGCTGGGGCCGACGGCAGCGTGCCGGTGCAGGTCCATGTCGTGCCGGCGTGGCGCGGGCGTGGCGTCGGGCGGGCGCTGGTGCGGGCGGCGACGCAGCGCGCGCGGGGCCGGGCCGGGGCGTTGTGTCCATTGCGGCCGGTTCCCGCCGGGTCTCAGGCTGCCGCGTTCATGCGCCGCTGCGGGTTCGAGCCGAGCGACCGCATTGTGCATTTCGAGGTGGATGGGCTGCCGTTCTATGCCGACGTGCTGGCGCTCCGGGAGCGGCTGGAGCGTCACAAGCGCATTCCGGCGTCGGCGCGGATCGTGCGGCTCAGGGATGCGGATCAGCGGGAGGTGGCGGCGCTGGTCTGCCGCTCGATCCCGACGTCGCATGCTTTGGTTCTGGCGCGGCTGCGTCCGGATGGTCCTAATCCGTACGATCTGGAGAACTCGGTCGTGCTGCTGGACGGCGGCGTTGTGCGGGGGGTCCTGATCTATGTGTGGAATGGCGGGGTGCCCGTGATCGAGGTGCGCGCGGTGGATCCGGTGCTGCGCGGCAGCTGGGCGAATGCGCTGATGCTGGAGGAGGCGACGCGGAATGCGAAGGAGGCGGGCGCGCTGCGGTTTCGCTTCTTTGCCAGCGACCGGCTACACGACACGATGCGGCTGGCGGAGCGGGCCCGGGCCGAGACGGTGCGGGTCGAGCTTCAGTTCACGCTGAAGCTGCGGTAAGCGGCGCGGGGTGCGTTAGTTCAGGACGCGCTTGCGCCGGCGCACCACGAGCGCCCCGGCGGCGCCGAGGGCGAGCAGGCTCAGGCCTGCCGGCTCCGGCACGGACGGGGTGGTGAGTGGGGTGTTTGCGGTCGTTTCGAACGCATACGCATCGAAGAACAGGCCGCCGTCTGCGGTGTCGTTGAACAGGGCCCAGCCGAAGAAATTGTCGGTACCGGAGACGATGTCCAGCGCGGCGAAGAACGGGGTGACGGAACCGGGAGAAGGTATCAGGCCGGCCTTGGTTGTCACGCCTGAGAAGGTGGTGGCTGAGATCGTCGTCCCGGACTTCAGTTTGGTCACAAAGGGCGGTGAGGTGGTCGATGCCAAAACGAGGTCCGGACTCATCGCGGCCAGGGCGTACAATCCGCCGCCGCCGTTGAATACGCCGAACTGATCGGCCGCGAACAGATACGGGGTGCCGCTTGGGAGCGTGGAAAGCTGGAGGTCGACCGGCGTAACGACGACGCCCGCGGCCGCAGGAACCGCGGAGATCGCCACCGCCCCAAGTGCGAGTGCTACGGCACCGGTCAAGTTCGCATCCGCCATGACTCGTTCCCGAAAGATATGAACGGCCGTTTACCAATGCCGTTAGGATACAGCAAGAGAATTTGCTCGCGACGGTTGCGGTTAGTGTGTCCGGTGTCGTCAGTCGGCCGCGATGCGGAGGCGCTTGTGTCGCAGGGATTGCGCTGAGCGGCGCGCGCCTCAGTTCAGGACGCGCTTGCGCCGACGCACCATGAGCGCCCCGGCGGCGCCAAGGGCGAGCAGGCTCAGGCCGGTCGGCGCCGGTACGGTGGTGAGCGGGGTGTTTGCCGTGGTCTCAAACGCATACGCATCAAAAAACAGGCCGCCACCCGCGGTGTCGTTGAACAGCGCCCAGCCGTAAAAATTATCGGTGCCGCTGACGAGATCCAGCGCGGCGAAGAACGGGTTGGGGGTATTGGGTGAAGACATGATCCCCTTCGTGCCCGAACTGGCGAAAGTGCTGGCGGAGATCGTCGTCCCCGAGGTGAATTTGGTGGCCGCGGACAACGGGCCGACCAAGTGCGACGCAATGAGGCTCGGCGAAACAGAGGAGAGAGTGTACAATCCGAGAGGGCCGCTGGGGGACACCGAAAACTGGTCTGCCCCGAACTGAAAAGGGGTCGTGAGCGTCGAAAGCTCGAGGTCGACCGGAGTGACGACGACACCGGCGGAGGCAGGGGCAGCGCTGATTGCCACGGCGCCCAGCGCGACAGCGATTGCGCCGCTCCGATTGATGTCCATCATAACTGCCGTCCCTGTGTGAAATAGATGAACGGCAATTTACTAGAATCATTTGTGAGCCACAAGAGCATTCTGAAAAATGACACCGAGGAATATTGGGCCTATTTCCTGCAACGATGATCCGCCAGCTCGCCATCGCCAGTGCCGGGCGCACTGCCAGCACATCGCTGTTTCAGTCGCTGGTTGACACTTTGTCGGTGGACAGCGCCGTCTGCCCGATCTGGGACTTTAGCCCGGCCGGGCTGTTGGCGCAGGCGTACGCCGGAGATCGCTTTGATTACATTGTGGCCAAAGGCGAAACGTTCCACTTTGTTGACCATCTCCGCCACCCCGATCGCACGACCCTGGTTCTGCTCACGCGCCGGGATCACCTGCGGCAGATCACGAGCCACCTCGTTTCTCTGCGAGCCGGCCGTTTCCATGCCGCCGGGCCGGCTGCCATCAGTCCGTTCCGGGTGGCCCGCCATGAGTTCCTGTTTGCTGCGCATCTGGTGCTGATGATGGAGCAGCATTTCGCGACGGCCGACTTCTCCCGCTTCGACCGGGTGGAACGCTGGTGTTTCGAAGATTTGACGGCCGATTTTCCTGGCCACTTGGGTCAGCTTGGGCTGGAGCGTCCGCGCATCGCCCGGCTCGGCGGCGTGCGTTACGACGCGGCGACCATCGTCAATATGGACGAGATCTACGCCTGGGCGGAGGCACTTGTGCCGGAGGGGCTGCGCTTGTGCATCGCAGAACCGGCATGAGCGAGGGTTGTCGCTGGGACGTTCCTCAGGAATTCGCTGCCGCCTTCGATTGGTCGTTCGCGCCGGAACACAGCCGCCTGCTCGATCTGTATGACCGCGGCAAGTCGATGCAGTGGAATGCGGATACGCGCATCGACTGGGCGCAGGAAATCGATTTCGAAAACCCCTTCCAGCTGCCGCCGGAGTCGATGCCGCTGACGCTGTCGCCGCTGTATGCGCGTCTGTCGCGAGCCGCGCAGGTCGACGTGGTTCGGCAGTATCAACTCTGGACCACCTCGCAATTCCTGCACGGCGAGCAGGGGGCGATGATCTGTGCGGCAAAGACGGTGCAGCAGGTGCCCGGGCTGGATGCCAAGCTGTTCGCGGCGACGCAGGTCGCTGACGAGGCGCGCCACGTTGAGATCTATCGGCGCCTGATTGCCAAGTTCGGATCGGTTTCGCCGATGAGCGGCGCGATGCAGACCCTGCTCGATCAGATCCTGCGCGACGCACGATGGGACATCACGTACCTGGGCATGCAGGTGGTGATCGAGGGGCTTGCCCTGGCGTCGTTCGCGCGCATCCGGGACTCCGCGCAGAACCCGCTCGCAGCCTCGGTCAACGCTTATGTTATGGAAGACGAGGCGCGGCACGTCGCGTTCGGATCATTGGCGCTGCGTGAATGCTATCCGCATTTGTCGGAAGCCGAGCGTGCGGAACGGGAGGAGTTTGTCATCGAAGCCTGCGCGTTGATGCGGGCGCGCTTCGATTCCGCGGAACTCTGGAAAAGCCTTGCTCTCCCGGTCGCCGAGTGTCTGGCGTTTCTGCGCGACAATCCGCAGGCGCGCGTGCTGCGCGATGGGTTGTTCGCGCGGCTGCTCCCCACAATTCAAGCGATCGGGCTGTGGACTCCGCGCGTCCGGCGTGCATGCGCCGCGATGGGAATTATTCATGTGGCTGGCGGGGATGCCGCCGATCTCGGCGCGTCCGATGAACGGATCGCCGGCGACTTCGATGCGCGCCGCGCGCATATCGATGGGGTCGCTTCTACAGCGTGAGATTACGATGCTGACGCTACGCCGAGAGCCGATGAAGGAACTGCTTGACGCGCGACAGAAACATCTCGGGCTGCTCGATCTGCGAATCCATATGAGCGGATGCTTCGCATTGTAACCACGCCAGCCCGCGGCGGGCCAGCACCTCCAGATTGGAAGCGAGCGCCGGGTGCGAGCGAAGTAACTCCGCCAGGTCGGCCTTGTTCAGCCGATACGCCTCCAGTGCAGTGAGCGCCGTCGCGGTAACGCGCGATGGGCCACCCATAATAAGAGCAACCATACCAACGCTATCACCAGGGGTAACAAACGACAGCATCCGCTTTCCGGCACCCGTACCAGTGGTCACCTCGGCCGTTCCGGACGCCAGCAGGAACAATGCCTCTGGCTCCTGTCCTTCCTTGAGCAACATATCACCAACCTCGAAAGAGCAGGCAGTAAAGTGGCCCACAAATAGCTCCTGCTCATCAGACGCGAGTCCGCCAAACATATCCGACTGCCGCAGCAGTTCAGTCATAGTTGGCACTGGAACCGTCGGCGGTGTGGCAACGCCAGGTACGCCGAGCGCAACTCCTCCATATCGCAAGTACTGGTGTACGTGTGAAAGCATCTCAGTACGCGCCGGTGCAATGTCGGTGGTGTTGCGCACAGAAAAGTAGATTTCATAGACAATGCCATCTCCCTGCAGACCGACGCATTGAATCGACGGCGCGGGTTGCGACAAGGGTAGCCGGCACGCTTTGACGGCAGCGTCCAGCAGTGACAGTGGGCGCCGAGGATCAATACCGGCCCCGGTCGTGACGCTGACAGTAACGCTGCGTATCGGGGTCGGCTCGCTTCTATTCTCAAGGCGAGACTTGGCCATGATGCTGTTCGGCACAATGGCGATGGTGTTATGAGCTGTGGCGATCTGCGTGGAGCGCCAATCGATCTGCAGGACCTGACCCTCGACACCACCTTCGACCCAAAGCAGATCGCCGGGCCTGTAAGCATGCTCCAGCCCGATCGCTATGCCGGAAAACACGTCCGACAGGGTGCTCTGCAACGCCAGACCGAGCACGATCGCGACAACGCCCGAGGTTGCGACAAGGCCACCGATCGGTACCGCGAAGACAAAATTGACGACGGCCAACGCAGTCGCGATGTAGACGGCAGCGGCCAGCAGATCCGAAATGATCTGCGTTTCGCGTGGGCGGTTTTCCAGCACCACAACCAGCCTGATAAGGCCGACCGCGACGCGCGCGCCAAGCATCCACCAGCCGATCAAGACGATCTGCCCCAAAAACCGCACGCCGGGGAAGGTTGAGTGAAACTGCGGTCCGACCGGTGATCCGAGAGCAAGCTCCAACAGCCAGGTCAGGGCTGCAAACACGGCAACACGAAGAAGCAGGCGCAACCACAGCGGTCGGCGCCGATCACGCTTGGCGTCGAGTGCTGCGACGAGCAGCAAAAAGCCGCCGATCGACAGTGGCAGCATTGGGCCGAACTGGCCCACCATAACGGGCATCCGCTAAGCTCCCTCTCCGTCTTCCGCTAAACTAGAGCGGTTTCAGGATGACTGTGCCATCCTGAAACGCGCCACTCCTCTGACTCAGAGCGAGATTCACGCGCTCTGACGTGTCCGGCCTCGCGCGACCTCGCTCTAGCCCATCACAACAACCGCGATGTCGGAAAAACAGCGACGGCCGGCCGCAGGTTAGCGACCGTGCACCATGTCGCCGTAGGGCCCTACGCTTTCTATAATGGGCTCGACCTGCCGCGGCTGCCCTTTGCAACACCGAGCCTCAGGGGTGACGTTCGACACGGCTACGGCTTTAGCAAACCCCACTCGAGTGATTCGGCTGTCGAGAGACTTTGCAGGTCCGGGTTCGGCCGACCACGCCTCAAATCGTTCGTTCGAGCATTGCCTTTTCGTATTGCCGGAACCAGTCCTGCGAAGCTTCCGGAAAAATGTTCCGACCCTTTCCGATCAGGAATGAGCTCGATCATTTTCGCGATCATATCGTCCGGGTTCAGCCGTCCTTCCGGCTTGGCCAGGAGTCCGTCCATTTTCTTTCATCATTGCGCGCGGCGTGAACGTTACTTCGTCGTCGAGCCACCGATACGCCGCTTCGACCATGGTCTCGTTGAAGCCGGTCAGGAATGGCCCTGGATTGATCGTCTGTACCTGAATGCCGAAAGGGCGCAGTTCGTCTTGCATCGCTTCTGCGATCGCTTGCACGGCGTGCTTTGTGGCCGAATAGGCGCCGACCATCGGCGGGCTTACCACGCCGAGTATCGAGGACAAGAAACGACTTTGCCCTGTGTTTTCGAGCGAACCCAGCGTTTTACCACGCGCTGCGTTAAATCCAGTGGCGCAAAGACATTCACCTCAAAGTTTTGCCGAACCAGATCCATGGGAATCTCGCTGATTGGCCCTCCTTCGCCGATGCCGGCGTTGTTGACCAGTACGTCGAAATCCCACCGTACAGCACGGCCGACATCGTGGTGATCGAGCAAGTCAAGCTTTTCGACTCGTAGTCCGGATATGTTCAAAGATTCGGCCTTGTGGCGCAGCGCGCTGACCTGCGGCCAGGATTGAGCCGCTGCAATCACGTTGTGACCTTGTTTGGCAAGCCCGATCGCCGTGCCTTCGCCGAAGCCGGAACCAGCCCCAGTAATTAGAATGGCCTTGTTCATCTGGAATTCCTAATCGGTTGAGGTGTCATCCATTGGAACGGAACTCGACCGTTGTAGACGAAAATCCATCCGATCGGAAAGACCGCGTCAGGCTTCCTGGACAGCGGCCTCGAAGATGGCGACGTCCTCCTCATGCGCCGCGCGTGCATGTCGACGGAGTTCGATCTGTGTGTCCCGATTTCGAAGTTCGTCATATTTACGACCCCTTTCGTTTCGGGCCACTCTTCCCTGGTTCAACCCGCATTTCCCAGGTGACATCGGTTTTCTTGTATGTTTTGGCCAAATTGTATGATTTTTAGCGTGTTGTGGCGCTACCCGGGGAGGTCAGCCACTGGTCCAGACAACGCTGCGCGACCGGCTGGTGAAGATCGGCGCCAGGATCTTCCGACACGGACGCTCGATCACCTTCCAGATGGCCGAGGTGAGTTCGGCTGGCGGCGGGAGAGAGCCCGCGTGGGATGCGCATCTGGGAAATGTCAGCTATTAGGTCGCGGTCTATTTCGTGTTCCGCGGCAAGGTGCGGCTCGGCTCTGAATATCACTAACGGAGAATGGTCATGCGTATTGGCCTCTTCATTCCTTGCTACATGGATGCGTTTGAGCCTGAGATCGGCATCGCCACACTCGAGCTGCTGGAACGGTTCGGGTGCGAGGTCGACTATCCCTTCGACCAGACCTGCTGCGGGCAGCCGATGACGAACACGGGCTGTCACGCAGAGGCGGCCGCAACCGAGGCCCTCTTCGTGAAAAACTTCTCGGGCTACGATCATGTGGTGGCTCCTTCGGGGAGCTGCGTCCATCAGGTCAGGGCTCACTTGACCGCGATCGAGCAGACAGAGGAGGTGAAAGCGGTGCGCGAGCGCACGTTTGAGCTTACCGAATTCCTGCACGACATCCTCAAGGTCGAAGATTTTCCGTGGGCGGAATTCCCGCACAAAGTGGGTATCCATTATAATTGCAATTCATTGCGTGGCATCGGGCTCGCGAGCTCATCCGAACTGCACGCGCCTTTCTTCTCGAAGCCGCGCGATCTGCTGGCGAAGGTCAGGGGCATCGAATTCGTCGAGCCGGCCCGGCCCGACGAGTGTTGCGGCTTCGGCGGCACCTTCTGCGTCTTCGAACCCTCCGTGTCGGCCAAGATGGGCTACGACAAGGTCACCGACCATTCCCAGGCGGGCGCCGAATACATCGTCTCGGCCGACTCCTCCTGCATGATGCACCAGAAGGGCTGTGCCGAGCGGATCGGCGTGCCGATCAAATTCATCCATATCGCTCGCATTCTCAATGGAGCCGCTGCATGACCCGGGAAGCCAACATTGCACCGGCGCGAACGCCGCCTCTGGGCAGGGCATGATCCACCCCGATCTCCTGACCAACCATCGCGAGGGCGCTGTCGGACAGGATGGGCAGCCGCTCGACCATGCGGAAGGAGCCTCGCGACCCATGCTGCCCAAGATCCGGGAGCCGCAGCCGCGCGGCGCGCGCATTCACGGATCGCGCCCGATCGACCAGGCCGAGGCCGCCACCCGCTTCATCGCCGCCACCGAACATGAGAAGATGCACGACGAGCGCCTGTGGGATCTGCGCAAGAAGCGCGACCGCGTCATGCACGGCGTCGAGGAATGGGAGGAGCTGCGCGAGCTCGCCTCGCAGATCAAGCAGCACACGCTTGCCCATCTCGATCGATATCTCGAACAATTCGAAGCGGCCGCAACTGCCAACGGCGTCACCGTCCATTGGGCGGCGGACGCTGCTGAACATAACAGGATTGTGCACGGCATCCTGCGCGACCACGGCGCCAGGACGCTCATCAAATCGAAATCGATGCTGACCGAAGAGTGCGGCATGCGCTCTTATATGGCCAGCGTCGGTATCGAGGTGATCGAGACCGATCTCGGCGAACGCATCCAGCAGCTCGACAACGAAGACCCGAGCCATGTTGTGGTTCCGGCCGTCCGCAAGCTGCGCGGCGATGTCGCCGAGGTGTTTGCGCGGGCATTCGGGACCGATCCGGACAATGACGACGTGCACTACCTTGCCGAACAACAGCGGCAGGCCACCCGCCCCCTGATCCTGGGAGCCGACGCCGGTATGACCGGCGCCAATTTCGCGGTCGCCGAGACCGGTAGTTTCGTGGTCTGCACGAACGAGGGCAACGCGGACCTGTCCGCGAATGTGCCACCCCTGCATATCGCATCGATCGGCATCGAGAAGCTCATTCCCCGCATAGAGCATCTCGGGGTGTTTGTGCGGCTCCTGTCGCGTAGTGCGCTCGGCTCGCCGATGACGCAGTACACCTCGCACTTCCGGGCGCCGCGGTGCGGCAGCGAAATGCACATCGTGCTCGTCGACAACGGCCGCACTGCCCGTCTTGGCATGGAAGAGTTCTGGACATCGCTCAAATGCATCCGCTGCGGCGCCTGCATGAACACCTGCCCGGTTTACCGTCGAAGCGGAGGGCTGAGCTACGGCGCAACCTATTCCGGACCAATCGGCCTCATTCTGGATCCAACCTTCGATCGACGGAAATATTCGGCGCTCCCGTTCTCGTCCTCGCTGAACGGATCCTGCAGCAACGTCTGCCCGGTCAAGATCAACATTCACGAACAGATCTTCGCCTGGCGCAAGGTGATGTCCGAGGCCCACGAGATCCCGCTCGTGAAGGCTGCCATGATGAAGGTGGCCGGCGAGGTTCTTTCGCATCCTGCACTTTATCGAGCGGCGATCACCACGGCGGACTTGGCCCTGCGGCATCTGCCGAAATTCCTGATCTACAATCCGGTGAACACTTGGACTCGCGGGCGGGAGACGCCCGAGGCGCCGATGCAGACCTTCCATTCATGGTGGAAGGAACATCGCGCGACGGAGAAGGTCGAGGCAGCCCAGAAAGATGGAGAGCGAGCATGAGTGCGCGCGACGGGATATTCGCTGCGATCCGGGCCAATCGACCGACCGGAGAGCATGATCTACCGGCCGTGCCTCGCTTCGCCGTTCCCGAAGCGGACAGTGACCGGATCCAGGCGTTCAAGACGAACCTCGTCGCGATGGGCGGAAGGCTCATGGAGACAGGACCAGTAGGTGATCCCCTCGCGCCGCTTCGGGCTCGTCTGGCCACCGCCGCGGTCGTATGCTCGGCCGTGCCCGAGATCGACGGCGGGCGCGATCTGGCGGCTGTCGCAAAACCGTATGACCTTGCCGACATCGACGTCGCGGTCGTCCGTTCGGTCTTCGGCGTCGCCGAAACCGGTTCTGTGTGGCTGACTGAGGGCGAGTTGCACGTGAATGCGCTTGCCTATTTGGCGCAACACCTCGTCGTCCTGCTCGATCCAAACGACATCGTGGCCGGCATACAGGACGCCTATCGTCGGTCGGAATTCCACACGGCGCGCTATGGTTCGTTCCATACGGGCCCATCCGCTACCGCCGACATCGAAGGCGTGCTGATCCATGGCGCACAGGGCGTGCGGTCTCTCACGGTTCTGCTGTTACCGCGCAGCGCAAACGCGGCGCTGAGCGACCGGCCGATGCACGAACAGGAGGTCGAGAGGCATTTAACGCGACTGTGAGATTACCATCAAGAATGTTGCCTTTTCGTTCGCGGGCCTGCATTGAAGGGTGGTGCGCTCCCCTGCCCTGCGCGTAGGTACAATCGAATGCTACGGTTTCTGACCGACTTCGCTGATCAGGCGGTGGTACTTCCGCTCGTTCTCGCGGTCGGCATCATGCTTCTTATCGGAGGCTGGCGACGCGGCGCGGCGGCCTGGCTTGTGGTCGCCGTCGTGACGCTGGGCGCGATGCTGGTGGTGAAGCTGCTGGGCATCGCCTGCGGACCGGTGCATTTGCGCACGCCAAGCGGCCACACCGCAGCCGCCGCAATGGTCGCCGGCAGCTTCGCCGCGCTGCTGCTGCCCCGTTATCGCTGTGCCGGCGCGGCGTTGGGGGCGCTCGCCGCCGCCGTGCTGATCGGCGCTTTGCGCTTCATTGCCGGTGTCCACACCCTGCCGGAGGTCCTGATGGGGGGAAGCGTCGGAATTGCCGGTGCTGTCTGCTTTGCATGGTTTGCCGGGCCGCGGCCGGCGGCGCTTCGGCTCGGACGGGTGCTGGCGGCGGTGGTTGTGGTGATTGCGCTTTTCCACGGCGACCGGTTGCAGGCCGAGCCGCGAATCTGGGGCGCCGCGAGCTGGATTTCCTACCAACTGGGCGTGTGCCGCGGTGTTGAAGGTCAGATCCGTCCGTACGTGTCTTCGATCCGCACGATGTCGTCCTCGCCCAGGTAGGCGCCCGACTGTACCTCAATCAGTGACAGCGGGATTTTGCCGGGGTTCTCCAGCCGGTGCACACAGCCCGTCGGCAGATAAATGCTCTCGTCTTCGTGCAGCAGCACGGTTTTGTCGTCGCGCGTGACCAGCGCGGTGCCGTTCACGACGACCCAGTGCTCGGCGCGGTGGTAGTGCTTTTGCAGCGACAGCTTCCCACCGGGATTTACGCAAATGCGCTTCACCTGGAAGCGATGTCCCTGGATCAGCGATTCGTAGAACCCCCAGGGACGGTAGGTGCGGTTGTGCGAGACTGCTTCGTGACGACCGGCTTGCTTCAGCCGATCCACGAGCTTCTTCACGTCCTGCGCGTTACCGCGCTGCGTCGCCAGCACGGCGTCCTCCGTCACCACCACTACGGCGTCCGAAAGGCCGACGACCGCCGTCAGCATACCGTCGCTGCGCACGTAACAATCCTGCGCGTTCTCCAAGACGACATCGCCCACGGTGACGTTGCCGGCTTCGTCCTTGACGCCGACCTCCCATAGTGCCGTCCAGCTTCCCACGTCGGACCAGACGAGATCGGCCGGGACGACGGCCGCGCGATCTGTGCGCTCGGCCACCGCATAGTCGAGGCTGATGGCCGGTGCGTCGCGGAAGGCGGGACCGAGGCGGATGAAATCCAGATCGGATTTGGCGTCCTCGACCGCAGCGCGTGCCGCGACCAGTACCGCGGGGGCGTGCGCCTCCATTTCCCGGATCATGGTGGCGGCAGTGAAGACGAACATGCCGGAGTTCCAGAGATAGCGTCCGGACTCCATGAAGTGCTGGGCCATCACGGCATCCGGCTTTTCGACGAAGCACGCGACTTCGTGCACGCCCGGCGCATCAGTGAGCGGATCGCCGCGCTCGATGTAGCCGAAGCCGGTTTCGGGCGCGCGGGGTTGCATGCCGAAGGTCACGATGCGGCCGGCGCGCGCCGCGACCACCGCCGTCTTGAGATAGGCCCGCAGCGCGTCCGGGTCGGCAATGTAGTGATCGGCCGCCAGCATCCACAGTACCTGGTCCGGATCGTTTTGGGCCGCGATCAGCGCCGCCGCAGCGATGGCTGGCGCACTGTTGCGGCCCTCGGGTTCCAGGACGATGCGGGCGCCGATGATGCCGGCAGCGCGCATTTGTTCGGCGATCAGAAAGCGGTGCTCCTCATTGCAGATGATGAGCGGCGGCGCGAAGCCGGGCACGGGGGCGCGTAGGGCTGTGTCCTGGAGCAGGGAATGGTCGGTGACGAGGGGCCAGAGCTGCTTGGGGAAGCTGGCGCGGGAGACGGGCCACAGGCGGGTGCCTGAGCCTCCGGACAGGATGACGGGTAGGATCGGGGAGTCGGGCACGCGGGAACCTTTTGAGACTGGGGCCTATTACCCCGGCTGGCGCAGCGAAAACAGCGGGGCGGTCGCGTATCCGTTTGAGCTTCCGCTCACGGCCGTTGTCGAATGCAATCGGTGTCTTCGCTCGTAGTGCCCTTTACGGTATCGGGCCGTCCTTGAGCAGATAGAGTGCCGAAGTGAGATAGTAGTTTCGCGCCGTCGCGTTGACTTGACGCTCGGCGAGTTCTGTCAGCGCCGCAGCCTTGAGTTGCTTGGCATCGGTGTTCCCTGCGTCAACAGCCAAGACGTAATCGGCCAGCTCGGCCGCCCACTGAAACTCTCCAGCTTCAATCGCCTTACGGGCTCGGGCCAGCATGTTGTCGATGCCACCGACCATATCCAGCATCTTCGCTGCACGGTCCGCTGACGGTAGCGGGAAGATGTTTGTGGGGTTGCCGTCGAACCAGCCAACATAGTCGGCGTAGATGCCGCGAACCGTCCACGCGACGCTGCCGTAGTATTCCTGCAAATACGGGCTCTGTGCCAGCGCGGGCGGTAGCTTCACCTGCTGAGCCAATTCATCCGGAGTCTTGCCTTGCCGGATGCCCGCGAGTGTCTGGTCGAGGATTGTCCGGATGCCATCCCGGTAGGCTGTGAGAGCCTCGCGAACCGCATCCTCACCGAGGATCGGACGCATGTGTCCCTGCACGAGATAATGGGCGTTCAGCTTGATCATCTTTTCCAGGCTGGCGATCCATTTTTCGGGAGGACGCAAGCGAAGGCCTCTGAGGGGCGAGAGGTTGGGGTATGATTTGTAGAAGTCGTCGCCCGGAAGCAGGACGCCTTTCTCGGGGATCCAGACGGCGACATTTTCCGGTGATTCGCCCGGCGTGTGAATGAGTTGCATCCGAACGCCCGCAACGTCGATGGTTTCTTCCTCGCCGCTGAAGGTCTTTGTCGGCGGAAGGAAGCCCTCGCGCGTATGCGGCGTGACCCGGCCATAGTCGAGCTGAATGCCAGCGTTGATGAACTGATCGTCCGGCAGTTGCGTGCCGAAGACATCGCCGCCGCCGCGGGGACCGCGACCGAACTCGGGAGCGGAATCCACGAGCGTCTGATGGCTGTAGATCTCGGGATTGTCGCTGCCGGCGAACACCGTGGCCCCGCCGGAGTGATCAGGGTGATTGTGCGTGTAGATGATCGCGCGAACGGGACGCAGCAGCCGAGCGCCGAAAGCTTCAACGATTGCGCCGGCATCAATCGGGTTGGCCGAGGCATCGACGATGATCGATCCGTCCTTTCCCTGGATGAGGATCACGTTGCTCGCGGAGTAGCCGACTGCGACAAACATCCCGTCCGTAACCTCGATGACGTCCTTCCGAAACTCCACCGAACTGGCGCGGAGTTGCTCTCGACCTCCGAACTCGCCCTGCACGGCGACGCGCACTTGAGGTCCGATCGACGAAGCAATTGCCATCGCTATTCCCCAATGGCGGTTCCCCGAGCCCGACACAGGGCCTCCGTTGAGTCAAATCGGCACGACGTGTGGCTCTCGCGCTGCGCGCATCGCTCCCTTGATTTGGACGCAGAGGGAGTTGTCGCACGAATGACCTCATCTTGAAGGGGACCTTTATCGACATGCATCATGTACGTTTGTATCGAGCTATGCCGTCAAGGGTGGTGAGGGAAATTTGATGGCCGGAAAGATTGTCACCTGTCTGTGGTTCGACCATGGCGAGGCGCGGAAAGCGGCGGAATTCTACGCGGCCACTTTTCCTGACAGCCATGTCGGACACGTGCTTCAATCTCCATCCGATTACCGGGGCGGTGAACAGGGTAGCGAGCTGACCGTCGAGTTCACCGTACTCGGCCAAGCCTTTGTAGGGCTGAATGGTGGACCCGCGTTTACGCCGAATGAGGCGGTGAGCTTCCAGGTGATGGCCGACGACCAGGCAGAAACCGACCGCTATTGGAATGCGATCGTCGAAAATGGCGGCAGCGAAGGCGCCTGCAGCTGGTGCAAGGATCGATGGGGCTTTTCGTGGCAGATCGTGCCGCGAGCCTTGATTGCCGCGCTGAGGGATCCGGATCGCGCCGCGGCAAAGCGGGCGATGGAAGCCATGATGACCATGCGCCGGATCGACATTGCTAAGATCGAGGCTGCACGAGCAGGCCATAGGACAGCCTGACGCAGGCGGCAGAGGCGCGGGAGACGCTTGATTCTAGAGCGGTTTCAGGCTGACTGTCGTCAGCCGAAGCGCTCTAATCTTTGTTTCAGAGCGAGGTTCACGCGCTCCTGGAACCGCAAGCGGCTCCAGTCAAGCGCGATCTGCTCTAGCTGCCACCCATCCGTCCGAACACCATCGCGTCACGATTTTGTTGCATCAGGAATGTGATGCTTGGGACTTTTTCGAAGCCAAGGCCATGTGGCGGCTCGTCTTCCGCGCCTTGCACGACGTGAGCGTAGCTCTCACCAGCCACTTTCTCCCATTTGCCGGCGGGTTTGCGCACCTCAAGGTTGACCACCGTCGCCTTCATCACAAGCCGCACGATAGGATCGTTCGGCGCGCCCGGCTTTGTCAGGCTGGGATGGCCCGCGATGACCCGCCAGCCATTCGCCAGCGCCCAACCGGTCAATTCTTCCTTTGTCAATGCCGGTATCCTCTTCGGTTTGAATGAGGCTCAGGAACGCGGTGACCGCTTCCCCTTGCCCCCCTGCTCTGACCACGCTTGCCACAATTCCATGTCGGCTGCCTTGCTGAATGCCACGCGGACGCCGGTGCTACCCCGGCCCACCCGGATCTTGCCACCATTCCGCGCCTTGTGGTCGGCCAGCCATTTCATGACTTCAGGATCCTCGCTGGTCCTGCCTGCGAACTCGAGCACTCCGACGATCTCTTCCTCTTTGCGGCGCTTTACCATCGTGCATGCTTCCTTGTTTCTCGGGCGCGCGTCGCCTGCTTCGGCGGGCCTCCAGGGACCCGCGTAGCGAGCCACGGCGATTGACCCGTCTGTCGCCCTGCGACCGGATATGGGCTTTTTTGCGCTCTCTGCCCGAAAACTGCCAGTTCGTCCTCGGCCAGCGCCGGAATCAATCGCTCACCGTTTGGGGGACCGCTTTGGGTCGAAATCCGTCATTCAACCGGAGAGAGCACCGGCGCCTCATAGCAGTTGACACCGGCGGGCCGCTTTCGCACCGTGGTGGCACAACAAGGCGGCGCGGAGCGCCGGCAGGGCAGGGAGACTCATGGGAAGCAGGCAGCCTCCGCCGCGCTATGCGGCGGCCATACCCGGAATGGTATGAGCGCTTCGCCAGACCCGCTGCTGTCCATCCGCGGCGTGGAGATTCGCTTCGGCGGTGTGATTGCCCTTGCCGGGGTTTCTTTCGATGTCGGTCGCAATCAGATCTGCGGCCTGATCGGCCCCAACGGCTCCGGAAAGACGACGCTGTTCAACTGCATCAGCGGTATCTATCGCTACACGGCGGGGCATATCCTGTTCGACGGGCAGACGCTCAAGGGCGTGCCACGCCATCGCATGGCGCATCTGGGAATCGGGCGGACGTTTCAGAACGTGGCGCTGTTCCGCGGCATGAGTGTGGCCGACAATATCCTGGTTGGGGCGCATCATCTGGGGCGCGGCGGGTTCGTGGAGAACGCTCTGCGTATGCCGGTGGTGCGGCAGGAGGAGCGTCAGGCTCGCGGCGCGCTGGCTGAGCTGCTGCACATGCTTGACCTGGAAGACGTCGCCGATGTTGACGCCGGCAGTCTGCCCTTCCCCACGCAAAAGCGCGTGGAAATGGCGCGTGCGCTGATCACCCGGCCCAAGCTGCTGCTGCTCGATGAGCCCGCCGGAGGGCTGAACCATGCCGAGGTCGATGAGCTCGGGGTCTTGCTGCAGCGGCTGCACCGCACATTCGAGATGAGCCTGCTCCTGGTCGAGCATCACATGAGCTTGGTGATGCGCGTGTCGGAAAAGGTCGTCGCGCTGGAATTCGGGCGGAAAATTGCGGAGGGCACACCCGATCAAGTCCGCGCCGAGCCGGAGGTGATCCGCGCCTATCTGGGGGAAACCGAGACCGAGGCGCAGCATGCCGGCGTTGCTTGAGGCGCCCATGCTTGAAGCGCCCATGCTTGAGGTCAGGGGCCTGCACGCCGGTTATGGCGAAACGCGCGTGCTGCATGGCATCGACTTCGAAGTGCGGCAGGGCGGCGTTACGGCTCTGCTCGGCGCGAACGGTGCGGGCAAGACGACGACCCTGCGGGCGATCTGCGGACTGATCCGCGTCCGGGGCGAGGTACGGCTGGGCGAGCAGCGCATTGACCGGCTGGCGGCGGAGGAGATCGTGCGCCTGGGAGTCGGTCATGTGCCGGATGGACGCGGTACGTTCCACGAACTGACGGTGGACGAGAACCTCCGGCTCGGTGCTTACACCCGCAAGGCCCGTGAAGGGGTGGCGCGCGACCGGACGCGCATCTTCGGCTACTTCCCCCGGTTGCAGGAGCGGCTGCACCAGCAGGCGGGCACGCTGTCGGGCGGGGAGCAGCAGATGCTCGCGATTGCCCGCGCCCTTCTGGTGCATCCCCAGTTGCTGCTGCTGGACGAGCCGTCCTTCGGACTGGCGCCGCTGATCGTGCGGGACATTTTCGCCATCCTCCGCCGCATCAACCACGAGGAGAATGTCAGCATCCTGGTGGTCGAGCAGAATGCCAGCCTGGCGCTCGACATCGCCGACCATGCCTATCTGCTGGAGACCGGACGCATTGTGATGGGCGGCCCTGCCAGTGAGATCCGCACCAATGAGCAGGTGCGTCGCTCTTATTTGGGTTATTGATTGATGACCGGTCTCGCGCACCAGATTATTTCAGGCCTTGCGAACGGCAGCATTTATGCCTCGCTCGCCCTGGCGTTGGTCATGATCTATCAGTCCACGCATCACGTGAATTTCGCCCAGGGCGAGATGGCGACGCTGTCGACCTATATCTGCCTGACGCTGATCAACGCCGGCCTTCCCTACTGGGTCGCGTTCTTCGCGACCATCGTGATCTCATTCATCATGGGGGTGGTGGTGGAGCGGATCCTCGTTCGTCCCATGTCGGATGCGCCGGCGCTGTCCGCTGTCGGCGTGTTCATCGGGCTGCTGTTGCTGATCAATGCGATGGACGGCTGGATCTGGGATTATATTATCAAGCCGTTTCCATCGCCGTTCGGTGGGTCGCAAGCGGTACTGGGCGGCTTCATCTCACCGCACGAACTGGGTGAGACCGCGGTGACGCTGGTGGTGCTGGCAATCGTCTATTTGTTCTTCCGCCATACCAGTCTCGGTCTCGCGATGCGCGCCGCGGCGTTCAATCCGACGTCATCGCGGCTGTGCGGCGTGCGCGTGAACCGGATGCTGGCGCTGGGATGGGGGCTGGCGGCGGCGATCGGCGGCATTGCCGGCGTGATGGTGGCTCCGATCGTGTTTCTCGATCCCTACATGATGACCGGCATCCTGCTGTACGCCTTTGCCGGCGCGTTGCTGGGCGGGATCGACAATCCCTTGGGCGCGGTGATCGGCGGCTTCACCGTCGGCGTGCTGGAGAACCTGTTCGGTGCTTATGTGGTGGGCACGGAGCTCAAGCTGACGGTCGCGCTGATCATCATCGTCGCCGTGCTTCTGGTGAAGCCCACCGGGCTGCTGGGGCGCACCGTGCAGAGCCGGGTATGAGTATGCGGGAAGGCGGATCGGTCAGCCCGGCGCAGGTCGGCCGCATCGGTGTGGTGCTGATCATCCTGGTGGCGCTGACCTTCATCGCCAGCCCGTATCATCTCTTCCAACTGACGATGGTGGTTTCCTATGCCTGCGCCGTTCTGGGGCTGACGATCCTGACCGGCATCAACGGGCAGATCTCGCTAGGGCATGGCGCATTCTTCGCGATCGGCAGCTATACCGCCGCGATTCTGATGGCCAATTACAATTGGCCATACTGGGCGACCTTGCCGATCGCCGCGATAACGTCCGCCGTGCTGGGGTTCATCATCGGTTTTCCCGCGTTGAGGCTGGGTGGGCTTTATCTGGCGCTGACCACGTTCGCTCTGGCCGTCGCGGTGCCACAAATCCTGAAGGTGAATGCGCTCGAGGATCTCACGGGAGGCGTGCAGGGGCTGACGACCGACAAGCCCGATGCGCCGTTCGGGTTGCCGATCTCGTCTGACCAGTGGATCTATTTGTTCACGCTGGGTGTCGGCGCGCTGGTGTTCCTGCTTGGGTGGAATCTGGCACGCGGGCGATTGGGCCGCGCGATGCGGGCGGTGCGAGACCATGCGACCGCGGCCGAGGCGATGGGTATCAACCTGGCAGCGGTCAAAACCCGGACCTTCGCCGTCAGTGCGATGTTCACCGGTATCGCCGGGGGGCTGTCGACCATCGCCGTGCAGTTCGTTGCGCCTGATAGTTTCAGCTTCCCACTGTCGATCACTCTGTTTGTCGGGCTGGTGGTCGGTGGGGTCGAACTCGATCATCGGCGCTATCTTCGGCGGCGCGTTTATCGAGTTCGTGCCGAATATCGCGAACGACATCTCCAAGGCGGCACCTGGGATGACCTACGGGGCGATCCTGATCGCATTCATGTTCGTGATGCCCCGGGGTGTGGCCGGGCTTGTCTGGACGCTCGTCCGGCGCGTGGGTCGCCGGCCGGGTGCGCCGGTTCGAGTCCGCCCGGCTGCTTGAGGGGGAGATGTGCCGCGCAGGGAGCGGCGGGTAGCGAGGCAAGTATTTAACACGGAGATCTCCGTGTTAAATACTTGCTGTGCTGTTGGCCGCACAGACATCACGTAAACAAACCTGCTAATGAACGGAATTACCGCCCGCTGATCCGGTTGGCACGGGGCTGTACGGCATGCCGGCTATGGTCTGTGACCCATAGTAATCGTTAATTCCGTAGCCCGGAGGTACTGGCGGCGCATAGTATGTGCCGGCGGCGGCGCATCCGGCGATAAGCAGGCAGGCTCCGACCAGCAACAAACGAAACACCTTAGCTCTCCAACTCGCTGTCCCAGTAAAGATAGTCGCGCCAGCTCTGGTGCAAGTAGTTCGGCGGAAAGGCGCGGCCCTTATCCTGCAGCTCCCAGGTCGAGGGCTGCCGCGGATGGATGCGGGGAAACATTGTGCACTCCCGCGGCAGGCGCGAGCCCTTGCGCAGATTGCACACGCCACACGCGGTCACGACATTCTCCCAAGTCGTACGCCCGCCGCGACTGCGCGGCACCACGTGATCGAAGGTCAGGTCAGGCGTGGGCCAGCGCGAGCCGCAGTATTGGCAGCAGAACCCGTCCCGCAGGAACACGTTGAATCGCGTGAAGGCCGGCCGCCGTGCCGAGGGGATATAATCCTTGAGCGCGATCACACTCGGAAGGCGCATGGTGACGGATGGGGAGCGTACTTCATGCTCGTATTCCGACAGCACGGATACACGATCCAGGAACACCGCTTTTACGGCATCCTGCCAAGACCACACCGACAATGGGAAATAAGACAGAGGACGAAAATCCGCATTCAGCACCAGCGCAGGAAAGTGCTGGCCGCCGTCAGGCAAAACACGCCTCTTGCGCGCTTGCGTGCCACGCCCGGGTGCTGAAAACGCTGCGAATCGTCATCACACGTTCGGTCGAAACGCCGTCTGTATTGCAGAGCCACCTTAGGTGGGCAAGCCGGCGGTGATCAATGTCATACCTCTGTCGCGAAGGCACGCCCCAGGAAGGCCGCCCCGAGCGCGACGCCGGTATCGTCGATGCCGTGCGGCAAGCCGGGAACATAGTGCGATTCCACCTCGACACCGGCGTCCCGCAGCGTCCCCTCGGCCTCCTGGGACCGCTGCGGCAGGACGACATCGTCCTGCTCGCCGTGCACGATCAGCACCGGCGGTTTGTGCCGCATCTCGCCGAGAAGGGCCTGGGGCGCGAGCAGGGCGCCGGAATAGGCGAGGACGGCGAGGGGTGGGACGGCGCGGCGGAAGCCGGCGAACAGGACCATCATCGCCCCCTGGCTGAAGGCGGCCAGGGCGTAGCGGTCCGCCGGCAGGTTCAGGCGGGCGAGCTCCGCGTCGATGTAGCGGTCCAGATAGGGGAATGCGCTGCGAACACCTGCCTCCATCACCGAGGGTGTGCGGTCCACGACGCTCCACCACTGCCGGCCGAAGCCGGATTCGTGCGTGAACGGCGCGTCGGGCGCGGAGAAGGCGATATGGGGCAGGCTCTCGCCCCAAGCGGGCGCCAAGCCGATCAGGTCCGCCCCGTCGGCGCCCAGCCCATGGCAGATCACCACAAGGCCGTTGGCCTGGCCGCCGGAGGCGGGACCCCAACGCGGGCCGCTCAGTTCCGTCATTGACCTCCTCTTGCCGGCGGAGGCCGGCGGACCGTTCTGTGGGACTATGTCGATCATCACCCGCTTTGCGCCAAGCCCCACCGGCTTGCTGCACCTGGGGCATGTGTTCGCTGCCGGGTTCGCCCGCAGCCGCGCCCGCGCTGGGTCTGGGCGGTTTCTTCTGCGGTTGGAGGATATCGACCCGACACGCTGCGGGCCGGAATTCGCCGACGCGATCCTGGAGGATCTGGGCTGGCTCGGCCTGAGCTGGGACGGGCCGGTGCGCGTCCAGTCCGAGCATTTCGCGGAATACAGGGGCGTGCTCGATGCCCTGGACGCCCGTGGGCTGCTCTATCCCTGCTTTTGCACGCGGGCCGACATTATCCGCGAGGCCTCGGCGTCGGCCTCGGCCCCGCATGGCCCGGACGGCCCGCTTTATCCCGGGATCTGCCGCCGGCGGCCGCCCGCCGAGCGTACGGCCAGGCTGCGCGCGGGAGAACCGCACGCCATGCGGCTCGATCTTGCCCGCGCGCTGGCTGAGATGCTTGGTCCTCTGACGTATCAGGAGGATGGGGTGGGCGCGGTCGTGTGCCGGCCGGAACGCTTCGGCGACCCGATCCTGGCGCGAAAGGGCAGTCCGGCCAGCTACCACTTGTGCGTGACACATGACGATGCACTGCAGGGGATCACTCTGGTCACACGCGGGGAGGATTTGCGGCCCTCGACCGACCTCCAGCGGCTCCTTCAGGCGCTGATGGGGTGGTCGGAGCCGCGCTACGCCCATCACCGGCTGCTAACCGATGAGTTGGGCCGGCGTTTCGCCAAGCGGGACCAGTCCGTGACTGTCCGCGCGCTGCGGGAGGCCGGAAGCTCTCCTGCCGAGGTGCTTGCCCTGGCCGGTTTGACCCCGGCCGGCGACGTCGCGTAGCCATTGGCCATGCTGAAGGGTCTTAGCCGGCTTCACACCCCGGAGTTGCTGCACGCGCTCGCGGCGATGGGGCATGGCGACGAGATCGTCATCGTCGATGCACATTTTCCGGCGGTGTCGCTGGCGCGCCGCCTGGTCCGGCTGGATGGCGCGGATCTCCCCGACGTGGTGGAGGCGTGCCTGATGCTTATGCCGCTCGACAGCTTTGTGGATGACCCTGCGCTGCGCATGGAGGTGGTCGGACAGTCTGACACGATCCCGGAGGTTCAACGGCTGTGCCAGGCGGTCATCGATGCGCAGGAAGGACGGCCCGTTCCGCTCCGCGGTCTCGAGCGTCATCGGTTTTACGCGCGGGCGGAGAAGGCGTTCGCAATCGTGTTGACCGGCGAACTCCGCCCGTATGGGTGTGTGATCCTGAAGAAGGGCGTCCCGGTCCCGGTCTAAAACCGTGCCCCTGTGCATAGACAGCGGGATCACTGCGCGTGAATTTCCGGCTGAAGCAGCGCGGGATGCGGTTCATGAGCGGTTCGAAGGCCCGGTGGCGGGGCGTGTTTCCGGTGGTGCCCACCATCTTCACCGAGACCGGGGCGTTGGACTTGCCCGGTCAGCGCCGCGCCGTCGATTTCATGATCGATGCCGGTTCGAACGGCCTCGCGATCCTGGCCAACTATTCCGAGCAGTTCGCGCTGTCGGACGAAGAACGTGAAACGCTGACACGCGCGATTCTGGAGCATGTTGCCGGCCGCGTGCCGGTGATCGTCACCACGACGCATTACAGCAGCCATGTCTGTGCCGAGCGCAGCCGCCAGGCGCAGGATGCTGGCGCCGCGATGGTGATGATCATGCCGCCCTATCACGGCGCAACCATCCGCGCGTCCGAGCAGGGGATTTTCGATTTCTACCGCGCCGTGTCGGATGCCATCCGCATTCCCATCATGGTGCAGGACGCGCCGGTCAGCGGGACGGCGCTGACCGCTCCGTTCCTCGCCCGTATGGCGCGCGAGATCGAGCAACTGTCCTACTTCAAGATCGAATCCGCCCAGGCGGCGGCGAAGCTGCGGGAGGTGATCCGGCTCGGCGGCGAAGCGATCGAGGGACCGTGGGACGGCGAAGAGGGGATCACGCTGATGGCGGATCTGGACGCAGGCGCCACCGGCACGATGACGAGCGGCGGATACCCCGACGGCTTTCGTCAGATCATGGACCATCACTTCGCGGGACGGCGCGACCAGACGGTCGCCGCGTATGATCGCTGGCTGCCGCTGATCAATTACGAAAACCGCCAATGTGGTCTGCTCGCCTGCAAGGCGCTGATGAAGGAAGGCGGCGTGATCGCCTGTGATGCGCCACGGGCCCCCTTCCCGCCCCTGCCTCCGGCCGCCCGCGCCGGCTTGCTGGAGATTGCCCGCCGGCTCGACCCGGTCGTGCTGCGCTGGGGAAAATGAATGACCGCAGGCTGGCTTGTTCGCACGCCACGCCGCTCGTATCTCTCTGCGCCATGCCCCGTTATCCGATCGTGCTGGCGGTTCTTGTCGCCGCCGCCCCGGCGTTTGCCGCTCCCGCCAAGGCCCCGCCGGCAGCGCCCAGCCCCAAGGAACTCGGCCGTTTCGGCCACTGGATCGCTGCCAGCTACGTCCAGTCCGGCCAGACCGTGTGTTATGCCTTCACGCGAGCCGGCAGTGATGATCCGGCGACGGGCAACGGCCCGATCCTGACCGTGACCGACCGGCCTGGCAGCCGCGACGAAGTCGCGGTCAGCGGCGGTCCGGCTTTCCCAAAAGACTTCACCCTTCCCGTTTCGGCGGGTTCGACAAATCTCGACTTCTACACCTCCGGCCACGACGCCTTTGCGCGTGACAGCAAGGCCACGGTGGCAGCCATGCTGCCCGCCTCCTCCGCCGTCGCGCATCTGCCCGGTAAGGGCGGCGTGTTGACGTTCAGCCTGGATGGCTTCACGGCGGCGCATGATGCAATCAACAAGGCCTGCCACTGACCTTGGACTGACCCAGGCAGAACGGGAGCGCATTCTCGCCAAATCCGCGCTGTTCGATCCGCCATCGGCTTTGCTTGCCGACGGGCGGCGCGATCTGGTCGGCTTGTCGCGCGAGGAATTGCGCGACGTCGTGGCAGAGATCGGCGAGCCGGCGTTCCGCGCGCGGCAGCTTTGGCACTGGATCTATCACCGGGGAGAGACAGACTTCTCCCGGATGTCGAACATCGCGCGCCCGCTGCAGCACAAGCTGGCGGAGCGTTTCGTCGTCGGGCGGCCGGAGATCGCGCTGGAACAGACCAGTGCCGATGAGACTCGCAAGTTCCTGTTCCGCTTCCGCGACGGCGAGCAGGTGGAGACGGTGTATATCCCGAATCCGGAGGAAGAGCGTGGCGCGCTGTGCCTGTCCTCTCAGGTCGGGTGCACGCTGTCGTGCCGGTTCTGCCACACGGGCACGCAGCGGCTGACGCGCAACCTGGGTCCATCTGAAATTGTCGGGCAATTCATGGCTGCGCGGGATGCCTACCGCGACTGGCCGATCGGGTCGAACCAGCCGGCCGAAAGGCCGACTGGTTCGCGCGCGGGGTTGGTGGCGCGGCCGCGCGCGGAATCAAACGGTGAGACTCCCCGTCTTCTTTCGACCATTGTGCTGATGGGGATGGGCGAACCTCTGTACAATTACGCTAATGTTGCTAAAGCGGTAATGATCGTCATGGACAATGAGGGGATCGCTCTGTCCCGGCGGCGAATCACTCTCTCGACGTCCGGAGTCGTACCCATGATGGACCGGGCAGGCGCCGAGCTGGGTGTTAATCTTGCCGTTTCGCTTCATGCGGTATCGAACGAATTGCGGAACGAGCTGGTTCCGCTCAACCGGAAGTATCCGATCGAGGAGCTGATCGCTGCTTGCCGGCGCTACCCGGGTTCATCCAATGCAAGACGGATCACGTTTGAATATGTGATGCTGAAGGGGATTAATGACAGTATAGCGGACGCAAAAGAGCTGATCCGCTTGATTTCCGGAATACCTGCCAAGGTCAATTTGATACCATTCAATCCTTGGCCGGGCAGCGCCTATGAAACCAGTCCCGCTTCTACCATTCGGCGCTTTGCCGCGATTATTATGGACGCTGGTTTCGCTTCGCCGGTCCGGACGCCCCGTGGGCGTGACATTTTGGCCGCATGTGGCCAGCTGCGAACGGCGGCGAGCCTAACCAAAAGTTGACATTTGTGACACATTTGCATAATCTGCCAATAGCGGGTTAACACGTGAGTGTGCGCAACCGGGCATGAAACTACGAGCGGCTTAGCCGCCATAACGTCAATAGTTGCCCTCCTGCGCAATGGGAACGGGGAGTTATGCAGCGAACGCGCCGTCTTCTAGCCTCGATCAGCTTGCCAGGCATCACCCTTTTGCTCGGCGCCACAACCGTGTTGTTGCAGGAGAATGTTCATGATCCGCGGCACGTGTTGCTGACCCTGATTGCTCTTTGGGGTGTGCTGTCTCTGCCGGTTGGCCTGCTCGTCGGCCATCTGGCTATAGGCGAGGATCGGAAGTAAGCGGTCCCAGGCATCCGGCGCCTTAAGGCGGTCAGGCCTTGGCGACTCGCAGGGTATTGGTGCTGCCGGAATGCCCGAACGGGATTCCGGCGGCCACGACGATCTCATCCCCTTTTTGGGCGAAGCCTTCGATCTGCGCAGCACGTAGCGCTCGCGTCACCGCCTCCGACATTGAGTGAGCGTCTGGCGCAACGATCGCGTGAACGCCCCAGGTGACGGCCAGGCGCCGTGCCGTCTGGAGATCCGGGGTCAGCCCGATGATCGGCGCCTCAGGGCGTTCGCGCGCGATGCGTACAGCGGTACTGCCGGATGCGGTGAACGCCACGATCGCCGCGACGCCCAGGGTGTGCCCGATCTGCCGGGCCGCGGCTGCGATCGCATCGGCTGCCGCATGCTCCGGCTCGGGCCGGCTCGCTTCAATCATTCCACGCCAGCCCGGGTCCTGCTCCACGCGGGCGATGATGCGATCCATGATGTTCACCGCCTCGAACGGATACTGACCGGCGGCCGTTTCGGCTGACAGCATCACTGCGTCAGCGCCATCGAAGACTGCGGTCGCGACATCGGAGGCCTCAGCCCGCGTCGGGGCCGGTGCGCTGATCATGCTTTCGAGCATCTGGGTGGCGACGACCACTGGTTTGCCGAGCGCTCGTGCTTCCCGCACGATGCGCTTCTGAATCAGCGGCACCTCCTCCGGCGGAAGCTCTACCCCCAGATCGCCGCGGGCTACCATCACCGCATCGGAGAGCAGGAGGATCTCCTCCAGATTCTCCACGGCCTGCGGCTTTTCCATCTTGGTCATGATCCAGGCTCGCCCACCGGCTAAGGCGCGCGCCTCCGCCACATCTTCTGGCCGCTGCACGAAAGAGAGCCCGATGTAGTTGGCCCCATGCTGGAGCGCGAATTCCAGATCAGCGCGATCTTTCTGCGTGAGGGCGGGGATCGGCAGCACCACATCCGGCACATTGACACCCTTGCGATCGGACAGCGGGCCTGCGACCACGACCTCGGTATCCAATGCGTCGTCGCGCTTGCGCACCACGCGCAGGCGCAGCTTGCCGTCATCCAGCAATAGCGTCGTGCCGATGGACGCAGCGGCAATGATTTCCGGGTGCGGCAGGTTCACACGACTGGCGTCGCCCGGCGTTGGATTGAGATCGAGGCGAAAGGTCTGCCCAGTCTGCAGATGCACGCGTCCGCCGCCGAAGCGCCCGACGCGCAGTTTGGGTCCCTGTACGTCGGCCAGAATGCCGATGGGGCGATCGAACTTCTCCTCCAGTTCGCGGATCATCGCGAAACGCGCGGCATGATCCTCATGCGAGCCGTGGCTGAAGTTGAGGCGAAACACATCGGCGCCGGCCTGAAAGAGGCGCGCCAGAACCTCCGGCGACGAGCTTGCCGGACCGAGTGTCGCGACGATCTTGGTCCTTCGCCGGCGGCGAATTTTTGCGCGCAACGCCATTCACAACACCCTCAGCCGATTGATCCGTACGAAGCCCGCCGCGATTGGCTCATGCGCGCCCGCAGCCGCTCAAACATCAGGTAGATGACCGGGGTGGTATAGAGCGTCAGAAGCTGGCTGAGGAGCAGCCCGCCGATGATCGTGATGCCGAGCGGCCAGCGCAGTTCCGACCCGGCGCCCCGTTCGACGACCAGGGGCACGGCGCCGAGCAGCGCGGCCATCGTCGTCATCATGATCGGGCGGAAGCGGAGCAGGCAGGCGGCTTCGATGGCGGCGGGGGGAGGCATGCGGTCCCGACGCTCGGCCTCAATGGCGAAGTCGATCATCATGATCGCGTTCTTCTTCACGATCCCCATCAGCAGCACGATCCCGACCAGGGCCACCAGCGACAGGTCAGCACCGCAGATCAGCAGCGCCAGCAGTGCTCCGATCCCGGCGCTGGGCAGTGTGGACAGGATCGTGACCGGGTGGATCCAGCTTTCGTACAGCACGCCGAGCACGATGTAGATCACCACGATGGAGGCGACGATGAGCCAAGGCGCTGCGGCCAGGGAGTGCTGGAATTCGGCGGCGTCGCCCGAATAGCTGCCGCTGATGGTGTCGGGCATGCCGATCTGCTGTTCGGCACGCGCGATTTGATCCATGGCTTGATCGAGCGACGCGCCGGGCGCCAGATCGAAGCCGATGGTGGATGACGGAAACTGCTGCTGGTTGGTCACGACGAGAGGCGCCATCGTTCGCCTGACCGTCGCGATTTCGTTCAGCGGCACCTGGACGTCGTTGGCGCCCTGCACGCGCAGCAGTTCCAATGTGGTGGGGTCACCCTGCCAGACTTTGTTTGATTCCAGGACCACGCGGGTACTGGTTGGCCTGCCCGTAAATGGTCGAGACCTGGCGCTGGCCGAAGCTGTCGTAGAGTGTGTCCTCGATCGCCTGCATGGTCACCCCGAGCCGTCCCGCGGCCAGGCGATCCACGGTGATCTCGATTTGCACACCCCGGTTCTGCTGATCCGAGTCGACGTTGCGTAACGCAGGCACTGTACGCAACTGGTCCACCAGACGCGGAACCCAGGCATTCAGCTCGCTGCGATCAGTGTCGACGAGCGTGTATTGATAGGCCGTGCGGCTCGCGCGCGTGCCGAGCGTGATGTCCTGCACGGGCTTGAACCAGGCGCTGAGACCGGGGATGTGGGTGATGGCATTGCTGATCCGGTCGATCAGGTTAGACGCCGAACTGCGCTGGCCGATCGGCTTCAGCGCCATCGTGAGTTGCCCCGCATTCGGCGTGGGATTGATCGTGCCGACACCGACGAATGAAACGACATTGGCAACGGCGGGGTCGCGCGCCGCGATCTCTGCTGCCTGGTTCTGCATATCAGCAAGGCGGGTGAGGGAAATATCCTGTGCGCCTTGGGTCACGCCCAGGATCACTCCGGTATCCTGCTGCGGCAAAAATCCCTTCGGCACGATGATATAGAGGCCGATCGTGCCGGCGAGCGTGGCGAGCGCGACAAGCAGGACCAAGCCCTGCCGCCGCAGCGCCCAACGCAGGCTGACGCCATAGACACGCTGCAAGGCGTTGAAGCCGTTCTCCAACACGCGGGACAGGTGGCCAGGATGTTGCAACTCGAGAGGCCGGAGCAGGCGACCGCACATCATGGGGGTAAGGGTCAGGGATATGATGGCTGAGACGATTACCGAGACGGATAGCGTCACCGCGAACTCACTGAACAGGCGGCCCACGACGCCGGTCATGAACAGCAGCGGGATGAACACGGCGATGAGCGAGACGGTCAGTGAGACGATCGTGAAGCCGATCTGGCCGGCGCCGCGAAATGCTGCTTCCAGCGGCGGTACACCCTGTTCGATATAGCGTACGACGTTTTCGATCATGACGATCGCGTCGTCCACGACGAAGCCAGTGGCGACGGTGAGCGCCATGAGCGACAGGTTGTCCAGGCTGTAGCCGAGCACGTGCATCACGCCGAACGTGCCAATTAACGAGAGCGGCAGCGCCACGGCGGGAATGAAGGTGGCGCGCGGCGAGCGGAGGAAGGCAAAGATCACCGCGACGACGAGGACGATGGCCATGATCAACGTGATCTGCACGTCCCGCACCGAGGCGCGGATGGTGTTGGTGCGATCCACGGCGATGGAGATATCGACTCCGGCGGGGATCGCGCGCTTCAATTCCGGCAGGGCGGAGCGGATGCGCTCCACGGTTTGCACGATGTTGGCACCGGGCTGACGCTGAACGTCCAGAACCACGGCGGGGATTTTCTCGCCATTATGGAAATACCAGGCGCCGACGCGGTCGTTCTCCACACTGCTGACAACGGTACCGACATCCGACAGCCGCACCGGGGCGTTGTTACGCCAGGCGACCACCAGGGTGGGGTATTGCGCGGCGGTTTCAAGCTGATCGTTCGCACCCAGCGATACGGCGAGCCGCGCGCCGTCGAACCCACCCTTGGCGCCGTTGGTGTTCGCATTGGCGATGGCGGTGCGGATATCCTCCATGCTGATGCCGTAAGCGGCGAGACGCGCGGGATCGACGCGCACGCGCACCGCCGGGCGCATGCCGCCCTCGACCGTGACTTTTCCCACACCGTCCAGTTCGGCGAGTTTGGGCTGCAGCACGGTGTCCGCGGCGTCGCTGATCTGTGCGATGGGAATTGAGTCTGACGTCAGGACGAGCGTGAGGATGGGTGCGTCGGCGGGATTCACTTTCGAATAGACGGGCGGATACGGCAGGTTCGTCGGAAGCGTGCCGGCCGCGGCGTTGATCGCTGCCTGCACGTCTTGCGAGGCGGAGTCCATGCTGCGGTCGAGATCGAATTGCAGCGTGATCTGGCTGGTGCCCTGCGCGCTTTGCGAGGTCATGCTGATCAGGCCGGGGATCTGCCCGAATTGGCGCTCGAGCGATGCCGTGATCAGGGTGGAGACCGTCTGCGGGCTGGCGCCGGGGAGCTGGGTGGTGACTTCGATGGTCGGGAAGTCAACCTGCGGCAGCGCGGAGACGGGCAGCGCCTGATAGCCGAGCAGACCGGAGAGCAGGATGGCGATCGCGAGGAGCCAGGTCGCGATCGGCCGGGCGATGAACGGGGCGGAGATGTTCACCCAGCAGGAGCCCGGGATGCGTGTCGCGGCGCGGCGCCGGGTGCGGTGGCGGGGCGATCCGGTGACGCAGGCGCGGGGGCGCCTTCGGCAGGCGCGATCACGACGTGCTTGCCGTCGCTCAAGCGGGATGCGCCATCAGTGACGACACGTTCGCCTGGTTTGATGCCGGCGGTAATGACGGCGGTGCGGCCGTCTTCGTGCGAAACGGTGACCGGCCGGCGGGTCACTGTGTCGTCGGCGTTGACGACATCGACGTAGTCGCCATTCGGCCCCTGCTGGATCGCCGCGGAGGGAACGACGGTCGCGTGCCGGTCGGTTGCTACTTGCAGACGAATGCCGACGAAGCCGCCGGGCCAGAGCTTGAAGGTGGTGTTCGGAAAGGTGGCCTTCAGCTTGATGGTTCCTGTGGTTGGATCGATCTGGTTATCCAACACGGACAGCGTACCGCGACCCAAGATGTTGGCCTCATCCTCGTCCGCGCCCTGGGGATAGGCGATCACTGGGGCCGAACCCGCCGCCATGGCTGTGGCAACCGGCTGAAGGCTCTGCTGCGGCAGGGTGAATACGACCGAAATCGGCTGCAATTGGGTGAGCACCACAATACCGGTGGTGTCGGCGGCGTGAACGATATTGCCTGCATCGACCTGGCGGATGCCGGTGCGTCCGTCGATGGGTGAGGTGATCGTCGTGTACGACAGGTTGGTCCGGGCCGTTTCGATCTGCGCTACGTCCTGCTGAATCTGCGCGACCAGTTGAGCAACGAGCGCCCTCTGCGTGTCGGCCTGCTGGGCGGAGGCGTATTTGTTCTCGACCAATTTTTCGTAGCGGGTGAGATCGACACGTGCGTTCGCAAGGTTGGCGTCGTCCTGGGCCTTCTTGGCGACAGCCGCATCAAGTGCCGCCTGGTAGATGCGCGGATCGATCCGGGCGAGCACGTCGCCCTTGTGCACCATCTGGCCTTCTTTGAAGTCCACCTCGTTCAGTGGACCATCGACCATTGGCTTGATCGTGACGGTGTTGAACGCCTGCACGGTGCCTAGCGCGGGCAGCATGATCGGCACGTCCTGCGTGCTGGCTGTGGCGACCAGGACGGGCACTGGACCAGCGCCGAAGCCCGGTCCCTTCGTAGGCGGCTTCGGCTTGGGCCAGAAGAAGACGGCGGCGCCGATGCCGATGATCAGCAGAAGAGACAAAAGCCCCATGCCGACCCGCGGCAGCCGCCTGCGCGTCTTGGTTTCCCCCGGATCGAACAGCACCGGGTCTCGTGTGCCGATATCCATGACTGCTAAAGGCTTCCCAGGCTGCGGATCATAGCGGTTTTTCGCCGACCACCGGCAGGCTAATTCCCCCGGGGATCAGACCGGGGTTGAGGCCGGGGAACTGATCCGGGATCGGTCCGGCCGGCTGCACCCATCCGCCGCCCAGTGCCCGGTAAAGGCTCAGCAGTGCGAGGAAGCGCGAGAGCCTGATCTGAACCAGCTCGTCCTGGTCGTTCAGCAGCGTCGTTTCCGTATTCAGCACGGTGGTTACGTCGGTCGTTCCTGCTTCAAGCTGCGCACGCGCGGCGTCCGACGCCTGCTGTGCGGCTGCCACCGCCTGCCGTTGCAGCGCCTCCTGCTCCGTCGTGTAGCGCCATGCGGTCAGGGCGTTGTCCACGTCGGTGAAGGCCTGAACCACGGCTTTGCGGTAGTCGGCGAGGAGTTCGTTGTAGCGGCCCTTGTTCAGTTCCAGCTCGCCGCGGAGCGTGCCGCCATCGAAGATGGGCTGTGTCACGCTGCCGGCAAGCGCGAGCAGGACGCCGCCGGGGGTGAATAGTTGGCTGAGGGCGGCGGCCTGGTAGCCGCGTTGGCCGGTGAGCTGAATCTCGGGGAAGAAGGCGGCGCGGGCCGCCTTCACGTCGTAATTGGCGGCGATCAGCTGTGCCTCGGCCTCGGCCACGTCGGGGCGGCGGCGCAGTAGTTCGGAGGGCAGCCCGGGCCAGACGGGCGGCAGCGCGAGCGTGTCCAGGGTGCCGGGGGTGACGGTCACACGTTCGGGTGGCACGCCGATCAGGATGCCGAGACCGATGATCTCCTGCTGCAACTGGCTTTCCAGCGCCGGGATGGTGGCCTGCTCTGCATGAACCAGCGCCTCCTGCTGGGCGACGTCGAGCACGGTGCCGGTTCCGGCTGATAACCGGCCGCGGATCACGTCCAGGATCTGCTGGGCATCCTTCAAGTTCTGCCGCGCGACGACCAAGCGGTCGGCGAGTTCCAGGGCGGTGAACCAGGTCTGCGCCACATCGGTGACGACGGTGAGGGCCACGGTCTGCTGGTCGAAGCGGGAAAAGACCGCGGAGGTGACGGCGGCCTGACGGAGGGCACGGTTCTGGCCCCAGAAGTCGGTCTGGTACGCGACATTCAGGCCGAGATTGTAGCTGTGCGTGTCGATGGTGCGCGTGGAATTGTTGAAGCCGCGCGTCGAGAGGGCGGATTCCTCGTAGCTGCCCCCTGCGGTTGCATCCAGCACCGGCAGCAAGGCGGCTCCGGCGATGCGGACCTGCGCATCGGCCTGCTGGATGCGGGCGATCGCGGCCGCGATATCGAAGTTCTGCGCCTGCGCCTGAGCCTCGAGCTGGTCGAGCGGAGGCGAATGGAAGCCGCGCCACCAGTTTTGCGAGGGCCAAGCGGCTGCCGCGGTCTTATCGGTGGCGCGGAACCGGGCGGGAATGTCGAGGGCGGGTTTGCGATAGTCGGGGCCGAGATTGCAGCCGGAGAGCAGACTGGTCAGGGCCGCGAGGCAGAGTGCCGCGGCACGGGCGTTCATGGTCAGGGCATATCGTGGCGGTGTGTAACGGGGGTATTGCGGCTGGGTGCGAGCCGGCGGGCAGAAGGTTGTGTGGGCCAGAGGGTCACGCTACATCCTTAGCGCGCCGCTGGGGGATAGTTTAGCGGTAGAACTCCCGGCTCTGGACCGGGCAGCCTTGGTTCGAATCCAGGTCCCCCAGCCAGTCGCTGAGAAGCAGTAGCATCTCCAGCAAGTTAGCGGAAAATCTGGCCTAGCGCACGCCTCGGGGCTACAAACGGGGGCTACAACGTGCCGCTGCCAATGACCCGCCCAACTCGCCATCCAAAGACTGGGACCTTTCTGCTGCGCGTCGCGATCCCCGCCGATCTCCGGGAGACCACGGAGCGGCTCTATGGCGTGCGCCAGGAACTCCGCGCGAACCTGGG
>CAWBUL010000004.1:0-1790252 GCA_963791885.1 uncultured Pseudomonadota bacterium | reverse complement strand
CGACGATCCGGCAGACCGGCCGAACCGGCCCGCGAACGCCGAATTCCGGCCTCAGGTCGCATCCAGATTTCTCCGTCTTCGCCACCACCACGACCGGGCGGCGCAGATGGCGGGGTTGATCAGAGTTTCCCTAATTGCGCGTCTGCTCAAACCAAGGATGCAGACCGTGCAAACCCTCTCCGGCAAAACCGCACTCGTCACAGGCGCGTCCCGCGGCATCGGTCGCGCCACCGCCCTCGCTCTTGCCAAACTTGGCACGCAGGTGATCGTGCATTACGGCCGCGCCGAGTCTGAAGCGCAGGAGGTCGTGAATCAGATCTGTGCATCCGGCGGCCGCGCCGAGATGATCGCCGCCGATCTGTCCCAACCTCGTGGCCCGCACGATCTTGCCGCGAAGGTTCGCGCCATCGTCGGTGACCGCCTCGACTTTCTCGTCGCCAATGCCGGCGTGTCGAAAGCCGCAACGATCAAGGATACCGCGCTGGAGGATTTCGATGCGCTTTTCGCCGTCAATGTCCGCGCGCCCTACTTCCTCCTGCAGCAACTCCTGCCGACCTTACAGCAGGGCTCCAGCGTCGTGTTCACCTCGTCTTTGGCCGCCCACGCCGCGGTCGGCACGCTCAGCGCCTATGCCGCCACAAAAGGCGCGATCGACACGCTGGTAAAACACCTCGCCCTCGTCCTCGGTCCGAAAGGCATTCGTGTGAACGCCGTTGCGCCGGGCGTGGTCGCCACCGTCTCCGGCGATACACTCCGGGTCGATGGCGGCTCGAAACTCTAGAGCAGGATCGCGCGAGGCGGATATGTCGGAGCGCGTGAATCCGCTCTCAAACGAAGAGGAACAGCAATGACAAAGGCTCTCGAAGGCAAGGTTGCACTCGTAACGGGCGGTTCGCGCGGCATCGGTGCGGGTATCGCCAGGCGCCTGGCCGGCGACGGTGCGGCCGTCGCCATCACCTACACGAAAGGCGCAGACGCGGCCGCCTCCGTGGTGCAAGCAATCGAACGCAACGGCGGTAAAGCCGTCGCCATCCTGGCCGAGGCCACCGATCCCAAAGCCGCGCAAGCCGCGGTCGACAAGACCGTTGCTACGTTCGGCCGGCTCGACATCCTGGTGAACAACGCAGGCACCGCCATTCCGAAGCCGTTCGAGGACACCACCATCGAAGAGATGGATCGCGTCATCGACATCAATATCCGCGGTACTTTCTACGCCACCCACGCGGCGCTGAAGCATCTCAAGAGCGGCGGCCGGATCATCACCATCGGCTCCTGCGTCGGCGAGCGCATGATGACCCCCGGCCTCGTCCCCTACGCGGCCACGAAAGGCGCGATCAAGATATTCGTCCAGGGCCTGGCCCGCGAAGTCGGTGAGCGTGGCATCACCGTCAACAACATCCAGCCGGGCCCGATCGACACGGAACTCAATCCAGCTGCCAGTGACTGGGCCGCTCCCCAGATCGCCAACACCGCGCTCAAACGCTACGGCAGCGTGGACGACATCGCGGCGATGGTTGCCTTCGTCGCCGGTCCTGATGCGTCCTACATCACCGGCACCAGCCTGACGGTGGATGGCGGCACCAACGCCTGACACGCGAAACGAAGCCTGATAATCGTGGCCCTCCGCCAGGGGGAGCCACGATGGATCAGGCGTTGTACGACGCATCGAAAGAATTCCTCGTTCGCTATGGCGGCGACGCGTTCCCTACCTTGTTCCGCTCCGCCAAGGGCACCATCGTCAAGGACAGCAACGGCCGAGAATATCTCGATTTTACCTCCGGCCAGATGTGCGCCACCATCGGTCATAACCACCCGGCGATCGTCGCAGCCGTTCACCGTGCCGGAGAGAAAGCGTTCCACTTTTTCAGCGGCATGATCCCAGAGGTAGTCGCCGAACTCGCGCAAACCCTCGCGCAGGACTGGCTGCCCGGGAACCTCACCAGAACCATCTTCATCAACACCGGCTCCGAGGCCACCGAGGTCGCGCTCCGCATGGCCAAGATGTACACGGATGGCTACGAGGTTCTCGTCCTTGGTGGCTCCTGGCACGGTATCACCGGCGGCGCCAGCGCCGTTTCCATGGCCAGTGACCGCAAGCATTACGGCGTGCCGGCGCCCGGCATCTTCGTCATCCCCGAACCCAACGCATATCGCCCCTACATCCAAGCCGACACCGAAGAGGCAGCCGCGCTCGCCAATCTCGATCTCGCGCTGAAGATGTTCGACATGCAGTCCGCGGGGCGCGGCGCCGCCATCGTGGTCGAGCCCGTCATCAGCGCCGGCGGCGTGCTCGTGCCGCCCCGCGCGTTCATGCAGGCGCTTCGCAGCGCGGCCGACGAACGCGGCATGCTGCTGATCTTCGATGAGGCGCAAACGGCATTCGGCCGCATCGGCAAGCGTACAGGGTCGGAGCATTTCGGCGTCGTCCCCGACATCATGACGATGTCGAAGACGCTCGGCGGCGGCCTGCCGCTCGCCGCAGTCTCGACCACCGCCGCTATCGAGAACGTACTGCACGAACGCCACTTCACCTACTACACCAGTCACGTATCCGATCCGCTGCTCGCCGAGGTCGGTCTCGCGGTCCTCGATGTTATCGAACGCGAACACCTCGTCGCCCGCGCCGCGGAAATGGGCGCCTATCTTCGCGCCCGCCTACTCGACCTCCAGCAACGCCACGAGGTTATCGGCGACGTCCGTGGCCTCGGCCTCCTGCTCGGCGTGGAGTTGGTCCAGGACCGCGCTACGAAAACGCCGGCGCACCAGCTTGGCGCGCTGACGACGGAGAAATGCTTCGAGAAGGGCCTCAGCATGAACATCCGCAGGCGGCCCGAACGCGGCTCCGTCTGGCGCATCGCCCCGCCGCTCACCGTGTCACACGATGAAATTGATCGCGCGACCGCCATCCTCGACGAAGCACTGCGCGAAAGCCTCGATCAGATCGCTCGCTCGAAAATCGCGTGACGATCGACCGCTTCGCCACGTCGACTCAATCCGGCAACGCGCAGCATCGGCACCGCATTGTCTGGCCGATAGCCTGTCGTATGATCTCGGTGACACGGCGATGGCAGGATCGATGGCCGACAACACCAACAAGGGCCGCATTCGACTGACGGTCGCCGATGCGCGGTCGCTCGGTGAGGCAGCAATGCGCGGTGCCGGCTACAACGAAGACGATGCGCGCATCTTGACGGATCATGTGCTGGACGCAGCACTCTGCGGCTATGAGTATTCCGGCCTGCCGAAGCTTCTGAACGTCGTCGACTCGCCCGATTTCCGGCTACCGCGGCGACCCGTCACCGTGGTGCGAGAGACGGGACCGACCGCCATGCTCGACGGCGGCAACAACACGGGAATGGTCGCCGCCTTTCGCGCCACCGAGGCGGCGATCCGGCGCGCGAACGCGCATGGCCTGGCCATCGTCTGCCTCGCCAACACCTGGATGACGGGACGCAGCGCCTATTATTGTGAGATGATCGCCCATGCCGGCTTGGTTGCGATCCACACCGTCTCATCGTCGGCCATGGTTGCCCCTTTTGGTGGTGCACGCCCAGCGCTCGGCACGAACCCGATCGCGTTTGGATTTCCGACCGAGGGCGATCCGCTCGTCATCGACATGGGGACCTCGGCCTTCATGGGGACCGACCTGCAGTTCCGGGCTCGTCTCGGCACGCCGATCCCCGAAGGCGTCGCACTCGATGCGGACGGCCGCCCAACGACAGACGCCCGCGTTGCCCAGGATGGTGTGCTGCTTCCCTTCGGCGGGCCCGAGGGTGGTTACAAGGGATTCGGCCTTGCCCTGGCGATGGACGCTCTCGGCGCCCTGACTGCCGCGATGCGTTCAGCAAACTCGGTGAGCGGATATATGTTCATCGCCTTCAAGCCAGACCTGTTTCTGCCCCTTGCCGACTATCGGCGCGAAGTGAGCCGACGGATCGACACGATCAAGGCCACGCCGCGCCAATCCGGCGTGACCGAGATTCGCATCCCGGGAGAACGCGGATGTCGGACACGCGCGCGCTTGGTGCGCGAAGGGATCGAGATCGACCGGAAGATCTACGATGCATTGGGACGTCTTGCTCAGGGACATCTCGATCACGGCGGATAAGAAAGGCCTGCTGCCATGATGATTGTTGACGCTCAGATCCATCACTGGGCCAAAGGCAAACCATCCGCCCATCATCGCCAGACCCCATTTCTGATGGACGAAGCTCTGGCGGGCATGGATGAAGCCGGTGTCGATCGGGCGGTCATCCATCCGGTGATGTGGGATCCGGATTCCAATGAACTGGCGGTGGAAGCGGCGCGCGCCCATCCCGATCGGTTCGCCATCATGGGCTGGTTCTATCTCGACCAGCCGGACGAGCGCGCCGCGATCGAAACCTGGAAAAGCCGGCCCGGCATGAAGGGATTGCGATTCTACTTCACCGATCCGAGGTCGGAGTCCTGGCCAACCGACGGCACGCTGGACTGGCTGTGGCCGGCGGCCGAACGGCTGGACATTCCCGTCTCTCTCCAGGCAACCAACTTCCTGCCGCGCGTCGGGGAAATCGCTGAACGGCACCCCGGATTGCGGCTCAGTATCGATCATATGGGAGCACTGCGCGCGGCACGCGGGGCGGACGAGGCCTATCGCACCCTGTTGCAGTTGCTGCCGTTGGCGCGGCATCCGAACATAGCGGTGAAGGCGACCGGCCAGGCCGGATATGCGCTCGATCCATACCCATTCCGCAGCATCCACGACGCCTTGTATCGTGTGTTCGATGCATTCGGACCGCGGCGCATGTTCTGGGGCACCGATATCACCCGCATGCATTGCACGTGGCGTCAGTGCGTAACGCTATTCACCGAAGAATTGCCCTGGCTGAACGGTGCCGACCTTGAGCAGGTGATGGGAAAGGCGTTTTGCGATTGGATTGGATGGGATACGGGAGGGTCGTAGAGCGAGATCGCGCGAGCAGCGGTTCGCGCCTCTTACCGCTTCAAAATCGATCCCAACATGCCCCGCAGCACCGCGCGTCCCACCTGACCACCCACCTGGTTGCCGATGCTCCGCGCCGCCGACTTCACCATCGCCTCGCCGACGCTCTGCCGCCGCCCGTTGCTGGTGAATAACTCACCCAGCAACCCGCCGACCACGCCGCCCACCGAAGCAGCCGGACGCCGCGCCGGCGGCAAGGGCGGCGGTGACGGCACAGGCGCAGCGCCACCTCGACCCCACGGATCGTTCTGCCCAACCGACGCGCCCCACGGCGATTCCCGCGGGTAGGATGGCGCTCGCGGCACGGAGTCCTGCGGCACTGTCGTCGCCCGTCCCTGCAACCGTTCGTACGCCGACTCCCGATCCACCGGCGTCTCGTATTTCCGCCCGATCGGACTCTGCGCCATCACCGCCTGCCGCTCCTCCGGCGTGATCGCCCCGATCCGGCTGCACGGCGGGCAGATCAGCGTCCGCTCCACCATCCCCGGCACACCGCCCGCCTGCAGCATCGAAGTCAGCGCCTCGCCCACCGCGAGTTCCGTAATCACTGCCTCCGTCTTGAACTTCGGGTTCGCACGGAACGTCTCCGCCGCCGCTCGGATCGCCTTCTGCTCCACCGGCGTGAATGCCCGCAGCGCGTGCTGCACCCGGTTGCCGAGCTGCCCGAGGACCGTCGGCGGCACATCCGCCGGGTTCTGGGTGATGAAATAAACCCCTACGCCTTTCGACCGGATCAGCCGCACCACCTGCTCGATCTTCTCGATCAGCGGCTTGGGCGCATCCTTGAACAGCAGATGCGCCTCATCGAAGAAGAACACGAGCTTCGGCTTCTCCAGATCGCCAACTTCCGGCAGTTCCTCGTACAGCGCCGACAGCAGCCACAGCATGAACGTGGCGTATAGCCGGGGACTGGCCATCAGCTTGTCCGCCGCCAGCACGTTCACCGCCCCACGCCCATCCGGCGTCAGCAGCATCAGATCCGCCAACTCCAGCGCCGGCTCGCCAAAGAACGGCTCGCCTCCCGCTTGTTCTAATGTCAGCAGTTTGCGCTGGATGGTTCCCACCGAAGCCTTGCTGACATTGCCGTAGTGAGTCGCCAGCTCATCGGCTCGGCCCGCGACATAGACCAGGATCGCGCGCAGATCTTTGTAGTCCAGCAGCAACAGCCCTTCATCATCCGCCAGCTTGAATGCGACATTCAGGACGCCTTCCTGCGTGTCGTTCAGCTCCAGCATGCGCGACAACAGCAACGGACCCATCTCCGCCACGGTCGCCCGCACCGGATGACCCTGCTGGCCGAACACGTCCCAAAATACCGCCGGCGCACCGCGATACGCATAATCCGACTCGCCCAAGGCCGCCGCCCGCTGCTCCAGCTTCGGGTTGGGTTTGCCCGGCTGGCTGATGCCGGACAGATCGCCCTTGATGTCGGAACAGAACACCGGCACGCCGAGCGCCGAAAAGTTCTCCGCCAGCACCTGCAACGTGACCGTCTTGCCGGTGCCCGTCGCGCCCGCGATCAGCCCATGGCGGTTCGCTAACGGCAGAACAAGCCGGACCGGGCCATCGCCCTTGCCGACCAGGATGGAGGCTGGATCGCTCATTTCCCTCGTCTACAACATTTCGGACTCAATTGCCCCGCCGGCTGTCGTCCTCGCCGACCAACGCCGACCCCGGGAGCGGTGGTTTGAGCTCGGGTGTCATGAAACTATCACACTATTGCAAGGTTCCCCTGGCACTCTCCCGCCTAGCTCAAACGGGGGAGCTGCTGTTCATGGCAGACACGCTGCAGGCCACGCGGCCTACGGAGATCTATTCGCGTTCGGTGCAGGAATACATCGACGAGCTTCCGCGCTGGTCGGACGGCACCCACCTGACGTCTACGCCCATGACCGGCATGCAAAAGCGCATCTGGGCACTGGCCGCGGCGGGCAAGTTCTTCGAGGGATTTGTCGTGTTCATGACCGGCGTGGCACTCCCGCTCGTGGCCCGCGAGTTCCACATTCTCGCGGGAGAGAAAGGCATCATCAGCGCGGCGAGCCTCGCCGGGATCCTGTTCGGTGCTCTGCTTCTCGGCGGCATGTCCGACCATTTCGGCCGCAAGCGCATGTTCATCGCCGAGATGATCATCTTCTGCGCCTTCCTCGCCCTTCTCATTCTGTGTAACGACTTCCTCTCCCTCGCGATCTGCCTGTTCGGCCTCGGTTTGGCCCTCGGCTGCGACTACCCGACCGCCCACATGATCATCTCGGAAAACATCCCCAGCACCACCCGGGGCCGTCTTGTCCTCGGCGCCTTCGGCTTCCAGGCCCTCGGCGCGCTCGGCGGCACCGCCATCGGTTACTTGGTCCTGGTCCTCCACCCGACGCTCGATGCCTGGCGCTGGATGTACGCGACCGCCCTGATCCCCGCGATTGCCGTCACCGTCGGCCGCTTCTTCATTGTCGAAAGCGCGAGTTGGCTCTCCGTCCGCGGCCATCATGACCGTGCCGAGCATTCCGTCAGCCGTCTGCTTGCCCGCGAACCCGTCTATCCCGCAGAGGTTCGCCTGCTTCGCCACAACACCCCGGCTGAATCCCAGAGCCGCAAGCCGTCCTTCCTGTCCCTGTTCAACAATCGCAACCGCCGCGCCACGATCTTCGCCTCGGTCCCGTGGTTCATCCAGGACCTCGGCACCTACGGCATCGGCATCTTTACGCCCGTGATCCTCGCTGCGGCCATCGGCGGCGCGTCCGATCATGTGCGCAGCCTGTCGGATCTGATCAACGACGACATCCTGGCCGCAAAGGGCGCCGCCCTCATCGACATCCTGCTGATCGTCGGTATCGTCTTCGCTGTCATTCTCGCCGATAGCGTAGGCCGCATCAAACTGCAGATCTTCGGCTTCATCGGTTGCGCGATCGGCCTGCTCATTGCCTCCTTCTCCATCGACTTCACCGGCGGGATGCAAATCGCGTTCATCTTCGCCGGCTTTATGCTGTTCAACTTCATGACCAATATCGGCCCCAACGCCCAGACCTATCTGCTCGCCGGTGAGGTCTTCCCCACCGAGGTTCGCGGCATGGGTGCCGGTTTCGCCGCCGCCTTCGCCAAGATCGGCGCCGTTCTGACCGCCTTCCTCTTTCCGATCCTGCTCGTCTCCATCGGCACGAGGGCGCTGCTCTACGGACTGGTCGTCACCTCGGTCCTCGGCGCTATCGTCACCTGGATGTACCGCATCGAAACGACCGGCGTGAATCTGGAGGAGATCGGCCGATGATACCGCGGCAGATCCTCCTCGCTCTTGCCGCGCTCACCATTTCCATCGTGCCCGCCGCCGCGCAGCAGGTGAGCCTAAACGAGTCCGGCTCAACGCTCATGTATCCATTGTTCCAGCTCTGGATCGCGGACTACGCGAAGGCCAATCCACACGTGACCATCACGCCCGCCGCCACCGGGTCCGGCGCGGGTGAGCAAGCCGCCTTATCCGGCAAGGCCGCGATCGGCGCGTCCGATGCTTATCTCTCCGACGAACAAGCCGAGCAGAATCGTCAATTCGTGGATATTCCGTTGGCGATCTCTGCTCAGACGATCAATTACAACGTGCCGGGTCTCAACAATCCGCCGCTAAAGCTGGACGGCGACACCCTCGCTGCCATCTACAGCGGCCGCATCACCGAGTGGGATGCCGCGCCGATTGCCGCCATGAATCCCGGCGTCAAACTGCCGCATCAGCAGATCGTGCCCGTTCGCCGCGCCGACGGTTCCGGCGATACGTTCATTTTCACCCAGTTCCTCGACTTCACCAACCAGCAATGGAGTGACGGGATCGGTTACGGCACCTCTGTCGCGTGGCCCCAACTGGCCACCGAGCGCGCCGCCACCGGTAATGACGGCATGGTCAAGACATTGGCCGCAACGCCCTACTCGATCGGCTACGTTGGCATCAGCTTCGGCAACGCCGCCACAAAAGCCGGGATCGGCTCAGCCCTGCTGAAGAACCAGTATGGCTCGTTCCTTTCTCCGACGCCGGAAATCATCGCCGAGGCCGCTTCGAATCTCGACCAACGCACCCCGGCCGATGAGCGCCTGACTCTCGTCTACGCACCGGGTGCGAACTCCTATGCGCTTATCAACTACGAATACGTCGTCATCTCGACGCAACAGCCTGATCCGCAAACTGCTTCTGCACTGCGGAGCTTTCTGACTTGGGCCGTGGGTCTGCAAGGCGGCAACGCGCCCAAATACCTCGATGCGGTCGGGTTTGTGGCACTGCCGGACTTCATCCGTGCGCTCAGCGAGCAGCAGATTGATCGGATCCGATAAGCCGCTTCATAATGTATGCTCCGCGTGCTCTCAGTGAACCTCGTGTTAAAGACTTAACTCGCCGCAGACGGCAGAAAAACTGACGGCACCTGGTCCACCCAGAGCACCCCCTATCTTGCCTCCTCCAACCGGTCGTAATTCAGCAGCGCTGGAAACGCCCACATCCAGATCACCAGCACAGCCAACGTGCCGACACCCCCGATCAGCACAGCCGGCACAGCCCCGAACCAGCTCGCGGTCACCCCGGATTCGAACTCGCCCAACTGGTTCGATGTGCCGACAAAGATGAAATACACCGAGCTGACCCGCCCCAGCATCTCGTTCGGCGTCTGCAACTGCACCAGCGAACCGCGGATGATCATGCTGATCGAGTCCGCCGCCCCCAGCACCGCCAGCGATGCGATCGACAGCGGGAACGACCTCGATAGCCCGAACACGATCGTCGCCACGCCGAAAACACCGACCGCGGCAAACATGATCCGCCCCGCATGCCGATTGATGCCGATCCGCGCCAGCAGGAAAGACATTCCAAGCGCACCCACCTTCGGCGCCGAGCGCAGCGCGCCCAATCCCCACGGCCCGACCCGCAGAATGTCGTGTGCATAGATGGGCAACAACGCAGTGGCGCCCCCCAGCAGCACGGCAAACAGATCGAGCGAGATGGCACCCAGCAGTTCGGGCCGCCGCCGAACCAGACTCACCCCTGCAAATACGGAAGCCAGCGTGACCGGTTCGCGGCTCGGCACCGCCCGTTCGAGCCGCATGAGCGCGATCGAACCCGCCGAAAGGCCAATCAACACCGCAGCCGCCGCATAGACCGCCCCTGGACCGGCCACATACAGCAGCCCTCCAAACGCCGGTCCGCAAATCGATGAAGCCTGGCCGGCCGCCGAGGACCAGCTCACCGCCCGAGCCATCAGGCCACTTGGCACCAGGGCCGGCAGCATGGCTTGCCGCGTTGGCGCCACAAAGGCCGTCGCGCAACCGATCACCACAATCGCGGCAAAGATGCCGCGGGGATCGAGACCGCTCCGATACGAGCCATACGCCAACGCCGCGACGGCAAGTCCCTGCACGATCTGGCACACCTGCAACACCAGCCGGCGGTCGAAGCGGTCGGCCACATGGCCCACGACAAAGGCCAGCAACAGCGGCGGTACGAACTGGGCAAGCCCGACCAGACCCAGCATCAGGGCACTGCCTGTCAGGCCGTAGATTTGCCACCCGATCGCCACCGCCTGCATCTGGATCGCAAGGCCGGACAAGGTCCGCGACAACAGAAACAACAGAAAAGGTGGATGACGCAGAACCGATCCGGACCGGGATGACGCGGCCCCATCGGTGTCAAACAATCGAACCCTCCAGGAAATGCGGCGGCTCGGGCAGTGGTGTTCGCTCGCCGGCCCGAAACTCACGATTGCCCATAATCGCGCGTGATTCGCCGTTGGTCGATCAGGTTCGACCATTGAGGGTTTGTCAATCGATAATCACCCTGTCACATCACCATCCGCCGATGGCGATCAACAAAGGCCCGCAGCCCCCTTCGCAACGCCTCCGTTCCTTTCTATTCCTCCGCCCGCAAAACAACCGGAGGAAACCCGCATGCCGCGCCCCCTGCCCGCCCTAACCCTTGGTCTCGGCATGCTGCTCACCGCGGCGACAGCCCAGGCCGCCACCACCGTCACCATCTGGTCCTGGACGCCCGTCGCCCCGACGATGAAGGAAATGATCGCCCAGATCGAAAAGGCCCATCCGGACATCCACGTCGAAGCGACGATCCAGCCCCACCCCGCTTATTCCACCGCACTCAAGGCCGCCCAGGCCTCCGGCACCATGCCCGACCTCGTCGGACTGCCCGCCGGGGCCGAGACCCAGGCCTACCGCGCTGACCTGCAACCGCTCGACGATGTCGCCGCCGCCTCCTGGGGCGCCGACTGGGAGAAGAACTTTGCCCCCGCGCTGCTCACCCAGGCCCGTCTCGGCAATCCCAAGGGTGACGCACACTTCTACATGCTGCCGCAGGAAGCCGAGGTCCTGAACATCTGGTACGACCGCGCCGCCTTCGAGAAGGCGGGCATCAAATCCCCGCCCGCCACATTCGATGAGCTGGCGGACGATGCGGCCAAGCTGACGAAATCCGGTTACATCGGCTTCTACATGGGCGGCGGTGCGACGAACTTCGTCAACTGGGTCTACATGCAGATTGCCGCTCAGACCGACCTCAAAGACCTCCTCGCGGCTGAAGAAGGCGCCGCCGTCTGGGATCAGCCTGGGATGCTCGATGCCACGAAGATCTGGCAGCAACTGTTCACACGCCACGTTTTCCAACCCGGTGCCCTGAGCGCCCTCCAATACCCGACCGGCGCCAACCTGTTTGCCGCCGGCCGCGTCGGTATGATCTCTCTCGGCTCCTGGTGGCTCCAGGAAACCCACCTTTCCACCGACCAGCGCCTCACCACCATGTCCGGTTACCGGAAGTTCTTCTTCCCGCCGGTCAAGGCCGGAGGCGCCGCAACACCCGCTCTCGGCGGTATCGACTTCGGCTGGGGCATGACCAAGAACGCCGCCAAGTCGCCTGATGTGGAAGCCGCCACCAAGATCGTGCTGAAGGAGCTGATCTCCGGCGTTGCCGAGCAGGTGGCGTTGGATCAGCTGAATGATCTGCCGGCGTTTAACGGCCTTAAGCCGACCCAGACCCTGAACCCGCATCTCCAGGACCTCTACGACTCCTACATCAAGGAACTCGCCACCGCGCAGCCGCACCAGATCGGCAACCCGGTGATCTTCAACACCCTGGCGGCCGACCTCCAGGCCGTCGGCGCCGGCACCAAGACGCCGGAGCAGGCGATGGCAGACGTTCAGAAAGCGACGCAAGCGCAGGCATCGGCTTCCAATTGACGCCATCGGCGTCTTCGCGCCGCCGTATCGCGATCCGTCTCGGAGCCGCCCCTGGCAGGCAGCACTCTACGTGCTGCCCGCCGGGGTGTTGTTCGCTGTCTTCATTCTTGAACCCATTATCGCCAACGTCACCAACAGCCTTGTCAGCGAACACCACCAATTCGGCTTGGCCAATTACGTCACCGCGGCGAACGATCCAGTCTTCTGGACCGCGTTGGAAAACTCGCTGATCTGGGTCGTCGCCTCCACCATTCTCCAGATCGTCATCGGCTTCTGCCTCGCGGTCCTGATCGAGCTGTACCTGTTCCGCGGCCGCGCTGTCTTCCGCACGCTGCTGTTCCTGCCGATGGTGATTACGCCCTCCGTCATCGCCCTTGTTTTCACCAATCTCTATGCGCCGGATTACGGCTTGCTTTTCGGCCTCTTCAACTGGCTCGGCATTCCTGACCAATTCCCCGCCCTGCTCGGTACCCCGTCCACCGCCACCATTGCCATCATCATCGTCAATGTCTGGCAATGGAGCGGATTCTTCGTCCTGATGTACTGCGTCGGCATCGCCAGCATCGACACCGAGCTTCTCGCCGCCGCCGCCATCGACGGTGCCCGCGGCTTCACCCGCATTCGCGCTATCATCTGGCCGCTCTGCCGAGGCACGACAATCTCGCTCATCGTTCTCGGCACCATCCAGGCGCTGCAACAATTCCCGCTGATCTATCTCATGACGCAGGGCGGTCCCGCCAACGCCTCGCAAACCTTGGCGACTTATATCTTCCAGACCGGTTTCGACGAAAACCTCATGCACTACGCCTCTGCCATAGCCGTCGTGCTGTTTGCCCTCGCCCTCGTGCTGATCGCCATCGAATACGCCATCGCCGGACGGGCCGCCGATGCCACGTCCTGACCGCCTCGCCACCCGCATCGCGCTGATCCTGCTCCTCATCGCAACCGCGATCAGTCTGCTTCCCACCGTGTATATGTTCGACATCTCGCTCCGCGATAGCACGCAAAGCTTCGCACCCGTGTTGTTTGCTTCGAACCCGAGCTTCGACAACTACGCCACCGTCCTCTCTACCGGTGATCTCGGCCGCTTCTTCCTGAACAGCGTCATCATCGCCACCGGCAGCGTCGCACTGACGCTGGTCGCGGCGCTCGCCCTTTCCTTCGCCATCGCCCGGCTGAAAATCCCCGGCGGCCGCATCATCCTGCTTATCGTTCTTTCGGCGCTGCTGCTGCCGCTCGCTTCGTTGCTGATCCCCATCACCGTGCTTCTAAAAAACCTGAACCTGACCAACACCTATTTCGGCCTGATCGGCCCTCTCACTGCCATCGGAATTCCCTTCGCCACCGTCATCCTCAAGGAGGCGATGGACACCATCCCCGATGAGCTGGAGGAAGCCGCCACCATCGACGGCGCCGGCAGCTTTACGATCCTCACGCGCATCATCACGCCGCTGGTGCGGTCTGCGCTGATCGTCGTTGCGATCTGGCAGTTCCTTTACAGTTGGAACGAGTTTTTCCTCGCCCTCGTCATTCTCACCAAAGACAGCATGAAGCCCCTGCCCCTCGCCCCGCTGTACTACGAGGGGCCGTACATGACGGACCCGGGCAAGCTGTTCGCCATCCTGACGCTGATCGGCGTTGTGCCGATGGTGTTCTACGCCGTGCTGCAACGCTGGTTCGTCGGCGGCCTGATGGCCGGAGGCGTCAAGGGCTAGGGCTAAATCAATCCCCAGCTCCGGGGCGTTAGTTGTTTGGTCCCGGGATGAGGTGACGCGGGTTGAGTTTGAAGATTTCTGGTGTTGTCGTCCAGGCGTGGCAGACGGCTTCGAACGGGGTCTTCCACCTGAGCGCCTTGAGATGCTTGGCAAAGTTATAGGCCGACACGAAGGTGAGGACGTGGGCTTTGAGGCTTTCCAGATCGGAATAATGGAACGCCTTAATGGTCGCCTCTTTGACGGTTCGGTTCATGCGTTCTGCCTGACCGTTCGTCCAAGGGTGATACGGCTTGGTGAGCTTGTGCTTGATGCCGTTCTCATTGCAGACGCGATCGAAAATGTGGGGGCCGAGATATCGCCTGGTCGGCCCGTTGCGGTTCTTTGGCAGATCGGCGAACGCCATGCCGTTGTCGGTCAGCACGGTGTGGATTGCATACGGGAATGCGTTGACCGCGCCGCGCAGGAAATCGGCGCCGTTCATCTTGCCGGCGGCGTCGCGGAACTCGACGTAGGTGAACTTCGAGACCCGGTCGATGGCGAGGAACATGTTGAGCTTGCCCTCGGCCAAGCGCAGCTCGCAGATGTCGATGTGGACGTAGCCAATGGCCGCCTCGGCGAACTTGCCCCGCTTGGATGCGTGATCTGGGTTCTCGGGCAGCCGGGAGATGCCATGGCGCTCCAGGCAGCGATGCAGGCTGGATCGGGTGAGCTTGGGGATGCTGTCACGTAGGCATCCGAGCACGTCGTCGAGCGCCAGCAGGGTGCGCCGTCGGAACTCCACGATCATGGCTTCCTCGACCGCGGTCAGGACAGTGCTGTGAGGGGCGCGCGGCCCCATCGGAGCGTCATCGGTGGTAGCCCGGGCCCGCCACTTGGCAACCGTGTTGCGGCTCAGACCATAGTGCTTGGCCAAGGCGCCGCTCGTCTCTTTCGACGCTTGGAGCTCGGCTCGAACTCGCGGCGTCGTTCGGGCTGAGCCGTGAAGACTGCCTGCCATAGCGCCTCCTCTCCCTCTCGGGTCAGGTTAGCGTCACGACTCTCCGGGACCAAACAGTTAGTGTCCGTCCGGCGACTTTGTGAGTCATTTGAATCGGTTGCCGGTCCGGATGGACTGAGTGCTTGAAGCGGCTCGATCGGGTGTGATTCTTTGCCTGGCACCAAGCCACGAGGTGCCTGATGTGGACGATGGAAAACCGCCATCGCTATGACCGCGACAAGCTGCGTTATCCGAGCGATCTCACCGATGCGGAATGGCGGCTGATCAGGCCGCTTATACCACCCGCCAAGCGTGGCGGTGGCAAGCGTACCGTCAACATGCGCGAAGTGGTCAACGGCGTGATGTATGTGCTGAGCACCGGCTGCCAGTGGCGCTACATTCCAAAGGACCTGCCACCGCGCAGCACGGTGAACGGCTACTTCTGCTTGTGGGGCTGGGACGGCACGTTGGAGAAGATCCATCACGCGCTCTACGTTAAATGCCGCGAACAGGCGGGACGAGAAGCCAGTCCGACCGCCTGCGTCATCGACAGCCAAAGCGTGAAAAGCGCAGAAAAAGGGGGGCAGCGATCGACCCACACGGCTTTGATGCGGGCAAGCTGATCAAAGGGAAGAAGCGCCATGTCCTGGTCGATACGCTGGGTCTGGTGCTGCACGCGCTGGTCACCGCCGCCAACGTGCAAGACCGCGACGGCGGCATCCTGCTGCTGTCCACTCTGTTCGGACAGTTCCCGTTCCTGCGCAAGCTATTCGCCGACAGTGCTTACACAGGGCCGGTCTTCCAGGACGGCGCGGCCCGCGCGATGCGCAGCCTGATCGTCGAAATCGTCAAGCGCTCCGACCACCCCAAGGGCTTCGTCGTCGAACCTAAACGCTGGATCGTCGAGCGCTCCATCGCATGGCTCAACCGATGCCGCCGGCTCGCCAAGGACTGGGAAAATCGTAACCATAACGCCCTCGCCTTCCTCCGCCTCGCATCAATCCGCCTCATGCTTAGAAGACTCTGTAATCCTTCGTGAAGTCTCCGGACGGACTCTTAGGAAAAATTGGCGCCATTTCGGGCCATCCGGAGGCCTACCTTCCGTGGTTCGGTTCCCACGGAGATAGATCTCCGTGCGCACCTTGCCCGTTGCGAAAACCCGGCGCACAACGCCGCCCGCCGACGACACACCAGGAGGAAGCGCGGACATGACGAGTGCGCCGCCAAAGCGGACACACGGATCGCAGACCCGCGGGTTCTTCAACCCCGTCGAGCAAATCGACCTCTCCCCGCTCGTCGCCGACGAGGTCAAGACCACCACCTGCTACATGTGCGCCTGCCGGTGCGGTATCCGCGTGCACCTCAAGGACGGACGCATCCGCTGGATCCAGGGCAACCCGGACCACCCAGTCAATCGCGGCGTGCTCTGTGCCAAGGGCTCCGCCGGTATCATGCAGCACTACTCCCCTGCCCGCCTTTCCAAGCCGCTGCTCCGCGTCGGCGAACGCGGGGAGGGCAACTTTAAGGAAATCGAGTGGGAGGAAGCCCTCCGTCTCGCCACCGAATGGCTGGGGAATGTCCGCGCCACTGAGCCGCGCAAGCTTGCCTTCTTCTCCGGCCGCGATCAGAGCCAGTCCTTCACCGGCTGGTGGGCGAAGCAATTCGGCACACCCAACTTCGCCGCGCACGGCGGCTTCTGCTCGGTCAACATGGCGGCCGGCGGCCTCTATTCCGTCGGCGGCTCCTTCTGGGAGTTCGGCGATCCCGACTGGGACCGCACCAAGTTCTTCATGATGTTCGGTGTCGCCGAAGATCACGACTCCAACCCCATCAAGACCGGCCTCGCCAAGCTCAAGGAACGCGGCGCTAAATACGTCGCCGTCAATCCGGTGAAGACCGGCTACGCCGCCATCGCCGATGAGTGGATCGGCATTCGCCCCGGCACCGACGGCCTTTTCGTCCTCGCCCTCGTGCACGAACTGCTGCGCACCGATCGCGTCGATTTCGACTTCCTCGCCCACTACACTAACGCCGGCTGGCTCGTCGTGCATAACCCGGGCGGAGCGGACCACGGCCTGTTCGCCCGCGACGGCGACGGCAAGCCCATCGCGGCCGAGCGGGCGGTCGGCGAGGTCACCCTCCCCGATGGCCGCCTCGCCCGCCCCGTTTTTCATTTGCTGGCTGAACGCTACCTCGACGGCCGCTACGCGCCAGAGGCCGTGGCTGACCGCTGCGGCGTCGCCGCCGCCACCATCCGCCGCCTCGCCAAGGAACTCGCCGATACAGCCTTCGATCAGGCCATCGAGCTCGACCAGCCCTGGACTGACACGCAGGGCCGCCGGCATGAGACAATGATCGGTCGCCCCGTCGCGATGCACGCCATGCGCGGCATCTCCGCCCACTCCAATGGCTTTCACACCTGCCGCGCCATCCACGTGCTGCAGATGCTGCTCGGCGCGGTCGATACCCCTGGCTCCTGGCGCTACAAATCGCCCTTCCCGCGCCCCATCCCTCCCGGTCCCAAGCCGGTCGGCAAAGGCTCGATTCCCATGGCCATGCTCTCCGGCATGGCGCTCGGCAATCCGCTCGGTCCGGAAGACCTGCTGCTCAACGACGACGGTTCACCCGTCCGCATCGACAAGGCATACACCTGGGACTCCCCCATCTCCGCGCACGGTCTGATGCACACCGTCATCGCCAACGCGCACGCGGGCGATCCATACAAGATCGATACCCTGTTCATGTACATGGCCAACATGGCGTGGAACTCCTCGATGAATCCCGGGGATGCGTCCCGCATGATGACCGACAAAGACCCGCACACCGGCGAATACCGCATCCCCCACATCATCTACGCCGACGCGTACTACTCCGAGATGGTGGCCCACGCGGATCTGGTTTTCCCCGATACCACCTACCTTGAGCGCTGGGACTGCATCTCCCTGCTCGACCGGCCGATCGGCAGTCCCGAGGGCCCGGCCGATTCGATCCGCCAGCCCGTCCTGCCGCCCGACCGCGACGTGCGCCCCTTCCAGGATGTGCTGGTCGAACTCGGCGCCCGCCTGAAACTTCCCGGCTTCGTTGATAACGATGGCAACGCTACTTACAAAAGCTACGCCGATTACATCGTCAACCATCAGCGCCGCCCGGGCGTCGGCCCCCTCGCCGGCTTCCGCGGCACGGACGGCTCCAAGCCCGGCGTCGGCGAACCCAATCCCGATCAGCTCAAGCGCTACATCGAAAACGGTTGCTTCTGGCAATATCACCACGCGCCCGAGGCACTCTATTACAAGCACGCCAACAAAGCGTACCTGGAGGACGCCAAGCGCCTTGGCCTGATCGACCACGCCGATCAGATCGTGCTGCAACTCTACAGCGAGCCACTGCAGAAATTCCGCCTTGCTGCCGAGGGCCACGGTCCTATCCAGCCGCCCGACACGCATCGCGAGCGCATCCGCACTTACATGGACCCGCTGCCCATCTGGTACCCGCCCTTCGAGCAACAGCAGGAAGACAGCGCTGCCTATCCACTGCACGCGATCACGCAGCGCCCGCCCGCTATGTACCACTCCTGGCACTCGCAGAACGCCTGGCTGCGCCAGATATACAGCCACAACCGTCTTTACATGCACCGCCGCACCGGCGCCGCCCTCGGCATCGAGGATGACGGCTGGGTTTGGGTCATCAGCCGCAACGGGCGAGTGAAGTGTCAGGTGAAACTGATGGAGGGCGTCAATCCCGACACGGTCTGGACCTGGAACGCCATCGGCAAGCGTAGCGGTGCCTGGAACCTCTCGGCCGACGCCCCCGAATCGCAAAAGGGCTTCCTGCTGAACCACGTGATCTCGGAATTCCTGCCGCCCGACGCTAACATCGTCCGCCGCGTCAACGCCGATCCCGTCACCGGTCAGGCCGCGTGGTACGACCTCCGTGTCCGTATCGAACGCGCCGACCCCGAGCCTGAAACCGAACCCCGGCCGCGCACCCTTCGCGTCCCGCCTTTGCCCCGTGCCCCACGAATTCTGCGCTACGAAGTGGGACAGCGCGCATGACCACCCTTCCCGCCCCCAGCCAGAAGAAGCTCGGCCTCGTTATCGACCTCGATACGTGCGTCGGCTGTCACGCCTGCGCCGTGAACTGCAAGGAGTGGAACACCTCCGGCCATTACGCGCCGCTGACCGATTTCGACGCCTATCAGGAACACCCACAGGGCGTCTGGCTGAACCGCGTCCATACCTACGAGGCCGGCACCGGCCCCGACAGCCGCACCGTCCACTTCCCCCGCTCCTGTCTGCACTGCGAAACGCCCGACTGCGTCACCGTCTGTCCCACCGGCGCCAGCTACAAGCGCGCCGAAGACGGCATCGTCCTGGTTAACTCAGACATCTGTATCGGCTGCAAGCTCTGCTCCTGGGCTTGCCCTTATGGCGCCCGCGAGTTCGACGAAGACCAGGGCACGATGAAAAAGTGCACCCTCTGTATCGACCGCATCTACAATGAAAACATCCCCGAAACCGAGCGCGTCCCCGCCTGCGTTTCCACCTGCCCAGCCCACGCGCGCCATTTCGGCGACCTCGGCGATCCCACCAGCCACGTCTCGCAGCTTGTGGCCGAGCGCGGCGGCTTCGATCTGATGCCCGAGATGGGCTACAAGCCCGTCAACAAATACCTGCCCCCGCGCAAACGCCAGCGCGCCGAGACGGCGCCCGAACCCGAACAAGTCACCCCCACCAACGCCCTGCTCCGCTGGGTCGACCGGGTGCTCAGCCGATGAACCCCGCCTTCTCCGTCATCCTTCTCACCACCGCATCCGGCGGTGGCTACGGCATGCTGTTCTGGCTCGGCGTCCTCACCGCCATCGGAGTGATGCCCCTCCAACCCTCCTTCGGCATTCCCGCCATCTTCATCGCCCTTATCCTCTGCACGATCGGCCTGCTCGCCTCCACGGCGCATCTCGGCCACCCTGAACGAGCCTGGCGCGCCGTCTCTCAATGGCGCAGCTCCTGGCTTTCGCGTGAGGGCGTGCTCTCCCTTCTCACCTACATCCCGGCACTCGGCTTCGCTGCCGCCTGGTGGTTTGCCGGACCGCTTGCAGTCGCAACCATCGTGTTCGGTCTCGTCGCCGCCGTTCTCGGCATGCTGACCGTCTTCTCCCAATCGATGATCTACGCTTCGCTGAAGCCCATCCGGCAGTGGCACAACAACTTCGTGCCCACTGTGATCCTGCTGCTCGCTCTTGCCAGTGGCGCCGCGTGCCTCGCCGCCATGACGATCTTCTGGGCGCTGCCCGGTGCCCGCGCCGCCGCTGCGATTGCCGTCGCCCTCTGCCTCATCGCCATGGCCGTAAAGCTCTCGTATTGGCGCTTCATCGACACCACGCCGTCATCCTCGACAATCGAGTCGGCCACCGGTCTCGGCGCCCTCGGCCAGGTGCGTGAGTTCGAGCGCCCGCACACCGAGGAAAACTACCTGCTCCGCGAAATGGGCTACGCGATCGGCCGCAAACACGCTGACCGGCTACGCTCCATCGCCATCACCGCCGGCTTCGTTATCCCTGCAATCTTGCTCTTTATCGGGCTGCTGATCCCCAATCCGGCCGCGATGGTGCTCTTCCCGCTTGCAGCCCTTCTGTCGCTGATTGGCATCTACGCCGAGCGCTGGTTGTTCTTCGCCGAAGCGACCCACACGGTGACGCTCTACTACGGGCGACCCATGTAGACCCGCGCTCAGGGACAGTCACAACCCCGAGTCGGAGAGCGGTCGCCGCGGACCACGTGATGGTCGATCCACTCGGCAACCAAACGTCGCGCCTCGGTCAGAGACGCCTCAGGATGATGAATCCGATACAGGGTGGTGCAGGCCTGGAACGCGCCCAGATCATCGGTTCCGTGCCCACGCAGGTCGCGATACGCCGTCACCACCGCACGCTCGCACCGACGCGTGATCTGGCTGAAGTCATTGCCCACAAACAGACTCCCACTTGCGAATTGCTCGCAATTACTGCCGACAAGCTAGACTGACGATCCCGCCACGACAAGCGCCGGCAGACAGGGGCAGCGACGCGCGTCAGCCATGCAGTGTCTCACCCAGCCCGCATGAGCCCCCGCACATGAGCGGCAGCTGACGCAGCCAGCGCCCCAAGGTCGTACCCACCCTCCAGCACGGACACGATCCGCCCCTCGCAATGGCGATCCGCCGCCGCCATCAGCTCTCCTGTAAGCCAGGCAAAATCCCCGGTCTGCACCCTCAGTTGGGCGAGCGGATCGGCTTCATGCGCATCGAATCCGGCAGATACGATAAGCAGCTCCGGGGCGAAGCGGTCGAGCGCAGGGATGATCGTCCGCTCCCATGCGGCCCGGAACGCCGTGCCATCGGCATAAGGCGGCAGCGGCACGTTGGTGACGTTGCCAGCGCATCCTGTCTCCTCCCGCCGCCCGGTGCCAGGATAGCATGGGCTTTGGTGGGAGGAGCCGTAAAACAGGTCGGCGTCATCGGCGAAGATCGCCTGCGTGCCGTTGCCGTGATGCACGTCGAAATCGACAACGGCGACCCGGAGCAACCCATGCGCCGCGCGCGCCCACAGGGCGGCTACGGCGGCATTGTTGAACAGGCAGAACCCCATGGGGCGGCGCGGCTCGGCATGGTGGCCCGGTGGACGAACCGCGGCGAAGGCGGCACGCGCCCAGCCCTCCATCACCGCATCGACGGCCGCGACCGCGGCGCCGGCGGCGCGCAACGCGGCGTCCGCGCTGCCGGCGGACATGGCGGTATCGGCGTCAAGCTGCACGCGCTCGCCCTCGGAAGGGCGGATGCTGAGAATGGCCTCGACATACTCGGCCGGGTGAACGAGCGCGAGCTGCTCGAGCGTGGCCTGTGGCGCGGCTTCGCGCAGAAGCGGTGCGAATTCCTCCGCCTCCAGCGCCCCCAGCACGGCACGCAACCGGTCGGGGCATTCCGGATGCCATTCGCCGGGGTCGTGATCGAGGCAGGCCGGGTGCGTGATCAGCGCGGTGGTCATGCCGGATCCTTCGGCGCCGGATCAGCCTCGCGCCGGCGGATCAGAAAGCTGAAGACACCGCCATCCTCGCTCCAGGCGAGCAGGGCATGGCCGGTTTCACGGCAGAAGGACTGGAAATCGGCGACCGCGGCGCGGTCCGTGGCAAGAACGCGGAGCCGGGCCCCGGGCGGCATGGACCGCAGCTCGCGATTCGCCCGCAATACCGGCAATGGGCAACTCAGCCCTTTCACGTCGAGTGTGGTCTCGGTCATGGCAGCCATTGGACGATTGCCGCGGCGGTTGAGCAAGCGGGGCGCGTGCGGCATTGAGTCTGCATGAGCCAGCATCGCATCGGCATCGATCTCGGCGGGACGAAGATCGAGGTGATCGCGCTCGCACCCGACGGAACCGAGCGTTACCGCCATCGCATCCCCACACCGAAAGGCTACGACGCGACCTTGGACGGCATCGCCGGGCTGGTACGCCGGGCGGAAGCGGAAATCGGGGAAATCTGTCCCGTGGGGATCGGCATCCCCGGCACGATCAGTCCGGCGACCGGGCTGGTGAAGAATGCCAACTCGATCGCACTGAACGGGCATACCTTCGACAGGGACATAAACGCGCGGCTCGGACGTGAGGTCCGGGTCGAGAACGACGCCAACTGCTTTGCACTGAGCGAGGCGGTCGACGGCGCCGGCAAAGGCTACGAGGTGGTATTCGGCGTGATCCTGGGCACCGGCGTTGGCGGCGGTATCGTGGTCCGCGGACAGGTGCATCCCGGACCGCATCGCATCGCCGGTGAGTGGGGGCACATGCCTCTGCCCTGGCCGAGCGTGGACGAGATACCCGGCCCACACTGCTGGTGCGGGCAGTGGAATTGCCTGGAGACCTATGTCGCCGGACCGGCGCTCGCGCGCGACTGCGACGGACCCGACGCGCACGACGCCTCGGGATTGCCGGCGCGTGCCGCCGCTGGCGACGCTGCGGCGAAAGCAGCATTAAACCGCCATGTGGACCGGCTCGCACGCGGGCTCGCGGTGATCCTCACCATCCTCGATCCCGACGTGGTGGTGCTCGGCGGCGGTCTATCGAACATGCAGCGCCTGTATCGAATGCTGCCTAGCCTCGTGCGCAAGCACGTCTTCAGCGACGTGATCAATACGCCTATCGTGCAGAACAAGCATGGCGATTCGTCCGGGGTGCGCGGCGCGGCGTGGCTTTGGCCGGCCTGAGCTCGGCTGACGACAGTCAGCCTGAGTTCTAGCTCCTGCGCAGCCCCGCGCGTTCCACATCGCTCAGCGGATGTCCGCGACGGCGCTCCTCGCGGATCTCGGTCACAAGTCCCGGATGGACGCGGCGAATCTGACGCGCACGCAGCATGGCAGCGATGTCTGTGGCGGACTGGACAGCCCAGTTCTCCAGAAACAGCAGATCGCGAGCTTCATTTTCGTCGCTATGGCCACGAAGGATGCGGCGTACGGCTTCAGTGCGGGCGATATTCTCGTAGTGCGGCATACAATCGACTTCTTCAGACGCGGCGACGAGATATGTCAGTCGCCTGCGGCGCTGCCAGCATGAATCGATGACAGCGCCGCTCACATGACCGTGGGCGTGAATCAGTATCGATATTCGTCATGCTTGAACGGGCCCGATGATGAAACACCGATGTAACTCGCCTGTTGCGGCGTCAGCTTCGTCAGCTTCGCGCCGACTTTCGCCAGATGCAGCGCCGCCACCTTCTCATCGAGCTGTTTAGGAAGCGTGTACACTTTGCGCTCATATTTGCCGCTTGGTGCGCCGTACAGCTCGATCTGCGCCAGCACCTGGTTGGAGAATGACGCGCTCATGACAAAGCTGGGGTGACCGGTGGCGTTGCCGAGGTTCACCAGCCGTCCTTCGGATAGCACGATCAGGCGCTTGCCATCGGAAAAAACCACTTCATCAACCTGTGGCTTGACGTTTTCCCAGCGGTAATTGCGTAGCGACTCGATCTGAATCTCCGAATCGAAGTGGCCAATATTGCAGACGATGGCGCGATGTTTCATGCGCCGCATATGATCGAGCGTGATGACGTCGATATTGCCGGTCGCGGTGACGAAAATGTCCCCCTTCGGCGCGGCGTCCTCCATGGTGGTGACCTCATAACCTTCCATCGCAGCCTGCAGCGCGCAGATCGGATCGACTTCCGTCACCATCACGCGGCAGCCGGCATTGCGCAGGGACGCAGCCGACCCTTTCCCCACATCGCCGAAACCGTTCACCACGGCAACCTTGCCGGCCATCATCACATCAGTGCCGCGGCGGATGCCATCGACCAGCGATTCACGGCAGCCGTACAAATTGTCGAATTTCGACTTGGTGACGCTGTCGTTCACGTTGATCGCCGGCACCAGCAGCGTGCCATCACGCGCCATGTCGCGCAGACGGTGCACCCCGGTCGTGGTTTCCTCCGACACGCCGCGCACGTCCTTCAGCATCTCCGGATACTTGTCGTGCATCAGCTTCGTCAGGTCCCCGCCATCATCAAGGATCATATTCGGCGTCCATTCGCCCCCTTGGCCGTCAGGCCCACGCACCGTCTGCTCGATGCACCACCAGAACTCCTCCTCCGTCTCGCCCTTCCAGGCAAAGACCGGAATGCCCGCCGCGGCGACGGCGGAAGCGGCGTGATCCTGCGTGGAGAAGATATTGCAGGACGACCAGCGGACACTCGCGCCCAGTGCAAGCAGGGTTTCGATCAGCACGGCGGTTTGCACAGTCATATGGAGGCAGCCGGCAATGCGGGCGCCCTTCAGCGGCTTGGACGGGCCGTATTCCGCTCGGATCGACATCAATCCGGGCATTTCGTCCTCGGCGATGGCGACTTCCTTGCGGCCCCAGTCGGCGAGGGCGATGTCTTTGACCTTGTAGTCCGGCATGGCGCTGTCCTGCGGTGGATGGTGCAGAGCGTATATAAAGATATCTTGATGTGTGCAATGTGGCAGTGTCAGCTCCCGATCCGGCGTGACCGGCACGGGAGAACCCGGATCGGTCTACACGACCTTCATTAACCAGTTGGAAAAGCTCCGCTGTTACCAGGGTAGCGGGCGGCAAGTCTCCTCCGGGGTTCGACGGGCGAACTTCGTCGCGCCACGGCCAACGGAGGATGGATGTCGATCACTCAGATCGGAGCGGGGTACAGCGGCGGCACGATCTCCGCGGGCAACACCGTTGAAGGCAGCGGCACCGTCAGCCCTGTGATGAACGATGGCTCGCTGATCATCAACAGCACAGAAACGGTTCAGGTCAGCGGTACCGACTCGGTCGGACTCGATGTCGGCGTCAGCATAGACACGAATGGATCGGTCTCCGATTCCGGCCTGCTGGACGACAGCGGCAATGAAGTTGTCCTCGGCGATAGCGGAAACGGCGTCTTGTCCGTCTCCGATGGCGGCTCGCTGGTCGCGGGAAGCACGGCGGATTCCGTCGTGGCGCTCGACCTTGGCCTGACAAGCAGCGGCTCGGGCACGCTCGAGGTGAGCAGCGGCAGTACCATCAGCACCGCCACAATCGATGGCGAACTCGTCGTCGGGGATTCGGGATACGGCTCGCTCGCGGTCGGATCGGGCGGCTCGCTGTCGCTGGACAATGCGATTACCTCGGGCCTGGTCGTCGGCAACAATCCCGATTCCGAAGGGCAGATCACCGTCACCGGCGGCACGATCAACACCGCTGCCAATCCTCTCGTCATCGGTGACTTCGGAGCAGGCGGCGTCACGATCTCATCGGGCGCGCTCAGCGTCGGCACCAGCCTTGGCGACATTCCGGCGGCGGATATTGGTGAAAGCGCCGGTAGCACCGGGACTCTGATCGTGACCGGACCCAGCGCCAGCTTTTCCGCGCTTGGTCAGCTCACAATCCTGGTGACTCGGGGCAAGGCGCGCTGATCGTCAGTGCCGGCGCCAGGGTGAGCACGGGCGGCAATGCAGTGCAGCCGGGAGGTGGCATCGCGCTTGGATTCGACAGCGGCGGCGATGGCGAGATCATTGTCACCGATCCGAACTCGGTGCTGAACAATGTGGGTCAGTTCACCGTCGGCGGCAACACCTCCGACAGCCTTTTTGCCGACGACCTGGGCGCAGGCATCGGCACCGTACGCATCGAAAATGGCGCTTCGATCAACACCAGCCCTGATTCGGGCTATTCGGGGCCAGCGGCGGACATTGCAGCGGATTCCGATACGGACGGTTCGTCCGTGACGGTGACCGGGGAGAATTCAACCTGGAATATCGGCGGATCGCTCGTGGTTGGGGATGCGGCCGCGGGGTCTTTGGGCGTATCTGCCGGCGGCACCGTCACCGCCACCGATCTGATCATCGGCAATCAATCGACCGCATCCGGAAATGTGTCGGTTGGCAGCGGCAGTACGATCGCGCTTAGCGGCACGTTGACGGCGGGCGCCGCTGGTGCCGGCGATCTGGATATCAACAACGGCGGCTTCGTGCAGGCTGCGGCCGCTCAAGTGGGTTCGTCCGGTGGTTCGGGCGTCATCGACCTGGAGGGCTCGCTCAGCGAGCTTGAGGTCACGAACAATCTGACGATTACGGACGGCGTCGTCGTGGTCGGCGCCGGAAGCACGCGGAATGTGCATGGCGCACTGGACCACACCGCGCTCGGCGTCCTCCAGCAACTCGGTGGTTTGGTGGATCCCACCACCTACACCAACAACGCGACGCTGGGTCCGACCGGCACCTTCGTGGCGACTATCTCGCTGACCAATGATGGCGGCACCATCCTTGGCCAAGCCGGCACTGAATTGGTTGCCAGCCCAATTATTTCCGATGGCGGCAGCGGCAACGGCGGCACGTTGCAGGTCGGCGGCGGAGGCAATCTGTTCATCAACGCCGGGACCGTGGACAATAGCCAGATCGTCCGGTTCCAGAACGGCACATCCTACGGCGTACTGACCATCGGCTCCATTGGAGGATTCGGAGCGGTCATCAGCAACTTCAACACGCACGCCGAGATCGTGCTCCAGAGCGTGACAATTCAGAACGACGCGAGTGGCGACGTCACCGGAGTGGTCTATGGTTCGACCGACCCCATCGCCAGCACGCAATTCGTCTCGGATGGCGAGACTGATGGGGACAATGCACTTTTGCTCTACAGCGGGCCGTCACAGACCGGCTCGGTTATAGGCACGCTCGATCTGTCGCCGTTTCTCACGTCGGCCCAACTCAATGCACTTGAAACCGTCAACGCCCAAGGCGGCCTCGGCGCCCTGCCCTGCTTCGCCGCTGGTACGCGCATTCGCACAGAACACGGCGATATCCCCGTCGACGACCTCCGCATCGGCAACACCCTCCCCACCCTGCTCGGCGGCTCCTCCCGCATCGTTTGGATCGGGCATCGGGCGGTCGATTGCACGCGCCACCCCACCCCCCGCAAAGTCTGGCCGGTGCGGGTGCGTGCCGGCGCCTTCGGCCCCGGCCTGCCCGAGCGTGACCTGTTCCTCTCCCCCGACCACGCCCTGTATGTGGAAGACGTGCTGATCCCGGTGCGCTGCCTGATCGACGGCGATGCCATCGCGCAGGTGCCGGTGGACGCCGTCACCTACTACCACATCGAACTGGAACCCCACGACGTCGTCTTGGCCGAGAACCTGCCGGCGGAAAGCTTCCTCGACACCGGCGGCAAACGCATGTTCGATAACGCCGCCGGCCCCGTCGCACTGCACCCCGACTTCGCCATCCGAATCTGGGAGGCGGAGGGCTGCGCCCCGCTCCTTGTCACCGGCCCCGAGGTCATTACCGCCAAACGGATGCTCCGCGCCGGCACCCGCGCCGCATAACCGCCGCCCCCGACGTCCTCCTGGGCGCCGTCCCCGGCGCCGGCCCGGCCGCTGGAAAACGCCGGCGCCGGGCCGTATATGCTCCGGCCCGACACACCGGACCGCCCTATGCTCACCGCTCTCCGCCGCTATCTCGAAACCTGGCCCGTCCGGATCTTCTTCGGGATCATGGTTATGTCCTTCGTCGTGTGGGGCGTTGGCGACGTGGTGCGCCAGATCGGCACACGTACCTATGTGGCCAAGATCGGCGGCCAGACCATCGAACCCGCGCAATTCCAGCAAACCTTCCAGCGTAACATGGCGCTGGCGGAACGAAAGTTGCAGCAGGGCCAGGACGTCACGCCCGCGATGCGCCAGCAAGTCGCCCAGCAGACTTTGGATCAGATGGAGGCCCAACTCGCGCTCGAGCAGGAAATCGCGCGCCTCCGCCTGGTCGTGCCGGACGATGCGTTGCGTGCGGCGGTTTTCTCCACGCCCGCCTTTCACGGTCCGGACGGCAAGTTCGACCAGACGAAGCTGGAGACCCTACTGCGCGCCAATAACATGAGCGAGGCGGAGTTCCTCGATCTCACCCGCCAGCAGATCGCCGCGCAGCAGATCCTTGGCGCGGTGGTTGCGGGGGTGGCAGTGCCGCCGCTCCTGACCAACGCGGTGTTCGCATTTGAGGAAGAGCAGCGCTCGGGCCTGATGGCAGAGTTTCCCTTCGCGGCCGTGCCGGCTCCGCCACAGCCGACGGACGAGGATCTGACCCGGTGGTATCAAAATCATCCGACATCGTACGAGGTGCCCGAGTTCCGGCGCATCAAGGCCGTGATCCTGACGGCGGACACGCTGGCGAAGACGCTCACCGCCACGGACGACGAGCTCCACGCCTATTACGAGGCACACAAAGACCAATACGTTGTCCCGCCCCGGCGTTCACTGCAGATTGCAGTGCTGCAGGATGAAGCCAAGGCCAAGGCGCTGGCGCAAAGCTGGAGCGGCGGAGCGGATTGGACAGCGATCCAGAAACAGGCCGAGGCGGATGGCGGCAACGCGGTGAGCCTGGACAACACGACAGAGGCGGGCGTCCCCGATCCGACGCTTGCCTCCGCCGCATTCGCCGCGGTACCCGATAGCGTCGGCGGCCCGGTGAAGACGGCGCTCGGCTGGGACGTGTTCAAGGTGACGGCGGCAAAGGCCGGGACCAACCAAAGCTTCGCCGATGTACAGAACCAGATTCGCGATCAGGTGCTGCAACAGAAGGCAGGTTCGCAGATCTACGATGTGGTCAATAAGATCGACGACACGCTCGGGACCGGCGTGGGTCTCGACAAGCTGCCGAGCGGCATCGGGCTGGTCGGAGTGCAGGGCACGCTGGACGCGCAGGGCAGTACCGCGAATGGCGATCCCGCCCCAATCCCCGGCCCGCCAGAGCTTCGCCAGGCGCTGATCGACGCCGCGTTCAAAACACCACCCGATCAACCACCCGCGCAACTGACCGAGGTACCGCTGCCCGCCCCCGGCGGATCTGCATTTTACGCCCTGACTGTGGAAGGCGTCGTTCCCCCGCACGTGAAACCGTTTGCTGAGGTGAAGGATCAGGTCGCGTCGGACTGGACCGCGGCCGCACGGCAGAAGGAAGCAGAAGAGCAGGCGGCGAAGGTGCTGGCGGCTGTGCAGGGCGGCGAGTCACTGCCGGACGCCGCCACAACCGCCGGCGTCACCGTGCGACAGACCCCGCTGATCGATCGTCGCGGTTCGTCTGAAGCCGTGCCGGCGCAGGTGCAACAGGCGCTGTTCGGACTGAAGCCGAAGGAACCGACGATGGTGAACACGACCGAGGAGTTCATCGTGCTGGTGCCGGACAAAATCGAGACGCCGAATCCGGACCAGGACAAAGCGGCGTACGACGAGATCAGCGGAGCACTGAAGCAGTCGGTGACGACGGATATCACGGCGACCATCGCGCGTGCCCTGCGCGAACGCGCCAGTCCGCAGGTCAATCAGCCCGTGTTCGACAGCTTCACAACCGGCTCCTGAAGGAGGAACAATGAACGTGATGCTGCCGTCCGGCTTTGCGGCGTTCCGCTCCGCCCACGAGGCGGGACGGGGCACGCTGCTGTGGCGGCGCAGCGTCGCGGATCTGGAAACGCCCGTTGCCGCCTTTCTGAAGCTCGCGCACGGGCAGCCGAACAGCTTTCTCCTGGAAAGCATCGAAGGCGGCGATGCGCGCGGGCGCTATTCGATCATCGGCATGGCGCCTGATCTGATCTGGCGGTGTCGGGCAGGCCAAGCCGAACTGAACCGGCACGCGCTGTCCGCGCCGCATGCCTTCGTTGCCGAGGAGTCTGGCGCGCTCGACAGTCTCCGCGCCATCATCACCGAATCGCGGCTCGATGTGCCGAACTGGATGCCGCCGATGGCGGGCGGGCTGGTCGGTTACCTCGGATACGACATGGTCCGGCTGATGGAGCGCCTGCCGAACAAGAATACGGACGACATTGGCGTCCCGGACGCGCTGCTGATCCGGCCTACGCTGTTCGCGATCTTCGACAACGTCAACGACGACCTGATCCTGGCGACGCCGGTCTATCCCACGCCTGATGTTGCGGCTGAAACCGCTTGGCACGCGGCGCAAGCCCGCCTGGCCGAGGCACAGGCGGCGCTCGATCGCCCTCTGCCCCACCCGGCGCCCCCGGTCGCTCTTCCGGCGCCGCCTGCACCGCAGTCCAACGTGACGAAGGATACGTTCCTGCACTCGGTGTTGCGCGCGAAAGAATACATCGCCGCCGGCGACGCGTTCCAGATCGTGCTGAGCCAGCGCTTCTCGGCACCTTTCGCCCTGCCGCCGTTTGCGCTTTATCGCGCGTTGCGGCGGATCAACCCGTCTCCCTTCCTGTTCTTCCTTGATTTCGGCGGGTTTGCCGTCGTCGGCTCCAGCCCGGAAATCCTGGTACGCCTGCGGGACGGCATTGTGACGCTCCGGCCGCTGGCAGGCACGCGCCGTCGCGGCGCCTCATACGAAGAGGATCAGGCACTCGAGGCCGAACTCTTGTCCGATCCCAAGGAACGCGCCGAGCATCTCATGCTGCTCGACCTCGGTCGCAACGATGTCGGCCGCGTCTCGGCAATCAGCACCGTGCGCGTGACGGAAAGCTTCGTCATCGAGCGTTTCAGCCACGTCATGCACATCTCCTCCAACGTCGAGGGCAAGCTGCGGGACGGGTTGGATGCGCTCGAACTCGTTGGTCGCCACCTTCCCCGCCGGCACGCTCTCCGGTGCGCCGAAGGTTCGCGCCATGGAGATCATCGAGGAACTGGAACCGACCCGCCGCGGCATCTACGGCGGTTGCATCGGTTACTTTGCGGCGAACGGCACGATGGACACCTGCATCGCACTGCGCACGGCGTTGGTGAAGGATGGGACGATGTACGTGCAAGCCGGCGCCGGGATCGTCGCCGATTCCGATCCCGAGGCGGAACACGAGGAATGCCGGGCCAAGGCGCAGGCACTCTTCCGAGCGGCGGAGGAAGCGGTGCGGTTTGCGGCGGGCGGCGCGAACCGCAACTGACCCAACTCAATGAACCGCAGCCCGCTTCCGACCCAATCGGCGGCCACGGTTTGATGAACATCGGCTCGGACCGGCTGACGTACGTACAACTGTGGGATGAGCCTGAAGATCGCCGGATCGCTCTCTGTCGTGCTTTCTACGAGCATGTCTATCGCGATGCTTTTCCCAAGCGCGAACAAGCGGAAGAGCCGGAGACCTGGCTGCCACTAATGTCCCCACCTACACCATCAGGAAAACCGCACGTCTACATGATCCTCGCCTGCGCGTCCGCCTCGGAAGTCAAAGCGGAGGCGGTGGTCGGAGGCATCATCTTCGAACACTACCGACGATCCGGATTCTGGCTCGCAACCTATATCGCCGTCCACCCAACCTTGCGTGGGCAAGGTGTGGCGGCGGATCTTTTTGCTCGAATGAAATCGGCGATCGCCGAGCGCGCGCCGTCTCCGCATTGGCATTTAGTGGCTGAAGCAGAAAATCCGTTGCGGCTACACGGAGAGGAACGTGTCCCTGCTTATCGCCGTTTGTCATTCCTGACGAGGCTCGGACTGCAGAGACTGCCGATCAATTACGTCCAGCCTCCCCTCGCGCCTGACAAGCCGCCCTGCCGCGACCTTCTTTTGCTGTGCGATCCGCGCCCTGACGGGTCAGGGGCAACCGCCGACGGGATCGTCGAATTCCTCTGTGAATTCTATGGCGCCCTCGATCAGCCGGATGCGCCTGAGCTTCAACGGATGCTCAAGTTTCTGAAGAAGCCGTCCGACATTGCGCCGATACCACTGCAGATTCCCGCACATTACGACGGGACTCTTGGTCACGCCGATGCCATGACGCTGCGGATGACCTTCGTCTCCCATCACCTGCGAGTTCTGGGTGGAAGCGGGCACGCCGCCCCTTATGGGGGCGAAATTCCGCTGGACGGATTGCGACCAGGCCCCCACAACTCGCAAGACTTACGAGCCGCCTGGCATCTGCTTTCGGACCCGTTCAGCTCGTTTCACGCGGACATTATCATTCCGTACGCCTCCGCCAACAGCCTTCCTGCAGTTCTGCAATGCGAACCCTTTCGTCACCCGTCCAGCAAGCAACGTGGTGTCTGTGCACCGCTCGCGGTTCAGATCGCCTTCCCCTCCGCGTTGAAGATGGAGTGGGAGGGCAAAGTACGAAGTCTCACTTTTTTCCACGCAGGCGATCCACCGTGGAAAGTCCATGCCAGCTTCGTGGACACCGTCGCTATCTTCGAGAGCGGCTATCTCATCTACTCCGTCGCTCTCGTGTTCCGGTCCGATCATCCCGCGCGAGTGCCGATCAACATCGCCGCTATTCTGACCTTGGCATCGGTTGCTGAACCAGCCGGACGATTAATCGGAAGGCCCGTACAAATCAGCACCGAAGGCTCAGCGCCCCGGCCGTTCCACGAATTCCTCCGAGAACGCTTGAAGGGTCTCGATGCTGCGGCAGATACCGGGCACACGACCGTTTTTTCTGTGCTTACAAAGCTACCGGACCCTGCACTGGGTAGGGCCCTTCGTGAGGCGCTGCTGGGAATGACTTTCCCGGATCCCACGGCTCCACAACCAGAGCCCGCTGATGCGCGAGCCGTCGCTAAAGCTTCGCTGAGCTTGGAAGTCATCGGCGCCAGTCACCATGACGATTTCATGCAGGCTACTCTCAAAGCGCGCGAGCGAAGCACGCCTATTTCACCGTTCACGCTCCGTCTCGCCGGCCTAACTCAGAACGTGCTCGATTTCGAAGCACAGGACGAGATCGAGGTGCACGATTTGCTGGCGCGCGGCGCGATCATGGGAAGCGAGCTCACGTTTGCCCATCGCGATCTGACGATACGCTTCAGCCGCTCGTCACGTGCCTTTTCCGAAATGTGGGCACTCATCGGCGGTGAACCGTACTGGTTCCTGGTCGAGATGATCCTAAGCCACAATGCCAGGTTGCTCGCGGATCTGAACAAGGATCTTCGCCGGGACCAAGGTGCTCGCGGACTAACAGGGCTGATGATGAGTTTATTGGCCCGCCCGGCGTCCCTCCGCAGCCAAAAGGATCGCGCGGATGCGCAGCAGCGACTGCAACGGACGCAGGAACGGCGCATTCGTCTCGCCCACTACATACCGAACCTTTTCCGATACCCCACGGAACAGGCGCTCTACGAACAGTTCGTCGATGCCAAGGGCCTCATGCTTCAGCGGGACTACTTCCTGCAGCTCGAGGATACGGTCGAAAAAATGGTTCGCGAAATTGCGCTGCTCGAAACAGGTATCGCTGAGGCGGACGATCGCGCAGCAGATGCCGCACGGCGCGCCTCAGACGAACGGCGCGACCGGCTGCTTGTCGCGATCGGTGTGGCTCAGGCGACCGGTGTTTTCGCAGCCTTTGCTTCGGTGTTTGCCGCCTTCGGCGCGTTGAACAGCGGTAAATCCAATCCCTTGGCCGAGGTGGGCAACGAACTCTATCTTAGCTGGCTCAGCACCCATCTTCCTGGCCTGGATCCATCGGCTTGGCCTTGGGTTCTGGCACTCGGCCTGACCGCTGCCAGTCTGAACTTCGTCGCCGCCGTCGCGCTCTTGCATTTCGTCCGGCGCGTCCACTGGAATGTGATTCTCCGCGTTGCAGCGATCGCCCTTGTGATACCAATCGTCCTTGCGCTCGTGGTCTGGCTTCTGGCAGTCACGCCAGGCGTCCACGCGTTGGTGGTTCTACTGTTCATCGGTGTCATCGCCGGCGCCACGCCCGGCGTGCTCTACATGCGGTGGGCGCGAAGCAGCCGAGACGTCCCGGATGCGATGTCCGGGACGTCCCGATAAGCGCCTACGCCGCCTTGGACATGTCGATCGGCGGATCGATCTCCGCGGGCAGCGGCGAGACATATGGCGTCTCCTTCGTACGCGCCGCCAAGTCTGCCTTCGCGCGCGCCACCAGCGTCTCGTCCCGGATCGCATCGATCGCCGTGCCCGCCATCACCTTCGCGACGTGCACCATTCCTTTGTGCGCGGCGTCCGTCTTGCCCTGCGCCGTCAGCTGCCAGGAATGGCCCGGCGTGCCGATCGCATAGGTTGCGCCGCGCGCCTGCACCGTGGGCACGACCCAACTCACGTCGCCCACATCGGTTGACCCGACCATCTTCGCGCCCCGCGCCTCCAAGGGGATGATCGCATCGCACAGCGGGGCGTTCTTCTTCACCGGCATCCCCGCACGACGAAACGCGGACTCGATATCCTCATCGGACAAGGTCCCCTGGATCTTCGCCGCGAATTCCCGGTCAGCGTCGTCGAACGGCGGCGGTCCGAGACGCATCAGGTTGTCGTGCATCGCCTTTTCCATCGGCGTGTTGCCGAGCAGGTTGGACACGCCGCTGATCACCCGCTGCTCCACGCGGGTTTCGGTCATCAGCGCCGCACCCTCGGCGATCTTCTTCACCCGCTCGATCAGCTTTTGCAGCCCCGGCAGGTCCGTGGCGCGGATCAGGTAGCGAACCTTCGCGCGCGCCTGCACCACGTTCGGGGCAATTCCGCCGGCGTCCAGGATCGCGCTGTGGATCCGCGCGTCAGACGGCATGTGTTCGCGCATGTAGTTCACGCCCACGCTCATCAGCTCCACCGCATCCAACGCGCTGCGGCCCAGATGCGGTGCCGCCGCGGCGTGCGACGCACGGCCGTGGAAGGTGAAATCGATGCGGGTATTGGCCAGTGACACCGCCTCGTTCACGCCGGAAAATGCCGCCGGGTGCCAGGAAATCGCGACATCCACGTCCTTGAACGCCCCAGCGCGCACCATGAACCCCTTGGCCGCACCGCCTTCCTCAGCCGGGCAGCCGTAGTACCGCACCCGCCCCTTCAACCCGTTCTGTTCGAGGTAATCCTTCACCGAGGCCGCAGCCAGCAGCGACGCGGACCCGAGCAGGTTGTGGCCGCAGCCATGGCCGAAGCCGTCCCCGGGGATCGGGCGCTTCTCGGCAACACCGGCTTCCTGGCTCAGCCCCGGCAGCGCATCGTACTCGCCCAGGATGGCGATCACCGGCCCGCCCTCACCCGCTTCGCCCATCACCGCCGTGGGGATGCCGGCCACGTCACGCGTCACGCGAAAGCCCTCCCGTTCCAGCATAGCAATATGTTCGGCGCAGGAGCGGTGTTCCGTATAGGCGAGCTCGGGCGTTCCCCATACGCGGTCACTCAGCCGTTCGTATTCATCCTTTCGGCTGTCCACGAGGCGCCAGACCTCTTCGGTGTTCTGCATCACGGGCTCCCGATCGTTGTAGCGTCCAGTCGTAAAGCGCGGCGGCGTGAGCGGCAATGCCGCGCAACCCCGGGCGGCACCGGCCGTTGTTGTCGTCAGGTAACAGACAAATTGCCAAATAGGAGGGTTCGTGATGCGGGCAGGGACTTTATGGATCGCGCTTGGGCTTGGAACCGCGGCAATGCTCGCCGGCTGCGCGCCGGGCCCGAGCGGCTACGCAGGCTTCGCCAATTACCGTCAGCAGCAGGCGAGTCAGCACGCCTACGCCGCGCAGCGTGATCAGCGGGCGGCGCAGTGGGAGGCGCAGAGCGGCAACTATTACGGCGCGCAGCAATCGCAAGCAGCCGCTAACGTCCAGTCAAACCAGGCTGCGGCTGATCAGGCCCACGCCAATCGCGATAACTTCTTCGGCAGTCTGGGCTTCTGATCTCCTTGCGCTGGCGATAAGTCCGAACGCCCCGATCAGATCGGTCGGGTAGACGCGGGGCAAGTGCGGCTTGCCCCGCGCGTCTGCCTTTGGCAGGAACTGTTCGTGACCGCGACCCTCGACCGCGCGGGCCTGCTCCTTGCGCTCGCCACGCCGCTCCTGCTTCTCCACGCCCCCAGCGTCGCTGAAGCGACGATCGCGCTCACTGCGCTCTGCTTCCTCCTTCGTTCGGCGTGGACCGGAGATTGGACCTGGACCCGTGCGCCATGGCTGCGGCTGTCGCTGCTGTGGTGGGGCTGGGTCGTCTTCTGCTCTATCCCCATTCCTGTAATCGGCCTCGGTCCCGGCGGGCTTCACTCCCTCGGCGAAGCCCTCGCTATAATCCGCTTCATCTTGTTCGCCGCGGCCCTGGAAGCCTGGATCCTGCGCGCGCCACAAGCCCGGCGTTGGCTATTCGGCATAATCATCGCATGCGCAATTTGGATCGGTCTCGAATGCCTGCAGCAATTCGCGACCGGCCACGACATCTTCGGCTACAAACGCGGCGGTGACGGCGAACTCACCGGCCCATTCCGCAAGCCGCGCGCCGGTCCGGCCCTCGTGCGTATCCTGTTCCCGGCGCTGGTGCCGCCCGTGGCCGCGCTCCTCGCGCGCCGCCGCACCGCGAGCACGGCAGCCGCCTTTGCCGTCACCGTCGTCGCCATGCTCGTCATGGTGCTGATCGGTCAGCGCATGCCGCTGATGCTGACAGGCCTCGGCCTCGTCACGGCGGCCTTGCTGCTGCCGCGACTGCGTCCTCTGGTCCTTGCGGCCGGTGTCGCGGGCCTGGTGCTGGTCGCCGCCTCGCCAATCGTGTCGCCACCCACCTATCATCGGTTGGTGCAGAAATTTTCCCACCAGATGGAGGACTTCCCCACCAGCCCGTATGGCCAGCTCTACGCACGCGCGTGGCATATTGCCGAAGCACGGCCTCTGACCGGCCGCGGCTTCGACGGGTTCCGCACAGGCTGCCCGATGCCGCGCTACTTCGGCCCCACCTTCGACGGCGCGCAGCCCCAGGGTGGTGGCGCTGCGATCTGCGCCGCCCACCCACACAATTTCTATTTCCAGGCACTCACGGATGGCGGCTTCCCGGGCCTGGCCCTGTTCTGCGCAGCGGTCATCGGCTGGATGGTCCCTCTGGCACGCGGCCTTTGGCGCCGGCCGGACCCGCTGCGGGTCGGTCTGTTTGCCGCCATGCTGATTCAGGTCTGGCCGATCGCGTCCACCAGCGACTTCATCAACATGCCGCTTGGTGGCTGGTTCTTCCTGACACTCGGCTGGGGGCTGGCGGAAGCGCGCTGGCGCGTCACGGCGCCGATTGCGCAAAAGGCCCCTCGTTCCCCCGCGCACAGCTTGGCGGAGGCTGAAATTGCCTGACCGGACAGCCGTAATTCAACCGCTGCCCGGCATCGGCGACATGATCTGGCATATTCCCCACATCCGCGCCCTGGCGGCACATTGGGGTGCACCAGTGACACTGATCGCCAAGCCGCGCTCCGCCGCCGACCAGATCTTTAGCGCCGACCCGGCCGTCAATCAGGTGATCTGGATGGACCGCAATCCCGAACGACGCGAGGGCGAACACGATGGTGCCGACGGTGTCACCCGCTTGGCCCGCACCCTGCGCACCTGCGGTTTCCGCCGGGCCGTCCTGCTGCATCACAGCCGCACTTTGGCCTTCGTCATGGCCGCCGCCCACATACCGGAACGCTACGGTTACGGCGCGGGACTCCAGCGTCTGTTCCTCAATCGCCCGCCGCGCCTGCCCCGAGCGGCGCTGCGTAAGCACCCTCACGCCCAGGCCACCGCGTGGCTCCAGGCTGCCGGCATCCCGCTTGCCGACGCGGACCCGCGCCTGATCGTCCCAACCCGCATCCGAGAAGCGGTGATGCGCCGCATGCCCGGCGGCAAAGGACCGCTCGTGATCCTTGGGATCGGCAGCTCGGAACCATACAAACAATGGGGATCCGGCCGCTTCATCGAGCTTGCCCGCGGGTTGGCCGACGCCGGCTGGCGCCGCTTCGCCATCGCCGGCGGCGTCGCCGAGGCCATGCTCGCCGAACAGATCCGCGCCGGTATCGGTGAACGCGCCGAGGCGGTCCCCGTCGTCGCCTGGACGCTCAGCGAACTTGCCGCGCTCTGTTCCGAGGCCATCTTTTACGTCGGCAACGATACCGGCGTGATGAATCTCGCAGCTGCCGCGGGCATCCCGAGCTACGGTCTGTTCGGCGCCACCGCTCCGATCGAACACGCCAGCCGGGTCATTCCTATCCTGCCGCCCGACGGTACGCCGGATTTGCGCACTGGCATGCGCCGCATAACGCCCGACACTGTGCTTCGCACGATCCGGCAAACCGAGCATAAGCGTGAAAGGATGAAACCCGCATGAAACGCCGCACCTTCCTCGCCGCAGGCGCAGCCACCGCGGCGACGCTCGCCGCGCCGCATATCAGCCGCGGCGCCGATGCGCGCGTGCTCAAGTTCATCCCGCAGGCCGATCCCACCATCATCGACCCGATCTGGACTACGGCGTACGTCACCCGCAACCACGCTTTCCTGATCTTCGACACGCTGTATGGCATCGACAATGCCTACAAGACCCAGCCGCAGATGGTCGCGGGCCACACGACCGAGGACGACGGCAAGACCTGGAAGCTCACCTTGCGCGATGGCCTGATGTGGCACGATGGCGAAAGGGTGCTGGCCAAGGACTGCGTCGCCTCCATCAAACGCTGGGGCGCGCGCGACTCGTTCGGTTCCACGCTCATCGCCTATACCGACGAACTCTCCGCCCCCGACGACAAAACCATCCAGTTCCGCCTCAAGAAACCCTTTGCCCTGCTCCCGGACGCTCTCGGCAAGGCGGGCAGCAATATGTGCGCCATGATGCCGGAGCGTCTGGCCAGCACCGACGCGTTTAAGCCGCTGACGGAAATGGTCGGTAGCGGTCCGTTCAAATGGAACGCGAAGGAACGCGTGCCCGGCTCGCTCGCCGTTTACGATCGTTTCGACGGCTACAAGCCGCGGGAGAGTGGCACGCCCGAATGGACCGCGGGTCCCAAGATCACGAATTTTGATCGTGTCGAGTGGCACGTCATCAAGGACCCCGGCACCTCCGCAGCCGCGATGCAGAGCAAGGAGATGGATTGGTGGGAAAATCCCACCAACGACATGATCCCGCTGCTGGCGGGTCAGACAAACCGCGTCACCGACCCCACTGGCCTGATCGGCAACATGCGGCTCAATGAACTTTGGCCGCCCTTCGATAATGCTGCCATTCGCCGCGCCGTGCTAAAGGGCACCGATCAGACCGAGTACATGATCGCGGTCGCCGGTGACGATCCCAAGATGTGGCACGTGCCCACCGGATTCTTCTGCCCGGGCCTGCCGATGGCAAGCGATGCCGGATTGCAGGTCTTCACCAGCAAACCCGACTACGACGCGATCAAGAAGGAAATCGCGGCTGCCGGCTATAAGGGCGAGAAGGTTGTGATCCTGGCCCCCACCGACTTTCCCGTCCTCAAAGCGGAAGCCGATGTCTGCGCCGATCAGCTCAAGAAAATGGGCCTCAATGTTGACTACCAGGCGATGGACTGGGGCACGGTCGTGCAGCGTCGTGCGAAGATGGACGCGCCGGACAAAGGCGGCTGGAGCATCTTCAACACCTTCTGGTCTGGCCTTGATCAGTCCAACCCGCTGGTCCACGCCTTCCTGCGCGGCAACGGCAAGGCGGGCATCATGGGCTGGCCTACCGCCCCGAAGATCGAGGCATTGCGCACGGAATGGATCGAAGCACCTGACGAGGCGGCGCAGAAGAAGATCGCCGTGGAAATCCAGCTCCAGGCGCTGCAGGACGTGCCCTATATTCCGCTCGGCCAATACACGTATGTCACTTCGTATCAGAAGGACATCAGCGGCGTGCTCGACGGCTTCGTGATCTTCTGGAACGTCAAACGCACCTGATCCGCACGATGCGATGAACGTGATCGAGGTGGCACCACCGCGAATAATCAGGAGGTCGCGACGATGAGCCAGACGGCATCGTCACGTCTGCCCTGCGAACATCGGTTCGAGACCGTCCACTTCGATGACCGCCCACGGAAATCCTGCGTTCCCACGGGACTGAAAACAAAATCCCTTCCATCCCAGCCCGACGCCGTCCCACTGAGACCAATGCGCCTCGTCCGCGATCACACCCGGCACCGGCACCCCCTGCACCGGCATGATTTTGCGCAGAACTGGGACGGTCTTGACGGCGAATTCGTCACGGCGGCAAGACCTACGGACCGGGCACCATGATCTTCCATCCGGACCCGCACTTCGAAGAAGAAATGCACACCGAAACCGGCGGCACATGGTTGCTGGTGCAACATCCCGGACCAACCACCAGCAAGGCTCCGATCACGCCGGCCGCTTCAGCATGGCAACGCGCAAGCCCCTGACCGAAGAACGCCTGGACGTCTAACGACATACACGGACTGACGCTCCGGCCATGGCTCATGCTGCGTTGCACAATTCCGGCCCATGGACCATGCCGGACCGCCCAACCTCCTCCCGCTCGTAACCACCCGCCTCGCCCAGGCGCGCGAGGACCCCTTCGGCAACCCCGTTCTGTCCGCCGCCCTCGCCATCAACCGTATGATGGATGAAGGCGACCTCACCATCGCCACCATCACCGCCCTCGTCCGCCAACTTCGTGACACTGCATTCGCCGACCGGGCGCGCCGCCTGACGGACTATCTCGGCGGCACCGAGCTTAATCTCAGCCGCGCCGCCCTCGTCACCATCGCCGAGAAAATCCTCCGCCCCGATCCGCTCGACAGCCCAATTCCCTGGGCCCAGTACCGCGCCCGCACGGAACGTCCGCGCTACGCCGCCGTCTTCACCGCCCATCCCACCTTCGCGCTCTCGCAGACGGCCTATGACGCCCTCGCCACGCTCGGCACAAGCGATCCGCCGCTGCTCGACACCCATCGCCCGCCGGCCGCCATCACGTTGCAGCAGGAGTTCGACCGCGCCGCCGCTGCAATCACCAACGGCCGCGACGCGCTCGACCAGCTGAACGAGGCACTCCTTCGCCGCGCCCAGGCCGCCTGGCCGGACCGCTGGACGACCCTGACCCCCTGCCCCGTCATCCTCGCCAGTTGGGTTGGTTACGATACCGACGGCCGGACCGACATCTCCTGGGCCGACACCCTGTGCCTCCGCCTGGAGATGAAGCGCCGGCAGCTTCAGCGGCTCGCCACCCAACTCGCATCCATCGCACCGGCCGCGGAACTCCACGCCCGCACGGAGCAAGCGTGCGCCGCTGTGACCAACCAGCTTGCCGCCTGTTCCGACGATCTCACACCCGAGTCAGTCGCAACGTTCGCCCGTAACCTCCTGCACCATCGCGACGCCGCTCTCACGTCCCCGCAGCCTCTGCTCGATCTCTTCGACAGCGCGATCGCCGCAGCCTCGCCCGGCGACCAGCTTGCCCTCTGCATCGCCCGCGCCGGCCTCGTCTCGCACGGCCTCTCCCTGGCCCATACCCATGTCCGCCTGAACGCCACCCAGCTCCACAACGCCATCCGCCAGCGGCTCAACATCACCGACGCGATCGAAGACCCGTCGCACCGTCGCGCGATGCTCGGCACCATCAACGCCGCACTCGACACGGTCACATCCAACCCCGTCGATTTCGGCGGCCTGATCACGGAACAGGCTTCTGCGACGCGGCTGATGATGCTGATCGCGCAAATCAGGAAGCATGTGGATAGCACCGCCCCGATCCGCTTCCTCATCGCCGAAACCGAGTCCGGCTACACCCTGCTCTCGGCGCTCTATCTTGCGCGCCTGTTCGGTGTGGAAAACCACATCGAGATCAGCCCGCTCTTCGAAACCGCCAGCGCCTTGGAAAACGGCGCCCACGTCCTGGAAGAGGCGCTGCGCAGTCCGCACTATCGCAACTATCTTTCCGCCACCGGCCGCCTCGCGCTGCAGTTCGGCTACTCCGATTCCGGCCGCTACATCGGCCAGACCGCCGCCAGCTATCTGATCGAGCGCCTGCGCTTCAAAATCGCCGAGACCCTTGCCCGCTTCGAAGTTCGCAACGTCGAAGTCATCCTCTTCGACACCCACGGCGAGAGCATCGGCCGCGGCGCTCACGCCACCTCCTTCGCCGAACGACTCAAATACCTCTCTCCCACCGCCAGCCGTCAGGCCCTCTTCAAGGCCAACCTGCTCGTGCGCGAAGAAAGCGCGTTCCAGGGCGGCGACGGCTACCTCCTGTTCGCCACCGAACAGCTTGCACTCGCAACCATCGCCCGCATCGCCGAACATGCCTTCCATCCCGCCGCCGGCCCCATCGAGGATCCGATCTACGCCGACCCCGATTTCACCGCGGATTTTTTCGCCACCGTCCGCGCAAGTATGGAAGCGTTGGTCGAGGATAGCGGCTATGCCGCGATGCTCGGCGCCTTTGGCCCGGCCCTGATTGACCGCACCGGTTCACGACCCGCCGCCCGCCAGATGGACGGCATGGCGAGTGCCGTCGCCATTCGCCACCCGCGCGAACTTCGCGCCATCCCCAACAACGCAATCCTCCAGCAGATCGGCTGGTGCGCGAACACGCTGCAAGGCATTGGCGCCGCTGCCGCGCGACACCCGGAAACCTTCGCGGAGATGTGGGCCAACAGCCGCCGCTTCCACCGCGCCCTGGAACTCGTCCAGCATGCCCTCGCCCACTCCGACCTCGACGTTCTGCGCGCCGTCATCGGCACGCTCGATCCCGGCACCTGGCTCGATCGCGCCGGCCACACACGCCGCCCCGGCCGCCGCGAAGCACTGATCGCCGTCGCCCGCGGCCTTGAACGCCTTCGTCTCTCCGCCTCCATCGAGGCCATGTTCCGCCGCATCCAGCCCGATCACCTCGCACTCCAGGCCGCCTGGCCCGACCGCCCCAACATGGCGGAACGCGAGATCCTGCTGCACGCTCTGCGCCTCGCGCTCATCCAGCGCATCTGGCTGCTGGCGACCGAAATCCCTGATTTCTCACCGCGCCATGGTGTTACGCGCGAGATTCTCGACGCGGCCATTCTCCGCCTCGACATTCAGGCCGTGCTCGACATCCTGGACGAAATCTTCCCCGACACATCGGCCGACGCCTCGGACCTCGATTACGGCGAACCGCCCACACCCCGCACCGCCGGTTCCTACGCACGCGAGCACACCGAGATCTTCGCCCCCATCCGCGAACTCTTCCGAATCGTCCGAGAGATCGCGATCGCCATCACCCACGAGATCGGCGCGTTCGGATAACCGTCAGCGGCGGATCCCCGACCCCGCAGAAAAAACATTTTCTCCGGATTGACAGCAAAAATATCCGAATACCCTCCCCAGCCAACGAAAAGCCGAGGGAAGGAAACCGTCCATTGGGCGGACACCATCGTGGCCATGAAGGGGATCGTGAAAACCTTCGGCGGCACCCACGCGGTAAACAACGTCGATTTCACCGTCCAACCCGGCGAGGTCCACGCCCTGCTCGGCGGCAATGGCGCCGGAAGTCCACCCTCATCAAGGTCCTGGCCGGCGTCCACACCGCCGATGCCGGAGAGATGGCCACCCGCCGGCCGTCCCGTCGATCCGCGCACCAACTCCCTCCCGATCGCCTTCATCCACCAGGATCTCGCCCTCGTCCCCTGGATGTCCGTTGCCGAGAACATCGCGCTCGCCGCCGGTTACCCACGCCGACATCGTCTGATCGGTTGGCGCAGCGTCCACGCACAGGCTCGCCGCGCACTCGACATCATGGGATGCTCGCTCGACACAGAAGCGCGCATTGTCGACCTTACCCAGACCGACGAATCCATCGTCGCCATCGCCCGCGCCCTGGCCACCGAGGCCGAGATCATCGTCCTCGACGAACCCACTGCCAGCCTGCCCGAAACGGAAGTCGCCCGCCTCTTCGCCGTGCTCAATCGTCTCCGCGCTGCCGGCCACGGCATGATCTATGTCAGCCACCGCATGGATGAGATCTTCCGTCTGGCCGATCGCGTCACCGTCATGCGAGACGGCTTTCGCGTCGCCACGCGCGCCATCGGCGAAACCTCCGCGTCGGAACTTGTAGAGCTCATCGTCGGCCGCGCCCCCACGCGCATGGCCGAGCGCCCGCAGATCGACCGCAGGGACATCCTTCTCGCCTGCAACAACCTGGGCACATCGGACGCCGGCCCCGTCAGCATCACGCTCCACCCGGGTGAGATCCTCGGCTTCGCCGGCCTGCGCGGTGCCGGGCAGGACAGTATCGGCCGCGCCCTCTGCGGCATCGTTCCGATCGAAACCGGCACCGTCACGCTGAACGGCCGCGCCGTCGCCGCGCGCAGCCCGGCCGACGCGGTCGCCGAGGGCATCGCCTTCGTCTCCAGCCGCCGGCAGGAAGAAAGCCTCGCCCTGCCACTCTCCGTCCGCGAAAACCTCTTCATCAACCCCTCGGTCGAGGGCCGCGCGACCCTCATCTCCATGACGCAATCGCGCGAAATCCACGCCGCCAATCCCGCCTGCGCGCCGTCGGCGCCCGCCCGCTCGTCACCGAACCCGCCATCCACACCTTCTCCGGCGGCAACCAGCAGAAAGTCGTGCTCGGCCGCTGGCTCGGCGGCAGCCTTCGCATGCTCGTCCTCGAAGAACCGACCATGGGCATTCTCGATGGCGCCAAGGCCGATATCTACGACCTGCTCGCCCGCCACGCCGCCGCCGGCGGCGGCGTCATCATCGTTTCATCTGATCTGGAAGAAGTTGCCGCCATTTGCAACCGCGCCGTCATCTTCGACCGCGGCCTCATCGGCGCCGTGCTTCCGCGCCACCAGCTCACCGTCGCCGACCTGATCGCCCACGTCGGCGGCGCGGCGCCGGAAGCCGCCAAGGTCCCCACCCATGTCTGACCCCGCTGCGCCCGCGCACAAATCCCACGCGCTCTTCAAGCTGGTCTCGCACCAGGCGCTGCTGCTGCTTACCGTCCTGCTCGCCGTTGCCTTCTCGCTCATCATGCCGCGCACCTTCCCCACCCTGCTCACGGTGCAGTCGATCCTCAGCGACAAGGCCATCATCGCCTTTCTCGCACTGGCCGAGATGGTAGTGATCTCCTGCGCCCAGTTCGACCTGTCCGTCGGCTACAATGTTAGCCTGCTGCACTGCCTGGCCATCGGCCTCGTCATCAACACGGAACTCTACTGGCCGCTCGCCTATCTCGCCGTCCTCATGCTCGGCCTCGTCATCGGCCTCATCAACGGACTGCTCGTCCGCGTCGCCAGGATCGACAGCTTCATCGCCACGCTCGGCGTCGGCACCATCAGCTACGGCCTCGCTGGCTGGTACACCGGCGGCCAGCAGCTCATCGGCACCCTTCCCGCCGGCTTCACCGCGCTCAATTTCGTCCGCGTGTTCGGCGTCCCCTTCTCCGCCCTGCTGCTCATTACCATCGCCGTCGTCATGTGGATCGTGTTCAAGTTCCTGCCGATCGGCCGCTACCTCTATGTCATCGGCGCCAATGAACGCACCGCGGAGCTGACCGGCATTCGCGTTAACCGCTACGTCATCGCCACCTTCATGGTCTCCGGTCTGCTCACCGCCGTCGCCAGCCTCGCCCTCGCGGCGCGCATCCAGGTCGGCCAGAGCAATGTCGGCCAAGGAATTCCTGCTGCCGGCCTTCGTCGGCGCGCTGCTGGGCGCCACCACCGTCAAGCCCGGCCGCGTCAATGTCTGGGGCGCACTGGTCGCCGTGCTCATCCTCGCCGTCGGCATCTCCGGCATCGAGCAACTCGGCGGCGCCTTCTACGTCAAATCTCTCTTCAATCGGGGCGCGCTGGTGGTCGCCGTCGGCATGGCCGGGTGGGCCGCGCGCCGCCGGCTGCGCGCGTCCACCGCCAGTTCCGCCGCGGCGCGCGCTGCCGCGAACCATCCAACGAACCACGAGAGGAAACCCGCATGATCACCCGCCGCACGAGCCTTCTGGCGCGACCGGACTGCTTGCCGCCCCGCGATCATTCGCTCCGCCTGGGCGCCGACGGCAACGCTGCCGCCATCGTCGCTGCGGCGAAGCAATCCATCACCCAGGTCGTCGCACCCGTCAGCACCTGGAACGGCCCTCGCACCGGCCCCAAGGCGCAGAAGGGCAAGACCGTCATCTACATCTCCTCCGATCAGCGCAACGGCGGCGCGCTCGGCGTCAGCAAGGGCGCCGCGGAGGCCGCGAAAGCCATTGGCTGGGACTACAAGATCATCGATGGACAGGGGTCTGTCCCGGCGCAGACCTCCGCCATCGGCCAGGCCATCGCCCAACGCCCGGACGGCATCATCCTCGGCACGGTGGACGCGGTCGGGCAGAAGGCCACGCTGAAGCAGGCGCAGAACAACGGCATCAAGGTCGTCGGCTGGCACGCCGCCGCGACGCCCGGTCCCCTCGAGGATCCCCAGGTGTTCGCCAAATCACCACCCCGCCGGAATCCATCGCCGTCACCGCGGCCGACTACGCCATCGCCACCGCAGACGGCAAAGTCCAGGCCGCCGTCATCCGCAACTCGGAAACCGCCATCGGCCGGCTCAAGGGTGACACGATCCGCGATCGCATCCAGCAATGCCCCACCTGCAAGGTGCTGTCATTCGACATCATGCCGATTGTCGAAAGCTCCAACCGCATGCCCAGCCTCGCCTCCTCCCTGCTCCAGCGCTTCCGCGGTCAGTTGAACTGGATGCTCGCCATCAACGACCTCTATTTCGACTTCGCCGTCCCCTCCCTGCGTTCCGCCGACATCCCGCCTTCCGGCACCATTTCCCTGGTCTCCGCCGGTGATGGCAGCGTGTCGGCATACGAGCGATTCGCGCCGGTCAGTATCAGGTCGCCACCGTGCCCGAGCCCCTAAATCTCCAGGGCTGGATGGCTATCGACGGGCTCAATCGCGCCTTCGCCGGCGATGAATGGAGCGGCTTCGTGCCAAGCGTCCATCTCGTCACGAAAGAAAAACATCGACCGGGACGGCGGCCCACAGAACCACTTCGATCCCGACAATCACTATCGCGACGATTCCCGCAAAATCTGGGGCGTCTGACCGCCGTGAAACCGATCGCTGCAAGCCCGAATATCGCCGTCCTCGGCCACACCGATCAGGGTGGCCGTCCCGACGGGGTGCAGATCATCGTCCACAACAATCACGCCTATATCGGCCATATGTTCTGCGACGGCATCACCGTCGTGAACTCGCCGATCCGCGCAACCCGCGCACCGTCAACTTCCTGCCCTGCGCACCCGACACCCGCGCCAGCCACCTGCAGGTCCATGACGGGATCATGCTTGCGGTCAATGCCGCGAACGTCTGGGCGATGCAGAAATACCAGGACCAGCAGGACTACTTCAACAACCCGCTGGCTGATAGTTTCGATCGACGTGATCGTCCCTTCGCTGCCGGTTTGCGCATCTTCGACATTAAATCCGATCCCGCCAACCCCACGGAGATCGGTTTCTGCCCCGTGGAGGGTATCGGCCTGCACCGCATCTGGTGGGTCGGCGGCCGCTACGCCTACGCCTCCACCCATCTCGACGGCTACACCGACCACATCCTCGGCGTTTATCGACCTCGCCGATCTCGACCAACCCGAAACTGGTCGGCACCTGGGCACTTCCCGGCATGCACCGCGCCGCCGGCGAATCACCTACCTGGCCGCAGGGCAAGCGCTGGGCGCTGCATCACGCCATCCTTGCCGGCAATCTCGCCTATGGCGCCTGGCGCGATGGTGGTTTCACCATCCACGATCTCACCGACCCCGTCGCCCCGAAACTTCTCAACCACCGGCTGCTCTCGCCACCCTTTGCCGGCGGCTCCCACACGCCCCTGCCGCTTCCCGGCCGCAACCTCGCGTCCTCGCCGACGAAGCCACCAGCGCCAACTGCGCCGCCGGCTACGCCCATACCTGGCTCTTCGACGTCCGCGATCCCGCCAACCCGGTCAGCTTCGCCACCCTCCCCCAGCCATCCGAGGCCAGACTATTGCGCCCGCGGCGGCAAATTCGGCCCGCACAATCTGCACGAAAACCGGCCCGGCCTGTTCCAGAGTGAGACCACGATCTTCGCCACCTGGCACAATGCCGGCGTGCGCGTCTTCGACATCGCCAACCCGTTTCAGCCGAAAGAAATCGGCTATTGCGTGCCCAAGGCACCCACGCAGCTGATCGACACGCGCCCGGGCGCCGTCCTCGTCACCCAGTCCTGCGATGTCTGCGTCGACCGCAACGGCGTCATGTACGTCACCGATACCAACGCCGGCCTCTCGGTCCTTCAGTTCAACCCCCCATGAAGGATCCGCGTCCCAATCAGCAACTGTCTCCGGCATGATCTACGCCACGCTGCGCCAGGACATCCTGCGCGGCGCCCTGCCACCGGCCGGCAAGATGCGCATCGAGGAACTCTGCCGCCGTTACGGCGTCACCAGCACCCCCGTCCGCGAGGCTCTGAATCAGCTCAGCCGTGAAGGCTTCGTGGAACGGCGTGAGCAGCGCGGCTTCTACGTCGCCGAAGCGTCTATGACCGAGTCGAGCAGCTCACCAACACCCGCTGCTGGGTCGAGCCCATCGCACTGCGCGAAGCGATCGCCCACCGCACCATCGAATGGGAAGAACGGATCGTCCTCGCCTATCACCGGATGTCGCGCATCGATCGTTCCATCGGCGGCGAGACCTTCAAGGACAATCCCGAGTGGGAGGCCGCGCATCGCGCCTTCCACATGGCGCTCATCGCCACCTGCCCCTCCCGCTGGCTGATCGATTTCTGCGGACTGCTCTCTGATCATGCCGCCCGCTACCGCAATCTCGCGATGTCGGTGATTTATCCCGCGCGCGACATCGCCGGCGAACATCGTGAGATCATGGATGTCGTCATCAGCGGCGATACCGAGCAGGCCACGGCGACGCTGATCAAACACTATCGCCGCACGGCGCAGATTATCCAGACCGCCCCATCGGGTCCCGCCTCATGCTGATCCAGTGCGATCACACCGATCCCTCCGCCGCAACAGCGCCCTGCGGCTGCTGCCAGCCCACCCGGCTCACGCGCCGCTTCTTCCTTGGCGGCGCCGCGACGCTGATGGGCGCCGGCGCGAAAGCGCAGACCACACCAGCACCAGCGACCCGCATCGACGTGCACCACCACTACACCTCACCTGCTCTGCTCGCGATGATGTAGGGCCGCCGCACCAACCAGGTCTTCAACATGGGCTGGACGCTACAGAAATCGCTCGACGCGATGGACGCCGCCGGCGTGGCCACGGCCGTCGTCTCCACCAGCGATCCCTGCGTCTTCTTCGGCGATTACGATCAGGCAAAAGCCCTTGCTCGCAATTGCAACGAATATCAGGCCCGCATGGTCGCCGACCACAAGGGCCGCTTCGGCATGTTCACCACTCTGCCGATGCCCGACCCGGATAACACGCTGGAGGAAATCGCCTACGGCCTTGACACCCTGAAAGCCCAGGGCGTCGGCATGATGACCAGCTACGGCACCAAATACCTCGGCGATCCCGCCTTCATACCGGTCATGGAGGAACTGAACCGCCGCAAGGCCGTCCTCTTTGTCCACCGGCTGCAACCCGCCTGCTGCAGCAACGTCCTGCCCAACGTGCCCGACGTCGTTGTGGAATACGGCACCGAGACGTCACGCACCATCGCGAGTTTCATCGCGAACCACACCACGATCAAATATCCGGACATCAAGTTTATCTTCTCGCATGGCGGCGGCGACGTACCCTACCTCGTCACGCGCTTTCAACGCATGGTTGGCGGCGATCCGGCCCTCATGGCTGCATTTCCTGGCGGCGCCGTCCCGCTGATCCAGTCGCTGCGCTTCGACACGGCGCAGGCCTACAACCCCTATACCCTCGCGGCGTTGACGCGCCTCATGCCGACCGAGCACATCATGTTCGGCTCCGACTTCCCCGCCGCGTCGCCGCTCGACACCGTCAAAGGCCTGCGCGCCTTGCCTCGGCGACTCCGCGCTGCAAAAAATCGAGCGCGACAACGCAGTCGCGCTTTTCCCCAGTTTAAGCTGACTAAATCCCGTCATTGCGACGCCCGCGGTTCGCGCCAACCGCTCTAGCGAGCGAGCTTCACCTGTCCATGCTCGATATTCGGCAGGAACACCGTCAGCATCCCGATCAGCGGCAGGAACGCGCACACCCGATAGACGAACGTCGATGCTGGTCGCGTCGGCCAGCTGCCCAGCACCGCAGCGCCCAGACCGCCCATGCCGAACGCGAAGCCGAAGAACATGCCCGCGATCGTCCCGACCTTGCCGGGCATCAGTTCCTGCGCATAGACCAGGATCGCCGAGAACGCCGACGCCAGGATCAGCCCGATCACCACGGTCAGCACGCCGGTCCAGAACAGGTTGGCGATACGGCAGCACCAGGTGAACGGCAGCACGCCCAGGATCGAGACCCAGATCACCATCTTGCGGCCGATCCGGTCGCCGATCGGGCCGCCGATCAGCGTGCCGACCGCGACCGCAGCCGAGGAAGACGAACAGGTGGACCTGCGCCGTCTGCATCGGCAGCATGGAACTTGCTCGATCAGATAGAAGGTGTAGTAGCTCGTCGAGGCTGGCCATGTAGAAGAACTTCGAGAAGATCAGCGCAACCAGGACCACCAGCGACCAGCGATCACGCGCCGCTGCGTCAGCGCCGGCCAGCGATCGCCGTGGCCGACCTCGCTGCCCGCGCTGCCGTCGCGCCGTTGCGCGCTTGTACCAGTGCCCGACCTGCGTCAGCACCACCATCGCGACCAGCGCGACCAGCGATGAACCAGGCGATGCTGCGCTGGCCGTGCGGCACCACGATGAACGCCGCCAGCAGCGGCCCGAGCGACGAGCCGGCATTGCCGCCCACCTGGAACAGCGACTGCGCCAGCCCGTGCCGGCCGCCCGAGGCCATGCGCGCCACGCGCGACGACTCCGGATGGAACACCGACGACCCGATGCCGACCAGCGCCGCCGCCACCAGCAGCATCGCGGAAGCTGCGGCGCGCGACAGCAGCAGCAGAGCCCGATCAGCGTGAAGCCCATGCCGACCGGCAGCGAATAGGCATCGGCCGCTTGTCGGTCCATGAACATGCCGACCAGCGGCTGCAGCAGCGACGCGGTGAACTGATAGGCCAGCGTGATCAGGCCGATCTGGCCGAAATCCAGCGCGATACGATGTCTTTCAGCATCGGATAGATCGCCGGCACCAGCGACTGCATCATGTCGTTGAGCATGTGGGAGAAGCTGAACGAGACGAGAATCGCAAATGTCGGTGATTCGACGGCCGAGACCCGCTCGGCGGTGATCGTACTTTGGCTCATTTTCCCTATTTGCGCCAAGCCGGCTTGAGACAAGCGGGCAGTTGACTAACCAGCCATGCTCAGCCTCCGAGTGGGGTGGCCTTGCGCTGATCCTCAACGTAGTCTGGCCATCATTCGACGTTCGGCCAAATCATGTCGCATACCAGACAGCTCGACCGCTCATACATCCGTCCCTATGAGGACGCACCGCGTCCCCTCGTCGGATACGCGCGCGACTACGCCGCGGGGCATGAGACTGGCTGGCACCAGCACCCGCGTGCCCAGCTCCTCTACGCCATCGCTGGCGTCATGCGAGTTGCCGTCGAACCCGCCCTGTTCGTCGTGCCCCCGGGCACCGGCCTATGGGTTCCGGCCAACTGCTCCCACGCCGTCCGAATGACCGCGGGCTTGCAAATGCGCGCTCTGTTCCTGCGGGAAGACGCGACCCATGGAGGAACCGACCGCGTCACTGTCGTCGCGGTCTCTCCCTTGCTGCGGGAACTGATCCTGATGGCCTGCGCGAGGGGCTGGAATGGGATGAAGAAGGCCCGGTGCGTCATCTCGTTGCTCTGGCTCTGCACGAGATCAGGCGCGTAGCATCCCGAACGCTCTCGGTCCCATCCTGCACCGACCCGCGCCTCCGACGTGTCACCGACGCCTTGCTGGCGGATCCGGCCGACCCGCGCGGGCTGGATGCGTTTGCCGCAACCGCCGGGGCCTCGGCCCGCACCCTGGCACGCCTGTTTCGCGCCGAAACCGGCATGAGTTTCCAAGCTTGGCGGCGTCACCTCCGCCTCACGGAAGCACTCGCCCTGCTCTCGCAAGGCGTCCCCCCCGCCCGGGTCGCCGCCAACGTCGGCTACAGCAGCGGCCCGGCCTTCGGTGCGGCATTCCGCGCCGCATTCGAGATCACGCCGGGAGAGGCCGGGCCCCGGAACTGAGCATCAGAGCCGATCATCGCCCCTGGAACCGTGGGCGCCGCTTCTCCATGAATGCCGTGCGCCCCTCCTTATAATCCGCGCTGTCGAAGCAGGTCGCGGACGCCCGGCGGATCGCCTCCATGTCCCGATCCTCCTTGTCCTTCAGGACCTCGTTGATCGTAAGCTTGGAGGCCGCGATCGACAGCGGCGCGTTGTCCGCGATCCGGCGCGCCACATCCAGCACCGCTTGGTTCAGTTCCTCATCAGAGACCATGCGATTGATCAGCCCGATGCGCTCGGCCTCGCGCGCGTCGATCCGATCCGCGGTGTACAGAATCATCCGCGCATGCGCCGGCCCAACCAGATCAACCAGCCGGCGCACCGAATCGAACCCATAGGCGATGCTCAGCCGAGCCGCGGGAATGCCAAACTGGCTATCTTCGGCAGCAATGCGCAGGTCCGTCTGCATGGCAATCGCCAGGCCGCCACCCAGGCAGAAGCCGCGAATTCGGGCAATGGTTGGCTTGTCGAAACGCCCCAGCTTCTCGCGTCCCACGCTGGTCAGCCGATCGTATTCTTTCTGCGCATCGGCATTGGACCGGTTCTTCTCGAACTGACTGATATCCGCCCCCGACACGAACGCCTTGGGCCCCGCCCCGGTCAGAATCACCGCGCGAACCGAGGAATCCTCCCGGAACTCATCCAGGATCTGACCCAGTCCTTCCCACATCTCGATGGACATGGCGTTGCGCTTCTCCGGCTGGTTGAACGTGATCAGCCCGACCCCATCCTCCAGCGCCGCCAGCATCTTGCCGCCCGCATAGCTGCGCGTCCCCGCCGCGATCATGCTGTCCATGCTCAGATCACTCCCCTCGCGCGCATGTCTTCGATCTCGCCCGCACTGTACCCGACACCCCGCAACACCTCGTCAGTCGAGGACCCGGCCTCCGGCGTTGGCAGCCGAATGTCCTTGGAAAACCCGGAGATATTGATCGCGGATGCAACCACCTCCTTGTCCCCCACCGTCGGGCTGTGCATCACCCGCGCCATCCGCAGGTGCTTGACCTGCGGATCGGCGAAGACCTGGTCCATCGTGTAGATCGGTCCGCACGGAATCCCATTCGCCTCGAACAGCTCGATCCAATGCACCGCCGGCTTCGTCCGCGTGATCTCCCCGATCGCCGCATTGATCGCGGCGCGATCCTTGCTGCGGCCCTGCTGCGTCTTCCATTTTTCGTGTGTCTTCCAGTCGGGCCGCTCGACCGTCTCGCAGAACCGCTCCCACAACCGGCCGGAGCTTGCCGCGATGTTGATATGCCCGTCGCTCGTCGGGAACACGCCCGTCGGAATCCCCGTCGGATGGTCGTTCCCCGCCTGCTTCGGCACCTCCTTGTCCATCAGCCAGCGCGCAGCCTGGAAATCGAGCATGAAGAGCTGCGCTTCGAGCAGAGACGTCGTGACCCACCGCCCGACGCCCGTGCGCTCCCGGTCGAACAGCGCCATCATGATGCCGAGCGCGAGCAGATTGCCCGCCGTTAAATCGTCGATCGGAATACCGACGCGCATCGGCCCGCGGCCCGGCTCGCCGGTGATCGACATCAGCCCGCCCATGCCCTGAGCGATCTGGTCCACGCCGGCCCGGTGCCCGTACGGCCCGTCCTGCCCGAAGCCGCTGATGCTCGCATAAACGATGCGCGGATTGATCGCCCGCACATCCTCGTACGACACTTTGAGCCGGTGCTTTACCTGCGCACGCATGTTCTCAATCACGACGTCGGCCGTCTTCGCCAGCCGCATGAACGCCTCGTGACCCGCTGGATCCTTCAAATTCAATCGGATCGCCCGCTTGTTTCGATGCAGGTTCTGAAAATCGAACCCGTGCCGGTTGCCGGCGACATCCTCACCCATCGGCGGCGGCTCGATGCGGATCACATCCGCCCCCCAATCCGCCATATGCCGCACGCATGTCGGCCCCGCCCGCGCCAGCGTCAGGTCCAGCACCGTCAATCCATTCAGCGGCAGCCGAGCCTCGGTCATCGTCGCGCGGTCTTGTGGGCTTTCTGGCATGCGTCTTCCTCCGGACAGCGTGATTGTCCGCCCCACACGCTTTTCCTTCAATGGGGGACATGGATGCCGTCGATCTCGCCTTGGTCATCGCTGTGGATGGCTCGGCCAGCGTCACCTATGAGGAGTTCAACCTGATCGCCGGAGGGATCGCCGCCGGCCTGCGCGACCCGGCTGTGATGAAGGGCCTGATCTCCGGCCCGGCCAAAGCCTCCATCGCCTGCCTGATCCTCTGGTCAGGCACCGGCGCCCAGGACGTGCTCCAGCCCTGGACCCGCATCGCATCGGAATCCGACGCCAAGGCATTCGCCGATGCCGCCGATAACATGCCCCGCTCCATCACCCCCGGCGAAACCGCCATCGGCGAGGCCCTGCTCTATGCCCTCCGGCTGCTCGCCGGTGCGCCGGCCAAGGCCGCGCGTCAGGTCGTCAATGTCGTGGGTGACGGGCGCTCCAACGCCGGCATCTCCCCCGCCCCGATCCGCGACCGCATGGCCCAGGCCGGCATCACCATCAACGGCCTCTGCATCCTTCACGAAGAGCCCGACCTGCTCCAGAGCTACCAGCGCGAAGTCATCGGCGGCCCGGGCTCTTTCGCCGTCACGTGTCGCGACTATGCCGATTTTGCCGCGGCGATGCGTCGCAAGCTGGTGCAGGAACTGAACGTGCCGATCGCATAGCCGGCGCCGGGCCGGCAACGCTGTCCAAGCGGATCAACTATCGCGTCCCGAAACACGGGTTCGTGATATACCAAATGACAAGAAACGCTTCCGGTACCGCTTACACTGGTGTTAACTATGGTTCACACCCAAAAAGGGGGATGTCCAATGAAACTCCGCAAACTGGCGATCGGTCTTCTCAGCACCACCGCGCTGACAGCGGGTTGGGGCATCTACTCCAACGCACAGGCAGCAGCCTGTTCCTCGCCCTATGTGAAGGGCGACGTATTCGCGTCCGTGGGCAGTTCCACGGTCAACGTGCACCCCGACGGGCACCTTGGTTTGCTCGCTGAATGACGCAAGCGGGACCCAGTACACCACAGGATCGGCCTTCGACCCGACCGGCAATTTCTATGTCACCAACTTCGGGTCCGGCACGGTTTCCAAGTTCGATAACACGGGGAACCTGGTCAACAGCTCATTCATGAGCTCGAGTAACACACCCAGTCCATCGTGATTGCCTCAAGCGGACCGTACGCCGGAAGTTCCTTCGTCGGCGGCCCGGGCGCGGCGGTCATCAATCAGTTCAACACGGCGACGGGGGCACTTACGACTTCATATAGCGTGCTGGGCGGAAACGGCACCGGCGGAACCGACTGCACCGACTTCAATCGGGAACCGGCTCAAACATCCTCTACGACGGCGAGGGCACGAAGATCCTCAGCTACAATCTGGCGACGCTGACGCAAAATCCTGATTTCACGTCCCCTGCAACCGAGGCGTCCCTGGACCACATTTTCGCGTTCCGCGTGATCCCGTCCGGCACTGATGCAGGCGACGTGCTGCTCGCCAACAGCATCGACGCGGTGCTGCTGGACACTGCGGGTGACATCATCACCACCTATACACTACCCGGTAACGGGGGCGGACTTCTCCCTCAATCTCGATCCAAACGGAACCGACTTCTGGACGGGTGACTTCGCCACTGGCACCATGTGGGAGGTGAATATCGCGACGGGCGCGATTGACAGCTCATTCCTGACCTGTGGCAGCGGATGCCTCTACGGCGTGTCCGTCTTCGGCGAGCGAACCGTCGTCAACACTCCGGAGCCAGCGTCCCTGGCGCTCATCGGATCGGGACTGATCGGGCTCGGCCTGATCCGCCGGCGCAAATCCTCCTGAACCCTCCTCACGCACCACGTGCCTAACGAAAGCCTTGTCGAGACTCTCGACAAGGCTTTCGCTTTGATGCAGCGAGGAGAGACGGAGCAAGCTGAGCATCTCTACAGATCGGCACTTTCCATCGAGCCTGCACATGCGGACGCGCTTCTTCATCTTGGCGTTCTCCGCGCGCAGCAAGGTGATCTGAACGAAGCGCACCTCCTTCTGCGGCAGGCCAAGTCATCAGACCCGAGCGCAGCGATGGCCCGAACTTATCTCGGGTCCGTCCTGCATGCGCTGGGCCGCCACCAGGAATCGCTCGCCGAACTCGATAGCGCTCTCTTATTGGACCCCGATGATTTCGAAGCCCATTTCAATCGCGGTGCCGCCCTTCATGCACTCGGGCGATACAATGAGGCGATAACGTCATACCTCGCGGCGGAGCGGATTGATCCCGACATCCCGGTGCTGCAACACAATCTCGGTTTGGCCTTTCAGGCGGCCGGCCGCCCGACCGATGCTGCGCTTCAGTTTCGGAAGACGCTCGATCTCGACCCGGGTCACCATGCTTCCCGCCGGCTGCTGGCCGAAGCACTCGCCCGGATCGGCGATCACGACGCTGCCGTCGTGGAATTCGAGCAGGCGCTTGCCGCCGACCCCAGCGACCCTGACCTCCATAACAGCATCGGTCTCAGCCTGCTCGCGCTCGGTCGCGTGGACGGCGCCATCCAACATTTCCGGAAGACCATTTCGCTTCGCCCCGATGGCGCGGCAGGACATAACAACCTCGCAATTGCGCTCCAGTCGCTCAACCGGGTTGAGGAGGCGATCACGCATTACCGCCGAGCCATTGCGATCGATGACACGGAGTCCCGTGCGCCACCTCAATCTGGGGATAGCGCTACAGGAAATCGGCCGGATCGATGAAGCGTGTGCCGCTTTTGAACGAACCATCCGGCTGGCGCCGAGAAACGCGCGAGCATACCGCCACCTTGCCGATTGCAAGCGATTTTCTGGCAATGAACCGCAGATCGCTGCCATGGAAAAGCTGGTCGCTCAGAGACACACCTTACCGGAAGTCGACCAACGGCAGCTTCTGTTCGCCTTGGGAAAGGTGTTCACCGATCTGAATCAGCCCGAAAAGGCCATCGGCTTCTTCACGGAGGGAAATCACCTCAAGGCGCGACAGATCATCTGAGCCTGGAGGAGATCCTGCAATGGTTCGCCCGAATCTAGAAGTGTTCTCCCAAAGCTTCATCAACGCGCGAAGTCGCGCCGCCTACCCATCCGAAGCCGCCATCTTTATCGTCGGCATGCCTCGCTCCGGCACGACCCTCGTTGAGCAGATAGTGGCAAGCCATCCGCGCGTCTTCGGCGCGGGCGAACTCCTGGATCTGGAGAAGGAAGTTGCCCGCGCCTGCGCATCGGTCGGACGCTTTCCCGACTGCGTTGCTTCTCTTTCGGATACTGAGTTGCAGCAGATCGGCAAATCCTATGTGAGGTCCATCACGTCGAGAGCCGCCGGTGCGGCGCATGTAACCGACAAGATGCCGCTCAATTTCTTCTTCATCGGACTAATTCGTATCATCCTTCCGAATGCGCGGATCATTCACACTGTCCGCGATCCGCTCGATACCTGCGTCTCCTGCTTTGCGAACCTGCTGACCGGAGATCATAGGCTGCCTTGCGACCTGAACGGGCTCGGGCAGTATCATCGCGCTTATCAGGACCTGATGCGGCACTGGAAAGACGTGCTGCCCGCGAACGCACTGCTGCATGTGATCTACGAAGATCTGGTGACCGATTTCGAACCTCAGGCGCGACGCATCATCGCATATTGCGGCCTCGACTGGACGGACGCCTGCCTGAATTTCATGCAAGCCAAACAGCCGTGCGGACCGCCAGTGTAGCACAGGTCCGACAGCCGGTTTACCGAACGCAATCGTCGTTGAAGACGTTCGAACCCTGGCTCGGCCGCTGTTTCAAGCTCTCGGCCAGCCAAACTGATCACACGCGTCTGGTTCAGTGCAGCCGCGGCGATCGGGCATGATGACACGACGCTTGCTGAGAACTGGCGATCTTTGCCGATGCGCACCGGAACCGAGGTTTGCATTTTCCCCAACGGCCTCTGCATCCTTCACGAAGATCCCGACCTGCTCCAGAGCTACCAGCGCGAAGTCATCGGCGGCCCGGGCTCTTTCGCTGTTGCGTGTCGCGACTATGCCGATTTCGCCGCGGCGATGCGCCGCAAGCTGGTGCAGGAACTGAACGTGCCGATCGCCTAAGGCCGTGGTCCGATGGGCCCGTCGTTGATCACGGCATTTCATGCCGTCGATCCCACCAGAAATGAGCAACGAAACTGCGCCGGCCCGCTTGAACGAAAACTCTGATCGCAGCCCCCGCCCAAAGATCTCGGTCGTCGGACGAAAACAGCGGGGTGACGCCGTGCCTGCCCCCCACTCGAGCATAACGACCAGGACCGTTACACTGCGCCGCACGACAGAGACATGTGGAAAAGCTCCTCGCCATGAACATCGGTACCAACAAATGCACCTTCGCCATCCTCATCGGGTCAGTGTTCGTCAAACGATCCCCGGATCTGGCGTCGTCTTTCGACCGGTAAGGGTAATCTTTCAGCGCGAGAACGTCTGATGGAGCACTTCGAGTGCGCGGTCATTGGCGGAGGTGCAGCAGGCGCCTCCGTCGCCTACGAGTTGTCGAGATACGGAAGCGTTGTGCTGATCGAGCGCGAGTTGGCCCTCGGCTACCACAGCACCGGCCGCTCGGCGGCCGTCATCTCCGAGAACTATGGCCCGGCGATGTGGCAAGTGCTCGTTTCGGCGAGTTGTCCCTTTTTCGAACAACCGCCCCGCGGCTTTGCCACGCACCCGCTGCTGCATCGGATCGGCGCCCTGTATTTCGGGACCACCGACGAAGAACCCGAGCTCCTCGCATGCCGGAACGAGCTTGAGCGCCGTAACGTCGCGTGCGAGCTGATGGCTGCCGCTGATGCGGCACCCCTCTCACCTTGCGTCCGAACTGAGTTCTTCTCGACGGCTCTCTTCGAGCCGGGCTGCGCGGACATTGATGCCGACGCGCTCCTGCAAGGCTATATCCGGGCGGGAAAAGCGCGCGGACTGCGCGTCATAATGGAAAGCGATGTCACGGGACTGGAGCGTCGCGACCGGCTCTGGCACCTGCGCACGCCCTCGGCAAACCTCACCGCAAGCAGAGTGATCAACGCGGCCGGAGCTTGGGCCGACGATGTGGCGTTGCGCGCCGGCATCCGGCCGAAGGGCCTGCAGGCCTACCGGCGCACCGCGATCCTCTTCGACCCGCCGGCATCCGCCGACCTACGACGATGGCCCATGACGTTCGACCAGTCGGAGACGTGGTACTTCAAGCCGGAATCGGGACGGGTGATGGCCTCGCCGGTCGACAAGACGCCCACCTCACCCAGTGACGCCGCGCCTGACGAATACGACATCGCGGTTGCCGCCGACCGGATCGAGCGGGCCACGACAATGTCGGTTGCGCGGATCCATCGAAGCTGGGCTGGCTTGCGGACCTTCGCACCAGACGAGCAGCCTGTGATCGGTCCGGATAGCGACAACCCCAGCTTCATCTGGCTCGCCGGACAGGGCGGCAACGGCGTCATGGCTGCGCCCGCCGCTGCCCAATTGGCCGCCGCACTGGCCATGGGCGAAACCCTCCCCCGCTTCGTCGAAGACTATCGGCTGAACCTGGATTTGGTCCTCCCGGCGCGGCTCGCGCGAGAGCCCTGAGCGAGCGCCGTCCCGGCCTCTTCTATCCATTGGAGATCCCCATGCGCCTGACCGACTTCAAAGTGCTTACCTTCGACTGCTACGGCACGCTCATCGATTGGGAGAGCGGGATGGTCGAGGCGTTGCAGCCTTTGACCAGCAAAGTCGGACGCGGACTGACCCGCAATGAAATCCTCGAGGCGCATGCCTTCCACGAATCGTCGCAGCAGCGGCAAACGCCCGCAAAGCTCTATCGAGACCTGCTGCCCATCGTCTTCAAGCGGTTGGCCGAGCAATGGGGCGTATCGGCGACGCACGAGGAATGTGCAGCCTACGGCCGCTCCGTCGAAAATTGGCCCGCCTTCGCGGACTCAGCCGGCGCCCTGCAATATCTCAAGAAGTTCTATAAACTCGTCATCCTCTCGAATGTGGACAACCAGAGCTTTGAGGGCAGCAAACGTCGCCTGCAGGTCGAGTTCGACGCTGTCGTCACCGCAGAGGATGCCGGATCCTACAAGCCGGACCCGCGCAACTTCGAGTACCTGTTGCAGCGTCTCGGTGCGGGCTCGGCGCCACGCGCGTCCAGAAGCGCGACATCCTTCACGTCGCCGAAAGTCTGTTCCATGACCATGAGCCCGCAAACGCGCTCGGCCTCGCCTCCTGCTGGATTTACCGCCGCCACAAGGACCAGGGCTTCGGAGCAACGATGCACCCTGGCGAGCTGCCGAAAACCAACTTTCAGTTCACCAGCATGGCCGCTCTCGCCGAGGCGCATCAGCAGCAGCTGCGGGCATAGTCCAGCCTACGGCCCGAGCCGTCATGCAGCCGCGCCGTTCAGCGCCGCATCGAAAATATCGTAATTCCGCAGCTGCGGATGCGCATCGCGCCACGCCGCCGTCAGCGGGGCCGAGACCAGGAACGGCACGCGCTGCTCGGCCGTGCCGCCATGCGACCGCAGCCGTTCGCCCGCCAGCCCCGAGAGGTCATGCTCCGCCGCCCGCGCGCCGAGCGCCACGCCGCGCGCCGCGATGACCGTGACATCGCCCTCCATTTCCGGCGCCAGCTCATACCGACGGCACGCCTCCGCCCCCTCCAGCGCCTGCTCGATACCCGGCATGGCGGACAGATGCGCGATGACCGCGCGCACGTCGGGACCGCCCAGAGCGATATGAACGCGCACGAAGCCGCCCAGCGCGCCGTGATGGCGGACAAAAGGATCGGTGATCGGGCAGATCACCCGGCAGGTGCCGGCACCGAACGCCGTATCCAGCACATCGCCCACGAAGATGACGTTCGGCGAGCCGTCGGGCTTCGCCATGTCATGCATGCCGTGATCGGCGGTCGCGCCGACGACCGCCCCGAGGTCCATCAGCCGGCCCAGCCGCGCATCCACCGCGCGATGGAATTCGCGCGCCTCCGGCTCCTCCGGCGCGTAGCCGTGCTGCACATAGTCCGACAGCGAGAGATAAAGCAGCCGCGCGCGCCCCGCTTCCAGCAGCTTCACCCCGGCATCGAGCACGAACAGCGACAGATCGGCCGAATACTGGTCGGGTTCCGGCCGGCCGACCAGGCCGCACACGTCGCCGATCCCATGCGTCTGCTCCCGCGCGGCAGCCGCATGCTGGGCGGAGATCGCGATGCCGTTCGCACCGATCGGCAACCCCTTCGCCAGCGCCGCGCGCAGCTTGTCCTTCGCCGTCACGACCGCCGTGGGCACGCCGGCCTTCGCCATCGCCGCCAGGATGGTTGGCGCCTTCAGCTCCTTGTCGCCCGTCACCATCACCGTCTCGCCGGTGCGCTTGTCCAGGTAGAAATTGCCCGAGACGCCATGCACCGCCGGCGGCACGCCGGTCACCAGGGAGCAGTTGTTCGGGTTGGTGAAGCTCGGCAGTGCCGACAGCGCCTCGCCCGCGAAGCCGTCCCGCGCGATACGCGCAATGGCCGGCAACTCGCCCGCCGCCAGCCCCACCGCCAGGTAATCCGGATCGCAGCCATCGAGGCAGACCACCGCCACAGGACGCCGCGGCAGCGCATAGCTCCGGCCGTTCACCGTGACGCTCTGGATGTCTGTCATGGCACTTCTCCCCACGCTGTCCGGGCGCAGACATGGACGCTATCCTCCGGCAACGCGAGCGACTTTTCGTCCGCGAAACGCGGCGAAAAATTCCGCAACACGTACGGGAGGCAGGATATCGTTCAGAACCGCCGGCCACCGCTTCGCATGCTCGCCTGTTTCGAGGCGCTGGCCCGCCTCGGATCGCGAGGGACCGCAGCCGCAGAGCTAAACATCACTGAAGGCGCGATCGCCAAGCAGCTCCGCGCGCTGGAGCAGTGGCTGCAGACGCCGCTGTTTGCGAGCGGAGGGCGCGAGCCGGAAATGACAGCCTTCGGACGCCGGCTGGCCCAGGCAATGACCGCGGCCATGGAGACGATACAACTTGGATTGGAAGAAGTGGCTCACCGCCACGCCGATCGCAAAGAACTTCGCATTCTCGTTCCCGCCGCACTGTCGATCTATTGGCTCGTGCCCCGGCTGCCACGCCTCGAACAGGCCGAACCGGGGTTCTGTCTTCGTGTGCACACCGTTCATACCGGAGAGGATTGGCTTTCATTGCCCCATGACGCGGCGATCCGCCGCGATGGTTTCCTGCCGCCGGGCTACCGGCAGGACATACTGTTCCAAGAGGAACTAGTAGCCTATGTCAGTCCGGCATGGCTGGACCGCATCGGCGATCACGAGAGCACAACAAATATTTCGCTTCTCGAGAGCCGCACGAGACCCGGCGAGTTGGATCGATGGCTGGCGGCATGGGATGCGTCCAACGCCAGCGGGACGCGGCGAAGCTTCGCGCATTTCTATACAGCCTACGAAGCAGCATTGGCTGGCGAGGGACTCTTGATTGTCCCGACACTGCTCGCTGCCGACGACGTTCAGCGTGGCCGGCTCGTCGCCTTCAAACCCGGCGTCAGACTGCAGGGCGCCCGCCACATGCTGCTTTGGCGAAAAGCGGATGAAGCCAGCCAGGCGCTGGTGGCGCTGGCCGCATGGCTGCGACAGGAAACCGCACCGGCATCTTCCCTGCCGTCCAACGGGACTAGCCAAGCAGCGCAATTGGCTGGAAATAGATAGCAACGCACCCGCAACGCTTCGCAACCTCAAGCTGGAAAACCGAATGATCCGCACGCTCGCCCGGCGGCTCTCCGCCCGCCTCGTTCCCCTCTGTCTCGCCGCCGCCTTCCTCTGTCCGCTCGCCCTTGTCGCACCCGCCCAAGCGCAGACGCCGACCCTGCTCGATACGATCATCAAAGACGGCACGCTTCGCGTTGGCCTGACAGAGGACTATCGACCGTTCTCCATCGCCGACGCCTCCGGCAACGTCGAAGGCATTGATGTCGACATGGCGAACGACCTCGCCAAGTCGCTCGGCGTGAAGCTGGAAATCGTGAAGACCAGCTGGCCGACGCTGCAATCCGATCTGCTCGCCGGCAAGTTCGACATCGCCATGGGCGGGATCACCATCACCCTCGCCCGTCAGAAGGTCGGCCTCTTCTCGAGCCCTGTCTTCTCCAGCGGCAAGACCCCGATCACTCATTGCGGGGATGAGGCGAAATACGAAACCCTGCAGCAGATCGATCAGCCGGGCGTGCGCGTCATCGTCAATCCCGGCGGCACCAATGCGCTCTTTGATCAGGCGCATCTGCAGAAAGCAACCATCGTTGCCTGGAAGGACAACGCGACCATCTTCGACGCGCTGGCGCAGGGCAAGGCCGATCTGATGATCACCGATTCCGTCGAAACCTTGCTGCAGTCGAAGCTACATGCAGGTGTCCTCTGCCCCGTGCATCCGAACGCGCCTTTCGACCATTCGGAACTCGCCTACTGGATGCCGCGCGACCTGATCTTCGCCGCCTATGTCGATCAGTGGCTGAATCTGCTCAACCTAACCGGCGAGCATCAGGCAATCCTCACCCGATGGCTGCATTGATATTCTATCAGAAGCGATAGCCGATATCTGCTCCGGCGATCAGCGGATTGAGCGCGGTCTTCGCGGTAATCGCCCCGACAGGGCCAACCGCGCAGCAGTCAAGCCGCGGGTGCGGCCTAACTGCTGCCTATGCGGCGGGTGAATGTAGACCCTAGTAGTAGTAGGGCCGCCCGTGCCGGTAGTAGCGGTGATGGTAGTAATGACCACGGTTGTAATATGGATAATACCGGCCGTGGTAGTAATAGACTTCGGTGACCGGCGGACGAGCTACCGCGACCGCCCCATCGAGAATCGGCGCCGCAATAGCACCCTGGGTTGCACCCACACCCATCAGGACGGCGACTAGCAGAAAGAAACGACGCATCAAATCAGTCTCCACGTTGCGGTGAGATATCGCCGAAATACATCGGCAGGTTCCCATACCGAGACAACCTGAACCGCGTTTCACACTGTCACGGATTGCTTCACTTATACCGGCCGCCGCGCCCGCAGCGCCGTCGCCAGCGTTCCGTCATCGAGCACGTCCAGCGCACCGCCAATCGGCACGCCCTGCGCCAGACGCGTCACTGTCACCCCTGAATCCCGCAGCCGATCCGCCACGAAATGCGCCGTCGTCGCCCCGTCCACCGTGGCACTCAACGCCAGAATCACCTCCCGCACGCCGCCTTCCGCCACGCGCCGCTGCAATGCCCCAACCGTCAGATCCTCGGGCCCGATACCCGCCAGCGCCGATAGCGTCCCGCCCAGCACGTGATACACGCCCGGGTGCACCCCCGAGCGCTCCAGCGCCCACAGATCACCCACCGTCTCCACCACGCAGATCAGCCCCTGATCACGCTCGGGATCGGCGCAGATAGCACAGGGATCGCAGCTATCCAGGTTTCCGCAGATCCCGCACGGCCGAACGGCCCGAGCCGCCTCCACCAGCGCCCGAGCCAGTGGCAACATCCGCAACTCCGCCTCCTGCAACAGCCTCAGCGCCGTACGGCGCGCGCTGCGCGGCCCCAGCCCAGGCAGCTTCGCGAGCAGATCGATCAGATGTTCGACTTCGGGACCGCCCATCGAAACCTAAAAGGGAAGCTTCATCCCCGGAGGAATTGGCAGACCGGCCGTCAGCTTCTGCATCTCCCCCTGGCTGTGCGCTTCCACCTTCCGCTTGGCATCGGCATGCGCCGCGATGATCAGGTCCTGCAGCATCTCCACGTCGCTCGGATCAACAATCTTCGGGTCCAATACGATACGCCGCAACTCGCCCTTCCCATTCAGCACGACGGAGACCATGCCCGCGCCGGATGATCCCTCGATCTCCATGGTTTCCAGCTTCGCCTGCATCTCCTGCATGCGTTCCTGCATTTCCTGAGCCTGCTTCATCAGGCCGGCGAGGTTCTTCATTCGTCTGACTCCAATACGTCCACGGGTTCCGCGTCGGGCGGGGCGAAGTCAGGCATATCCGGTTCCGCCGGAAGTCCATAGGCGTCCACCCGCGCATCGTGCACGGCGTCGATCCGGGCACCCGGAAAGGCGGTGAGGATGGCGCGGACCAGCGGATGATCCGCGGCCTCCACCCGTCGGGCGCTATCGGCCGCGCTGCCTTGCGCCGCCAGCGTCGGCTCCCCCTCGACCGTGGACAGCGCAATCGTCCACCGCGTTCCCGTTGCCTCGCTCAGCAACGCCCCGAACCGCCCCGCCAAATCGCGCGGCGTCCCCTGTTCCGCCCGCATCTCGATCACCGGAGGCGCGAATCGCACCAGGTGCACTGCGTGCAGTAGGTGCGCGTGCAGCAGTGCCTCTCGCTGCTCGGCCACCAGTGCCACCGCCTCGCGGAAGGTGCTGATTCGCCGGACCGGTTCAGCGGCGATAACCGCACCGCCGGCGACAGCCCTGGCACCCCCGCCCGCAGGCGGCGGCGGCGCCGGAATTGGTGCCGCAGCAGACGAGGCCTCCGATAATTTCCGTACCAGATCGGCCGGGCTCGGCAGGTCGGCGACGTAGCACAGGCGGATCAGCACCATCTCCGCCGCCGCACGCCGGTCGGGTGCGGCTTCGACCTCCGCGATACCCTTCAGCAGCATCTGCCAGGCGCGCGCCAGAGCCGGCATGCTGACCTGAGCGGCGATGGCGCCGCCGCGGACACGCTCCGCTTCCGGCAGCTCCGGACTGTCGCGCAGCGCCGGCACGGATTTCAGCCGCGTGAGCGTATGGAGCAGATCAAGCAGATCCCCCAGCATCGCCCCTAGATCGGCCCCGTGTTCGTAGGCTCGCTCCGTAATCGCCAGCGCCGCCGCCGGCTTGCCGCCCAGCACCGCCTCCAGCAGATCGAAGATCGCCTCCCGATCCGACAGGCCGAGCATCGCCGTGACCGCCTCGCCCGTCACCGTCCCTTCGGCCCGGGCGATGGCCTGGTCCAGAAGCGACAACCCGTCGCGCACCGACCCGTCCGCCGCCCGGGCGATCAGGTCGAGCGCGGCCGGCTCCGGCACCACGTTTTCCTGTTCGGCGATGCGGCCGAAATGGGCCGCGAGTTCCGCCACCCGCACCCTGCGAAGGTCGAAGCGCTGGCAGCGCGAGAGCACCGTCACCGGCACCTTGCGCAGCTCGGTCGTGGCAAAGACGAACTTCACGTGCGGCGGCGGTTCTTCCAGCGTTTTCAGCAGCGCGTTGAACGCGTTGCGTGAGAGCATGTGGACTTCGTCGATCACGAAGACCTTGGTGCGCGCCTGCATGGGGCGGAAGCGCGTGGCCTCGATGACCTCCCGCATGTCATCCACCCCGGTGCGGGAGGCCGCATCCATCTCCGTCACATCCGGGTGCCGGTCGGCCAGGATAGCGACGCAGTCGGCGCAGACACCGCAGGGTTCGGCAGTCGGACCACCCTTGCCATCGGGCCCGGTGCAATTCAGCGCGCGGGCGATGATGCGGGCGGTCGTGGTTTTGCCCACACCGCGCACCCCCGTCAGCATGAAGGCATGCGCCACACGCCCCGTGGCGAAGGCGTTGCGCAGGGTGCGCACCATCGCATCCTGCCCGATCATGTCCTCGAAACGGGTTGGGCGATATTTTCGCGCGAGCACCCGATAGGGCGCGGTCTGCGGAGATTGGGGTTCGTCCTGGAACAGGCCGGACATGCGGGGCTCCAGCCGCCGCGGCGGCGACCTTTTCCTGAAGTGACGCGGGTGGGAGGCCGGATCAGCGACCCGAGCGATAACTCGTTGCGGCTGCTTCCTTCCGGACCTGACCGGGTTGGCGAGGCGCCCGTCCGCCGCCGACCTCCCAGAGCGTCATATCATGATCCGGCAGGGGGCCGGCAAGTCGGGGGCAAGGAACCCGGCAACTCAGCGTCGCGAACGATGCAATGCACAAACCGTTGCAAAACGACAGGGCCCTACAAAGGCGCACCAAACCGAGCCGCTGAGCACTTACACCGATCCCCTCTCGGCGCTCTCCACCTCCTTGTCCCACCTCGCGTCAACCGGCAGCACCCTCACCGTCAGCGGCAACACCGCGACATTCGACGCGAAGCCCGGCGTCGGAGGCATTGCCGTCTTCGACCTCGCAGCCTCGACGCTGGAGGATCTAAGCAACACAAACATCGTCTTCGATCAGGACGCCGGCACCAAAGGGGTCATCGTCAACGTCAGCGGCATCGGCGCCACGACCTTCAGCATCTCCTCCAGCGTGAACTGGAACCAGGCAGCGCAGACAGACGTGCTGTTCAACTTCTTCGATGCGACCTCGACGGTGACGCTGAAGGATTGGGAGGCGTCAGTCCTGGCGCCGGATGCCACCGTCGGACTCGATGGGGGCAATCTAGAGGGTACGCTGTTCGCGGAGAATTTTACCGGCGGCGGCGAGCTGCACAACTTCAGCTATCAGGGGGCGCTCCCCAGCACACCGGTACCGGAGCCGGCGCCATTCGCGGTCCTCGGACTGGGGCTGATCGGGCTTGGACTGGTACGTGCGCGCTCTGGCGCCGTGAGATCCGGGCGAACGAGTTAGGATCGCGGGAAACGCTCTCTCAGGCGGAGAAGAGCGGGTGTGACAACCCGCTCAATCTCCGGCGTGATGTAGTCGCCATATCGATCACTCCAGCTGAAGCCATGCTGCCTCCCGCCCGCCAAGCTGCGCGCGCCTGAGCTGACACAATACTCATCGAAAGCTCGAGCGGCCGTGCTGGGCGTCGCAACCCCAAGCTTCTCGAATAGAAGAGTCGAAGTGCGATCCGGCTCAGCCACCAGGTCATCGAAAAGGATGCAATGGTCGATCTTCGCAGCCGGATGAGCCAACAGATTGAAATACACCGCCACGGTCTCAGCCATGCTCTGTGCATCCCATCGGGAAAAAAGTGCGCGAGATACGATCACATCCCTATAATTCCGAAGGATCAGAACGTCACAGCTCGAAGGGAAGGCTTCTCTGACGACTCTCCAATACCATGAATACGGAAAGGGAAACGGCTCACTCGCGTAATCGAGGTCATCGGGAGTTATGCCGCTCCAGACGACCTGGTTCGGGAGGCCGCCAATCTTCTGGCTCCATCGCGGCTTCCGGCTGGGCATCGACGACATCAGGCTGAGATGAACCAGATGCCGCGGCAGAACCTCAGCCGCGAGCGCCCGGCTGGTGTCTGATGACAGAAGCGCCGCCTCTCCGGCGCGCCAGGCGCAATAAATCAGCCCCGCCGTTTCATTGCATGTCTGGATGTCCGGTGATTCGCCGATCAGGTTCTGCAAGAGCGTCGTGCCGGACCGGCCGAGACCGTGCAGATTGATCGGTGCTTCGATATTCCGCTTGTTCGGCATCGCGCCGCCTCAGGCCAGCACACTCTCGAGCCGGCCACCGGAAGACCCGTTCACATACGCTGGAACTGGTATCCGTGGCTCCGCACTTTTGGGTGCGATCAATCGCGAAAGCCAGTCGTCCAGAGCCACACGTTGCCCGGAGATCCATTCCCCGACCGCGGCCAGTTCGCGCGAGACAGCGTATCCCGCCCGCCCTTCCTTCTCTCCACGCAACACAAAATGTGCGAGGCCGTTGACGAACCCGCCATCCCTGACGGCCCTTGCCACATCCGGGTTTGCCGACAGATAGTCGCGATCTTCCGCTGTAAACACCTTCTCCACCACGGAACGTGCAAGCCCGTCATCCTCCGCACGCAGCGCAATTTTGAGGATCGCAGTCACGAGCCGGGAACATTCTCCCTCCTGCAACCGGAGCTTTCGCAGGTGCGCAGCCATAGCGCGCAATTCCTCTGATTCAATCTCCGGCGTCTCAGCGAAGCACAGAATGAATCGGCGGTGCTGTGGGCCCGCGCGATACGCATCGCGCTGGAACGAGAGGCTGAAAGTCGCAACGGCCGCTTTGGCCCGGCCGAATTTTAGGTCCGCCACAGCCAACAGCAGCGCCAGATTGTGGGATACCGCAGAGGGCATCGCCGCGATCGGTTCGGCGACAACCAGCGGAAGCGTCGGTCCACTGTCCCGCATTCCGCCTCGCGCGGCACGAGCCGCGGACAAGCTTTCCATCGCACGCGCGAATTCCCTGGACCCCAGTACGCCGGCAAGGCGCGCGACAAGTGCCGCATACTCCGCACTTGCTTTGTCGGCTTGCCCGATCTCGTCCAGCAGTTTCGCCTGAGGCGCAATGCTGCGGAGATAGGCCGCCCCGTTGATCATATTATCCAGCGCAGCCCGGCCCGCGTTTAGCGCGATCAAATCTTCCCAGCCGGTGCCATGTTGCTTCAGATCAAGCGCACTCACAACCCGGGCAGCATTATGCAGCCGTGATGTGCGTGACGCCATGCTGGGCCGGTCCACCTCGTACAGATACAGCGGAATAGGACAGATCTCGATTCGCATTCCCGCCTGAAGCGCACGCACGAATAACTCGAGATCCTCGTGACCGACGCTGTGCAGTTCCGAATAGCCGCCCAGCTTCTCGAACGCGGTTCGGCGGATCAGCGCCGTCGCCGCACCCAACGTGTTCTGCACCGGCGCGAGCGAAAGTGGGCCGCCCAGGGGAACGTAAGAGACCTTCTGCTTGAAATCCGATGGAAATGGATGCGCTTCGCTGCGGCGTGATTCCGGCAAGAACAGGTTGAGACAGTTGACGGCATCCGCGCCGGTTGCCTCCGCGGCCGTGACCAGAGTCTGGATCATCGTCGGAAAGGCAATGTCATCATCATCTAGAAAGAGCAGATAATCCGAGCGGGTTTCCCGTGCCGCCCTGTTGCGCGCAGCCCCCAGATACAAGTTCTCCTGCTCGATCAGCCGAACGCCGAGCTTGTCGAGTAGCGGCTTCATCCCCGCCAAGGCCTGGCGTGCCTCCGGGCTGCGCGTGCCGTCATCCACCACCACGATCTGCAGCTTGGGATATGTTTGCGCGGCGAGCGACATCACCGCATCGAATAGCTTCGCTGGTCGTTCAAAATGCGTTACCGCGGCCGTCACGACAGGAACCGTCTTCCGTTCGCCTCGGGTTTGTCCCTTTGCGCTATTCCTGCCCGCGCGACGTTCCGCCCGCAGGCTTTCGTGCAGAGCGACCCACTGTCGCTCGGTCTCCTCAGGCGCGCAGGCACATTCAGCGGGCGGCAGGCCGGTGCTGATGGCTTCACGCAGCTTGCCGGCAAGCGACGTGGCCGTGATGGGGCAGGCCAGCGCCGGCGCAACCGACTCGTGGAGCAACTCGATCGCTCCGCCAGCATCAGACGTGATGATGGGCTTTCCAACCGCGACAGCCTCCAGCACCGTGTAAGGACTGTTCTCCACGGGTGACGGGATCACCACCACGGCGGATCGGCTCGCCGCGATGTAGCGGGCGGCCTGGATGCGGTCGAAGTCAGGCAGGATGGACATCTGGAACCGCCACTGCCGCGCGCGAGCCGCAAGATAGACCGCCGAATCCTCAGCATTCAGCGTGCCAAATCCACCTAGGAACGTGACGGACACACCTTGTGTGCGGAGATCGTCACCAATTAGATCGAGCATATCGCAGAAGGGAATAAAGCCCTTTCGCTCTTCATGACGGCCGAAGAAGATAATTTCTCGGGCGGGACCCTGTGCCGTCTGGCTCGCTGGTGCCAAACTGCGCAGATGCGTGCAGATGTTTTGGATAACGTGGACCGAGCGGTCCGGTGGCAGCGCCCACCCTTTTTGACGCAACCACCCAAGTATGTATCGGCTGGGGCTGACCAGAACATCCGCCCGGGCGATGGATTGCCGCTCCATAAAGTCGATCGAGAGCTGCGTAGGATGCGTGAACAGATGGTTGTTGGCCTCCAGCGCCCATCGCGTGGGGCCGTGCACCTGGACCACCATTCTCGTTTCAGGGAAGGCGATCTTCTGCTGCCTGGCCGCAAGACTGAAATACCCAAGGCCTTTGTAATCGTGGAAGTGAATCACATCATAGGGTTGCTCGACCGCACTCAGATGACGGAACAGCCCATAAGAACGGCACTCGTAGTCGCCGGGAACCCAGACGAACTCCTCGATGTCAGGCCGGAACAGGCGAATGCCCCTATTCTCAAAATCGCTCGCCATGAAGGGGTCGATCGGCGACCGCAAGTCGATCGGCACATGAGCAATGTCGACCTGATGACCTGCTTTCGCCAAAGCCAGGGATAGCTCATGAAACGCGCCGCCTATACCACCAGCCCCTCGCCCGAATGAGATCTCTTCGGTCACGAGGCATACGCGCATGTCGTCCGATCCCCAGCTTTCTGAGTGCGTTCGAATGCAGGTTGCGGCTTAAGTCCTTAATGAACGATGAACTACCGAAAATTCCCTCCATAAATCGATCAGCCCGGCGATGCAGGTTCCCCACCACTCCACCCTCCCCTCCACCCAGGACGAAGCGGCGCGCCTCGCCGCCAACGGCGCGCCGGACGGCATCGCCGTTTCAGCCGACGTACAAACCGCCGGTCGCGGCCGGCACAACCGGACCTGGGTCAGCCCGTCCGGCAATCTCCATCTCACCCTGCTCCTCCGCCCGTCCGCACCCATCCATCGCTGGCCCGAACTCAGCTTCGTGGCCGCGCTTGCCTTGGCCGAGACCCTCGGCCGGTACCTTCCCGATCGCATCCGCCTGAAATGGCCGAATGACGTCCTCGCCGGCACCGCCAAGCTCGCTGGCATCCTCATCGAGCAGGCGCATGAGGCCGCGTTGGTTGGGATTGGGGTGAACGTGGCCCACGCCCCCGATGCGCCCTATCCGGTTACATCCCTCATCGCCGAAACCGCGCCGGCCCACGCGCCATCCCCGGCTCAGCTGCGCGACGACCTGCTTCCGACGTTCCACCAGCGGCGCACGCAATGGGAAAGCCAGGGCTTCGATCCCATCCGGGCCGACTGGCTGGGCCTCGCCCACCCGATCGGCACCCGCCTCCGCATCTCGGAAACCGGCCAGACCGGCACCTTCGCCGGCCTCGACCCCTCCGGCGCCCTGCTCCTCGATACGGCGGAAGGGCGCAGGCGCATCTTCGCCGGGCACGTGGCGATGGCGTGAGCGAGCGCAACCTTGCGCGCCCCCACTCATTCCACCCAAGAGCCGGATTGCGCGAGGCCAAAGCTCAGCGCGCGTGAATCCTGCTCTCAAAATGAGAGAGGAACGCCATGATCTATCAACCGATGCTCGCCACTCTGGCGATTGCCGCATTCGGCACCACCGCCTTCGGCGATCGCAGCACCAACGCATTCGGCCACTCTGATACGGCACGGCAGAACGCCGACCGTATGGCAGGATCGTTCCCCACCCAAACCAGCCACGGCACCTGGCCCGAAACCGGGCCGAACCCACCCGAGGGCGCACCGCAGCAATAACGTGTCAAACATCGTCGAGACCAACGTCCCGGCCCGGCTCGACCGCCTGCCCTGGGCGCAGTTCCACTGGCTGGTGATCTTCGGCCTCGGCGTGGCCTGGATCCTCGACGGGCTGGAAGTCACGCTGGTCGGGTCGCTCTCCGCGGCCATCACGCAGAGTCCGGTCCTCCGCCTGACACCCGCGCAGGTCGGAGAGACTGCCTCAGCCTATCTGGCCGGGGCCGTCTCCGGCGCATTGCTCTTCGGCTATCTGACAGATGTGCTCGGGCGCAAGCGCCTGTTTAGCCTCACCGTGCTGATCTACATGGCGGCGACCCTCGCGACCGGCGCTTCGTTCAGCTTCTGGTCCTTTGCGCTGTTCCGCTTTCTCACGGGTGCCGGGATCGGCGGCGAGTACGCCGCCGTCAACGCCGCCATCCAGGAGCTGATTCCCGCCCGCAAGCGCGGCTTCACCGACCTCGTGATCAACGGCAGTTTCTGGATCGGCGCCGCGATCGGCGCGGCCGGATCCCTGCTCGTGCTGGATCCCCGCATCTTGCCCCCTGAATGGGGTTGGCGGCTCGCCTTCATCTTCGGCGGCGTGCTCGGCGGCATCGTGCTTTTCCTCCGCCATTGGATTCCGGAAAGCCCGCGCTGGTTGATGACGCACGGCCAGCCCGAGGAAGCCGAACGCGTCGTCGCCGGCATCGAAGCCCGGGTGGAGAAGGAAACCGGGCGTCCCCTGCCCCCGGTTCCGGAACAACATCTGCGCCTGCGCACCGACATTCATTCGTGGTTCGGCGCCGGCTTCAAAGCGCTGGTTACGCAATACCGCCAGCGCACCTTCCTCGGCGTCGTGCTGATGGCCACGCAGGCCTTCTGCTACAATGCGGTCTTCTTCACCTACGCGCTGATCCTGACGACATTCTACAAAGTCTCCGCGGACAGCGTGGGCCTGTTCATTTTGCCCTTTGCCGCAGGAAACTTTCTCGGCCCACTGCTCCTCGGACGGTTGTTCGATACGATCGGCCGCCGGCCTATGATCACCGCGACATACGCGATATCCGGTGTGCTGATGGCCATCACTGGCTACCTGTTCGCCGCCGGAGGCCTGTCCGCCGCTGCCCAGACCGCCGCCTGGACGGTCATCTTCTTCTTCGCTTCCGCTGCCGCAAGCTCCGCCTATCTCACCGTCGGCGAGAGCTTCCCATTGGAAGTCCGCGCTGTGGCGATCGCGCTCTTCTACGCGTTCGGTACTGCCCTGGGCGGCGTGGTCGGGCCCGCGCTGTTCGGCGCACTGATCCAAAGCGGATCGCGCGTCTCCATCATGTGGGGGTATCTGCTCGGCGGCGGGCTGATGCTGCTGGGCGCTGCGACCGCCGCGGTGTTCGCGGTGCAGGCCGAGCGCCGCCCGCTGGAGGAAGTGGCCCGGCCGCTGTCGGCGGCATAATCAACGCGTTCGATCAATATCCGCCACAGCGTCGCAAGCCGTGTTTCGCATCGCGCATCGGCACCCGCGCGGTGTGTATAAGATGCAGCGGAGCGTCATCCTGACTGCCGGACGGGCGTGCGTAAGCGCACGCTGCACGCCGGTGATCGCGCGCAGATAGGCGCCAGCAGCCGGCCGGGTATATTCGCCCGGTTATGGAAGACAGCGAAGATCGCACGCGGGCCAGTCTGGGGTCGGGCCACGATCAGACGCTTTGCTTCCTCGACTGCCTTCGAGATTGGCGACCGCTACCGTCCTGTCGACGCACCGGTCTGACGAAGCTCCTGGAGTTGCGCCCGCGCCTCGGCGGCGAGGACGACGCGGCGGGGAGAGTCCATGCGCAGCCGTGAGGCGAGCAGGTTGACGGCGTGCCGCCCCGTGCTACCGCCTGAAAAGTAGCTTCAGGTTGGACTTGTTGCATTATTCAAGCAGACCGTGTGGAAACGCGCTGCGTGGCGAAGACGATCCCGATTTGGCCGATCGAGATGGATGAGCGGTATCGTGTGATCTTTCAGATTGCTCCGGAATCATGCTGTGACTCTCGGGGAGCGGCTCCGTTCGTTGCTTTTGTCCCGCAAGGGACCTCCCGAGCGTCTCAATCCAGCACGACCTTCACCACCAACATCAACGCATCGAACGGGACAAGATTGAGCACCCGCCTGATGTTGTAGGCAAGCGCGGTCAAGCTGAACTCAGCTCGAACCTTCTCCAGACGTCGCATCAGAAATGCACCCTGATGCATCCACTGTTTGATCGTGCCGAATGGGTGCTCGACCGACTCGCGGCGCCGGTCAAGAACGTCTGGGCGTTGCGCCAGCCGAGCCGCCATCCGGTCCAACACCGCCTCATTCTCCAGCCGTGATACCGAGCGAAACCGATTGCCCGTGCATCGCGGCCGCAAGACACAATCGGGGCAGGCAGCACGGTTGGCATAATTGATCTTCCTCAGCCCGCGAAGCATCGATGATGAATAGGGGTGAAGGCGTTGCCCGGGGGGACAGATCATGCTGTCCGTCTCCGCCTCATATGTGAACTCGTCCTTGCGGAACAGACCTTCCCTGACCGAAGGACCGCGCTGCGGTCGCGGCACATAGGGCACCATGCCCGCCTTTTCGCAGGCCTCGATATCCTCGATCTTGAAATAACCTTTGTCGGCGACGACGTCGATCGTCTCGACGCCAAGGATCTCCTTCGCCGGTTCGGCGGTCCCCGTCAGCAGGCCCATATCGACCACCTGGTTGGTGACCTGCTGTTCGACGATCAGCTTATGCTTGATATCGACCGCGATCTGCACGTTGTCACCAACGGCAACGTGCGTGTGCGCTGCCATTGCACGGCTGTCGGGATCGGTCAGCGAGATCTGGTTCTCCCCAGTCCGGTCCAGCTCTGCCAGCATCGCCTTGCAGCGCTCGCGCCGCTGACGAACCGCAGCGATCTTCTCCGCCAGGTTCTCGACCCGTGCGCCTCTTGTCCCCCGCTCGGCAGCATCGCTCCGGTCGAGGCGCTGAAGGTAATCGTCGAGCTTCTTATCCGCCAGCTTGATGAACTCGGTCAGCGAGGCACGGGTGAAATTGCGGTCCTTGTTGTTGACTGCCTTGATCCGTGTGCCATCCACCGCCAGCAGCTCGCGGCCGAACAGGTCCAGTTGCTTGCACAGCAACACGAACTGGCGGAACGCCGTGAGGTTGTCGCGGCGGAAGTCGGCGACGGTCTTAAAGTCGGCTTGAGATGGCGCAGCAGCCAGATCACCTCGACATTGCGGTGGGTCTCGGCTTCCAGCCGACGGCTTGAGCGGATGCGGTTCAGATAACCGTAGATATAGAGCTTGAGCAGATCGCCGGGGAGATAGCTTGGACGGCCGGTCTCCTTCGGTTCGACGCGCGCGAAGCCCGAGGCCGCAAGATGGAGCCCGTCCACAAAAGCCTCGATGAAGCGCACCGGGTTGTCGGGGCCGACATAGTCGTCCAGGGATTCGGGCAACAGCAGAAGCTGGGATCGGGCATGGCCGGTGATGTGCGGCATGTCGGGATTCTAGCGTAGCGCGCGTCGCGCCGGAATCAGCATGGGGTTTTCACACGGTCTGCAAGAATTTTGCACCAGGCGAAACCGCCGATACGTTTCCGTCCTCTACCGAAAGAACCATTATGCTGGGGAGCAGCTATAGCTTTCGGTCATTAGGGGGCAGAGTCGCGAGGGCTAGAGGCACGGCTCGCCCGCAACTCTTCCGTTAGCGCCGCGACCTTCCGTTCCAACACATCGATCCGGTCTTGGGTGTAATCGAAGCTTGTATAATCGAGTGCTTGGAGCCAAGCGCCGAAGGTAGCCACGAAGCGCCAAAGTTTTTCCTGATTGCGAACCAAATTGTTTGCTGTGCCGGCCATCGAGACGTTCCCTTCGCTGATAGTGGCGAGCGCTACTGCATAAGCTGCGCAATAGAGTGGGAGGCATTGAAGACCGTCCGCGATTTAATGTGTTTCGCGCGCCGCCTTCAGAGTTGCGTCCAACCTCCATCGACCGGAAGCTCGGCGCCGGTCGTGAAGGTCGCGTCGAACGCGAAGAAGAGGACGGCCTTGGCGATTTCCTCCGACGTTCCCCAGCGCTTCATGGGAACCATGCCCTTCATCTGCTCCTTGATCTGGGCGATCGCGTCTTTGTCGAGGGACATCTTGCTCAAGATCGGCGTTTCGGTGGGACCGGGCGACACCGCGTTGACGCGAATCTCCAGAGGTATAAGCTCAGTGGCGAGCACCCGAGCGAAGGATCGCAGCGCAGCCTTGGCGGCTGCGTATGTGGCGTTGCCGGGCATTCCTTTGACGTTCGCGATCGAGGTCGTGAGGACGACAGAGCCCCCCGGTTGATCAGCGGCGCGAGCTTCTGCACCGCGAAAAATGGTCCCTTGGCGTTCAGGTTGAACATCTCGTCGTAGATCGACTCGGCCACGCTTTCCAGAGGTGCGCGGATGCTGAACCCGGCGTTGACGAAAAGCAGGTCGAAGGTGTCGAATTCGGCCTTCACCCGAGTGGCGAGGGCGTCGATGTCCGTCAACGAGCGCGCGTCGCTCGACACCACGATGGCGTCATTCCCCAGCCCTTGCTGCGCCGATTCCAGGCCGGCTTGCGAGCGCCCCGTCACCAGAACGCGCGCGCCCCCATCGAGGAGCATCTTCGCGGTCGCGAGCCCCATGCGGCTCGTGCCGCCGATAATCACCGCTTTTTATCTTGGTAACGTTCCATGCGTAATCTCCTTGCGACGCCAGGGGCGCCTATCTGGTTTCGAACTACTTTGTATGATAATGAGGCGCAGAGGCTACGGTCAATGGGTTTTCCGGACTAATTATTTTAAAATACCATAGGACCCCGTGGACGATTAGGTAGCTCCGCAATCGCCTGCTGATTCTAGCCGCCGCGACCACTTCGCCGCGACCGGCGCTTCGTCAGGACACCGCGCTCAAGGAAGCTGGGCTAGACAAGTCGACGCCGGAGACCTTGACGACGGCCTGCCACGCGGCTTCTTGGCTGGCGCGATCGTGGAGGTGTGGCTGGCGCTGCGCCTCAATTGGGCCTGAGAACTTCCCTTGAGCCGAGGCGAAGAATTGCCCTGAGACGTCGGTTCCGAACTCCGACGCCTGGAGGTACCGACGGGCCGCGGTCTCCGGCGTCTGATTCATGCCGGGAATAAGGTTCACGATTGGGATAAACAGATACTTCAACAACGGGCCAGCATTTCGCACCACCTTGGTGGCGGTCGCCCCACCGGGCGAGACAGCGTACACGGCCATGCCGGAGGGTAGCCTGCGCGCCAGCGCCGCGACCCACCAAGCGATAATGAGCTTCGCGTCGGCATACGCATTGTTGGGCACGTACTTCACGTTCGGCCCGTTGCGAATCAGGGCTTCCACAGCGGCGGTTCGGTCACCCTGGTGGTATTTGGCCGCGAAGGCTGGCACGTCGGTGTACTTGAACATGGGGACGCCCCCTCGGGCAGGCTCCGCACCGGCGATAACCATCCGCGCGTTGGGGCTCAGCAGGTTGGCGCGGAGCAACCCGACAGTCAGTTGATGATGGCCGATCAGCGGGGCCTGAGAAGCCTCGACGCCCGCCGCAGTGAGCACGCGCGCCTTGCCAGGAACCATCCCTGCATTGAGCAGCAGGAAATCGATCGACCGACCTCGCTTGACGAGCTCGGCGAGCGCGGACTGAACGCTGAGCGGCTTGTCCAGGTCCAGCTCCAACGGCGTGAAGACCTTTCGTTTGGTCTCAGCCGCGAGTTGTGCAGCCGTTTCCCGGATCTGAGCCGCGCCGCGCCCGGTGATGATGATCTCGGCCCATCCCTCTTCGGCAAGAGCGCGGGCTGCCGCATGGCCGAGCCCGGAGGTGGCGCCGGTGACGAGCGCGATCGAATGTTCCATGGGCGACTCCGTGGTGAAGGGGGAAGGTCGAATCGTGAGGCTCCGCGACGTAGGAGCCGCCTTGTAATTTTCGAACTGTTCGGTTATATATTCGCGTAAATCGTCATAGTCAAAGAGTTTTGAACTATATGTTTCAGAATGCCGCCAGGCCTCGGGGACGTCCGCGAGGCTTCGACGAGAGTGACGCGGTGAAAAAGGCGACTCAGGTCTTCCGGTCGAAGGGCTACGACGGCGTGACGATCGACGATCTCGTCGCAGGCATGGGTGTGGGACGGCCAAGCCTGTATGCCATCTTCGGGGACAAGCGGACGTTGTTCTTGCGTGTCCTTCGGGCGTACGCAGAGACAAAGGGCGCTCGCGCTGCGAAGGCGCTCTTCTCGCCGCCGACTCTTCGCGACGCACTGGCCGGCTTCCTGAGGCACGCCGTAGAAGCTGCGACCGAGGAAGGATCAGCCCCAGGATGTCTAATGGTGTGCGTCGCGCCCCTCGTAGACGACGCTGAGGTCAGGCAGTTCCTGAAGGACACCGTAGCTGCCGGCGTGGCGCTCGTGGAACGCCGTTTCTGCGACGGGATCAGCGCGGGAGAAATCCCGTCTGACTTTCCCGTAGCCGTGCGCGCGAGCCAGGTTCTCGACCTTTCCCGTGGCCTGACCATGCGTGCGCAGATGGGCGCGCCCCGCAAGACGCTCCTCAATGACGCCGAGGAAGCGGCCGACTTGGTGCTCCTGCCACAGCGTGGAAATGCGGCGCAGGATTTTTGAAGCTGCATGGCGTGATGGTGGAGCAAGCTACTTGCGCCGGTGCCGCCCACTCGGCCTTGAGGCTAGGACACGCCTGCGCCCCGTGTTGCGAATATCAACCAGACCGTGTGGAAACGCGCTGCGTGGCGAAGACGATCCCGATTTGGCCGATCGAGATGGATGAGCGGTATCGTGTGATCTTTCAGATTGCTCCGGAATCATGCTGTGACTCTCGGGGAGCGGCTCCGTTCGTTGCTTTTGTCCCGCAAGGGACCTCCCGAGCGTCTCAATCCGGCACGACCTTCACCACCAACATCAACGCATCGAACGGGACAAGATTGAGCACCCGCCTGATGTTGTAGGCAAGCGCGGTCAAGCTGAACTCAGCTCGAACCTTCTCCAGACGTCGCATCAGAAATGCACCCTGATGCATCCACTGTTTGATCGTGCCGAATGGGTGCTCGACCAACTCGCGGCGCCGGTCAAGAACGTCTGGGCGTTGCGCCAGCCGAGCCGCCATTCGGTCCAACACCGCCTCATTCTCCAGTCGTGATACCGAGCGAAACCGATTGCCCGTGCATCGCGGCCGCAAGACACAATCGGGGCAGGCAGCACGGTTGGCATAATTGATCTTCTTCAGCCCGCGAAGCATCGATGATGAATAGGGGTGAAGGCGTTGCCCGGCGGGACAGATCATGCTGTCCGTCTCCGCCTCATACGTGAACTCGTCCTTGCGGAACAGACCTTCCCTGACCGAAGGACCGCGCTGCGGTCGCGGCACATAGGGCACCATGCCCGCCTTTTCGCAGGCCTCGATATCCTCGATCTTGAAATAACCTTTGTCGGCGACGACGTCGATCGTCTCGACGCCGAGGATCTCCTTCGCCGGTTCGGCGGTCCCCGTCAGCAGGCCCATATCGACCACCTGGTTGGTGACCTGCTGCTCGACGATCAGCTTATGCTTGATATCGACCGCGATCTGCACGTTGTAGCCAACGGCAACGTGCGTGTGCGCTGCCATTGCACGGCTGTCGGGATCGGTCAGCGAGATCTGGTTCTCCCCAGTCCGGTCCAGCTCTGCCAGCATCGCCTTGCAGCGCTCGCGCCGCTGACGAACCGCAGCGATCTTCTCCGCCAGGTTCTCGACCCGTGCGCCTCTTGTCCCCCGCTCGGCAGCATCGCTCCGGTCGAGGCGCTGAAGGTAATCGTCGAGCTTCTCATCCGCCAGCTTGATGAACTCGGTCAGCGAGGCACGGGTGAAATTGCGGTCCTTGTTGTTGACTGCCTTGATCCGTGTGCCATCCACCGCCAGCAGCTCGCGGCCGAACAGGTCCAGTTGCTTGCACAGCAACACGAACTGGCGGAACACTGGGCGGAACGCCGTGCGGTTGTCGCGGCGGAAGTCGGCGACGGTCTTAAAGTCCGGCTTGAGATGGCGCAGCAGCCAGATCACCTCGACATTGCGGTGGGTCTCGGCTTCCAGCCGACGGCTTGAGCGGATGCGGTTCAGATAACCGTAGATATAGAGCTTGAGCAGATCGCCGGGGAGATAGCTTGGACGGCCAGTCTCCTTCGGTTCGACGCGCGCGAAGCCCGCGCCCGCAAGATCGAGCCCGTCCACAAAAGCCTCGATGAAGCGCACCGGGTTGTCGGGGCCGACATAGTCGTCCAGGGATTCGGGCAACAGCAGAAGCTGGGATCGGTCATGGCCGGTGATGTGCGGCATGTCGGGATTCTAGCGTAGCGCGCGTCGCGCCGGAATCAGCATGGGGTTTTCACACGGTCTGCAACATTAATGCAAAGCGCGCGGGCCATTGATCTGGCTGCGCTTTTTCGTTGCATAAGTTAGGTGCGAAAGTCAGGCGCGAAATCGTCCCGTAAAGGGTCCTTTGCTGAAGACCAAAAGACCCCGCCGAGGCGAGAAAGAGGAATCCTACGGAATGGAGCTTATGCTTACGACGTGCGCCCCCACGCCTGTGCATCGATCTTCCACACCTCGCCATGCTTCGAAAATGTATATGCAAGGGTGCCGGTCCGAGCGACGGTTTGGCCCTCAATAGTTACTTCGAGCGTCCCCACTATTACGGCATACGCATTGGAACCCTCCACATTCCAGAACCCCATTTTGTATGATAGATGCTCATACGTAACCCCAAGGTCCTCACGCCACTTTGCCACATCAGCCAGCCAATTGGCCGGAGCATTCGGGTTCGACCACCGATAAGGTGCGATGCCATCAATGATGATGGCGGTGCCCCCAAAAACACCGAGGAAAATCTCGATATTCTGGGTATTGAAACCGTTGACGTGATTGTCGATAAGGGTCTGGATTTCTTTCGGGGGATTGTCTGCCATGGTCTCTCTCGACGCTTGAGGTGCTTCGCCAAGCGTCTGCCGTGATGCTAGCGCGCCGGAGGCGAAAGCAAACCCGGCGAGGCCCTTCGCGGGATCGTCTGTCCGCAATCATTGCAATGCGTCCGTGTTTCCACGATTTCGTGGCATCCGATTTCGCGTTCTGCCACACCTTACTTCCAACTACCGTTGCGCACCATCCCCGCTCTGTCCGCCGGAACCCGGCCCCAGTTTCCCCATGTAGAAAGTGAAGCGAAACGGGCTGACGCTGGAGGTGATCCCCTCTCCCGGCTTTACTCTTGATAACAGATTTTGCCGAGACTGCTCGGCAGTCCCCTGTCGTCACCCAGCCGGTGTCCAGCAAAGGGTAAGTTACTGGACGAAAAATCCGCCCTATGAAATCAAGGGGTTGCAAGTCCAGTAAGTCAGTCCGATAATGAGCGCATGAAATACGGCTATGCCCGCGTCAGCACCGAAGACCAGAATCCGGCCATGCAGCTTGCCGCGTTGAAGAAGGCCGGATGCAAAACCGTGTTCAAGGACGAGGTGACCGGCGCTCACGTCAACCGCCCTGCCCTTACCCGTTGCCTGAAAACGCTCGACACCGGCGACACACTCATTGTGTGGAAGCTCGACCGGCTGGGCCGCAGCTTGCGCGACCTCATCGTCATGCTCGACGGCTTCAAAAAGCAGGGCATCAAGTTTCAATCGCTCACGGAAGCCATCGACACCGAGACGCCGACAGGCCGCGCCATGTGGCAGATGATTGGTATGCTGGCCGAGCTGGAACACTCGCTGATAAAAGAACGCACCCGCGCAGGTGTGAAGGACGCCAAGCGCCGGGGCGTGAAATTCGGGCCGAAGGTGAAACTCACCCAAGACCGATTGACCCACGCGCGGAAACTGATCGACCAAGGCAAGACGCCAACCGAAGCCGCGAAGATCATCGGCATAGGACGCTCGACCCTTTACGGCGCGTTGCAGCGTAACGTCCACAACAGCACGACTTCGCGACTGGCAAAGTGACCCCCAACCACAACGAAGAGTCTATGTCCGATGAGCGATCCACTTTTCGATCCAAACGCCGTTGCCCCCCACGTAGAGGTGGCCGGGTTGGTCTGAACAGCGTTTCGGTTCCGATAGACGGTTTTCCCGCGAACCATCTCCATCAATTGCCGTGATGGGGCGTTGCATAGTGAGGGCGTAGCCCGACCGAAGCAATGCCCCACCACCGCGGCGAACATCATGCGGCCTCCGCCAGCGCCAGGCCACAGAAATACGCCTGGTCGGGCGTCCGACCGTTCAGGCTCGAATGAGGCCTCTTGTGGTTATAGAAGGCCAGATAGCCGCCGATTGAGCTGCGTGCCTCGGCGACGTTGTCATAGGCGCGCAGGTAGACCTCTTCGTATTTGACCGACCGCCACAGCCGTTCCACGAACACATTGTCGCGCCACGAGCCGCGACCATCCATGCTGATCCTGATTGCGTTCCCCAGCAGCACGCCGGTGAACGCCGCACTGGTGAACTGGCTGCCCTGATCGGTATTGAAGATTTCCGGACGACCGTGCCGGGCGAGCGCCTCATCGAGCGCATCCAGGCAGAAATCAACCTCCATGCTGATCGACAGCCGCCAGGCAAGAACCCGCCGGCTGAACCAGTCCACCACCGCCGTGAGGTAGACAAACCCTCGAGCCATCGGAATGTATGTGATATCCATCGCCCACACTTGGTTCGACCGCTCGATCGGGGCGCCGCGCAGCAGATAGGGAAAGACCTTGTGCCCATCTGCGGGTTTGGACGTGCGTGGCCTGCGATAGATCGCCTCAATCCCCATCCGCCGCATCATCGTCGTGACCCGCTCCCGACCGGTCGCGATACCCTCGCCGCGCAGGAGGTCACGCAGCATCCGGCTCCCCGCGAACGGGGAGACCAGATGCAATTCGTCGATCCGCCGCATGATCGCCAGATCGGCGGCCGACACCGGACACGGATCGTGGTACAGGCTGCCCCGGCTGATCCCCAGCAGTTCGGCCTGTCGGCTCAATGCCAGCCTGTGTCCGCGGTCGATCATCGCTTTGCGCTCAGCAACCCCGCCCTGCCGAGCGCGGCCGACAAAAAATCGTTCTCCAATGTCAGCTCACCGATCTTCGCATGCAGCGTCTTCAGATCCGTTCCGCGGTCTGACGACGGCGCCGGTGATCCGGCGTTGAACACGCTGGCCGCTCCCTCCAGCAGTTGCGCTTTCCACGCCGCGATCTGCGTCGTGTGCACATCATGCAACACTGCCAGCTCTGCCAACGTCTTCTCACCCTTGATCGCAGCCAAGGCCACCTTCGCTTTGAATCCAGGGCTATGGTTGCGCCGTGATCGTCTCGACATGCTCCCTCCTGCTACGCGGCATCATCGCCCTCGATCAGGCAGGGATTCCACTTATCGGACTGTTCAGATTCGCCCAGCCACGTCTCGTTATGAGTTGGGACGGTGTTCAAAGAGTGAATAAGGCGGTCGATCAGCTACGCCGCCGGAAGGTTGATCGCATTGCGCTACAAGAACCCGAGACCACGTTTAGACTCTCAAATAAGATTAGGATTTACAATCAGGTGCATGTCCGCCGCTGTCTCCATCTACTGGAGGCCGCACACCAGTTAGTTTACGGCGGCTATGGACTTGCGGCGATGAACGAAGTGCGGAGCATATACGAGACGGTTGCGAGTTATCATGCGGTCTCGGGAAGACTGCTGTTTATGATCGAACGCAATGCGCCACTCGACGACATCTACCGGACGGCGCATGTAGTGATGTTCGCTACGCGGAATCCTCAGATGCTTCGGATTGCCGGAACGGATGAGGTGAAGCCCACAAATATTCTGACACACATCGACAAAATGACTAAGCTATGGGCGTCCTTTCGAGAGGACTATGATTACTTGTGTGAATTCACACACGGCAACGCTAGTGGCGCGGTTATCTATTTCGCCCATGACGATGTCAGCGCCGATATTGTCACCTTTAGTGATATAGGCCCTGACCCACACCACGAACTGAAATGGGTTCTGATTGCAGGGCGTCTTCTCGAATATGTCGAAGATGCGTTGAGTTCGACTGGACGCCGCGCTGCTGGGGTTGAGTGAACGGGCGCGCAGGGAACGTGCCACCGGCCCAGCCGACTTGTCATAAAGCCGGTTATGAAACACTGGCGCCCGGTCTCCGCCTCGCCGCGGCAGGTGAGCTTTAAGCCGCCTTCAACGTAATGCCCCCAGCGGCCTTTCCTGGCGCGCCTCACACACGCCGCTCTGGAAGGCGACCATGAGCGGCTGCCGTCCGGGTAGCAGTATTTCGTCGAGCGCTCCCGGGTTTGGCTCGCGGCCATCACAGGCATCTGGGGCAAAAGACGTGCGGCGGCCGCCCCAACTGAACTAACCCTTGATTCGTCACATATACTAACGCTATAACCCACACCCATGCCAATCCCCCAAGACCTCACCTACACCCTCCCCGCCGACGCCCACTACCACATCGTCCGCGCTCGTCGGCGCCTGGCGCCTCTCTCACCTCTTTCCCGCCCGCGACGACATACCCGATTGACCGCGTCGTCCCGAGGAACCCGCCACGCTGCGCTATCCTGCAAACGGATTCTCCGTGCCACGAAGCTGCAACCGGATCGGCGTTCCCTCCAGCCCGAACGTCTCCCTCAACCCGTTCCGCTGGAAGAGGTCGCCCGCCCGCTTTCGGCAGCCTAAATTCGGTAAATGCGGCGTGCGTTGCCGGCAAAGAGCAGCGCCTGTTCCGTCTCGGTCAGATGCGCCGCGCATTCGGAGAAGCCCAAGAAAATCGTATCGAAGCTCGCGCACAAACCGTCCACCGGGAAGTTGCTCGCAAACATGGCGCGCGTGGGACCGAACATCGCGATGGTTTCGCGGATGATCCAGCCGTTCGATTCCACCGTCGATGGGCGCCCCGGCTCGCCCAGACCCGAAATCTTCACCGCCACGTTGGGCGCTTCCGCGAGTTGCCTCATGGCGCGGCGCCAACCCTGCAGCCCGGCGTCGGAACGGTCAGCGGGCAAGCCGGTGTGATTGAGCACGATAGGGGTCTCAGGGAAGTCGCGAGCCAGATCGCAGGCTTCGTGCAGATGCCACCAGGCGGTTTGCAATTCAAAGTGCAGCTTATTGGGTGCAAGCAGCGCGTAGCCGCGGCGCCATATGTCGGATGACATTAGGCTGCGTGCATTCGGCTCACACGAGGGGGTACTGCCAGGCTTCTGGCGGATGCCGCGGACGCGGGGAAAAGCCGATTGGGCACGCAGGACATCGGCCGCGTCGGCACGCTCGAGCCAGGCTTGCGCGACGATCGCGCTGGGCAGCGTTGCGCGGTTCGCCAGACCCTCGGCCCAGCGGGTTTCACCGACCGGATCGGACGGGTCCCACTCTGTTTCGATATAAACGGAACCAACGATGTTCCAGCATTGCGCGTCGCCCGCGTAATCGGCGGGCAGGTAGTCGCGCTTGATGGCGTCGTAGTCGCCATAGCGGAAGGGGATGCGGACCCCGGGGCGCAGCCAGGGATGGTGTCCGGCGCCGGGCGTCCAAAAATGCTGATGGGCATCGACGATCTCGCCCGTGTAGCGGGTCATGTCGTGCCACGCGGCAACGGAATGAGCAGCGTGCCGAGGATATACAACGCGGCACAGAGGGCGAAGAACACCAGCACGGCGGTATAGGTGCCGGTCGCCTGCAGCAGCAGCCCGGCGATGATCGGCACGATGATTCCGCCCACGCTGCCTGCAAGATTCATCCAGGCGCCCAGCAGACCAGCCCGCGCGGGTGGCGCGAGGATGGAAGGCAGGCTCCAGTAAAGGCTGCCGCCGCACAGCATGAAATCGGTCGCCGCAAGCAGCATCACGGCACTGACGGCGCTCGGGATGTGCGGCAGGATGAGGAACGCAGCGAATACCGCCAGGCCGGAGATGGTGAGAAGCACGCGGAGCGTGACGCGGCGGGTAAGGCCGGCAGCGACCAATCCGTCCGCCAGGAAACCGGCGGAAAGCGAGCCAAGGAAGCCGGCACCGAACATGGCAAAGGTCGCAGCGCCCATTTGCTTGAGATCGAGGCCACGCGCCTGGGCCAGGTAGCTCGGGCCCCAAGTGAGCAGACCGAAATTCACCATCGCCCAGCCGATGCGCCCGATCATGATGGGCGCGGCGATTCCCACGGTAACGCCGTCCGCCGTAGGGTAGACGGTGGGACGCGCGGTGTCGGCCTGCCGGATATGCGCGAGCTCGGCGTCATTGATCGCGGGGTGAGTTGCCGGGTCGTCACGCAACGTGATCGCGACGTAGATGCCCAGGGCGAGGGTGATCAGGCCGGCAATGCCAAACGCGAGACGCCAGGAGTCCAGAACGGCGATCAGCCAGGCGATGCCGATGCCGCCGATGGCGGCCCCGAGATAGCTGCCGCTGTCCATCATCACCGCGCCCCGGCCACGCTCGGCCGGCGGAAGCCAGAGCGCGTTGAGCTTGCCGCCCGCGGGGAACATCGGCGCCTCTGCGGCCCCCAGGCCGAGGCGCAAAAGAATCAGCGAGAGGCCGCCGCCGACCGCGAACATCAGGGTCTGGAAGGCGCCCCAGAGTAGAGCCGCCCACGCAATCAGACGCGAGGGGCCGAAGCGATCGATCAGCCAGCCGCTGGGAAGCTGCATCGCCGCATACGTCCAGAAGAAGGCGCTGAGGATGATGCCCTGGACCGATGGCGCGATATGCAGGTCGCGGGCAATGCTGGGCATCCCCACGGCGAGCGAGGTGCGGTCCGCGAGATTGACCACGGTCAGAACGCCGATCAGCCCGAAAACCCGCCAGCGGACCGAACTTCGCGGCTCGGCCCCCGCGACAGCCAGGCTCATGGCCGGGCGGCCATACGGGCCGCGAGGATGACGGCGTTGGCGAGCGCGTGCGGATCAGCGATCCCCTTGCCCGCGATATCGAAGGCTGTGCCGTGCGCGGCTGTGCAGATGGGGAACGGGAAGCCGCCCAGCAGGGTGACGCCGGCATCGAAGCCGATGAGCTTCATCGCGATCTGGCCCTGGTCGTGGTACATGGTCAGCACGGCGTCGAAATCGCCGCGGCGGGCACGAACGAAAACTGTATCGGCCGGGAACGGACCCTCGCAGGCGATCTGCTCGGCCTTACCGGCTTCGACGGCGGGGCCGATGATATCGATTTCCTCGGTGCCAAAATTGCCATGGTCGCCGGCATGCGGATTGAGTCCGGCGACGGCGATGCGCGGACGAGCGAGGCCCGAGGCACGCAGCGCCCGGTCCGTCAGTCGCAGGTTTTCCAGAATAGAATCGCGGGTGAGCAGACCGGCGACGTCCTTCAGCGGCACATGCGAGGTGACACGCGCATTCCACAAACCTTCCAGGACGTTGAACTCCTTGGCGGTGCCATGGAAGCCGATCGCGTCAGCCGTAAAACGGATCTCGTCGTCGTAACCGGGATTCGCGCGCCGCGTGGAGGCTTTGTTGAACGGCGAGAAGCACGCGGCCTGGGCGCGGCCCGACGCGGCGAGCGCGAGGGCCCGGCGGAAATTATCCGAGGCTGAGACGCCCCCAATGTCCGAGATGTCTCCCCGCGGAACCTGCTCCGGATCGCAATTCGCGGTATCGAGAATCGCCGGGACGGTTTCCGACTGTGCGATCGCGTCGTCGATCTCGCGCGCCACGGGATAGTCGAACGGAAGACGGGCTATCTCGGCGCCGGCACGAAGCACGCGCGCATCACCGAAAACCACCATGCGGGCTGCTTCGCGCACTTTCGGGTCAGCCATAACCCGGGCGGTGATCTCCGGAGAGATGCCTGCGGGGTCACCCAGGGCGAAGGCGATCAGAGGGTGTGAGGGAATGGACGTCTCTCCTTTGGTTATCTACCGCAGCGTTGGCGGTATGTTTCTGGCGGTCTCATCACCTATTGTCGATCAACTCCCGATACAGCGCCGCCAGCTGCTGCGTAACCGGCCCGTTCACAGCCGGCAGCCGCCGCCCATCGATCACGCGGACCGGCGTCACGCCGCCGAATGTTCCCGTCACGAACGCTTCCTCGGCCGCCACCACATCCAGCAGCGTGAAATCGCCGCACGTAATAGGAACGGCATTCTGTTCGCAGAGCCCGATGATGGTCCCACGCGTGATTCCATTGAAACAACTCCGACCGGATGACGTGAACACCCGGCCAGACCGCACGAAAAAGAAGTTGGTCGCATTGCAGGTAGAAACATAGCCGGCATCATCGAGCATCAGCGCTTCGTCGGCGCCGGCCTGCCGCGCCTGCAGCAGCGCCATGATCAACGGCAGCCGGCTGTGCGAATTGAGCCGCATGTCGAATTGGTCCGGCCGTGTGCAGCGCACGCTGACAGTGGCCAGCGTCAGGCCATTCTGCATCACCTCTTGGCTGGGCTGCTTATGCTCGGCGACGATCACGATGCTGGGCGGTCCGATCGTCTGCGCCGGATCCTGGCTCGGGGTCTTCTTCAATCCCCGCGTCACCATCAGGCGGATGTGCACGCCGTCATTCATGCCATTGGCCGCGCAGGTTTCTTGGATCGCGCGGCGCAGCCCCTCGCGATCGAGCCCGATATCCAATGCGATCGCAGCAGCGCCCTGCAACAGACGATCGAGATGCTCATCGAGGAACAGCAGCCGCCCGCGATGAAGGCGCAGGCCCTCCCACACGCCGTCGCCGGCGATGAAGCCACCATCGAAGACCGAGATCGTGGCCTTGTCGCGCTCGATCAGCCCGCCGTTGATCCACACGCGCACCGCAGCGTTGCGTGGGTCTTCGGCAATGTCCTGACTTCCGGCCATGCCTATTCTACCGGCACGCCCAGCCTCACGGCCAACAGGCTGTCACCACGCTGACGCAAACGCGACGCGCCAAGCGCCAGGATCGCACCGGCGATCAGCGCGGCAACGACGGTCTGGAACAGCGGTTGGAACATCCATGCCGTATGCGGCACCACGGCGACGGCAGCCAACAACCCAAGCACGATCGGAATTGATACCACCGCCGCCACAAGCAGAGCGTTGCTGCGGGCCAGTGCCGCGGTCCAATGGCCACCGGCCGGAGCCGCCTCAAAGCGCAATTTCAGCGTGGCGAGCGCCAGAAGAAGCCAGACCAAGAGCAGGCTGATCGAACGGATCACGACTCCCAGCGCCCAGCCGACATAGACCGATTCCGCCAGAAAAAACGATGCCAGTACGGCGATCAGCAGCAGCGCCGGGACCGGAGCACGCCGGCCGGCGGAGGTTCGCGCGAACGTCTCCGGCAGCAATCCGTCCTGGGCCCAGGCGAAAGCCAAGCGTGAGGTGATCATCATCTGCGGCGCCAATGTCTTGCCGACGATCAGCGCGACAGCGAATTCGAGCGCCACGCCCAACCAGCGCGGCGCGACCAGGGCCACGAGTCCAGGCGCGGTAGCGAGCGACGCATGTTTGGACTTGAGCAGCGTGATCACAGCCCACCATGGGGCGGCGTGGAACAGCGCCAAGGCCACGGCCGAATACAGCACCACCGCGGTAGCCCAGCCCAGAACGACACCGCGTGCCATGGTGCGGCTCGGGTCGCGTGCCTCACCGCCCAAAGCCGGAGCAGCACTGATGCCGCCATAAGCGAAGATAAACAGGCTGCACACTGACACGAACGCGGTGAACTCGGCCGAGGTGTTGGCCGGCGGCGTGAACGTGAGATTCGCGCGCTGGCTGGCCAGCGCGAGAAAATGCTCAGGCGACGTGGCGAATCCGTAGCCGGTAATGACAGCGGCAACGATCACGATCAGCGCGAACAGGACGCTGACGAACCGGCCGTAATGGTGCACGCCTGACGCATGTATGGCGAAAATGCCCCAGATCGCTGCAAGCCCAAGCAGTAGCCGCGCGGTGTGCGTGGTCAGGACGGCGCCATCCAGCCCGATGCCGTTCACCGCTTCCGACAGGAAGGTGGAAAACGCGAAGGCGATGAAGCCCATCGCCGCCGTCACGCTGATCCACCACAGGAAGCTGACGATGAATCCGGCCGGCACGCCCATCGTGCGTCCGATCCAGACATAGGCCGAGCCGGCGCGAGGCAGTTCCCGCGCGAAGGACGCAAAGAGCGTGGTCTTGGTGATTAGAACCAAGCCCGTCAGCATCATTGCCAACGGAACGAGACCCGCCGCCGCGGGATAGACACTCAGGCTTTGCGTCGCGACGAAGTTGATACCGGCGCCGTATTCACCGGCCACCGCAGAGGCCACGACAGCGACCAGACCGACGGCCCGATGCAGCCGATACGAGTCGGTGCGATCAGCAACCATTTCGCTCGTACCAGGCATTACGCTGCCTCCCCTTATCGTTCTGGCCGGCCCTGTCTGCCCCGGCGGTTCAGACGTGACAAGAACTGCCCTGCCGCACCGCCTTGGACTATTTCGCAAACGGGTTTGCGGTACCACGAAGCTGGAGCCGGATCGGCGTTCCCTCCAGCCCGAACGTCTCTCTCAGCCCGTTCACCAGATACCGCCGATAATCTTCCGGCAGCCGCTCCGCGCGCGTGCCGAACACCACAAAAGTCGGCGGCCGTGCCTTCGCCTGCGTGATGTAGCGCAGCTTCAGCCGCCGCCTGTCCACCAGCGGCGTGGGATGCCGAGCCAGAGCCTCTTCGAACCACCGGTTCAACGCCGCAGTGGGCACGCGCGTGTTCCACACCTCGTACGCCTTCCACACTGCCGGGAACAGCCGCTCCATTCCCTCACCGGTCACCGCCGATAGCGTCACGACCGGCACGCCGCGCAACTGCGCCAGGCTGCTTTCCAGCCGCTCCGCAATCGCTTTGCGGACTGCGCTCCGCTGCTCTACGGCGTCCCACTTGGTCAGGGCAATCACCAGCCCTCGCCCCTCTCGTTCGACCAACTGCGCGATCTGCAAATCCTGGTCGTGCAGCCCCTCCGCCGCGTCCACGGCCAGCACGACCATCTCCGCCATGCGCAGTGCGCCGATCGCAGCGCCGACCGACATCTTTTCCAGCGGCGCCTCGATCCGCGCGCGCCGGCGCAGCCCGGCCGTATCGACCAGTTCGATCCGCCGACCCTGTGCGTCGCTCAGCGCGACTGTAACGGCGTCCCGGGTCAATCCGGGTTCCGGGCCGGTGACCATCCGCTCTTCGCCCACCAGCCGGTTCAGCAGCGTGGACTTCCCAGCATTCGGCCGTCCCACGATCGCCAGCTTCAGCGCCGTGTCGGTCGCCTCGGACACTGCCGTCTCGTCAGGCAGCCTTTCAACGATGACCGACATCAGGTCCGCGATGCCTTCGCCATGCTCCGCAGAGACTGCAACCGGATCTCCTAGCCCCAGCGTGTAAGCCTCGTACAACCCCGACTCAGCCATGCGGCCTTCCGCCTTGTTGGCGACCAGCAGCACCTCCCTGCCCTGCCGCCGGAGCCACTGAGCAAAATGCCGATCACCCGGCGTGATACCCGCGCGTGCGTCCACCACGAAAAGTACCAGATCGGCCTGTCCGACAGCCGTCGCCGATGACGATTGCATCCGCCCCAACAGGCTGTCCGGCGCCGCCTCATCCAATCCAGCCGTGTCCATCAGCATCACCCGCCGGCCGCGCATCAGCGCCTCGGTCTCCTGCCGATCGCGCGTCACGCCCGGCGTGTCAGCGACCAGAGCCGCGCGCCGGCCCGCCAGGCGGTTGTACAGGGTGGATTTGCCGACATTCGGCCGCCCTGCAACAACCACCACTGGAAGGGCAGCCGAACTCATGTCTCAGCGCAGGGCGATCAAACGCCCGTCCTCGGTGATCAGCAGCAGAGTGCCGTCAACAACAACGGGCTGAACCGGCACAGCCTGACCGGACAACTTCTGCTGTCCCAGAACCTGCCCCGTATACGGGCTGACCGCCAGCGCCTGCTCGTTCGTCCCGGCCAGAACCAGCCTGTCACCCATCAGAGTGGGACCAAACCAGGTGATCGGGTTGCGCTGCTTCTTGGGATTACGCCAGCGCGGCAAAGCCCTGACCCAGGATACCGTCCCGTCCAGCGCATGGATGGCGGCCAGCGTCTGATCGAGCGTGACCAGGAACACCCAGTCACCGGCCACCCAAGGGCTGTCCTCACCCGACACGGCGTGCTGCCACACGCGCCGACCCGCATGCAGATCATTCGAAACGGCCAGTCCGCCGTTGCCGATCGCGAACACCTGGTTGCCGCTGATCACAGGCATGCCGCGGATGGAATTCACATCCAATAATCCGCCCCCGACACCCGACGCCACCAGATTGTCGGTCCAAACCACGGTGCCGGTATCGGCACGCATCGCGCTCAACTCGCCCGATGCAAAGCCGGCTACCACCAGCCCATCCGAATAGGCCGGCGCCGGTTCGCCCAGCATCGCGGTCTGCGCATTGAGCGCCTGATAACGCCAGAGTTCGTGGCCCGCCGTTGTCTCGAGCGCGATGATCCGATCGGCGATGGTGGTCAGGAACAGACGCCCCTCGACAATCGTGGGGCCGCCGCGCACCGGCTCCTTCACGTTCACCCGCCAGATCACCGTCCCTCGAACCGGATCGATGGCCAGCACATCACCCAGACCATTCACGGCATAGAGCCGTCCGTCTGCCAGGCTCAGCCCGCCGCCGAGATTGGTGCTGCGAACGCCCTTTCCCTTCGTATCCATCCGCCAATGGCGGCCGCCGTCGCTCAGGCTGAAGCACGTGACATTGGCTGACGAATCCATCGTGTAGACCAGACCGTTGGCGGATACCGGCTGGGCCAGTACTTTTTGCCGGTAACCGCCGCCGTCGCCCATCGGAGCTTCCCAGACCTGGGCCAGGCTGGGTCGTGCCTCCAGGTTGCCCATCAGGTGTGCAGGATTTCCCCCGGGCTGGGGCCACGCGGCGTTGCGCACCGGACGTGGCAGTACGACGGGCGGTCCGCCGGCTGCGGCCGGAAAGAGTTCCTGGGCGCCAAGAACCGGCTCCCGTTTGCCCGGAAGCGGGACTTTCTCCTGACCGAACCACTCGCCATTGAATAAACCACAGCCGCCCAAGGGAAGGGTGAGCGGCAGTGTGAGAGCCAGCGGCAGACGGAGTGCCGCCCGGCGCGAAAGTGCCATTCGCTTCATGCTCCGAGGCGGGCCAGCAGCGCCGTGGCGCGTTCCTTGACCCCGGGAGGCGCATCCGCCGAATTCCGCAGCGCCGCCAAGGTTTGCTTGGCCTGATCTGTACGACCCTGACGCAGGTCGAGCAGCGCGATCTGCTCCTGCGCCAAGGCACGCCAGGGGCCGGGTGCATCGGCCAGGGGTTCGAGCCGGGCGCGCACGATGGCCGGATCACCCGAATCGACCTGATGCTGGGCCCAAAGCAAGGTGGCTAGGTCGCGCAGCAACGGATCGGTGCCGCCGTCGGCGGCGATGGCGCTCCATAGAGCCAGCGCCTCGTTCAGGTGTCCGGTCTGCGCCTGGAGCGCGGCAGCCTGGAACCGGGCCAAGGTGCGATAGCCGTCCGGAGCTTGGCGCGCGAGCGCGTCGAACACGTTGAGAGCCGCAGCATTTGCCGCTCCGGAGGGCTGGCCTTCGGCAAGCATGGCGGAGATGTACGCCGCCCCCGCTTGCTGATCCTGCTTGGCCTGATGCCAGCGCCAGGCCTGCCAACCCGCGACCGCGGCAACCACCAGCAGGACAGCACCGAGGATCAGGCCAGCATATTGCGTCAGGAATTTCTGCGCGCGCTCGGCGCGAAGTTCCTCCTCGACCTCGTCGAAAATATCGGGCACGCAACGCTCCCTGTCCGAGGGCGGATACATACAGACCGACCACCTCAGGACAAGAGGCGGGGCCGAACGGTATGAGACAGGTATGAGCGAGAGCCTCGAGCACCACGAACACGCGGCGCACGCCGTGGAGCATGGCCACAAGCGTGCAGCCTTGCTCATCGCCATACTCGCCGCCGCCTTGGCGATCTGCGAACAGCAGGGCAAGCACGCTGAAATCGGTGTGTCGCAGTCGTCCATCCTGGCAGCCGATGCGTGGAACCAGTACCAGGCCAAATCGATCCGCGCCGCCATCGCCCAGGACATCGCCGGGTTGGCGCAGACTCTGGATCCGCCTGTGGACGCGGGCCGTGCGGCCGCCCGGGACAAGCTGCTCCACCGACTCGCGGACGATCAGGCGCGATACCAAACGGACGCGCAGGACGGCGAGGCCGCGGTCTCGGAGCGTGCCCGCGAATTCGAGCGCGAGCGCGATCACGACCTGCATCGCGCCCACACGTACGACAATGCCTCCGCCGCCCTGCAGCTTGGCATCGTGCTCGCCACCGCCTCCGTGATCACCGCATCGCGGCTGCTGATCCGTCTTGCACTTTTGCTCGGCGCGCTCGGTCTGGGACTTGGCGTTCTGGGCGCCGCCGCGCCGGCCTCGCTTCTGTTCTGATCGAGCCACGCGCTCTGAACCGGTTCATAGCGAAGTAACCCGGACGGACTGATTCTTCTGCCAGACCCAAGCTGAGGGAGAAGGCAGAATGCCAGGCGATCGTTTGCTGATCTTGGTAATGGTTCTGGCCATAGCGTCGGCTATCCTGTCAGGCAGGCCGGAACCGAGCGAAGCGGTACACGCGCTGGTTCACGCGGTGCAAACCTCCTTTGCCACCGGCGCCGCAGCCGTGCCCGACGACTCCAATGCACTCCTCCTGCACGACCGGATGAGCTGACTATGGTAGCAGCTGACGGATATGCTGACGCGCTGGAATCTGCGCACCAGCAACGCGCGGAGTATATCCGGCAGATTGCCAGATGGCCGCTGCAGCTGTTGAATTCTTGCATGCTGTATGTCGCGGGGGCGACCGCGATGCTCGCCGCCCTCGCTTACATCGCAGGCCTGTCCCGCGCGAATCTGTCGATGGGTGCCGGCGCACTTATCGCAGTTTTGGTGGCCTCCACCCTCTCCAGCATCGCAGGATTCGCGTTCTCCGCCATCTGCGGGGTCATGCTGCTCTCCCTCATGCCGAATCCCGTGCAGGTCGTGGAAATCATGATGGTCTGCAGCGTCGCCATTCAGGGACTCAGCGTCATACTGATCTGGCGCAACATCGCCTGGAGCGATCTGCCGTTGTTCCTGATCGGCGGCATCATCGGCCTTCCCATGGGCGTGCTGCTGTTGCTGCATCTGGGCGACGCAGGCGTCAAAGAGGCGATCGGCGTTCTGTTGATCGCTTATTCCGGTTACGCGCTCGTCAAACGTCGCATGTCGCTCTCAATCAAGAGCCGTGTCGCCGACGTCGCTTTCGGTATCGTCGGCGGCGTTACGGGCGGCCTGGCCGGCATACCCGGCGCACCGGTGACGGTGGTGTGCGGCTTGAAGGGCTGGGACAAAAGCCGCCAGCGCGGGCTGTATCAGCCCTTCATCCTGATCATGCAGATCCTCGCACTCCTACTGATTTAAACAATGCGAACCCAAAGCGCGCCCGCCGTTGCTTGGCCCGACCTGCAATTCGTTCCCATGGCCCTGCTTGGTACGCTCCTGGGATTTGGCGTCTTCAAGCGCCTGTCCGACCGATCCTTCACGGTCGTGGTAAATGTTCTGCTGCTGATTTCCGGATTTGGACTGCTGGCTTGATTTCAACAGCCGGCGGCGCACGGAGATAGTTTCGTGATAAACAATCGCTCCGTGCGCGTTGCGGTTCTGGCCGCAGCAGCCTCAGGCCGGCGATGCATCCACCAGCGCGCCGCATTCATCCAGCTCCGCCTCGGCGCGTTCCAGGTCGGCCGGAACCGACAGATGACACCACAGCCCGTCATGAACCACCGCACGCAGCCGACCCGCGGCAAGCGCCCGGTCCCATGCCAGGTTCATGCTGAACGCACCGTCGGGCATGCCATCCAGCAGCGCCGCAGACATGATGTGAACGCCGGCATAGATGTACGGCACCACCTCACGCTCTGCGCGGCGTCGCGGTACGCCCCATTTGTCGAGCGCGAAATCGCCTAACCCCACATCGGCCTGCACCTGCGCCGTCCGGTGCAGCAGCAGCACGCTGTCCGTGGCACCCGGATCGAAGGCGTCGCCAATTCGATGCAGCGCCGGAATCGGACCGTCTAGCCAGAACGCATCGCCGTTCACCACGTAGAACGGGTCCTCGCCCAGCAACGGCAGCGCCGCCCTTACACCGCCGCCCGTTTCCAGCAGAACGGCTTCACGACTGACGACGGTCCCCGGGCCGCTCCGCCGTTCCGCCAAATGCCGCGCAACCTGCTCCCCGCACCAATGCGCATTCACCACCACCTGCTCCACCCCGGCTTCGGCGAGACGGTCCAGAGCATGATCCAGAAGAGCTCGGCCACGCACGCGGAGCAGCGGCTTGGCCGTATGGTCCGTCAGGGGACGCATGCGCACCGCTCGGCCGGCCGCCAGCACCATGGCACGCTTGGGACGAGTCATACCGCGAGGTCGGGGGGATTGGCACGCATGGCGGGGGGTATCCACCGGTCCATCGCCGCTGCCAAGGGCGCATTTGCCGGATGGCGGAGAGCGCGGTCCAGCAAGGCCCAGGTGCGCGGGCCGTGCACCAGGTACTGGGGCCGTCCATCCCGCCGCGCCAGCCGCACCCATTGGGTCGCCACGCGCAGATGCCGCTGCCCGGCATAAATCGCGAACACCACGTCGAACGCCTTGGCATCATGTCTGGACTGGCCCGCCACAAAGCGCGCGCGCCCACGCTCCCTCAGCTCGTCGGACAGATCGCGCCGCGCGTCCTCCAGCAGCGACACCAGATCATAGACACCATCCCCCAATGACGCGCCCTGAAAATCGATGATGCCGATCCGTCGAACCCCGATGCGGTCCGGCAGCCAGATGAGGTTCCCCGCGAAGAAATCGCGATGCACCAGGACATCGGCACGCAGCATCTGCAGCGTCGTATCCAGCGCGGCGGCAAAGTCGGCGCGCGCGGCGTCCGGACACAGCCCGCCGAATGCCGCCGGCCACCACCAGTCGCATAACGGTCCCAGCGTCGCATCCCGCATCGCCACCGCATCCCATCGTGGCAGCCCGGCCGGTGCAGGATAAGCTTGCATATGCAACAACGCGTCGATTGCCGCGTCGAACAGCGTGCGCGCATTCTCACGATCGAGGATCACGGACAGCAGCGCATCGCCGAAATCCTCCTCCAGCACCAATCCGGCCTCTTCATCCGCCGCGATGATTTCGGGCACACAGAGTCCGACCGACGCGAGATGCCCGGCCATGCGCAGGAACGGCCGCACATCTTCCGGCGCCGGCGCATCCATCAGCAGCGCGGGCCGCGGGCCGCCGGTCAGGCGCAGGTAGCGCCGGAAGCCGGCATCCGGTGCCAAGGGCGCTACCTGAGCGTCGGCAAACCCATGCGCCGCCAGGAACGCGCTGATTTGCTCACCCCGGCTCACGCCAACCGATCCTCCCACTCGGTCAGCACCGCCGTCCGCCCCTCGTCGGCGCCGTATTCCAGACCAACGGTCAGCGCCTTGGCCGGACGCAGCGGACCCAGCCGGTCCGGCCATTCCACCAGCACGATATCCGCCAGCGCATCATGCCAACCCAGTTCGGTCAGGCCCCCCGGCCCATCCAAACGCCAGAGATCGAAATGATGCACCGGCCCGCGCGGCGTTTCGTATGTCTGCACCAGAGTGAAGCTGGGGCTGGGCACGTCCAGCATCGGATCGTCCATGAGCGCCCGCAGGAAAGCGCGCGCCAGACTCGTCTTTCCCGCCCCAAGCGGCCCTTCCAACAGGATCGCATCACCCGGTCGGACCAATGCAGCCAGCTGCTCACCGAGCCGCGCGGTCGCCTCCTCGTCCGGGAGCAGCACTGTCGTCATGGCCTGTTTGTGCCGGACCGGACAGCGTCGTCGCAACCTTGAGGCCGCGAGAGGACTGCGTCACACTGCGCCGCAACAAAATAGGGGCTTCGCAATGAAACGGCGTGACCTTCTGAAGGGTGCTACAGCGGCTGCCGCCGCGGGGCTGGTCCGGACCGCCCGCGCCCAGGGCAAAGCAAGTCTGTTGCGCTTCGTGCCGCAGGCGGATCTGGCCAACCCGGATCCGATCTGGACCACCGCGACCGTCGCGTACAACGCCGGCTTCATGATCTGGGACACGCTCTACGGGATCGACAATTCGCTGACCGCACAGCCGCAGATGTGCGCCGGCCACGAACTGAGCGCCGACGAGCTCACCTGGACCTTCACCCTACGTGACGGACTGCTGTTCCACGACAACGAGCCCGCTCGCGCCATCGACTGCACCACATCCATCACCCGCTGGTGGGTGAAGGATCCGTTCGGCCAGTATCTGCATAGCCTGACCGAGGAGGTGAAACCCCTCGACGACAAGCGGTTCCAGATTCGACTGAATAAGCCATTCCGCCAGATGCTGTACGCATTCGGCCAGCCCGGCCTGTTCATCATGCCCCAGCGGATGGCGAAAACACCCGCGACCGAGCAGGTGAAGGAGTATGTCGGGTCTGGGCCGTTCCGATTCCTGAAGGACGAATGGGTCGCCGGCGCGCACGCGTCCTGGGCCAAGTTCGACAAATACGTCCCGCGGCAGGAGAAGCCTGAATACATCTCCGGCGGAAAGGTCGTGCATTTCGACCGCGTCGAGTGGATCACCCAGAAGGACCCCTCAACCGCCGCCGCCGCGCTGCAGACCGGCGAGGTGGACTGGATCGAACAGCCGCTGATCGACCTCGCACCGATGCTGCGGCAATCGCCGGATACCGAGGTCGCCGTGTTCGATCCGTTCGGAAATCTCGGCGTGCTCGCCTTCAATCACCTCTATCCGCCGTTCAACAACCCGAAGCTGTTGCGCGCGCTACTGCCTGCTCTCGACCAAAAGGAATACATGGACGCAGCCGCGGGAGATCAGACCGACCTCACAAAATACCCGGCCGGTTTCTTTACTCTTGGCTCCCCCATGGCGAACGCGGCGGGAATGGAGGCGCTGACCTCCCCGCGCGACCTCGATAAGTCACGGCAATTGGTCAAGGAGTCCGGCTACCAGGGCGAAAAGATCATTCTGATGTCGCCGACGGACCAGCCGGCGCTGGCGCAGTTCGCCCAGGTCACCAACAGCTTCTTCAATAAGGTCGGCCTGAACGTCGACTTCGAATTGATGGACTGGGGCACGCTGGTGGGACGTCGCGCCAAGATGGATCCGCCCGATCAGGGTGGATGGAACAGCTTCTGCACCACATGGGCGGGACTGGCCGTGTCGAACCCCGGCAGCTCCTATCCCCTGCGCGGCAACGGCAAGAAGGGCTGGTTCGGCTGGCCCACCGACGACAAGATCGAAGCGCTTCGCGTGGACTGGTTCAACGCCCCCGACATCGCGTCACAGAAGAAGATCTGTGAGCAAATCCAATTGCAGGCCTTCAACGACATTCCCTTCCTGCCGCTGGGTCAGTTGAAGTATCCGACCGCCTTCCGCAAAAACCTGACGGATTTCGTGCGCTCGCCGCAGATCGTGTTCTGGGGCGTTCAGCGAACCGCCTGATCGCGATCAGCTTTTATGAGTGTCGCCGGGCGCGCTTCGCGTCCCGGCAGCCGCTTCGTCGCGGCCACGCACGCCGGCCGACACGGTGCTGCGCAGGTTGCCGGCCAGGCCGGTCAACAAGCCGCCGACTTCGCCGATAACCGTGCGGCCAAGCCGCCCGGCCGTCAGCACGACCTCCTCCCCGACATTGCCCGCGGCGTGAACCGCGGTGCCCATAGCGTCACCCACCATCATAATAGTGTCGGAAACCGCGTTCCCGACGCTGGAAACGCCCGGCGTGGCGCTGTCACGGTGTTGACCATCGCCGCCGGATGAGTGCGAAGACGCCATTGCTACACCTCCGTTAAACCACCCCTCAGCATTGGGTAACCGAGGAGCCTTCGCAAGTCCGTATGGAACCGAGTTCAGCAATACCGGGTGACGTCGCCGGTCCCGCGATCGTCCTGCATGATGCGGTACCGGGACGGCTGCGGGTCAGGCTGAGCGGCCTGCGCAGTGCGGATCGTGCCCGCCGGCTGGAACGCGCTCTGCTGGGCAGCGGCGGCTTGCATCGCGCAACGGCCAGCCCGGAAACCCACAGCGTCCTGGTGATGGGCGATGCCGCGCTCGACCCCACCACCCTGCTCGGCAAAATCGAACGAGCCTGGGAAATCGCATGCGGACGAATGCAATCCCCCGAGCCCGCATGGTGGAATCTGGAACCGCATGAGGCGGCAGCGTTGCTGGAGACCGGCACGACCGGGCTGAGCAGCGGCGAAGCCTCTGCCCGACTGGCGCGCTTCGGACGCAACGCGCTGCAACCCGCCGAGGAACCCAGCGGATTGCGGCTCCTGCTCTATCAGTTCCGCTCGCTTCCCAGCCTTCTGCTGATGGGATCCGCGATCATCTCCATGCTCACCGGTGGATTGTTCGACGCGGCTCTGATTGCGGGAGTCATCGCGGCCAACGCTGCGATCGGCTTCCTCACCGAACGCAGGGCGATGCGGATCATTCACGGCTTCGTTCAGCACGCGACCGGCCTGGCCCTGGTGCAGCGGGACGGGTCGCCCGTCGAAGTACAAGCGGATCGCATCGTGCCGGGCGATCTGCTGCTGCTTACCGCCGGCGCGGCGGTGCCCGCCGATGCCCGCTTGGTGGAGACCCGTGACCTCGTCATCGACGAGTCCATGCTCACGGGGGAAAGCCAGCCGGTGAGCAAATGCACTGACGTCCTGGCCGACCCCGCCGCCCCCATGGCGGAACGACGCAACATGGCATTCGGCGGAACGCTGGTCCTCTCCGGCGAGGCCATCGCTGTGGTCGTCGCGACCGGTTACCTGAGCGAGATCGGACGGATTCAGGCGGCGGTCTCTGAGACGCGGCATCCCGCCACACCATTGCAGCGCCGGCTGGTCGGGCTTGAACTTGGGCTCACGCTTATCAGCTTCGCGGCGGCGGCCGCCGTGTTTGGCCTTGGGCTGCTGCACGGGCAGAGCGTGCTGCAGCTCCTGCCGACCGCCGCCGCGCTGGCGATTGCCGCGATCCCGGAAGGTTTGCCCAGCGCCGCAACGGTGATCCTGGCCACAGGCTTGCGGGAGATGCAGCGCCAAGGCGTCCTGATCCGCCGGCTGGACGCGGTCGAGACGCTGGGGTCCGTAACCGCCATCTGCTTCGACAAAACCGGCACGCTGACGCAGAACCGCATGGCTCCGGTTCTCCTGGCCTTTCCCGATCAGGACCTGACCATTCGGGACGGCGTGTTCCGCAACGGCCCAACCGTCATCGAACCCACCTCCTCCGAACCGCTTCTCCTGCTCTTGCAGGTCGCGGTGCTGTGCAACGAAAGCGACGTGGAGAGCGGCCACACACACCACGTGCTGAACGGAAGCAGCACCGAGAATGCGCTGCTTCGTCTGGCGATCGAGGCCGGCATCGACGTCGCTGCCTTGCGACAGACCCACAATTTGATCGAGACCGAGGCGCGCACTGAACAGCGCCGCTTCATGCGCACCCGACATGAAGGCAACTTCGTCGCGATCAAGGGCAATCCGGAAGACGTTCTCGCACTCTGTGATGATGTCCTTCTGATCGATGGCCCTACCCCGCTTACGGAGCAGTTACGGGACGACATCAGCGCGCAGAATCAGTCCATGGCATCGCGCGGGCTGCGTGTGCTGGGATTCGCGCACGAGCGATCCGGCGTCATGACCTGGCTTGGCATGGTGGGACTGGCGGACCCGCTTCGTCCGGACATGCCGTCCATCATTCGGACGTTTCAGGCCGCGGGGATCCGCACCGTGATGGTGACCGGCGATCAGGCAGCGACGGCGGGGGCGATCGCAGCCGAACTCCACCTGTCTGATCAGGCGCAGGTCACGGATGGCATCGCCGCGCTTACGGCGGCGGATCTTGAGAGCAAGGCTGCGGCGTCGAATGTGTTCGCGCGGATTACCCCGACCGAGAAGCTGCGGATCGTGCGGGCATTCCAGGAGAGCGGCGAGATCGTCGCGATGGCTGGCGACGGAAGCAATGATGCCCCGGCGCTGCGAGCCGCCGATATCGGGGTGGCGCTTGGCGGCGAGGGCACCGCGATCGCGCGCGAGGCGGCGGATGTCGTGCTGGCCGGTGACGATCTCGGCACGATGGTCGTAGCCGTCCGCCAGGGACGTGCGATCTACGCCAACTTGCGCAAGTCGGTACATTTCCTGGTCGGCACGAACAGCGGCGAGGTGCTGCTGGCGCTCGCGGCATCGGCGCTTGGTATGCGCCAACCCCTCACACCGGCCCAGCTTCTCTGGATCAATCTGCTGACCGACGTCGCAATCGCGATCTCGCTCGGGTTTGAACCGCCGGAATCCGATCTGATGGCGCAAGCGCCCCGCGATCCCGCGGAGCCGATCATTGGGCCCGCCAACGCCCGGAGGCTCGCGGGAAAGGGCTCGCTATTCGCCGCGAGCGCGCTGGCAGCGCACATGGTCGGCGTGGCGCGGCATGGTCCCGGCGGGGGCGGGCTTGGATTCCTGACGCTGCTTGGGACGCAGCTGCTGGATGGACTCGCCTCGCGCTCCCAGACGCAACCAGCCTGGAACCTGCCGCCAAATCGCTACCTTACGGCATCGCTACTCGGCATCGCCGGCTTGCAGGTCGTGGCCAGCCTGGTTCCGGCGGTGCGCGGAATCCTCGGGATCGGCGCAATCGGCGTGACGGATGCGCTGGTGATCGGCAGTGGTTCCCTGGCGCCCTACCTGGTGTCTGAACTTGCGAAGATGCCGGACGCGTTCACGTCCCCGCCCATGGCGTTGACGAGCGCCGCCGACGGGCAACCTCCGTCTCAATGGATGCCCGCGTCGAATACCCCGAGCCCGTAACCCCGGAACCGACGCATCCGGCCCGGCCTCCTGTGCGCTGTTGATCTTGGCCGCCATCATCGCGGCCACGCGGTGTGGTGAATGAGTGCGCAGAATTACGGGACCACGTCCGATGTCCCGCGTTGCCGGGAAGCAGCTGGCGATCGCAGTTCCTGGCTGATCGGAGTGATCGTCTCCATCGCGACGTTCATGGAAGTGCTCTGACCCTGCCCCCAAACTGTCCTCACTCATAACCAGAATCCGTTCTGGTTGTGGTCCGTCCTGGACCGGGTTGCGAACTCGTTCGGAGTAAGTCCACGCAGGCTGGTGTGGGGCCGATGGGCATTATAGTCGGGCCGCCAAGCTTCGATGATCCTCCGGGCTGCGGGCAAGCCCTGGAAGACGTGCTCATTGAGGCATTCGTCGCGCAAGCGACCGTTCAGGCTCTCGACGAATGCGTTCTGCACTGGCTTGCCGGGGGCGATGTAGTGCCAGCCGACACCGCGATCTTGCCGCCAACTCAGCACCACATGCGACGTCAGCTCGGTCCCGTTGTCGCTGACCACCAGCAAGGGGGCGCCGCGCCGTTCTACGATGTAATTGAGTTCGCGCACCACCCTGCGACCGGACAGCGATGTATCCACCACCAGCGCCAGGCATTCGCGGGTGAAGTCGTCCACCACCACAAGCACCCGAAAGCGGCGGCCGTCGGCCAGTACGTCGGAGACGAAGTCCAGGCTCCAGCGCTGGTTCGGACCCTGTGGCAACGTCATTGGCGCGCGCGTTCCCAAAGCCCGCTTGCGACCGCCACGCCGCCGCACAACCAGTCGTTCCTCGCGGTAGAGCCGGAACAGCTTCTTGTGATTTAGCATGATCCCTTCTCGCCGCAGCAGAATATGCAAACGCCGATATCCGAACCGGCGCCGCTCGGCCGCCAACGCGCGGAGCCGCGTGCGAACCGCAGCGTCGCCGCCACGGCGCGATAGGTAACGGAACACCTTCGGTGCAATGCTCAGCAGCGAACAGGCACGCCGCTGCGAATAGCTCTTCTCTTCAATCGCCCAGATCACAGCTTTCCGCCGCAAGCCGGGCGTCAGAAGTTTTTTCCCAAGGCTTCCTTCAGCGTCGCCACATCCAGCACCGATTCCGCCAGCAGCTTCTTCAGCTTGCGGTTCTCCTCTTCCAGAGCCTTCAGTCTCTTGGCGTCCGAGATCTCCATCCCGCCGTAGCGCGAGCGCCAATTGTAGAACGTCGCGTCGCTGATCCCGTGCTTGCGGCACAGCTCCGTTACCGGCAGTCCTGCCTGATGGTCTTTCAGCACACCGATGATCTGCTCCTCAGTGAACCGGCTCTTCCTCATCTTCCGTCTCCTGGCGGGAACGGACTCTAGCTCAGAGCGGGGACATTTCAGGGGGCAGGGTCAGCTCGACACGACCATCGTGAACGTGGCCCTGGTCGCCCGCCTCGAGGACTGGCGCCGGTTGCTACTCGCTATGGCCGATGCGCACACACCTTCTTCTAAGCCATTTGCATCGCCGCTACGGTCTCCTTCTGGCTCGCATAGTAAGTCCTGAGCCTGGGGAGCAAACAGACATGAGGTGGAACCGCTGGTACACGACCAAGAGCTATCTCAGTTCCGCACTTTGGATCGTCCCACTGATCGCCTTGGTATTGGAGAATGTGATCATCCGCCTCGTGTTTTGGCTGCAAAAATGGCTTAGCTGGCTACCATGGTTTGCGACGACGTCAGCCGGCACGACGGAAGCTCTGAATACGATCGAAACCATGACCGTGTCGTTCATCGTTTTCACCTTTGGCTCGATCCTTATCGCAATCCAGGTCGCCAGCGGCCAACTCACACCGAGAATCATCGCCACTACGCTGCTGCGGGACAACGTCATCCGGTTCACCGTCGGGTTGTTCATCTTTACCATGCTGTTCGCGGTCGGTACCGGAGCCAGAATGGGCCCGACATCTTATCATCCGGCGGTAGCCATTTGCTGGGCGCTGGGCATCGCCTCGATCGCGGCGTTTCTGTTCCTGATAGACTACACCGCGCGGCTGCTGCGACCCATCAGTATCGTCTGGCGCATCGGAAACCAAGGGATCGAGGTCATCGAAAGCGTGTATCCCGATTTTATCGATACCCCTCGCCAGCTCCCCGCACGCGCGACATTAGGGACCGCGGGCCGTGTCGTCGAGCACCAAGGCACCTCAGCGATTGTACTTGCCGTGAATCAGAAGGGACTTGTCTCTCTTGCCCAAAGGCTGGCCGGTATAATCGAGTTGGTCCCCCGCGTTGGCAACTTCGTGGCTATCGGTGAGCCGCTGTTTCGCCTGTACGGCGGCACGACGACGATAGACGACCGCACGTTACGATCGCAAGTGGCCTTCGGCCCGGAGCGCACGATCGAACAGGATTTAACCTTCGCCTTACGCGTAATCGTTGATATTGCGATCAAGGCGCTGTCGCCGGCCATTAACGATCCAACCACGGGTGTGCTGGCGATTGATCAGCTTCATCGCCTGCTGCGGCTGGTGGGACTGCGCCATCTGCACGACGACGGATGGCACGATGCGGATGGCGTTCTTAGGGTGGTGATTTCTACGCCCAGCTGGCGGGACTTCGTCCAACTGGCGATGAGCGAGATTTGCCTTTATGGCGCCAGCAATTTTCAGATTTCACGACGGCTTTACGCGATGATCGAAAATCTGTTGGAGAGCCTGCCCGAGAGCCGACGGCCGGCGCTTCGGCAGGAGCTGAATTTGCTGGATCGGGCCCTCGAGATACTACATGACTTTCCAGAGGATCTGGAGCTTGCTCGCCTGGCGGACCTCCAGGGGCTGGGAGGGTCCTCCTCCCGATAGGATCTTCCCTTCAACTGGGCTCTAATACCAACCCGCTTAAACATTGACCGATGCCCATTGCCTTGCTCCGAGCGATCGGATGCGCTGTGGATGATCGGTCAGAAAGAGCCACGCCCGTCGGCACGCCTCGACGATGGCCTCGTAGCTTTCCCAGACCAAAGCGGTGAGTTTGTTTTGCCGCAGATACTCCCAGACCGTAAGCGGTGGCTTCAGACCACGTTTGCCCAGGGAAGCAGCTGGTCCAGCTTTGACATGGGCCAGTGCTGGGCGATTTTGGTGAGGGTATCGGTCAAATAACGCTGTGGCTCGACACCGTTCAACTTGCAGGTTTCGACGAGCGAAGCGATGAGACCCCAGGCAGCTGCTCCCTCATCATGGCCGGCGAACAGGGCATTCTTGCGGTTCAGCGTGATTGGGCGAATGGCTCGCTCGACCGTATTGTTATCGATTTCGATGGTGCCGTCATCGAGGAACCGCGTCAGCCCGTCACGACGCTTGAGACCGTAGCGGATGATTTCTGCCATTTTGCCGCTCTGGGGCAGGAGCGGCAGCTTCTGCTCCAACCAACGGAACAGATCGTCGATGAGTGGCACGGTCCTGACCTGACGCGCGGCACGACGTTCCTCGGCACTCCGACCACGGAGCTCGGTCTCGATCTGGTAAAGCGCGGCGATTCGATTCAGGACCTCGGCAGCGATCGGCGCAGACCCGCCCTTGTTGATGTCAAAGAAGTCTCTTCGCCAATGTGCCCAGCAAAGAGCCAGGTCCAAGGGATCTTCCTTCCGACGGCCATCGGTCAGGGCGTTATAGCCGGTGTATCCGTCCACCTGGAGAACGCCCTTGAAGCCGCGGAGTGCCTGACGCGCATATTCCCCAGCACGGCCTGGTGCATAAACGTAGACGACGCCGGGAGGATCAGGGCCGTTCCATGGCCGATCGTCGCGAGCGATTGCCCACAGATAGCCGGTCTTTGTCTTGCCACGCCCAGGATCGAGCACGGGCACCGTCGTTTCATCGCAGAACAACTTGGTCGATCGTTTCAGCAACTCCAGCATGCGCGCGACGATCGGCCTCAAGGCAAAGGCGCTGCGCCCCACCCAATCGGCCAGACAGGAGCGATCGATCCTGATGCCTTGGCGCTGCAGGATCTGGTGCTGGCGATACAACGGCAGATGGTCGGCATATTTGCTGACCAGGACATGGGCCAGCATCGCCTCGGTGGGTAGGCCAGCTTCGATGATATGCGGCGGCGGCCGGTGCCTGGCTAACGCCCTCGCGACACGAACGGCAGCCATATTTCGGCCGACGGGTCACGAGGACACGATGCTGGGCAGGGATAACGTCAAGGCGCTCGGATTTGTCCTCACCGATGACATGCAATGCTCCACCGCAGCAGGGGCAGATCTGGATCTCGGGCTCGATGACGATTTCGACGCGCGGCAAATGATCAGGCAGATCACCGCGCTTGACGCCGTGGCGTCTGACACGCGTCGCGTCCTGGCTCTCCGCCTTGGCCTTTGCCGCGGCAATTCCCGTCTCGAGATCCTCAAGGCCAAGCGCCATCTGCTCTGGCGGAAGCTGTTCCGAACTCTTGCCATACTGACGGCGAATATATTTATCGAGGATGCGCTCAAGCCGCTCGATCTCTTCGTCACGATGCGATAGCGCTACTTCCTTCTCGGCCAGACTTGCCGTCAGGCGCTCGATCAGCGCATGAGCCTCAGCAAGATTTTGCGGCAGAGCGGCATCCATGGCGACTCGAGTGAATCACATTCCGACCGATTTGTGATCACCAATATCGTGTGTGAGCATCGAGCGATCACAGCACTTCCTGCGGCGCACGCACACGCCGCACATGCACGCGGGTCCAATCGAGACCTTCGAATAACGTGGTCAATTGTGCCGGTGACAGACGCATCACGCCTGCCTCAATCCGAGGCCAGCGGAACTTGCCGTCCTCCAGACGCTTGGAGATCAACACCATGCCCGTGCCGTCCCAGAAGATCATCTTGATCCTGTCCGCGCGGCGCGCCTGAAGACATAAACAACGCCCGAATAAGGATCGGTGCCCAGTTCCTCTTTGACGATGGCAGCCAGGCCATCAATGCCTTTACGGAAGTCGACGGGTTGGACCGCAACCATCACCCGAACAGGACCGGTCGGAAAGATCACCTAGCGGCCTTGAGTGCCGGATGATCCTCTCAACCAGTGCAGCATCAGCACCATCGTTGACCCGAACGGCAATCGGGCCCGCCTCGATCTCGATGATCGGCACCGCACCGGCATGCTTCGGCTTGGTCTCGGGCGGCAAGGGTCCGGCAGCCTCGACCGTGGCAAAGGCGGAGCCGCCAGTGAGAACAAGAGACCCCTCGCGGGCGGCTTTCCGCCAAGCGTAGATCTGCGACGGCAGGACATCGTGACGGCGAGCAACCTGCGACACCATCGCACCATGCACCACACTCTCAGCGACAATCCGTGCCTTCGCCTCATCCGACCAACGGCGTCGGCGCTCCGCACCGCTCAGAATTTCAATCCGTCGCGGTCGCTCCACAGACGAACCGTCGTTAACCACGTCCATAACATCAGCTCTTGCCAACAGAACGACAAACTTGCCTCAGCTGACATTCATAAACGACGTGCCACCGCGCCACCGCTTACCCCAAACCGTCTCCATTGGATTAAGTTCCGGCGAGTATGGCGGCAGCGGCAACAGAGTGATGTTGTCAGGCACGCGCAACCGGCCGCAGGGCTGATGCCAGCCGGCGCTGTCACAGACCAAAATAGCGTGCGCACCAGACGCCACCTGAGTGCTGATTTCGCTCAGGTGTTCGTTCATCGCCTCGGTGTTGACGCCCGGCATGATAATGGCGGCACCGATGCCTCGGGCCGGGCAGATCGCGCCGAACAGATAGGCCGAGTCATGACGGTTGTCGCGCACCATCAGAGGGCGCGAGCCGACCGGCGCCCAAATGTAGGTATGTCCGCCCTTCTGCCCGACCCTGGCTTCGTCCTGAAACCAGATTTCGAGGTCCGCTGCGGATGCGCTTTCGGGTGGCGCTGCTGCTACCAGGCTGGCGAAGTTTTTTTAACCGCCGGCTCGGCTTTGACATCCTTCCTGGGATGATAGGGGCGCGGTTGCAGCCGGGTCAGCCCGAGCTTGTGCAGCCACTTGCCCATCGTGCTGACGTGAACCCGGGCGTTGTAACGCCGCGCCGCTTCCTCCTGCAGGTCCACGCAGCGCCAGCGCACCACACCATGCAGTGCCGGATCGGGTCCCGCGATCACCAGCGCCCTGAATTCCGCTTTCTGCCCGGTCGTCAGCTTCGGCGGGCGGCCGGGGCTGATGCGTGATTGAAGGCCGCCAATCCCCTCGGCATTGTAGCGGTGGACCCAGTCACGCAACGTCTGGCGCTCCATGCCGCTGTGCCGGGCGGCCTCGCCACGGCTGGCGCCGTCCAGCACCAGAGCAATCGCCAGCAACCGGCGGACCTGGTCAGCGTCGGAACACTTGCTCGCCATTGCCCGAAGCTCCCCGGCACTGTGATCGGTCCGGCCGACCGCTACCGCTCTGCCCATGCTCGCCTCCCGCGAATCGGCGCGGAAATCGAATCACATGTCGCGGGCGGTGGGAATCCGCCGTGAGTCAGAGATTTCGCGGGTTGGTATTACCTATGGATTAGGCTGCTCGTAGATGCGATTTTTCTGCTCCCCGCCCCTCTGGTTTGCGTCCGATTTGGTGGCCGGGGTAAACGCGGGATTACCTTGAACATCGCCGATGCGCTTGGTCGAATCCGTGACCAGCTGCGCGCTTGTCGCCTCCTGAAGGGCGCGAACACCTACGGCAGCGATGAGGCCGGTTAGCAGGATACCGATGAACCCAATGAGCAACGCGGCGATTTGCGAAGCCACGTGTGAGGGCACGAGATCACCGTATCCAATGGTAAGGCCGGTGACGAACGTAAAGTACGCCGCATCCTGTGCTCGCCAGCCCTCAAAAAACCCTACGGCCACGCCGAGCGCCAACTGAAAGCAAACCAGTCCGGACAAAATGGGCCAGACGATGCCGAGCTCTTTCCAGAGCGCAGCTAAGAAATACCTCCGCAATATGCGGGACCTGCTCATTCGGAGCAGCCGGCACACAATGACGCGAAGACGCCAATCACTGCTACCTCTATGTCCGCTTCCCGCTCGAAATCGGTATCCAGACCGACACGCTACCACGGGGTTCGGCTCTCGGACACCTCGCCTATACACCTCAGGTTACGGGTGCCTCAAGAATCTTGAGTGGGAGGCGGCAAACACCAAGACAATCCCGACGCTCATTACCAGCCGTTCCCAAAACCGGTTCCTAAAGAACAGGACATCTGTACCGACAACAACGGCTATCAACAGAACAACGGGAGAGCACCGTCGCAAGAACCCCGCTACCCTGGGCGATGGTGGGCCTGGACCTCGCCACGTCTTCAAGCCAGCGGTCGAGGAGCGCAGCCTCGTACGTGCCGCGTAATGCGGCGACAGTCAGCCTGACACCGCTCTAACTCTCTACACCGCCAGCCTTGCACCACGAAGGCTTGGGTTGCGGAAGCGCAACTCGCCATCGGACTCCGGCGCGCCGAACAACTCGAACCGGGAACTCACAGTAACCGCGGCGATGGATTTCGCCACCGGTTGCGTCAGAAACTGTCGTGCCTCGCCCTCCAGCTCCAGCCGCTCACGCAGCCCGTTCCACTCCAGCCGATCCGTATCCTCAACGAACATCGCAAGGATTCCCGGCCGCGAGCCGCTGAACCGGAGCGGCGCTATGCTCGCCATGCGCCGGCGCATCGCCAGCGCGACTTCGTCATCCCGCCCGCTTCGCGCTGCAATCACGAACAGGCCGGAGGCATCGGACACCACCGCCAGATTGGCATCCGGTCCGAATTCCTGACGCAACGCTGGACCCAGCGCGGTTCCCGCCATCTGCGCCCCGGCGAGCAGCAGAGGATCCAGCCTCAGCACGATCGCCTCGTCCGTATCCGCCCGCCTGCTCTCGGATAGCAGGCGGCGAATGCGATCATACAGACCGGCGACGGCCGCTTCGTCCGTCGGCAGCCCACCCGGCAGGTTCACTTTCAGCACGTACCGTCCGGGATGCGCGGCAAGCCAGGTCTGCAGGTCCGGATCGATCCGATCCGCAAGGCGGAACCAGCTGCCGCGATGGACGGATCGTCCCTCCTCGGCGGACATCACGTCGGTCACCAGTTCTAAATCCGCGCCACGCCGAGACAGCAGCAGATCGAATGCTGCGCCGTCGGTTAGGCCCGGATAGCTGATATGGAACCCTTCAGCCCGATGCACCGCAGCGCATCGCAGCAAATGAAACAGCGGGATCAGCGTGTTGTCGTCCCGCATCCCGCGTTGGAGCGTCGCTTGAAACCGATCGCGCCCCAAGGAATCCAGTTGATCGTTCAACGCCAGTGCATCGGCGGCCAGACGCATGATCGGCGCCGCGCCTGTTGCCTGCTTTCCGCGCCTTATCCGCTCGATCCCGCGTTCCAGTCCGAAATACTGCGCCAGCGCCTTCCCGGCCCGGCCGCCGGTGGCGATCCGCCGTTCGATTTCGGCCATACGCGCAGCCCAGGCCGCTTTTCCGGCCAGTTCCGCGAACCCGTCTGCGATATCTTGCACCGCAGCATCCCCGTCCGAAGGGGTGCCGTTATGATCCGGTCTGGGAATCAGTCAAGCGTCAGCCGACGGTCTGGTGATATCCGTAAACCCACGCCGCGATGTACATCCCGAGCATCCCCAGAACGAACCCGGCAGAGAAAACGTTGACGCTGTGCAGCCGGGGATGACCCGTCAACCACCATATGCCGTTGAGAATAGCCAGAACGATAATGACGGCGATCCCGTAGCCGGTGAGTGTGCGCATCTCGCCCTCATCCCCTCGTGTCCGCAATCCGGAGAAATTCCGCGACCGTGAGCGTCTCGGCCCGCCGCTCCGGATCGATCCCGACCCCACGCAACAGACTTTCCCCACCCAACGCCTTCAACGACGAGCGCAGCATCTTTCGCCGCTGCCCGAACGCCGCCGCCGTCACGCGCTCCACCGCCTGCAACAATTCAGGCGCCGGCTGGTTCGCCAACGGCACCAGGCTCACCACCGCCGACCAAACCTTTGGCGGCGGCACGAAAGCCGTTGGCGGAATCCGCATCGCCAACGCGGCGGAGCATGTCGCCTGCGCCAGCACCGACAACCGCCCGTATGCCTCGGTCCCCGGCGCCGCACAGATCCGCTCCGCCACTTCCTGTTGAAACATCAGCGTCATGCGCTCGAACGCCGCCGCCTGGCGCAGCCACGCAATCAGCATCGCGGTTCCGGCATTGTACGGAAGGTTCGCCACGATCTGCCGCGGCGTCCCCACCAACGCCGGCAGATCCAGCGCCAGCGCGTTCGCCTCGATCACGCGCAACCGCTCCGGCGCCTCCGCCGCCAATTCCCGGATCGCCTCCGCCGCCCGCGCATCCAGCTCAATTGCGGTGATTGTCGCCGCCGCCGAATCCAGCAGCGCGCGCGTCAGTCCGCCCGGCCCCGGCCCGACCTCGATCACGTGCCGCCCCGTCAAATCTCCCGCCTGGCGCACGATCCGCGCCGTCAGGTTCTGATCGAGCAGAAAATGCTGGCCGAGCGACCGGCGCGCCGCCAGCCCGTGCCGCGCAATGACCTCGCGCAGCGGAACCCGATCAGAGACCGAGGATAGCCTTGGCGATGATGTTGCGTTGGATTTCGTTGGAGCCGCCGTAGATCGAGACCTTGCGGTAGTTGAAATAGGTCGGCGCGGCGCTGGCCGCATAGTCCGGCCCGATGAACGGCTCGTTCTGCTCCTGATCGGGCTCCTGGGCCGGCATCACATACGGCCCGACAACCTCCATCATCAGCTCCGTCAGCTGCTGCTGGATCACCGAGCCATTCAGCTTCAGGATCGAGGAAGCCGGGTTCTGCCGCCCCTTCTCGCGCTTTCTTTCGTCCGAAACCACACGCAGCTGGGTCATCTCCAGCGCCTTCAGCTCCACCTCGACCGCCGCCAGCTTCTCGCGGAAGCGCGGCTCCTTGCCGATCCCTTCCAGCGCCGCGAGTTCCTTGATCCGCGCCACCTTCGCCTTCGACACGCCGACCCGCGCGATGCCCGTGCGCTCATTGCCGAGCAGGAACTTGGCGTAGTCCCAGCCTTTGTTTTCCTGGCCTACTAAATTCTCGGTCGGCACCACGACGTTATCAAAGAACACCTCGTTCACTTCCCGCCCGCCATCGATCGTCACGATTGGGCGCACGGTAATGCCGGGCGTCTTCATGTCGATCAGCAGAAACGAAATGCCTTCCTGTTTCTTCGCCGCCGGATCGGTGCGCACGAGACAGAAAATCCAGTCGGCGTATTGCGCCAGCGTGGTCCAGATCTTCTGCCCGTTCACCACATAGGTATCGCCCTTGCGCTCGGCCTTCGTGCGCAAGCTGGCCAGATCCGATCCAGATCCCGGCTCCGAGAATCCCTGGCACCAAAAAATATCCGCATTCGCCGTCGCCGGCAGGAACTGCTTCTTCTGCGCGTCATTGCCGAACTGCGCGATCACCGGCCCGACCATCGTTACGTTGAATCCGATCGGCGGCGGCACATACGCCTGCTGCAACTCATCCTGATACAGATAGACCTGCACGGGCGACCACGCCTGCCCGCCCCACTCCACCGGCCAGTTCGGCGTCGCCCAACCCCGCGCATTCAGGATCCGCTGGGACGTAACGATATCGTCCTTGCTCAGATGCTCGCCGTCGCGCAGCTTGGATCGGATATTCTCCGGCACCTCGGTGCGGAAGAACCGGCGCGCTTCTTCGCGGAACGCGCGTTCGTCCTCGGTGAAGCCCAGGTCCATCGTTTCTCTCCCACGGCGCCCACACTCTCCGGCGCGCCCACCACACGGTCAATCCGGCCGGAAACGGGGCTCCTCGATCCCCCGCACGCCGGGCTTCACCGCGAACAGCCCGCCGGACTGCGGAGCCTTCGCCAGCGCCGCCTCATCGAGCCCCGTCCGCGCCGTGGTGATGAACAGCGTATCCAGATCCGGTCCGCCGAAGGCCGGACATGTCACCCGTGGCGCGGCCAAGGTGATGCTGCGCTCATACGTGCCGTCGGGACGGAACCGAGACACCCGCCCGCCGCCCCAATGCGCCACCCACACGCCGCCTTCGGCATCCACCGTTGCACCGTCCGGATTCCCCGTACCCTCCGGCAGAGTTCGCGAACCCGCGCTCATTGCTCAGCGCGCCTGTCGCCGGATCCAGATCGAACGTGCGGATGATCCCCGTCGGCGTATCGGTGAAATACATCGTCCGCCCGTCCGGACTGAAGCAGGTGCAATTCGGCACCGTGATGTCGCGCAGCACCGGCTCGGCCCGCGTGCCGTTACAGCGATACAGCACGCCCGGATGCTTCGCCTCACCCCGCCGCATCGATCCGACCCACAGCCGCCCCTGCCGATCGCACCGCCCGTCATTCAGCCGCGATGCATCGTTATCCGCCTCGATTGGCAGGAAGCGCTCCAGCTTTTCCGTCGCCAGGTCGAACCAGGCGAGGCCCGAGGCCAGCGCGACCACGACCCGCCCGCCATCCGCCAGCGCCATCGTGCCGATTGGCTCCGGCATCGCCCATTGCCGGTCCTTGCCGGCCGCAGGATCGAATTCGTGCAGCGCCGGCGCCTGGATATCCACCCAGAACAGCCGCTGCGTGCGCACGGACCACGCAGCGCCCTCGCCCAGCGTGGCCTTCGCGTCGAGGACGCAATTCGCTTCGCTCACCAGCGACGCTCCTGAATGAATTCTTCCGTGTTTTCCACCAGCCGCCGCGCACCGCGTGACGCCTCGGTCGCAAGACGCAATTCGTCGGTTTCCTGCGGAACGGATTGATCCCGAGGCTCGTAACCGATCGCTGCGCGCGTCGGCTCAAGGTCCCAGCGCATTCCCGCGTTCTGCGACATCAGGTTCAGCACCGCGAAACGCACGCCCGCCGGCGCCATGACCGCTTTTTCGAAGGCCTGGCACAGATCGCGATCCGACAACCACATCTGCTGGCCCCACAACCCCCAGCCCATATGCGTGCCGGGCTGATTATCGCCGCGCTGGCAGTAGCCGATGCGGAAGCAGATCACCGACAGTCCCCACCGCTCGCTGTACGATTTGCCCATCCGCTCGCCGACCAGCTTCGATACGCCATATGGATTGACCGGATAGGGCGAGACATCCGGCGTGATCGGCCAATCCTCGAACCGATGCCCGGCAACGACCCAGTTGGAACTCGCGAAGATCAGCCGTTTCGCCCCGCCCCGAGCCGCCGCCTCATACACGTTCATCGTCAGGTCAAAATTGAGCCGCACGGCGCTGTCCCAACTTGTGCGCGGGCTCGGATTTGCGGCGAGGTGCACCACCGCGTCCGCAGCCCGGAACGCACTGGCCCAGCCGTCATCCCACACCGACAGATCGGCGACCTGCACCGCCTTATCCGGCGCCCGCGCATCCAGCAGCTTCAATGTCCAGCTCAGGTCCTCGAAATGCTGGCGCAATTTCGTGCCGATATTTCCCCCAGCCCCGGTGATCACCACGGTCGTCATGAATTGTCTCCTGCCCTGGCGGTACGTCCCGCCCGCCCCATCGATATTCCCTGGATTTCGCCTTCACCACCCTCTATCTGTGTACACTGCCTGCGTACACCTGGAGCACCCGATGGCCACCGCCGACGACGACGTGATTGACACCCCCAAACGCATCGGCGTCCGCGAGTTCCGCGCCAACCTGCCCGGCCTCCTCCGCCAGGCACGCCAGGGCGCAACCTTTCTCATCACCTCGCACAACGAGGTTATCGCTGAAATCCGCCCACCCTCGGTCGCCAACCGCCCCCGCCGCCAACCCGGGGCTCTCCGCGGCAAGATCCACATGGCACCCGATTTCGACACGCTGCCGCCGGAGCTCCTCGCGGCCATGGAGGGGTGAAACTCCTACTCGACACTCACGCGCTGCTCTGGTGGCTCGCTGACGACCCTCAGCTCGGCCCCCGCACGCGTGGGCTGATCGAGGATCCAGCCAACGACGTCCTCGTCAGCATCGCCTCTCTGTGGGAGATTGCGGTGAAGCTCCGCGTCGGCAAACTCCACGCCGACCTCGACGCGATCATGGACGCCGCGAAGCACGAAGGCTTCGTCATCCTCGGAATCACCCCAGGGCATCTGCTGGCCCTCGCCAAGCTGCCGATGCACCACCGCGATCCCTTCGATCATCTGCTGATCGCCCAGGCCATCACGGAAAATGCCGTGTTCCTCTCGGAGGACAGCCACGCCGCTAAATATCCAGTCCAGACGATTCTTTGTTCGTCATAGAGCAGGATCGCGCGAGGCCGCAGGCAGAAGCGCGTGAATCCTGCTCTCGAACAAACCCCTAAACCCCCAGCTTCCCCGCCATATCCTCAATATCCCGCGCCACCACGTCCCAATCCTGCTCCGCCTCGTAATCGCGCTCCTGATGCGGCCCGTACTCACTCGGCCGAGGAAAGAACGCCGTCATCAGCCCCTGCTTCCGGGCCGCCGCCAGGTCCCCGTTATGCGCCGCGGCCATCATCATCTGCCCCGGCTCCAAATCCATCAGCCGCGCCGCGCCCAGATACGTCTCCGGGTCCGGTTTGAAGTGCCCGAACAGATCCGATCCGAACACCATGTCCCACGGCAACCCCGCGTGCTTCGCCATGTTCGTCAGCAGCGACACATTGCCGTTCGACAGCGGCCCGATGATGTAGCGCGTCTTGAGCCGCAACAGCCCCGGCACCGAATCCGGCCACGGATTCAATCGGTGCCAGCCGAGGTTGATGTGCGCCCGGTCTTCCTCACTCAGCCCCGCAACACCGAACTCCTCGATCAGCCGGTCCAGCGACATCCGGTGCAGCGCATCCAGCTTGGTCCACGGCAGTTCGCCGCTGCGCACACGCTGCATCGACGGGTGGTAGGCGCGACGCCATGCATCCACCAGCGCGGTCCAATCCGCACGGATGCCCTTCTCGCGCCCAAACGCCGTCAGCTCCGCGATCAGGCTCCCCCGCCAGTCCACCACCGTGCCGAACGTGTCGAACACAATCACCACCGGCTGTTTCATGCCCGCCTCCCTCCCCGCTCCGTCACGCCCATGCTAGCAGCGTGCGCATGAAGCGCCTGATGCGCCATCCGCTCACCCAAGCCGCCATTGCGCGTCTCGCCGCGTTCTATCTCATGATCGCCCTCCGCACGACACGCTGGCGGTTCGAAGGGGAAGACAACGTCGCCCCCTTCGCCCGCGGCCGCTCGGCCGTCATCGCCATCTGGCACGAGCGCATCGCCGTCGCTGTTCCGCTCTGGCGAATGGCCTGGAGCATCCCCGGCGCACGCCCCGCCACGGTGAACACGCTGGTCAGCCGCCACCGGGACGGTCAACTGATCGGCTACGTGCTGCAGTTCTTTGGCATGAGCCTGATCGCCGGTTCCTCCAGCAAAGGCGGAGCGGGAGCGTTTCGCACCCTGACCGCGGCACTCGCCCGCGGCGAGCATGTCGTGATCATCCCCGATGGCCCGCGCGGGCCCCGCCGGCAGGCCGCGCCGGGTGTGGCGCAAGTGGCAGCCCTCAGCGGCGCCGCCGTTATCCCCTGCGCCGCTCAGACCACCCGCCACATCACGATGCGAAGCTGGGACCGCATGATCATCCCGCTGCCGTTCGGACGCGGCGTTGTCGTTTGCGGCGCCGCGATCCCCGTCGGGCGGGAGGAATGGCAGCCTGCGCTGGCGCACATCGTCGCGGCCCTGAACGAGGCCGCGGACCGCGCGGACATGCTCTGTGCCGCATGATCGAAAAGGCTTGGTCCCTTAGCGCCAACCTCGCCGCGCCCGCCCTTCGCGCGATGCTCCACCGCCGTGCCCGGCGCGGTAAGGAAATCGCCGACCGCCTGCCCGAGCGCTACGGCATCGACGCCACCCCCCGCCCATCCGGCAAGCTGATCTGGCTGCATGCGGCCAGCGTCGGCGAAACCGTCTCCCTCCTGCCGCTCCTCCGGGCCCTTGCCGACCGCAGCCCCGCCGCCCTGCTCCTCACCACGGGCACCGTCACCTCGGCGAAACTGCTGGACCAGCGCCTGCCGGAACGCGGCCTCGCCGACAATGTTCTCCACCGCTTCGTCCCTCTCGACGTACCGCGCTGGGTCGCCGACTTCCTTGACCATTGGCGCCCGGACCTCGGCGTACTGGTGGAAAGCGAGCTCTGGCCCAACCTCATCGCCGCCGCCCGCGGGCGCCGCATCCCTCTCGCCCTCATCAACGCCCGCATGTCATCCCGCAGCCTACGAGGCTGGCAGCGCGCACCCGGCTTCGCCCGCACCATCCTCGACAGCTTCGACCTGATCGACGCGCAAAGTCCCGAGGACGCCGCCCGCCTTGCCTCCCTCGGCGCACCCAACGCCATTTCCTCCGGCAATCTGAAATTCGCCGCCGAGCCGCTGCCCGCCGACGAGACAGCCCTCGCCGCCGCCCGCGCCGCCCTGGCCGGACGCCCTGCCTGGGTCGCCGCCAGCCTGCATCCCGGTGAGGACGAAATCATCCTCGCCGCCCACACCGCCCTGCGCGCCACCCACCCCGACCTCACCACCATCCTCGTGCCGCGCCACCCGGAGCGAGGCCCGACCATCGCGCAGCTGACCAACGGCGCTCTGCGCTCCGCCGGCCAGACCCCCGCCCCCGGCCAAATCTGGATCGCCGATACGCTGAACGAACTCGGCCTCTGGTACCGCCTCGCCCCAATGGCCCTGGTCGGCCGCAGCCTCGTTCCACCCGGCGGCGGCCAGAACCCCCTCGAGCCGCCCGCCTCGAGCTGCGCCGTCGCCACCGGCCCGTTCACCGCCAACTTCGCGGAGCCGGTTCGCATCCTGCGCTCCGCCGACGCCCTGCGCATCGTGACGGACGCCCAATCGATCGCCGCCTGGGTCGGCGCCATGCTCGCCGATCCCGCCGCTCGAACCGCCGCCGGCAACCGCGCCGCCGCCGCCGTCGCCGGCCACGACCACCTCCCCGCCCGCCTCGCCGACACCCTGCTCGGTCTGTTCCGGTGAAGCCGCCCGCCTTCTGGCAGACCGACGGCCCACTCTCCCGCCTGCTTTCTCCCCTCGGCGCGCTCACCGCCCGCGCCACCGCCAAGCGCGTCGCCCGCCCCGGCTGGCACGCCCCCATCCCCGTCATCTGCGTCGGCAACGCCACCATGGGCGGCTCCGGCAAGACCACCGTTGTGCTCGACCTCGCCGCCCACCTGACCGCCCTCGGTCGCCGGCCGCACTTGCTCACCCGAGGCTACGGCGGCCGCATCCGCGCCTCCCGCGCCGTTCAGCCCGACGACCCCGCAGACCTCGTCGGCGACGAGCCCCTGCTCCTTGCCCGGGCCGCCCCGACCTGGGTCGGTCCCGACCGGGCCGCCTCCGCCCGCCTCGCCGTCGAGGCCGGGGCGGACATCCTCGTCATGGATGACGGGCTGCAGAACCCGACCCTGCACAAAGACCTGTCCTTGCTGGTAATCGACGGCGAGAGCGGCTTCGGCAACCGCCACGTCTTTCCCGCCGGCCCCCTGCGTGAACCCGTCGAGGCCGCCGCCGCCCGCTGCCAGGCCGCCATCCTCATCGGCCCGGACCGCACCGGCGCCGCCGATCAACTCCCCCTCCCGATCCTCCGCGCTAACCTCGTCCCCGGCCCCGAGATCGCCGCCCTCGCCGGCACGCGTGTCCTCGCCCTGGCCGGCATCGCCCGGCCGGAGAAATTCTTCACCATGCTCGAACAAGCCGGAGTCATCGTCGCGCGCCGCGTCCCGATGCCCGACCACCATCGCTTCTCCAACGCGGAGCTTGAAACCCTGATCTCTCAAGCAAAACAGCAGACCCTGATCCTTGTCACCACGCCGAAAGACGCTGTTCGGCTCCCCGCCCCTTACCAAGCGGCATTCCGTGTTGCGACCGTCAACCTCGTCTGGAACGACGAACCCACACTCAGCGGGCTGCTACCTGGTCTGGTTGGAAGCGAGATTACGAGGCCGACGTAGACAATATTAATCGGGACGGTGGAACGATCGGCGGCGACTGAAGATCCGGCACTCTCTTCGAGGCCTATTCGAAATCGAACGGCCATACTTCCTGCACGGTACCGCTCAGGATCTGTGCGTGATCACTCTCCGGGATCATCGACATATGGTCGCGGAACAGCGCAACGGCCTGACCATAGGGTAGCCACTTCAACGAAATTGGCCAATCGGTGCCCCACATCAGCCGCTTGGCGCTGAACGCATCGTAAAGTTTGCCCACCTGCGCGGCGGCATCAGGATACGGATAAGGTTCGTGCGACAGGCTCCACATATGCGAAATCTTGATGAAAACGCGCGGGAAGCGACGCAAGGCCAGCAGGTCCTGAAGCAGATCTGGGCGATCAAGCGGCGTATCGGCCATATGGTCGATCACGACTGTAAGGTCGGGATTGTCCTCGATCAGAGGCACGATGTCGGGCAGGCGCACAGCGGGAATAAGCAGCGTCATCGGGACACGAAGCGTGGCGCAGCGGCGCCATAGTGGTGGCATCAGTTCACCTTTGATCCAATCGCCGGCCTTCCCTGCGGCCGGGCTCAATCGCACGCCGCGAAAACCCTGCTCCTCAGTTAGGCGCGTGAGCTGGTCGGGAGCTGCCGGATCTTCCGGGTTCACACGGCAAACACCGTGGAACAGCTCCGGATAGCGGCGCAGCACGTCGGCGAGATAGGAATTGTCCCACCGATAGTGGATGACCTGGATGATGACAGTGCGTGCCACGCTATTAGCCTGCATCAACGCGATCAGCATCTCCGCAGAGGCGTCCTGCGGCGGTGGCGTAGCACCGGGAGCAAACGGAAATCGTGGGTCGTGCTTCCAGGTGTGAACATGCGAATCGATCAGAGAGCTCACCCTCCCGCGCGTGAGCCATTCCAGCAACGCAAGCCGAGGCCGCTGCTGCTAAAACGGTGCAACGTCGCAATGTTGAAATCCCCGGATTGCATCCATACTTCATGTCATAGTATGACCATATGAGGTGAACAAGGCGCGCCAACATGAACACCACATAGGCGCGAAGCCCCGAGGAGGAACGGTCCGTGCCGCAGAACCTGGCTCCGCGCACGAGGCGCCTGCAGAAGACAGCCATCGGGCTCCTGATCCTTTCAGGTGTTATCAATTACGTAGACCGCTCAAGTTTGGCGCTGGCAGTGGTACCGATGCGTCACGAACTTGGATTAAGCGCGACGGCGCTGGGTGGGCTACTCTCCGCCTTCGCCTTCACCTACGCCCTCGCGCAACTTCCAATCGGGCCATTGATCGACCGGTTCGGGCCGCGGCGCATGCTCGGATTCGGAATGGTGCTCTGGTCGCTGGCGCAGGCCGCAGCCGGCCTCTCAATAAGCTATGTGCAATATAAGCTATGTGCAATTGCTGTTCTGCCGCGTCTTCCTCGGTGTCGGCGAGGCGCCGCAATTTCCCACCAGCGCTCGGGTGATCAATGCGTGGTATCCGCTGCGTTCCCGGGGAATGCCAGCGGGACTTTTTGGCGCCGGGACGCATATCGCTCCGATTTTCGGCCCGCCGGTGCTCACCCTCATCATGCTTGCTTATGGCTGGCGCACGCTGTTCATCGGGCTCGGCGTGGCGGGCCTCTTCGCCGCGGTGGTGTGGTGGGTTTTCTACCGCGACCCTGAGGCAGCAAGCTTGCCCGCGGCGGATCTGGCGGCAATCAGTGCGGAAGACCAGCCGCCCGGACCGCCCGTTTCCTTCGCGCGCTGGATCAGGTTGTTCCGTGATCCGATCGTGTGGGGAATGCTCCTCGGCAATTTCGGCAACGGCTATTGCTACTGGCTGTTCCAGGCCTGGCTACCCGGCTATCTGGAAATGCAGCGTCACGTCTCCATCATGCGCACGGGCTTCTACGCAACACTGCCGGAGATCTTCGGGTTGTTCGGCTCGCTCATCGGCGGAGCGCTGGCAGACCGATTGAGCGCGGCAGGGCTCAGCCCGGTTGGACGCCCGGCGATATCCGATCGCGGCGACGCTGGTCGGAGTTGCGGTGTTTACTCTGGCGACGGCCTACGCCCCCAGTAGCACCATGGCTATGGTATGGATCTGCGCTGTCGTGTTCTGTAGCTCGGTGGCAGGCGCGTCTATTTGGGCGCTCGTCAATGCAGTAGCGCCCCGCGAATACGTGGCAACAAGCGGCGCGATCCAGAATTGCGGCTCGTTTATCGGCGGCACTTGTTCCTCTCTGGCAACGGGGATGATTGTGGACGCGACCGGTTCATTCACACCGGCTCTGGTACTGGCCGCGGCAATCTCTGTTCTGGGGGCGGCGATCTATTTCCTCATTGTCCGGCGGCCGATCGACGGCGCCCGATTGGCGCTGGCATCAAAGCCCCTGGCGTCCGATAGGTTCGCTTCGCGCGGTACGATGTCTTGATACCGCTGAGCGCCCGACGTGGCGCCGCCGCGTGACCATAAATCAAGTTGCGATAGCCGACGTGCCGAGAAGCGCGGAGCATGTGTCGCCCTCCAAACCAACGGCACCATAAATCCGGGAAGGCCGTGACGACAAGCCAGATCACCACCTGTAGCGGCGCGCATCCACAACCGGCCCGCCGCGCCGCCACAGCGACCTCCCGAAGCCGGCCTCGCCCACCTGTTCGGCGCTTGGTTCCTTGGCCTCGTCGGCCTGACCGCCGCGCGCCGCCGAAAGGCCGCATAGGCGGCCACGCAGGGGCGCACCCGCCGATTGCCGGAGCGACCCTCGCCAACAGCCCGGCCGCTCCGCGACATCCTCCGTCTTAGGCAATCTGCGTCGGAACGCTTGTTGGTCACCCAGGCCGGCAGGTGTATAGCACTGGAAATGTTAGGTATACTAATATATACTGACCGGATGACCGCTTGGCCCGCCCGCACTACCACAGCCAAAACCAAGCCGTTCGCATCGCCATCGTGTCTCGCATTATGAAACGGAAGACTCGAAATCATCAAACTGAGATTCTCCCGAGACGCACGCACCGCCACCAGGCCGACCCGACCGGGCGTGGTGCCCGGACTACTCACACCCCCTGCCGTCTCACACGACGACCCACTGGACTCCAAATCATTAAACTGAGACTGCTCCGAGACACCCCACGCCCCGCCCCCAAAGGGCCGGAGCGCCGGCTTGTCTCATATCATGCTACAAGGTCCCATACACCGAAAATTGAGACTCTCTCGAGACACAAATCCTGGCCCCCAGCCGATTGACTGTCCCGTGCAGCACGGCAATGAGTACGCCCAATACTCGGAGGAACTCCATGACAGCCCTGTCGCGCCGGCACGTCCTCGCTACGTCTGCCGCACTGCCCCTCTTCGCCATCACGCGCGCCCGAGCGGCCCAACGCTTCGTCATCAAGTTCGGCGTCGACCTCCCCGCCGATCACCCGACCAGCCAGGGCGCCACCGCCGCGGGGGAGACGATCAAGCAGAAGACCAATGGCGAGGTCACGGTTCAGGTCTTCCCCAACAATCAGCTCGGCGACGACACGCACATGCTGTCCAACATTCGTGTAGGCGCGATGCAGATGATGGGCATCGGCGACAACATCCTCGCGACCCTCGTACCGTCAGCCGCCATCGACAATATCGGCTTCGCCTTCAAGGATTCCGACACGGCCTGGAGCGCGCTCGACGGCGCCGTCGGTGATCAGGTCCGCCCGGACATCCAAAAGGTCGGCCTGCAGCCCATGACCAAGATCTGGGACGAAGGCTTCCGTCAGATCACCAGCAGCACCAAGCCGATCAGCAACGCCGCCGACCTGGCCGGCTTCAAGATCCGTGTCCCGCCGAGCCCGATCTCGCTCTCGCTCTTCCAGCACCTCGGCGCCTCACCGGTCACGCTCAACGTCGCGGAACTCTTCACCGCCCTGCAGACCAGAGTCGTTGACGGCCAGGAAAACCCATTCGGCGTCATCGAGACCCAGAAACTCTACCAGGTGCAGAAATACCTCTCTGTCTCCAACCACATGTGGGTCGGCTACTGGATGATTATGAACGGTACTTTCTGGAAGAGCATGCCGGCCGACATCCAGAAGATCGTCACCGACGCATTCGACGCCGAAGCGGTCAAACAGCGCGCTGCGAACGATAAGCTGGACGAATCGCTCGGCGCGAAACTGCAGAGCCAAGGCCTGACCTTCAACAAGCCCGACATCGCCAGCTTCCGCAACAAGCTGATCCAGTCCGGCTTCTATAAGGAATGGCAGGGCAAGTTCAGCCCGGCCCTATGGTCGGCGCTCGAGAAATACGCGGGATCGCTCGGCTGACCACCCTCACCCACGCTCCGCCACGGGCGCGGGATTTTCTCGCGCCGCTCGACAGCGCGCTCGACTGGTTCTGCCGCATCGTCGCGGCCATGCTGGTCTTCGTCGAGATCGTACTGCTCTTCTGCGGCGTGATCTGGCGCTACGTGCTGAACAGCCCGCTGGTCTGGACCAACGAGCTGTCGGGCATCCTGTTCCTGTGGCTCGTTAGCCTCGGCGCCGTCATCGCGCTCCGCCAATCGGAGCATATGCGCATGACGGTCGTCGTCGGCCGCCTGCGGCCACAAACCCAACGCCTTCTCATGCGTGCCTCGGGCCTCATCGTCGCCATTTTCACCGCCATCCTGCTCTTCACCGGATTCGGCTACATGCAAGAGCAGGCGGCGATCACCATGCCGACCTTGCAGATCCCGGGATCATGGGAAATCGCCGGCGAGATCGTCGCCCTCGCTCTGCTTTTGTATTTCGCCATCCGTCAGCTCTTCGCCGGTGCCACCGCGTTTGAGCTGGTCACGACACTCGGCGTCGTCCTGCTGATCGGTATCGCCTTCTGGTTGCTGGAACCGGTGTTCGACGACCTCGGCAACGCCGACCTGCTCGTCTTCTTCGTCGGCGTCGTCGGAGTCTGCATCTTTTGTGGTGTACCGATTGCTTTCAGCTTCGGTATCGCCACGGCCTCGTTCTTCTATTTCACCTCGACCATTCCGCTCTCGATCATCATCAGCCAGATGAACCAGGGCATGTCGTCGGTCGAGCTTCTCGCCGTTCCGATGTTCGTCGTCCTCGGGCTGCTCTTGGAAATGACCGGCATCGCCAAAGCCCTGGTCGATTGCCTCGCCGCCCTGGTCGGCAATTTCCGCGGCGGCCTATCCTATTCGCTGATAGGCGCGATGTATCTCGTCTCCGGCATCTCCGGTTCGAAAGCCGCTGATCAGGCCGCCATCGCTCCCGTCCTGCTGCCCGAGATGAAACGCCGCGGCGCCCATCCCGGCGAACTCGTCGCCCAGCTCGCCTCCTCCGCCGCGATGTCGGAAACCATCCCGCCGAGCCTCGTGCTGATCATCGTCGGCGCCGTTACAGGTGTCTCGACTGAGGCCTTGTTTACCGGAGGCCTCCTGCCTGCCGGTGTTGCGGCGCTCGCGCTGATTATCCTCATCTTCTTCCGTTCCCGCCGCGATCCTCCGGGCGGCGAGCATGTCGGTGCGAAAGAAACGACTCGCCTGTTCATCGTCGCTATTCCGGCGCTGATCCTGCCCTTCGTCATCCGCTACGCCGTCATTGCCGGCATCGCCACAGCGACCGAGGTCGCCACCGTCGGTGTCGTCTACTCGGTCGTCGTCGGCATCCTGATTTATCGCGCCTTCAGGCTCCGCCAAGTCTTCCCGTTACTCGTCGAAACGGCGTCTCTCTCCGGCGCCATCCTGCTCATCATCGGTAGCGCTTCGGCCATGGCCTGGGCGCTGACGCAGGCCGGTTTCGCGCAGACCCTGGCGTCCATCATGAGCAGCCTGCCCGGCGGCAAGATCGGCTTCATGGCCGTGTCGATCGTGCTGTTCATTATACTCGGCAGCGTGCTCGAAGGCCTGCCCGCGATGGTGCTGTTCGGCCCTCTGCTTTTCCCGATCGCCGAGCAACAGGGCATCCATGTCGTGCACTACGCGATCGTCGCCATCCTGGCGATGGGCGTCGGCCTGTTCTCACCGCCCTTCGGTGTCGGCTTCTACCAGACTTGCCTCATCGGCCGTGCCACGTCCGATGAGTCGTTACCGCGTGTCTGGCCCTACATGCTCACCCTCGTCGCCGCGCTCATCGTCGTTGCAGCGATACCATGGCTTTCTACCGGATTCCTTCACGGTAGCAGCTGATCTGTCTTCGGCGCCCGATTCATAATTTCATAGGAAATTTATGATAGGCTCCCTGCAATGCCGTCAATGGCGCGAACCGGTCGGTGATCCCTAGCACCGTCTCCGCCCCGCCCAGGAACAGCACACCATCCGGCGCTATCTGCCCGGCGATCGCGTCCAGCACGCGAGTCTTGGTCGGCTGGTCAAAGTAAAGCAGCACGTTGCGGCAGAAGACCACATCGAAGATGCCGAGCGGACGCAGATCCGATAGCAGGTTCCATTCGCGGAACTGCACGGCATCGCGCAGGCTCCGGTTGATGCGCCACCCGCCATCCTCCTTCTTGAAGTGCTTGACCAGCATCTGCACCGGCAAGCCGCGCTGCACCTCGAACTGCGAGTACAGCCCCGCCCGCGCCCGAGTCAGTGGCTCGCGTGCAATATCGGTCGCAACGATCTCGACCGGCCGCCCGCTGATCTGTGTTCGGCAGTCATCCAGCAGCATGGCGATGGAATAGGCTTCCTGACCGGTGGAAGCCGCGGCCGACCAGATGCGCAGTGCGCGTCCGGGCGGGCGAGACGCGAGCAGCCTGGGTAGCTCGCTGCCGCGCAGATGATTGAACGGTTTCTGGTCGCGGAAGAACAGCGTCTCGTTGGTCGTCATCGCCTCGACGACCTCTCCGGCCAGCGCTTCGCAGGACGGGCCGCGCAACCGAACCGCAAGCGCCGCCAGATCCCGCAGGCTCTCCCGCTTCAGGATCGGCGCGAGCCGCGTCTCCAGCAGGTAAAGCTTGTCAGGTCCGATCGCGATGCCGGAACGCCGCTTGAGCAAGCCGGCGATGGTCGCGAACCAGGTTTCCGCCAGTGCCGCACTCATCGTGCCAGCAGTTCCAACAGCCGAGGCGCGATCTGCGGCAGCGGCAGCACCGCGTGGCACAGGCCGGCGCGCGCAATGGCGCCCGGCATGCCCCAAACCACACTGGTCTCCTCGTCCTGCGCGATGGTCACCGCACCCGCATCAACCGCGGCGCGGGTGCCGTTCAGGCCGTCCTGGCCCATGCCGGTCAGCATGGTCAGCACGACCGCACCTGCCGTGGCGCGCGATGCGCTCTCGAACAGCGGATCCACCGATGGGCGGCAGAAGTTGATGGGAGGACCGTCATCCAGGTGGGCGCGCAGCGCACCACCCGAGCGTTCGACCATCAGATGGCGATCGCCCGGTGCGAGATGGATACGCCCCGGCAGCAGCGGTGCGCGCGCCTCGGCAAGCTCGCACGGCATGCCGCCGATCCGCCCAAGATGCTGTGCGAGCGTAGGCATGAAGCTCGCCGGCATGTGCTGTGTCATCACCACGGGCACGGGCAGGCGCGTGCCCAATCCCTGCACCAGGCTGAACAACGCCTGCGGGCCGCCCGTCGAACTGCCGACCGCGAGAAGCTGCGGAAGCCGCATTGGCCGCGGCAGCGGACGCAGGACCAGCGAACGTCCGGTCCCGCCCGCCCGACGTCCCAGCGCATGGATCTTGCCCACCAGGTGGCGCCGGAAGTCGCCTTCGCCCAGCGCGCCGAGCGCGCTGGGTTTGGCGATGCAGTCCGCCGCCCCGAGGCGCAGAGCCCGCAACGTTGTCTCGGCGCCGCACGTAGTCAGGGCGGAGGCCATCAGAACGCGCGGTGCAGGCTTCGCCTGCAGCAGCAATGGCAACGCGGTCAACCCGTCCATCCCGGGCATTTCCACATCCAGCACCACCACGTCCACCGGTGTGTGTCGCAGCGTATCCACCGCCTGCTGCCCATTGCTTGCACGCGCAACGACGCGGATCGCCGGATCGCCTTCGAGGATGCGGCTGATCGCCCCCCGGATCAGGGCCGAGTCATCGCACACCAGGACTCGCAACGGCTCCGGACTTGCCCCGCTCACATTGCCCCAGCTTGCGCGAGCTTGCCGAGCAGGATCTCGGCGTCGAAGGGCTTCATAATGTATTCCTGGGCGCCCGACGCGATGGCCTGGGCGATGTTCTCCATCTCCGTCTCGGTGGTGCAGAGCACGACGATCGGCTTGTCGGGGCCGAACTCCGCCCGCAGTGCCGTTAGGAACTCGATGCCGTTCATCACCGGCATGTTCCAGTCGAGCAGCACGCAATCCGGCAGCGCAGTGCGGCAGGCAGCAAGCGCGATCTTCCCGTCGGCCGCTTCGGTTACCGCGAAGCCGCTCGATTCCAGAATGCGCCGCGCGATGGAGCGGAGGGTCCGGCTGTCGTCCACCACCAGACAGCTTCGCTGCAGCATGGTTCAGTGCAGCTCGGCACTGTGATCAGGCTGCAGGCAGAGCATGCGCGGGACGTTCAGGGCGACAAGCAGTGTCTTCTCAAGCCGATAGATGCCGTCACTGACACCCGCCCAGTTCGAACTAAGCGTCGGCGGGTTGGGATCGCGGGAAGCGGTCGGCACGCTGATAACTTCCGCAACCTTGTCGACCAGCAGAGCGTACAGTTCGCCCTCATGCTCGGTGACGACCGACATCGCGCGAATGCCCTCCGGTGCCGGTGGGAGGTTGAGCCGCCTGCGCAAGTCGATCGCGGTCACGATCCGCCCGCGCAAGTTCAGGCTGCCCGCCACCTGCGGTGGAGCGAGCGGAATGCGCGCGATCGCCTGCGACGCCAGCACGTCACGCACCGCGAGCACCGGCACGCCACAGAGCTGCTTACCGATCAGCACGGTGACAAACTGCTGCTCTTCCATTCGATCAGCTCCACGTCTGCGACGCGGAAACGGGAGCGCGGTAACGGCACGCCTCGGTCAGCCAATAATCGATGTCGATGACATCGGTAGCGCGACCGCCGATAATCGCAGATCCCAAGAGACCGGGCCGGGCGCTGGCCATCTCCATCGCGAGATGGTCCTCCACCACATCGACGATCTCATCCACCATCAGCCCCATCCGCAGGTCCTGCTCCATGAACACCAGCACGGCTTGGCTTTTGCCGCTCTGGTTCAGTCCATCACCGAGCGGCAGCAGTGGCATGAGGTGGCCGCGGTACTGGGTCACCAAACCACCGCACGTGGTTTCGATGTTCTCGCGCGGGATTTCCTCCAGCCGCGCGACGCGTCCCAATGGCACGGCCATCAGCGGCGGCCCGCCGGCGCGGAACAGCAGCATGGACACATGCTCTGCGGTGTTATGCGCGTTGTTCTGCTCCTCCATGCGCTTGTGGCTTTCATCATGAGCAATGCCGCTCGCGCGAGAGATGCCGTTAGGATCGAGGATCATGATCACCGATCCGTCGCCCAGAATGGTGTTGCCGCCAAACATGCTGATGTGGCGCAGAATAGGCGCAACCGGTTTCACCACGATCTCTTCCGTGTCGAAGACGCGGTCCACCAGGATGCCGAGCATGCCGCCGCCAACCTGTGACACGACAATGGTGGGTGGTTCGCCCCATCTCCGGTCTTCCTCCAGGCCCAGTAGCGACGAGAGGCTAACCAGCGGCAGCAACCGATCGCGCAGCCGCAGCACCGGCGTGCGATCGATGTGCTCGATCGTCGTCTCGCCCTGCTCTCCGTCACGGGTGGCGCGTACGAGTTCCACCACGCTGATCTGCGGAATGGCGAAACGCTCCCGTCCGGCTTCGACGATCAGCGCCGACACAATGGCCAGCGTTAACGGGATCTTCATCGCAAATCGTGTACCCTCCCCGGCGACGCTGTTCAACGCGATCGCGCCGCCGATCCGTTCGATGTTCGTCTTCACCACATCCATGCCGACGCCGCGGCCCGATACGGCGGTAATCTGCGCGGCGGTGGAAAATCCCGGACGGAAGATGAAGCCCTGAATCTGCGCATCCGACATTCCGGCCAGTTCGGCCTCGTTCGTCAGCCCCTGCGCAATCGCCTTGGCGCGGATGCGTTCAACCGACAGCCCGCGGCCGTCGTCCGCAACCTCGATGATGATGTGACCGCCTTCATGATACGCATTGAGGATAATGCGGCCGGTTTCCGGCTTGCCCGCTGACCGCCGCTCCTCCGGAGTTTCCAACCCGTGATCGGCGGAGTTGCGCAGCATGTGCGTCAGCGGGTCTTTGATCGCCTCAAGCATTTGGCGGTCGAGTTCAGTGTCCGCCCCGCGCATGACGAGTTCGATCGACTTGCCGAGTTCGTGCGACAGGTCGCGCACCAGCCGGGGGAATTTGCTCCAGGCATTGCCGATCGGCTGCATGCGGGTCTTCATCACGCCCTCCTGCAGATCCGACGTGATGTGCGACAGACGCTGCAGCGGCGCTGCAAAGGCGCTGTCCTGCTGGGAGCGCGCAAGCTGCAGAAGCTGGTTGCGGGTAAGTACCGAGCTCACTCACCAACGTCATGAGATGTTCCAGCACATCCACCGACACGCGGATGGTCTGCGGGCCGGCGGCCAGCGCCGTGTCCTGCTCCACAGGCTGAGGGTCGGGCGCGGGCGCGTCCGCATTCTCTCCGTCCGCAAGGCGATTCAGCGCCTGGATCAAACCGGTGTCGTCACCCGGCTGCTCCTGCCCTGTGGCACCGATCTCCCTCACGATCACCTTCACGCGGTCGATCGCTTGCAGGACAAGCGTGACGATGGCCGCGCCGGCCGCCAGTTCCTCGTCGCGGATGCGGGCGAGCACATTCTCCGCTGCGTGGGCCACACGCTCCAGCCGCGGGAGGCCGAGGAAACCGCAGGTGCCCTTTATCGTGTGCACGAGGCGGAACACCAAGGACAACGTCTCCTTGTCCTGCGGTATTTGCTCCAGCCGAACCAAGGCGACGTCGAGGTCCGCCAGATTCTCGTTGGTCTCCGTCAGGAAATCGGCAAGCAGATCGTCCATTCGGACAGGCCTTCCGCGCGGCGCGACGGCATCCTGTTCGGCGGTAACAAACAAAAGGTAAATTCGAAGGCCAGTCAGACCGGGATGAGGTAAAGCGCGGAGATAACCGGAGCTGCAGAGCGCGGCCGCGTATGGAACGACAGCCCCACGCCCGAATGGGCGGCGATCAGCACCACGAAAGGTGGGAGCAGGCTCTCGGGCCTGGAAAGGGCAGCCCAGGCGGCCTCGGGCCGGTTCAACAGGCGGGAAAACTCGCGTGGCCAGCCCGCGTGGGTTCCGCTGATACTGACCAAAATGCGCCCGTCCTCCTGTCCCGCCGCCGAGATCACCCCGCCCCGCGGCAAACATTCCGCGGCCAGCATCAGCACATTCAGGAGAACCCTGCCCATGGCCGAGGAAAGCGCTGTCCGGCGCGGCAGACCGCTAAGGTCGAGGCGCAGCCGACGCGCGCCAGGAAGTCCCTCAGCCAGCGATATGATGGTCCGAGGTGTCATTCGCGGCGTGCCAGCGCCCCAACACGCCCTGAGCAGCGCCAAGCGACGGGAGAGAGCGTCAACACCCTCCATGGCAGCCGGGGCTGGCTGGGCCTCCCCAGTCAGGCCCAGGTCAGCCCTCGCCCGTGCCAAAAGGCTTCCCACATCATCGCACACTCGCCCCACGGCCAGCTGGGTCAGTAGCAGGGGCAAATCGGGTGGAGACCGAAGTGGCGCAAGTGACAACTGTATTCTATCCGGAACGTCTTCTTAACCTTAGATTGCGCTATTTTTGAAAAAAGCGTTTTTGTATCTTTTCGCGATCACGACATGACCGGAATCAGTTCGATCGAGCCGGGGCAGTGGGTCCGCCATCCCGGCAAGCCCGATTGGGGGCTGGGCCAGGTCCAGTCTGCGATCGGCGACCGGGTGACCGTCAATTTCGAGCATGCGGGCAAGGTGCTCGTGAATGCGCGGGTCGTCGCACTGGACATCTGTGACCCGCCGGAGGATGGCGGCCCCACGGCTTGAAGGGCACGGGTAAAGGGCGCACCTAAGCGTCATGATCGACCCGTTCGGCCGGGCCATTACCTATCTTCGCGTTTCGGTCACCGACCGATGCGACCTTCGCTGCGTCTATTGCATGGCCGAGGACATGACCTTCCTGCCCAAGAAGGATGTCCTCAGCCTGGAAGAACTCGACCGGCTAAGCGCCACCTTCATCCGGCTAGGCACACGCAAGATCCGACTGACAGGAGGCGAGCCTCTAGTGCGGCGCGATGTCATGCGGTTGGTGAGCAGCCTCGGCAGCCGGATCGGCAACGGCCTGGATGAACTGACACTCACAACCAATGGCACGCAGTTGGCCCGCTACGCGCCCGAGCTTCGGGCGGCGGGCATGCGGCGGGTGAACGTGTCGCTTGATACGCTCGATCCGGCACGGTTCACGGAGATCACGCGGCGCGGGCACATCGAACCGACGCTTGAGGGGATATTCGCCGCGCGCGATGCCGGCCTCGCCGTCAAGATCAACACGGTGGCGATGAAGGACGTCAACGAGGACGAGTTCGACACACTGCTCTCCTGGTGTGGCGAGAATCGCTTCGACCTCTGCCTTATCGAAACGATGCCGATGGGAGAGATCACCGGCGACCGTACCGAGCAGTACCTGCCGTTATCCGTGGTGCGAGCGCGGTTGCGCCTGCACTGGACGTTGGATGAGACGGATTATCGCACCGGCGGCCCAGCACGTTACTTCACTGTGCGAGAGACCGGGCGGCGCATCGGCTTCATCACGCCGATGACTCACAATTTCTGCGAAAGCTGCAACCGGGTGCGGCTGACGTGCACCGGAACACTGTTCATGTGCCTGGGACAAGACGATCAGGCTGATTTGCGTGCCGTGCTACGTGACGGCGCGAGCGACGATGAACTCGATGCGGCGATTCAGGAAGCGATCACGCGCAAGCCGAAAGGGCACGATTTCATTATCGACCGCAGGCACACTGCTCCTGCGGTCCGGCGCCATATGAGTGTGACGGGGGGCTAGCGCAACCCTCCGAGTCTTAGTCCCTCGGCATACCGTTCCCGATCCTCGGACATGCGCAATGGCGACCGATCCATTGCCTGGGCGACAGAGAAACTTGGCTCCAACCTGAGCAATCGTCCGCGAATTCGCTCCGCCTCGGCGGCGCGCCCGAGATGGCCCAGCGCCGTCAGGCTGAGTCTTGAGCGAGGATGAGAACTCCGGATTGAGCGCGATCGACCGTTCGCCAACCGTGACAGCACGCTCGTACTCGCCCGTCAGCAGCAGCGGCACGGCCGTCGCGCTTTCGAACAGAAAGCTCAGCGGATGTTCCACTGCCATCCCGCGTGCCCGTTCTGCCCGTTGCAAGGCGACATCATGCTGGCCGGCGTAGCTGCTGGCGACGGCGGAACGCGCCCAGGCGATCGGCGCGTGCGGGTTTGCTTCGATCGCGAGATCGAGCAGACGCATTGCTTCGTTCGGCTCCTTTTCGATGAACGCGCAGACATGCCCGGCCAAAGCCAAGGCGTTGCCATCGTCGGGCGCGAGAGAGAGCGCAACCCGCGACAGGTCGCGCGCACGGGCCGTGGCGGTCTCAGCGTTCTCCGCCCACCCCTGGCCAAGTGCGAACAAATGCCACTGCCCGAGCCAGGCATTCGCGGCGGGATTTCCCGGATCCAGCTTCAGCACCTGCTCCAGGTGCTCACCCGCCTTGGCGAACTCGGCCCGGTCCAGCCGGAAGAGGCGAACCAACGCGGCCGAAAGTAGCGCCCGCACGGTGGAGGGTGCGCCCGCGTGGCTGAACGCGTGCCGCGCCTCCCATCGCTGAAGCCGGGCCTCGATACGCGAGACAGCCTCAGCCGCGACCTCCTCCTGCGCACGCAAGGGGTTCGCCTCGGCGGGATCGAAGCGAGCCGCCCAGATCACTTCCCCGCCGTTGCGCAGATCAAGCAGACGCATCGAGATGCGGAGGCGAGATTGCACCTCCTGCACCGAACCTTCCACCACACAATCCAAAAATTCGGGGTTCTGAAGCAGCCGGGGGCCAGTTACATCAGACACTGAAAACAGCGGAACGCAGGACATCCAGCGGAACGAGGCGAGGGCCAGGACGAGCTCCTCGGTCAGCCCCACAGCAAGCCCGGGCGCGACCGGTCCGTCGGGAGCGCGGAAGGCGCAGATGCCCAGTCGAAGCCGAGGCGAGCTGATCAGACCCGACGCCGCCGGCCGGGGCTGATCGAGCAGCGCGAGCGTGGCGGGCGATGGCCCAGTCCCAGCAGTCTCGGCCAGCGCCGTCTGGCACTCCTCCAGTGCTTCGATCGCCGAGCCTCGGTCCCCCTGCTCGGGGCGAGCACGGATCATCGCCTGCCACGCCTTTTCGTTGGCCCGATCGAGGGCGATGACCGTCCGCGCCGCCGACAGGATGGCAGGAGGATCGACGGCGGCTGACAGCGCCTCCTGCGCCTCGGAGACGCTGCGGTGATTCAGGCGGTTACGCTCCGTTCGCAGGTAGGCGTCCAGCGCAGAATCGATGCCGCCCAAATCCTCCAGAAGCATGCTTCGATCGAACGCGTCCGCCGGCGCCAGCACCACCTCTAGACCGTCGTCGCGCAGTGCGACCCGGCTTCGGTCGTTGTCGATCTGCCGTGCGGCGAGCGGTCCAAGAGCGATCTGCAGCTCGTGCAAGGATTGGCGCAGAGAGCCGCGTGCATGGGTCTGCTCCCGCGTGCTCCAAAGTAGCGAGATGAGCTGCGACCGCAGGATCGGCCTGGGAGCGGCGAGCGCGAGCAGGGCGAGCAGGGCGCGGGCTTTCCGACCTTTGGGAAGGACGGAGCGGCCGAATGCGTCTTCCGCGCGCATCGGTCCCCGGAGGAACACACGTAACACGGGCGGAGGCTGCATCAGCCTCGTGCGGATCGGCCGATTCTCGGCGTCCTGCGCGATAATGGCGCACACCTCCGGTTTGTTCCGAGCTGCATTCAATCGCCCCGGAGTTACCGGAGCGTTAAGGCTGCTCGCTTTGAGGTCTCCTATTTAGGCCCTCACAACCATCGAGGGCAGTAACGTGTAACGAAAACTAACGGTAGACTCTATTAATGGATCAAATTTAATTTAACTTCGCCCAGAAAACTCTCAGCAGCGGCGAGAACGCGCAGCCCGCCATGGTGCGGTTGATCCATGCGGTTGATCGCGTCGGTCATATGACTGACCGGCTCGACGCAGAAGTAATCCTTGCCCTCCGGCGTGTAGACCACGAGGCGTTCGAACACGTCGTCTGCTGTGAGCACCAGACGCGGACCGCCCCCTAGCGCAATCGTTGCCGAGTGGTCCCAGCCGGTGAACAGATTATCGAGCGCGGCGCTGCCGACCGGCTTGCCCGCCGAATGATCCCACTCCGGCGGCACTGGCACATGCTCATGCGGCAAGGAATCGGCGCCATTGAGCCAAACACCGCTTGCGCGGAATTGCACCGACGCGCCCGGCTGGCGGGGAAAGTAGGGATGAAGCCCAAGGCCGGCAGGAGCGGAGCGTGACCAGCGATTCGTCATGTTGAGGGTCACTGTCAGGCCTGACGCATCAAGCGCGTAGCGCAGTGTCGCGGCAAACGGAAACGGCCAGTGGTTCACCTGCTCACCCTGAGCCGCCCAGTCCAGCGCCAGATCGACGGACGACGGCGTAACGGCCATCACCTCCCACTGGCTTTGCCAGCCCACGCCGTGGATCGTGTGCGGATGGTCGCCGAAATTGCGGGCGAGTTGATAGGTCTGACCCTCCCAGGTGAAGCGGCCATAGGCGATGCGGTTGGAGAAGGGCACCAGCGGAAAGCCGCTCAGCCCTCTGACTTGCCTGCGCAGCAGCGCCTCGGGATCCGTGCCGCGCAGCACATGGCGGTCGCCAAGCAGCCAGCCGACCATGGCGCCGCCGATCTCAGGAGCGATGACAACGGAGGAGTCGCCCGCGCGCAGCGTGATCATGGATTGCTTCTCCCGGCTGTGTGTGGGGCGTAAAGCCGCGGGGCGAAGTCGGCAAGCAATCGCGTGGAGAGCAGGACTTGGACGAGGTGGAATGCGTCGTCGTTGGCGCAGGGGTGGTGGGGCTGGCGGTGGCTCGTGCGCTCGCGTTGCGTGGGCGGGAAGTCATCGTGCTGGAGGCTGCGGAGGGGATCGGAACGGAGACGTCTTCCCGCAACAGCGAGGTGATCCACGCGGGCATTTACTATCCGGCAGGTAGCCTGATGGCGCGGTTCTGCGTCGCGGGGAAGCACATGCTGTACGCCTATTGCCGGCAGCATGGGGTGCCGCACCGCAATTGCGGCAAGCTGATCGCCGCCACCAATGAAGACGAGGACGGGCGGCTGGAGGGTATCCGGGCGCGGGCGGCTGCGAATAGCGTTCCCGATCTGCGGGTGCTGTCGGCCACCGAGGCCCGCGCGATGGAGCCGGCACTGCATTGCACCAGCGCGCTGCTGTCGCCCTCGACCGGGATCATCGACAGTCATGGCTACATGCTGGCGCTGCAGGGCGACGCCGAAGCCTCGGGCGCAATGATCGTGTTCCACAGTCCCGTTGCCGGCGGGCGCGCGACGGGTACGGGAATTGAGATCGATGTCGGCGGGACGGAGCCGACGTCGCTGCGATGCCGTCTGCTGGTGAACTCGGCAGGGCTGCATGCGCCGGACCTGGCGCGACGCATTGACGGCATGCCGGGCGAGCATGTGCCCACCGCGTATTATGCCAAAGGAAACTATTTTACGCTGTCCGGACGCTCGCCGTTTTCGCGGCTGATCTACCCGGTGCCGGTGCCGGGAGGTCTCGGCACGCATCTGACGATCGACCTGGGCGGGCAGGCGCGGTTCGGACCCGATGTCGAGTGGATCGATCATATCGATTATGCGGTCGATCCGCGGCGGGGGGAGAAGTTCTACGCCTCGGTCCGGCGCTATTGGCCGGACCTGAAGGATGGCTCGCTGCAGCCCGGGTATTCCGGGATCCGGCCGAAGATCGTGCCGCCAGAGAAGGCGTCTCAGGATTTTGTCGTGCAGGGACCGGACGTGCATGGCGTGGCGGGGTTGATCAACCTTTTCGGGATCGAGTCGCCGGGACTGACGGCGTCGCTGGCACTGGCGGACTACGTCGCGGCGATGGTGTGACGTGTTGGGGATCACGCTCGGGTTGTCTCGCGTCCGTCTCATTTTTGTGTTTTGGGTCCTCCATTTCTATTTATGAGACGACCGGCTGTCCCCGCGTGGGCTCCGGCAGGAATGGGCATGGCGTGAGGGGGCGGCGGCTGTCTCGTTGGAATCTCGGTAATCGATTTCGGACATCTGCTCTCATGCGATGAGACGCCAATTGCCAGAGATGTGCAGGGCGGGGAGGACGAGTGGCGCCGGAACTGGCAATGGCGTGGCTCATAGGAAGAATATATAGGGTTATTATCACTGACTTGATAGTGTTATTCATCCCGAGGAACAAGGCTGCCCGCGAGCAGCCGCAGGGCTGCTGCGATTGCGCCTCATGTTGGCAAACGCCACACCCAATCTGTGATGTACGATTCCGTCCGAACCACACGCTCGCTGCTGACTATTCGCTTCATCCGCAGCGTCGGCCAGGGCGCACTGGCGGTCGACTTCACTCTCTATCTCCGCGCCCTCGGCTGGTCCGCGCCGGCCATCAGCGCCGTTTTGGGGGAGCCCTGGCGCTTGGTGTCGTCCTCACGCTGATCGCCGGTCCGTTGAGCGACCGGGGCGGACGGCGCCCCTTTCTGTTCGCCTATGAGTTTGCCCAATGGCTCGCGGGGCTGGCGGCGGTTTTCTCGGCGGCGCCCGCGATGCTGTGGGCGGCCGCGCTTGTCGGAGGTTTCGGCCGGGGCGGCAATGGCGCGGCGGGCCCGTTCGCGCCGGTCGAACAGGCCTGGCTGGCGCAGGCTCTGACGCCCGCGCAGCGCGGTCCCGTCTATAGTTTGAACTCGGCGCTGGGATTCCTTGGCAATGCCGCGGGGGCCGTGATTGCCGCTCTGCCGTCCGTGGTACGGGGCGCACTGCCCGGCGCACTGTCTTACCGGCCACTGTTTCTGTTGTCGGCGGTCGGGTCCTTGTTGTGCTGCGCGCTGGTCCTGCGCACGCCGGATACCGAGGCCGAACCTATGCCGGAAACACCACCGACACCGAACGAAGACCGTCGGGAAAACCGGCTGGTGCTGCGATTGATGATTGCGAATGTGATGAACGGCGTGGGCGTCGGTGCAACGGGGCCGTTGATCGCCTATTGGTTTGCCGTGCGCTTCAACGAAGGGCCAGCCGAGATCGGCCCGCTGATGGCAGCGGGTTTTCTGATGGCGGCGGTGTCGTCGCTGGGTGCCGGCGTGTTGTCGCGCTGGCTGGGTGTGGTGCGCGCGGTGGTGGCAATGCGACTGGTTGGGCTGGCGCTGCTGATCGCCCTGCCCTTCGCGCCGAGTTTTGGCCTGGCGGCGGTGCTGTATGTGCTGCGCGGGATGTTCAATCGCGGCACGACGGGTGCTCGGAATGCGTTGAACGTGAGCATCGTACGCGCGCGGCGGCGGGGTTTTGCTTCGAGTATGGGGAATGTGTCGATGCAGTTACCGCGTGCGGTCAGCCCGATGCTGACGGGCGTGCTGTTTGCCGATGGTGATCTGGGGCTGCCGTTCCTGATCGGGGCGGCGTTCCAGGGGGCTTATTTGGCGCTGTATTATTGGGGATTCCGGAGGGTGGATCCGGGTATGGGGGAGAGATCAGGAATTTGAGCAAGAACCATTTCGATTGCCGATCACCTTTGAGCGGCTATTTCTCAATCAGCGATATGCTCCCGACTGTGCCGGCCGTCTGCTCCGGAGGAGGCACTTGCTCGCCACCAGGGCCGACGAGGCCGGTACGCGGCACCAGGACCACAGAGAGTCCATCCGAATTGCGTAGAATCTGGTCCACGAGCCGAGAGACATCATAATTAACAGATATCTCCGCGCGGGGCATCGGCGTGCCGTTCGGCATCTTATGAGGCGCCATTGAAAAGAGGCTCAGATTCGCAATGAAACCAGGCGTGCGCTCGTCGATCCTCTGCCCGGCGGGAGGATTGAGATAGATCGCGTAGTAAAAGCTCGGCGGCTTTTCGGTGCGGATGTCTTCGATGTGCAGGAATACCTTGTGATCAGATTGACGGAGTAGTGCGGTCAGGGTCTGACGTGCCTGTTCGTTTATCGTCAGCCGCACGAAGATCGGCGAAGCTTGGAGGCTGATCCGCTCCGCGCCACCGGTTGCTGCGTTCTCGGCGATGATGATTGGGAACCGGATGAACATGGGCGGCGGGGGATCGTCGTCATAGCGGTAGTTGAGCTGGCTCACCGAATCGATGATCTCAGCGCCTGTCAGATACACCGCGTGCCCGGCCTCATCATAGAAGGTGAAGGTGGTGTTCAGCCACGCAGCGTCTGTTGGATCGGCGCGCCCACCGCCCTGCTCGATCCACTGGTTCCACAGCCGGTCGATGTTGGCGTGATGTAGCCAGAAGATCGGATCCTGCGCTGCCGTGTCGGGCTCGCCCATTAGGCCGCCAAGCGCCGAATGCACCACATTATGGGGCTGCATTTCCAGGTCACCGTAAGCGCCATTGAACTGCGCCGGCGAGGCGGAACCTCCGCCGAAGCCAAGGCCCGATGAACCTCCCGTCTCGAAATCGACGTCGGACATCGCTCCGGAATCATCGACGGTGCCTGCGGAAAGACTGAAAGATCCGTCGTCAACACCCGCAGGCCGGCCGGGTGGGGGAATGTACAGCGGGTTCGAGGCATCGGCCGGTTGGCGGAATGGGAGGGGAAGCGAGCGCTGCGCCGAATCCCCCCAGTTCCAGTACGGCAGGACGAGGTTCGGGTCTTGCGCGGCCGCTCGGAGGATGCGGTCGAAAAAGTAGAGGTACATCCGGTGCCACGCAAAGAAGTAGAAGCTTCCATGCTCGCATTGATCCCAGCTCTGCATCTCCTGCGAATTGGTCGCAGTATCTTCTGTTCCGTGGATGTTGGCCTGGAAGCGGTAGCTCGTGGGATCGGTCACGGGCCTGCTCATCATGACCTGGATGCCCTTTTGCAGCGAGGCAATCTGAGCGGCTGTGAGACTGGCGATACTCTGTCGCGTAAACGGAGGAAGGAAGGGAACGCCGGAGAAGGGTGGTGACATCGTTCCGATGTAACGGAAAAGATGCATGCAGTTGCCGACGATTGGATCACGCGCGACGCCGACTTCAACGAAAGTTCCGGACGGAACGCTCTGCATGGCGCTGGACCAATCACAAATCACGTTGCCGCCGCCGGACTGGATCTCAACCCCTCTGGGACCCCGGTCAGCCCAGACGCATTGTCCCGGTGCCGGGTTCGCAGCGCCGGCCCCAACGGACGCCCATTGAAATGGGGTCGTGGTTTCGCCACCCGACGGAGCGCTCGTGGTCAGCGGGCCTTGGCAGTACAACGGGTAAGCGGGCACGAACTGAGGGCTTTGCGCTCGGGCGTTGTGAAAGCTTGTGATAACGAGGAGAACAGCGCCGATGAGCACGATCGCAGAGGGCATAGCACGCCTCCCGAACCGGGCCTGTAGCATAGCACAGGGTCTTCCGAACATTGTATAAATTAATAGTTCGTTGACGAAGATAAGGGCTGCTCTCCGATCGGAGAGCAGCATATTGAAGCTCACGGCAATTCGAACGTTGGAACCAAGGCGAGGAAAATTGAGAGCAAAGTGTTCAATCGAGTCATTTAATGTCTCTCTTCGTGGACAGTCCCTTTTCCAAGCACGATGAGCAGAGTGCCAAGTGGACCACCGGGGCTCCTCGTCAAGGTTATCTCCGACTTGTCGGCGAGACAGCCAAGCGCGCTTTTGGCTTCGAATTCGTGAAGCGTGGTAGGACTTCCCTTGGTCGCTGTCACGGAGATGACCTCTTGATCCTTCAGCGTGCTGTAGATTGCCAGACGCTCGGTTCCTGAGATCGTCAGCGGTGGGTGAAGAAGCACCTTCATATGTGCGGCACCGTCTGCTCTACAGGTCTCACTGAACGTCGCAACAGGCGTATCCTTTTCCGGATCGCGAAGCTCGGCCTTGCCCTTGAACATCGGTTTCCTCCCAACGAGTGAGACGACGGGACCGTGCCGATCCGCTTGGACCCGGGCTATGAGGCACTTCACACTCCGAGCGCACCTCGCGCCTTCCGAAGCATAGGAGAGCCTCTCCTGGGTCATTAGGAATCGTGAAACGGGCAGGGTATCAAACCATCCAGCTTTCTCAGGATCGAACATTGATGGCGGACGAATCGCCGCATTGGCGGCGCAACATGTATGTGTGCCTGTTCGGCTCGTTCACGAACATCACGGCCATGACGCTGCTGCTTCCGTTCCTGCCGATCTATGTCGAGCATCTCGGCGTCCGAGGCCACGCCGCCATCGTGCAATGGTCAGGCATTGCCTATGGCATCAGCTTCCTCGGCGCCGGTGTGCTGGCGCCCGTTTGGGGGAAGGTGGCCGATCTCTACGGTCGTAAACTGATCCTGGTGCGGGCATCCCTTGCGATGGCGATCACCATGTCGCTGATCGGCGTGGCGCAAAACATCTATCAGCTTGTTGGGCTGCGCCTGTTGGCCGGCCTGCTCGGCGGTTACACCTCCGGCGCAGTGGTTCTGGTGGCGACACAGACGCCGAAAGCCCATTCCGGCTGGGCGCTGGGTACACTGTCCACCGGTGTGATGGCGGGCACGCTGCTTGGTCCGCTGATCGGTGGCATTCTTCCGGGGCTCATCGGGCTACGGGCGACATTCTTCCTCGCCGGCGGCGTCATTTTCGTGGCCTTTTTGGCGACGGTGTTTTTCATTCATGAGGACCGCGGCCGTCCGCAAAGAGGCCGGGGGAAAGTGGTACAAGGCGCATGGTCAATGATTCCGGACCGGCGCCCGGTCATTGCGATGCTGCTGACCGCGATGCTGCTGATGCTGGCGAACATGTCGATCGAACCGATCATCACGGTCTATGTCGGGCAGCTCATGCCGGCCGGGGGCAATGTGGTCTTCACGGCGGGGCTGGTCATGGCGGCCTCGGCGATCGGCAGCATTCTTGCGGCACCACGGCTGGGGCGTTTGGCCGACAGGGTCAGGCCCTGGAACGTTATTATCATCTGCTTTCTGGCCTGCAGCGTGCTGCTAATCCCGCAGGCTTTTGTCACCAATAGATGGCAGCTCATCGGCTTGCGATTCTTGATGGGAATCTCGCTGGCTGGATTGCTGCCGGCAATCGCGGCGACCATTCGGCACAGTGTGCCGCACGGGGCCGCTGGGACGATCCTTGGCTACAACACATCGGCCCAATATTCCGGGCAGGTGCTGGGACCGCTCGCAGGCGGCTTTGTCGGCGGTCATATCGGCATGCGAGCGGTGTTTCTGGCGACCAGCCTGATCATGCTCGGCGGCGCGGCGTTCAATTGGATTGTGAGCAAGCAAATCGGAGGGTCGAGAGCAGATATCGGCCAAAAGTCTTGAGTTTGCAGCGTATCTCGGCTGTCTGCACCACGCGACTCTTTGAAGAAGCTTGCCTCAGCGTGTGAAGCAGAATTCGAGTTTTGCATCTAGGCAGACCCGCCCGAGCATGGCGCGGATCGGCAAGCTTGTTGCGGCGTAGCGATGGATGAATTGCTATCAACGCTCCGGCAACCGACGACCCCGGCGGTCGTGGCTAATTACATTCTTAACCTTGCTTTCAGTACCGGTACCGTGCAAATTCAGCCCAGCTGAGCCTTCCGACCCTCGGTGCCACCATGGTGGACGCGCCTTCGGGTTTCCCTATGCAAACCGCGCCACTGCAGTGCATCGCGTTCTGATGCCCTTCAGCTGAAAAGATCCGGTGGGATGCCAGCGCCTGGATTGCGGTTGCTGACATCAATCCAGTTTCTGGGAGGTTTGTTATGAAACGCCTTCCGATTATCGCCTGCGTGGCGTTGGGTTATATCTTTGCGGTCGCAGATCCTGTATTGGCGCAAACGCCAACGCCTTCCGGCCCGGCGGCGGCAACGCCAACGCCAACGCCCGGCGTTGGGTGGTGCCGTAACAAAGAAAGCTCTCCGTCCTGCTGCCTGTCGGCGCTCAGCAATGCCGCTAACCAAGGGCCGCTCCAGTTGCTAGCGGAATGCCGATCGGGCTTCCAACAATGCAAGAAAAACCCGTATTGTGACGAGACGGATTGCTTCGAAACCAATCAAGCCTTCGGCCCCACTATGGTCCCAGCGGGCGGCCCAGGTCCCGTCGGTGCGGCGTTCAATGTCTTCGACAGATTGACACTCGGGACTTTTACGCCGGAACGGGGCAGCGCCACCTCGACGCCGCTGGTTCAGGGTAACGATCCGATTCCGCGGGCACCCCAGACCGTTACCAGGGATACGTGCAAGAACGGTTTGCCGCGCCTACAAGCCATCGACACCTACTTTAGGTCCACCGGCAGTTTGAACCAGGCGCAGACCCAGTCCGGCGCGATTTCCTGTCTGCAAAAATTCTGCAGCGATCATGGCTGGGCAACGCAGTAAGCGCACATGTTGCGGAGCGATCGACCCCAGAACCCAGAGCGAGATTCACGCGCTCTGACGTGTCCGCCTCGCGCGATCTCGCTTCATTAGCGCAGGTGGCAGGCGACGGCCTGGCCGGGGGCAACCTCCCGCAGCAGCGGCGACTCCGTCTGGCAGCGCGCCACGGCGTAGGGGCATCGGGGGTGGAAGTGACAGCCTGACGGCGGACGCACCGGGCTGGGAACATCGCCTTGCGGCGGATGCTTTTCGCGTTTCAGCTTGGGATCCGGGATTGGAATCGCGGACAGCAGCGCCTCGGTGTACGGATGGAGTGGCCGGGTGAACAGCGCGACCTTGTCGGCGTATTCAACAATGCGGCCGAGATACATCACCGCGATGCGATGGCTGATGTGCTCGACCACGCCGAGATTGTGGCTGATGAAAAGATAAGAGAGTTGTCGTTCGCGCTGCAGGTCCATGAGCAGGTTGATGACCTGGGCCTGGATGGAGACGTCGAGGGCGGAGACAGGTTCGTCGGCGACGATGAAGCGCGGCTCCAAAGCGAGGGCGCGGGCGATGGAGATGCGCTGGCGCTGACCGCCGGAGAATTCGTGCGGGTAGTTGCGCATCTGCGCGGGCCGCAGGCCGACGCGCTGAAAGAGGGCGGCGACGCGCTCGGTGCGTGCCTTGCCGGTTGCGATGCCGTGCAGTTTCAGCGGCTCGCCGACGATATCGCCAGCGGTCATGCGCGGATTGAGCGAAGAAAACGGATCCTGGAACACGATCTGCATCTGCCGGCGGAACGGGCGCAACGCCTTGCGCGAGAGGCGCGTGATGTCGGTCCCGGCGAGGCGGATGGCGCCTGCGTCTGGCTCAATCAGGCGCATAACGGAGCGTCCGACGGTGGATTTGCCGCAGCCGCTTTCGCCGACGAGACCGAGCGTCTCGCCATCGTTGATGGTGAAGGACACGCCATCCACAGCACGCACGTCCCCGACGACACGGCGCAGGAAGCCGCGGCGGATCGGGAAGAATTTGCGGAGATCCTCGACCTCGAGAACCGGCATGGTCACCCCGGATGCCGGCAGGCGACGAAGTGGCCGGGCCGGGTTTCGCGCAGCGGCGGGTAGGTCGCGCGGCAGAGATCATCCGCCCGCGGGCAGCGCGGCGCGAAGTGGCAACCCTCGGGCAGCGCGTAGAGTGGCGGGACGATGCCCGGAATCTCGGCAAGGCGGGCATCCGGCGTTGCCTGGCCGGCCAGCAGACCGCCGTGCGGGATGGAGGCAAGCAGGCCTTGCATGTACGGATGCTGGGGGGCGGCGAAGAGGTCATCGACCGCCGCTTCTTCGACTTTGCGGCCGGCGTACATGACGATGACGCGGTGCGCGGTCTCCGCCACCACGCCGAGATCGTGGGTGATGAGCAGGACGGCGGTTCCGGTTTCGCGCTGGAGGTCGACGATGAGGCGTAGGATCTGCGCCTGGATCGTCACGTCGAGCGCTGTGGTGGGTTCGTCAGCGATCAGCAGTTTCGGATTGCACGCCAGCGCCATCGCGATCATCGCGCGCTGACGCATGCCGCCGGACATCTGGTGTGGATATTCGCGCGCCCGCTGCTCGGGTTCGGGGATGTGCACGCGTTGCAACATTTCTACGGCGTGGCGCATGGCCTGGGCGTGCGAAACACGGCGGTGCAAGGCCACTGCTTCGGCGATCTGGCGCCCGACCGTCAGCACCGGATTGAGCGAGGTCATCGGCTCCTGGAAGATCATGGCGATGTCATTGCCACGGAGCGCGCGCATCTCGCGCGACGACAGACGGAGCAGGTCGGTGTCGCCGAGGCGGATGGAGCCGGATTCGCTGCGGCCGGGCGGCGGGAGGAGACGCATTATAGAGAGTGCGGTCATGCTCTTGCCGCATCCGGATTCGCCCACGATCGCAAGCGTTTCGCCGGCACCGATCGTGAAGGAAAGATCGTCCACGGCTTTAACGACGCCGGAGCGAGTGTGAAAATGCGTGCGGAGTGAGGAGACGGAAAGGACGGGGCGCCCCTCACTCGGCGCCTTAACAGCGGCAGTCTCTTCCAGCGGGAGAGGCAGGTTCATCCGCGCAAAAAGCGGCGGGCGATAGCCATGCGGTGCACTTCGCTGGGGCCTTCATAGACTCGCATGACACGGACCTGGGCGGCGAGCAGTTGCAGCGGCAGTTCCTTGGTCATACCCATGGCGCCGAAGGTCTGCATGGCATGGTCGATGACCTCGCCGGCCATTTCGGTGGCATAGAGCTTCACCATCGAGGCTTCGGTACGCACGTCCTGACCGCGATCCTGCTTGGCAGCTGCATCCATCACCATGAGGCGGCAGGCATGCAATTTGGTGGCCGCGTCGGCGATCCACCATTGGATGGCTTGGCGATCGGCGAGTCGGGCGCCGAAGGTGACGCGCTGGCGCGCATACTCGCACATCATCTGCAGGGCACGACGCGTCATTCCGATACACCAGGCGCCCATCTGCAGCCTTCGTATGGTCAATCGCAACTGCATTGGCGCGAACCCCCGCTCCTGCTCTCCTAAAAGATTGGCTCCGGGGATGCGGCAATCTTCGAAGATGAGCTCGTAGGTGCGGCGGCCACCGATCATGGCGATTTCGCGCTGGATAATGAAGCCGGGCGTGCCGCGCTCCACAATGAAGGCGCTGATGCCCTCATGTCTTTGCCCTTCGCCGGTACGGGCCATGACGATAATGAAGTCGGACTGCGGCACGCGGCTGACCCAGATTTTGCGGCCATTGATGACCCAGTCGTTGCCGTCGCGCACCGCGCGCGTGGTCATGCCGGCGGGATCACCACCGGCGCCAGGTTCGGAAATGGCAATGGCGGAGATCGCTTCGCCGGCGGCGTAGGGTTTGAGGTAGCGCTCGCGCTGCTCGGGGCTGGCGACCGCCAGCAGCATGTGCAGGTTGGGGCTATCGGGCGGGAAGGTGAAGGGAACGACGGTACGGCCGAGCTCTTCGTTAATGGCCATCAACGCAGTCGTGGGAAGATCGGCGCCGCCCAGTTCCTCTGGCACGTCGAGCGCCCACAGACCGAGCTCCCTGCAGCGGGCGAGAAGCGGTTCTTCTTCGTCACGCGTCAGGCCATATTTTTCGCCCCGCGCCTCGCGGGCGAGGACGGCTGGTTCGAGCGGCATGAGGTCGCGGTCGACGAACTTCGCGACCAAGTCCGCCAGCATGCGGTGTTCTTCGGGCAGCTCCATCCCGCCAAGCTAGAGGCGGCGCGTGGGCCGGTCCATGGTTCAGGCCGGGGCTTCACGCTGGGGCTTCAGGCCGGGACGATCAGCTCCGACAGAGGCAACCGGCAGGAGCGGACCATGGGCAGTTTGCGCCGGCCTTCGCCGATCCGTGCCAGGAAGACGGTTTCGCTGGGACTGATACCGAGTGTGTCGCGGAAGGCGTGGGCCAGGGCGCGTGCTTTGTCTCGCAGCTTGGAGTTGCTGGTGAAGGTTTGGCCGCTCTCCCCGTACCGACCGAATGCAATCGGGGCGATGGTAGGCTGCATGGCCAGGCCGAGCTGGGTTGCGGTCAGCCAGAAGCGTTGCAGGGCGGCGCCGGCCTGGAGGATCCGCCGCGTGTCCGGGGCACCACCGGCGATGGTGAACAGGGCGAACGCCCCGGAGCGCAACGCGGGCAGGTAATCGAGTTGGACGGACGCCCCGAACGTGCCGCCCCGGTTCAGCGCCTGCATCCGGTCCCAGCTTCCCATCGCCCAGCGGAACATCGGCAGCATGGCCGGAGCGAGTCCGACAGCCTGGGCGGGGATGCCCGTGGGGCTGAGCCGGCGATCCCAGTCGATCACCGCCTGATGGACGGGGAAGGCTTCGGGGGTGCGCAGCCGGATATCGCTCGCGCGGGCATTCAGGCGCCCGACGGCCAGGCGCTGCTGGCGATTTTCGATCCAGCGGATCGTCAGATCGCCACCGAGCGCGGCCTCGAGCGTCGTGCGCTCGGCGGGAGTGAGACGGCGCGCACGGTAAGGTCCTCGGTCAACGCTGCGCAGCGGCAGCATTTTAAGAAGCGGGTCGGCTTCGACGCCGGCTTCCGCCAGGCGGACCCGGATCTCAGCCGGGGATATGTCTTCCCAGGCGACGGAGCGGCCCCAGCCGGAGGCCGCGATGCGGATACTCTCCAGCAGCGCACCAGCCGAGAGCAGGGTGGGTTCTCCACTATTATATTCGTACGGGCTGGACGGTTCGTGGCGGAGCCGGACGACAATCGTATCATCTTCGACCAGAGCGAAACGCCACGGCTGGGCGTTATCGCCGCTCGGCGCCCAGCGGGCGAGGTTGAGGATTTCCTCGGTCGCCGTGCGGCCGATCTCTGGCGGGTCGGCAGGCGGAGCCGCGCCGCCGCGGGCGCGGGCCTTGCGGATACCTCGCCGGGCCATGGCGAGCTTGGCTTGCTGGATCGGGCCGCCGAGCCCAAAGGGCAGCCAGGTCACGGCCATCCGGTCCAGCATCGCATCGAAGTGGTGGTGCCACGGGGCGGCCTTCACGCCCGGACGGTTAAGCAGCAGCTTCAGCGCCGCCGCCGCGGTGACACCGGCGCAGAGCTGCACGGCGGCTGAAGTGGACGGCCCCTTGCGCGCTGCCAGGTTGATGCGTGCTGGATCCACCAGATAGCGGCGGTGCAGCCCCTTGGGGACCATGCCGATCAGGAAGCGCAGGAATTGCTCCTCGGATGGGCGCCCCTCCATCCGGAAATACTGGTCGAAGGTCATGCCGCGGGGATGGAACACCAGATAGCCGGTACCCGCCCCGATCGGGGCGGCGGTGATGGCTGGGATGCCCAGGGCGTGGCAACGGGCGAAGATGGCGCGGCGGATGGGGATTTCGAAGAAGTCCAGGCCGTCGATGAACAGGTCCACGCCATTGAGGAAGTCGTCGACCCCATCCGGCTTGACCCCTTCGGGAAATTGCCGGAGCGACAACTCGGGGTTGATGTCGCACGCCATGCGCGCCAGCGTCTCGACCTTGGGCTGGCCCAGAGTGCTGATCATGGCGCCGATCTGGCGATTGAAGTTGGCAAACTCGAACGTATCAAAATCGGCGATGGTGAACGCGCCGACACCCAGCCGGGCGAGGGTTAAGAGATGGACGCCACCGACACCGCCCATGCCGGCGATGGCGACTCGTTTCGACCGGAGCGCGAGTTGTTCCCAGTCAGTAATCCATCCTAAGTTGCGATCGAAGGCGAGATCGTATGGGAAAGGGAATCGTTGGGTCATGAAAGCTTGTTCCGCTTTCGGAGGAGACGGTAAAAGAATTCGTGAGCAGAGCAGAGGCTTTAGGCGGGGAGGCTGGGCTGGTCCAGGAGAATATCGCCGGATTTGGCCGGTTGCAGTGGTCAGGTTGGCGAATGTTAAATCGTCGCGGCATCTCAATTAACCGCTTGCAATCCTCAGGTGTGGTGGGCATACTCTGCTGCATTAACAGCCAGCAATGGCAACACGAGGGAATAGGTTACCGCCATGCCCAATAAAACAGTCCGGCGTGCCTTAACAGCAGCAGCCTGCGCCATGGCCCTGAGTTTCGGGTTCGGGTCGGGTGCGAAGGCATTACCACTCAGCTTCACCTGGAACCCGTCAGCCACCCCTGATTCGACGATCGGGCCGTTCACGGCTGATACGTTCGAAGTAGGTGATTTCGCGACGATCCATGTTCCTGCCAATCCAACAGTGACGGGGTCGGTGACGGAAACAGGGTACCTGCTGCCGGATGACTTCTTCGATGCGGCTGGGAACGAGGTTGCGAGTGCGAACGTACGGGGCACGTTCGGGATGTATGAGAGTTTCACCGCGACGTCGCATCTGGCACCATGCAGTTCCGGGGAGTGCGGATCCTTCGATACGGTCACCGCGACCCTGTATATCTATTCAACCGCGCTTGGGACAGCGAGGCTTTCTTTCGCCAGCCCGACGGCAGCACCAACCATCACGTTGCCCTTGTTAGCCAATCCGATCCAGCTCGCCACCATTTCGGGGCCAATCGGCGGCTCCCCCAATAACGCTGATATTACCAACGGCGTGCCGAACGCGGCGGTCGACGCGAGCTTCACGGCCTCGACGACTTATCCGGCTTTCTTCGTGTCGCCGCCTAGTTCGATTATCCTCGATCTGGAGCAGGCGTTCACCAATACTACGGGCGTCATCACGACATACGATCCGCTGACGGGCAAGGTCGGCCCCTGCTCGACGACTGAGTGCGTCTATCAGATCCACAACGGTGGCGGGAATGCGAACTTTATCTCGAGTGTCCCGGAACCCGGAACCCTCGCGGTTCTCGGGTTCGGTCTGGCTTCGCTTGGGTTCGTTCGGCGGCGCAAGACGGCCTGATCGGGCCTGATCCAAAAAGAGGCCGCGCAGTGCGCGGCCTTTTTTTGCATATTGCGGTCGTCGGTTCCGTTTGAATTGATCCATGAGATAAAGGGGATCTCAGAGCGCATTCAGCGACGGAAGAACCAAAGGAGCAGCGTCAGCACCACAGACAAGACGATCGAGATCAGGATGCTGGATCCCAGCGGAAAGTAGAACGCGAATCCGGGCCGCCGAACGCTGATATCGCCCGGCAGATGGCCCCAGCCGATCCGTCCCAGCCATGGCCAGAGCAGTCCTACGATCATCAGGGCTGCGCCCACGCCGATTAGGTATCCTCGCATGGCGCTCCGTTCAGGGCCACGTTAACGGCGCCGAAGTTGTGCCGCCATCAAAGCCGATCGCCCACAGTTGGGCCAGTGTGGCAGGCGATAGGTGCGCGGCGGTTGACGGCAGCTGTGTTGGTTAGCCAATCCCCTCAGGCCCGGATGACAGTCGGCTCCGCGGCGGCATAGCGCCGCAGCACGCCCATATCAGGATTAACGCCGAGGCCTGGGCCGTCCGGCACGCTAACCGCGCCGTCACGCGCGACCACCGCATCGTGCAGCGGGCTGGCTTCCAGATCGATGAAAATGCGCTCGAAGGGCGCATCGGGCGCCACGACGGCGTTGACGTGCAGCGACGCCAAATAACCGGGGCCGAAATATGCGTTGTGCGGCACGAGGCGCACGCCGAAGGTCTGCGCGAGTGCGGCGATCTCCAGCATCGCCGAAGGTCCGCCGATCTTGATCACACTGGGCTGCGCCACGTCGAGCGCGCCGAGCTGGAACTTGCGGCGGAAGTCGTGGATGCCACCCGCGTTCTCACCGGCGGCGATGGGAATGCCGTAGCGCTGGCGAAGTAGGGCCAGGCCCTCGTCGTCCTCGGGCGGCCAAATGGGTTCTTCGAGCCAGGTCAGGTCATATTGCCGGAGGTGCGCGGCCATGTCGTTCGCCTGCGCGCGAGTCCAGGGACAGTTGGTGTCCACCATCAGCCGTGTTTCGGCCCCGATCGCCTGGCGCGCGGCGGCGATCATCGGCACCTCGATCTCGTGCAGCTTGATGTCGGAGTAGCCGAGCGACAGGGCGCGTTCGCAGGACGCCGCGACCAGCGCGGGATCGGCATAGCGCAGCAAAGATGCGTCGGCTCGCAGCGTGCCCGGGACGGCACCGAGCAGCCGGCACAGGGGCAGGTTCGCGGCCTTGCCGGCGATGTCCCAGAGCGCGATGTCCAGCGCCGATAGGGCGTAAAGGTGCGGCCCGTTGCGGCCGTAGAGATGGAAGGTGCGTGAAAGCCGTGCGCGCAGGCCGGCGATATCGCGCGCGTCCTGGCCGAGCAGCGCGGGTGCTAGCTGGGTGTCGATCACGGCGCGGGTGGCAGGGACGCAGGCATGGCCGAACCCCTCGCCCCAGCCCTCCAGGCCCTGGTCCGTGACGATGCGCAGCCAGAGCGTGTTCAGTGCGTCCCAATGCGTGCCGATGAATGACACCGGGCGGGCACCCATGTCGAACGGCGTGCGCGTATGCCAGGTTTCAACGGCGACGATCTTCACGTCTATGTCCCGGCAAGCGTATCCACGATCCGGTCACGCGCGATCACGTCGCCTTCTTCATGCACCGGCTGCAGGCACACATGCGACGCTCCGGCATCGAAATGCGCGCGCAGTCCCTTCTGAACGGTCTCCGTATCGCCCCACAGCACCATCGCGTCGATGAAGCGGTCACTTCCGCCTTCGGCCAGATCCTGTTCGGTGAAACCGATGCGCAGCCAGTTGTTGCGGTAGTTGTCGAGGCGCAGGTAACGCTCGAGCTCCTTGCGGCCGAGCGCGCGGGCCCGTACGGCATTGGTTTCGAGGCAGACCTTCTGTTCAACGGCCAGCCACTTATCGGGACCAAGGATCGCTCGCGCCTTACGCGTGTGTTCCGGTGTGGTGTTGTACGGCAGCGCGCCGTGCGTGGCTTCTGCGGCCAGTTTGAGCATCAGCGGGCCGAGCGCCGCGATGGCGAGGGGGATGTCGGCATCTGCTGCGCGATGCACGCCTTGCAGGTACTCGCGCATTTGCGGCACGGGTTTTTGGTACGTGTGCCCGCGAATCTTCTCGACCATCGGCGCGTGGCTTACGCCCAGGCCAAGGACGAAACGCTCCCCATACATGGCATTGAGCGTCACGGCTCCGCGCGCGGCGGTGAACGCATCGCGTGCATAGATGCTGGCGATGGAACTGCCGAGTTTCAGCTTTTGCGAGCAGCCCAGCATATACCCGGCGACCGAGAACGACTCGTAGCCGCGTGACTCCGGATACCACAGCGCATCGTAGCCGAGCCGCTCTACACGAACCACGAGATCGCGCAGTTGTTGCGCGCTCAGGCGGTCCACCGGGTACCAAACCCCAAGCCGGCCGAGTTGCATGATCAGATCACCTTCTGTTGGCGCAGCGTCGCGATATCGCCCGCCGAATACCCGAGGTCGCGCAAAATGGAATCCGTGTGCTGCCCGAGACGCGGCGGGGGCGTGTCAACGCGCGGCCCGTCATGTTCGAACATGAACGCACTCACCGGCACGCCGAATCCGCCGTCCTGCTCATGCCGATGGATGACGCCTCGCGTGGCGATCTGCGGGTCGGCCACGGCTTCCTTCATCGTGCGGACACGCGCGGCGGGAACGTGACGAGACTGCAGATAGTCTTCCCACTCGGCGGCGCTGCGCATGGCCATGATCTCGGTCAGAAGGGCTTCTTCGCGATCGCGATCCGAATCGCGCTCCTCGTTCGTGCGCTTGACCATGTCCGGACGCTCCAGCACGGTCCATAAACGCCGCTGCTGGCGCAGGTTGCTCGCGCCGAGCATGACCATTCCGTCCTTCGTCTGATAGGCGGAGTTGGTGGCGTGCGGCTGCTTGTTGCCCTTCGGCTTGGGATGCGCGCCGTTGCGCAGATAGCCGGCCAAATGCGATCCCATGAGGATCATCGCGACGTCGAGCATCGCCATGTCGATGCGCTGGCCCCTCCCCGTTCGCTCCCGCTGGAATAGCGCCGCGGCGATGCCGAAGGCACCGGTGGTGCCGGTTGCGTAATCGATTGCCGGTGAGCCGATCTTGACCGGATTCACCTCTTCGGTCCCTGTCATCGCCATGATGCCGGACGTGGCCTGGATTACATGGTCATACGCGGTCTGCGTGCGCCGCGGGCCGGTCTGACCGAACGCCGAGAAGGAGGCGTAGATCAGGCGCGGATTGATCGCGGACAGGGTGTCGTAGCCCAGACCGAGCGATTCGAATGCCCCGGGCCGGTAGTTTTCGACCAGCACGTCGGCGGTGCGGACCAAGCGGCGCAGGATTTCCTTGCCCGCTTCGGTTTTGAGGTCGGCGGTAAGCGAGCGCTTGTTGGAACCCTGGGTCAGGAACGCGGTTCCCATCAGCTCCCGGTTCAATCCGGCATCGCTGCCGGTGAGGCGGCTCTGATCGGGGTGGTCGGGATGCTCCAGCTTGATGACGTCGGCACCGAGGACCGCGAGTTGATAGGCCGCAAATGGCCCTGCCAGGACGTGGGTGATGTCGATGACGCGAACGCCCTCGAACGGACGCATCGTCAGATCGCGTCCCAGTTGTACACGTCGCGCGTGCGTTCCAGCGGTGTGAGGCTGGAGCGGATGGCCGGCAGCAGATGTTCGGCCATGCGCGCGGGGGTCCACCCTTCGCCACGATGCATGATGCGGATCGGCCGAGGCTGATTGTACAAATAGATCTCGTTGCCGCGCGCGCCGAAGATCTGGCCGGATACTTCGGCAGCAGCGTCACTGACGAGGAAAGCGGCAAGCTGCGCCACCTGATCGGGACGCGTCTTCGCAGCGCGGGCTTGCATCTGCTCTTCCGTATAGCCGGGCACCGTCTCGATCATGCGGCTGAAGGCGTGTGGCCCGATGCAGTTGGAGCGAACCTTGTAGCGCTGCATGTCCATGGCGATGCAGCGCGACAATCCGGCGATGCCGAGCTTCGCAGCACCGTAATTCACCTGGCCGATGCTGCCGATCAGGCCGGAGGTGGAGGTCATGTGCACATAGGCGCCGCTTTCCTGCTTGCGGAAATGTGTCGCCGCCGCGCGCGAGACATAGAACGCGCCGTAGAGATGCACCTTGATGACGGCGTCGAATTCCTCGGGCGACATGTAGTGGAACATGCGGTCGCGCAGAATGCCGGCATTGTTCACCACGATGTCGATGCGGCCATAGCGCTCGATCGCCGTGTTGACGATGCGCTGCGCCGATTCCCACTCCGCCACGCTGTCGGCGCTCGCCACCGCGGCACCCTGACCTTGCGACGATTCGATTTCGCGGACGACTTCCTGCGCAGGCGTTTCGTCGCGCCCCTCGCCGGTGACCGCAGCACCCACATCGTTCACCACGACCTTGGCGCCCTGCTCGGCCACGCAGATGGCGATGGCGCGACCAATGCCGCGCCCGGCGCCCGTGACGACCGCGACCTTACCTTCGAGCATGCGCTCAGTCATGCGTTTCCTCCTTTATTCGGGATTTAGTGTGCCACCGAGCGCAGGAAATCCACAATCGCCCCGGCGACCAGGTCCGGGGTCTGGACCGCCATGAAGTGACCAGTGTCCAGCTCGGCGAAGCGCGCGTGGGGAATCCGGTCGAGCAGGGTGCGGACGAGAGTGGGCGGGCGGAGACGGTCGTGGGTGCCTGCGATCAGCAGCGTGGGGGCGATGATGCGCGGCAGGTCCGCCTCGATCTCCGAGGCGATCAGCATCCGGTAGATCGCGGCGAAACTCTCCGGGTCGTTGCCCAGCCAGCGCGCGCGAAATCGGCGGTACGCTTCCGGGTCTAGGCGCACCTCCGGCGGATAAGAGCCGGCGAAGCTTTCCTCGATCACGCCGCGTGGGCCGTGTTCCGCGATGGCCGACGCGCGGGTTTCAGTCGCCGCGCGGCGTTCCGGCGCAATGCCGGTTGCCGGCGCCATCGCCACAAGTGCCGAGACACGATCGGGAACGCGCGACGCGAAGCGCAGCACGATGCCCGAACCCACGGCGCATCCCACCAGTGCAACGGGCGTTTTGATTTCCAGCGCGTCGAGTAACGCCGCGAGATCGTCCGCCATGGTATCGAACGTCACCGGTTCGCGTATCTTCTCCGACATTCCGGCCCCGCGCACATCGTAGCGGAGCACGCGCCAGCCACTGAGCGCCGGCATCACGCCGTCCCAGCTTTCCAGCGTGCCGCCCATCTCGTGCACCAGCACGATCGTGCGCCCGGCGCTACCCGTCAGTTCATAGCGCAGAGCGGTGCCATTGACCTCGATCCAATCCATACGGTCTCCTTGGTTGGGGCCGAGTGTGCCCAAACGGACGGAAACATGAAACTGCACTGGTCCCCGCGCTCGCCCTATGTGCGCACGGTGATGATCGCGGCGCATGAGCTGGGTCTGGCGGATCGGATTGAGACGGTCCGCACGGTGGTGGGCGGCACGATCGTGCATCGCGGACTGATGGAGGAAAATCCGCTCGGCAAGATCCCCACGCTGGTCCTGCCGGACGGCACGATCCTGTTCGATTCGCGGGTGATCTGTGAATACCTGGATTCGATCGCCGTGGGTGCGCGGCTGTTCCCGGCATGGCCCGCACGTGGGACGTCACTGCGACGATTGGCGTTGGGCATCGGGATGCTGGATGTGGCGCTGTTGTGGCTGGGCGAGCGACGCCGGCCGGAAGGGCGCCGGTCAGAGGATCACATCGCGCTATGGCGGACGAAGATCGTCACGTGTCTGGATGCACTGGAGCGCGAGGGCGATGCGCTGGACCGCGACGCATTCAGCATCGGGCACGTGGGCGTCGGCGTAGCGCTGGGTTATCTGGATTTCCGCTTTGCGGAGCTCGGATGGCGCGAGGGGCGCGGGCGGCTTGCAGCCTGGCAGGCGGCGTTCGATGCGCGCCCGTCGGTGCGCGCCAATCCCTGGGTGGATGACAGCTAGTCTCGCGTCGGCGCGGCGCCGGGCCGTGGGCAAGAGCATGCACATCGTCCATAACCAAGCAGCCATAAGGAAAGAGTCACGATGGACGTGCGCGCCGCGGTCGCGTTCGAGGCCGGCAAACCCCTGCAGATCGAAACCGTGCAACTCGAAGGCCCGAAGGAGGGCGAGGTGCTGGTGGAGATCAAGGCCACCGGCATCTGCCACACTGACAAGTTCACACTCAGCGGCGAAGACCCGGAGGGCGCATTCCCGGTCATCCTGGGTCATGAAGGCGCGGGCGTGGTCGTGGACGTGGGACCGGGCGTGCGCAGCCTGAAGAAGGGCGATCACGTCATTCCGCTTTACACACCGGAGTGCCGCGAATGCGAATACTGCCTCAGCCGCAAGACTAATTTGTGCGTAAAGATCCGCGCCACTCAAGGGAAGGGGTTGATGCCGGACGGCACCAGCCGTTTTTCGTATAAGGGCAAGCCGATCCTGCATTACATGGGTTGCTCGAGCTTCGCGAACTACACGGTGCTGCCGGAGATCGCGCTGGCCAAGGTCCGTGAAGACGCGCCCTTCGATAAGATCTGCTACATCGGCTGCGGTGTTACGACCGGGGTGGGCGCCGTCATCTTCACCGCCAAGGTTCAGCCCGGCGACAATGTCGTGGTGTTCGGCCTGGGTGGCATCGGCCTGAACGTGGTTCAAGGTGCGCGGATCGCCGGCGCCGATATGATCGTGGGCGTCGACCTCAATCCGCGGCGCGAAGCGCTGGCGCGCAAATTCGGCATGACGCATTTCGTCAACCCGAAAGAGGTTGAGGGCGATCTGGTTGCCTATTTGGTGGAGCTGACGAAGGGCGGCGCCGACCACTCGTTTGAGTGCGTCGGCAACGTGAACCTGATGCGCCAGGCGCTGGAATGCGCCCACCGTGGTTGGGGCAAGAGCACGATCATCGGCGTGGCCGGCGCCGGGCAGGAGATTCGCACTCGGCCATTCCAACTGGTCACCGGCCGGGTCTGGCAGGGCACCGCCTTCGGCGGCGCTCGCGGCCGTACAGACGTGCCGGGGATCGTCGACTGGTACATGGAAGGCAAGATCAACATCGACGACCTGATCACACACACCTTGCCGCTGGAGCGGATCAACGAGGGCTTCGACCTCATGGCCCGAGGCGAGTCGATCAGGACGGTGGTCGTGTACTAGCTAGACGGCCCCGGCGACCGCTCGCTCCCTGTTCCGCTCGTCGCCGATATCGAAGAAATCGATGTACGGTTGAAACTTCTCCCGCTCCGCTTCGGCGTTCAGCCCGTGATCCTCGAACCGGTACTGATGCCGCCCATAGCCTCCGTTCGGATGATCCTCCACCGCACGGGCGATACGGCCGGCCGTCCGGTCATCGAGATCGAGATGGAAGTGATCGTACACCTTCGCCAGCGTCGCCAGCGGATCCGCCACCAGATCGGTATAGAACACGTGACAAATCGGCTCGGCAAAGTCCGGCGCCCGGCAGGCCCGGATCATGCGTTCGGTCCCTGCCAGCCAGCGCGCACTCTCCTGTCGGCCGATGGCAATCCGGTCCACGGCGCGCGAGAAGGGGCGTCGCAGCACTTCCGTCAGTTTGCAGAGCGAAAGCAGCACCTTCACCGGGTCACGATGAACGAAGACGATTCGTGCATCAGGAAAGGCCACGCGCAGGTCGCGCAGGGCGAACAGGTGGTCGGGACATTTCAGCGCCCAGCGGCGCGGCCCGGCTGCCCGCTGAAGATGCTGCAGGAACCGCCGCTCGAACAGGTAACCCTCTTGTGAGCCTTCGGCATCCAACCAGCGGCGGTAGGACGGCACGTGGAAGGTGCTGTCGAACCGATAGCTGCGGAACACGTGGGCGCTGATTTCCGAACACTCTTGCGGCGAATCGGCCGATAACGGGTGCAGCCCGCGGAACTCGGGTGCGAGGCGCTCAAAGGTCCGCAGCTGGCGGTTGACCTGCGCGCGCTTGCTATCGGCGTCGGCCCCGGCAATAGGATAGATGGTCTCCCACACCAGAGGCGCCCGGTTCTGCGCATCCTCCAGCATGAGCCGATGGAGGAACGTCGTGCCGCTGCGCGGTAGGCCAGTGATGAAGATCGGCCGGTCGATCGGTTCCGAGCGGATGGACGGATGTTGCTGCTCAGCAGCACGCAGCCGCAACCCGTTGCCCAGAAAGCGCAGCGTGTCCCAGCGCACAGCCGCGCGCCCGACGCAACTCAGGTCAGCTTCTTCAATAAAGCTCTCCAGCAGCCGTCTCAGCGGCTCACGCAGGGCTTCATCTGGCGCCCGAAAGCCGGTCTGCCGCTCGGCGGCGGCAATCAGACGCTCGACGGAAAAAGGGCGCGACAGCAAGCCCAAAGCGCCAGCACAATGGTCGGCCACGCGAAGCAGCAGTGATTCGACAGCCACCCCGAGTTCTCCCGCCGGTCTGGAACGGATCAGTCTGTTCAAGGTAGGAGACCAGGTGCGCCGGACGGACACTGGTGCCCGGCTACCGTCTTCACGTTACCAAGAGCCAAGGGACCACCGGAACCCCTCGATAGAGTTCATTACTTCCCTAGATATCCCTGATCCGACAAGGGGGAGATATGCGCCTGCCACGCTTCGCTCGCCAAACAGCGGTCCTTGCCTGCGCTCTGGTCGCCCTGGCCGCCGCTCCGGCGACTGAAGGGTTCGGCCCGGCTCTGGTTCAGAGCGCTCACGCTCAAGCGAGCGCGAACCCCGTGACGGCCCCGATCGAGGGGTTGGACGAGGCGTTGCTGACCATCATGAAGGAGGGGCGGCAAGCGTCCTTCAGGCAGCGCTACGCCGCGGTCGCCCCGGCGGTGGACAGGGCGCTCGATATTCCGTTCATTCTGCGTATCTCGGTCGGTCTGAACTGGTCCAGCATGTCGGCGCAACAGCAGCAGCAGTTGCTGGCGGCGTTCCGGGACTACACCATCGCCTCCTACGTCGACAATTTCGACGATTACGACGGACAGACCTTCGAGGTTCTGCCCAACCCGCGGCAGCTTGCGACCGGAGAGCAAGTGGTATCGACGGAAATCAAGCCCCGTTCAGGAGAGCCGCATAGGCTGGATTACGTGATGCATCGCATGCCCGACGGCTCATGGAAGGCGATCGACGTCCTGGCCGACGGCACGATCAGCCGCGTCGCGGTTCAGCGATCAGACTGGACGGCGCTTCTCGCGTCCGGCGGGGCGCCGGCACTGCTTGCCACGCTGCAGAGAAAGACTGAGGCGCTCTCCCAGGGTTAAGGCGTCTGCAGAGCGAGATCACGCGCTCCGACGTGACCGCCTCGCGCGATCTCGCTCTCGAACAGTTTCAGAGCGAGATTCACGCGCTCCGACGTGACCGCCTCGCGCGATCTCGCTCTCGAACAGTTTCAGAGCGAGATTCACGCGCTCCGACGTGACCGCCTCGCGCGATCTCGCTCTCGAACAGTTTCAGAGCGAGATTCACGCGCTCCGACGTGACCGCCTCGCGCGATCTCGCTCTCGAACAGTTTCAGAGCGAGATTCACGCGCTCCGACGTGACCGCCTCGCGCGATCTCGCTCTCGAACAGTTTCAGAGCGAGATTCACGCGCTCCGACGTGACCGCCTCGCGCGATCTCGCTCTCGAACAGTTTCAGAGCGAGATTCACGCGCTCCGACGTGACCGCCTCGCGCGATCTCGCTCCTGCGCGAAGCTGACACGGGGAATTGAGCGAACCCACGGAATGATACGATGTTTGTCAGCCGCGTAACAGAAGGGAAGCGTCATGCGCGGCATCCTGCTATGGGTTTTGGGAATCCCCATCCCTATCATTATTGTGCTGTACCTCTTCCACGTGATCTGACACTCCGTGTTCCGCTGGAGCGGCGCCGGGGCGCCACAGCATATCGGCCGCCCCGTCGCTGTTCAGTACGCGCGCAAGCACGAACAGCAGATCCGACAGGCGATTCAGATAGCGCACCAGCGCAGGATTGATTGCCTCCTCCGCGGCGATCCTCACAACAGCCCGTTCCGCCCGCCGCACCACGGTTCGTGCGAGGTGAGCGCGTGCCGCAGCCTCGGTCCCTCCGGGCAGCACGAAGCTCCGCAGCGGAGGCAGCTTCGCGTTCATGGTCGCGATCGCACGTTCCAACCATACCACTGGGGCGTCAGTCAGGCGGAGCCGATCGCCTTCTGTGCCCGGCACGCAGAGATCGGCGCCAAGGTCGAACAGCGCATTCTGGATGCTCCGCAGCAGCGAAGCATGATCGGGAGCGGCTACGCCGAGCCAGCCGACCGCGGCGTTCGCCTCATCCACCTCGCCGATGGCGCAGGCGCGCGCCCCATGCTTGGGCACGCGCGAGCCGTCACCCAGGGACGTTTGCCCGCCATCGCCGCCGCGCGTGACAACGCGATCGATCCTCACCATTGCCTGACTATCGCCTCACCTGGGATTTGCAAACCGTTCAGTCTGGTGCCACATCCGGCGCATGCTTCGCCGCCTTTTTCTGATCCTGCCGCTGCTGTCGCTGCTTGCCGCGGCACCGGTCGGGAACAGCACAGAAATCGCCCAAATCCAGCAGTATCTCAACGGCATCACGACCCTGAAGGCGCACTTCGTGCAGGTCGCCCCGAACGGCGCCATCAGCCAGGGCACCACGTGGCTGGACCGGCCCGGCCGAATGCGATTCCAATACGATCCCCCCAGCCCTCTATTGCTGGTGGCCGGCCACGGCCTGTTCGTGTTCCATGACGCGTCGCTCAACCAGACCTCCAATATCCCGCTTGGCGCCACGCCGCTCGGCATTCTGCTTGCCGACAATGTCAAGCTCACCGGCGGCGACGTGACGGTCACGGACCTGCGCAACCTGCCCGGCGAAGTCATGACGACGCTGGTGTGGAACGCGCATCCGACGGACGGTAGCCTGACGCTGGTGTTCACGCCCGACCCGCTGACGCTCCGGCAATGGACGGTAACCGACGCCACCGGCCAGCGGACCACGGTCACCTTGTCCAACATCGAACTGGGTGGAAAGTTCGATCAGGGCCTGTTCCGGTTCATCAACCCACAATTCTTTCAGTACCACCAGGGCAACGGGTAGCCGCGCGTGAAACAACTTGCTGCGCTTGTGAGCGCCGTGGCTCTGGGCGGCTGCACGGTGGGCCCGAATTTCGCGGCACCGCACTGGGCAAATCCAGCCTCCTGGTTCTCCGACCGGCCGAAGGAAGCGGTGGTGGTGAGCGAACCGGTGGCCCGGCCAATCAATCCCGACTGGTGGAGCATCTTCAACGATCCGAAACTGACCAGCCTGGAACGCCAGGTGGCGAGCGACAATCTGGACGTGCAGACGGCGGGTATCCGTATCGCCGAATCCCGTGCCCAACTTGGCATTACAGCAGCCAACCAGTATCCGTTCGTGAACGGCAATACCTCCTATGAGCGTGAAAAGCCCAGCAACAACGGTATATTCGGCGTGGCCGCCAGCCAACAAAGCAACACCGCGAATCAGGCGAACGGGGCATACGGCAACAGCACGGGCGGCATCATACCAAAGACGAACATACCGGCTTTCGACGTCTTCCAGTACCGGATTCGATGCATCGTGGGAACCTGATCTCTGGGGCCAGGTGCGGCGTTCTATCGAATCGTCCCGTGCCACCCTCGAAGCCTCCGAGGATGCGCGTCGTGCCGCTCTGCTCTCTGCCCTCGCCGAAGTTGCGCGCGACTATATCGATCTGCGCGGCACGCAGGAGCAGTTGCGCATCGCGCGCGAAAACGTTCGCACCTCGCAGCAGGGCCTGAACCTGACTCAGCAGCGTGCCGCCGCCGGAGTCACCACGGATCTGGACGTAGCAAATGCTTCCGCCCAAGTCAGCACGACAGCCGCACAGATTCCCTCGCTGCAACAGCACGAGCAGGAAGACATCAATGCACTGAGTTTGCTGTTGGGGATGCCACCGCGCGCGCTTGAGACGGAACTTGCCACGCCGGAGCCGATACCGCCGGTGCCGCCCGAGGTGCCGGTTGGATTTCCGTCTGAGCTTGCCCGCCGACGGCCGGACATCCGCGAGGCCGAAGCGCAGCTTCACGCTGCGACCGCCACTGTTGGTGTGGCCGTGGCGGCGTTCTATCCGCAGGTTACGCTATCGGCGAGCTTTGGCTTCCAGTCGCTGAATTTCGGCAAGCTGTGGAGCTGGGATGCGCGCCAGTACGGCGCCGGTCCCAACATCACCCTGCCCATCTTTCAGGGCGGCCAGTTGCGCTACACGCTGGATCTGCGCAAGGCGCAGGAGCAGGAAGCGGCGATTAATTACACACACACCGTGCTGCAAGCCTGGCACGACGTGGACAATGCGCTGACAGCCTATGAACGCGAGCAGCAGCGCCGCGCCGAGCTGATCCGCGCCGTCGCACAGAACGAGCGTGCGCTTTCACTCGCACAGGCGCGCTACCAGGAGGGCGTTGCAGACTTCCTGTCCGTGCTGACGGCAGAGCAGCAGGTGTTATCGACGCAACAGCAACTGGCGACGAGCACATCCACGGTTTCTACCAATCTGGTGGCGCTCTACAAGGCGCTCGGTGGCGGATGGCAGCCCTTCTACCCCCTGCAGGCAAGCAACCAGTAAGCTGATCCCCAACACCCCGTTCCGCTTGCGCACAGCATTCAGCGCCATCACACCAGCGGACGCGCGACGTGCTCCTTGTAAATCGGGCGGGTCAGAAGCCGGTCGTACCAGGCGCGAAGATTGGGAATCTCGGGCCGGTCGAAATCCATCGTGAACCAGCGGTGGACGTGGATGCCCCAGGCGATATCTGCGAGCGTCAGGTGGCTGCCGGCAATGTAGTGGTGCTTGCCGAGCTCCGCGCCGATCATGCCGTAGGCTTTGCCTGCATCCTTGACTGCCTGTGCAATGGCAGCGTGATCCCGGTTTTCAGGCTTGGTGCGAACCATGTTGATGAAGATTACGCCCTGGGGCCGGTTCATCACCGTCTGCTGCGCGTCAAGCCACTGATCGACTTTCGCACGCGCATGCGGATCCTGTGGCCATAGCGTGGTGTGCTCGACATGCGCGCTGCATAAATGGCGCATGATCGCGTTGCTCTCCCACATGGTGAACTGGTCTTCCTGCAAGGTCGGGACCAGTCCGGTGGGGTTCATGGCGCGATATTCGGCCGTGTCGGTCTTGCCGAACGGTCCGCCCACGTCGATCCGCTCGTACGGCTGCTTCAGTTCCTCCAGCGTCCAGATCACCTTCATGACGTTGCTGGACGTGCTGCGGCCCCAGAGAATGCGGCGCATTTTGCTTCCTCTCGTTGTTCGAAGGGTGGCATTCACGCGCTTCCACCTTCGGCGGTGCGCGATCCCGTCCTGATCCCGAATGGCAGCTTAACCCCGCCCGGCGCGAAACGAAATCCGGCGGCCCGGTTGCGTCATCGCGACACCCCAAGCATATCAGGACGCATGAGGCGATCTCATCCGCACGTCGCCGGCTTGCTGACTGCGCTGGCTGCCGGATTGGCGCTCGCGGTAGCGCTTGCTTCACGGTACTGGGGCGGATTGGTGCCGTGCGCGCTCTGCCTGCTCGAGCGTTGGCCATACCGCGTGGCGATCGTGCTGGGACTGGCAGCGTCGGTGCTGCCCGTGCCGATGGCGCGGGCTGCACTCTGGCTCGCGGTACTGACCTTCCTCGCCGCGGCCGCGCTGGGCGGCCTGCACGTCGGTGTGGAGCAGGGGTTCTGGCCCAGTCCGCTGCCGGAGTGCGCCGCGCCGACACTTTCGACGGGAAATCTGTCGCAAATGCTGTCATCCATGCCGCTGCGACCGTCGAAGCCGTGCGATTCCCCGACATTCCTGATTCCGGGCCTGCCGCTGTCGATGGCGGCGATGAATCTGATCTACGCCTTGGTGCTGGCGGTCGGTCTCGCCACCTACCTCAGCCGAAGACCTCGGAGGCATCGATGAAACTGCCCGGCGATCTGCCGCGCGAGCATGAGATTGCCCGGATGATTCGGGTGGATCATGCGGGCGAGTATGGTGCGGCCCGAATTTATGCCGGCCAACTCGCCGTGTTGAGCGGCACGCCGCAGGAGGGCGTACTGCGTCACATGGCCAATCAGGAACAGCACCACCTTGAACGGTTTCAGGAGCTTCTGATCCGCCGCCGCGTGCGTCCCACCGCGCTGATGCCGTTCTGGCATGTCGCTGGATTCGCGCTGGGGGCGGCAACAGCCACCTTGGGGCCGCGCGCCGCCATGGCCTGCACCGTCGCGGTCGAGGAGGCGATCGACCGCCACTACTCGGCGCAGGCTGATGTGCTGGACGAGACAGAGGCCGAGTTGCGGGACACGATCGAGACGTTCCGCGCCGAGGAACTGGAGCATCGCGATATCGGTCTGGAGCATGGGGCTGAGCAAACGCCTGGCTATCGGCTGTTGAAGGCAGCGATTACGGTTGGGTGTCGCGTGGCGATCGCGCTGAGCGAGCGGGTGTAGGGTAGGCTATCCCCCAAACGCGTCGATAAACGCTGATCGCACTTTCGCCTGATCCTTTACCAACGTCGGCACGTCCGTGTGCATCAGATGGATCTGATCGCGCGGCGGAAAGCCCGGCGGTGCCGGGACGGACGCACGGATCGGCAGATATCCCTGCGAGGCCTCGAATCGCTGCCCGGCCTCGGAAATCATGAACGCCACAAAGGCCTTTGCGGCCGAGATGTCATGCGCTGTGCGCAGGATCGCAACAGGCTCGGTGACGGCGGTCACACCGTCCTTGGGAAAGACAAAATCCACCGGCGAGCCCTGCTTCTTTGCATTCAACGCCATGAAATCGACGCCGATGCCGTAACGACGCTGACCGCCCGCCACCTCGGTCAGGACCTGCCCGTTGCCGGCGACCGGCACCGCGCCGTTCTTCGCCAAGCCGCGCATATACGCTTCGCCCATCGTGCCGGCGAAGATCATCGCCGCGCCGCTATAAAGCGGACTGGGCAGCACCACCTGGTTGTGCGCGGTGGGTGAGAGCAGGTCCTGCCAGGAGGTGACGGGTGGGGCACCGGTGTGGACCATGATCCCCGTCGTAATCAGCTTCGTGCCGAAGTATGTCCGATCGGGATCGTAGGCATCCGCCGGCAATCCGCTGACATCCGCATCCGGGTCCGCCATCAGCCGGTTCTGTTCCTTCAGCGCCTGCATCGACATGGCATCCGCGATCAGCAGCACATCCGGCCGAGGGGCGCCGGCGGTAAACTCGGCCTGCAAGCGGCTCATGAGCTGGGTCGTTCCGTCGCGCACGAAGTGAGCGTGGATGTTCAGATTTGCCTTCTCGAAGGCGGCGATCAACAGCTCCGCATCATGCGGCGGCTGCGAGGTGTAGAGCAGCAGATCGGCCGCCCGAGCCTGTGCCGCCAACGTCAAAACCAGCGCGCACCCGATCAGCCAGCGCATCAGAACGGCTCGACCCACGGGCGAAGTTCCATCTCCCAGGTCCAGGCGCTGCGCGGCTGACGAAGCACCTGCCAATACGCGGCCGCGATCGCATCCGGATCGAGCATGCTGTCGGGCGAATCAGGCGACTCGCGCCGCTCCGCCGAACGGATGGCTCCGTCGATGACGAAATGCGCGACGTGCACGCCGTGCGGGGCGAGTTCGCGCGCCATGCTCTGCGCCAGGCCACGCAGCGCGAACTTGCCCATCGCAAAGGCGCTGGACTTCGAATAGCCCTTCACCGAGGCGGAAGCACCGGTGAACAGGATCGCGCCGGATTGCTTCGGCACCATCAGGCGCGCCGCCTGCTGACCGACAAGGAACCCGCCAAAAGCGCTGACGGCGATGGCCTGCGCCACCTCCTCCGGCACCAACGTTGTGATCGGCCCGCGCGCCCGTGCCGAGGCGTTGTAAACCACAACGTCCGGTTCACCGAGCGAGGCGACCACGGCATCGAACAGGCCCGCAACCTCCTCCGGCTCCGAAGCTTCGCATGCAAAGGACGCGGCTCCGGTCTCATTGCACAGGGCTGTCAGCCTATCGGGATTACGCGAGGCCAGGGCGACCTGCAGGTTTTCATGCGCGAAGCGGCGTGCCAGCGCTGCGGAGAGGCCCGAGCCGGCTCCGACGATCAAGGCAATCCGAGGGTCCTGCATCCTTCCTCCAGCGTGAGAGTGGACTCACGATTTAGGGGGTTCCGGCACCGGCGCCCTTCACATTACAACTCCATATGGATTCCGACAGTCATTCGGGCGCGCCGATCTGGTCACAGTCCATCGAGGCAGCGATCGCACGCGCCCTGCCCTGGGCTGCTGGCGTTCGCCTTCCCTCCGGGGCATGGTTGAACGGGCTCTATTGGCAACCAGACCTCGTCCTGACCTCGTCCGCTCCGCTGCCGGATGCGCCCAGCTTCACCGCCATGATTTCGGGGTCTGAGGTGTTTGCCGCGCAGATTTCTGCGCGGGATCCGGCCACGGGCGTCGCCATTCTGCGCCTTGCCGGTCTCGGCCCCCCGTCCGACCTGCTCCCCAGCGCGCCGCCGGAGCCCGGTACAGTGCTTTTGGTGATCGACCGCGGCGCCACACCAACGGGCCAACTCACTACTGTCCTCGATCCGTTGTTGCGACTCGATTCGCCGCCGGGATATCTGCCTGAGGGCGGCATGGTTGTGAACGAAACTGGCCATGTCGTGGGCCTTTGTGTCTCCACCGCCTCAGGGGAGCCGTCACTCGTGTCTTACGCCACGCTCGCGCACTTGCGAGAAGGACATACGCGTCTCGCAAGCCGGGGCTGGATCGGTGCGTCCTTTCAGCCGGTTACACTGTCCTCGTCAGACGCCGCACTGACGGGACAAGAAACCGGCCGGCTGGTGGTCAGCGTCAGCCCCGGCGGGCCCGCTGACGACGCCGGGCTGCGGCACGGCGATATCGTTCTGGCGATCGATGGAATCAGCATGCACGGCCACGGTGCGTTGCGTTCCTTCCTTGGGCCGAAGTCTGGGCCGCCCGTGCACCCTTTCGGTTCTGAGGCTCGGCACCCTGATGGAAGCGAAGCTGGTGATCAGGCCTCAGCCGGCCTGACCGGTCGTCCCGTCCGCGCTGAACTCGGTCGCCGCATCTGCGAGCAGGAGGGCCGCAAGTCCATCGCGCCCGGTTGGCGAAGGGGCGGCGGCGGTCTGGATCGCATGCAGGAAGGCGTCGAGTTCGGCGCGGTAGGCGGCGCCATAGCGTTCCAGGAAGAAGGGAAGCGCGGGATCGGTGACAAAACCGCCGGCGGAGGCGAATTCCACCGTCGTCGCGGTCATGTTGCCGGCGCGCAGCATCCCGGTCGCACCGTGGGCTTCAATGCGTTGGTCATAGCCGTACGTGGCGCGACGGGAATTGGTGATTTGCGCGATGGCGCCGCTGGCGGTGCGAAGCAGAACCGCGGCGGTATCGACATCCCCGGCGTCGCCGATCGCCTTGTCCACCAGGACGGAGCCGATGGCGTAGACCTCGGTCGGGTCTTCGCCGAGCAGAAAACGGGCCATGTCGAAGTCGTGGATCATCATGTCGCGAAACAGGCCGCCGCTGCTGGCAACGTAGGATGGCGGAGGCGGCTGCGGATCGCGGCTGATGATGGTCAGCGTTTCCAGCCGGCCAATTTCGCCGGCACGGAGACGATCGTGCAGCGTGCGGAAGCTGGGATCGAAGCGGCGATTGAACCCGATCATGAGGGGGATGCCGGCCTTGTTTGCGGTTTGCAGGCACGCGCGCACGCGGGATGCATCCAGGTCGATTGGTTTTTCACAGAACACGGCCTTGCCGGACGCCGCGGCACGCTCGATCAAGTCAGCGTGGGTCGGAGTAGGCGTGCAGATCATGAGTGCGTCGGCGGCGAAGGCCTGATCGAGCGAAATGGGCTGCGAACCGAGCGATTGTGCGAGGCCCTGAGCAGCGGCAGAGGCCACATCCATCACACCAGCCAAGCGCGCGTCGGGATGAGCGGCGACATTGCGAGCGTGGATTTGGCCAATGCGTCCTGCGCCGAGAACTGCCACTGAAATCATGGTTGGGGCTCCGAGGGGTAACAGCCGGCGCGGCGAGCGCGTTCGCGTACCAGCGCGAGCACCGATTGGCAGAGCGGCATGGGGCGCTCCACCAAGCGACCGAGTTCGACTACCGCACCCAACAACGCGTCGATCTCCATGGGGCGCCGGCGCTCCAGATCCTGCAGCATGGATGTCTTGTGCTCGCCGACTTCGGCGGCGCCGTCGATGCGTTTCTCCACGTCGATGGCAAAGCGGATGCCCAACGCTTCGGCCACGCCCTTCGCCTCCAGCATCATGCCGCGGCACAGCGTTCGCAGTTCCGGATCGCCGGTGATGCGATCGAGCGTGGTCATGGTCAGCGCGGAGATCGGATTGAAGGCGCAGTTCCCCCAGAGCTTCACCCAAATCTCGTCGCGGATGCGCGGACGGACGGGCGCTTTCAGGCCGGCGCTGATCAGACGTTTTGAAAGAGCCTCGGCACGGGGCGAGCGGGTGCCGTCGGGTTCACCGAGGCTGAAGCGATCGCCGTATGTGTGGGTGATGACGCCGGGTTCGGTGACCTCGGCCGCGGGATAGACGACGCAGCCGATCGCTTGGCGCGGGGGAAGGATCGACCACAGCCGGCCGCCCGGATCGACGCTTTCGACGGGGCGGTCGCGGAAGGGGGAGGCAATGCCGTAGAAATACCAGTACGGCACGCCGTTCACCCCGGTTACGAGCGCGCTGTCCGGTCCCATCATCTGCGCAATGTGCGGCGCGGCGGCGGGGAGCGAATGCGCCTTCAGCGTGACGACGACGTAGTCCTGCGCGCCCGCCTGGGCCGCGTCAGCGACACAGCGCGGATGCACTGTGATGCTTTCGCCGCCGCTGATGAGCCGCACGCCGTTGGATTGCATCGCCGCCAGATGCGGCCCGCGCGCGATGAAGGTCACGTCCGCGCCGGCGGCAGCGAGTTTCGCACCCAGGAACCCGCCGATCGCGCCGGCGCCGAAGATCGCGATCTTCATCCGGCGTCTTTATCCCGTCAGGCCGAGCTTCTCCGCCAGGCCGATACGCTGCAGCTTGCCTGTCGCGCCTTTGGGGATTTCCTCGAGAAAGATGATTTTGCGCGGCACCTTGAACTGCGCGAGGCGACCCGCGACGAAGTCACGCAGCTCGTGTTCGGCGGCTTCGAGACCCTCCCGCAGCACGATGGCGGCAGCGACTTCCTCGCCCAGCATCGGATGGGGCATCGCGAAAGTCAGGCACTGCTCCACCGCCGGATGGTCCATCAGCACGACGTCCACTTCGATCGGGCTGATCTTTTCGCCACCGCGATTGATCAGTTCCTTCAAACGGCCGGTGAGGCGGAGATAACCATCCTGATCGATGATGCCCTGGTCGCCGGTGCGGAACCAGCCATTGGTGAAGGCCTTCGCGTTGGCCTCCGGGTTGTTCTCATAGCCGGCGGTGACGTCGCGGCCGCGGATGACGATCTCACCCAGTTCGCCGGGCGCCAGGAGATTGCCGTCCTCATCCATGGTGCGAACGTCGGGGCCGGCGGCGATGCCGACCGAGCCCGGGTAGCGCTTTGCGGGCGGCAGCGGGTTGGAGGTCATCTGATGCGCGGCCTCCGTCATGCCGTAGAACTCGATGACGGGAACGCCGAACACACGCTCCATCTCCTCCATCACCTGCGGCGGCAGGGAGGAGGAAGAGGAACGAATGAAGCGGAGGCGACCCTTGCGGATGGTCTCTTCGTGCCGCCCGGCGAGGCCGAGAATGGTCTGGTGCATGGTAGGGACGGCGGTCCACCAGGTGGGGTTCGCTTCCTGGAACCAGGTGAAGAAGCGGAACGCATTGAAGCCTGACGAGCAGAACACCGAGGCGCCGGCACCGAGACTGGAAAGCGTCGCCGCGATCAAGCCGTGGATGTGAAACAGCGGCATGATGTTGAGGCAGACATCATCCGCCGTCAGACGCAGCGTGTTGCGGATATGCGTGGCGGAGGCGATGATGTTCACATGCCGCAGCGGCACGATCTTGGGGCGGGAGGTGGTGCCCGAGGTGTGCAGGACTAGCGCCACATCGTCGGCCTCCGCGAGACCCGTTCGCGACGGCGCGCCGCGCATGCTATCCGGCGCGCGCAGGGTGAAAGTGCCGGCTGCGCCATCGCCCGCGATCAGCTCTACGATGGGAATGTTCGTCGCTTCGGCCACCGCGCGGGCGGGGCTTTCCATCCCCTCCCCGATCACCAGCGCCTTGGCGTTCAGGTCGGCCAGATAGAACGCGAATTCCTCGGTCCGGTATGCCGGGTTGAGCGGCGCGGTGGTGGCGCCTGCGGCGATGGCGATGAAGGCGCAGGCCATCTCCGGCCCGTTCGGCAGCACGATGGCCACGCGATCGTTGCGGCCGATACCGATTGCGTTCAGCGCATCGACCGTCTGCTGCATCTGCGCACGCAGCCCCGCATGGGTCATCCAGGGCCGGCCGGGGGCACCGATGGCGGGAGCGCCGGCCGCGGTCTGCGCTAAGAGTTCATTCACCGTGCTGGCCGGATAGTCGGTCATGCCGCTTCTCCCGTCGGAATTTTCTGCGCTGGGCAAAGCACGAAGCGTGTGGCCAGGCAACTGGGTGCCGCCGCGGGCGTGGCGCGCGATGGATCGGCTGCGGCACCGGTTGCCGGCCGCAGCGCGGCTGGAGCGTGCGGTGATAGCGGGCGACCCGCTGGAGGGCACCTGCCCTGTCTGTGGCGCCGCCGTGCAGTTCGGCGCCTTCGGCGACAACCCGAGGGAGGCCGGGCGCTGCGGCGGTTGCGGGGCAACCAACCGTCAGCGTCAGATCGGATTCGTCCTGCGCCAGATTTTGGGCGTGCCCGGCGCCGGTGCACTGATCCCGCCAGCCGGCATGCTCATCGTGAATACGGAGGCCAATGGTCCGGTTCACGCGGTCCTGTCGTCGCACCCCGCCTATATCGCGACGGAATATTGGGGGCCGGAGCATGAGGGCGGCTCGACGGTCAACGGCACGCGGCATGAGGATCTGCAGGCGCTCAGCTTCGCCGATGCGTCGATCGACATCATGCTGAGCAGCGACGTGCTGGAGCATGTGCCGGACGCCTATGCGGCGCACCGAGAGATCTACCGTGTGCTGCGGCCCGGCGGATGGCACGTCTTCACCGTGCCGTTCCATGAAGCGGAGGCGGATGACGTACGCGCTGTCTTGCGCGGCGGCCGTCCCGTTCTGCTGGCGCCCGCGCTGTATCACGAAGATCCGATCCGGCCGCAGGACGGCACGCTGGTCTGGCGCATCTTCGGCTACGAGATGCTCGAGCGCCTTCGCGCGATCGGCTTCGCTGTTCGGCTGCATCGGCTGTTCGTGCCGGGTTGTGGAATCATCGGCCCAGGGGCAATCGTCTTCGCCGCCAGGAAACGGGCATAGCCAGGAAACGGGCATAGCTAGTGGATGGAATCTGACGGAAAGAGCCGTCAGGTTCCATCCCCTAGGCTTTATTTGGTGGGCCGATTCACCCGACGCTTGAGGGACTCGAGCGTCGGGATCGGACCACTAGGTTCCGCCGGAAGCTGGTTATGCCGCGCGCAGGTTTGGTGTGGCGGCTGCGCGCGAAACAAGAATCGAGGGCGGGATTGCATGGGATCGGCACTGGAGGGGATTCGCATCCTGGACCTCACGTCCGTGGTGGTGGGCCCATCCTGCACGCTGCGGCTCGCTGATTACGGCGCGGAGGTCATCAAGCTAGAGGCGCCCGGCGGGGACGTGCTGCGCAGCTTGGGCGGGCCTTCGCCGTCCGGCCAGCATTCCGGCAAGTACCTGCACTTCAATCGCAAGAAGCGGGCGATCTGCCTTGATCTGAAGCAGCAGGCAGCGCGGGAGGCGCTGCTGCGCGTGCTGGATGGCTGCGACGTGTTCGTTTCCAACATGCGGCCCGACGCACTGGCGCGGCTGGGACTGGATGCGGACAGCACGCGGGCGTCCCGGCCGCGCTTGATCCATTGCACGATCAGCGGCTTCGGACCCGGCGGTCCGTATCGCGGCAAGCCCGCGTATGACACGGTTATCCAATCGGTTTCGGGGGTGGCGGGATTGTCCGAACGGCGCGACGGCACGCCGCGTTTCGCGCCTTTGCTGCTGTGCGATCACGTGACAGGGGAGATCACGGCAGGCGCCATCGTTGCGGCTCTGTTCCGTCGCGAACGGACCGGCGAAGGCTGCGCCATCGAGGTGCCGATGCACGAGACGACGGCGGCCTTCGTGCTGCAGGAGAATCTCGGGCCGGCAGCGTTCGTCCCACCGCGCGGGCGGGCTGGCGACGCGCGGGTGCTGGATCCGAATAACCAGGCGCTGAAGACGGCGGATGGATGGATGACGGTCACTGCCAACACCGATGCGCAGGTACGCGGGTTCCTGACCGCGATCGGGCGGGCGGAGTTGCTGGCGGACGCGCGGTTCGGGTCGGTGGCGGACCGGTTCCGACACGCTTCGGACTGGTTCGCACTGCGGCGGGAGGCGCTGTTGGTGCGGACGACGGCGGCGTGGCTGGCATTGTTCGAGGCGGCGGATGTGCCGGCGGCGATCTGCCACACGTTGGAGACTTCTGACCGACGATCGGCATCTGCGGGCGGTCGGGCTGGTGGTGGAGGAGGCACATCCGCAGGAGGGGCCGATCCGGTCAATCCGGCCGACGGTGTTGTGGGATGGGGAAGCGGCGGCGCTAGGTCCTCCGGCACGGCCGCTGGGTGCGGATACGGCGGCGGTGCTGCGGGAGGCGGGGCTGAGCGCGGCGGAGGTGGAGGCGCTGGTGGCGAGGGGTGGGGCGGTCCGGTCTCAGGGCTCGTGATGAGAGGCGGCGCCGGGTGCCTGGGGGAGATTCGACCCTTGCAATGTATATCATTCATTGATATATTCTGGAATGTCTGACGAGGCCATCCGTCGCCTTCTGGACTATGACCACCGGCGATATTGGTTGGTGAACGGATGGTCCATCCGGTTCCGGGTCGCCGAGGTCACGGCAACAACGGTTCGACCGCATGGCATCAAATACGCCTTCACGTTGCAGGATGCGGACGGGACACGACTTTTGGGCTTCGACAAACGCGCACGGCATCCCACGTGCACAGGCTTACGACCACCGGCATCGGTTCCGGCGCACCGGAGAACTTGTGCCCTATGACTTTCGAGGCACTGATGAACTGATCTGCGACTTCTTTGCTGCCGTTGAGCAAGCCTGCCGGCAGGAAGGCGCAGCGTTCGAATTTGAAGCGGACGACGTCGAGTTGGAGATGGAGGGCGACGATGACACGGACCCCGCTGAATGAGTTGCGGGAGGAAATGCGGGGGGTCGCCCGTGGCGAGCGCCGGGCTTCGCCACTGCCAGCGGCCCCCCTGCTCGCTGCCCTGTCGCGTGACGCGCTTGATCTGCTGGGAGTTATACTGCGTGAGCAGCCGGCGAGTGTCACTGATTTGGTGGCGCTGACGGGACGGGCGCAGCCGAATGTCTCGCGATCTCTGCAAGTGCTGGCGAAGCACAGGCTGATCCGATTGGTGCGGGACGGGCGTGAGGTCAGGCCCGAGCCGATTGTCCGCACGTTACGTGTGGATCTCGCGACCGGTACATATGAGACGATGCCGCCATCGTCAGCGGCCGCGTGAATCGGCAGTGGCCGATTTATTCTCGACCAAGATTTCGTTTGCTTATTGTGGCCTCCATTGAGGTACAAGCGGTCGGACGCTGAGCGGAAGTGAGTGATTCGCGCGTTACCGGCATGAACCTCTTTACTCTCCCGCCGCACATCCCATTCCTCGATGCCATCGCGGCGGAGTGGCTGGCCGATGCGGGCAGTGACCCGATGCGCGTCGCCGATGGCATCATCCTCCTTCCAACCCGCCGTGCCGCGCGCGCCCTCGCCGAAGCGTTCCTCCGCGTCTCGAACGGCCGGGCGCTGCTTCTGCCGCGCATCGTTGCCATCGGCGCGCTGGACGAAACACCGTTGGCGCTCGCAGGCACGCTCGAGCTTCTACCCGCCATCGATCCGCTGGAGCGGATCGCACATCTCGCCCGCCTGATCCTGGCGATGCGCGGCGACAGCGGCGCACCACGCTTCGCCGATGGTGCCTGGCCGCTCGCCACCGAACTTGCGGACCTGATGGACGAGGCCGCACGCGCCGAGATAACGCTGAAAGACGCCCTGCCCCGCGCCGCCGCCCCGGATTACGCCGAGCACTGGCAGAAAACGCTGCAGTTCCTCAGCATCGTCACCCAGGCGTGGCCCGCGTGGTTGGTGGAACGGGCCGCCATGGACCCGGGCGCGCGCGCGGTGGCGCTGCTTCATGCCCAAGCTGCCGCGTGGGAGCGCGACCCGCCGACCCACCGCGTGCTCCTGGCCGGCATCACCGCCCCCTACGCTGCCCTGACGCATCTCGCGCGCGTCGTGGCCGACCTGCCGCACGGCGCGGTGCTGTTGCCGGGTCTCGACACCGCCATGGATCCGGGGGCGTGGCGCGCGCTGACTTCTGTGCACCCTCAGGCCGGCATGCGCGATCTGCTGAGCATGCTCGAGGTGACGCGCGAGCAGGTGCGGGCATGGCCCTTGGTGACGAACAGCGCCGTTCCGCCGTCCCGCCCAGCGATCCTGCACCAAGCCCTGCGCCCGACCGGCGCCTTCGCCCCGTTGAATGAGCCAGAGCGGCCAAAACAGATCTGGTCGCTGAGCGCGGACGACGAGCAGCAAGAGGCAACCGCGATCGCGTTGATTTTGCGCGATGCGCTGGAAACGCCCGGGGCACGCGCCGCACTGGTGACGCCAGACCGCGCGCTGGCCGGAGCGGTCGCGGCGGCACTCGCCCGCTTCGGCGTGATTGCGGATGACAGCGCGGGCGAACCGCTCAGCGAAACCCCGCCCGCGGTGTTCCTGCGCCTGCTCTCTCAGGCTGTGGCCGCAGAGCTTGCACCGGTGCCGTTGCTTGCGCTGCTGAAGCACCCGATGGCGGCGCTGGGCCTCGATCCGCCTGCCTGCCGGGCGGCCGCGCGGGCGTTGGAGCGTGTCTGCCTGCGCGGACCGCGTCCGGCGGGCGGGATCAACGGGCTGCGTCAAGCATTGGCTCAGGCTCATCGGCAATCGCCCGAAGCCGCCGATCTGCTCGCCCGGCTGGAACGCCGGCTGGCGCCGCTGCTGCGCATGGTTGCCGCGGTCGAAGAATCCCCGGCCGCCTGGCTCGGCGCCCTGATCGAAAGCGCCGAACTGCTGGCTGCGACGGATCGCGACCCCGGCGCCACGCGGATCTGGTCGATGGAGGAAGGGGACGCGCTGGCGACCCACCTCACCAGCGTTTTGCGCGCCTTCGACGCGGTGCCAGCCCAGCCACCCGAGCATCTTCCCGGGCTGCTCGATGCGGCGCTGCAGGGCGTCGTCGTGCGCACCCGCCGGGCGCTGCGGGGCCGGCGCGGCGCAGAGCATCCCCGCGTCTTCATCTGGGGATTGCTGGAAGCGCGGCTCCAAAGCGTCGAGATTATGGTGCTGGGGGGCTTGGTGGAAGGGGTGTGGCCTCCCCTGCCCGATCCGGGGCCGTGGCTGTCCCGGCCGATGCGGGACGCCATCGGCCTTCCCCCGCCCGAACGTCTGGTGGGCCAGGCTGCGCATGACTTCGTCGGTGCCGCCTGCGCTGCGTCCACTGTCGTGCTGTCGGCGCCGAAGCGGCGGGACCGCGCGCCTGCCGTGCCGGCGCGATGGCTCGTGCGGCTCAATGCCGCGCTGGGCGAGCAGGCGCTGCCTCAGCACGAGGCGGCTGAGTGGGCGCGCGGACTGGACCAGCCGGCCGGACCACCGTGTCCGGTGGCCCCGCCCCGTCCCCGGCCGCCGCTACGCCTGCGCCCGCGCACGCTGAGCGTTACGGAGATCGAGACCTGGATTCGCGATCCGTATGCGATCCACGCCCGCCATGTGCTGAAACTCCGGCCGCTCGATGAACTCGAGGAGGATACGGACGCCGCGGATTACGGACAGCTGGTGCATCACGGCATGCAGATTTTCCTGCAGGAGGCTGCGGCCGGCTGGCCAGCCGATCCGGCAGATCGGCTGCGGACGGCCATGCTGACGGCTCTGGCCGCCGCACGGCTGCGTCCGGCACTGATGCGGTGGTGGGCGCCCCGACTGGAGCGGATCGCCGGCTTCGTCGCTGCGACCGAGCAGGAGCGACGGGCGGATGGGGGGTGGGAGGCGCTGCTGACGGAGGTGTCGGGACGGTGGGAACCGGCGAAGGATTTCGTGCTGAGAGGTCGCGCCGACCGCATCGAGCGCCGGCACGATGGAACCATCAGCATCCTGGATTACAAGACCGGACGTGTGCCCAAGCAGGGCGAGGTCGAAGACGGCCGGGCGCCGCAGCTTCCGCTGGAGGCAGCCATGGCCGAGGCTGGCGCATTCGCCGATGTGCACGGTACCGTGGACGAACTCGCGTACTGGAAACTGACGGGCCGGGCCGAGCCCGGCGAAGTGTTTACGTTGTTCAAGCGAGATGCAGCGCGCGTGGCCGATGTCGTGCGGCTGGCAGCGGACAGACTACGGGAACTGATTGCGCTCTTTGACGATCCGGATACGCCCTATCTGGCACAGCCGCATCCGGGCCTCGCACCCGTCCGCAGCGACTTTGCGCAATTGGCGCGCGTGGCCGAATGGGCCGCCGCGAGAGACGAAGAATGAACGCAGAGACGGGCACGCCACGCGACACCGCGACGGCGGCGCAGCTTGCCGCCTCGAACCCGGAGGTTTCGGCGTTCGTCGCGGCCTCCGCCGGCTCGGGCAAGACCAAGCTGCTCACCGATCGCCTGCTCCGGCTGATGCTGCACGGTGTGTCGCCGGAGCGCATCCAGTGCCTGACCTTCACCAAGGCAGCGGCGGCGGAGATGTCGTTGAGATTGCAACGGCAGCTCGGCGATTGGGTGCGGATGGACGATGCGGCGCTGGCGACGGAACTGCGGAGGCTGCAAGTCTATCCCGATTCGGATGTGCTGCGCCGGGCCCGCGACCTGTTCACCACGGTGCTCGATCTTCCCGGCGGGATGCGGATCGGCACCATCCATGCGTTCTGTCAGTCGCTGCTGCGGCGCTTTCCGCTGGAGGCCGCACTGTCACCGCACTTCCAGCTGATCGAGGACGCCGAGGTCGCGAATGCCTGGTCGGATGCACGCGAACACGTATTGGCCGAAGCCGCGCCGGATGTCCTGGACGTGCTGTCGCCGCAGGCGAATCTCGCGCAGCTTGGTGAACTGATCGAGCAGATCGGCGGGGACCGCGAACGCGCGCAACGTCTGCTTGCGCTGGGTCCTGATCGGATCGCCGCGGCACAGCGACGCGCGCTTGGCATCACCGCGGAGCATCGGGCGGCAGTGATCGCAGCGTCCTGTGGCTGCCCGCATGAAGACGCGTTGCGAACAGCGGCGGAGATCGTCGCGGCACGGGGATCGACAAGATGCGCGGCACGCGCCCAGGCCATCCTGGCGTGGCTGGATCATGAGCATCCGCAGCGCGCGGAGCGATGGCACGAGTGGCATGGAAGTTTCATCAAGAAGGATGGCGAGCGCTTCAGCGACACCACGTTCGTAAACGAAAAACTGCTGGGCCAGCAGCCCGCGCTGGCGGACAGTTTCGTCAAGGAAGCTGAGCGTATCTTGGAGGTCGAGGACGCCTGTCTGGCGCTGGAGGTCGCAACGATCTCGGACGCGCTGGTGCGCCTGGCGATTCCGGTGATGCGGGCCTATGCGGATCGCAAATCGATCGGCGCGCTGGTGGACTTCAACGACCTGATCGATCGCACCCGCGCCGTGCTGCACGACCCAGGTGCCGCCTGGGTGCTGTATAAAATGGATGGTGGCATCGATCATCTGCTGCTGGATGAGGCCCAGGACACCGCGCCGGCGCAATGGGATGTCGCGCATGCGCTGGTGCAGGAATTTTTCGCCGGAGCCAGCGCGCGCGATGAGGACCGCACGGTCTTTGCCGTGGGCGACCGCAAACAGTCGATCTACTCCTTCCAGGGCGCCGATGTCCGCGCCTTCGATGCCGCGCGGGGGCTCTGGCGCGACTGGGTCCAGGGCGCGCGCCGGACGATGGTGGACACGCCGCTGCCTGTCTCCTTCCGATCGACCACGCCGATCCTGCAGCTCGTGGATCGCGTGCTGGCCGATCCGATCAGCGGCGGGGGCGCGCAGGACGGGAACCGGCATCTCGGCACGCGGCTCAGCCAGGCTGGATCAGTCGAGCTGTGGCCTTTGGCGCCAGTGCCTGATCCGCAGCAACCGGAGCCGTGGAAGCCAGCACGCGACTATGTGGGGCAGACTTCGGCGCCGCAGCGCCTGGCTGACCGGCTTGCACGCTGGGTTGCGAAAGAAACCAATGGCAGCGTCATGCTGGACAGCCATGGCCGTCCGCTGCGACCGGGCGATGTGCTGATCCTTGTCAGACGGCGCAACGACTTCGCGCGCGCTTTGGTCCGTGCGCTGAAGGCGCAGGGCGTGCCGGTGGGCGGCATGGACCGCATGGTGTTGACCAGCCAGCCGGCGGTGCAGGATCTGCTGACGCTCTGCGACGCACTGCTGCTGCCAGAGGACGATCTCAGCCTGGCGTGTTTCCTGACCAGCCCGCTAGGCGGCGTGTCAGACGAAAGCCTGATGGGGTTGGCGGCTGACCGTCCCGGGCGGTTGTGGACCACGCTGCGCGATCGAGCGAACGAAGCGCCGGATTGGCGCTTCGCGTGGGAGATGTTTTCCGCGTTGCGAGGGCGGACGGATTTCACCTCGCCGTTCGGATTGCTGACCGAAATTCTCGGAACCTGGGGTGGGCACGCCAGACTGTTTGCGCGCCTGGGGCCGGAGGCGGGCGAGCCTGTGGATGAGTTGCTGCATGCGGCGCGGGCCTTTGCCCGGACGCATCCGCCGTCGCTGCAAGGGTTCCTGCATTGGATTCGCCGGTCCGGTGCGGAGGTGAAGCGCGAACAGGAGGGTGGTGGCAACTTGGTGCGGATCATGACGGTGCACGGGGCGAAGGGCCTGCAGGCACCGCTGGTGATTCTGCCGGATACGACGGGGCTGCCCGACGACCGCAAAGCGCCGGTCGTGTGGACGGATGCTCCGGGTGGCTCCATCCCGCTATGGAGTCCGCGAAAGGCTCTGTCCTGCGCGTTCATAGACGGGCTGCGTTCGGCGGACCGGGCCCGCCAAATGGAGGAGTACAACCGCCTGCTTTATGTCGCGCTGACCCGCGCGGAGGACCGGCTCGTGGTCTGCGGCGCCGCGCCGCGGAACGCGCCCAGGGATGAGTGCTGGTACAGCGCGGTGGAACGGGCCTTTGCAGGCTTGGAGACGGTGCGGGAGCCGTTCGAGGACTGGGGCGAGCTGCGCCGCTTCGGCTGTGCACAGGCGGCTGACCCGGATCGGCGGGAGCGGCTGTCACGGGCGACGCAAGCTGTCGCGATGCCCACGTGGGCCGGGCAAGCTCCGGCCTGGCGCCCCTCGCCGCTGCCCGCGGAACCCGCGCGCCCAATGCCTTTGGCGCCGAGCCGGCCCGAAGGGGTGGAGCTGGGGCCGGTACCGCACGCAGCCTCTCCCTTCGCCGGGGGCACCGACCGGTTCGCCCGCGGCCGTCTGATCCATAGGTTATTGCAGCACCTTCCATCGCTGCCGCGGGACAGGTGGACCGGCGCCGCGCGGGTCTGGCTGGCCCGGCCGGGGCACGCGCTGACCGCGGAGGAGGCGGAGCGGATCGCGCAGGAGACCCTCGGCATCTTGACCCACCCCGATCTGGCCGAACTGTTCGGGCCTGGCGGCCGAGCGGAGGTGCCTATCACCGGCGTGGTGGGTGACTCCGTGGTCGGCGGCATGGTGGATCGCATGGCAGTTCTGCCGGACAGGGTGTTGCTGGCTGACTTCAAGACCAATCGGCGCCCGCCTTCACGGGTTGAGGACACGCCTGTGCTGTACGTGCGGCAGATGGCGGCCTATCGGTCGGTGCTGCGGCAGGTCTTCCAGGATCGGTCGGTGTCCTGCGCCCTGGTGTGGACGCATACGGGGCATGTGAGCATGCTGCCGGAAGCCCTGCTGGATTGATCGCGGGACGCTGACCCGCCACATCGGTGCCCGAGAATGAAGGAGGACGACTCCATGGCTGGTAATACCAAGGCCGTGACCGACCAGAGCTTCGAGACGGACGTGCTGAAGGCGTCCGGTCCGGTTCTGGTTGATTTCTGGGCGGAGTGGTGTGGGCCCTGCAAGATGATCGGGCCTGCGCTGGAAGAGCTGGCGGGCGAGTTCGCCGGCAAGCTGACGGTCGCGAAAGTGAATGTCGATGAGAATCCGACGACGCCGAATGCGTATTCGGTTCGCGGCATTCCGACGCTGATCCTGTTCAAGGACGGCAAGCCGGCAGCACAGCAGGTTGGCGCGCTGCCGAAGAGCCGGCTGAAGGATTGGATCGCCGGCAACCTGTAGCTGGCCGCTACGCGGCGGCTGATGGCAGCCCCCCTGTTCGGCGATAGCTGGTCCTACCGCCCAGGCGAACCTCCACCTCGATTGGTCCGCTGAAGCCCGCGAAGAGCTCTTCTGACACGGACGCGCTTCCGTTCGTCCAACGAAGGTGGTTCTGCGCTCGAACGCATGGAATCCAGCGATCAGGAAACCGCTGTCGGCGGAAGCCACGCGCGACCGACACCCCTGACGAACCGTGATCCGCTGCACCGCTACACCCAGGCGCCTGGGATCGCGGGCGAAGCCCAACATCTGCGGTGAATCGGCAAGAGACACGACACGAATGCCGGCCGCGGGCGACGGCAAAAGAAAGGTGTAGCTCTGGTCGCGTCGCTCGACCCTGTCCAGGCGCTCGCCGTTGACAACGAGATGCAAATCAGAATCGTCTGTCAACACTGCTGTCGGGCGTGGTCCGCAGCGCTCAAGAATACGTCGCCATGCTGCGTCCACGATCGGACCACCCGTTAGTACCTGGCACGCAGGGCTCCTGTGGAGGCAGCTCTGAAGTGGACGGCGCATTCCGGAAAAGCCATCGATTGCCGTCATCCCTGTAGCTCTCGGCCGGAGCGCCGTTTGCCAGGAGGATGTCATGGCTCTCAAGCTCTATGTGATAGAGGACTACGGCTTTAGGCCGGCTGTCCCACAGTATCGAGCGATGATTGATCAGAAATTCGACAGGGATCAGAACGCCCTCTACATAAATTCCATGAGCCATGGTGATGCGCAGATCGGCAAATGGAACGCCGTTTTCGAGCGCATTCTTGCGAACGATGACCGGCGTTGTCGGGCTGGGTCGCCCTCCCGAGGCAAGAACGGGACTGATTCCGATCCATACGATCCGACGCGCTGCTCCACCTAACGTCGTCACCTCATCGCCGACGGCGAGGCATTCTACTGGAACTTCCCCGGAGGGCGTGCTAATATGCGTTCCTTCGAGAAAGCATACTACGTTTACTTCACCGTCTTCAACGGTGAAGTCGCTCTGCTGGTAGGCGCCGAGCAAGCTCAGCTGCATAGATGAACCGTCACTTCCGGTGATCGTCAAACCGTTGTCACTCGCTTCGAAAACCGCCGACGTGAGCTGTCCGGCTGGCAACCCGATGATGTCACCTGCCACAAGGTCCTGGATCGGAGCGGAAATCTGGGCGATAGGACCGATCAGAAGGGTTTCATTCGGGGCGCCAAAAATAATAGTTTCTGAAGGAGCAATTGTGCCTGCAAGCAGCAGCGCTGCGCCTGGATCGGGCGTAAGAGTTCCGGCCCCGGTAATATCATTCGTGAGGTCGAGTGTACCGCCGCTCGCGTTCAGTATGCCGTCGATGGTACCGAAGCCGAGGACGATTCCAGATCCGCCCATATTGCCGCCGGCCTCGATGGTGAAGGGATCCGTCGTGATGAAGCTTCCACCCAGTAGGAGCGTACTGCCGGCCGTAAGGTCGGCTACGGACGGGGTGCCGTCGATCTCTGCCGTACCAGGCCCATCAATGATGAGATCGTCGATTGCGACGCTTGCGAACAGAGGATCAATCACAGCGTCGACGCCGGATGGAACCGAGACTGTCACTGTGTCACCGCTTGCGGCGATTGTGGCGCCGTCGATCTCGTCCGGAACCACGTCATCGACCACCGTTAGCGTCTCGTTCGGCAGAAACTCGGAGTATCCGGACCCATTCGAGTCCAGTGGGTGAAAGATGACCGTTTCTGAATGGGAACCGAGTGTATCTCCAAACGCTGCGAAGGCGCCTAAAGAAAGCAACCCGCCGCCGCCTAGGGCAATCTGCCCGGAAAGGTCGGTGAACGCCTGAATGAACCCGCCATCCGGGGAAGCAGAGAAATCTGCCGTTCCGGTGAGTGTGTCGCTGTAGGCGATGGACTCCGCGGCATTTTCGATCGAGATAAAGGCGTCGTCACCAGACAGCCCAGGATTTATCGCACAAAGGTCAAGCGCCCAGTTGTAGCCGTCTTGCGACAGGATGCCAACTGAAGTGCCAAGGGCGTCATTCGAGATAACCGGGTCGGCATATTCGTACACTGTCGCGCTCAGTGCCGGGATGTTCTGCAGCCCGACCCCCTGATCAGGCAAATCATCGTCATGGCTAACAAGCCCGAATAAAGGCGAGCTGTCCAAAATGAGAGAAGGCCCTACAAGCTCGCCCGTCACGCTGACCGTAATAGTGCTCTGATCTCCAGCCGCGACGTCGTCGATGCCGTTTTCGGCGCTAAACTCACCAAGTGTTCCCGGTGTGCTCGACAAATCGTCGGTCAGATCATTGGTCGCGATATTGGCGATCTGAACGTCAATGGAGGCAGTCTGACCGACATGAATGACGCCGAAATCAATTCCGGTGGTTTGCACTCCGTCAATGAGGAACTCTGGAATCGCCGGTGCATAGATCTTGGTGCTGACTGTCAAATCGAACTCCGTCGAGCCGCCGTCGTAGCTTAGCTCAAGCGGGAGTGTTTGACCCGAATAGTCACCCGAAGCGCTGGGCTCAATAGCGACATATCCGGTTCCCGTGACATCGAGCGGGTCAACGTAGAAACCCAAAGCGAGATAGAACTATGATGGATTCGGATACAGCTGGTTAACAGAGACACCTTCGCCCGGATTGTAGGGATCGAGGTCCCCACCTTCGAAGGTTCCCGTTATCTGGGCATCAGCCGACTCCGCATTGGTGCGCATGGGCAGGAAATTGATCGTGGTCGGGGTGAAGCTGACGTCCGCACTGTAGGTGGCGGGTGCGTTGGCGATTGCGATTTGCGTTCCCGAGTCAAATCCGCCGTCCTGAAGCGTGATCTCGGTTCCGGACGCTCCTCCGGGACCGGTGACAAAGGATTCGCCTGCGAAGGAATCCGAGGGATCGAACTGAAGAGTTACATCGCCATCCAGTGTATGCACGATCAGAACGTTATCTGCCCCCAGGGAGGCGGAAGTTGCCGTGCCAATGCCATCCAGATCAATCGTATCACCTGAGGCAAAACCCGAGATCGTGCCGGTAAATTCCAGGGGATTTCCGATCTCGATCGATAAGTCATCGTCAGCAAACACGAAATTCTGTGCGGCTTGAGGATCGGAATTGTTAGGGCCGATGATGCTTGTGTCGCCATCTCCGATATCGGTTGTTATGGCCTGTGTGCTGTCGGAATCGCTGATCTCGAGGGAGTTGCCGAACAGCGAACCGGGGCCGTAATCGACGATCTGTGTCGGGGTACCTTCTACGTCTCCCCCAAGCAGGATCTGATCGGAGCCGTCAGAACCCGACTGGACGGTCAGGTCGTCTGCCGGATCGAATGCAGGGACATCAAGCAGCACCGAGTTGGACGCGGTCACTTCGATCCCCGTTGGGTCCGCAGGCGGCACGACGATGGGGGTGCCGTCAAATTCGAGTTGCTGCGAGGTGACGGTGGCGCCGTCGGAGGTCAAGTCCTGGGAGCCAACGACCTCTCCCGATTCAGCCTGGGTGGAAAGGGTCGTTGTCCCGTCGGGGAGCAGCGCGCCTGAGCCGGAGATGGTGAACGGGTCGCTTCCGTTGATGAGGCAACCGGTGCTGACCGTATCGTCCGCGGCATCGACGTTGATGCTGGACGTTGCGGAGACTGAGTCATCACTGGTGGTGATCGTCGTAATTCCGTTCGTATCGGTTTCCGTGATGTTCGGCGCCCCGCTATCGGAACTGCTGAACATTTGGAAAAGGGCATTGTTTGTAGCCGCGGTAGAATTGACCGCGGTGTTTGCGGCGGCAACGAACGCTGCCGTATTCGCAGGCGAAAGATTTTCAACTAGGCTATCGACCGCGCTGATCACTTTTTTCAGTGCTACTGATACAGGGGACCAGCCGTCGCCGAGAACGCCGGCGGCCTTTGATTTGTACTCATCCAAGATCGTTAGGACTCCGCTCGTAGCCGTGGTCGCTGTATGCTCGAGCTTGGCTAGCCAGTCGGGGCCAACTTGCCCGGCGGAGATGGCTGTCCCCGCTACTATCAACGAGTAACTTGGAGCCAACAGCGCGTAATGGAGAATCGGACAGATCGTTGCGAGGGCATCCGCCGCCCCGCAGAGATCACCCAGACAGGTAATGCCTTCGCCGGCCACTTGTAGCATATCTGAAAGAGGAAGCTCGCCCTTCTTCGCCTCGGCTGAGATTTTGTCAGTGTAATCTCCCAATAATTGAGAGCTTGTGTAGGCACCGCCGGCGGAACCGAGAAATGCCGGAATGCGGGCGAGTGGAAAGAATTCGCCCCAAACGCCAAATCCGACGGCACCAGCCTGCGCGGCGGTATCCCACCATTCCATGCTGGTCTCGGATGAGGTGGAGGAGGCTAAGAACCCAAACGCGCCGGCAGCGAGGGTCAGAACATCGCCGGCGCTGCCCTGGTTCAGGGTTATGGTCGGAACTGCCATCGCATACAATAGGAACTAGGGAGACTCTGAAGAATCCCATCTCGACACGGTCACGGAGCAGCCTGTAGTTGAGTGGCATTGATTACATTCGGATTGACCGAACGGATGCGTCAAGCGACCCTGGCGAGCGTAAGCTTCGAACGCTACGGCAAGACCACACGGCGGGGAGCCTTTCTTGCCGAGATGGAGCGGGTCGTGCCGTGGCAGCAGCTCTGTGCGCTGATCGAGCCGGTCTATCCGAAGCCTGGCAGGGGCCGACCACCGGTGGGACTGGAACGCATGTTGCGCATCTACTTCCTGCAGCTGTGGTTCAATCTCTCGGATCCCGGGGTGGAGGAGGCGCTGTATGACTCGGCCGCGATGCGGCAGTTTGCCGGCATCGATCTCGGCCGTGAGCCGGTGCCGGACGAGACCACGGTTTGCAAGTTCCGCCATCTGTTGGAGCAGCACGAGCTTGGAACTGAGATATTTGCCACCGTCAACGAGCATCTTGAGAAGTCTGGGTCTGAAGGTGGGCACCGGCACGATCGTGGACGCGACCATCATCAGCGCCCCGAGTTCGACCAAGAATGCCACAAAGCAGCGCGACCCCGAGATGCACCAGACCCGCAAGGGCCAGCAGTGGTATTTCGGGATGACGGCGCATGTCGGGGTAGATAGCAGGACCAGGCTGATCCATTCCGCGGTGGCCACTGCGGCGAATGTGCATGATGCCAGCGTGCTTGGTGACCTGCTACATGGCGAGGAACGGCGTGTCTGGGGCGACCAAGCCTATCGTGGCCAGCGTCATGTCATCCGCGAGCATGCTCCATCTGCACAGGACTTCACCAACCGGCGATATCGTCATCGCGGTGTTGTCGATGAGGCGGAGAAAGCTCGCAATCGGACCAAGTCGAAGATACGGGCGAAGGTCGAGCATAGTATCGGGGTCATCAAGCGCGTGTTTGGATTTGTGAAGGTGCGCTATCGTGGGCTGGACAAGAATGCCCACCGGCTGTTCGTTACCTGCGGCCTCGCCAATCTTTACCTCGCTCGAAGGTCGCTACTGGCTGCGTGAGAGGAGAGCTGCGTGCGCAGCGCTGCGACGATCCGGCAGACCCGCCGAACAGGCCCGCGAACGCCGAATTCCGGCCTCATGTCGCATCCAGATTCTCCGTCTTCGCCACCACCACGACCGGGCGGCGCAGATGGCGGGGTTGATCAGAGTTTCCCTAGGCGAAGTGCGTGTCAAACAAAATGAAATCAACTCCTGAGCACGTTCACCTCGACCTTCTGTGTTGGCCACCGCCACGCTTGGTCGTCAGTTTCTGCGGCAAGCGGGCCGACCGTCGAGAAGGGGCAGCATGTTATCTATAGTGGTAGAGAAGCAGTCCGAAGACGTCGCTAGCTATTTGGCCGGCATTTCGACCAGGCTTCAATACCGAGAACTCTCCCGATTTTGAGTTCCAACATGCATCGCGAAAAGAGCGGAGGGGCGTTCAATTAACGCGCGAGTAAATGTTTTGTGGGATATAATTCAGGGGGGGAGGGTGAGATGTATTCTATGGTTATTGCCGCGGATCGATCTACGACACGACTGCGAGAGAGCTCTGAAGGAGCCACCGGACCGACGCAATCCGGCCCTCGCGGCATTCGCTTCGACTTCAATCAAGGCGCACGCGTGCAGGTTCCTGCGCGTGCCACCGGGGCGTGGCGGGTGCGGCTGCGCGACCTGGACACCGGCACTGTCCTTCTTGAGGACAAGAACCAGGGCGCGCTCGTCACCTCTCCCAAGCGTTATTTCATCCGCACGGGCATCGAGGTGTGGGAACTGGACGAAGCAGGCACAGCGACCGAGGTGTTTTCGCACCACTACGACGCAGGCGGGAAAGAGGTTCTGATCCGGCTGCCGGTCGGTACGCTGGGCGACACGCTCGGCTGGTTTCCCTACGTTGCGCGGTTTGCCGAGCGGCACGGTGCGCGCGTGACATGCGCGATGTCTCGCCCGATCATCCCGCTGCTGCAGGACGCCTATCCCCATATGCGTTTCATTTCCTATGACGGCCCGGAGGAGCAGCAGGCCCCGCGGTCGGCCTATGCGACTTATTCGGTGGCGTTGTTCTTCGGCGATGATGCGACGACCCATCAGCCGGAGGATTTCCGCCGCGTCGGGCTGCATCGCACCGCGGGCTATATCCTGGGCGTCAGACCGGAGGAGGAGAAGCCGCGTCTGGTGCTGCCGGACGAAAGCCGGCCCATTCCGGAACCCTATGTCTGCATCGCGGTGCAAAGCTCGATGCAGTGCAAATCCTGGAACAACCCGCATGGGTGGCGGGATGTGATACGGTTCCTGAAGGCGCTGGGATTCCGGGTGGTCTGCATCGACCAGAGGCCGGTGCATGGCAGCGGTCTCGTATGGAACCACATTCCGCATGGTGTGGAGGATCAGACCGGCGATCGTCCGCTGACGGAACGCGCGCGGTGGCTGCGGCACGCGGAATTCTTCGTCGGGCTGAGCAGCGGGTTGTCCTGGCTGGCTTGGGCGGCAGGTACGGCGGTGGTGCTGATCAGCGGCTTCACCGATCCATCGAACGAGTTCGCAACGCCCTACCGGGTGATCAATCAGGGCGTCTGCAATAGCTGCTGGAACGACTCCGGATTGGTATTCAATGGCAAAGACCCCTTATGGTGCCCGCGTCACGCCGGCACGCTTCGGCAGTTCGAATGCACGAGGCGGATCTCGTCAGAGCAGGTGATTGCGGCGATTCGGAGGATGCCGGCGTGCGAGAAGCGGATCGCGGGTTTGGCGATTACCGGCTCCCGTGCGTCGCCGTCTTGTTGGTGATCTTCCATACGCCGTCGATCCTGAGGAGATTGTGGAAGTCGATCCAGCTACTGGCGCTGTTGGCGACTGAATTGAAGCTCAGCTGGACCGAAGCGGCATCGCCAACCTGAGTCACGGAGATAAAGCGACCGACCACGCCGCTGCTGGGCGGGGAGGCCCAACGCTCGAAATCGTCCGAGATCAGGTTTTTATGCAGCACGCCCTTGGCATCGATGTAGAAGATCCATGAGTCCTTATCGAACGCCTGCCGCAGCTTGGCGATATCGTTGTCGTTGAACGCATCGACGTAGAGCTGCACAGTACGAACGATGGCGTCGTAATCGTCGGTTCGCACGGTCATGCGAGTGCCTCCTGTTCCAATGCCTCCAGACTCTGGTTCTGGCTATCGAACATCGGCTGTGACGCGACAAGGGCCGCAAGACCGAACAGCGGGATCGACAGGATGACGATCGATGCCGTGAAACCAATCGCCGCAACGCCGACAGGGATCAGGAAGATATTGATGGCGATGGCCAACCGGCACGTCGCGTTGCAGAACCCTTGAGAGCGCCCGCGCAAATGGGTGGGGAAGAGTTCGCTGGACCACACCCAGGTCAAGACGGCCGGACCGAGCCAACTGCAGAAGCTGAAGATGAAATATCCCGCGATCAGCATCGGCGGGTGCGACGGACCGGCGAAAGCCATGAAGAGCGCGGCAAGCCCTTCAGGAATGGCGGCGAGCAACAACAGCGGCCGCCGGCCCAGCCGGTCGATGAGAAGAAGCCCAGTGAGCACGCCGGCGAGGCCGACGATCCACACCAGGGCAGCAAAGCCAAGGCTCGCTTCCATCGACAGCGCGCCGACGGTGCGCAGTACATAGGGCGCGGCAATAGTGGAGAGCGGACCGGAAACGCAGTTGAGGAAGAAGACGGCCGCAACGAGCCAGACTCGCTTGCTCCAGCGCGGCCCGAAAAGCTCGCCATAGGAACCGCGGCGAGTGCCGGAAGCGGCGAGTGTCGCGATGTCAGTTTCAACACCGAAGCGGGCGAAGGCGGCCTGCGCTTCTTCATAGCGACCGTGGGCAATCAGCCAGCGGGGTGACTCCGGCAGGCCCTGGCGGCCCAGCAACACGAGCAGAGCAGGCACCGCGGCAAGGCCGAACATCCAGCGCCAGGCGTCGTTGCCGGCCAAATAAATAAGCGGCAGCGCGATCAGCGTGGAGGTCGTCGCGCCGAGAATCCAGGTGATGTTGAGCAGCGAACCAGCAATGACGCCACGGTGCTTGCGGGGCGCGATCTCGGCCAGGTAGGCCGCAGAGGTGGGCACATCCATGCCGACGCCGACGCCAACCAGGAATCGGACGATGAACAGTTCCGGTACGGTTCGGATGAAGGCCGAGAGGATGGAGAAGACGACGAAGAAGATCAGGTTGGCGACGAAAATGGCGCGGCGGCCGAGACGATCAGACATGTCGCCGAAGATCAGCATGCCGACCATGGCGCCGAGGAAGCCCGAGGCACCGAGCGCACCGACCTGGGACGGCGTGAGATTGAAGTGCGGGCGCAGGAAAATCAGTGCGCCACCGATGACGAGGAGGTCGTAGCCGTCGATGAACTCGCCCAGCGCCACCAGGATCGCGGCGTAGCGCTGCGCCGGAGAGAGTGGACGCTCGTCGAGCGTGGCGAGGGCGGCGGATGGTCCGGCCATGACGTTCCTTCCCGGGCTTTCGTTCGTTTCGTCCGGACGCAGGAACCTTGTTGCCGCGGCCACCGACGTCGCGGCGCTCATTATCAACGCATTTTCATCGATTCGGAATTGCGGATGGTGGAGCGGATAAATGGCGTCTTCGGTCCCGTTCCCGCACACCGAGGCGGAAATACACAGACGGGCGCTTTTCGCTGTAGAAGCCGAGAGCGTCGGCGGCCGTCCAGCCGGGTGCTTTGATGACGTGGTCCCCACCGATCAAATGCCCCGCAGCGGCGGCGTATCAGTTCCACCGTTGACGCTCACCCTCTAATCGCAGCTATCCGGCCAGCGGTCTCTATTCTCCAGCCAAAAGATGCAGGCGCACGCTCGAGGAAAAGCGAGTGTCATCGGCGCGAGCCGGGATTGAGGCGTTAAGATGGGGCAGCGGCGGACCCTCGGCAAACCCGAGAAAGGCAGCGAGCCGGGATCCGGTTTCCGTACCTGTCCTCGTCGATGCAAAGTTCCAGGAAACGGCCGCCCGTCTCCGCAAGAAGAGCCCTGATTTCCTCGTTCCAGGCGACGTAGAAGGCCTGCAACAGGTTAATGTCAATCGAGCGCCCGACAAAGAACCTTAACATGCTGCTGCGCCAAGTCGCGAGATCGCAGCGAACAGTGAGAATGAAGTATGCGTCCGGAAATTCCTTCACGACTTCCCGGAAGAACACACGCACCGGATAGTCAGAAAAAGCCTGGTATCCTGACTCGCGGAGGAAGCTCCGGAGTTTGGGCCAGTTGCTGATCCGGTAGCGATGCAGCGGCTCTATGAGAGGCACGTCCGGGACGAAGTAGTGAACCGATTGTTGATTTTCGCTGAGAACTGACCCGGGTTTTCCACCGAGAACTGACCCGGGTGAATTTATGGTTTGCGGGTCATACCGGGGTCAAGTTCTTGGCCTTTTCCTTTCGGCCCTTGTTGGCGGCCGAGCTGGCTTTGAAGCGGAAGCTGTCATTGCCGGTTTCCACGATGTGGCAGTGGTGGGTGAGGCGGTCGAGCATGGCGGTCGTCATCTTAGCGTCGCCGAACACGTCAGCCCATTCGCTGAAGCTCAGGTTCGTGGTGATGACCACAGAGGCCCGTTCGTAAAGCTTGCTCAGCAGGTGGAAAAGCAGCGCGCCGCCGGAGGGGCTGAACGGCAGATAGCCCAATTCATCGAGCATTACGAGGTCGCACCGCATCAGCCGATCCGCGATCTGACCCGATCGGCCCTGAGTTTTCTCCTGCTCCAGCGCATTGACCAGGTCGACGGTCCCGAAGAACCGAACCTTTTTGCGATGGTGTTCAACCGCCTGCACGCCAAGCGCCGTGGCGATGTGGGTCTTGCCGGTGCCCGGACCGCCGACGAGGACCACGTTGTCGGCGTTTTCGATGAACTCACACCGGTAAAGCTGGCGCACCAGGGCTTCATTGGTTTCGCTGGACGCAAAATCAAAACCGCTCAGATCCTTGTAGACGGGGGAAGCGCGCCGCCTTCAGCTGGTAGGCAACCGATCGAACCTCGCGCTCGGCGGTTTCCGCCTTGAGCAGCTGTGAGAGAATGGGGACGGCCGAATTGAACGCTGGCGCGCCCTGCTCCATCAGCTCGCCCGCGGCTTGCGCCATGCCAAACATCTTCAGGCCGCGCAGCATCACGACAATCGCCGCCCCGGCCGGATCATGACGCATGGCGGGCCTCCTGTAGCTTCTCGCGCAGGGCATCGTAGCGTTCGACGTCGGCACGTGGCTCCCGGTCCAGGGCCAAGGCCTGCGGAGCCGCGATCATTGCTGTGGCCGTGGATTTGCCGTCGATCAGCCGGTGCAACATGTTCAGCACGTGCGTCTTTGTCGGCGCTCCATCACTCAGCGCCAGTTCGACGGCACACAACACCGCATCTTCACCATGGTGCAGGACGAGGGCAAGAATCTCCACCATCTCCCGGTCGCCTCCGGGCTGCTTGAGAAGGTGCTGTTGCAGCCGCTTGAACGCTTCCGGCAATTCGGCGAACGGCGCGCCATTACGCAGAGCTCCCGGCTTGCGCTGGATCACCGCGAGATAGTGGTGCCAATCATAGATGGTGCGGCCGGGCAGATGATGCGACCGCTCGATGAGCCGCGCGTGTTCGCAGATGACTTGCCCTTCGGCAACGACAACGACGCGGCCTGGATAAACCCTTAAGCTGACGCGATGATTGGCGAAGGACGCGGGCACGCTGTAGCGGTTGCGATCAAAGTGAACGAGGCAGGTGGGCGAAACGCGTTTGCCGTATTCAACAAAACCATCGAACGGTCTGCCAACGGCCATCAGGCATCCGACTTCACTTTGCCACGCATCGAATATCGAGCCTTGCTGGCTGCCGTGTGGAATCTCGCGCCATAGCGCTTGGCAGCGTTGTTCCAGCCAGTCGTTCAAGTCAGCCAGCGTCACAAAACGCGGCATGGTCTGCCACAGCCGATGACGCGCGTCCTGGACATTCTTCTCGATCTGACCCTTCTCCCAGCCTGAGGCCGGATTGCAAAAGTCAGCATCGAAAAGGTAGTGGCTGGCCATCGCGGCAAAGCGTGCATTGACCTGGCGCTTCTTGCCGACGCCAACTTGGTCAACAGCCGTTCTCATATTGTCGTAGATGCCGCGGCGCGGCACGCCGCCAAGCACCCGGAACGCATGATGATGCGCGTCGAACAGCATCTCGTGCGTCTGCAGCGGATAGGCCCGGACAATGAAGGTGCGGCTGTAGCAAAGCTTGAAGTGCGCAGCTTGCAGCTTGGTCCGTTCGCCGCCGATAACGGCCCACTCCTCGCTCCAGTCGAACTGGAAAGCTTCGCCCGGCTGGAAAATCAGCGGAACAAAGGCCCCGCGGCCGGTCGTCTGCTGCTCCCGCTGCCGATGCTCCTTCCAGGTGCGGGCGAACGCCGCAACACGGCCGTATGAACCTTCAAACCCGAGGGCGGCCAGATCCGCATGCAACCGCTTGATCGTCCGCCTCTGCTTGCGCGGCCTGCCGCTCTCTAGCTTTAGCCAGGCCGACAGTTTCTCGGCGAACGCGTCCAGCTTGCTGGGCCGCTCCGGCACCTTGAAGGCCGGTTCCACCACGTCGCCCCGCAAGTATTTGCGGATGGTGTTCCGCGATAGCCCAGTCCTGCGGGCGATCTCCCGTATCGAAAGCTGGTCTCGAAGCGCCCAGCGACGGATCACGCTCAGTAACTCCATGCTTATCACTCCCGTGGACCCCGCTGAAAACAGCCGGGGCGAGGTCAAAACATGGGTCAATTCTCAGTGGAAATTTGCCACCTGGTGGGTCAGTTCTCGATGAAACTCAACAAACCGCTATCTCACTCTCATCGCGCGCTTGCTCCTCGCGCCCATCTCCAGAACCCGCTACGTGCTCGCTTGGTCACGCTGGAGACGACGGCATCAAGCCACCGCCGCGCAGGCTCATCGAAAGCGCCGGTGCAATGTGCAACTGTAGTACTAGCGGGACGCTGGCGCGGCCTCGATGGGCGATGCGCCTTGGCGCGTGCGACTGACCACCATCTGCTGATGCAGACGCGTGATGGTCGCCGACCCCGTGCGCAGAAACAGGAAGGGGAAGACGGCGTGAACCAGGCAGGCGAGGCCGCCGACGATCATGCTGACGCCGAAGCCGGTGGCGACGCCGAGGTGCTGCCAGTAGCTCTCCCCGACTGATGCGGGATGCTCGGTGAAGGACAGACGCTGCATGGTTTTCTGGCTTCCGTCATGACACGGGAACCATAAGCCGGCGGGGTCGGTTATTGATGCCAAATTTGCCGAAATCCTGCGCCGTTCCTAGAATTTCATTCCTTTATCTGCCTGCCACAGGGAATGAAGAACCATGGATCGGATAGATCTCAAAATCTTGAGCTGCCTGCAGGAAGACGCGACGATGCCGATCGCGACCATCGCGGAACGGGCAGGTCTGTCGCCCTCACCCTGCTGGCGGCGCATTCAGCGGCTGGATGCGGCGGGAGTCATTCGCAAACGGGTCGCGCTGCTCGATCCGCACAGCCTGTCGGCCGGCGTCACCGTGTTCGTGAGCATTCGAACCAACCGACACACGCGCGAATGGTCGGAGAAATTCTGCCGCGCCGTATCCCGTCTGCCGGAGGTCATGGAGTTTTATCGCATGAGCGGCCAGGTGGATTATCTGCTTCGCGTCGTCGTACCGGATATCGAGGCCTATGATCGCGTCTACAAGCAACTGATCGAAGTTGCCGATCTTTACGACGTCACCTCAAGCTTTTCGATGGAGCAGATCAAGTACACGACGGCGTTGCCGCTCAGTTTTGTCAGGACAGAGCAGGAGGAGAGCGAAGTTAATGCTCGTGGCGGTCGATCCCGAACCACTCGTGCAACTGCCGCCCGCCCTCGGGCGTGATGTGGAGCACGCGCGATTCACGCGCATGCCGCAGCCAGCCCGCGTCCAGCAGCCGTCGCGCAATCGCCGCGCCGACGGCGCCGCCGATATGCGGCTTACGCATGCTCCAATCCAGGCAGGGTCGGCAGAAAACGCGACGCGCCTTCTTCAGTGAGCTGACGTCAACACCCAGTCGGCCGAGGAAAGCTTCCCCGTCCGCCGTAACTTCTCCAGCGTCATCGCCCAACAGAACGTGAGCACGGTCGGTCAGAACCTGCGTCATGCGCACCGCGAGCTCACCGGCCAGGTGGTCGTAGCACAGGCGGGCGTAGCGCAGGTCCTCGCCGCCCCGCCAGTGCGGCTGGTAGCGCGAAGGCCCGGCCTGAGCGACGCTCATGATGCCTTCCAGCATCTGTCCCACCATGGGTGACGCGAGCCTGAAATAGCGGTGCCGTCCCTGCTTGGCGGGAAGCAGAATCCCACCATCCACCAGCTTGGCCAAATGGCCGCTCGCGGTCTGAGGCGTGATATGCGCGCAATACGCAAGTTCCGAGGCGGTCAGCGCGCGCCCGTCCATCAACGCACTCACCATGTTGGCGCGCGCGGGATCGCCAATCAGCGAGGCGACTTCGGCAATTTTCGGTCCCATCTGCATAGCGTCATCATACACGGTCAGCGACCCCGATCCTACGGCGCGGACCGAACTGATCGCGCGGGACAGTCCCCTCCCCGGCCCTCATGTGAAGGCCATCAAAGCGATGGGACTTTGTTCATGGCAATCGAAACGACGCAAACGCGCGGCATCATCATCACGAGCCTGGGATTCGTGTTGGTTCAGCTCGATGTCTCAATCGTGAATGTGGCACTCGCGCGGATTGGTGCCGATCTCGGTGGCGGCATCGCGCAACTGGCGTGGGTGGTCGACGCGTACACCGTTGCATTTGCATCCTTGATGCTGTCGGCAGGAGCGCTGGCCGATCGGGCGGGTCCGCGGCGTGTGTTCCTGGGCGGCTTCGCGGTGTTCGTTGCGGCGTCCCTGATCTGCGGACTGGCGCCCGGCCGCGCCGCGCTGATCGGCGCTCGCGCGCTGCAGGGCGTCGGGGCGGCTGCACTGGTTCCGTCCTCCCTTGCGCTGCTCAATCACCTGTGCCGCGACAATCCTGAGCTGCGCGCACGCGCGGTTGGGCTGTGGACCGCGGCCGGCAGCGTGGCGCTGGCGGCGGGGCCGATCCTCGGCGGCCTGATTATTCACTGGTTCGGCTGGCGAGCGATCTTCCTGCTGAATGTGCCTGTGGGTCTTGCGGGCCTGTTCGCCGCGCGACGGACGATCGGCGAGGCCAAAACCCACGAACGCGCGTTCGATCTCCCGGGCCAGGCGCTCGGTATCGTGACGCTGTCGACGGTGACCGCCGCAATTATCGAAAGTAACGCGGGGCTGGTGCTGTGGCCGGTGGCGGCGGCCGGCGCGATCGCCTTTCTGATCACCGAGTCACGTCGCGCGCAGCCGATGCTGCCGCCGGCGTTCTTTCGCACGCATGGGGTTTCCCCCACGCTGCTGGTTGGCTTCGTCGCGAACTTCAGCCTGTACGGGACCATTTTCATCATCAACTTGTTCTTCCAGCAGCGTGCCGGATACACACCGGTCGAAGCCGGGCTGGCGTTCCTTCCGTTCCCGATTGCGTTGCTGGCAGCCAACCTGATTGCCGGACCCGTGGTCGCCCGGATCGGACCGCGCCTTCCCATCGCGTACGGGCTGACGATTGGCGCGGCCGGATTCGTGCTGTTCGCACGTGTCTCCGGCGAAACCTCGTGGATCGCGATGCTCCCCGCCCTGATCCTGATCCCCGCCGGCATCGGTGTGGCAGTACCGGCGATGACGACGGCGCTGCTGGGCGCGGTGCGTCAGGGGGAAGCCGGATTGGCTTCAGGCGTATTGAACACGGTTCGGCAGGCTGGCGGCGCAATCGGCGTGGCGCTGTTCAGCACGCTGTTCGGTGCGGGCAGCGGAAACGGCATGCATCTGGCGTTTATCGTGGCGTGCTGCCTTCTGTTGCTGACGGCCGCCACCGCCATGGCGGCGCTACGCAGAGATCAGGCCAGCGCTTGCGCCCGCGCCTCCTGATGCGACCCCGACGCCGTTGGTCAAGGCGATTGCCACCCCGACGACACTGGCCGGGAAGATTTCCGAGGGCAGTGCCCAGAACGGCCCGAACCGGCCAAAGAAGAACCCGCTCACCAAGACGAAGCAGATCACCACGCCTGCCAGATGACCCGCGCCGGTACCGGGGGCGAGCAGCATGAACACGCCGGCCAGCATTGTTGGGACAATCATGTGCCACTTCCGCTCCAGCGTGCGGTCGGAGCTGATGGAGACCACATACATCATCACCGCGCCCGCGGCGTAAGGCAGCGCTGCGAGGAATCCGACCGTGGCGATGGAGATGCCGCCTTCTTTCAGCAGCGTCGGAAGCCAGATGTTGATGCCCCAGCTCGCCATCAGCGTGAGCAGATTATAGATCGTCAGCAGGATCACGGCGGGATGCACAAGGACCTGGCGCCAGTGGCCTTCCAGCTTGGGCATCGCGCGTTCCTCAGCAGCGAGCTCTGTCTCCAAACGCTGGCGTTCATCCTGCGGCAGCCACGCAGCCTGGGCCGGGCGATCGGTGATCAGCGCCAGCCATACGAAGGCCCAGATGAACGCCGGCAGTGCCTCGATCACGAACATCTGCCGCCAGCCGAAATGCTGCAGCAGCAAGCCCGAGATCGGACTCGCGATGACCGATGACAGCGGCACGCTCATCATGAACAGCGTGTTCGCCTTCGCGCGCTCCCCGCGGGTGAACCAATGGCGGATCAGGATGATCACGGCCGTCATCTCGCCGCCTTCGCACAGCCCGACGGCAAGCCGGTTCAGCGTCAGTCCCACAGCTCCGTGCACAAAGGCAGCGGAGAGAGACGCGATCCCCCAGGCGATGGCCATGAAGAAAATCAGCTTGCGCACGCTCCATGTGGTCGCCAGCCGTGCGGCGGGAATTTGAAGGACCATGTAGGCGAAAAACAGCGAGCCGGTGGCGAAGCCGACCGTCGAGGCCGACAGTTTCAGCTCGGCCCGCATCGCGGGAATCGCCATGGCGATATTGGTGCGATCGATGAAGGAGATGATGTGCATCACGAAGGCGACGCCGAGGATGCGGACCCATCGGTTGCTCAGCCAGGTTTGCCCACGCGCCATTGAAACGTTTCTCCCGAAACCTATGCCGCCCGGTATTCCTGCAAGGCCGCGGCGCTCGGTTCGGCGCCCCAGCCTGGCGTGTCGGGTAGATCGATCATGCCCGCCACCACGGGCGGCGCCTGCACCAGATGGTCACGCAGCGGATTGGGGTGGAAGTCGCGCTCCAGCAGACCGTCACCGCCGGCCGCGGCAAGAAGATGGGCCGACGCGAGGAACCCGACCGCACCGCCCAGGTAATGTGGGAAGTAGCGTTTGCCGGCGGCGATGATGTCTTTGGCAAGCGGCAGGCAGCCGGAGAAACCGCCCCATTTGCACATGTCCGGCTGGATCACGGTCAGGCCGCCCCGTGTCATGGCGCGCACGAACGCCCCGGCCGAACCACGGATATTCTCCCCGCCCGCCAACGGAACCGGTGATGCGGCTGCGACGGCACGCCATTCGTCCTCAGTTGCATCGGCGGTGATCGCTTCCTCCAGCCACTCCAATCCGATACCCGCGAAGGACTTCACCTGCCGAACCGCCTGCTCCGGGCTCCAGCTCTGATTGGCATCGGCAAACATGCGGAGCCCCGTTGCCTGGGCTTCGATCCGCCGCAGCGTCTCGGCATGCGGCGCATCGCCGCCCCACAGCCGCACCTTGAACGCACGATAGCCCGCCGAACGGATCGCCGGCAGCGCGGCTTCGACCTGGTCCGGATCCAGACCGCTGGCATAAGCGGGCACACGGCCGCGCGCGCCGCCGAGCAAGCGCCAGAGCGGCAGGCCGGCGCGCCGCGCGACGAGATCCCAGAGCGCGATGTCCAGCCCGGCGGTCGCCTGCCCGATCGGTCCGGGCTCGCCGCTATGGTTCACCAGCAGACGCGTCGCCGCGGTCAGACTTTCGAACGCCGCACGCGGACTCTCGTACGCGCTGTTTACAAACAGCGGGGCCAACACGGTGGTGATCAGCGCGGCGCGATGCTCCACGCCGACGCCCGAGGGGAAGGTCCCCCAAGCCTCGCCCCAACCGACCGCGCCATTGTCGTCCGTGATCCGCACCAGCACGGTCTGCGGTCCGTATTGGTAGCCGAATGGAGTCTCGCGCGGTGTCGGGCGGCGGAAGCGCAGTGGGAATGCCTCGATGCGCCGAGGCATAACGCGCAGATCGGCGTCCATGGTGCGCTCCTATTGCGGGAAGCCCACCATCTGGTCCGGCGCCAGAGACGGCGGCTGCGGGAAGTGCACGCCGCGCTGTCCCGACCAGCCGCGATCGGGCACCGGCACGTATGGCCCCGGATCGTAGCCGACGAGCTTGCCATCCTTCACCCAGCCGCGCTCGAGGTCGGCGCCCCAGAGATGCTTGTCCATCTCCTCGGTCAGACGGGCTCGCGTTTCTGCGTATGCCGGATCGCTGCCGAGGTCTTTTTGCTCTTTTGGATCGGTTTCCAGGTCGAACAAGTGAACCCGATTCCCCGCGGGATACCAGATCATCTTGTAACGCCCGTCGTGGATCATGCGGGTGGCGCCATTGTTTTCCAGGCAATCGCCATAGAGCGACGTCCGGGGTGACGCGCCGACCATCGGCGTACCCTCCACCGTTTCCGGCACGTCGATACCGGCAAGCGAGAGCAGCGTGGGCATAACATCCGCCAAGCCGACCAGGCGATGATCCGTGATACCCGGTTTCACGCGCTTGTCGCCGGCCACACCCATAAGGATCATCGGGAGGTTGGCGGAGCCTTCGTAGAACAGCCGCTTCGCGTAGAAGCCGTAATCGCCCAGCATGTCGCCGTGGTCGGCGCTGAACAGGATGATGGTGTCATCCAGCACACCTTCCTCCCGCAGCGTGCCGAGCACCACGCGCAACTGATGGTCGATATGCGTGCACAGCGCGTAAAAGGCGCGCCGCGCCTCCCGCAACGCGTCCGGGCCGAGCATCCGCCAGTAATTACGGCCCATCTTCAGCGTGAAAGGCAGAGCGTCAGGATCGTCGCACCAATCGCCCCACAGCGCCGGCGGCATCTCGAACTGCCGGTAGTAATCCATGTAGATGCCCAAGGGCGTCAGGGGCGGATGCGGCACCGTATAGGACAGATACCAAAAATTGGGCCGCTTCGGATCGCGCCGCTTGATCACCCGGCACATCGTCTGCGTCAGCCAATTCGTGGAGTGGCATTCTTCCGACAAATGCCAGGGCCGGTGCATGTAATTGTTGTTGTTCATGCCGCCGGCCATGGTCGGCAGGTCGGGCATCTCGGTCGTCGTGCCGAACACCCGGTCGCCGTGTTTTTGCGTCGAGGTTCCGGTCATCAGCGTGCGCCGCGCCGGAATGCAGATCGGGCATTCCGAATAGGCCCGATCGTAACGAACGCCGTTACGCGCCAATTGATCCAGCGTCGGCGTTTGAATGACCGGATGGCCCGCTGCGCCCAACAGTGAACCGGGCCATTGATCGGCCGTGATCAGCATGACGTTCGGCTGGCTCATCGGCGCGTGTCCTGCACGTTTTTCCTCCGGTTTGATCTTGCTACCGGAGCATGCAGAATGATCAGCGCCGCTGCAACGGACCCCGCGCGCGCGGTTCTATCCCGGATTCTCCAGCGCCGGCGGTTGCGATTGGCGCGCCGGCAAGCCGCTACCCATCGCCTGCGTCGCGTACCACAACAGCGGTATCGCCGGGCCCAGCAAACTGCCGCGGAATGCCTGCACAATGGCTGCGACCAGAAAGCCGGCCAGCAGCGCCGAGCGCCCATCCAAGGCGCCCTGCGTGCGCTTGCTGATGGTCTGGTCGATATCCCCCAGGCGACTGATCAACTGTTCCGCGATCGGCTCCAGGAAGGGCAGATCGGTCGTGACCTCCAGCAATTCCACCAGCCCGATCGTCGCCGCCTGGGCCAGAACCTGCTCGATCTGCCCTTGATAACGGATCAGCACGCTGCCCGATGTGGGATTGACCGACACCGAGGAGACTGAATCCAACCCCTCCAGCCGCTTTTTCACATCGTGGAAAAAGGCTGGCCGGCGCCGGCGGGATGGCACGCGCAGCCGGACCCGGCCAGGGATGTGGTGCACGACATGTGCTTTGGTGGTCATTGGCGTCTCCAGCCCTCCTCGTATGAAGGAAGACAGGGCAGACTCCAACACCTCGCCCCACATGAAGCGAATAACCGGAACGACCGACTCCATGGTCCCACTCCGATGGGGCCCGGGTCGCTAAACGTTTTCGAGGTCGTTCGCGCGATGATTTCGTTGCAGTTAGGTGAAGCTATTCACTTTCGGATTCGTGCATGACCTCGGCCTGAAGATCCTCAAACGTCTCGGCCAGGGTCATGGCGTGCCCGCGTCCGCGCTGCCAGGCGCGGATGCCAGCTTTGACAGACGTGCGCGCAGCGGGGGCCAACGCGCGCCCCAAGGCCGGCGCAATGATCGGCGCGATGATCACACCGATCGCACCGGAGGCCAGGATGGTCAGAGCGCGTCGCATGATTTTCTAATCCGTCCCCTCGATGCCGTGTATAGCACGCGCAACTGGCCCACTAAGCACCTCCCCTGGCGATCCGACCACCACTGAGCGCGCGAGGCACCCCGGTCGTTCCGGGGAAACTGAGCGGCAGGCCGATTGCGACTCGCGCGGCAAGAAAGCCGAAACACTGCGCCTCCAGCGCATCGCCGTCCCAGCCGATCGTTTCGACGGCATCGACCGGGGAGGCGAGACGCTCGCGCAGGGCGCGCATGATAGCCGGATTATGCCGGCCGCCGCCGGTGACCAGCCAGCGGCGCGGCGCGGCTGGAAGCTGCGCGGCGGCAACCGCTGCAGCGGTGAAGGCGACCAGCGTGGCGGCCCCATCCGCCGGCGAGAGTGCGTATAGACCGCTCTCTTCCAGCGCGCACGAGAAGTCGAGCCGGTCCAGCGACTTGGGTGCTGGGCGAGCGAAGTAGGCGTGGGAGAGCAGGCGGGCAAGCACGTGGGTGTCGGGGGTGCCGGACGAGGCAAGCGCGCCGTCCTGGTCGAACCGACCACCGGTATGGCGCGCGATCCAGTCGTCCAGCGGACCGTTGCCTGGGCCGGTGTCGCAAGCGAGTAGCACGCCGTCGTCGCCGATGAACGTAACGTTGGCGACGCCGCCGATGTTCAGCACAGCCAGGGGCATCGGCAGGTCCGCGGCAAGTGCGGCGTGATAGACGGGAGCGAGCGGCGCTCCCTGGCCCCCGGCAGCGACGTCGGCGCTGCGGAAGTCGTGCACCACGGCGATCCCGGTCAGGCGAGCGAGTAGCGGTGCATCGCCGATCTGCCAGGTCCGGCGGTTGGCGGGGTCGTGCAGAATGGTCTGGCCGTGGAAGCCGATCAGATCGGGCGTGCCGCCGAGTTGGCGCACGGCCTCAGCGTGGATGCGGGTCAGGGCCTGTTCGGCCTCGGCGAGTTCGGGGTCGTTAGGGTCGAGCGTTGGAGCGCGATCGAGCAGCCGCCGCAGGGTGGCGCGCAGCGTCTCCGGATACGGGATGGTCAGGGTGGGACCGAAGGCGGCGATACGCTCGCCATCGGTTTCGATCCAGGCGGCGTCCACACCATCGAGGGAGGTGCCGCTCATGAGGCCGACTGTGCGAAAGGGCCTCTTTGGAGAGTGAAATTCACGCGCTCTGACCTTCGGCCTCGCGCGATCTCGCTCTGTCTCTTTTCCCGGGTGCGGCGAATCTCTATCCATGTGAATCGAAAGGGGTAAGCCGAGTGATGCCGAAAAGCGAGTTCCTGCGCGAAGCGACGGAGCGCGGGTTCATTTTCCAATGCACCGATCTGGAGGCGCTGGATCAGCGCATGCTGGCCGGGCCGGTGGCGACATATATCGGCTTCGACTGCACAGCCGACAGCCTGCATGTCGGCAACCTCGTCGGCATCATGAGCCTGCGCCTGCTCCAGAAGCACGGACATAAGCCGGTGGTGCTGGTGGGCGGCGGAACGACGCGGATCGGCGATCCGTCCGGCAAGGATGAGACCCGGCAGTTGCTGACGGACGAGCAGATCGCGGCGAACATGGCCGGGATCCGCAAGTGCTTCGATCCGTTCCTGCGCTTCGGTGACGGTCCCTCCGATGCAATGATGGCGAACAACGGCGATTGGCTGAACGCTCTGGGCTACATCCCGCTGCTGCGCGACGTCGGGACGCATTTCACCATCAATCGCATGCTGACCTTCGATTCCGTGCGGCTGCGGCTGGAACGCGAGCACCCGCTGACCTTCCTGGAATTCAATTACATGATTCTGCAGAGCTACGACTTCCGGGAGCTGTCGCGGCGCTTCGGGGTCGAGATGCAGATGGGCGGATCGGACCAGTGGGGCAACATCGTCGCCGGGATGGAGCTCACGCGGCGCACAGACGGGAAGCAGTTGTTCGGGCTGACCACGCCGCTGATCACGACCTCGTCCGGTGCGAAGATGGGCAAGAGCGTGAAGGGGGCGGTCTGGCTGCGCGCCGATCGGCTTTCCGCGTACCAGGTACCTGGCAGTTCTGGCGCAACACGGAGGACGGGGATGTGGGCCGGTTCCTGCGCCTGTTCACCGATTTGCCGGTGGGCGAGATCGCGCGGCTCGAGGCGCTGGGTGGAGCGGAGATCAACGAGGCGAAGAAGGTGCTGGCGAATGAGGCGACGCGGCTCGCGCATGGCGAGGCGGCGGCGCGGGAGGCAGCCGAGACGGCACGGCTGGCCTTTGAGGAAGGTGAGACCACTGATACCTTGCCCGGTGTGGATGTGCCGGCGACGGAGATCGATGCGGGCATTCCGGCCTTCCGGCTGTTCGTCACGGCCGGACTGGCGGCGAGCAACGGCGAGGCGCGGCGGCTGATCCGCGGCGGCGGTGCGCGGGTGAATGATGCACCGATCACTGAGGAGACTCACGTGATTACCGCGGCGGATGTGCGCGAGGGAGCGATCAAGCTGTCGGCGGGGCGCAAGCAGCACCGGCTGGTACGCCTGGCAGGGTGACGGCCGGAGAGGCGCTGACCCAGGGCGCGCGGGTCCTGGCCGGCGCTGGGGTGGAATCGCCCCGGCTGGAGGCACGGCTGCTGCTGTCACATGCGCTTGGGGTCACGCCGGAGGCGATCATCGGTGATCCGGGGCGCGCGGTGGACGCGGCACCATTCGAAGCCCTGGTGGCGCGGCGCGTGGCGGGCGAGCCTCTGGCCTATATTCTGGGCTACCGGGAGTTCTGGAGCCTGCGCTTTGCGGTCTCGCCGGCGACGCTCATACCGCGGCCGGAGTCGGAGACCCTGATCGAGGCCGCCGTCGTGGCGTTGCCAGACCGCGCGCGGGTACGGCGGATCCTGGACCTCGGGACCGGGACCGGATGTCTGCTGCTGGCGGCGCTGACGGAGTTTGCCTCGGCGTTCGGCGTCGGCTTGGACCGTGCCGAGAGGGCGGCACACCTGGCACGGGCCAACGCGAGACGGCTGGGTTTGGACGAGCGAGCAGCGTTCGTCTGCTGCGACTGGGATGACCCGCTGGACGGCCGGTTCGATCTGGTGCTGAGCAATCCGCCCTATATCGAGGCGGAGGCGATCGCGGGGCTGATGCCGGAGGTGGCACGCCACGAGCCGCGGACCGCGTTGGATGGCGGCCCGGACGGCCTGGCGGCCTACAGGCGGATTATTCCATCGCTGAAAGCACAGATGGATCCTGGAGGCATTGCCGTTTTGGAGGCGGGTGCAGGACAGGATTCGGCCGTCGCGGCATTGGCAAAGGCTCGGGGGTTCACCACTTCTGTGCGTGCAGACCTCGCTGGAACTCCCCGTGCGGTGGTTTTGCGCAACGATCTGCCTTGAAAAAACCATTTGGCAGAGGGACCAGGGGGGTATAGTTTCGATCCATGGCAAGGGTTGGCCGCTGAGTGGCCGAGTCCCGGTTCCGTTATACGGCACCCGCCTGATCAAAGCTCGGCAGTGAAGTCTTCGCGTGGAACACGCGTGTTCTCCCTGACTTCCCGCCCGGCAACTGGAAGGCAAACGATATCACGATGAACATAAAGCGTATGCGCGGGCGCGGTCACCGGAATGGCGGGGGCGGTCCAATTCGTCATCACACGGGCGGCGGTGGCAGCGGCGGAATTCCGCTCAACCGCAACCATGTGTTCGACAGCAACGGGCCGGACCTGCGGGTGCGCGGGACGGCGCAGCAGTTGTTCGAGAAATATCTGCAACTGGGCCGCGACGCGACGTCCTCGGGCGACCGGGTGATGGCCGAGGGCTACTTCCAGCATGCGGAGCACTATTTCCGCATCCTGAATGCGATGAACCAGGCGGCGCAACAGAACCAGCAGCAGCAACAGCATCATCAGCAGAACGGGCAGCCGGGGCAGTCGTATCAGCCGCGCCGGTCGTTCAATGGTGAGGAGTCCGCACCATCCTTGGCGGCGGAGCTGGAGGAAGAGAACGCCGAGAACGCTCCAGGCACCGGCGACCAGCCGGACACGCGGGAGATCCCGATCGCGGGGACCTCGCCGGAGGGGTGATGCGCGATCGCCTGCGGGCGATCGGGGGAGACATCACCGCCCTGGCGGTGGACGCGATCGTGAATGCGGCGAATGAGTCGCTGCTCGGGGGTGGCGGTGTCGATGGCGCGATCCATCGCGCGGCCGGACCGGAACTGTTGGCCGAGTGCCGAACGATTGGCCGCTGTCCCACCGGAGAAGCGAGGATTACGAAAGGATATCAGCTGCCTTCCCGGCATGTGATCCACACGGTCGGGCCGGTGTGGCGGGGTGGCGATCGGGGCGAACCAGGGTTGCTGGCAAGCTGCTATCGGACCAGCCTGGGCCGTGCGCGATCGCACGGGCTACGGAGCATCGCGTTTCCGGCTATTAGTTGCGGCATATACGGTTACCCTCCTGAGGAAGCAGTGCGCGTGGCGGTGCGGACGGTCGTCGCGGCGTTGGAGGGTGAGAAGATCCCGGACGCCGTTGTGTTCGTGTGCTTCGGACGCAGCATGTTGCAGCTCTACGAGCAGGAACTGTCCGGCGTTCAGTGAGGCTGCCCACGCGTTCGTGTCCGCTTGCCAAATATTCGCCACGACGTTTTCGAAATTCGACCGCAGCCGATCGACAGTTTGCCCTCTATCGCAACGGTATGAGGCGGCATTCCATGTCGGATACGGCTTCGCTTCCTGAGATGTTGGCTCGCACGCAGTTCCAGGCGTTCGGGCAGCTTTGCGGCGAAATCGCGTTGAGCGACGAAGAGCAGCGGAAGGTGCTGCGGCTGTCGCCGGAAGAATGGAGCGCGTGGCGGCGTGCGCGGGATGGCGGCCCGGTGCCCACGTCCGACGTACCGCGGATGTTGTTGCGCATCGGCACGGCGACACCTCGGCTAAGCCGGATCGCCGAGCGTGCCGATCAGGTCTTGCGCACGCCGTAGAATTGCGGCCAGCCATCCCGCACGTCCGTCAATGAGCGCTGATAGGCGGTCGGCATGTTATACATGCCCAGCGGGACGTGGCTGGGGTTCTGATAGAACTGTGCCTGCATCTCGGCAGCGAGTTTCTTCTGTGTCGCGAGGTCAGGCGCTTCGAACCAGGCGTCGCGTAGTTGCTCGATCTTGGGGTCGGTCGGCCAGCCGAACCACGCGGCCCGGCCGTTCCCCCGGATGGCAATATCGGCTGCAGGCGAGATGTTCCCCAGGCCGCCGAGATAGGTGAAGAAGACATTCCAGCCGCCCTTGTCCGGCGGCTGCATGCTGGCGCGGCGCTGAACGACAGTGCCCCAGTCGCTGACCTGAAAGTCGACGTTCAGACCGATCTTCTTCATGACGTCGGATGCGACCTGCGCCTCGGCGAAGATCGAGGGGAAGCTTTGTGCGGCGAGCACGACCACCTTCTCCCCTTTGTAGCCGGCGGCGATAAGGTCCTTGCTGAGCTTGGCGTAGTCCTTTGGGCCGCGGCCGATTTCCACGCCCGCTGTGCTGGCCATCGGCGTGCCTGGGACAAAGAGTCCCACATCGGTCTTGATCAGCGACGGAACGGCGCCCGCTACAGCGGTCATGATGTCGTTCTGGTCCATCGCGGCGAGCACGACGCGGCGAATGGCCGGGTTATCGAATGGCGGGAAGAGCTGATTGAAGCGCAGGCAGCCGATCTCCCCTGTGCGGTCCGTCACCGTCACGACGATGTCCTTGTCGGACTGGATCTGCGGGATGAGATCGATCGTGGGATTCTCCCACCAGTCGACTTCCTTTTGCGACAGCGCTGCGGACGCGGTGGCGGGGTCGGCGATAAAGTTCCAGACCACACGATCCACGTAGACGATTTTCGGTCCGGCCATGAAGCTGGGAGTGCCGTCCGTACGCGGCACGTAGTCGGTGTTCTTCTCGTATACGACGCGAGCCCCCGGAATGCGCTCGGACGCAACGAAGCGGAACGGCCCGCTGCCGACCACTTCGGGTATCTGCTTCATCGGATCGGTCTGAGCCAGACGCTCCGGCATGATGGCGCAGTTCGACTGGGCGAGTGCTTGCGGCACGAGGGCGAAAGGCCGCTTGAGACGAATGCGGATGACCGTGTCCGATGGGGCGCTGACCTCATCGACCCGGGTCATCAGGGCTTGGCCGAAGGTGTCGCGTACCGACCAGCGCTTTATGGTCGCGACGCAGTCGCGGGCCAGCACGGGCGTCTTGTCGTGGAAGTGCAGGCCGTCACGCAGCGTGATGTCCCACTGCTTGCCATCGTCCTGGATGGTGTGGCCGGCCACCATCTGTGGCTGCGCAGTGAAGTTGGCGTCAATGCCGTAAAGCGTATCGAAGACCGCGAGGGAGTAATTGCGGGTGACGTCCGCGGTGGTCCACACAGGGTCGATCGAGGCGAGGTCAGCCTGCGGGATGAAGGTAATGGTCGTGCGTTCGTCCGCGCGCACGAGGGCGGGCGCGGCGAGGGCGGCCGTCGAGGCGAGCGTCGCCTTGAACAGGTCCCGACGTTTCATTGTTGGTGTCTCCCAGTTTGGTGCATTGCGCGCGGGTCGGGCATACGCGTCAAGCCTGTGAAGGCCGCAGGTGGCGTGGTAACCGGGTGAGAATGAAAGCGGCGCGCAGCGGTGTGGTCTTCGATCTTGGCGGTGTTCTGATCGATTGGAACCCGCGGCATCTGTACCGCAAGATGCTTCCTGAGGAGGCGGCGGTGGAGCGGTTCCTGGCCGAGGTGTGCTCACCGGCGTGGAACCTGGAGCAGGACCGGGGGCGAAGCTGGGAGGAGGCGATCGCGCGACTGACGCGAGAGCATCCGGACAAGGCGGAGCTGATCGCGGCGTATCGCGGACGCTGGCTGGAGATGCTGGGCGGACCGATCGACGGCACCGTGGAGATTCTGGCGGAGCTGCGGGCGCAAGAGGTGCCGCTGTTTGCGCTGACGAACTGGTCGGCGGAGACTTACCCGCTGGCATTGGAGTTGTACGATTTCCTCGGTTGGTTCGAAGCGGTCGTGGTGTCCGGCCGAGAGCGACTGGTGAAGCCCGATCCGGCAATTTTCCGATTGCTGTGTGAACGTCATGGACTTTCGCCTGAGGCATTGGTGTTTATCGACGACAATCCGAAGAATGCGGCGGCCGCGGCCGCTCTGGGAATGGAGGGCATCCATTTCACCAGCCCCGAAGCGTTGCGCACTGATCTGACCCGACTGGGTCTGCTGGAGAATTAAGACATGGGACCGAAGGTCGATCCGGTTGCATCCGATACCACTCTCCCTGAGCGGGTGGATGTGGTGGTTATCGGCGGCGGCATTGCCGGCGTGAGCGCGACATGGGCGCTGGCGCAGAAGGGAATCTCGGTCGCGTTGTGCGAGAAGGGGGAGATCGCCGGCGAGCAGTCGAGCCGCAACTGGGGCTGGTGCCGGAAAATGGGGCGCGATCCGCGGGAGATCCCGCTGATCATCGAAAGCATGCGGCTGTGGCAGGGCATGAACGAGGCGGTCGGTGGGGAAACAGGCTTCCGGGTCACCGGCATCGCGTATCTGTGCGAGACGGACGCCGACGTGGCGCGGCGCGAGAAGTGGCTGGAATACGCGCAGCCCTATCAGCTCGATACGAAGCTGATCAGCGCGGAGGAGGTCGCGGCCCTGTACCCGCAAGCGACGAAGCGATTCAAAGCGGCGCTGTATACAAAGAGCGACGGCCGGGCGGAGCCGCAGAAGGCGGGGCCTGCGATCGCCGAGGCGGCGCGCCGGGCGGGCGCGCATATCCTGACAAATTGCGCTGTGCGCGGGCTCGAGCAGCAGGGCGGCCGGGTGTCCGGCGTGGTGACAGAGAAGGGCCGGATCGCGTGCGGCTCGGTGCTGCTGGCGGGCGGTTCGTGGTCGCGGCTGTTCTGCGGCAATCTCGGGGTTGCTCTGCCGCAGTTGAAGGTCCGGTCGTCGGTATTGCGGACGGAGCCTTTGGACAATGGTCCCGAGGTGGCGGCGAGCGGCGGTGGGTTTGCGTTCCGCAAGCGTTTGGATGGCGGGTATACGATCGCGAACCTCAATGCGAGCGTGACGGAAATCGTGCCGGACAGCTTTCTGCTCGGTCTGCGGTTCATGCGCTTGTGGCGGTCGGGCCAGGCTACGGTGAAGCTGCGGCTATCGGAACGTTTCCTGGAGGAGGCGCGGCTGAAGCGGCGCTGGACGATGGATCAGGTGACGCCGTTCGAACTGACTCGGACGCTGGATCCGTATCCGCTGGAACGGGTGAACAACCGGGCGCTTTCGAAGCTGCGCGCCGCGTTCCCGATGTTTGAGCAGGCCCGGGTGGCGCAGCAATGGGCGGGGATGATCGACGTGACGCTGGATGCGGTGCCGGTGATCTCGCCGGTGGAATCGGTGCCCGGGTTCTTCGTCGCAACGGGATTTTCCGGGCATGGGTTCGGGATCGGACCGGGCGCCGGGCGTCTGGCGGCGGATTTGGTGAGCGGGGATAGCCCGATCGTGGATCCCACGCCGTTCCGGTTGCAACGGTTCCTGGATGGATCGCCGACGCAGGTGATGGAGGGGGTTTAGGTCGTCGCCTCGCGCGGGGGTGGTCCCTTAAGGGCCGCTTCGGACTGGCGTTTGTACCGGAGAATGGCCCTCGGGGCCTCGCGCATCACGCCTGTGGCCTGAGCGCCGCACTTTCGAAATTAGAGTAGCGGGACTGACCCCAGGCGGAAAGGTTTGATCGATTTTGCTTCTCCAGCACGAAAAACGCGCGTTAAATTCGCCGGACTAAGCCGGGGAGGACAAAAACCATGCTCCCACGCACTGGGACTCTATGGGTTTTGGCGGGCACGCTGGCCGCGGCGCCCTTGGTTATGGATCCAGGTACCTACAACCTGCAATTGAACCCTCCGACTGATGATGCCGGGCCGACGACCCTGTCGGTCGGAGCAGTCGGAAGGGAAGCGCAGGGCGACACGTCCTATGCCCCGCGAGAGGGGGATTTCGTGATCCCGAGCGAGCGTTCGTTCCGCGACGGGGCGGGATTCTTGCTGCACGTCCCGCTGGGAAACATCACTGTTCGCTGATCTTTTTCAGTAGCCTGCTTTGCCCGGCGGTTTGACAGGGCAGAGGGATGCGCAGAGCGCTCGGTAACCGTTTGTCACGGCGAGATTTCGAAACGTCGCGCTAACATGTCTCCGGGAGGACCGTCCAGGAGGCCAAGCAGGATGACGCAGCTGACGCGCCGGTCGGTACTCGTCGGGCTTGCCGCCGCCGGAGCGAGTGGCGTGGCCGGAGCAAGTCCATCGGCACCGCCGGACTCCTATCGCAGCGCGACTCGAGCTCGCCGCTGCACTGGCTGCCCGGCAGATCTCGGCGCGGGAACTGCTAGAGGCCGAAATTGCGAGGATCGAGACGCTCGATCCGACGATCAACGCCGTGGTGGTTCGGGATTTCGACCGGGCGCGGGAGGCTGCAGGCGCAGCCGACCTCGCCCTCGGCCGCGGAGAGCGGGGACCCCTGCTCGGCATCCCGATGACCGTGAAGGAACAGTTCAACGTCGCCGGGCTGCCGACGACCTGGGGCATCGAGCGGTTCCGCGATTGGCGGCCCGCGGAGGATGCCCTGGCCGTACAGCGGTTGAAGGCGGCCGGCGCGGTCATTATGGGCAAGACCAATGTGCCGGTGGGTTTGGCGGATTGGCAGAGCCACAACCCTATTTACGGGACGACGAATAATCCCTGGGACCTGAAGCGGACGCCGGGCGGATCATCGGGCGGTGCCGCCGCCGCGCTGGCGGCAGGGTTCACGCCGCTGGAGCTGGGGTCCGATCTGGGCGGCTCGCTGCGGGCGCCCGCACATTATTGTGGCGTGTTCGCGCACAAGCCCAGCATCAACGTGGTGCCGCAACGCGGGGCGAGCGGCCCGGGAACTCCCGCACGACCGATGATCGACGACATGGCCGTGGCGGGTCCGATGGCGCGCGGCGCGGCGGATTTGGCCCTGGAACTCAGCGTCCTGGCCGGTCCGGACCCGTTATGGGATGGGATCGGCTACAAGCTGGTGCTGCCCGCGCCGCGACATGACCGGCTGGCCGATTACCGGGTGCTGCTGCTGGATGCGCATCCATTATGCCCCACGGCGGAGAGCGTGCGGGCAGCCATGGAGGACCTGGCCGGGAACCTGACGAAATCCGGCTGCGCAGTGCTGCGGAAAAGCGAAAAGATGCCCGCGCTGGCATTGACGACCCGCAATTATGAGGAATTGCTCGCGGCTCTCTTCGATACCGATCTTCCTGCGGAGGAATGGATGCAGGCCCAAGCCGCCGCGTCCAAGCTGTCCCCCGATGATTTGAGCATGAGGGCGGCCGAGATCCGTGGCGTGACCATGAGCCACGGCGCCTGGGAGAACACTAGTTTCATTCGCTATGGTCTGCGCACCCGCTGGCAGGCGCTGTTTCAGGAGATCGATGTTGTCCTATGCCCGCCAATGCCGACGCCGGCCTTTCTTCAGGACAAGTCGCCGGTCCTGACCCGAACCGTCGATATTGACGGCAAGAAGATCCGCTATCTGAATCAAGTCGCGTGGTGTGGCATCGCCACGCTGAACGGGTTTCCGGCGACGGTCGCACCGATCGCGCGGACGGAAGACGGGCTGCCGGTCGGGGTTCAAATCATTGGCGGCTATCTGGAGGATCGCACGACCATCGCGTTCGCCGGATTGCTCGAGCAAGCCTTTGGGGGGTTTGTGAAGCCCCCTGCCCTGCCGGCGTAAGCTCGCTCGTAAACGAAATCCGTGGGCCATGTTCTATTTATACCCGCAGACCTTCCGGCCGACTGGACCCATTCCATTTCGTGACGCTCAATCGAAGAAGTCGGCGTCCCCCTCTGACAGGTAAGCGCGCGCCGCCTGCGGGATCAGGTTGACACCAAGGCCGGGGCGATCGGGTACGTCGATCATGCCGTTGCGCACCGGCACGCCGTCAAATCCCTCGGTGATCTCGTACCAGAACGGTTCGAACCGGGCGGGATATTCGAACGCGATATAATTGTCTGGCAGCGTAGCGCAGACCTGGATCAGCGCGGCGAGGCCAATGATGCCGTTCGCGGTGCCGTGCGGGGCCATGGCGATGCCGTGCAGGTCCGCGTATTCGGCAATCCACTTCAGCTCGGCGATGCCGCCGACGTCACACGGATCGGGGCCGATCACCTTTACCGCGTGCCCTTCGATCAGCGACTTGAAATTCTGCCGCAGATAGATCTGTTCGCCCGTATGGATCGGCGTGGTCGTCTGCGCAGTGACCTCTCGATAGACATCCGCGTTGACGAACGGGACGTAATCGCCCGTGATCATGTCCTCGATCCACATCAGATGCAGATGCTCGACTGCCTTGGCGAAACGCAGCGCATCATGCGCGAGGTACCCCGGGCCGGCATCGACCGCATGCCGTACTGCTCGCCCAGCGTCTCCTTCGCGGCCGTGACGCACTCCACAAGATGCCGCAGGCCGTATTCCGTCAGCGCGCCGCGATGCGGATAGGGGAAAGGCGCGTCGGGCTGCAGCGCGCCGTAGAAGAATTCCGGCACCTCCCTAACCATCGCGGAGTGGAATGAGGTTGGCAGTTTGAACATCGTGAACTTCTCAGGCAGCGCCTTGCCGATCTCGGCCCAGCGCACGTAGTCCTCAACCGTGTGCTTGGTACCGGGTTCATGATACAGCGTGCGATAAGTGCGCACCTGGTCGCGCACCTTGCCGCCGAGCAAGCGATAGACCGGCAGGTTTGCGGCTTTGCCGGCGATGTCCCAGAGCGCCATTTCGATGGCGCTGACGGCCGACCCCCAAGGCTTGAACCCGCCCCGCATGCGGATGCGGCGCATCACGTGTTCGACGTTGACCGGATCCTGTCCGACAAGCCACGACTTCAGCCTGCAGGACGATGGGCTGCAGGTAGGGCTTTGGCGTCTCGATCTGGCTCCAGCCGGTGATGCCTTCGTCCGTGGTGATCCGGACCACCGGACTGTTGGCGATGACGGCGCATTTGATATCTGTGATCTTCATTTCGATTCCTGTCCCTCGTCCTTCTGAACCAGAAAATTACTGTCCCGGCCAAGCCTGTAGTCGAAGCACTCCCGCTATTTCGTTCCGTACATCCGATCCCCGGCATCACCCAGGCCAGGCCGGATATATCCGTGATCGTCCAGTTGGCGGTCCACGGCGGCGGCATAGACCCGAACCTCGGGATGCGCGTGGCCGAATGCCTCCACTCCTTCTGGTGAAGTGAGCAGGCAGCAGAAGCTGATCTGGGTAACGCCCGCTTCTTTCAGGCGGTGCACGGCTGCAATGGCCGAGTGGCCAGTAGCCAGCATCGGATCGATGACGATCACCTGCCGGTCGGCGATGTCGTCCGGTAGTTTCAGATAGTACTCGACTGGAACCAGTGTCACCGGATCACGGTACAGCCCGACATGGCCAACGCGGGCGGAGGGCACCAGGTCCAGCATGCCCTCCAGCATGCCGTGGCCCGCTCGCATAATAGGGAGGAAGCAGAGTTTTTTGCCCGACAGCAACGGTGCGTCCATCTCCTCCAGCGGCGTTTCGATCCGCACCTGTTCGAGCGGCAGGTCGCGGGTGACCTCGTAGGCGAGAAGCAGGCTGAGTTCGCGGATGAGCTGGCGGAAGGCGCCAGTGGAGGTTTCGCGGCGGCGAAGGAGGGTGAGTTTGTGCTGCACCAGCGGATGGGCGACGACGACGAGGTCGGTCATGCAGGGTTCCTAAAAGACAGAGCCATCGCTGATGATCCTGAGTGGAGGCGAGAGATCGCCGCGCCGTTCCTGTGCGAGGCGGCGGCCGGCTTCCCAGGTACCGCCTTCAAGGATCTGGCCGAGGCTCAGGGGCGTGCCGAGGCGCAACCGGATCATGGGAGCCAAGCGGTCCAGCAGAGCGACCGTCGTGGCGCGCCATTCGATGATGGCGAGGTGATCAACCGGAAGAGGTTGTCCGGTGAGCGAAGGATCGCGCAGGGACAGCACGCCTGAATCCAGGAACAGGCCGCCATTCCGATATTCCGCGAGGCCGGTCAGCGCGTCCAATCCGGTGACGGTGATCCCCTCCACCTCCAGTGTCTCGGCGAGAGAGTAGCTCAGCCATTGCGACAGCTTGTGCAGCGGCACAGGCCCGACGTTGGGGTGCTGCCAGACGTCACCCTCGGGGCGGGGCCAGATCGGCCGGAGTGTGCGAAGCACCAGGATCAGGATATCGCGGGCCGTCACCCCTACCCCGCTGCGCAGCGGCGCGAACAGGTCAGCGAGGCGCGAAGCGTTCCCGTCCTGCAGCACGGCGCCGAGCCGCCGCAATAGTGCGGCACGCCCGGCCAGCCCCTCCAGCGGGTTGGCGTCGCTGGCCTGAAACGCCCCGGCCAACGCGGGTTCGGAACAGGCCGCCAGGGAGGCGGTATCGGCACGGAGCAGGCCGGATCGGAAGGCGTGCAGGCTGGCGACGGCGAGGCCTTCTGAGCGGTTCAGGGGCAGGCCGGTGCCCGGCTCGCGGTAGCTCCAGCGCGACCCGGCGCCCGCGTCCAGCAGCACGCTCAGGACGCAGAGTTCGAGACGGGCGGCCGGGTCATCGGGATAGAGCGCGCGACGGTCGGTGCCGCCGGCGCTGAAATGGCGCCAGCGGGAGTGCAGCGGGACGCGCAGATCGGGAAAGTGGTCGCGGGTCACGGCGGCGACATAATCCGCGGCATCGTCCAGCCGCTGCGGAGCCAATCGCAGATGGCGCAGCCGGTCCTGCTCGGCCAGCGCCAGGACAGCATGGCACTGGGTGCGAACGGCCTCAGGCGTGAACAGATCGAGGGTCACAGGATCGGTACCCCGTGGTGCTTGGCCTTTTCCTCCGGCTCCACGTGGATCGTGATGACGAGGTAGTCCATTTCGGCTCGCAGCCGGGATTCGATGCGATCACAGATGGTGTGGGCTTCGGCGACGGTCATGGAGCCGGGCACCACGAGGTGGAACTCAAGATAGGTCAGCCGTCCGGCGTGGCGCATCCTGAGGTCGTGCGCTTCCAGCGCGCCTGCGGCACTCTCGGCGAGGAGTTCCCGGATGCGCGTTACGATCGCCTGGTCCGGCGCGGCATCCATCAGGGCGCCGACAGAGGACGAGATCGTTCCCAAACCCGACCACAACACATAGATCCCGGCCAGGGCGGCCACGGCCGGGTCGATCTCGATAATGCCTGTCAGGACTACGAGGCCAACGCCGATAATGAGGCCAAGGCTTGTCACCACATCGGCCGCCAAGTGCCGGCCATCGGCGGTCAGCGCCGCGGAGCGTAGCCGCTTGCCGGTGCGGAGGAGCAGCACGGACCAGCCCGCGTTGAGTACCGTGCCGGCGGCGGAAAAGCCGATGCCACGCAGGGGCAAGGCCAGCGCATGCGGTCCGCGGAACGCCGTCCAGGCCATGGCGAAAATCGCCAGCGCGGCAACCACGATCAGGACACCCTCGATCACCGCGGCGAAGAACTCGGCCTTCTGGTGGCCATAGGGATGTCCGGCATCCGCGGGCTTTCCAGCGAGCCGGATGGCGTAAAAAGCGATCAGGCTGGCAGCCACGTTCACGGTGGTTTCCAGCGCGTCGGAGAAGAACGCAGCACTACCCGTGATGCGCCAAGCCGCGGCTTTAAGGCCCAGAACAGCGCAACCGATCCCGACGCTGCCGACGGCGATGCGCTCGCCCTTGTTCACCCGCTCTCCTCTCGGGATTTAGGCGATCAGCATACCGCGCAACCGGGCCAGGCGCGCCTCGGTAAGCCCCAGCTGTGTCTCCGCATAGCGCGCGAAGCTGCCATGGTCCTCGGCGATCGCGGCAAAGGCTGCTTCCAGCAGTTCGGCGCGGACCGTGAGCAGGCCGCGTGCAACATGGGGTGGAATGCCGGCGGCCATGACGGGGTCGCCGCGCCAGAGCGTGTTGCTCGACAGGTAGTCGCGCAGGATGACGTCCCATTCGACGCCGAGGGCGGTCAGGATAAGCGCCGCGCCGAAGCCGGTGCGGTCCTTGCCCGCAGAGCAATGGAACAACACGGGGCCGGCGCCATCGAGTACGGCATCGAACAGCGCGCGATAGCAGTGTGACGATTCGACGGCGTACGCGACATAAGCCGCGCGCATGAGCGTGTCGGTGTCCTCGCCGGTCCCCTCCCGGGTCGCGAGAATGTCGTGCAGGCTCGCTCCGACGGAGGGTTCGATTGGCAGCGAGCGGACCTCGACGCCGGACAGGGCGCAGGGGGCGGAGATGCGCTCCGTCGTGCCGCGGAAATCGCATACGACCTTAATGCCGAGATCGCGCAGGGCCAGACAGTCCGCTTCGGTCAGGCTGTTCAGCGCGGCGGCGCGAAACACGCGGCCGCGGCGCACGGTTCCGCCGGGTGCGGGCCAGCCGCCGAGATCGCGTACATTGCTGGCGCCTTCGAGCGCCACGGAGATCGGGAGGTCGTCCAAGATCAGGCCAGACGGCCGTGGCAGTGCTTGTATTTCTTGCCTGAGCCGCAAGGGCAGGGCGCGTTGCGGGGCGTACCGCGCCATGTGGACGGATCGGAGGGATCGACCGCCTCGGCGACCATCGGCTGGGCAGCCACCGAAACGGGCGCCAGGGTTGCCACCTCGGCGTCATACTCTCCGCCAAAGACGCCGATCGGTTCGGGATGCTGCTCCAGCATCGGCTGGCGGCGCGGCTGGAAATCGGCTTCGGGCGGGCGGTCCGGCGCGAGTTCTACACGTGACAGCAGCGAGGTGACGCGCTCCTTCAGCTCGTCCAGCATGGCATTGAACAGTGCGAACGCTTCAGCCTGATATTCCCGCAGCGGATCCTTCTGACCGTAGGCGCGCAAGCCGATGCCCTGGCGCAGGTGATCGAGCGCGTACAGGTGCTCCTTCCACACCGCGTCGAGGGTCTGGATGAGCATCGATTTCTCGATGAAGCGCATCAGGTCCGGCGTGAACCGCTGTTCCCTGTCTTTCATGAAGGCGTCAGCCGCCTGTTCGATCCGTTCGCGAAGTCGGGTTTCGTCGATGCCTTCCTCGCGGCCCCAGTCTTCGATTGGGAGTTCAAGGTTGAGCACGCGCTTGACGTCTTCGGCGAGTTCCTTGAGTTCCCATTGTTCCGCAAATGCTTTTTCCGGCACGCGGCGGGCGACCATCGCAGTGGTAATCTCGTTGCGCATGTCGTCCACGGTTTCAGAGACGTCGGTGGCGCGCATGAACTCCTTGCGCTGGGCGTAGACCTCCTTGCGCTGGTCGTTCATCACGTCGTCGTATTTCAGCACGTTCTTGCGCGTATCGAAGTTGCGCGCCTCGACCTTCTTCTGGGCTTTTTCCAGGGCCTTGTTGATCCACGGGTGAACGATCGCCTCGCCTGGCTTCAGGCCCAGCTTCTGCAGCATTCCGCCCATCCGGTCGGATCCGAAGATGCGCATCAGATCGTCTTCGAGCGAGAGAAAGAAGTGCGAGCGCCCGGGATCGCCCTGCCGGCCCGAGCGGCCGCGCAACTGGTTGTCGATGCGTCGGCTTTCGTGACGCTCGGTGCCGATGACGAACAATCCGCCGGCCTGCTTCACCTGTTCATGGGCGCGGGCGATCTCGTCCTTGATCTCCGCCTCGCGCGTGGCGCGCAGTCCGGGGTCGTCGATGCCTTCAAGTTCTTTCTTGAGGCGCATTTCGAGATTGCCGCCGAGCTTGATGTCGGTGCCGCGGCCGGCCATGTTTGTTGCAATAGTAACGGAACCGGGGGCGCCTGCCTGGGCGACGATCTCCGCTTCCTGTTCGTGGAATCGCGCGTTCAGCACCGCGTGCGGAACCTTGCGCCTATTCAGGATGTTCGAAAGGTGCTCGCTCTTTTCGATTGATACCGTGCCGACCAGCATGGGCTGGCCGGTTTTGCGTGATTCTTCGATCAGGTTGGCGACGGATTCCCATTTCTCCTCGGCGGAGCGATAGACCTCGTCATCCTCGTCTTTGCGATTTACCACGACGTTGGTGGGGATTTCGACGACGTCGAGCTTGTAGATCTCAGCGAACTCGTCGGCTTCCGTGGCCGCGGTGCCGGTCATGCCGCCCAGCTTGGGATAGAGGCGGAAGTAGTTCTGGAAGGTGATGGAAGCGAGGGTCTGGTTTTCCGCCTGTACTTCAACGTGTTCCTTGGCTTCCAGCGCCTGGTGCAGACCGTCGGAGTAGCGCCGACCCTCCATCATGCGGCCGGTGAACTCATCGATGATCACCACCTTGCCTTGGCGGACGATGTAATCGACGTCGCGCGCGAACAGGATGTGGGCGCGCAGGCTCTGCTGCACGTGGTGCACGACAGAGACGTTGAAGATGTCGTAGAGATTGCCCTCGGTCAGCACGCCGGCTTCGCGCAGCATGTCCTCAACCTGCTCAGAGCCGGGTTCGGTGAGGGAGACGGTGCGAAATTTCTCGTCTTTGTCGTAGGTTTCGGGGTCCTTCACCAGTTCCTTCACGACCTCATCGACACGGCGATAGAGGTCAGAGCTGTCCTCGGCCGGGCCAGAAATGATAAGCGGCGTGCGCGCTTCGTCGATCAGGATGGAGTTGACCTCGTCGACGATGCCGAAGAAGAACTCCCGCTGGACCATCTGTTCCAGCGAGTATTTCATGTTGTCGCGCAGGTAATCGAAGCCGAACTCGTTATTCGTGCCGTAGGTGATGTCGGCTGCGTATTGGGCGCGGCGCCGATCATCGTCCAAACCGTGCACGATGACGCCGACGGACAGGCCGAGGAAGCCGTAGATCTGGCCCATCCACTCTGCATCGCGGCGGGCCAGGTAGTCGTTCACCGTGACGACGTGCACGCCCTTGCTGGCCAAGGCGTTGAGATACACGGGGAGCGTGGCGACCAGGGTCTTGCCCTCGCCCGTCTTCATTTCGGCGATGCGGCCTTCATGGAGAACCATTCCGCCGATGAGCTGCACGTCGAAATGGCGCTGTCCGAGGGTGCGGACGGCGGCTTCGCGCACGACCGCGAAGGCCTCGGGGAGGAGATCGTCCAGAGTGGCGCCGGCGTCGAGTTTTTCCCGGAATTCGGTGGTCTTCGCCCGGAGGGCTTCGTCCGACAGAGCCTGCATGGCGGGTTCGAGTGCATTGATCTGCGGCACCCGCCGGCGATACGCTTTGAGCAGACGATCGTTGGAGGTTCCCAACACGGCGCGGGCGAGAGCGGCGAGCATTCAGACCTTTCCGGGCACAGACGGCCGGTGAAGCATAGGAGCGGAACGGCGGAGATAGGACCCGGAGGGGTCAGGGTCAACGCAAACGGACATGCGCCCCGCGTGTGACGGAGCAGAGGTGGCTTGCTTCTTGCCAAACCGTTGCTTGTCCAAGGCCCGGGGTTCCGCCATAACCCGCCCTTATTTCCCCCGGGAGTACGAATGCCTGTTCGCTTCGGCGGTTCCGCCCGCCTTGCCGCCGCGCTGCTGCTGCTTGCCGCTCCCGCGCTCGCCCAGACATCGCCAGCTCCGAATCCTGCTGCCCCCGCTCCAATTGCCCCCCCTGGACCGCCCGGTGGCGATCCGGTGGTCGCGACGGTGAACGGCCAGCCCATTCATCTGAGCGACGTCAAGGAGGCGGCCGAGAGCCTGCCCGCGAATGTCCGTGCCCTGCCGCCGGAGATGCTCTATCCCAAGCTGATCGACTCCATTGTGAGCGAAAAGGCGCTGGCGGATGTGGCGCGCAAGCAGGGGCTGCAGAACGATCCGGCAGTCAAGGAACAGATCCAGGCGGCGACCGACCAAGTGCTGGACAATGCCTACCTGCAGAAGGAAGTGGCGCCCCAGGTGACCGATGCGGCGCTGCACGCCCGTTATGACTCGGAATATGCCGGCAAGCCCGGCACCGAGGAGGTGCATGCGCGACACATCCTGGTTCCGACCGAGGCGGAGGCGAACGATATCATCTCGCAGCTGGATAAGGGGGCGGATTTCGCCACCCTGGCAAAGAAGTACAGCAAGGATCCTGGCGCGGCGGATGGCGGAGATCTGGGATTCTTCAAGAAGGACGACATGGTGCCGGCCTTCGCGGACGCAGCCTTCGCTTTGAAGGACGGGCAGTACACAGAGACCCCGGTCCATACGCAGTTCGGCTGGCACGTAATCCAGGTGCTGGGCCATCGCCAGGCACCTCCGCCCAGCTTCGAGCAGGCGTCCGATCAGATTCGGCAGGAGATGCTGAAGGAAGGGGTGCAGAAGGCGGTTGCCGATGCGCGGGCTGCGGCGGATGTGAAGATATTCAATCTGGACGGAGCGCCCGCGAAGGCGACGGACACGGCGGTTCCGCCGACCCCCAAGCCGTAGAAAGGTGCTGAGACGCGGTCTGTGAAGGACCGCTGATTACGCCTGCTGGCCAGGCCGGCAACACCTTGAAGCCGGTTACCGTCCGTCTGCGTGGGTTTGCTTGCCATCCGGCGCAATCATCCGACCGCGCTTCTTCGCGGGCCAGACCGTTTTCCGGTTGGATTGATCTGCATCAATGATGTTGCGCGTCCGTTCGATTGATCTGCCGGCAGCGGTGGCGAAAGGATCGTCAATGTCAGCCTCGATACTTTCAAGAGCAGACGCGGCTGCTGACCCGGCAATTCAAGAAGAACTACTGTGCGTCCAAGGATATACAATGAGCGTCGCCAACAAGGCTGTGCTCAGCCGGTTTGGCGGCCAGTACGTTATGCGCAGTGGCGGCCGACGCGCCACTTTGCCGGAATCAGACACATCTGTCGGACGGCTTATCGATACTTGGCGCGGCTTTCACCAGGCCGCGCTGGCCGATGGTGACCCCTGAGTGCGACCTCTCATGTCCGGCGAGCCGAGCTCGTGCGCGGTGAGCGACGCTTTTGCCTATTTCCAGGCTTCCCAGAACCTCAGGACCAATAATGCCTCCCTCAGGCTCCACGCAGTCGCGACGTTGATGGTCCTCGCGTGGCGCGCGGCGATGCCCGTCCGCGGGCGTGCTCGGCTCGTCCTGGAGCGTGAATTTAGGCCATACGCTGCAACTGGAGAGGGGCCTATTTGCGTCGCGCCAGAGCCGGCCGTGCAGAAGTGTGATGCCGAGGATTGGGACTGTCGAGCATGCAAATGGCTATGGCGACAACAATCCTTCGTCTGACTGCAACCATCGTGGTGCGACAGTGCTAGGGATGCTGCTGCCGGTAATCAGGAAGCAGTGTCGTGCGATATAACCGGATCACGGTCACGTAGCCATTCAGCCGATGCGGCACATGAACCGGCAATTTGGAACCGAAGTCGTGGACCTGGATGGATCCGAGTTTGTCGATTGTGCGTTCGTCGGAACGACGCTTCGTTACAGTGGGGGCGAGCCGCCAGTGATTGTGGGATGCTCATTTCAACAAGCCCGCTTTGTGTGGGATGGCCCGGCTGCCAGAACCGTTGGCTTTCTGCAGGCGATGAGCAAACCTGAAAGCGGGCTGCGATCCGTGGTTCAGGAGACGTTCGGATCACTGTTTGCGAACTGATCCTAACCTGCGTCGGTCTTAGCCGCTTGTTCGGTCCGCGCTTTGCTGGGCCAGCCGCTCACCATATTTCATACCTTCGAGCTTTAAGCCGTCCGGATCGAGAAAGAACACGGAGTAGTAATCCTCGTAATACTCTGCGGCCGGATCGACGATCGTAGCCCCAAGGTCCTGGAGGAAAGCCTGTAACTCATCGACGTCCTGGCGGCTGCGGAGCTGGAAAGCGTAATGATGGAATCCGATATTGCCGATTCGGTGCCGATGCTTCCGACCCTCCTTGTCGGCAGGACCAATCCAGAATTGGGTCAGCCCATTCGTCCACCCGATCGCGTCTTCGTATTCTTCAGAGATTTCGAAACCAAGAAACTCAAAGAGTTTGCTGTAGAACGCCTTTGACTTGGCGTAGTCACTCACTCGGATCACCAAATGGTCTATTCCCGTCACGCGCGACATGGTTCACCTCTTCTTTCGAAACCTATCCGCCGTCCCGGACCTGACAGTGCCCCCTCAGGCTCGGAAAGGTACCGGCGCCTCCGCCCGATCCGCCGTCTCCGGTAACGGCCCGCCCATATGGACATGCCGGGCCTCTCGTCCGAAACCGACCAGCATAGCAATGACGACCGCGACGATGGCGCAGACGCCGGCCAGTGGCCACGCATAGTTCCCGCCCAGGTTGGAAGCGATGCTGGCCTGGATGGTCGCGTTTGCGGCGGCGAACAAGTTGCCAAGCTGATAAACGGTGCCGGGGAAGGTGCCACGGATTTCGGCTGGCGAAAGCTCGTTCAAATGAGCCGGGATCACACCCCAGGCACCCTGTACTGCGATCTGCATCATGAACGCGCCCGCTCCCAGGGCCATGGGTGTGGCCGAGAAGGCCCAGATCGGGATGATCGGCAACGCGAGAAGTGCGGCGATGATGATGGCGACTCTCCGGCCAATGTGCTGCGACAGCATGCCGAACCCGATACCGCCGATGATGGCACCGATATTGTAGATGATAGCGATCGTGGCGACGGTGCCCTGGGGCAGCTTGTGCTGCACCTGCAGGAAAGTGGGATACAGATCCTGCGAACCATGGCTGAAGAAGTTGAACGCCGTCATCAGGATCACGGCGTAGATCGTCAACCCAAGATGCTGGCGCAGCACCGACCAGATCGAGGGCTGAGGCTTGGCCTGCCGGGCGTGCCAATCGGGACTCTCCGGCACCGAACGGCGGATATAGAATACCAGGAGGGCGGGCAGCGCGCCGATCACAAACAACCCGCGCCAGCCGACATAGTCGAAGGCAATCCAGTAAACGATCGTGGCCAGTAGGTAGCCGCTGGGATAGCCGGCCTGCAGCAGGCCTGAGACCGGACCGCGCCAACGAGCGGGAATGGACTCCATGGTGAGAGAAGCGCCGACACCCCACTCCCCGCCCATCGCAACACCGTACAAGGCCCGGAGAAGGATGAAGACTGTCAGGTTGGGTGAGAAGGCGGTGGCGAGTTCCAACACCGAATACATCAAGATATTGGCCATAAGGGTGGGCCGGCGGCCGAACCGGTCGGCAAGACGGCCGAAGATCCAAGCGCCGAGCGCGCGCATCGCCAGCGTCAGCGTGATGGCGATGGTGACCACGGTGATGGTCGTATCGAACGTCTGCGCGATGTTGCGCAGCACGAAGACCATGATGAAGAAGTCGAACGCATCCAGGGTCCAGCCAAGATAAGCGGCCGCCACCACGTGGCGCTGCTGAGACGTGACCTGCATGGACCGTTTCTCCGCGCTTCAGATCATTGACTGTAATGTTAACGCGATGGCCGCCTGACAAGGTTCGATCACCGGTACGCCAACCGCGGCCGCGATAGCGTTCTTGTGGTGCGCCATGCCGGTGCAGCCGAGAATCACGCTCTGCGCCCCGGCCCGGACGGATGACAGGGCGGCTTCGATCAACCGGGCGCGAACCGTGTTCGGCTCGAGCAGGGTGTCCATGGAGACGTTGAGGGCGACCTCGGCCGCAAGGCGTGAGTCCACGCCCATCGCGCGCAAGGCGGCCAGGTGGCGGCCCTGGGAGGCATCAACAATGGCGATGACGCCGAAGCGCTCGCCAAGGGCGAGGGCGACAGCGACGGCAGAGCGGAACACGCCGAGGACAGGCTTGGACGTTAGCGCACGCGCCGCCTCGATCCCGGGGTCCGACGCACAGGCCACAACATACGCGTCCGCCTGGTCCTGCTCTATCCGGCGGCAGAGAGGCTCGACGGCGGCGTGCCAGTCCCGCCAGGAGTAAATGGCAGGTGGACATTCGGGCAGGGAGGCGACGTCGATGACCGGACCGCCCGGGCTGCGGAAGGGCGCGATTGCGGCGTCGATCCCCGCGCCGCAGGCGACGGAGCTATTGGGATTGATGACAAGGATGCGAGGCATCAGTCCGACCAAGTAACCCGAGCAGCGATCTCGGCTCCTGGGAACCGGCCCGCAAGCGTCATGTTCGGCAATCGCGGCACGATATCCATGGTTTGCACCTATACCCAACTTCCGCAGGAAGTCGGGTCGAACTCTTGTTTTGCGCGCAGCCGCCACACCAACCCTGCGCGCAGTTACCCAGATTCCTGCGGAATCCGGGTATACCATGCCGCTGGTTTCTGATCCTGTGCCTGGGAGTGTTCCCTGTGGCCCCACCGGAGTCGTATCGCGTATGGCTGTCGTGATCACCGTGGCACAGCAGAAGGGCGGCACCGGCAAAACCACGCTTGCGGCCAACATCGCTGCGGCGCTGGCGGCGGATCGCCGTGTCGCCATCCTGGATATCGATCCGCAGAAGAGTCTCGCGCGCTGGATCGGACTACGCGGCGCGCGTGCGCCGAGTTTGACCTCGTCCGACCTGTCCGGATGGCGCCTTGCGGCGGAACTCGATCGGCTGCGCGATACGCATGACGTGGTGGTGATCGACACCCCGCCCCGCATCGATACAGACGCGCGGATTGCGATCCGGGAGGCGAGCCTGGTGCTTGTGCCCGTTCAGCCGAGCCCGCCCGATTTGTGGGCTGCCGAGGGTACGCTGGACCTCGCAAAAGCGGAGCGTCGGCTGGCGCGGCTGGTGCGCAACCGGGTGCCCGCCACGTCACGCTTGCGAACGATGGTCGAGGCTGAGATCACTGCGCGGCAATGGCCGCTGCTGGAAACCGCGCTGGGCAATCGGGCCGGCTTTGCTCTGGCGTTCGCTGCCGGCCTGGGCGTAACCGAGGCTGCGCCACGGTCGGTGGCGGCGAATGAGATGCGCACCCTCGTTGCCGAATTGCAGGAGTTGATCTGAACGATGAGCCTACCCCGATGAGTTTACCGAGTCCGTGGGATTGGGTTCTTGCCCTCCATATCCTGTGCATCGTGGTGTGGGTGGGCGGCATGTTCTTCGCGCTTGTCGTGCTGCGACCCAGTCTGGCGGCACTGGAACCGGCGCAGCGCATCGCACTGCATAACCGCGTGTTCCGACGATTCTTTCTGGTCATTTGGCATGTCATGCCGATCGCACTGCTGGCAGGCTATGCCATGATCGCCGGCGTGTGGGGCGGGTTCGCGCATCTGCCATGGAACATCAACGCCATGCAGGCACTGGGCTTGATCATGGCCGCGATTTTCGTGGTGATCGTGTTCGGTCCGTACCGACGATTTCGCGCCGCCGTCAGCACGGCGCGCGCTGCCGAAGCTGCCGAGCGAATTCGCCGCCTGATCCAGGTGAATCTGGTGCTTGGCTTGGTGACGATCGTGATTGCAGCGCTGAACGGATAAACAAAAGATAAGGGACGCTCCTTTTCAGGCGCGCCCCCATTCTTTGTGTGCTGCGGCTACTTACGAGTGGCCGCCCCCGCCCGTGCCACCACCGCCGCTGCCGGCACCGCCGCCCATGCCGGTGCCGGCGCTGCCGCTTGGCGGGCCGCTCATGGGGCTGCCAGACATGTTGTCGCTGTTGTTGTTGCCGTTCATGGTAGCGGCGCCTGAACCCATGTCGCTCGAGCCACCCATGGCTCCACTGCTGCCCATGTTCCCGCCGCCAGCAGCACTGCCAAGATTCATCGCGTCAAGCGTCGGGCCGTCGATGCTGCCAGTGGCCTGCAGGTTGTTCTTCTGCTGGAACTGAGTGACACCATGTTGCGTCATCGGGCCCCAGATTCCATCCACGTGCCCGCGGTACATGCCATCACGCTTGAGCACGGTCTGCACGCGACGAGTTAGGCTGGGGCTGAGTTCCACATTCTGCGGCGTCGCAGCCGGCGCCGGTGCAGGAGCGGCTGCCGGAGGTGGCGCGGTCACGGCCGCTTGCTGGTTTCCGCCCGAGCAGGCGGTCATGGCTGTAAGAGCGCTGATCGCCAGACACGAGGCGAGATAGCGAGCCTTTAGCATGCGTGTTTACTCCTGTTGTGTTTGCACGAGGGTGGCCAGCCCCTGCCAAATCATGACAGGGCTTGATTTCGGACCTGATGCATTCCGTGGCTCAACGCAATGACGCTGGCCAACGAATGGACGTGAATTGTCAGGTACTCACGCGAGCGTGACTTCAGGCGGCGTCTCAGGCGCGCTTGCGCGTTGGACGCTGCGATGCAGCAGCCGCTTTCACCGACGCAGATTTGCGAGTTGGCTTGGCCTTGTGTTCGGACGCGGATTTCGCGCCGGCCGCGTTGCGGCCAAGGCTGGCCTTCAATGCAGCCATGAGGTCCACAACGTTGTCGCAGCGCGGCGCGGCGGGCGCTTCTGTGGTAATGCCTTCACCCTGCAGCTTGGCTTCGATGACGTCGCGCAACCGCTGTTCATAGCGATCCTTGATATCGGCCGGCTCGAACTCCGCCTCCTGCCGTTCGATCAGTTGCCTTGCAAGCTTCACCATTTCGGTATCAGCTTTCTCCTGCGCAACGGGATCAAAAAGCGCGCTGGGATCGTTGATGTCCCGCTTCTCGTGCAGCGTGTACAGCACGAAGCCGCCGTCCATCGGAAGGATTGCAACAGGGCGTTCCCGCCGCGAGATCACCACGCGTGACAGCGCAGCCTGGCCGGTTTCTTTCATCGCTTCGCGCAGGACGACGTACACGTCCTGGCCCGCCTCACCATCCGGAGCGAGGTAGTAGCCGGCGTCGAGGTAGATAGGCGGGATGTCAGAGGCAGGGACAAATTTCTCAACGGTGATGACGGAGGAGGATTCGATGCGGGCTTTCTCGAAATCTTCATTATCGAGCAGGACATAGCGATTCTTTTCGAATTCGTAGCCACGAGCGAGATCGCCGCGAGAGAGTTCGTCGCCCGTTTCAGCGTCCTGCGTCACCATGCGGATGCGGTTGCCGGTTGCGGGATTGATGAGGTGAAAGTGCAGATCGCCTGAGCTGCGGTGCACGGTGTGCAGCGACACGGGGCAGGAGACCAGAGCCAGGCGAAGATGTCCTCGCCAGGCGGGACGGGATGCCATTGCGATTTCCCCTTGGGCGCATGGGCGACAGTCGGACGGTGATCACGCCGCCGGACCAGATGGGACTTAAGGGCGCGTCATCGTCATCACGGACGCTTGAGCGCTACGTTTCGACGGCCTGTGCGAGCAGCGCTCGCGCTTTTTCGATATGAGGCCATGGGATTTCGCCGAGCGGAAAATGGCCACCGACGACAACCGCGAGAACGGCGTTCACTTTCTGCAGGCGTTCCCGGTCTGGGTCCGAACCGGTCTGCCGGCAGTGCGCGATGAGGGCGTCACGAAATTGGGTGAGACAGCGTGTGGCCTCCGAAAAGTCGTGACCGATTTTGTGTGGCTTTTCGGAGAGGACCTTATCGACCTCGGCGAGCGCCGTGCGACCGATGGCGATGGTTTCAGGCGCCATGACTGGTGCCGTCGGGCTGCGATAAGCGGCCCTTCCGCAGGTTGCAGGTCAGTGCTTTGGTTGTGTGAATGCTGGTGTTGGGATCGCCGTGGATGGCGAGCAGTACGTTTGCGATGTCGCCATGCGCGTAGCCATCCCAGCCGAACACCCAAGGCATGCCGACCTGATGCACCTGTTTGCCGTCGATGGTGAACGGGCGCAGGCGTTGCGTCACGAGCGCTTTCGCCTCGATCTCGCCGCGCGCGGTCGACAATACGGCCCAGTCGAGGTTTTTGATGCCGAGTTCCGACGCGAGTTCGGGTGAGATCTCCACGAATGCTTCAGGCTGCAGCTCCGCTGTATGGGGCATCACGCGTGTGGGGATGCCGCCGCAATGCAGCTCCGTCAGCCGGAAGGTGGTGAAGACGTAGGGGAAGCGCGGATCCTCCGGTTCGTGATATTCGTTGCCGGGACGCGGCCATAGCTTCACGGCGGGGTTCATCTGCTGACGGTAGAGCGGGTTCCGCACCGGGCTCTCCACCGGCTCATAATGCGTGGGCAGCGGTCCGTCCTTCAGACCCGATGTGCTGAACAACTGGCATTTGCCATCCGCCTCCATGATAAACGGATCGGCGCCGCCGAGGGCCTTCATCCCTTTCGGGCGCTGCGAATAATCCGGACGTTCGTCGGGTGGCTTGGTCTTTTCGAAATCGGGAACGTCGTTGCCGGTCCATTCCTTCTTATCCGGGTCCCACCAGATCAGCTTCTTTCGATCCGACCAGGGCTTTCCGTCTGGATCGGCGGAGGCGCGGTTATACAGTGTGCGGCGATTGGCCGGCCAGGAGAACGCCCACCCGGCGTGTGCGCCGTTTTCAGACGGACCGTCCGGCCTGCGCGCCCGCGCCTTGTTTTCATGCTCGGACGGGAAGACCCCGGTATAAAGCCATCCGCCACAGGCTGTTGAGCCGTCATCGGCAAGCTGTTGGAAGCTCGCGAGCTGCTCGCGGGTGTCCACCTTATAGCCGTTGATTTCGCGCAGGATCGCGGTTGCATCGGGTTCCGCGATCGCACCGCTGACCGGATAATCCCAGGTCAGGTCCTGGATCGGCTTGTCGCGTTCCTGCGTGCTGTCGGCGTACATCGCCTTCAAACGCCGGCCGAGATGATAGACGAACCACGTTTCCGACCGGCTATCCCCTGGCGGGTCGAGTACCTTATCGTGCCACTGTACCAGGCGGCTTGTATTCGTGACCGAACCCTCCTTCTCCCCGGCGATGGCTGCGGGCATGAAGAAGATCTCCGTGCCGACGTCTTGCGGGCGAAGTTTGCCGCGCTGGACCAGACGTCCCTTGCGCCAGAAATCCGCCGTTTCGATCATCGCAAAGTCACGCACGACGAGCCATTCGAGTTTGGTCAGGCCGCGCTCGATCAGGTCGGAATTCGCGCCACCCACGACGGGATTCTGGCCAAGGATGAACTGGCCGCGGACGACGCCATCCACCATCGCGAGCGTCATCGGCAGTTGTGAGTGATCGCCGGTCAGCTTGGGCAGGTAGTCGTAGCAGTAGTCGTTCGCAGACGTGGCGGTCGAGCCGTACCAGGCCTTGAGCAGACTGGTGATGTATTTGGGGAAGTTGTTCCACCAGCCTGTCGCCGGAGTTTCATTCTCCAGGTACTGCTTGAAGGTGTGATGCGGTTTCATCGCGTCGGGCTGCGGCAGGTAGGTCGGCAGCATGTTGTACAGCGTGGGGATGTCCGTGCTCCCCTGGATGCTGGTGTGGCCGCGGAGCGCCATGATGCCGCCGCCGGGCCGTCCGACATTCCCGAGCAGGCCCTGAATGATGCAGGCGGCGCGGATCATCTGCACGCCGACCGAGTGATGGGTCCAGCCGACCGCGTAACAGAACGCGCCCGTACGATCCCGTCCGGAATTGCAGGCGATCGCATCGGCGATGCGCAGGAATGTCTGCTGCGAGCATCCGGTGACGCGCTCCACCATCTCCGGCGTGTAGCGCTCATAGTGCCGCCGCATGATCTGATAGACGCAGTTGGGGTGCTGCAGGGTCGGATCGCCCGGCGGCGGATGCTTGGTGAATTCCTGCTCGCCTTCCTTGTAATCTTTGAATTCCAGTGGGGGCAGATGCTCCGAAATCGCGGCGGGCATCACCTCACCCTTATACTGCCAGGTATCCTCCTTGTAGCTTCCGTCCTCGGGATGGAAGCCGGAGAACACACCGTCCGTTTCCGTCGGGGACTGAAATCCGTCCTCGATAATGTCCGCGATGTTGGTGTAGGCCATCGCCCACTCGCGGAACCAGAGGTCGTTTTCGAGGATGTAGTTGATCACGCCGCCGAGGAAGGCGATATCGCTGCCCGAGCGGATCGGCGCGTGGATATTGGCGATTGCCGAAGTGCGGGTGAAGCGCGGATCGACGTGGATAATGGTCGCGCCCCGCGTCTGAGCCTCCGTGATAAAGCGGAACGCCACAGGGTGGTTTTCCGCCATGTTGGAGCCCATGATCGTGATCACGTCGGCGCTCGCGAGGTCCCACAGCGACATGGTTGCTGCGCCGCGTCCGAAAGAGGTGCCCAAACTGGGCACCGAAGAGGAGTGTCAGATTCTGGCCTGGTTCTCGATATTCACCATGCCCAGGCCGCCACTGAACAACTTTTTCATCAGGTAGTTTTCTTCGTTGTCCAGCGTGGCGCCGCCCAGCGAGCCGATGCCGAGCGTCTGATTCACCAGCGTGCCATCGGGGAGACGTTCCACGAAGGTCTCATCGCGCGTCTGTTTCACGCGCTCGGCGATACGGTCCATCGCCCATTCAAGCGGCTTGGTTTCCCAGTGGTCGGAATAGGGTGCGCGATACTGCACGGTGTTGATCCGCTGGGGGCTGAGCAGCATGCCGAGCGTACCGGCGCCCTTCGGGCATAGCGTGCCCTGGTTGACCGGGCTGCGGGGATCGCCCTCGATATGGATGGGCTTGCCATTTTTGGCATAAACCAATTGCGCGCAGCCGACGGCGCAGAATGGGCAGATGGATGTGCCGACGCGATCCGCTTCTTCCAGGCGCGGACGAAGCGTGCGGGAGGTTTCGCTGACGGCCGCCCGGCCCATCACGTCTTCGCCCGCCAATTGACGGGGCAGCGACCAGTCCCGGACGAAACCAGCCGCCCGCTCGGCGACGCTACGGCGCAGACCTTTTTTCATCGTGTCCCACCTCAGCCCCTGGGTTATAAGCGAAACCAACGCCCGCACGGGCGGTTCCAATCAAGCTACAAGAGAGGACGGCATGCAGTCCATGGAAGGCATTGTCACAATCGTGCAAGAGGGTCGCTTCCAGTTGCTGGACGGTGCCGGCGTGTCTCACATGTTTTTGCTTTCCCACAAGGCGCCGCTTGAGCCAGAGCAGCTTCCGCCCCTGCAGCATGAGCAGGCTCGCGTGCGCGTGGAGTACACGTCCGCTCATGACGTGATCGGATTCCTGGCACACGGCGTGACAAGGCTGGATTGAGGACCGCCCATGGAAATGCATCCGCGCGCGCTGGAGTATCCAGAGTCCTCTCTGGACCACATGATCCGGGACGAGGCGGAGTTGACCGCCGGCGTGAAGGTGGTTGCGGGTCAGTCCTATGGGTTCTTCACGGACACCACGCTGTGCATCGGCTGCAAGGCCTGCGAGGTGGCGTGCAAGGAATGGAACAATCTGCCGGCCGATGACTTGCACCTGACCGGCAACAGTTACGACAACACTGGACGGTTGTCGTCCAACACTTGGCGACATGTGAACTTCATCGAGCATGGCGTGCGCGCGGATGACCAAAGCGCATTCCAGAGCGGCTGGCTCATGATGAGCGACGTGTGCAAGCACTGCCACAACGCGCCATGCCTGGAGGCCTGCCCCACAGGCGCGCTATTCCGAACGGAGTTCGACACCGTTGTGGTGCAGCAGGATATCTGCAACGGCTGCGGCTACTGCCAGCCGGCCTGCCCGTTCGGCGTGATCGACATCAATGTGGAGGACGGCAAGGCGCACAAGTGCACGCTGTGCTACGACCGTCTCAAGGGCGGGCTGGAGCCGGCCTGCGCCAAATCATGTCCGACTGATTCCATCCAGTTCGGTGAATTGCATGAGCTGCACGCGCGGGCTGCGGCCCGGGTGGAGGCGTTGCATAAGGTGGGACGGACGGATGCGTATCTGTATGGCGCACCAGGTGCTCCCGGCGCTACGGGCGGACTCGAACATCTGCACGCCTTCTTCCTGCTCACCGCACCACCCGAGGTTTACAATCTGCCGCACAGCCCGACACGCCCGGCCAATCGCGTCATGCCCAGCCTGTTGTCTGGTTTGGCTGCGATGGCTGGTCTTGCGGCCTTCGCGATCGCTGCGTTTGGGGGGCGGTGATGTTGGACGATACGCGCGGCCCGTCACGCTGGGACGGCTCGACCTATTACGGACGAGAGCAGGTGAAGGCGGCGCCGTTCAATAATTGGCTTGTGGGGGGTTATATTTTTCTGGCGGGATTGTCGGGCGGCGCGGCGCTGATCTCGACGATTTTGGATTTGGTGCGCGGGGATGCTGGCGCGCGGGTGGTGCGGCGCGGGCGGTTGCTGTCTCTGCTGGGACCGCTGGTCGGATCGTTCGGGCTGATCGTGGATCTGCACACGCCGAAGCGGTTCTACAACATGCTGCGGGTGTTCAAGGTCACCTCACCCATGTCGATTGGTAGCTGGATTCTGATTGCGTTCGGCGGTTGCAGCGTTTTGACGTCGGCGGCCGAGATGCTGGGGCTGCGCGGGATGGCTCGCGCGGCGCAGGTGCCGCTCGCGGCGACGGGCGCCGGGCTTGGAACGTACACGGCCTCTCTGCTGTCGGCGACCAGCACGCCGCTCTGGGCCGCTGCGCCGTGCGGTACGGCGGTGCGCTTTGCCGGCTCGTCCGTGGCGGCGGGCGCTGCGGCGATGGCGCTGATGGAAGGACGCACACGGCTTGGGCGGGATCTGGACAAGATCGCGCTGGCGGCGCTGACGGTGGAGCTTGCGGCAACGCTGGCCGCGGATGAGTCATACCGGCGGACCGGGGTGAACGCGGCGTTTCGCACGCCGTCAGGGCGGATCGAGAGGATCGGCGCGACGGTGCTGGGGAATGCCGTGCCGATCGGACTGTTTGCGTTGTCGCTGATGGGGCCGCGGCGGTCGCCCGTGCTATCAGGCCTGGCCGCGGCGCTCGCGTTGGCCGGCAGCGCGACGCTGCGGATTTCGTTCATGGCGGCGGGTGATGAGTCCGCGCGCCGGCCGGAGATCAGCATGCGCCTTGCGCAGCCGGACAATTTGCGCCGGCTGCCGCGGTGGCAGATCAAGCATCGGAAGTAGGGCTTTTGGACAGAAGCGTGATTCACGCGCTCTGACCTGCGGCCTCGCGCGATCCTGCTCTTTTGCGAGAGCAGGATTCAGGGCGCTCTGACCTACGGCCTCGCGCGATCCTGCTCTTTTGCGAGAGCAGGATTCACGCGCTCTGACCTACGGCCTCGCGCGATCCTGCTCTTTACGCCGACAGTTTTTGCATCACCGCTTCGGGGATGTCGAAATTGGCGTAGACGTTCTGCACGTCGTCGCTTTCGTCCAGCACGTCGATGAGTTTCATGACCGTGGTGGCGTTGTCTTCGGTCAGCGGCACGGTCGTGGTCGGGCGCCAGTCGAGGCGTGCGGTTTCGGGCTCGCCGAAGCGGGATTCCAGCGCGTCGCGCACGGCGAAGAAATCGTCCACCGCGGCGGTGATCTCGTGCGCCTCGGCATCGCTTTCGACGTTGTCGGCGCCGGCTTCGATTGCGGCCTCCAGCATGTCGTCGGGTGAAGCGACCTTCGCCGGATAGCGAATGACGCCAAGACGATTGAACAGGAAGCTGACGGAGTTCGTCTCCCCCAGTGCTCCGCCGTATTTGGCGAAGGCGGAGCGGATGTCGGAGGCGGTGCGGTTCCGGTTGTCGGTCAGCGCCTCGACGATGATGGCGACGCCCGAGGGGCCGTAACCCTCGTAGCGGACTTCGACATAATCCTCCCCTCCCCCGGCGCCGGTCGCCTTCTTGATGGCGCGGTCAACCGTGTCCTTGGGCATGTTGACCTGGCGGGCGGCGATGATCGCGGCGCGCAGGCGGGGGTTGGAGGCCGGGTCGGGTAGGCCCTGGCGGGCGGAGACCGTGATTTCCCGGATCACTTTGGCGAACTGGCGGCCGCGCCTTGCGTCCTGCGCGCCCTTCCGGTGCATGATGTTCTTGAATTGCGAATGGCCGGCCATGGGTCCGTTTTAGCGGCTGGTGGGTTTCGGGGACAGGAGGGTGGGTATGTTCATTGCGATGAACCGGTTCAAGGTGCGGCCGGATGCGACGGCGGCGTTCGAGGAGGTTTGGACCACCCGCGATATGTATTTGCAGGACGTTCCGGGGTTCGTGGAGTTCCACCTGCTCCGCGGCCCGGAGCGGGAGGATCACGTGCTGTACGCCTCGCACACGATCTGGGCGAGCCAGGGAGCTTTCGAGGCGTGGACGCGGAGTGAGGCGTTCCGCGCGGCGCATGCGAATGCCGGGACGAACCGTCCGATGTATTTGGGGCACCCGGAGTTCGAGGGGTTCGAGGTGGTGCAGACTGTGCGGGGTTAGTTTCTGATTGATCCCTATCCCTCCGATCGCTACGGTTTCGGAAAAGGTGGCGGGGGGATTGGTCTTGCGTAAGATCAAAAGTCGTTTGGTGCTGCGGCGCCTCTCTCAATGGGCGTCCTTGTCGGCTCTTGCGACCTCGGGGGTAAGCGCGACCGCCATGGGAGCCGTCATCCACCATCATGGGCCGGGGCTGACGTTCCCGATCGCACTTCCTGGCGGTAACAAAATTCGAACACAGCGTAGCTTCGACTCTCGCGAAGGCTCACTTACAAATGGCGGAGGTCCGTCCTTCTTTTCGCGTCGCTCCGGCTTCACGCGTCGAGAAACGGCCTTTATCTATGGCGTTCAGTTTGGTGCGGTGCCGGCGAACAAGGGCCAGACATTCAACCAGGTAGGTGCTGGAACGGACTTTCTTGTTGCGCGCGACCAAACTATTTTCTCGCGCATCTTCAGGGAATTTCATCTCTCGCCCTCTATTAAATTATCAACGCTGAAAGCATTGAAGACGCAGTTCTTCCCATTCCCGTTCCAGTCTCAGACCCCGTACCTGGTTAGCCTCTATCGGCGTGCGACGTTTCTCCAGTCGTCCAACGGCAACACAACTGGGCTTGTTGAGTCGGCACGCGTGTGGCGCACAGTGCCTACGCCACCTGGATTCTCTGATGAGTATGAGCTTTTCCGCTTTCCGGTCGGCTCCCATTTTGATTACGGCTGGCTCGAACTCAGCCTCAATTCCCGCGGGGCGCCGGATTTCACTCCTATCGCCTACGCCTATAACACGTCGGGCAAGCCTATTCCCGCCGGCTACACCGGCATCCCCGAACCGCCGCAACTCCCCCTCGCCCTCAGCGCCCTCACTCTCGGTGCCATCGGCCTCCGCGAATGGCGCAAGCACCGCAAACAAACCAACGTATGACCCGCATGCTCCTCGTCGGCTGGGATGCGGCCGACTGGAAGGTCATCAACCCCCTGCTCACTCGCGGCGAGATGCCCAATCTCGCGCGCCTCATGCAATCCGGCGTGCACGGAAATCATGCCACACTCTACCCGCCGCTCAGCCCGATGCTGTGGACCTCTATCGCCACCGGCAAGCGCCCGACCAAACACGGCATCCACGGCTTCACCGAGCCAACCGAAGACGGGCTCGCCGTGCGCCCCGTCAGCAATCTGGGGCGCAAGACCAAGGCGCTGTGGAACATCCTCAATCAAAACGGCAAGCGGTGCATCGTCATCGGCTGGTGGCCCTCGCATCCGGCCGAGCCGATCAACGGCGTGATGGTGTCCAATCACTTTCCATTCTCCACCACTGATCAACCCACGAAGCCCCTGGCCCCACGCACGATCTCTCCTCCCGAGCGCACCTCCGACCTGGCCGATCTTCGCGTGCACCCGACCGAGATCACCGGCGAGATCCTAAATCTGTTCATCCCTGACGCGGCGCAAATCGATCAGGAGAAAGATAAGTCACTGCACGACCTGGCCGGCATCATCGCCGAGACAATGAGCATCCATACCGTCGCCACAGAGTTGATGGAGACCGACTCCTGGGATCTCGCGGCCATCTACTTCGCCGGCATCGATCACTTCTCCCATCGTTTCATGGGATACCACGCAGGCAAACGCCGCGGTGGCCCGAATAGTTCCGATCCCTCGCTGTTCCAATACGTCATTACCGGCGCGTACCGCTACCACGACCTGATGCTCGGTCGCCTGATCCAACTCGCTGGTCCGGATTGCACGGTGATGGTCATTTCGGATCACGGCTTCCATTCCGACCGCCTGCTGCCGGACCACATTCCGGCAGAAGCCGCCGGTCCCGCGGTGGAGCATCGAGACTTCGGCATCGTCTGTCTCAGCGGCCCCGGGATACGGCAAGGCGAACGGATTTATGGCGCCAATGTGCTCGATGTCACGCCGACCGTGCTGCATATTTTCGGGCTGCCGGCCGGCGCGGATATGGATGGCAAAGTGCTGATCAATGCCTTCCGCGATCAGTCCCTGCCGCCGCGCATCCCAAGCTGGGATGACGTGCCGGGCGAGGACGGCCGCCACCCACCGGAGACTCAGTTCGATGCGACTGAATCAGTAGAAGCGCTGAAGCAACTGGTCGATCTCGGCTATGTTGCTCCGCCGGGGGATGATGCCGGCACCGCGGTCCGAGAATGCATGGCCGAGCGCCGCTACAATCTCGCGCGCAGCTATATGGATGCCGGCGACATAACCTCCGCCGCGGCGCTGTTCCAGGAACTGATTGCGGAGGATGCGGAACAAATCCGCTATTACCAACACCTGTTCCGCTGTCTCATGGCGATGGGTCGCTACCGCCAGTGCGAACGGATGCTTGCGAAGCTTGACGAGTCATGTCCGGACATCGCCCGGCGCGCGCAGACAGAACTAAAGCGCCGCCAGGACGCCGATAAAGACGCGGGCGAACGCAAAGAGCACGAACGCCGGCGGGAGATGTTCGAACGCCGCGCGTTGTTCGAGAAGGCAACGGGCTTTGTCGGCGAGCGCATGTTCATGCGCTGCTCGCTGCTGCTCTCTCGCCGCAATGCCGCAGACCAGGAACGGGCGCGGATGCTGCTGGATCAGCTTGCATCCCGACGGCGGACGCGTGCGTCGCTCTCGCTCTTCCTGGCCGAAGGCTATGCGCAGCTGCGGGAGGATGAAAAGGCACTCGAGTTCGTGCGCGCAACCCTGCGGCGCGATCGGGACAACTGGAGCGCGCTGACGCTGGAAGCGCGCCTGCATTTCCGCGCCAAGCATTGGCAGGATACGGCGGATGCAGCGATCAAATCGCTCTCCCTGGTCTATTTGCAGCCCGCGCTGCATCGCCTGCTCGGTCTCGCGCTGCTGCGGATGGGAGATATCGCCGGTGCGGAACGCGAGCTTCGGGTGGCGGTGGCACAGGCGCCGGGGATGGTGGCGGCGCATGAGTCACTCGCGGCCGTGTTGCGGCGGGATCCCGCCAGGTTGAGTGAGGCAAGCGTATATATGGCGCAAGCGGAGCTGATCCGGTCCCGGCGCAAGCGCATTGCGGCTCCGGCCGATACGGGCGCCGCGCCGGCCACACCCTCTATCATCACGCGCAGCACGGCTGTTCCGGCAGACCCGAGCCGCGTCATCACCGTGGTTAGCGGCCTGCCGCGCTCGGGCACGTCGATGATGATGCAGATGCTGGCAACAGGTGGCGTTGCCGTGTTCACGGACGGTGCCCGCGAGGCAGATGAAAACAATTCCCGCGGCTATTTCGAGCATGCGAAGACGCTCGCCTTGCACGCCGATGCGTCGTGGCTGGACCAGGCGCGTGGGAAGGCGGTGAAGATCGTTGCGCCGTTACTGCCGCATCTGCCGCAGTCCGAAACCTATAGAATCGTCTTCATGCGCCGGGACTTGCAGCACGTGATTGCGTCCCAAAGGGCGATGCTGGTGCGGCTTCAGAAGGAAGGTGCACAGCTGAGCGACGGCGCCCTGATGCGCGCTTACACGGGCCAGCTTGTGCGCGCCCAGGCGTGGCTCGAGCGGCAATCGAGCATCCCCGTTCTCTCCGTCGCCTACGATGACGCTGTGGCTGATCCGATGAAAACCGCCGAGCGCCTCGCCTCTTTCTTGGGTGGTCGCTTGGACGCGCAAGCAGCGGCATGTGCCATTGACGCTGCGTTGCGGCACCAGGAGCCGGCACGGGCCGCCAGCTGAGCCATCGGCTCATGCGCGGAACTACCCGCCGTTTATGTCGATGAGTTCAATTTGAATGAAGACCTGGTCCGTCAAATTGACGACCGGAAAGTGACACCCCAGGCGACGTTACCTGCTCGCTGACAACGACCGCGGGGTAAGCGCCGCCGCGATCTCGTCCGCCAGCGCCCGAGCCACGCAGTGATACCCCTGATCATTCTGATGCAGCCCGTCCGCTGCGATGAACTCCGCTACCGGAGTTCCGTCCAGCGCCCAGCTCTGCATCAACCGGTCGCGCGAGAACAAGGACGCACCGGTCTCATGCGCAATTTCCGCCAACGCCTGATTGAACTCCGCGTCCTTGCCCGAGGCCAGGATCCGCGGTGAGCGCTGATTGTCCATCAGCACTACATCTATCCCTGCCGCCTGCAGCTTGCGCACGCCGTCCGAGACCAGTTCCCGGAACCGATCGATACTCTCCGCTCCCAGCGCACCGTTCGCCCCAACCTGCCAGATCACAAGCTGCGGCCGAATCGCAATCACGTCGGCATTTAGCCGGTCCGACTCCCGTCCGGCGTCCTGCCCGCCGATGCCTCGGTTGATCACCGCCACATGTCCTTGCGGCACTTCCGCTTCCAGCATCGCCTGAAGCTGCGCCGGATAACTGTGCCCAAGACTGGAGGCCATCACGCCCTCGGTCGAGGACGAACCGATCGCGACGATCAGCAGTTCCTGCCTATGTATTAGTGCCGCCTCCGCATGAGGCAGCCGCAACGTGCTCGGTGGACTGGACGGACAGGACGAACCCGCAAGGGCCGGAGTAGCCAATAAGACACAACCCAGCAACAAACTACACAAGCGGGTGAGCATGACTCCTTAACGCCATAGTCACACTTTGTTGTCCAATCACATTCGGCGTCGAATGAAGCGGGCAGCAAAAAAACCGTCCATCCCGCCGAGGCTGGCCCACAGACCAGGATGGGTTCGCAGCGAGCGATCTTGGGTCAGAGCCTCCGGAACGTCCTCCAACTCACTCTCTTTAAATGGAAAGCGTTGGGTGGACCCGCCGCTTAACGCCACCTCGACCAGCCCAGACCCCTCCTCCGGCTGCAGCGAGCAAACCGCATAAATCAGCCGGCCGCCGGGCCGCAGCATACGCAATGCCGCTGCGAGCAGCCGCTCCTGCATCTCGCGCGCCGCGGCCACGTCCCGCGGGCGCTTCAGGTGCGGGATGTCAGGATGCCGCCGGACCGTCCCTGTCGCGCTGCACGGGGCATCCAGCAGGACCGCATCGAAGGGCGCGGGCGGTGTCCACGCGGCGGCATCCGCCACCACGGTTTCCGCACAAAGCCCCAACCGGGCCAAATTCTCGCGTAGCCGCGCCATCCTCGTGGGATCGCGGTCCAGCGCCGTCACCTGCGCTCCCGCTGCGACAAGCTGCGCCGTCTTTCCTCCCGGCGCGGCGCACAGATCGGCGACGCGCTCGCCCGGCCGAGCCGCCAGCAACCGAGCAGGCAGGGCCGCAGCGGCGTCCTGAACCCAGAAGGCGCCCTCCGCGAACCCAGGCAGCGCAGTCGGGTCGGTCCCCTCGGGAAACCGTACGGACCCGGTGGGCAGGCGCATTCCGCCGGGCACCTCGGCGCCCGAACGCAGCGTCAGGTCCAGCGGCGCCGGATGCTGATGCGCGACCGCGATGGCTCGTGCATCCGCGCCCCACGACGCCCACAGCCAGCCCGGCGTATCCAACCGGGGCCCGTCCAGTCCCTCCAGCGCCGCCGGCCCGGCCGCCCCGACCCGCCGCAGCACCGCGTTCACCAACCCCGCGAACGGTCGAAACCCCCGGTGCTCCGCCAATGCCACCGCGGTGTTCACCGCCGCATGCGCGGGCGTTCCCAGCAACAGCAGTCCCGCCGCCCCCAACCGCAGCACGTGCCGCACGGGATCGGGTGGCGCTTTACGCAGGAACGGCTCCAGCACAGCGTCGAGCGTGCCGAGCCGCCGGAGCGTGGTCGCGGCCAGCCGGTGCGCCGCCGCCCGGTCACGCGGCGCCATGGGCGGCAATCCGTCCAAGCCCTCTTCAAGCGATCGGCGGGCGTCGAGCACGCCGGACAAGAGCGCGAACGCTCCGTCCCGCGTGGGGTCAGCCATCGAGCCGGACGATGCCCGACCAGAACAGCGTTTGTCCGTGCGTCTCCACCGGCGTCCGGCACAGGAACGTCAGCCGCCCGTCCGCTTCGATCCGAAAGCTGCTCATTCCCGCTGCCACATCCCGCACTGCCCCGCCGTCGCGCACCCGCATCGGCGCGATATGCGCCGCAATCAGCAGCCGCCCCGTCGGATCGATCGAAAATGTCCGGCAGTGGAATCCGTGCGTCTCCGCGTGCTGGACCAGGGTGGGTTTTCCGTTTGCCGGATCGATGGCGAACACCGCCATCGTGTTGTCACCCCCGACGAACGCGCCGTCCGCGTCGGCATGGTCGGCCCGGTTCGCCATGTAAACGAACCGTCCCGTCGGATGCACCCGCACCGTCCCCCCAAGCTGCCGAGGCCACATATGATCAGGCTCGCTCAGGCTCGAGCGACTGAACCGCGCCGCCGGCTCCAGCCCCAGCCCGGCCCGCGCGAACATCGTCAGGCTGTTCTGTCGCTCGAGCGAGACGAAAACCCACGGCTGGGTCGGATGAAAATCGAGGTGCCGGGGCCCGAAACCAAACCCACCGTTGGGTGCCACTGTAGCGAGCGGCGAAAGCCGCCCATCATCGTAGCGGAAGAGCTTCAACGCACCTGGATCCTCGGGACTATCAGAAGTTGCGTCATTGCCGCGCGCGACCACGATCGCCAGCGCGTCATCCGCACTCAGCCGCACCTGATGCGGAAAAATCCCCACATCCAGTTCGCCCTGCTCCTGCTCCGCCCCCAGCTTCCCGTCCTGTTCGATGCGCCACACACGCAGTCCGGGCGGATTGTTGAATGCCACCAGCACATGCCGCCCCGCCCCATCGACGCAGATGTGAATCGGTCGCGCCGGCAGGATCGTCTGATCCCCAAAAACCTCCAGCGCTGGCAGCCGCAGCGCCGATAGTCGATGTGTCCGGCCACCCACGCCGTCGCTCGAGGCCACGTAAAGGATCGGCTGCCGCGGGTGTCGCCAAGCGTACTGCACATTCGCCGGCAGGGTCGTAGCGATGCTCGGTACGAGCGAGCCAGATTCCGCGTTCGGGACATACGAGGTTAGCCTCGGCCCCACGGCCGCAAGGAAGCCCCACGACATTAAGCGCGTCCCTTCGTACGTCCGCGGATTGCCGCCGCCCGCGCAAGCAGCACCCGGGACCGTTCGACCACCGGTACGTCGATCATCTTGCCCTCGAACTGCACCGCGCCCATTCCCGCCGCCAGCGCCGCATCATACGTCGCGACCATTCGCTCCGCCCTTTCTACCTCCGCAGCCTCGACCCCGAATTCCTCATTCAGCACCGATACCTGCAGCGGATGAATACACGAAGCTCCCACGAAGCCGAGCTTGCGCGACCTCCGAACGATGGCACGGAAGGCCTCCTGATCCTTAAACTCGGCGATCGAGCCGACAAACCCGAGCGGCTGCACCCCCGCCGCCCGCGCGGCAAACACGATGCGCTGCTTGGGATAGAGGAGCCCTTCCGGCTCCGGCATCATCCCTGCCGACAACGCGAAATCCTCTGCCCCCAGGTCAATCGCCGCAATCCGAGGATGTGCTCGCGCGATCTCATCCATGCGGAAGAATGCCGCGGCCGTCTCGACCAGGATGACGAAGCGTATCCCGTCCGCCGGCAAGCCTCGCTCCGTCTCCAACTCCGCGACGATTCCCGCGACGTCCTGCACAAAGTCCGGACTGTCGACCTTGGTGACCATCAGCGCCGTCACGCCGGGGATGACCGCCGCTTCCAGATCCCGCACCAGCAGGCGCCATGGCCGGTTAAGCCGCACCAGCACGTCCGCCCCGCCCTTCGCGACGATCGGGATCGCGCCGGCCAGAGCATCCCGCGCCGCCTGCTTCTGGCTCGGCGCGATGGAATCCTCCAGATCCAGAATGATGGCGTCCGCTCCTCGCCCAGCCGCGCCATCGACGAAGCGCTGATTGACCGCCGGGACGAACAGCATGGAGCGCCAGACCGGTTCGCCCTGCGTCACTCTCGTCACTCTCCGGCGTCCGCCGTCCCGACCACCCTCTGGCCTTGCTCGGTCGGATTCTCCCGCTCCGTGATGTAATCGCGCGTCAGCGGCACCGCCGTCTGGTCGTGCGCTAACTGGATCTGGAAGATCATCATGTTCTCCCGCCTGAACGAAAGCTCCGCCCCCGCCAGGTAAAACTCGAACATCCGGCAGAACCGCTCGTCGTAGAGGGCGCCGATCGCGTCTCGGTTGGCCGCGAACCGCCAGCGCCAATGCCGCAGTGTCTCCGCATAGTGCAGCCGCAGGATTTCGATATCCGTCATCAGCAGCTTCGATTTCTCGATCGCCGGCACGACCTCCGACAGCGCCGGACAATACCCGCCCGGGAAGATGTATTTGGCGATCCACGGATTGGTGACACCCGGCGCCTCGTTCCGCCCGATCGCGTGCAGCAGAGCCACGCCATCAGGTTTCAGGCAGCGTGCAACCGTGCGGAAGAACTCCCCGTAGTGACCGACGCCCACATGCTCGAACATGCCGACCGACACGATCCGGTCGAACTGCTGCTGCACCGCGCGGTAGTCCAAGAGCTCGAACCGCACGCGGTCCGCCAACCCCTCCGCTTCGGCCCGCGCCCGCGATTCTGCCAACTGCTCCGTTGACAGGGTCACACCAAGCACGTGAGCGCCGTACTCCCGCGCAAGCGTCAGCCCGAGCCCACCCCAGCCGCTGCCGATGTCCAGCACCGTGAGTCCCGGCCGGTCGAGGCACAGCTTCGCCGCGATGTGCCGCTTCTTGGCGATTTGCGCTTCTTCCAGCGTCTCATCGCCGCGACGGAAATAGGCGCACGAGTATTGCCGGTCACGGTCCAGGAACAGGCTGTAGAGCCGTCCGCTCAGATCATAATGATGCGCGACATTCTTCCGCGCCCGACCCGCCGGATTGTTTTGATCGAACCGCCGCTTGGCCCGGAGCAGAGCGGCATGCACCGCCGCCACCGGATGCGTACTGCCGCCGGCCATGACGTTGGCCACCACCAGATCCAGCACGTCGTAAATCGTGCAACCGTTCGGCTCGAGCGTGCCGTCCATATAAGCTTCGCCGAACGACAGCGCGGGCGTGAACAGCAGACGTCGGATCGTGCTTGGAGCCTTTAGCCGGAACGCTGCCTCCGGTGTCGCTTTCGTCCCGGTATAAGTTGTGCTCTGTCCATTGGGCCAGGTGACCGTCAATCGCCCAATGGTGACAAATGGCTGCAGAATTGCGTGCAGCGCAGCGCGCATCTCTCCTCTCCCACTATTGGAATCGTACCAAGCGGCCGCACGGCGTCCCCAGCACCTCGTCCTCGCGCATCACGGCGTGTCCCCGGATAATTGTGGCGACCGGCCAGCCGGTGACCCGGACTCCGGCAAACGGAGTCCAACCGCAGGGCGAGACGATCCAGGATTCTTCGATCCGCCGCATTCGTTGCATATCCACCAGCGTGAAGTCCGCGTCAAAGCCCGCGGCCAGTCGGCCCTTTCCGACAATGCCGTAAACCCGCGCCGGTCCCGCGCACATCAGGTCCACCAGCCGAGACAGCGACAGCCGCCCTTGGCTCACCTGGTCCAGCATCATCGGCACGATCGTCTGAACGCCCGTCAGCCCCGCCGCGGTGTCAGGCCAGGGCAATTCCTTCTTCGCGCGTGGGTGTGGCGCGTGATCCGACCCCACAGTATCGACCATGCCATCCGCCACCGCGCGCCACGCTGCGTCCCGGTGCCGCGCGTCCCGAATCGGCGGGTTCATCACCGCGTATCCGCCCAACGTCTCGTACGCCTCAGGCGCCACTTGCGTCAGGTGGTTCACCAGCACCTCGCACGTCACAACGTCGCGGAAGTCCTTCAGGTACTCCAGTTCCTTTGCCGTCGAGACATGCAGGATATGCGCCGGTCGTCCGGTCTTGCGCACGAGCGCCATCAGCCGCCGTGTGCCGAGGAATGCGGTCTCCACGTCACGCCACTCCGCATGTCGCACGAAAGGCTCGCCACTATGGAACAGCTTCCGTCGCGCCTGGAGGCGGTACTCGTCCTCGCTGTGATACGCGATGCGCCGCCGCCCAGCGCGCATGATCCGCTCCAGGTGCTCGTCGTCCTCCACCAACAAGTCGCCCGTCGAGGAGCCGGCGAAAATCTTGATGGCGCAGACGCCTCGACCGGTTTCCAGCTCTGCCAGCGCGTCGATGTTGGTCTTCGTCCCGCCGACATAGAGTCCCATGTCGCACCAAGCCTGGTGTTCGGCGTAGCCCTGCTTCCACTTGAGCCGATCGCTGTCCGTGATCGACGGCGACGTGTTCGGCATATCGAACACGGCCGCGAGCCCGCCGAGAATCGCCGCCTTCGTCCCCGTCGGGATTGTCTCTACGGAGACGTCTCCCGGATCGCGCAGATGCACGTGGCTATCGATCAGACCCGGAAGCACATGCAGCCCCGCGGCATCGATCACCTCATCGGCGGTGTCCTGCCCCCCGACGCTTAGCGACGCGATCCGCCCCTGCCGCACGCCCACATCCGTCGGTTCCATGCCCCACGGCAACACGCACACGCCGCCGCGGATGATCAGGTCGTAGTGGGTGCTCATGGCAACTCTCTCAGTGAACGCTCAGCGTCTCGAACACGTCGCCCGCCGGCATCAGACCCAAAATATGCCGCCGGTGCCACAGTGCGTAGAACAGCAGCAGCCACGCGGCGAACCCCGCCCCCGGCTCCTCCGCCTTGCGGAACAGCGCTTCGATCTTCCCAACCTCCGCCAACTCGGCGACCCCAGGCTGAGCCGCGACCAGAGGGCCCAGCCGTGCTGCCTTCCCGCCGATCCAGGCGCCCACCGGCACCGTGAAGCCGCGCTTTGGAGAGAACGGCGCGGCGACCGGCAGATGCTCTTCCACCCAACGCCGCAGCAGCCATTTGCCCATTCGACCGCGTAGCTTGAGCTCGTCCGGCAGTCGGAACACGGCGCCGGCGACCCCCTTGTCCAAGAACGGCGTGCGTCCCTCCAAAGCGTGCGCCATCAGGCATCGATCCAGTTTCAAAAGCAGATCGTGCGGCAGCCAGTCAGCGATATCCGCCGCCTGAGCCGCCGCCAGCCGGGTCCGGCCGGACGACCCGGCGCGCTGTTCGCTGGCCGCGAACCCGTCCCGCCAGCCGGTCGGGCGTCGCCGCAGCACATCCAGCCGGTCGAAATTCCCCCGCCCGCGCATCACGCGCCCGCCAAGCCACCAGGGGCGCGTGGCCCTACGATATCGCCCGTAGCCGCCGAAAAGCTCGTCCCCACCCTCGCCCGACAGCACGACCTTCACATCCTGCGCGGCCCGCCGCGCCAGGAACCAGCTTGGGATGATCGCGTAATCCGCGGCCGGATCGTCCATGCAGCCGACGATCTCCGGCAGGTGGCGCCAGACCATGGCCTCGGTGATCTCTACCGCCTCATGCTGAGCGCCCACCGCCTGCGCCACCGCCGCCGCATGCTCGCGTTCGTCCGCCACGCCGCCGACGTCCCACCCCGCCGTGTACGCCAGTACCGGCTGGTTGTTCAGCCGAGCCATCATGGCCAGCAGCGCCGAGCTATCCACACCCCCCGACAGGAACATCCCGTATGGCACGTCGCTGCGCTGGTGCAGCAGCACGCTCTCTTCCAGCGCGCGGTCCAGGCGTTCCAGCGCTGTGTCCTCGTCGATCGCCTCCGGCCCTCCCTCGGGCAGCGCCTGCTCCTGCACGCGCCCAATCACGTGCCCTTCGGCACAGGTAACTGTCTCCCCGGGCAGCAGCCGGTCGATGCCGGCGAAAATGGTCGAACTTCCGGTCGTGAACTGAAGCTGCAGCAACTCGTCGCGCGCCTCCGCCCGCAGCCGGCGTGACACCACGCCGCTGTCCAGCAGCGCCCGGGGTTCCGAGGCAAAGGCCAATCCACCCTCGGTCTGTGCCGTGTAGAGCGGCTTGATGCCGAACGGGTCGCGCGTCAGCGTAACCTGCCGTCCGACGCGCTCATGAATGGCGATGGCGAACATGCCGCGCAGCCGCCGCGCGTAGTCCGGTCCCATCTGGCGCCAGAGCAGCAGAGCAGGTTCGCAATCACCCTGGGTGGAGAAGTTCTCTTCCCCTATTTCGGCCCGCAGCTCCCGGTAATTGTAGATTTCTCCGTTTGCGATCAGCGTCGCCGGACCCGAGAAGATCGGCTGATCCCCGGTCTCCAGATCGATGATGGCCAGCCGGTTCTGCGCCAGCGCCACCGTCCCCAGCACCATCTGCCCCGTTCCATCCGGCCCGCGATGCGCCAGCGCACGCAGCATGCGCGCGAGCAGCGCGGGATCGGGCGGCGCCGCTTCAGAAGACAGGATCAGGCCGGCAATGCCGCACATTCAGACTTTCTCCACACTGCCGAGGAAGGCCCGCCAGCGGGCGAGCACCGGAGTCTCAGCGAATTCAGTTTCGTAGCGGGCGCGACCGGCCGTCGCCAGAGCAGCAGCGTGCGCCGGGTCATCAAGAACGCGCCGGATTGCTTCGCCGAGGGCGCTCGGGTCTTCCACTGGAACCAGCAACCCGTCCACATCAGGACGAATCAACTCGCGTGGGCCGGCCGATGCCGCGGCAACGACCGGGCGTCCGGCGGACCACGCCTCAATCACCACATTCCCGAGCGGCTCGATACGGGACGAACAGACCAGCACATCGGCGGCTGCCAGCAGCGCCGCGGTATCCTGTCGCCAGCCCGGCAGCATCAAGCGACCTGGAAGCAGTTCCCGCCCGAGAGCCGCCAGCGGCTCGCGCTCCGGCCCCTCACCGGCAATCAGCAGATGCGCGCCGGGCACAAGCGCGACGGCCCGGATCAACACGTCGAACGCTTTGTTCGGGTGCAGCCGCCCCAGTGCCAGGATCAACTTGCCGTCGGGCAGTTCCAGAGCCTGGCGACCGACGGGTGTGGTGTGCAGGTCCGGAGCGAAATTCGGGAGATGGTGCACCCGCGCCGCCGGCCAGCCCTGATCCGTGATCCACGACACCAGGCCCCGCGTATTGGCCACCAAATGATCGCAGCGGCGGAAGCGTCGCAGGTCGTAAGTGCCACCCAGCCGGCCCACCAGCACCCATGACCCGGCAGGCGTAACCGCTGCCGCGCGGCCCATCCATGCCATGGTGACGCGAGGGTGAAAGGCGCGCAGAGCCCGCCGCAGACTCGGCCGGGTCAGAAAATCCAAAGCCCCGCCGAACCGAAGCTCGAGCGGATCCAGTCCCGAATCCCGCAGCCGGGCTGCCCGCCCCGCATTGCGTCGAATCACCGTCAGCACCTCATCGGTGCACGCCAGCGCCACGCATAAACGCTCGAAGAACAGCTCGGCGCCACCCGCCGGCGCACCCGCCATCACCTGGGCGATCCGCATACTCGGCTCCTACATGGCTTGAGCCGCGTCGGGCCAGCACCACCTCACCGGGTGTAAAACCAGTGGAGGAACCATGGCGAGCATCCGTCGCACCGCATCGGCCCATTGGCAGGGCACGGGCAAGGAGGGCAAAGGAGCCCTGACGACCCAGAGCGGCACCCTTTCGGAAACGCCCTACTCCTTCACCGCCCGCTTCGGTGACGGCAAGGGCACCAACCCGGAGGAACTCATCGCGGCCGCCCATGCCGGCTGCTTCAGCATGGCACTGGCTTTCCAGCTTACCGGCGCCGGACACCCGCCCGATGACCTGCGGACCGAGGCACGGCTGACGATGGAGCAGGAGGGGGCGGGCTGGAAGATTTCGGCCGTGGCGTTGACGCTGAAGGGGAAGGTGCCGGGCATCGATCAGGCCACGTTCCGCAAGCTCGCCGATGAAGCGAAAGCGAATTGCCCGGTCTCCAAGGTGCTGAACGCCGCGATCTCCCTGGACGCTACGTTGGAATGACGCATCTCGTTCGGCTGCCCGGTCGCGCGGTGATCGAGATCGCCGGCGACGACCGGGTCGCTTTCCTGCAGGGCCTGGTCTCCAACGATGTCGCACTGGCGGAACCGGGTCACTGCGTCTGGGCCGCTCTTCTCACGCCGCAAGGCAAATGGCTCGCGGATTTCTTCATCTTCGCCGAGCCTGATCGCCTGCTCCTTGATGTGGAGGCCGCCCAGGCTCCGGCCCTTGCGCAGCGTCTGTCGCGCTTCCGGCTGCGCTCCCGCGCGTCCGTGCGCGTTCTGGATGACTTGGCCGTTTATGCCGGCTGGGATGGTCCGATCCCGCCCGGGGTTTCTGCCCCCGATCCGCGGCACCCCGAGGCCGGATGGCGGCTGATCGCCTCGCCCGGCCTGGCTGAGACCGGCGATTTCGCTGCGTGGGACCGCATGCGGCTGAACCTTGGCCTCCCCGACGGTTCGCGCGATCTGGAAGCAGAAAAGACCGTGTTGCTGGAGGCGGGCTTCGACGAGCTGAACGGCGTATCGTGGTCGAAGGGCTGCTACATGGGCCAGGAACTTACGGCGCGAACGAAGTATCGCGGTCTGGTCAAGCGCCGGCTGACGCCCGTTTCGATCCACGGCCCTACCCCCGATCCGGGCACTCCCGTCCTGCGGGACGGGGCTGAGGCCGGGACCATGCGGTCCTCCTGCGGCGATCTCGGCTTGGCGCTGCTGCGTATCGACTCACTCGCGGGGCCCCTCGCCTGTGCCGACGCACGGCTGGAGCCGCGCATCCCTGCCTGGATGCGCCTGCCGGAGCCGGCTGCATGAGCGACACCCAAGCGGTGAACTGGGAGGAACGCTACCAAGCTGGCACCACGCGGTGGGAGCGCGGCGCCGTCAATCCGGCCTTCGTGGCCTGGCGTGCGTCAGGCGCACTGTCTCCCTGTCGTATCCTGGTCCCCGGCGCGGGCCGCAGCCCGGAACCGGCAGAGCTCGCTGGCACCGGGTTCGACGTGACGGTGCTGGACGTCGCACCGAGCGCGGCTTCGTTTCAGCGGGAGCGCCTGGGCGGCGCGGGCGCCGTCGTGCAGTCAGACCTGTTTGCCTGGGCACCCCAAACGCCATTCGACGCTGTTTACGACCAGACCTGCCTCTGCGCCCTGCCCCCCGCGTTGCTTGCCCAATATGAAGCGCTCCTGGCACGCTGGGTCCGTCCGGGCGGGTCACTGTTCGCGCTGTTCATGCAGACCGGCAAGGAGGGTGGACCACCCTTCGATTGCCCAATCCCTCTCATGCGAGAGCTGTTCGCACGGATGCGCTGGACCTGGCCTGCCAATCTGCCACCGGCCATTCCCCATGCCGTCGGCATCGAAGAACAGCCAGCCATCCTTCACCGATGCTGAGCCCTCAACGCCGGTAGCAGGCTGCGCGCGATGTTCTCGAAGGTGGCCATCTGCCGCTCCAGCATCGGGTAATAAAGGACCAACTCGGAAATCCCGAGTTCAACGAGTTGCTGAGCCATCCGCATAAACGTTTCCTCGAACTCATAATAACTGATCGCCCCACCGCTTGCGCGAGCCGTCGGATCGAACATGAGATACGACCGTCGTAGGCTGGCCGGATCGCGTCCAATATGGGCGCAATGTGCTTCGATCGTCGCGATGCGCTGGCGGGTTTCGTCGAGCTGCGCTTGGAATGTCTGCGCGAAGCTCAGGCTGTTCCAGATATCGGCGTATCTGGCCGCGTGGCGCAGCATGATCGGCCCCATGGCAGCGATCAGGATTGGCGGGCGTGGTGACTGGACAGGACCGGGACGAAGTGCTGCAGCCTCGACCTTGTAATAGCGTCCCTCAAATGTCGTCACTTTCTGCGACAGCAGTTGGTCGACGATCTCAACATACTCTTTGAACCGCGACACCCGCTCCTTTGCGCTCCAATTGTCCACGCCCATCATTCGGTAGCTGGGATCAATCTCCAGGCCGGTGCCAAGGCCGAGATCGAGCCGGCCGCCGGAGATGTGGTCGGCGGTGAGCGCCTGCGACGCGAACAACGCCGGATTGCGAAGCGGGATCTGCGCGACCAATGTCGCCAAGCGAATGTGCTGGGTCGCCATGGCGACTGCGGAAACCTGCGTCCAGAGTTCGAACCACGGCCCTTCAGTGCCTGCCCAATCGACCAGATGATCGGCAAACCCGATCCCGTCGAACCCAAGCGCCTCCACGTGCTGGCACCGACGCAGGAATTCGCTCCACGGAACGTTTGGCAACACGAGCGTGGAAAATCGCAGAGTGTGCATGCTTCCCCTCTATCCGGGGTTCGATCACTGCCGAGATAGCGTAACGTCCTTTCTTAGTCGATTGTGCGGTGGGAGGGACAAGCTATGACCCCGCGTCTGGCCGCGGATTTCAAGATCGAACCGCACTGGTGGGATGCGGCGCCCCGGCCCGGCAACGAGCCCGGTTCGCTACCGGCCCGTGTCGATGTGGCGATCGTCGGCTCCGGGATCACCGGCCTCAGCGCGGCGATACACCTGGCGCGAGGCGGACGCCATGTCGTGGTCTTGGAGCGTGGATCCCTGGGCGTCGGTGCGTCATCACGCAACGCCGGCTATGTCGGTCGCACCTTCAAGCACAGCTTCGGCAAATTGCTGAAAAAGCGCGGCCCCCAGTTCGCCACAACGGTGTATCGTGAGTTGCAGGCAGCCTTCGATTCGGTGGCCGATAACGTGCGCACGGAAGGCATCGATTGCTATTTCAAACTCTGCGGCCGCTACATCACGGCCGCCTCCCCGGCTCAATACGAAAGAATCGCGGCTGAGTACGAATTGCGCCGCCAGCATCTGGGCCAGGAATACGCGATGGTCCCTCGTGCGCAGCAACATCAGGAGATCGGATCCGATCTGTACTATGGCGGGGCCGTCATTCCCGATCTCGCCTGCATCCATCCCGGCCTATACCATCAGGGCCTGCTCGATCGCGCTCGAGATGCGGGTGCTGAACTCCATCCGCAAACCGAAGTAACGGGAATCACTCCCGGCGAGCCGGGCTTCACCGTAACCACGAGCCGCGGTGTATTATTTGTGCACGACGTATTGGTTGCGACAAACGGCTACACGACAGGAGTAACGCCCTGGCTTTCGCACCGGGTAGTTCCGTTCGATGCGTTCATGGTGGCGACCGAGTCTTTGCCCCTTGAGGTGCTGGATCGGGTATTGCCCACCGGACGCACCTGCCTGGATGACAACCACAACATCGATTTTGTTCGCCGCTCTCCTGACGGCAACCGCATCTTGTTTGGCGGCCGCACCGGCAATGGCGAGACCGACCCGATGGCGATGGCCGGCGTCCTGCAGCAACGGTTGGATCGGATATTCCCCGACCTTGCCGGCACGGCGCTGAGCCGAGCCTGGACGGGGCGCTGCGCCGGCACATTCGATCTATGGCCGCATCTCGGGAGCCAGGACGGGATCACCTACGCAACCGGCTATTGCTTTGCCGGCGTGCCGATGGGGACGTATCTCGGCATGAAGGCAGCGCGGCGGATCATGCGCGCCGCCGATGCAGAGAGCGTTTTTGCCGACCGACCCTTCCCGACTGTGCCGCTTTATTCAGGCAAGCCCTGGTTCGTGCCTTGGGTCATGCGTTTTTGGGATTGGCGGGACGCACGGGAGAACAAGGCAGCACACCGAACTCCTGGCTAAACCGCCGCAGCAACATGCATCTTTCGGGTGAACGCACTCACCACGACAAGCACCACCACATTGGCAACCAGAGCCACGATCCCGACATTCAGATCCTGAATCGACTGCGGCAAGCCCGGCGCCCACCCGCCAATCGTCGCATGCGTGAAGGTCAAAATCGCCGCAACCACAACGCCGACCAGTATGCTCAGGAAGGCCGCCGGCGTGGTAACGAACGGTCGCGGCAATACGCTGGCGACCACCACCGGGAAAAGCTGTGTGACGAAACTGTACCCCACCAACAGCATGGTCACGATCGTCGAACTGCCCGTGACGGTGAAATACACCCCGATCAGCATGATCACGGGCACCAGCCACTTGGCCAGTGCGACCGTCTGATCGGCGGTCGCGGACGGCCGCGCAAGGCCAATCAAATTCTTGCTCAGCAGCATTGCCGCCACCATGGCGATCAGCGAACCCGGAACAAGGGCCGTGAAAATCCCCGCCACCCCGACGATGCCGACGACCGCGGGAGGCAGCTCTTTCACCACAAGCTTGAATAGCGCCAAATTCGTGTCGCCGCCCTTCAGCCCCGGAATCTCCAGCACCGCGGCGAAACCTACGAAAAACACAAAGAGCAGAATCGAGCTGATAGATCGGCAGGACGATCGCATTGCGGCGAAACACCTTCGCATCGCGCGCGGTGTAGCAGGCGGCGAACGAATGCGGCCACATGAAGAAGCCAAGTGCCGTCAGGATCACTGTGGAGACGAACCAGGAGACGGACTGCCCTTTCGCCGCAAAAATCAGGAACCCCGGCTTCGCCGCATTGATCTTCTCGAACATCGCGCCAATGCCGCCATAGAGATGCACTGGCAGATAGATGCCAAGGAACAGCACCACCACCAGGATTAGAATGTCCTTGGCGACCGAGGTGTAGGCCGAACCCCGTATGCCAGAGACCATGATGTACGCGGTCACGATGATGGCCCCGATCCAGACCGCCGCGGTGTTGGGGATGGCGCCATAGCTCGCCACCGAGACAATGATGCCGAGGCCCGTGAGCTGCAGCACAAGATAGGGAATCAGGGCGATCAGGTTCACCACCGCGACCAGCGCGCCCAGGGTCTGGCTATCGAACTTGCTGGTGAAGAAATCAGGCTGCGAATGCAGGCCGTGGTGCTTGGCGTACGCCCAAATCGGCGGCAGCAAGAAATACGCAATCACATAGGCCAGCGTGCCGTAAGCCAGAATGTAATAGGCCGGCGCGCCAACCCCGTAGGCAAACCCGGAGCCGCCGAGGAAGGTGAAGGTGGTGTAGATCTCGCCGGCCAGCAGCAGAAAGACGAAGACCCAGCCGAAGCCGCGTCCGCCGACCGCCCATTGCTCGACATCCATGGACCGGCCGCTTCGCGCCGCGATGCCCAGCCCGAGTGCGCCCAGCGCCCCGACAGCCAGCAGGATCAGTGCGGCGATCATGGCGTCGGCTCCTGCTTGTTCGCCGGGTCGAGCAGATAGACAATCCCCATGATAACAGCCGTCAGCACGACCCACACGGTGATCCAGCCGAGCGGAAACGGCATGCCGAGAATGAAGGGATGCACCTGATTGTGCACGATGGGGCCGATCAGGATCCCGATGAATGGCACCACGGCCAGAAGATGGATCAGCTTCATACTGAAGTTCCCTACGGCATCAGGACAAATCTGCGAATCGCCCGAAGTGACGAGGCTCGTGACCCATCCGATATCGTGCGCAACCAGAAAGCTCAACAGCCGCGGCCGACCCTTCCGCAAACGCCTCAAATGAAGCAGGAGTAAGCCTATGCCGTCACAACGCCTGCCCACCTACTTCCTGTCCCACGGCGGAGGCCCGTGGCCGTGGATGAAGGACCAGATTGGCGACCGTTACGACCGGCTGGAGGCCTCGCTCGCCGAGCTCCGCCACTCCTTGGGCGACGCTCCAAGCGCGGTGCTGGTAGTCACCGGACATTGGGAGGAGCCGCGCTTCACCGTCTCGTCCTCCGACCGGCCGGGCATGCTGTACGATTATTACGGCTTCCCCCCGCACACCTACCGCATTACCTATCCGGCGCCAGGCTCGCCGACTCTCGCCGCCCGCGTGGAAGCGCTGCTCAACGCCGGCGGGATCCCCTGCGGGCACGATGCCAGTCGCGGCTTCGATCACGGAACCTTCAGCCTGATGCAGCCGCTCTACCCCGAGGCCGAACGACCGGTCGTGCAATTGTCGCTGCAGGATGGCCTCGATCCCGACCTGCACATTAAAGCGGGCCGCCTGCTTGCGCCGCTGCGTGATGAAGGCGTGCTGATCATCGGCAGTGGCTCGAGCTATCACAATCTCCGCCAGTGGTATTCGGGATCGACCGAGGCCTCTCACCAGTTCGACGCTTGGCTGCAACAGACACTGGTGCACTCCAACCCGGCCGAACGCGAGCGCCGTCTGATCGCCTGGGAAAGCGCGCCGGCCGCGCGCGCTGCACATCCACGCGAAGAACATCTGCTCCCGCTGATGGTCGCTGTCGGGGCAGCCGAAAACGAGCCGGGGGTTTGCGTCTATCACCAGGATGATTTTAACGGATCGATCGCGCTGTCGGCATTCCGCTTCGGCCAGAGCGTCACGTAGAGCCATTGCAGACCGCACTCATCGTGCTTGCCGGCGCCTTCGCCGGCGGGTTCGTGTCCGGCCTTGCCGGTTTCGGCACCGGCCTGATCGCGCTCGGTTTCTGGCTGCACGTACTCGCACCAGGCACCGCCTCGACCCTGGTGGTGGTTTGCTCCGTGCTGTCGCAGATTCAGACCATCCCGGTGATCTGGCATGCCATCGACCGCGCCCGCATCTGGCCGATGCTGATTGCCGGGCTGCTTGGTGTGCCGCTCGGCACGCACTTCCTCGCCCGTGTCGATCCATCCGCTTTCCGGCTGTGCATCGGGCTTTTCTTGCTCACATTCTCGCTGTTCATGCTGTTGGGGCGTGTGCGTACGCGGCTGGTCTGGGGCGGGCGCGTGGCCGATGCGGGGATTGGCTTTCTCGGCGGCATCATGGGCGGTCTCGCGGGACTTTCCGGTCCGCTGCCCACGATCTGGGCGACACTCCGCGGGTGGGGCAAGGACGAGCGACGCAGCGTCTTCCAGACCTTCAACCTTACAGTTCTGCTCGCCGCACTCGTCTCGCACGCTCTGTCCGGCTTTCTGACAGCGGAGCTCGGCAAAGCCGCGTTGATCGCACTGCCGGGCACGGTAATCGGTTCATGGCTCGGCGTTCGTGCTTACGGGAAGCTGAGTGATCACGTGTTCCACAAGACCGTCCTGTGCCTGCTCGGCGCGTCGGGGATGATTCTGGTGTGGGGGGTTGTCTCTTGACTTCGTTACAGGGTGATGAGCAGCGTTGTTACTGCGCTGCACCAGGGAGAGTGGGAGCATGGAATTCAGACGCTACGTGCGGGTTGCCTGTCTGCTTGCCGGGTTCGCGGCTTGCGCCGCACTGAGCATACCGGCAGCCAACGCAGCGGATCTGCTGTCGAAGATAAAACAAAGCGGCGTGCTGGTAATCGGCACGTCGAACGACGCGCCGCTGAGCTATATCGATGCAAGCACAAAACAGGCTGCCGGCGTGCTGCCCGACATCCTGCGGGAGTTCCTGAAGCGCGAGAACATCAAGGCCTCCATCGAGGTGCAGGCCATGCCCTTCGCCAGCCTGATCCCCGCGGTGCGGAGCAATCGCATCGACCTGATGGGCGATGCCATGTACATCCGGCCAGCGCGGCAACAGGTCATGGATTTCACCGATGTCGTTTTCTACAATCCGGAATCGCTCGATGTGCCGAAGGGCAATCCGCTGAAGCTGCACAGCCTCGCCGATCTGTGCGGCCATGCCGCCGGCAGCTATGAGGGCACGGTCTATATCGACATGCTGAAGAAGCAGTCGGCCGCCTGCCCGGCCGGCAAGTCGATCGACGTCAAGCAGTACCCCACGATCCAGAATGTGTTTGCCGATCTCGCGGCGGGCCGGCTCGATGCCGCGGTGGTGGATGGCTCTCTGTCGGCTTACGCCATCAAGCAGAATCCCGGGCTGAACTTCGAACTGGTCGGGGATTACAAGCCGGAGGACAAGGTCTCCACCGGCTGCGCATTCGCGGTCTCGAAAGGTGATACAGCGTTCGTCGATGCGTTCAACAAGACCTATGCCGCGATGAAACAGGACGGAACTGCAGCGCAGTTGTTCGAGAAATGGGGCCTGACGCCCACGAGTTTCTTCCTGAACCCATAGCCGCTCCTGCACCGTCAGGCTGACTCCGGTGCTCGCCGATGCCATCGCGTGGGCACCGGACCTGCTCGACGGCCTGCGGAGCACCGTCCTGCTGACTTTCGCCAGCATGGCGCTGGCGATGGTGCTTGGATTGTTTTTGGCGCTCGGCCGGCTGCGGTCGCGGAGCAGCCCTGTGTACTGGGCCACGACAGTGTTCGTGGAGCTGATCCGCGGCTCTCCGCTGCTGCTGCAACTCTTTTACATCTACTACGTGTTTCCCTTCGTCGGCATCCGCATGCCGGCGATCGTGTCCGGCATCCTGGGCTTGAGCATCAATTACGCCGCCTATCTCAGCGAGGTCTTCCGCGCCGGAATTCTCGCCGTCGACAAGGGCCAGTGGGAAGCCGCCGAGGCGATCGGCCTGCACATCCGGCTGATCCTGCGGCTGGTGGTGCTGCCGCAGGCAATCCGCGTGGTGTTGCCGCCGGTCGGCAACTACTTCATTTCCCTGTTCAAGGACACGGCGCTGGTTTCCACAATTTCGATTGGCGAGCTGATCTTCCGCGGTCAGTTGATCGCCGCGGATACGTTCAAATATCTTCAGGTTTACACGATTATTTTTGCGATCTACGTTGCCATCAGCATTCCGGCCAGCCTTGGCGTCAAGGCGCTGGAGAGGCATATGGCCGTCTCCCGCAGCTTGCCGCGCGCGCTGCGCGGCTGAAACGGAGATTTGATGCGCATTCCAGCCCGGCACGGCGTCGCTGTCAAAGTGAAATCAGGCGGCGCACTGAAGCTGATCAATCCGCACGGCAACCAGGTGTTCGACGTCTGGGCGTTCAGTGCCGCTGAGCCCGATGAATACATGTCGATGGCGCATACGCGTTCGCGCAACAGCCGCATCTATGTCGGCAAAGGCGATTCGCTCATCAGCAATCATCGCCGGCCGATCCTGACGATCGAGGAAGACACGTCTCCCGGGCGGCACGACATTCTGCTCTGCGCCTGCAATTTGTGGATCTACCGGGAACTCGGCGTCACGGACTATCACCGCAACTGCTCGGACAACTTGCACGAGGCGCTGACAGCGATCGGCATGAGCCTTCCATGGACGCCATCGCCGTTCAACGCGTTCATGAATGTGCCGGTCGAGCGTGACGGACGGCTGGATCGTGTTCCACCGTCGAGCAAGCCGGGCGATTATCTGCTGTTGCGCGCCGCGTTCGATGTCGTCGTGGCGATCTCCGCCTGCCCGCAGGATATCACCGCCGTCAACGCCGGCGAGCCGCGGGATGGAGAGGTAGAGGTGATTGGGGGCTGACCTCATCCATCGCGAAATTGCCGCTTAGGCATTGGAGGTGCCGGGTATCGGCCCATCTTCGCGTTCCAGTACGCCCACGAACGCGGATCGATAATCCCTGGGGGCGCTTCGTTCAGCGCCTCCAAAAAATCATCGTCCGACACGTACTGCCGGAGTATTTTCATATCCTCATGAGTTGCATGGGCCATCGCGTACGCCATGAACCTCACCGGATCAGCAAGTGCCTTGGCCGAGTCCTCAAACCAGATAATGCGGCGTGCCACGGCTTTGGTCTCGGTATTCAGCGGGATCGGTCTCATCTCATCAGGACCCCGATACTGAAGGCAACCGATCCAGATCCACGCTCCGGGACGCGTTGACAAGCCGGTCCTGAATAGCGCGAGGTAGTTGCGGCAGATCCCCATCACCAAAATAGGACAATGCCTTCAGGGTGATCTGTGGGTTGAACTGCGCGCCGTAGATGGCGCACGCAGCAGCGAGAGCCATCGGCAAATCGATCCCACCCTCACGCAGGATCGCATCGATGTCCACGTAATCTTTTGCCTCCGCGCGCTGCTGGACAACCGCAGCCTTGGTTCCTGCCAAATCTAGCAGCGATGCAATCCTCAAACCATTCCCCGCGACGATATGCACGGGGGCGAGGCGACGAAATCCTGGCACGCCAAAAAAGGACATCCTTGCGGGACCATCCCGGTCAATGACGACGCTGAGCGTATCCGCTTGGCTCTGAGTGACCGCTGCGTCAGCCATGAACGGCAAGTTTCTCAACAACATTGCTGGCTGGAACGAGTGTTCTCCGAAAAAGTCGAAATCCTGCGACTGCCGGTGTCCCAAATGCAGCGCTACTGCGGTCCCGCCATACAGAACGAAATCAGCCGGGACAGCGCCAAGTTCGTCCCAAAGCCGACGCTGAGGTTTCGGAAGGATGTCCAGGCGCGGAAAGGGAGGAAGCATCCCCGAACTATACGACGAAACCGACCATCAGAGGCCCCTCCGGCCTGACCAAATCATTGCCCCCTCACCCGCCCCGGCCTACCATCCGGGCCTGGAGGACCGCCGATGCCGCTCGACAACCCAACGCCGCTCTACGCCGAACTCGAAGACCGCATTCTCGCGCGCGACCAGGTGGGCGCATCGGAAACCTACTACGCTCTCCTTCGCGCGGGGCGCCCTTTGCCCGAACTCATCGCCGAGGCGGTGCGCGTCCACGCCCCCTACACGCACGTCCCGTATCACGAGCGTATCGACGACGGTTACCCCAACTTCGTCAACAACGACCACTGCCTGCTCTCTGCCCGCGCCACCATCAACCTCGCGCGCCTGCTTCCCGGCCCGCTCTCGATGCTGCCGATGGCACAAACCATCTGGTACATCCCGACCGGCCTCGACATCTGGAACCAGAAGATCGGCCACGCGCCCGGCCACTACATGCGCGGCTTCCGCGGGGGCGCCGTGGAAAACCCGCCCGCCCCCGTTATCGTCTGGCCCGATCAGGAACCGCTGCGCCAGGACGGTCCAATTCGCGAGCGCCTCGGCAACTGGCTGACCGCCGTTCATCGTGGCCAGGTGCTCGATGCCTACCGCCTGTTCCTCGGCCTGATGGAGGATACCCCGCATCACAAGGACGTGCTGGCGGAGCTCGTTTTCGCCGGCCTGATCGATGTGCAGGACCGCGCCCTGTACAACCGCTCCTACACGACCGGGCACAAGTCCTTCCGCGCCCGCTCCACTGTCGAAATCGGCAATTTCATCGGCTGGGAGAACGCGCATCACGTGCTCTATGCCGGCGCGCTGGATATCGCGGTCGGGCCGCGCTGGTACTCCACGTACGAGATGGCCTGCAACGCCATCAAGATGTTCATCGACGGCGAGGCACTCCACGCCGTCCCCTATGCCGGCGCCAGCGCGCGCGAAACCGCCATGCTCTCCCAGACAGAGCCGCTCAATCAGGAGGAATCCGCTCGCCTGATTCAGTCCATCATCCGCGAACCCGAACCGAGCTTCCTCCAAGTCCTGTCCGAGCTGCTGATCGGAGGCAAGGGACCGCGCCGCATCCTCGACACGATCCAGATCGGCGCGGCGCAGGTGGTGATCGAGACCGCCAGAGACACCAACTTCTCTCTGCCCCAGCACTGCTACGAATATTGCAGCACGCTCGGCTGGTTCTGGGACAATTTCGACCACCCGTTGCGGCTGAAACTTCTCTATGTCGCCGCCGCGTATCTCAATCGCGCCGCCTGGCATCAGAAACACACCGGCGACCTCAACCCCCTCGCCATCCGCGCGCCCGCCGGCGCCGATCGCCTCACCGCGGCTCAGCTCATGGACCGCATCCAGTCTGCCATCCTCGCCCTCAACGGACCCGAGGCCATGAATTGGGTTCAGGCGTATCTGAACAACGTGACCGACCGCACGCCGCTCGTGCAAACCCTTGCCCTGCTCGCCTCCCGCGTCGGCAACGATCCGCACAACCAGGAAATCGCCCAGTGCATGCTGGAGGATTATGCCAAGAACCAAAGCCCTGATCGCGACAAGCTCCTGCTTGCCGCCGCCCAGCACACCGCGGTCCATCGCAAATACGGCGACTTCCTCGAAGCCAGTCGCCGGTTCGGCACGGCGATGGAGATCTCCTCGCTAACGTGAGTCGGCTCACGCTGCGCGCCCTGCGCAGCGCCCTCGCCGGTCCCTTCGACCTTACCGCCGAACCGGGCGAATGCATCGCCATTACCGGCCCCTCCGGCGCCGGCAAAAGCCTGTTCTTGCGCATGATCGCCGATCTGGACCCGAACGAAGGCGAGGTCCTCCTCAACGACCAGCCCCGCACTCGCTTCACGCCACCCGAATGGCGCCGCCACGTCACCTATAGCGCCGCCGAACCCGGCTGGTGGGGAGATCGCGTCGCCGAGCATTTCGCCCCCACCCACACCAGCCCTGCCCGCTCGCTGATGCCCGACCTCGCCCTCCGCCCCGAGCTGTTCGACGCGCCTGTCGCTCAGCTCTCCACCGGCGAACGCCAGCGCATGGCGCTGATCCGCACCTTGGTCGTCGGCTCTGACGTTCTGCTCCTCGATGAACCCACCGGCGCACTGGACGAGGACTCCACGGCACGTGTCGAACAGGTCCTCCGCGATCGGCTGAAGCTTGGCACCGCCATCCTGATGGTGACGCACAACCCAGCGCAGGCCGAGCGCCTTGGCCACCGCCGTCTGCGCATGCAGCAGCGCAAACTCGCATGACCCCGATCCTGCTCCGCTGGACCGATCTGGCCATCGCCGCTTCCCTGCTGCTGATCGACGGCGGACTCTCCGTCTGGCTCCGCCTGGGGTTGGAGCGTCAGCTCGCCATCGCCGCCATCCGCATGGTGCTGCAGCTCGTGGCTGTCGGCCTGATCCTCCGCGCCGTCTTTGCCTTTGCCCATCCCGCCATCACGCTGCTCGTGATCCTTGTCATGGTCGCCATCGCCTCGCGCGAGGTCGCAGCGCGCCCGGAACAGCGCCTTGCCCGCTTCGGCAACATCGTTGTGGGCGGCCTCTCCGTCGCACTCGCCACCTTCCTCACTGCGATCCTCGCCCTGACCACAGCCATCCGGCCGACACCGTGGTTCGATGCGCGCTACGCCATCCCACTCGCTGGAATCATTCTCGGCAACGTCCTCAACAGCACCAGCCTGGGCCTAGACTCCTTGCTCGGCGGCGTAGTGCGCGAACGTGCCGCAATCGAGGCACAGCTCGCGCTCGGCGCCACCTACACGAAGGCGATGAGTCGCCTCGTGCGCGCGTCCGTGCGCCGCGCGCTGCTTCCTATCCTCAATCAGATGGCCGCCGCCGGTGTCGTCACGTTGCCTGGAATCATGACCGGCCAGATCCTCGCGGGCATGGACCCGCTGGAAGCCGCAAAGTATCAAATACTCCTGATTTTCCTATTGTCAGGAGGGAGTGGCCTTGGCGCCGGTGCCGTGGTCTATCTGGCTTCCATGCGACTCACCGATGATCGTCAACGTTTGCGTCTCGATCGCCTGACCACGCGCTGATGCTGGAAACGCTCGATCTCGCCGTCATCGGCGGTGGTGTGAACGGCTGCGGCATTGCGCGCGATGCCGCCGGCCGCGGCCTGCGCGTCCTGCTGATGGAACAGAACGATCTCGCCAGCGGCACGTCTTCGGCATCCACCAAGCTCATCCATGGCGGCCTGCGCTATCTGGAGTACCGTGAATTTCGCTTGGTGCACGAATCCCTTGCTGAGCGCGAGGTGCTGCTGCGCGCCGCCCCGCATATCGCCCGGCCATTGCGGTTTGTGCTGCCCCACCACGCGGGCCAGCGGCCCTGGTGGATGCTGCGCGCCGGCTTGTTCCTCTACGATCACCTGGGGGGACGCCGCATCCTGCCGCCAACGCACGTGCTGGATCTGCGGAAAGACCCGGCCGGCGCGCCGCTCGATCCTCGTTACACGCGCGCTTTCGAATACTCCGATTGCTGGGTGGACGATGCGCGCCTTGTGTCGCTCAACGCGCGCGACGCAGCTTCGCGTGGCGCCTCCATCCGAACCCGTACACGCTGTACCGAGGCGGTACGCGTCGGCGATCAGTGGCACCTCACCATGCATGGCCCCGCCGGTACGGAATACGCTGCCGCACGCGCCCTTGTGAATGCCGCCGGCCCATGGGTTTCCCTCGTGCTCAGGGAGGTCCTGGATCTCAATACGCCCGCGCGCATCCGCATGGTGAAAGGCAGCCATATCGTGGTCCGCCGCCTGTTCGACCACGACCGCTGCTACATCTTCCAGAATACCGACAAGCGGATCGTTTTTGCCATCCCATACGAGGATGATTTCACCCTGATTGGCACGACTGATCTGGACTACACAGGTGATCCAGCCGAGGTCGCGATCTCCCCCGAGGAGGAAATCTATCTCCTCAAAGCGGTCGGCGCCTATTTCGCCCGGCCCATCGATCAGGCCGGCGTCGTCTGGCGTTACGCCGGCGTCCGTCCGCTGCGCGACGACGGCATCAGCAAGGCGCAGGAAGCCACGCGCGACTACGTCCTGGAACTCGACGACGATCCGCCCCTGCTCTCCGCGTTCGGCGGCAAGATCACGACATACCGGCGCTTGTCGGAGCATGCGCTGGCGAAGCTCCAGCCCTTCTTTCCCCAGATGGGCAAGGCCTGGACAGCCGGCGTCCCGCTCCCTGGCGGCGACTTCCCATGGGACGGCCAGCCCGCGCTACGGGCAGAGCTGCAATCCGCCTACCCCTTTCTGCCCGCTGCCGTCACGGCGCGGCTGGTCCGCACCTATGGCACCCTCGCGCGCGAAATGCTCGGGGGCGCAAACAGTTGGGCCGATCTCGGCCGGGACTTCGGCGCGGGCCTCACCGAACGCGAGACTGAGTTTCTTGCCACCACCGAGTGGGCCACCGAGGCCGACGATATCCTCTGGCGCCGTACCAAACGCGGCCTGCATATGACGGAAGCGGAGCGAGCGCGGTTCACTGCGTGGTTTGAAGCCTCCGCTCCCGCCACCACAGCGCAGTTGACGCAATAATCAGCAGCGTGAACGCCGCCGGCCCGTGCGGACTCGCATGGCTTGTCTGCAGCTCCCAGCCGAAGCCCAGCAACGTCAGGATGGTCAGCCAGCCTGCCACGCGCGTCCACCCCAGTGCGGCGGCGAGAAATACCGACGCCGCGAACACTGCCCAGGACCCGGTCAGGCTGACGAACGAACCCACACCGCCCGCCCAGGGGTCGACCCAGAGCCGGTTGAGCAGCAGCACGACGCCATCGACCTGCTGCGGCGTCAGAGTTCCCTGGGCTTGCATTTGCTGCACGAGCAGGATCGTGCGCCCGAGACCGATTCCGCCGATCGCATCGAGCACGGTGTAGTAGATCAGGAAAACAAAGGTCGCGACGCGCGCGAGCCAGCAGCAGGCGGATGCGATCCAGTCATCCGTCTCGCTGGCTTTGTCGGCCAGCAGCCACAGCCCGATCGCAACGAGCCCGACCAGGGGCGTCTGGATCATGTGCAGGGTGAACCACCAGTTCGGACCGAAATACGCCAGCGCCTTGAACTGCGGCTCGCCATGCTCGGCATGCGACAGGAACTGGTACATGCCCGGATGCGCAGTGAAATTGGCCGGATGGAACAGCTCGATCGCGAGCAGAATGGCGGGCGCGAGCATGAGGCAGACAACGAACAGCACGCGCCGGATGACACCGTCGATCGTCATGACGACTTCTGTCCCCGACACAGGTCGTTCCGCGGCGGACATTGCGGGTCATATGGTGCGGTGGTCGACCGAGGCACGCCGATTATGGAGAGGGATCGGCGCGTTCGAAAACCCGCCAGACGGACGTGATGTCCTCATCTGCCAGACCCGCAGCCTTCGCCGCTGAAAATACCCGGGCTGTGGTATCGACCAATGAAAGGGCGGCGGGATCGATCAGACGGCGGAAGAGGTCGGAATCCTTCGCCCCAATCGCGAGCCGGGCATCAACAGATGCGTTTGCAAACATTCGGGGAAACCGCTCCCGAAAGAGCGGCGTAGCCGCCATGCCTCCAGCCTCGTTTACCAGTGCATGGAAGAGCTGCGGATCCACTTTCAAGCGGCGGCACGCTGCCGCCAATTCGCCCATTGCAGCGAGTTGCACCAGTCCAAGACCGTTCTGTAATACCTTGAACGTCATCGCCGTACCGGGGCCACCCACCCACTGCCATCCACGCGCAATCGCCGCGGCTATTTTTGCAAGTGGCGCGTTTGGCATTGTCAAAGCGCGCGCTTCATCCCGGCCGGAAAGTGCCAGAAAGAGCTGGCCTTCATTCGCGTGCTGCACCCCGCCGAACAGAGGCGCTTCGATGTGCATGATGCCGCGCCTGTGAAGTGCATCGCTGATGCTGCGCGCGAGATCGGGAGAACAGGTCGAATGATCGATTGTCATCGTCCCGGGGCGGGCCTGTCTTTGGAGCGCAGTGTCTCCGGCCAGAAATGTTGATTCGATGGCTTGCTCATCCGGCAGGCAGGTGTTGATGACATCGGCTTGCGCCGCGAGGCTGGACGGGTCGACGGCGACGTCCACATTCGGCTCCGCCGCGGACAGGGACGCTCCCTTGTCCCCGGCAGGATCATAAGCCGAAAGCGCGAAGCCCGCTTGCGCCAGCCGGCGCGCTATCGGGAATCCCATCGTGCCCAGCCCAAGAAATGCGATCCGAAGATCGCTCACTGCTGTTGAAGCTTCGCGATAGCGTCGTCTGCTTTCGTAAGCTCGGCGCCCGGGTCGCTGCCCTTGATGACATTCTGCAGCGCGAGCGACAGTGTATCCATCATGGCATTCCACTGTGGATCGCGGATCGGAATCGGATTCGAACTCGGGCAGCGTGTTCACGAACGCCATCAGGAACGTGTCATCCTTCATCTTGGTCTGCCTGACCACGTCGAGGTTGCCGGTGGTGATCTGAGCTGATGTCTCATAGTAATACTCGACGTCCGGCTTGCTCGTCAGGACAAACGTGATGAACTTGGCAGCCAGGGCCTTGTTCTTCGCCTGCCGGGTGATCACCAGCATGTTGGAATTGTCGAGCTGACGGACTTGTCCGTGACTGTCTGCCGGCACAGGGGCGATCCAGACATCGCCATCCGACGCGACCGAGAGTTTCTTGTCGGAGAGCTTCTGTATCAGACCCGCCAACCACGGACCTTCGAAGGTAAAGCCGGCCCGGCCCTGCGCGAACACGTTGCGTGATCCTTGAATGTCGAAGAACTCCGGGCTGCATTTGCGCGCGATGACATCATGGTACCACTTGTATGCGGCTCGGCCGGCATCGGTGTTGAAACTGACATGCCCCTTCGCATCGACGATCTTGCCGTCATTTGCCCAGATCATTGGAATGCTCCACTGGGCCGAGTTGGGGCCACGCGATGTCCGCAATGCCACGCCATACACCTTTCCGCCGTTGCGGTCCGGCAGTGCACAGATTTTATCGACGGCAGCGGTGAATTCGGCCCAGTTTTTGGGAGGCTGGTCCGGATTCAACCCCGCCGCTTTCATCAGATCCCGATTGTACCCCATCATGATGGGGCCAGGGATCCACGGCAGGGCATAGACTTGGCCGTCATACGTAGCCGCATCGATATCCGTTTTCGGATAGGCCGCGAACTCCTGTTGCGTCATGTAGTGGTTCAGCGGCTCCAGCGCGTTGAAGCCCTGAAGCTGCGTGACCCAGCCCGAGGATATCTGGATGACGTCCGGGGCGTTTTGCCCGAGGATCGCCACCGTCGCCTGGTTGAGCGTATCTTCAAACGGCGTTCCGATATACTCGATCGTTACACCCGGATTTTGCGCTTCAAAGTCCTTGACGATTCGGTCCCAGCCTGGCTTCTGAAAATCGAACAGCCCGACCCAGCCCATGACCCCCAGCGTCTCCGCCGTCGCCGGAGCTGCCGAGGCCAGAATGGCCAAACCTGTCAGCACGGCGGCTGTCATCCAACCCGATCGCATCGATTCCCCCCGTCTTTGTTAGTGTTTCACCGCGCCCGCCGTGACCCCTTCGACGAAATTGCGCTGGAACGCGATGAAGAGCAGCAGTATGGGCAGAGTCGCGATCGTCGCGACTGCCATCATCTCCGGCCACTGATACTGGAATTCCTGCAGAAACGCGAGGCTGATTCCCGCGGGCAATGGCCGCATGTCTGTGGATGTGGTAAATGTCAGGCCGAGGATGAACTCATTCCATGACGTGACGAACACATAGATCCCTGCCGCCGTGAAGCCCGGGCGTAACATCGGCAGCACGATACTCCATATGATCCGGATCGGGCCTGCGCCTTCCAAATAGGCCAACTCTTCGACCTCGATCGGCAGACCGTCGATGAACCCTTTCAGCAGCCAGATCACGATCGGCAGCGTCAGCACGGTATCCCCGATCACCACCGCGCCGTACCAGTTGAGCAGACCGAGCCACGCCAGGGTGGCGTACATCGAGATCATGAGGAGCGGCAGCGGAAAGGCCAAAGACCCCAGCAGGAACACCAGCAGGGCGTCCAGGGACCAATGTCGCCCGCGCGATATGGCATAGGCGGTCGCGGCGCCGATCAGCGTGCCGGCGATGGCGCTGAGCCCCGCAATGATGACGCTGTTGGCGAAGAAGCGCAGCATAACCGGGGAGATCGCGTAGGCGAACGGCTTCACCGTCGGATGCTGCGGCCACCAAACCGGCGGCACCCGAAACGCCTGCTCTGACGTCTTGAATGCGGTCAGAACCATCCACACGATCGGGAATAGCAGCACGACGATGCTCATGACGATCGCGGCGTAGCTGATCAGCGGTCCGCTGCGAGGCATCGATCTTAGCCGTGGTGGGCGGCCCGGTGTCGCCGGTGCGCGGAGGACCGCCTCGGTCATGCCCAGCGGTTGCGGGTCGCTACCCGCAGATACAGCAGCGCGAACACCATCACGATCACGAGCCACACCGTCCCGACCGCCGACGCCAGCCCGAAATTCCACCGTTGGAATGCCAGCTTGTAAACGTACAAGCTAAGCGTCGTCGTGGCATTTCCCGGGCCGCCCTGCGTCAGCACCCAAGGCAGGGTGATCTCCTGGAAGAGCTTCACCGCCTGGAGCAAGCCGATGATCATCAGAAGGTTGCGAATCAGCGGGAGCACAACAAATCTTAGCCGCGCGAAATAGGTGGCCCCGTCGATTGATGCGGCCTCCAATACTTCAACTTGTATGCTTTGCAGGGCAGCGAGGGACACCACCATCATGAACGGGATCATCCTCCAGGCGAAAGCCAGAGCGATGACAAGCTGCGCGCTGAGGTCGCTGGCCAGCCAGTTTCGTGGACCTGCCAGCACACCAAGGTCCATGAGGATAAAATTGATGACCCCGTAATCGGCATTGAAAATCCAGCCCCACAGGATCGCCACGGAAATCCACGGCACCACCCAGATTTGGAATATAACCGTGCGAAAAAACTGCGTTCCGCGGAGACTCTGGTTCAACAGCAACGCAAGCGCCAATCCCGCGGCCAGGGATAGGACGACTGCGACCACCACCATGAAGAAGCTGTTCCAGATGATCCCATAGAAGCTCGAAATCAAGGAGAAGCTGAACAAAGTTGGATAGCCCAACATAGCGCACGATCGGACGAAGCGGAGAGGCGTTCGTAAAACTTAGCCGGATGCCGTTGAGCAGCGGATAGATAACGAAAACGCTCATCACCAACACCACAGGTGAGATGAGCACAGTGACCAGGACCGGATGCCAACGGATCAGTGACATGCCCGCCGAGGTCTGTGGCATCTGGGTCAGGGAAAATGAAAGAGTGGTTCGAGCAGCGGTTGGTGTCCGGTCGCCGCGTCGGGAGCGTTGTCCACCAATGCCGACATTGATTCCCGCCATCGAGCGGCCACGGGGCTGGCTTTGAGGATGAAGAGCAGGCGCTTGAGATCATCTGTCGAGAACGTGCCGATGATCATGTCTTCATTCAGGAAAATGGCGTAATCGCGATAGCCGGCCTCCGACAACAGTGCGCGCATCTCCGGCCAGATTTCGTCATGGCGCCGCTTATATTCGTGCGCTTTGCCGGGCTTCAGTTTCATACACCAAGCGTAGCGCAACCTGTTCACCAAACGGCCTGCGCGATCCTTTGACCAACCACTCCGCTCCTGTCAACGTCGGCGCAAGGCAAACCGGCGCGCAGATGTTCATCGATGCACATCATCATCTCTGGGATCTGGCGAACAATCCGCATTATCCCTGGCTGCTGGCTCCGGTTGGGCCGAGCCATATGGGTGATTACGCTGCTTTGCAGCGAAATTACCGCCTGACAGACTATCTCGCGGACTTTGATCAGATCCGCCCGGTCGCCTCTGTCCATGTGGAGGCAAATTGGCGCCATGAGGATCCGGCCGGCGAGACCAGGTGGCTGCAAAGCGTCGCCGATCAGGATGAGTATCCGCAGGCAATCGTCTGCTACGTCGATTTGACCGATCCTGATCCGTTACCGGTGCTGGAAGCGCAGTGCCGCTTTTCAAATGTCCGCGGTGTTCGCCGGATGACCACTGAACCCGGTCAGGCGCTTTCTTCCTTGCGTTCGGGAGCTAATCTCCTCTGCGATGATCGGTTCTCACGCAATTTGAACCTGCTGGGTCGCTTCGGCTTGTCGCTTGACGTGCAGGCGACGCCGGCGGTCATGCATGACGCGGCACGGCTTGCGGCCGCGCACCCGGATCTGCCAATCGCTTTGACGCATATGGGCCTGCCGATCGACCGCTCGCCCGAGGGGCTTGCGCTGTGGCGCCGCGGGGTGAGCGAGATGGCGGCGCAGCCGAATGTGTTTGTGAAGCTGTCGGGCTTTGCGGTGCTCGATCCTGGGTGGACGCCGGCCTCCATCGCAGACACGATGCGCATCGTGATCGACCTGTTCGGCCCCGATCGCTGCATGCTCGGCACCAATTTGCCTGTGGACAAGCTCCGCGCGAAGCCGTCTTGCTTGTTGTTTGCTTGCCTCGCCGGGCTTGATTCCTTTGACACCTCCGAAAAGGCGGAAATTCTGGTAAACACTGCGGCAAAATTCTATCGGATCGAAGCAAAGTTGTATCCCTAGCCCGGCCCAGGAGAGGAGACGCCATATCCAGCACAGTCAGATACTGCCTATGATCTGCTGCGCCTCGTCTACAAGCATCTTCAGATGCTTTTCGTCACGGAAGCTCTCGGCGTAGATCTTGTACACCGCCTCAGTCCCGGACGGACGCGCCGCGAACCAGCCGCTCGCGGTTGTCACCTTGAGACCACCAATCGGCGCGTTGTTTCCTGGGGCGCGCGTCAGCATCTGCGTGATCGGCTCGCCCGCCAGGGTCAACTCCCGCACCAACTCGGCCGATAGGCCCGCCAATTTCGCCTTCATCGCCGGCGCGTCGATGCGCGTGTAGGCGGGCGCACCAAACGTCTCCGTCAACGCCTTGTAGTGTTCTCCCGGGTCCTTTCCTGTGCGAGCAGTGATCTCGGCCGCGAGCAAATCCATGATCGGCCCATCCTTATCCGTCGTCCACACGCCGCCGTCGCGCCTCAGGAAGCTGGCGCCGGCGCTTTCCTCCCCTCCGAAACAGTATGAGCCATCAAACAGGCCAGGTGCGAACCACTTGAAACCGACTGGTACCTCCGACAGCCATCGCCCGTGCTTTTGCACGACGCGGTCAATCATGCTGCTGCTTACGAGGGTCTTTCCCACCGCCGCCTCTGGCTTCCAATCGGGACGGTACGCCAGCAGATAATCGATCGCGACGGAAAGGTAGTGGTTCGGGTTCATCAGCCCGGCGCCCGGCGTCACGATGCCGTGGCGGTCGGAATCCGGATCATTCGCGAAAGCAACCTTGTAATGGTCCTTCAGGCCGACAAGGCGAGCCATCGCGTATGGGCTCGAACAATCCATGCGAATGACACCGTCATGATCGACTGTCATAAAAGAAAAAGTCGGATCGATGTTCGGATTGGTGACGCGGATGTCAAGGTCGTAGACGGCGTTGATCGGTTCCCAGTAACGCAGGGCAGCGCCGCCCAGGGGGTCGACAGCAAGCGACAGCCGCGCGTCGCGGATCGCCTCCATGTCGATCACATGCCGGAGGTCTTCGACATACGGCATCATCAGGTCGGCCTGAGCCGTCGTCTCCGCCCCGAGCGCGCGTTTGAACGCCACGCGCCTCACGCCGGTATTCCGTTCCCGCAGCAACTCGTTGGCCCGTTGCTCGACCCAGTGCGTGACGTCAGTGTCGGCAGGCCCACCGTTGGTCGGGTTGTATTTGAAGCCGCCGTCTTGCGGCGGATTGTGCGATGGCGTGATGACGATGCCGTCGGCAAGCCCGTCGCAACGGCCGCGATTACGCGTCAGGATGGCATGCGAGATCACCGGCGTCGGGGTGAACCCGTCGTCGCGCTGGATCACGGCTGACACCCCGTTGCCCGCAAGCACTTCAAGCGCCGTGCGCTGTGCCGGACCGGAGAGCGCGTGCGTATCCTTGCCCATAAAAAGCGGCTCGGTGATCGATTGCGCGCGCCGATAGTCGCAGATCGCCTGTGTGATCGCCACGATATGCGCCTCGGTGAACGACCCGTTCAGAGACGACCCGCGATGCCCGCTGGTGCCGAAGCTGACGCGCTGAGAGGCTTCTTCCGGGTCTGGCCGCCGCTCGAAATATGCCCGTTCAAGCGCGGCAAGATCGACCAGCAATTCCTTTGGCGCTGGCTTACCGGCGAGCGGCGAGAGCGTCATGGTGCGTACTCCTCTCAGAGCACCGGGCAGGGCTTCACGTTCCAGATCTCGGTCGCGTATTGTGAAATTGTGCGATCGCTTGAGAACTTGCCCGATCCTGCAACATTGAGGATCGCCTTGTGAGCCCAGGCATCACCGTCGGCATAGAGGTCGCAAAGCTTCCGGTCCGCTTCGAGATACGCGGTGCAGTCGGCAAGGTGCATGTAATGATCGCCGCTCCTAAGCAGCGTATCGATCAGCGGCCTGAAGGCGCTGCGCTCGTTCTGGCTGAAGAAATCGTTGGCGATGAGATCGAGCGCGGCCTTCGTCTCAGGCTCATTCTCGTAGTGCCAGTAGGGGTTGTACCAGCCACGGCTATCGGCGACCTGTTGCGCGGTCAGCCCAAACAGGAAAAAGTTTTCTTCTCCCGCTTCCTCGGCCATTTCGATCGTCGCGCCATCGCGGGTGCCGATGGTCAGCGCGCCATTCATCATGAATTTCATATTGCTCGTACCACTGGCCTCGTACCCGGCGGCCGAGATCTGGTTGGAGACATCGGCAGCTGGAATGAGCCGCTCGGCAAGCGAAACGCTGTAATCCGGCAGAAATACCACCTTAAGCTGTCCGCGCACGGAAGGGTCGCCATCAATCGTACCGGCGAGATTGTTGATAAACTTGATGATGAGCTTGGCAAGGTAATAGGCAGGCGCCGCCTTTCCAGCGAAGAAGAACGTACGCGGCGGCATATCGGTGTTACCGCCCTTCGCTCGGAGCCGGTTGTAGAGTATAACAACGCGAAGTGCGTTCAGCATCTGCCGTTTGTATTCGTGGATGCGCTTGATCTGGCAATCAAAGATGGTGTCCGGATCGACAACTTGGCTGGACGTCGCCTTTAACCAGTTGCCGAACCGTACCTTGGCATCGCGCTTCGTGCCGAGGAAGGCCTGACGGAAGTTGTGGTCATCGGCGATCGGTTTCAGCTTCGCGATCTGGTCGAAGTCGGTCGTCCAGCCTTCGCCGATAGCATTCGTGATAGCCCGGGAGAGGCTCGGATTGGCAAGCAGCAGCCAACGTCGCGGCGTGACGCCGTTTGTCTTGTTGTTGAAGCGTTCCGGAAAGATCTCGGCTAGGTCCTTCACCGTCATGGTGCGCAGCAGTTGCGAGTGAATGGCAGCGACGCCGTTGGTGCTGTGCGATCCGACGATCGCCAGATTGGCCATGCGGACTTTGTCTTCCGGCCCTTCCTCGATCAGGCTGACGCGCTCGACGCGCCCTTCGTCCCCCGGATAGCGTCGCCGCACGTCGTCGAGGAAGCGGCGATTTATTTCGTAGATGATCTCAAGCTGACGTGGCAGCATGATCCGGAAGTAGTGCAGCGGCCATTTCTCGAGCGCCTCGGGAAGCAGCGTGTGGTTGGTATAGGCCAGCGTACGCTGCGTCAGATCCCAAGCCTGGTCCCAGCCGAGCCCCGCCTCGTCGAGCAGGATGCGCATGAGCTCAGGGTACGGCGAGCGTGGGATGAGTGTCGTTGAGCTGAATCGCCGCCTTGTCCGGCAGCGCGCCCCAGTCGTTGTTGTCGCGGCGGAACCGCAATATGAGATCGGCGAGCGAGCAGGCAACGAGGAAGTATTCCTGTGCAAAGCGCAGGCCCTGGCCCATCTCGGTCGAGTCGTCGGGATAGAGAACGCGGGTCAGCGTCTGCGCCGCAATACCGCCGACCAGCGCGCCGACGAAATCGCCTGTGCTGAACTCCTGGAAATCGAAGGAGTCATGGGCCGCCGCGCTCCAAAGGCGCAAGGTGTTGATCGTCTTGCCACCGAAACCGACGATCGGCCGGTCGTACGGAACGCCGATCAAGATTGACGGACGGTTCGGCACGACCCGCAGGCTTCCCTGATGCATCTCGAAGGTGCAGCCGAGTTTGACTTCGAGGGCTTCCCCCAGGCGCGAGACCTCCCACGGGTCTTGCCGGCGCAGCCAGTTGTCCGGTCGCTCACGCTGCCAGCCGTTGACAATGGACTGCCTGAACATGCCGTATTCATAACGCAGGCCATAGCCCACAGCTGGAAGCTGCATGGTGGCCATGGAGTTGAGAAAGCACGCCGCCAGCCGCCCTAGGCCGCCATTGCCGAGGCCGGCATCAGGTTCCTGCTCGATCATGCCCATGACGTCGAGGCCGCTTTCACGCGCCGCGGCGTCGATGAGCGGATGCAGCATCAGGTTGGTGATGTTGTTGCTCAGAGACCGCCCGATGAGAAACTCCATCGAGAGGTAATAGACGCGCTTCGGGTTCTCGCGGTCGTAGGACCGCTGCGTGTCGATCCAGCGTTGCGACAGGAGATCGCGCACCGAACGCGCCGCGGCCTCGAACCGCTGACGCTCGTTGGCGGCGGTCGGCTCCACGACGGAGTCGGAGAGAAGATGCTGAACGAATAGGGCGTCGATCCGATTGGAGGTGCGTGCCCGAGCATGCTGCTGCACAGACTTCATCGCCGTGGCGACGGTGGTCGCTTCGTCCATGCTGATCTCCCTGGTCCGCCTCGGCTCAGCCGGGAAGCGGTCCGTTCCAGATTTTGAGGGCGGGCACGTCGCGGTAGTGGTCCAGCACGCAAAGCGTGCCGGTATCGAGCAGGAGGTTTTCGCCGGCGCGCGGCGGCAAGCCAATCCAGCGCGCGGCGAGCACGCGCAGCACGTGGCCGTGCGCGAACAGCACCACATCGCCTCTGATACCGCGCACGCGGGCAATCACCCGATCGACACGGCCGCCGATCTGGGCGGGAGTTTCGCCCCCGGGCGCTCCGTCGTGAAATATTTGCCAGCCGGGCGCCGTTTTGTGGATCTCGTCCAAGGTCTTTCCTTCGTACTCCCCGTAATTCCACTCAACGAGATCGGCGTCGACGACCGCCTGCTCACCGAGGCCCGCGAGTTCGCACGTCTCGCGGGCGCGCTGTAACGGGCTGGTCAGCACCGCCGTGAAGGTCTGGCTCGCCAGCATCGGCCGGAGGCGGGTTGCTGCCTGCCCGCCGGCTTCGGTCAGCGGAATGTCAGTCGTGCCGGTATGTTGACCGCTCAGGCTCCAGGCGGTCTCGCCATCACGGATGACAGTCACGCTCATCGAGCCGCTCCGTTCCCCTTATCGGTTCAATCGTCGTACGCGCAGATCCTTGGGCGTGAAAGGAAGTAGCTCGGAACGAGCCACTCACAGTCGCGCTGGCGTGCCCATAGACGCTGATCGACTGAAGGTCGGTCACGTTCGGGTCCATCGCTTCCTCCGACGAGTTGGAGCAGACTGACATCGCTCGGAGGCGCGCGGCGGCGTCTCGCGCGGCATCCTTCACGAGTCCACCAGACCGGCATTTCCTAGGAAAGATAAGCTTTGGTGAACGTCTGCCTGGGCACCGACAAAGACCAGGATCGCCACCCGAGAGCGACCGAGACGCCACCATTGTCAACGACTAACCATTGATCGTTATTATAGCTAATGCTATAATGGCCTTTCCCACTGGTGATCCACGGGCGCATTCCGTCTCAATGCATGATGCACGGTGTTCCAAGACGAAAACTGAGAACTCAGATGAGAACTCCCTCCTGGAAGGGACTCGATCACCTCAGGGCTCCGGTCCGCCAGTCGCGTGAGTATGCGTAGGTATCCCGCAGTATCACGACACGATCCTTGGCGTCGAAAACATAAAACTAAGATTCTCGCGAGACAAATTTCCGACCGTGCTGAAAGCCTTCCTTAATCCCTCCCTCACCCCACGATCCCAAGCCTCCAAAACACAAAACTGAGACAGCCGCGAGACACACGCCGCCCCCACAACACCCCCCCTCCCCGGGACTCCACCCAATGGCGTAAATCCGGCGCCATGGCCCGCACCGTAGCCCGCTTCGTCTGCCAGTCCTGCGGCGCCGTCACATCCAAATGGTCCGGTCGCTGCGAATCCTGCGGCGAGTGGAACACCATCGTCGAGGAAACCCCGCGCCCCGGCCCCGCCGCGAAAGCCGCGCCCGGCCGAGGCATTGCCTTCGTCGGCCTGGCCGGCGAAGCCGAGCCGCCGCCCCGCACTCCCACCGCCATCGCGGAACTGGATCGCGTGCTGGGCGGAGGCCTCGTCCCCGCCTCCGCCGTACTCGTCGGCGGCGACCCCGGCATCGGCAAGTCCACCCTCCTGCTCCAGGCCGCCGCCAGCCTGGCCCGCGCCGGCGGCCGCGTCCTCTACGTTTCCGGCGAAGAGTCCATCGACCAGGTCCGCCTCCGCGCCCGCCGCCTCGGCGTCAGTGACGCGCAAATTGGCCTCGCCGCCGCCGTCAACCTCCGCGACATCGCCGCCGCGCTCGAACAGACGCCGGCCACGATGGTGGTGATCGAACTCGATCCAGACCATGTGGCTCGACACGATCGACAGCGCCCCCGGCACCGTCACCCAGGTCCGCGCCGCCGGGTTCGAGCTGATCCGCATGGCCAAGTCCCGCGGCTTCGCCCTGATCCTGGTCGGCCACGTCACCAAGGACGGCAGCCTCGCCGGCCCCCGTGTGCTGGAGCACATGGTCGACGCCGTCCTCTACTTCGAAGGCGAGCGCGGCCACCAGTTCCGCATCCTCCGCGCCGTCAAGAACCGCTTCGGCGCCACCGATGAGATCGGCGTCTTCGAGATGACCGATCGCGGCCTCGCCGAGGTCCCAAACCCCTCGGCCCTCTTCCTGGCCGAGCGCCGCGGCAATATCGCCGGCAGTGCCGTCTTCGCCGGCCTCGAAGGCACCCGCCCCGTCCTCGTCGAGGTGCAGGCCCTGCTCTCCCCCAACTCCGGCGGGCCGCCGCGCCGCGCGGTCGTCGGGTGGGAGGGCGGGCGTCTGGCGATGCTGCTCGCGGTGCTCGAAGCGCGCTGCGGTCTCAAGCTGGCCGCGACCGATGTCTTCCTGAACATCGCCGGCGGCCTGCGCATCGCCGAACCCGCGGCCGACCTCGCCGTCGCCGCCGCCATCGCCTCTGCCGCCTCGGATCGGCCGACCAGCCCCGGCACCGTCTACTTCGGGGAAATCGGCCTGTCCGGAGAGGTCCGTCAGGTCGCCCAGGCGGAGGCTCGGCTCAAGGAAGCCGCTAAGCTCGGCTTCGATACCGCGTGTTTGCCGCGCCGCGTTGCCCGCGGTAGCCGGGCGGTCGCCGCACCCGAGGGACTGCAGCTGAATGAGATCGGACACGCGGCGGATCTGGTGGCCGGATTCAAGGCGGACTGAGGCGGAGAAGGCGCTGTGCGTTACCTGCGGGACGCTGAAGACCTGCCATCCTTCTTCCAGCGCGTACGGACGGCGGACCGGCGGGTCTTGCTGTTGGACTATGACGGCACGCTGGCTCCGTTTCGAACCGACCGGGACCAGGCCGTTCCGTATCCCGGCGTTCGGGATGTTCTTGCTGACATCATAAGCCAGCACAGCACGCGGGTCGTCATCATCAGCGGGCGTGCGGTCGCCGATGTGTCGCGCCTGATTGGCCTATCGCCTCTGCCGGAGATCTGGGGCTCGCACGGCTGGGAACACCTGGCGGTGGACGGGGCCTACACGCTGTTTCCGCTCGACCCGGTCTTCCAGGGCAAACTCGGTGAAGCGCGGGACCGTCTCGATCGTCTCGGCCTGAGCCAGCACCGCGAGGATAAGCCCGTCAGCGTGGCGGTTCATTGGCGTGGGCTTCCAACCCATGACGCCGAGAGCATTCGTCAGGTGGTGTCTGGTGCGTGGACCCCGCTGGCCGCTGGGTCCGGATTGGAACTCCACCCATTCGACGGCGGTTTGGAACTCCGAGCGCGGGGTCGGAATAAGGGAGACTCGGTCCGAGCGGTGCTCGCCGAGGAAGGCGATAGCGCATCTCTCGCGGCCGCCTTCCTTGGGGACGATCAGACCGATGAGGATGCTTTTGAGGCCTTGGCAGGACGAGGGCTTCGCGTGCTGGTCCGCAGCGACTTTCGCGACACCGCTGCAGACCTTTGGATCGTTCCGCCCGATGAACTCCTGGAATTTCTGGAAAGCTGGAAGGCATCACTCCTTCCAGTGCATGCAGCCGGATAGCTGGGGAGGACGCAAGGAGTGGCCCTGCGGCGCGGCCAGAGTGAGGTCCATCGTTCGGACGCCGCGCCACGATAACGTCGTGGCGCACCGCGGTTCTGTTCGCATCTATTGCAGCCGTTATCTTTTGGGTCTTGGTTGTCGCAGGTTCATGGCCGACGATCTCCTGACAGCAGGAGGGGCCCCGAAATTCTACGACCGCCTCAATTGGCGGTTTTACCGTTCCAGCCGCCTGCGTCCGGCTCTACACTTGTCCCACGCGGACAGTCAGCCGCCGGTTGCGAATACGCAGCGAAGTCCATCACACGCTTTCGGGAGGGTCGTATGGACGTCACGGGCATGCTGCATGGGGCGAAGCTACTGCAGTTCGCCGGCTTCCCGACGTCCGAGGTGCTCGGACCCGACGCCAGCGAGGAGGACATCCGGGACCTGATCGACCGCCATGGCTCAGTCTTCATCAAGCCGGTCTTCAAGGGCGGGGTCGGGAAGAAGGGTAAGTCTGGGCTGCTCGGCCGCGCCTCCGACCTCAAAACCGCACTGGCGGAAAAGGAACGGCTCTATTTCGTCACCCACCGCGTCGGAAACACAATGGCGAAGGCCAACGGGGTCACCTTTGAAGGCGCCGTCCCGGCCGAGCATGAGGTATATTTGTCAATCACCGATTCCACCCGTTTCCGGGCGCCCACCATGACGCTTACGCACATGGGTGGGGTGGATATCGAAGAGCTGGAGAAAGACCAGCTCGCGCAGGTACCGTTCGATCCGCTGACCGGGCTGAAGGCCTTCGTGGTGGCGAACGCACTATCCGACCTGAAGGCGCCACAGGCGCTAATATCCCCGCTTGTGCAGCAGCTGCCGAAGCTTTGGGAACTTTACCACAATTTCGGCATGACCACGCTGGAACTCAATCCGATCCGCATGCGCCCGGAGCGTGGTGGGCGTCTGACGCCGGTGGCCTGCGACTTCAAGGGCGGTTTCGATCGTGACGACCCGCGCTGGAGCCGGCTCGATCTGCCGCCGCACCTGTTCTCGGTCGACTATTCGGACTTCGAGGCGGAGATCAATCAGCTTCGCACCCATCAGGGGCAGAGCGACGTCTATGTCATCAATCCCGCCGGCACCATCCTGGCGCCCACATTCGGCGGCGGCGCCAACTCCCTGGTAACGGAACTGCTGGGCGACGCGGCGATCATTTCGTCCGATTTCGGCGGCAACCCGCGGTACGAGAAGATGAAGGAAGTGGCAAGCATCTGCTTCCGGCACTGGCTGGCCCAGGCGAATGTGCTGTTCATCATCGGCGGCAAATCGAACAACACGGATATCTTCGAAACGTTCCGCGCTATGGCCGACGCGTTGCGAGAACATGTAAGTGCACGCGGACCGACGCCCCTGTTCGTCGTCGCCGGACGTGGTGGGCCGAATCTGGTGCGGGGCATGGGCGCGCTGCGCGACACGCTGGAAGGCTTGCGTCTGCCCTACCGATTGTTCGGATTCGATTCCGACATGAGCGAGGTGATCTCCTACGCGCGGCGGGCGGATGAATGGATGAAGGCCGGCGGCCGGGAAGAAATTGCCCGACTGTGGGGGGGGACCGTGTGATGCAGCGGGCAGGCGTTGAGGAATTCCGCTATTTCGTTGGCGTTCGCTCACTGAGCGAAATCGCGACGAGACGCGACAGGGTGTGCGTGCTGAACGTCCTCGGCGGCGAATTGAGTGACGTCACTCCGGTCAGTCACGACTATTCGGGCGGTAACGTCGTGTTCGGCACGTCGCCCGGACGCCGCGGCCAGGCGCTGGATACGTCGGCGGGACAGATCCCGGTCTTCAACAGCGTCCGTGAAGGGTTGGACGCTGGTCATCACTTCAACTGCGGCGTGGTGTACCTGCCGCCCGGCGCGGCGCGTGACGGAGTGGCGGAGCTCATCCGGGTGAATCCCGAGCTGCGCAAGATCTTTATCGTGACGGAAAAGCTGTCAGTGCACGATAGCCGCGAAATCCGTGCCCTCGGTCAGGCCAACGGCGTCGATATTTTCGGGGGCAACAGTCTTGGTGTGGCCGACTCACATAACCAGGTGCGGATCGGCGGCGCGCTGGGCGGCGACAACCCGGCCGAGGCGCTGCGCAAAGGCTCGATCGCCATCTTCTCCAACTCCGGCAACTTCACGACGACGATCGCCACCTATCTGCGCATGGCGGGATGGGGCACGACCACTCTGATCTCCAGCGGCAAGGACGTATATATCCATTTCGCCGCGCCCGAGTTTGCCTTCGCGCTGGCCAACGACGCGCGCAGCAAGGCGGCCGTTCTGTACGTCGAACCTGGCGGTTACTACGAACACGACGCCACCTTCACCAAGCCGGTGATCGCCTGCGTGGTCGGGCGGTGGAAGAGCAGGCTGACGCGGGCTGTGGGCCACGCGGGGGCGCTAGCGGGCGGCGGGGACGATGCCGCCGGCAAGGAACGCTGGTTCATGGACAAGTTTGGCGTGGACGGCATCTTCACGCCCGACCGCCCGGTCTTCTCCGAGCGTGGGGCGATTGTGACCAACATCGCCCACATCACCGCCGCGCTCGACGCGGTGATGCGGGAAAACGGCGCCCGGCGGGATTTCGCGCCGGAAGGCAGCCTGGATCTGAAGCCCTGGTTCGCCTCCAACCAGGGCCTGATGCTGCCGCCGGACCTCGACATTCCGGTGGTTCAGGCGCTCGCCCCATACGGTCAGCAGATCGCGCAATTGAATGCGCAGATCGGCGCCGCCCGGCCGCGTCAGCAGATGAAGGACGCGTCGGGCGCGACATACATGGACCCGCGCACGCAGGTGACAAGCGTCCACGGTATGACGGTGCTGGACGCCGCTCGCAGCCCGTTCGAGGCGAACCTGTTTTTCGTTCTGCTGCGTTCGGCCGCGGGCGAAAACGACCGCGCGCTGGTGAATGCGGCCCTCGCCGCGGAGGTGAACCTGCACGGCCGGCTGGAGCTCGCCGCGGCCGAAGCGGCGCGGGCGGCGGGCAATTCGCCCAACACTGTGATGGCGGCCGCCGCCGCGCTGCTTGGGCCACGCCCTATGGAGCAGACCCGGCGCATTGTGCGCCTGATGATCGACGGGTTCGCACGGGCGGGACTTGCGAACGCCGAGGACGAAACCTTCGACGTGTCCCGGGTGGACGATGCAGCCTTGCGTGGTCTGGCATTTGCCGAGACGTCAGACCCAAAGGTGGAGGGGTTGCTGCAGGCGCTGAAATCACGCGGCGCAACATCGGCCTTCCTACGCTATCTGAATCGGGAGGATCGCTATGCCACGGCCGATGCGGTACTGGCTGCGGTCTGCACCACGCTGGCCTGGGGACCGCTGATGCACAAGCGCATCTCGCGTCTGACCGCAGAGGCTCTGCCCTGGCATCTGCGGTTGTTCGGCACCCTGTTGGGCGCCTCGGTGCCGGCAGAGCGCCACGAACTGGGGCGGTTCTGCGGCGTGGACCAGGACGAATTGATGCAGCGCTGGTCGCTGAACGATATTGGCTGTCTCGCGCTGCTTGGAACGCGGCCGAGCGAGGCAGATGGTTTCGTGTTCCAGACGTTGCTGGGACTGCTGCTCTCGAACGGTCCGGGCACGATTTCGGCGCAGGGCGCCAAGGGTGCAGTCGCAGCCGACGGTCCTGAAACACCCGAGCGCGTGCAACTGAACAAGTGCATGATCGGATTCCTGACGCATTCCGGCTACAGCCATGGCGGGAACGGCTATGAGGGCGTGGCTTTTCTGTTGGAGCAGTTCGACAACAGCGGGCTTGCGGATCCGGCAGACCCGAACCACGGGATCGATCTGGCGGCCATGGCGGCGCGTTACGCCGCCGACTACGCCAGCAACAAGGCGGGACGGCGCTCTGCGGGGGCGGATATCCGAAAGATTCCGGGCGTGAACCATCCAGTGTTCAAGGACAAGCCGGTGAACACCGATCCGCGCGAGGCCTGGGTACGCGCGCTCTGTCAGCAGCGTGGCGAATACAACGTGTTCCACGAATATTACCACGTCCTGGTGCGCGCGCTGTTCGAGGCCGGCGTGTCGCGGACGGTCTATTGCGTGAACATCGACGCGGTAATCGCGGCGCTGCTGCTGAAGATTCTGTGGGCGCCGTACCAGGCCGGCCAGATGCCTGCCTCTACGCTGGAAACGGCGGCGTTCACTATCTTCCTGTACGCGCGGATGCTCGGCTGCGCGGCGGAAGTCGATGATCACTGGAACCGGGGGCGGAACATGGATACGCGATCGGCGGCATCCGCCTGCCGGTTCGTGGCTTGAAAGCTTGGCCCGGCCGGCGCCGTTCGGTAAACCCGTCCCACCCTTCCGAATCGGGCGCATGACCTGGGTCGATCTCGTCATCCTGGCGGTCCTGCTCATCTCCGGAGCACTCGCCTTCATGCGCGGCTTCGTGCGGGAGGTGCTGGGGATCGGCGCTTGGCTAGCCGCCGCCGCACTCGCGGTCTGGGCCAATCCGTTCGTCCTCCCGCATTTCCAGGACTGGCTACGTCCCTGGCCGGGTGCGGCTCAGCCTGCGGCATTCGGAGCGGTATTCCTCGGCGCGCTAATCGTGCTGTTGTTCATTGCCCATGTGATCGGCCGCGCGGTGCGGCGCTCGCCACTCGGCGGCCTTGACCGCAGCCTGGGGCTGGTATTCGGCCTCGCACGGGGTGCCGCGCTGGTCGTGCTCGCCTATATCATCGCCGGGATGGTGGTGCCGACCAACGATTGGCCTCCGCCGGTCGTGCATGCCCGGGCGATGCAGGTGGCTTATTCCGGTGCTGTCTGGGCGCGCGGCCTGCTTCCGGCTAGCTTCCGTCCCAGCGTGCCCGCGCCGCCCGCCGGGCGAGTTGCGACCGAGGATGACTTGCTCCGTGCCACCCCTCAAGGCCGTGCCACCGGCAAGCCGCCCGTCCGCGAATGATGGATCCGCGAATGAAGGACCAAAGCGCATGATCGCGGACCAGTATCCGATCGCAGAGAAGCGCACGTGGCAGAGCGACTGCACTTCGGCGCGTGAATCGGATAGCCAAACAGACGACGACAAGCTGCACGAGGAATGCGGCGTCTTCGGCATCTGGAACAACGTCGATGCCTCTGCGGTGACCGCACTGGGGCTGCACGCGTTGCAGCACCGGGGGCAGGAAGCCACCGGGATCGTCAGCTTCGATGGTTCCCGCTTCCATTCCCACAAGGGCATGGGGCTGGTCGGAGACAATTTCGGCGATGCGCGTGTCATCGCGTCGCTGCCCGGCAACAGCGCCATCGGTCACAATCGCTACGCTACGACCGGTGGGACGATCCTGCGCAATGTCCAGCCGCTCTACGCGGATTTTGAGTTCGGCGGCTTCGCCGTGGCGCATAACGGTAACCTGACGAACGCGCATGCGCTGCACCGGTCGCTGGTGCGGCGAGGCTGCCTGTTCCAGTCCACCACCGATTCGGAAGTGTTCATCCACCTGATCGCCATCAGCCTCTATTCCACCGTGGCTGACCGGCTGATCGACGCGTTGAAGCAGGTGGTGGGCGCGTACTCGCTGGTGGCTCTGTCGAACGACACGTTGATGGGCGTGCGCGATCCGCTCGGCGTGCGGCCGCTGATCCTCGGCCGCATCGGCAACGAGGGTACCGGCGGCTGGGTGCTCGCCTCGGAAACCTGTGCGCTCGACATCGTCGGCGCCGATTTCGTCCGCGAGATCGAACCCGGGGAGATCGTGGTCATCAACGACCAGGGCGTACGCAGCATCAAGCCGTTCGGCCGCAACAAGGAACGGTTCTGCGTCTTCGAGTACATCTATTTCGCCCGCCCCGATTCAGTCATGTCCGGCACGCCGGTCTATGGCGCGCGCAAGAGTATCGGTGCGGAACTGGCGCGCGAATCAGCCGTGCCCGCCGATGTGGTCGTACCCGTGCCGGATTCGGGCGTCCCCGCGGCGATGGGCTATGCGACCGAGAGCGGCCTGCCGTTCGAACTCGGGATCATTCGCAACCACTATGTCGGCCGCACCTTCATCGAGCCCACGGATCACATCCGCAACCTGGGCGTGAAGCTGAAGCACTCCGCTAACAAGGCCATGATCGAGGGTCGCCGCGTGATTCTGGTGGATGACTCAATCGTGCGCGGCACGACCAGCCGTAAGATCGTCGAGATGGTACGCCAGGCAGGCGCGAAGGAGGTGCACATGCGCATCTCCTCTCCGCCGACGACCCATTCCTGCTTCTACGGCATCGACACACCGGAACGCGGCAAGCTGCTGGCCGCTCGCTTCAGCGTCGAGGAGATGGCGGAGCAGATTGGCGCCGATAGCCTGGCGTTCATTTCCATCGATGGACTTTACCGTGCGCTCGGCCAGGCTGGTCGCGACAGCGACAAGCCGTATTACTGCGATGCCTGCTTCACCGGCGACTATCCGATCCCCACGCCGGATCAGGGCGACAACGCCGAACGTCAGCCTGAGCCTGCTGGAAAGCCACTGATGCCTGATTTGGATGGGGCGGTGGCGCTGGTGACCGGCGCCAGCCGGGGGCTGGGTGCTGCCGTGGCGATCGAGCTGGCCCGTCTGGGCGCGCATCCCGTGATCACGGCCCGAAGCCAGGGTGGGCTGGAAGAGACGGACGATGCGATCCGCGCGGCGGGTGGTTCGGCGACGCTGCTGCCACTCGATCTGCGTGAGGCGGATGACGTGGATAAGCTCGGTCCCAGCATTTTCCAGCGCTTCCAGCGGCTGGACATCCTGGTGCATTGCGCGGCCAGTCTGGGGCGTTTGGCGCCGGTGTCGCACCTGATGCCGTACGAATGGGCCGAGCCCGTCGAGGTTAATTTCAACGCCGCAATGCGTCTGATGCGGACGGCGGAGCCGCTGCTGCGCCGCGCCGAAGCCGGAAGGGCGGTGTTTGTGACGGACGGACGGGCGCAGAGGCCGAAAGCCTATTGGGCGGCCTATGCGTCGAGCAAAGCGGGGCTCGAGCACCTCGTGCGAAGCTGGGCCGACGAGCTCGAAACCACATCGGTGCGGGTAAATCTGTTCGCCCCGCCGCCGATGGCGACGCGGCTGCGGCGCGATGCATTCCCAGGCGAGATTCCGACTGGTCTCGCGAGCCCAGCCGATATCGCGCCTGCCCTGGTCGCGCTGTGCCTGCCGAGCGAACAGCGGACCGGAACGCTGGTAAGCGCATGAGCAACGCCGCGGCTGAACTTCGGCGCCTGCTGGAGGTCATGGCGGCGCTGCGTGATCCCGAAACAGGATGTCCGTGGGATCGGGAGCAGCGGTTCGAGACGATCGCGCCGTACACGATCGAAGAAGCCTACGAAGTCGCGGACGCGATCGAGCGCCGCGACATGACCAGCCTGCAGGACGAGCTGGGCGATCTGCTCTTCCAGGTCGTCTATCACGCGCGGATGGCGGAGGAAGCCGGTCTGTTCGGCTTCGCCGAGGTGGCGCGCGGCATAACCGAGAAGATGATCCGCCGTCATCCCCACGTGTTCGGCGATCGCTCCGGCGTGCTGGATTGGGAAGGCAGCAAGAGCGCGGAGCGTGCGGCCCGGGCGGAACGCGGCACCCTGACCGGCGTGCCGCTGGCGCTGCCGGCGCTAACTCGCGCGCTCAAGCTGACGGCACGGGCCGCTCGGGTGGGATTCGACTGGCCGGATGCGGGGGCGGTGCTGGAGAAGCTGGACGAAGAGGTCGCGGAACTACGGGCGGAACTGCCCGAGGCCGATCCGGCACGGCTTGCCGATGAGGTTGGGGACCTGTTGTTCGTCGTTGCGAACCTGGCGCGGAAGCTGGGCCTAGATCCGGAAACGTGCCTGCGTGGAGCGAATGAGAAGTTTGGTCGCCGATTCAATGCAATGGAACACGGCGCAGAGCGTGAAGGAAAGGGTCTGGCTGAACTGAGCCTGGAGGAGATGGAAGCGCGATGGCAGACGGTGAAGCGGAGCCAGACTGGCGGCGGCTGAATCGCGCGAACTGGGATGAGCGCGTGCCGGTCCATCTCGGGCCGCGCGGCTATGATCTGTCACGGCTGCGGGTAGGCGAGCGTGAACTGGGTTTCGTTCAGGACGAGCTGGGGCCCATCGATGGTCTAAAGATCCTGCATCTACAGTGTCATATCGGGACGGATTCACTCGCGCTGGCGCAGTTGGGAGCGAGCGTCGTGGGCGTCGATTTTTCAGGGTCAGCCGTTGCCGCGGCGCGCGGCCTCGCGGCCGAGTTGGGGCTTACGGAGCGCGCCCGCTTTGTGCAGGCAGATGTGTACGAGGCACCGGCCGTGCTGAATGAGGCCGGCGCATTCGATGTCGTGTTCGCCAGTTGGGGCACGATTTGCTGGCTGCCCGATCTGCTCGGCTGGGCGCGTACCGTGGCGCATTTCCTTCGGCCCGGCGGATTCTTTTACTTCGCTGAAGGTCATCCAGCGGCACTAGTGTTCGTTGAGCGGGACTGGCCGGCGGACGATCAGCCTCGGTTCGACTGGCCCTATCTGGCGCGCGCTGCAATGGTTGTACGCGATGCGAGCGACTACGCAGATCCGGAGGCGGTTCTCGCCAACGACACCACGCATCAATGGCTGCACCCGTTAGGTGATGTGGTGACGGCGCTGATCGACGCCGGGCTGCGACTGGAGTGGCTGCACGAGCATGATCGCGTGCCATGGCAGATGCTGCCGGTGCTGGTGCGGCAGGCGGACGGGTTTTGGGGCTGGGTCGATCGGAAGTGGCTGCCGCTGGCGTATTCGCTGCGGGCTCGCAAGCCGGACATATATCTTGGGGATAACTCGGCTCCTAACCCCTAAATACAGTTCTTCCCCTCCGAGCGATCCGATATGGTCCCTGCATGAGAATGCATCCGGGCTGGCAGGGCGTGCGTATGAGGCGGGTTCTGGCGGGGGCCGATCCTGACGCACCGCCGCGATGGATGACGCTGCCCGCGTGCTGGGATGATCGGGCGGCAGAAGCCCTTGCCGCCTTGGTGCCGAGCGGTTCGGTTTCGCTGGTGAACGCCGCGGAAGGATGGATCGGGTCAGAGCCAGAGGCGCTACAGCTGCACGCATTGCTGCGGGCGAGGCGCGCCGCGGCGGATGCAGGCGCGTGGCGCGGGGCACCGGTTCGTGGCTTCGTGCTAAACTTGGCGTCGTTCGTGGAGTCCGGGCTGGGATTGGATGAGGCTGCATTCGAGGAGACGGTGAGGACCCTCGCGTCTTGCCGGCCGGAGCGGATCGCCGTTGCCGATCTCGCAGGGTTACTGGCGGCTTTGGGCCTTGCCTACGACAGTGATGCGGCGCGGGCGTTCGCCAGGGATGTCATGGTACGGCTGCGCGCTATGGCTGCGGACGTGCCGCTGGCGGTCGCCGCGCCGGGACCGGTCGAGGCGTTGCTCGGGGTGGAGACGGGTGGAATCGCGCCGGCTTTTTCCCCGCTCGATGAACGCGTGCAACTGACCCGAACGGCGCGGGCATGGCTCGCTGCGCGGGGCATGAGCGCCGAGGCGGCGCTGGCGACCATGCTGGCGGGAGAGACTGTGTTTCCATCGGCGGACCAGAAAGCCTATGCCGCCATGCATGACGTGCTGGCTCCATTGCTGGATGCAATGCCGGAGCGGCCAGTAGAGGCCCCTGCCCCACCGGCTGCTATTCCAGGGCGGAGGGAATTGCCGGCGCGGCGGGCGGGGTACACGCAGAAAGTCTCGGTGGGCGGACATCGGCTGTACCTGCGCACAGGCGAGTATGCGGACGGCTCGCTCGGAGAGATCTCGCTAACCCTGCAGAGGGAAAGCGCGGCGTTCCGGGGGCTGATGGAACAGTTCTGCTCGGCGGTGAGCCTGGGGCTCCAGCACGGGGTGCCACTCGACGAGTTCGTGGAGGCGTTCACGCTGACCCGATTTGGGGTCGCAGGCGCCGTAGAAGGCGATCCGGCGGTCACGCAGGCTTCGTCGTTGCTGGATTACGTGTTCCGGCACCTGGCCGCGAATTATCTCGGCCGTCGGGACCTGCCGGCGCCGGAGCCGGAGGAGACGCACGAGCCACCGCTGCTGCCACTTGGACTGCCGCAAGGTGGACGCCGGCATCTGCGCGTCGTGGTCAGTGGTTGAGTATTTTCGATAGAAACTTCTGCGTGCGTTGCCTCAGGGGATTGGCTCTACTTCAGTGTGCCGGTGAGTTCCTGCGCTGACGCGACGTGCATGCCTGATAGCAGAAAGCATGAAGGACTGCGCTGACGCACATTGGCTCGTTTCCTCGCGCGGCTAATCGTGGTTGCGCAGCACCGCGGCGACAATTTCCGCAAGCCGTTCGTAATCCTCGATCGTGTTATAGGCGTGCGCGGAGAGTCGCAGCCATATGCCATCCGAATGGGCGTGCAGGGGCACATCGGTCTTCGCTTCCAACATGCGGCCGCGCCATTCCTGAGCGCGGGCAGTTGATGCTTCGCCCGTCAGAGGCAATCGCACCATCCCCATCGCCCCCATCAGCGAGCTATCAGCGCCCTGCTCCGTATTCAAGCGGCGGCTGACCAGTGCCGTTGCTTGCAAGGCGAGCGCGTGATTGCGCTCTCGCAGCGCGACGCCACCGAGACGTTCGTGGAACTCGATCGCATCAGGGACAGCGAGAAACGGACTGAAATCGCGGGTGCCGGTCCAGTCGAACTCCTCAAGATAGCCGTGTCCGAGGCCGTGGGAGATCGTGACCGGATGCAGATCCTGCTGCCGATCTGGTGCAGCCCAGAGAAAAGCAGCGCCCTTGGGCGCGCAGAGCCATTTGTGACAATTACCGACATACCAATCAGCATCAATCGCGGACAGGTCGAGTGTGACCTGGCCGGGGCCGTGTGCGCCGTCGATCAGCACCGGGACGCCGTGCCGGTGACACAACGCGACCATGGCCTCAACGGGCAGCACGAGCGCGCTTCCTGACGTGATGTGGTCCAGCACGGCGATGCGAGTACGCGACGTGATCGCGCTATCGAGTGACGCGAGGATCTGGTCCGGTTCCGGGCGCGGGAACGGCACGTTCGCCTCCGTCATGCGTGCGCCGGCACGTTCGGTGAGATAGCGAACGGTGTTGCGCACAGCGCCGTAGCCATGGGTCAGCACCAGGCCCTCGTCGCCGGGCTGCAGGCGAAGGGACCGGAGGACGGCGTTGCAGCCGACCGTAGCGTTTTCCACGAAGACGACATCAGGACCCTGCGCGCCGAGGAATTGGGCGAGCTGCGTTGCCGCTTCGCGCAGCGCGTCAGGCAAAACGAGGCGCATGAAGCGGCTCGGCTGCGCCTCCATCTGCTGGCGCCATTGGTCTTGCGCCGCGAGAACGCCGGTGGGTGTCGCGCCGAACGATCCGTGATTGACGGTCAGCCAATCCCAGTCGAGCGGCCATTCATGGCGGATCGCGAGGCCGAGTTCAGGTACGCGAGCCGCGCCAGCATTTTGCACTGCATTCTCCCTTGCCACATGGAAGGCGCGGAGACTGCATCTGGCCGGCCTAGGGGTAAAGGCAGATCAGGAACGCGGTGCGCGCAGAAGACGAACGGTCACAAACGCGGCGACGCTCGCCGCTGCAACCGCTCCCACCGTCGCAACATCACGCATGCCGGGCTTTGCCGGCGGGTCAACAAAACGGGTTTCGGCATCAGCGGGTTTGTCACCGTGCCCCTGACGAGCAAGCGCAATGACCTCGGCCGGATGAAGCGCCCAGCGCTCGGCGCCGTGTTTCATCTGATAGCGACAGCTGAAACCATCAGAGATCATCAGGGTATCCTGACCCTGCTTGCGCACGAGCGGGAGCAGGTCATGTTCGCCGATCTGCATGGCGACGTCGTAGTGGTTTGATTCGTAGCCGAACGCTCCGGCAACGCCGCATCAGCCGGCGGGATTCTTCACCAGTTTCAACCCCATATCCTTGAGGATTGCTTCCTCCGCATCGGGGTTAAGCACCGCGCGCTGATGACAGTGCAGATGCGCGAGCGCCTTGCCCTTCAGTGTCGGCGGCGTCCAGCCCTCGGTCGCCCGCAGCAGTTCGCCGAATGTCTTGAACTGCGAGGCGACACGTTGGGCGTCTTCGTCATGAGGAAACAGATTGAGCATTTCGTCGCGGAAGACAGAAACGCAGCTAGGCTCCAACCCGACGATAGGAATGCCCGCCGCGGCGGCCGGCTTCAGCACGTCGATCGCCTGGCGAAGCTTCTGCTTGGCGAGATCGAGCATGCCGTAGTCGTACAGGGGCCGGCCACAGCACAGATGCTCACGCGGGACGATGACACGGTACCCTGCGTCCTCCAGCACTGCGACGGCGGCTTTTGTCGTGCCGGGCAGGAAGTAATTGTTCCAGGTGTCCGGCCAGAGAATCACGGGCGGTCGGGACTGGTCTCGCGAACGGGGTGAAGCGCGATTGGCGAACCAATCCTGGAAGGATTGAGCGGCGAGTGTTGGCGGATCGCGTCGCATCGTGATGCCGGCAATCCAGCGCGAGACATTCGCGATGCCGGGGGCTTTGACGGCCTGGTTGAACAGGCCAGGGGCGAACTGGGCAAGACGCGCCCATAGCCAGATCAGGCCCATCGAGTACGCGTTGCGCGGTCGCCAGTGCTTCTTGTGATAATGTGCGAGAAACTCGGCCTTGTAGGTGGCCATGTCCACATTGACCGGGCAGTCGTGCTTGCAACCCTTGCATTGCAGGCAGAGATCGAGTGCCTGGGCGATCGCCGGTTCATCCCATCCTTGGGTCAGTGCGTCACCGCGCACCATCTCAAAGAGCAGGCGCGCACGGCCGCGGGTATTGCTGAACTCCTCACGCGTGGCCTGGAAGCTCGGGCACATAATGCGGCCGCCGAGGGAGCGGCATTTGCCGACGCCGAAGCAGCACTCCATCGCTTTGGCGAAGGAGAAGTCGTCGTTGGGGTACTGGAAATGGGTAGGGCCGAGGTCGCGCGGGCGGTAATCCGGGCCGTAGCGCAGGTCGGCATCGAGCGGACGCGCGTCGATAACCTTCCCAGGGTTCATCTTCCACTGGGCGTCCCAGAGGGATTTGAATTCGCGAAACGCCTGCATGAGGTCGGCGCCATACATCCGCGGTAGCAATTCACCCTTGGACGGACCGTCTCCGTGTTCACCCGAGAGGGAGCCACCGAGTGAGGTCACCAAGTCGGCGGCACGCTCCATATAGCGGCGGAATTTTGCCACGCCTTCTGCGGTCTTCAGGCCGAATGTCATGCGTGTGTGGACGCAGCCGTCGCCGAAATGGCCGTAGAGCGTGTAGGCGTAGCCGAACTCCTTGTTGAGCTTATCGAGCGAGCGAAGGTACTTACCGAGATTTTCCGGCGGCACGGCAGCATCTTCCCAGGAGGGCCAGGCCTCTTCCTGCCCCGGGACACGGCTCGCGCGACACCGTCCTCGCGCATCTCCCAGACTTTGCCCTGATCGTTTTCGTTTTCGATGAGGCGCATTTCCAATGCGCCCGAACCGCCGTGCTTGAGCAAACGATAGGCGTTCTCGACCTTGCTGTTCGCCTCCTTCTGGGAGTCGCCGCCAAACTCGATTAGCAGCCAAGCTTCGCCTTCGGGAAGCAGCAGTTCGCCGGCAGATTGTAGCCGGAAACGCGGCGGGGGATGTGCGGATAGTGCTGGCGGATGGAGTCACCGTACCGATCAGCGATGGATTTCAGACCTTGATAGATGTTCGCGCGGAGGCCGCCGGCCTTAAGGATGAGTTCGTACTGATCAGGCGTGGTCTCGCCTACGCGCATGCGCAACCCGTCGTAGGTGACGATGTCGAGTTCGATGACGTTGTCGACAGTCTTGCCACCCATGACAGTGTGGGCGCCGCAGGAATTGTTGCCGATATTGCCTCCCAACGTGCACCACTGGTGTGTGGCGGGGTCAGGGGCAAACGTCATGCCGTGCTGTTTGGCTTTGTTGCGCAGCGTGTCGTTGATCACGCCAGGCTCGACTTTGGCCATGCCGCCCTCGGGATCGAAGGCGAGAATGCGATTCATGTATTTGGAAAAGTCGATGACCACGGCGACGTTGGTGGACTGACCGGACAAGCTGGAGCCACAGCCACGTCCGAGGATCGGGACGCTACGTGCGCGACAGGCGTCGACAGTGGCGAGCACGTCATCGACGTTGCGGGGAACGATCACGCCGACCGGCACTGCGCGGTAGGTGGAGTGATCGGTGGCATAAGCAGCGCGGGTGCCGGTGTCGAAGCGGACCTCGCCGGCGATGCGTGGCTTGAGATGCGCTTCGAGTTCGCGCGCTTCCTTCCGATAGTCCGGGCGAGGCGGCGCAAGCGGTTTGATGCGGCCGGACTTCGCGCCGGAACGCACCAGCTTGTTGAGATCATTCATGGCGGTCAAGAATTCCTGACCGGAGCCGCTGCCCTTGGCGCCAGCTGTCTCCAGCTTGCGTCCGGTGACGCGGTCGAGAATACGCCCGGCGACGCCGAATGGGCTTTCGCTGAATGTGAATTCCTGCGCCGCGTGGCGACCCATGGAAAGGCCAATCGGCGTACGGTTGCGCTCACCGCGCGCGAGTGCAGTGACGAGCTTCTTCTGTTCGTCCGTGGTAATGACAGGCGGCCAGGGCGGCTCCAGTGGGTCGACCACGCACTCGATCAGCGTAGGGCCTTCCAGGGCGAGTGCATCCTGAAGCTGGCGGCGCGCGGTGCCGGGATTTTCGATGCGGGCGGCGCGCAGGCCGCAAGCTTCGGCGACTTTGACAAAATCGACCGGGTGCAAATCGACGCCGTATTCCGGGTTGCCGAGATAGAGCATCTGTTCCCACTTGATCAGCCCGAGTGTGTTGTTCTTCATCACGACAACTTTCACCGGCAACTTGTATTGGGCGATCGTGGTGAGCTCGCCCATGATCATGGTGGCGGAGCCGTCGCCGGTGAAGGCGATGATCTGGCGATCGGGAAAGGCGTGGGCGGCGCCGATCGAATACGGAATAGCCGCCATCATGGAGCACATCGTCCCGGAGAAGGAGAAACGCTGATCGTCCCGCAGGCGCATTCGCGCCGCCCAGGTGGTGACAGTGCCAGAGTCACCGCAGATGATGGCGTCCGGTGCGATCAGGTCGGGCAGCTTCCAGGAAATGACCTGCGGGCACATAGGCATGTGATCGGAGGTCCCGCGTTCCTCCATCAGCGCCCACCAGGCTTTCATGCTCTCCTGCGCCTGGGAGAGGAACGCTCGGTCCTCGTTGCGCGGCAATTTCGTTAGAAGCTCGCGCAGGGTGGCGCGGGCGTCACCGACCAAGCCGATCTCGACGGGATAGCGCAGGCCGATATGCTCGGGCTTGTCATCGATCTGCACACCGACGGCCTGCCCCGGCTTGGGCAGGAACTCTATGTAGGGAAAGCAGGAACCGACGATGAGCAGCCCGTCGCAGGCATTGAGGGCCTCGACGGACGGCCGGGTGCCGACCACGCCAATTCCGCTGGTGGTATAGGGGCTAGTATCGGGGATGCAGTCCTTGCCCAGCAACGGCTTGATGATGACGGCGCCGAGGCGTCCGGCGACCTGTTCAAGCTCGGCGCGGGCGCCGCGCGCGCCGGCGCCTGCGAGGATGACGATCTTCTTGCAGCCGGCGAGCGACTTCGCCGCTTCCTCGATCTGGTAGCGGTCCGGAATGCGAACTGGGACCTGGTACGACTTCGAGACATGCCCCTTCACGTTGCGCTTGAAACGGTTCTCCTGACTGGCGGGCATCGCCTGGATGTCGATCGGGATGGCAACGTGGGCGACCGCGCGATTGGACAAAGCAGCCCGACAGGCGAGGTTGAGCACATTCTCCAGGTTCTCGGGCCCCATCAGGCGCTGGTTGTAGAGGGCGACGTCCTGGAACAGATAGTCCTGATTGATATCCTGCAAATAATGCGTGCCGATCAGGTCGTGGTAGGTCATGCCGGTGATGGCCAGAACCGGCGCACCGTCGATCTTGGCGTCGTACAGGCCATTCAGCAGATGCACGGCACCGGGGGCGGCGGTGGAGAAGCAGACGCCGAGCCGGCCGGAAAACTTGGCGTAGGCGCAGGCAGCGAGCGCCGCAGTCTCCTCGTGCCGGACATGGACGTAGCGGATCCTGTCCGCGGCCTTGCGGAAGCCTTCAACCAGGCCATTGATGCCGTCCCCCGGCAGGCCGAACACGGTATCGACGCCCCACGCGAGCAGGGTGTTCACGACATGATCGGATACGGTGTCCGGCATTTGGCTGCCCCTTTGGTCAGTGCGCGCGCGCCCCTTCAACAGGGCCGGTCCGGGAAAGTTCCATTCAAGGCGCGTCGACCCTATCGCGTGTCCCGCGGGTGAAGCGTAAGCGGTGGCTTCAGCCCACGTGAGCCCAGGGGAGCAGCTGGTCGAGCTTTGACATGGGCCAGTGCTGGGCGATTTTGGTGAGGACATCGGTCAGATAACGCTGTGGCTCGACACCGTTCGACTTGCAGGTTTCGACGAGCGAAGCGATCAGTCCCCAGGCAGCTGCTCCCTCATCATGGCCGGCGAACAGGGCATTCTTGCGGTTCAGCGTGATTGGGCGAATGGCTCGCTCGACCGTATTGTTATCGATTTCGATGGTGCCGTCATCGAGGAACCGCGTCAGCCCGTCACGACGCTTGAGACCGTAGCGGATGATTTCTGCCATTTTGCCGCTCTGGGGCAGGAGCGGCAGCTTCTGCTCCAACCAACGGAACAGATCGTCGATGAGTGGCACGGTCCTGACCTGACGCGCGGCACGACGTTCCTCGGCACTCCGACCACGGAGCTCGGTCTCGATCTGGTAAAGCGCGGCGATTCGATTCAGGACCTCGGCAGCGATCGGCGCAGACCCGCCCTTGTTGATGTCAAAGAAGTCTCTTCGCCAATGTGCCCAGCAAAGAGCCAGGTCCAAGGGATCTTCCTTCCGACGGCCATCGGTCAGGGCGTTATAGCCGGTGTATCCGTCCACCTGGAGAACGCCCTTGAAGCCGCGGAGTGCCTGACGCGCATATTCCCCAGCACGGCCTGGTGCATAAACGTAGACGACGCCGGGAGGATCAGGGCCGTTCCATGGCCGATCGTCGCGAGCGATTGCCCACAGATAGCCGGTCTTTGTCTTGCCACGCCCAGGATCGAGCACGGGCACCGTCGTTTCATCGCAGAACAACTTGGTCGATCGTTTCAGCAACTCCAGCATGCGCGCGACGATCGGCCTCAAGGCAAAGGCGCTGCGCCCCACCCAATCGGCCAGACAGGAGCGATCGATCCTGATGCCTTGGCGCTGCAGGATCTGGTGCTGGCGATACAACGGCAGATGGTCGGCATATTTGCTGACCAGGACATGGGCCAGCATCGCCTCGGTGGGTAGGCCAGCTTCGATGATATGCGGCGGCGCCGGTGCCTGGCTAACGCCCTCGCGACACGAACGGCAGCCATATTTCGGCCGACGGGTCACGAGGACACGATGCTGGGCAGGGATAACGTCAAGGCGCTCGGATTTGTCCTCACCGATGACATGCAATGCTCCACCGCAGCAGGGGCAGATCTGGTTCTCGGGCTCGATGACGATTTCGACGCGCGGCAAATGATCCGGCAGATCACCGCGCTTGACGCCATGGCGTCTGACACGCGTCGCGTCCTGGCTCTCCGCTTTGGCTTTTGCCGCGGCAATTCCCGTCTCGAGATCCTCAAGCCCAAGCGCCATCTGTTCTGGCGGCAGCTGTTCTGAACTCTTGCCATACTGACGGCGGATATATTTATCGAGGATGCGCTCGAGCCGCTCGATCTCTTCGTCACGATGCGATAGCGCTGCATCCTTCTCGGCCAGACTTGCCGTCAGGCGCTCGATCAGCGCATGAGCCTCAGCAAGATTTTGCGGCAGAGCGGCATCCATGGCGACTCGAGTGAATCACATTCCGACCGATTTGTGATCACCAATATCGTGTGTGAGCATCGAGCGATCACAGCACTTCCTGCGGCGCACGCACACGCCGGACATGCACGCGGGTCCAATCGAGACCTTCGAATAACGTGGTCAATTGTGCCGGTGACAGACGCATCACGCCTGCCTCAATCCGAGGCCAGCGGAACTTGCCATCCTCCAGACGCTTGGAGATCAACACTATGCCCGTGCCGTCCCAGAAGATCATCTTGATCCTGTCCGCGCGGCGCGCCCTGAAGACGTAAACAACGCCCGAATAAGGATCGGTGCCCAGTTCCTCTTTGACGATGGCAGCCAGGCCATCGATGCCTTTGCGGAAGTCGACGGGTTGGACCGCAACCATCACCCGAACAGGACCGGTCGGAAAGATCACCTGGCGGCCTTGAGTGCCCGGATGATCCTCTCAACCAGTGCAGCATCAGCACCACCGTTGACCCAAACCGCAATCGGGCCTGCCTCGATCTCGATGATCGGAATCACCCCAGCAGGCTCCGGTTTGCTCTTCGGCGGCAAGGGTCCGGCAGCCTCGACCGTGGCAAAGGCTGGGCCGCCACTGAGAACAAGAGACCCCTCGCGGGCGGCTTTCCGCCAAGCGTAGATCTGTGACGGCAGGACATCGTGACGGCGAGCAACCTGCGACACAATCGCGCCATGCACCACACTCTCAGCGACAATCCGTGCCTTCGCCTCATCCGACCAACGGCGCCGGCGCTCCGCACCACTCAGAATTTCAATCCGTCGCGGTCGCTCCACAGACGAACCGTCGTTAACCACGTCCATAACATCAGCTCCTGCCAACAGGACGACAAACTTGCCTCAGCTGACATTCACAAACGACGTGCCCCGTGCCACCGCTTACGGTGAAGCGGAAGAAACGGGATTAACGTCCTTCTGAGGGTAAGCGAACGAATCTCGCAGGAGCAGCTTGCTTATCTACCTGCTTGTGAATGAAACAAACGGAGGGGAAGACGCCCGACATTGCCGAGACGTATAATTACCATCTGGTGGAGAAGCACGCCGCCTGGACTGAAGCGGGGCCAATCGTGTCGCGATTATCTGATCCGGAGATCGCATTGCTTGAGGGGCGTGCAGCGGCGACGGTCGCGGAACCAGCAACACTAGGCCTGTTCGGGTTCGCAACCGGCACCTGGATTGCGGGTGTGGTCTTCGGCGGTTTTCTTCCGGCGAGCGCGCAGGTGCCTCTCGCGCCAATCGTCTTCCTGTTCGCAGGGGTCGCACAATTCATCGCCGGGCTGTACGCGTTCCGGCGAACCAACGTGCTCGAATCGAACGCGTTCACCTGCTACGGCGCGTTCAACACGGTCGTAGGCCTGACAATCCTGCTGGAAGCCGGCGGGCTTATTCCCCGTGGACCGGCTAGCTTTACGATCCTGGGCTATTTCGCCTGCTCTTTCGCCTTCATCTCGCTGGTACTGATGGTGGCCGCACTGAGCAAGAACATGATATTGGCTGGTACCCTCGCGTTCCTGGTCGCAGGGTACGCGCTGGTCGGGATCGGCCTGTTCAATGTCGGTCCGAACGGCGCCGTGGGCGGCGTTGCGGAGGCAGGCGGAGCGTGTTTGTTTGGCGCGGCTGCTCTCGCCTACTATGCGGGCTCGGCGCTTGTTATCAACAGCTCCTGGAAGCGCACGATCCTACCGCTGTTCGGAGAGCCATGACGCTACTTTACGGAAGCGGGCGGCGACCTTCGCGGTAGCCCTCAGAGATGAAGTGCTTCTGAGCTGATTCGAAGTCGCCGCGACGAATGCCTTCCCGCACATCAGGATACTGCTTGAGGTACCATTCCTCATTCACCTTGACTGGAGCGGGAAGGCGTCCTTCGAAGTATCCATCGCGAACGAAATGCTCCTTCGCGAACGTGATTTGGCTGGCTCGAACCACACGGGCGACATCTTCATAGGTTGTGAGGTACTCACTCTTTGAGTGACTCGAAGTGCGGCAAAAAATCACGCGGACACCCGGCGGGACACGAACGAGCCGTCCCTGATATGTCTGCATCCCGTCCTCGGGCCGGCTCCCGCCATCCAGGAGTACCTGCGCAATGCCGCACGTGATTATTAAGCTTCTGTCCGGACGATCAGATCTACAGAAGACGAGGATCGCCGAAGAAGTCACGAAGGCAATCATAGCGACCGCTAACTGCAGCGAGAAGGCGGTGTCGGTCAGTATTCAGGATATCCAGCCGGACGCATGGACGGAGACGGTGTACAAGCCCGACATTCTCGACGGACCCGGCAAGCTGTTTAAGAAGCCGGGATACAGCCCGGAGTAGGCGCTACGGATCAGACGTGGAAGCTCTCACCGCAACCGCAGCGGCCCTTTTCGTTCGGATTGGTGAAGGTGAAGCCGGACGCAAGCGCCTTGGTCTCGTAGTCCATCACCGTGCCGATCAGGAACAAGCTGGCTTTGCGGTCGACCAGGACGGTTAGGCCCTTGTCGTGCACGACCTCATCGGTCGGGGCAGGCTCGTCGGCCCAACTCATGTCGTAAGAAAGGCCGGAGCAGCCCTTGGTCTTCACCCCAATGCGCAGCAGCTTCCCCTGCTCCCCTTTTTCATACAGGGCGCGCAGCCGTTGAGCGGCGGCGTCCGTCAAGGTCATCAGCGGCGGCAGGGGACGGCGTGCCGGGCGGGTGGTGGTGGTCGTGCTCATGGGGCGTACATCGTTGCTGGTTAGTACATGTTCAACTGGAGGCGGGCTTCGTCGCTCATACGGCTCGGATCCCAGGGCGGATCCCAGACAGTCTCGACCTCGCAACCTGTCACACCGGGGACGGCCATGACGGCCTCCCTCACCTGGTCGGGCAGTTCCTGGGCGCTGGGGCAGGCCGGCGCGGTGAGAGTCATTTCGACTTTGACGTGGCCATTATCCGCAATCTCGATCGCGTAGATCAGGCCAAGTTCGTAGATGTTCACCGGGATTTCCGGATCGTAGACGCTGGCGCAAGCGGCGATGACGGTATCCTCAGTCGGCTTGTCTTCCCTTTGGGGCGCGGTCTCGCCATCCGGGGTCCAGGACGTATGCGCCTGATGTTGCGCGGCAGGGGGAGCGGCGCTCGTGTCATTCACTTGTAGCCTCCTGCGCCCCATCGAGGGCGGCGATCAGCGCGTGCCACGGCAAAGTCGCGCACTTCACGCGCGATGGATATTCGTGGACGCCGGCGAGCGGTTCAAGCCGTTCGAGCGTTGGCTGCAGACGTGCGTCGCAGGCGGGGCAATGGCCTGTGCGCGCGAGTTCGCGGAAGACCTTGAAAACGTCGCGGGCGTCGGACTTGCTAAGGCCGGTGACCGTTTCCGCCATCAGGTCGGCCGATGCTATGCTGATGGCGCAGCCTCGGGCGTCGAACTTCGCGTCTGCGATAGAGCCATCGGGCGCGTAGCGAACGAACACCTGCACTCGGTCGCCGCACATCGGATTGTCGCCCTTTGCGGCGGCATCGAATTGCGACGGCTTGCCTGCATGGCTCGGGTGGCGGCTGTGGTCGAGTATGACCTCCTGATAGAGATCGCGCAGATCGGCGAAGGTGTCGTCGCTCATGCGAAGAACTCCCGCACGCGGACCAGCGCATCGGCCAACGCGTCGATCTCCTGGTGCGTGGTGTAGATGCCGAAGCTGGCGCGCGCCGTGCTTTCCAGGCCGAAGCGGTGCATCAGCGGTTCGGCGCAGTGATGGCCGGCGCGCACCGCAATGCCCTGGCGGTCGAGCAGTGTGGCGACATCGTGGGCGTGGGCGCGGTCGAGGGCGAAGGAAACCACGCCGCCGCGATCCTGCGCTCGGCCGAGGATGGTCAGGCCGGGAATCTGCGACAGGCGAGCGATCGCATGCTCGGTGAGTGATGATTCGTGCGCCGCGATCGCATCATAGCCGATGGACTGGACGTAGTCGATCGCGGCCTTCAGCCCGATGCCTTCAATGATCGCCGGCGTGCCGGCTTCGAACTTATGCGGCACGGCGGCCCAGGTGGAGCGCTCATAGGTCACGGAGGAAATCATCTCACCGCCGCCAAGGAAGGGGGGCATAGCTTCGAGCAACTCGCGGCGGGCCCAGAGCACACCAATCCCGGTGGGGCCGTACAGTTTGTGACCGGTCCAGGCATAGAAATCGGCATCGATGGCCTGCACGTCCACGCGCCGATGCACGATGGCTTGCGAGCCGTCGAACAGCACCTTGGCGCCTGCGGCGTGGGCGGCACGTGCGATGCGGGCAGCCGGCGTGTAGGTGCCGAGCACGTTGGACATGTGCGTCATGGCGACCAAGCCGACCTTGCGGTCGGCGAGAAGCGCTTCGAAAGCGGGGAAGTCGAGTTCGCCCGCATCGGTGATCGGCGCGACGCGGAGTTCGATCCCGTGGGTTTGGCGCAGCAACTGCCAGGGAACGATATTGGAGTGGTGCTCCATGCCGGAGATCAGCACCGCCTGGCCGGGCTGCAGAATGCCGCGACCATAACTGTACGCGACGAGGTTGATAGCCTCGGTCGAGTTGCGCACGAAAACAATTTCGCTGCGGTCTCGCGCATTGAGCAGTCCGGCGACGGCATCGCGGGCGGCTTCGTAGGCGTCGGTGGTGCGCTCGCTCATCCAGTGCAGGCCGCGATGGACGTTGGCGTATTGCGTTTCCATCGTGGTGCGCATGGCATCGATCACGGCGCGCGGTTTCTGCGCGGAGGCGGCACTGTCGAGAAAAATCAGCGGTTTGCCGCGCACGGTCTGGCTAACGATCGGAAAGTCCTCGCGGATGCGGGCGACGTTGAGGGGAGCGGCGATGTCCATGGTCAGGCTGCCTCGCTGCGCCACCAGGCGTCCACCGCGCTTTCAAGCGTGGCACGGGCGGGTTCGTTGCGGACCGCGTCCAGCGCCTCCTGCAAGAAGGCGCGGATGAGAATGGCGCGCGCTTCAGGTTGCGGGACGCCCCGGGAGCGCAGGTAGAACATCTGCTCGGGATCGAGTTCGCCGACAGTAGCGCCGTGGCTGCACTTCACGTCGTCAGCAAAGATTTCCAGTTCCGGCTTCGTGTCGATCTCGGCGTCGGGCGAGAGAAGCAGCGCCTGGCTCATCTGGTAGCCGTCGGTTTTCTGCGCCTGGCGCGCGACCTCGATACGGCCCTGGAAGACGCCCCGGGAGCGCCCGGCAAGCACGTTCTTGACCGTCTGGCGGGAGGCACAGTGCGGCGCCGCATGGCGCACGACGGAGGTGAAATCGGCGTGCTGCATACCGCGCAGCAGCTGGGCGGCGGAAAGGTGGGTTGCGCCGTCGGGGCCGGACATGCGGGTGTGGAATTCAGTCCGTACCAGCCGTCCACCGAGCGCGAGCGTGAAGCAGTCGTAGATCGCGCCTTCGGCCGTATCCGCATAGATCGTCGCGAGATGGAACGCAGATGCGTCTTCCTGCTCCAGGCGGATGTGCTGGAGTTCCGCGCCCTCCTCGAGCGTGATCTCAGTGACGGGGTTGTGGAGATAAGTCCCCTCCCCCGCGCTGGTTTCGATGAGCGTGAGGCGGGCGCCGCGGCCGAGATGGATGATGTGACGCGGATGGGAGGCGGTGGGAACCGCGGTGCCGCCGGACGAGATGGCTGCGAGGTGGATGGTCCCGGCGTCGGTTTCGGGTGGAACGGTGAGGCGCGCGCCGTCCTCGGCCAACATGGTGTTGAGCGCCGCCATGGGATCGCGGTCGGGCCGGGCAAGCGCACCGAACAGAGGTTGATCGGCGAAAGCGGTGAAGATGGCGGGTGCGGCATCGGACAGGTCCGAACGGAAGCGGCCGTCGAGAAACACCAGACGGGTGCCGGCGATGCGCGGCGCAGCGAGCAGGTAGGAACTGTCTTCGACAACGCTGAGTGGTTCGTGGAAGGCGGCTTCGGCAAGGGGGCGAAGATTGGTGTATTTCCACGCCTCCTCACGCCGGCCCGGAAAGCCGAGCTCGCGGAAGCTGTTGGCGGCGGCATCACGTGCGGCGCGATCACCGGGGAGGCGATCGCGCAGACCACGATACCGCGCGAGAAAGGCTGGGACGCCTGTGAGCTGAAGGGCGGTCATGCCGCTTCAGCTCCCCCCGGGACTTCGAACCCGGCATAGCCGCGCGCCTCCAGTTCGAGCGCCAGGTCCGGACCACCGGAGCGGACGATACGACCGGCGGAGAGCACATGCACCCGGTTGGGCACCAAGTGGTCCAGCAGACGCTGGTGATGCGTGATCACTAGGGCAGAGAAGTCAGGACCGCGAAGCGCGTTCACGCCCTCCGCCACAATCTTCAGCGCGTCGATGTCCAGGCCGCTATCGGTTTCGTCGAGGATGGCAAGGCACGGGCGCAGAATGGCCATCTGCAGCACTTCGTTGCGCTTCTTCTCGCCACCGGAGAACCCGACATTGACGTTGCGGCGGAGCATGTCGTCCGGCATGGCGAGGCGCTTCGCCTCGGCGCGCGCAAGCTTCAAAAACTGCACGGCGTCGAGCTCCGGTTCGCCATGGGCGCGGCGAACGGCGTTCAGCGCGGTGCGGAGGAAATTGGCGTTGCCGACACCGGGCAGTTCTATGGGCGCCTGGAAAGCAAGGAAGACACCAGCGGCGGCGCGCTCCTCGGGTTCCATCTCCAACAGGTCGGTGCCATTGAACAGCACCTGGCCCGAGGTGACTTCGTAATCCTCACGCCCGGCGAGCACATAGGCCAGGGTGGATTTGCCGGATCCGTTGGGACCCATGATGGCGTGGACTTCGCCGTCAGGCATCACAAGGTCGATGCCGCGCAGGATGGGCGTGCCGTTGATCGCGGCCGAAAGGTTGCGAATTTCCAACATGATTAGCCGACCGAGCCTTCCAAGCTGACGGCAAGAAGTTTCTGGGCCTCGACGGCGAATTCCATCGGCAGTTCCTTAAGCACGTCCTTGCAGAAGCCATTAACAATCAGGTTGACCGCGTCTTCTTCGGTCAGGCCACGCTGGCGGCAGTAGAAAAGCTGGTCGTCGGCAATCTTCGAAGTCGTGGCTTCGTGTTCCACTTTTGCCGATGGATTGCGGCTCTCGATGTAGGGCACGGTGTGCGCGCCGCAGTCATGGCCGATCAGCAGTGAATCACATTGCGTGTAGTTCCGCGCGTTACGGGCACGCGGCAGGACTCGCACCAGGCCGCGATAGGTGTTGTTTGAACGCCCGGCGCTGATACCCTTAGAAACGATCGTGCTGCGGGTGTTGGCGCCGATATGGATCATCTTGGTGCCGGTATCGGCCTGCTGGTGATTGTTGGTAACGGCAACCGAGTAGAACTCGCCGACGCTGTCATCGCCTTCCAGCACGCAGGACGGATATTTCCAGGTGATGGCAGAGCCGGTTTCGACCTGGGTCCAGGAGATCTTGGCGCGGGCCCCGCGGCAGGCGCCGCGTTTGGTGACGAAGTTGTAGATGCCCCCTTTCCCTTCCGCGTCGCCCGGATACCAATTTTGTACGGTGCTGTATTTGATCCGCGCGTCTTCCATGGCGACCAACTCCACCACCGCGGCGTGCAGCTGGTTTTCGTCGCGCATGGGTGCGGTGCAGCCTTCGAGGTAGCTCACATAAGCGCCGGCTTCGGCGATAATCAGCGTACGCTCGAACTGGCCGGTGTTACGCGCATTGATGCGGAAATAGGTTGAGAGTTCCATCGGGCAGCGCACGCCCTTTGGGATGTAAACGAAGCTTCCATCGGTAAAGACGGCGCTATTGAGCGCGGCAAAGAAATTGTCGGCCACCGGCACCACGCTGCCCATGTACTGGCGCACGAGGTCCGGGTAGTCACGAATTGCCTCGCTGATCGGGCAGAATATCACGCCGGCTTTCTGCAGCGTGTCGCGGAAGGTGGTGGCGACGGAGACGCTGTCAAACACCGCATCGACGGCCACGTTGGGGGCGCCCTCGACACCGGCGAGCACGGCCCGTTCTTTCAGCGGAATGCCAAGCTTCTCGTACGTGGCGAGGAGTTCGGGATCGACGTCGTCAATAGACTTCGGGCCGGTCTTCTTCTTCGGCGCGGCGTAGTAGTGGATGTCCTGGTAGTCGATCTTCGCATGATCGACCCGGGCCCAGTGCGGCTCCTGCATCTGCTTCCAGGCGGCATAGGCCTTGAGCCGCCACTCCAGCATCCAGGCGGGTTCGTCCTTACGCGTGGAGATTAGCCGGATGATGTCCTCGTTCAGGCCCTTGGGCGCGAGGTCCATCTCGATTTCGGTCTCGAAACCCCATTTATAGCCGCCTTGGGTGACGGACTGGACGGTTTCGAGCGTTTCGGTAACGGCGGGCATCTATCGTGCGTCCTGTGGAACGGTGGCGGCGACCGGAATACGGACGGGCGGGAAAGCGCGGGAGAACGACGCTTCCTGCATGTCTGCCAGGGTGATGGTGCTAAGGGCCTGCTGGATCGCGTCGTTCACCGGATCCCAACGGCCGCGCATAGGGCAGAGCGACTGGGCGTCACAATCGCCGGAGCCACTCTCGACACAGGCGGTCAACGCGATTGGGCCATCAATCGCGGCGATCACATCGGCGATGGGGATGGCCGCGAGCGGACGGGCAAGACGATAGCCTCCGTGGGCGCCGCGCTGTGACGCCACGAGGCCGCGGCCGGCGAGCGCCTTCAAAACCTTCGCGACGGTCGGCTCGGGAATACCTGTTGCGCCCGCGATGCCGGTTGAGGTCTGCACGGCGTCCGTGACAGAAAGCCGGACGAGCACGACGACGGCATAGTCGGTCAGCTTCGACAGCCGGAGCATGCGAAGACCTTTCAGAGCCCTTTCGGGGCAGGTTGCCTCTAACAGGACTAGCTAAGTCCTGTATCCTGGCAGATGGCTTAGGAAGGGTGAGCCGTCAAGGGCTTAGGCTAGAACTGCTTCAATAGCCGGTCGATGTAATCCAGCTCCTCCTGCGGGCGGGTCCGCTGCGCTCCGCGGTCGCGCAACTGCTGCTCGATCTCCTGCGCGCGTTGCCGCTGTCCCTGGTCCGGGATGTTGACCTGATCCGTTTCATCCGCGCCGTTGTGCCCCTCCCCATACGGGCGGCCGAGCGGATCACGCCGACCCGCCCGACCCGGCAAAGGACCCATACCGTCATCCGGCCCGTCCTGTAGGGCCATCCCGGTGCCTTCCTGCTGACCTTCGCCTTCCTGTTGTTGGCCCTGCTGGCCGCCAAACTGCTGAGCCATCTGCTGGGCCATCTGCTGCCCGCCCTTCTGCAGGTCGGCGATCGCTCTCTGTTCCGCCCCCCCGGCCGCCTTATCCTGCCCCTGTGCCAGCGCCTGACCGGCCTGCTGCATATCCTGATCCGCCTGTCCCAGGCTTTGCGGCACCTTTCCGGTCAGGTCCCCAAATTGCTGCATCAGCTCGCCCAGAGCCTCTCGCAGCGCCTTCTGGATCCGCTGGTCCGCCTTCCGTTGGCTCTCCTGGTCCTGGGCCGAGGGCTGTTCTTGCGTTTCGTTCTGTTGCTGCTGCTGTCCGAACCGCGGCGACTGATCGCCCTGTTCCAGCCCCGGTTGAGCGCGCTGCTGTGCGTGGTCCACCAGACCACCCTGGCGGCCGATCAGGTCTTGCACCACGCCAAGCTGCTGCTGGCCTTTCTGCCGCTGGCGCGCATTCTCCATTTCCTGCGCCGTCATGGGCCGGCCATTGCGCAGGGCGTCCAGCATTCGCTCCAGTTCCGCCATGCGCTGCTCAGCGGTTTTCATGTCGCCCTGCTTGGCCGCCTGCCGCGCCTCCTCGGCCAGCTTCTGCATGTCCCGGCTGCTCAAATGCATCGTGTTCTGATCGAGCGGCGCCTGCTGGCCTTCCCGCTTCAACTGATCCATCAGCGCCTGCATGCGTTGTTGGATCGCGCGCTCCAACTCCGCCAGCCGCTGCTCCAGCGCCTGCCGGTTCGCCGCATTCGGGTCCTTCTCGGCCTTTTCCAGTGCGTCCTTCGCCGCCGCTCGGGCCTGCTCCAGCTGCCGCGCCGTGCGGTCAAGCGAGCCTTCCTCCATGTGCAGGGCCAAGTCCCACATGCGCTGTTGCGCTCGCGGCACCGCATCCGGCATCTGGTCATGCTCGAGCAGGTAGTAAATCGCGCCGAGGTTCAGATAGGCACCGTAATCATCGTGGAATAGCTCGGGATTGACCATCAGCGCATCCAGCCCCGCCAGCGCATCATCCCGATTGTCGGGCGACACGCTCAAACCCTTGCGGATCTCCATCAGGCTGCGCGCCACGGGATTGTGGAACGGCCGCTCCGGCAACACGAACGTCGCGTCCGTGCTGGTACCGGACAGGCTCGCGCCGTCTTTGGCCAGCAGGTGTGCGATCACCGGCAGCCCTGCCCACGGATGCGCGGTCAGGTCCCGTTGGTCCACCCCATGCGCAGCCTTCGCTTCGCCCGAGGGCATCGGTAGCTCCAGGATCAAAGGCGGCGCACTTGGCCGATCCTTCAGCCGCATTTCCGCCTGCACCGACGTCACGCCGTAATCGTCCGATGCCTTCCACGGCAGCCGCAGTCTGTTGTGGATCGGATCGCGCTGGCCCAGGAGGCTCTGCCCAGGCAACGGTCGGCGGCTGGTTCGCCACGACAGTGATATCCCAGCCGGCGAGTTCTGCCCCTGCGCGCCGGATCCCCACATGGCCTCCCGCAGAGAGCGGCTGCTCGATCTGATAACTGCCGGCATCCAGCGCCCTGAACGAGGTCGTGGTCCCCTCGGCGGCCAATTGCGGCACGCCGCCGGCTCCGCCGGTCACGCTTGCCGTCAGCCGCGACGAAGCCGGTACCATCACCGTGCCCATCCCCGCCTTCAGGAATACCGGGGCGAGATGCGTGAATCCGGGTGGCGTAATCCAAGCCTGCACCAGCGTGGCTGGGGCCGCTGCCCCGCTCGGCAGTGTCACTCGGACAGAATCCAGCAGCCGGGCCGGCGCGTCTTGCCCCGCCACGCCAAACCCCGCGACCAGCCCCACAACCAAGGCGCCGCGCAGCGCTCGCCGGTCGCGCCGCGCCAATCCCGGATGGGGCGCCCCCACCCGCAAGCGCCGCACCTGCGCAATCGCCCGTCGCACATGGGCGGCCCACAGCCCGGTCTCATCGGGTGCACTCGGCTTGTCGGACAGTACCGCCAGTGGGCGGTGCTGAACGCCCGAAGCGGTTTCCAGACGCCGGTCCGCCTCGGCGTCACGCGGCAGGCGGATGCGCGCGATCCCGCGAATGAGCAGGGCCAGGAAGGCGGCGACGAAGGTGACGGTGTAGGCTAGGTGAACCCCGGGTGAGAGCATCCGCGGGAGGCCCAGCAGCGCGAGGGCAATGAAAAGCCCCGCGACCCCGATGGCGGGCCACAGCGCCGGCCAAACCCGCTCGAACAGTAGCACCATGCGCGCCTGCTCTCGCCGGCCGGCAAGGCGGCGGGAGAGCCGGGAGAGTTCGGTCTGGTCCTGGTCAGTCATCGCTTGCGGCGCCGGATGCGCATTCGAGCACCATAAGCACCTGCACGGCGGAATGCCACGCACAGAGTGGGGAAGGTACGGGACGCACGGGGATCAGACTGGGCGGGCGCTGTCGCTAGAACCGCTGGGACCAGGACGCTATGCCAGCATGCTGTCACTCAATCTCCGACGGGCTTCCGTCCCGGGGAGATGTACGCCGTCGCGGTCCGCCAACTCACGCGTCTCAGCGCGACGACCGAACCTCTGCCTCCCCCGCCACCCGTGCCCCAGGTGGCGGCCCTGGCACGCGTGGCGCCAGCCTCCGCTGCGTCGCATACATTCTCCTTGCGTCAGGTGGTGGGCGCTTTCCAATGCACGCTGACCGTGACGCCGCCTGGCGAACTGCTGCTCCCGCGGGAGCGACTGCTGGCATGGCTGAAATGGCGCTTCGGCGTGACGCCGCCGTCCAGCCGCTGGCTGCCCGTGCTCAACCGCTACCTGACCTCACTGAAGGATTGACCGTGAGCCTGGGAGGGGAGCCGAAAAAGGTCCCGCCCTCGCAAGTGGGAAACGTGCCAGGGAGGCATCCCGCACCGCTTCCTCCTGTTCCGCGGCCGCCACACGAACACGCGCACGAATACACCGGCAAAGTGGTGGCGCGGCATTACGACCGCTTCGGCGACTTCTCGGCTTTCGTGATCCTAACCGAGGCAGGACACGAGTACCGGCTCCGTGCGCGCGAACCCGCGATGAAGGAACTGGTGCATCAGGCCTGGGTGGAGCTCACTGTAGTGAGCGTCGTTGTCGAGGGACACGACCATGAGTGCCCGGCGACGGTGATCCTTCGCCGCTATCATTGATCAGCGAGCCAGATCACCCCGCCGGTGATGCGTGCCCAAGGAACGCATCTACCCTCGCCAGCGTCGCCTGAAAATCCGCTGGCGGAAGCCGTAGCGCGCTCTCAAACGGATAGTCCAGCATATGCACGGTCAGCAGCGACACCGTCAAAAACGACGCGAAGCACCCAATGAACACCGCCTTGATCAGCGATCCCTCCGCGGCGAACACCAGCATGCATCCGACCAGGCCCGAAGCAAACAGGGCGAGCATGACCCACACCAGTCCCGGGACACCTTGCGTCATCTGAAACAACTGTGTCTCGCGGCTCTGATGGGCGTTCGCAGCAGCGTCAACATCTGGCTTCGCGGCACCGAATCTGCATCGTGCAGCATCTCTACGGTTCCCCAGAGGCGCTCCAACCGTGCGACCGCCTGATCGCTGGCGCGCCGGTGCTCCATGTCCGGCCATTCCTCGTTCACCACAGTCAGCAGATAGAGGTGCATTTCGCTCAGCACCATTCCCCGCTCCGGCGGAATCAGCCGATTGGCCAGAATGGCCACCCCATGCATGCTGCCGCATTCCGTGTTGATGGCCTTCGCAGCAATTTGGTACTCTGACCACACGCCGTTGAACACGAATGCCAGCAGCACCGCGAATGCCACGCCGAGCTGCAAAAACACGGCGTAGCTCACGTCGTGGAAGCGGCGGAACTTCTCGCGCGGCACGACCGCGTGCAATGCCAGGCAGAGAGCAAAGGCGGCGGCGCCAGCGGCGAGCGCCGCATAGGTCATGCGAGACCCGGCGGAACGCTCTCCGCAGCCCACAACGCGCCAACGTCTTGCCGCTCGCGGATCTCCCACCACCGGCCGTCGTCGATCAGCACCATCGCCGCCAGCGGACGCGCATTGTAAGTAGAGCTCATCACCGAGCCATAGGCACCCGCATCGAGGATCGCGACCCGCGCGCCCGGCCGCAGATCTGGCAGCTTTCGTCCGCGCGCGAAGGTGTCGCTGCTTTCGCAGACCGGACCGACGACATCTGCCGGCGACACCGCACCCAACGCGTCCGTGGCGGAGACCGGCACAATCCCATGCCATGACCCGTACATCGCCGGCCGCACCAAGTCGTTCATCCCGGCGTCCAGGACCACGAACCGACTCTGACCGTCTCGCTTTTCGAACACGACAGAGGCCAGCAGCACCCCTGCCGGCGCTGCGATCCAACGCCCGGGCTCCAGAGCCAGCCGCACGTCCAGACGTCCGAACGCCTCCGCCAGAACGGCGGCGAGCCCGGCCGGCGACACCACCGGTTCATTGCGGTACGGCACGCCCAGCCCGCCGCCGCAATCGACGCTATCCACTTTGTGCCCCGCGCCACGCAAATCCCGCACCAGCCCGGCAACGCGCGCGAAAGCCTCACGATAGGGCGCGAGTGACACGATTTGGCTGCCGATGTGCATCGCCAGCCCGACCGGCCGCAGGCCTGGCAATTCGGCGGTCCGCGTATAAAGCGCCACTGCCCGCGCGTACGGAATGCCAAACTTGTCGCGCCCCCGGCCGGTGCTGATTTTTTCGTGCGTCTTGGCATCCACGTCGGGATTGATGCGCAGTGCCACCGGCGCGATCTGCCCCATTGAGACAGCGATCGCGGAGATCGCCTCTATTTCTTCCGCGCTCTCTACGTTGATCTGCCCGATGCCCTCGCCGATCGCCAGCCGGATCTCCAACGCCGTCTTGCCGACACCGGAAAATACGATCCGACCAGCCGGGACCCCCGCTGCACGGGCGCGCTGCAACTCGCCCCCGCTCACAACGTCGACACCCGCGCCTGCAGCCGCGACCACGCGCAGCACGGCGAGATGATCGCAGGCCTTTACCGCGTAATGCAGCCCCACCGCCACGCCTGCCACGTCAAGCGCATCCCGCAGCGCGGCCAACCGCGCCCGCAGCACGTGCGCAGAATATACCCATGTGGGCGTGCCTAACGCGTCGGCGATCGAGTTCAGCGCCACGCCGTCCACCGTCAGCCCGTCCATCGCGTCCATGCGCAGCCATGGCCGCGCCGCCAGCAGTTCCGCGATATCCGGATCAGCTGTCATGAGGGTTCGCCGGATACGAAGTGCTCAAGCCAATGGATCGTATAGTCCCCCGCCTGGAAACCGGGATCGGCAAGAATCCGCTGATGCAGCGGGATCGTGGTTTTGATCCCTGCGACCGCGAATTCCTCCAGCGCGCGCTGCATCCGAGCGATCGCCATTCCCCGTGTATCGGCGTGCACAATCAGCTTCGCGACCAAGCTGTCATAGAACGGTGGCACGTGGCATCCGGCATACAGCGCCGAATTGATCCGCACCCCGGGCCCGCCGGGCGCATGGTATAACGATACGACGCCAGGGGTTGGCACGAACGTCTCCGGATCTTCGGCGGTGATCCGGCACTCGATCGCATGGCCGGAAAACCGGATGTCGTCCTGCCCGTAGCCCAGCGCATCGCCCGCTGCCACCCGGATCTGTTCGCGCACCAGGTCGATGTCGCAGACCATCTCAGTCACCGGATGTTCAACCTGAAGCCGCGTGTTCATTTCGATGAACGCGAACTGTCCGTCCTGGAACAGGAATTCCAGCGTGCCGGCGTTGCAATAGCCGAGCTTCGTGAGTGCCGAGGTTACCGTGCGCCCCAGACTCTCGCGCTGCTTTTCTGACAGCGCGGGCGATCCGGCCTCCTCCAGCAGCTTCTGGTGCCGCCGCTGCAAAGAACAATCGCGCTCACCGAAATGCACCACATGGCCGTGCGCATCGGCCATCACCTGCACCTCGATATGCCGCGGGCGGTCGAGATACTTTTCGATATACACTTCGTCACTGCCGAACGCTGCCTGCGCTTCAGCGCGGGCCAACCGCAGTGCGTCATCCAGCGCAGCCGCATCCTGCGCCACTTTCATCCCGCGCCCGCCGCCGCCCGCCGCGGCCTTGATCAGCACCGGATAGCCGATGCGGTCCGCCACCTTGCGCGCCGTGGCGCGGTCCATCACAGCACCATCCGACCCTGGGACCAGCGGTACGCCCAGACCGGCGATCGCCCGCTTTGCTTCGATCTTGTCACCCATCATCCGGATATGGTCTGGCGACGGTCCGATGAATGTCAGCCCATGCGCCTCCACCATTTCCGCGAAGCGCGCATTCTCCGACAGGAAGCCGTAGCCTGGATGCACCGCATCGGCGCCCGTGATATGCGCCGCCGACAGGATCGCCGGAATATTCAGGTAGCTCTCGCGCGCCGGGGGTGGTCCGATACACACGCTCTCATCCGCCAGCCTCACATGCATCGCTTCGGCATCTGCCGTGGAATGCACCGCGACCGTGCCGATCCCCATTTCCCGGCAGGCGCGCTGGATGCGCAGCGCGATCTCCCCCCGGTTGGCGATCAGGATCTTTTGGAACAATCGCGTCAGTCCAGAATGATCAACGGCTCGCCGAACTCCACGGGCGCGCCGTTCGAGATCAGGATCTGCGTCACCGTGCCGGCCTTGGGCGCCTTGATTTGGTTGAATGTCTTCATCGCTTCGATCAGCAGGAGGGTCTGGCCGGCCGCGACGGTCTGACCGACGGAGACGAAGTTGGGGGCGGCTGGCTCCGGTGAGAGATAGACCACACCCACCATGGGGCTGAGGATCGCACCGGGATGCTTGGCCAGGTCCTCCACCGCCGGTGCGGCCGGCGCCGTCACGACCGGCACCGCCCCAGGTACCGAGACCTGCACGGGCGCAGCCGGGGCGGCCGCCCGCACCACCCGTATGCGCGTGTCGTTCTCCGCGATCTCGATCTCGGTCAATCCCGTTTCATGCAGAACGGCGGCCAGCGCACGGATCGCTTCGGGGTCGATCGGAATGCGCGTCATTCCCCCACCCCGACCAACTCCGCCATCGCGGTCAACGCGAAGCCGTACCCTCTGATCCCCAGGCCGCAGATCACTCCCACCGCCGCCTTGGAGACGTAGGAGTGTTGCCTGAACGACTCCCGTCGGTGAATGTTGGTGATATGCACCTCGATCACCGGCAACTCCGAGGCGAGCAGCGCATCCAGCAGCGCGACGGAGGTCGTGGTGTAACCCGCCGGGTTGATCACGATGCCCGCCGCGCGGCCGCGGCATTCCTGCACCCAGGAAACCAGTTCGCCTTCGCCATTGGTCTGCCGGAAGTCGATCGACAGCCCCAGCCGCTCGCCGGTTTCGGCGCACAACTGTTCCACATCATCCAAGGTCGCTGCGCCATACAGCTCCGGCTCTCGCAACCCCAACATATTGAGGTTCGGGCCGTTCAGTACGGCAATAAGCGGCAGGGAATCCGGGTTATCCATGGCGCGGCGCGGTAGCATGGGCACGCCAGGAGGTCCATGTGCGCCGTTTCATTCCACAAAGGAATCACCATGATCAAAGTCCCCCAGGAGCAGGTTCCCGGCGTCTATCACCGGCGCATCAACGACATCGTCGTCACCTGCGTCTCCGACGGGTATCTGGATGGCGTGGTCGAGGTGCTGCAGAACATCCCGCACGACGACGCCCGCCGGATGCTGGCCGAGGCGTTTCGCCCTGGCCGCCGCACTTCCGTCAACACCTTCGTCATCCATTCCGCCGGCCGCATGGCGCTGGTCGATACCGGATCGGGCAACTACCTGCTGCCGACCGCCGGGTTGTTGCAGCGGAACCTGGCCGCCGCGGGTATCGACCCGGCCGAGATTGACACCGTGCTGCTGACGCATATGCACCCCGACCATTCGGCCGGCCTGAGCGATCCGGCCACTGGCACCCGCCTGTTCCCGAATGCCGAGCTTGTGGTGCACGAGAATGACCCGCGCTATTGGCATGATGACGCCGCCATGGCGCGTGCCACCGAGCGCGAAAGGAAGCTTTATTTCCAGGCAGCGCGCGAGCAGATGGCTCCGTATCGCGACCGCATGCGCACATTCAATTCGGAGACTGACGTCTTTCCCGGTATGCGGGCGGTGCCCCTGAACGGCCACACGCCGGGCCACAGCGGCTATATGATCACGTCAGGCGACAAGTCGCTGTTCGTCTGGGGTGACATCATCCACGTACCGGAAATCCAGGTGCCTCGGCCCGAGGTGACGATCGAGTTCGACACCGACCCGGTGAAGGCGGCTGAGACGCGCCGGCGTACGTTCGACCGCGTTGCGAGCGACAAGCTGCTGATTGCCGGGATGCACGTTCATTTCCCCGGGGTTGCACATGTCGTGCGCCGGGGCGGCGGCTACGAATTGATGCCCGAACCGTGGGACCAGGCGTTTGGGAACTGACATTCCCTCTTTGCCATCGTGAGTGTTTCCGGCTCCCGTCGAGCTAGCGGTCTACGGCCTGATCACCGACCAGGATCTCGGCGCAAGCTCTTCATGGGCGGCGGAATGGGCACGGGTAGCGCCTTCCTGATCGGTGTTGCGCACTGCCGCCTTCGCGCGCCGACCTCCCTAATCACTGATGCGGGGGACGCCCGCTGCCGCCGCGGTCTTCACCCTGCTCTACCTGCAATCGCGAACGGAACGATTTATGTCATGCACGCGCATCAAACCCATCAGGCGGACCCTTGAGAAAAAGGCGAACCAGGTATCCCTCACCGAGAACATCTTCAACGCACCTGAACGCAAAGTATGGGACCAGTATAAGGAACATAATGAGACACGTGGCGAGAGCCTGTAGCGGTGTCGGGCCAGCTATGTGTGCAAATGACTCGGCCAACGGCCTGTGATGGATCCAGCCGACCACCACCTCCTCGACAGCCGTCAAAACGAGGAGGAGGAGAAGGAACGCGAGCGACTTATAGAGCGTCGGCCAAATGAGAGGTTTGTACTTGTGAGCCTCTCCGATGTGGAGCGCACGCCCGATGAGCATGAACTTAGCGAGCAACAGTGCCTTGACAGCCGCTATGCCCCAGGCCGTGAAACTGACCCCAGCCTCTTGCAAAATCGCACTTTTCAGCAAGACCAGAGCGCCAAGTGAAATATAGAGATAGACAAAGAGCACTAAGAATTCAGTCAGTTCTGTAGCAGCCCTTTGATGTAATGAGAGTTTGCCTGTGGGGCCAATGGACATGGTGCCTCCAGCGACGTCGCAGGATTTGTGGCTTCTGAGGGCTGGTATAAATCAAACGACGCCGTGCCGTCGATCCGTTGCGTCCTCCCATCCGGTTTCAGCCGGCGCTACACTTCACCCAAGGCAGCCAACCGGAGCCGCGCCAGCGTCCCGTCCTGCTCCATCCGACCCAGCACCGCATGCACGGCGCTGCATAGCACCGCACTCTTCAAGGCAAACCCGATCCCCAGAGGCTGCGGATCATCCGGCACCTGACCCAGAATGCGCAGCCCCGGGGTGTGGCGCACGAACCAGGCCGCGACCGGATACACCTTCATCACCGCCGCAATCCGTCCCGCACGCAAATCTGTCACCGCATCCGCGATCCGCACGAATGGATAGACGCGCACACCGCCGATTTCGCTCGCCTGCCGCATCCGCACCGCCGCATCGTAATCCGTTGTCGCCGCCTGCACGCCGACGATGCCGCCCCGCAAATCCGATATGTTTGCTATGGACGCCCGGGTATCAACAACCAGGCTCAGCGTCGTCGTCATATACGGTGCCGACCATGCCAGAATGCGCCGCCGTGCCGCCGTAATCGTAATTCCTCCGACGATGCGGTCGAACCGGTGACGCTGCATCTCGTCCAATATCGCTTCCCACCTCGTGTTCGTCCTTGTGGATCTTTCCGGCCGAAACCGGGGCAACGACGATCGCATATGGGTTCTGATCCCCATTGTCAGGGACCGTGGAGGTCAACATGTTGAACCGGTGAATGCCGGTGAGAAATCCCGGGCCGTCCGCGGCGCGTGCGCCGCCCCCCATGGCGACGCCCGGCATTGCGATCAGAGCCAGCCAGGCAAAGACTGAACGGGTCCGCGACTGCGGCATGAAGGCCCTCCGGGCGAGCAGTTGGAACTGCGAATTACTCGCATTAGGATCTCCAGCCCGGCCCTTCAAGTCGGGCCGAACACCGAAACGGAAGAGCAGCCGTCGAATCTGAACAGGAGGCACGATGACCCCGGATGGACTGACGATTTACCTCAGCGCCCATAACCCGACGGAAACAGTGGATCGGCTGATCGCTGCGGTGACACGTCGCGATATCACCGTGCTGGCGCGCATTGACCACGCCCAGGCAGCGGCAAAGGTCGGGACGACACTGCGGCCGACCGAGGTGGTCATATTCGGGAATCCCCGCGCTGGCACACCGCTGATGCAGGCGCAGCAGACCGTCGGTATCGATCTGCCGCTCAAAGCCCTCGTGTGGCAGGATGAGGATGGTAAAACCTGGCTCGCCTGCAACGAGCCAGCGTGGCTCGCGAAGCGCCATGACATCGATCCGTCAGCTGTTCGCGCTGTCGGCGCGATGGCGGAAGGCTTGGCCGCTATCGCCCGCGAAGCCACAGACGCACAGCAATAACAGACGCACAGCAATAAGGGCGATCAGCGACCCACCGCGTCAGAACGTCACTATCGTCCGCACGCCGAGAATCGCCTCGTTGCCGATCCGCTGGGTCGGACTGTTCGGATTGACCACGCCGCCCCCGGGCATCCAGAAATACTGGAAATCGGGCTGCACCTGCCACCACGGTGCGATTTGCGCTTGGTACGTGATCTCCAGGAACGTCTCCGCTCCACGCACCGGCACATAGGTGCCGCTAAAGAACGCCGTGTCCTGATCAAGCCCCGCCGCTCGGGAGCTCACATTCGCCACGCCGAACCCGATCCCGAACGTATCGTCGTCACGGCCTGGCAGCGGTGCCTTGTACGTCATCCCGCCATTGACGCTGAAATTGATCAGGTTCCGATCGCCGGTGGGCGCACCCATCGGACGAAGAAACAGGCTCAACGCACGCGGATTGTCCCCGCCTGGCGCCCACACCGTCTGGTCCACCACACCATAAATGCCGAAATTCCCCTGGTGCATCGCCGGTATTCCGGTGTTGTTCGGATTCGCCAGGGACAGCCCCGTATTGTCGTAGCGTTGGTCCGGGAACTGCGCCGTATCGAACCAGAAGCCGATCTTGTAGGTCGCCGGCAGCGGCCCCTTGGCCCCGTTCGTCACCGGCGCGCCTTCGCCTGGAACGCCGTACTGCGCCTCCGCCAGGAACAATGCACCAGTGCGGAGATTGAAATTGCCGCCCCAGCGCGTGCGGCCACGCAACTGCCCATCGTCATTGAATGGACCGCCCGGTGGATTGTCCTGAAACACACCGCCCAGCAGCGTCAGGTTGCCGTTTACGCGTCCGCGCAGCCGCACGCCCAATGAAGACAGCGGATATGCCGGCCCGCCCGCATACAGATCGGCCGAGGGAATCATCGGCCAGCCCATCACCGTGTTGAGGAACAGGAGAGAGTTCTGGCTGACCATGAACTCTTGATCGACGCTCTGCAGGCCGAGCTTCACATCCGCCCGCCCGTCCAGGAATACCTGCTGATACCACGCCTCCCACAGGCGCACCGTCGGTTCCGCGAGGATGCCGCTGTTGGTCTGCAACACGCCCAGATAGTTCGTGCTGAAATTGGGCCCGTAAATCCAAAACCCGCTGATGTTGAAGGTGCCGCCGGGCCATCCGAACGCTTTTTGCGTGTCCAGCCCGAGCCCGAACAGTGTCGAGCCGTCGCCCGAAGCACCGCGCTGAATACCGCCGGATAGTGTACCGAACACCTCGTCAGTCGTTTGAAAACCCAGCGTAATCCCGTGATTACCCAGCGCAGTCCTGAGGCCGAACATGTCGCCCAGCAGGTTGCTGCGCGAGGAGGCAAAAAGTTGCGTCACGAAACCTGGCTGGCCGGGACTGGGAGATTGCGCTGCCGCGAGGGTGTTGTCCTGGTCCGTCTGATCGGGCGGCGAGGCCCGCGAGCCGAACGACATCAAACCCAAGGCTGCCAGCAGCCAGCCGGCGACAGCCCATGATCTTCCCAGCATACTGCGTCCTCAAAGCCGGGCGTGATCCGCTCACGCGGCCCCAAAGCCCGGCGGTTGACACTGCGCCGCGCTGTCCCCTGACCCGATGTGAGCCATGGGCTGAGGCGGCGACTCGCTCGAGGATATGCGAATAACTCGCAATTGCAAGTTAGGAATTGCAATTGGGTCGTTCATGCAGCGGATTGAGGCAAGTTGGCATCCGGCGGCCCGGCCGCGAAAACCGTGGTGTGTCAGCCCTTGATGCGGCTCATCGCCGCTTTGAAGGCGCCGTGCAGCACCTCCGCTTCGCTGGAATAGGCCAGCAGCAGCGCTCCCGCTCGCTTCCATTGAAGCGCCTGCTCCTGGTTGGAAACCAGCATGGCGCAGGTCTTTCCATGCTTGCGGGCAGCGGCGAGAACCAGGTCACGCTTTTCATCCAGAATCCGGCGCTCATCGGGCGTTCCGGTGATGCCCAGATCCTGTGCGAGGTCCGACGGTCCGAGCGTCAGCGCGTCGATCCCATCCATCGCGGCAATCGCGTCGAGATGGTCGAAAGCGCCGGCGGTTTCCAGCATGACCGTGACGAACACTTGGCGGTTGGCGAAAGCACGGCGTTCCACCGCACTGGTTCCGATTTCGAACTCCGTCGCCGGGCTGAAGCCGGCGTTACCGCGTAGCCCCTTCGGCGCATAGCGCGAGGCTGCGACGATCTCGGCCGCCTGATCTGCCGTCTCAACCTGCGGGCAGTGCAGATTCCAGACACCAATGTCGAGCAGACGCGTGATCCATTCGCGGTTGGCTTTCGGCGGACGCACGACGATCGGGAAGTCGATCGCGCGGGCAAGAAGTGCGAAGTCGGCGATAGTCTCGATGGATGGGGACGAATGCTCCATATCCACACGGGCGAAATCCAAGCCCGCCGATTTCAGCAAAGGCAATATCGCCGGGTTGCGGGCAACGTTGACCCAGGTGCCGATCTGCAATTCGCCCTTTTCGACGGCGGCGCGGATTGGGTTCGGTCGCATCCTTACAGCACCCGCTGCAAAATCATCTTCTGCACGTCGCTCGTGCCCTCATAGATCTGGCATACGCGCACATCCCGATAAATCCGCTCCACCGGATAGTCCGCCAGATATCCATAGCCTCCCAGCGTTTGAATGGCCGCGGTGCACACTGCTTCAGCAACTTCCGAAGCGAACAATTTTGCCATGCAGGCCGCCTCCAGCGCGTTCGTCCCCGCTGCCTTCAGGCGCGCCGCGTGTAAGGTCAATTGCCGCGCCGCCTCCAGCTTCGTCTTCGCTTCCACCAGCCGGAAGGCGACCGCCTGGTGCTCCATGATCGGCCGCCCGAATGCCGTGCGGTCGCGCGCATAGGCAATCGCCGTCTCCAGCGCCGCCCGAGCCATCCCTATGCTCTGCGCGGCAATGCCGATGCGTCCGCTCTCGAGTGTTGATAGCGCGATCTTGTAGCCTTCGCCTTCCGCGCCGATCCGCTGGTCCGCCGGCACTTCCATGTCCTGGAACGCCAACGCACACGTATCCGATGCTTTCTGCCCCAGTTTCTCTTCCTTCCGCAGCACCGCATAACCGGGCGTACCCTTGTCCGCCACGAAGCACGATAACCCTCGCTTGCCCGCCTCAGGGTCCGTCACCGCGAAGAACACGACGCTTCCCGGCAGCGCGGCGTTGGAGATGAACTGCTTCGATCCGTTCACCACGTAGCGGTCGCCCTTGCGCACCGCCCGCGTCCGCAGATTCGACGCGTCCGATCCCGCCTGAGGCTCCGTTAGCCCGAACGAGCCGACATGCCGGCCCGTCGCCAACGGCCGCAGCCAGCGGTCCTTCTGCACATCCGTGCCGTACATCGACAGCACCGCACAGGTCGGCGAGTTGTGCACAGAAACCAGCGTGGAGACCGATCCGTCCCCCGCCGCGATCTCCTCCAGCAGCAGCGCGTACGTCACGGGATCGAGATCGGAGCCGTCCCATTCCGCCGGCGTCGTCGTGCCCAGGAAGCCTAGTTCACCCAACTCGGCGATGATCTCCGGCTCGATCGCGCCTGCCTTCTCCCGCGCCGCTGCCCCAGGTGCCAGCCGCTCCCGCGAAAACCGCCGCCCCATGTCCAGAACGACTTCGTCAGCTTCGATCATCATTCCGCCGCCTCCCGAACGTCTCCCGCCACCCGGGTCCGTGTCCGCATGGTCACGAATTCCTCCGCCGCGGTGGGATGAATCCCGATGGTCCGGTCGAAGTCGCTCTTCTTCGCACCCATCACCAATGCGATCGCGACGCCCTGGATGAGCTCGGGCGCGTCTTCTCCTAGCATATGGGCGCCTACTACCCTCTGGCTCTCCTGCGCGACAACCAGTTTCATCAGTGTCTTGCGGGCCCGGCCTGTTAGTGCATGCCGCATCGGCGTGAACCGTGTCACGTAAACATCGACCGGGCAGCGGGTCGCTGCCATTTCCTCGCTCAGCCCCACACACGCCACCGGCGGGGTCGAAAACACCGCGGTCGGTACATTCTCAAGCGAAATTCGCCGCGGTTTGCCGCCGAACAATCCGTCTGCCAGAGCGTGTCCCTCCGCCGTCGCAACCGGCGTCAGGTTCAGCCGGTTCGTCACGTCGCCGATCGCGAAAATATGCGGCTGGCTCGTGCGGAGATGCTCATCAACGACGACGGCCCCTGTCGGGCTGACCGTCACGCCCGCCGCGTCCAGGCCCAGACTCTGCGTCGCGGGCCGTCGTCCGGTGGCGAAAAACACCAGGTCGGTCTTGATGGCGTCGCCATCGACAAGACAGAGCCGCTTGCTCTTGTTCTTCGCCTCGATGCGCTCGGGCTCGGCATTCGGATGCAGCCGCACGCCCTGCGCTGTCAGCGCATCTGCCAGCTCCTGACGGATGTCGTGGTCGAAGCCGCGCAACGGCAAAGGTGCCCGGTAAACCAGGTCCACCTCCGCGCCCAACCCGGCGAAAATTCCGGCGAACTCGACGGCGATATAGCCGCTGCCCAACACGGCGACGCGCCGCGGCATTTCCTTCAGGTAGAAAGCATCATCCGAAATAATCCCAAGCTCGGCCCCCGGGATGTCGAGCCGCGTCGGATGGCCACCGACGGCGATTACGATATGCTCCGCGGTCAAACGCTTGCCATTCGCCTCAGCCTCGTGCGGCCCGGCCAGCACTGCCCGTCCATCGAGAACTTTTACCCCCGCATTCTCAAGCAGCCGTCGGTAGATTCCGTTCAGCCGGCCGATCTCGCGGTCCTTCGCGGCGATCAGCTTGCCCCAGTCATGCGGCCCCTTCTTGATGGTCCAGCCGAATCCCGCCGCGTCGTCCGCCCACCCGCCATACTCCCCGGCCTGCACCAGCAGCTTCTTCGGTACGCAGCCCACGTTGACGCACGTGCCGCCCCAGAACCGCTCCTCCGCGATTGCCACGCGTGCGCCATAACCCGCCGCGATCCGCGCGCATCGCACTCCGGCCGATCCCCCGCCGATCACGAACAGGTCGAAATCCATCACGCTCTCTCCGCTTCATCCAACAGCGTACGAAGCGGTTAACCCCTGTGCAACTGAGGCGCGCAATTATCCCGGAATGCACCGATGGGCCGACCGCGCCACCATCGCCGGGCTGGCCAGCGCCGTTCTGCTCTGCGCCGCGCTGTCGGGCACCGACGCCAGCTTCGATCTGCGCAACTACCATCTCTATAACGGCTATGCGTTCCTGCACGGCCGCCTCGGCGTCGACCTCGCGCCCGCCCAGCTTCAGACGTTCTACGTCCCGACGCTCGACGCAGCGTATTTCGTGCTCTTCCGCAGTCTCCACGCCGCCCCGTTTCTGCTCAACGCGGTTCTCGCCATTCCGCATGCCATCGCCATCTGCCTCGCCTGGGCCATTGCCCGCCTGTATCTTCCTCGCGCTCCGGCCCTCCTCGCCACCCTGATCGGCGCCACCGGCGCTGCCCTGCTCCCCACCCTGGCCACGACGATGTCCGAGGCGCCACTCGCGGCCCTCGAACTCGGCGCGCTTCTGCTCGCGCTCCGACACCCGGACGGAGGCGCTGTGCCCGGCATGCTCGCCGGTGTCGCGGTGGGGCTGAAACTCACTGCTGCCCCCTATGCGCTGGCGCTCATGGCCGCCTCGGGGACCAAGCGCCTTCCGCGCACCGGCGCCGGCATCATGCTCGGCGCCTGCGTCACCGCCGGCTATTGGTGGCTCATTCTCTGGCGCCGTTACGACAATCCGCTCTTCCCCTACTTCAACGACCTGTTCCGCTCACCCTGGGTTCCGGCCGAGCGCATCGCCGACCTCCGCTTCATGCCGCGCGGCGTTCTGCAAGCGCTGGTCTATCCCGCCTTCTGGGCCGTTCGCCCCGTTACCCTGGTGGCGGAGTTTCCAATCCGAGACCCGCGCATCGCCCTCGGCCTGGCCGCCGCTCTGATCCTAGGGGGCCGCGCCATCCGCGCGCGCCAACTCTGTCCACTCGCCGTCTTTTTCCTGACTGCCCTGGCCCTGTGGGAGGCACAGTTCTCTATCCTCCGCTATCTCGCGGCACTCGAACTCCTCTCCGGCACCCTGATCGTTCTGGCCTTCGGGCGGCTCTCACCCGTCATCGCGGTCGCAACCCTTGCGCTGACGGTCTATCCGAACTGGGGACGCACCGCCGGCCCCACCGCTCTGGACGTGCGGTTCCCGCCGCTTCCGTCCAACACGCTGGGGGTGATGCTCGACCCGGGTCCGATGTCCTATGTGATTCCCTTCGCCCCGCCCGGCATTCCCTTCGTCGGCGCTAACAGCATTCTGGTCCATCCCGCCCAGACCACCCGACTGGCGCAACAGATCGAGACCACAATCCGCACATGGCCCGGACCGCTCTGGGGTCTCGAAATGCCGAAAGCGGCGCCCGGCGTCGCAGACGCCACGCTGAACTTCTATGGCCTTTACCGCGCCAATGGCTGCCGCCACATCCAATCCAATCTGGACGACAGCGCCATTCTCGCCTGCCCCCTTATCCGCGCGCCCTGATCCCTCCCATCCTTGAGGCATGGCCACACGGATCTTCCTCGCCGGCCCGTCGGGCGCTATCGGTAAACGTCTCGTGAAGCTGCTGGGCCAAGGCGGCTATCGTGTCACAGGCATGACCCGAGACGCCGTTAAAGCGGACCTTCTGCGTAATCTCGGCGCCAGGCCTGTTGTCGCGGACGTCTATGACGTTGCGTCCCTGACGACCCAGCTTCGCGCCTTTGCCCCCGCCATCGTCATCCACCAGCTGACTGCTTTGCCACCCGGTCTTGAACCGAGCCGCATGGAACAGGCGGTCGTTGCCAATGCAAGAATCCGGGATGAGGGAACGCACAACCTGGTCGCCGCTGCCCTCGCCGCCAGGCGCTTCCCGCTTTGTCGCGCAGAGCCTCGCCTGGGCGTACGCCGAAGGACCGACACCGCATCACCAGGACGATCCGCTGGACCCAACGGCCGAGGGTTCCCGCGGCATCAGCATGCGCGGCGTTGCGTCGCTGGAGCGGCAGGTGCTGCAAACATCAGGCATCAGCAGCACGGTACTGCGCTACGGCTATCTCTACGGCCCCGGGACAAGCTTCGACACGGCACACAATTTCGCACCGCTGCATGTCGATGATGCTGCCCGTGCTGTGCTTCTCGCAGTGCAGCGCGATGCATTGGGCGTTTTCAACGTGGCTGAGCCGAACGACTAGGTCTCCTCCGAGAAGGCAGAACGAATCCTGGGCTGGCGTCCGGGCTTTCGCCTCTCCGGCTGACCAACCTCCTCCAGCCTCGCTCGCGCCGCCGCCAGCAGTTCGTCCGAAGCCTCGCTGTCCAATGCTCGCGCGACGGCGACAGCGCCGATCATTCCCGCGGCGACGGCCAGTGCCCGCGACCGGCCATCGGGAGCACCCCCACGTTCAATCGCGGCCTGAATCGTCTCGGCGAAGTCGAGAAACATAGCCGCGAACGCCTCACGGTAATTGTCATCCTGACGCGCCGCTTCGCTCGCCGAGGCCAGCATCGGGCAACACGCCCCCCGGTCGTCGCGATGCCGAGGTGATATGTAGTAACGCAACAGCGACGTGAGCTCCGGTTCCGGCCCCGTTGCGTTCTCCAACCGTCGGCGGCTCTGTTCGCGGGAGGCTTTCAGCGCCTCCACGGCGAGCTCCCGCTTCGAGGCAAAACCCGAATAGATCGCACCGTGCGTCAGGCCGGCTGCTCGGCTGATCTCCGCCACGCCCACGCCGTCAAGCCCCTTTTCGCAGAACAGCCGTCCCGCGATCTCTGCGAGAGAGCGCCGATGGCTCTCGGCGGTCTCCTTCGTCACCTTGGCCAAGCCCTCAACCTCCCTCTTGCGCGACACTGTTTGGATTGCGCTTATCATCATAAGGGTTTATGATGGCGCTCGCAATCAAAACCGGACGCCCTGGAAGAAGGAGTGCACCTCATGCGGTTGCTGTGGTCGGAGCAGGATCGACGGGTGGTTATGTCGGGGGACGGCTGGCTGAGAAGGGACGCGATGTAACCTTCCTGGTGCGGCCGGTACGCGCAGCCCAGCTGCGCGATCAGGGACTGCGCATCACCAGCCCGCATGGCAACATCACGCTGCAACCCAAGCTTCTGACCGCGGGACAGATTACCGCCCCGTTCGATGCGATTCTGCTGACCGTGAAGGGCTTCCAGCTCGAGAGCGCCATGGCTGATATCGCGCCCGCGATCGGCCTGGAGACCATGATCCTCCCGTTCCTGAACGGGATGCGGCACATGGAGGTGCTCAGCCGCCGCTTCACCCCGCACAACGTGCCCGGCTGCGTGTTGAAGATCATGACGGTGCTGGAGGACGACGGCCGGATCGTTCAGCTCACGCCGATGATCGACCTCGCCTATGGCGAGCTCGACGGAACCACCACGCCCCGTATGCTGCAGCTCGACGAATTCATGCAGGGCGCGAATGTCGGCGCCCGTCTGTCCCCCAACATCCACCGCGAAATGTGGGAAAAATGGGTTCTGCTCGCGTCTCTCGGCGCCATCACCTGCCTGATGCGCGGCACAATCGGAGAAATCGAAGCTGTACCGGGTGGCGCGGAGTTCGCCTTGCAGGTGCTGGATGAGGTCGTCGCGATCGTGAAGGCAGAGGGTGTGCCGCCGTCCGAAGCGTTCCTGAGCGCAACGCGCCAACAGATCACCACGAAAGGATCGCCGGCAGCGCCATCGATGTATCGCGACCTGGTGCGCGGCCGCCCGGTCGAGGTAGAAAACATTATCGGCGACCTTGTTCGCCTTGGCACCAAAGCGGGCATCGCGGCTCCGCTGCTGTCGGCGGCCCGTGCCAATCTTTCGATTTATCAGAAGCGAGTGTCGCAGTGAGCACCATGACCGACGTCACCGCGCATTACGACCGGCATGGTTTGCACGACCGCATCGACGCCGCTTTGGTTGCGGCTGGCTTGACGGACAAGACGCTGACACCCACGGACTTGGCGCCGCTCGATCAGTTTCATTCGCGCGGTTTGGCGGCGACGGTCGAACTTGCATCGAGTTCTGGCGATTACGTCTGAAACCGAAGTGCTCGATATCGGCTCCGGCCTCGGTGGACCGTCCCGCTATCTCGCGGCCACGTTCGGCTGCCGTGTGCAGGGCATCGACCTCAGCCCTTCTTTTGTTGACGTGGCGACCGACCTCGCCGAGCGCGCGGGCCTGGCGGATAAAGTATCCTACACCGCCGCGGACGCGCTTGATCTGCCGTTCAAGGACGAGTCCTTCGATCTGGTCTGGACGCAGCACGTGGCGATGAACATCGCCGACCGCGCTCGCTTCTACGCGGAAACCTTCCGCGTGCTGCGTCCGGGGGGACGTATGGCGATCTACGATGTGGTCGCCGGAAAAGATGGCACGGTGTTGCACTTTCCCGTTCCCTGGTCACCTGGACCGGAGACAAGCTTTCTTCTCACGCCGGCTGCGATGCGCGAGTGCCTCGAATGCCAAGGCTTCAGCGTGGTGAGCTGGAGGGATAAGACCGACGCGGGAATCGCCTGGTTCAAGGAGCGTCAGAAAGCTCAGGGTGCACCTCCCGTGCTCGGACTTCATATTGCCATGGGGCCGGAATTCGCTGTGGCTAGCGCCAATCTCGGCCGCAATCTCGCGGAAGGACGCGCGGGTCTGATCGAGGCTATCCTCGCCCGTCCGTAAGATCCCGTACTGCCAGCCATGAACCCATCGACCGTCCTGATCGCCGGCGCCAGCATCGCTGGCCCGACCCTTGCCTGGTGCGCGCCGGTTTCACGGTCAGCGGTTCGAGGTAGCGCTTCATAGACTTTCTGTAACCAAATTTCGTGCAGATCGATTTTTACGACCGAAGCCTCGAATGAACCCGGCCTCAGGACGATGTAATCCCTGTTTCCTGGTCGAATAAGAGAGCGGAACTCATCAACGTCGTACGACGTGTAGGCGTCGCTTTTGGGCATGAATCGAACCCCCTGGTTTCATGCCCTGACCGGAGGAGAATCTCTCTCATTGATCTATATCAGGCTCGGTTCGACGACGCCGGCATTTGCCCAAACGCGGGCGCCACCTCCTCGGCGAACCGCGCCATTTCCTCCATCACCGTCGAGTGTGGCTTCAGGCCAACATTGAAATACAGGATCACCTCATCGATCCCGGCCGCCTCAACCCGCTTCAGCACCTCGGTGATCTGCTGCGGGCTGCCCAGCAGAACCGCGTTGTCTGTCAGATCCTCTGCGCGAGCGTTCCTCAACCGTTCCACCATTCCCACAAAGTATCGGTAACTTGGGGGCGCCGTCGCCGGGTCGCCGGGGAACGCCGGGATCACGCACTCCTTGTAATACCGCAGCTGACGCTCCCGCGCCGCCTGCTCTTGTTCCGGCGTGTCGTGGAAATGGATGAAGTAGCTGCACATCAGCCGCTTCGGCGCCGTGCCGTGCTGCGCGCACAGGTTCCGGTACAAGTCCCCGACCTCCGCCAGGCCGCCAAACGTCATCGCCGCAGCGAACGGAGCCACGATCACACCGCAGCCCAGCCGCGCCGCGAGCTCCATCGACGGTCGCGAGAATGAGGCGACATAGCTCGGGATCGGCTGCTGCACCGGCCGCGGCGTGATGCGCACCTCCTCGAACCGGTAATGTGACCCGGTGTGTGTCAGTGGCTCGTCCGAGGCCCACAGCCGCTGCACGATTTCCATGCCCTCGGCGAAGACCGACATGTTGTCCTCGAACGAAGCGCCGAGCGGGACATACTCCCGGCGGTCGTAACCTCGGCCGGCGGCGAAATCGACCCGTCCGCCTGACAGCAGATCCAGGCTCGCCCACTGCTCTGCCGCCCGGATGGGGTGATGCAGAGGCAGCACAGTCACCGCCGGGGCCAGCCGAATCCACTGAGTCCGCGCCGCCACATAAGCCAATGCCAAGTCGGGACAGGACAGCACGCCCAAGGTGCTGAAGTGGTGCTCTCCGATCCAGGCCGAGTGGAATCCCAGCCGGTCCGATTCGATCGCCTCGGCGACAATGTCGGCCACGAAGGCGTTCGGCGCGCGCTGGTTGTTGTCGTAGTGGTTGTCGCTCAGCGTGAAATAGCCGAACCGCATGGCGTTTTTCTCCCTGTCGCGTTACATAGAGCAAAATTTCCCAGGAGACGCACGCATGAGCCCGCCCCCCTTCGGCGCCAATTCCGCCGCCGCCCGCGATATCGCCAACGTCCTGCATCCCTATACCGACCTGAAGATGCACCAGGAGGTCGGACCGGTGGTGATCACCCGCGGCAAGGGCGTCCGCGTCTGGGACGACAATGGCAAGGAATATATCGAGGCGGTTGCCGGCCTCTGGTGTGCCTCACTCGGTTTCGACAATGAGCGCCTGGTTCAGGCCGCTGCCAACCAGATGCGCAAGCTGCCCTTTTATCACGGCTTCACCGCCAAGTCGCACGAGCCGTGCATCGACTTGGCCGAGATGCTGATCCAGCGTGCCCCCGTGCCCATGAGCAAGGTGTTCTTCGCGAACTCCGGCTCCGAGGCGAACGACAGCGCCATCAAGATGATCTGGTACTATAACAACGCGATCGGCCGGCCGAACAAGAAGAAGATCGTCGGCCGCATCAAGGGCTATCACGGCATCACCATCGCGGCTGCTTCGCTGACCGGCATCATCCACAACCATCGCAGCTTCGACGTGCCGCTGCCGGGCTTCGTGCATACGATGACCCCCCATTACTATGCGGGGGCGTTGCCCGGTGAGTCGGAGGACGCCTTCGCCTCCCGCTGCGCTGACGAGCTGGAGAAGCTGATCCTGGCTGAAGGCCCGGACACCGTCGCTGCCATGTTCGCCGAGCCGATCATGGGCGCCGGCGGCGTCATCGTCCCTCCGCGCGGCTATTTCGAGAAGATCCAGGCGGTCTGCAACAAGTACGACGTGCTGTTCGTCGCCGACGAGGTGATCTGCGGCTTCTGGCGCACCGGCAACTACTGGGGCAGCCAGACCTTCAACATCAAGCCGGACATCCTGACCTGCGCCAAGGCGCTGTCATCGTCTTACCTGCCGATCAGCGCCGTGATGGTGAACGACACGGTGTTCCAGGGCCTCGCCCAGGAAAGCAACGCCATCGGGACGTTCGGCCACGGCTTCACCTACTCGGGTCATCCAGTGCCGGCCGCCGTCGCCATCGAGACGCTGAAGATCTACGACGAGACGGATATCGGCGGCCATGTGCGCGACGTCGGCCCGTACATGCAGACGATGCTGCGGGATCGCTTCTGCAATCATCCGCTGGTCGGTGAGGTGCGTGGCGTGGGCCTGATCGCCGCGGTCGAGCTGGTCGCCAACAAGGAGACCAAGGAGAAGTTCGACCCGGCCGCCAAGGTCGGTGCTCGGTGGGTGAAGCTGATCGAGCAGAACGGGGTCATCGGCCGCACCGTTCCTGGTGAGAGCCTGTGCTTCAGTCCGCCGCTGATCATCTCCCGCGCCGAGCTGGACGAGATGATCGACCGCATCGGGCGGGCGCTGGATGACCTGACAGTCCAGCTCCGGCGCGAGAAGATCAGCGTGGTCTGATGGTCCTCGTGCCATAGGCACGGTTCCGCAAACTTCCGGCTTGACGATGCCCCGGCGCGCTCTGTCGCGCGCCGGGCTGGCACTTGCCGGTACGGCGCTGGCCGCAGCCGGCCCGGAGACGCCACCTGATGATGCGCCTTCCCGGGTACGGGGTCTGATCCCCGAATTCGAGGGCTACGTTCAATCCGGCATGAGCGCGTTCGGCGTGCCGGGCGCTGCGGTGGCGATCGTATCTGGGGACCGCACCGTCTATTCTAAGGGGTTCGGCGTTCGCAGCAAGGCGGGAACCGATCCGGTTACGCCCGATACCTTGTTCCAAGCCGGTTCCACCACCAAGGCGTTCCTTGCCACGGTGCTCGCCATCGCGGTCGATCGCGGCAAGCTGAGATGGAACGACCGGGTGGTCGATCTCTATCCTGATTTCGCCCTGCGCGACCCGTATGTGACGCGGGAGTTCCGGATCTTCGATCTGCTCGCGCAGCGCTCGGGGCTGACTCTGTACGCCAACGACTTCCTGGTGATGTTTGGTTACGATCCGGACTGGCTGGCGCACTCGCTGCGCTACGCTCGGCCCATAACCTCCTTCCGGTCCAGCTTCGCCTACACGAACATCACGCACATCATCGCCGGGCGGACCGTGGCGAAGGCCTTGGATACGCCCGACTGGCCCACACTGGTTACACGTGAGATCATGCAAAAGCTCGGCATGACCGGCACGAGCTTTACGGCGGAGGCCATGACCGCTGCGCCGGACCACGCGACGGGCCATCGGTGGACGGAGCAAGGCTCGGTGCCGGCGCCGTTCCACGCGGAGTTCCCGTATTCCTTCGGACCGGCGGGAGACATCAACACCTCGGTGACGGAGTATGCGCGGTGGTTGCGCCTGCTTCTGGGCAAAGGCGAGTTTGGCGGCCAGCGATTGGTTTCAGTCGAAAACCTCGGCGTGACCCACACACCCAAGGTGGCGATGAGCGAGCTGAGCAGCTACGCGATGGGTTGGGTCGTCAGCATGACGGCGAACGGGCGCGTGATCTGGCATAACGGAGGCACCGAGGGTTTCGGGGCGCATGTCGGGTACCTGCCGGACCATGATGTGGGGATCGTGATCCTGAGTAACCAGGAGAACAGGGGCTTTCCGGATGCGGTCGCCCTGTGGTTCTACGATCGCGTCCTGAACAATCCGCCGAGCGATCCGGTGGCGAAGATGCTGCCCGGTGTGCGCAAAGCGGCCGAACAGGAGGCGAAGCGGTATGTGCGTCCGGCATCGCCTTCGTCGGCGCCCGATCTGGCAGGGCTTGCGGGTGAGTATCGCTCCCGCGTGTTCGGTCCCACCACGGTGACGGTGCAGAATCCCGGTTTGATCCTGACCTTGTCGGAGACCGGGGCGCGCGTGCGGCTCGATCCGTTCGACGGGGCGGTGTTCACGGCCACGCTGATCGGCGAACGAAGGTTCGCCGACATCGCCGCTGCCTCCGGTGGCGGGCCGCTTGGCTTCGTGAACTTCCAGGCCACGAAGGGCGGCACGCTAAACCGGATGCAACTAACCGCCGAGGATCAGACGTTTAGCTTCATAAAAGACTAATACGGCATCGTCCTTTTCTGGTGCTTGCGGCCGATATTCGCGAGTTCCTCGTCGTGGCCGCCGATGACACGCACGCCTTCGTTCAGCCGGCCGACGATGTTGTCGCGGTTGCTGCCTTCCAGGAAGGCGATGCCGTTGCGCTTGCAGGCTTGGAAGACCTTGTCGCGCGCGGCCTGCATCTCGGGCGGATAGGGGTCGCGCAGCAGCTTCACCGAACCGAGTGAGAGGCTGAGATCGCCGGGGCCCATCTCGGCGAAGGCGAGTCCCGGCACGGCGAGGAGTTCATCGGCCATGGCGATGCCCTCGGGGCTTTCGAGCTTGAGGCCGAGCATCAGTTCGCCCTTGGGATTGAGCGGCCAGGGATCGGCCCGTTCCATGTATTCGTCGCCCGAGAGACCCCAGACCGGTGCGGCGGACTGTTCCGAGCCGCGACCGCGCATGCCGATATCGAGCAGGACGCGGCCGCCGGCCTTACCCGGCGCGTGGCGGAGTTTGCCCTTCATGCGCTCCATCGGGGTCGGCAGTTCCGGATCGACCCCCTGGAGGTGATGGGGATAGCGCGCGGATTCGACGAAGGCGCGGACCGCACCGACGGTCTCGGCCTGGCACAGGAGCAGGCCATGGACCCCCCGACCGAGGAGTTGGCGCATCATCCAGGCGTTGTTGCGGACCATCTCCTCGGACAGGCCGTTGACCGGGACTTCCACCACGACGGTGGGGGTGCGGTGGCCGGATTTCGTGGGTCCGCCCTCGACCAGGCCGCGCATGTACTGCTCCAGCCCGCCGAGATCGAACGCGCCGTGCTCCATCCCGATGTTGATGTAATCGGCCCAGGTCTGGGCGTCGTTCTTGCCGGCCTCGAAGCTCAGGTCATGACCAGTGTGGTGGCCCATGTAGTAGATGGCCTGATCCTGGCTCAGCAGTTCGATGGCGCGGTTGATACGAGCTGACATCGCGGTTCCCTCCGGCAAATTCGCTGAAGGTTTACGCCCCTATTGGGGATACGCGAAGTGGAAGGTCTCGGGGAACGCTGACCACCACGGCGGTACGCCGGTTTCCTTATCGGTGTGGCGGAGGAATCCGTTCGTCACGGGTGGTTCGTAGGTGAATGTCACGGTGTACTTACCGGGGCCGTCCATCTGCACGTTGTCGGCGTAATGCGGACCATCATTCGCGGTCATGGCGTAGAGGTGACCCGTCTTCTTCCAGTTCGTGCCGTCCTTGGTCAGCACGTAGTCGATGGTCAGGTACGGAATCCACGCGCCATCGCCGAAGCCGTATTTGTTGTCCGCCGTGGCGTGGACGTCGGTTTCCAGATGGACGGTGTCCGGGCCGCTCATGATCATGCCCTTTGGCATCGGGTCCATGGTGATGCCGACCAGGTAGCTGGATGCGATTTCCATGTCGTTGATCGTGACGGGACCGCCGATCGGGTATTCGCGCGCATGAGCCGTTTGGGCGGCGCATGCTGTTAGTATGACAAACGTTGCGAGGCGCAGGTGCATCGGTTTCTCCTTTCCGGTTTGATTCAGTGCTGGGCGACTGCGGTTGAGGCGCGATGCGGCGGCCGGTCGTTCAGCAACCGGCGCGCACCGAGCAGGATGATGAGTGTGGCGAGCCAGGCGGCGAGTTGGATGCCGAGGGGACGGTCGGAGTAGCCGACCAGTGCCTGCAGGGCGCGGCCGAACAGGCTGCCGCTGGAGACGAGCCAGGAGGTATCCCAGAGCTGCCAGCCCCAGGCGGGGATGTAGTTGGCCTCGGCGAGGATGGCGGCGGCCTGTCCCGCCATGCCGGCGGCGAGCACCGCGATCAGCACGCCGGTGACGGTGAACAGCCGATGGAGCGGGATGAGGACCAGGCCGCGATAGATCATCCAGGAGAGAGCCACGCCGAGGGCGATACCGCCGGCACCACCGATCATCATGGGGATGGGGCCGGAGTTGGTGGAGGCGGCGATGCCGTAGAGGAAGAGCACGACCTCTGACCCCTCACGCAGGACGGCGATCGCCACCACGAGGCCGAGCGCCGGGAGGGATTTGCGCCCGGCGGCCACGTCGCGGCCGAAGTCCTTCATCTGGCGGGCGATCTCTCGGCCGTGGCTCGCCATCCAGAGATTGTGCCAGCCGAGCATCAGCACGGCGATGATGAGGACGGTGGCGGTAAAGACCTCCTGCCCGTTGCCTTGGAAAAGGCCGGACAGGGCGCCGGCGCAGGCGGCCAGGGCGCTGGCGCCGAGCACGCCCGCGGCGATGCCGCCGGAGATCCAGACGGCTCGGCCGGCGAGACCCTCGGTCGCGGCGAGCACGATACCGACGATGAGGCCGGCCTCGAGGACCTCGCGGAAGACGATGAGGAGGCTTGCGAGCATGGCTATTGCGACGCCGTGGCGGTCACGGTCCCTGACGCGTTGTTGGGATCGTAGTCGTCGAAGAACTTGTAGGTCCCGGGGTGGAGGGGCCCGGCGAAGACTTTGATCTTGCCGCCCGGGACGACGATTTTCTCAAACTTCATGTCCGAGCTTTCCAGTTCGGCCACCACTTTGTCCTGGTTCGTCATCTCAATCTGGAAGCGCTGACCGGAGGGCACCGTGATGTGGTCCGGCGAGAACTTGTGGTCTTTCAGGACGAGTTGAACGGGCGCTTGGGCGTAAGCCGCGCCGGTCGCGGTGGTGAGGAGCAGGAGGGCGAGCGCGGAGCGAGGCAAGGCGGGGGTGACTCCGGAGGCGTTGGATGGGTTGATAATGCGAATCGCTCTCATTATCAAGCGGGGATGCCGCCGCATTTTCTCGTTGCCATCCGGATCCCCGCTTCCCTGCTTGTCGCCATCGACGACCGAACGCTGCAATTCTGGATGCAGCCGGTGCACTTCGTGATCCGCATCGTGCACATCCTGTCGATGGCGGCGTTCTTCGGCGGCATCCTGCTGGTGGATTTACGGCTGATGGGCTGGCGGGGCGCGCTGTCTCTGCGGGACCTGACGCGGCAGACCATGCCGGCGGTGTATTGGGCGTTCGCGGTGACCGTGGTCACGGGGCTGGCGCTGTTCTTCTACGACCCGGTGCATGTCGGGTCGCACGCGTATTTCGTGCCGAAGATGCTGTTCCTGGTGCTGGGCGGGATCAATGCCTGGACGTTCCACGAGACCGGCTATGTGCGGGCGCTGGCGGCGGGGGGCGTGGTGCCTCGGAGCGCCGCGATCGCGGGGGCGATGTCCATCCTGTTCTGGACCGGGGTGGTGGTTTTCGCGTGCCTGGATACGGAGGCGGCCCCTCGGGTGCTGCTGCGGTAGGGCGGCCGGGGGTCAGAGGGCGTCTTCGTATTCTTTTTCTTTGGCGAGGTCCGAGAGGGGGAAATCGTAGCCGGGGCGCCAGCGTTGGGTCGGGGCGGTTTCGGGGTGTCTCGGCGGAATCTCAATTACGTGGTTCTGGGACTTCGGATCATCGGGTGAGACGGGTTGGTGGATTGGGGGCGGCTGCGGCTCAGTGGTGGTGATGAGGGCGGGTTTCGGAGTGTCTCGGCAGAATCTTAATTACGTGATTCTGGGACTCCGGGTCATCGGGTGAGACGTTCGGCTCGAGCGCCTGGGTCATGAGGGCGGTCATGGTGTGCTCGATGCGCTCGCCGCGGTCGTAGGCTTTCGGGTCGGCCTCGATTTTGCGGCGGGCGGCCTGAAGGCGGAGCAGGGAGCGCATGGCGCTTTGGGCCTGGCGCATCATGAGGTCCGCTTTGGCGATCCACTTCAATGCGTGCGTCGTCGTGCAATCGGGTGCGTCGGCGAGGGTTTGGAGCGCGTGAATCTCGCTCCAGACGAAACGCCCAGCCCGCGTCCACCGCAGCCCCAACCGTCATCAATCCATAACTTTACCCCCGCCGGACCGCCTCCCATAAGCGCCCGCAAAGACATCACGGGGAAACACGATGCGGGCGAAAAACCTTCTCGCCGTCGCTATGCTGGCGCTTGCGCCGGTCCTTGCCGCACAGGCCCAGGTCGTCACCGTCTACAGCGCCGATGGATTGCACGACGGCTCACCCAACTGGTTCGCCACCGAGTTCGACGCGTTCACCAAGCAGACCGGCATCAAGGTCCAGTATGTCGAAGGCGGTTCGGGCGTTGTCGTCGACCGCGTAGAGAAAGAACAAGCCAATCCGCAGGCGGACGTGCTGGTCACCCTGCCGCCCTTCATCATGAAGGCCGCCGCCGACGGCATGCTGGCGCCCTATAAGCCCGCCGCCGCGGATGCCATTCCCGCCGCCAGCCGCGACGCACAGGACCGCTACACTGCGCTGGTAAACAACTATCTCTGCTTCATCTATGACGGTGCCGCGCTGAAGACAGCGCCAACCAGCTTCGACGATCTGCTCAAGCCCGAATTCAAGAACAAGATCCAGTATTCCACGCCGGGTCAGGCCGGTGACGGCACCGCGGTGATGCTTCTGGTGACCCATGCTTTCGGCAGTCCCGACGCCGGCTTCGACTATCTGAAAAAGCTGCAAGCCAACAATCTCGGGCCGTCTTCTTCCACCGGCCGCCTCGCCGGCCTGGTGAACAAGGGTGAGCTCTACGTGGCCAATGGCGACGTGCAGATGAACATCGCGCAGATGGGCCAGGACCCGAACCTGCGAATCTTCTTTCCCGCCGGTCCCGATGGGAAGCGCAGCACTCTGCCGATCCCCTATTACATCGCCTTGGTGAAGGGCGCCCCGCACGCCGACGCCGCCCGCAAGCTGATCGACTTCCTGCTCAGCAAGGAAGCGCAGGAAAAGGTCAGCAGCATTGCCCAGGGACTGCCGGTGCGCAGCGATGTCCATCCGACCGACACCAGCTACCAGCAGATCGAGCAAACGCTGAATGGCGTGACCATCTGGAACCCCGACTGGGATGACGTGCTGAAAAATCTTCAGGCCTGGGTCGCCCGCTGGCACGGCGTCACCGGAAGCTGAGCATGTCTGCTACGACCGCTGCGCGCGCAGCTACCGTGCGCGCGGCGGTGCCTGACGCTGCCGCCACCGGCATCGGCTTCGACGCCGTCACCGTCGCCTACAAGCGTCAGGTCGCACTGCAATCGCTGACGCTGAGCATCGAGCCGGGCGAGATCATGGCCATCATCGGCCCGTCCGGCTGCGGCAAGACCACTGCACTCCGGGCCGTCGCCGGGTTCGTCCGCCCCACCGCTGGACGCATCAGCATCGGCGAGAAGGACGTGACGGACTTGCCGCCCCACGCGCGCGACATCGGCATGGTGGTGCAGAACTACGCGCTGTTTCCGCACATGCGTGTCGATGAAAACGTCGCATTCGGCCTGCGCGCCCGAGGCGCCGACCGTACCCTGATCGATACCCAGGTGCGCGAATCCCTGCGCATGGTCGGCATGACCGATTTCGCTCAGCGCTACCCGCGCCAGCTCTCCGGCGGTCAGCAACAGCGGGTCGCCATTGCCCGCGCGCTTGCGATCCGCCCCCGTGTGCTTCTTCTCGACGAACCGCTCTCCGCGCTCGACGCCCAGATCCGCCGATCCATGCTCGACGAGCTGGCCCGGCTGCATCGCGACCTGCCGCATCTGACCGTGCTGTATGTCACGCACGACCAGATCGAGGCACTGACCTTGGCCGACCGCATCGCCATCATGCGCGCCGGCAAGCTGGTCGCCTCCGGCCCATCCCATCGGCTGTATCACGAACCGCCCAATCGCTTCGCCGCCGAGTTCCTCGGCCGCGCCAACCTGCTTCCAGTTACGATTGAAACGGAGTCGGGCGGCACCGCCGTCGTGCGCCTGGGCGAGCACCGCGTACGCGCTCGCATCCCGCACGGCCGGCCTCCCGGTATCGCGCGCCTCTGCGTCCGTCCGCATGCGCTCGCCTTCCAACAGCAGGATCGCGACAACGCTGTCTCCGCCGTGGTGCGGGACATCACATGGCAGGGCGATCTCCATAACATCGGGGTTGAGATTGCCGGCGAGCCGGCCCGATTGGTGTGCACGCCGCTGCGCGAACCGCCCGCACCGGGCACGCCGGTCACTCTGTACTTCGCCACCGACGATGCCACGCTGATTCCGGATGACTGAGGCCGCCATCGCGCTGCCGCGCGCCGCGGTCCGCTCGCCGCCTCGCACATTCGGTGGCGCATGGATTGTCCCGCCCGCACTCTTGCTCGCCGCCCTGTTCTTCTACCCGCTGGCGCTGATCGCCGGACAGAGCTTCGCCTCGAAGACCGGCCCCAGTTTTGCCTCTTACGAATCCGTGCTGACCGGCGCGCTTTTCGCCAATGCGCTGTGGCACACCATCCAGATTGCCGTCTGCGCCACAGCCGGTTGCCTGGTGCTTGGCTTTATCCTGGCGATGGTGCTGTCCTTCGTGCCGTTCCCCGGTGCGCGCTTCGTTTCCCGGCTGATCGAAACCGTCATCGCACTGCCGACCTTCCTCGTCGCGCTGGCCTTCACCTTCATCTATGGCAGCGCCGGTCTTCTGAATGCCGCCGTCATGCAGGCGACCGGCGCCACCGCTCCGCCGATCGACTTCCTCTATTCCCCCGCCGGCGTGATCCTCGCCGAAATTACCGTCTACACCCCATTCATCATGCGGCCGTTGCTCGCCGCCTTCAGTCAGATGGAGACCGCGCAGATCGAGGTGGCTGCCAGCCTTGGCGCCCGCCCCTGGCGTATCATCCGCGAGATCATCCTTCCCGCGGCCATGCCTGCCCTCCTCGCCGGCGGCAGCCTCTGCCTGCTTCTCACCGTGAACGAGTTCGGCATCGTCTTTTTCATCGGCGCCAAGGGCGTCATTACGCTGCCGCTGCTGATCTACGACAAGGCGATCCAGGAGTTCGATTACACCACCGCCTGCGTCATCGCTGTAGTCAATGTCGCGCTGTCGCTGATGCTGTACGCCCTCTATCGCACGGTGCTCGGACGGGTCGGAGGCGCTCGTGCTGGTCTGGGGTAGCGGGGCGAGGGCAGGGGTCTGGCTCGTCTTCGCGCTGCTCTTCGGTGCGGTCTATGTCGCGCCCATCGGCATGATCATACTGGCCAGTCTGGCCGGGCAGTGGAATGGCGTGCTGCCGACCGCGCTGACCTTCGCCAACTACACGCGCGCAATGACCGGCGATGTCGCAGACGCTTTGCGCGTTTCTCTGGTCACCGCGCTGCTGGCGGGCAGTGCCGCGCTGATCGCCGGCACTTGGGCGGCGCTCGCCTTGCGCGGCATCGCCGCCGTGCCCCGGCAGTTGCTTCAGGTGCTGTTCTTCGTCCCCTCCGCGGTTCCCTCCGTCTCGGTCGGTCTCGGTCTGCTGGTCGCATTCTCCCGGCCACCGGTGCTGCTGAACGGCACGGTCCTGATCGTGCTCGCCGCGCATTTCGTCCTGGTCAGCGCCTTCACTTTCGGCAATGTCTCCGCCGGCCTCGCGCGCCTGCCGCCCGAAATAGAGCAGGTGGCCGCCAGTTTGGGGGCGCGGCCGTTCTACAGGCTGAGGCGTGTTACGCTGCCCATGCTGTTGCCCTATCTGATCGCCGCCTTCAGCCTGAGCTTCGCTCTGTCGATGGGCGAGCTTGGCGCCACGGTCATGGTCTATCCGCCCGGCTGGGTCACGCTGCCCGTCGGCATCTTTGCTTTGTCCGATCGCGGCGACGTGTTTGAGGCTGCGGCACTGACCATGATTCTGGCTGTCGCCACACTGCTCGTATTGGGAGGTCTGTCGCGGCTACAGACCCAGGCCGAGCGATAAACCCGAATCACCGAGGGTGAATCGCCGTCTCAAATCAGCGTCACGCCATCCACTGCGGCACCGGCAGGTTCTTCTCCCGCAGGAACGCCACGTTGAACAGTTTCGATTGATACCGTGACCCGCCGTCGCACAGGATCGTCACCACCGTGTGCCCCGGCCCCAGCGCCTTCGCCACACGGATCGCCGCCGCGATGTTGATCCCGGACGACGTCCCGACCGATAGCCCCTCATGGATCAGTATGTCGTAGATCTGCTCCAGCGCCTCCGGATCGGGAATCTTCTCCGCATCGTCGACCGGCGCACCTTCCAGGTTGCCCGGCACGCGTGACTGCCCGATTCCCTCGGTGATCGAACTTCCCTTGATCGTCAGATCAAGCCCCTTCTTCCATTCATAGAGATTGCTTCCCTCCGGGTCGGCCAGCACGGTCCGAACCGTCGGGTTCTTTTCCTTCAAATACATCGCGACGCCGGCCAGCGTGCCGCCCGTGCCGCAGGCACAGGTGAACGCGTCCACCTTGCCCTGCGTCTGCTCCCAGATCTCCGGACCCGTGCTGATCCGGTGGCCCTCCCGGTTCGCCAGATTGTCGAACTGATTGGCCCAGATCACGTTGCCCTGTGCGGCCGCCATCTCCTCGGCCATCCGCCGCGACACATGCACGTAGTTCCCCGGATCGCGGTACGGCTTGGCCGGCACCAGCCGCAGATCCGCGCCGATCATGCGCAGGAAGTCGATCTTCTCCTGACTCTGCGTCTCCGGCATCACGATCACCGATCGGTAGCCGCGCGCATTCCCCACCAGCGTCAGCCCGATCCCGGTATTGCCCGCCGTGCCCTCGACGATCGTCCCGCCCGGCCGCAACGCGCCGCGCTTCTCGGCGTCCTGGATGATGTACAGCCCCGCCCGGTCCTTCACCGACCCGCCCGGGTTCATGAACTCGGCCTTGCCCAGGATCGTGCAGCCTGTCGCCTCCGAAGCCCGGCGCAGCCGGATCAGCGGCGTCTGGCCAATCGCCTCCCCCAGGTCTGCCTGCCAGCGCGTGGCGTGGTATGGATGGGTCATCGCATCCTCGGAATTGCTGATCGGAGGCTCAACATGGTCGAAAACGTCACGCCCGCCCAGGCCTGGGCTGCCTTGCGCTCCGACCCCAAGGCTCAGTTGGTCGATGTCCGGACCGATGCCGAATGGAGCCTCATCGGCATCCCAGACCTGATCGACGCCGGCAAACAGGCGGTCCTGCTCCAGTGGCAGACCTATCCGACGATGGCACCCAACCCGCACTTTCTCGACCAGTTGAAGGAGGTCGGCTTCACCCCCGACCAGCACCTCTATTTCCTCTGCCGTACCGGCGGCCGCAGCATGGCTGCCGCCAGGGCCGCCGAGGCCGCGGGCTTTGCCCACACCTTCAACGTCACGGACGGGTTTGAAGGCCCGCCCGACTCGGCCGGCCACCGCGGCACTCAGTCCGGCTGGAAGGCCGAGCGCCTGCCCTGGCGCCAGAAGTAAGCCCCAAGAGAAAAGTCAATGCCCGATACCGCACCCCGTCCGTTGCCCGACGTCAGCGCTCTGTCATTTGAAGAGGCGCTCGCCGAACTCGAGCAGATCGTTCGCTCGTTGGAAGGCGGCCAGCAAAAGTTGGAGGACGCCATCAACGCCTACGAACGTGGCGCCGCCTTGCGCAAGCATTGCGAAGCCAAGCTCGCCGAGGCCGAGGCCCGAGTCGCCGCCATCGTGCAGCACGCGGACGGATCACTCAGCACAAGGACGATTGAATAGCGCGTACGCCCGAACTGTCGTCGCGAGCCGGCGCGCAACGCCGGCGTGCCGACCCAGGCCGCTCCCAACGCAATGGTGCGGGCGGTCGGACTCGAACCGACACTCTGTCACCAGAACCGGATTTTGAGTCCGGCGCGTCTACCAGTTCCGCCACGCCCGCAGCGGACGGCCTGTATGCCGCATAGGCGGGGAGCCATGCAATCTGGGACAGCGTCCGGCCGTGCCCCGATAGTTCGCATCCCGAACAGAGCAAAGTACCCCCATCCACCGGCGCTTTGCGCCCGCGCGGAGCTTGGCACGAACGAGTCATTTGGCGCCGTCATGCGCGGCGAAGAGCATGGCTGCCGGCAGGCCATGCACAACGCCGTTCCTCACGCGTTGAGATCAACTCGAGCGCAGTGATCAAAGCGCATTGAGCCAGCCTGGCCGACTAATATAGTGGCTTACGGACCACCGCCGTCCCGTTCGGTCCCGCGCACCCGGCGCGGTAAACACCTTTCGCGCACGTGACGGTCGTCGGCGGCCGATGATAAACCGGCGGGGCCGCATACGGCTTGCGCTCGACAACCGCACCATTCGGTCCCGCGCACCCGGCGCGATACACACCATTTGCGCAGGTGACCGCACCCGGTGGAAACGCGGCCAATGCCATGGCGATGCCTATGGCGGCCCAAACTGGATAGGTCATGGCTGTGTCCTGCGTTTCGGTTTCTAGGGCAATCAGCATAAGGTGGCTCGGCTATTGAGTATACCTTTATAGCAACCCCAGGTAGTTGACCTGAACCTGCTCGATCGTGCCGCTGAAGCGCGAGCTCTGGCGGCCTGTATGCGCCGTATGCCTGTATGCGCCGTGTACGGGGCCAGCCATGCAATCAGGGGCAGGGGTCTCTCACAACCGCTGCGGCACGTGCCGGGACAGTATCGCAGACCCGAGCAACGTCACGCCTCCGGCGACGAACACCCACGGTAACGTCAATACCGACAACAGGACCGCGCAAACCGCTGGTGGTCCGAACTGCGCGATGTCGCGGTAACTGGCGAATACGGTGGTCATCTCCGCGCGTTCGTACGGATGCACCGCACGCAGGAAAAGCAAGTTGCCGGCGCCATCGAGCATCTCGACGCCGAATGCCGCCGTCAACAGCAGCACTGCTCCCAGCCACGGCACGCCAAATGCACCTGCAGCCGCGATACTCAACACACCTCCGGCTGCGTAGCCGCACTGCAGCAGCCGTCTGAGCCCATACCGTCGCCCGGCCCATCCCCACAATGGCACCAGCCACATCCACCCGGTTCCGATCGACACCAATGCACCGCCGGTCTCTGCGCCCAGACCGGACGTCGCGGCAAAGATCGGCACATACACGAAAAACATGTTCCACCAGGAAGAGCGCCCCGCACTCAGCACCCACGCAAGTCGCAATCGCGGTTGTATGAAAAATCGCCGCAGATAACGGACAGGGTTCAACGGTGCATGCCGCATTCCCGTCAGCATCGCGTTCTCGCCCAGCCGCAGCCACCAGAACAGCGCCAGCACACACACCGCGGCCGATCCGGCGATCACGAAAGGTGCGGCAAAGCCCACCTTCTGCTGCAGATACACACCCAGCCATGGGCCGAGTGTCCAAGGCCCTGCGCTGACGAAAATGCGCATCGGCTCGAAATGCCGCAGCGAATTGCGGGACACATGGTCGAGCAGATAAAGCTGGCTGGTAATCTCAAGGCAGGCGAAGGCAAAGGTGCTCAAGGCGATGCCGACTGCGAGCATCGGCACTCGGTCCGCCGCCATCAATGAGCTGCTGGCCGCGAGCGATGTCGCACCCACGGTGAAAACAAAGCGCCGTCTGATCAGCCGGACCAGGAACGGAATACTGAACCGTCCTGCAACGGCCATCAGCCCGGCTACGACGTATAGCATTGTCACTGCCCGCGCATTCCCAAGCAGCTTGAACGCCTCAAGCGGGACCACGGTCAGCAGGATCGCCTGCGCCATCGCCGGGATGAAAAACAGACTGAGAAACGCCGTACCCTGGCGACGCGGCAAAGACGCTACGGTCGCCGGGACAGAAGCACGGAACGACCATACTGGCAGACGGAGCGCAGAGGCACGGATACGCCGGGGCGCGCGGGCGGACATGTTTCCTCCACCCCCAGGAGTTGGAGGCTAATGCCGACCCTGCCACGAGAATGAAAGGTTGCGTAGTCGTGGGGACGCCTCGCCGCGGAAGCTGAGGGGCCGCGCCGTCGGCATGGCCCCCGTGCTCACTCAGCGCCCGGAATGCTCGTAATGCTTCGCCCGGACCATCGCGACTTCATCGAGCCGCCGCCGCCGCTCTCGCAGCTCATGCGCCCGCTTCGGCTCGGTGTGACGGACGAATTGGTTCAGCACCTCACCATGTCTCTTCTCCATATCGCCATCGATCCACTCGCGCAGGCTCCGCTTCACACCGCTCGCCGGGCCCAGTGTCTTCAGCTCCGGCGTCGAACCGAGGAACAGAATCTGCTCCCACTCGTCGCTCTCCTGATTAACGAATGAGATGTAGCCGCCGGGCAGGATCTGGCGCGGCTTCGTCAACGCTCCGGTGAAGCTGTAGCGCGTGCCCGAGACTGCCATCGGGTCATAGAAATGAGGCGTGATGAAGTCTGAGACCAGCACGCCCTGGATCTCGTACCCGTACCGGTTCGCCTCACACGGATCGCAGGCTTCGACCAGGTAGTTGAACTGCCCCGTCGTGTCCTCGACCGTCTTCCCGGCAATCCCGATCGCATTCGAAGAATGCATCCGGTTGCCGGCCGGATCCACCAGCATCTCGAGCGTCTCGTGGCTCGCGTCGATCGACCAGTCTGTCGTCGTTCGGAGTCGCAATCACCTCGGCATAGGGCTGATTGTGCTTGTCGAGATGAAAGCCACCTTCGCCTGGCGGCAATGACTTCACCAGCTTCACCGGCCACACACCGGCGGGAATCTTCTTCGCGCTGGACAGATACTGCACGGTCGCCTGAACTGGCCAGAACTGCGGCACGTCACGTGTGACTTGAATATTGAGAGCCGCCGCGACGGATTGCATCAGTTCAGGGTCGATTGCGCCGGTCGTATCAACCAGACCCACTTGGATAACCGACATTTTGCCATCCTCCCTGATGTGCACTGCTTGTTTCGCTTAGCACGGAAGGACAGGTCACTGAAGGATTTCACACAGCGGCGCGAAATTCCAATAGCGAGCTCGAGAAGTCTTCGACATCGAAAGATCGCTTCAGGGCAGAACAGCCAATGAAGCGTCAATCGCGCTCTGAGCTTAAAGTCATCGGAACGGCCAATCTTCGACCAGATTGCTCTCCGGCAAGCCGTCCACCAACCAAGCCTCGAGCCCACCTCGATACCAATAGACCTGCCTGTAACCCATCGTCACAAGACGCAGCACAAGATTATAGCCGCTGAAGCGCTCCGCATTCATACAGAAAACAACGATAGGCGCCCACTGATCGCCGCGGGCCAGATTGTGAATTGTTCGCTCAAGCCGTTTGAGCAGGCCATCCGTAAAGCCGGTCGCATGGCCCGAACCCCGCAGGCCGATCGCGCCCGGTATGGACCGCCCCCAGGTTGTCAGGCAGACATCGATAAGAAGCGGCTCTTGCCGCTCGATGAGATCCACCACTTCCTTTGTTCGGATCGTCAGGGCACCGGGAACAGAAGTCGGAGTGTATCCGACAAGGTCCTCATGCAACGCATTCGTGGCAGGCACGCCGAACTCCGCAACCTCGTCCACGTGGTCGCGCAGTCCGGCGATTTGCAGGCGCTCCTGAACATGGTCCATCTGCACCAGGAAAGCGGGCGTGGGATCTCGCATCGGTTTGGGGCCTGGCGCAAAACTGCGAACGGTCGCGTATGGCCAGAGACGATTCGCTTCCGAGACAGCGTGTTGCGCCTCCGTCGCTAGGCCAATGGTCCCATAGGCACTGGCCATGAACAGTTGGCATCTCGCACGCCACGCTGGGCTGACTTCCACCGTCGCTGCCAGTGCCCGCTGCTGCCATTCAATGGACTCTGTATCGCGCCCGAGCAATGCCAAGGCCTGGCCAATAAAATGGCAACTGAACCGGTGGTTGGGCGATAGCGGGTCTAGGCGAATGGACCGATAAAGGAAGGGCAGCACGTCGGCGGGCAAACCTCTTGCCAGCTTGGAAATGCCCAGTTGCCGGAACGCATTGCAGTTGTTCGGTGCCCGCTCAACAAGTCGTTGCAGCAACGCGATCGCTTCTCCGAACCGCGCCTGCGCCCGCAGCAGAAATCCCTGGGCAAAAACCACATGCTCCGTATTCGGCTCAATCGTCGCCGCAGCGGAAATCAGGGCGGACGCTCGGTCTATCAGATCCGGGTTCTCCCGCTCGGGGTGATCGGTATGGACGTATCGGTTAATCAGCTCACGAGCGAGCAGGATCATGATCCTGGCTGATGAAGGATCCAATCGTAAAGCCTGTTCGTACAAAGCTATCGATTGCGTGGATTGGGTCTTGAATGCGTACCGGGCGCGGAGAAAGAAGTCGAACGCATCAGGGTCAGTTGGGCGTTCCCGAACGCTGCGGGCGCTCTCGATTTCGATGACCTGTGCACCTAGTTCGGCGCTAAGCCGATTTGCAATCTCATCCTGACCGGTGGAGAGATCCCGGACATCCTGATCGAAGCGATCGGCCCAGAGATGCATTCCCGTTACGGCAGAAACCAACTGGGCGCTGACACGCAAGGTGTGTCCTATCCTTCGCGTGCTGCCCTCAATCACGTAGCGCACGCCGAGTTCCTGACCGACCTGCCGGATATCGACTGATTTGCCTCTGTAAACGGCAGCCGATGTCCGAGCGATCACCAGGGCTCCGGGCAAGCGCGAGAGGTTGGTTGTCAGGTCCTCCGTGACGGCGTCCGAGAGGTAATCATCATCCGCGTTGCCGTCCAGGTTCTCGAACGGCAGCACAACGATCGAGAGACGCGGCGACGTGGAAGCTGCTTCCGTCGCCTGAGTGACAGGAAGAACGAATTGATAACCCCGTCCGAGGGCTGTCTGGATGCAGCTTCCCCCTGGACGGCCTTCGTCGAGAACGCGGCGCAGGGCTGCGATCTGCACTGTCAAGTTGTTCGGCTCCACCGCAACGTCGGGCCACACCGCGTCCATGATCGCGTCCTTGGAAACCAGCATGCCGGGGCGCTCGAGCAGCAAGGCGAGAATGTCGAGGGCGCGCGAACCGACCGGGATCGGCTTGCCAGCTTCAGTCGCATTCTCGCGGGACAAAACACGCGTTCGCCTGTCGAAGTGCCAGCCTTCGAACGCCAGCGTTTCGCCGGCGACGCGCGTGTCCATGCCTCCTCCTGGGCTGGCGGCGGCCGTCCCGCGATGACCTGCTGTAACCTGCCGCTACGTGAGGGCCGGCAGAGTGTGCTCGGACATTTGCTTTTTCGCAAGCGATTGATCCGGGCGGTTTTAGCAAGCTTTAGCGGTGAACCGCGTGAAATTTAGCCGCCTGCGGACGCACAACCGGAACCAAGACACGGCCCACGAACGAGGGGGAAGTGATGAGCAAGCATCAGGCTGAGCCAAACAGGCATCTCGCGAGCTGCGTGGTCCTGGGCGTCACGCTGGCGATCAGCGCGTTACCGGCCACGGCGAGCGCCGGCGTGGCATTTACCTGGGACCCGGCCGGCGCGTCACCACCGTTGGCCGGCGCCGGCTCGGCGTTCACGGCCGACACGATCTATGGGGGACACTATTTGTGGTCGCTCGGCCCCGCCGGCCCCCCAACGGTCGCTCATCCCGGGCGGATTTTTGAGGTGGATTTCTACGAGCAGGTGCAACAGTTCTCGCTCGGTAGCGGTGCCCGTTTTGTGCCGGCCGGACTTAACGGCCCGGAGGGTGCGCCGGGTTCCTATGGCCTGTACGTGAAGATGACAGCGGAGGTCGAGCAGGTGGGCGCGCCGAACATATACGACTATCACAGCCTCACCATGTCGCTGATGGCGGATCCCGGGAATAACGACGGTGTGCTGAGTGCGACCGCTTCCGGCGTTGGCTTCGCCAACGGCACGACCGGCGATATCACGCTTGCCATGGGCTCGCTGATCTCCTCGAGTTTCCAATTAAACCCGACCACCGGAATACGCAGCATCGGGCATTTCACAGAGTTGTTCGAGCCATCTTCAGGCGAAGGCGGTTTCTTCGTGACACCAGTCTCGCCATACACAGTGCTCGAGGAGTTCCTGACAATACCGACCATGGGGCCCGGGGCGATCCAAACCATGCTCGATTCGAGTGACCCCAGCTCCCAGTACAATTGGGTGAATGGTGCCACGGCGGTCATGGACCTGCGCGTGCCGGAACCCGCATCTGTTTTGCTGCTGGGTTCAGCGCTTGGCTTCCTCTTGTTAGCGCGAGCAAAAACACGCTGACGGCATACACCGAATCCACGAAGCCGCGCGATGTCATCGGCCTTCCCGGCCTCTCATCGGCGGTCTTGCGCAGCGCAATTACGGACAGACCGAGCAGGCCAGAGCCAATCAACAGCAGAGACGCCGGTTCTGGCGCCACGCTCGGCGCATCGGACAGGAAAGCGTCGGGTCCCATTTCGAAGCTGGATATGATGGAGGCGATCGCGCTTAGGTCCGTGATCGCGAAATCAGATGGAGCGAACGTCGGAAACTCGCCGATAAACGGCGGCAAATGTCCGGCCAACATGGACGAATTCCCGCCCGAAGAGTGGCTGCCCGCACAAGCGCCAGCGATCGTAATGATCTGCGCATCCCGCTGCACGAAGGGTGCTCGCGACATTACTCGCCGGCACTCCCGGACCGGGATCGTCGTCTGACGCCCCAGGGATGCCCAGCCGCAGCCGGAACGCGTCAGATAGCCCCTTCCTCATAGGACGAAATCTCGATCAGGCTGCCGTCGGGATCGCGGCAATAGACCGATCGCAGCGTGCCCCGCGCACCCGGCCTTTTGCCTGGGCCGTCTTCGATCGCGACGCCATTCGCCTTCAAATGCGCAACCACCTGTTCGGGCGTGGAGGAGGTCAGGAAGCAAAGATCGTCGCTGCCGGCGGTCACATGGTCAGCGGTAAACCACTCGGCCGTGTCGGCATCCTTCGGCCGCAGATTGATTTTCTGATTACCGAAAACCACCGCGATGCGCGGTGCTCTGCCGTGACCGGGGTCGAACCTCTTGATCTCCATGCCCAGGATGGTGCGGTACCATTCGGCCGACCGTGCGACGTCGGACACGTTGATCACGAGATGATCAATCGCATTGACCTTGACCGGCATGAACTTATCCCTTCGCCTCCGCCCGCCTCAGCTTTGCTGAAGTGTCCCGCCGAGTTGATGCCGAGGCCGTGGCAATGACCATCACGCCTGAAGGAGAGGCAGCGCATGGCTTGGAGGGATTCGGTTTCACCCGAAGCAGACAATCAGCATAGTTCGGTGATTGGCGTAATCCGCATCGCTGACGGATATCGATGGTGACAGCGTGACCATCGCCGCCGCGACAACCGGTGACGCAGCCGAGGTAAGCGCGCTTCTGGCGGAGCTCGGCTATCCGATCGGCATCGATGACGCAGCCCACCGACTCGAATGGCTCGCGGCCACCGGCAACGACCCCGTCTTCCTGTTCCGCCGCGAGGGCCAGGCGCTCGGCCTTCTCACGCTCCACCTCTCGTTTTCGATCACCCGCCCCGACGGCTTGCTCCACTCGGCTCAAACTCGCCGCACGGATGGTCGCGACGCGTCGATCAGGACAAAATTGACTGGCCCGACACCGCAGATGGCGATAACGGCCGGCTCCTTTGCGCCACGGATCACCCCGTCATAATGCGGCGTCCCCGCCACCCGATGGACGAAGCTTCCGGCGACCGCGGGAACGCACGCGGCCGGATCGAAATCCGCGCCGCTGTTGCACCACCATGTCCCCGAGACGACAACGCACAACCGGTCCGTCGAATAGTGATGCGGGGCGCTCATGAACCCCGGCCACCAGCGCACGAGCGTATAATATAGGCCGGCATGGTTCGGATCGCCGCTGAGCAGACAGTTATCCACGCTCGGCTCCGAGAACGCAGTATTTGATCGCCATTGCAGCTGCGCAGGCAGACGAATGATCGTCTCCGCAGGATTCAACGGACTCGCCGACGCCTGCTCCGCAATCGCAAGACCAAATGAGGCAGCAAGCGGCGCCAGCAAAATCTCACGGCGGAGTGCAAGATTATTCATCGCAAACGTCTCCTTCCATTGACGCCTGACTTATACCAGCTTGCGTGAAAGGACGGGTGCAATCAGGATTATGCGCACGCGCGATCGCTCTCCGCGGCCTCCGTGTGTCCTCTGTGAACTCCGTGTTAAATAACTTCTTCGCTACCCACCGCACCTGCCGGCCCGCTTTGACGCACGCAGCGCAGCGCGCCTATCGTCCGCGAAGCGGGACGCAACCCGCGGCAAGGGAGCGTCCCACGATGAAGCCTGCATCAGCGATAATCGCCATGACGCTGCTTGCGTCACCCTCCGCTTTCGCACAAACTGCCTGCGTCGGCGGCAATGCCACCGTACCGCCAGGCGCCAACACCACCGATCGTGCCGCGCCATTCTTTATCGACACGTCCGGCATGGATCTAAAAACCGCCCCGCCGACCCGCGATCCCACCAATCCGCTCTATCCCCACGCCACGGAACTGCCGGACGGTACGCTTCCCCCCGCCGCGGCCGAGGGCAACTTCATCATCGGCCCGACCCACAAGCCAGCACCCGAGACCGTCGCGCAGCCCAACATCCCGCACGGTTCGATCCATTCCTTCACCATGTCGTCGGACGACAGCGTGATCTACAAACCCGGGATGATCCGCGACGATCCGCCGGGCTGCCGCAACGGATCGATCTACGCCTCGCACACCGCCCCGGGCGATCCATCGAACCTGATCGTCACCACAAGCCATCCCGGCGCCTGGAAACGCACGATCGACGTCTATGTCCCCGCGCAATATGTCCCCGGCACTGACGCTCCCTTCATCGTTTTCGGTGACGGCAGCGCCGCCGGTTCCTATCCCGGCCGCGACCTGTTCACCGTGCTTGACAACCTGATCCAGCAGCATCGCCTGCCGCGAATGATCGCCATCGGTATCGCCGCCGGCGGGCAGGACGCCCCCGGCAGCGAACGGGGCCGCGAGTACGACACCGTCTCCGGCGCCTACGCCGAATGGGTGGAAACCGAGGTCCTGCCGCTCGTGGAAAAGAACGCCAACGTCAAACTGACCAAGGACCCGGACGGCCGCGCGACGATGGGCATAAGTTCCAGCGGCGCGGCGGCCTTCACCATGGCCTGGTTCCATCCGGAACTGTATCACCGCGTTCTTGCTTACTCACCGACCATGGTGAACCAGCAATGGCCGCACGATACGGCGCTCCCCGGCGGCGCATGGGAATATCACGACCCCTGGCCGGGCCCCGCCGTTCCGAACCTCAGCGTCACCGTCAACGCCGTGACCCCGACCGATGCACAGCCCGGCGCGCCGCTCATTCCCAACAGCCCGACGAAACCCATCCGCTTCTGGTACGATACCGGCGACCATGACCTGTTTTACCCGGCGGCAATCATGCCCGACGGCATGCACGACTGGGTTCTGGCCAATGAGAGCGTGGCGCGCGTGCTCGCCGCCAAGGGCTACCACTACCAGTTCGTCTTCGCGCGCAACGCCGGCCATGTGGACCGCCCGACCGTCGCGCAAACCCTGCCCTATGCGCTGGAGTGGCTGTGGCAGGGCTACAAAGCCCACTGAAGACCGCGATCGCCAAAGTGGATCGCCGTCTCAAATCAAGAGTCTACCGCCCTAGAAATGCGTGCATATGCGCCTGGACATCCGATGCTGCGGCACCAACCGTGGCATGACTCGCCTGCGCATCCGGCACCGACAGCAGCCGCTGGATATGCGCGCCGACATCCGCACCAGCCGTCGGCAGATGCATCGCCGCCGTACTCAAACTCCGCTGCAAATCATTCGGCGGAACAGCCGCCGCACGAGCCACCTGCTGCGGAGCCGGCGTCACGGCCGGCGCAGTAATTGACACCGGGCCCAGATTCTCCGGCTCCGCCCATAGCGCCGACAGCAAGCTAGGCGCGGCCGCATCGCGCGCAGTCAGCGGCTGGAACCCAAACAGCCCGCGCAGCGTCGCACTGATCGACGTGTGATCAAACGGCGTCAGCCCCGACGCCCGAATGACGCTGCCCGGTGCCACATACGGCGACACAATCACCGCCGGCACGCGCACCCCGTAATAGGCGAACTGAAACCCGTCCGAATACGGACCACCCGGTGGCGTCGCCGGCGGAGGCACCACGTGATCGTAGCACCCGCCATGCTCGTCATACGTGATAATGAACAGCGTTTCGGTCCATGCCGGCCCGCTGCGCAACGCGTTATACACCGCCGCAATCAGAGCCTCGCCATCCGCCACGTTGTGCGGCGGATGCTCATCGTTCGGAACCGCACCCGACACCGTATCTGCGAAATACCGAGGCTCGATGAACGTATACGCCGGCAAATCCCCCTTCGCCGCATCGCCCGCGAAATCCTGGAACCACCGGAAGTTGGACAGCAGATCGCCCCACAGCCGGCTCAGTGTCGCGGCCTGCGGAATGTCGTGGAAATAAATCCGCCAGCTCGCGTTCACCCCGGATAACCGGTTGAACACCGTCTCCATCGTGTACGGAAAATGCGTCGGGTCGTTATTCACGTAACCGCCCGCTGTCGCACAATGCGCAAAGAACCGGTTCGGCCAGGTCTGACACGGCGCTGACGCGAACCACCGGTCCGACACCGCATACGCCCGCCCCAACTGGCTGATCACCGGCACCTGCTCCGGCGAAAAATAGTGCATCACCGCATACGGATCCGGCGCCGGCGATGTCGGAGGCTGCCGCATGTAGTTGTCCACGAACCCGCCCATCGTCGGCCCGCCATTCCCCGCCAGCCCATGGATCTGCATGTGGATGTCGGTGAACAGCTCGCCCGGATCCGGATCGGGCACCGTCAGCGCCGTCGGACTCAGCGTCGGATCGCGCCACACCTGGATCGCCTCCGTCCCGCCCCCAGCCTGGTGCCAGACGTTCTCCTCCGCCCCCGTCAGCCCATCGAACCCCGGGCCGCTCGGATACAGCAGTCCCAGCATGCAATCGAACGAGCGGTTCTCAAGCATCAGGACGACAACGTGACGAACGGGCATGCTATCTCCTACGCGTGGGAGGAATCTCGATGCCGGCAATGAACAAGGCGGTCTGCGGCCTCTCGGCCTACAACTTCATGATCGCCGCGATGCAGACGGGATTTGGCCCGTTCGTCAATCTCGCGCTCATCGGCGCCGGCTGGAACCAGACCGACACCGGCCTCGCCCTCAGCATCGGCACCATCGGCGCCTTGGCCCTCCAACTCCCCGGCGGCGCCCTGGTGGACTTCGTCGCACAAAAACGAGCCATCCTCGCCGCCGGCACCCTCCTGACCGGCGTTAGCGCCGCCGCCTTCTGCTTCGCCACCGGCTTCGTCCCGGTCATGGGCGCCGAGCTGCTGCATTCCGCCGCCGCCACCGTCATCACCCCGGCCATCGCCGCCGTCACCCTCGCCGCCTTCGGACCGACCCGCTTCAGCGCCTCCCTCGGAGGCAACACCCGCTGGCAATCGCTCGGCAGCGCCAGCGCCGCCCTGGTGCTCGGCGCGGTCGCCTCCGCCGCCAACAGCCGCACCGCCTTCCTCGTCGTCGCCGCCGCCTCCATCCCCGCCGTCTGGGTGCTGCGCTGGATCGCGCCCTCAGCCCCCATCGCGCCGACCCATCCGGCGATGCTGCACCCCAAACAGAGGCGCAAGGCCGGCCACCGTTTGTGGGACATCTACCTCCAGCGGCACCTCCACACCTTCGCCATTTCCGTCCTGCTCTTTGCCCTCGCCAACGCGGGCATGCTGCCGCTCGCCGTGAATGCCCTGGCAAAGCGCGGCCACGACGCCGGGCTGATGGTCTCCGCCGCCATCATCGTCTCGCAGCTCGTCGTCGCCGCCATCTCCCCGACACTGGGGCGCGCGGCCGAGACCCACGGCCGCCGCCCGATCCTGCTCCTCGGGTTCGGTGCGCTCCCCGTGAAGGGAGTGCTCCTCGCGCTCGTCCCAGGTCCGGCGGGATTGCTGCTGGCCCAGGCCTGCGACGGCATCAGCGGCGCCGTCCTGGGCATCATGATTTCCCTGATCGCAGCCGACATGACCCGCCGCACCGCCTTCATGAACCTGGCCATCAACTCGCTGGCCCTCGCCTCGGGCATCGGCGCAACGATCAGCACCTTCGCGGCCGGCTGGCTGGCGGATCAGGCCGGCACGGAGATCGCTACGCTGGCACTCGTCGGCGTCGCCGTGGCCGCCCTGGCGGTGCTCGCCCTCACAGTGCCGGAGACTCGTCCCGTGCGCTTGCCCGACAAGACGCAGCCCGCCAGCATGCCGCCACAACCAGGGAACTGAACCATGCTGCAAGCACCGCCCGCCCAGCCCGGCATGCGCGAAGACGAAATCGACACGCCCGCCCTGCTCATCGACCTCGACGCCTTCGAATACAATCTCGACCGCATGGCCGCGCTGCTCGCCCCCACCGGCGCCAAGCTCCGCGCCCACGCCAAGACCCACAAATCGCCCGTCATCGCCCGCCTCCAGATGGCCCGCGGCGCCATTGGCCAGTGCGTGCAGAAGGTCGGTGAAGCCGAGGCACTTGCCTGGGGCGGCATCCCCGACATCCTCGTCAGCAACGAAGTCGTAGGCGCCGGCAAGCTCGCCCGCCTCGTCGCCCTGGCCCGGCTCGGCCGCATCGCGGTCTGCGCCGACGACGCGGCCCAGGTCGTGATGCTGGAGGATGCGGCGGCCCACGGCGGCATCCGCCTTCCGGTCCTCGTGGAGATCGACGTCGGCGCCGGCCGCTGCGGCGTCTCGCCCGGCCCTGAGGCCGTCGCGCTGGCGCAGCGTATCGCCGAGTCCCGCCACCTGAGCTTCGGTGGCCTCCAAGCCTATCACGGCAGCGCGCAGCACAAGCGCACAGTCGAGGAGCGCCGCAAGATGATCGACTTCGCGGTGGACGGCTCCCGCCGCACCGTCGAGCAACTGCGCCAGCAGGGTCTGGAATGCCCGATCGTCGGCGGGGCAGGGACGGGGACCTTCGTGTTCGAGTTCGCCTCCGGCGTTTACAATGAGATTCAGGCCGGCAGCTACGTCTTCATGGACGCCGACTACGCCCGCAACCTCGATGAGGCCGGCAAGCCTGTCAGCACCTTCCGCCACTCATTGTTCGTGCTCGCGACGGTCATGAGCACCGCGCGTCCCGGCCTGGCCGTGCTGGATGCCGGACACAAGGCGGTATCGATCGAAAGTGGCATGCCGACGCTGTGGGCGCGACCGGACATCAAATACGTCAGCGCCTCGGACGAACATGGCAAGTTGGAAGTTCCGAGTGAAACGGCCGCGCTGAAGCTGGGAGAGAAGGTGCGCCTCGTGCCCGGACACTGCGATCCAACGGTGGACCGCTACGATTGGTATGTCGGCGTGCGGAACGGACGCGTGGAGTGCCTCTGGCCGGTCGCCGCGCGCGGCGCGATGTACTGATGGCGGCTGAAAAGGGTGCGTCTCGTGTCATCGCGAGAAGCGCATAGCGCGACGAAGCAATCTCGTGTGAGAGCTCGCAACCGAAGCACCCCCAACGTCATCGTGAAGCCCGCGTAGAGGGCCGTGGCGACCCAGGGCGAACCGCACTTAACCAACATGCGCATCGCGCGCCCATTATATTGTCCTTGCGAGAACCGAGAGCAAAAAACAGAATTGGCGGCACCGAACAGACCAACGCCACGCGCTGCGGTATCGCGTGCTACAATGGACAAACCTGGCCGCATTCGCCATAGTCCTGCGACGTGAGGCCGCGGGCGAACTGGATCGTCAACCACAGACTCGACGAGATGGTGATTGCCTGACGAAGCCTGTCTCGGGAAAACGTATGGGCGGCGCGACCGAAGTCATCCGCCGGATGACTGAACTTGGGCATAACGCTGTCCAGCGATCGGGTGAGGAAGCCTTACTGAGTGCTGCGCAATAGCGGCTCAGCGTGCAAAATGGGGAGGAACGTCATGCAGCTTCGTCCACGGATGGTCGGCTTGGTATTGGCGGCGCTTCTCGCGACAGGTCCGCTATCAGGCTGTGTACCACCGCCGACGCCGACAGGTGCGCAGACCAGCGTGTCGGCCGCGAATGAGGCGAGTGCGACCGTCGTCGGCGTCGACCAGGTCAACCGTCAAATTATTCTACGCGGGCAGGACGGCGGTATCGCAACGTTCGACGTGCCGCCGGAGGTGCAGAACCTCGCACAGATCAAGGCTGGAGATACGGTGCGGCTATCCTATCGTGACCGGATAGATTTCCTGGTGACCGGCGCGACAGTACCGGTGAGTGGTGTCGAGGTCACTGTGGGCACCGCCGGCGCGGGAGCCGGGCAGATGCCGGCTGGCCTTCTTGGCACGCAGACGAGACTGACCGTGCAGATCTTGAGCGTCGATCAGAATACGCACACCGTCACGTTCCGTCTGCCCGACGGCAGCGTCGATATGATCACCGCGACGAACCCCGCAAACTTTGCGTTCGTCAATGGATTACAGCCGGGTACCAACGTGCTGGCAACGGTGACGCGGGCCGTGCTGGTTTCCGTGGCTAGGGCATAACGGCAAAGGACGAAACAGCGGCGCTCCTGGCAGCGGCCGGACGAAAAGTATGTCAGCGCCTGGGACGAGCATGGCAAGTTGGAAGTTCCGAGTGAAGCGGCCGCGCTGAAGCTGGGGCAGAAGGTGCGTCTGGGTCCCCGGCCACTGCGATCCGACGGTGGATCGCTACGATTGGTATGTCGGCGCGCGGAGTGCCTCTGGCCCGTCGCCGCGGGCGCGGGGCGATGGACTAATACTAAGCCGCGTCGGCGACCCAACGTCATCGCGAGGCCCGCGCAGCGGGCCGTGGCGACCGAGGGCGAATCGCACCAGCCCACCATTTTCTTGTGAGGAGCGCAGCGCGGTCCCTGCGAAAAGGGGAAAGCAAATTCGTCCGAACCGTCGCACGCAGCGTCCCGAACGCGAGCTCGGCTCTGCGTAGGCCTCGGATGAGCATGGCTGGCTTGAGCCAGCCGCTCTGCCGCAAGCATTCAACACGGAGAACACGAAGAACCACAGAGAGGCTTGGCTGTTCGCCCAAAACCCCACGGGGAAGCGGGATCGCTCCCCTTCCGTCTATCTCGCGATCCGCGGCCGCAAGAGTTGCAGTCTCGGAGCCTTGGTATTACGCCTTCGGGGCGCGAAAGATGAGGTGCTCCGAAATCAACGGACTTTCCATCACGATCTCCCAATCGACGGCATACGCCGCGTCGCCGCGAGGGAGGCGGTAGCGCAAGACACCCGTCGCTGCTTCGACCCAACACATTGCGACCTCTCCGGGCCTGCGACCGAAATTCGCCCGGATGTAAGCCTGGTCATTCAACAGAAGAACGCAGGTGGCCTCGCTGGGCGGTGTTTGCCTGATCCATCCCCCAGGTTCATCAGGAAGGCGAAGAACAAAGTTGTTGCCGAGAGCCAAGACGCTGCTTGCTGGCTCGCCAGTGATCCTTGGCCCACTGCCCATCTCGGGCGGAAGCTGCGGCCCCAAAAGCAGGGCGAGTGCATCACCGTCCATCTCTGGATCGACGCCCTTCATGGCGAGGCAAGCTGCCTCATAGTCGAAGCAAATAAACAGATCACCCGACTGGTGCTTCGCGAACCTCGACATTTTTACATTTGGCTCAATCTTCAAGACCTACCGTTCCAAACCCCAGACGAACCGTCGCCAGAGATACTCTGCTGCTTGCTCGGGACTGAGACGGTGGAGATCGAGGCCCTCGGCCGCCCGCCCGAAAGCCCCGCCCATAAGCGAACTTAAGACAAGCTCGCCGTCGACCTCCCTCACATACAGACTTTCGTTTAAACTATTCGATCCCAGCGCGGCCTGCCCTTCGGCGTAGGCGATGTCATCGCCAGCCATCATTCCACCGATCCAGATCTTGCAGCACGCTCGGCTCTCGCCGCCGACAAATATCTCGGCAGCAAATTTCGTAGCGTCGACGGGCGTGAGATCGAATTCTACGCCCTGATTCTGTCGAGTGAGTTCTGCTAACGATTCTTCGAACCATCGATGGATTGATTCGAAAGCTGCTTTGGAGAACCGACGCCGGTCGATGTCAGTGATCGCGCTCCGAATCCTGGGCATAAAGCGTGTACCCGTCCTCGAAGACTGACTCACCTGCGCTTTGCCGGGAAAGGGACGGAATGAGCCGGCCGCGCCAGGGAAGCTCGGCCGCTGAGCAGGTTTCCGCCGGGTACCCGCTAAATCCGCGAGGAGGCATTGTTTGGCTTCGGCCTCGCCGAGTCCAACCAGATCGATGTAGACGATCGGTTTTAGCAGGCCGCCTAGGTTGCAGTCTCTGACCCTCACGGGGATCAAGCGGCGCATTTGGCCGTCAGGGTCGCCTGCGAAAGCTGCCGCCCATTCCGCCGCGCCGAACCTCGACGATGCAAGATAGTCCGGCGACAGCACGGCGACAGTGCACTTGGCCTGAGCCGCGGCCTTGTGCATCTCAAGCACGAAATTGGTGCCGGCGGCAAAATCCAATTTTTGAAGAACCGTCGAGAACCCGGCCTCCTCCAACGCCCAGGCGATCCATTCAGCCCAGGGCTCGTCGGGGGCGGTGTAACTGACAAAGGAACCCGGCATTGCCGACTGTCCTGACGTGTGAGCGCGTCGCGGTTCGCGTGCAGGCACCGCGCAAATCAACTTCCATTGTGGCCGACAATATCCACGGCATCCTCAGTGGCTTTGCGGATAGCGGTTTCGGCTCGCTGGCTCTCTTCCTTAGTCGCGAAGGTGATGTTCAAGAGCGGAGCACCTCGGAAATTCTGAATAGCGAAGCCATAGCCGTACCGCTGTGCCGCGCCGTAGGAGGTCGGCCGCGTGCTTCCCACCTTCCATTGCGTATCGGACATAGCTATCTCCTAAGGAGGACGCGGGGTTGGATATTTTCGCCGAACGGTGTGCATTCGGCGAGTTTTCCGAGACCGTATGTGGCACTCCAGGTCAGCGCGTGAGGCGTAGCTAACCCTTGGAAAGTCAGAAACCTACCCTAATCGCTGGCAGTCGCGCGAGATCTTTGATTTTGCGCAATACGACCGGGCGGGCAGGTAGCCATGTATCTTACCCCCTTAAAAACGGCAGAACCAGCTCCATCAATATCAACACCAGAATCGCCACCTCCAACCATTCGCCTCGGCGCCCCGACGCCTCGTCATTCAGCGCCGTATACGTCTCCCGGATGGTCGCGAGCTTCCGATCCACCGACGCACTCGTCGCACGAACGCGAAACACATCCAACGCCGCCGTATAAATCCGGGCCAAATACACATCGCCGGTAACCTGCAGCGCATTCTCCACCTTGCCGGTCAGTTCGGTGACCTCCGCAACCATCGTGTAAAGCCGCCGCGCGAGGTTGGCGTAGCGGCGTGGCGCCCATATTGACCACGCGCGCCGAGCGGCTTCGACCGCGTCGTACATGCCCGGCAGTTCGGCATCCAACAGCGCCTCGTAAGAGCGCATCTCCAGCAACTGCGCGTTGGCCACCTCCAGAACGTCGATGACATCGGAATCACCGCGTGGCTCATAAATGAAGGCGCGGTCCCAGGTCAGCACGACCAAATCGTCCGTGTAGTAGGAGAATCGTTGCCGCAGCAGCTCCTGTCGGGCCGTGTCCGACAGCGCCCGCCGTTCCCCCGATAGCAGCGGCACCAGGTCGATCCGCTCCTGCAGCTCGGCCGCACTCAGCGGTGTATCGAACGCATTCACGACAGCGACCAGGTAATCCTCTTCCAGCGTGCCCGACGTGGGACGAATCATCGCCTCGCCGAGCAAGTGCCGTATCTGTTGTAACAAATTGCTCCAGAACGCCGCGCCGGCGCCCGAGCCGACCGCACGCTGCACCGCCTCCAGCCGATCGGCAAACTCTGGCCACGGCACTTGCGCGACCGCCAGGCGGACAGCAATGCTGATGATACCGAAATCGAACGCGCGCACGCTGACTGTCGCGTGCACCGGACCCTCTTTCAGAGGCAGCGTGACCGGTTCCAGCGCCAGTTCCAACGGTGCAACCCCGAACGTCATCGCCCTCGATGGCGTGACCTCGAAGCGGCCGCGCGACACGGCGGTATGGCTCCGTGCCGATAACGATCGTTCGGCCGCGCTAAGGTCGATCTCGTACGCCGCCTGGAACAGGCGATAGGCGAGTATGGCGCCCGTAGCGATTTCAGGGTGCTCGGCCGGCCCATCTGTCCTTTGGCGTTTGCCTTCGGACTCGTCACGAATGTGCACGCTCGCCTCTCTAAACGACAAACCGCCGAAGCCCATCCTTCAACAGCCGGGCATGAAAATTGAACAGCAGACCGAGTCTAAGCCCACTCATACGCAGATAGCTGATGATCTGTGCCTCGTGCACCGGCACGATATCCGCAACCGCCTTGATCTCAACGACCAACTGCCCGTCCACAAGAATGTCGGCACGAAACCCCTCCTCAAACCGGACGCCCTTATAGACAACCGGAATCCTGACCTGCCGCTCGAAGCCGATCCCTGCCTGCGCCAACTCATGACACAGGCAGCCCTCATAGACGGATTCCAGCATGCCCGGCCCGGTCAATCGGTGCACCTCAATCGCCAGCCCGATGACTCTCTCAGTCAATTCGCGCGCCAGCAGCATACCTCTCTCTCCGTGCCGCTCCGTGGTGCTCAGTGCCCTCCGTGTGGAACCTTCAGCCTAACAAACCGTAAGCCGCCACGATCACTCACACCGCCAGCGGAAACCCTCACTAACCCTTGAAACGTCACTATAACTAACTCTATAACCCACCCTATGGACACCTCACCCACCAAACCCCCTACACCCTCCTCGAATGCGCCTACCGCCACCTCACTCGCGAACTCTGTCGCGCCCTCCCGCCACCCCGCACCGAAGCGGAACGGGAAGACCGAGACAAAGCCGCCATCGCCCAGGTCTCCGCCCTCCAGCCCGACAACACCGCCGAATTCCAACTCGCCGCCCTCTTCGTCGAGGCATCAGCGCGCGCCCAGCACTGCCCGACGTATCCGGCCTCGCGCGATCTCGCTCTGGAAAAAGGCCGCCACGCAGGTGCGACGCGCGAATACGCCGCGCCTGCGTGGCGAAAAAAACCAAGCTCCGCAGCGCATCTCCGGCAGACCGGACACTCGGGTTCGGGGATCGGGGCCGACGAACCCGTTGCATGCATGATGAAGCCCGGGTGATCGCGGCAGTCCACACGACCTGACCGGGGCTGGCCGGGAGAGAAGGCGGCAATACCGCCAGCCTGCACAACCCGCGGTGGCCGCCTGAGCAGGTCCGAACGGTTCACCTCCGGCAAGATAACGGAGCTGGTCGGGGCGGCGCATGGTGCAAATGCACCAAATCACCTCGATATGGCTTGAAATGATACCGAAGTCTTGATTTTCTGGATGCGCCTTGAGTGAGGGATGCCACCGATGCGGGAGGACGAGGCCGCCGATCTGATCGCCGGTACCTATGAAGCCGCGCTGGACGAGCGCCAGTGGATACCCTTGATGAACCGGCTGGCTGACCTGGTGGGCGGCGGATCCACCGCCTTCATCCGGAAGAACCTGCAGACCGGCGCCGGGGTCGGGATGTACGGGCGCATCGATGAAGAGGCGTTCGCGGACTATTATGGCTACTTCGCGCAACGCAATCCGCTGGCGCGGGCGATCCGCGACATGCAAGCGGGCTCGATCCTGATCGACTGGCAGGTTCTGCCGAAGGCCGATCTGACTGCATCGGAGTATTACAACGACTTTCTGATCCGGCGGGACATGCACGGCGTGCTGGGGCTGATGGTCTGGCGCTCAGGCGACGAGGTTGCGGTGATGAACCTGACGCGGCCTCGGCGGCGAGGGGATTATCAGGCGGACGATGCAGGTCTCCTGGATCCGTTCATGCCGCATCTGCGACGCGCGGTTGCGCTTTCTCAGCGCCTCCCGAGGCCGGAGGGTGATCGGCTCTCCGCCGAGTTGCTGGATCGGTGGCGCGAGGCCTTCCTGGTTGTGGATGAAACCGGATTGGTGGTTCACGCCAATCGGGAGGCGGAACAGATCCTGCGCTGCGGTGATGCGCTGCGGCTGCGCCAGGGGCGACTGGCGGCGACCGATGCGCAGTCGGACGCCCGGCTCCAGGCGGCGATGCGGAGTGCTTGCTCCCTCTGTGCACCGCGGGGCACGCAGCTTTCGATCGCGCATGCGGAGGACCCCCGAGGCTATGCGGTCATGGTTGCACCGGCCGGGCGGCGGAGCGGGCGGCTGTTTCCGGACGGGGCGCGGGCGATCCTGGTGATCCGTGATCTGGCGCGGCCGAGGGCGCCCGACGTTGGCGAGCTTCGTGCGATCTTCGGCTTCAGCCGGGGCCAAGCGGCGGTCGCGGCACGACTGGCGGCAGGGCGCGACGTCCGGGAGATCGCGGTGGACCTGGGCATCAGCCCGCATACGGTGCGGCGGCATCTAAGCGACATCATGGAACGGACGGAGACGTCGCGGCAGGCGGAACTGGTGCGGCTGCTGCTGCGGGTGCCGGGGCCAGTGTGGCATTGAGGCTTATAGCTGTGGCGATGCGCAATGATGAACGGCCCGACGCGCAATAAAGGCCAGCCTCCGAGGCACATTACCTCAGACGGAAACCGGCATCGGACGCACAACCGTTGAGACGTAGCGCACGCTCGGCGACACGGACGCGCAGTAGATAGTCTGCGACGCATGACAGCTGGTGTCGACCTGAGCAGACTCTGCTTTGTGGGCTGACCCGAGACAGAGAGGCGCGCATGGCCCAGCTTTACCCTCCAATTGAGCCGTACGAGCATGGCCTGATGGACGTGGGGCACGGTCACCAAGTCTATTGGGAGGAGTGTGGCAATCCAGCAGGGAAACCAGCACTCGTGATTCACGGCGGCCCTGGCTCGGGCGCAACGCCTGCCTGGCGACGCTACTTCGATCCCGACCTTTACCGTCTCATCCTCTTCGATCAACGTGGCTGCGGGCGCAGCACGCCGCACGCCGCGGATACCCACCTGGCCCTTGAGGCCAACACGACATCGGATTTGCTGGCTGACATCGAACAGCTCAGAGCGTTGAGGCGAACTGAACGATGGTTGCTGTTCGGGGGCTCCTGGGGCGTGACGTTGGGCTTGGCGTACGCTGAGATGCACTCAAATCGGGTCAGCGAAGCGATCTTCTTCAGTATCACCGCGGGCACCCACAAAGAACTCGACTGGGTCACGCGCCAAGCGGGTCGGTTCTTTCCAGAGGCCTGGGCGAACTTTCAGGACGGAGTTCCAGTGACAGATCGCGATGGCGATCTTGCTGACGCTTACGCTCGCCTACTTGCCAGTCCCGATCCTGGGGTACGGGAGAAGGCCGCCCGCGACTGGTGCGCATGGGAGGCGGCGCACGTGGCTATCCGACCCGGCCAGAGACCGTCGGCTCGCTACGAGGACCCCCGGTTCAGGCTGGCGTTCGCGCGCATCGTCACCCACTACTGGCGTCATAACTGCTGGATGGACGGTGTCGATCTCATAGGCGGGGCGTCGAAGCTCACGGACATCCCGGCGATACTCGTCCATGGGCGCCTTGATATCTCCGGGCCACCGGATGTCGCCTGGCGGCTGAGTCAGATGTGGCGCGGCTCCAAGCTCACGCTCCTTGACGATGCAGGCCACGGTGCGGGAGAGCCGGGCATGACCGAAATCCTCGTTCGGGCGACGGACGCGTTCGCAGCCTAAGGTCCTGACTGGGGGACCGCTTACCACCCCAAGCGAGCATAGCCTCTCTTGGGTATACGCCAGCGAGGCGTCGGCACGAGACACTTTCCCTGCCTCAATAGGGTTGCTTGCGGGAGTTCGACGCCAGACCCGCTGAAATCCGCCGCCTGTTACGTGGTGATCTTGACCCGGCGTGTTCACGCGAACTGATGGACGACATGCGCGCGGCTGGGCTGCCAACCTGATCGAATCGCACCATGGGCCGGCGATCGTCTATTGCGCGTTCGTCTCGCCGAATTTGCGTTGTGTCTTAACGATTGTGCGTCGGACGCCCACTTGCGTCTCAGGTAACGTGCGCCGGTAATGGTCATCTATTGCGCGTCGGGCCGTTCATCATTGTGCGCCGTCACATATAGCGGCATTCGCCCTAAAGCCGTCAGCTCACGAACAGGGCGGCGAGCGTGAGGATGAGTGCGGGGGGCATGACGATGGCGCCGAGTTTGAGGAAGGCGCGTGCGCCCACGGCGTGACCCTCGCGGCGGAGCGCGGTGAGCCAGAGGATGGTTGCAAGTGACCCGGTTATGGAGAGGTTGGGGCCGAGATCGATGCCGATGAGGACGGCGCCCCTCACATGCTCCGGCATCTGAGCGGCGGAAACAACGCGCCCGGCGAGAAGGCCGGCCGGCAAATTGTTCACCAGGTTGCAGCCGAAGGCGAGGACGATGCCGATCGTCCAGGCGGCGAGCGCCTGTGAGCGCTGCAGCAGGTCGACGACCAAGCGGCCGATCATGCCGGTGAGGCCAGTTTTCTCGAGCGCTTCGACCAGAACAAACAGGCCGGCGACCAAGGGCAGGATGCCCCAGGAGATTCCTCGTACCAGGCTAAACGGAGCCCGACGGGAGCAAAGCAGGACGGCGATGACCGTAGCCATGCCGGCGGCGAAGGTCGGCAGGCCGAGTGCGACGTCGAAGTAGGATGCGGTGAGGAGCACGAGGGCGGTGAGCGCAATGCCCGCTGCGGCCAGCTGACCGCCTGTCGTCAGAGCCGGTGATTCGATGGCGTCGGAGACCCCTGCCCGGAGATGGCGTGCCTGGGTGAGGCGCAGGGCAACATACGTCGCCCCGATCGAGGCGACCGAGGGCAGCGCGTATTGCCTGATCCACGGCAAGAGCGGCGGCATGTGGCTGCCGTAGATCACGAGATTGGCCGGGTTGGAGATCGGCAGGACGAAGCTCGCCGCATTGGCGATGAAGGCGCAGGTGAAGAGATAGGGCAGCGGTTCCTTCGCCTGGGCAGTGCGGACCACAGCGGCGACGGCGGGGGTGAGCACCACCGCGGTGGCGTCGTTCGAGAGGAAGACGGTCACGAGTGTGCCGACAGCGAAGATCAGGGTGAACAGGCGGACGGCCGAGCCGCCCGAGAGACGAGCGGCGTGAGCGGCGACCCAGTCGAACAACCCCTCCTGCCGGGCGATCTCGGAGAGCAGCATCATGCCGATGAGGAAGAGATAGACGTCGGTACCTCGGGAGGCGCCGATCAGGGCGTCGTGCAGCGGGAGCAGGCCGAGCAGGACGAGGAGGACGGCGCCGGCGATAGCCCAGACGAATTCTGGCCAGGCGAAGGGGCGGAACAGGACGCCAGCCGTTGCGGCCGCGGCGATGCCCCAGGTGGCCCAGAGCCCCGCTGGCCCCATTCAGGTCAGCGTGATGCGACGACGTGCGCCAAGCGGCGAATGCCGGCCCATTGCTGGCGGACGTAGCTGCCGTGGGTCAGCGCGTCGTTGGCTCCGGGGTCGCCAGTGGGTGCATAGTTGCGGCTGAAATCGGCGGTGCCGAACAGCATATCCCACCACGGCAGAACGGCCCCGTAGTTGCAGCTTTTCTGTCCTGCGGCGAGCACTGCGTGATGCGCGCGGTGGAAGCGGGGGGAGACGAGAAGACGCTCGCCAAGCCAGCCGAAGGAAAGCCGGACGTTGGCGTGGGACAGGCTTTCGATGAAGCGCAGCACGAGTACGAGCAGCGGGAATTGGAGCGGCGGCACGCCGATCATCAGCGCGATGATGGCGAACCAGAGAGCGGCGATGATGTCGTCGAGGATGTGATTGCGGTCATCGGACCAGAAGGTCATCTGCTCCTGCGCGTGGTGCAGCGAATGCAGCGTCCACCACCAGTAGAACTGATGCGAGAGTTGGTGACGCCAGTAATCCGCGCAATCGAGGATGATGGCGTAGAAGACGAAGGTGATGACCGCGTGGCCCTGCAAGGCGGGCACCCAGAGTTCCAGCATGGGTGGAACCCAGCCATGGTCGGCGAGCCAGCCGTTCATCGCCACCTGCGCCTGATAGAACAGGACGAAGGTAAAGAGCGGCAGGATGCCGACGCGAGAGATGAGGGTGTAGAGGATATCGACGCTGACAGCCTTGCGGTCCGGCCAGCGCTCCACCGGGCGCCAACGTTCCAGAGGGACACAAACCGCGTAGGTGACGGCGACCTGGATCGCGCCGTAGACGGCGAAGAGCGACCAGCCGAACGACATCTCCTCCCACCGCATCAGGCCGAGGTGATAGAGCGCAGGAACGACGGCGTGCTCCTGCAGCCAGCCGGCCAGAAGGTCGAGAGGGCTACGCATGCCCGCCGCGTATCATCGTGCGGCCACCCTGTCGGGTGTCGGGGCATGCGGGTTGAGGAAGATGCCGTGCGGCGAGCGTCCCACATCGATGGTAGTGAATTCGCCGCTGGTCGGATCGAGTACCGCGACGCTTTCGGCGAAGCGGCGGGTGATCCAAACCTTGCCGTCGGGGGCGAAGGCGAGATCATCCGGGCCGCCGGCCACATGGTAGACGCGCGAGGGAATGAGGGTGTCCGCATTGAGCACGGTGATGGTACCGGCGACGCGATTGTTGACCCAGATCGATTTGCCGTCGGGGGAGAAGAACAGATTGTGCGCACCCTTGCCGGTGACGACACGGCGGATCTCATGTCCGTCAGCTGGATCGACTTCTTGCAGGTAATCGGTGCCCATATCGGCGACGAGCAGCTTGCCGTTGTTCCACAGCACGCCCGCGGGCGTATTGCCGACGGGTTTGTCCCATAGCTGCGTCATGGTCTTCAGGTCGATCGCGACGAGGCGGCTGGTGCCCTGAAGCGAGATGAAGACGCGCGACGAGTTGGGTGAGAATGCCAGGTGACTCGGCATGGTGCGGATCGGGAAGCGCTTCACCAGCGTGTAGTCCGGCATGGAGTACACATCGATCTGGTTACGGGCGAGACCGTTGACGACCAGGAACTTGCCGTCAGGGCTGAAGCCGAGTTGGTACGGGTCGGCCACGATCACCCGGCGCTGCAGGGCGCCGGTCGCAGGATCGAGCAAGAGCAGGGCATTGCCTGAGGAATTGCCGACGACGAGGGTGTGACCATCGGGAGTCAGGGCCCAATGGTGGGGTTCGCGCAGCGCAGGGATCCGCTTCATCTCCTGCTGGGTGCTCATGTCGATGAGGCTGAGCGAAGCGGATTCGGAGTTCATCACGATGGCAAGGCCGGAAGCGCGCGCAAGCGGGATGGTGGCCCAGAGCGCGGCGAGAAGGAGAAGGGTTTTCATCGAGCCTCAGTCTTCCGTAGCAGCTTCCAGCCGACCCTGTGCGAACACCGCGGAGACGAAGGTGAACAGCACCGACGCCGATGTGGAAATCAACACATTGTCGGTGAAGGCATGGCACGCGAACGCGAGGAAAACCAGCCGGATGACGATGCGCTCGGCGCGCGGAAGTATGGCGCTGTTGCTCACGCACCACAGAGCGAATGACAGGATCAACAGGGTGCGGCCGAACAGGCCGCCTTCGACCTCCATCCGCAGATATTCATTGTGGGCCGCCCAGGTGTGCATGATGCGTGCGATGTCACTATCGGGCGAGATGATGACGTTGCCGGCCCCGAGTTCCCAGCCGAACCAGGGCGACTTGGCGGCGGCTTTTTCGAAGGCGGGCCAGAGTTCCGCCCGGCCGCTCAGGTTTCCGGCATAGGTGGTGACGGCGTTGAACAGGCGGAGTTCGGTCAGGTCTCCCGCGAGCAGCATGGCGATGGGCAGGACGGCGGCGCCGGCAAGGAGCAGGCCCCAACGGCGGCGGGTTGAGAGCGAGTTGGCGGGGGCGAGCGCGATGCTGAGGACGATGACGGCAAGTCCGTAGAGTGTGGGCGCTCGGGCGCCGGTCAGCACCAGGATGATCACATCGACCGCGAGAAGCCCGAGCCAGCGCCAAGCACCGTGGCGGAACCACTGGATCAGGCAGGCGTAGATGCCGGCCAGGGCAAAGCCGGCGAGAAAGGCGGGGTGGCTGAGCGCGGCCATGCGCCATCCTCCGGAGTTGACGAAGAGGGGGCGGAAGCCGGCGACCGCGAGCGTGGCGCCCAGGGTCACATTGATCAGCGGGGTCAGTGCGGTGATGCGGATGATGCGCTCGGCCCAGGGGCGGGAGAGCCGGCTGAAGCTGAAGGCGAACGGCGCGGCTGAACCGAGCAGCGAGCGGAGGGACTTGGAGGTGGTGAGGCCCGGATGAAGGCCGTGGGCCAGGCCGGTGATGAACATCACGCAGTACGCGAAGCCGGGGTTGAACGGGTCGAGGCGTGCGCCGTAGCGGAGGATCGCGAGCAGTACCAGAACGAGGCCGACCGCTTTCACGACGGCAATAATGGGCTGGTAGGCATCGGGGCCGATCAGGTCGCCGAGCGACATCTCCAGCGTGCAGCCGGTGACGAGGAGCCAGAGGGCGCAGGCGGTCGCGTTGTAGCGCCAGGCGAGGAACGACGCGGCGGCGACGAGCGTGAGAGCGAGGACGCCGGTGTAGGCATCCGGCCCGGTGATGGCCGCGAAGAGGGCAAGGCCGGTCAGGGCGCAGAGGGCCGCGAAGGCGGGCCAGGGGCGGGCCATGCGATGGCGTTTAGCGGGTGAGGGTTAACGAATTACCGGGCTCACTGGCCGGGGAGCGCCGGGGGCGGTAATTTTAGCGTCATGAAGCACTGGCGTATGGACGACATTGCCTGGGACCGGTTCGACCCCGCGAGGGCGGACCCGGCGCTGGTGCCGCTGGTGAAGGCGGCGGCGATGGTGGAACGAAACGGCACTGATTACGCGGTGTATCTGAACCGCGTGTTCCACGACGATCCGGACTTCCGCCAGGCGGCCGATCACTGGGCCGAGGAAGAGGTGCAGCACGGCGAGGCGCTGGGTAAGTGGGCGATGCTGGCCGATCCCGGCTGGGATTACCGGGCGGCGTTCGCGCGCTACAAGGCGGGCTACACCCTGCCGCTAGACGCAGAGAAATCGATACGCGGATCGCGCACGGGCGAGCTGATCGCGCGATGCATCGTGGAGACGGGTACGTCGAGCTATTACTCGGCACTGGCGGATGCGACGGAAGAACCCGTGCTGCGAGAGATCTGCAAACATATCGCGGCGGACGAGTTCCGGCATTTCAAGCTGTTCTACGACCATATGCGGCGGTATCTCGGGCGCGAGCACATCGGTCTGATGCGGCGGCTGATGATCGCGGCCGGACGCGTGACGGAGAGCGAGGACGACGAACTGGCCTTCGCCTGGCACTGCGGCAATGGCGACCCGGATGCGCCGTTCGATCATAAAGTGTGCACGGCGGCGTATCTATCTCGCGCGGCACGGTACTACCGGGCGCGGCATGTCGAGCGCGGCATGGGGATGATCTTCAAGGCGGTTGGGCTGAAGCCGCGCGGGCGGCTGTCGGATGTCGCGACGAAGATGGCGTGGCGATTGCTGCGATGGCGGCAGAAGCGGCTGGAGGGCGTGGCGGGCGCGACGGGGTAGCAGCACAATGAAATCACATGCGCGCGTGGCGATCGTCGGCGGCGGCATCATGGGTGTCGGGCTGCTGTACCACCTCGCGCTGGAGGGCTGGACCGAGCTCGTGCTGCTGGAAAAGGGCGAGCTGACATCGGGTTCAACGTGGCATGCGGCCGGGCAGTGTCCGCATTTCATCAGTTCGTTAAATGCCGCGAAGCTGCATGTTTATGGCACGCAGCTTTATTCGTCGCTGGAAGAGAAGACGGGACAGGCGACGAGTTGGCACACGACCGGCGGGCTGCGCCTGGCCAGCACGGATGAGGAGGTGAACTGGTTCAAGCAGGTGCTCGGGGTGGCGAAACTCGCCGGCTATGAGGCGCATATCATCGGCCCGAATGAGATTCCCCGGTATCATCCGTTCCTTGATGTTCGGGGTGTGAAGGCGGCGTTTCTGACGGTGACGGACGGGCATGTGGCGCCAGCGGATGCCACGATGGCGATGGCCGCCGGCGCGCGCGCGCTCGGTGCCGAGATTGTCCGGCGGACGCGGGTGACCGGCATCAGGCGGCTTGAGACAGGCGAGTGGCTTGTCAGCACCGAGCAGGGGGAACTGCGGTGCGAGCATGTGGTGAATGCCGGCGGTTCCTATTGCAACGAGGTTGCCTCCTGGACCGGGCATCGCACGCCGATCGCCAATATGCTGCACCACTACCTGATCACCGAGCCGGTGTTGCAGCTGGGCGCGCACACGCCGGAGCTGCCGGTCGTGCGGGATCCCTGGGCGCATGCGTATTTCCGCAGAGAAGGTAACGGGATTCTTGTCGGGCCGTACGAGACCTCCGGCGCGCATGAGTGCTGGGAGGGGCCGCCGGCGTGGGATTTCGAGAGCGAACTGGTCGCACCGGAGATCGATCGGCTGCTGCCGCAGATGGAACGCGCCGGGGAGCGTTTTCCGTTGTTTGCGGAGTCGGGCATCCGGCGGGTCGTGTCAGGCGCCATTCCGCATACGCCGGATGGTGCGCCACTGTCCGGCCCGGCGCCCGGCGCGCGCAATTACTGGATGCATTGCGGCGCGTCCTTGGGCATCTGCCAGGGCGCCGGCATCAGCCGCTTCCTGGCGCAATGGATGGTGCATGGCCAGCCGGAGATCAACGCGCGCGAATTCGATCCGCGGCGTTTCGGTGACTGGACGACGCCAGCGTTCGCGCGCGCGGTGGGCGTCGCCGACTACCAGCACATGTACTACTGCTACAAACCGGCCGAGCAGCGCGATGTGGGACGGGATCTGCGGTGTTCGTCGCTTCATGGCGCACTGAAGGCTCGGGGTGCGCAGTTCAGCCAGGTGTTCGGGTGGGAGCGTGCGCGGTGGTACGATCCGAGCGGCGCGGGCGAGCGGTTTTCGTTCAAACGCTCCAACTGGTGGGAGCCGGTTCGCAATGAATGTCTGGCCGTGCGGGAACGCGTCGGGCTGATGGATTTGTCGAGCTTCGCGAAGTTCGAGATTACAGGGCCGGACGCGTTCGCGTTCCTTGAGCGCGTGTGTGCCAATCGGATACCGCGTCGGGATGGGCGCATCATTCTAGGCCATATGCTTAACCCGAATGGTTTCATCGAGAGCGAGATCACCGTCACGCGGCTGGCGTCGGATCGGTTTTACGTTGTGTCGGCGGCTGCGGCGCAGGTGCATGATTACGACGAGTTCCGCAGCCGGATTACGCAGGGTGAGCGCGTGACGGTGACCGACGTCACCGATGATTATGGCGTGTTGGTGCTTGCCGGGCCGCGCGCTCGGGATGTGCTGGCGCGGTGCACGGATGCTGATCTTTCGAATGCGGCGTTCCCCTGGCTGACGGGCAAGCAGATCACGGTCGGCGGTGTTACTCTGCGCGCGCTGCGCGTGAATTACGTCGGCGAGTTGGGTTGGGAACTGCATACGCCGATGGCGGAGATGCCTGCGGTGTTTGAGGCGCTACAGCGCGCCGGCGAAGCGTTTGGTCTTGCGATGTTCGGCACCTACGCGATGAACAGCCTGCGCATGGAAAAGGCGTATCACGCCTGGGGCGCGGAATTGACCAACGAGGTGACGCTGATCGCCGCGGACATGGAACGCTTTGTGGATTTCGGTAAGGACTTCGTTGGTAAGGCGGGGACGCTGCGGCAGAGGCAGGACGGTCCTTTGAGCAAGCTGGTCTATCTGTCGGTCGCTGCGGTCGATCACGATTGCTATGGGAACGAGCCGGTGTACCACGGCGAGCGGGTCGTCGGTTTGACCACCGGTGGTGCGTATGGGCACGCGGTGAGCCAGTCGCTTGCTTTCGCGTACGTGGAGCCCGCGTTGGCACGGCCAGGTGTGCAATTCGAGATCCTGATGATGGGGGAGCGCCGGCCCGCCGTGGTCTTGCAGGATGCGGCGTGGGATCGCGCGAACGCCCGATTGAGGATGTGAACCGGGCGAAGGGTATTATTCAGCGGGAACGACGATCGGCGGGCGTTTGCCGGCTAAGCGTTCGAGCGCGAGATAGACGGCTGGCGTCGTGTAAAGCGTCAGCGCCTGGGAAACGATCAGGCCGCCGATGATGGCGATGCCAAGAGGCCGGCGCATCTCGGCGCCCGTGCCCCAGGACAACGCGAGCGGCAGCGCGCCGAACAGGGCCGCGAGCGTCGTCATCAGGATCGGACGGAAACGGGCGAGACAGGCGTCGTAGATCGCCTCGGCGGGCGGAAGGCCCCGCTGGCGTTCGGCCTCCAGCGCAAAATCCACAATCATAATGCCGTTCTTTTTCACGATGCCCATCAGCAGCACGATGGCGATCATGCCCATGACGTCGAGCGGCTCTCCGGTGATCAGCAGCGCCAGCAGTGCGCCAACGCCGGCGGATGGCAGCGTGGAGAGGATCGTCAGCGGGTGCAGCAGACTTTCGTAGAGCACACCGAGGACGATGTAGATCGAGATCAGGGCAGCGGCGATGAGTGTCGGCTCGGTTTGGGCGGTCTGCTGCAGCCATTTGGCGTTGCCGGCAAATTCCGTGCGGACATCGCTGGGCATGCGCAGATCGTCGGCCGCTTTCTGCACCGCGGCCTCGGCGTCACCCAGGGCGGTGTTGCCTTCCAGGTTGAAGCTGATGGTTCCGGCAGGAAACTGGCCCTGGTGACGGACGGCCAGCGGTGCATCGCCATGCTCGAAATGTGCGACGGAGCCAAGCGGAACCGTGCCGCCGTTGGATGAGGCAACATAGATTTGGTTGAGCATCGACGGGCTCGTCTGAAGCGCCGGTGCGACCTCGATCACAACTTTATATTGGTTGCGCGCGGCGTAGATGGTGGAGATCTGGCGTTGGGCGAAGGCATTGTTCAGTGCGTTGTCGATGTCGGTGGTCTTGACGCCGAGGCGGGCGGCGGCGATGCGGTCGATCACCACGTTTTCCTGCGGGCCCGCGCGATCCTGATCGGAGGTGACGTCGGTGATGCCAGGGGTGGATTTCAGCTTATCTTCCAGAAGCTGGGCCCAATGCCGCATGTCCTGGAGGTTCTGGCTGATCACCGCGAACTGGAATTGGGATCCGCCGGTGCGTCCGCCGCCGCGCAGATCTTGCGCGGATGCAAGGAAGGTCTGAACGCCGCCCAGGCGGACCAGTTTGGGCCGCAGGCGCGCGATCACCTCCTCCGACGAAACGCCGCGTTGGGCCAGCGGCTTGAGGCTGATCATAAGCTGTCCGCGATTGAGCGAGGACCAGCCGCTGGCGACGCCGACCTCGGACCCGACGGATTCAACAGCGGGGTCGGACAGGATGACGTCAACCACGGCGCGCTGACGCTCCTCCATCGCTTTGAAGGAGACGTCGGGTGAGGCGATGGTGGAGCCGATCAGGATGCCGGTGTCCTGGATCGGCATGAAACCTTTCGGCACAGTGCCGTACAGGCGGACCGTGAGCACTATGGTTGCAAGCATAACCAGCAGCATGAAACCGCCATGGCGCAGCGACCAGGCGAGGGTGCGGGCGTAAACGCGCTGATTGGCGGCGAGCGCACGTTCGATGGAACGATCGATGCGGTGCCACAGGCTGTTCGGATCGTGCGGTCGGGGGCGTACCCAATGGGCGCAGATCATCGGGGTCAATGTGAGGGAGACGATCGCGGAGATCAGGATCGCCATGGTCAGGGTGACAGCGAACTCATGGAAGAGCCGGCCCAGGATGCCTTGCATGAAGATCAGCGGGATGAAGACCGCGACCAGGGAGGCCGTGATGGAGATGACGGTGAAGCCGATCTGGCGCGCGCCGACCAAAGCGGCCTGCATCGGCGGCAGGCCATGCTCCGTGTGGCGGGCGATGTTCTCGATCATGACGATGGCATCGTCCACGACGAAGCCGACGGAAATAGTGAGTGCCAAGAGCGAGAAGTTGTCGAGCGAGTAGCCGAAGAACCACATGCCTGCGAGCGTGCCGCAGATGGAGAGCGGCACGGTGACCGCGGCGGCGGCGGTGGGCACGATCCGCCGCATGAACACCGCGACAACCATCAGCACGAGTGCGATGGTGATGGCCATGGTGTACTGCACGTCATCGACGCTGGCGCGGATGGTGCCCGTGCGGTCCTGGATGACGGTTACGTGGATGTCGGGCGGCATCCAGGCCATCAGCTGCGGCAGGAGTTCGCGCACGCGATCCACGGTCTGAATGACGTTGGCCCCAGCTTCTTTCGTAAGGGTCAGCAAGATGGCGGGCTGCTTGCCGTTCCAGGCGGCGAGGCGGGTGTTGGCGACGCTGTTCACCACGGTGGCAACATCGGCCAGCGTCACCACAGCGCCGTTGCCGGCCTTGAGCACGATCCGCTTGTATTCGTCGGCCTGGGACATCTGGCCGTTCACGCCGATCATGCCGGCGCGGCGCGCACCCTCGAAGCCTCCAGTCGGCTCCAGCACATTGGCGTTGCGGATGGCGGTGGTGACGTCCTGAGACGACAAACCCGCGGCGCCGAGGCGTACCGGATCGAGTTGCACGCGCACCGCAGGTTTCTCGGCCCCGCTGATCGTTACATTAGAAACGCCGTCTACCTGCGACAATCGCTGACCAAGCACCGTATCCGCCGCATCGTAGATCTGGGCGGTGCTGAGCGTCTCCGATGACAGTGCCAAGGTCATGATCGGTGCGGCGGCCGGGTTGAATTTTCGGTAGTAGGGGCGGGTCGGCAGGTCGCTCGGCAGGTCGGTGATCGCGGCGTTGATGGCGGCCTGGACGTCGTGCGCGGCGCCGTTGATGTCGCGGTCGATGTCGAACTGCACGACGATGGACGAGGCGCCGATGGAGCTTGTGGACGTTATTTCCGTGACGCCGGAGATTTCGCCGAGCCGGCGCTCCAGGGGCGCAGCGACGGAATTCGCCATGGTTTCCGGATCGGCGCCGGGGCGGGACGCGAAGACGACGATCGTGGGGATGTCGACGCTGGGCAGCGCGGCGACGGGGAGGAAGCGATAGGCGACGACGCCGGAAAGCAACAGTCCGATCGCCAGCAGCATGGTGGCGACGGGTCGGGCGATGAAGGGAGCGGAGACGTTCACGGCTTACAGTCCGGGCAACCGCTCCGGCAGGCGGTCGCGCACCCAGGTTTGCACGGCGTGCGGCAGTGCGTCTCGCCAGGAGAGCCGGCCCGGCGCGTAGAGCACAGAGTTTAGCGCGCGCTGCTGCAGTTCGAGGATGCCGACGTCTTCCTGAGCCACGCGCGTCCAGCGGTCGTAGTAGGCAGCGGCATGTTGCGCGAAATCCGGACGGGCGACGGTTGAGGCCGGGAAGCAGCCGCCGAGTGACAGGGCGCTGCGATCAGCGGCGACCGGGCGGACGGCAAGCCACCACATGCAGTCCTGCGCGCAGGCCAACTGGCTGGCGGGCATGATCATCGTGAAATAGGTGCCGCGCTTTGCCTCGGCGTCGAGCGTTTCGATCTGCGGGAAGGGCGGTGCATCAGTCAGGACCGCGACGGAGGTGTTGCTGAGCACTTGCAGGCAGAGCCAGTCGCCTCGCGTGGGAATGATCGCTTCGTTCTGCGAACCGACAGTGGCGGCGTGGACGGTGCCGGTGTGGTACGCCTCCAGCGCGTTCTCGACCAGGAGTTTCCAGTTGCAGTTGCAGTCAATCTCGTGGCGCCAGGTGCAGACCATGTCGTGGAAGCGATAGCAGCCAAGTTTGTCGGGCAAGTCGCCGAGATGATCGCGAAGGCCGGCGGCGTGACGATCGAAGTTCAGGAAGAGCAGGCCGTCCCATTCCTCCAGACGGACCGGCGCTAGGGAATGGGCGGCTTTGTCAAGGTCCGTTCGCTCTATAGCGGGGGTGGCGAGCAAGGAACCGTCCAGCCGATAGGCCCAGGCATGGTAGGGGCAGCGGATGGCTCGGGTGCGGCCGGTCCCCGAAAGGAGCAGGGAGCCGCGATGACGGCACACGTTGGCGAAGGCCCCTAGCCTGCCCTGCTCGTCGCGGATCACGATCACCGGGCCGCCGATCGTGTCGATCGCGCGGTAGTCACCGGGGGTGGGGATTTCGCTCGCGAGGCCAACGAAGAACCACTGCCGCAGATGGATGTGATGCAACTCCGCGGCGAAAACGTCCGGCGAGGTATAAAAAGCGGCCTGGGCCGCTTTGGATGTCAGTACGCTCAATCCGCCGTGGCACCCATTTTTTCGGCCAAGTGGGGTACGGCCGCGCGCCGCGGCGGCGCCAGCCAGTGCTGCAACCGGCCAAGGTAGAGGTAGATCACCGGCGTCGTGTAGAGCGTCAGCACCTGGGAGAATGCCAATCCGCCCACCATGGCGAAGCCCAGCGGTCGACGCAGTTCGGATCCCGCGCCGTGGCCCAGCATGATCGGCAGCCCGGAGAGCATGGCCGCCATGGTGGTCATCAGGATCGGGCGGAAGCGGAGCAGGCAGGCCTGACGAATGGCCTCAAGCGGCCGCAGGCCGTCGCGGCGTTCGGCGGTGATGGCGAAGTCCACCATCATGATGCCGTTCTTTTTCACGATGCCGATGAGCAGGATGATGCCGATAAGGGCGATGACGGAGAGATCGGTGCGGGCGATCATCAGGGTTAGCAGCGCTCCGACGCCTGCCGAGGGCAGTGTGGACAGGATGGTCAGCGGCAGGATGTAGCTTTCGTAGAGGATGCCCAAAATGATGTACACGCTGATCACGGCCGCGGCGATCAGATAGGGCTGGCCGGCGAGCGAAGCCTGGAAGGCCTGCGCGGTGCCCTGGAAGCTGCCCTGGACCGCGGCGGGCAGGCCCATCTTCGCCATCGCCGCATTCACAGCATCGACTGCCTGACCGAGCGCTACGCCGGAGGCAAGGTTGAACGAGATCGTCACGGCCGGAAACTGGCTCTGATGGGCGATGGAGAGCGGCTGCACCGGCGCAGTGGTCCAGCTGACGAAGGTGGAGAGCGGCACTGCGGCGCCATTCGCCGCGCGGACATAAAGCTTGGAGAGGGTGTCAGGTTCGCCCTGCTGGGACGGAAGCGCCTCCTCGATCACGTGGTAGGAGCCGATCTGGGTGAAGTATTGAGTGACCTGCCGCTGGCCGAAGGCGTCGTACAGGACGTCATCGATCTGCTGGGGCTGGATACCGAAGCGCGCCGCCAGGTCGCGATTGATGGTCAGCGTGGCCGTGGTGCCCGACATCTGCTGATCGGTGGTAACGTCTTTTAGTTGCGGAAGCTGACGCAACCGGTCGAGAACCTTCGGCGCCCAGTGATAGAGTTGATCCAGGTTCGGATCCTGCAGCGTGTACTGGAACTCGGTTTTTGACAGGCGGCCGCCCACCCGCACGTCCTGCGCGGCCTGCATGAACATCTTGCCGCCAACGACTTTCTCCAGCTTCGGTCGCAGGCGATTGATGTAATCCTGAGCGCTGCCGCCGACCCGCTGGTCCCACGGTTTCAGGCTGATGAAGACGCGGCCGTTATTCCCCGCCTGTCCACCGCCGCCGCCGCCGATGAAGGCGGTGTAGCCAAAGGTGTCCGGATCGGCGGCAATGATTGCATCCAGTTGCTTCTGGATGCCCGACATCTCCTGGAACGACACGTCCTGCGCCGCCTCGGCGATGCCGATCACGGCCCCCGTATCCTGCGGCGGGAAGAAGCCCTTGGGGATTTCCGTGTAGAGAACGACGGTCGTGGCGACGGTGCCGAGGAACACCAACAGCATGATGAACTGATGACGGAGCGCGACGTCCAAGGTGCGGCGATAGAAGTTTGCGAGGCCGACAAAGAACGCCTCCATCGCGCGATAGGCGACATTGTGGCGACCCGTATCGTGCTTGAGGAAGCGGGAGGCCATCATGGGCGTGAGGGTAAGGGAGACGAAGGCGGAGACCATCACGGCGGAGGTGACGGTGATGGCGAACTCGCGGAACAGACGGCCGACAATGCCGCTCATGAGCAGGAGCGGGATGAACACGGCGACCAAAGAGAAGCTGATGGAGACGATGGTGAAGCCGATTTCGCCGGCGCCTTTCAGCGCGGCCTCCATCGGTTTCATGCCTTCCTCCACGTGGCGGAAGATATTCTCCAGCATGACGATGGCATCGTCGATGACGAAGCCGATCGAGATCGTCAGCGCCATGAGCGAAAGGTTATCGAGGCTGAAGCTGAGCAGATACATCACGCCGAAGGTGCAGATCAGCGCGACGGGAACGGTGACGGCCGGGATGACGGTGGCCCAGAAGTTGCGCAGGAACAGGAAGATCACCATCACGACCAGGCACGCCGACAGCAGCAGCGTGAATTCCACGTCGTCGACCGAAGCGCGGATGGTCTGTGTGCGATCCATGATGGTGGTGACGTGCACGGAGGGCGGCAACGCAGCCTCGAGTCGAGGCAGCAGCCCCTTGATCTGTTGCACCGTGCTGATGACGTTGGCGCCCGGCTGCTTGAAGACCAGCAGCACCACGCCACGCTGGCCGTTCTGCCAAGCCGCCATTTCGTCGTTTTCCGGCCCATCGACGGCATGGCCGATGTCGCGCACGCGCACCGGTCCGCCGTTGCGGTAGGTCAGAATCACGTTGTTCATCGGACCGGCTGTGTCGATCTGATCGTTGGCGTAGATCGTGAAGGACTGGTGCGGCCCGTCGATGCTTCCCTTGGGCGCGTCCACGGTGGCGTTGAGCAGCAGGTTGCGCACGTCCTCCATGGTCATGCCCATGGCGGCGAGCCTGCCCGGATCGATCTGCACCCGGATGGCGGGCTTCTGCTGTCCGCCGACGATAACCTGGGAAACGCCAGTGACCTGAGAGATCTGCTGCGACAGGATGGTCTCGGCGTAGTCGTCGACCTGGGTGAGCGGTAGGGCCTGGGAATTGACGGCGAGGATCAGGATAGGCGCATCGGACGGATTGGCCTTCCAGTACGTAGGTGGGCTGGGCAATGCTTTCGGCAGGCTTCCGGTGGCGGCGTTGATGGCGGCCTGTACGTCTCCGGCCGCGGCATCGATGTTCCGGTCGAGATCGAACTGCACGACGATCTGCGAAACGCCCTGCACGCTCACGGAGGTGAGCTGCGACACGCCGGGAATAGAGGCGATCTGGGTTTCGAGCGGCTGAGCCACCGTGCTCGCCATGGTCTCGGGACTCGCGCCGGGCAGCTTGCCTTGCACCACGATGGTTGGGAAATCGACACGCGGTAGCGGGGCAACGGGCAGGAATGGGAAGGCGGCAAGGCCGGCCAGCACCAGCGCCGCCATCAGCAGCGACGTGGCGATCGGCCGTTTGATAAACGGAGTGGAGATACTCATGGGCTTACGTTCATGGGCTTACGTTCATGCCTGGGGCTTCTCCACCGTCACCCGCATCCCATTATCCAGCCTCGACTGCCCTTGCAGCACCACCTGCTCACCCGCTTTGAGGCCGGAGGTGATCACGGCGACGTCCCCATGCGTCTCGATCGTTACCGCCTCACGCTGTACGGTTGAGTCCGGCTGGACGGCATAGACGTAGAGGCCGTCGGGACCGTGCTGTACCGCTTCGCGCGGGATGGCGAGCACGTTGTGCTCAATGCCGAGAACCAGATGCGCGTTAACGAACTGTCCGGGCCAAAGAGTATTCTTGGTATTGGGAAAGTCAGCCTTCAACTTGAACGTGCCGGTGGCCGGATCGATGGAATTGTCCGGCGTGAGCAGCGTGCCGGCGTCGAGCTTCGTTTTGTCATCGCCTGAATTGGCGACGACCTCGAGCTTCTCCCCGTTCTGAAGGGCACGCATGATTGAAGAAAGGCTGTCCTGCGGCAGGGTGAAGACGACGCTGATCGGCTGGTCCTGGGTGATGGTGACGATGCCGTTGTTATCCGCGGCGTGGACGATGTTGCCGGGATCCATCTGGCGCAGGCCGACGCGGCCTGGGATGGGCGAGGTGATATAAGCGTAGCTTAGGTTGAGCTGCGCCGCCTCGATCGCGGCCTGGTCCCCGGCGATCTGGGCGACCAGTTGGTCCGCCTTCGACCCCTGCTGGTCATAGAGCTGGCGAGAGGCAAAATCCTGCTTCATCAGGGAAGCAGTGCGGGCCAGGTCGGACTTTGCGCTTGAGAGGGCCGCCTCATCCTGCTGCTTCTTGGCCATGGCCATGTCGAGCGCGGCCTGATAGGGGCGCGGATCGACTACGGCGACGACGTCGCCCGGTTTGACGGTCTGACCCTCGGTGACCGGGACTTTCATGAGCGTGCCGTCCACGCGGGTGCGAACCAAGACGGAATTATAGGCCTGAACGGTACCGATGCCGGTGACTTCATTGGGAACGTCACGGGCGGTGGCGAGGACGGCCGTGACAGGAACACCCGCGAGCGCAGAGGTAGGCGGCGGGGTCTGGGCGCGCGGCGTTGTCGCGAGCCACACCGTGATGGCACCCACCGCAATAATGGCCGCGCCCGCGCGCAGACCGCCCCCTATGTTCACCCGACGTGATCCTCTCAGAAGTACGCCCCCGTTGACATTTTGCAGATGCCGGGCGTCTACGCCAGTGTAATTAGCGCTCTCAGACCCGGCCGCCAACCGCCGAGACGTGTTGTTACACTTGACTTGGCGCGCGGCCGCCCCACCAAGCCCGCGCGCAGGCCGGTCGGCCCTGCGGCCTTATGCCGGCAGACCGAGGGCAGCGCGGAAGCGGGTGGTGAGCCAGGCGCCGTCTTTGGGTGGCAGAAACCGCGGCTTTTCCTCGGGCGAAACGCCGATCAGGGCGAACAGCTTTTCCTGCCGCAGACGCGGCCTGAGCCCCCTCACCTCCTCCATGGTCGTGGCGTGCGTGGCGGGCCAACCGCAGGCAGCGGCGATGCCGACAAGGTCGGCGCCGCGCTGGGTGTGGCTCGCCTGGGCGCCGGTTTCGCCGTACTGGCCATTGTCCAGTACCGCGATCGCGAGGTTGGTGGCGCCGGCAGCGGTGATGGTTGCAAGCGCGCCCATCCCCATCAGCATCTCGCCGTCGCCGGTGATGACCAACACACGGCGGTTTGGCTGCGCCCTGGCGAGGCCGAGGCCGATCATCGCGGCTCCGCCCATGGCACCCCATAAGTAGAAGTTGAGCGGCCGGTCCCCGGCGGCGGCCAAGTCGTAGGCGGCGGCGCCGAGGCCGGCGACGACGAGCACGTCGGAGGGATCGCGGAGGAGTTCGGCCACGACGGCGCGGCGGTCGAGTTGGTTATTCATACCGCCCAGCCTTTCGGCTGACCGGTATGACTCTTCGGCTTCGCGCGCAGCCGCCACACCAACCCTGCGCGCGACACCGCTCCGCATGACAAGAGCCTTATGCTGCGCGGTGTCATTTCACGAACACCTTGGCGCCGATCAGGCGCTGGGAGAACAGCACGGCGACGGAGATGGCGCTGTCGAAGGCGAGCGCGGCGGAGGCCGCAACGATCTCGGCGACGTCCTCGGCGTGATCGGCCCGGCGGACATGCACGCCCATGGCGGCAAGGACGGCGGGCGTGGCACTCCCCATGGGCACCTGCCATGGATTGAACTCGGCCCACTCGCCGCGCATGGTGATGAGAGTGAAGAACGGCATGCGGCAGGTGGCCGGCAGCGAGAGCATGTTGATGGTGTTGCCGACGCCGGAGGATTGCATGAGCAGGGCGGCACGCTGACCGCCGAGCCAGGCACCGGCGGCAAGGGCGACGCCCTCTTCCTCGGTGGTCAGAACGATGGCGTCCATGTCCGGATCGGTCTCGGCGGCGTTGATCAGGTGCGAATGGCCGGCATCCGGCACGTAGCCGATCTGGCGCACGTCAGCGGCCTTCAGCGCGGCGTAGACCGCCGCCTGCCAAGTGTCTGCCATCGTTCGAGGGTCCCGTGATGTGGCTTTCAGAATGCCACGGGGCCGTCAGGGCCGAAAGATCGCCTCCGGCAGCCCGGGTACCGGAGCGGGCATGCGAAACAGGTTGCCTTCATTCGGCCGGGCTTTTTTCTCGGTGTCGGACAGCGGGTGGTTGGCGGAGGTGATGTAGAGCGTATCGAACCCCGCCCCGCCGAAAGCCGGCATGGTGGGATATCGGCATGGGGTGTCGAGCTTGCGCTCGAGCGTTCCTGCCGGGTCGAAGCGCAGGACGCAGCCGCCGCCGAACACGGCGACCCAGTAGAAGCCGTCCCGGTCAACCGTAGCGCCGTCGGGGCCTGATGCGCCCGGGATGTCCACCACCGCGAATGTCCGTTTGTTGGCGACGTTGCCTGTGGCCGGGTCATAGTCATAGGCCCAGACGGTCTTTTGCCGTGTGTCGGCGTGGTACATGACTTTGCTGTCCGGACTCCAGGCAAGTCCGTTGGACGTGCGAACAGGATCCGTCAGCGGCGTCCAGCGCCCTGCGCCATCGTAGCGCCACAGCGGCATGCCGTTCGGGCCGTTGGGGCTCTCCGGCGGTAGGGCTACGAGCATGGGCCCGGCAAAGAGGCGACCGGAACGGTCGCAACGACCATCGTTGAAAGTGAAACGACGTGCATCATAGGGTGGCCCTGCGACAAAACTCAGTGTGCCGTCTGCCGGATTGAACAGGTGAAGGCCGCCGCGCGGCGTGACCGCGACACCACTATCGGTCAGGTAGCAGGCGCCAATCCAACCCGGCATCTCCCACGCCTGATCGGTTCCAGTTGCCGGATCGAATTGGTGCAGCGCGGCGCCACGCACATCCACCCACCACAGCCGGCCCGCAGTGGGGCTCCACAGTGGTGACTCACCATTCAGCACGCCTTGCGGCAGCAGCGGTTCGATATCGCTCATGCTCGGCTTCTCCGTCGGATGGGATCAGTCAGGTTGGATAGCATTGCGGGTTCTGGCGGCCACGCGTATCGTTTCGGGTCGGTGGGCACGCTGTCGTTCCGAAGCGGCGGCGTGTGCACCGAGGGGAAGAACAAAGAATTGCCTGCGCTGTTGCAGGTGCAGGGATTCGCAAGACAAGAAAGGCGACACGTCGATGCCGAAGGGCACCGTCAAGTGGTTCAATCCGACCAAGGGATATGGCTTCATTGCTCCGGAGACGGGGGGGAAAGACATATTCGTCCATATCAGCGCGGTCCAGAAGGCCGGCTTTCGGACCCTGAACGAGGGTCAGAAGGTCGATTTCGAGATCGAGCAGCAGCAGAACGGACGTGCGGCCGCGGTGAACATCTCGCGCGGCGAGTAACGCACGATACCCAACTTCCGGAGGAAGTTGGGTTGAGTCTTGTTTCGCGCGCAGCCGCCACATCAACCCTGCGCGCGGTAAACCCGGGTTCCCTCGGAACCTGGGTTTACTTGCTCCCGCCGCCATGAGCGACGGGTCGTCACGGTTGCGCGGCGTCGCGCTCTATCTCGGCGCCGTGGGTGTCTTCTCCAGCATGGACGCGGTGACGAAGTTCCTCGTTACCGGGCTGCCAACCCTTGAGGTAATGTGGGCGCGGTTCGGCTTCCATCTGCTGGTGATGGCGGTGGCTTTGCGCGCGGTCCGTGGACCGTTGCCGTGGCGGGCGCGGGTTCCCGGCGTGCAGATCGTGCGCAGCCTCAGCCTGGCGTTGTGCAATCTGCTGTTTGCGCTGGCGCTGCGGCGTGTTCCGCTGGCGGATGCCACCGCAATCAATTTCGTCGGCCCGGTGATCACGGTGGCGCTCGCCGCGATTTGGCTGCACGAGCCTGTGGGATGGCGGCGGTGGGCCGGCGTGGCTCTGGGCATGGCCGGCGTGCTGGCGGTGGTGCGACCTGGACCGGGGATGGCAAATCCCGCCGGGCTGTATGCCTTCGCCTCCGCCTGCGTGTTCGCGGTGTATCAGATCCTGACGCGCAAGCTGGCCGGGCGAGATTCGGCCCAGACGACGATCCTGCACACCGGGATCTGGGCGACGCTGGGGACCACGCTGGCGCTGCCGTTCGTCTGGGTATGGCCCGGCTGGCTTGCGCTCGGGCTGATGGTGCTGCTAGGCGCGCTGGGCGGATTCGGGCATTACCTGCTGGTACTGGCGTACGAACGGGCGCCAGCGAGCGTGATCGCGCCGCTGGGGTATTGTGGGTTAATCTTCGCCGTGACGTATGGGCTGGTGCTGTTCGGGGAGTTGCCGAACCTGGCAATGCTGGCCGGAGCGGCGGTGATCGCCGGCGGCGGATTGGTGGTGATTTCGGGCCAGCGGCCCGCGCCATTGCCGGGACGGTCGGCGCGGGAGAATTTGGCGGCATGAGCGAAAGCGTGAAGTCTCCTCCTCCTCGTCCGAGCTCGCGCGCGTTGGATGCAGCGGCAGTGCGCAACGCGTACAAGCGGTGGGCTGGCCATTACGATACGATATTCGGACAGGTGTCAGGGATCGCGCGCCGGCATGGGGTCAACGCGGTCAATCAGTTTCCGGGCCAACGGGTGCTGGAAATGGGCGTGGGGACCGGGTTGGCGTTGCCCCACTACCGGCCGGAGAAGCGCGTGACGGGCATCGATCTCTCGGCTGACATGCTGGAACGGGCAAGAGCGCGCGTCGCGGAACAGAAACTCGCCCATGTCGAGGCGCTGCTGGAGATGGATGCTGAGGCGACGACGTTTCCAGACAACGCGTTCGACATCGCAGTGGCGATGTTCGTGGCGTCGGTGGTGCCGAATCCGCGTAAGCTGATGGCGGAAATGAAGCGCCTGGTGCGGCCCGGCGGGCAGATCTTCATCGTCGGGCATTTTGCATCGGCGGGCGGGCCGCGATGGTGGGTGGAGCGCGCGATGGCACCATTTGCTCGGCAACTCGGGTGGCATCCGGACTTTTCGATTCGGGAGCTGTTCGACCCTGCGGACCTGGACCGCATTAGCCTGGCACCGCTTTCGCCGCTTGGCATCTGGAGCTTGGTGTATCTGCGCAACCTGCCCGCTTGATCTGATGCGGCGCCTCCGCTACGCGAATGCGGCAAACAGGCGCCGGCACAAGGAACGCGGAAGAGGAATGACAGGGCTCGAGGAATTTCCTGACCGCCGTACGGCGGCACGGGTCGCGGCCGCGATCGGGACGGCGATCCTGGCGGCGGATCCCGCCCTGGCACAGACGCAGATACCGAACCTGCCGGTCCTGGGCGCCCCGCGTGACTGGCAGATGGGCCTGCAGCCACCGTTCAGCCCGGTGAAAAGCGAGATAGTGAGCCTCAATCACCTGGTGCTGGTGATCATCGTCGTCATCAGCGCGTTCGTCGCTGGACTGCTGGCCTGGGTGATGTTCCGCTATAATGCGAAGCGCAACCCGGTGCCGATACAGGCGAGCCACAACACGCTGCTGGAAGTCACGTGGACGGTGGTGCCCATCCTGATCCTGGTGCTGATCGCGATTCCGTCTTTTCGGCTGGTGTATTACGAGGACCGGACGGACAATCCGGACCTGACGATCAAGGTGACGGGTCACCAGTGGTACTGGGAGTACACCTATCCGGACCAGAAGGGTCTCGATTTCTCCAGCTACATCGTCTCTGACGACAAGCTGAAGCCGGGCGACATTCGGCTGCTGACGGCGGATAATCCGCTGGTGCTGCCGGTGGGAAAGAACATCCGCATCCTGACGACCAGCAGCGACGTGATCCACAGTTTCTTCATCCCGTCGCTGGGCGTGCAGCGCTATGCCATTCCGGGCCGCACCATCGAGACATGGGTGCGTATTGATGAGGCCGGGCGATACTACGGTGAGTGCAACCAGATCTGCGGCACCAACCACAGCCGGATGCCGATCGACGTGGTGGCGCTGCCCGATGCGCAATTCCAAGCCTGGGTCGTGGAAGCCCAGAAGCAGTTCGCGGCCGATGCCGCGCCCCCGGAGCATTATGCTATGGAGCACAATGCTGCCGGCGGGCTGCTGAAGCTCGCCGCCGCCAAGCAGGAGAGTCGCTGATGTCCGCCACCACGCATGACGACGCACACGCGCATCACGACCACAAGCCGGGCTTCTTCACCCGCTGGCTGTGCAGCACGAACCACAAGGATATCGGCACGCTGTACCTGATCTTCGCCGGCGTGGGCGCGTTCACCGCCACCGTGCTGTCGGAGATCATGCGCACCCAACTGATCGTGCCACACAACGACATCGTCACCACCGGGCAGGTGTGGAACACGATCGTCACGGCGCACGGGCTGCTGATGATCTTCTTTGCGGTGATGCCGGCGCTGATCGGCGGATTCGGCAACTGGTTCATCCCGCTGATGATCGGCGCGCCGGACATGGCGTTCCCGCGGCTGAACAATATCAGCTTCTGGCTGCTGCCGCCGGCCTATTGCCTGGTCGTGACCGGGTTGCTGATGGCGGAATCGGGCACCGGCTGGACGCTGTATCCGCCGTTGTCGCTGTCAACCTATGAGCCCGGGCCGGGCATGGACTTCACGCTGTTTGCTCTGCACCTCGCCGGTATCAGCTCCCTGCTCGGGGCGATCAACTTCATCACCACGATCTTCAACATGCGCGCGCCCGGGATGACGCTGCACAAGATGCCGCTGTTCATCTGGGCCATGCTGGTGACGGCATTCCTCCTGTTGCTGGCGATCCCGGTATTGGCTGGTGCCATCACCATGCTGATCTGCGACCGCAACTTCGGCACGGCGTTCTTCGATCCCGCCGGCGGCGGCGATCCCGTGCTGTTCCAGCACCTGTTCTGGTTCTTCGGTCATCCCGAAGTTTACATCATGATCCTGCCGGCGTTCGGCATCATCAGCCATGTGGTGTCGACCTTCAGCAAGAAGGCGGTGTTCGGCTATCTCGGTATGGCTTACGCCATGGTGGCGATCGGCGTGATCGGCTTCGTGGTGTGGGCGCACCACATGTTCGTCTCAGGCATCGACGTTGATACCCGCGCCTACTTCATGGCGGCGACGCTGGTGATCGCGGTGCCCACCGGCATCAAAATCTTCTCCTGGATCGCGACCATGTGGGGCGGTTCGATTGAATTCCCGACGCCGATGCTATGGGCGGTGGGCTTCATCTTCGTCTTCACCGTGGGCGGCGTGACGGGCGTGGTCCTGGCCAATGCCGGCATCGATCAGGTGCTGCACAACACGTACTACGTGGTGGCGCACTTCCATTACGTGCTGTCGCTGGGCGCGGTGTTCGGAATCTTCGCCGGCTTCTACTACTGGATCGGCAAGATGTCGGGCCATCCGTATCCTGAATTCTGGGGCAAGGTGCATTTCTGGCTGACGTTCATCGGCGTGAACCTGACCTTCTTCCCCCAGCACTTCCTGGGCGCCGCCGGGATGCCTCGGCGCTATCCGGACTATCCCGAGGCGTTTGCCGGTTGGAACTTCGTCTCGTCGATCGGCTCCTACATCTCAGCCGCCGGCTTCCTGGTGTTCCTGTACGTCGTGTACTGCGTCTTCACCTCGAAGGAGCATGTGGCGGCGAATTACTGGGGCGAGGGAGCGACGACGCTGGAATGGACGCTGTCCTCCCCGCCACCGTTCCATACCTATGAAGTGCTGCCACGGATTTCCTGAGTTCGGATGAGCGGATCGATCCCCACCGCGGCTGAGGCATTACCGCAAGAGACTGAGGTCGCGGACTGGATCGCGCTGCTCAAACCACGGGTGATGTCGCTCGTGGTGTATACGGGGGCGGTTGGGATCATTGTCGCGCCTGGCCACCTGCACCCCGTGCTGGCGTTCACCGCGGTGCTGTGCATCGCAATCGGCGCCGGCGCGTGCGGTGCCATCAACATGTGGTACGACCGCGATATCGACGCGCTGATGAAGCGCACGCGGAATCGTCCCATTCCGGCGGGACGCATGCCGGCGAACTCAGCGCTGGCGTTCGGCGTGGTACTGGCAGTCGCTTCAGTCGTGACGATGTATTTGGCGACCAACATACTCGCGGCCGGCGTGCTGACGCTATCGATCCTGTTCTACGTGTTTGTCTACACAGTCTGGCTGAAGCGCCGCACGCCGCAGAACATCGTGATCGGCGGAGCGGCCGGCGCCTTCCCTGCCGTGATCGGCTGGGCGGCGGTGACGGGGAATATCACGCTCGTGCCACTGGTGCTGTTCGCGATCGTGTTCTTCTGGACGCCGCCACATTTCTGGTCGCTCGCCCTGTTCGCCAATGCCGATTATGTACGGGCGGGCGTGCCGATGCTGCCGGTGGTCTCCGGCGCGCGGCACACGCGCCGGCAGATCCTGGCCTATACCGTGATCCTGGTGGCGCTGAGCGTCGTTCCATGGGTCATCGGATTTTCAGGGCGGCTGTACGTGAGCGCGGCCGCGGTGCTGGGCCTCGGCTTCCTGGTGCATGCCTGGCGGGTGCTGCGGGAGACACAGGATGCGACCGGCGTCAGCCTGGCGGGCGATGCTGCCGCCAAGGCGACCTTCCGCTTTTCAATCTCCTACCTGTTCCTGCTCTTTGGCGCGCTGGCGATCGACCGGCTGATCCAGTGAACGACTTCGAGCGCCGCCGCCGTGCGCGCAACTGGGCCATGCTGATCGTATTACTGGCACTCAGCGTGCTGTTCTTCGCCATCACCATCGTCAAACTGACGAAGAGCGGATAGGCGTGCCGGGACTGCGGCTATCGATCGCCGTGGGCAATTACGACCGGACCCGGCCGCTTGCCGACGGCACCGTAGCAATCGACGGCACCGACCCCGTGTTCCTGTTCCTGGAACCGGAGGAGATCTTCTTCCGCGCATTCCGCCACGCGGAGTTCGATGTCTGTGAGTTGTCGCTGTCGAGCTTTACGGTGCGCACCGCGCGCGGCGACAATCCGTATGTCGGTGTGCCGGTGTTTCCTTCTCGCGCGTTCCGGCACAACGCGATCTATGTCCGCACGGACCGTGGCATAACCGGGCCGGAGGATTTGCGCGGGCGACGCATCGGCACGCCGGAATACCAGCTCACCGCCTGTGTATGGGCGCGCGCGATCCTGGAGGATCGCCACGGCGTCAAGCCGTCGGACATCGTGTGGGTGCGCGGCGGAATGAGTGATGCCGGACGGGTCGAAAAAATCGCATTGTCCTTGCCGCCGGCGATCCGGCTGGAGGATGCGCCGGCGGGGCGCACGCTGAACGAGATGCTGGAGGCAGGGGAGATCGACGGTCTGGTCGGGCCTCGCGCGCCGCGCGCGTTCGAGCGCGGCAATCCGCGTGTGAGATGGCTGTTTGCCGATCCGGTGAGCGCGGCGGAAGCGTATTTCCGGGCGACGGGGATCTTTCCGATCATGCACGTGCTGGGCGTGCGGCGGAGGCTGGCGGAGGCGCATCCCTGGCTGCCGTTCGCCCTGATGAAGGCGTTCACGCGCGCCAAGGCGATCGCGGTCGCACGGCTGCGAGATCCTTCGGCGAGCAAGGTGACGCTGCCCTTCGCGGAGGAGCGGGTGCGCGAAGCGCAGGGCCTGATGGGCGCGGACTTCTGGGCCTATGGGCTGGAGGCGAACCGGGTGGTGCTGGAGACATTCCTGCGCGCGCATCATACGCAGGGGCTGTCGGACCGGCTGCCGGGGGTGGAGGAGCTGTTTCACCCCGCCACGACAGAGACGTTCAGGGTTTAGCTGAAGCCTGCATCGCCCACAGATCCCAGGCGCGATTGATCTGCCCATCGTTCGTGGCCGATGCGGCCGCGCCCTCGGCAGTCGTGAGAAATGTAATGGGACCGAGCCGTGACGCTTCGGCCTGAAGGCGGGCATTCACCTCGGTGTAGACCGCACGGAACACGGCCTGGCGGAGGCTGGACCCGACCACGGTCGAACCGTGGCCGCGCATGAGCACCACGGCGGATGGGCCCAGGCGGCGGGCCAGAGCCTCACCCAGCGTGCGGCTGCGGATGAGCATATCGCTGCCGTCTCCCGCGTGGTCGCGGATTTCGAAGATCGGCGTGCCGGTACACAGGAAGCCGCTCATATGGCAGATCGGACGCAAAGTTGCCGTGGAAACCACCCCGAACGGAATAACAGCGGGCGAGTGGCTGTGCACCACCGCGGTCACATCCGGCCGGGCGCGATAGATCTCGCTATGGATGAAGCGCTCCAGGTATGGGGTGCGGCCGCCGGCGGTCACTGGGTCGCCGGAGAGGTCGAATTCCAGGATATCGGATCGCTGCACGAGCGCCGGCGCCATGCTGCGTGCGAGCAGAAAGCGATCCGGCCGGTCAGGATGGCGCCGGCTGACATGGCCGAAGCCGTCCACCACGCCTTGGTGGAACAGGATGTGATTGGCGATCGCGAGTTCATCGAGAGTGTCGGTCATCGTGTTTCGGCGAGCCGGACAGGGTCGGAGGTGGTGGAGAGCAGCCCCAGGCTGACGGTGAGGATGGCCGCCAGCAGTGCGGGCGCGCCGAGGGCCGCATAGGCCGGCCCGATCCCGGTACCTCGGGCGACCAGCATGGCCATCAGCAGCGGGCCGGCAAACGAGCCGAAGCGCCCGACCGCGGTGGCCCAACCGACACCGGTGGAGCGGATACTGAGCGGGTAGAAGATGGCGGCCAATGCAATCAGGCCGGAGCTTCCGGCGCCGAGAAAAAGCCCGGTCAGGGTCTCCAGCGTGGTGATCCAGGCGAAGGACGGCGCGGCGAAGCCAACGGAGCCGAGGCTGAGCGCGCTGGCAACGAAGAGCAGGGAGAGAGTGCCCGTCGCGCCGTAGCGATGGATGAGCCAGCCGGCGGCGGAGGTGCCGATGACGCTGCCGCCGTTGAAGGCGGCCATCGCGAGTCCGGAGTGGGCGATATCGATGCCGGCGCCGCGCAGCAGCGTGGGGCTCCACGCGGAGTTGGTCACGAGCATGAGAAAGATCAGAAAGTAGTTGGCCCAGAGCAGCAGGGTGCCAGCGGCCCGGCCGTGATCGAATAGGTGGCGGATGGAGACGGTGCCGGGGCGCTCCTCGGCGATGATGAAGCGGGCATCTGTGGGCGCAGGCGTTCCCGTCAGCCGTTGGTAAAGCCGTACAACACGTTGCTGATTGCCGCCGGTGGCGACCAGGAAGCCGATTGATTCGGGCAGGAACACCATCAGCAGCACGGCGAGGACCAGCGGCGCTATGCCGCCGACGTAAAACACGGATTGCCAGCCAAAGGCGGGGATAAGGCGGGAGGCGAGCAGGCCGCCGATGAGGCCGCCCAAGGGGAATCCGGCCCAGAGGAGGGCGACCATGACGGCGCGGCGGGGCCGCGCGACGAACTCGGAGCCCAGGCTGATGAAGCTCGGCATCGCGCCGCCCAGTCCGAGGCCCGTCAGGAAGCGGAAGATCAGCAGCGTGCGGAAGTCGCCGGCCTGAGCCGTGCAGACCGTGAAGATGCCGAAGGTGATGACGGAGCCGATCAGCACCGGTTTGCGTCCGACGCGATCCGCCATCGGACCGAGGACGGAGGCACCCAGCATGAGGCCAAGCAGGGCGGCGCTGAAGACCGCCCCGAAAGCGCGCGGCTCGATGTGCAAGGCGGGAATCATGGAGGGCGCGGCGAGGCCGATGGATTGCAGGTCCATGCCGTCCAGCAGAGCGGCAGAGGCGCACAGGAACAGGATGATAACCTGCATGCCGCCGAGCGGTTGGCGGTCGATAATTTCGGTGATGTTGATCACCGGCGCGGAGTTCACGCGTTCCCTCCGTTTCTTGGCCCTCTCTCGCTGCCGGGCAGCAGAGGGGGAGTCAAGCACGTCTCTCGCGTTGCCGCGACGGAAGGAGCATTTGGAGGTGATGACGATCCGGTTCAGCGCCGCGCCTGCCCGGCTGCCCGACGAGGAGCGGGTCTATGCGGTCGGCGACGTTCATGGCTGTCTGGAACGGTTGCAGACGACCCACGCGGCGATCGCTGACGATCTTCGCGAACGGCCGGTCGCACGGGCGGTGCTGGTGCATATCGGGGACTATATCGATCGCGGGCCCAACAGCGCGGGCGTTCTGTCCTTGCTGGCGGAGGGATCCGCGCCTCCCGGGATCACCGAAACGGTCAATCTGCTCGGTAACCATGAGGACATGTTCCTTGCAGCCTTCGATCACCGCACCCGCGAGGCGGTCAGCCTGTGGCTGATGAACAATGGGGGTTCGACGCTGGCGAGTTGGGATCTGCCGCCGAACCTGGATGCGACGGATTGGCATGAGCGGATTCCGGCGGCGCAGGTCGCGTTCATCCGCGGGCTGCGGCTGGCATACCAAGTGGGACCGTATCTGTTCGTCCATGCGGGTCTGCGGCCGGGGGTCCCGCTGGAGCAGCAAGAGCGCGCGGATCTGATCTGGATCCGCGGACCGTTTTTGCGCTCGGACGGGGATTTCGGCGCCGTGGTGGTGCACGGGCACACGCCGATGGAGCGGCCCGAGGTGCGGCATAACCGGATCAGCATCGATACAGGCGCGGTTATGGGCGGGAAACTGACCTGCGCGGTGCTGGAAGAGGACCGGATCGGGTTCATCCAGCGGTAGCAATCTCGTTTTGTAGTGTGACCGGTTCAGCCCTGAACCGGTCACACTACAGTCCTCTTTGCTGAGAGCGCGATTCACGCTTCACTGGCTGTGCAGCCGGAAGCGACCGCGCTCTGTTTGCTGAGAGCGCGATTCACGCTTCATTGGCTACGCAGCCTGAAGCGATCGCGCTCTAAACTTACCTTGCGCCGGGCCGGCGCTGTTGTTACGGCAGCCCCTGCATGAATCACATCACCTTGCCGGACCCTGCGCCGGACGGCCCTGGCCACGGCCCCGACTTGGCGGATGCAATCCGACGGCTTGGCCGGGGCAGTGTGCTGGTGGTCGGCGATGTGATGCTGGACCGGTATGTTTACGGGCGCGTCGGGCGGATCAGCCCGGAGGCGCCGGTTGTGGTCCTGGCGGAGGAGAAAGAGATCGCCATGCCCGGCGGCGCCGGGAACGTGGTTCGCAATATCTCTGGCCTGGGAGCTGCCGCGGCGTTTATTTCCGTGGTGGGGGACGACCAGGCGGGGTCCGATCTGACCGGGTTGATCGGCGGGCAGCCGAACGTGGAGCCCTGGCTTCTGGTGGAGGGCGGACGCACCACCACCATGAAGACGCGCTACATCGCCAGGGGGCAGCATTTGCTGCGCGCTGACCGGGAGCAGACGTCGCCGGTCAACGCCAAGCTGGCGGACCGTATCGTGACGATTGCACGTGATGCGGCGGCGGCGACGACTGTCACCGTGCTGTCGGACTACCACAAAGGACTGCTGACCGGGGGGCTCGCGCCACGGCTGATCGAGGCTGCGCACAAGCTGGACCGCACTGTGATCGTCGATCCGAAGGGACGGGACTACACGCCCTATACCGGGGCAGACATTGTCACGCCCAACCGGCAGGAGTTGGCGGAGGCCACCAAAATGCCGGTGGAGACCGAGGAGGCGATCGTGGCCGCCGCGCAGCGCCTGCGCCGGGATTTCGGGTTCGGGGCGGTGCTGGTGACACGCGCGGAAGATGGAATGACGCTGGTCTGGGACGATCAGGAGCAGCATTTCCCGGCCGAGGCGGCGGAGGTCTACGACGTCTCGGGGGCGGGCGACACGGTCGTGGCCACGCTGGCGGCGGCGCTGGCGGCGCGGATCGACCTGCCGGTGGCTGTTCGCCTGGCGAACATCGCTGCGGGCATCGCTGTCGGGAAGATCGGAACCGCGGTGGTGCACCAGGCCGATTTGCTCGAGGCGACATCCACGCGCGGGGGGGCGTTGCGCAAGGTGCTGAGCAGGGTCGCGACGGCGGAGCAGGTGCAGCGGTGGCATCATAAGGGGTGGCGTGTGGGGTTTACCAACGGGTGCTTCGACATCCTGCACCCGGGGCACATCCATCTGCTGGAACAGGCGCGGGCGGCGTGTGATCGGCTGGTGGTTGGGATCAACAGCGATGCGAGCGTGGGCCGTCTGAAGGGGCCGACCCGGCCGGTGAATCCCGAAGCCGCGCGGGCGGCGGTGCTCGCCAGCCTCGCGACCGTGGACGCGGTGTGTGTGTTCGACGAGGACACGCCGGAGCAGCTGCTCAAGGAGCTGCGGCCCGACGTGCTGGTCAAAGGCGCTGATTACACGCTCGGTCAGGTGGTGGGCGCCGATCTTGTGCGTGGATGGGGCGGGCGTGTCATCCTGGCTGATCTTGTGCCCGGACACTCGACCACCGCGACAGTGCAGCGCATTCGGGGGTAAAAAACTCCCGCGTTTCGGCTGGGGATAGATGCGGCGCATCGTTTGGGTTCTGCTGGTTCTGCTGGGCGTAGGCGGCTCGCAAACTGCCTGGGCGGCAGAGAGCGCGCCGGTTGCGACCGCGCGCAGCGTGGCGACGCTCATTACGGATACGGATGCGGTGGCCCAGGGGCGGCCGTTCCATGTCGCGCTGCGCCTGCAACTGGCCCCGGGATGGCACACGTACTGGCGCAATCCGGGCGATGCGGGCATTGCGCCGGAGGTCACGCTGAAGACCGACCCCGCCGCGACAATCGGACAGGTACAGTTTCCGGCGCCTGAGCGCGTGCGTGAAGGCGACCTGATGACGTACGCCTATACCGGCGATCTGGTGCTGCCGGTGGCGGTCACGCCGGGAAGCGGCGATATCACATTAAAAGCCGACGACAACTGGCTGATTTGCAACGATATATGCGTTCCTGAACACGGAACGTTTGTATTGCAGTTGCCGGCCGGTACGCCGGGTCCGTCGGCCCAGGCGGGGCTGTTCGCCCGGGCTCAGGCGGCCGAACCGGTCGATGCGCCGTGGCGCGCGGTGCTGGCGCCGGACGGACGGCTTAGGGTGGATGGGCCAGGCCTGGGCCGCGCCAGCGTGGCGGAGGTCGCGTTCATCCCCAACGATGCCGGGGTCGTCCGTGACGCGGCGCCTCAGCCCGTGTCGCTGGAGCAGGACGGGCTGGTGTTGCATCTAGCCCTCGCGAAGGGCTTTGACCCGCGACATGGGATTTCGGGCTTGCTTTCGGTCAGAGACCGGTCCGGGGCGCGGATGGTGGCGCGGATTTCGGCCTCACCCGGCAGCGTCGCATCGGAGGGTGGCGGCGGGCTGGGCCGGTTCGTCTGGCTCGCATTCCTGGGCGGTCTGATCCTGAACCTGATGCCGTGTGTCTTCCCGGTGCTGGCGATGAAGACGCTGAGCTTCGCGCGCGGCGCGACGGAAAGCGGCATGCGGCATGGCCCCGCCTACGGCGCGGGAGTGGTGGCGAGTTTCGCCGTGCTGGGCGGAGCGCTGATGGCGTTGCGCGACGCGGGCGCCTCAGCGGGATGGGGGTTCCAGTTCCAGTCGCCGGTATTCGTCGCGTTCATGGCGTGGCTGTTGTTCGCGATCGGGTTGGTGATGTCGGGCGTGTTCGCTCTGACTCTGCGTATCCCGGGGTTACACGGGCCGATTGGCCAGCGCGGCGACTGGACAGCCGCGTTCCTGACCGGCGTGCTGGCCGTGGTGGTCGCCACACCGTGCACGGCGCCATTCATGGGGGCCGCGATCGCCGGGGCGCTGGCAGAGCCACCGTCAACCGGACTGCTCGTGTTCGTCGCCATGGGCCTGGGGATGGCCCTGCCCTACACCGTTCTGTCGTCGGTGCCCCATCTCGGCCGCTTGATGCCGCGGCCCGGCGCGTGGATGGAGCGACTGCGTCAGATCCTGGCGCTGCCGATGTACGCGGCGGCCGTTTGGCTGATCTGGGTGATGCGTCAGGAGGCGTCGCAGCTTGCGGTGCTGGCTGCCGTGGCGGGGCTAGCGGTGAGCGCCGTTGCGGCGTGGCTGCTGGGGCGTACGCAATGGCGGGGTCCGCACTGGCCCGGTGCGCTGGCGGGCGGCGTGGTGGTCTTGGCGGCGGTGGCGGCGTTCTGGAGCATGGGCGGCAGCGCGGAGACGGCGGAAGCATTCTCCAGCGCGCGGCTGGCTGATCTGCGGGCCGAGGGCCGCCCGGTGTTCGTCGATATGACCGCGGCCTGGTGCGTGACCTGCGTGGTGAATGAGCATGTGGCGATCGACCGCCCGGCCGTGCAGCGGGCGTTCGAGGCGCGGCACGTGGCGTATCTTCGCGGGGACTGGACCCAGGGTGATCCGGCGGTGACAGAATTCCTGCGGCAATACCGGCGCGACGGCGTGCCGCTGTATGTTTATTTCCCCCCCGGATCAGGCGATCCCGTCCTGTTGCCGCAAATCCTGACGGAGAGCACCCTGCTCGCAACAGTGGCTCGGGGTTAGGCTGGCGATATGGGTGTGCGGATCGATCCGGTTACGGTGGAGGTGATCGGCAGCGCGCTGTCCTCCATTACGGAGGAAATGGGCGAAGCGCTGGTGCGCGCCAGTTATTCGACCAACATCAAGGAGCGTCGGGATTGTTCGACCGCGCTGTTCAACACGCGTGGTGAGACGCTGTGTCAGGCCGAGCACATTCCGATGCATCTCGGCAGTTTCATCGGCATCATCCCCCATATTCTGAAGCGCCATTCGGTTGCGGAGATGCAGTCGGGCGATGTTTTCGTCGGCAACGATGCCTATGAGGGGGGCGGAACGCATCTGCCGGACCTTGTGCTGGCAGAACCGATCTTCTTTGAAGGGGAGATCATTGCCTGGGCCGTGAATACCGCGCATCACGCGGATTTCGCCGACCGGGGCCACGCGCATATCTATCAGGAGGGACTCCGCATCCCGCCGATCCGCCTGTATCGCGCGGGCACATTGCAGACCGACATCCAGGAGCTGATCCTGCTGAATTGCCAGGTGCCGCGAGAGCGCCTGTCGGACCTGCGGGCGCAAATGGCGGCAAACCGCCTTGGCGTGGAACGCATGACGGCGCTGTGCGCCAAATACGGGCCGGACACCGTCATGGCAGCGGGCGATGCGCTGCTGGACTACGCCGAACGCAAGATGCGGGCGGGCATCAGTGCAATTCCGGACGGTACATATCGCTTCTCCGACACGTTCGACACGCCGGAGATTGATGAAGACCTGGCGATGTCCTGCGCCATCACGGTCGCAGGCGATTCGATGCATCTGGCGTTCGAAAGTCCGCCGCAGGTCCGCGCCGGGTTGAACATGGTCTACACAGCGCTGCTCTCAACCGTGTACTACGCGGTCAAGACGGTGGTAGATCCCACTATCCTGCCCAATGCGGGACTGGCGCGGCCGCTAACGGTCACTGCGCCGGAAGGCACCGTGCTGAACTGCGTCCATCCGGCCGCGGTCAACGGCCGGGTCTCCACATGCCAGCGGGTTGTCGATCTGATCCACGGCGCGCTGGCCCAGGTGATCCCGGAGCGTGTGATCGCGGCGTGCAACGGCGCATGCGCGTCAGCAACGTTCGTCGGCGAACATCCGGATCGGCGCATCTGGGTTTATCTTGAAACGATCGGCGGCGGGTACGGCGCACGCGCCACGAAGGATGGGCTGGACGGCGTGCATGTGCACATGACCAACACGTCCAACCTGCCGCTGGAGGCGCTGGAACTGGAGTATCCCCTGACGCTGCTGAAATATGAGCTGGTCGATGGATCCGGCGGATGCGGCCAGTTCCGCGGCGGCATGGGACTGCGCCGCGTGTACCGCGCGGAAGCCGAATGCCGGCTACGGGTGGACAGTTCGCGCATGCACTCCGCGCCGTGGGGACTTGCCGGCGGATTGCCTGGCGGTATGTCGCGCGTGGTGACCGGCCCGGAAGTGGCACCGTTCCGCCACGGTTCGGGCGTGCTGCGGGCCGGCGAGGTGGTGGAGATCATCACGCCCGGCGCCGGCGGCTACGGCCCCCCTGCCCTGCGCGATCACTCGCTGGTGTCGCATGATGTGGCGGAGGGTCGGATCGATGCAGACACAGCCCGGGCGGTGTACGGCGTCTCATGATCTGGGCGCTGAAGCGGATCGGGGTGTCGATCGTGCTGGTCTGGATTGTCGCCAGCATCGTCTTCCTCGCCATCCGCCTGGTGCCAGGCGATCCCGCCGAGCTGCTGCTGTCACAGGGCGGCGTTGCGCCTGATCCGGCTTCGGTGGAGCAGTTGCGCAAGCAGCTCGGGCTCGAACTGCCGTTGGGCGTGCAATACGTCGACAGCATGGACATGCTGCTGCACGGGAATCTGGGTGACAGCCTGCAGGACGGCAGTCCGGTGGCGGATGAAATCATCCAGCGACTGCCGCGCACGCTGGAACTGATCGGGGTTGCCGCCGTGCTGGCGCTGCTGACCGGCGTGCCGGCCGGATTGATAGCGGCGCTGCGGCGCGGCGGATGGTTCGATCGGATCACCTCGGGCGCGGCGGCATTGGGTCTTGCGGTGCCGGTGTTCGTGGTCGGCACGCTGCTGGTGCTGGTGTTCGCGCAAGACCTGCATTGGGTGTCGGCGGGCGGGTATGTGCCATTGTCCCAATCGCTCGGGCGGCACTTTGCACTGCTGGCCATGCCGGCGGTGACGATTGCACTTGGGCTGTATGCCATCGTGTTTCGCATGACCCGCGCGTCCGTGCTGGATGTATCGATGCGGGATTATGTGCGCACAGCGCGCGCGAAAGGCCTGACACGGCGGGCGGTGGTGAGCCGGCACATTCTGCGCAATGCGCTGATGCCGGTGCTGACCGTCGTCGCGCTGAATCTGGGTGGTCTTCTTGGCGGCACGGTGCTGGTTGAATACGTCTTCAATTATCCCGGCCTGTCGGGAATGCTGGTCGATGCGGTCAACGCGCGCGACTATCCCGAGGTGCAGGGTGTGGTGCTGGTGATTTCGGTCCTGTTCGTCTCGCTGAATCTCGCGGTCGACCTGCTCTACGCAGTGCTCGATCCGCGGGTCCGCCACGAATGAGGCGGATCGCGCCGCTGCCCGTCGCGGCGGTGGGCGTTATCGTGCTGCTCGCACTGCTGGCGCCGGTTCTGCCGCTGGCGACTCCGACCGGCATGGACATCGCGCATCGACTGGCGCCGCCGTCCTGGGGTCACTGGCTGGGGCAGGATGAATTCGGGCGCGACGTGCTGTCACGGCTGATCTGGGGCGCTCGCGTGTCGCTGACGGTGGCGTTCTCGTCCTCCGCCGCAGCTTGCATCGTGGGAACAGCGCTGGGTCTTGTCGGTGGCTATCTCGGACGCGTCGCCGAGCTTCTGACATTGCGCAGCATGGACATCATTCTGTGCTTTCCGCCGCTGCTGCTCGCGCTGCTGATCGTCACGCTGTTAGGACCGGGAGCCGGCACGCTGATTCCCGTGCTGGCGTTGCTGTATCTGCCGGGGTTTGTGCGTGTGACGTATGCAGGCGTGCTATCGGTGCGTTCGCAACAATATGTCGAAGCGATGCGCGTGCTGGGTGCGCGGCCCGGCCGCATCATGTTTCGTACCATCCTGCCCAATATCGGCGGGCCGCTGCTGGTGCAGTTCAGCCTGGCCGTCGCATCCGCCATCCTGCTTGAATCCGGGCTGTCGTTCCTGGGTCTGGGCGTGGTGCCACCGGCGCCGTCCTGGGGGCTGATGATCGCCTCGGCCCGATCGACCATGGAGCAGGCGCCGCTGCTGCTGTTGTGGCCGTGCCTGGCGTTGAGCCTGACCATTCTGGCGATGAACGCGCTGTGCGATGCACTGCGCGATGCAGTTGATCCTCACCGCGTGCCGCGGCGCGGACGCATGGCGCGCCTACTGCAGGCCGTGGCGCCGGGGTTGATCGCCACACGCGGTCCGGTCCTGGAGATCAGGGGATTAACCATCGAGATAGAGACAACGGCCGGCGTGATCCACCCGGTGCGAGACGTGTCCCTGCGCGTCGAGCGCGGTGAGACCCTGGCGGTCGTCGGAGAGAGCGGATCGGGCAAATCACTGACGGGCCTTGCCGTGATGGGGCTGCTGCCGCCGGCGGCGCGTGTGATGGCGGGAGCTGCCTGGCTGGACGCGGTCGAGTTGCTTCGCCTGGATGAAGCGAGGCAGCGGCGCTTGCGCGGAAATCGCATGGCGATGGTGTTCCAGGACCCCCAGAGCAGCCTCAATCCGGTGTATCGGGTGGGGCGGCAGATCACCGAGGCTCTGCAGGCGCACCAATCGTTACGGGCGCGCGCGGCATGGCATCGGGCGGTGGCCCTGCTGAAGCGCGTTGGTATTCCTGATCCGGAAAGGCGTGCGAACGCGTTTCCGCACGAGATGTCGGGCGGCATGCGGCAACGCGCGATGATTGCGGTCGCGATCGCAAACCAGCCGGACCTGCTGATCGCCGACGAACCGACAACCGCCCTGGATGTGACGATCCAGGCGCAGATCGTCGATCTGCTGGGCGATCTGCGGCGTGACCAGGCGATGGCGTTGATGTTCATCACGCACAACCTGCCGTTGGTAGCGGAGATCGCGGACCGCGTTGCGGTGATGTATTGCGGCGAAATCATGGAGCAGGGGAGCGCGGCGGAAGTACTCGGGGAACCGTTGCATCCGTATACGATGGCTCTGCTGCGCAGCGTGCCGGGTGAGGACGGACAACTGCCGGAGGACATTCCGGGCACTCTTCCGTCGCCGCACGCTCTGCCCGTGGGCTGTGCCTTTGCGCCCCGTTGTGCGCATCGGCGGGATGTGTGTGAGGCAGCGCATCCGGCGCTGACCGATCCCTCGCCCGGGCGGTCCGTACGATGCGTACGATGGCGCGAACTCGCACTGTCGAGCAACGAGGTGGTCGCGTGACGCCACTGGTCGTTGCGGACCATGTGAGCAAGCATTTCCCGTCGCGCGGATTATTTCAACGGCAACGTCCTGTGCAGGCAGTCACCGACGTCTCGTTCAGCGTATCGCGCGGCGAAGCGGTGGGGCTGGTGGGAGAGAGCGGGTCGGGAAAGAGCACCATTGGCCGGCTGCTATTGGGTCTCACGCGGCCGAGCGCGGGCCGCGTGATGGTGGACGGCACGGCACTGACGACGGCTCGGGGTGGGGCGCAGAGGGCGTTGCGACGGCGCATGCAGCTTGTGTTTCAGGATCCGTATTCCAGTCTCGATCCGCGCCGGCGCGTGGGAGATCAGATCGCGGATGGCATGGCGATCCACGGGCTGGCGAAGCGCTCGGAACAGCCGGAACGGGTGGTGGGGCTGCTGCGCCAGGTCGGGCTGGAGCCGGCGCATGCCGAGCGTTATCCGCACGAATTCAGCGGCGGCCAGCGTCAACGCATCGGCATCGCGCGAGCGCTGTCCACCAGCCCGGATTTCCTGGTTGCGGATGAACCGGTCTCGGCGCTGGACGTGTCAGTGCAAGCGCAGGTGCTGCGCGTGCTGGCGGACTTGCGCTCGCGGTTGGGCCTGGCGCTGCTGTTCATCAGCCACGACCTGCCGGTGGTTCGCAGCCTGTGCGACCGGGTGATCGTGCTGTATCTGGGTCGTATCATGGAGGAAGGACCGGCCGGGGACGTGCTGGCGAATCCGCTTCATCCTTATACGCGCGCGCTGTTGTCGGCTGCGCCGAGCTTCGATGCGGCGCGCCGGCGGAGCAGGATTCTGTTGGCGGGGGAGCCGCCGAGTCCGGCAGATCCGCCATCGGGCTGCGTGTTCCGCACGCGCTGCCCCTGGGCGATTGCCGAGTGCGCGGCGGCGATTCCGGCGCTGCGCGGTTCGGCGACACACCGTGCCGCCTGCATCCGAGATGATCTGAACGCCATCCCGATGGCAATGGAGAAGACCCTATGAGAGGCATGACTCGCCGCGGGCTTATCGTGAGCAGTTCGGTGCTGCCGTTTGTTCCGAGGCTTGCACGCGCGGCCGCGGACACGCTGACCTTCGGGCTTTCGTCTTATCCGCCGAGCCTGCAGCCCTGGACGAATGTCGGCACTGCGGCGCTCGCGGTGAAGACGCAGTTATTCCGAGGGCTGCTGTCGTTCGCGCCGGACGGCAACCTGCAGGGCGAGATAGCGTCCAGCTGGGCGCAGGACGGCGAGACGGGCTGGCGCTTCACGTTGCGCGACGCGGTGTTCCACAACGGCGCGCCGGTGACGGCGGATGATGTGAAGTGGTCGCTGGAGCAGATCACAGGGCCGAGCTCCACCGCCTATCTGCGCGGCCAGTTGCAGGGCATCCAATCCATCGAGACGCCGGACCCGAAGACCGTGCGCGTGGTGATGAAATCGCCCACCGTCACGCTGCCTCTGCTGATGGCCCTGCCCTTTGCCGCGATCGTGGCGAAAGACAGCGCCCAGGGAAATGCACTGCCGGTGGGATGTGGGCCGTATACGCTGACATCGCAGGAACGCGGCGTCGGGCTGGAGCTTGCGGCGTTTCCCAAATTCTACAAGCCCGGCCTGCCGAAGATGAAGCGGGTGCATTTCATCGCTTATGCCGATGAAAACCTGCGGGTCGCCGCGCTGCAGGCCGGCGATGTGGACATGATCGAGTATGTGCCGTGGCAGAGCATGGACGCGATCCAGAAGGATGCTCGGTTGCAACTTAGTACAGTGAACGGGCCGTATATGGGGCTGGCGTTCAATGGCGGTTCGGGACCGTTCAAGGATGCACGGCTGCGCCTGGCTGTGGCCTACGCGATCCACCGAGATTCGATCGTGAAGGCCGCCTTCTTTGGCCGCGGTGAATCGTTGGAGGGGCTGCCGATCATCAGCAGCAGTCCGTTCTACGACGAACAATACGCCCACGCGTGGAATTACGACCTGGACAAGGCGAAGAAGCTGATGTCCGACGCGGGTGTCGCCAATGGATTCGCCTGCACACTGCTGTCGACAGCGCAGTACGGCATGCACAAATCCACGGCCGAAGTCGTGCAGCAGGATCTCGCGGCGATCGGCATCCAGGTGAAGCTCGATCTGCCGGATTGGGCGACGCGCGTGACGATGGGCAATCGGGGGCAGTACGAATTCTGCGTGCAGGGGCAGACGCCGGACGACAACGATCCGGACGGGCTGACCGCGTATATCGACGGCACGCTGCCGCCGGACAACTCACGCAGCTTCCACCTGCCGACGCCGAAGATTCATGAGTTGCTGGCGCAAGGACGCGCGGAGTTTGATCAGGCCAAGCGCAAGGCGATCTATGACCAGCTTCAGCAGGTCGCGACGCAGGAGGAGGTGCCGCTGGTTTCGCTGTGCTGGCGGCAGCAGGGTTATGCGATGAAGAAGGGCGTGACGGGGTTCACCAATTTCCCGGGCGGGCTGAATTTCTACTCCCCGCACACGCTGGAGAATGTCACGGTGGGGTGACGCTTCATTCGGCCATGCCCTTGTCGGCGACTTCCTTTTTTGCCTTGTCATTTTTGGCGAGAGACAGGCCCATGCCCCGCATCACATGCGGGGCTTTGGTAAACTGAATGTTGGAATATTCGATGACCTCGATCCGATTGCCCCAGGGATCGAGGAAATCGAGGAACGGTCCCTCGACGAAGCGAGCGCCGGCTCCCTTCGCCAGTTCACTGACGCGGCTGCGGTCATCGACGACGAAGCCGATATGGCGATGCTCCACACCGGTGACTGCGCGGTCGGGCACCTCGGTCAGGTTTATGAACTGATCACCCATATCGATGAAGGCCATGCCTTTGCTTTTTCCGCGCAGGGTGAAATCGAAGATCCGGCCGTACCAGGCGAGCGCTTCGTCGATGTTGCCGACCTCGATGGCGATATGATTGATGCCGACGAGACGTGGTTTGCTGGGTCCGGTCATGGATCAGCCCTCTGCAGTGTCGTTGTGGCGGAACGGCGAGTCCTCGGCCAGAGCTTCCATTTCGGCGCATACCTGCCGGCGCTCGCTGTCGAGAAACGCATCGATCGCCCGGCGCAGGCCGGTATGCGCGACCCAGTGCGCTGAATAAGTCGGCTTCGGGAGATAGCCGCGCTGGATCTTGTGCCGTCCTTGCGCGCCCGCTTCGACGCGATGCAGCCCATGTGCGATCGCCCAGTCGATGGCGCGGTAATAGCACAGTTCAAAATGCAGGAAGGGCCAGTCGCCGCGGCAGCCCCAGTTGCGGCCATACAGTGCTTCATCGCCGGCGATGTTCAGCGCGCCCGCTACGGGCCGCCCGTTGTGCTCGGCCATCATCAGCACGACCTTGTCGCCCAGCCGTTCACCGAGCAGTGAAAAGAAACGGCGTGTCAGGTACGCGCTGCCCCATTTCCGATCCACGGTCGAGGTGTAGAAGCGATAGAACGCGTCCCAGCGCGCTTCAGTCAGATCCGCGCCGGTCAGCGCCAGGAAGGTCAGCCCGGCCGCGTTCGCATCCCGCCGCTCCCGTCGCAGCACCTTGCGCTTGCGCGACGACAGAGCTCCGAGGAAATCGTCGAAGGTGCCGTAGCCGTTATTCTCCCAATGGAATTGCATACCGAGGCGTTGCAGCCACCCCGCCTCCCCTAGTGCGTCCCACTCTGCCTCCTGACAGAACGTCACATGCACGGATGACAATTTCAGTTCTTCGCATGCCTGTTCCAGCGCGCCCGCCAGCACAGCGAGGGAGATGCCGGAACCAGGGCGAATGAGCAGGCGGGGGCCGGGAACGGGACTGAAGGGGACGGAGACCTGGAGCTTGGGATAGTAGTCGCCGCCGGCGCGATCGAAGGCATGCGCCCAGCCGTGGTCGAACACGTATTCCCCGTAGCTGTGCGACTTGGCGTACATGGGTGACACCGCGACAAGCGCGCCGGCGGGATCGCGCAGCGCCGCGTGCTGCGGCAGCCATCCCGTGCGCGCACCGGCGGAGCCGCTGTCCTCCAGCGCGGACAGAAACGCATGGCTGACGAAGGGATTGCCCCCACCGGCGCAGGCGTCCCATTCGGTGGCGGATATGTCAGCGATCCGCGGATGCAGCGTCAGCGTGAGCGCTGCCGAGCCATCGGGCATCAGAGGATCTCGAACATCCCCTCGACCTCGACCGAGGCATCGAGCGGCAGGGCCGCCACGCCGATCGTGGTGCGCGCATGGCGGCCGAGATCGCCGAACACAGCCACGGCAAGATCCGACGCGCCATTCATGACCTGGGCGTGCTGGGAAAAGTCCGGTGCGCAGGCGACGAAGCCGCCGAGCCGCACAACCCGGCGGGCGCGATCCAGGTCTCCGTTGCAGGCGGCCTTGAGATGGACCAGCACGTTGATGAAGGAATGCCGTGCGGCCTGCGCGCCCTGCTCGATCGAGACGCCGGCGCCGAGCTTGCCGGTCTGCGACACCTTGCCGTCGATGGTGGGAAGCTGGCCGGAGACCACCACCAGGCTGCCGCTGACGGTATAGGCCACGTAGTTGGCGATAGGCGCCATGGGCTTCGGCAGTGCGATGCCGAGTTCCGCCAGTTTCGCGTCGATGCGGCCTGCCATGTTCTTCTCCGGCAATTCAGGGGTCCAAACTACGGAGCCGGCGCAGGCCAAGCAACCTTGCCTGCAGGGGCGATCGCGTTTGGCATGCGGCCGGGCGGCACAGTGTGTTGCCACCTACCGCACCGGTGCGAGGTCGCGTGCCTGACACAACCTTGCCTGCCTGAGGCGGGGCGCGCACGATGCCGGGAGCGTACGGAGGAACGGCGGAATATGAGCGAATTCGACATCAGCAGCCGGCTTGTTTCAGGCCTGCCCGAGCCGGCGGCGAAATTCGCCGGGTTCCCGCCGTACAATTTCGTCGGTGGCCATAACGATCCCGAACGCATCCCCATCGAGGGGCTGATCGAGGCCACCGCTTCCGTCCTGCGGCGCGACGGCGCGTCGCTGGCGATGTACAATCTGGCGCAGGGGCCGCAGGGCTATCCCGGACTGCGCAAGTTCGTTGCATCCAAGTCCAACGAACGGCGCGGCATGAAGATCGCGCCGGACGACGTGCTGATCACGACCGGATCGGGCCAGGGAATCGACGTCGTCAGCCGGCTTCTGCTCAATCCGGGCGACACAGTCCTGCTGGAGGAGTTCTGCTACGCCGGCGCGATCAACCGGTTCCGCAAACTGGGGGCAAAGCTGGTGGCGCTGCCGGTGGATGAGGAGGGCATTCGTATCGATGAACTGGCGCGCATCCTGAAGGAGCAGAAGGCGGCAGGCGTGACGCCGAAATTCCTCTACACCATCCCGACTATCCAGAATCCGACCGGTTCGATCTTGCCGCTGGAACGGCGGAAGGAATTGCTGCGCCTGTGCCGCGAATACGGCGTCACGATCTTTGAAGATGAATGCTACGCCGACCTGCTCTGGCGCGACGTGGATGCACCCCCTTCCCTTTTCGCTTTGGCGCCGGACCAGGTGATCCATATCGGTTCATTCTCCAAGTCGCTGGCGCCAGCGCTGCGCGTCGGATACGCGATCGCGCAATGGCCCGTGCTGAAGCACATGATCGCCAACAAGGGCGACAGCGGCACCGGCGCGCTGGATCAGATGATCGTGGCGGAGTACTTCACCAACCACTTCGCCGATCACGTGACGCCTCTATCGGCCGGGCTGCGGGAAAAGCTGGACACGATGCAGGAGGCGATCGAGCGCGAGTTCGGCACGTCGATGGAAACGTGGCGGCCGCGCGGCGGCATCTTTTTGTGGATGAAGCTGCCGGACGGCGCGGATGTACGCAAACTGATCAAGCCGGCGGCCGATGCGGGGATCGTGTTCAATCCGGGTCCCGAATGGGCGGTGGATGGGGAGGCCGCGAAGTCGCATCTGCGCCTGTGCTTCGCCCTGCCGTCGACGGAAACCATCAAGGAGGGCGTCGCGAAGTTTGCCCGCGTCTGTTACGAACAGCTCGGCATTCCGCAGCAAAGCGCCAACATCCGTCATGAGGGGCGGCGATGATTCTCGATAACGAAGGGCAGGTCACCGATGCGGTGGTCGAGGCGTTCTCCCACACGCCCGACCCCCGACTGAAGCAGGTGATGACCAGCTTGGTTCGGCATGTGCATTCTTTCTTGCGCGAGGTGCAGCCGACCGAAGAAGAGTACTACGTGGCGTTGAAGTTCGTCGCCGAGCTTGGCAAGCACACGGGCGCCGATCGCAACGAGACCATCATTGCAGCCGACACGCTGGGATTTTCCACGCTGGCGACGCTGCTGAACAATACAATCGGAGCGCACCGTACCGATCCGGCGCTGCTCGGCCCGTTCTGGCGCAAAAACGCACCGCATAAGAAGAACGGCGATTCGATCGTGTATTCCGACACACCTGGACCGGCGGTGTTCGCCTCCGGCCGGGTGATGGATGCGGACGGCACGCCGATCCCAGGCGCCGAAGTGGATGTGTGGCACGCCTCTCCGGTCGGTTTCTATGAAAACCAGGATCCCGACCAGGCGGACTACAATCTCCGCGGGCTGTTCACGACGGATGCCGAGGGTTGGTACTCGTTCCGCACGGTAAAGCCCGCGGGGTATCCGGTGCCGATGGACGGTCCGGTGGGCGCACTGCTGCGCGCGACAAAACGGCATCCTTATCGGCCGGCGCACTTTCATTACATGGTGACGAAGCCGGGGTATCAGACGCTGATTACGCAGGTGTTCGCCGATGATGACGAGCATCTGAACAGCGACGTGACGTTCAGTGTGGTTCGGTCGCTCGTCGGACACTTCAAGAAACAGTCGGGCAAACCGCCGGCGGATGACGTGAAGGGGCCGTGGTACACGCTGGGCTACGATCTGTATCTGCAACCGGGTGAAATGCGCATACCCGATCCCCCGATTCCGTAACCATCACGGAGGCTCCCATGGCGGTCACCAGCATGATGATTCAAGTGGAGGTGGAGCAGGAGCAAGATACGGAGGTAGCCAGCATTCCCGAGGTCGTGGCGGAGGCGTTCATTATTTTTCTGAACGGCGGGACAATCACGGTTACCGAGATCGCCGTGCAGAAAGCGGGCGGCGTGTTCGGCCACAACGCCGCAATCCCGATCGACGACTCTCCGACTGGATATGCCACGTTACGGCTATTCACGGCAGGCACCAACGAGGTCGACTTCTTTGCACCGTCGTACGTGCCGTCTCCGCCAACCCAGCCCTGCCAGGCGGCGCTTCTTGAGCTGACGGATACTGGTTTCACCTCGCCTAACAGCATCTTTCAGGCCGCCCGCAAGCTGGGCGCGCACGCCTATCTCACCGTATCCTGAAAGGAGTCGTCCAATGGACATCCTGATCAAGGGTCCAGGCGAGGTCACGGTCTGCCTCGTTGATCGCGCGGGGAAGACGCTGCTGCGCGAGACACTGCGTGTTTTCGGTTCCGAGGGCGTCGGCGCCCGCCGGCCCATCGAGATGGAATTGACGACGCGCAACGGAGCGGTGCACGTGTCGCCCGTTCTTCTCGCGCATGGTCACAAGCAGACGGTGACGTTTGATGGTCAGGAGCCGGCCGCGTTTACCAGGCACCGCTGCAAGGAGATCGGCTGCACCGATAAGGAAGCCGAAGCGGCTGCGCGGGGCGAGATTCAGCACCTGCCGCATCGTAAGCGCAACCGGAGCAGCTTGGCCTCACTGCCCCGACCATAAGCGCCGTTTCAATCGATCAGCAGCCATGCCGCTGCCGCGCCACAGATCCGCCGGCAGGATACTCGGTATTTATGGAAGGCCCGGTCCGGTCGCTGCTGCGCGACGAAACGGCATCCCTATCGCCCCGCGCATCTGCAAGACCAGTGACGAAGGCCGCGTGTCAGACTTTAATCACCTGGGTGTCAGCCAATGACGACGAGCATGTGGACGGGCTCATGGCGGACTACGACCTTTATTTGCAACCGGGCGAAATACGCATTCCCGATCCCCCAGTTCCGTAACAATAATGGAGGCCCCTATGGCAGTCACGAACTTGATGCTGCAAGTGGAGGCAGAGCAGGAGTTCGACGTCGACGTATCGACGGTGCCTCATGTTTTGGCGGAGGTGTTTGAGTTCCTGAACGGCGGCACAGTCACCGTCAGGGAAGTCGCCGTTCAGAAGATGGGAGGTGTCGCCGGTAATAACACAGCCATCCCGCTCGACTTCTCCCCGACCGGCTTTGTTACCTTACGCGTGTTCACGGGAGGCGATGGCGAGGTTGATTTCTATGCACCGACCTCCGTGTCATCACCACCGGTCCAGAACAGTCTGGTGGCGCTTCTGGAGCTGCAGGATATCGGTCTCAGTGCGTCCCAGAACGTCCTTCAGGGGATACGCCAGCTCGCAGCGCATGCTTATTTCGACGAGTCGTGACGGAGGTGTCCGATCGACATCCTGATCAAAGGTCCGGGCGAGGTCACGATTTATCTGGTGGATCAACACGGCAAGACAATGCTGCGGGAAACATTGCGGGTCTTCGGCTCTGACAGGGTGCAGACCCGGCGTCCGGTCGAGCTTAAATTAGCGACGCGCACCGGACACGTGCGCGTTTCCCCGGTCCTGGTGCACCACGCAGAAAAGCAGACGGTTACATTCGAAGGCAAAGCGCCAGCGCTATTCACACATGAACGGTGCAAGGCGATCGGCGCGACGGAAGCTGTGGCCAAGACCATCGTGGACCGCAAGTTCATGCACCTGCCGCGTAAGGCGCCGACCCGTAGCACCCTTGCCTCGCTTCCTCGAGCGTAAGAACTGCGTTAGCGAATACACAGCCACGCCACCGCCGCGCCGACGGCCTGAACAGCGGCGCCGGTCAGCATCGCAGCGCGAAATCCCTCCGGCCCCGAATGAAACAGTGCGAACACTGAGCCCAGGATCGCGACACCAAGCGTCGCGCCCGTCATCCGCGCCACATTGATCAGCGCCGCCGCCGTGCCCGAGCGCGCCGCGGTGACCGCATCAGTGGCGACCGACATCAACGGCCCGGTGTTCATCCCCATGCCGATCCCGGTCAGGGCCAGTCCGCAGGCAGCGAGCGAAAGGGGCAGGCCCGCACCGGTGAAGGCCAGCACCAGCAGACCGGCAGCAATCGTCGCGGTGCCGCCGGCCGTCATGAAGCGCACACCGAAGCGACCGGTCAGGGGTCCTGAGCGCGGCGAGACCAGGAAGAACACGAGGGCACAGGGCAGCAGCGCGATACCGGCGCCCTGGGCATGCAGTGCGCCCGTGCTCTGCCAAAGCAGCGGCAGAAGAAAGATCATGCCGTAAATTCCGAACGTCATTGCTGCAGTGGCAGCGATCGCACCGGAAAAGCGAGCGCTGCGGAACAGGTTGAGCGGGACGAGTGCAGCCTGATCAGCTCGGTGCTCGACCCAGAGAAAGACGAGCAGTGCAAGGGCCGCGGCGGCGAGTGACACGATCCATCCGGATCCGCCCTGATGGATGTCGATCGCGGCGAAGGCCAGGCCACCGAGGGTAACGGCACCCCAAACCTGCCCCGGCAAATCGAAGCGACGATGGTGAGGGTCTGCGGAATTGGGCACCACGGCGAAGGACAGCACGACCGCGCCCAGCACAATCGGAACGGCGAGAAGGAATACGCTGGGCCAGCTGAACCACCCGATCAGAGCACCCCCGATGGTGGGACCGATGACGAAGGCCAAACCGTTGCAGCTGGCCCATATCCCCAGCGCCCAGCGGCGCCTGGTCTGGTCGGACCAGACCACGCGCACGATGGCAAGCGAGGCCGGCAAAAGCAGGGCCGACCCGACACCGACCCCGAGGCGGGCACCGATGAGCCAGGCAATGGAAGGCGCGCAGGCGCAGAGGATGGAGCCGGTGCCGATGATGGCCGCCCCCACCTGGAAGATGGTGCGGCGGCCGTAGAGATCGGCGATCAGCCCGCCGGTCAGCAGCAACACCGCATAGGAGAGATTGTAACCATCGAGCACCCATTGCAGGGCGCCGACAGAGGCGTGGAACGCACTGCCGATCGGCTGGACCGCGAGGTTCACGACGGATGTATCGACCTGGGCGATCAGCACGCCGAGGCAGAGTGTCAGCAGGATCAGGCGCTCGCGCGCGGGGCGGTCGGTCGCGCGTGAGCGCGGCAGGCTGATATCGAGGTTGTCCATTCGAAAACCTGTCCCAGGATCTGCACGTGAGGTGGGGAGAGGCTGCTGACAGCGTGCTGTCAGCAGTGACATGCGGTAGAAGCCGTGAGCCTCACCGGGAGCCATCATGAAGCGACGACGCCTGCTTCAGGGAGCGGCGGCGATAGCCGTGACGCAGGGGATTGCCGGGCCCGGCTTCGCCACGGAATCCGCTTCCCGCGTGCGACCGGGCGATCCTGCCTGGCCGGACCCGGATGCCTGGGAAGAGCTCCGCCGGGACGTCAGCGGCAACCTGCTGGTTCCCCGCTCTGTCAGTGACATCTGCCGCGCCGGCCCGGCCGATGTTTGCGACGCGCTGTTTCGGGAACTCAAGAACCCTTATTTCATTCGTGACGATCCGGGTCTGACGCAAACCTGCGGTTGGGTTGACGCGTGGACGGCGCAGCCCAGCGCCTACGCTGTGGCCGCGCGGGAAACGGCACATGTGGTCGCCGCCGTGAATTTCGCCCGCAAGCGAAACCTGCGATTGGTGATCAAGGGCGGTGCGCACTCCTATCTCGGCACCTCCACTGCACCTGACTCCCTGCTCATCTGGATGCGTCCGATGGACGCCATCACCGTGCACGACGCGTTCGTGCCGAGGGGAGGTGACGGGCATGCACCGCCTGTGCCGGCGGTCTCGGTAGGGGCCGGCGCGATCTGGATGCACACCTACGCCGCTGTGACGTCCGGCGCCGGACGCTACGTCCAAGGCGGTGGATGCGGCACAGTGGGCGTCGCAGGGCTGGTACAAGGCGGCGGGTTCGGCACCTACTCGAAGGCGTTCGGCACGGCGGGGGCCAGCCTGCTGGAAGCGGAGGTCGTTACCACGGATGGCACGGCGCGTATCGTCAACGCGTATGCAGACCCTGACTTGTTATGGGCATTGAAAGGGGGCGGCGGCGGCACCTTTGGTGCCGTGACACGGTTGACGCTGCGCACCTGGGATTTGCCGCCGCAGTTCGGGGCAGTTTCCACAATGATCCAGGCTGAGACCGACGAGGCGTACCGGCGGCTGGTCGGGTCATTCGTCAACTTCTACGCCAACCGCCTGTGCAATCCGCACTGGGGCGAGCTTGCCCGGTTGATGCCCGATCGCCGACTGAATATCGGCATGAACTTCCAAGGCCTGGATTCCGCACAGGCGGGCGCCGTGTGGCAGCCCTTCCTGGAGTGGGTGCAGGCTCAACCGGATCTGCGCGCGACGCAGCCGTCGTTCTTCGATGGGCCGGGTCGTTACCGGTGGGACGAGGCGACGTTGCAGCGTTTTTTGCCGCACGAGATCCAGCATGACGACCGTCCCGGCGCACCGCGCGCGAACTTCTTTTGGACTGCCAACCTCGCCGAAGCTGGGCATGTCATTCATGATTTTGAATCACTTTGGATGCCCGCGTCATTGCTGCAGCCGGATGCGCAGGATGCGCTGGCCGATGCATTGGTGGATGCCAGCCGGCACTGGACGGTAGAGATGCACTTCCAGAAAGGCTTGGCGGGAGCGCGTCCGGACGTGATAGCAGCGGCGTTGGACACGCCGATGAACCCCGCTGTGACGCAGGCCTTCATGCTCGCGATTGTGGCAAGCGAAGGCCCGCCCGCTTTCCCAGGTCTGGCGGGACACGAACCGAACGTTGGTGCGGCGCGGCGCGACCGGGCACGCATCGCGCGGGCCGTGGCAGCGCTGCGCAGCGTAGCGCCGGACGGCGGCACCTATGTGGCGGAGAGCAGCTATTTCCAACCCGACTGGCAACGCGCGTATTGGAAAGAGAATTATTCTCGGCTGCTCGCGATCAAGGAACGTTACGATCCAAACGGGTTGTTCTTTGTGCACCACGGCGTGGGCAGTGAGAGGTGGAGCGAGGACGGATTCGTGCGAACCGGCCCGGGTTAATCATGATGCTCGTCGGGCAGCAGTTCATCGTTGGCATGCCGGCGAAGCGCCGCGGCGTAGCGTCGCGTCAGTTCCGGCATGATCGTCTCGCCCTCGGCGGGACGATCGAGACCGAACACCACACGCGGAAAATCGAGCGGCTTCTGGATGGCCCAGATGCGATCATGCTGGTCCGGAGACAGAATTTCCGCCGGATCGCCCACGGCGACCCAGCCGATCGGGACGGTTGCGTCGGATGCGACACGGGTCCGGATGTGGACCACTCCGTTGATGCGTACCTCGGCGCGGCAGCCGATCGTGGCGAAGTTGAACACGGTGCTGCCCGCGGCGAGGAACGCTTCATCCTCAACGGTGCAGCCTGTCAGATAGGCGCGCGGGCCGATCAGCACGTTGCGTCCAACGTGGAGCGGGGCACGCCGGCTTGCTTTCAGCACGGCGTTTTCCATGACGATGCATTCGGCACCGATATCAATCGTGCCGTCGCCTGCATCGAGCACAGCACCGTGACAGACGGCGCAGTCAGGACCGATCCGCACATCGCCGCAGAGTACCGCGGTCGAGGCCACCCAGGCGGAGGCGTTGATGACCGGTGCGCGGCCGAGGTGTTGGTATCGTGGCATAAGGCCGAGGCTACCAATCGGAGCCACCGCTGCCCACGTCGGGCTTCGGGTTGATTGGGGAGGACACAAGGATGCCACTGAGACTCAGGAAAAAGAAGGCCGCGAAGAAGAAGGGCATGATCGACCGCCGCGCGCCGGCGAAGAAGAGGGCGGCACCCCGCAAGCGCCCGGCCCGCGATGATCTGCGGGAGCGGGTAGCCCGGCTCGAGACGCTGGTGGACGAACTGCGCCGGCGGATTGAGGCGCGGCCCGAGATCGATCCGGGGGATGCCGTGCCGCCCGGGGTAGCAGTCGAAGAGGCGGAGCCCCCGGATGAGGAGGCCAAGCGGGTACAGGAGAGCCTGGAATCGCATCTTCATTCGGGGGAACCGGAATGAGGCTGCTGATAGCTTTGGTGCTGACCCTTTTGACTGCATTGCACGCTCAGGCGGCCACGGACATCTCGGCGGCGTATTGCCGGCGCGTGGGCACGGACGATCACGTGCGTCCGGTGCCGGCGAATTTCGTGGCGGCATTCCAGCGCACATTCGATCTGCATGCGCCGACGGACTACGTCATCCATACGAGTTCCCTGCGCTGCGCCAACGGTGTGCTGCTCGGCTGTACGACAGGGGCCAACCTACCCTGCGGCAAGGCGGATACACGGCGCGATATCCCAGGCGCCGATGCGTGGTGCCGGGACAACCACGATCCGTCGATGATCCCGGCGTACGTGACGGGTCATGCGTCGATTTACGAGTGGCGATGCGAGGATGCGCGGGCTGTTCCGGTGCGCCAGGTACAACAAGTCGATCCCCGCGGGTTCGTCGCACAGGACCTGGCGGCCGTTGGAGCCATGATCATTGACGGGTGAGGCGCTGGCCGCCACGGTTCCCGTAACTGGAGCGGAGATCTGGGCCATGTTCGTCGATCGGAGTTGGATTGTCCGGCTGGTCAGCGCCGCTCTGCTTTCGATTGCGTTGAGCGCCAATGTCCCTTCGGTTGCGCAGGCCGTGGAGCCGATCAGCGCGCAGGAGGTCCACGAGATCGGGGTAGAGGCCTATCTTTATCTGTATCCGATCGTCACCATGGATCTGACGCGGCGTCAGTTGACGAATGCCGGGCCGGACGCATTGCCGACCTACGCGCCGATGAACGCGTTCAGCAATCTGCCCGCATATCCGCCGCCGGATATGAAAACGATCGTCCGGCCGAATTTCGATACGCTGTATTCCAGTGCGTGGCTCGATCTGACCCGCGAGCCCCTCGTCATCTCGGTGCCCGATACGCACGGACGTTATTATCTGCTTCCGATGCTGGACATGTGGACGGATGTGTTTGCGTCTCCGGGATCGCGCACCACCGGCACACAGGCAGGCACCTTTCTGCTGACGTCGCCCAGCTGGCGGGGACGAATCCCGGACGGGATGACGCGCATCAATGCGCCGACACCGTATGTATGGATTATCGGCCGCATCCAGACGAATGGGCCGACGGACTACGACGCTGTCCACGCAATTCAGGCCGGATTAAGGATCATGCCGCTGTCAGGGTGGGGCGGGCCGCCGCTGAGGCCGACGGAAGCCTATGACCCCAGCGTCGATATGAAGACCCCGCCCAAGGCTCAGGTGGACAGCATGGCGGCGGACCAATTCTTCGGTTACGCGGCCGAGATCCTGAAGCTGCAACCACCGCACCTCACGGATCAGCCGATCATGGCGCGGATGCAGCGCATCGGACTGGTGCCCGGCCGAAGCTTCAATCTTGACGCAGCGCCTCCTGCGATCCAGGACGCGCTTGAAACGGCGCCCAAAGATGCGCAGGCGTTGATGGCGTGGAAGCTCAAGACTTTGGCCAATGTCGTGAATGGCTGGTCGCTGAACACGGACACCATGGGTGTCTATGGTAATTACTATCTGAAGCGCGCCATCGTCGCGCAGGCCGGGCTAGGGGCGAGGACGCGATCTATCCGTTTAACCTGGCGGACAATACCGGCCGGCCGCTGAAAGGAGCCAACACGTACACGATCCACTTCGATAAGGGGGCAACACCACCGGTGGAGGCGTTCTGGTCGCTGACGCTGTATGACAACGACGGCTACCAAGTACCGAACGACCTCAATCGGTTTGCCGTCAGCAGCTGGATGCCGTTGACATTCAATGCCGAAGGATCACTCGATCTTTTCATTCAGAATGCCGATCCGGGCGGAGAGAAAACCGCGAACTGGCTTCCCGCTCCGAAGGGTCCGTTCAATGTGATGCTGCGGCTTTATGCGCCGCGCTCCGACGCGCTGACGGGCAAGTGGGCCCCTCCTCCGGTAACAAAGGCCGCGCGGTCTACCGCTAAAGCGGCTCAGTAGGAGACCAGGGGCTGAGCGCATCCGGGTAGGTCACGCACATCAGGCATAATCCATCCGGCGGCGCAGTCGGGCCGCCGCTGCGACGGTCGGCCGCCGCGAGAACCTGGGCCATACGTTCGACCGGCCACGAACCGTCGCCGATCATGCGCAGTGTGCCGACCATGTTGCGCACCTGGTGGTGGAGGAAGCTGCGGGCCTCGGCCCATACCTCGATGATGTCGTTCGTGCGGATCACGTCCAGCCGGTCAAGTGTGCGGATCGGACCGCTGGCCTGACAACCCGCCGCACGGAAGCTAGAGAAATCGTGCCGGCCGAGCAGGGTGCGGGCGGCTTCGGCCATCGCGGCGGCATCGAGTGGCGCGTGAACGTGCCAGACCCGGCCGGCCGATAGAGCAGGCCGGGCGCGGCGGTTGAGGATGCAGTAGCGATAGGTGCGACGGATCGCGGAGAAGCGGGCACTCCAATCTGGCGGGGCCGGAGCGGCGCGAAGCACGGCGACCGGACGCGGTTTCAGATGATAGTTCAGCGCCTCTCGCAAGCCGTCAGGTGTGATGTCCCGGTCCAGGTGGAGTTCAACCACCTGCCCCGCGGCATGGACTCCGGTATCGGTCCGTCCGGCGACGATCGTGGTCACAGGCTGTTCGCGTGACAGCAGGGCGGCGGCGTCCTCCAGGACCTGCTGCACGGAGAGTCCGTTGGTTTGGCGCTGCCAACCGACGAAGGGGGCGCCGTCGGTACTCCAGCAGCAGCGCCCAGACTGTCACGGACCGAGGATCGTGCCGGGTGGAACGGGATGGCCGCGCAGGAAGGCTTCGGCGGGCAAGGGCCGCCCGCCCGCGACCTGCACGCGGGTCAGGCGCAGGACGCCCGTGCCGCAAGCCACCAGAAGGGCATCGTCCAGAACTGTTCCGGGGGCGCCGGACCCGGGCTCAGGGTGGGCTTCGAGGATCTTGAGCATGGTCGTGCCGAGGGCACTAAACGCGCCGGGCCGGGGATCCATGGCGCGGACACGACGGTCCAGGGCGTCGGCAGGCTCGGTCCAGGTCAGGTGGCCGTCCTGCCGGGTGAGCTTCGGCGCATAGGTTACGCCGTCCGCTGGTTGGGGCAGCGGCAGCGGGTTCTCGGACAAGGCACGCACGATGAGTTTCGCACCGAGTTCGGCCAGGACGTCGTGAACGGCGCCGGTCGTCGCGCGGGTCGGAATGGGCACAGATTCGACGAGCAGCATGGGGCCGGTATCCAGACCCTCATCCATCTGCATGATCGTCACGCCGGACTTGTGGTCTCCGGCGAGGACCGCGGCATGGATCGGGGCGGCGCCACGCCAGCGGGGAAGCAGGCTGGCGTGGATATTGAGGCAGCCTCTTCGTGGCGCGTCGAGCATCGCTCGCGGCAGGATCAGGCCGTAGGCGGCCACCACCGCGGCATCCAAATTCAGGGCGGCGAAGGCGGCCTGCGCCTCGGTGTCCGTGCGAAGCCGGACAGGGGTGTGCACTGTCAGCCCCAGGCGTTCGGCGGCTGCGTGGACGGCGCACTTCCGAAGCGCATAGCCGCGGCCGGCGGGACGCGGTGGCTGGCAATAGACCCCGGCGATCTCGTGGCCGGCGGCGCGCAGCGCTAGCAGGGCGGGGACGGCGAAGTCCGGGCTGCCCATGAAGGCGAGGCGCATCGGCTCAACCTCTGTCGTCATCCTTCTTCTGCCGCTGCTCCTTCGCCAGCCGGCGTAGGATCATGTTGCGCTTGAGGCTCGAGAGGTGATCGACGAACAGGATGCCGTTCAGGTGATCCATCTCGTGCTGAATGCAGGCCGAAAGCAAACCTTCGGCGTTGATCTCCCGACGCGCACCCTGCTGATCGAGGTAGCGGACCTTGACCCGGGCCGGGCGGGTGATCTCGGCGAACTGGTTGGGCAGGGACAGACAGCCCTCCTCGCGCGTGGCGAGTTCCTCACTGGCGAGGACGAGTTCCGGATTGATGAGTACCGATGGGATTGGCTTTCTCGTCTTTCATCAGATCGATGATGGCCATGCGGAGGCCAACTCCGACCTGCGGGGCGGCCAAGCCGATTCCGGGGGCGCGGTACATGCTCGCAAACATGCGCGGAAGGAGCTCGCGGATCTGCGCATCATCCCCCAGGCCGACCGGACGGGCGCGCATCTTCAGCGCCGGGTTCGGCGCGATCAGAATCGGCAGCAGTTCGACGGCAAGCTCAGTCATAGGGCCGTGATGTAAGGCCCACTTCCGCCGCTAGCAACGCAGGCCAGACATAGCTGTGCCAGGCGAAACCTCTTGCAAAACGCCCTGGTGATTCACCACATTGCCCACAGCCGGGATGCCGCGAACGGGTCCTGGCGCCGAACGCTTCGCTCACTAGGAGGAGGCTTGATGACCACACGCCTGTTTACCTCGCCGTTGTTCCTGGGGTTCGACCATCTCGAGCAGATGCTCGAGCGGGCGTCCAAGAATACCAGCGACGGTTATCCGCCATACAATATCGAGCAGACTGGGCCGAATGGGCTCAGGATCACGCTCGCTGTTGCCGGGTTCACCATGGACGACCTGCAGATCACGCAGGAGGACAACCAGTTGGTGATCCGGGGCCGTCAGGCGGATGAAGGGCAGGATCGCGTGTTCTTGCATCGCGGGATCGCGGCCCGGCAGTTTCAACGGGCGTTCGTGTTGGCGGAGGGGATCGAGGTGAAGTCGGCCTGGCTCGATAGCGGGCTGCTGCACATTGACCTGATCCGGCCACAGCCAGAGCCGAAGGTGAAAACCATCAGCATCGGGCAACGTTCCGGCAACGGACATGCCCCGGCGGTGACGGACACCCAGGGCGAATAGAGAGGGGCTTCGGACGGCATACAAAAGGAAATCACGAGGCGCGGGTGCCGCAGAAGGCGGGCCAGCGCATAGGAGCAAGACAATGAACGTGAACTCAACTCACGAGACTGATGGCAACGCCGGACGGGTTGCCGTGGACATTAGACACCTGACCGAGGCCCAGTTGGCTCAACTCGGCGTTTCACAGATTGCGTATGTGCGCGCAGTCACGGTGAATGGAGAGCAGGGGTTCGCCATTCATGCGGCTGACGGGACGCCGATGGCGATAGCGGGCGATCGCGACGTGGCGCTGGCCGCGATCCTGCAGCAGGACATGGTGCCTGCGATGGTGCACTGAGGCTGGATGGCGGCTCCGCGGGTGCGCGTCGAAAACTAGGGCTTATCGTCGCCCGAAGAACGTCAATAATTGCTGCAGGGTCCAATCCGGGCGCTCTTCCGGAATCCAGTGGCCGCAGCCTTCGGCGACGCCGCGCCACACGTTGACCGCGACGCGCTTCCACGATTCAACGGCGAGTGGGCCGCGCCGCGGCCCCCCGCCCGCCCCAGCAGAGCACGGGCATTTGTGGGACCAGCATTCGCGCTGGAACGGTTTGTGCATCAGAGAGACCGCGCCCTGCGACGGTCGAGGCCGGCATACGCATTGTGGGCGATGTCTGCGCTCGCGGCATCCCACATCAAGCGTAAGTCAAAGGACTCAGCAGCGAAAATTGTGAGAATAACAACGCCACAGAAAGCCAGTGCGCCGGGGCCTGGTCCGATGGTTACGATGGCACCGAATTGGACCAATCCCACGAGCACCGATTCCATGAATATGTCGACCATGGACCAACGTCCAATCACGCTGACGATGCGGTAGAGCGTCGTACGCTGGCGGAGTTGCCAGCGTGACCGCCTTTGCGTGGTGATCAACAGAGTCCCCAATCCCAGGATTTTGAGGCACGGCACAGCAATGCTGGCAAGGAACACCAGGAGTGCGAGCGGCCAAAGTCCTGCATGAAGGAGCTCCTCTGCACCTCCGATGATGGTGTGACCAGATCCCGAGCCCAGCTCGTAAAATGCCAGCACGGGGTAAGTATTAGCCGGAATGTACAGGATCGCAGCCGCGATCAGGAGCGCCCAAGCGCGTGTGATGCTGTTGGGCTTGCGAGGCTTAAGCGCAAATCCGCAGCGGGCACAGCGCGAACGGATACCCCCGCGGGGTGAATTGACCAGCCCGCAAACGTCGCACGCGACGGCACCCGACATTGCGCCGGCCGCGAGCGTCGCTTCATGATCTATCAGCTCATCGGGAATGCCTCGCTTGTCCATCTCCTCCCACACTGCATGGCGATCCATCACGGCATCGGCGGCCACCAAGACAACCATCAGTGCGAGCAATGCGTAGAGCGATGCACCGATGTTCGTGTGCAACTGGCTCGGTAGCTCGGCGAAGGCCACAAACACACCGAGCAGAAACACGTCGACCATCGCCCATGGCCGCAACCTGTCCGCCCAGGCGAATGCCTTCCGCAGATGCACGGGCGGGTGCCTCAGTCTAAGGCCAATCAGCACGTACAGGATCAGGACCAGGCGAAGCATCGGTGCGATGATGGTCATGAATGCGACCACGGCTGCGAGGGGCCAGATCCCATACTGAGCGAAGCCCGCCGGTCCGGAGAACAAAGTGGCCGTCTGGTTCAGGCCAAAGGTCCCAACCGTCATCAGGCTTTGACTACAGCAGATCAGAAAGAGGCACAGGGCCGTCATGTAGAGCGCAAGGCCGCGGCCTAAGGTATTGTGGCGGGTCCGGCGCAGCGCGGCATCGCAGCGGAGGCAATGCGCCACGTGACCGGGCGGCATCGCGGGTACTGTCTGGAAATGACCGCAATCCCGGCACTCACGCACCATCCGCGCGGCAACCGGTTCGGCTGAGGAGACGGCCGACGTCTGCCGCGGGAAGATTGCCGGGCTGATCGGCACCGCTACCGCCGGCGTGCGGGAGGGGATTCACGCAGCATACTCGCGATCAGGTCCGCAAGCTGTCCGATCGCAATGCTCATGGCCCGGACCTCGTCACCCGTTGTGGCGGTCGTGACCGGAACAGTGATCTGAAGCGCCTGCGTGACGGTACGGTGGTTCGAGGTAAACTCGACCGCCGCTTGCGCGGCGAAGTCCAGGGCACCCGCAGCGTTCTTGTCCATGCGATCGATATTGACTTCGACCGACGCATCCTCCGGCACGAATATGGCGCCGTTGCTACTATAGACAGTGGTGCCTGGAAGGCGCTGAGACAGATCGGCAGATAATACTCGTCCGATCATCGGGGCGAGAGGTTCGCCCCATACTTCATTCGATTCTACGTCCAGCCTGTAATTCTCCGACGAGCGGACGATTTCAGGCCGTTCCAGATATCGTGCGATGGACACCTGATGCAGCACGACGGTCCGCGGTCCACCGGATTCCGAGCGTCCGGGCACGGGTGCAAGCGTATAGAGCGACGGGTTGGGAGAGGCACACCCCGCAAGCGACGCAGCCGCGAACAGCCGCAGCGCGGCCCGCCTGTTTATCGCAGGCATTACTGCGAGCCCGTATTTGTACGCCCGCGGATCAACGCTTCCGGATGACGATCCAGAAGGTCCGCCAACACGCGAAGCGACTGAACCATGTCGGAGAGCTGCGCCATCATGTGGTCGAGGTCACGATAGAATTGAGAATTTTCACCATAGCCGGCGTTTGTCGCTACCACGAGCTTGTTGGTGTTGGCGAGCATCGCCTCCAGGCTCGCCGTCATTGCCGGCAATTGGCGGACGGCAGGAGTTAAACCGCTATCGAGCTTCTTCATCAAGTCCTGCGTGGCGACCAGCGTCTGATTCATCGCCACGATGGCCTGCTTCGTCTCGGGACTGCTGGTCAATGCATTGGTCCCCACGAGGAGCTTATTCAGGTTGTCACCGATCTGCTCGAAGGGCATCTGATTGACTTTTGCCAGCAGTGCAGAGGCTGAGCGTCCGATGTCAGCAAACTCACCTGGCACCGTCGGAATGACCATCACTCCGTCCTGCTCCGTCACTGTCGCGGGCGCAGCATCCGGGAAAAAGTCGAGGGATACCGCCATTTCGCCCGTCAACAGGTTGGAACTGGCAATTTGCGCACGCATTCCGTGTGCGACGAGGAATTTGGCATTTTCCAGCGGCCCGCGCTTTTCCGCTGCGGCGCTGTTGGCAATCCGCTGGGGATCAATTTCGAACCTGACCGGGGTACGAATCGTGTCGAGATTCGCATCGTAGATCAGACTCACCTCCTTGACCTCCCCGATCCGAAGACCGTGGAACATCACAGGCGATCCGGGACCGAGGCCGCCAACCGAGCCCGGGAAATACCCTATAACGGGGATGCGCCGCGTGAAGGCGGCATCCTGCGCAGCCTGAGCATTCGCATAGAGCGGAAAAACTTCACTCGCCGCTCCTGCCGGGGTGGCCAACGCTTCCTGTGTCGTGTCGAAAGACACTCCCCCCAGGAGCAGGGCGCGAAACGATTCCATCTCCACCTGAACGCCGCCGCCTCCTAGCTTCACCGACAGACCCGAGGCGTTCCAGAAGCGAGAACCCTGATGGACGTAGCCATCGAATGGGGATCGGACAAAGGCGTGGATTGTCACATCCTTCGCCATGTCACCCAGATCCCAGCCAAGCACCGTGCCGACATTGATGCCCCGGAAGAAAACCGGAGAACCCACGCTGACGGCGCCGACCCTGTCAGCATGCAACAGGAAGGTCTTACCGGGCACATTGGCCGTTATCACCGGCGGCGTCTCCAATCCGGTGAAATGCGTCTCGGATTTCCCAGCGCTATCAGCTGGAAGCAGTTCGATGTAACTGCCGGAAATCAGCGTATCCAAGCCGGAGATACTTCCGGCGAACAGCCGCGGAGTCACGACCCACAATCGCGCACCGTCGGTCAGAAACGGAACGGCCTGACGGTTCATCTCCGCGGTCACGATGACATGCGACGCGTCAGGGCTGAGGGCGACTCTGGTCACCAGGCCCAGATCGACATCTTTGTGCTTGATGTGGGATTGTCCAGCCTGCAGCCCCTCACCGGACTCAAAGGTCACGGTGATGGTCGGCCCCCGTTTCGAATACGTGTTCCATGCAAGCCAGCCACCGATCACCAGGGTGACGACGGGAATGATCCAAATGAATGAAACACGCCGCGCCTGCCCCAGCCGGGCTTCCGGGAGAGGAACCGAATCACCCACGCTAGACATCAACGGCTACCATTAATCCAGTTTCGTCCGCACCCCGCGGAGCATCATTTGACTGTAAATGACCCTTAAGTCCAACAAATCCACTCCACTATGCAGATTCGGCAAACGCTTTGGGAATGTCGCTCACCGGCACCAGATTGGCGACCGCTTTCCAGCGACGGCGGCTTTGATCTCGCGATGATTGCGCTACCCCAACTGGCTCAGGTCGTTGGTCGATGAACGTCGCGACGTTACGAAGAATGGCGGTGCTGCGGGCGTTCCCGCCGCCGCGCTCGCTGGGACAGGCCATCGAGACGGCTGGTTTCGTCCAGGCTGACCCGATCCGCGCACCGGCCCGCGCCCAGGATCTTATTCTCCGCCATCGTGTGACCGCTTACCGCGCCGGTGATCTTGAGCGACGTTATCCGAAGCTCTCAATCGAGGAAGGATATCTATACGCCTACGGCTTCATGCCGGCACGTGTGCGGGGTCTGCTGTTTCCTCGGCATGATCCCGATGCGGCCGACGGCCGTTTCGTTCCGTCAGGTCTTGCCGCCGATGTCCTGGGGTTTGTGCGCGACCAGGGGCCGACGCATCCCACCGCTCTGGAGGAACACTTCGGGGCTGCGCGTCAGATCAACGGCTGGGGTGGGCTGTCCAAGGCAACGACGCGGGCTCTCGACACGCTGCTGCATCACGGCTTGCTCCGCGTGGTACGACGGGACGCGGGAATCCGGGTTTATACGGCCACTCGCGAGCCACAGCCTGAGCTGGACCCACAGATACGCCTCGAGCAGCTGGTCCTGTTGGTCGCGTCCGCATTGGCTCCTGTGCCAGCCCCGACACTCAGTGCCGCCACGGCCCGGCTTGCACGGACGATTGCGGGTCCGGGAGTCAGAGTACGACGCGATCGGCGCGTTGACCCGAAACGGTGCCCTGGAAGCTGCGATCGTTGACGGTGTGCGTTACCTCTGGCCGGCGGCAGCGATTGGACATGCACGTGCCCGCGCTGGCGTGCGCTTCCTTGCCCCGTTCGATCCGCTCGTCTGGGATCGCCGGCGCTTTGAGCATCTCTGGGGCTGGCCATATCGCTTCGAGGCTTACACTCCGCCTCCGAAGCGCCGTCTCGGCTATTACGCCATGCCCCTGTTGTGGGGATCGGATGTGATCGGCTGGGTCAACTGCACGCAGCACGCCGATGGCAGCCTGGACGTAAAGGCCGGTTTCGTTGGGCGTAAGCCGGGCTCGGACTTTCGCCTCGCATTTGAGGCAGAGGTTGAGCGCCTGCGGGGCTTTTTGAGTCAGTCCTGACAGCGGCGTCATCGACCTGTCAACACTCTTGACAAGTCGCCGGTGAGCCGCAACAAGCCCGGCAGAGGGAGGAGCCATGGCCAACCCCAGCGAGCATCCAATTCGGCTCGTACTGACGCGTCGTCTACCGGAGCCGGTGATGGCGGTCTTCGACCGCGGTTTCATTGCTTGGTGCAACGGCGCCGACCGTACGCTCAATGGGTCCGAACTGTTCCATGCGGCTCGTGATCTCCGTGCTGACGTGTTGCTCGTCATGGCCATGGACCGGGTCGACGCGGACCTGATTGCCGCCCTGCCGGACAGCGTGCGAGTGATCGCCACCTACTCCGTCGGGCACGAGCACATCGACCTGGCGGCGGCCCGGACCCGCGGGATCGCGGTGCTCAGCACGCCCGATGTGCTCAGCGACGCGGTCGCGGATATGGCGATGCTGCTGCTGTTGGCAGCAGCCAGGCGGGCGCACGAGGGAGAGGCGCTGATTTACGAACGGCGCTGGACCGGATGGTCGCCAACGCAACTGGTCGGTCGCGACCTGACCGGCGGACATCTCGGCATTCTCGGCATGGGGCGGATCGGGCGGGCGGTGGCGCGGCGCGCCCAGCATGGCTTCGCCATGCGCGTCCATTACTGCAACCGGCGCCCCCTTTCGGCCGAGCTCGCAGACGGAGCGACGTTCTACGCAGATCTGGGAGAATTTTTTGCGGCGAGCGATTTCCTGGTTCTCGCTGCACCGGCCTCCCCCGAGACCCAGGGAATTTTGAACGCCTCGACCATTGCGACCCTGCCGGATGGTGCGGTTGTGGTGAACGTGTCGCGTGGCGGGCTGATCGATGACAGCGCGCTGATCTCGGCGCTTCGCAGCGGAAAGCTGGCGTCAGCGGGCCTGGACGTTTTCAATAACGAGCCGGCGCTGGATCCCGGATACCTGACGCTGCCGAACGTTTTTCTGCAGCCGCATCAGGGCAGTTCCACGATCGAAACGCGGCTGCGGATGGGGGAGATGCTGCTCGACAGCGTCGCCCGCACGCTCGCCGGAGAGAGTGTGCCAAACCGCCTGGCCTGACACCCCGAACCATCAAGGGACTCCACTCATGCTCGATCACCTGGCACCCGCACGCCTGTTCTCCATGCACGGGCGCGTCGTGTTCATCACGGGCGGAGCAGGAGGGATCGCCGCGGGGCTGTGTAGGGGGTTTGCGGCGGCGGGCGCGACGCTGGTCCTGGCCGATCGCACGGAGGCCGTCGAGAAGCGGGCCGCCGAGCTGCGGGCCGCGGGCGCCGAAGTCACCACCCACATCTTCGACATCACCGACGACGCGGCGACGCGCGTGGCGCTGGACGGGACACGCGACGCGCATGGGAGCCTCGATGTATTGGTAAACAACGCCGCGGTGATTGTCCGCAAGCCATTCTTGGAACTCTCCACGGAGGAGTGGCAGCGGGTGATCGATATCGATGTCACCGCCTGCTTCCGGGTGGCGCAGCACGCGGCGCGGATCATGGTGGCGCAGGGTCGCGGCCGGATCCTGAATCTCAGCTCGATCATGAACCACGTCTCACGCCCAAATTTGGTGCCCTATGTGACCTCCAAGGGCGCGATCTCGGCGATGACGCGCGCGATGTGCGCCGACCTCGCGGGGACTGGTGTCACGGTCAATGCCCTGGCGCCGGGTTACACCGCCACCGAGTTCAGCCAGGCGAATGTGCAGGAATTCCACGACTTTATCCGCGATTGGACCCCTGCGAAGCGCTGGGGAACGCCCGAGGATCTCTGCGGGGCCGCGTTGCTGCTGGCCTCCGACGCGGGAGCCTACATCAACGGTCAGACGATCTACGTGGACGGCGGCTTCCTGGCAGTAACCCGTTGAAATCCCTAACCTGTAAAGTCTGTTGACAACTTCAAAGTTGTAAGCTAAGTTGGCAACTGACCTTCCTGGGGAGGGAGCAGCAAGATGCACGGGATCACCGTGATGGAAGGAGGACGCCCAGTGAGCGTACCGATTTCATCACCGAGAAGCGGACACGAAGTGAGCGCGAAGACGGCGGATAAAGCCGCAGGGCGGAGAATGGCTGCTGTTCTGTTCGCCATTCCCGGTGTGGTTCCCGTGCTGTCCCTTACCGGGTTCGTCCTGGTGTGGTGGGGGCTGGCGGCGTGGAACGACAGCACGATCCAGTTTCCCGCGCCCCCGGCGGTGTTCAACGCTCTGTGTGAGCTCGCGCGGGACGGCGAACTGTTCAGCAATGCCGGGCTGAGCCTGATGCGACTGGTTATCAGCATGGCAGCAGCGATCGTGCTTGCGGTACCGCTGGGTTTCCTAATGGGGTTAAGCGAGTCCGCGCGCCGCTTCATCGATCCAACGATCGAGCTGCTGCGGCCGATTTCGGGCATCGCGTGGATTCCGTTGGCACTCTTCATCTTCGGCGTCGGCGGCGTGCTGCCCGTGTTCATCATGACCTATGTCGCGTTCTTTCCTCTGCTGATGAACACAACCGCCGGCGTGACCGGGGCTGATCCAAAGCTGATTGCTGCCGCGCGCACGATGGGTGTCGCGCATTGGCGGATCGTGCACCGCGTGGTGGTGCCGGCCGCCTTGCCGACCATCATGGTCGGGATGCCTCTGGCTTTCGCGGGTGCCTGGGCGGCGATCATCGCGGCCGAACTGATCGGCGCCCCGAGCGGTCTGGGCTTTGCGATCGAATGGTACCGTGAACTGCTCGCGAGCCCGAAAGTGTTTGCTTACATCGGCGTCATCGCGGCGGTCGGCTACCTCGCCGATCTGGGCCTGCAAATGCTGCAGCGACGGCTGACGCCCTGGACGGTCGGCGGAGGCCTGTCATGAGCGCCACAACCTCTCGCGCCATCACGCCAACCGCATCCTGGCGCTTGCCTGACCTTCGCGGCGCGGTATTGCCGATTGGGCTGCTGATCGGTTGGCAGGCCTGGGCGCTGACGCTGCCGGCCGACACTCGTGCCCCCTCCCCCGCCCATGTCATCACTACGTTCATCGGGCTGGTACGTAGCGGCGATCTGCCAACGGCTCTTGTCCTAAGCCTCGGCCGCGTTCTGGCGGGCTTCGCCATGGGGCTGGCAAGCGGCGTGCTGATTGGTGTGTTGATGGGCGCCTTCCGGCCGGTGCGCCGCGCGCTCGAGCCGATCATCGAAAGCTTCCGTCCTGTCGCACCCATGGCCATCCTTCCCATGGCCATTCTGTGGTTCGGCACCGGCACGCCCGCCGCACTGTCTATCGTTGCATATGCCGCTTTCTTCCCACTGCTGGTGAATACCGTGCATGGCGTGAGCCGTGTGGACCGCAAGCTGGTGCAGGCGGCGCGAACGATGGGCCTGTCGCGTCCGCGGATTCTGGCGAAGGTCGTTCTTCCCGCGGCGCTGCCCAGCGTCATCCTGGGTTCGCGCCTTGGCATGAGCGTCGCCTGGACTGCCATCATCGCCGCCGAGCTCGCGGTCGGATCGAAGTCCGGCGGCGGCAATTCGGGCGGCATCGGCTCGATGATGTTCATCTTCTACGCCTACAGCGTCGACCTCAACGGCATCGTCGTCTGCATGATCGTCGTTGGCCTGGTGGCGCTGCTGATCGACCGGATGTTCCGCGCCGCGGAAGCGCGGCTGCTGCCATGGAGGCAATAATGCAACCACACGAGACACCGAAGCTGCGGCTGCAGGACGTCACCAAGAGCTTCGTCGCGCCGCGCACGATGAAATCCACCGTGGCGGTCACCGATGTGACGCTGGACATCACGGACGGCGAATTCATCTGCATCGTCGGACCATCGGGATGCGGTAAATCGACCGTGCTGAACATGATCGCCGGGCTTGAAGCCCCGAGCAGCGGCACGATCCTGATGGACGATCAGCCGGTCGAGGGTCCGAGCGCCGTGCGCGGCGTGATGTTCCAGGACTATGCCCTGTTTCCCTGGCTGACCGTGCAGGACAATATCGGATTCGGCCTGCGCAACGGCACACCAGGAAAGGGTTTGTCGTCGCGTGAGATCAATGATCGGGTGCAGGCCCATATCGATTTGGTGCGCCTGAGGGGATCAGAATCCAAATACCCACACCAGCTTTCGGGGGGCATGCGCCAGCGCGTCGCGCTTGCCCGTTTGCTTGCCAATGGTCCGGACGTGCTGCTGATGGACGAACCGCTGGGTGCGCTCGATGCCCAGACGCGGTTGATTCTGCAGGCCGAGTTGCTGCGTATCTGGGGTGAGACGTCGCCGGCCGAGCAGCGGAAGACAGCGATCTTCATCACGCATGACATCGAGGAGGCGGTGTTCCTGGCCGATCGGGTCGTGGTGATGAGCCGCCATCCGGGACGGGTGCGTGCCGTGCTGGATATCGATCTGCCGCGGCCGCGCGATGAGCGCGTCCGCACTGCGCCGCGCTTCTCGCAACTGGCCGAGGAGATCTGGGAACTCCTTCGCGATGAAGCCTACGAAGCCATCGCCTGACGGGAGAGGAAAATCCATGAACCGAGGGAATTTGGGCCGCCGCACGCTGCTAGCCGCGGGCGCCGGGGCACTGTTTGCGCCCTACGTGGCGCGCGGCCAGAGCGCGTTGCAGCCGGCCAAGGTATCGATCGGCCGTATCCCCTGGGCGTCCTTCAACGCTCCCGTCTCGCAATACATGATCGCCAACAAGCTGATGGAGAAACGAGGCGCCGAACTCGGCCTCAATCTCAGTATCGATTGGCGCGAGTATCCGACGGCGCTGCCGATGGTCGAAGCCATTGTCGGCAACAATCTCGACATGGGCATGTGGGGCAACACCCCGATCATCCGCGCGATCGCGGCAAAATTGCCTCTGAGTTTGATGGTCGTCGGCGAAGGACACCTGCGCCTCGTGCTGTGCACGCGCAAAGGTTCGCCCGTGAAGACCATTCAGGACATCAAGGGCAAGACGGTCGGCGCGCTGCTTGGGGGCGATCCGTATAATGCGCTCACGCAGATGCTGCGTTGGGAGATGGGCAGCGCCGACCCGCGCGACTTCGGGATCCGGATCGTCAACACGCCGACGCTGATCCAGGCCGCCGAAGTGCCAACGGGAATGGATGCGGCGATCACCGCCTATCCTTCGTATCTCCAGGCCTCCCACACCGGCACCGTGGGGATCATGAACTCCTTCGGCTACACGGAGGACGGTTATGACGGGCCGCTCGGCAAAGGCGCCGGCATCATGCTTCCGTCAGTGAAAAAGTCGCCGTTCTTCCCGGATGGCTACTATCTGCACCGGTCCTTCTGGATCGTGAATAACCATCTGCTGGACAAGAATCCCAAGATCGGTCTGGCTTTCATTCTCTCGCAGCAGGATGCGGTCACCGCTCTCGCGGCGATGCAACCCGGCCCGGTATCGCAGCTGGTGAAGCAATACTGGAAGCTTGACGACGCGGATGGCGGCAAGGTGGTGAACGACGACGTCGTGTATCACCGCGGCTGGGCCTGGCCGACCGAGAATGATGCGCGCGCCGTGCTTGAGACCAGCAAATATCTCGTCGGCAGCAAGATGATCGACAAGCCGCTTGAGTGGCCTCAAGTGAAAGAGGCGTTCGCTCGCACAGAGCCCCTGCTGAAAGAGGCATACGATCGGCTGGGCGACAAGCCGCCGGCGTCCGAGTTCGTCCGCACTGATGCCGGTGATCTTCGTGGCCTGCCGGTGTGGAACATGGATCAGTGGTCGAATCTGACCTGAGATTTTCGATATTTTCCGACTGTAGAAATGGAGCGTGTCATGAATGTTGGCTTTATCGGCCTTGGGGTCATGGGCGGCCCCATGGCGCTCAATATCCTGAAGGGCGGTCATTCGCTGACCGTGTTCGATCTGAATCCCGCGGCGGTGAAGCGCCTGGTGGATGCCGGTGCCAGAGCGGCGGCCTCTCCCAAGGATGTGGGTGCCGCCAGCGAAATCGTGGTCACGATGCTTCCCGAGCCGAAGCATGTCGAGGCGGTCGTGCTGGGAGAGAACGGCGTGGCAGCAGGGCTGCGGCCGAACGGCGTGGTGATCGACATGAGCACGATCGATCCGATCTCCTCCCAGCGCATTCGCGCCGCATTGCGCGCAAAGGGCTTTCATATGGTGGATTCGCCCGTCGGCAAGACGTCCGAGCATGCCGTGACCGGCACGCTGACGTTGATGGTGGGCGGTGAGCCAGAGATTATCGCGCGCGTAAAGCCGGTGCTCGATTGCATGGGCAATGAGACCTTCCTGTGCGGCGGTCCAGGTATGGGTCACGCCATGAAGACCACCAACAACCTGCTTGCGACCACTATCATGGCAGCCAACACGGAAGCGCTGGCGATCGGCGTGAAGTGCGGACTGACACTCGAGCTCATGCTCGAAGTGATGAAGACGACCATGTCGAACAACGCGCAGCTCTACGTCGCCATGCCCAAGAAGGCGTTCCAGGGCGATGACTCGCCGGGGTTCATGGTCAAGCTGGCCTGCAAGGACGTGCGTCAGGCGGTGGAACTCGGGCGTGCCCAGGGATTTGAACCGCTGGTTGGCGCCGCCTGCCAGAAGACACTGGAAGAGGCGATGGAGAAGGGCTTCGCGGATCGTGACACCGCGGCGCTGATGCGGATCCGTGAGGATCAGCTGGGCATCAAAGTTCGTCCCGCCAGCAACGCCACCCAGCGCGCGGCCTGAACGGTCCCGACGGCGATGCGCGACGCGTTCCCTGGCTATCTGCGGTCGGATGGATCCGTGGGTGTGCGAAACCACCTGCTGGTTCTGTCCACCGGCGGCATGACCGGACGGACCGCACGACGCATCGCCGCTTCGGTTGCTGGCGCAGTGGCGGTGACATTGCCGTATTCCGGCGGCCTGTTTGGCGAGGATCGGGAGTTGCACCGCGCGGCGATCCGCCAATTCGCGCTGCATCCGAATGTCGGTGCCGCCCTGCTGGTGGGCGACAATCCGGAGGTGATGCGCACCGCATTGGCCGACATCGCCCCGGCGAAGCGCCCGCATGCCGGTCTGACGCTCGACGATTGCGGCCACGACGCACTGGCACTGACGGATCGTGGCATCCGCACGGCTGCGGCATTGGCCATGGAAATCTCCAATGAGCGCCGGCAGCCGGCACCGGTCTCTGCTTTATGTCTCGGGATGGAGTGCGGCCGTTCCGATCCGAGTTCGGGGCTGATCGCCAATCCGCTTCTGGGGCTGATCAGCGACTGGATGGCAGACGGCGGCGGGCGATCGATCATTGGCGAGACGCTGGAATGGCTCGGTGCGGGGCATCTCCTGGCCGCGCGGGCCCGCAATGCTGATGTGGCCGACGCGCTTCGCGCGGCCGTTACACGGCGTGAGCGTGTCGCCATCGCGGCGGGGGTCGATCTAACCGGGAGCAATCCCAGTCCGACGAATATCGCGGCGGGATTGTCCTCTATCGAGGAAAAATCGCTCGGCAACATCGCCAAGAGTGGAACGCGCCCGATCGAGGGCGTCCTGGAATACGGACGGGTTCCCGAGCGATCGGGCATGTGGACGATGGATGCCGCCGCCTATGCCCCTGAATCCGTCACGGGATTCGTTCTGGCCGGCGCGCAGATCGTGCTGTTCACCACCGGTGTCGGCAATCCTTATGGCAGCGCGCTGGCGCCCACCATCAAGATCAGCGCCAATCCCGAGACCTGCGCCGCCCGAGAAGCCCAGCTCGACTTCGCCGCCAGCACGGCGTTTCGCGGCTTGGAGAGCCTGGAGGACGCGGCCCAGGCGCTGAAGACGCGCATCATCGACGTAGCGTCTGGCTCCGCGACGTGGAGCGAAATACTCAAGGAGGGCGACGAAGTGCTGAGCCGCTTTGGACCCGCGCTATGAGCGCCGCGGAAAGCATCGGCGCGATCGGGCTTTCGCCCAGCGATAATGTGGCGACGGTGCTGCGTGCGATCGCCGCCGGGGAGGTTGTGTGGGTGCGGTGTGACCAGGACATCGCGCGGATCACCGCTGCCGAAGACGTCCCGCTGTGCCACAAGATCAGCGTCCAGCCGATTACATCAGAGGAGGCCGTGGTGAAGTACGGGCAGCCGATCGGTCGGGCACTCGCGCCCATCGCTCAGGGCCACCACGTGCATGTGCATAATATGCGTAGTTCACGCGCGCGGGGCCAAGGATGACGCCGCCGGACGACAGCGGCCCCTCCGTCCTGGAGACCGCGCGTGGCGGCTTTACGGCGGTCTCTCGGACGCGCTTCGCCGATCACGCGTATGCGGTGCTGTTCCACAAGATCGTGATCGGCGAGCTTGGCGAGGGCGACGCGCTTCCATCGGAAAACGAGCTGAGCGCGCTGTTCCGCATGTCCCGTCCCGTGGTGCGGGAAGCGCTGGAACGATTACGGCAGGAGGGCTTAATCGAATTGCGACGCGGTTCCGGCTCCTTCGTCCGGCCACGCCCGCCGTTGAATGTATCGTCGAGCTATGTGGCGGAAAAGCAGCGCCTGCTGCTGCAAAACCTGGAATTCCGCGCGGCCATCGAACCGCAAGCGGCGGCCTTTGCGGCCGAGCGGCGCACCGACGAACAGTTGCAGGCGATCGAAGATGCCATCGAGCACTATCGGCAGGTCGCGATCGAACAGGGCAGCACGGGCGACCACCTCGATTACAGCTTTCATCATGCTGTTTCGGTTGCCAGCAACAACCGGCGATTTGTCGAAGCAATCGAGACTGTCGAATACGACATCGACCATGGCGTGAATCTGGTGCGGTTTCTCGTGCGGTTCGATCATCTGGAACGCAGCCGCAGCGTCTATGAGGATCATTCCCGCATCTGCACGGCCATTCGCGATCGCGACCCGGAAGCTGCCCGTATTTTCATGCGGGCGCATCTTGAAAATGCAAGGCGGCGCATGGTGCAGAAGCAACCGCCGCTCGCGACCCCTTCCACCTGAAACAAGAGGACCACACAATGCCAGCCTATGTCATCAACGACATGGAAGTGACAGATCCAGACCTGCTCGAGAAATACAAGGCGCTGTCTCCATCGACCGTGTCACAGTATAATGGGCGTTTCGTGGTCCGGGGTGGTACCTCGGAGGTGATTGAGGGGGCATGGTCGCCCAAGAGGCTCGTGATCCTGGAATTTCCGAGCGCTAACCAGGCCAAGGAATGGGCCAACTCCAAAGAATACGCGCCGGCTCGGGAGGTGCGACAGATGGCAGCAAAGTCCAATATCATCGTGGTCGAAGGTGTGCCCCCGGCGGCAACTACCGGCGCTGTCTCGAAGACGTACACCAAGCGGCTTGGCATTTTGCGCAAGCGCGAGGATATGACCTACGAGCAATTCCGCAAACACTGGACGACCACGCACGCGACGCTATGCGCCAAGCTGCCCAAGCTGCGCCGCTATTCCGTCAATTTTGTCGATCGCCCGCGGTTTCCGAAGTTCGGCTACGACGGATTCTCTGAACTATGGTTCGATAACGAGGACGATCTGCACGCGGCTTTCGCTTCGAAGGATGGGCAGATTCTGTTGGCCGATCTGCCCAACTTCACCAGTCAGATCGATCCGGTCATCTCGGTCGAAACCCAGGTTCTGTGGCCGTAGCACAAGGATAACGTCATGGATCTGAGGGACAAAATTGCGATCGTTACCGGCGCGGGCGGCGGTTTCGGTGAAGGGATCGCCAAGCGATTCGTGCGGGACGGTGCACGGGTCGCGGTGGTGGATCTGCGTGGCGACGCGGCCGAGCGTGTGGCGCGGGAATGCGGTGACCGGGCGTTCGCAATCGCCGCCGATGTCGGTAACGGGGACGATGTCGCGCGCGTGCTGCGAGAGACTATCGCAAAGATTGGCACGCCCAATGTCCTGGTGAACAACGCGGGCGTAACGCACAAGAACCAACCGATTATGGGCGTGACGGAGCAGGATTTCGATCGTGTTTTTCGGGTGAATGTCAAGTCGATCTATTTCTTTGTGCGTGAGGTCGCACCGGTGATGCGTGACGCCGGCGGCGGCACAATTATCAATATCGGATCGACCGCCGGTATCCGGCCTCGCCCGGGGCTGACGTGGTACAATGCATCGAAAGGTGCCGTGAATTTGGTTTCGAAATCGCTGGCGGTTGAACTGGCGCCCTGGAAGATCCGGGTGAACGTCATCTGTCCGGTGATGGGAGAGACGGGGCTGCTTCAGGACTTCATGGGCGTTGAGGACACACCGGAGAACCGCGCACGATTCATTGCGACCATTCCGCTGGGGCGGCTTTCGCGTCCGGAAGACATCGCGGCGGCGACAGCCTTCCTGGCGTCTGACGACGCGGCGATGATTACCGGGACCGAACTGCCCGTCGATGGCGGACGGTGTGTCTGACCTGAGTCGCGATGGGGGGATCCATGAGATGACCGCACTTCGCATCGCCAAGGTCGAGGCATTCGCCTATCGCGTGCCGATTTCTACTCCGATCAAGGTGGCGTTCGGAACTTTTCGTGACCGGCCGTTCGTGCTCGTGCGCATTACGGATACCGATGGCACGGAAGGGTGGGGAGAGGTATGGTGCAACTGGCCGTCAGTCGGGGCCGAGCACCGGGCACGTCTGGTTGCCGATTTTGGGGAACGGTTGATCGGCGAGACGTTCGAGGAACCGGGCGACGTTTTTCGGAAGCTTTCGTCCGAGCTTGAAGTGCTTGTGCTGCAAACCGGCGAGGTGGGACCGATCGCCCAGGCTCTCGCCGGGATTGATATCGCGATGTGGGACCTCGCGGCGCGTAAGCAGGGCGTTCCCCTGTATCGATGCCTCGGTGGATCGCACGTCGCGAGCGTTCCGGTATACGTCACCGGCATCAATCCGGACCAGCCGGAGGCGTTCGCCGTTCCGTATCAGGCGAAGGGGCACCGCGCCTTCAAGCTGAAGATCGGGTTTGGGAGAGAGTTGGATTTGCGTAACCTGGGCGCGCTGCGTGCCGCATTGGGTCCGTCGGCCATACTGATGACGGATGCCAACCAGGCGTTAACACTGGATGCGGCCATCGAACTGAGCAAATCGGCGGCGCGTTATGACCTGCTCTGGCTGGAGGAGCCGCTTCGCGTGGACGCTCCCGCCGAAAGCTGGCGTGCGCTTGCTGCGTCGAGTCCTATTCCGCTTGCCGGTGGCGAGAATCTTCGGGGCGCCGAGCTGGAAGAGGCGGCGTCAGGGGTTGTACTGAGGGTGATTCAGCCTGACCTTACGAAATGGGGCGGGCTGACCGGTAACGTTCCGATCGTGCGCGGGGCAGTCGGCCGCGGGAAGATGTTCTGTCCGCATGTGTTTGGTGGAGGGATCGCCCTGGTGACCGCGCTGCACGCCTTGGCGGCGGTCGGCGGAGACGGATTGTTGGAGTTCGATTGCCACCCCAATGCCGGTCGGGAGCTCATCGTCGGCGACGCACTGCCGGTGACGGATGGGCGTGTTCCCGTCACGCAGACGCCCGGGCTGGGCGTTACGCCGGAGCTGTCGATGCTTCAGCGCTATTGCACCTGGCGATCCAAGGATTAGCCGGCATGGACGGGATCCCGACACCAGCGCAGCCGAAGGTCGAATTCGCCGCGATCGAAAAGGTCTACACATCACGAAGTGCCCGTGTCGCCGATACACGAGCATTGGACTCTTTCAATTTGAAGATGGCTCCGGGCGAGATTATCTCCATCGTTGGCCCGACCGGCTGCGGTAAATCGACGGCCCTCAATATTCTTGCCGGTTTTGAATTGCCTTCACGGGGAGCCGTCCATGTGGACGGCGAAGCGGTGGTGGGTCCCGGGCCCAATCGTGGCGTTGTATTCCAGCAGGCGTCCCTGTTTCCCTGGCTCACGGTACTCGCGAATGTCGTTCTGGGTGTGAAGTGCCGCGGTGTGGCCCGAGACGAGTACGAGCCGCGAGCGCTGCGGTTGCTTGAAGAAGTGGGTCTCAAGGGATTCGAGCGCCACTATCCTTATCAGTTGTCAGGTGGCATGCAGCAGCGTGTCCAGATTGCCAGGGCACTGGTCAATGAACCTGAGATCCTGCTGATGGATGAGCCTTTCGGTGCGCTCGACTATCAGACCCGGTTGTTGATGCAGAAGCTTCTGCTACGCCTGTGGGAACATTTCCGGCCAACCATCCTGTTCATTACCCATGATGTCGGGGAAGCCGTGTTCATCTCGGACCGCGTCATCGCCATGACGAGACGACCGGGCCGCGTGAAGTGCGAGGTTCATGTCCAGGCGGCGAAACCGCGCGGCTATGAATTCATCGGTTCGCCGGAGTTCACCAAGCTGGAGCGGGAGCTGATCCTTGCCGTCCAAAGCGAAGTCGAGACCGACGAGGAGAAGACCATCCACTGAGACGAACAAACGCCGGGGAGGAAAGTGAAAATGCTCGCGAGAAGCGTGATTTCGATCATTTTGTTGTGCCTGACACTGATCTGGCGACCGGCAGCCGCCGCGTCAGATACGTCCCCGCTCGAATTCAACTATGGCATCCCGACAGCTGATCACCCGACGGTTTTCATTGCGCGAGATCTTGGTCTATTCGAGAAGGTCGGGCTGAAGCCTCACTTCTACTTTTTCCAGTCAGGTGCGCCCCTGCTCGCCGGTTTGAAAAGCGGCAGCCTGGACGTGGTGACGGCTGGGCTGGCCTTACCCTTCGCTCTTGGGCAGGGCATTCCGCTGAAATTCCTTTTTTGGGAGGTCAATGACGCAGATGCCGAAGGCTTAGTCGTTGACCCCAACTCGGGGATCAAGTCTTACCGCGACATCGGCAAGGCGAAGGCCATTGCGGCGGCGTCCGGCACTTGCGCGCAGGTTGCATTGTACCTCATGGCGCAGAAGATGGGGATTGATTACGCCAAGCTGAACGTCTTCAACATACCTGCGCCGCTGTTTCGCAATGCGTTCTTGAGCAAATCCATCGACGCCGGCATTGCGTGGCCACCCTATTCTCTGCAGCTCCAATCGGAAGGATTCCCTGTCGTCAGCTTTGATGCCGACTACACCCCGAAGGGCGGGGCCTGTCCCGGTCTTACGGCAGTGCGGCCCGCGTTCCTGCAACAGCACCCGGATATCGCGCTGAAGCTGATTCGGGTGGAGGCCCTGGCGCGTGAGGAATTGCCCAAGAACCCGAAGATTGGCGCCGAAGCGGTCGCCAAACAGCTTTCGGTCCCGCTGGATGTCGCGACGGCAATGATGGCCCGCCAGTGCTGCGACGAGCCACCAAGTTTCGCGGAGCAGGTCGATCCCACCTCGCCGTATTCAATGACGTCCAAGGAAGGTGGGCTGATCGGCAAGCTTATGCTCGCAAGCGAAGCACTTCACGCTGTTGGTGCGATTCCGCAGCCGCTTTCACTCAGTGCCCTGCAGGAGGCTGTCGATCCAAGCTACCTTCAGCAGTATCTGAAATCATCGCCCAAATGAGGCTATAGCCATGAGTTATGCGACAACTGAACTCGTCGGCAGCGCACGCCTCTCCTCACGACGTATCGCTTCGGGCTCACGTGGTGTGCCCGACATTGTCTATTCGATGGGGACGGTGCTGCTGATTCTTTTGGCATGGGTTGTTGGATCGCGGACAGGCGTTATCAAAGAAGGTTATGTTCCCTCACCTGGGGCGTTCGTTGGTACGTTTACTGACCTTGTCAAACATGGATATCAGGGGCAGCCGCTCAGCGAGCATATCGGCATCAGTCTATTTCGTACCCTGTCCGGCTTCGTCGCCGGAGCTGCCATTGGCATGCCGCTGGGGCTTCTGACAGGGTATAGCCGCAGGGCTGGTGCGATGATCTCCCCGGTCATGGCGTTCATCCGGCCCATTCCGCCGATCGCCTTCATCCCGATGTCGGTCCTGTATTTCGGCCTGGGCGAGATAGGGAAGATCGTCCTGATCTTCTTCGTATCGTTCAACTACGTGCAGGCGAACGCTCAGGCCGGCGCGGCCAATTTCCCCATTGCCTATCGGCGCGCGGCGCAATCCCTCGGCCTGACGCCCGCACAGACTTTCTTCCGGATCGTGCTGCCGGGCGCTCTTCCGCAGATTTTCACCGGGCTGAAGATTGCCTTGGCGCTCAGTTGGGCTGTGGTCGTGGCTGCCGAACTGGTGGGGGCCCAAAGCGGCCTTGGGTTCATGATATCGAACGCAGCCGAGCTGTTTCAAATCCCGGTCGTCTTCATCGGTATCATCCTGATCGGGATCATCGGATTGCTGATGAATGTCACCCTCAACGTCCTTGAAGCCAGGATCGTGCATTGGAAGGGACGTTGACGCGGTGACGAGCAACATCACGGATGGGAGGAGGCTGTAATGAGATTCAAGCGCCTGAGGATTTTGCTGTTGGCCTTGCTGGCATCATTGCCTGCGCGGGCATTTGCGGCACCGACCCTTCTGGACTTCAATTTCGGCATCCCGACCTCCGACCATATCAATATGTATGTCGCACAGGATCTTGGGCTGTTTCAGAAGGTCGGGTTGAACCCCAAATTCTTCCTGTTTCAGTCTGGTGCTCCCCTGCTCGCCGGCCTGAAGAGTGAGAGTCTGGATGTCGTATCCACTGGCCTTGGGGTCGCTTTTGCGCTCGGTCAGAACATCCCGCTCAAGATCCTGTTTTGGACGTCCGACGACTCAAAGGGCGAAGGATTGGTCGCCGATCCCAAGGGCCCGATCAAGAGCTTCCACGATATATCGCCCGAACGGCGGATCGGTGCAGCGTCAGGGACCTGCGCGCAAGTCGCGCTCTATCTCATCGCGCAGAAGAACGGCATCGACTACAGCAAGTTGAACGTCATCAATATCCCCGCTCCGCTGTTCCACAATGCTCTGTTGAGCAGATCGATCGATGCCGGGATCGCGTGGTCGCCGTATTCGGCCGTGTTGCAATCCCAGGGCTTTCCTGTGGTGAATTGGGACACTGACTACACCCCACCCGGCGGGATGTGCCCTCGAGTGACGGCGGTACGGCCCGATTTCCTGCAGAAGCATCCAGAGATCGGATTGAAGCTTCTCCAAGTAGATGCCATGGCTTCGGAGGCAATCGCCAAAAACCCGCAACTGGCCGTCGATGCACTTACCAAGAGGCTCGGTTTGACCCCGGACGTCGCTAAAATCGACATTGAGCGCATCTACGCCCATCGGCCGACCTATGCCGAGCAGTTGGATCCGGCCTCGCCCTATTCCATGACCTCCAAGGATGGCGGGCTCGTGCAGAAGCTGATTGAGGCGACACAAATCCTGTTCAAGACGGGGAGTATTCCTGCCGCGGTTCCGGCGGCGGATATTCAGAACGCCGTCGACCCCTCGGCTCTTCGACAGTTTAGCGCGTCGTCGGGTTCGAAGTGAGGGAGGCTCCACGGAGACTTCGTGATCTGGGCATCAGGACCCGGCTCGTTGCCGCCGGGGCCTTGCAACGCGATCACCGAGGTTTCCGGTCTCCGCGTAGGATATTGCACGCTTATTCGTGACGAGCCGACGGTCGTCCGAACCGGGGTGACCGCAATCTGGCCGCGTGCCGACATCTGGACCGACGCAGTCTTCGCGGGCTTTCACTCGTTCAATGGTAACGGCGAGATGACCGGCCTGCCCTGGATCGCCGAGCAGGGTCTGATCGCTGCGCCGGTCTGCATCACGAACACCTTCTCGGTCGGCGTGGTGCGGGATGCGCTGTGTGCTGCGGCGGTCCGCGCTGAATCACCGTTTCCGTTTCACTTGCCTGTCGTGGCGGAGACATATGATGGCTGGCTCAGTGACTGCGCCAGCTTTCCCGTGACCGCCGAACATGCTTTCGCCGCACTGGACACGGCGACCTCCGGTCCAATTGCGGAGGGAAATGTCGGCGGCGGCACCGGCATGATCTGCCATGAATTCAAGGGCGGCACGGGCACCGCCTCACGCGTGGTGCAATCCGCGGGTGAGACGTGGTCGGTCGGTGCACTTGTGCAGGCCAATTACGGTGCGCGCGATCTGCTACGCGTCAACGGTGTACCGGTGGGCAAGGAAGTCGGATATGATGTGGTGCCGTCCGCACGAGCGGTGGCCCCGGACGCCGGCTCCATCATCGTGGTGCTGGCCACCGATGCGCCGTTGCTTCCGATCCAATGTCAGCGACTGGCGCGCCGGGCAACGACTGGTTTAGCGTGGGTCGGCGGTATCGGGGCCGATAGCAGCGGCGACATCTTTCTGGCTTTCAGCACCGGCAACCACATCGTGCATGGCGACCAGATGAGCGGCGTGCGTATGATCGCGCCACCCGCGATGACACCTCTGTTTCAGGCTGCGGCCGAGGCAACCGAGGAGGCAATCCTGAACGCATTGATCGCGGCGGAGACCATGGTGGGCTACCATGGCCACAAGGCCTACGCGCTGCCGCATGATCGGCTGCTGGATGTTATGGAGCGCTACCGTCCGAAGTAGGCCTAATTGCGTTGAGGGATCGACAGGAGGGCGAGATGCCGGTGACTACGAAATACGTCTTCATCGTGAGCATGGATGTGGCGCCCGAAAAGGAAGCGCTTTTCAACGAAGTCTACGACCGCGAACACGTGCCAAACCTGCTGAAAGTGCCGGGGGTCCACTCGGTCACGCGGTTCCGCACGGAGCCCGCCAGTTTCGCGATTGGCGGGCAGATCAAGCCGCTCACCGGCGAGGGAATGCCCAGATACGTGGCAATCTACGAAATCGATAGTCCGGAGGTTCTTACGAGCCCGGCATGGGCCGAGGCGGGAGAACTCGGACGTTGGGCAACGGAGGTTCGGCCCTACACATCGAACCGACAGCATGTCGTGCGGAAAGTGTTGTAGCTAGCGCTCCTCGGCCAGAGCAGGTCACGTCGCATCAGGCCATGGCCAGCGCGTTGATATAATCGTCCACGGCGATGTTACGGCCGCACAGCACGACTGCGACCTTGCGACCGCGGAAATCCGCCTGCGCGTGAACCAGCCCGGCGAGCGCCGCGCCGGCCGATCCTTCGACCATCCAATGATCGGTTTCCGCGACGAGCCGCATCGCTGCCGCGATCTCCTGCTCGCTCACCGTCACGTATCGATCGATGACCGACGCGCAGATCGGGAACGTGATTGATCCAGGCTCCACCGCACCCGCTGTTCCGTCTGAAAGCGTCGGCAGATCCGGCGTATCAACGATGGAGCCGGCTTCCAGCGAGCGCAGCATGGCGGGCGTATTCTCCGGCCATACGCCGACGATCTCGGCCTTGGGCGCGATGCGCCGAAGCGCCGTGCCGATGCCGCTCGTCGCGTCTGGCCGGTGCGCCGCCAGCTGCGCGCTGAGCCGGCCGTACGTCGAACGCCGGATCCCGACGCTTCAGACGACGCGGGCGGGCCGTCTCACGTCCCCACGCGAGTCAGTCGACCGTGACAGGGCGGCGAGATCGCCGCCGACGCCCTCGCGCCGGCCCCGGCGCGCTCGCCCGCCGCGCGGTCGCGCCGCCGCCGCGCCCGCCGCTCTGTCACGACCGATCGATACCACTCGCAGAGCGGGACGGTCGATCCCGGCCCACGCACCCGCTGTCCCGTCTGGCGTCGGCAGACCGGCGTATCGACGAACGGCCGGCTCCAGCGAGCGCAGCGGCGGGCGGTCTCCCCAGACGCCGCGTCTCGGCTCGGCGCGGCGCTCGCGCTCGCGCCCCCGGCGTCGCGTCTCGCCCGGGCCCGCCGCGCGCTCGCCGCCGCTCGACCCGGCCCCCGCCCGCGCGCCCCCCGCCCCCCCCGCGCCCCCCCCCCGTCCCCCCGCCCCCGCCGCTCTCCGCTCGCTCACCTCACTATCGATCGATACCACCGCACGACGTGATGATCCGCTCCACCGCACCCGCTTTCCTCTAAAGCGTCGCAGATCGCGTATCAACGATGAGCCGCTTCCAGCGAGCGCAGCATGCGGCGTATTCTCCGGCCATACGCCGACGATCTCGGCCTTGGGCGCGATGCGCCGAAGCGCCGTGCCGATGCCGCCGATCAACCCACCGCCCCCGACAGCGACGAAAACCGCATCCAGATCCGGCGCCTGCTCGGCGAGTTCCATCCCGGCGGTTCCCTGACCAGCGACGATCGCTGCGTCGTTGTACGGTGAGATGAAGACCTTGTCCTGCGCTGCGGCGTCCCGCCGCGCGGTGACCTCGGCTTCGATCGTCGGCCCCTCCACCACGACAAGCGTTGCGCCCAAGGCGGCGATTGCCGCGCGTTTGGCCGCCGCGGCGGATCGCGCGACGTAAACCGTCACGCCAACGCCCGCGAGCATACCCGCCTGCGCGACCGCAAGCCCGTGATTGCCCGTGGATGCCGTGATCACGCCACGCTGCCGCTGTTCATCGGACAGCGATCGAACACGGTTCGTGGCGCCACGATATTTGAAAGAGCCCGTCGGCTGCAGATGCTCGCTTTTCAACAGCACGGTGCTGCCAAGCCGACCGGAGAGCGCGACGCTGAGTGCCAGCGGTGTCACCGGCACGTGCGGCCGGATCGCTACATGGGCCTGCTGTATCGCCGCGAACAGCGCCGAGAGATCGGGCGGATCTTCGTTCGCGTTCATGGTGACTTTGCCGGAACGGTCGTCACAAATCTCATCTCGCGTTCTTTCCTCCACGCCGATCGACATTGGACCGTCATGCATAGACGCAGCTGGGCGCGCAATGCGTCACCCGGCGAATTGACCACTGGAACGTTATTCGCCGATGGTCTCAACCTTGCGGTGCCCAAACGAGGCCCCTAGAAGGCAGAGCTTACTGGATGCCGGACGCCAGCGAGGTCACGGCGAACTCGTAGAGGAGCGACATGGCGCTGGTGAAGACGTCGACGCTGGCCACCAAGAGCCGGACCAGGGAGGTCCCGCGATCTGCGGCCGATGTTCAGGCTCCCTCGAAGCAATCCGGCAAGAAACCGACAATCCAAGTCCGCAAGGGCCAGATCAATCGGCAGACCGCGACGGAGCGGCTCGGCGCAGCGACACAGGAGCTCGCGAGCGGCGTCACAGAAGCCGCAAGTGCCGCAGAAGAGTTGCGGCGGGCGATGGAGCAGATCGCAACGGCAGCGGAAGAGGCGGCCGGGGCGGCGCAAGAGTCACTGGCGGGGATCACGAGTCTGGCGGCTTCATTCGCACAGACGCGAGAGCACGCGGATCGCAGCCAGAATCAGGTGAGCGTGCTGCAGAGCCAATTGGGCGAGGCGGCGGCGTATATCGACACCTCGGTCGAGGCGATCGAGATCAATGCGGGACGGCAGCTCAAATTGGTGTCGATCATCACGGTACTCGGCCAACATGCGAAGGCGGTCGCGGAGATCACCGCGGGCGTGGCCGATATCTCGGATCAGACGAACCTGCTCGCCATCAACGCGGCGATCGAGGCAGCGCGGGCGGGCGATCACGGGAGCGGGTTTGCGGTGGTGGCCGACGAAGTGCGCGGGCTAGCGGAGACGTCCGAGGCCCGGTCTCGCGAAGTGCAGGCACTGGCGGGGCGCATCGGCGAGGAAGTGCGCGGAGTCACCGAGCGGATCGAGAAGGCGGCGAAAGTCTCGGTGGCGGAGGCTCAGGCCGGGCGGGATGCGGCGGATAAGCTGAAGCGGATTCGCGACGGGCTCGCGGTGATTGCCGCGGGCAGCAAGTCGATCCTGGCGGCAGCGGTGGACGCGGATGCGGCGGCGCGGGAGGCGCAGAGCGGCTCGGAGAGCATTGCCAGCGCGGCGGAGGAGCAGGCGGCGGCGGCGGCGGAGTCACAGCGTGCGGTGGAGCAGCAGAGCACCTCGCTGGATCAGGCACAGCGGGCGTCAGAATTGCTATCGGAGCTGGCGGACGCGTTGCAGTCGGGCCCAGCAGACGGAACAGGTGAGCGCAGCGGCGGAGGAACTATCGGCCTCGATCCAGGAACTCGCGGGCGCGGCGGGCGAGATCCTGGCGGCGATCGAGCAGATCGGACGCGGCGCGCAGATCCAGGCGGCCGCGACGCAGCAGGCGAGTGCCGCGATGGCGCAGATCCAGCGCTCGGCGAATACGACCGGCGAGGCGGCGGCGATGTCGGCGGCACGGGTCGAGGAGCTCGAGGCGCTGCTGGCGGAGAGCCGGACGGCGGTGGGCAATCTGACGGCGGGGGTGTCGGCGGCGGTTGAGGCGACGCAGGAGGTGATCAGGCTGATCGCTGCACTGGAGACGAGTTCGCACACAATCGAACGCGTCGTAGATGCGATGGCACTGATCGTGGTGCAGACGACGATGCTGGCGGTGAACGGCTCGGTCGAGGCGGCAAGGGCGGGTGAGCATGGCCGCGGCTTCGCGCTGGTCTCCGCCGATATCAGGGGCCTTGCCCGCACATCTGGCGAGAATGCAGACCGCGCGAAGGAGATCGTGCGGCTGATGCAGATGCAGGTCGCGGCAGTGCGCCGCGATCTGGAGCAGATCGTCGTGCTGGCTGAGGCGGAGGTGCAGAAAAACCAGCAGATCGACGGGCGATTGAATGTGGTGACGACGAGCGCGGGAGAGCTGCGGCGAAGCAGCCAGGAGATTGTCGACGCAGCGACGATAGCGAACGAAACCGTCAGCCAGGTACTGGCGGGCGTGTCACAGGTCGCCTCGGTTGCCGAGGAGGCGTCGAGCGCGGCGGCACAAGCGGGCACGGCGGCGCGGGAGCAGGCGCGGGGCGCGGAGGATCTGGCGGCGGCGATCGAGGAGATCGCATCGCTGGCCGATGATTTGCGCCAGGCGGGGGCCAGTGATTGAGCGCACCGGCGTCTGACACGCGATTTCTCACGTTTTTCGTCGGCGAAGACCAGTTCGCGGCGACGGCCGCCGATATTTCTGAGGTGTTTCGGCGTCCGCGGATTACGCGGGTGCCGCACGGGCCGCCGAGCCTGCTTGGGATCGCCGGGCTACGCGGGGCTCCGGCGCCGGTGATTTCGCTGGCGCGCCTCCTGGGTCAGGACGATCGGGTTACGGATCGCTCGCGCCTGTTGCTGTTGGCACGCGAGCAGACGATCGGCCTGGCGGTGGACCGGGTCGGCGGCATGGTGTCGTTGCCAGCGGACGCGGCCTCGGCCGGCGGACGGCAAGGGTTCGGCCGATTGTATCAGGTCGAGGACGCGACGCTGCGAATGCTCGATCTGGATGGGCTGCTGCGGCGGGATTTCGCTGGTGTTGGCGCGGGTGCAGGGCGCCGGGCAGCGGTGGTCGAGCCGCATGCAGCGCCTGACGAGGCGGACGAGGTGGTCGCGCTGCTGGAGTTCGAGCTGGCAGGGCAGGCTTACGCTCTGAAACTCGACGAGGTGAGCGAAGTACTTCCGCTCCCGACGCAGCTTGCGGTGATCGCACAATCGGACGCGACCGTGCTGGGCGTGACGCAGAGCCATGGACGACTGCTGCCGATCGTCTCGGCGCGGCGGCTGCTCGGGTTGGCAGGGATGGCGCTGCCGTCGAGCCAGGTGGTGGTGGCGCGTATCGGCGATGCGATGGTGGGGCTGGCGGTGGACCGGCTGCGCGCGATCCTGCGCGTGCCGGTGCATGCAATCGATCCGGCACCAGCGGTGCTCAACCGCGGGGAGGGCGAAGCGCAGGTGCAATCGATCTGCCGACTGCCGGGCACCGAGGGGCTCGTTGCGATATTGTCCAGCGAGCGCCTGTTCCGCGACGAAGCGGTGGCCCACGTCCTGGCTGACGGGCGCAGCGGGGGTGCAGCAATGGGCGGGACGGAGACCGCGTCGGACGTCGCGGAGCGTTTCCTGATCTTCCGGCTCGGCGTGGAGGAATACGGCTTACCCTTGGCCTCCGTGGTCGAGGTGACGCGGCTGCCCGAGCGCCTGACGCGCGTACCCAAGGCGCCCGCGTTCATTGAGGGTGTGTTGAACTTGCGTGGCACGGTGACGCCGGTGATCGATCAGCGGCAGCGGTTTGGTGCGGCGGATAGCGACGGGCGGCAACGCCCGCGCGTGATCGTCACCACCGTTGATGGCCGGGCGGCCGGGTTCGTTGTGGACGCGGTCACGGAGATTCTTAGTCTCGGCGGCGATCAGATTGCGCCGACGCCGGAACTAACCGGGGATGCCGGACGCTTATTCCGTCGGATTGCCACACTGGACGATGGGGCGCGGCTGATCTTGCTGATCGAACCGAAGGAGATGCTGGATCGGGCGGAACGCGATCTGCTCGCGAGTCTGGACGGCATGGCCGCATCAGACACGTGATCTGCGTCCTGGTGATCGACAACTCCGCCCTGATGCGGCGTCTGCTGAAGCAGATCTTCGATGACGAGGTGGGGTTCACGATCGACTTCGCGCGTGATGGCGTCGAGGGGCTGGAGAAGGTGCACGCGGGCAAACCGGATGTGGTCGTGCTCGATGTTCATATGCCGAACATGGATGGTCTGGAGTGCTTAGACCGAATCATGCTGGAGCACCCGTGTCCGGTGGTGATGTTCTCGACGCTGACGCAAGCGGGGGCGCAGGCAACGCTGGACGCACTGGAACTGGGCGCGGTGGATTTCGTGCCGAAGCCGAGCGGGGCCGTTTCATTAAAGATCGATACGTTCGCGCCGATGCTGGTGGAGAAGGTGCGGGTGGCGTCCAAGGCGCGGCTCGCGCAGAGCAGACGGCTGGCGGAGCGGGTGAGGCTGCGCACGGGGGGCAGCGGGTCCGTGCGACGGCTCCCGAGGCAGGTCAAACCGCTCAAGGTTGACGCGACGCCGTTGAGCGGCGAGCGGCTAGTGCTGGTTGGCAGCTCTACCGGCGGGCCGCCGGCGCTGGACATGCTGCTGGAACCGCTGCCGCCCGATTTTCCCTGGCCGATCGTGGTGGCTCAGCACATGCCTGCGAGCTTCACCGGCGCATTGGCGGCCCGACTGGACAAAAGCTGCGCTCTGAGCGTGGAAGAGGTGGCTCGGCCGGTGGCGTTGAAATCGGGGCATGTCTACATCGCGCGCGGTGATGCCGATATGATCGTAAGCCGGCGCACCAGCGGGCTGATCGCCCTGCCCGTCCCTGCCAGCACCGGACACCGATGGCATCCGAGCGTGGACCGTATGGTGGACAGCGCGATGAGCGTGGCGGAGCCGCGGCTGCTGTGCGGCGTGCTGATGACCGGCATGGGTAGCGATGGTGCGGCCGCCATGACCCGGCTGCACGTACAGGGTGGGCGGACGATCGCCGAGGCAGAGGAAACGGCGGTGGTGTGGGGCATGCCGGGCGAGCTGGCGCGCAGCGGCGGCGCCGAGTTCATCGAGCCGGTGGACAGGATTGCCGAGCGGCTGATTGCGCTGACGGCACTGGCGTGACGAATTGCACCGATGGGCCCCCGCACCTGTCGGCCGAAGACCTGCGCTGGTTCTGTCAATTCCTGTACACGCGCACCGGAATTCAGCTCGGTGAGAGCAAGCGCTGCTACATCGAGCGGCGGCTGTTTGCGCGGTTGGCGGCGACAGGATCGGCTTCGTTCCCGCATTATTTCATTCTGCTGCGTTCAGAGCCGGAGGAAGTGGTCCGGGTCGTGGACGCTTTCACGGTCAATGAGACCTATTTTTATCGCGAAGATTATCAGTTCCGCTGCTTGAGCCAGGACCTCTTGCCGGAGATTGTGCAGCGCAAGGTGCCGGGCGATAGGGTGCGTATCTGGTCGCAGCCTTGCTCGACCGGCGAAGAGGCGTATTCGATCGCGATCTGGCTGCTCGAGAACTGGCGGATGGTCGACGCGTACAATGTCGAGATTGTCGGGTCGGATATCGACGCGACGGCACTGGCGGCTGCACGGGCCGGGCGGTACGGGGAACGAGCACTGGCGCGGCTTCCGAAAGCGCTGGTTGAGGCGTATTTCGAGACGCCCGAGGATGGAATTCGGACGATCATCGAAGATTTGCGGGAGTCGGTGACGTTCACGCAGGCGAATCTGATCGATCGATCGTCAATGGCGGCGCAGGGCGTGTTCGAGGTGATCTTTTGCCGCAACGCACTGATCTATTTCGATGATGCCTCGAGGGCACGCGCTGCAGACAATTTGTATAGCTGCCTGGCGCCGGGTGGTTTCGTCTGCCTGGGTCATACGGAGTCAATGACCCGGATCGACGGGCGGTTTCAAGCGAGACGGTTCGCGGATGCGATCGTGTATCAGCGGCCGGAGCGGGGCTGATGGACGAACTGCTGGCACAGTTCCTGATCGAAGGGCCTGAGCTGGTGGAGCAGGCGGTGGGGGCACTGCTGGCGCTGGAACAACAGCCAGGGGACCGGGCGCAGGTCGATAACGCATTCCGGGCGGTGCACACGCTGAAGGGCGCGGTCGGACTGTTCGACTTGCCGGCGATGGCGACGGTGCTGCACACGGCGGAGGATGTGCTGAGTGCGGTGCGCGGCGGGAGCCGGCCAATCGATGCGGCGACGATCGGCCGGCTGCTGGCGACGCTGGACCAGACTGCGGCGTGGCTGCGTGCGCTGGAGGCCGGCGGACGCTTGCCGACGGATGCGGCGAAGCGAGCGGAGGGGCTGACGGCGGCGCTGATGTCCGGCGAAGTGGCCGCGCCGGTGGTGGAGATGGCGAAGGAGGCGCCGGACTGGGTCGTCGCGTTGGGCGAGACGCTGTCGGCGGATCTCGGGGCGGGCCCTCTGATAGCGCTGCGGTACGAGCCGCATGCAGGAAGTTATTTCAATGGCGACGATCCGATCGCCCTGGTCGGGCAGGTACCGGATCTCGTGCATTTGCGGCTGGGGCTGCGGTCGGACGTGAAAGCGGACGGGCCGTACGATCCGTTCGCCTGCGACCTGCTGATTGAGGCGGTGTCGTCGGCACCGCTCGCGGAGGTGAAGGCGGCGTTGCGCTTCGTCCCAGACCAGGTGCGGTTCGCGTCGATTGTGCCTCGGGGGACGGCGGGATTGGCACAATCGTCCGAGGCAGTCGGGCGGACGCTCCGGGTTGATGCGCAGCGCGTTGATGATTTGGCCGCGCTGATGGACGAGTTGGTCAGTGCCAAGACGGGGCTGGCGCGTGTGGTGGCGATGGCGCGCGCCGGGACCGAGATGGGAGAGGTGGCCGCGAGTCTGGCGGCTCAGTACGGCGCGATCGACCGACTGGTGGGACTGGCGCATCAGGGGGTCATGGCGCTGCGGATAGCGCCGGTGCGGCCGCTCCTGCAGCGGTTTCTGCGAGTGGTGCGGGATTTGGCGCGGACGCTGGGTAAGGACGTTGTGCTGGCGATCGAGGGCGACGGGGTCGAGGCGGATCGCGGGATCATCGAGGGGTTGTTCGAGCCGCTGACCCATCTGCTACGCAACGCCGTGGATCATGGCGTGGAAAGCGCCGAGCGGCGGCGGCTTGCCGGCAAGCCAGAACATGCCGTGATCACGTTGGACGCGCGCGAGCGTGGCGGGCAGCTGGTGCTGACGGTGCGGGATGACGGGGCAGGCATCGATGCGGAGGCGATCCGGCGTATCGCGGAAAGGCGGGCTATCCGGGATCGCGAGAGTCTGGCGGCGATGGACGATGCCTCGGCGATCGACCTCATTTTCACACCCGGCTTCTCTACCGCGGACGCGGTCACGGCGCTGTCGGGCCGTGGTGTGGGAATGGATGCAATCCGCACAGCGGTGCAGCGGTTGGGCGGACGGATCGCTCTTGCGACGGAAGTTGGAGTGGGCACGTCGGTGGAGCTGACGCTACCGCTGACCGTGTCGCTGACCAAGGTGATGGTCGTCAGCCACGCGGACGAGCGCTATGGCGTGCCGATGAACGGGGTGCTGGAGACTTTGCGGTTGGAACCGGAGCAGGTGATTCCAATCCGGGCGGGGCACGCGTTCAAATGGCGGAACAAGGCGATCCCTCTGCTGCCGCTGTCGTCATTGACGGGTGGCGGCGGGGCGCTGGCGGACGGCGATCAGCGGGTGCTGGTGGTACGGGCGGGCGGCGAACCGGTGGGGCTGGCGGTCGATGCGATCGAGGATCGGCTGGATGTGGCGATGCGGCCGATGGATGGGCTGCTGGCCGGCATGCCGGGACTTGCCGGCACGACAGTGCTGGGCGACGGGGCCGTACTGATGATCCTGGATCCCGAGGCCTTGATCGCATGACGGTTCGGCGTGACGGGGACGTGATCCACCTGGAGGGCGACTGTCCGGTGGAAGACGCCGAAATGTTGGTGGGGCTGCTGGAGGGCAGCGTTGGTCGGGCGATTGATTTATCACAATGTCGATCGGTGCACTCGGCTATTATCCAGTTGCTGCTTCGGTTCAAACCGGTGCTGCAAGGAGAGCCGCAAAGTGCTTTCCTCCGGGAGATGATTGTGCCAGGCCTGCGGGACGGTAGGTTGTAGAGCGTCTATTAGGGGAAATGATCGCGTGGAAACCATCAAAGGGCCGGGTGAAGGCGGCCGAACGGTGTTGATCGTCGACGACAGTAAGCTGGCCCGGATCGTCGTGGGCAAGGCGCTGGTTGCGCTGCAACCGGCCTGGAGCAAAGTCGAGGCAGGCAACGCGGCCGAAGCGGCGACTTTGCTGGCTTCCGGCGGGATCGATCTCGCCATTATTGATTTCAACATGCCGGGACGCAACGGCCTGGAACTGGCGGAGGAGATCAGGGGGACGTATCCAGAGATGCCGATCGCCCTGGCAACCGCGAACGTGCAGGATGAGATCATAGCCAAAGCTCGTGCCATCAATGCCAGCTTTGTACCGAAGCCAATCACCGAAGAGGGGTTGCGCCCGTTCCTGTCGGGGGCGGCGTTGAGGCTGCGTCAAAGCGGATGACATCTCGAACCGCTCTGGATGAGCTGGAACACGATGCGCTGACCGAGCTGGTCAATATCGGCGTGAGCCGCTCAGCCGCCGGGCTGCGCAAGATGGTGGGCGAACATGTCGTCCTTACAGTCCCTTCGGTCGAGGTGGTGAACCGTAAAGCTGCCGCCACCCTGATCCGCGAGCGGGAAAGCGATGATTTGATTGCGGTGCGGCAGGACTTCGACGGGGCGTTCTCGGGCCGGGCGCTGCTGATCTTTCCACAGGCTAATAGCCTGGCCTTGGTCCGGGCAGTGACCGGCGACGAGTTGTCCGAGGAAGAGGCTCGAGGAGCTGGAGAACGAAGCCCTGGCTGAGACAGGCAACATCGTGCTGAACGGTTGCCTGGCCAGCATGGCCAACATGCTTCAGCGACCGCTGACAATGTCGCTGCCCCAAGTGATCCGCGGCGACGGCCAGCTATTTTTCGAACTCAGCAATCAGGACAACGAGACCGGGGCGGTCCTGTTTCTCTATATCAACTTCACCATCAGTGGCCGCGACATTCGTGGGTATATCGCGATGCTGATGGATCTGCCGTCTCTGGATACGCTCAAGGTTTTGATCACCGAGTTCATCAAACGTGTGGTTGGAACGCAGGATCTCGGCCGATTGGCGTGAGGAGGACATGAGCCAGCAGCTGGGTCGCCCCAGCTTCAAACGGATGAAGACAGAGGATCTCCTGGCCAGTGCGGTTGGCATCTGGACGTGGGATGTTGCCTGCAACCTCCTGCGCGCCGACGCCCGATTTGCCGAATTGTACTCGTTGGATCGACGGCAAGCAGCCGAGGGTATGGCATCGGACGCCTTCTTTGTCCCCATTCACCTCGCGGATAAAATGCGTATTCGCATTGCCGTTGCCGGCGTGATGCATGGGGCGGATTTGTTTAACAAGCAATTCCGCGTGCAAGTCCCGAACGGCACCTTCCGTTGGGTATCAGCCCAAGGCAGCGCTGAGCGGGACGCGGACAACCGCGTCATAAGCTTCAACGGTCTTCTGACCGACATCACCGAGCAAAAGCGAGTTGAGGAGCGTCTGCGGGTCGCCCAATCGGCGGGAGGCGTTGGCACGTTCGAATATGTCAGCGGATTTGGTACGGTGGACGTGTCAGAGCAATTCTGTCGACTACTGGGCCTCACGCCAACGGATTCCGTCGCGCTACGCGCGATCAATGCCGTCCTGCCGGAAGGATGTGCGCCGCTGATCGGCGGCGCGAACGACTTTGTGAGCGGTGAACTGCCCTATCGCGAGGTGCGAATCACTCGACCCGACACGGGCGAGAGCCGTTGGATTGCTCGCCGCGGCGAGCGGCGCCTGGACACGCCGAATGGCGGCTCACGGCTGATCGGCGTGATCTACGACATCACCGACTACAAGACAGTGGAAAGCCGGTTGCGGGAGTTTACCGCCAACCTGGAGCAGCGCGTGGCAGAGCAGACACGCGAGCATGACAGGGTATGGAACAACTCGCGCGACCTGATCGCAGTGGTTGATAATAGAGGGACGTTCCGCCTGGTCAGTCCTTCCTGGACCCGGGTGCTCGGCTACGAGACAGCGGACCTGATCGGTCACAGCTATGTGGAGTTCCTCGCCCCCGAGGACGTGGCAGCCACGCAGAAAGCCGCAGCCGCGGTGCTCAGCGACGGCCGTCTGGATGGTTTCGAGAACCGCTACCGGCACAAAGACGGCAGTGTTCGGTGGATTTCCTGGCAAGCCCTGGTCGAGGATGGACTGCTCTATGCCTATGGCCGCGACGTGACGGCGGAGAAGGCGCGTGACGAGGAATTTCGCCGCACCGAAGAGCAACTGCGGCAGTCGCAAAAGATGGAGGCCGTGGGCCAACTGACGGGAGGCCTGGCACACGACTTCAACAACATGCTCACCGCGATTATGGGCGGGCTCGAGCTGATTCATCGCCGTATCCACGATGGCCGGCTCGGCGATCTGGACCGCTTCATGGACGGCGCCATGAAATCGGCCAAACGCGCCGCCGGGTTGACCCACCGCCTTCTGGCCTTTTCACGCCAGCAAACGCTCGATCCGAAAAGCGTGGATGTAAACGCTTTGGTCAAATCGATGGAGGACCTTCTGGTTCGCACATTGGGCGAGCAGGTCCGCTTGAAGGTGGTTGCGAATGCCGACGCGTGGCCAGCATTGAGTGACGTCAATCAATTGGAGAGCGCCCTGCTCAACCTGGCGATCAATGCGCGCGATGCCATGCCGGACGGTGGCCAACTGACGATCGAAGTCGAGAACGTGGTCCTGGACCATGCCTATGTTGTGGGTCACCTCGATAGTGACAACAGCGACTATGTCAGCATCAGTGTCACCGACACCGGCCATGGCATGGACGCCGACACACTTTCAAAAGCCTTCGATCCCTTCTTTACCACCAAGCCGATCGGCCAGGGCACGGGTCTGGGTCTGTCGACCATATACGGCTTCCTGCGCCAGATCGGCGGCCACGCCAGCCTGTCCAGCGAGGTTGGGAAGGGCACGACGGTCAGGATGTACCTGCCGCGTTTCACCAGTCAGGCGCCACCCGCCGACCCCAAAGCCGATCGGACAGTCGAGCCGGCCGGAGACGGCCAGACCGTTCTTGTGGTCGAGGACGAAGAAGCCGTGAGATTGCTGATTGTGGAAGTGCTGACAGAGCTCGGGTATCGAGCGCTGCAAGCGCCGAACGGCGACGCCGCTATGGGCCACCTTACATCATCAACGCCGCTCGACCTTCTGATCACAGACGTTGGCCTGCCAGGCCTGAACGGCCGCCAGGTCGCCGAGATCGCACGTCGGAGCAGGCCGGGTCTGCCCGTCCTGTTCGTCACCGGTTATGCGGCCAATGCCGCTGTCCGCGGAAACTTCCTCGATCCTGGAATGGAGATGATCTCCAAGCCCTTCGCCGTGGGGGAGTTGGCAACCAAGATCGGCGAGATTCTCTCGGCTTGATTTTCGAGAAGCGTAGATCCGTGGCACTTCATGAAGATGTAACCTAGGTCCCCTTTTCCCGTAGTTGTGGTCCCGGTAAGGGACCCAATGCGAAATCGCATCACATTGGTTGCGATTAATCGGGGGTCCAGGATGGAATGTCGTTCAAAGCCGCTCACAGCCACACTCGCGCTCGCGTCTCTTCTGGCAGCGACCACCGCGCTGACCGTACCCGCCCGAGCCGCCTTCTTCACCCCGGGCGACCTGATTGTCAGCACCAGCGAGTACCAGGGCTCGGCTTCCACCGTCACTATTGGCCAGCCACTCCCTGGAGGCGGAAATGCGATCGCCAATGGCAGCTATCCGGGCGTGTTCGAGAATGCGATCCCCGATGCCAGCTTCGGCGTTACGTCGCCGATCACGCTTGAGGAACTGACCACCTCCGGCACCCCGGTTACCTCGCTGGCGATTCCCGCCAGCGTCGCCACGACGAGTTTCAGCTCCAAATCAGAGCTCGCGCTGAACCTGTCACCCGGCGCCGGCGTGATCAGTTTCATCGGATACCAGGCGCCCGTGAATGCGCTGGATATCTCTAACGCCAATACGCCCGCCATTATCGAGCCTGGCAATCCAGACACCGCCACACCGACCGCACGCGTCGTGGTTACCGTAAACGCCGACGGCACCATCACCAGCGTGCCCACCAACGCCTATCCCGGAAACAACGGCCGGGCCGCGGTCTATGTCGGCAATGACACGTGGCTGCTGGCGGGCAATGCCGGCAACGGCAACGGCTCGCCGCAGGTGACGGCCGCTACCGGCGTGCAGGTACTGAACACCGCGACGGATTCGATCACCGACGGCGCCTACGATACCACCAAGGCAGGATCCTTCAGCATCGCGCAGACTAATCCGGCGACCGGCATGCCTTACGGCACACCCAAACAGATTGCTAAAGATAAGGCTGCCAAGGATGACAATTATCGCGGCCTGACGATCTTCGACAACACGCTGTATGTCACTAAAGGCAGCGGCAGCAACGGCATCAACAGCGTCTATCAGGTCGGCACGAAGGGCACGCTGCCGACAACCGGCAGCAGCAACCCGATCAATGTTCTGCCCGGCTTTCCCACCACCATCGCGCGCGACATCACGGTGGCACCCGGCGGCACGACCGGAGAACTCGGCGTCGTCGTGCCCACAGGCAAGGTTGATGCCGGCTTCTATCCCTTCGGCATTTGGTTCGCCAATGCCAACACCCTCTACGTCGCCGATGAGGGCGACGGAACGATGGCCAATGCCGCCCTCGACATCGAAAGCGGCTTGCAGAAATGGTCTTGACCGATGGCAAGTGGATGTACGACTACACCCTTCAGGCCGGCCTGGGTCTCGGGCAGAACTACACCGTCAGCGGCACCGATTATGCCGGTGACAGCGGCAGCTATACTGCTGCCACCGACGGACTGCGCAACATCACGGGCCAGGTCAACAGCAACGGCACGGTCACCATCTACGGTATCACCTCCACCGTCAGCGATGCCGGCGATCAGGGAGCCGATCCGAACGAACTCGTCTCCATCACGGACACGCTGTCCGATCTCTCGCTCCCGGATGACGAAGGCTTTTCGCTGCTCCAGCTTGCAGCGTATGGACAGGTGCTGCGTGGCGTATCGTTCGCTCCCGTGCCCGAGCCGGCATCCGCGCTCGTCTTCGGGGTCGCGATGGCCGGGCTGATTGGGGTCCGCCGGCGCATCAACCCAACTCGATAACGGCAATTCCCGCAAAAATCGCCACCGCCGCGGCGATGCGGGACGGCACCCACCGTTCCTTCAGCATGGCGGTGGCGATCACTGCGGAGAACAGCACGCTCGTCTCCCGCAGTGCCGCCACAACCGGGATTGGCGCGCAGGTCATTGCCCAGATCACGACCCAGTACGCGACGACAGACATCGCCCCGCCCAGCAGCCCCTGCCACAAATAGAACCGCATCGGCGCGAACGCCTGCACACCGCGCCACGCCAGCATCAGCAATGGAAGCGGCGCGATATCAACAACGAACAACGTCGCCGCATACGCGGCTGGGTCGCCGGAGACCCGCGCACCCAGCCCATCGACAACCGTGTAGCCGGCAATCACCAGCGCCGTCAGCAAGGCGAACACCGGCGCCAGCCGGTCGTGCGACCCGCTTCCTCGCCGCCCGAGCGACAGCAACAGAATACCGAAACCCAGAATCAGCACACCCGACAGCGCCTGGACGCTGATCGTTTCTCCCGCTACCATCACGACGAGGAGCGTGGTGAGCAGGGGCGCGCCGCCCCGCGCAATGGGATAGACCCGGCTCATCTCTCCGCGCCGGTACGCCTCCGCCAGTGCCAGGTAGTAAGCCAAGTGCAGCGTCGTTGACCCGAGCACATACGGCCACGCCGCGGCTCGTGTCGCACCGAACACGAGCAACAGCGGCACCCCCGCCAATCCGGAGCCGATCACCACCAGCGTCATGGCGATCAGCGGCTCCAGGCGTGCTTTGATCAGCGCGTTCCATCCCGCGTGCAGCGCAGCTGCAGCCAGCACCAGCACGACCAGTCCGGATGAAATCGGCTGCATCGCGCTCAGCGGCCGGGCTGCTTGCCAAGCGGCTGGCCGCCAGTATGGTGCCGCCGCGTCCAAGCCAGGATCTCAAAATGCTTCATGTTTCACGCCGCGCCCTGCTGGCCGGCTCCACTCTGCCGCTCTTTGCTATACGCCGTGCGCGAGCCGCGGACTTCGCCTTCAAAATGGCGAACAACACCCCCGTCACGCATCCCCTCTCGGTCCGCATGCAGGAGGCGATCGATCGCATCAAGCAGGGAACTGGCGGCAAAGTCGAAATCGCCCTGTTTCCCAACAACCAGCTGGGATCGGATACCGACATGCTGTCCCAGCTCCGCTCGGGCGCGATCGACTTCTTCAGCCTCTCCGGCCTGATCCTCTCGACCCTGGTGCCCGCCGCCTCCATCAACGGCATCGGCTTCGCCTTCAAGGACTACCCGACCGTCTGGAAAGCGATGGACGGCAACCTCGGCGCGTACGTCCGTGGCGAGATCGACAAGCGTGGCCTCGTTGCCATGGACAAGATGTGGGACAACGGCTTTCGCCAGATCACCAGTTCCACGAAGCCGATCAAGACGCCGGCGGACCTTAAGGGGTTCAAGATCCGAGTCCCTGTCTCGCCGCTCTGGACCAGCATGTTCCAGGCGTTCGGCGCCTCGCCGGTCAGCATCAATTTCAGTGAAGTTTATTCCGCTCTGCAGACCAAGATCGCCGAGGGGCAGGAAAATCCCCTCAGCCTCATTCAAATCGCCAAACTCTACGAGGTGCAGAAATACTGCTCCATGACGAGCCACATGTGGGACGGGTTCTGGATGCTGGCGAACCATCGCTCCTTTACCTCCATGCCTCCGGACTTCCAGAAGATCGTCGCCGACGAGCTCAACAAGTCCGCGCTCGATGAACGCGCCGACATCGCCAAGCTGAACGATTCAGTGGAGGCGGACCTGAAATCCAAGGGGCTGCAGTTCATCGAGGTCGACAAGGATCAGTTCCGCGACGCGCTTCGCAAGGCCGGCTTCTACGCCGAATGGAAGAAGAAGTACGGCGACCAAGCCTGGGGCATTCTGGAATCGGAGGTCGGCCAGCTCACCTGATGGCCCAAGAACTCGTTGCTCACACGCCCGCAAAAGCGGGCGGGAGCAACCTCGTTCCGATCCTTGCGACCAGTGTTCGCCTTCTCGCCGAAATCCCCGCCGCGATCCTGGTTGTAGCGGAAATCGGCATCCTCTTCGCCGGCGTTCTCGCCCGCTACGTCTTCCAGGCGCCGCTCGTCTGGTCGGGCGAACTCGCTTCAATCCTTTTTCTCTGGCTTGCCATGCTGGGCAGCGTCATCGCGCTGCAACGCGGTGAGCATATGCGCCTCACGGCTGTGGTCGCGCGTCTCTCGCCCACCGGGCAGGCACGCGCCGCCGCGCTCGCCAGCGCCGCCGTCGCGGCCTTTCTGCTGATGGTCGTCCCTGCCGGGTGGGACTACGCGGCGGAACAGTGGTTCATTCAAACCCCGGCGCTGAACATGCACGATACGTTTCGCGCCGCCGCCATTCCCGTCGGGGCGCTGCTGATGCTTGCCACCGCGCTCACCCGACTGGCGCAGTTGCACTGGCGAGAGGCCGCATTCGGCGCCGGCATCATCGCCCTGCTCGCTCTTGCCCTGCACCTTGCCACCCCGGCCCTGATGCATCTCGGCAACTGGAACCTGGTGCTGTTCTTCGTCGGGTTGCTCGGCACCGGCGTGCTGCTATCAGTGCCGATCGGTTTCGCGTTCGGGCTCGCGACGCTCGCGTTCCTTGCGACACTCACGCACACGCCGCTTTCGGTCGTGACCTCCCGCATGGATGAGGGGATGAGCAGCCTTATCCTGCTGGCGGTGCCATTGTTTGTTTTCCTCGGCCTGCTCATTGAGATGACCGGCATGGCCCGCGCGATGGTCGCCTTTCTTGCCGCGCTGCTCGGCCATGTGCGCGGCGGGCTATCCTACGTGCTGCTCGGCGGAATGTATCTCGTGTCCGGCATCTCCGGTTCGAAGGCGGCCGACATGGCGGCCATCGCCCCCGTGCTGTTCCCCGAGATGAAGCGCCGCGGCGCGTCCGAGGGCGAACTCGTCTCCCTGCTTGCCGCATCGGGCGCCATGAGCGAGACGATCCCACCGTCGCTCGTGCTGATCACCATCGGTTCGGTCACCGGTGTGTCGATCGCCGCGCTGTTTACCGGCGGCTTGCTACCGGCCGCGGTGCTCGCGCTAGCCCTGGCCCTCATCGCCCGCTGGCGCAGCCGCAACGAAACCCTCGCAGGCGTCCGACGGCCGCCGGCGCGCGAGATCTGGCGCGCGTTCATCGTGGCGGTGCCCGCGCTAATCCTGCCCTTCGTCATCCGCACGGCGGTGGTTAAGGGCATCGCAACCGCCACCGAGGTTTCCACGATCGGTATCGTCTATGCCTTCATCATCGGGCTGGTCTGTTACCGTCAGTTCGACTGGCGCCGCCTCTATCCTATGCTGGTGGAAACCGCCGCCCTCTCCGGCGCCATCCTGCTCATCATCGGCACCGCGACCGGTATGGCTTGGGCACTCACCCAGTCCGGTTTTTCCCGCCAATTGGCCGCGAGCATGGCGGCGATGCCCGGTGGCGTCGCCGGATTCATGGTCGTTTCAATTATCGCCTTCGTGGTGCTGGGCAGCGTGCTGGAGGGGATTCCCGCCATCGTGCTGTTCGGGCCGCTGCTGTTTCCGTCTGCCCGTGCCATCGGCATCAACGAGGTGCACTACGCGATGGTGGTGATCCTCGCGATGGGGATCGGGCTGTTCGCGCCGCCGTTCGGGGTCGGATATTATGCCGCGTGCGCGATCGGCCGCGTCTCCCCCGACGCCGCGATGCGCCGCATCTGGCCCTATTTGCTTGCCGTGCTTGCGGGCCTCATCGTTGTCGCGGCAGTACCCGTGGCTCAGCACCGGTTTCCTGTAACCGTTGCTACTCGCTTCATCGCGGCTACAGCACTGTTTCCGCGATCACCCGCATCGCCGCTGCATCGGCACCCCGCAGAACCATCGTGCGCACGTGCCCGTCACGCGCCGCCTGCTGCCACACTGCCAATCGATCCTTGATCCGGTCAGCCGGGCCTACGAGCGAGATCTCGTCGATCAGGGCGTCGGGCAATGCTGCAGCCGCTTCGTTTTTCTTGCCGTCCAGATACAGGTCCTGGATCTTCCGCGCCGCATCGGCGTAACCAAGCTTAATAGCCACGTCGTTATAGAAATTCTTCGTCCGCGCGCCCATGCCGCCAATATACAAAGAAAGGTCAGGCCGCAGCGCGTCGCGGCAGGCGGCGACATCCGGTCCCATCCGCACACGTACATACGGCGCGGCATCGAAAGCGGCGATGGTGGTCGCGCGTCCTGCACGGCGCATGCCGTCTTCGATCGGATCGGTCACCAGCCTCGGCTGCTCGGGCGAATAAAAGATCGGCAGCGTGCCGTCGGCGATCTCCCCCGCTGTGCGCAACCCGGCCGGTGTGATCGCCGCGGTGTAGATCGGCATGTCGGGATTGCCGTGGATGATGCTGCGCAGCGGCTTGCCCAAGCCGGTTGCGCCAGGACCCGCATAGGGGATCGTGTAGTGCTCGCCTGAAAACGTCAGCGGCTTCTCGCGTGCCAGGATGGCGCGGATGATGGCGACATACTCTTTGGTGCGAGCCAGCGGCTTGCCGAACGCGACGCCATGCCAGCCCTCGATCACCTGCGGGCCGGAGACACCGACGCCCAACATAAACCGATTGCCAGACAGTGTCTGCAACGCCATCGCCGTCATCGCGGCGCAGGCCGGCGTGCGAGCAGGGATCTGCATGATCCCCGTGCCCGCCCTGATGCGTGTGGTACGCGCCAGCACCCATGCAACCGGACTCACCGCGTCGGTGCTGTAGGACTCGCCGCTCCAAACCTGGGAGAAGCCGAGGCGTTCGGCTTCCAACACGCGGTCCATGTCCAGCTTGGGTGCCGGGCCGGACATGTCGATGGTGATGCCGAGCTGCATGACGCGTTCTCAGTCCGCGACGTCACGCGCGCCGATCGTGCGTTCGCGGAAGCCTTCGGGCACCTCTCGGCCATGATCGGTAAACGCGCGGCGCACCGCCTCCACCGTGCCGCCCACGACGCGCGAGCGGTTGGCACGCACGAAGGCGTTCGACCGTTCGATCATGTCGACCGAACCCTGGAAATGTGGCATGACATAGCGCGCGAACAACTCGTAGCTACGCAGCGTCTGCTCGCGATTGGCCCATTCATGCGCACGGAACAGAATGCCGCCGAAGCCGCCATTGCTGTATTCCAGCAGTCGGCAGATGCCTTTGGCGACGGTTTCAGGTGAACCGACCAGGGTTGAGCCCATCTTCACCCCCTCCCGCAGCGGATCGTCCTGTCGGCCGGGCGGACGGCCGAGCGTGTCCTCGAAATAGGTCACTGTCTCTCGACGCTCGCCTGTGTGCACCTCGCGCAGGGCCTGTTCGTCTTCCTCGGCGACATGGGCGGTGACAACGATACGCCACTTCTTGCGGTCCACGGTCTGGCCGTGCTTTGCGGCGGTTTCCTCCGCGATCTCCCACTGCTTCGCCATCGCTTGCGGCCCACCTGGCAGGCCGGCGCCGATCGACAGCACGCCTAGCCCGAACTGACCGGCGGCGATCATGCCGAACGGCGTGATGGTGCTCGCGACGGCGATCTCGAACCGCGGATCGGTGTAAGGCGCGAGATGAAGGCGCGCCTCTTTCATCTCGAACCAGTCGGTCTTCATCGTCACCGGCTCCTCACAGCGGAGCAGCCTGGTGATCGCTTCCAGCGACTCGATCATGCGCGGGCGCAGCGTGACGGGATCGATGCCGAGCATGTACGCGTCGGATGTCAGCGCACCCGGACCGCAGCCCATCATCGCGCGACCACGGGTCATGTGATCGAGCTGCACGAAACGCTGCGCCACCATGAAGGGATGGTGATAGGGCAGCGACGTCACACCCGTTCCGAGCCGAATGTGCTTCGTGCGCTCGGCCGCGGCGGCGATGACGAGTTCAGGCAGCGCGATCAGCTCCCACCCCGCGGAATGGTGCTCACCAATCCAGGCCTCGTCGTAGCCGAGCCAGTCGAGCCATTCGAGCAACTCTATATCGCGGCTCATAGCGAGCGTGGGATTCTCGCCGATACGGTGGAAAGGGGCGAGAAAGATTCCGAAAGTCATGCCGCGATGGGCCATGGCATCAGGCTCCAAGATTTGACCCATGGTGCCCCGCGTAGCGCCACAAGCCAACCCGAGGGTCACACAAGCCTGATGAGCTGCGCCTTGAGGTAGGCGGTCTCGGGCAGGTGCGGATGCACCGGATGGTCGGGGCCGGCACCGGTGGTGGCGACGATCTGGCCGTCCCGCCCGGCCCGGTGCAGCCCGTGGGCGATGCTCTCGGCCCAGGGTTCCAACGGCGCGTGATGGCTGCAGGAGGCGACGAAGAGGAACCCTCGTGGCGCGACGAGCGGAGCGGCCAGGCGAGCCATGCGATCATAGGCGCGCAAACCGACGGCGGCGTCCTTGCGGGAGCGGGCGAAGGCCGGCGGATCGCAGACCACGATATCGAAACGCTCGTTTGCTTGTCCCAGTGCCGTCATGATCTCAAACGCATCACCGCGCTGCGTGCGGACAGTTGCGCCGAGCCCGTTGTGCTCCGCCGCCTGCTGCGCCAGCGCCAGGGCCGGCGCGCTGGAATCGACCATCAGCGCCGAACGGGCGCCGGCCAGTGCCGCCCGCAGACCGAAGGCGCCGGTGTGGCAGAAGACGTCGAGCACCGACGCGCCGGCAGCGAGCGCGGCAACGCGGTCGCGGTTCGGCCGCTGATCGAAGAACCAGCCGGTCTTCTGTCCCGCCAGCGGGTCGACCGGGATGCGCAGCCCCCCTTCCCTCACCTCAGCCCGCGCATCGGTCCCGTGCAGCAGCAGCACTTCTTCGGGCAAACCTTCAAGCCGGCGGGCGGCAGTATCGTTGCGGGCAACGATGGCCCGAGGTGCGAACAGCTCCTTCAGGACCTCGACGATCAGCGGTATCAGCCGGTCCATGCCGGCGGTGTTCACCTGCAGGACGAACACATCGTCATACCGGTCGATTATCAAACCGGGCAGGCGATCAGCCTCGGCATGCACCAAGCGATGAAAGCGGCTGTCGCACACGCGGGCACGCAAAGAGCTGGCATCGGCGAGACGGCTGCCAATCCAATCGGCGTCAACCTCCGCATCAGGGTTTCGGTCGAGCAGGCGCGCCGCGATCAGGCTGTGGGGGTTGAACATGGCGACGCCGAGCCGGGCCCCGTCCTCCTGCTCGATGTTCACCAAGGTGCCAGGGGGCAGGCGCCGTGCATCGACATCCATGATGATCTCGTTGCTGAATACCCAGGGCGCACCAGCCCGCAGGCGACGGCCCTGTCGGGAACCAAGGCGGATCGTCGGCCGATTCATGCGCGGACTGCGGTGAAAAGCGCTTCACAAGGGGCAGTTGGACATTTACTGGGCACGGAGCGATTCGTTGCGGGCCAAGCGTTGTCGTCGATCTCCATCATGCTGGAGCATTTCGCCCGAATTACCGCCCGTGTCACCGGCATGGCGGCCGCTGCTGTCGGCCTGCGCCGCCCCGGAGAATCGCGCATTGCGTTTGCGGGCTATGGCCCGCTGGAGAGTGAGACCGAAGCGTGCCTGGAGATGGACCAGTTCTTACGCGGCGGGCCGCTGGTAACGGCGATCTCCGATCTTGAGCAGGACGTCCGTCTTGCAGGTGGGGAGCTGGCCCGGCGATGCGGCCTTCGCTCCCTCCTGCACATGAAGCTCATGTCACCCGGCGGCGACTGCATCGGGTTTGTCTGCGCGGCGGACACTGCGTCGCGCGATACGTTCACCGACGCGGATTTCACGCCGATGTCCGAGATCGCCCACATGCTTCTGGCGGATCGCCAGCGGGGCCTGCGACACCATCACATGATTCAAGTTGCGAACCGGGCGCTGCGGGTCGACCGCCTTCTGCGGCTGGTGGCGGACTCATCGACAGCGGTCGAGGCTTTGGCCGATGTGCTGGAGGAGGTCTGCCGCTTTTATGGCGCCAGCGCAGGGCGCATCTGGCAATGGATGCGCGCGGGCGACAGCCTGCGCGAAGTCGGATTCTATGACGCGGATCTGCCCGACGAGCCGACCGCGGTGACGACACAGCGCGTCGTGTTCAATCCACCGATCGTGCGGGCCATCCGCCGGCACGAACCGCACAGCACCCGGTTCATCCCGCCGGGGCCCGCTACCAGTCGCGAGGTCCCCATTACACCCGCCATCCGGGGCCAGGTTTGCGTGCCGATTGGGGTTCAGCAGCAGCGCTTTGCGATTGTCGTGGCTTTCGCCGGTGAGCGGCCGGACCTTGAGCTGGTGATGGCAGACATATCCGCGCTTGCGGACAGTATCCGCCCGGCACTGTTTCGAAAGGTCAGCGAGGACAAGATCCGTTTCGTCGCACACCACGATAACCTGACACAGCTTGCCAACCGTCTGATGTTCCACGAACGCCTGGAACGATTGATGATCAGCGCGCGTGCCAACGAACGCAGCTTTGCGCTGCTCTGTCTTGATCTGGATGACTTCAAGGCGGTGAACGACGCGAGCGGCCACGACGCAGGAGATGAGCTGCTGGTCGCCGTGGCCGAGCGACTGCGTGAGAATGTGCGTGAAGGCGACATCGTCGCGCGCATGGGCGGTGATGAGTTCGCCATCATCCAACCTGCGGCGACTCAACCGGCGGCAGCCGTGGCGCTGGCGCAGCGGGTGCTTGCCACCCTCAGCCAGCCTTTCGATCTCGCCGGCGGCGGCGCCGTGGTCGGCGCGTCCATTGGCATCGCGATCTGTCCCCAGCATGGCGACAATCCGGAGACGCTGATGCGCAACGCTGATGTGGCGCTATACCGTGCCAAGCGCGCGGGACGCCGGACCTACCGGCTGTTCGGTTCCGGTATGGAAAGCGATCCGCGGGAGCGCACGAGTTTGGAGCAAGACCTGCGGGCTGCCATAGAAGCCCGGCATTTCATGCTGCACTACCAGCCGATCTGCGACATCGACACCCTCCGGGTCACGGGATTCGAAGCGCTGCTGCGCTGGTATCATCCGCACCGAGGGGAAATCCCACCCGATCGCTTTATTCCTTTGGCCGAGACTACCGGGCTGATCGTGCCGCTTGGACTCTGGGCGCTGGAGGCTGCGTGCACCGAGGCTGCGAGTTGGCCGGCGCCGATCCGGCTTTCGGTCAATCTCTCGCCGCTGCAGTTTCGCCAACCCGAATTGCCGGACCAGATTGCTGCCGTGCTGGCGCGGACGGGATTTCCGGGCCGCCGGCTGGATCTGGAAATTACCGAAGGCGTGCTGCTGGACGAGGGAGAGGTCGTGCTGAAGACCATCGAGAGCCTGCGCCGGCAGGGGATCGGCATCACGCTGGATGATTTCGGCACTGCCTATGCGAGCCTGAGCTATCTCCGGCGGTTTCGCTTCGATCGGATCAAGGTCGATCGGTCTTTCACAGCGTGCCTGACGGAGGATGACAGCGCGGTGGCCATCGTCGAGGCGATTCTCTCGCTGGCTGACAAGTTGCGACTGGTGGTTGTCGCCGAGGGAGTAGAGACAGAAGCCCAGCTTGCGATTCTGCGGCGGCTTGGTTGCCGGGACATTCAGGGTTTCCTGTCCGGGCGGCCGATGCCGGGTCCCGAGGCGCGGCGCGTCGTAGGGGCAGACATGCAAGCGGTCGTGTGATCTTACGCTCGGACTGAGTCAGTCAATAACGGAAAGCGGATCAGGCCCCTCCTGCTGCCGCGCGATCCAGGCGGCCCATATCCAGGAGAGGAGAGCAGCGCAGGCCAGGACGGCGATTGGCGTCCCCACTGCTCCCGCACCGAAAGAGGGCAGCAGGCAAGCAGCCAGCGCGCTGGCTGCCGCACCTGCGAGCAGTTGGGAAACCCCCAGGCCGGCCGAGGCGACGCCGGCCTGATCGCCACCGCGTTCGATCGCGAGATGCTGCAAGTTAGGCGCTATCACGCCCCGAGTGAACAGGACGATCAGCAAGGGAATCAGCAGGGCGGCGCGGGGAACCAAATCGGTGATGATGCCGGCAGCGAGCAAGACTCCTGCGGTGGTCTGCGCAAGCAGGCTCAGCCTGACCAGGATCGCAGCGGAAACTCCGCGATGTGCCATCCTGCCACTAACCCACGCCCCGCAGCTCAGGGCGATCGCTGTGGCAGCAAATACCGCTGGAAAGACCATTGCCGGATACTGCCAAACACTCAGAATGACCAAGGGCGAGCCGGTGATGTAGGCAAAGATCGCGGCGTAGCTCAGGGCATTGGTCAGCGCGATGCCGAGGAAGGGGCCATCCTTCAGCAAATGGCCGAAGCCCCGACGCGCGAGCGCTGCATCGGCGGGCCGGGACTCCTCGAAGCCGGCCCATGTTATGAGGGCCAGGACGCATCCTCCGAGCACCAGGACCGCGTGCACCGAACGCCATCCCGCGAGCTCCGTGAGGAACGACCCAAAGGCCGGAGCCAGGATCGGCGTCACGGCGACCACGATCACGACGTAGGACCGCTTGATACGTGCGACCTCGCCCTGGAACAGATCCTGCACGATGGCGAGCGACAGAACGGCACAAGCCCCCGCGCCCAGCCCCTGCAGCAGGCGGGTCGTGACCAGCAGGGGGCCTGAAACCGCGAGTGTGCAGCCGAGCCCCGCCACGATATAGAGGCCCAGTGCTAAGAGCAGGACGGGACGTCGACCGGCGCGGTCGGAGCGCGGACCGGCGATAAGTTGTCCCCCTGCGAAGCCGACCATAAACAGCGAGATAGTGAGGCCCGCTGTGGTCACCGTGGTTCCGAGTGCAGCTGGTAATAGGGGAAGGGTCGGCGTGCTGATATCGATCGACAGCATCGGAAGCGTTGCGAGCAGTCCGAGAAAAACGGTGAAAGCGCGACCTTCCGGTCTCAGCAGCGGCAACGGCCGTTCCATTCCGGATACGAATTGGTCATTGGCGGTTCCTGCCAGTAGCGGTAAACTGGGCAGTGGGACAATCGCAATCCCTCTGGCGCTTTCTGTTTCGCCGCCGAGCGCGCGGCGGTTTTCGGTGCAAGCATGATGATGATCCGACTTTATTTTGAAAGTGGACGAGCATTCAAGTGAACCCGTCCTATTTGATGGATTTTCATGCCCAGCAGCTGGGCTGGCGAATTGCGGTCCTGCCGTTCCGCAGTGCGGACGCTCAGCTCGAGCATGGACTGGCCCTGGGCTTGGCGGAGGAGGTGTCGGGAGCCCTGGCCCGCTTCCGCTCCCCACGACTCGTTGCAACGGCAACTTTCTGGGATGGGGCGGGTCCGGTGGCGGACACGCCTTCTCGCGCACGCGCCAGCCAGCTCGACTATATCGTTGACGGAACGATGAACATCAGCGGCAAGGATGTGCAGATCGATGTCCGACTGCTCGACGTCGTGCTGGATTTCGAGGTGATCTGGGCCGGTCGGTTCGATGGCCGCCTGGCCGACCTCTATTCGCTGCAAGTCCGCCTCGCTTCCGCGATCGTGGCTCAGATTGAGCCGGATGCTGCAGTGGATGTCCAGGAAGAGAGTTTGATCCGCACTGGTGTCGCCGATGCGCATCACGCGGTACTAGGCGCAATCCAGGCAATCTTTCGGATGAAGCGGGCGGGCTTTATGCGCGCGCGCACATTGTTGGAACGTGCCATGCGGCTCGATCCAGACTATGCAGCAGCACATACCTGGACCGCGTACTGGAGCATCATGGCGGTCGGTCAGGGCTGGGTGGAACGACCGGGTGAAGTGACGACGCTTGCTGGTGCTTCGGCTGATCGCGCCGTGGAACTGGATCCATCGGATGCACGCGCTCTGGCGATTGCCGGTCACGTCAAATCATACTTGTTTCACGATGTGCGCAAGGCGCTGGCGCTGCACGCCAGAGCCACGGAACTGAACCCGAACCTGGCACTCGCGTGGACGCTGAGCGCGTGGTCACGCATTTATAACGGCGAACACACGATGGCGGTCAGCCACGCGGCCAACGGCAAGTCGCTTTCGCCGAAGGACCCGTTCATCTTCTTCGCCGAGCATGCTCTCATGACTGCTCAGTTCTTCAACCGGCATCTGGAAGAGGCCGATATGCTGGCTGAGGTGGTGCTGGAACGGAATCCGTCGCACGCCTCAGCGCTTTATGTCCGGCTGGCGATTCTCGGCAACCTTGGCCGCAGCGACGAGGCACAAAGGTGTCTGGCCGCCCTACGCCGTATCAACCCGCACATATCCGTGTCGGCGATCGTCTCGCGCCCGCCGCTCCGCCCGCACGATCGAGAATACTATGAGGCGGGCCTGCGCCGGGCGGGCGTCCCGGGCTGAGCTGACATGGGCCGACTGATCGCTATTTCCCTGCTGTTGGGCCCGACGCTTGCTGCCGCTCCGGTGCCCCCGGCTGCCGTCGGATTCCGACAGTTCTACAAGTGCCCGTCAGATGCCGACGTGTTGCACCTCGGCGACACGGGCACGCCGGGCGCCTGCCTTGCCGCTTGCGAATCCCACCCCAACGCTGCCGGCTGCTGGTGGCTGGACGGCACCAACGGCTTCCCCCGGGAATGCCGATTGTGTCGCACCATGTCACCGAAGAAGGAAGTCTGGCCGAATGACTGGGGTGTGCGTTTGTCAGGCGTACCGACCACCTAGCCCGCTCGGGTAAAGCCCTTACTCGAGGGCGATCTCCTGAATTAGCTTGCGCAGAACCGCCTCACCAAACGTCTTATAATCATGGACTTCCAGCACGAAGCTGGTCTCCCCGGCGGTGACGTTCTGGCGATAGTAATTATCCAGCCCGCCAGGTGGGTGGGTATGCTGCTGCAGCCACGGGATATCACTTTCATTCGCGATTGCCAGACCGTTGATGATGATGCCCTGCCCGGCGGCTTCGTCCCGCGCCTCCTGCACCGGGCGTCCCGCATTATTGGTACCGTCGCCCGCGACATCGATCACGCGGCGCGCCGCCTGCACACCGCTGTGCTTCAACTCGTCCTCTGCCGCGGTGATTCCGTCGCCAATCGCCGTGTGTCCCCAGGAAGACCGGGGTGCCGCGAGCATCTTCGTCGCGAAGTCTTTGGCCGTGGCGGCATCCCTCAGGATGGCCCACGGCAGCACGGTCTGCACCTGCCCGGCACCGGCGAATTCTATGAACGCGACTGCGATGCTGCCCATCGGCCCACCCTGGATGGCCGAAATTATCGACGGGTTGGTGAAAGCATCATAATATCCCTGTTTTTCAAGCTTATATTCGTCGTCGTTGATGCTTCCCGAGACATCATCGACGATCACCAGCGCCACATCCACGGCGTCCGCGGCCCGCGCGACCGGGGCGAGAAAAAGGAGAGGCAGGAGGGGAAGGAGATACCGCAGCATGATCTCTCCTTTTTCGAGAGTAGCTGCAGCCTGCGGCTGCGATGTGCGACGCGTCAAGCATTTCACGCGGCCCCTTCAAAGCGGATGAATAAAACAACAGGATCGCGCTTGACTTCACGGCAGGGCGGCGTATCTCCTTCGCATCACGCGAGATGCGTGCCTTCGCTTCCAATCTTCAACCCGGCCTGCGGGGAAGTCCCTGCGGGCAAGTCGTGTTCCAAACACGGAGCGCGCAAACCGAACCCTCCGGCCGAGATCTCGGCCTTCAGGTCACAACGGAACAGACCCACCACATGGCAGCATCCGCCACCGCCCGCGCCTACGAGCCTGCGCCGGATCATTTCAAAGGCGAGAATTTCGCCGCGCTCCTTGATGAAACGCTAGGCCGCGACAGCGGCTTCGACGGCTCGGTTGTTACCGGGCGCGTCCAGCGCCTGACAGACGAGTTCGTCATCGTCGATGTCGGCCTGAAGTCCGAGGGCCGCGTGCCGCTCAAGGAGTTTGCCCCCCCCGGTGGCGGCAAGCCCGAGGTGCAGCCCGGCGACACCATTGATCTCTATATCGAACGCTATGAGGACAAGGACGGCTCCATCGTTCTGTCGCGCGAGAAGGCGCGGAGGGAAGAGGCTTGGTCCAGCCTGGAAAAGGCGTTCGACACCCAACAGCGGGTCAACGGCACGATCTATGGCCGGGTGAAGGGCGGCTTCACCGTCGATCTTGGCGGCGCCGTGGCGTTCCTGCCTGGCTCCCAGGTCGATATCCGCCCGGTCCGCGACGTCACGCCGCTGATGGGCACGCCACAGCCCTTCCAGATCCTCAAGATGGACCGCGCCCGCGGCAATATCGTCGTCTCCCGCCGCGCCGTGCTGGAAGAAACCCGCGCCGAGCAGCGCAGCGAGCTGATCCAGGGTCTCAAGGAGGGTCAGATCCTCGACGGCGTGGTGAAGAACATCACTGACTACGGCGCCTTCGTCGATCTGGGCGGCGTTGATGGTCTTCTCCACGTCACCGACATCGCGTGGCGGCGCATCAACCACCCGAACGAGGCCTTGCAGATCGGCCAGCAGGTCAAGGTGCAGGTCATCCGCTTCAACCCGGAGACCCAGCGCATCAGCCTCGGCATGAAGCAGCTCGAGACCGATCCGTGGGAGGGTGTGGAGGTCAAATACCCGGTCGGCGCCAAGTTCTCCGGCCGCGTCACCAACATCACCGACTACGGCGCTTTCGTCGAACTCGAACCTGGTGTCGAAGGCTTGGTACACGTCTCGGAAATGTCGTGGACCAAGAAGAACGTGCATCCCGGGAAGATCGTCTCCACCAGCCAGGAAGTGGAAGTCGTGGTGCTGGACGTCGACGCGTCCAAGCGCCGTATCTCGCTCGGCCTCAAGCAGGTGCAGCGCAATCCTTGGGAACAGTTCGTCGACGACCACCCGATCGGCACCGAGGTCGAAGGGGAAGTGCACAACATTACGGAATTTGGTTTGTTCATCGGCCTCGGCCCGGATATCGATGGCATGGTCCACATGTCCGACATTTCCTGGGACGAGCCCGGCGAACTCGCCATCGCCCACTACAACAAGGGCGACATGGTCAAGGCCAAGGTGCTGGACGTTGATGTCGAGAAAGAGCGCATCAGCCTCGGCATGAAGCAACTTAGGGACGATCCGGCGGCTTCCGCACTGGAAGGCGTGCATAAGGGTGGCATCGTTACCGGCGTGGTCACCTCCATCCAGACCAATGGCGTTGAGGTAAAGGTCGGCGAGGTGCTGACCGGCTTCATCCGCCGCTCTGAATTGGCCCGCGACAAGGCCGATCAGCGGCCGGACCGCTTCGCGGTGGGCGAGAAGGTGGACGCGAAGGTCACGGCGATCGACCGTTCGGCCCGCAAGCTGCAGCTCACCATCAAGGGCAAGGAAATGGAGGAGGAGAAGCAGGCTATGGCGGAATTTGGCTCTTCCGATTCCGGTGCCTCGCTGGGCGACATCCTTGGGGCCGCCATCCGTCGCCGCAATCAGCAGGCGCAATCCGAGAACTGATCTGTGGCCTACGGTCACTGATCGGTGTCCTTCGAAACTGATCTCCTTTTGGACAGGCGGCGCCTCAAGCGCCGCCTGATCGCTTGGCGGGTCATCGCGGTGCTGGCGGTTGTTGCCGCGGTTCTGGTGGCCGTGCGTGGCCACGGCCTGTTTCGCTTCTCCGGCGGCCATGTCGCTCTGGTGCGGATTGACGGCATCATCACGGACGATGCGAACCTGGAAAGAGCTATCGCCCGGGTGGGCCGCGACCGCTCCGCCAAGGCCATGATTGTCTCGATCGATAGCCCTGGCGGCAGCGTCGGAGGCGGGGAGGCTCTGCACGACGCCATCGCCGGCGTCGCCGCGGTCAAGCCCGTCGTCGCCGTCCTGGGTAGTGTTGCGGCGTCAGCCGGTTACATGATCGCCGTACCGGCCGCTCGCATATTTGCCCGCGAAGGTACGCTCACCGGCTCAATCGGCGTGTTTCTGGAAGCCCCCGACATCTCCGGTCTGCTCGGCAAGATCGGTGTCAGCACCGAGGTCATCAAGTCTGGTCCGCTCAAGGACGAGCCTGGCTTGACTCAGCCCCTCTCGCCCGAAGGGCGGCAGATGCTCCAGGACCTGGTGATGAACCTTTACAATCAGTTCGTCGCCATGGTTGCGACCGGGCGTCACATGGATCCAGATCGAGTGCGGAAGATCGCCGATGGCCGACCCTATACCGGGCAGCAGGCGCTGAAACTGGGCTTGGTCGATGCCATCGGAGGTCAGCCTGAGGCGCGCAGATGGTTGGCACAGAACCGCGGGATTCCCGCCTCGCTCCCGGTCCAGGAAATATCGGACCAGGGCTTCATCGCCCGCACGCTCTCCAGCATGCTGACACCCGTCGTTAATGCCGTCGTGAAAAGCATTGGAACACAATGGCTTACGCTTGACGCCCGCGCGGTGCTCTGGCAACGTTCTGGTGCGTAAACCGCTCAAAGGCGGGGAATGACGAAGTCCGAGCTGATCGCCGATCTTGCAGCGGCCAACCCGCATCTTCGTGCGGCCGATATCGAAGTGATCGTCACCACCATCTTCGATGAGATCACGCGCGCCCTTGCTCAGGGCGCACGCGTCGAACTGCGCGGCTTCGGCGCCTTCACCGTCAAGCGCCGTCAGGCCCGCACGGGGCGTAACCCCCGAACGGGGCAGACCGTCCCGGTCGACGAGAAGGTTGTGCCGTTCTTCAAGGCCGGAAAGGAGTTGCGGGAACGTGTTGATCGCGGCTCCGGCGCTGATGGCCAGTCCCGGTCTGAGCGGACCCACGCCCGCGTTTGACCGCATCGGTACACAATGTCATGGCGGGCCCCCGCCTTAGCGGGATCTAAGCAACCTCGTGGGCAACGCCACACCCATGCGTCTCCTGATCGTCGTCCCCTTCCTGCTCCTCCTCATTCTCTTTGTGCTCTCGAACCGAGAGCCGATCGCACTCGGCCTCTGGCCCACCGGCCTGACGTGGGATGTACCTTTGTCGATCGCTATCCTGATCGGCGCGGCAGTTGCGTTCGTGTTTGGCGCTCTGATCGTCTGGATCGGGGAACTCGCCCAGCGCCGGCGCGCCCGCCGGGCGGAAGCCCGCGTGCGTCTACTCGAGGAGCAGGTGACGGCTTTGCAGGCACGGTTGAAGGCGGTGGAGAGTCGGCCGGTTGCCGTCGCTGCCCCGACGCCCTGATGGCCTGCCAACTCATCGTCGCCCTCGACACGTCCGATCCACGGCAAGCCTCCGCATGGGCTGAGGCGGTTAGCCCGTTTTGTGGCCTGGTGAAGCTCGGGCTGGAATTCTTCGCCGCTAACGGCCCTGCCGGCGTGGAGACAGTGACCGAGCGGCCCGTCTTCCTCGATCTGAAGCTGCATGACATTCCCAACACCGTTGCCGGCGCTGTCCGTTCGCTGCTGCCGCTGGAACCCCGCATGCTAACACTGCACGCCGGCGGCGGTCCCCGGATGATTGCCGCCGCGCGAGAGGCCTGCCGCGACGTGCCTGACCCGCCGCTGCTGCTTGCGGTTACGGTACTGACCAGCCTGGACGCATCGGCTCTTGCAGCGATGGGCGTCCAATCCACGATCGAGGACCAAGTCGTTCGGCTGGCGCGCATGGCGATGGCCAACGGGGCACACGGCTTGGTGTGCAGCCCGCGCGAGGTCCGGGTTCTGCGTGACGCGCTCGGACCCGAGCCGGCTCTGGTTATACCGGGCATCCGTCCCGCGGGTGTGTCGCTCGATGACCAGGCGCGGACGATGACGCCGCGCGAGGCTGCGGAAGCCGGCGCCGACTGGATCGTCGTCGGCCGCCCCATCACGGCGGTCCCCGACCCCGCTGCCGCCGCGCGCGAGATCGCCGCCTCGATCGCAGAATGACCGTCCGGATCAAGATCTGTGGCCTGCGCGAGGAAGCCGGCTGGGATGCCGCGGTGGAATCAGGCGCCGATTGGCTTGGCCTGAATTTCTTCGAGCGCTCGCCCCGCTTCCTCACCCCGCCCGAAGCTGCGCGGCTCGCCGCACGGGGCATCGGGGGTGCCGGTCTGGTGGGTCTGTTCGTTGCCCCGTTCGAAGACGACGCTGTGCACGCAGTATTGGACGCCGTGCCGCTGACGGCGCTTCAGGTCTACGGTCCTGTCGCGGGCCTGCACGAGCGGTTCGGGGTTCCCATCTGGCAGGCGCTTGGCGTCGCGGCCACATCCGACCTGCCCCGCGCAGCACCGGTCGAGGTCGAACGCCTGGTGATCGAGGCCAAACCGCCGCGGGGCGCCACTCGCCCCGGTGGCAACGCGGTGCAATTCGACTGGCACATTCTGTGCGATTGGATAGCGCCTTGTCCCTGGAGCTTGGCCGGCGGCCTGAGGGCGGCCAACGTCGCCGACGCAATCCGCGTCTCAGGTGCCCAGGCTGTAGACGTGTCGTCAGGGGTGGAGCGCGCCCCAGGTGTGAAGGACCCGACGCTTATCAGGCAATTCGTCGCTGCGGCACGAAGCGTGGATCACACTGCTCTATCGGGTGCCGCTTAGAAAAAACTCTCCTGCAGATCAGCGGCTAGAGAGGAACGGGTCGCTATTTATCTGGGGCACTTGCGTCGATCAGGAAAAATCCTTCTCTCTTGGCTTCGATACTCCCGAGAGAAGTCGCATGCCCGCTCGCATCCACGTCCTGCACGAGAACCCCGCCTGGCTGCCACCGCTGGCCGAAGCCTTCAATCGCGGCCGCCTGCCCTGGACCGAGTGGTTCCTTCATGAAGCGACGTTCGATCTGGCCGCGCCGCCCCCCGAAGGCGTGTTCTACAATCGGATGAGCGCTTCCTCTCACACTCGGGATCATCGCTTCAGCGCCGAACTGACCGCGGCAGTTCTCGCTTGGCTCACACGCTGGGGCCGCAGCGTCATCAACGGACCTGGTGCGCTGGATCTGGAGATCAGCAAGGTCCGCCAATACGCCGCTCTGGAGCGCCACGGCATAGCCGTCCCCCACACAGTTCTGACCGCCGGTCGCGACCAGATCGTGCCCGCCGCGCGCCGGCACTTTGCGGCCGGGCCGGTCATTCTCAAGCCAAATCGCGGCGGTAAGGGTCTGGGCGTGCAGCTTTTCCAGGACGTGGATGCTCTTGCGGCCTATGCCGACAGCCCCGCGTACGAACCGCCGGTAGACGGGCTGCAGCTTCTGCAGGAATACGTCCGCGCCCCACGGCCGGTGATCACCCGCGCCGAGTTCGTCGGCGGCCGCTTCCTCTATGCTGTCGAGGTGGATACCACCCAAGGCTTCGAACTCTGCCCGGCCGACGCCTGCGCTGTCGGCGACGCTGCCTGCCCGGTTGGCGAAGCCCCTGCCCGCTTCCGCGTCATTCCGGGCATCGACCCGGCGCTGTGCGATAAGATCGAGCGTTTCCTCGCTGCCTCCGGCATCGACATCGCAGGTGTGGAGTTCATCGAAACACCGGCCGGGCGGCGTTTGGTGTACGATGTCAACACGAACACGAACTACAATCCCGAAGCCGAGGCTGAAGCAGGCATCGCCGGTACCTCCCGGTCCGGCCCCGGTGCGATCGCGGCCTTCCTCGGTGCGCAACTCGCCGATTTGCGCAAGGCGGCCTGAAGACTCGCAGGTCCTGGATAGCGTGATGGGTTCAGGTTGAAGCGAGCGCATCAAAGAAGCGACACTGTGCCATCGAAACCAGAGTCGATGGCAGATTGTATATGCGTGCACATCAAGGTGCCGTTCGCAGCACCGCTGGGTCCGTCCAAGCGGAAACGGTAACAGCCAGCATAGGTGCCGGGTTCCCCGTGCCAGGCCGATGAATCCGGCCACGCTCTCAGCCTTGTCGGCGCTCGCCGGCTCGGCGATCGGCGCCCTCGCCTCCCTGCTGACCACCTGGATCACGCAACACCACCAGGACCGCGTTCAGCGGATTTCGCAGGAATATTCACGCCGGGAACGGCTGTTCGGCGATTTCATTGTTCAGGCTTCGACGCTCTATGCGGATGCGCTGACACACACCCTGGCGGACCTGTCGGCACTCGTACCGCTCTACGCCCTCAAGGCACAGCTTGGACTTTTCGTATCTTTGGACACCGCCAAGCACGCGGATGACGTGCTGCGTCTGATCGTCGATACCTATTACCAGCCAAATGCGGACCTTCACGACCGCGAGGCGTTCGAGAGCAGAGACTTCGATTTTCTGCGTGTGTTTACGGAAGCTGCACGGAAAGAGCTCGGCGCCTAGTGCTTTATTTTCGGTGGCCTGCTTATCCCTTCCATCCGCGGCAGGACACGGCGAACTTCAGCGGCAGGACACGGCGAACTTCAGCGGCAGGACACGGCGAACTTCAGCGGCAGGACACTAGGCCTCAATCCCCAAGACACCAGCGCATTCCAACGCAAATCCGAGCAACGGGATATCCCACCCATGGCCGGCGATCAGCGACAGGCCGACGGGCAGGGCGTCGCGCCCGGCGCGCACCGTGGCGGCTGGCAGGGTCACCTCGGGCAGGCCGCACAGGCTGGCGATTGCCGTAACGCCCAGGGTACTCTGGCGGACTGTTTCCAGCTCCGTCGGCGTGGCCGACGCGATGGGCGCGGCGCAGGGGCTCGTGGGAAGGACCAGCACGGCGCCGCCATCGAGCAACGGCCGGACTCGTGCTTGCAAGGTGCGGCGGAACGCCCGCCCATCAGCCGCCAGTGCCGGGTCGAGGCTTGCCGCGCCCTCGATGCGCTCCGCCACCGCCGTCGACAGCCGCGGGCGGACGCTGGTCACCCATCCGCCGAGATTAGCCCAGACTTCCTGTGCCTGAACGGCACGGAAGTGGTCATAGACCACATCCACCCCTTCCGGGACGAGGCGGAGGGACAGGGCGCGCCCGCGGGGCCGCTCGAGCCGCTCCACGGCCTGGCGCAAGGCTTCCGCGACCTGCGGCTGGGCGTTGATCCACATCTCCTCCACCAACATGAGCGGGCCGCGCAGCCGCCGCCGGTGATCGCCGGGCAACAGCTCCTCGCCCACGCGAAGGAGCAAGGAGGCAGTGCGCGTGAACCATCCGACCGTGTCGAGGCTGGGCGCCAACGGACAAACCCCAGCGGCGCTGACCGCGCCGTGGGTGGGCCGGAACCCAAACACGCCGCAATAACTTGCCGGCACGCGTACCGATCCGCCTGTGTCCGTGCCGAGTGAAAAGTCGACGTGGCCTCCTGCTACGGCAACCGCCGAGCCGCAACTGGATCCCCCCGGCAGCCGATCGCGCGCACGGGGGTTGCGCGGCGTGCCATGCCAGGCATTCTCGCCTGTGATGCCGTAGGCAAGTTCAACCGTCTTGGTTTTACCCACCAAGCTGGCCCCGGCCTCCAACAGCGCTTGGACGCAGGGCGCATGTGCAACGGCCGGTGGATGCGTGCGCGCCCAATCCGGATTGCCGTAGGTGGTCAGCGCTCCGGCGACATCGAACACGTCCTTGACGGCGAAGGACAATCCATCGAGCGAACCATGACCCAGCGGTTCAGATTGCGCGCGCGGGCCCGGAACAAACGGACCGTCCTGCTCTTCAGATTCCAGCATACCATTGTCCCTGCTGATGTATTCGGTCGCGGATCGGCTAGCCGCAAAAGCGAAATCGCTTTTCCGTGAGCGCAGGATTATGTCATACGGCGCGCGAGCGCCGGACGAAAGCACAACCTAAAGTGACAGCGCGAAACATTGGCATTTGGCCCTGAATCGAGGCGGGCACGCGAGACCAGATTTCTGGTGTGGCCGGGTTCGAAGCAAAACTATCCGGCGTGCTGCGTGGATTCCTTGCGTTTCCGGTCCACACTGCGGCAAACTTACCGGGAGCTGGGGCGCCATCGTCCCGGCTTGATGGCCATCGCGCCGCAGGTGAATGCAACGGTCTACTTGAGGAACCGTCCTGCGGCTGAGAGGGAGTATGCGTGGACTATCCCGAGGTGACCAGTTCCGCCGACCATGATTCGATCATGCCCCGGTTCCGGGAGGATGAGGTCCTGCATCCGCGCCTAAAGGCGATCATTCAGGCAGGCCGGTACTACGGCGTGGAGCTCGACCCGGAAGAGTTCCGCAATCTCGATCATGCGCCTGCTCCGTCCGCCGCGTCCCTGTCGACCTGGGTCCGCGAGGCGGGCATGTGGGCGCGCGCCGTCCGCCTGCGCTGGCGCCACATCCAGCGCCTGCATGAGACCGGGCCCGTGGTTCTGTTGTTCAATGACGGCAGTGCGGGCCTGCTCGTCGGGTCCAACGGTGAGCATAAGATCGTCTTCATCAAGGATCCAATGGCGCCCGAAGGGGAAGCACCGCTCCCCGTGGACGAACTCCGGTTGTCCGAAGTCTGGTCCGGCGAGGCCGTCCTGCTTCGGGCCAATCGCGGCCTGCAGGAAGCTGACGCGCCCTTCTCGATCCGCTGGCTTGCCGGGCTGGTCCTGAAGGAGAAGAAATCCCTTCGCGACATCGGCATCGCCTCCCTTACCATGAGCTTCCTCGCGATCTTCCCGCCGCTGGTCGTCATGATGGTGGTGGACCGGGTGCTCGAGCATCACAGCTGGAACACGCTCTCACTGCTCGCAATCTTGCTCGGCATCTTCATCGTCTATGAAACCCTTCTCGGTTACGCGCGTCGTCTGATCGTCCTGCAGATTGGCGTGCGCATCGACACGCGGCTCAATTTGCACGTCTTCAATCGCCTGATCCGGCTGTCGATCGACTATTTCGAGCGTCACCCTGCCGGCGAGACGATGCATCGCGTCAGTCAGGTACACCGCGTACGCGAATTCCTCACGGGCAAGCTGCTGACCACGTTCCTCGATATGATGACGCTGGTCGTGCTTCTGCCTTTCCTGTTCTGGCTGAACAGCACCCTCGCCTGGATCGTGCTGGCCTGCGCCTGCCTGATTACGCTGATCATCCTCGCCTTTCTCCGGCCGTTGCGCATCCTGCTCTCGCGCGTCATCCAGGCTGAGGTGAATCGACATGCCGCGCTCGGTGAAACGGTTTTCGGTATCCGCACCGTAAAATCGCTCGCGCTTGAGCCGCAGCGCCGTGCCTTGTGGGATGAGCGTGTCGCTGATGCCGGCAAATGGCGCTTGGCCTTCGGACGCATGGCCAACTGGCCGCAGACCCTGGTCACCCCGATCGAGCGCTTCATGTGGGTCGGTGTGATCATGATCGGCGTCGCGATCGCGCTGAAGAGTCAAAGCGGTTACGCGGTCGGCGGGCTGTTCGCCTTCATGATGCTTTCCCAGCGGGTCGCCCAACCGCTTGTCGGCATGGCCCGGCTGATCGAGGATTTCGAGGAAGTGGGCGGCGCCATCGGTGAAGCGGCGCTAGTATTGAACCGGCCGCTCGAAGCCGATGTTGCGTCCGGCGGCCTCAGGCCGAAATTCGCCGGCGCCATTGCCTTCGATGATGTTACCTTCACCTATCCCAATACGAAGATTCCGGCGCTGGAGAAGGTCTCCTTCTCCATTGAACCCGGAACCATGCTGGGCATTGTCGGGCGCAGCGGCTCCGGCAAGTCCACCGTCATGCGCCTGCTCCAGGGCATCAACCGAGATTACAGTGGCTACGTAAAGATCGACGGCTCGGACCTGCGGGAAATCAACCTGCGGCACCTGCGCTCCAGTTTCGGCGTCGTCCTGCAGGAGAATTTCCTGTTCCGCGGTTCCATCCGTGACAACATCCTGGCCGGCCGCCCTGGACTCACTTTGGAAGACGCCATCCGGGCCGCCCGCCTCGCTGGGGCCGAGGAGTTCATTGAGCGTATGCCGCATGGCTACGAAACCTATATCGAGGAAGGCTCTCCCAATCTTTCCGGTGGCCAGCGTCAGCGCCTGGCGATCGCCCGCGCCCTGATCCAGAACCCGCGCATCCTGATTCTAGACGAAGCCACGAGCGCCCTCGATCCCGAAAGTGAGGCGCTGGTGAACGCCAATCTCCTGCGCATCGGCAGTGGCCGGACCATGGTGATCGTTTCGCACCGCCTGTCGTCCCTGACGGAGTGCGATCAGATCCTGGTGCTGGAACGTGGCAAGGTCGCCGATATGGCACCGCACCGCACGCTACTGGAACGCTGCTCGGTCTATCGTCAGCTCTGGGCGCAGCAGAACCGCCATCTTGAACCGCAAGGCTCCCGTTATGCCGCTTCTACTCCCACACTCGTCCAAGGGGACTAGCGGAACCGAACTGGCCACCCGGCACGATCCCGCGCTTCCGGCCATTCTCGAGTTCCAGTCGCCGTCCACCGCCGTCTTGGCGCAGCCGATACCGCGCGCCGCACGCAGTACCGTGTGGATCGTCGCCAGCATGTTTGCCGCGATGTTCCTTGCCATGGGACTGATCAAGGTCGACCGCGTGGTGACCGCGCGGGGCGAGATCGTGTCAGAATTGCCCGTGCTCGTGGTGCAGCCGCTGGAAACAGCCATCGTGCGCCAGGTGGACGTGAAGGTTGGCGACAAGGTCAAGGCGGGACAGGTGCTCGCCCGGCTCGATCCCACTTTCGCAGCCGCGGACGTTGGAACCCTCGCCGCTCAGGTCTCATCTCTGCAAGCCAGTGTCACCCGCATGCAAGCGGAGGCCGACGGCACGCCGTTCACCTATTCCGGCCTGAACCCTGACCTCGCGCTGCAATCCGCGATCTATGCTCAGCGCAAGGCGGAGTACGACTACAAGCTGGAGAACTATAAGGAAAAAATTGACGAGCTGGTGGCCCAGATCAAGCGTGCCAATTCGGATGCCGAAGGGTACCGCACCCGCCTCGCCGTCGCCACCGATGTCGAACAGATGCGCCGCCAGCTCGAAAAGCTAAATGTCGGCAGCAAGCTGAACACGCTCGCGGCGATGGACAGCCGTGCTGAGATGGAGCGCAATTACCAGAGTGCGATGGACACGGCGCAGGCCGCCGCCCGCGATCTGTCGGCCCTGGTTGCCGAACGCAATGGCTACGTGCAGTCCTGGCACGCCGATACCTCAGAGAAATTGTCCGACGCGATCAGCAAGCTGTCCGACGCCCGCGAGAATCTCCGGAAAGCGCAACTTCGGCGCGAGCTTGTTGAACTGCGTGCCGATCGCGATGCCACAGTGCTGACCATTGCGAAGGGTTCGGTCGGGTCGGTACTCCAGTCAGGCCAGCAGTTCATCACGCTGATGCCGGCTGATGCGCCGGTGGAGGTGGAGGCGAATATCTCCGGCAAGGACGACGGCTATGTGCATGTCGGCGATCCCGTGGCCATCAAGTTCGATACCTTCCCATTCTCGCGTTATGGCATGGCCTACGGAACTCTGCGGGTGGTCACAGCCAATAGCTTCACCGGCCAGGACCAGAACGCAAACCAGACTGGGACGGTACCCGTCGCACCGAACGACACCGAACCCTATTATCGCGCCCGCATCGCCATCGATCGCTTGGCCTTGCGCGGCGTCCTCGACGATTTCCACCCAACGCCGGGCATGCCGGTGACCGCGGATATCAAGGTCGGCAAACAGACGGTGCTGGGTTATATGCTCGCCCGGGTGATCCCGGTCGCCACGACGGCGATGCGCGAGCCCTGAGCGTTCAGGCGCTATGTCAACCCGCCTGCTCGATCGGCTGATTACGCCGGTCTCGCCTCGCGCGGCTCTGCGTCGGGCTATCCATCTCACCGAGCAGAAGCGGCTGGGCGCGGCGTTCAGGCTACTGTCGGTGGCAGCCCGCGCCGGCCTGCCCGAGGCCGAGTATCGCGTCGGCCGATGTTATCTTGAGGGCGGCGGTGTCCCCCCCAGCCGTGCCGACGGCATGCGCTGGCTGGAAAAAGCGGCCGGGCATGGCTTCGTCGAAGCGCAATCGCTCCTGGCCACGCTGCTCATCCAGGCCGCTCCGGACCACGCCGGGGCTCGTCCGACCGCCAGCCTGTTCTCACCCGGCGAGCGCGACGGCAAACCCGATTTCGACCGCGCCCTGCACTGGGCCAAACGCGCAGCGGAGAACGGTTCGGCCGATGGGGCTGCTGGTACTGGGTTACATTCTCACCTCCGGCCCGGAGACGATGCGCAACCTAGAGGAGGCGCACACCTGGTACCGCACCTCGGCGAACGCCGGGGGCCCGCAAGGCGCGCTTGGCTATGCGCTGTCGCTGTCGCGTGAGGCAACCACGCCGGAGAACCATGCGGAGGTCCGAACCTGGCTGCAACGCGCGGCGGATGCTGGCCTACCGACCGCACTCTACCTGCTGGCTGTCATTTACGAACGCGGCGTTGCCGTCGAGCCGGACATCGCCAAGGCAGCGACACTGTTTCGGGAGTCCGCCCTTAAGGGCAACCGCTCCGGCGCGGCGCGCTGGGGTCTCGCATTGATGGAAGGGCGCGGGGTACCACCCAATCTGACCGAGGGCGAATTATGGCTCCGCAAAGCCGCCGTGGCCGGCGACGCGGAGGCGGCGGCACTGGTCGGCGATCTCTATGCCAAGGGTGGCCCGTTGCCGCCCAACTACGCTGAGGCTGCGATGTGGTTTCGCCGTGCGACCGAAGCGGGACACAAAGGCGCCGCCCGCGCCCTCGGCATGCTCTACCTGACCGGTGCCGGTGTGCCGCGCGATCAGGAGGAGGCAGCGCACTGGTTCCGCTTCGCTGCCCACCAGGGCGACGATAAAGCCCGGGTCGATTTGGCGAATCTGCTCCTTAAGGGCACGGGTCCCCAGGAAGACGCCGTCCGCACCCGCGAATGGTTCGAGACCGCTGCGGCGTCTGGCGATCTTATCGCAGCATTCAATTTCGGTGTTTGTCTGGCCGAGGGCGTCGGCGTGGAGCGGGATGACCGTCGAGCCGCCGAATGGCTCCGGCGCGCAGCCGACGGCGTGGTCAATGCCCAGATTGGTACGGCCGCATGCTGGTCGAGGGCCGCGGTGTTGACGCCAATCCCGAGGAGGGCCGCGCCTGGATCAAAAAGGCCGCCGATATCGGCATGGTAGAGGCCGAGGTCGCTCTGGCGGAAATGATGGTCAATGGCCTTGGCGGTCCGCGCGACCACGGCGGCGCTCTTGTTCTCTACGAACGTGCGGCTGGACGCGGCCATGTCGGCGCGATGTTCGGCTGCGGGGCGTTGAACGGGGGAGGCCACGACGTGCCGACCGACCGCCCGACCGCCCAGCGCTGCTTCCGCGCCGCCGCGGAGCGCGGCCACGCCTACGCCCAGATGATGCTCGGCCGCTATCTCGCCCGCGGTGCGGCCGGCACGCAGGACATTCCAGAGGCGCGGGTCTGGCTCGAGCGGGCGGTTGGTCAGGGCATCACCGAGGCCCGTAGGGATTTGGCGGCGCTGCCGCAGCCCGTGCCGGAGGAAGCCCGCGCCGCCGCGCAATGACCAGGCGGACGCGTCCTGTCCCATTGTCCTTCGGCTACGATGCACCCGAACGGGACGCGGAGGCACTTGCCCGAGAGGCGATGGAGCAGGGGCACCGCGAGCTGGGGGCGGGTGATTATGATTCAGCGGTTCGCTGGCTCGATCGTGGCTGTCGGCTTTTGCCTTGCGATCCGACGCTGAAGTTGCTGTTGGCGACCGCCTGTCTCCGTGCCGATCCCAATCGGGCGAAGGCGCTGTTCCGCGAACTGGCCGAAACTCATGACGGTCCGGAAGTGCGGGCCGGCCTCGCGGCCGCCGGACTGCCGTTACCGAAGATCGGGCGGCAGCCGCACTGGATAGAAGGGTTTGTCGCAAGCACCGAAGACGAGGTTTTCGGCTGGGCCTGGCACCCACACGATCCGGATCGCGATCCAATGCTGGCTGTCGTGCCGTCCAATGGGCGGCGCTACACGATCATCGCCGCCGAACCCGCACAACCGGTCCCCGGTATGCTGCTCGGCCGCCCGCGCGCGTTCCGAATACGGCGAAAGGGCCTCGGTAAGCGTGTTCGCATCCTGGATGCGAATGGATGTGATCTGCCGGGGAGCCCGATCGTATTCAGTGCCACTCCGTCTCCCAAAGCGCCTGAACCGCGCGACAACCCCCGCCGGCCCGACGCCATACGGTTTCGTGCGCAACAACAAGGTCGCGCCTCAGTCCTGATCATCACCCATGCCGATGGTGGGGGTGTGGAGCGTCGGATCATGGCGTCGGTTGCCGCCCATGAGGCGGCGGGAAGGCGCGCCGTGGTGCTGCGCCCGGATCGCGATGGTGGGGTGCGGGTCAGCGACGGCGATGCGGATCTCTATCCGAACCTTCGCTTTGACCGCCGGGAGCACACCGCGATGCTGCAGCTTCTGCGTGGGGCGAAGCCGGTCCAGGCGGAGATTCATCATCTGCTGGGACATGACGCGCGGATCAGCGAAATTCCTGACCGGCTGGGCGTTCCCTACAGCGTGCACATCCACGATCACGGCTGGATCTGTCCCCGCGTTTCGCGCCCAGTTGACCTGGATCGACCTCCCGCACCTGTATTTACTCCGAGGTGAGGAATCGGCTGCGAGGGTTGGATGCATCTCTCTGCCGCCTGACCGGGTCTTTGTCACCTTTCCGACACGAAAGGCGGCTTCGCTGATCTGCAACGGTTGGGCCGCGCCCTATGGACATCTGATCTTTCACAGCTTCGGTGAGTGCTTCTACCAACGGACGCTTTCGCCAACCGGCTGGGGATCGATATCCCTAATACCAAATCCCCCTCACGAAGACTTACGTGGGGGATTCCCCGACGCGGGTGTGATCTGATTTAACCTCGGCGGACCGAAGGAGGTTTGCCATGGGAAGCCCGATCCCACTGAGATCAGACTACAATGCGGGACAACTGCGGCGTATTGCCCGCGACAGCAAGGATGCCGACCAGGTTCGGCGGCTGCTGTCACTGGCGCTGATCTACGGCGGAGGCAGCCGGACCGAGGCAGCGCAGGCAGGCGGCGTGGGGCTGCAAGTGGTGCGCGACTGGGTACTGCGGTTCAATGCGAACGGCCCTGGAGGGCTGATCGACCGCAAGGCTCCAGGACAGCCATCCAGACTTGATGCGAGGCATCGTGCCGCGCTGGCAGCGATGGTCGAGAACGGCCCGATCCCGGCGGTACACGGCGTCGTCCGCTGGCGCATCATCGATCTCTGCCAATGCTTATGGGACGAATACGGGACCAACGTCTCGAAACAGACGCTGAGCCGGGAGCTGCGAGCCATGGGATATCGCAAGCTGTCGGCACGTCCGCGCCATCACGCGCAAGCCGCGGGCGCCATCGAGACGTTCAAAAAAACTGGCCTGCGACAGTGGCGGCGATCGCGCGCGAGCGGAGCCTCGATCGCAGCGATATAGAGGTGTGGTTCGGCGACGAAGCCAGGATCGGCCAGAAGAACAAGATCACCCGTCGCTGGGCTCGGCGCGGCACCCGCCCCTCGGCGCCATCAGACCAGCGAACCGCCTCGACCTATATTTTCGGTGCCATCTGCCCGGCCGAGGGCAAGGCTGTCGGCTTGATCCTGCCCTGGTGCAACACGGCGATGATGAACCTGCATCTGGCGGCGATCTCGGCTGATATCGCTCCAGGCCGCCACGCGGCGCTGTTGCTCGACCAGGCGGGCTGGCATCTCTCGCGCCAGCTGTCGGTGCCGGACAACATCACAATTGTTCCACTGCCGCCGAAATGCCCCGAACTCAACGCGCAGGAGAACGTCTGGCAGTTCATGCGCGATAACTGGCTCTCCAATCGGGTGTTCGACGACACCGACGCGCTGCTCGATCACTGCTGCGAGGCGTGGAATAAGCTGGAGGCGCGGCCGTGGGCCATCATGTCGCTCGGATTGCGCGATTGGGCGCATCGGTCGTGATCAGAGGGATTTGGTATAATACCAACCCGCTTAAATATTGACCGATGCCCATTGCCTTGCTCCGAGCGATCGGATGCGCTGGGGATGATCGGTCAGAAAGAGCCACGCCCGTCGGCACGCCTCGACGATGGCCTCGTAGCTTTCCCAGACCAAAGCGGTGAGTTTGTTTTGCCGCAGATACTCCCAAACCGTCTCCATTGGATTGAGTTCCGGCGAGTATGGCGGCAGCGGCAACAGAGTGATGTTGTCAGGCACGCGCAAGCGCCCGCCGGGCTGATGCCAGCCGGCGCTGTCACAGACCAAAATAGCGTGCGCACCAGGCGCCACCTGAGTGCTGATTTCGCTCAGGTGTTGGTTCATCGCCTCGATGTTGACGCCCGGCATGATGATGGCGGCACCGATGCCTCGGGCTGGGCAGATCGCGCCGAACAGATAGGCCGAGTCATGACGGTTGTCGCGCACCATCAGAGGGCGCGAGCCGACCGGCGCCCAAATGTAAGTATGTCCGCCTTTCTGCCCGACCCTGGCTTCGTCCTGAAACCAGATTTCGAGGTCCGCTGCGGATGCGCTTTCGGGTAGCGCTGCTGCTACCAGGCTGGCGAAGTTTTTTTAAACGCCGCCTCGGCTTTGACATCCTTCCTGGGATGATAGGGGCGCGGTTGCAGTCGGGTCAGCCCGAGCGTGTGCAGCCACTTGCCCATCGTGCTGACGTGAACCCGGGCGTTGTAACGCCGCGCCGCTTCCTCCTGCAGGTCCACGCAGCGCCAGCGCACCACACCGTGCAGTGCCGGATCGGGCCCCGCGATCACCAGCGCCCTGAATTCCGCTTTCTGCTCGGTCGTCAGCTTCGGCGGGCGGCCGGGGCTGATGCGTGATTGAAGGCCGCCAATCCCCTCGGCATTGTAGCGGTGAACCCAGTCACGCAACGTCTGGCGGTCCATGCCGCTCTGCCGGGCGGCCTCGCAACGGCTGGCGCCGTCCAGCACCAGAGCAATCGCCAGTAACCGGCGGACCTGGTCAGCGTCGGAGCATTTGCTCGCCGTTGCCCGAAGCTCCCGTGCACTGTGAGCGGTCCGGCTGACCGCTACCGCTCTGCCCATGCGCGCCTCCCGCGAATCGCCGCGGGAATCGAATCACATCTCGCGGGCAGTGGGAACCCGAAGTAAGTCAGAGGTTTCGCGGGTTGGTATAAGTGCGGCAGATTTGGCCGAATATAGTCGGACCATCCACGGCGCAGAGCTGACGCCGCCGTTGTGCGGTCAGATTCTCAGCATCCCGGCGCCCGATCGAAGGGATTTGCTGCGCGCTCATGCGCAAGCCGGACGCTTGGCAGAACGAACCCCGGTTCGCACCGTTCATCCGGAAATCGCCCGCGCGCTGGAGCAGGAAATCATCTGGGCGATGGTGAAATGCCTGGCACCCGGGACGCTGCTCTACGATGCCGCAGCCATGCGCAGCCGATCCGAGATGCTGGCGCGGTTCGAACAGGCGATCACAGCCGATCCGCATCGTCTGCTACCGCTTGATGAAATTTGCGAGCGGGTCGGCGTTTCCGAGGAAACATTGCAGAACGTGTGCACCAGCGCGCTCGGCATGACGGCCGAACGTTTCCAATACAGGCGTCGGTTGAAGTTGGCGCGCGCAGACATGGCGCGCGCTGCCGGGTCGTTGACGCCGCTCGAATTGGCCCAACGATATGGGTTTACCAACCTCGATGCATTCATGTTGACGTACCTCGAGGTTTTCGGCGAACTTCCCTCGATCGAGCGTCCAACGCCGATGCGGACCCACTGAACGGTCGATTTCCGTTTTTGCATAGCCGGCCGGCAGTCTGCGGGCCATTGTCACAGCATCTGCGCTTGTTCTCATGAAAGGACACCGCCGATTGATTCAGGCATGGGCCATGTCGGGCTTCGTCGCATGATCGGGTCCGAGCCATGCCAATTGGACTGACAGGAGGGCAATCCATGAGCCAGCCGGCTGCCCACCGTCTGACCGGGCTTGCCAGGGGCGTGCTGGCTCTTCTTGTCTTGCTGGTCGTCGCCGGCGTCATGGTGCGCGGCATTTCCGCCGGAACCTGGAGCCGTCTATTTCATCAGCTGGTCGATCGCTCGGACGGCCCTATGCGGTTCCGTTTCATCCTTCAGCCGGTGATGGCTGCAATCGCCGCTGTTCGCGATGGACGGGCGGACGCGGTTGCCGGCCGCGCGCCGTATCTATGGACGATCATCAGGTCACCTGGAAAACGAACGCCGCGGCTGCGGGAGGGGCTGAACGCCACCGCGCGGATCATCCTGCTCGGCGTTGTCATGGACATTATCTATCAGTCGCTCGTGCTCAAGATGTTCTATCCCGCGGAAGCGGTGCTGATCGCCCTGCTCCTCTGCTTTATTCCCTATGTGATCCTCCGAGGGCTGGTCCATCGTTCGCTCAGAATGCGCGCTCACATGCGTGGCGGCTCGCCATGAGCGCGGAAAGCCGCTTCGAAGTCCGGGTGACGTCGGACAGCCATTTCGGCTGGGTGCGCACGCGCCTCAGTGTCGAACGGACCGCGATGTCATGGATCCGCACCGCGGTTTCCCTGATCGGCTTCGGCTTCGCCATCGTTCAGTTTTTCCAGCGATTGGATCAGATGCCGGGCACTCACCCGGCTTATGCACCGGGCGCACCCCGCATTCTGGGTCTTTCCCTAATCGGCTGCGGCATCCTGTCGCTTCTGGTTTCGCTGTGGCAATACTATTGGGTGGTTCGCTACATGTGGAACGATCCCTTCACCCCGATCGCCGGGATGACGCGGGAAGGCATGAACTCGCCCGTTCTCGCCGTTACGGTGCTTCTCCTTCTGATCGGACTCTTTGCCTTCGGCGCCGTACTGCTGCGTCTCGTTTAGCAGGCCAGGTGCATGCAGGATGCATGCACAGAAATATAAACTAACCAAAGGGGGTTCAAATGGCTGCCTCGACCAAACCAAACATCCTGATCCTGTGGGGCGACGATATCGGCTGGTGGAACATCAGCTACAACAATCGCGGGCAGATGGGATTCCGCACGCCCAATATCGACCGCATCGGACATGAGGGCTGCACATTCACCGACTATTACGGCCAGCAGAGCTGCACCGCCGGGCGTGCCGCCTTCATCACCGGGCAGAACCCGATCCGCACCGGCCTGACGAAAGTGGGCATGCCTGGCGCCGACGTCGGACTGCAGGCCGCAGATCCGACCATCGCCGACTTGCTGAAGCCACTCGGTTACATGACTGGGCAATTCGGTAAGAACCATCTGGGAGACAAGGACGCGTTTCTTCCGACGATGCACGGTTTCGACGAATTCTTCGGCAACCTGTACCACCTGAACGCCGAAGAAGAGCCGGAGAACGTGGATTATCCGAAAGATCCGGAATTCAAGAAGCGGTTCGGGCCCCGTGGGGTCCTGCATTGCCTGGCGGACGGAAAGGGCGGCCAGCGCATCGAGGATACCGGCCCGCTGACGAAAAAGCGGATGGAAACCATCGACGATGAAGTCACCGAACGTGCACTGGGCTTCATCGACAAGGCGCATAAGGAGGGCAAGCCCTTCTTCATGTGGTACAATACGACCGCCATGCACTTCCGGACGCATTGCGCGGAAAAGCATCGAGGCAAGAGCGGCCAGGGATTTTATAACGACGCCATGGTGGCGCATGACGAGCACGTCGGACAGATGCTCGCCAAGCTCGACGAACTCGGCATCGCCGACAACACGATCGTGATGTATTCAACCGATAATGGCCCGCACTACAACTCCTGGCCGGATGCGGGCATCACTCCGTTCCGCAGCGAAAAGAACACCAACTGGGAAGGCGGCTGGCGTGTCCCGGTATTCGTACGCTGGCCCGGCAAGATCAAGCCGGGATCAGTGTTCAACGACATCGCCTCTCATCAGGACTGGCTGCCCACCCTGCTCGCGGCCGCCGGCGAGCCGGACGTTTCAGCCAAGCTGCTTGAAGGTCACAAGGTCGGCGACAAGACCTTCAAGGTCCACATCGACGGCTTCAACCTGATCCCCTACCTGACCGGAGAGGCGAAAGAGAGTCCCAGGAAGTTCTTCTTCTACATCAGCGATGACGGCGACATCCTGGGCATCCGCATGGGTGACTGGAAGGTCGTGCTCATGGAACAGCGGGCCAAACAGCTCCTGTGCTGGTTCGAGCCGTTCGTGAAGTTACGTGCACCAAAAATGTTCCACCTTCGCCAAGACCCATTCGAACGAGCGGACGAAAACTCCAACACCTACTGGGACTGGCTGATCGACCACGTCTTCATCATCTACGAAATGCAGGCGGTCGTGGCCGCCCAGATCCAGAACTTCGTAAAGTTTCCTCCGCGCCAGAAACCTGCTTCATTCAATCTTGATGCGGTGCTGCGTACCCTGCAAGAGACGACCAGCAGCGGCAATCACTAGCAACGACTCAGGTAAGATCGGTCCCGACCGGACCGATCTTACCTGATCTCCCTATATGTCGGCGGTTCACGGCCAGACGCGGGCCATCAGCCGCCGTTCTGACCCTCCAGACGAATCAGGACTTCCTCTTTCCCGAGCGAGAGCAGAACGCCGTTACTGGTGCTGTAAAGGGTGCATGATCACGCCGGCGCTGTTCTGCAGCCAGAGCTGCCCGTTTCCTGAACGGGATAAGCCGGCGGCACCACTGCCCTGCGTATAGCGTCCCGGAAAGTCGGTAACCGCGTTCAGCTTATACACCTCTCCAGACGCGGTGATGTGGTCCGCGCCACCGGGACCGATCACCGACCCGATCAGCCGAAACGGATAGGTTTGGCCGTTGAACGTGAGTGTTCCGCTGCCGGCTCCGTACCCGGCGACGAAGTCTTCAGTTAAGGAGACCGTGCCGGACGGGGTCAAACCCTGGATGCTCTGTTCCGTCGGCACCTTCAGCGCCGCGCAGGCGCCAAGAAGCGTCACGGCCGCCGCGATCGCCAGCCGGCCGGCAGCCCACGCGATGTGAACGCTTGGAAAAGACTTTCTCAGTCGCATAACCCCTCCTGTGACGCCGTGCATACACGCCAGTCTTGCATTGCGAGCGGGTGCGTCTATGCTGAATCGGCAACGCTTAATGAGAACGAAACGTCATGAGAGCATTAACCTAAAAGAGATTCGAACACTTTTGTTGAACATGCGTGCCATCGTGCGCGCATCCCGAATCTGAACATCCGCAGAAGGACCTGCACTCCAAAGTGAGGAGGCGCCATGCCTGGCACCACTGTTCAAGCCTTCACGGACATGGATCGATATCAGGAATCGATCCGCGGCGTGCGGAATATCGATTTGCTGGTGACAGGTTCGGGGGAATTTCAGGCCGAACTGACGAAGATCGACCTGCATCACCTGTGGACTCAGCGCGGCCAGGCTTCGGTGTCAAAGATTATGCATACGACGCTGACTCCAACCCGCTCGCCGATATTTTTTCTAACCCACCGGGAACAGGCGCACACAATCCACAACGGCGTTGAGCTTCGGCCAGGAGAGATCCTTTTTTATGGACGAGGCGCCGAGCATTACCATCGATTTCCGGCGGGGACCGATTGGTCAGCCATGTCGTTGACCCCTGAGCGGCTGGCCGAAGCAGGTGAGGCCGTCACGCAGCGTGATCTCCCGGCCCCGATCACCACAAGCAAGATCCGCCCCCCCGCGCGGCTGCTCGAACGTCTGCTCCACCTCAACGATGCCGCCGCGCGTTTCGCCGCAACAGTGCCCGACATGATCGCGCGCGCCGAAGTCGCCCGGGCCATGGAGCAGGAGTTGACGCGGGTCATGGTCAAGTGCCTGACGGCGGGCGTGGTCGCTGACCTACCTGGGTTTCGCGATCTCCGCGTTCCCGTGATGCGCCGATTCGAACGCGTGCTGGAGGAAAATCGGGGCCGCCCCCTTTACATGGTGGAGATTTGCGCCGCTATCGGTGTGTGCGACCGCATGCTGCGGCTGCGCTGCACAGAAGAGCTCGGGATGAGTCCACACCGGTATCTTTGGTTGCGGCGGATGCATATGGCTCGCCGCGCGCTGGCCCAGGCGGCTCCCGGCACGACGACCGTGACGGAAATCGCAACCAACCAGGGGTTCGGCGAGATCGGCCGATTTTCCGTCGCCTATCGCAAACTGTTCGGCGAGACACCGTCAACCACGCTGAAGCGGCTGCAGGACGCCTGACCGTCGATGGCCGTCGCAGTACCGGCCCCATATCGGCTCGCCTCCTTCATCTGAGGCGGGTGTTTCGGGGATCGAGCATTACCGTTTTTGCATAGAGAATAGCCCGTCGCCGGTTTATCAACGCGGTGTATCAAGCAACACCATTCCGCTTGGATCATAGAACGGCTGCATGAGGAAGCGATGCGCATTGCTCCTTTAATCGCTGCATTCACCATGATCGCATCCACCGCTTCGGTGCATCGGGCCGCCGCCCAGGCCGGTCCCAATCCGCCTGCCGGTCAACAGCCGCCGGCAACCAGCGAGGCGCCCATTGTCGCACCACAGGCAGACACGCTGCTGAAGCAGATGGCCGATTACATCGGCTCCGCCCAGCAATTCACCTTCCATGCGGACATCTCGTTCGATCATGTGCTCCCCTCCGGGCAGAAGCTCCAATACATGGCCAGCGAAGACGTCGCCCTGAAGCGGCCTGATGGACTCTACGTCGAATGGAGCGGCGATCTGGGCCAGAGACAGTTCTGGTACGACGGCAAGTCGGTCGCGCTCTATGATCCTGGCACGGGATTTTACGGATCGGATTCCGCCCCAGCCAACATGGATGCGATGCTGGACAAGGTCGAGGCAGTCCTCGGGTTCTCACCGCCGCTCGTTGATCTCATATACACCGACCAATACCGCGTGGTCGGCACCGATTTACGGTACGGTCTGTATCTCGGCACGTCCCAGGTGAACGGACGGGAGTGCCATTCGCTCGCCTTCGTCGCGAAAGACATCGACTGGCAGATTTGGATCGATACCGGGCCCCAGCTCACGCCGTGCAAGCTGGTGATCACCTACAAGACGGAGCCGTCGCAGCCGCAATTCACCGCCGTGTTCGGCGACTGGAACTTCTCGCCGCGCATTGCGGATTTGGTGTTTACGGCGGATCTCCCGCCGTCCGCCGAAAAAATTCCATTCGCGCCGGTCGTTGCCAGCACAGGTTCCCGCTGAACCGCCAGGAGTCCCGCACCATGCCCAGCCGGACCAGACCCGGTTCCATTTTCGTCGCAGGGGGCTTGATCGCGATCGGCCTGGTGCTTGCGGCCGAACCCGGCCTCGCCTTCCGGGGTGGATTCGGCGGCTTCCACGGCGGCTTCGCCGGCGGAGCCGGCCGTTTCGGCGGGTGGCACGGCAACGCAGCGGCCGGTGGATTCCATGGTTTCAGCGGCGGTTCGCGGTTCGGTAACGGCGGATTTTACGATCACAGCGGCGACGCCGGTTTCGGACGCGGCGGCTGGGGCAGCGTCCACAACGCCTCAACCTTTAGCGACCGCGCCTCCTCCTACGATCAGAGCCATCCCGAGTATCAGCACAACGCCACGCAGTTTCAGCAGAACCGGACGGCCACAGGGAACACGCAGCAGCAGAGCCGCTTCAACGAAGCGAATACGCTGCAGCAGAATCGGACCAACGAAGTCAACAGCGTCCAGCAGAACCGCATCAAGACCGCCAACAATCTGCAGTACAATCATGACTCGTATTACAACAATTGGGGCGGGTGGGGCGGCTACTACTCGGGCGCGGGTTTCGGCGCGGGCCTCGCACTCGGCGCCACCATTGCTGCCCTCCCGGCAGCCGCAGCCGCGATCAGCGTCGCTGGCAATCCTTATTATTATGCAGGCGGCGTTTACTATGCTCCCTCAGCCGGCGGTGCATACCAGGTCGTACCTCCGCCCCAGGGCGCGGTCGTCTCCACACCTCCGCCCTCCTGCTCTTCCGTCTACTCGGGCAGCACCCCGTATCTCGATTGCGGTGGCGCCTACTACCAGACGGTTTCAACTGGCTATCAGGTGATTCCGCCGCCGATCGGCACGACGGTCACCACGCTGCCAAGCGGGGCCGTCGATCAGAACATCAACGGCAAAACCTACTTCGCCTTCGGCGGCGCGTACTATCAGCCGTTCTACAGCGGCAGCAGCGTGATCTACATGGTGGTGGCCAAACCGGCGTAACGCAGTCGCCCGAACAACGAGCGACCCGATGGCGCGCTACTCAGCTAACCTTGTCCATACTCAGGTTGAAGTTGCAGGCCGGCTGAGGGTTCATGATCTGCCCTGAGAAATGCGTGCCCTCAAATTGGCCGACCACATAGACTTGGCCGAACACCAGCCTCACCTGGCCATTGGGCTGCACCTCGCCCCGCAGATTGCCGAAATCGATATGTCCGCCGGAAACTTTCATCGGGTTGAGCGTTCCCATCTGCTGGCACGGCAGAGCCGGATCGGACACGGTCGCCTGACCCTCGTAAACCCCGTCATAGGCCGTCGTGGTGGGCCCGCTATACGCGCAGGCGCTCAGGATCGAGACCACTATCCCGATGCCCGCCGCTCTGAACAACCGAATCCGCATGGTCCTACCGATACCGCTTTCACAGACGGAACGCGATGTCGCCTATGCCGGCTGTCCTGGCTATGCAAAACCGGCAATGGTTTCCGGTGCTCAGCCTAATTCTGCACCGTCACGCTACCCCTGCTGTGCAGCGTCACCGACGTGAACCACAGCGGCAGGATTTCCGGCGTCCAGGCCAATTGCGTCGAAATAGTCAGGGTATCCCCCGGCGCGTATGCCGGGGAATAACTCACGGTCGTGGTCGGTGATGCACCCGTTACCAATTGGCCCACCAGGCTCGCCACCGCCGATTGGATCGAGGCCGTCGTCCCGCTGCTGCTCGTCACGGCCGCCTCGCGCAGCACGCGCGTCACAGCAAAATCCAGCGCCCGCTGGGCCGCCACCAGCCGGTACAGCTCGAACACCGCCAGGAACGACAGCAGCACGATCGGCGCCGTCAGCGCGAACTCCAGCGCCGCCGACCCGGACCGCGCCCTGCGCATCACTGCACCCGCGCTGTACTGCCCGCCGATTCCGACAGGCTGGAGCCATACCCCGGAAGCGGCACCGGCAGGGCAACCGACGTACCGGACTGCACCGTCAGCCATGTCGCAACTTGCTGGCCCGAGGAGCATGACCCCGTGCACGCCACAACTGTTCCGCTCGACCGGGTGCCAGTCGGGGTGATGCAGTAACACGCCTCCGACGCCGTGGCGGCGAACGATGGATCGCTGACCCCATACCCGGCCGAGGCCGCCGACTGGATCGAGGCAACACTCGCGCCGCTATTGCCCCAGGCATACAACAGCGCAGCCTGGTTCGCCCGCTCCAGCCGCATCTGCACCGATAACGCCAGTCCCAGATCGGCCAGCGCCAGCAGCAACGGCACCAGCACCAGCCCGAGCGCCAGCGCCGCCTCCACCGCCACGGAGCCGCGCCGGTTCATTGGGTCAGCCGCGGAAGCTGCGCGCTGCCGCCACTCGAGCTGCCCGAAACGGAAATACCCGCCGACCCCGTCGCATAGATCGTGTTCGCGATGACTGACGTCGATTTACCGCTGACTGTCGTCAGTTGCGCATTGTTACTTAAATCCAACGCCCCGCATGGTGCATAGAACGCGCCGGAGATCTGCAGCGTGGATCCGCCGTTCATTGTGTTCGCCGGCGCGGTCCCGCTGCCGGAACACCCCTGCCAGACCAGAATGCCGGCAGTCGGGCCGCTGGTTGGCGCCGTCAGCGTGTAGGTGTTGGAGTAATTGGTCCACTGAAAGGATCCCGGATTACTGCCGGTCAGCACGAACGTGACGCCGGAGGCGCTGGTGATGTCCGCGTTGTTGAACACGAGATTTCCGTTCACGACGTAATAAATCCCGGGCGCAAACGTGTCCGTCGTACTGTTGCCTCCGATCGTCGTGTTGCCGCAGAATACGTTCGCCGACTGCGTGAAACTATACGGCGTTGCCTGCCACGCCGTGAAACTGGCATTGGTGTAATTGCAGGCGCCCGCGGTTGGCATGCTGAGTGACGCAAACGGATTGGACACGGGCGCATCACCGGTAGAGGGTGACGACGGGTTCACGGTGTTGCTGCCGCTGCTCGACTTGCTGAATCCCCCCACCGTGCCGGTCGTCTGCCCGGAAATGGTACCGCTGTTCAGGTAGATCGCGTTGGAGGGACTCGAATCAGCAAAAATGCCGCAGCCGTTGGCTCGGATGCTGCCCATGTTGTCCACATGGATCGCCTCCGCCGCGCTCGTGTTCAGCGCCAGCACGCAGGACGACGGAGGGTTCAGACCTGCGGTGGCACTCGCACTCAGTGTCGGTGCGGCGAACCCGATTGCGCCGGACAGAAACGAATCACCCTTGACGCCGATCCTCACGGTGACGCTCCCCCAGTTGACTCCCACGCTAACGGATGGCGTTTGCAACGATGAGACCAGACTGCCGCCCACCCCTTGCGCCTCCGCCAGCGCGACCGACTGGAATGCACTCGTCTGTGTCGACGATGACTGGCTTTGCAGGCTCGTATCAGACAGCAGAAAGGCCGTACCGTGCGCAGCGGCGTCCGCTGCGAGTTGCAATCGACAACTCTGCGCGAACCACATGCCGGCGTCGATGATCAACGCCGCTCCGCCGATCAGGGCGGGGGCCATCAATGCCACCAGCACGCTGACGCTGCCGTGGCCGGCTGTGCGGAGAGGAACGCGCATTGCCATCCGCTATTTTCAGACCAGTCGCTTTTTTGCACGACATTCGTAAATAAAGCCCTAACGGAGTTGTCGCTGCGAGCAATCGCGGGGAATTGGCAAACGTCTGCCTTAACCGAACCGCACCCGCTCCGTCCCATCCTGATCCGTTATGCGGAGCACAAACAGCAACGCAGCGCACTGGCTCGTTGTGCTGGCGCTCTGCCTGCAACACCCCGGTAGGCTGCACGCCGCCGCCGGCCCCGGTGAGCAATGCGATCAGGCCGCCCGCCGAGCCGAACAGCAATGGGGCCTGCCCGATGGGCTGCTGCATGCCATCGGCATCGTCGAAAGCGGCCGTCCCGACCCGGCAGGCGGCCACGCCACGCCCTGGCCGTGGGCGCTCGATGTCGCTGGCCAGCCCGTCTTCCCCGAGACCCAACAGCAGGCCGAGGACATGCTTTCATCGCTGCAGCAGCGCGGCCCGCCAACCGCTGATATCGGCTGCTTCCAGATTAGCCTGCTCTTTCATCCAGACGCATTTTCCGATCCGTCACAGGGCTTCGATCCGGATCGCAACGCCCAGGCCGCCGCCAGACTGCTGACCGAGCTGCACGCGCAAACCGGCTCCTGGTGGCAGGCCATACAAAGCTACCACTCTGCCAATCCGGATCTCGGCATTCCCTACGCCAATCGCGTGCTCCAGGTATGGGGCACTGATGCAGTCGCGCCCGAAACCGAGCATGTCATCGCCGGTGTGAGAGTCATTGAACCACACGCGGCAGGCACCGCGCCTCAGGTAATCCGGATCGCCGGTCCCGCTCCGCTTCCGCGCGTCTTCGCCGGGCCATCAGAAAATTTGCAAGCGATGAAAGAATCATCTGCGCTGGAAACCATTCATTAACTCTTCTGCGCTTTCCTGATCCTGCATCGACGTCTGCTCGCTCGATCTCACCCGGCGGCGTCAGCAGTGAAAAGGAGGTAAACAATGTTGGCACTCTATTGTCTTTTCTCGCAGGCCTTACGCGACCGGAAGGGCGTCACCGCTGTCGAATACGCGGTCATTGCCGGCGTTCTGGTCGCCATCATCGCGACCGCCTTCACCTCGCTCGGTAACGGCATCTCTTCCACGCTGACCACTGTCGTCGGCAAGATGTAACCCCTGACACAAAGGAACCGAGACCATGATCAAGCTTTTCTCTCGCTTCGTTGCTGACAAAAAGGGCGTCACCGCCGTGGAATACGCGGTGATCGCCGGCGTTCTTGTTGCCGTCATTGCCACAGCGTTCACCGCGCTCGGCACCGGCATCTCCTCCACGATCACCAGCGTCGTCAGCTCAATGTAAACGATTCCGCTGATAAACACCGGACCAGGAGAGTACAGATGACGGCGGTCCCTCACGTCCTTCCTCTGCTTGTTTCGGCTTTTCTCCTGGTCGTTTGTGCACTCGCTGCCCTGCGCGATGTCGTCAGCCGCATCATCCCCAACGGATATTGCGGCCTGATCGGGCTGGGCGGCCTGCTTCTTCGTCTCATGGATGGCACAGCCATCCGAGGCGTCGCCGTCGCCGGCCTCCTTTTCCTTCTGCTCTCGGTTTGCTGGCGCTTGCGCCTGCTCGGCGGCGGCGACGTCAAGCTACTGGCCGCCTGCGCCCTGGCGGTCCCGCCCGCACAACTCGGCGCGGTTTTGTTCATCACCGCCACCAGCGGCGCCATTCTCGGGCTCATCTACCTCGCGGCGCGGCGGCGCGTTCCGCCGCCCGCGCCCCCAGGCCTTCAGCCACGCCCTGCCTGGCGCCTCATACGCGCGCTGCGGCTTGAACAATGGCGCCTCCATCGCGGAGGGCCCCTGCCCTACGCCGTCGCCATCGCCTCCGGCTTTGGTGCTACGCTCCTGCCGGCGCTTGTCCGATGATCCTCCGCGCCGTCGTCTCTATGATCCTGGCGGCCGGACTGCTCGGCTTTGGCCTGATCGTCTGGGTCGCCACCCGAATGCCCACGCCGGCAAAGCCAACGGGCCAGACCGTCAGCATTCTCACGGCCGCGCACGAACTTCACCCGGGAACGCTCCTCAAGCCCGACGATATCGTTCCGAAGAAGCTTACCACGGGCGAAATCCCCAAAGGCGCGACCGTCGCCACCCCCGATCAGCAGCGCCAGCTCACCGGAGCGATGGTGCGCCACGCACTCGCGCAAGGCGACGCCATCTTGAACGCCGACGTACTCCGCCCGGGTGATCACGGCTTCCTCGCCGCCGTGCTCCAGCCCGGCATGCGCGCCGTCACCGTCGGGGTGGATATCGTCACGGGAACCGCGGGTCTGATCTGGCCCGGCGACCGGGTGGACGTCATCCTCACCCAGTCGGTACCCCCCGCCCAACCGGCGTCACCGCCACAGGTTGCAGCTGAAACCGTCCTCGCCGATGTGCGCGTCATCGCCATCGATCAGCGCCTGGTCGAGGGTGCCTCGCCCGACCACCCTCCCCCGGGAAATGAGGCGCGCACTGTCACCCTGGAAGTCGCCGCCGAATCCGCCGAACGCCTGGCCGTGGCCGAAACGCTTGGCAAGCTCTCGCTCGCCGTGCGCTCCGCCGAACAAGGATCGCAGGAAGCACGAGCCAGCCCGCCGCCCGTGTGGGCCGGCCAGGTCTCCGCCGTGTCACTGCGGGAAGCCCGGCCGGTGTCCGGCGGAACCATGCACGTCTTCCTGGGAACTGCCGACGGAAAGGAGTTCCGGTTCTGATGTCCTGGGGCCGCAAGGTCATCACGATACTCGCGCTGCTGCTGTCTTTCGGCGCGGCCCCAGGGGGAAGCCAGGCCGCCACCCAAATGTCCGTTTCTCTCGAAACCGGCGTCGGCCGCGTGCTCACGCTTGACGGGCCGGCCGCCAACGTCTTCGTCGCCGATCCCAAAGTCGCCGAGGTCCGACCCGCCAGCCCCACGACCCTGTTCGTCTTCGGCGTTGGTGCCGGACGCACCAGCGTCGCGGCACTGGACAACCAGGGCCATGTCGTCGCCGACATCTCCGTCGCCGTGGCCGCCTCCGGGTTCGATGCCACGCAGGCCCAGGCTGCGCTGGAACGTCTGATCCCCCACAGCAACATCCGTGTCCTGGAAACCCCCAAGGGCCTGCTTCTCAGCGGCACCGTCTCGCGACCCGTCGATGCACCGCGCGCCATCTCGATCGCCCAGAACTTCATCCCCACCGGCAAGCAGGTGACGAATGGCCTCAAGGTCGAAGGCGACCTGCAGGTTACACTCGAAGTACGTATTGTGGAGATGGACCGTAGCGTCACCCGCGGCCTCGGCATCAACTGGTCGGCGCTCGGTTCACTCGGACAGATCGGCAAATTACCCGCGCTGAACGCCACACTGAACGGCGGTTCGAATGTGGCCTGCGCCGCCGGCCCACTGCTCAGCGTTGCCTGCCTCGGCCTTAATATCGGCGCTGCCATCAACGCCCTCGCGAACGACGGTCTCGCGCGCGTCCTGGCGGAGCCAAACCTCACGGTCACCAGCGGTGAGCCGGCGAGCTTCCTCGCCGGCGGTGAATTCCCGATCCCTGTCGGCCAGCAGAACGGGCAAATCACCATCGAATTCAAAAGCTACGGCGTGCAGCTCGCCTTCGTTCCCACCGTGCTGGACGACGGCTCCATTCGGCTGAACGTGCGGCCCGAGGTCAGCCAGCTGAGCCAGCAAGGCGCGGTGCAGCTCACCGCCGGCAATTCCAGCATCCAGGTTCCCGCATTAACCGTCCGCCGAGCGGAAACCACCGTCGATCTCGGCAGCGGTCAGACCTTGGCGATGGCCGGTCTGCTTCAAGATTCGATCACCCGCTCCGGCAACGGCATTCCCGCGCTCCGCCAGCTTCCCGTGCTCGGCCAGCTCTTCACCTCGGATAATTTCCAGCAAAACAAGACCGAGCTGGTCATCCTGATCACGCCTGTTCTCACCGAGCCGGTGAACGATCCCGCCGCCCTGCACGTGCCCGGCGATCCCGCGCCGATCCCCAAGGATCACCTCATTCCGCTCTCCACGCTCGGCCGTCCCCTGCCGCCCAACCTGCCGCCCGATGCGGCCTTCATGCTGGAGTGATCGGGATGCGCCAGATCATCGCGCAGTTGCTTGCCCTCTCACTGACGCTCAGCCTCGGCTATTGCGCGACCTTTCCGGATCAGGTGCCGCCCGACACCGGCTGGCAGCCGACAGACGTCAACAACACCAACATCGTTCTCATGACCTTGCACCGGCAGGATCTGGTGCAGGGCCACGGCACCCCGTCCGTCCCCGCGTCACTCCCCTCCGACGCCGTGCAGCGTCTGCTCAACGACCGCGCGAAGGCTCTCCCGGCCTCCGAGTTCTGATCAGTCCGCGCAATTCTCACCCACGCCAGCACCCTCACCATCCGCACCCAATGGAGCGCCAAATGCCGGCGCCCAATGACGCGCGCGAAATCAAAGGGAGCCTGACCGTCGCGGCTCGGTCCGACCGCCCCGACCTCCTCAGCTTCGTCACCGACGCCGCCAGCGAAACCGCACTGCGTGATGGCCTGCTCGACGCGGCACCGGACGACATCGACCTGCGCAAGGGCGGCATCGCCGCGGCCATAACCACCATGCAGCGCATGCCGAGCCCGCGTGTCCTCATCGTCGATCTCAGCGCAGAGGAACAGCCGCTCACCGCTCTGGGTAAGCTCGCCGACGTCACCGAACCCGACGTGACGCTGCTCGCCCTCGGCACCAACGCCGAACTCGATTTCTATCGCGCGCTGACCCGCGGATTGGGTGTGCGCGAATACCTCACCAAGCCCATCACCCGTGACGCAGTTTCCACCTACTTCGCACCCGTCGTCTCCGGCCGCGAGCATGTCGGGTCGGGCATGCTCGGCGGACACATCGTCAGCGTGACCGGCGTGCGCGGCGGCGGCGGCGCCGCGACCGTCGCCGTCAATCTCGCCTGGCATTTCGGCGTGCTGACGCGCCGCCACACCGTGTTGCTCGATCCCGACATGCATACGGGCCTCGCCGCCTTTATGCTGGACAAGCGGCCGGCGCCCGGCCTGCGCACTGCACTTGAACAGCCTGACCGGATCGATGCCTTGCTTGCCGAGCGTATCGCCCTTCCCGCCGCCGAGCGTCTGCACATCCTCGCCGCCGCCGAACCGCTTGAACACGACATCGCTGCGGCGGACGGTGCGGCAGAAAATTTGATCGAGGCGCTGCGCCGTCGCTACAGCTTCATCGTCGCCGACGTCCCCTTCCGCCCCAACCCTCTCAGCCGCGCGCTGCTCGATCTCGCACATCAGCGCGTGCTGGCCATGGAACCCACGCTCGCCTGCGTGCGCGATGTTCTGCGTCTGCTTGCCTTGCCGCCCGGCCCGGCCCAGCCGCAACGCGCCGTCGTCGTGCTCAACCGGTCCAGCAGCGCCGGCAATCTCACCCGCAAGCGGATCGAGGACGCAATCGGCTCGCAGGTGGATGTCGTCATTCCCAACCTGCCCGCCAACTCGCCAACGCCAACAATCTCGGCGAACCGGCCGTCACCAAATACGCCGCGTTTCGCACTGCCATGGCCGACCTCGCCCGTCAGGTCGCGCCGGTGCGCGTGCTTGACGGAGACGATCGCGTCGCACCATCCGCCGAAAAACGCGGCATCGGCAAAACCTTCGCCCGCCTGCTCGGGGGCAAGCGATGAACGAGGTCGTCGCCTTCGGCCGCCGCCGGACCGGCGATCCCGCCGCGCCCGCGCCGAGTGCCCCTTCATCCGGCTCCTCCGCTCCACCCCCTGCGATCGCCGAACTGCGCGGCCTCTGTATGGGGCGCCTCGATCCCGCCGCCGTCGCCGCCTTGCGCCCCGAACGACTCAGCGTCGAGGTCAAGCGACTGATCTCCGATATCGCCACCGAACAGCGCATCCAGCTCAATCTGCGCGAAGAGCAGGAACTGGCGGATGAACTGGTCAATGACATGCTGGGGCTGGGACCGTTGGAGGCACTGCTCAACGACGATTCCATCTCCGACATCATGGTCAACGGACCAGGCAGGGTTTTTCTCGAACGCGCCGGCAAGGTGGTCTTGTCCTCCGTCCGCTTTCGCGACGTTCAGCATCTCACGAATATCTGCCAGCGTATCGCCGCCGCTGTCGGCCGCCGCGTCGATGAATCCAGCCCGATGGTGGATGCGCGGCTCAAGGACGGTTCGCGCGTCAACATTGTCCTGCCGCCGCTGGCCCTCGACGGCCCCAGCGTGTCGATCCGCAAGTTCGGCAAGAAAGCGATCGATTTCGCCCGGCTGATCGAGTTCGGCGCCATCACACCGCCCGTCGCCGAGGTGCTGCAGATCGCCGCCCGCTGCCGTCTTAACATCGTCATCTCCGGCGGCACCGGTTCGGGCAAAACGACGCTGCTCAACGCCCTCTCGCGCCTCGTTGACGCCGGCGAACGTGTCGTCACCGTGGAAGACGCCGCCGAACTGCAATTGCAGCAGCCCCATGTCGTGCGGCTGGAAACGCGGCCGCCCAGCCTGGAAGGCAAGGGTGAGATCACCCAGCGCGATCTCGTGCGCAATGCCCTCCGCATGCGCCCTGACCGCATCATCATCGGTGAGGTCCGCGGCTCCGAAGCATTCGACATGCTGCAAGCGATGAACACCGGTCACGACGGCAGCATGTCCACCATCCACGCCAACAACGCGCGGGACGCGCTGACGCGCATCGAGAATATGGTTCAGATGGGCCACATGGGCCTGCCGGCCGCGGCCATTCGCCAGCAAATCGCCAGCGCCGTGGACCTGATCGTGCAGGTCGCCCGCCAGCGGGACGGCGGGCGCCGCGTCACTCAGGTGACCGAGATCTGCGGCATGGAAGGCGACGTCGTCATCATGAACGACGTCTTTCTGCTCGAAATCGAAGGCGAACGGCCGGACGGCCGTCTCTCCGGACGCTATAAGGCCAGCCCGGCGCGCCCGACCTTCCTGTCGCGGCTCGCGTATTTCGGCCTGGACGCGGCCTGGATGGCTACGCTGGCGAAAGCCCAATGATGCAGCTCGGGGCTTCCACGCCCTTGCTCCTGATGGGCGCCGGTTGCCTTCTGCTGACCACATTCGGCATCAGCGCGCTGCTTCTGACCCGCAGCATGGAGCATGACCGGCGCGTCCGCGAACGGCTGACCGGTACCACGCAGCCCTTTGCGCGCCCACGCACTTTGCGCCCCGTGTTGATTACCCGCCAAGAAACGGCGCGCAGCCGAGGCGCCATTGATCTCGCGGCGCGCGTGTTCGGCTTTCAGCGCGGGGCTGGCCGTTACCACGTCGCCTGGTGGGCAGCGCTGGCGCTCGCGCTCATCGTCGCACGGCTGAGCTGTGAACTCCTGACGGGATTGATCGGGAGTGCCCGCTTCCTGGCGATCACGTTCTTTTGGGTCATCATTGCACGCACGTATTTCGGGTGGTGCGACGGGCGAATGCGCCGCACCCTCATCACCCAACTACCGGACGCGCTAGTGCTCTGACTCATACGGACGATGCAGGCAATCTTTCGAGCTTGGCAAGGATTGAGGCGGTGGCTGCGGTCCAGACGAATGGGCGTGGTTCTGCATTTCGCTCAGCGAGGTAAGTCTTAATGGCAGCCTGCAGGCTGACGAGGGAGTGGAAGCTGCCGCGCCGGATGCGTTGTCGGGTAAGAGCGGAGAAGAAGGTCTCCACCGCGTTCAGCCATGACCCGGAGGTTGGCGTGAAGTGGAAGGTCCATCGGTCATGGCGTGCCAGCCAGGCCTGTACCTTTCGGTGCCGGTGGGTGGCGTAGTTGTCGACGACCGCATGGACCAACTTGCCGGACGGCACCTCGCGTTCGACGGCATTGAGGAAGCGGATGAACTCCTCGTGCCGGTGTCGCTGCATGCAGCGACCGATCACCGTACCCTTCAGCACGTTCAATGCGGCGAACAACGTCGTCGTTCCATGGCGTTTGTAGTCGTGGGTCATGGTGCCGCAGCGGCCGGGTTTCAGCGGCAGTCCAGGCTGGGTACGGTCGAGCGCCTGGATTTGGCTCTTTTCGTCGATCGACAGCACCACCGCGTGGGCGGGCGGATCGAGATAAAGGCCGATGATATCCGCCATTTTCTCAGCGAACTGCGGATCACGCGAGCGCTTGAAGCTGCGCACGCGGTGCGGCTGGAGTTGGTGCGCCGCCCAGATGCGCTGCACCGAGCGCAGCGACATGGCGGTGGCGTTTGCCATGGCTCGCCCGGTCCAATACGTGGTCCCAGGGGGCGGCTCGCCACACGTGAGCGCCACGACGTGCGCCACTTTATCGGCCGGGATCGGTCGTTTGCCGGGCTTGCGCGTCTTGTCACGCAGCAACCCGTCGGGACCTTCCTCGGCAAAACGCTGCTGCCAGCGCCAGACCATGGGGCGGCTGACGCTGATCTCTTTCGCCACATGTTGCACCGGCCGACCACTGGCCGAGGCCAGAACGACTCGGGCTCGCTCGATGTATTTGCCCGCTCGGTTGCGATCCGATGCTATTGCCTTAAGCCGCTTCCTGTCTGCCGCGCTCAACAACACGCATACTGTCTGTGCCATGCTCACAGAATCGCATGGCAACCGCATGTTGTGAATCGATAGAATGCGTCAGAGCACTAGCTATGATCGTCCGCTCGGTGCGCGTCGGCATTCCCGTCGCGCAGGCCATCGCTACAGTCGCAACCGAATGCCCTCAACCCACGTCGCGGGAGTTCGGTTATCTGCATCAGCAGATCCTCATCGGCGTTGCGCTCGATCAGGCTCTGCAGCAGATCGCGCAACGTACCGGCGTCGCAGAATACCGCTTCTTCGCCACCGTCATCTCCTTGCAGGGCCAGACGGGAGGCGGCTTGACCGAGGTGCTGGAGAATTTCGCCGACATGATCCGCAAGCGTGTTGCGCTGCGGAGCCGCGGCTACGCCTTGTCGTCCGAGGCCCGCACCAGCGCGCTCGTGCTCACCGTCATGCCGGGACTGACCGGCCTCGTGCTGTGGCTGATCGACCCGGCCTACATGGCCACGCTGTTCGAAACGCCGCGGGGTGAAATGTTCGTCGGCCTCGCCGCCATTCTCATCGTCGTGGGCACCGTGGTGATGCGTGCGATCATTAGCCGGACCCTGGCACTATGAACGCCCCTCTTCTGCTTCTGGCTTTCGCCGTCCTCGCCATCACCGCCGGTACGCTCGCACTGATCCCCACACTTGTTTCCCGCCGCAAGCTCCGCCGCAGAATGGCGATGGTGCACGGCCAGCCCTGTGCTCCCGCGTCACCGGCAAACATCGCCGGCTCTCTCGTTTCAGCGGTAACCGCCGTTGGTCGCGGCGTCGCTGGGTCCGGTTTCCTGCCCGCGCGGACCGTCGCGGAACTTCGTCAGAACCTCGCCGGCACCAGCCTGCAGGGCAGCAATGGCCTCTGGCTGTTCATCGGCGCCAAGGCAGCGCTAGTCATTGCCTTGCCCATGCTGTGCTGGGCACTCCCCCCGCACATCATCCCCGGATCGCCGCTGATACGAATCGGTATCGCCGCGACCATCGGCCTCGTTGCACCGGATATGGTCCTGCGCCGGCAGCGTGCCGCCTATCAGTTCCGTTTGGAAAAATCCGTCCCCGACATGCTGGATCTGCTGGTTATCTGTGCTCAAGCGGGCATCGGGCTCGAAGCGGCGATCTGGCGCGTGAGCGAGGAACTCCGCACCACGCAAAAGGAAATCGCTCGCGAGCTGGAAACGACCGCCACGGAACTGCAGATCACCGGCGACATGCGCGCCGCGCTGACCGGCCTCGGCAAGCGCACCGGCCTGGAGTCACTCCGTCGCGTCATGTCGGTGCTCGCGCAGACGCTTCAATACGGCACCCCGCTGACGGAGGCTCTGCGTTCGCTCTCCACCGAGATGCGGCAGGATGCGCTCACAAAGTTTGAGGAAAGGGCCGCACGGCTTCCTGTCATGCTCACCGTGCCGATGATCGTGCTGATCCTGCCCGCCTTCTTCCTGATCGTCGGCGGTCCCGCCGCGATCCGCATCGGCCAGGCTTTAGGCCATTGAAGGAATCTGCGAATGAAACTGCTTGTCGCGGTACTCGCCCTCTGCGCCCTGACAGCCTGCCAACAGATGATGTCGCCTACGCACCCGGGGCAAGACGCCTCGGGCCCCACCTCTGGAGACGCAGCCGCGCTCTCGCCCGCCGCACGCCTTCTGATCCGCACCGACCCTGCCGAGGCAGCCCGCCAACTCTCGCACCTTTCCTCTCCCGGTCCCGCCGTGCTGAACAATCTGGGCGTTGCGCTCGACCTTGAAGGCAAGCATGAGCAGGCTCAGGTGGCGTATCGGGAGGCTTTGTCGGCCCAGCCTGGTTTGCCGGCGGCAATGAATAATTTGGCGTTATCGCTCGCGCTGGATCCGAGTCCCTCGCGCGCGAGCGGGAACCCATAGTCACATGGGATTCGACGTCTCCGGCACGGCTTCAATTCGCCGCCGGCACCCCGAACTCGCCCAAAACTTCCCACCGCAACCGCCGCAGCGGCCCGCCCCTCAAGGCGCGATCATTCGCCAGGATGTACTCCCGCATAGCCCTAGTCTTGCGGTACCGTCGCCCTGCATCCTGTGTCCACGCCGCCGTTACCGCGCGAACCGTCTCAATGCCCTGCCCCTGGCGCGCGCCTCGCACCATATAACCCGCGATCCGAGGCCCAAGCCCGATCCAGCTCGCGCCCCAGCGCCGTTCGATGGACAGTCTGTTTCGTACGAAATAAAACCACCGAGCACCCGACCAGCTCACGCGCGCCTCGGCGCTCACTTTGTGCGTCACCACCACGCGCCCGTCGTACCGCACACGCCATCCCGCGGCCAAGGCACGCAGGCAGAACTCATACTCCTCCCAGCAGAAGAACAAGCCCCCGTCATACCCGCCCAGTAGATCCCACGCCGCACGCCGGATCGCATGCCCCGCGCCCACGAACGTCACCGTGTTGAAGCTGCTGCCCGCCCGCGCCAGCACCGGATACCCCCACGATGAGGCGTCGTCGTGCGGCGGTACCGTGCCGCATGATCCGGAACCCCAGAGCGGCGATTTCAGGCGCTCCATCCATCACCGCAACCGCCAGCGCCGCCGTGTCCGGGCCGGCGAACTCCGCGTCATTGTCCAGCCCGATGATCACCCGCCCATGTCCGAACGCGGACACCGCGTTGCGCCCCTCCGGCACGCCCAGGTTGCGCTCCGCCACCAACAGCGTCGCATCGTCGCAGCCCGCAATAAGCGCCGCGAGGCGCTGCAGCGCCTCGGCCGAGGACCCCTGGTCCAGCACCGTCACGTGCCGCGACAGCCCCCGCTGCGCCAACGCGGACGCGATCGCCGCCTGAGTCTCGTTCGGCCGCCCCAGCGCCAGGATCACAATGTCCGCGTCATAGGCGCCCCGTAGGGGACGGGTCGCTCCGGCTACGTGACGCACCTCCACGGGCTCAGTACGCGTCAGCCGAGGCCAACGCGCCCACCGTGCGAAGCAAGATCAGCAAATCGAGGCGCAGCGACCAGTTGCAAATGTATTCAAAGTCGGACTGTACCCGGTTGACCAGCTTGTCTTCCGTGTCGGTCTCGCCTCGCCAGCCACGCACCTGCGCCAGACCCGTCATACCCGGCAGCCCGCGATGCCGAAGCTGATAGTATGCCACCACGTCTTCGAACCGCCGTCCGCCGGCGCACGTGCCGGGCGCGTGCGGACGTGGCCCTACCAGCGACATTTCACCTTTCAGCACGTTGAACATCTGCGGAAATTCGTCCACTGAAAATCGCCGCAGCCACGCCCCGACGCGCGTCACCCGCGCATCCTGGCGCGTCGCCTGCGGACAAATTCCCTTCGGCGCGTCATGCACACGCATTCTGCGGAACTTCCACAGTTCGAATTCACGCCCGTTCAGCCCAATGCGGCGCTGGCGGAAAAACGCCGGACCTGGACTGTCCAGCCGGATCCACAGCGCCACAAGCGGAAACAGCCAGGACGCGAATACCACCAGAAGAAACAACGAAACCGCGATATCGAAACCGCGTTTCGCGACACTGCGCCACGGAATCCCAAGGCCACCAAAGGCGGCGCGGAGGGGAAGGAACCGTGCATCGAAACCGAAGCTGGCATTGGCCACAAGCTCCGGCGCCATGTTGGACTTGCCGAGATACATCGCTGCCGTTCAGCCGTTTGTCTGATGCGGCTTTCTCGGCCGAAACTTTCAAGCATCAGTTAATTGCAGACGAAATCTCTTTCGTCAGATGAAGACGAATTTTTTGGACGCAATGAAGTTGATCATCATGCCCGCCACAGCCCCCGCCGCCACGGCGAAAACCGGCTGCGCCCGCGCCAGCGCAAAGGATGCAATCAGCGCAGCGTAGGTGCCGCGATTGATCACGAGGCCGATCAGATTTAGCACCAAATATCGCGCCCATTGCGCGTGTGCACGTCCACCGCCGGCGCCGCGGAATGTCCATGCACGGTTGAGCGCCCAGTTCAGCGTCGCGACGATTCCATAGGAAATAAATCCCGCCACATACAAGCCGCACGCGCTGCGCAGCGCATAGACGATTGCCGTGTCCGCCAGAAATCCGATCACTCCTACAACGGCGAATTTGAAAAACTGCGCCTGGTTCGCCGGATCAGAAAATGCCGTGCAGAAACCAGCGAAGGTCGCCTGTTTCGGGGTGCTCTCCATCGCCGCTGCGGTATAACCAGAACCGGCGGCCTTCGGTATCCTCGACGCGCCAATAATCCCGCACCGCCCACGCCTCGGCAAAATCCCGCCACCACTCGCCATAGATGCGCTCCGGTCCATCGGCCCGCTGCACGCGAAAACGCTTGCCGCGCCAGGTGAACGCCGCCGGCGGATGGTCCGGCAGCAACGCCAGAGATTCGATCGGCTGCGCCGGTGAAAAAAGCCTTACCGGACGCGGCAGATCCGGCCAGCACGCCACCGATGCTTCACCCACCGCAACCTGCCGCACGGATCGTTCCGGAATGTCGCTCTCCACCGCCGTCGCGCGATACACGTGGTCCTCCCCCAGCCGGGCGCGCAACACGTCCACCAGCCCGGCTAGAGCGTGATGACCGGAGGCGGAACCGCCGAAGGTCTGAATCACGCTCTCAGACAGCGCGTGATGACCGGAGGCGGAACCGCCGGAGGTCTGAATCACGCTCTCAGACAGCGCGTGATGACCGGAGGCGGAACCGCCGGAGGTCTGAATCACGCTCTCAGACAGCGATCCCGATTCCTCGGCCAGCACGCTCGTCTGACCGGCCGCCAGAGGTTGGGTTAGCGTTGCCACCAACCGCATCATCTCGATCCCCTCTCGCGGCTCAATCGCCTCCAACCGCTCCTCCAGCAGCCGGATCAGGTGCGCCGCATGCCGGTTGGGCGCCGCCGTGCCGACCCGCACCGCCTGCGCTGTTCCATCTACCCGCCCGCACAACAGATCGAGCCGGCGCACCCCCAGCCCGGCCTTCTCCAGCCCCGCACACACGCGCTTCGCCAGCCGCTCGATCCCATTGGCCAGCGCCTCTCGCGTTATCACCGGTTCGGCGAAATCCATCCGCGCGCTGATCACGTCCGGCGGCACGATGGGCTGAATGGGCTCGCTCACCCGTCCCAAAGCCTGATCCAGCCGGCGCAGCAGCCCGCCCCTGAACCGCCGCGCCAGAGGTCCGCGCGGGCACGCCATGAGGTCCTTAATCCGTTCCAGCCCCATGCGGGCCAGCACATCCACGGTCTCCGCCTCGACCCGCAGCGCCGCAATCCCGAAATCCGCGATGGCACGCTCCGCCCCGCCCACCGGCACCACCTTCAGTGGATCGCGCCCATGACGCGCCACGGCCCAGGCCGCCCCGGCCGTGTCCGCCACCGCTGCTCGCGCCGCGAATCCCCCGGCATTCAGCCGCTTGAGCAAATCCTGCAGCAGTTCCGCCTCGCCGCCGAACAGATGCGCGCAGCCGGAGATGTCCAGCCACAACCCATCGGGTGGGCCGGCCGAAACCAGCGGCGAGTACCGCAGGCTCCATCCCGCGAGCCGCTCCAGCCCCGCCAAATCCTGCGCCTGCTCCGCCGGATGGACCGCCAGCCCGGGAACCAGCGCCCGCGCCTGCGTCAGCGCCATGCCAGCCCGCAGGCCCAGCCGCCGTGCTTCGGCATCTACCGCACCCAGCACCATCCGCTGCCCGTCCCGCATGCTGATCACCAGCAATGGAGGTGCGCACGTCATGGCCCGGATGCGATCCGTGGCCCATGTCGGCAGCCAGACGGAGACGATTCGTCTGGCGATCGGCTCTGGTTCTGGCGTCACACCGGAACATATCAGGAACTCGCAAGAACTCAAAGGGGAAGAGTCGACGCCCTCGGTCTCTCTGAGGCAGGTTTACCGGCGTGAACCAGCACGACATTCGGATCGAAGTCACGCGGGGCGCCCAGCTCACATCGGTCATCCCCGCCATTGCGCGGCTCAGAACCGACGTGTTCCGCGACTGGCCTTATTTATATGACGGCGATCCGGCCTCCGAGGAGCGTTATCTCGCGACCTACGCCGAAAGCCCGCGCGCGGGCGTGGTCCTCGCCCGCGCTGGTGAGGAGATTGTCGGCGCCTCCACCTGCCTGCCTCTCTCGGACGAGACGGACAACGTGAAAGCGCCTTTCGTAGCGCACGGCTGGGATCCTGCCCGGTTCTTCTACTACGGTGAATCGGTGCTGCGGCACGAGTTCCGCGGGCGCGGCATCGGCGTGGCATTCTTCACAGCGCGGGAGGCGCATGCTCGCGCGGTGTCCGACTGCGACTTCGCCGTATTCTGCGGCGTGGTTCGCTCGCCGGATCATCCGGCCCGCCCGCCCGACTACGTGCCCCTCGATGACTTCTGGATGCGGCGCGGCTTCACCCGCCGGCCCGACCTCATCTGCAAAATGGCTTGGAAGGAAGTGGGTGCCGATGACGAATCAGACCATGACCTGATGTTCTGGATGAAATCCCTGCGCCGAGCGCCGCTTCCGCCATGAACACGCTTCGGCTCGGTCTTTTGCAGTACGAAGTGACGGCCCCAACCAGCCTCGATCTGTTCGCGGCCAAGCTCGACCGCCTGCTGGCGGAAGGAGTTGCGGGGGGCGCCTCACTGCTGGTGCTGCCCGAATATGCCTGCATGGAAGTCGCGGCCGGATTCGCGGGAATGGGCGATCCACCGGGCGAATTGCACGCCGTGTGCGACGTCATCGAACAGTTGCTCGATATCTTTGTATCAGCCGCGCGACGGCATGGAATCTGGCTGCTGCCCGGCTCCATGCCATGGCCGGACCACGATCGCGTCCGCAATCGTGCCCCGCTGATTACACCCGATGGCACGCTCGCGTTCCAGGACAAATCGGCCATGACACGCTTCGAGGCCGAGCGATGGGGCGTCGCCTCCGGTGCACCGCCGTCTGTGTTCGAGACGCCATGGAGCCTGATCGGGATCGCCATCTGCTACGATGTCGAGTTTCCGCCGCTGGTTCGCGCTCAGACGCTGGCGGGCGCTCGCCTGATCCTGGTGCCGAGCTGCACGGATACATGGCACGGTTTCAACCGTGTCTGTCTCTCGGCGCGGGCCCGGGCGATCGAGAACCAGTGTTTCGTTGCCATGGCACCGACTGTCGGCGACGCCCCCTCGCTCGCCACGCTGGATGCCAACCACGGCTATGCGGCGGTGTTCGGACCGGTGGATCGCGGCTTTCCCGAAGACGGGGTGATCGCGCACGGTGAAGCGGATCGCGGCATGTGGGTGTTCGCCGACCTCGATCTCGCTTCGCTTGATACGGTGCGAAAGAACGGAGCGGTGCGCAACTTCCAGGACTGGGCGAACTGGCCCGCCGAAAGTCCGGTTGTGCGGCTGCCTGCAAGGGAGAGGACATGAGCAAGCAGGCGGTCGGGTTGGTCCGGACGTATTATGAGGCATTCAATCGCGGCGACTGGGCCGGGATGGTGGCGCTGCTCACCGTGGACGTTGCGCATGATATCAACCAGGGAGGGTGTGAGATCGGGCGTGAACCCTTCCGTCGCTTTCTGGCGCACATGGAGCATTGCTACCGAGAGGAACTGCGCGACATCGTCGTGCTGACGGAGCCTTCAGGCGAACGGGCCGCGGCGGAGTTCGTGGTGCACGGGACATATCTCACGACCGATGGGGATCTGCCGCCGGCGAAAGGTCAGACTTATGTGCTGCCCGCGGGTGGCTTTTTCTCGATACGGCAAGGGCGCATCGCCCGCATCTCCAACTACTACAATCTGCAGGATTGGCTTCGGCAAATCGGCGCGTGACGGCAGGAGCGCCGGTCGACACGCACCTCGGCGGTTATTCCCGGCCGGTTCCTCACCCTGCGCCCCAGCAACGCCGGAACGTACCGGGAACATGGATCGATGCTGGGCTGCCCTCCGCGTCGCTATTCCTGGAAAGTCGGCCCGACAGCACATAGGTCTATACGCATGAAAAAGAGTGCTACGCCCGAATTCATCGAGAGCACGGCCGGTCAGGTGACCGCCGAACTCACCCGACGCGGCATCGCGCCGGATCAGCGCGTCGTGGTTGCGATCGAACCAGACGACTGGATTGCGAACGCGCGCCGCGATGCGCGGCCCCAGATAATCCGCGAAGGTCTTACGGACGACGCCATCGACCGCCTCATCAAGCTGGCGCAGAAGGAAATCGAGTCTGATATTGAATGAGGCTCGTCGTCGATACGAACGTTTTTGTCAGTGCAGCACTCAAACAGGAATCATGGCCCGCCAGTGTTGTCCGCTGGATCGATCATCGCGGCGGACTCCTCAAAAGCGACGCGACGGAACGTCAGCTCCTCGAGGTTTTTCGACGACCTTACATCGCCAAGCGTATTCCTACCGGATATATGGACGGAATACGCCGCCTTCTCTTAGCTGCGGAAGCCATAGCAATCGCCGAACGGATTGCCCTGTGTCGTGATCCCACTGACGACAAATTTCTCGAACTCGCCATCAACGGCCGCGCAAATCTCATTGTCTCCGGTGATCAGGATTTGCTGGTTCTCTCGCGGTTCCGGGACATCCCGATCATCACGCCGGCCACATTCGTTCGCCTGCAGCCTGAAATAGCGCTGCGGCGGAAATCCCGCCATCACTTAGCCCCCGGCGCCTCGCTCCCGCTCCCCAGTGCCCGCTGCATCGTCACCACATCCAGCCAGCGGCCGAACTTCACCCCCACCGCGCGCATCGTCCCGACCATGTGAAACCCCAGCGTCGCGTGCACGCCGATCGAGCCGACATTCTCCGAATCCCCGATCACCGCGATCATCTGCCGAAATCCCTGTGCTTCCGCTTCCTCGATCAACCGCGCCACCAGAGCCTTTCCAACGCCCTGACCGCGCACGTCGTCGCGCACATAGATGCTGTTCTCCACGGTGAACCGGTACGCCGAGCGGTCCCGGAACTGCGTGTAATACGCATAGCCCAGCACGCCTGTCGCGTCGGCCGCCACCAGCCACGCCAAATCTTGCGCGCGCACTTTCTCAAACCGCTCCGCCATCTCTTCCAGAGAAGGCGGCACCTCCTCGAAAGTACCCGTCCCAGTCAGCACGTGATGCGCGTAGATGGACTGGATCTCGGGCAGGTCTCCGTCCGTTGCAGGCCGAATCTCCATCGCCGTCCTCAGTGAGACATCAGGACCGGCACGGTCATGTGCTCGAGCAATCCTCGGCTCACGCCGCCCAGGATCAGCTCCCGCGCTCGCGAATGCCCGTAGCACCCGCACACGATCAGCTCCGCGCTGATATCCGCCGCATAGTTTAGGATCGCATCCGCCTCGGACACGCCGCCATCCGTCACCGTGCGAGCCGCCGTCGCCGAGATGCCATGCCGTGCCAAATGTTCCGCCGCGTCCGCCCCCGGCAAATCCTCCTCCTCGGCCGCGCGTTCTCTTTGCACCGTCAGCACCGTCACATTTGACGCCCCGTGCAGCAACGGCAGCGCGTCGTTCAGCGCCCGCGCCGCCTCGCGCGAGTCCGTCCACGCCACCATCGCCGTCCGGAACTCGGCGTTGAAAGAGCCGGCATACGGGACCGCCAGCACCGGCCGCCCCGCCAGCAGCAGCACATCCTCCAGCAAATACCGGCTCATCGCAGACTGCGCAGCGTTCGGATCGGGCTGCCCGATCACCGCCAGATCGGCTGTACGCAGCCGTGTCGACACCACGTCGCCTACGATGCCCCGCTCCGCCTGCCAATCGCCCCGAACCTCATTGACCCGCAGCTGTTCGCGAAACCGCGCCTCGATGGCATCCGCCTTCTCTCGGGATTGCGCGTCCATCTGTTCCGTCACGTATTGCATTGCCAGCGCGTCGGGATATCCGCCCAACAACACCCCAATATCCGACGGCAAGAGAAGATCGAGCGGACAGACGCCGCTCAGATGCGCGTCGTGCCGCCGCGCCAGCTCCATCGCCATCGCGAGCTGTACCGATGCCCGCGGCGAGTCATCCAGAACAACCACCAGGTCGCGCAGCCGCATAATCGCCTCCTAATCCGACGACGCCGGCGCCTTCCGCGGCGTCTTCACCGGCGCAGCATTCGCCAATTGCTGGCGTAACTCCTCATTTTCCCGTCGCAACCGTTCCACCTCCGCCTCCAGCTCGGCCGCCGGAGTCGCGTTCTCGCTCGACGCGCGGTAGAAGGGATTGAACAAGCTCATCGCGCGCTCCACCATCGCCATGTTCTGCCGCCCCACTTCCTCCAGCGCCGCGTTGCTGAACGGGAAGAAGTTGCCCATCGTCTTCTGCATCGCCGCGCGCATCTGCTCCTGCTGCTGGATGAACACCGCCATTGACTGTTCCAGGAACCGCGGCACCAGCCCTTGCATCTGATCGCCATAGAAGCCGATCAACTGACGCAGGAAGGTCGTCGGCAGGAGGCTTCGGCCCTTGCCCTCTTCTTCCACAATGATCTGCGTCAGCACGCTGCGGGTAATGTCTTCACCCGATTTCGCGTCATATACCACGAAATCCCGCCCCTTGCGGATCAGCTCCGCCAGATTGTCCAACGTGATGTAACTCGAACTCTCGGTGTTATAGAGCCGCCGGTTGGCATATTTTTTTACCACAACCGGTGTCGTCGCAACTTCCCCTCCCGCGTCGCCTTTGATCTTTTCTGACATCGGGTTCCCCTCAGGCTCCTACCCCCACAATGCACCAAGCCGGGCTAAACTGCGATTCCATCAGTATGCCGAGTCGTTCATGCCCCTTGCTGGCCCCCTCCTTCTGGGCATCGACCCCGGGCTGCGCTTTACCGGCTGGGGCCTGATCGAGATCCAGGGATCGCGTCTCCGCCACGTTGCCGACGGCGTCATCGCCACCGATGTCGCCGCCAGCCTGCCCGAACGCCTGCGCACCCTCCACCACGCGCTGGCCGAGCTGATCGTCACCCACCGCCCCGATGAGGCGGCTGTCGAGGAAACATACGTCAATCGAAACGGCACCGCGACCCTGAAACTCGGCTACGCCCGCGCCATCGCGCTGCTTGCCCCGGCGCTCGCCGGCATCCCGGTCGCCGAATACGGCGCGAAGACCGTGAAAATGGCCGTGGTCGGTACTGGCGGCGCCGAGAAGGAGCAGGTGCAGATGATGGTGCGCCGTCTGCTTCCCGCCGCCGCGATCCGCCGGGCCGACGCCGCAGACGCGCTGGCCGTCGCCATCTGCCACGCCCACCACCGCGCCAGCCGTCTCGTTTGGACCCGCACGGCGTGATTGCCCGTCTCACCGGTCTGCTGGTCACCCGTGACGACACCACGGCCGTCATCGACGTCCATGGCGTGGGCTACCTGGTCCACGCCTCCACCCGCACCCTCGCCGCCATCCCCTCCGCCCCGGAGATCACGCATTTGCACGTCGAGACCCAGGTGCGGGAGGACGCCATCACCCTGTTTGGCTTCATCGATCCCGCCGAGCGCGACTGGTTCCGGCTTCTGACCACGGTGCAGGGCGTCGGCGGCCGGGTGGCGCTGTCCTTGCTCTCTGCCCTCTCGCCGGCCGAGCTGGCCGGCGCCATCACGGCGCAGGACCGCACGGCGCTCACGCGCGCTTCCGGCGTCGGTGCCCGCCTCGCCGCCCGCCTCCTGACCGAGCTGCGCGACAAGGCCGGCGCCGCGCCAACCTCCACTTTCACCGTCGCCGCAGCGGCCGGCCCGCGGTCGCTGAGCGACGACGCGCTGTCCGCACTGGTGAACCTCGGCTATCGTCGGCCGGAGGCACAGCCCGTGCTGGCGCGCGTGACGGAGCGCCTGGGACCGGACGCCGGGCTGGACACCCTTATCCGGGAGAGTTTGAAGGAATTGGCGCAGCGCGGGGCTACCTAACTAACTCGTCCATTGACAAACGGGCGCGTTGTAGCAACATTTATACATATCGCTGCAGCCCATGCAGGAAAGCCCGAATGACCATCACCACCCTGTCCAGCCGCGAATTTAACCAGGACACCGGTCGAGCGAAGAAGGCTGCGGCCAACGGCCCCGTTTTCATCACGGACCGCGGAAAGGCCGCCCATGTCCTGCTCAGCATCGAGGACTACCGAAAACTGACCCGCAAACATCGCAGCATCGTTGATGCCCTGGCGATCCCCGGCCTCTCCGATATCGACGCGGAGTTCCCACCCTTGCGCGACGATCCGCGACCGGCCGATTTCGGCTGATGTTTCTGCTCGACACCAACGTGGTGTCGGAGCTGCGTAAAGCCGGTGATGGTCGGGCAGACGCAAACGTCATCGCGTGGCTTTCGAACGTCGATGCCGCTTCCCTCTATCTTTCATCCATCACTGTGATGGAGCTTGAACTCGGCATCATGCGGCTGGAACGACGCGACCCAATCCAGGGGGCCAAGCTGCGCAACTGGCTCGAAGCCCGCGTTCTGCCCGAATTTTTCGAGCGCATCCTGCCGATCGACACCCTGGTCGCCCGGCGAAGTGCGAGCCTTCATGTGCCGGATCCCCGTCCGGACCGGGACGCTTACATCGCCGCGACCGCCATGGTGCACGGCATGACGATCGTGACCCGCAATCTCCCCGATTTCGAGCCGACCGGAGTTGCCGTGCTCAACCCGTGGAGCATTTGAGCTAAGCTGGGCACTCACCAATTCGCAATCGTCCCGTCCCGCTTCATCACCGCCTCCAGCGACGCCACCTGCTCTTGCTCGAACGGATGCTGCGCCGCGACCTTCTCATTCACCTCCACACCTAAACCCGGCGCCGTCGGTAGCTCCCAATAGCCGTCAACACGCCGGATCGGCGTCTGCACCACATCGGCGTACCACGGCACCCCGCCGGTGATTTCCTCCAAAATGGTGAAGTTCGGCACTGCGGCGCCGAAGTGCAGCCCAACCGCACCCGCAATCGGCCCCATCGGATTGTGCGGACACACACCGATGCCGAACGTGGCCGCCGTCGCCGCAATCTGCTTGCCGACCGTGAACCCGCCGCAGTGACACAGATCCGGCTGCACGTACGTCACCGCGTGCAGGCCGCACAAATCCTCGTACTCCCGATGCGTAATCAGGCGTTCGCCGGTCGCGATCGGACATTTCGCCAGCTGCGCGATCTGCGCCATGGCAACGTGATCGCCGGGCTGGATCGGCTCCTCCACGAACATCGGACGGGCCGGCGAACACGCATCGATATAAGCCAGCGCAGCGCGCGGCGAGAACGGCCGGCCGTGGAAGTCGAGCAGAATATCCATCCCATCGCCGGCCGCGTCCCGCAGCGATTGCAGCAGCTTCTCCGTATGCTTCACCTCACGCATATCGAAATCATAATGCGTATACGGCACCGGCCCCGTTTTCACCGCCGTATACCCCTGCTCTCGCAGTTCGCTTGTTGACTCGCTGTAGCTTGGAATATCGCGGCTGTGGCGTTTGATCTTCACCTTGCCGGCGCCGATATGCGTATAAACGCGCACCCGGTCGCGTACCTTGCCACCCAGCAGCGCCCAAACCGGCTGCCCCAAATCCTTCCCCTTGATATCCCAGCACGCCTGCTCGACCGCGCTCAGCGCGGTCAGACCGATCACTCCAAGCGGCCAGAACGAGGTCCGCTGCAGCAGCTCAACGATGCGCGTGACATCGCGCGGGTCCTGCCCGACCAGGATCGGCACGAAATCCTCGACCGTCCCGACAACGCCGCGCGTCTTCCATTCCAGCGTGCCCTCGCCCCAACCATACAGACCAGGCTGATCGGTCTCCACCTTCACGAAGACCCAGTTGCGATGCGGCGGGGCCGCGACGGTCAGTGTGCGAACTCCGGTGATTTTCAACTTGGTCTCTCCTTGGATGATGAAGTGCGAAAGCGCAGCAGATCGCTGAGCAAAGACTCGTCGAAGCGGGGCGCACCGTCGTGCAGGAAGCAGCGTGCGACCTGGCCTGTGTTCGGCGCATAAAGCGGCGGAGACTGTTCGGCACAGCGCGGCATGGCGTCCGGGCAGCGGCCGACGAACGGACAGCCCTGCGCATGCGCGGGCGCCGGCTTGGTGAATGTGTCGCCCAGCGGTCGCCCATCACCCCAAGCCTTGTCGGGATCGGGCGACGGAACCGAATCAACGAGCAGACGCGTGTACGGATGCTGCGGGTGCTGGATGACGGATTCGGTATCACCCGCTTCGACGATCGTGCCGCGGTAAAGCACGATGATGGTGTCAGCGATGTGGTAAGCGGTGGTCAGGTCGTGGGTGATATAGAGAATCGGGATCGCAAGCTCGGCGTTTAGCTCCCGCATGCTGCCGAGCACGAGCGCGCGCAGCGAGGCATCGATCATGGATACGGGCTCGTCCGCGATCAGCAGTTTCGGTCGAAGCAGCAGAGCGCGGGCGACCATCAGGCGCTGCCGCTGTCCGCCCGACAGCTGATGCGGGAAGCGGCCGAGCGTGTCTTCCGGATGGAGCCCGACGCGTTCGCAGGCGGCCTCCATCATCTCCCGCGCCCGGTGCCGCGATGGCGCGAGGCGCAGGAGAAGCAGCGGTTCCATCAATGCGTGGTCCACGCGATAGAACAGATTGTACACGGCGAACGGGTCCTGAAAGACGGCCTGCACCTCGCGTCGGAACGTCAGCCGTTGCCTGCGGCTGAGCGAAGCGATGTTTGCACCGCGAAACCGGATCTCTCCCATGCTGGCAGGCAGGAAGCCGAGAAGCAGGGACGCGAGAGTTGTCTTGCCGCTGCCGCTTTCGCCGGCAATGGCGAGGATGGGGGCGCTGTCCTCATCGATGCTCAATGTAACCGGCTGCAGCGCGGTGACGTGGCCGAATCGCTTGCCGGCACCGTCGAGCTGAACCAGGGGCGCGGTCACGCTGCGTCTCGCAGATGGCAGGCGGCGTGATGGCCGCCCGGATCGTCATCGAGCATCGGGCGCTCGATCAGGCAGCGATCGATATGCACGTCACAGCGCCCATGGAAGGCACAGCCCGGCGGCAATTGGCGCAGGGACGGCGCAACGCCGGGAATGCCGCTGAGCATCCCGCGCTGGCGCAATTTGGGGATGCTGCCGATCAGGGCGCGCGTATAGGGGTGGCGCGGCTGGGTCAGGACTTCCCGGATGGTACCGATCTCAACCAGGCGGCCGGCGTACATGACCGCAAGGCGATGGACGAACTGCGCCATTAATCCGATATCGTGGCCGATCAGCAGCAAGGCGGCATTGCTCTTCTGCTGCTCGCGGCCGAGCGTCTCCATCACCAACCGCTGCGACACCACATCGAGCGCGCTGGTCGGTTCATCGGCGATGATGATTTTGGGTCCCAACAGCATGCCAATCGCGATGCAGACGCGCTGCTTCATGCCGCCTGACAGTTCGTGCGGATAACGCCGAAGCACCCCCGCACTCAGTCCGACACCCGCAAGTGCCGCAACGCAGAGCCGCCGCATTTCACCGCGACCCGCTGAGACCCCGTGATCGAGCATGGCGTTGCGCATCTGGCGCTCGACAGCATGCACCGGGTTCAGCGAGTTCATCGCGCCTTGCGGGATGTAGCTGATCGTGCGCAGGCGGGCTTCACGCATCTGCGCCGGCGAAAGCGCAAGCAGGTCTCTCCCCTCGATGACGGCACTCCCGCCCTCACACCGTCCGGGCGGCCGCAGCATCTGCATCAGGGCGAGCGCGGTCGTGGTCTTGCCCGAGCCCGATTCCCCAACCAACCCGAGACGCTCGCCCTGCGCCACCTCGAAGCTGACGGAATCCACGGCGCGCACGGGGCCTGCATCGGTGCGGTAGGTCACGCTCAGATCGCGCACCTGCAGGCCCACGCTCACGCCTCCGCCTGCCGCAAGCGTGGATTGGCGATCTCGTCGAGACCGGCGGTCAGCAGAAACAGGCCGACGAAAAGAATGATCAGAACGGCGATGGGTTCGATGATCCACCACCACATGCCAAGCAGGAAGGCGGATTCATTCATCATCCAATAGATCGTCAGGCCGAGCGTGGGTTCGGACGGGGAACCGAGGCCGAGCGCCTCCAGCCCAATCGACGCAAGCACTGCCTGCGAGATCGCGACGACCAGATTGGCGCCGAGGAAGGGCAGCAGGTTGGGCATCATCTCCAGGAAGATGATGCGGGTAGCAGAGGCGCCGTTCAGCACGGCGAGCTTCACATACTGCGCCTCTCGCATCACCAGGACCTGAGAGCGGATCTGCCGTGTCGGCTCCCGCCAGGCGAGCAGCGCTATGATGATGCCCATCGTGGTGGTCGTCATGCTGCGATGGATGACCGAAGCAATGACCACCAACACGAGAAGCGTCGGGATGGTGATCAGGACATCGACGGCGAGGCGCAGGATGACGTCGAACCAGCCGCCGCGATAGGCGGAGATGAAGGCCAGCGTCGTGCCGATCCCAAGGCCCAAACAGCCTGCAATGACGCCAATCTTCAGCGTCAGCAAGGAGCCATAGACGATGACAGCGAAGAGATCGCGGCCGTCGGCATCGGTGCCGAAGATCCAATCCGCGCTGGGGGGCAAGGACGGCGGCGCGGAGAGCGGGAAGGCATTGTTATAGGTGGCGAAGAGCCGGCCGACGAGGCAGAAGCCGATGAGCGCGGCGATCAGCGTGAGGCCTAGGATGAAGCTGGGATTGCGGCGGAGAGTGCGCAGGAGGCCCCACACGCCGATGCGCGGCACCGGTGTCCGGCGCAGTGCCGGTGCGGTGGCCGCCGCGGGAGCCGAGGCACTCAAACCGGTCTCCCGGCATGGCGAATCCGCGGGTCAAGCAGCGGGTTGATCAGATCGACCACCAGCATCGCAATAGCGATCGCACAAATCAGCACGAGAACGATGCCGTAGATGACAAAGTAATCCTGGTTCTGGATGGCGCGGAACAGTTGCTGTCCGACGCCGGGATAGCCGAACACCAGCTCCACCAGGATCGACCCGGACAGAATGTGTCCCAGCGAAAGCGCGAGCAGCGTGATCTGCGGCAGGATGGCGTTGCGCAAACCATATTGCATGAAGCGGCGGCGGCCGGTCAGGCCGAGCGCCTCGGCATAGGTCATGTAGTCCTCGCCCTGAACCGTCACCATCATGCCGCGCATGGACAGCGCCCAGATGCCGATCGAGGCGAACAGGATGGAGGCGGCGGGGAGGATTGAGTGCCGCAGGATCTCCCAGGCGAATGAAAGCGACAGGCTCGGGTTGTCGCGAATGCCCATGCCGCCACCAAGCGGCAGCCACTGAAGGACGGTAGCAAAGATGTAGATCAGAATAAGACCGAACAGATAGAACGGCACGGCCGAAAGGATCATGAACAGCGGCACGCAGCCAAGAAAGATGCGCGGCGCACCACGCCAGACCGACAGCGCACCCAGCAGCGTGCCAAGCAAGAATGCCAGCAGCGTCGTGGTCGCAAGAAGACCGATCGTCCAGGGCAGAGCGTGCAGGATGATCGTGGTGACGCGCGTGGGATAATCGGTGATCGAATAGCCCAGATCGAAATGCACGATATCGTGCATATAAGCCAGGTATTGGCCGAATAGCGGTTTATCGAGTCCGAACTTGGCGTTGTATGCCTTGACCAGCGCCTGCACGTCGACCGACGAACCGCCGTACTCCACCTGCGCCAGCATCTTGTCTTCGATCGGATTGCCGGGCGCCAGCCGCGGGACGAAGAAATTCAGCGTGCTCGCCACCCAGATCACTGCCAGGAACATCAGCAGGCGGCGGATGGCGATCCACGTGATACGCATCGGCGCGAAACGCTAGGCCTTTTGCAGCCCGAGCAGCATCAAGGTGCCGGTGTTGTGCCAGAAGGTCGGGTTGATGTACGGGTCCGTCTCGTTCGGCCAGCTCTTCCAGTACGTCAGGTTGAACGGGATGCGGTGATAGTACTGGGAGATCGGGGCGGCCACCTGATCGGTCATCCAGATCGTCAGTGCCTGATCCACCAGGGGGCGCACGCCGGGATCGTCGGGGGCCAGCGCCTCGATCTTGTCCACCAGGTCGCTGAACTGGTCATTACGCCAGCGGGAAGGCCAGAAGATGTTTTCCCCGACCGGCCGCCAGACGCGCTTATGATACAGCGCCAGGGTCTGATACGGATCGTTGACCGAGGCGCCATGACCCCAAAGCCACCAGGCAGCGCGGCCGTAATAGATGGTATTGCGATAGCCGGGCTGGGTGTTGGGCGCGACCTTGAAGCCGGCACGACGCAGTTGTTCGGCGATGATCGGCGCGATGGCATCCAGTGACACGGGATAATACAGATCGCCGCCGATCTGCTGACCGTTCAAGGTCCAGATGCCTGAGCCATCCTTGGCCGCGCCCGCCTCTTTCATCAACGCATCAGCGGCCGAGGCATCGTAATCGATGATGCGGAGCTTCTTGATGGTGGGCGCCATATCCTCGAAGTAGATCTTCAGTCGCGGATAGTAGGGATAGATCATGCCGTAGATCGCCGCCGCCCCCTGATAGGCATAATCCACCGCCTGCTTGCGATTCACATACAGGCTGATCGCACGGCGGATCCGCACATCCTGGAACTGCGTCTGCGCGTGATTGAAAAACAACGACGTCTGCCACCAGTCGATGTTGCCGTAGGGCGGTTTGTCGCCCGAGAATGTGGTGATCTTCTTCGGATAGCGCGCGAGCAGGCTCTTCATGACCGGGACATGCGCTTCCAGAATCGTATCGACACTATCATTCGCGATCAGCTGCGCCGCCTGCTCATGCGTGGTGAACGGCACGAAGATGACACGCTTCATCGCCGCTGGCGGATGAAATCCGGTCTTGATGCCCCACCAGTCGTCCCGCCGATCAAGAACGATGCGCTCCGGCGTCATGCTGGTGATCTTGAACGCGCCCGTGCCGACGGGCCCCTCCGGTCCGGGCGTCATGGCAGTGAAGCCGGCGAGATCGTTCGGATTGGTTGCCGCGTAGATGTGCTTCGGCAGAATGAACAGGCCTTCGGTGAAGCGAACCGTCAGGAAGGTGAAGAACCAGCGCGGATCGCGATGCGTCAACTCGATCCGCACCGTGCGATCGTCGACGCGCACAAGATCCTTGATGTCGCGCGCCATTTGCGACGCGTAGAGCTGATCGCCCTTGCCCTGACCGTTCTTGCGCAGCATGTCGAGCGTGTTGATCACGTCATCGGGGCCGAACGGCGTACCGTCGTTCCAGGTCACGCCCTGGCGCAGATGCACAGTGATCTGCGTGTAATCCTGGCCGTATTCGTAGCTCTCGGCGAGCCACGGGATCATCTTGTCGGCAAGGACGCTGTAAAAGAACAGCGGTTCGAGCACGAAAGCGATGCTGGAGCGCAGGTCCAGCCCCGGATGCAGCGGATTGAAATCGTTATATTGCGTGAAGGTGGGCGCCCCACCGGAGGGCTGACCGGTTGCGATCAAAGTGTCGGTTCGGGCGACCGAGTTGTCCTCGGAATTTTGTGCAAAGGCACCACGCGCGAGGGTAATGCTCGCCGTCGAGGCAAGGAAGCTTTCCAGACACGCGCGCCGGGTAATTGGATGCATGGCCCGTTTCCTGATGATGGCGGTTGATCCGCCCCCTTTGCGCAGGATTTGATCGGATTTCCCGCCCCCTGTCAACGAACGCCGGTAAAGTCCGCCGCAGCCCCCCGGCTACCAAGGCATATTTGATCGTATCCACTCTTTGTCATAGAATGAAAAGGTTGCCGGAGCACGAGATGGGGGACGTACAGGAACCGGATATCTACGTGGCGTTGCGGCACGCCATCCTGCGCGGTGAGTATGCCTTCGGTAGCCGGCTGAAGATCGATGAGATCGCGCGGCGGTTCTCGGTTGGCCACATGCCGGTGCGTAAGGCCTTGGTGCAGTTGGAAGGCGACCGGCTGGTCACGATCGCGCGGAATCGGGGCGCGTCGGTTCGTTCGGTCGATCTGCAAACCGCGGCAAATATTTACGACGTCGTGATTCCGCTGGAATCGCTGCTGGCGCGGCGCGCCGCTGAGCGTGCCGAGGCGGCGGCGATGATCGACGCGCTGACACTGGCGGAAGAACAATTTGAGGAAGCGGCGAACCGCCTGGATCACGACGCAATTTCCGCAATCAACCAGCGATTTCATGAGATCATCGGCGAGCATTCGGGCAATCCGGACGCCGCGGACATCGTCAACCGCAATCAGGAAGTGCTGCGTGCGTTCCGGCGCATGTACGGCTTCGACAGTGCGCGCCTACCCGGAGTCATATCCGACCATCGGGCGTTGATTTCGGCATTTCGGGAACGGGACGCGGAGAGCGCGGCGGCAATCGCCGCCGGCCACGCAGCGAAGGCACGCAACGATCTGATCGCGACGATACGCGGCGCGGCGGCGGAAAACGGATCGCCCGCGGGCATCTAAATTGTAACTTTGACGGACGGCAACTGTAAGATACAAATGCCCGGGCGGAACAGCGAGCTTCCTGTTCATCGCTTCCTGGGAAGCGGCCGCCAACACCAAACGCCGAATCACCTGAACGACCCGACCGTTCCGGGAACGGCCAGGACCGAGACAAAGACTCGGAGCTGGAGGAAACTCTATGGCCGCCCCAACAACACGACGCCCGCCCGCTTCTCCGCGCCTGCCCGGCAGCGAACGGCCAAGACCCGCCAGCCACGCCCATGTGCGGCCCCTCGCCGATAACGAACCGGTCGATTTCACCCTCATCGTCCGCCGCAAACCAGGCGCCCCACCGCTTCCCGACATGGACCATTGGCACGCGATACCCATTCGCGAGCGGAAATTCCTCACGCCCGACGAATACGCGCGAACCTATGGCGCCCAACAATCCGATATCGACGCTGTCGAGAAACACGCCCGCGCCAATGGCTTGACCGTGCTGCGCAGCCACCCAGGTCGCCGCACCGTTTCGCTCCAGGGATCAGCCGCACAGATCCAGAAACTCTTCGGGATCGAGCTGCACCACTACGAAGATCCGACAGCACCGATCGTCCCCGGCCGTCCCACCGCCAAGAGCGGCCACCGCATTCACCGCGGCTTCGATGGCCAGGTTCAGCTCCCCACCGAACTCGCCGGCGTCGTCACCGCAGCCTTTGGCCTCGACAATCGCCATCTCGGACATCCGGCGGGCGCAGCGGGCGACCCATCCGGCGCCGGATACCCGCTCGGCCCGAAAGTCGCGCAGTCATACAACTTCCCCCAGCTCACCGCATCCGATCAAACGATCGGCGTCATCGCACCCCAGCCGCAAGGATCGCCGGGCACACCGCCGTGCTATCTCCCCAGCGACATCAGCAGCTACATCAACGGCCTGCCCGCCGGCTTCACCACCCAGCCGGCAGCCATCAATAACATCAACATCACCATCGGCACGACGACATATCAGAACAGCCAGTCGCAGGTCACCAGCGTCACCAGTACCAGCACCGCCAACAATGCGATCCTCGAACTCACACAGGATATCTCGACGTCCGCCGGCATCGCCCAGGGCGCAACCATCAATGTCTATTTCACCGAAGGCAGTGAGAACGGCTTTCTCGAATTCTTCAACCGCGTCCTGCTTCCCGATCCCGGCGAGAACCAACCCACCATCGTGACAATGAGCTTCCTGCCCAACATCGGGGACGATGCAAACGGCACGTCCGCCTATACTGGCGTCGGCAAGCTGAGCGATACCAGCTCCTTCGTCTATCAGGCGAATCAGCTTCTAACCGCACTCGCCGGCGTGGGTATCAACGTCTTTTACGCGATCGGCGACTGGGGTTCGGGAAACTGGTTCCCGCTCACTGGGACAAGCCCATCCGCGCCCGACGCGAACATGCACGTCTCCTACCCGGGCACCGATCCGTCGGTCACCGCCTGCGGAGGAACCGTGAAGGGTACCTCCGCCGAGAACGCTTGGAGCGACGCCTACTCCACGACCTCCAACTTCGGCGGCGATTTCCAAACCCCCACCCAGACGAACAACAACTTCGGCTCGACCGGCGGCGGCGTCAGCGCCACCTTCTCCGCCCCCGCCTACCAGACCGCCGCTGGCATTACCGGCGCGACCGATTCCGCCGGTACCAATCACAACGGCCGAGGCGTCCCGGATGTCGCCGGCCACGTCGCCTACTCAGGTTTCTTCGTCAACGGCCTGAGTTACACCTATGTCGGCACGAGCTGCGTTGCGCCCTTCTACGCCGGTCTGGCGGCACTGTTGCGCAGCGCACTCGGCAGGCAGCTCGGCGCGCTCAACGACGTCCTCTATACACTGAAGGATGTTGCGTTCAACGACATCACCACCGGCGACAACGATCCGCACACCACACCAGCCAATGTCAAACTGACCATCCCCAGCTACACCGGCAGCACCGCCGATCCGGCGTTCTTCAAAGCCACCACCGGCTGGGACGCCTGCACCGGTCTCGGCAGCATCGACGGCACCAAGCTGCTCAACGGCATATCCTCCCTGCTCTACAACACCACCTTCTATTTCCAGGTCAACAAAGGCTCCTACGGACTCGACGAAGTCAAAATCAATCTGACCTATTCCAACCCGACGCCGATGTGGCTTGTGCTGGAGGGCTACACGCCCAACGCCGTCACTGCAGCCAGTGTCAATCCCAGCGTGATCTCCTCCGTCTCGGGAATCACAGTCACAGTCGGGACTCCACAACCCGAAATCGCCGGTCAACCCAACACACCCCAGCGAATCTTTTTCCCCTGCTCCGTGCAATTCACCTCAACCGCGGCCCAGGATCAGGCTGATGGCGGCATCTTCCCCAATTCGCAGAATCCGCCCGTTTCCCTTGGAGCTCTGCTGATCGCCCCATCGTTCAGCATTGCCGGCCAGCTTCTGCCAGCCGCCGAAACCACCCTGATCCTGGAGCAGGGCGCCGATCCGTACTTCGCGAACTTCGCCAACAATGGGTATTTCTATCTCAGTCAGGACTTGCGGGTCTTCACTGTATGCCCCGGCATCCCCGCGCAAAGCGCGCCGATCGACGGCATCGCCCTCAGCGACTCCGACCATCACAACTGGGACACCAGCGCCGCCTACACCTACATCCAAACACTGCTCCAGCATCTCAATTCCACCTACGGCGCCACCGGAACCGATGCCTTCAGCAAGTTCCCCGATCAGACAGACGCACTCAGCGGCAACTCCTCGGTCACGCCGACACAGCTCGACCCGTCCAATCCCTCCGGCAACAAGCCATTCGCCAATTACAACTTCGCCGTCGCGCGGGTACGCGTAAGCGGAACGCCGAGCACCACCACAAACGGTAACGTGCGCGTGCTGTTCCGCCTGTTCGCGGCGCAGACCAGCGACACCGATTACCAACCCCTGACCTATCCCTCGACGTCCGACGCCGACGGTCAGCCGCTTGCACCGCAGCTCGGCGTCGGCAATGTGACAATCCCGTTCTTCGCCACCGGCAACTACGAGTCCAACTCGGATTTCGGCGTCAACACCGACTATTCGGGCAACAGCATCAACAATCAGCCCGTGAGTATCGACAGCAGCGGCGAGAGCTACGCCTATTACGGCTGCTATCTGAACATCTATCCGACCGGCAACACCATCACCACCAGCAGCGGCAAGCAGGCCGTTCAGGCGCTGCTGCCCAGCACCCACAACTGCATTGTGGCGCAGCTTGTCTATGACGACGCGCCTTATCCGACAGGTCCGGGCATCGTCCTCGGTCCGGAGTGGTCGGATAATTTCGCCCAGCGGAATCTCCAGATTACCTATTCGGATAATCCGGGACCTGCTTCCACACACCTCGTGCCGCAGACCTTCGACGTACGGCCAAGTCCGGCGCCGGGCACTGGGCCGCTGGAAGACTATCCGGACGAACTGATGATCGACTGGGGCAACACGCCGGCCGGTTCGCAGGCGAGCATCTACTGGCCGGCAGTCGCCTCATCGGACGTGCTGACGCTGGCCGATAAATTCTATTCAACCCATCAGCTCTCGGCCTCCGACGCTCACACCATCACCTGCACGGTTCCACGCGGCATTACCTGTGTGCCGATCCCGACCGGCGGCAGCAGCAACTATGCCGGACTGTTCAGCGTGCAGCTTCCGCCAGGCGTCAGCGCGGGTCAGGCATACACGATCCTGGTCCGGCGCATCTCGACGGAAGCCGGCGCACCCCCACCGCCACCACCTCCGCCTCCACCACAGCTCCAGGATCAGGCCCCGCACGGCGCGCAAGCGCGGGCAGCCCCCGCCGCTGCAGCCCCGGTGATGCGCAACTGGCGCTACATCGTCGGCAGTTTCGCCGTCCGCATTCCAGTGACGACCGCAAAGGTCATGCTGCCGGCTGAGGAGAACATTTACTCGATCCTCAAGTGGCGCCTGTCGCAGATGCCGCCCTCGGACCGATGGATCCCAGTCCTCGAACGCTACCTCGGCTACATCGCCGGACGAATCAGCGGGCTCGGCCGCAACCCGATCACGATCGAACCGTCACCTTGGGGATACAACGGCCCGCCGGAGCTTGGCCCCGGCAAGGGTGGTGGCGAAGAGCATCGTCACGAGCACCGCAACACCGGCAAAGTCACGGGCGTTATCTACGACCGGTTCGGGGACTTCGAAGGCTTCCACCTTCTCACCGAACACGGCCACGAGCGCACCTACTTCAGCCATCAGGCGGAGATCGAAACCCTGGCGCGCAATGCCTGGCTTGACCGGATCGTCATCTCCGTTCTCAGCGATGAGCACCATCCGGACGTGCCGGTCCACATCATTCTCCGCCGCGCGCCCAGCCGACGGGATATAGGCCGCTAGCAACGCGGCTTGGGTCGCCGCGCCCCTGCCTACACCGCCTCGAACACGATTGGCTGTTCGCCTTTCCGAAGCGTCAGCCGCCCCAGAGTCGCCAGATCCGCGAGGCCCTCGGAAATCGTCAGGAAGTGGTTGCCGGCAAGCTGGCCCGCCTTGCTCGCAAAACAGCACGGACCGTACGCGATCAGGATCTCCGTCTCGCTCACCCCACCCGGATACAGAATGACGTGCCCAGGTGCCGGATAGCTGGTCGCGTTTTCCGGCCCTACGCCAACCTCGAAGTCTCCCATCGGAATCCAGCAGGCCTCACCGCTCCAGCGAACATGAATCAGCAACTCCCGATACGGCAGCATCCGCCGGAACGCCCCCACTGTCTTCGGAGCCGCGTCCTCGAACCGGGCACTAAACACATACTCACCGCAAGTAATTCGAATCATCCAAGCGCCTCCCGCCAGTTTATATCGCACGCCTCGTTCTGCCGCGAAACTCACCCGTAGTGATCGGCCTCGCTCACCCCAAGCATCACTTCCTGAGCGAACCTGAAAAGCGCCGCGGCAAGGAAGATGATCGCCACAACAAAAAGCAGGGCAGCACCGTAGACATGCTGCAGCCTGAGTAAGGCGCTCGAAAAAGCCACCAAGAGCAACATCGATGTGGAGATCCCACTCGCCAGCGCCAAAAGCGTCGCGCTTCTCAGAAGCTGGGCGCATCGTCGCAGGCGCAACACGTCGGCCTTCAGATGGATACGATTGCTGTCGTTGTCAGGAATGGCATTCAGATTGCGAATGCGATCGACGACAGCATTCAGACGACCAAGTAGAATGGAGATGAACGCCGCAACCGCGCCAAGAACGAAAGCAGGCGCCGCTGCCTCCGTCATCACCTGGGAAAGGTGAACCGCGTCGGGGGGGATGAAATGGTCCATGACGATTGCCTTTGGGGAACGTAGCCTCTGTCAGGCCGATCACGAGAGTCGATTCGGCCCCCTGTGTAGGCACGACCATGACGCTAACGCAAACAGCGGGATCACTCAGGCGCTTGGTGCAGACTCTGCCCCGACATCAGCGTGGGTCGCGTCACATGGCGCGCCTCAATGGACTGTCGCCACCACACAGTCGTGCCCGCAGCGCCTCCACCACGGGGCCTGCCACGTGCAACGGTGCGTACCCCGCCGCCTCCATCGCCAGCGTTACATCACGCGCCTCGGTACCCCACGCCGGATGGAGCGCGACCACGCCAGTGTCGCACCCGAACGATGCACGGTCCCCCGTATCGAGGTAACTCTCCACCGGCAGTCCTTCCGCCAGAATCACATCGTGCCGTTCCAGTTCCACATGGAAATACTCCACCTGTGCCACGGGCACCTGAATGATGTTCGATCCGTTGATCAGATATTTCACCGGCACCAGAACCTCGTCCGCGTACACCGCGTGATCCGGTGACAGATACACATCCCGTGCCGGCGCCCCTGCCCCGAACGCACCGGCCGAGACCCTCACCGGCCACACCGCCTTGGGTCGTGCATGCCGGGTACAATACACCGCCCGATGTCCGATCCATATTATCCGCGCCTCGCCTCCAAGCGTCGTCACCCGATCGCCCACCCGCAGCGCCTCCACCGCGACCATCCCGTTCGCTGTCGCCAGGCGCGTCCCCCGCCGAAAGCACGGCACCACAACGATTACATTATCCGCGTTCGGGTTGCTGCCGTCATCGACCGTCATCACCAGTGAATCACTCACTGCCGTTACCGGCGAACCGGGTACCGTCGGGCCGCTCGTGCTCGGCACATAGTCCTGCATCGTCACGGTATAGGTGCCGTTGCCCAGGTCCACACCGGATGTCGTCTGCCATTGGCCATCCAGATCGACCTGAGCGGTGATCGTCGTCGTCGCTCCCAGCGTGTTGGTCAGGCTAATGACCGCAAAATCCCCCGCATTCGTCTTGTTCGTATAATCGTTGACCCAGCCCACCACCGTCCCGTTTGAATTCACCGTGCCCGACGCCGGGTTCACCCCCGTCCAGCCGAAATGGAAGATTCCGTCCGTCGTGACGGTGATCGTGTTCGAATCTTCGTTGACCTGTCCGGCGGACGCCGTGAACGTCCCGCTGCCATCGATTGTCCCCACCACCGGCGCTGTCGGTGCGATTGTCGGGAAATTATTCCACGGCACTGTCCCGTTCGAGACGATTGAGCCCGTCACCTCCACGACTTGACTCGGATCGTACGTAACCGTGTCGCCCTTGGCGAAATCAACCGTGAAGGTCGGGATATATTGCGCCGCGGACGCTTGTGGCGCGATCGACCCCAATCCATCGATCGCCAGCGCGCCGGACTGCCCGCTATACGCCGGATTCTCGAACAGCCCGTTATCCCCGGTCGTGACATACATGTTGTATGTCTTGGCGTCCGCCCCCGACCCCACCGTGATCTCGTACCAGGACACGCCGCTCAGCGCCGTCGGAAACCCCAGCAGCAGCATCGATCCCGTGGGCAGAGCCTGCGCCGTGCCGTCGTTCAAAAACGGCGTTGCATCATATCCGCCGCTTCCGTTGCTCGTGATCGTCCACTGCTGCCAGAGCCCGGCGCCATCCGTCACCGCCGAGCCATCGAACGTGACCGTCGCCCAGCTCGGCACGCTGCCGGTATCATCTGTCAGCACGCTCAGTGTGATCGTCGCATCCTGACTGAGGCTGATCCCTTCATTGTCCGCCACGGCCGAGTAGAAATTGAACTCGACATTGGCGCCCGACGTGGTCGTCGTCGGCGTCGCGTAGGCCGTTCCCGCCGGCGCGATATAATTCAGGATCGAGGGCGTCGTATAGCCCGACGGCGTCTCCCCATCGGCGTACAGCGTCACATTGATCGCGCTTACATCCGTTGACGAATCCGGTTGCGCGACCGTCAGCAGTGGCCCGCCATCCGTATACTGGCTCATCAATGCGTCGGAATACGGCGAGCCGTAGGAGTTCGAATGGTCGAAGAAGATCTGCGAATACGGGTCGTAAACCTGATCGCCGCTCAACCCGAGGGTATTGCTCCCGTCATTCCCAAACGCATACGTCGGGTCCCAGTTGTAGCTCTGGTCGAGCGAGACGGTCCCGCCTGCCTGCCCGTTCAGCGGCGTTCCTGCCTCACCGTAATACCCGCCGGTGAAGCCGGTCAGGAACTGCGCCAGCACCGCACCCCATTGCGTATTGTCGCCGATATTGACGGTGAACGCCGGGGTGGCGTCCGTCATGCTGTTGTAAATATCGACCGTACCGGTCTGCGAGTAGATATTCTCCGCGATCTGCTCCGGCGTTAGTTTGATGTCACCCTGGATCTGGCTGACACCGAGCGTTCCCGAAACCGGCACCAGCCAATATGCGCCGCCGGACCATTCCACCTGGTAGGCATAATACCCGCCATTGTGCCAGTTGCCCTCGCTATCCGCCGCCCCGTTATACTGGCCGCTGATGATAATACCGTTCGCAACCGATGTCAGCGCCTCGATATAGGGCAGCCATGCCGAACTCGGGGTATGCACCGCCGGTGCTCACCGTCCCGGTATTGACGTTGTTGGCCTCAACAGGCGACGTCGAGATGCGGAAATCGCCCGCGAGCGGCCCCGTCGCAAACGTCGCGGTACTGTTGGTCCCGCTGCTCGCGATACTGCCGACGATGCTTGACCCGTCGACCGCATACCCCACGCTCGCGCTCGACCCGTTGTCGTAATCGACCGACAGCCCCATCGGCAGGCCGAACCCGTTCACCGCGGTCAGGTTCGCCGCATCCGTCGACGTACCGTCCAGCGTCACCTCGACACTGTCATAGCCGAAATCCGCGGTTCCGCTCGCATTCCCCGGATTGATGAAGGATTCCGACGTGATGTCGCTCGCCAGCGTGGATGTGTCGCTCGAATCGATGCTCTGGACGACGAAATAGACTTTGCCGCTGTCCAGCGTATCGGACCCGTCGGTCAACGGGATCTCGTAACTCCCGCCGCTCACCACCGTTCCGTTGTTGACCAGCGTCGTGACCGGCTCGATCGCCGTATTTCCGCCCGCGTAATCAAACACCACGGCGTAGGCGTACACGCCGGCAGACCCCAGCTCGTTCTGCAGTTGCGTGCTTAGCGTGACGTCAAGTGTCGTTCCGTTGCTGCTCATGGCCCTGCCGACCGTTTCCCTACGGTCACAGGTACGCCAGGAAGGTTAACGGCTCACTGACGACTCAGCCCTGCCCCGTTTCAGACGACACGCAGCGGCCCCGCGGCGGACAGGGCGTCCCGAACCAGCCCTACCGCGCCACGTAAGGCGCAAGCTTGCTCACCAAGAATGGGAACTGCTCCGTCACATCCACCCGCACGAACCAGCGGCTCGCGACGTCCGTGGTGCGGTTCGTGAACGTAAACACCACATCCACGATCCGCCGTGTGCTGCTCAAGCGGGACGGCTGCGTGCTTATGCTGGTGAGTGCCGCGCCGCGAGCGAACTCTTCCGCCGCACTGCCGTAGATTTGCGCGTACCGCACCGCGAGATAATTGAGCGCCCGGTCCTCGTCCGTCGCGCCGGCATTGTCGCTCGCTTGCATGATGCGGGCGAGCAATTCCTCCGCCGCCGGGGTGAACCGCTCGGCCGGCACATCGGAAGGCCGGGGCAGCGCGCCAACTAGCACGTCAAGGTCGAACGAATAAAGATTATCGAACAGCACCACCGGCACGACCAGCCCATTGCACATCTCAGGCGGTGCCAACGGCCCGCGAATGCCGATCACCACGTCGATGTCGGTCGGGCGTGGCACTGGGCGGATCGCCTCAATCAGCAGCTCGAAATCGGCCGGATCGCGCGGTTGAAGGATATACGTCTCCATCCCCTCGATCGCGAACACGTAGCAGATGTTGCGTGCGAGATAGCGATGGCGGCGCTCTGAAAGCAGCTTGTGCAGTGCCTCCCGGTCCGTCAGGCCGGCAGTGTCGCCGCGGCCCATGGCCTGCAGCGCTTCCTTCTCAACGCCCGGGCTCGGGAATCGCGGAACGACGCGGCCGATCGCATAGACGTACGACGTTTCGTGCGGCGCTATGTCCCGATTGAGCGGCACAGTCTCAACGGGCCTCGCTTCGCTATCAACCAGGGGCGCAGCGGCTTCGGACACACAGGCCTCCTCAATCCGATAATCAGCGTGCAAAGACGACGGTCGGATTCCAGTTGCAGATCCAATAGCAAGGGTCGAAGCAAAGGCCGGGCTCCGATTCGACGCAGCGGTCGTAGCAGTTCCGAAAGCACGCCCAGAACAGGCCGGAATTGACCGAGCCCCAACCAATGCCCAAAGCGGGACTCACGCCGGCCGCGCGGGTCGGCAGTGCAGTCCCGCCACGGGTCTGTGCCGGTCCGATCGCGTGGTGCGCGGAAAATCCGGGAATCTGCATCGCTCGCGTCTCCTCCATCTATTTTTGCATCTTGCGGCCAACCGTCATCCAGCGGTTCAACGCCTCGGCCCGGCGAACGCACCCGCCGCACGGCCGCACGCCGATCGCCGCGGCCGTGCGGGAGATCACGTCGCCAAGCCCGATCGCCTCCTCGCGCACGAAGCCAGGCAGCCGCAGGTGCGGAGGGCCCGGCCTCTTGCCCGGCTCATCCGCCTTCATGCCGCCCCCCTTCATGCCGCGTGCATCCTTTCACCTGTGAGCATCTGGTAAGCCGCCCAGCCATCGAGTGGCGCCGGCACCAAGCCGCCTCGTCCCCGGCGGGCACGCGTCAGCGACCAAATCAGGCGCTCCCGGTCGAGATCGGGCAGCAGCGAATAAAGCAGTGCTATCGCGCCCGTGACGAAGGGCGCGGCCGCGCTCGTGCCGCCAAATACGGCGCGCGTGCCGTCCGGGCGCAGACCGACAATGTGCTCGCCCGGCGCGCTGACACCGCGCTGGCCGATGGAGCGCCCGAGATTCGTCTCGGCCGTCGGCCCGCCGCGGACATCACTGGCCGTAACCGGGATAACGGCGGGATGACCGGCAACCAGCGAATGACCGATGCGGGCCTGGTTCCCGGCCGCCGCGACAATGACGACACCGCGCCGCCGCGCCGCATCCAGCAACTCAACGAGCATCTCAAGGCCCTGCGTCGTTCCGGGCAGCAGCGCCAAACTCATATTGATCACACGTGCGCCCGCATTCACGGTCGCTTCGATGGCGCGTGCAAGCTGTGCCGGTGTCGCCCGCGGCACTATCCCGGGCTCGAAGATCGGGTGGAGGATAAAGCTGCATCCGGGGCAAATGCCGGACGGCTCGCCGTCGCGTCGCGCGGCCAGCAGGCTTGTCACCAGCGTGGCATGAACACTCGCTGGATCGTGCGGATCGAAGACCGGCGCTTGCTGGCCCGCCGAACGGAACCGCACCTCGCTAAATTCCGCCAGTTCCGTTTGCACCGGCCCGTCAATGACCCCGACCAGGACATCGGCGCACCCGGCACTCAGGTGCATCAGCGCCGAAAGGCCCGCGCGCCCCAGGGGTAAATGGCGGGGCAAACCGCTGGCGCCGTTCGGCGCCATTATCCTGGCTCGCAGACCGTTACGTTTCCCCGTTGCGCACAGGGCACCCCGCCGGACATGCAGGAACATTGGCAATCGTCATCACCCGAGGGGCAGTCCGTACATTGCACCCGGAACGGACCGATATTCACCGGCGGCCCGGCGGGCACCACGCTGGCCATCGACACGGTAATTCCCCCGCCGAACCAGCCCCAGTTGAAATCAACGCAGCAGCAACTTCCTCCCCCGCCGCCCACCGGACCTATCGGCAATTGTGGGACGACAGCCCCCGCCGCCCATGGCAGGAAGGCAGCACGGTAAGTGCCCTCGCCCGCGCCCGGCACGCGGTCCGCCGTGAATCCCGGAAGAGGCATTGCGTTTCCTTTCCAACCGCGAACAGCGTGCAACAGTTTGAAACAACGCCCCGAGCGCGATGGATCACGTTCCTGCGATTAGGCCCGCCTCTCCCGGCGCGCTCGCCCATGCCGGATCATACGACCGGAGCAGCCGAGCCCGCTGATATACTGGATATACTAGAGCAGATCGCGCTTGATTGGAGCCGCTTGCGGTTCCAGGAGCGCGTGAATCTGATCGCGAACGAGGCGTTACAGCGGGTTTCGCTGACGACAGTCAGGCGAAACCTGCTCTAATACTACAGTTGCGAATCGGTTGAATGGTTGATTCGCTGGTCCGGCAAGTCGGGAGAACAGGCATGCCGGTTGCAGTCTGGTCGGGATCTGCCTTGGCGTGGGAAGAAGAACTGACGGCGCTGAAGAATCGTCTGGCGCCGGTCTTCCGCCGCTCGGATGTAGCTGCGTCGGCAGGAGCGTTCATTGATGGCCTGCTGTCCGGCATTTCGCGCAAGACAGGTTGGCAAATGGCGGAGCAGGCGGGGCTGAGCCGGCCCTATCGGATGCAATCGCTGCTTGGTCGCAGCTCATGGGATGCCGAGGCTTTGCGTGATCGCGTGCGAAGGGAAGCTGTTGCGTCGCTCGGTGATCCGTCCGCCGTGTTGGTTGTGGACGAGACCGGATTTCTCAAGAAGGGCGAACACTCGGTCGGCGTGGCGCGGCAATATTCCGGAACGGCTGGCAGGATCGAGAACTGCCAGATCGGTGTCTTTCTGGCTTATGCAAGCCGGTTCGGCCAGGCGTTGATCGACCGCAGGCTCTATCTCCCCGATGCTCTATCTCCCCGATGCCTGGGCGGGCGATCAGGAGCGCCGCCGTCGCGTGCAGGTTCCTGAAGCCGTCGCGTTCGCGACAAAGCCGCGGATCGCCTGCGAGCTGATCGCTGCTGCTCTCGATGCCGGTGTCCCCTGCGCCTGGGTGCTGGCCGATGCGCTGTATGGCTCGGACTCACGGCTGCGGCGCATGCTGGAAGAGCGCGGCCAACCCTACATGCTCGCCGTGCGCTCGAACCATGCCCTGCGCATGGTGACGGTGGACGGCTTCCTGCAGACCGATCCTGCAGAGATGGCGGATGACTTATATTACCTCCCGAAGCGTGGGCGGTGCATGCTGCCGGCGAGGGTTCGAAAGGGTTACGCCTCTACGATTGGGCACGCATCGCGCTGCCCTGGGTGGTGGACGGCAACTTCGAACGCTGGGGGCTGATCCGGCGTAATCGGCGCGATCCGCAAGAGCGTGCCTATTACTTCGCCTTCGCTCCGAGCGGCACTGGATTGGCTGAGTTGGCCGGCGCCGCTGGTTTGCGCTGGACCATCGAGGAATGCTTCCAGCGTGCCAAGGAAGAATTGGGCCTCGATCACTGTGAAGCGCGCTCCTGGCACGGGTGGCACCGTCATATGACCCTCTGCATGGCCGCACTCGGATTCCTGGCCCGGCTTTCTGCCCAGTTGCGACGATCCACCTTCGGTAAACCGAACGAAAGGAGTCCATTCGCCACCGCCGCGTGATGATCCCCGCCACCGCTCCGCCAAGCGTGCCGGAGATCCGCTATCTCATCGCGCGCTTGCTCCTCGCGCCCATCTCCAGAACCCGCTACGTGCTCGCTTGGTCACGCTAGAGACGACGGCATCAAGCCACCGCCGCGCAGGCTCATCGAAAGCGCCGGTGCAATGTGCAACTGTAGTACTAAGAAGCGGGCGATCGATCACTTAGCCGCGTTGCAGCAGCAATCGGTAGGAGCAGCCGGGATTCTGGCGACTCCCAATCCCGCCAATCCCGGTCCGCTCCAACACACCGCTGAACTGAGTTCCGATGAACTCACCATATAACCAGTCCCGCCCATGTACGATCTGCACGCCGCCGTTTCTGTCGATGGTTCCGCGGAAGCCGCCCCAGCGCACCGTGTTCCCTGACACGCGAAAGTTGGTGACTCTCTGGTCTGTCAGGCAGCGTCCTCCGGCGGTGCCGAGCTGACTGGCGATACCGGAGTAAACGCCGTCCAGACTGCCGGGCGTGAAAGGCGGTGCCGGGGCCACCGGCTGGCTCGGTAGGATCGTCCTCGGGGCCGAGCCGGGCTGTCGCACTTCCATGTGCGTCACCGTCATGCCGCCACCCGGTGTCCGGCTCATTTGCACCGTGCAGGAAGTCAGCAGCAGAGCCACGATGACGCTTGCCGGATTGATAGAATTGCGATCCGCACGCGTCGTGAACATCGCCGCTTTGACTTCCACCTTACTGCGCTCCGCGTCGGTTCAACGAACCAAAAATCTTGAGAATCAGCAAACCAAAGAACCAGACGTGCCAATACCATGGCGGGGCCGTGGTGTTGATCGAGAGTGCCGTCAGGGTTGCTGGCATCGGTTTGAGTTGCGGTTCCGGGTTTCAGACTGGTCGGTTAGGGTTGCAAACACCGCCAACCCGCACGACATTCACCTCCCTCAGCGCCCATACTTTAAGTTCGTCTCATTCTATGATCCGTCGGACTCGAAATACAGTAACTGAGATTTTGGCGAGACTAGGCCCTTAACGTACTCCAAGGCCGTTCATCTCATCCCACGATCCCGAATCCACGAATCATGCAACTGGGATTCGGCTGAGACTCGCCAGCACACCCAGACCAACGGCAATCTCACTGCATGATCCAAATTCCCACACTCCGATAACTGAGAACTCTCCCGAGAACTCCAAACCCACTCTCACCCCTTCCCCCCAACTCCACCCCCCCGCTACACACTCCCCCCGCGTGTCCGACCGCACCCTCACACCCAACCGCACCGAGGACGATCTCGGCGAAGCCTCCCTTCGCCCCCAGCGCCTCAATGAATTCATCGGTCAAAAGACCACACGCGATAACCTCGCCGTCTTCATCGAAGCTGCGCGCGCCCGCGCCGAGGCCCTCGACCACGTCCTGCTCCACGGACCCCCCGGCCTCGGCAAGACCACCCTCGCCCAAATCATCGCCCGCGAACTCGGCGTCGGCTTCCGTGCCACCTCCGGCCCCGTCATCCAGCGCGCCGGAGATCTCGCCGCCATCCTGACCAACCTGCAGCCGCGCGACGTCCTCTTCATCGACGAAATCCACCGGCTGCAGCCCGCCATCGAGGAAATCCTCTATCCCGCGATGGAGGACTTTCAGCTCGACCTGATCATCGGCGAAGGCCCCTCAGCCCGTTCCGTACGCATCGACCTGCCCCCCTTCACCCTCGTCGGCGCCACCACCCGCGCCGGCCTGCTCGCCACCCCCCTGCGCGACCGCTTCGGCATCCCGCTGCGCCTCGTCCTCTACACGCCCGAGGAGCTCGAGCTCATCGTCCGCCGCGGCGCCGAGAAACTCGGCATGAACCTCACCCAGGACGGCGCCCGGGAAATCGCCCGCCGCTCCCGCGGCACCCCCCGAATCGCCGGGCGCCTGCTCCGCCGCGTCCGCGACTTCGCCGCTGTCGGCGGCACGCCCGAGATCGACCGGATCACCGCCGACGCGGCCCTGACCCGGCTAGAGGTCGATGCCCTCGGCCTCGACGCCATGGACCGCCGCTACCTCCTGCGCATCGCCGAACACCACGCCGGCGGTCCCGTTGGTATCGAGACCCTGGCCGCGGCCCTGTCCGAGGCCCGGGACACGTTGGAAGACGTCGTCGAACCCTTCCTGATCCAGGAGGGCCTGATCCTTCGCACCAGCCGCGGCCGCATGCTCGGCCTCCCTGGCTGGCAACACCTCAACCTCACGCCGCCGCCCAGACAGCCTGACCAGCTCGATTTTTTGCGTGATGAAGCGTGACCCATCGTTTCACGCTGCGCGTCTATTACGAGGACACCGATGCCGGCGGCATGGTCTACCACGCTGCCTACTTGCGTTTTGCCGAGCGCGCGCGCACGGAAGCCCTGCGTGCCATGGGAGTCCCCCATGCCGAGATGCTACGCGATTGCAATCTCATGTTCGTGGTGCGCCGCATCAAAGTAGACTATCTCCGTGCCGCCCGGCTGGACAATTCGCTGGAGGTTTTTACGCAGATCGAGCAGGTGCGAGCGGCATCCTTGGTCCTGCAACAGCAGGTGCACGGGCCCTCTGGTACAGTGCGCTGCCTTGACCGTGGAACTCGCCTGCCTCCCTCCAGGGGGAAGCCGGCCAGCACGCATTCCCCGCCGCTGGCGGGACGCTTTCGAGACCATGCGGGCCGACAAGCCCGCGCAGTAGACGGAGTTGGATAGAGTGGATCGCGCGGTCGATGCGGCAAATCTCGGAGCAGCAGCCTCCGACCTGTCCCTTTGGGGCCTGTTCCTCCAGGCCGACATCCTTGTGAAGGCTGTCATCATCGGCCTGCTCCTGGCCAGCGTCTGGGTCTGGGCCGTGGTGTTCGAAAAATGGTCCGCTCTGCGTAAGGCCAACAAAGACGCCAATGCGTTTGAGGATCGGTTCTGGTCGGGCGGCAGCCTGGAAGACCTCTATGAAAAGGAAGGCCAGCAGCCCAAACACCCGATGGCCGCCGTGTTCTCCGCGGCGATGGCCGAATGGCGCCGGACTCTCCGAGTCGCCGGCGCCGATATCAGCCACACCAGCGTGCGCGAGCGGGTGGACCGCGCCATCACCGTCACCGTCCAGCGGGAGATGGACCGCATGGAGCGCTGGATGATCTTCCTCGCCTCGGTCGGCGCCACCGCCCCCTTCATCGGCCTGTTCGGCACGGTCTGGGGCATCATGCACTCCTTCTCGGCCATCGCCGCCATGCACAACACCAACCTCGCGGTGGTCGCACCCGGCATCGCCGAGGCCCTGTTCGCCACCGCCATCGGCCTGGTTGCGGCCATCCCGGCCGTGCTGGCCTACAACAAAATTAGCACCGATCTGGCGCGCTTCGCCTCTCGACTGGAAGGCTTCGGCGCCGAGTTCAGCGCTATCCTGTCCCGTCAGAGTGAGGAAAAGGCCTGACCATGGCCGCCTCCCCGCTCATGAACGGCAAGGGACGCGGCCGGTATAAGCCGCTGTCGGAGATCAACGTCACCCCGCTGGTCGACGTCATGCTTGTGCTGCTGGTGATATTCATGATCACGGCGCCACTCATGACCTCGGGCGTCAACGTCGATCTTCCCCAAACCGACGCCAAGCCGCTGAACACCGACAGCACGCCGCTGACCGTGTCCATTAATGCCGAAGGCAAGATCTTCCTGCAGAACGACGAGATACAGCTTCCCGAACTCGTCACCCGCCTGCAGGCGGTATCGCAGAACAACAACGACCGCCGCATTTTCGTTCGCGGCGACAAGGACATCTCCTACGGCCTGGTCATGCAGGTGATGGGCACGATCACCCAAGGCGGCTTCACCAAGGTGGCTTTGCTCGCCCAGCCACCCTCCGGGCCGGCCCCCACCCCGAAGCCCGCCGCCTCACAGGCAACCCCGCCGACCACCTCGGCCCCGAGGGCCGGCTGATCCCTTCATGCGGGACTGGCTGAACGGCTTCGATCCTGAACTGCGCCGAGGCGCGGCCGTCTCGGCCGGCTTGCACGTCCTGATCATTGCCGCCCTGCTCATCGGCCTTCCCATCTGGCACACGCCCGAAGCGCCACCGGAAGACACGGTAGACATGGTCTTCCAGGGCCAGGCCCAGACCACGATGAAGGCGAACGCACCGGCGCCGGTGCCCGCGCCGGCCAACACCCCGACGCAAACCCAGGCCCCGCCGGCCGAGCAACAGCCCAAACCGATCCCGAACGAGTTCGCGCCACCGCCACCGCCGCCGCCTCCACCCCCGCCACCGTCGCCGACACAGGCAGTACCGCTGCCGACACCACCGACCCCAACGCCGCCGCCTCAGCCCTCGCCGGAGCCGGCGCCGACCCTGCCCGTGCCGCCTCCGCCGACGCCTCCGCCGCCGCAGCCCACGCAAGCGCCGGCGCCGCCCAGCCCACCGCTGCCGATACCGCCTCTGCCCGTGCCGCCGCCTCCGCTGCCCAGCGCGACCTCGCAGCCCAATCCGACCAAAAACCCGGCGCCACAGAGCGACGCGCTGGAGAACACGCTGGCCAAGCTCCGCACGCTGCAACAGCAGAAATCGCCGCCCCTGGCTCGTTACAACCCAGCCCAGGGCGGTGCTCCGAATGGCGGCGGCAGCCCGAACGGCAATGACACCGCGGCCCTCACCGCGGCCGAGCGCGGCGCCATTGGTGATCACGTCCGGCCGTGCTGGACCACCGACCCCGGCGCACTGAATCTCGACAAGATGCACGCCATGCTGACCGTCACCACCGACCAGACCGGTGTGGTCCGCGAGGCCGTCGTCGCTACCCAGGATCAGGGCAAGCTCAGCGATCCGCTCTTCCGTGCCTTCGCCGAGCGTGCCGTCCGCGCTGTGCTCGATCCCGCCTGCGCCGCCCTGCCCCTGCCCCGCTCGATGCTCGGCAAGATCAACGTGCTGACGTTCCGGTTCAGTCCGTAACCTGATGAAGTACCGTAAGTGGATGAAATGATTGAGAAGCAACCATTGCGGCGTTGCGCCCCTCCGGCCGTCGTGAAAGACACCCGCGCATGACAGACACCCTAATTCGCCGCCGCTCGCTGCTGCTCGGCGCCAGCCTGCTCGCCGCCCCTCTGCCCGCCCTGGGCCAATCCGCCCAGGGGAGCGCCCCCGCGGCTTCCGGCCAGAGCGCCGTCATCGACGTCAACCGCGCCCGTGCCGCCCCTATCCCGATCGCCATCCCCAATTTTGGCGGCGATACCCAGCTCGGCACGCAGATGGTTCAGGTCATCAGCAACGATCTCTCCAGTTGCGGCCTGTTCCGGGTCCTCGGCCAGGACGCCTACGGTGCCCAGCCCGTTACCGGCGTCCCCAACTTCCAGACCTACGCCGCCACGGGCGCCCAGGCCCTCGTCACCGGCGACGTCTCAGGCGGCGGCGGGTCCGCCCGGGTCGAGTTCCGCCTCTGGGATGTGCTTCCCCAGACCCAGCTTCAGGGCACCGCCTACACGACCACGGACAGCAACTGGCGCCGCATCGCCCACATCATCGCCGATGCGATCTACGAGCGCCTGCTCGGCGAGAAAGGCTACTTCGACACCCGCATCGTTTATGTCGGCATCACCGGCCCGCGCGGCCGCGAGACCAAGCGTCTCGCCATCATGGACCAGGACGGCGCCAATGGTCGCTTCCTGACCGGCGGCGAATGGCCCGTGCTGACCCCGCGGTTCTCCCCCGTGCGCGACCAGATCTGCTTCATGAGCTACGCCAACAATCGGCCGCGGGTGTATCTGTTCGACCTCGGCTCCGGCCGGCAGAGCGTGCTCGGCGACTTCCAGGGCATGACCTTCGCCCCCCGCTTCTCGCCCGACGGCAGCGCCGTGGTCATGGCCCTCGCGCGCGGACAGGGCTCGCAGATCGTTCGCGTCGGCCTGTCCGGTGGCGCCGCCGTCGCCCTCACCAACAGCAACTCGATCGATGTCAGCCCCTGCTACAGCCCCGACGGCTCACAGATCGTCTTTAACTCCGACCGCGATGGCACGCCGCAGCTCTACGTCATGGGCGCCTCCGGTGGAGGCGCTCGGCGCATCAGCTTCGGCAGCGGTAAATACGGCAGCCCCGTCTGGTCGCCTCGCGGCGACCTGATCGCCTTCACCCGCTACGGCGGTGACGAGGGCAATTTCTCCATCGGCGTCATGCACCCCGATGGCAGCGGCGAGCGCCTGATCGCCGAGGGCTGGGACGTGGAGGGCCCCACCTTCTGCCCCAACGGCCGCGTCATCATGTATTTCAGCACCACCCGCGCCTATGGCAGCCAGGGCCAGGGGTTCTCGTCGCACCTGGCCTCGATCGACATCACGGGCTTCAACCAGCGCAATATCCCGACCTCGACCAACGCGTCCGACCCGGCCTGGTCGCCGCTCGGCGGGTAGAGCCCGATCGCCTCAAGCCGCAGAGGCAATGAAGTAAGAATCGATCGCGTGGCTGGCATTTGCCTGAATTTCAAGCAGCGCGTAACGGTGTTGTATTGCTGCCCTAGTTTGCCTCGAGCAGCACGCGCCGCGAAAAGATAAGCGCGTTCATTTGGGGAGAAAACGGCGATGGATCTGATATCGAAAGCTCTTTCGCGTCGGCGGCTCATGCAGGGCACAGCGGCCGCCGTCCTGGCCAGCAGCACCGCCTTCGCGCAGGACCGCAAAGCAACAATGACCTCCGCTGGGTTCGAAACGGCGGCTGACGTCACCAAAGCGGAACAAGAGGGCGCCGTTCTTTTCTACACCCATGACAGCGATCCCGCCGGCGCCGCAATCACGGAAGCCTTCTCGAAAGACTTCCCGAAGATCAGGGCGTCCTACACACGACTGCAAAATGGCGCGCTCTACAGCAAGATCCTCGCCGAACGCTCGGCCGGTCGCTTCCTCGCCGACGCCATCCAATTCTCCGACATCAGCACGGCCTACGATTTCAAAAAACGCGGCGGATACGAGCAATACGCTTCCCCGCAATACCAATTCTTCCCCTCGGAATACCTGAGCGACCCGGCCGGTTACTTCTTCTTCTCGGGTGTCACCTTCGTCGGTATCGCCTACAACACTAATCTGACCCCCGCCGCCGACGCACCCAAGAACTGGAAGGACCTGCTCGATCCGCGCTGGAAAAACGCAATCAGCATGAAGCAGGCGACCAGCGGCACGCAATTTGTGCAGTGGTACGAATTTCGGAAAATGTACGGCGATGATTTCTGGACTCAGTTCGCCAAGCAGAAGCCAAAGGGATTCGATTCACGCGCGCAGATCTTCGACCGCCTCTCCAAGGGCGACGACAAGATCTGCGGGCTGGCCGAGTGGGCGGGCTACCTCCTCGTGAAGAACAAGGGTGCGCCTGTGGCCTTCGTCACCCCACCCGACGGTATGCCAGCGACACCGACAGTCGCCGGTATTGTGGACAAAGCACCGCATCCGGAAGCCGCACGTCTGTTCATTGATTGGCTGGCCTCTCCGCGCGGGCAGGGTCTCTACCAGAACAACCCTTATCTCTATTACCCATCGCTGCGGAAAGACGCGCAGCCGATGGGCGATATCAAACTCTCCGCGCTGAAATTGCTTATGCCGACCGACGTGCCCGCGCTGGCCGCGGCGATGCCGGTCTTCGTCAAGCAATGGAACGCGATGATGGGGCTGGGGGGACTGTAGCCGCGCATGGCTGGGGTCCTCACCCTGGCCACATCGACACGACGACCGCCGACTCAGTTTTTAGTCGGCGGCGGGGTGGCGGTCGTCACCGCTGCCTTGGTGCTCTACCCCGTCTTCTATCTGATTCAGGCGTCGCTGGACGTCGGAGATCCCGACACACGGCCACCAACCGCGTACGGCTTCGGCAACTTCGTGCTGCTGACCCACTACTGGCAGATCATCGTCAATACGCTGCTGGTCTCCTTCGTCGCCGCGGCCATCGCGCTGTTCTTCGGCTTCTCCATGGCCTGGATCCTGACCCGCACCAACGTGCCGTTCCGCCGCACGCTGACCCAACTCATGACCGTGCCCTATTACGTCACGCCGCTGCTCGGCGCGCTTGCCTGGAGCATGCTGGGCGCGCCCGAGAGCGGCTTCATCAACCAAGTCTGGCGCGCGCTCGGCGGCAGCGGCGCACTATTCGACATCACTGGACCGGTCGGCATCGCCTGGGTGATGGCGTTGTTCGAGGGATCAGTCGCGTATGTCATGATCGCAGCCGTCATGGAATCGATGGACCCGTCGCTCGAGGAAGCGAGCCAGGTCATCGGCGGCGGTCGGTTCCGCACCATGCTGCGCGTGACGCTGCCGCTGGTGACGCCGGGAATTCTTGGCGCTGCTGTCTTCGTCTTCGCCGAGATGCTTGGCTCATTTTCCGCGGCCCTCGTTCTCGGCACGCCCAACCGCTTCTATGTGCTCACCACGGCGATCTATCAGCTCGTCCAGCAATTCCCCCCGCGCCTGCCGCTGGCGGCCGCCATGGGCGTGTCCCTCTTCGTGGTGATGTTCGTGATGCTGCGCATCTACCACGGCATGCTCGTCGGGCGCAGCTTCGTGACCGTCACGGGCAAGGCCTTCCGCCCACGCCCCATGGATGTCGGCCGCACGCGCTGGGTCTTTTTCGGCGTCGGCGTCTTCTACGTGACCGTCTCGGCCATCCTGCCGATCTTCACCCTGCTTTATGCCTCCATCCAGCGCCTCTCCACCGCCTTCCCCAAGCTCAGCAACTTTACGCTGGATCAGTACCGCACCGCCTTCTCACAAACCGCCGTACGCGTGGCCATGTGGAACAGCCTGTGGCTTGGTTTTGTCACCGCAACCATCGGCATCTTCATCACCGGATTGCTCGCCTGGATCATCAACCGCTCGCGCCTCCCCGGCCGCGGTCTGCTGGAATATGTCGTGATGTTCCCGCAATCGGTGCCGCGCCTCGTCTTCGCCTTCGGCATGATGTGGGCCTGGATCGTCTTTCCGTTGCCGATCTACGGCACCTTCTGGATCCTGCTCATCGCCTATATCACTGTCTTCCTACCCCTCGGCGTGCGCACCATCTCCGGCGTGCTGGTGCAGCTCGACAAAAGCCTCGACGAGTGCGGCGAAGTCTGCGGCGCGCCCTGGGGCTATAGGATGCGCACCATCACCATGCCGCTGATCAAACCCGGATTGATCGCCGGCTGGCTTCTCATCTTCGTCGCCAGCGTCCGTGAACTCGGTGCCTCGATCCTGCTCATGGGGCCACAAAGCAAGGTCATGACACCCGCCATCGTCGAGGCGTTCTTCTCCTCCTCGAGCGAACTCACCGCTGCCATGGCCATCATCCAGACCGTTGTCGTCGGCATCGCCATGCTGATCGTGCTGACGCTCACCCGCCGACTGTCGCGGATCGAGGCATGACCGACGCACCCGCCATCGAGGTCGAAGGTCTCTCGATCCGTTACAGCACGCTCACCGTCGTCAGCGACGTCAGCTTTCAGGCCAAGCCCGGCGAACAACTCACGCTGCTCGGCCCGTCAGGGTGCGGCAAGACCACGACACTGCGCGCGGTCGCCGGGCTGGAGAAGCCAAGCGCGGGCCGCATCCGCGTCGGCGGCACGGTGATGTTCGATGCGGCTGCCGGCATCAACGTGCCGGCCGAGCGCCGCGGTCTATCGATGGTGTTCCAGTCCTATGCGATCTGGCCGCACATGACGGTGTTTGAGAACGTCGCCTATGGCTTGCGTGTACGCCGCACATCCGAAACCGAAATCAAAAAGCGCGTCGGTGATGCACTCGATCTCGTGCAGATGGGTAACTTCGCGCAGCGCCACGCCTCGCAGCTTTCGGGTGGCCAACAGCAGCGCGTCGCGCTGGCGCGCGCCTGCGCGTTCTCACCGACGGTGCTGCTGTTCGACGAGCCGCTGTCGAACCTCGATGCCAAGCTCCGTGGCGACATGCGCATCGAACTGCGCGAGTTGCAGCATCGGCTGGGCGTGACCTCGCTCTACGTGACCCACGATCTGGAAGAGGCACTCGCGATGTCGGACCAGATCCTCGTGATGCGGGCCGGCCACATCGAACAGAGCGGCCCCCCGGGTGAAATCTATAATTATCCCCGCACCGCGTTCGTGGCGGATTTCGTCGGCTCCTCGAACCTGATCCGGGGTACGCTGCAACCCGGTCAGTCGCGCGACGGCCTCGTCGCTGTCACGACGAAAGACGGGCAGACGATCCTTGCCACCACGCACGGACGGCAATGCGGTGCCGAGGCGTGCGTCTCAGTACGAACGGTGCATCTGCAACTGACGCCGGACATGACACCGCCGCCAGACGCGCCGAACCAGTGGCCGGCGACCATCCTACGCTCGGTCTTTCTCGGCGATCTCACCCAGACCCACGTGCGCTGGGGCACGACCGAACTCATCGTGCGCCAGACCGGTCCGCAGACCTGGACAGAAGGACAATCAGCGCTGCTGAGCGCCGATCCCCGCCATTGCGCCCTGCTCGAAGAGAGCTAAGGCAGAGCATGAGATTTATGTCTATCCGGCATCAGCCCGATCGAGCAGGTAGATGCCATCGGCCTGGGGAGTGAGGTTCTCGGCATCGACGACAAAAGAGCGCCCATCGTCCAGGGAGATCAATGCGCGATTGTCAGGCATTGGCCGCGTCATGCCGACATGGCCATCGGTTGTCCTGACATTCGGTGTTCGTGGTTTCGGTAGATCCATAATTTTAACGATGCTTCGTCCGGCGAACGACACGTACAAGGCCGGTTGCCCCGGTTGCGAAATCCAGTCGAAGTAGCAGTTTGCTGGCCGGCCGCGCAAAGCGCCAGTATCCAGCAGACGCTCCCAATTCATGCCGTCGCCGGTCATGAAGGCTCCACCGAGGCCGACAGCAAAACGCCGCCATGGATTGAAGGGATCGAACTGCATGTCGGTCAACACGACATCGAGGTGGTCACCCTGGCCATCATCATCCTGACCGCGATTAGCCGGAATGAGGCCGCCGCAGGTGAGTTGCTGCTCGAGACTGAGATCGGCTTGCCATGTGACCCCACCGTCGTCGGATCGCATGACCGAATCGACGTCGAGTAAGTATATGATAGTCGGGATGTAGGGATTGACGAAGAAACGGCGCGCCACCCCGGCCCCTCCGCCCGGAACCAGCTGCTGCCAGTTCGGCATGCCATCAGTCCATTTCCAGAGCTGATTCGCGCTATCGCCGCCAACGTAAAACACCGTTCCGCTGTGTCCACCAGATGCCTGCACAATACCTGCATCGACGGCTGGCAAGAACGGCCCCTGCTGCACGACAGGGCCACTATCGCCGTAGCCAAAGTTTGGGATAACGAACAGCGGAAGCGGCGAAAAGGAGCCGTTTCCCTGGCTCAAGGAGATCAGAACGCCGGCATCGCCGAAACCCACGACATCCGCGCGTCCATTGCCCTGAAGATCAGCGAGAAGACGCGGATGCCTTTCCACCCGCCATCCGCCGGCGTCATACCCGAAGTCGTTAATAACTGGTTGCGGCGTGAAGCTGAATGTCCTGTCGCCGTTGCTGAACGCGATGTACACGCCGGCATCACCAAAGCCTACGATATCGGCGCGGCCCAGACCACGTACATCACCAAGAAATCGCGGATGCCGGTCCACGCGCCAACCCGTGTCGTAGCAGAAGTCGTCGATCACCGGCTGCGGCGTGAAGCTGAACGTCCCATCGCCATTGCCGAACGCGATATATACCCCGGCGTCGCCGAAGCCGACGATGTCCGCGAACCCGTTGCCGGTAACATCGGCGACGAAGCGCGGATGTTTGTCCACCCGCCAGCCCGTATCATAGCAGAAGTCGTTGATCACCGGCTGCGGAGTGTAGCTGAACGTGCCGTCGCCGTTGCTCAACGCAACGTATACGCCGGCATCGCCGAAGCCTATAATGTCGGCGCGTCCGTTGCCGCGAAGATCGGCAAGCACCCTCGGATGCTTGTCGACACGCCAATCGCCCGCCTCATACCCGAAATCGTCAATCACAGGCAGAGGCACGAAACTGAACGTGCCGTCGCCGTTGCTGAACGCGATATACACACCGGCATCGCCGAAACCGACGATATCGGCCCGTCCCAGACCTTTCATATCGGCCAGAAACCGCGGATGCTTGTCCACACGCCAACCACCCGCTTCGTATCCGAAATCGTCAATCACGGGCAGTGGGGTGAAGCTGAAGCTACGGTCGCCGTTGCTGAACGCGATGTAGACGCCAGCATCCCCAAAACCGACAACGTCGACGCGGCCCAGGCCTTTCACGTCGGCAAGAAAACGTGGGTGCCGGTCCACCCGCCAGCCACCGGCCTCGTAACCGAAGTCGGCCAGCACGAAGTGCGGATCCGCGAACGTTCCGTCAACTTTGCTGAGTGCCGTCCATATGCCGGCGTCGCCAAAGCCAACGATGTCTGCGCGCCCGTTGCCCGTGAGATCGCCGAGAAGGCGCGGGTGCTTCTGCACCCTCCAACCACCTGGTGTATCCCAATCGGCTCGTTTCTTTATATCTCGGATGCTCTGTGTGCGTAAAAGAATCGCCAGATTATTGGGGAGTGTCAGCGGGATCGAAGGGTCCGAAAAGTTGCCGAAGAAGCGAATGAAGACATAATCGCCAGGATCATTGGCGTCGTCGCCGGGCATGTTCGGTACAATCGGGCGAAAGCCACGCAATCCGAAACCACTGCTGGCGTTCCAAATCGTGCTCTTCGGGCGCAACGGCGGCCCCGGGACCATGTGGCGCATATCCGAGCTGCTGATATCCGGGAGGTTACCCGACTCGGCCTCGTATAGTGCGACCGTCTGTCCAAGGCCGCCCCCTACATAAGCCCCATGCTCATCCCAACGTGGCGTGAAGATCAGCATAGATTGGGGCCGCAGCGGATCGGCAAAGGAGCAATCGTCGTCGCCGCCTCCATAGTTCTGCGGTTGCCAGCTTGCACCGCCATTGGTGGAACAGAATCCGTCGTTGTCTCCCGTGTTCAACGAGATTACGGGGCCTTTTCCCTGCAGCGCCACGCCCGCAATGTTGACGCAGGAGAGCGTGTTGATATTCGTGGCAGGCTGAAAGTTCTGACCGCCATCCGTGCTGCGGAAGATGCCGCCGTCGCTTGCCATCCAGACGGTACCGGCGGTTGGTCGATATACTCCATCCTGGAACGTCGCACTGAAATCCGGCGACAGAAAGATGCCGTGCAGATCCACATGCACGTGTTGTCCATTATCGAGCTCAACCCAATCGGACGCGGATGCAGGCAGAAGCGGCGCGACGAATGTCTTCGACCGTTGCGGTCCATAGAACAGCACCTCTCCTTGACCTGCTCGAGGAGCCGCAACGAACACGTTACCGCTGTATTGCTGTCCCAGATTCGGCAGCGGTAAAGACTCCCAACTCGATGTCTGCGTCGCCTGAAACTGCGAATAGTCCCCGCGCAGTATCGCAGGCGGCGTCATGTTGGCGTTCGCCGTCAGAAACACCTCCTGGGAGGAGCGCGATGACACCACCAGCACGCATTCGTTCTGCGAATTCGCAAGGCCTACTGCACCACCCGCAGACACCGGAATCGTCCCCTGGTCCTTGATCCAGCTAGTGCCTGCATCGAACGAGACGAACATCTGCGTATTCAGCAGCACATACACGATCGGCGGCCGGAGCGTGCCCACGGGAGTTGCCGCGGCGGCTACATGATTGATGGCTTGGAAGCCGCCCGTGAAGGTCGGCATTACGTTCGTGAAGTTGGCGCCTCCATCGGTGCTCAGGGCCAGGGCCGAAGCTCCTGCTGCGTATACGAAGTTTGCCGTCCCCGGCGCCCAGACAAGTTGCCCTGCTCCAGGCAGTCTCGCCGCACCGGCCGCGCGCGGAAAGGAGTGTACAGGAGACCAGGTTTGCCCCCGGTCGGAAGACCTCCATATGCCGGCATCCTGTGATTCACGGTCACTCTGAACGATCGCCAGCACGGTGACCTCATAGCCAAAGTTCGGAAGTACGAACCGAGTGATCGCGAACGTCCCGTCGCCATTGCTGAGCGCGATGTAAACGCCTGCGTCTCCGAATCCCACGACATCCGCGCGCCCATTGCCCTGGAGGTCCGCGAGGAATCGCGGATGCTTGTCCACCCGCCAGCCCGTGTCGTAGCAGAAGTCGTTGATCACAGGCTGCGGAGTATAGCTGAACGTGCCGTCGCCGTTACTGAGTGCGACATAGACGCCGGCATCGCCGAAACCCACCACATCCGCGCGTCCGTTGCCCTGAAGATCAGCTAGAAGACGCGGATGCTTGTTCACCCGCCACCCGCCGGCGTCATACCCGAAGTCGCTGATCACCGGCTGCGGGGTGAAGCTAAACGTCCTGTCCCCATTACTGAACGCGATATACACCCCGGCATCACCAAACCCGACGATATCTGACCGCCCCAGCCCCTTCACATCGGCCAGAAACCGCGGATGTCGGTCCACCCGCCAGCCCGTATCATAGCAGAAATCGTCGATCACCGGCTGCGGCGTGAAGCTGAACGTGCCATCACCGTTACCGAACGCGATGTATACACCGGCATCGCCGAAGCCGACGATGTCCGCGAACCCGTTGCCGGTGACATCGGCGACCAAGCGCGGATGTTTGTCCACCCGCCAGCCCGTATCATAGCAGAAATCGTTGATCACCGGCTGCGGAGCGTAGCTGAACGTACCGTCGCCGTTGCTCAACGCGACATAGACGCCGGCATCGCCGAAACCGATGATGTCGGCACGGCCATTGCCACGAAGATCGGCAAGCACCCTTGGATGCTTGTCGACACGCCAACCGCCCGCTTCATACCCGAAATCGTCAATCACAGGCAGTGGCGTAAAATTGAAGGTGCCGTCGCCGTTGCTGAACGCGATGTATACACCGGCATCGCCGAACCCGACGATATCGGCCCGTCCCAGACCTTTCACATCGGCCAGAAACCGCGGATGCTTATCCACACGCCAACCACCCGCTTCATACCCGAAGTCCGCGAGCACGACCGCCGCCGAGCTGAACGTACCGTCGCCATTACCGTGTGCCGTCCAGACGCCGGTATCACCGAACCCAACGATGTCTGCGCAACGGTCGCCGGTAATGTCGGCAACGGCGCGGGGGTTGCGCTCAACCCGCCAGCGGGCCGAGTCCGGTCCGACGGCAATCGACGTCACGCAAAAGCCCCCTATTGCGCCGGGGACACCAAACTGGCCTGCGTCCGGCTGCGGCCAGTCGATCTGCGACCAGGAGGCGCCGCCATCCTCAGAGATCCATACGTTGCTCGATAGCGACCCGGAAAACACCAGCCTCCCATCGTCCGAACTTCCCAACGAGAGCATCCGTCCAGTCGTGAACTGCGTCGACGATCCGAACGACATGTTGGATCGGGTTGGGCTGACATCCTGGATAGTTGCCACAAGCGCCTCCTCTGGGATGGCGAGAAACCTAGCGTAGCGGCCCAGTTGGTACCACTTCACCGCGTTCTTTCGATGCGCTAGCCTGTGGAAAACGTGGCCAACGTGACCGTCGTCATTGGACAACTGGCAATGAAACAGGTTGCACACTATGGAGCCGTCGATCCAGGCTGTCTACAAAACCAGACCCACGCAATAAGCTATAGGGGCCGACATGGCCTTTTTGGAGTGAATCTTGGTGCCTACGAAGAAAGCTTAGTCCCTTAAGCGAGGTGGTTCCCGATGGATGAACTCGTCCCTGTTGTTTTGGGTGTTGTTCTCGGAGTTTTGATCTGGGCAACGACGACCGGCCGTACACGGCTCGTATTGAGCGCGTGCGCCGTGCTGGTTTCCGGCCTCGCCGCGACGGTGCTAAGCGGCGAGTACCATCAGAGTTGGATTTATCTGCTGCTCGACCTCGCCGAGGCAGCCATCGGCCTCGCAGGTGGCATGCTGATCGTTCGACTGCTCGGCGGACGCCTGCGCCCGACAACGAAGCGACAGGAAAATAGCTGAGGACCTCGGGAACCGGGGAAACTTTTGTCCTACCCGTGCAGCGTCGCCTTCGCGTCCGCATTCCGCCGCAGCGCCGGGCGCCCGATCGCGAACGGCTCCAGCGGCAATTCACTCGCCCGCCCCTGCACGAACCCCGCGAGGATCTGCCCCGTGATCGGACCAAGGCAGAACCCATGGCCCGAGAACCCAATCGCCACGAACGCCCCCTCCGCCCCCGGCACCGCGTCCAGCACCGGCAGAGCATCCGGCGTCAGATCCAAAAGCCCGGCCCAGCTCTGCTCGATCATCGCCTCGCGGTACGCCGGCACCAGCGCGCCGAAGCGCTCCACAACATCACTGAGACTCTGCGCGACCGGATCGACCCGCGGCTTCGCCAACCCCGCTCCATCCGTCTCCTCCCGCAACGCCCCGTGCCACACCTCGGCGCCATTCGTCACGCGCCAGCGCCCATCGAATTGCTGCCGCCCCGTCACCGTCGCGGTCGCCGTGCTGATCACCTGATCCAGCACCCGCTCCACTGGCGCCGACAGCAGCACCGTCACCATCGGCACCTCCAGCGGTACCGACACACCGAACGGTGCCAGCAACTCGTTGCCGAAGATACCGGCCGCGATCACCACCCGCTCCGTGGCGATGCGCCCCTTGTCCGTGACCACGCCCGTCACACGCCCGCTCTCGGTCTCCAGCCGCAGAACGCGCTCGCCGAACCGGCACGTCGCTCCCAAGCGCTCGGCCGCGCGCACGAAAGCCAGCACCGTTGAAACCGGATCGGCACTCCCGTCGCTCGTGCAATAAGAGGCTAGCAGCGCCTTCTCGGACAGCGCCGGCGCCACCTCCCGCACCGCGCGATTGTCCGGCAGCAGCGTGATATCCAGCCCCGCCGCCGACTGGCTGCACACCACCTCGCGGATCATCGCGATTTCCGCCTCGTCGCGCGCCACCCGCAAATTGCCCGATCGCCGATAATGCGTCGGCGCGCCCAGTTCCTCACCCAGCGTCGCCCACAGGTCTACCGCCGCCCGAGCCAGTGGCAGCTCCGCCGGATCGCGCCCCGATTGCCGCACCCCAGCCAGCGTCCAGCCGGAGGCCATCGCCGCCGGCTGAAACCGGTCGATCAGCGTGACCTTCAGCCCGTCCTTCGCAAGTTGATACGCCGTCGCGGCGCCGCTGATCCCGGCGCCGACAACAACCGCGTCAGCCACGCCTTAGGCCGCCTGCCAGTACCAGTCCTTCACGTTCCACGTGTTGCACGCGACATAGACGCTGGGCTCGTACCCGACCAATCCCTTCTTCGTCCCCTCCACCGTCGCCCACTGCGACATCGGCAACCGAGGCAGGTCCTTCCGAATGATCTCGCCGATCTGCCAGTAGATCTTCTGCCGCGTGTCCCGATCGAATGTCGTCGCGCCTTCCAGCAGCAGCTTGTCCACCTCCGGATTGACGTACTGCGAGTAGTTCAGCCCCGCCCCACCCTTCGCCGGAATCTCGTCACTGGCGAAATACGCTGTCACATCCGGATCGCCGCCATACATCATGTCGTCCGCCGCCATCAGCGAATCGAAATGCGACATCACCGTATAGTCGCCCCACACCACCGCCGGCGGCATATCCTTGATCGTCATCTCGATGCCGACCTCTTGCAGATTCTGCTGCAGCAATTGCTGCGCCGTCTCACGCACATGGTTGCCCGCCGTCGTCGAGTTGCTGAACGAAAGCCGCACCCCGTTCTTCTCCCGAATGCCGCCGGCTCCGGGTTTCCAGCCCGCCGCATCCAGCACCGCTTTGGCCTTCGCCGGATCGTAGATCTGCATCGGCAGGTTTGGATTCGCTGCCCACGACTGATGCGGCAGGAACGTCGCCGTCGGCGTCGGCAGTCCATAATACACCTGCTCGATCACCGATTTCAGGTCCATCGCCATGTACATCGCTTCCCGCACCGCGGGATCCTTGAACTGTGGGCGATCCATATTGAGAATGAACGCCTCGCAGAACGGCGACGGCCCGACCACCACATTGCGGTCCTTCAGCGTCTTCGCCTGCGCATAGTGATCCGCCGTAATCCCCTGCAGCCCGATATAATCGGTCGCCCCGGTCTGGAACTGCGTGAACGCCACCGTCAGGTCGGGAATGTATTTGAACACCACCGTTTCCAGCTTCGGCCCGCTGCCGAAGTAATCCGGATTGGCGACCAGGGTGATGTGATCACCCGCCATCCGTTCCTTCCACTTGAACGGACCCGTCCCGACCGGCGAGTCATTGAACGGCCCGGCGTTCGGATCAGCGAGACTGCCCAGAATGTGCTTCGGCACGATGAACGTCCAGGACAGCAGCGCCGGCAACGGCGCATATGGCTTCGTCGTCTTCCACGTGATTTCGGTCGGGCTGACGACCGTGATGTCCTGCATCAGGCTGAAACCGTTGCGCGTGAACGCACGGAATTTGGGATTATTGATCAGATCGAACGTGAACTTGACGTCGTCAGCCGAGAATGGCTGCCCGTCATGCCACTTCACGTCAGGACGCAGCTTCACCCGCCACGACAGCCCATCCTTGGAAATGCCCCCATTCGCCAGGGTCGGCACCTCCGTCCCCAACTCCGGCACGAACTCGCCCTTCGCATTGGGCAGCCACAACGGACTGAAAATGTTCCAGTGCACGCCCTGATCGACTTCGATATGAGGCAGCAGCGGGTTGAAGACCGTCGCCTCCTGCGTAAAGCTGATGATCACCTGCCCCGACGGCTTGTCTGATGGGCTCGCCTTCGCAATGTTCGGTCGTAGATTCAGCATCGCCGCCGCGGCAACACCGCTGCCCAACACACCGCGCCGTGTCACGCCGCGCGATGCCATCCGATCCTCTTTGCTCATCCCCGGCTCCCGGCCTGCATGGAAATTTTCTTGAGTTAGCCACACCGACTTCCATGCGGCAACCAGCCCCGCCTGCAATTGACAACCCCGCTGCCACAGCCAACCAATCGCACTCCTTCATTTGCATGAGCACTCATGGGCCCTCCCGTCGATCCCATTGCTGTCGATGAAACCCCGCCGCCGCGCAGCGGCGTCGTCATCATCGGCGGCGGCATCATCGGTGCCGCCACAGCGTTCTTTCTCGCCCGTGCCGGCGTCCCCGTCGTCATCTGCGAAAAAGGCCAGATCGCCGGAGAGCAATCCAGCCGCAACGCCGGCTGGTGCCGCCAGACCGGACGAGACTCCCGCGAGATCCCGCTGATCATCGAAAGCCTGCGCCTATGGCCGCAGATGAATGCAATGGTCGAAGGCGAAACCGGATTTCGCACCACCGGCGTCATGTATCTCTGCGGTACCGACGAAGAAATCGCCCGCCGCGAGCGCTGGCTGGAAATCGCCAAACAATACCAACTCGACAGCCGCATGATCGGCCCGGATGAAATCGCGGCACTCCTGCCAGGCATGAGCAAACCGTCCAAGGCCGCGCTCTACACCCCCAGCGATGGCCGCGCCGAACCGCAGAAGGCTGCCCCTACGATCGCCGCCGCAGCGCGCCGCGCCGGCGCCGTGATCCTCACCAGTTGTGCCGTCCGCAGCATCGAAACCAAAGGTGGCCGCGTCAGCGCCGCGATCACTGAGAAAGGCCGCATCGCCTGCGACACCGTCGTTCTCGCCGGCGGCGCGTGGTCCACCCTGTTCTGCGGCAATCTCGGGCTCCGCCTGCCGCAACTGAAAGTCCGCGTCTCGATGATGCGCACCGAGCCTCTGCCCGGCGGCCCCGAGGTCAACGCGCTTGGTGATGGTTTTCTGTTTCGCGGCCGTCTCGACGGCGGCTACACCTTCACCAGCCTTGGCTCCGAAGTCGCCGAAATCGTCCCCAACTCATTCCGCTACCTCCGCGACTTCCTCCCGTTGCTCCGCCAGGAACACCGCCGGCTTACAGTTAGCCGTCGCTTCCTGGATGAATTGCGCTACGCACGCCGCTGGAAACCCGACGAACCGTCGCCCTTCGAATCCAATCGCATTCTCGATCCCGATCCGATCCCGAAGCAGAACAGGATCGCGCTGAAGAATCTGAAAACCCGCTTTCCCGTCTTCAACAGCGCCAAGATCGCGCAGGAATGGGCCGGCATGATCGACATCACGCCGGACGTCGTGCCCGTCATCTCACCCGTTGATTCCATCCCCGGCTTCATCATTGCCACCGGTTTCTCCGGCCATGGCTTCGGCATCGGCCCCGCCGCTGGCAAGCTCATCGCGCAAATGACCCTGGGCGACACCCCATTCGTTGACCCCACGCCGTTCCGCTATTCCCGCTTCACCGACGGCTCCCGCCCAGGCCCCGAACCCGGCGTCTGAACATCAGCAATTACAGAGGATGGCGCGCCAGGTGCTGCAGCAGCAGCGCAGTGACTCGCTCCGGAGCCTGGTCGGCCGCGAAATGCCCGACACCCTCCAACGGCACGAACTGGTACGGCGCGGCGATGAATTCGCCGGTCCCTTCCGCCGCCATGCGACCGACCGTATCGTCGGCATCGCCCCAGATATACAGCGTCGGCACCTTGATCGGACCGACCGGCGCATGATGCGTCCCACGCGCGCGATACCAGGCCAGCGCGGCTTCCATCGCCTGCGGATTGCCGATAACCGACAGATGCGCCTCGATCTTCGCTTCCGGAACGCCATTGGCAGTCAGGCGCGTCCGCAGCCATCGCACGTCATCGGCAAGGATCTTCGCTACGGCATCCGGCTCGAGAAACCACCGATGATGCCCCGAGCGTTCTTTCTGCTCCGGATCCTGCTCCAGCGCGCGATTGAAAGCCGCCGGATGCGGGCGCGACAGGATAGTCAGTGAGCCGAGCCGTTCGGGGTAACGATCGGCAATCGCCCAGGCGAGACTACCGCCCCAGTCATGCCCAACCAGATGGAACCGCTGCTCACCGCGACCTGAGGCCGCCACCAGATTGAGCGCGTCGCCGATCAACAACTCCATCCGATAATTCGCAAAATCTGTCGGATCGGGTCGTGCGCCTGCCGAATAACCCCGCTGGTTCGGCGCCACCGCAAAAAAGCCCGCTTCTCCCAGCGCCGCGACCTGTGCATTCCACAAGAACCGCGACACGCCGAACCCATGCAGCAGTAACACCAGCGGACCATCGTCCGGCCCACCTACCGATACATCGAACACCAGGTCCGACGCCGACTTTACATGCCGATCGGCAATCACATCACTGACCCCACCAACCCCGCCTAAGTTACCACCCACGATCGAAACAGCGCGAAGTCACGACTCCGCCGAAAATCGCTTCGCCTAATCTCGTTTCTTAGTTCGACCGAAAGCCGTTTCTTCGTCCCGACCACAAGTCCGCACGATGGCACGCGCAGATTACGTCATAGGCCGGCCCGCAGGGCCGCCGCGCCAGCGGCTTGGCCTTGACGTGATCGAGCATGCCATCACCCTCGCTGTGTCGGGGCACGCGCGTCAGAGACGCCGCGCGGGGCTATAAGGACTCGACGGGTTGACATCGAAATCAACGATCTCGACACAGCCCTGCGGCTGAGTATGCGCCTCACCCGCACGCCACAGCCCATTGCGAAGCTGAACATCACTGACTTTGTCGAGCCATAAGCAACGCCATTCACCACCGCGCGGCAGGCCGCTCCGGCTCTCCCCGCGGAACTGGTAAGTGAGCGCTTTCTCTTGCCCCTTCGAATGACCGAGAATGATCGGGCAAAGCTCTCGACGAAGGCCACCATAGAGACACACGACTTGTTTCCGCCCAGCCATGGCTTGCCGGAACACATCATAGACTTGGCTTGCCACGACACTTCCCTCCTGGACTTGCCCCGATCCACTTCGCAAAATGCACACCACACAAGGGGAAAATAAATGCGCCTCTTCACCGCCACCATCGCGACCGAGACCAACACCTTCTCCCCCCTCCCCACGTCACTCGACGCGTACAAGGAGACCGTCTTCTTCCGCCCCGGCAAACACCCCGGTGACGCGCCGCGCATGTGCACCGCAACGCTTTTCGTCGCCCGCCGCCGCGCCAACGCCGAAAACTACACGCTGATCGAGGGAAGCTGCTTCGCCGCCAGCCCCGCCGGCACCACCAGCCGTAGCGCCTATGAGTTCATGCGCGACGAGATCCTCGACCAACTCCGCGCAGCGCTACCACTCGATGGCGTGCTGCTCGGACTGCACGGCGCCATGGTGGCCCATGGCTATGACGATGTGGAAGGCGACGTCATCGAACGCGTCCGCGCCATCGTCGGACCGAAATGCGTCATCGGCGTCGAACTCGACCCGCACTGCCATCTCACCGTCAAACGCGTTTCCCTCGCCGACATCGTCATCCTCTACAAGGAATTCCCCCACACCGACGTCGTCGAACGCGCCGCGGACCTGCTCACCCTCGTCCTGCGCACCATCCGCAGCGAAATCCGACCCGTGATGTCGCTTTACGACTGCCGCCAGATCGGCAGCTATCCCACCACGCTCCCGCTGATGCGCGGCTTTGTCGACCGCACCAGCGCGATGGAGGGCAAGGACGGCGTGCTCTCCGTCTCCATCGGCCACTGCTTCCCCTATGCCGACGTCCCCGAACTCACCGGCCGCATCCTGGTCATCACCGACAACGACAAGGAGAAAGCGAACCGCCTCGCCACCGAGATCGGCGAGGAATTCGTCGCCATGCGTGGCCACACCGCGCCCGACTACTTGGACATCGACAACGGCCTGACCACCGCTACCAGCTTCAACGCGACGCCCGTCGTCATGGCCGACCCAGCGGACAATGCCGGCGGCGGCGCCCCGACCGACAACACCACCATTCTGCGCGCGATGATCGCGCGCGACGTACAGAACGCCGCCATCGGTCCGATCTGGGACCCGATCGCCGTGCGCCTCTGTTTCGACGCCGGCGAGGGCACGGAATTTCCGTTGCGCTTCGGCGGCAAGACCGGACCGGCCTCCGGCCAGCCAGTGGACGCCACCGTCACAGTCACGTCCCTGAAACGCGACTGCTGGCAGAGCTTCGGTCCCACCCAGGTTCCGCTCGGCGGCTGCGCGGCCGTGAAAGTCGGCGGCATCGACATCGTGCTGATCACCAACCGTACGCAGGCACTTGGACTGGAACTCTTCCGCAATCTCGGCATCGAACCTACCGAGCGGAAACTCGTCGTCGTCAAATCCACGAACCACTTCATGGCCGCCTTCGGCCCGATCGCGAAGAAGGTCATTTACGTGGACAGCGACGGACCACTCAGCCGCGACTACCGCCGCATCCCATACACTAAGGTTCAGCGTCCGATCTGGCCTCTGGACGAGGACACTACGCCCGGATTGATCGTCTAGGCCACGCACCCCTAAAAATCTTCCCGCGACGCGGCGTGATTCAAGGCGCCGCGAGGTGCCCTAATCGAGCCCACGCTTCGAGACTCATTTCCAGAACAATGGCCGCTCCGGGCAACAATGGCCGTTCTGGACAGGCCGTTGGTTTGCCGGAGCTGCGTGCTTGAAAACGCTGGCGTGCCGGTGCCGACGATGATGAGCACTATGTCTACGCTATAGCCCTATAGCAGAGGTGGCTCAGCTTTGCGTCGCGACAATCGCGTACAGCAGCTTCGCGACGCTGTACCCATTATCCTCCCGCGTTAAACCCATGCGGAGGATCACAAGTTTACGCGAGGGGATTATCGCGATCACCTGGCGGAGGTGCCCTTGCAACATGAAGGTGTCGGCGGGGAGGTTGAATCCTTCGCCCCGCGCCAACCAAACCCCTCCGCGACCGTAGACCGGGCCATGTCCGTCGTCAGACGCTGGCACGGGCGAACGCATGTAATCGACGAAGCCCACCGGCAAAAGCTGTTCGCCGTTCCATTCTCCGTCCAGGCGCAAGAATTCGCCGAAGCGCGCCCAATCATGCGCGTTGGCGTAGAGAAAGCCTTCACCAAGGAACGTGCCTGAAGGGTCGGATTCGAGAACAGCGCTCGTCACACCCAAAGGCTTGAACAATCGCTCCTGCGGATAAGCTCGCGCTTCCGCTCCGATCGCGTTCTGCCAGAGCCGCGCCAATAGGACCGACGAACCGCCGGAATAGTTGAATTTCGTTCCAGGCGGGGTAACAAGCGCGCGGTCCCTCGCGAAAGCCGCCGCATCCGTTGCAAGATTCTCCAATGGTCCAGGGTCGGGAGAATTACCCTGATCTTCATTCCATTCCAATCCGCTTGTCATGGCCATCAAATCGGCCACCGAGATTTCCGCGCGCGCGTCGCCGGCCCATTGCGGAAACAGACCCTTCTGATCCAGCGAAAGCTTTCCGTCCTTGATCGCCATGCCGGCCAGGGCAGCATTCACGGTCTTCGTCATCGACCAGCCGAGTAACGGCGTCGAAGCGTTGAAACCTTCGCCATAGGTCTCGCCGACAATGCGCCCGTCATGGACCACGACGATCGCGCGCATGCCAGGTCCCTGGAGAGCCGGATCGTTCAGCGCCGCCAGCAAACGCTTGTCGTCGGACAATTGTACCCGCTCGCCAGCTGGCCAGAGCGCATCAGACGTTGCTGGGGGCAAAGGCGGCGCGGCGCGGTCGGGGATTTCGTCCCTTGAGACCAATGTGCAACCGCGTCCCTCCTCATATTGGGCGTAGCGTTTGGCAAACAGGCTTAGATATGCCACCTCGACACGCTGGTTGGGGGTGTCCACGCTGATTTTCAAACGTTTGATGATACGAGGAAGTGCAAACTCCACGTCGGTTCCAATGACCGCAGCCGCGTCGCGTTTGGCAATGAACACGTTCGAGCAAACCATTTTTGCCGCATAGGCCGAGGCGGACAGCAGCCCATCGGGTGGGCTGAAGCTTAGCCAGCCGCTGACCCCTGAAATCCCGAGAAGCACAACTGTAACAAGAAATTTGAACATTTTCAGAACAGGACGCATGCCGCCCCACCTTGTCTCAACGTCGAACATGGGATGCCGACCGAACGCATGAGCCCTTAGCTACAGGGTCTGAACGGACTCTGCGATAACCCCAAATCAAAGCAGGACGGGCTGCTATCCGCCAGAGATAACCTTGTCCGCCTGCTTTCGGAGTGCGGCGTAGCTGTTGCTCTGGAACACCTCGCCAGTTTTCAGATCGAGATGAAAACGCTCCCCAATCGACTGTTGGACCGCGTTGCTTCAGCGTTGGTGCTGCTGGTCAGCCGCTCATATTCCTCCACCGCGAGCACCACCACCACGCCGCGCCCATGCTTCTCGATCAGCACCGGTTCTGCACGCGCGGTGTCGATCACCAGCCCGAAAGCGTTCTTCGCTTGGCGCGCCGACATGGTTTTCATGGCCGACCCCGTGACGATAAATAGCGCCATTAAGGGCATAATGGCTCTTTCACCAAGCTGTTTCGATTGAGGCCGAGAGGGGAGCAGCATGCAAATGTCGGGGCTGTAGGGATGACGGGCGGACGGCAAGATAAAAGCGATGCCGCCGCTGGTCATTTTTGTTCGTTCTATCAATAGGTTATGGCGCTATCGTTGGAAGGACCTGCTGGCGCTTTTGGAGAGTTCACCAATGATATCAATGCCATTTGCGCCATCCATCATTGCTTTCAGGCGGTTCGTCATCGGCGAATGTTGGACGGCAAGGGAAAAGCTTGGCTGTCCGGCGCGCGTATGTGATTGGGATAGTTGAGCCTTTCAGCGACCTGGCAAGAATGCCCTGCCAGCCGTTTTTCCCAGAACGCTCGCGATTTCAACGAATAAAGCGCCAGCCGCCCCCGGCTGGCCATTTTGCTTGATCGAGTTACTTCAATCTGATAACTCTCTGTCGTGACGGAGCCGCGCGACCCGACCCTCGATGTGCTGCTGGACCTCGACGGGCAGGTGCTCGTGGTGGACCCGGAGGGCGGCCACTGGGTCCGGTTCGTCGTGACGCGAGTGCCGACGTCGTCGGAGAAGCCGCACGGGCTGGACTACTCGCTGACGCTGCACGGGCCGGGTGGAGAGCGGCTGGTCGGCTTCGACAACGCCCATCCAGTGGCGCGGCAGAGGCGCGGTGAGCCGCAGGATCATCGCCACCGGCTGCGGAGGATCAGGCCGTACGATTACCAGGACGCGGCAACCTTGCTCGCCGATTTCTGGGAGACGGTGGACGCGGTGTTGCGCGAGAGAGGAGTGATCCCATGACGACGTTGAAGGTCGGCATCGCCAGCTACGAGGACATGAAGGCTCGCACCATGGCGGTGGCGCGCGGCGAGCAGCGCATCGCGCCGGAGGAACCGAAGGTCTGGTTCACCTCGACGGAATCCTTCGCCAAGGTTCTTTCGGCGGGGAACCGCGACCTGTTGCGGGTGATCGTGGAGCAGGCGCCTGGTTCGCTCGACGAACTGGCGCGGATCACCGGCAAGGCCAAATCCAACCTGTCGCGCACACTGAAGACGATGGCCGGCTATGGCCTGGTCCGCCTGGAACGGGGCGAGCGGGGCCGGATCACGCCCAAGGTCATGCACGACCGGGTGGAGTTGGACCTGCCGCTCGCACTGTCGCGGAAGGCAAGCTGAGCCATGACCGCTTGGGCGCGAGGAGGCCGGACCGCCGCCAGCCCGTCAAGGCTGGCGCGTTCCGCGCCACCGCTTCGCGGCTGCGGCCTTGACCGGCTGTCGCCGGCCCGGCGAGGGCTTGCCAAGCGATCAAGGTTCGAAATGAGCGTAACCGCTCCTTTCCTTACGGTCTTGCCGGGAGGGAGAAGAGCATCGCCGGATAGACATGGGCTGTTCGCTTGCAAGCCACCCGGCGCGATGCTGTCGGGATGTCCCGACGACGTGTCACCTTCGGCGTGTTGCCCGACGATCTATACGTTCAGGTCAAGCCATGGCCTCGCATTGGCCGGCCGCCGAAGCACGATCTCTCGGCCTGGACGGTTACGGACGATTGGCCCGAGCGCGTTCCGGTTACGCCGGCCGAGGTGGACGTGTTCGAGGCATGGTTCGGCGACCTCTTCGACGAATTGTTCGGGTCCGGCCGATAATCTGAGCGGAGTTTTGCCATGACCGTGCCGCTACGCGCCGCCCTCTACCTGCGCGTCTCGACGGCGCGGCAGGCCGAGCACGATATCTCTATCCCCGACCAACGCCGGCAGGGCGAAGCCTACTGCGCCGCGCGCGGCCACCAGCTCGTCGAGACCTTTGTCGAGCCGGGTTCGACCGCAACGAACGACCGCCGGCCCGAATTCCAGCGGATGATTGAATCCGGGTCGGCCAAGCCCGCTCCGTTCGACATCGTGCTCGTTCATTCGTTCAGCCGCTTCTTCCGCGACCATTTCGAACTCGAGTTCTATGTCCGCAAGCTCGCGAAGAACGGCATCAAGTTGGTCTCGATCACCCAGGAAATCGGCGACGATCCGATGCACGTCATGATGCGCCAGATGATGGCGCTGTTCGACGAGTACCAGTCCAAGGAGAACGGCAAGCACACGCTCAGGGCGATGAAGGAGAATGCTCGCCAGGGCTTCTGGAACGGCTCTCGGCCGCCGATTGGTTATCGCGTTGTGGCGGCCGAGCAGCGCGGGGCGAAGGTCAAGAAGAAGCTGGAAATCGACCCGCTGCATGCGGACACGGTGCGGCTGATCTATCGGCTCGCCCTGGAAGGGGACGGCACGTCTGGCCCCATGGGTGTCAAGAACATCACGACCTATCTCAACGCCCGCCACATCTTCACCCGTGACGGCGGGCGCTGGGGCATCGGGCAGTTGCATCGCGTGCTGACCCGAACGACCTACATCGGCCATCACGAATTCAACAAGAGCAGCCCCAAGAGCGGGCAGAAGCCGGCTGGCGAAGTCGTGACGGCCGAGGTGCCGCCGCTGATCGACCGCGCGACCTTCGACGCCGTGCAGGCGCATCTACGCGCCCGCAACCCGAAGGTCACGCCGGCGCGCGTCGTCAGCGGCCCCACCCTCCTTACCGGCATCTGCTTCTGTGCCGCGTGCGGCGGCGCCATGACGCTCAGGACCGGGAAGGGTGGGCGCTACCGTTACTACACGTGCTCGACCAAGGCGCGGCAGGGCGAGACCGGTTGCCAAGGCCGCTCGATCCCGATGGAGAAGCTCGACAACCTCGTTGCCGGCCATATCGAAGACAGGCTCCTTCAGCCGGAACGGCTCGAAGAGGTGCTCGCATCTGTGCTCGACCACCGGCAAGAGCGAGCCGAGCGCCGTCGTGAGCATCTTGCCGAGCTGAACCAGCGCGCCGCAGAAGCCGATTTGCGGCTCAAGCGGCTCTACGACGCTATCGAGAGCGGCGTGGCCGATCTGGACGACCCGGCGCTCAAGGACCGCATTGCCCGCCTAAAATCGACCCGCGATCAAGCGCAGGCCGAAGCGGAGCGGACCGCCATCGCCCTCGAAAGCGTCGGGCAACAGACCATCACGCCGGCCATGGTGCGGAAGTTCGCTGCGACAGCCCGCGAGCGGCTGCGGATCACCGGCGGCGGCTACCGCCGCGATCACGTCCGGGCGCTCGCCCAGCGTGTCGAAGTCGCGGATGGCGAGGTCCGTATCATGGGATCGAAGAGCGATCTACTGAGGACGCTTGCCGCCGCTTCGGGCGTAAAATCGGCCGCTCTCGGCGTTCGCAGTTCTGTTCTGAAATGGCGTGCCGAGGGCGGCGAAGGATCCAAGGCTGGATACGGTCGCTGCCCGAGCGCGGCTCGAGGCACGGAAGAAGCCCCATTACCGGCTGATCGAGCGCGGTCTGCACGTCGGCTACTACCGCGGCGCTAAGGGAGGCTCCTGGATCGGCCGCCGGTATGTCGGAACTGGAGCATACGAGACTGAAAAGCTGGGGCTTGCCGATGATGGGCGGGAAGCTGACGGCAAATCAGTTCTAACCTTCGCGCAGGCTCAGGCAAAGGCTCGCGAGTGGGCCCACGGCTCAAGCTCGCCGGACCGCTGGCACTGGGGATGAAGCCGCTTGGACGGTTTCGATGGCAGTCGACCACTATCTTGCCGATTACACGGCACGTGGCGGCAGGGCGCCAGCGTATGTCAGAACTACCTTCGAGGCGCACATCCTGCCCGAGCTGGGGCTCCGCCCCATAGCAGAGCTTACCGCGGCCGACATCCGGAATTGGCATAGAGGCTTGGCCACGGCCCCTGCCCGGCTCCGCAGCGGCCGCGATTTGACGAAGCGCAAGTTCCGCCAGATCGCGGCCCATGATACCGAGGGGCATCGCGCGCGCCGCGCGACCGCGAATGCGATCCTGACGTTGTTCCGGGCCGCTCTGAACCTAGCCTTCCGCGAGGAGAAGATCTCGACCGATGAGGCATGGCGGCGGGTGAAGCCCTTCCCGAAGGTGAATGCCGCACGCGTCCGTTACCTCTCGGATGCCGAAGCTGTGCGACTGGTCAACGCGTGCGCATCGGACCTTCGTCCCATCGTCGTTGCTGCCCTGCTCACGGGCTGCCGCTACCAGGAGATTGCTCGTCTCCAAGCGAAGGATATCGACCTCGCGGCTGGCATGTTGGTGGTTCGGGCTTCGAAAGGCGGCCAGCCGCGTCACGTCGTTCTCACCGCCGAGGCGCAGCAGTTCTTCGAAAACACCATCACGCGCAGACAATCTGACGATTTACTCTTTCTCCAGCACCAGGGATCCGCATGGGGGAAATCGCATCAGTTCCGCCCCCTGCGAGAAGCGTGCGCTGCGGCGAAGATCAGCCCGCCTATCAGCTTCCATATCCTGCGGCACACCCATGCCAGCCGATTGGCGGCGAAGGGCGTGCCGATGGCTGTCATCGCCGCGCAGCGCGGTCACTCGGATATCAAGCTGACGCAGCGGCACTATGCCCACCTGAGCCCCGGTTACATCGGGGAGACGATCCGGACGGCATTCGGCAGTCTGGGGGTAATGCCGGAAACGAACGTCGCCCCTATTCGCCAGCAGCCACGCTGAGTGCTCCGAGAGCCCCGTCGACGAATATGGTTGCCAGTTGTAGCTCCGGGCGATGATCCGCAATTTTTTGCCAATCGGATCAGGCGGGCACCATCGGCCGCCGCAGCTCCTTTAGCCGGACCAGCATGGCCAGCGTTCGCTCCAGCTTGCGGTCGAGGTGGACCTCGTGGCGGACAATCACATCGACCCGCCGGGCACCATACGCTGCACCGAGCATCTGATCTCTGATCGCATCGCGATGCTCAAGCTCGGCGATCGGCACTTCGAACCATTCACTTCTATCCAAGCCTTCAACGCCTCTACGGTAGGCTCGTGGCGCAGGCCGTCAGACGGGCGATCCTGCATGCATTCCGACCAGTAGTAGGCGCGGGTGTCGTCCCGTAATGCAGCGAGGGCCCGGGAATAGGCATCCGGCTCGCCGGATTCGAGAACATTGAAAGCCTTGGTCGTCATCGCCTGATCGCGCTTTACGCTCCGCAAGTCACCGCTGGTTTCGGCCGGCTCTGCTGCGACAGCCAATGCAACATCCGCCTTCGCCTTGTGCTTGCCTGTAACGGGCAGCAGCGCGGCTCCTGCGATGTGTTCGGGTTCGAAGCTGCTGGAGGCATCGCTACGCAACCCTTCCCGGTAAATCGCGGCTTCGGCCATACGTAGCCACCGCTTGCGCCAGATGATTCCGGCCAGTTCCTCAACCAGATGTTCCTCAGTTGGCCCTTTTGACGTTCGACCATCCCGCTTCAAAAATGAAGAAGCGCAACCACCGCGGGGCCGCGCCGAAGTTATACCAAATCCCCCTCACGAAGACTCACGTGGGGGATTCCCCGACGCGGGTGTGATCTGATTCAACCTCGGCGGCCCGAAGGAGGTTTGCCATGGGAAGCCCGATGCCACTGAGATCAGACTACAATGCGGGACAACTGCGGCGTATTGCCCGCGACAGCAAGGATGCCGACCAGGTTCGGCGGCTGCTGTCACTGGCGCTGATCTACGGCGGAGGCAGCCGGACCGAGGCAGCGCAGGCAGGCGGCGTGGGGCTGCAAGTGGTGCGCGACTGGGTACTGCGGTTCAATGCGAACGGCCCTGGAGGGCTGATCGACCGCAAGGCTCCAGGACAGCCATCCAGACTTGATGCGAGGCATCGTGCCGCGCTGGCAGCGATGGTCGAGAACGGCCCGATCCCGGCGGTACACGGCGTCGTCCGCTGGCGCATCATCGATCTCTGCCAATGCTTATGGGACGAATACGGGACCAACGTCTCGAAACAGACGCTGAGCCGGGAGCTGCGAGCCATGGGATATCGCAAGCTGTCGGCACGTCCGCGCCATCACGCGCAAGCCGCGGGCGCCATCGAGACGTTCAAAAAAACTGGCCTGCGACAGTGGAGGCGATCGCGCGCGAGCGGAGCCTCGATCGCAGCGATATAGAGGTGTGGTTCGGCGACGAAGCCAGGATCGGCCAGAAGAACAAGATCACCCGTCGCTGGGCTCGGCGCGGCACCCGCCCCTCGGCGCCATCAGACCAGCGAACCGCCTCGACCTATATTTTCGGTGCCATCTGCCCGGCCGAGGGCAAGGCTGTCGGCTTGATCCTGCCCTGGTGCAACACGGCGATGATGAACCTGCATCTGGCGGCGATCTCGGCTGATATCGCTCCAGGCCGCCACGCGGCGCTGTTGCTCGACCAGGCGGGCTGGCATCTCTCGCGCCAGCTGTCGGTGCCGGACAACATCACAATTGTTCCACTGCCGCCGAAATGCCCCGAACTCAACGCGCAGGAGAACGTCTGGCAGTTCATGCGCGATAACTGGCTCTCCAATCGGGTGTTCGACGACACCGACGCGCTGCTCGATCACTGCTGCGAGGCGTGGAATAAGCTGGAGGCGCGGCCGTGGGCCATCATGTCGCTCGGATTGCGCGATTGGGCGCATCGGTCGTGATCAGAGGGATTTGGTATTAGAGATCGGCCGGGGATGGGACCGTTACCCATTCTTTTCCCGTCCTAAACGGCCAACACTTCCCCCCGGCCTCATGGGCGGGGGGATTTTTTCGGCTCACGCTGGCGACCATCTCCCGGCGAGCGTGACCGGGGACTCTGCCGGCACTGGTTGGGCGCGGCCTCGGTCAGCCCCGGGCGGGGGAACTACATCGTGCCGGTGCGCATCACCCCCAGCGCCCCCGGTGATGAGAGTGAGGCGCCGCCATCCTGCCCGGCCACGATCCTGGCCAAGATCGCCTTGAGCGCCGTCCGTTCCTCGTTCGAGAGCCGGGAAACATCCAGCTTCGGCGGCCCGGCCTGCTCCGCCTCAGTTTCCCTCACCTTGCCCAGCCCGCGATCCAGCACCGTCTGTGCCGCCACGATCCGGCAACGGGTGTCCTCGCCCTCGTCGGTCACGATGGCAATCAGCGTCCGAATGGCATCGAGCGAGGCTTCAGCGGCGATCTTCTGGACCTCGCGACAGCGGCCGCCCACGCCGGACGGGTTGCCAGACTTCCCCTTTTGCCAAGGCGCGATGCGGCCATGCCCGTGCGACGGGATGATGAGGGACGGCGCAGTGCTGGAGGCAGTGGTACCAGTGCCGTGCCCGATCAGGGTTTCCATGATGTGAGTTTACGCTAGGCGGTCGTCCGGAGACGAGCAGTTTTGCACGGCTCAGGCGCAAGTGACGCCCCGGCACCGTCGCGCGCACCGAGCCGAGCATCGGCCAACACGAAGGCGTTCTGGGAACTCATGCAGGAATGGGGCCTTTCCTCAAGGTGCCTCCTTCGGTGTCACGACATCGCCGCCAGGCTCGACTACGGATCTTGCGGGCTCGGAGTTCGAATCTTCTCGGGTCGTGTCCCAGTTCGTGGTGTAGGAGCTGTGGGTAAGTGGCCTGCCGGAGCGACCGCCAAGAGTACCGCCAAGAGTTTGGAGTAGGCAGGCCACTTATCCACAGCGGTGGTCACCGTGGTGCTCCTGGGTAGGGTTGGGTTGCAACACGCAACTCTGACCTTGGAGGCCACCCCGATGACCGACGACATGATCACCCTTCGCGAGCTGATGGAGAAGGGTTCGGACGCGACACTGCTGCGCGAGATGATCGGCTTCGCCGCGCAGCGTCTGATGGAACTGGAGACCGAGACTCTGTGCGGTGCTGGCCACGGCGAGCGCAGCGAGAATCGGACCAACCTGCGCAACGGCTACCGGGATCGCGACTGGCAGACACGTGCTGGGACCGTGGAGCTGCGCATACCGAAGCTACGCCGCGGCAGCTACTTTCCCGGCTTTCTGGAGCCGCGCCGGATGGCGGAGAAGGCGCTAACCGCGGTGATCCAAGAGTCCTACGTCCAGGGCATCTCAACCCGCTCGGTGGACGAGCTGGTCAAGGCGATGGGGCTGGAGGGCATCAGCAAAAGCCAAGTGTCGCGGCTCTGTGCCGAGATCGACGAGCGGGTGCAGACGTTCCTGCACCGTCCGATCGAAGGCGAGTGGCCGTATCTGTGGCTGGATGCCACCTATGTCAAAGCCCGGCGTGATCATCATATCGTCTCGGTGGCCGTGATTGTCGCCATGGCGGTCAACACGGACGGCCGTCGCGAGGTGCTGGGCATGACCATCGGCAACAGCGAAGCCGAGCCGTTCTGGACCGAGTTCCTGCGCTCGCTCACGCGCCGCGGCCTACGCGGCGTCAAGCTGGTCATCTCCGACGCGCATGAAGGCCTGAAAGCAGCGATTGCCAAAGTGCTTGGCGCGACCTGGCAGCGCTGTCGCGTGCACTTCATGCGCAATGCCTTGGCGCATGCCGGAAAGACGCAGCGACGGATCGTCTCGGCGTGGATCGGCACGGCGTTTGCCCAGGATGATGCTGAGGCCGCTCGCAAGCAGTGGCGACAGGTCGCCGATCAAGCCAGGCCACGCATCAGCAAGCTCGCCGCCCTGATGGACCATGCCGAAGCTGATGTCCTGGCCTACATGGGCTTTCCGGCACAGCACCGCACCAAGATACACAGCACCAATCCGCTCGAACGCCTCAATGGGGAGATCAAGCGGCGCAGCGAGGTGGTGGGTATCTTCCCGAACGAAGCCGCTGTTACCCGGCTGGTTGGTGCACTGCTACTCGAACAGAATGATGAATGGGCCGTTCAGCGTGCCCGCTATATGACCCTGGAAACCATCGCTCCCCTGGGCCATGATCTCAGCGTCAGTCTGCCTCTCATCGCAGCCTGACACGGCGGTCCAACCCGCCAAGGAGTTCTGCTCCTACACCACGTGTTGGGACACCATCTCTTCTCGCGCGCACCTGGTTCAGGGGAAGTTGTCCACAGGCCCATTCGGCGTGGGTGACAGTTTGGGTAACTGCGCCTCTACGCGGCGGAGACGGCCGCTATCTGCGACCCGGTCGGTTCGAGACGATTAGGTTGAATGAGGCTATCCGAGCATGCCTCGGGCAAAAGGTCATAACTGCAAGGCGCAGTGGCTATCGGTGTCACCGCTGAGAGGGGTTGGTGGACACCGGTCGCCGTTCCCATGCCACGGCGCCAGGCGCGACGGGATCCTAAAACGGCTGGTCCGCTTGCCGGGTAACAAATCCAACAAAGCGAAAAATGGCTTGGAACGCGCTGTTGGCCGGCTGCGGACTCAGAGCAGGTGAACCTGGGCTCGATTCCAGTAGTCACCGAGTTCCTTTCGAAGAAATGTATCTCCTCGTGCTTGGTGATGAAACCGCGGGTGCGTATGGGGTCTTGTGCCGTGCCTGATGGTGCGGCGGGCTAGTCGATTGCGGCAGCCGGTTCCTGGCCCAGTGCGAGATGAAAACGCTGAGTGTGGCCATCTTAGTTTTGATCGCCCGCTCCGGTTCGTGCCCCTTCTTCCTGGGCAGCCAGAGAGTGCTACCCAGTGCCTGATAGATGTTCAGGTCCCATCTTGTGAGATGTCGCGGACCGTCGTTCTTCCCGCTCCAGCCCTGCTGGTTTCGAAGAACCTTTTCCAGCGAAATCTGCCGTGCGCCGATCACGTGTTTCGAAGCCGGGGGAAACGTGGGATGCCGCTCTGCCTCAATCGCCTCCAATGGGCGAGGCTATGCCAGGGTGGATCCTGAGGAGAAGCGGACGGGATTTTCTGATCTCGCTTGACCATTCCGGACACAACGTTCTGAGGTCGATGCCGCGCGCCACCGTCCCGGGCCAGCTTGCGCCGGAATTCGGTCCAGAAGGTCTGCACCTCGGACGCGCTGATCTTGAGGCTGGGCACATCGCGTCGGCCGTCATTTTTGACGCGGCGATGATCACGACAATCCCCTTCCAGCGGGGCGATCGAGGAAGTCGGCGATCTTTTCGTCGGTCTCCCCAGACAGGCGTCCCAAAGGCGCACCTTTGGGGCGAGCTTGCCGCCTCGCCCAGATCGTAAACCGAACTGGTGGAGATGCCGTTAATGGGACGGGTGACCCACTGCCAAACGTGACGAGACTGACAGCTACCGAAGATAGATCAAGAGGGCCCGGTTTCGTCGAGGGGCGCAGCGCCGGATGGGCACAAGATACGGCGCAATCGACGCCGACGCGCCTCGCACCCCAATCAGCGTCAGGCTTGGCTCCTCTGACTGCCAGCGCTGGCAACCAGGACGGTTCGTTGGGTTGTCGAAAAAAAAAGTCGCAAGCCACTGCAATACGAAGCAGCAACAAAAATGACCAAAATCCGGATTTCATTGCGGATAATCATAGGCACGAACGTGAAACAAAAAATTGGATATATCAGATTTCGCAGAAGGAGACATCGTCTGCAGCGACAAGCATTCCCTAGAAAGGAAACTTTCTAGCAGGACGAGTGACCGCTCTGACGAGGATGGCCGCCGGTTGCCGCGCAGTGACATTACCCACAATCACGTCGAAAAATTTTGCAACGATCGATTCATAACTTGTAAAACAAAGTCTCGCGTGACAAAGTCTGCATTAAGCAAAACTTAGTGGGGAGAGCCTAATCTTCACGTAACAACAGCTAATGTGCCGCCAACTCTAGCCTGTGCTGCCTTATGAGCATCGATTTCGGTGCGTGCCCGATGATGAATTGCACGTCCCATTTTCCCTGAATGGCGAACGTGTGGGGGAGGCGCTTGTCCGAGCGCTCGCCTCAGGGCGATCTTCTATGTCAATCGGGCGCAGCCAAGCATGCGTTCGAGCAGGAGTAATGCGTCTCTAGAAAGCTTCAGGTGCAATAATGGCGACCGCTACAATCACTGGAACAGATTCCGGTCAAACAATCACCGCTCGGCCGCCCGTCAGCCCGTCCGTCGCCGACGTAGCGATCGCTGTTAATAGATCCTCGGAGACGGGAGACGCTCACTGTTACCGTGCTTGCTCCCGGCAGGACGCAGTAGCGATACCTGACTTCTCCGCCGCCGTATACGCCCATTTGTTTCCGGCGCCGTTTATGGCCTTTGTCTGGCCCGACGGCGTCGCGCTGAACGAGGAACTGCGTCGGCAGATCCTGGAGCATGCATCACTGTGCGCCGGGCTGCAGAAGAGCAACTCCGGCGGCTGGCACTCCAATGTGGGACAGCTGGAATTTTGCGGTGAAGCCGGAAAACGCCTGGTGCGCCATATGTACGAGATGGCCGATGAGGCAACTCGGCGAACCCTCGCCGAGATCACTCCGCCGGAGGGCATGTCTCGCTGGGCGTTTCGCTGGACGCTGCACGCCTGGGCGAACGTGAACGGGACCGGTGGATTCAATCGGTTTCACACCCATCCCGGCTCGACCTGGTCGGGCACCTACTACGTCGATCCCGGTGTGACGTCATCCGATACCGACCAAGGAACGCCACTGCATTTCTTTGATCCATGTCTGGGTCGCGCCAACACTTTCCTGCAACCGGTATTGCCATCGAGACATTCGGTCCGGCCCCAACCGGGCCTGATGGTGCTGTTCCCAAGCTACATGCCGCACATGGTTTTCCCTCATCAAGGCGAGCGAGAACGGATCTCGATCGCCTTCAACCTCCGCAAGGAGCCATTCCCATGAATGGTCTGCGTTTGCGGAGTGCGGCTCAAATGATGACGGACGCGCGTGCGTTTCCCGCACACGAATGGGCCGCGGAGGAAAGCGATTTTGATGACCGCGCCATAGCACACGGCCAAGGCGGAGATCGTCTAAGGAGTTACGCCAGTGGGAACAACAATTGATAACCTGATTACCCTCGACGGCTCATTCACGGATTGGCCGGCGTCCGACATGGTCATGACGCAGGGAAACACCGTCACGGGATATCAGATCTACGGCGCCTTCCTGAATGATGCGACGCTCGGCAACACGTACGTGATCGGTATCGACGCGACGGGTACGACGGACCCGGTCATCGGTGCTAGCACCATCATCTATTTGAATACGGATCAAAATGACACGACCGGCTACAGTCCGTTCGGCGACGTCGGTGCCGAATTTGAGGTGCAGTTCTCCTTGGATGCGTCCGGCGTGCTTCAGCCGTATCTCTATTCGGTTACACCCACCGGCGTCACCACGGAGCTCAACGGCGGGGCGCCGCTCGATGCCGGCTTCTCCAGCAATGGCGAAAGCGTCGAACTCGCGATCCCGCAGGCGTTGCTGACGCCGGCCGACGGCGCCGCGCCCACCTCGATCAATTTCGCCATTAATGGGGCAGATGCTCTGCCTCCCGATTTCACCGCCGATCCGGAATACGTCATCACCGACCCCGCAGCGGTGGTTCAGCCGACGACGATTGCAAACGAAATCACGCTGAACGGAACATTCACGGATTTCCCGGCGGCCGACATGGTGATGACACCGGGAAACACCGTCACGGGATATCAGATCTACGGCGCCTTCCTGAATGATGCGACGCTCGGCAACACATACGTGATCGGTATCGACGCGACCTCCGCCACGGACCCGACCATCGACGCCGGTACCGTCATCTATTTGAACACCGATCAGAACACCGCGACAGGCTATAGCCCGTTCGGCAACATCGGCGCCGAGTATGAGGTGCAGTTCGCCTATGGCACCAATGCCGTGCTGCAGCCCTATCTGTATTCCGTCACATCCGCCGGCGTCCCCACGCTGCTCAACGGCGGGGTGCCGCTCGATTTCGGGTTCTCCAGCGATGGCGAAAGTGTTGAAGTCGCGATCCCACAGGCGTTGCTGACGCCGACCATCGGCCCCGCGCCGACCTCGATCAATTTCGCCGCTCTGATTAATAACGCGGAGGGTCTGCCTACCGATTTCACCTCCGGTCCGGAATACACCATCACCGACCCCGCGACGCTGGTCCCGGTGAACAGCGCCATCAAGAAGGTCGGAATCGTTTATTCAGCGACGACGGCGGCGCTATACTTTGGCGGCGGGCAGGCCGGTGAGACAGCCTATTCCGATCTGTTCATGTCAGCACAGCATCAGGCGGAAGCCGCCGGCGTCTCTTACGACATCCTGACCGAAGCCGACCTCACCAACGTCGCTGAGCTCTCTCAATATAGCGCACTGATTTTTCCTGACTTTCAGGATGTGCAATCGACGCAGGTCTCCGCGATCGCCAATGCGCTGAGCCAGGTCGTCTATGACTACCATGTGCCGCTTATCGTAGGTGGCGACTTCATGACCAACGACGAGAACGGCAACCCGCTTGGGGGCAATTCCTACGCCAACATGCAGAATCTGCTCAACGTGACGCAGAGTTCATACGGCACCGCGACCTACACGGTGACGCCGGATGCGACTGCGCTCGCCAACAACAATCCGGTAATGACGGGCTTTACGGCTAGCGAACTCATCGGCGGCTCCTCCGGTCTTTTCGCAAACACGACTGCCGGCGCCTACACCAACTATGGCTACCTGGGTTTGTCGGGAGTAACGCAACCGGTGACCACGGTTGCGGATCTCAACATCCAGGCCAGCGCCACCACGGCCGCCGCCACCCTCCCTGGCGTCATGCAGACGACCACTGGCAGCACCAACACCGTGTTCGCGACTCCGGAGATAATGGGCGACAGCAACGTGCTACAGCACGCCATCCAAAGCGCAGTGTTCGGTACGACGCCGGGCCTTTCGCTCGACATCACGCGCTTCGCCGGCATTCTGAACTCGCGCAACGACATGGAGGATTCGCAGTTCCCGGCCGATGTCAATCCCACTGCCTATGGTTCGCCGGCGGGGACGCAAGGCATTTACCAACAACTTCTTCCCATGTTGCAGCAGTGGCAGCAGCAATACGACTTCGTCGGCAGCTACTATATCAACGTCGGCGACAACGCCAATCCCGACAATGGCAACGAGACCAACTGGACCGTCTCCCTGCCCTACTACGACCAGCTGCTCCAAGACGGTAACGAGATTGGAAGCCATTCCTATACCCATCTGATCAATCCGCCGACGTTAGATGCTAATGGCAATCCGGTGCCCAACATAACGGTGGACACCGATGAGGGGCCGCAGACGGTCAACTCATGGAGCGAGAACACCAACACGCTCTACATCACGCCACCTGCCAACGGTTCCGCACCCGACTGGACGTTCGCCTACGAGTTCGGGACGGGCAACTCAATCATGGAGCAAAACATCGGTATCCCCATCGATGGCGCGGCGGTACCCGGCGCCAACGATGCGGTCGCGACCTCCGATAACATAGAGGCATATTATCAGACTGCCAACTTGCCTGCCGGCAATACCGGCTACGTCATCGGCGGCTGGACCGGAGCCGATTCCGGCGCCCCCAACGCCTTCGGCTACATCGATCCGACCGATACCGGGGCGGTTTACATCGCACCGAATATCACCTTCGATTTCACCGAAATCCAATACGACAACAAGACTCCCGCCCAGGCCGATGCCGACTGGGAGTCCTTGTTCAATCAGCTCTCGGCTAACTCCGCGACTCCAATCATCGTATGGCCATGGCACGACTACGGACCGACGAATTTCAATGACAGTGACCCTGGAACGCCCCTGTCAAACTATAACGAAGCGATGTACACGAACTTCATCGCCTACGCCTACAACGCGGGCTATGAATTCGTGACCACGGAGGATCTCGCCTCCCGCATCGCCGCCGAGCAAGCCGCCACGCTCTCCGAGACCACCAGCGGCAACGTCATCACCGCGACGGTTGCGCCGGCTCCCACGGAACCTGATCTCGGCGCGATGGCGTTGAACGTCGTCAACGGAGCCGCCGGCCAGGTCGTTCAGAACGCGGGCAGCTGGTACGCCTATGACAGCAACAGCGTGTTCCTGCCTTACGGCGGCGGCACCTTCACCGTTACGCTCGGCACAACGCAGGACGACGTCACGCATGTCGACTACCTGCCGATGCGCGCCGACCTGCAGTCGCTGACCGGCGACGGCACCAACCTGACATTCTCGTTTACAGGCGACGGCACGGTTGACGTCCATATCAAGACGGCTGGCACAGATATCGTCTCGGTCCTGCCGACGGCCGCCGGCACCGGCGCGGGTCCGGTGTCCGCTACGCTGGTCGGAGACGACCTGAGTTTGGTTTTTGACGACGGGCTGCTGGCGATCTCCGCGGACTCGCCGCAGGGCGTGCCGGTCCTGCATACTGTCGCGATTACGGAGGGGCTCGACTGCCGTGGCCGGCGCGATCGTTTTCGGGGGCCCGACGGTTGCGATCACTAGCGCGAGCGGCCAGACGGCCAATCCCAGCCAGCCGATCAGCGGAACGGTGACGGAGTTTGTCGAGAGCGAGGCGGTCGGCACGACAGTGATGCTCTACGACAACGGCTCGACGACCGCACTGGGCACGGCGACGGTTCAGTCGGACGGGACCTGGTCGACGACCGTCACGCTGAGCGCCGGGGCGAACAGCATCGTGGCGACGGACACCGACCTGGCCGACATGACGGGTTCCTCAACCGCGGTCGATTTCACGTTGGGGGCCCCGCCGACCATCACGGGCACCACGCCAGGCCAGACGATTACCGATTTGCAGACAGTCACCCCGTTCTCGGGCGTGACCATCGCCGACACAAATGTTGGCCAGACCGAGACGGTTACGGTCACGCTGTCGGCGGCGGCCAACGGCACGCTGTCGAACCTGGGCATTTTCACCAATCCCTCGTCGGGCGTCTATACGGCCACCGGCAATGCCAGCGCGGTGACCTCAGCGCTCGACGCTCTGATATTCACCCCCACCGCCAACCAGGTGGCGCCGGGCCTGACCGCGACCGCCGGATTCACCATCGCCGATACCGATACCGCGGCGCTGACCGCTACTGACACCATCACCAGCGTCATTGCCACGGACGTGGCGGTTCCGCCGACCATCACAGGCACCAAGGCCGGCCAGGCGATCACCGATCTGCAGACCATCATGCCGTTCTCAGGCGTGGCGATCGGTGATCTCAACCTCGGCCAGACCGAGACGGTCACGGTGACGCTGTCCGCAGCGGCCAACGGCACGCTGACCGACCTGGGCATTTTCACCAATCCCTCGTCGGGCGTCTATACGGCCACCGGCAATGCCAGCGCGGTTACCTCAGCGCTCGACGCTCTGATATTCACCCCCACCGCCAACCAGATGGCGCCGGGCCTGACCGTGACCACCGGATTTACCATCACCGATAGCGATACGACGGCGCTGACCGCCACCGATACCATCACCAGCGTCATTGCCACGGACGTGGCGGTTCCGCCGACCATCACAGGCACCAAGGCCGGCCAGGCGATCACCGATCTCCAGACCATCACGCCGTTCACCGGCGTGACGATTGGCGACGCCAATTTCAGCCAGACCGAGACGGTTACGGTCACGCTGTCCGCAGCGGCCAACGGCACGCTGACCGACCTGAACGCGGCTACGGACGGCAGCACGAACGTCGGAGGCGTCTATACCATTGCCGGCAGCGCCAGCGCGGTGACCACTGCGCTGGACGCCCTGGTGTTCACGCCGACCCAAAATCAGGTCGCATCGGGCCAGAGCGTCACTACGAGCTTTACCATCACCGACAAAGATACGGCGGGGCAAACCGCCACCAATAACACCACCTCCGTGATCGCCACCGAGGTCATAGGCCAGACGTTTACGCTGACCACCGGCAAAGATACCGTCGGGTCCACTGTCAACACAGTCATCGCCAAGACCAACACACTGACCGGCACCGACGCAATCACGCCGGCACCGAACTCCACGCTCGAACTGGTGGGAGGTGGTACCTTCAACCTAGCAGTACCGGCTACGCTGACGAACGTCGCGTTCATTACTGCGCAGGAGGGGCAGGGGGCGACGGCCCAGACAGTGACGCTGCGCGCCGGGCTGAACGCAACGGTGAACGTCGCCTCTGACACAACGGCGGCCGATACATCGCCCACCATTACCATCACCGGCGCCGCCAACAGCGACATCATCAATCTCGGCTCGGGCAACGACACGGTCACGCTGGGCGCCGGCGAAACGGTGAACAGCGGTGGCGGCAACAACACTTTCAAAGTTGCTTCGGCGACGCTCGGCAGCGTGACCATCAACGGCGGCTCGAAGGGGACCAACACGCTGGACGTCACAGGCGGCGGTACAGCCAGCATGGGCGCCGGCATCACCGGCATCACCACCGTGGATCTGGCGAACGCGACAACCTTCACCGCCAATGCCACGGCCGGGCTGCAGGTCATCGGCAGCAGTGGCGCCGACAACATCACGGCGGGCGGCGCTGGCCAGGTGCTGAGCGGCGGCGCAGGGGCCGACACGCTAACCGGCTCTGCTGCAGGCGGTGACATATTCCGCGACACCGCGGCCAATACGAACAACGATACCATCGTCAACTTCCTGCCCGGCGACATCATCGACATCACCGATCTCTCGCCGACGACCACGACGCTCACCAAGTCCGTGGTCAGCGCCACGAGCACGATGCTGACGCTGACCAGTGGGACGACCACCACGAAAATTACGTTGACCGGAACGTTTACAGGCAACTTCGTCCTGGGTGCTGACACCACAGGAGGCGGAGGCCTAGATGTAACCTTGCCGATCACCGGCGGTACCTGTCGTTACTCTCCCGACGACGGCAGAGACACTCAAGCTCGGGCCGGTGAGCACAACCGTCCTCGCGACCGCGGCCACCCTGCTTCCTGCCGATAGTATCACCGGCGGCACCGGCACCGGCGTGGTCAACACGTTGGAGCTGTCCGGCGGCGGATCGTTCAACCTTGCGTCACTGGCGAAGCTGACGAACTTCCAGATTATCGACGCGCAGGAGGGAGAAGCAGCAACAGCGCAGACAATCACGTTGCGCGCCGCGCTGAAGAACGTGACGGTGAACGTGGCCGCGGACGCGTCGGGGGATGCGTCGCCCGGCATCACCATCATCGGCGCCAACGACAGCGACGTAATCAATCTGGGCCCGGGCGCCGATACGGTGACGCTGGGCAACGGCGAAACGGTAAACGGTGGCTCCGGCACGGATGTCTATAACGTGACCAAGACAACGATCGCCAACACCACCATCAAGGGAGGCAGCGGCACCAACACGCTGGTGGTGAACGGCGGCGGTACCGCGACGATGGGCGCCAACATCACCGGCATCAACGCCGTGCAACTGGCGACAGCGACGAAATTTACTGCCAACAGTACGGCCGGACTGCAAATCAGTGGCAGCAGCGTCGGCGGTGATACCATCACCCTCGGCGCGCCGACGCAAAGCGTCATCGCCGGCGGCCCCAACGAAACGGTGGACGCGACCGCGGCCAATGCGGTTGCCTCGATCAGCGGGCTCGGCGCCAACAGCACGCTGGACATCACCACCGGCGGCACCATCACCCTGAACGCCCACACTGATGTCACTACAGTGAAGCTGACATCCGCGAGCACGCTGATATTGAACGGAATGGCATTCATCACGGCGGATGGCAGCACCGGTAAGGACACCATCCAGGCTGGTGGAATTGACCAGACGCTGACCGGCGGCGGTGGAGCCGACACGCTGATCGGTTACTCGGGCGGTTTCGACACCTTCAAGGACACCGCCGCACATCTGAACGGGGTTACCATCAGCGACTTTGTCTCCAGCGACCAGATCGACATCACGAACCTGGCTTTTGCAGGGGCAACGCTGACTGCAACGGCAAGCGGGGCCAACACGCTGGTTACCGCGAAGTCCGGCGGAACAACAACCAAGTTCACGATCAACTCCATCACTCCAGTCTGGATTCACGCTCGCCTCGGACGGTGCCACGGGCATCCTGATCACCCATAGCTGAAGGATAAGGAAGTCACAGCACGATGAAAGAAACGGCAATGAAAGAGGCATCGGATGTGTGGTCTCGTCGGCGTCATTAGTTCACGGCCGGCAGCGCCGCTGATCCTGGATTCATTGCGCCGGTTGGAATACCGCGGCTATGACAGCGCCGGGATAGCCACGCTGGTGAACGGCCACATAGAGCGGCGCCGTGCGAAAGGCAAAATTGCCAACCTGGCAGTCGCGCTGACCAGTTCACCGCTGGTCGGCACGACCGGCATTGGCCACACGCGCTGGGCGACTCACGGCGCGCCCACCGAAAGCAATGCCCACCCACACGCCACATCGCGCGTCGCCGTCGTACACAACGGGATCATCGAGAATCACGCCACCTTGAGGGAGGAGATGGAGGCGGCCGGTCGGCACTTCACCACCGAGACAGACACTGAAGCCGTGGTTCAGTTGCTGGACCTGAACCTTGCGGGCGGCATGTCTCCGCGTGAGGCGGTGCTTTCCGCATGCCAGCGGCTGAAGGGTTCGTATGCCCTGGCGATCGTATTCGCCGGCCACCCTGATCTGCTGATCGGCGTTCAGAATGGCGCCCCCCTGGCAATCGGGTTCGGGGGTGCAGAGATGTATGTCGGTTCGGATGCCTTGGCTCTCGCGCCCCTTACCAGCCGCATGGTGCATTTGCGTGAGGGTGAGTGGGCGGAGCTTGGCCGCCATACGGCCCGGTTCTTTGACTTCGATGGACAGGAGATAAAGCGAGACATCACCGTTTCGGCGCTTGCAGATACGGTCGTCGGCAAAGGGCCGTTTCGGCATTACATGGACAAGGAGTTGCACGAACACCCGAGGGTCATCCACAACACACTACAGCGGATGATTGACCCGGCAGAGCGCCGGGTGCTGGAGCTTCCGTTCGACATAACGCGGCATTCGCGGATTACCATAAGCGCCTGCGGCAGCGCGTTTTATGCGGGTTTGGTGGGTCGGTCATGGTTTGAACAGATCGCACGAATCCCAACCGATGCCGATATCGCGAGCGAATTCCGCTATCGCGCTCCTCCGCTTGAGGCAGACGGCCTTGGAATTCTGGTCAGCCAGTCAGGAGAGACGGCAGATACGCTAGCAGCACTCAAGTTTATGCGGGAGCAGAAGCAGCGAATTCTCTCGATCGTCAATGTGCCAGAAAGCAGCATTGCCCGAGGTTCCGACATCATGCTGGAAACCCGGGCCGGGCCAGAAATGAGCGTCGCAAGCACAAAGGCCTTCACCGCCCAGCTCGCCATGCTCGCCTGTCTCGCAATCGGTGCGGCAGTCTCACGCGGCAGTATTTCCCCCGCCGAGGAAGCCGCAATTGTGGGCAGCCTGCTAGATCTGCCGGACCAGGCGCAGGCGGTTTTGGATTGTAGCGAGGTGATCGAGGATCTGGCACGGTTGATCGTTGGCGCTCAGGACGTGCTGTATCTGGCGCGCGGCAACTGCTTCCCTATCGCGCTCGAAGGAGCGCTGAAGTTGAAGGAAATCACGTATATTCACGCGGAAGGCTACGCCGCGGGAGAGATGAAGCATGGGCCGATCGCGCTGATCGACAACACTGTGCCGGTGATTGCCATTGCTCCATCCGGACCATTGCTGGAGAAGACCGCATCCAATCTGCAGGAGGCCGCAGCACGTGGTGGCCAAGTTATCGTGTTTGGCGACAGAACCAGCACGACGAAGCTTCGCGGCATCGCGTCGCGGACCATCGTGCTACCGACCGTTCATCCGATCGTCGCTCCCGTCCTGTATGCGATCGCTGTTCAAATGCTAGCGTACCACGTCGCCGTGCTGAAGGGCACGGATGTGGATCAACCACGAAACTTAGCCAAATCAGTGACCGTGGAATGAGCGCAAGAAGCCAGCCTGGCCGCCGTGGTATCGGGCGCCTGTTGCGAGTACCCGCCGCTCTCGCTGGCTTCGCCTTGCTTGCTGCAATGGCTTCCTTCCGGTGGCTCCCGATAAATGCTCCGAACTCACCACTGGGGCTACGCGTGGTGGCGGAAACGTGGGTAAATCTGCGCGAGCAGTTGGTGACTGAGCTGAGTGCGCTCTTGTCCCTTCCACGACAACGGTCCAGCGCACCCGCGCTGACTGATTCTCCAGCACCAGCCGCTCGTCAGCTTGCCACGCCATCGACTGCTAATCATAGCGCGCAAGTGGCTTATGGCGACCAACTAAAAATATTGTTTTTTGAAACGCTGGAGATACCACTTGCCCGCGGAGGGCCCGACTCCGGTCATCCGGTCGCGACTATCTTCCCCAGAACGGATATCTCTGGCGAATACGCGGTCAATGAGTGGGGGGCCATAAGCATTCCCCAACTCGGGACCCTGGCTGCCGCCAGCCGCACTGTCGAGGAGTTGCAGGCAGATCTTGCCACCGACTTCTACCGGGCCTTTGGTCGCTCGATCGACGTGCATGTTGAGATTTTAGATCGTCTTCCGGTCTACGTGATCGGATCCGTCCGGGTGCCGGGTGCGGTCAAGTTCGCTCCCGGGATGATTGTTCTTCAGGCGGTTGCTAATGCCGGTGGATCTAATACCGGAGCTGCAGATACATCAAAAGCGATCGAGACGATCCAAGAAAGAGAACAGCTTCAGCAAACCGAACATCAGGTGACTTCGCTGCTGATCAAAAGAGCAATGCTCATAGCTCAGCAGAACGGATCAGAGCAAATTAGCATGCTGGTTGGTTTGCAGCCTCAAGCGATCAAGCAGGCGCAACCCGGGAAGCCTGGAACCGTGGCCAATGAAGTCGCGGGGGCGCAACTAGACCTAACGTTGGCCCGTAGGGCCTTCGTTCTGCAGAGCAATCTCAGTCAAAGAGATGTCGATATTGCCCAGGAAGAACTGGACGCCCAGAAAATGCGCCTAGAACAGCTTGCGGCCCTGCTCGACAAAAAACAGATCCTGCTGCACGAGTTACAGGCGATGGCCACCCGGGGAAGCGTATCACGCTACAAAATCCTCGAGATGGAAGCAGATCTGTCGACTTTGCTGGTTCAGCAACAGGATGACCGAGTCACAGTTGCCCAATCCGAGCGGCGGCTCGAAGCGGCTCGGGCTGCGCAGGAGAAGCTGCAAATCGACCATGCGGCGGATCTGCAGAGGGCGATCCAGACCAACCAGGACGACGTTGATTTGCATATTCGCACTATTGCTTCGATTAGAGCCGTGTTAGGTGTTCTGCAGGCCGGCGTTGCGGCGGACGCAAGCGATACGACAGCGCCGACACGGTTCTGGATTACCCGGCGATCCGCTGATGGCATAAACAGATTTCCCGCCTTAGAGACCACGCCGCTATTGCCGGGAGATGTCGTACAGGACGGTTCCGCCGGGGACGGAGACACAACAGCAACGACTGGACTGGAACCGGCACGCTACCAAGGAGGATAGGATGAGTTCAGTATCACGCCTGCGCCGTGAGCAAACGGCCGCCCCCTCGGTGACGATCGCCAGCGGCATGGTAACGCAGGCGGTGATTATGGCGGGCGGCAAGGGCACGCGGCTCTTTCCTTACTCCGCTTTGCTTCCCAAACCACTTATGCCGCTGGGTGATATGCCAGTCCTGGAACTTTTGATCCGGCGAATGAAAAAGGCAGGAGTGTCAGAGATAATTCTCGCCGTCAACCATCTGCAACATCTCATTGAAGCGTTCTTTGGAGACGGATCAAAATATGGCGTCAGCATACGTTATAGAAGCGAAGACCAACCACTGGGCACAGCCGGTGCGCTAGGGAATATGCTTGAGGAGCTCAACGACGCCTTTATCGTCTCAAACGGCGACCTTTTGACGACCATGGACTTGGTCGCGATGATGAAGCAGCATCTGGAAACGGAGTGTGATGCGTCGATTGGGGTTTTTGAGCGAGAGAATAAGATCGATTTTGGGCTGATCGAATTCGACTCCGAGAAGCGACTATGCGCATATCGAGAGAAGCCGACGAACACCTATTTCGTGAGTATGGGGATCTACATTCTTCGGCGCGAGGCCGTGAGGCCACACATAATTCCCGGCGAATACCTAGACATGCCATCACTGCTTCTGAAGATGCGCGCGGGAGCGGCGGACATCCGTTGCTTCCAAGACGACTGCATGTGGCTCGACATCGGTCGCCCAGACGATTTCGCGCTGGCTCAAAACATGTTTGAGCACCATCGCGAGCTGTTCCTCGAGGAGTAGGTGCATGCGCGCCATTGTCACGGGCGCCTCCGGATTTTTAGGTCAGCATCTGGTACATGAGTTGCGGCATCAAGGAGTAACCGTTGTTTCAATCTGTCGCAGAGCGGGATCTGTGCTGTCTGCCGTTTCTATAGGAGAGGCCCCGTGGAACCCAACGCGCCTCGCGCGGATATTCGAAGAGGTCGAGCCAGACCTGATCTTCCATCTGGCTGGCGGGATGCATGGCGAGCCCATGGACCTGAGACGCGTGAATGTTGGGTTGGCCTCGTCAATCACACGGGCAGTCCTCGACGCGGGCATTCGTCCCGCTCTGGTATTTTGTGGCAGTGCTGCCGAATACGGCGCGTCCATTGTCGACGGTGTTCCCATTTCTGAGAAGATGATCTGTGTTCCGGTGAGCCCCTATGGAACGACGAAGCTGGAGCAGACAAGGCTGGCGTTGGCGTTTTCAGACCGGACGGGCATCCGGGTCATCGTTGCACGACCATTCAATCCGATCGGGCCAGGTATGCCCACTCATCTCGCGCTCGGGGAATTCGCCTTCCAGCTTGCGACCGGTGGGCGAGCAGTGGTTTTGGAAACCGGTAATCTAGACGTCGAACGCGACTTCATGGGTGCAGGCCAGGTGTGCTCGGCGTTATTCCAGCTCGCCGCTAATCCCGAAGCGAACGGGCTCGTGAATATCTGCAGCGGGCGGGCAATTCAACTTCGGATACTAGTCGAAATGTTAGGAAATGTTTCGGGCAAACAGATAACGCTCAGGCGCGTTCGCGCCCGGATCAGAGCGGGAGAGCCAAGAGTCATCGTGGGGAATATCAGTCGGCTCGAGCAACTGGGGGCGGTTCAGGCGCCGACAGACTTTCCTGCCGTCATACAGCGCATTTGGGCCGATGCACAGATGCGCTGGGATGCTCCCGCTTATGCGAGCTCGCGATGACGGCGAATACTGGAGGCGCTGAAGAGGCTAACACTCGGCAAAGGGCTCTCCCAGAACTCGAGCGGCCTTTGCTACAGATGATGGCACTTTCAGATTGGAAGCGATTCGTGCCGGAAACTCTGGCGCTGATTGCTGTTATTGTCTTGCTCAGAGCGTTGGTGCATGAAAATCCGGCCGGACTGGGTGACATGCCTAATCCTCTGTGGATCCCTGTCGTTTTGATGTCGGCCCAGTACGGCATCATGGGTGGTCTGTTCGCGACCCTCGGCGCAACAGCAGCTTTTTTTGCCCGCGCTTGGCCGGTCCAATCTGGCATGCAGGATTTTTATGAGTTTGCCGCGGTCATAGCTGCCCAGCCATGTGCTTGGTTTGCTACTGCACTTGTGGTCGGCGGTCTTCGCACACTGCATCTCCATCACGAACTTAGGCTTGCAGAACACGCAGCTCAGTCCCGGTTAGCCGCTGAAGAGTTGGCCGAAGGACTGCAGGAAGCTGTCGCAGAAATTGACCGACTTGAATTACGGATCGCCGCCGATGTGAGCACCTGTGAAAGTCTGGTCGAAAGTCTCGCGACCCTAGACGTCACTAATCCCCTGGCGATGATTATAAGCTCCGCGAATTTCGTCCGGAACAGCGTGGGAGCAAACTACATCGCGGTCTATGTCAGAGGCGAGCATGGCTTTGAACCAGGCGTTGCCCTCGATGGCGGTATTCCAATCGCGCCTCCGGCGATTCCCCAGCTGAACGTGTCGATGCTTGAGCGCGACAGGCATAAACCAGATCACGAGACACGCTATCAATGGGGGGCCGTGTGGCCAGAGGGAGAGCCTAAGCCGCTAGGGGTCATCGTCTGCGACCGCTTGAGGGGGGCGGAAATGACAGAAACAGCAATACGAAGGTTGCAGCAGATCTGCCGGGTCCTCGAGAGCTTGGCTTCAAAATGTAACCGTCCCAACGCTACCTCGTGAGATGAATGTGAGCGCCGAACCACGAAGCGCTGCCCGGAAGACCAGTCCAGTGGAAACGGCGCGCCCTCCCGGCAACCGACGAATCGTGCTGGCTTGCCTATCTTTGCTTTTCCTTGGGCAGACGATCCTTTTGGCTGTCCTGACGCACCGCCAGATTTCACTTGCACAATATTTATATATTCATGGCGGAATTCTCGTTCTCGTAGCGGTAACGCTTGGAGCTACGATATCCCACTCGTCGGCATGCACACGCCAAACCGCAGCAGCGATTGCGGCCGTTATTTTGGCGGGAACCCTTCTGGCAGGGCCTTTTGGCGCCATCCTTGGACTATGCTGGCTGTCGGGGAGCAACTCTCGGGACCCGGAGAGGGGGAAGTTTCGGCGGCCATTTAATATCAGCCGCGCGGAAGTCCTGCACAGGCTTTTGCAGGATGGACGTCTACGTATCAGTCAAGCGCATGCGACAAGATCTCTCATCGACGTCATGCTGCTTGGTACTAGGCTCGAAAAACTCGACGCACTGAACGTGATAGGGCGCAGGTTCACACCCCATCTTTCTTCCGCCCTGCGCCAAGCGCTTGAGGATAAGGACGCTGCCGTGCGCGTACTCGGGGCAAAGATCATCGCCGATCGTCATGATCAGTATACCAGGCGCATAGGCGCGGTGCAGTGCCTCGCTCGAGAGACACCGACCGACCCCGAGCTTTGGAACCGCGTGGCGCTCGCTCGCCTGGAATACGCCGAGAGTGGCCTGCTCGATCCTGATCGCGCCTCCCTGGAGCGAACAAGTGCAGCGGACTGCCTGAACGAGATGAATGCGTTGGTATCCCAAGCCCGGCGGCAAGAGCATGTGGATGGGGCGGAACTTACTCATGCCCCTTGAGTCCGACGTCTGCCTACTTGTGGAGGGGGGGTACCCCTACGTTCTGGGTGGAGTTGCCTCTTGGATGGATGCTCTGATCCGCGCCTCCTCGGGCATTCGCTTTTCCATCATATCTGCCAGCATCTCCTCCCAGTCGCGAGTGCCTAAATACAAGGTTCCGGAGAACGTCGTTGGTGTAATCGACATTATCCTCGATCGTTGTCCTGCGGGACGTCCCCCGAAGGCTCGCGATGAGGCCCAAATTCATGAAGGCGTGTGGCTGATAAAGGAGATCATAGAGGGATCTCCCTCTGCGATGGAGGAACTCGCCGTGCTTTTGCATAAGACCGGGCTCGGCGGAGCTGCCCTATTGGATTCCAAGCCGGCATGGAAGACGTTCGAGCTATTATATGAGCGGATCATCTCGAACGGCTCCCTGATAGATTTCTTCTGGTCCTGGCGATTTCTTGCGCGCAGCGTGCTTGCAGTGTTCCACACTCCCTTGCCCGAGGCCCACGCGTTCCATGCCGTGTCAACGGGATATGCCGGCCTTATTGGCGCTTACGCAAAGGTCGCTACTGGGAAAGCCTACATTGTGACGGAACATGGGATCTACACCAATGAACGACGGATTGAGCTTGGGGTTGCGGACTGGGTATACGACTCCGGCTCTACCGGTTTTTCGGTTGGTGAAAAACCGTCCCAACTCCGCGATTTCTGGCTGAACGCATTCTGTTCCTTTTCGAAGATATCCTACCATTTCGGGGACGTCATCACCGCTCAGTATCGTGCCAACCAGGATTACCAGAGAGCCGACGGAGCCGCAGAAGATAAGCTGCGTATCATTCCGAACGGAATTGACGTCGAGTTCTACCGCCGGATACCGCTTAGCACGGAGCCGCGTCCACCCACGGTCCTGATGATCGGTCGCATAGTGCCTATTAAAGACGTGCGCACATTCATAGCGGCAATTGGCTTATTGCGAGATAAAGTCTCTAATGTGAATGCAGTCCTTATTGGTCCGGAAGAGGAGGACCCGGACTATGCGGCCGGATGTCACGCATTAGTTGGTCAGCTTGGGTTGGAACGAACCGTACAGTTTCCAGGGCGCGTTCCTGACGTGACCGCATATCTGGCGAGGACCGATGTGTTCGTCTTAACAAGTATCAGTGAGGCTCAGCCAATCGCGTTAATGGAAGCGGCGGCCATGGGGATACCGGCGGTTACAACGGATGTCGGCTCGTGCCGAGAGATCATTGAAGGCTTCGAGGACGATCCGGTCATCGGTCGGGGCGGGATTGTCGTTGGCGTGTGCAATCCGAAGGCGATCGCCGAAGCTCTTGCTGTGATCCTTCTTGATTGCCAGCAGCGTGCGGCCATGGGCGGCATTATGCAGAGACGTATAGCTAACCTTTATCACAAGGAGCGTGTGAAGAAACTTTATGAGCAACTCTACGTCGATGCCGTGAACTGGCAGATTGTCCGGCCGCCCGAAGCGACAGCGATGACAGATCTTGCCGGGAAAGAGGGCTGTAAGCGGGACAGCAGAGAGCCACTCGGGAAAGGAATGGGCGTGGGATTCGCATGATACCTGTATGTTCAGGCCAATCGGATACATGATGCATCTTCTTCCACGCATGGGTAGCGATCAGCGGCTGGCTCCCAACGTCATGCTCGAGCGCATGACCAGGGGGCGAACGCTCTCCATCATCGGTGCTGCCTATGTATATGCGGGGTTGCTAGTCGCCGGCCCCTGGATATTCACTATGGTCGGGCTTTTTGGTCTAAGCATGATTGGTTGTACCAACGATTGCGACCAGCTCGTGATATTCCGATCAATCGTTATCTACAACTCGCTTTTTTCCTTCGTTGTGGCCACCCCGCTAGGATTCTTTGCAGGACGATTCATTTCTGACGCATTGTATTTGGATCAGCCAAGCGTCGTGCCACAGACATTCCTGGTACTTCTCGGAATATTCTTTGCCCTCACGGCGACGGCAGCGGTACCGTTCTATCTTGTTGCCGCGCGCCTGGACGGCGCCGTCGCGGTCGCGGCGATACAGGATGCATTCCTTATCGGATTATCGTGGCTATTAATTCCCTTCCTGGGAGCGTATAGGGCACAGACTGCCATACTAGCCGGGTTCGGGATGATTGCCGTTTCCCTGTTGCTTCAGGGAGTCGTGCTTCGCGCGCCGGATGCAGCAGGTCTCCTTTTCGGTTTTAACGCTGCCTTCGCGATTGGGGATACAATCCTACTGTACGCCCTCGTGCGCCGATTCTCCACGCAGTCGGGATCTCGGCCCAGCCTGGCCGTAGGCACACGTTGGGAGTTGCCGGTTGCCGGGTTGGCCTATGCGGTCGGCATTTGGGCCGACAAGGTGGTCATGTGGTTTGGGGCGCCGATTGGCACTCTGACCGTCGCCGGTGTCCTACGCACCATGCCGAGCTACGATACGGCAATGTTCTGGGCCCAGATGTCGTCAATTCCCGTTGTCGCAGTGGCCTTCGTTCACGTGGAGACAGACTTTACGGAGATTTTTCAGCGATTCTATACACGCATAGAGGAGAAGGCGAGTTTGCGTGAGCTCAAAGGATCGATCCATAAGCTCCGGCTCTGTGTTATCTCCGGGATCGTAACGCTGTTTATAGCGCTTTCCGTAGTCGCCGCGATGATGATCCTATCATCCTTTGTTTTTATGGCGAGTCTCGGCCTTCGCCCCAGCTACATGAGCATTCTTCGCCTGGCATTGATGGCAATGACATTCCACACGAGCTCGATGTTTTGTTTCTTCTTTTTACTCTATTTTGATCTTCGTCGCCGAGCACTTTTGGTCGTGTCGATATATGCGATCCTGAACCCAGTTATGACAGCGCTATTCCTCTGCCTCGGGCAAGTGTTCTATGGGTATGGGGCGATGCTGGCAGCAGCAATCACATTCCTGCTTGCTTTTGCAATCCTGGTTCGGGAGCTACCTTGGCTTCTTTATCACGCCTTCATCACCAACAATACGTCTGTGCGGACGGTTAATGTATAATCCTCAAGGGGCTACTCCGATGTGGACAGGATTAAAGGTGCTTGTGACAGGGGCTGGCGGCTTCATCGGAAGTCACGTGGCTGAAGCCCTCGCTTGTGCGGGCGCGTCCGTCACGGCTCTCGTCCGCTACGATTCGAATTCGGCGAATGGAAACCTCGCATTTATTGAATTCAGGATCCTTCGCTCGATCCGCATTATTCGCGGCAACATCGAAGACAGCGAATTCATCCTAGGCGCCGTGCGTGGCCAGGATATCGTTATGCACCTTGGAGCTCTGATCGCCATTCCATATTCATACGAAGCGCCCCGCAGTTATGTACGGACGAATGTCGAAGGCACGTTGAACGTACTGGAAGCTGTTCGGCGGAACGATGTCGGTCGTATGGTGCACACGAGCACATCTGAGGTGTACGGCACTGCATTGAAAGTACCGATCGATGAGGATCACCCTCTACAGGGGCAGTCCCCCTACTCGGCAACCAAGATTGGAGCCGATAAGTTAGCCCAAAGCTATTTTCGCTCCTTCGGGACACCGGTCGTCACGCTTAGGCCGTTTAACACCTTTGGTCCACGACAAAGTGCTCGTGCATTCATTCCTACGATCATCACTCAGGCGCTTCAGTCTGACCAGATCAGGCTGGGTTCGCTTACTCCCGAGAGGGACATGACGTTCGTCTCGGATACAGTGGCAGGCTTCCTGTCCGCCGCAGCAACACCTGGTATTGAGGGGGTTACGATTAATCTGGGCACCGGTGAAAGCCACTCGGTTGGGTGGTTTGCTGCGCAAATTCTCGACTTAATCGGCGCCGACAAGCCTATTGTCCAAGAAGCGCACCGCATGAGACCAGAGCGGAGTGAGGTAACGCGCCTTGTGTCCGACAATACCCTTGCGCGAAGCCGGCTCGGGTGGTGGCCCCGCGTCGATATTGCCGAAGGACTGCATCAGACAATCGAGTTCTTCCGGACCAATCCTGAAGTAGCTCGGGGGAATAACTATGTGGTTTGACTGATTGGAAGGTGCAAACACAACGACATGACCCCGGCAAGCCGATTCAGTCTCCTGGTGGGGATCACAGTGGCTGCTGGTGGTTTGCTGATGGTACCCCGACACAGCGAGTGGATTGCCATGCTGCGAGATGAGGGAGACGAGGCACGGGTTATCGCGGCGTTGGAGCCGGCGCTGGCTCAGAACCCACATGATCCACAGACCTTGGGAACCCTTGGACGAGCCTATGCGGATGTCGGTAAAGATCAAGCTGCCATTGATCTACTTAAGCGCTATGTCATTCTACAACCGGATGACGCTGAGGCATACTTCACGCTGGCCACTGTCTACGAGCGCACTGGGGATATTTCGCAACAGACGCAAGCCCTTCGTGATGGCCTTTCATTGAAGCCCGATGCTCAGCACATTCGCCAACTCGCCTTGCTCTACGCCTACCAGGCCCGCGCAGGCGAGGAGTTCGATCTTCTTACCCGCTTCTCTAATGACCTGACCATTGGGAGTGGTCTCGTTGTTCGCTTAGCGGAACTTCAAAAGCAACGGGGCGATATCGCGGCCGCCATTGAGACACTGCGACGGGCAGACGTGACATCGGATTCGCTGCCACCGGAAGCGACGTTGCGCGCACGTCTGCTTCTTGCCGGGTTCCTCGTGGAAGCGCGCCAGCCTGATCTGCTCGTTCGGTTCGGGCGGCAGTGGATCCAAAATTGGGGGTCGCCTTATTTCTCCAACCAACTACTCCTCGCAATCTTGCCAGCAGCATCTGATGGGCCGGCTTTCGCGCTCGCTGATCAGGTTGCGAATTCCTACCCGGAGATACGATTCTTTCTGGTCAAAGAGCTTGCGGGGATCGGGGCGGTTTCGACTGCACGCCATCTTCTTAGCACGTGGATCGGCACGAATCCTCGCCCGTCAGCCGAGGAGATTGCTGGGTTTATCGCATCTTGCCTGGATCAGAACGCGCCGGAAATCGTCTGGGCGACGTTCGGCGTGGTCATGAATCATACGGGAGCATCCAGAGCGATCGCTCGGTTCGCTGACGCGATGGCGGATCAGTTCGGAGTAGGATCCCTCGCACCCTTCTGGAGCCGCTTGTCCACCGAGCTGCGGGGCCAACGACCTCTCCTGATGGCGCGAATGGCATACGAAGAGAATGATCCTGCCTCGGCCAGGCTCGTCCTCGAGCAGATCGTTCCCCTAGACCTGACCCCGGCGGATCAGCGGATCTGGTTGAGTCTGCTGAAGGCAGTCGCCCCGCCATCCTCAGTCTTCGATTATCTTTCTCATCTTCGTCATGACGGCGGACTACCCGCATTGCTCCTGCCGGAATTTGCACGTCTTGCCGGTGAAATTGGAGACGAAGCCACGTACCGTGACGTTCTCGCTGATCTAAGTCAGGCAGCCCGATGATCGAGTGCGCATGATAATCCATCGATTTGACCGACGTTCCCTGCTGGAGTCTGCGATTTGGGCGCTACCTCTGTTGCAGCAAGAGCTTGCAGGTCGCGCCGCGCAGGCACGGACATCTGTCAAATGGGTGGCCATGTACGGCCCCGTCGCAGACGAACGAGCACTATCAAGCTATGACATCGTTGTTTTGGACCCCGGATTCCGCGGCTCTGTCTCATCTGTCAGAGAAAAGGGGGCACGCGTCTGCGCCTATCTCAGTCTGGCAGAGATCAGAATGACAGACCCCTTATATAAGGAGGTTTCTCCCAAGGCATTGCTGGAAGCGAATAGCGCGTGGCCCGACACTTTGCGCGTCGATGTTAGGAACGCCGGGTGGAAGCAGCTTGTACCTGATCACGCTCTTCCCCGAATTGTTGAATTAGGCTTCGATGGAGTATTTTTGGACACGCTCGATACTCCAATCTATTTGGAACAAATGCAGCCCAAGAATAATAAAGGAATGTGTGATGCGGGGATCGATCTGGTACTTGCTATTCGGAGTCGATATCCGAGCTTATTCCTTATGCTGAACCGGGGCTATTCTTCTCTACCTCGGCTTATCATGTTTATAGACTGTCTTGTTATGGAAAGTCTTTTGACAGTACTTGACGAACAAACTGGAAAGTGGCGATGGAGACCCAATAGCCGACGTGGTGCGACAAGTCGCGACGCTTGCTCCGCTCGTTCAGCGGCGGCCCGAGATGCCTCTGCTGAGCCTCGACTATTGGAATATGACAGATGACCCAACGGTTAGGGAAATCTATCGGCGAGAGCGGACGCTAAGCCATAGTCCCTACGTGGCGAACAGGCTGCTGGACCGAATCTTCCCGGAACCCGAAGCGTAAAGCACTCTGTTAATTTGCATTGAGTTGGTTATCATTCTACATGTGGATGCGCTGCGACCAGATTGGCTCTTCCCGAGGCGGCCGGTCCGGAGCAAGCCGTTGTCAATCCTTGGGGGCAAACAAATGGTTAAATCGCGGAGCTGGATGCGCTCGGTTCTGTTCGCGTTGCCGCTCCTGATCTCTATGTGCTGTTTTCACGCTGGGCCAGCCGTCGCGGGGGTGCTGGGGCTGCTCGTTCCAGCCTATTTTTATCCAGGAACCGGCGGGCCCGGTGGGGTCGGTGACGGATGGAGCAGCCTAAGCTCGGCGAGTGCAAGCGTCCCGCTCATTGCAATATTCAATCCTAACAGCGGCCCTGCGCCCGGTCCCCCAGATCCGAACTATGTACAGGCGATGACCCAAGTAGAAAAAGCGGGAGGACAGATAGTCGCCTATGCATATACCGGCGGCGGGACCGTACCATTGAGCGAAGTGGAGCAGGAACTATCAACGTACGTGGTGCAGTATGGATCCCTCATTCAAGGGTTCTTCTTCGATGTGATGACTCTCAGCACGGCCACAGTCGGGTATTACGACCAACTGGAAACCTATGCTCGAGGCTTGTGTCCCTCCTGTCTTGTTATGGGCAATCCTGGCCAGCCCTCGTTAGGTGATTTGTCGCCCGCCCAATATCTCTCTGTAGCAGATACGTTCAACATATTCGAAGGTCCGGACTCGGGCCCGGGTGGCTTCAGCTCTTACCCTGGCACGTCAACCTGGTTCCTTGGATATACAAGTGATCGGTTCAGCAACATTATATACAGCGCGCCAGTGTCTTCCCTCGTTGCGGACCTAACAAAAGCGGTTCAATTCAATGCCGGTGATGTTTATGTTACCGATGACAGTGGGGCTAATCCATTTGGCTATCTTCCATCCTACTGGGATCAGGAGGTTGCAGCAGTATCGCAGATCAACGCTCTGCCTGAACCCTCCAGTATTGCAATTCTACCCCTTGGGGCCCTGATCCTTTTTTGTAGAGTGCTTCGTCGCGATGTGATCACACGCTGCTCATCGGTCGGGTTTGGGCGAAATATAAGGAAGTCGCGGCAGCGTGGCTGATTCCGCGCATGAAACCGGCCCCCGATCTGATCACTGCTGAAAGCGTGCATCAGCTGTTTCGGACGTGTTGGCCGGACGCGGGCGTGATCCCGGATCCTTTCTGGGCCGAGCGAATCGCTGTAGCTCTGCGAGCTATTCGTGACCGCCCCGAGAAACGGAGGTCAAGGCTGGAAGCGCTCCGGTATGGCCGTCTGTTTGATCTTCACGCTAGACTTCTGCAAGTTGAGCTTCAGACTGAAGCGGTCGGATACAGGCACCTGGCCGGCGGCTTTAGTCAGACGAGGTGTTGAGTTTCATCGAGAACTGACCCACCAGGTGGCAAATTTCCACTGAGAATTGACCCATGTTTTGACCTCGCCCCGGCTGTTTTCAGCGGGGTCCACGGGAGTGATAAGCATGGAGTTACTGAGCGTGATCCGTCGCTGGGCGCTTCGAGACCAGCTTTCGATACGGGAGATCGCCCGCAGGACTGGGCTATCGCGGAACACCATCCGCAAATACTTGCGGGGCGACGTGGTGGAACCGGCCTTCAAGGTGCCGGAGCGGCCCAGCAAGCTGGACGCGTTCGCCGAGAAACTGTCGGCCTGGCTAAAGCTAGAGAGCGGCAGGCCGCGCAAGCAGAGGCGGACGATCAAGCGGTTGCATGCGGATCTGGCCGCCCTCGGGTTTGAAGGTTCATACGGCCGTGTTGCGGCGTTCGCCCGCACCTGGAAGGAGCATCGGCAGCGGGAGCAGCAGACGACCGGCCGCGGGGCCTTTGTTCCGCTGATTTTCCAGCCGGGCGAAGCTTTCCAGTTCGACTGGAGCGAGGAGTGGGCCGTTATCGGCGGCGAACGGACCAAGCTGCAAGCTGCGCACTTCAAGCTTTGCTACAGCCGCACCTTCATTGTCCGGGCCTATCCGCTGCAGACGCACGAGATGCTGTTCGACGCGCATCATCATGCGTTCCGGGTGCTTGGCGGCGTGCCGCGCCGCGGCATCTACGACAATATGAGAACGGCTGTTGACCAAGTTGGCGTCGGCAAGAAGCGCCAGGTCAATGCACGCTTTGCCGCGATGGCCAGCCACTACCTTTTCGATGCTGACTTTTGCAATCCGGCCTCAGGCTGGGAGAAGGGTCAGATCGAGAAGAATGTCCAGGACGCGCGTCATCGGCTGTGGCAGACCATGCCGCGTTTTGTGACGCTGGCTGACTTGAACGACTGGCTGGAACAACGCTGCCAAGCGCTATGGCGCGAGATTCCACACGGCAGCCAGCAAGGCTCGATATTCGATGCGTGGCAAAGTGAAGTCGGATGCCTGATGGCCGTTGGCAGACCGTTCGATGGTTTTGTTGAATACGGCAAACGCGTTTCGCCCACCTGCCTCGTTCACTTTGATCGCAACCGCTACAGCGTGCCCGCGTCCTTCGCCAATCATCGCGTCAGCTTAAGGGTTTATCCAGGCCGCGTCGTTGTCGTTGCCGAAGGGCAAGTCATCTGCGAACACGCGCGGCTCATCGAGCGGTCGCATCATCTGCCCGGCCGCACCATCTATGATTGGCACCACTATCTCGCGGTGATCCAGCGCAAGCCGGGAGTCTGCGTAATGGCGCGCCGTTCGCCGAATTGCCGGAAGCGTTCAAGCGGCTGCAACAGCACCTTCTCAAGCAGCCCGGAGGCGACCGGGAGATGGTGGAGATTCTTGCCCTCGTCCTGCACCATGGTGAAGATGCGGTGTTGTGTGCCGTCGAACTGGCGCTGAGTGATGGAGCGCCGACAAAGACGCACGTGCTGAACATGTTGCACCGGCTGATCGACGGCAAATCCACGGCCACAGCAATGATCGCGGCTCCGCAGGCCTTGGCCCTGGACCGGGAGCCACGTGCCGACGTCGAACGCTACGATGCCCTGCGCGAGAAGCTACAGGAGGCCCGCCATGCGTCATGATCCGGCCGGGGCGGCGATTGTCGTGATGCTGCGCGGCCTGAAGATGTTTGGCATGGCGCAAGCCGCGGGCGAGCTGATGGAGCAGGGCGCGCCAGCGTTCAATTCGGCCGTCCCCATTCTCTCACAGCTGCTCAAGGCGGAAACCGCCGAGCGCGAGGTTCGATCGGTTGCCTACCAGCTGAAGGCGGCGCGCTTCCCCGTCTACAAGGATCTGAGCGGTTTTGATTTTGCGTCCAGCGAAACCAATGAAGCCCTGGTGCGCCAGCTTTACCGGTGTGAGTTCATCGAAAACGCCGACAACGTGGTCCTCGTCGGCGGTCCGGGCACCGGCAAGACCCACATCGCCACGGCGCTTGGCGTGCAGGCGGTTGAACACCATCGCAAAAAGGTTCGGTTCTTCGGGACCGTCGACCTGGTCAATGCGCTGGAGCAGGAGAAAACTCAGGGCCGATCGGGTCAGATCGCGGATCGGCTGATGCGGTGCGACCTCGTAATGCTCGATGAATTGGGCTATCTGCCGTTCAGCCCCTCCGGCGGCGCGCTGCTTTTCCACCTGCTGAGCAAGCTTTACGAACGGGCCTCTGTGGTCATCACCACGAACCTGAGCTTCAGCGAATGGGCTGACGTGTTCGGCGACGCTAAGATGACGACCGCCATGCTCGACCGCCTCACCCACCACTGCCACATCGTGGAAACCGGCAATGACAGCTTCCGCTTCAAAGCCAGCTCGGCCGCCAACAAGGGCCGAAAGGAAAAGGCCAAGAACTTGACCCCGGTATGACCCGCAAACCATAAATTCACCCGGGTCAGTTCTCGGTGGAAAACCCGGGTCAGTTCTCAGCGAAAATCAACACTACAAGACCAAGCGTGCCAGGCTGGAAGAGCAGATTTCTCTGGTCTCGCTCTCGGGAGCCGCCGGTATGCCCTCCATCACCCCGGCGAAACTCGAGCGTTTGGAACCAGGATGCGAGAGATGCTGAAAACGGGTCCGGTTGAGCTGAAGCGGGCTTATCTCCGGATGTTCATACAGCGGGTGGTGGTCAGCCCGAGCGAGGTGAGGATATCGGGCCCGAAGGCGCATCTGGCCAAGGCCGCCAGGGCGGACCTGACGCACCAGCGCCAGAAGTTCTCAGTTTCGTTCGGGGGTGGCGTCCCGTAGGGGATTCGAACCCCTGCTGCCGCCGTGAGAGGGCGGTGTCCTGGGCCTCTAGACGAACGGGACCGCTCGGCGGATGTAGCCCGACGCAACGGACCATTCAACCCGGCATCCATCACACGCCCGGCTTGCGCTGCCGCGATGCCGCACGCCGCGCCACAGCCAGAATCACGTTCCGGCAGATCACCTGGTCCGGGCTGCCCGTGCTCTTGCAGGCACGCTCAGCCTCCGCCAGCCCCGCCATGGCGCCGCTCAAGGATGCAGCCGGCCAAAGCGCGAGTGCCCGGCTGAACGCATTCACACGACGAAAGAAAACCGGGGGCCGTGCCGCTTTCGCGGCATCCGCCGGACTGAGTCCCTCATCAACCGCGAGCCGCGCGCGGTGCAGCCGGTTCATGTGCCCGAGCGCCGCGCGGATCACGCCGACCGGCGTCTCCCCTTCTCCGAGCGCCAGTTCCAGCGCACGGTCCGCGAGGGCAACGTCACCCGCCGTCGCGGCGAACAGCGCGTCATCTAGTGAAAGGCCTGCCAGGTCGCCGACGCACGCGGCCGCGGCCGCCATATCAAGCCGGCCGCCCTGCCCCACATAGAGAACCAACTTTTCAAGCTCCGCGCGTGTGCTCGCCCGGTCTGCGCCGAGGCGGGAGGCCAACCAGGCGAGCGCCTCCGGTTCCGATCCGATCCCCTCGGCTTGCAGTGCGGCCTGGATCGTCGCCTCCAGCGCCCGGCCCTCCTCCGGATAACAGGCGATCACAGCCGCATCCGCCGCCTTTTCCAGCAACGCGCGCAAACGGGATCGGGTGGGCAAGTGCGCCGCTTCCAGAATGAGCAGCGCCTCGCCTTTCCCGCGCAACGCGGCTTCGACCGGCCCGGTCGCCGCGTCCGTCGCCTCTCGCACGCGCACCACGCGGCGACCGCCCATCAAAGACAGGGATGCCGCTTCATCCGGGAGGGCGGCGATATCCTCACGGTCGAGCTCGGAAACGCGGAACGGATCGTCGAGCCCGCCGGCGACCGCGCGGGTCAGCGCCTCGGCGCGCTCGCGGATCAGCCCGACATCCTCCCCGTGCAGCAGCACCACACGGCACACACTGGGATCGCGCAAGAACGCGGGGAGGCGCCGCGCATCAAGCTTCATTGTGCTCTACGTCAGGTGCTGACGGGCCGCCTGCGCGCGGAAGAACGTTGCGAGCCGCAGCGTGATCTGGTCAGCCATGGAGTTGGCGATCTGGGTCCAGGTTTTCTCGGTGTCCAGCTCCGCACCGAAATACTGATTCTGGAAGATATTTACCGAGTCCTGCACCCGAGAATACCCCGAGGTGATCGGAGTACGCGCCGGGTCACGCGCCACAAGCGACCAGTTCGCGTTGCCGAACATGCGAACGTAGGTTGCCGTGTTGTCCGGCAAGATGCCGATGCCCTCGCCCGCGATCCAGTAAGCCACGTTCAGGGTATATTGCGGGGCCGACGGGTCAGCCCCGCCCAGGCGTTGCTGCAGTGCCTGGCGCAGCAACTGACCGGGCCGGTCCGGGATGAGCGACACGTCGATTGCCGCCAGTTCGCGCTGGGCCACGCCGGGCGTGTCGCCGGCGCTCGGCATATACACCGGCTCGAACCCGCAGCCTGTAAGGCCCAACGCACCCAGAAGCACCGATCGGCGCGCCAGCCTTCTCATCCGGCCACCACGAAGTTCACGATCCGGTCCGGAACATAGATCCGCTTGATAATGCGCTTGCCGTGCAACAGCCGCGCCACGTTTGATTCGGCGGAAGCGGCCTGCAAGACAGAGTTCTCAGGGGAGCCGGGCGGCATGGTAATGGTGCCCCGCAGCTTGCCCCCGACCTGCACTGCGATCGTCACGCTCTCCGCCGCAACCAGCGCGGGATCTGCCTCAGGCCACGGCATCTCTGCGACCAGGCCGCTAGCGGGCTGCAACAGCACATGCACTTCCTCCGCCAGATGCGGTGCCATCGGCGCCATCAGGCGAGCGAGCACCGCCATTGCCTCGTGGCGTGCCCAAAGCAGGCCGGCTGAGTTGGGGATACGCTCGGCATCGGCGATGGCGTTCACGAGTTCATGCAGACGCGCGACACCGACATTGAAGGCGAAGCTCTCGATGGCCTCGGTCACGGCCGCGATGGTTCGATGCGTGGCCCGCCGCAGAACGCGCGACGCGTCACTGAAGGCCGATGGCGCTTCGCCCGGATCGGTCCCCTCCAGCGCCTCGGCCAGCCGGTACACCCGCTGGGTAAAGCGGAACGCACCGGCTACACCGGCTTCCGTCCACTCCATGTCCCGGTCGGGCGGATTATCGGCCAGGATAAACCAACGTGCGGTATCCGCGCCGTAGCGGGTGATGATCGCCTCGGGATCGACTGTGTTGCGCTTGGATTTGCTCATCGCCTCCACACGCCCCACCGCCACCGGCTCTCCGCTCGTGCGATGCACCGACGACCCATCCGGATTGCGGATCACCTCGTCCGGGTAAAGCCAGGTGCCGCTCGGCCCTTCGGCACTGCGATAGCTTTCATGCGTTACCATGCCCTGGGTGAACAGACCGGCGAACGGCTCCTCGACCTCCAGATAGCCGGTAACTTTCATGGCGCGGGCGAAGAAGCGCGAGTAGAGCAGGTGAAGGATGGCGTGTTCGATGCCGCCGATGTACTGATCGACCGGCATCCAATGGTTCACCGCGGCCTGTTCGACCGGCTTGTTCGCCTTGGGACTGCAGAAGCGTGCGAAATACCAGGAACTATCGACGAACGTATCGAACGTATCTGTCTCACGGCGCGCGGGCTTGCCGCAGGCTGGGCACGGCACGTGCTTCCACGTCGGATGATAATCCAGCGGATTGCCCGGACGATCGAAGCGCGCGTCGTCGGGTAGCGTCACCGGCAGCGTATCATCCGGCACGGGCACCACGCCGCATGCCTCACAGTAAATGATCGGGATCGGACAGCCCCACCCGCGCTGGCGCGACACACCCCAGTCGCGCAGCCGCCAGTTGACCTCGCCGCGGCCCATGCCAAGCTGCTCAAGTCGTTCGATCGCGCAGCGCTTTGCGGCCTCGACATCCAACCCGTCGAGGAAGCCCGAGTTGTAGATTGTCCCCGGCCCGACATACGCCTCCGCACCAATGGCGAATGTGGAGGGATCAGCGTCCGGGGGTAAAACCACAGGCCGGACATGCAGGCCGTAGGCACGAGCAAAGTCGAGATCCCGCTGGTCGTGCGCCGGGCAGCCGAAAATCGCGCCAGTGCCGTATTCCATCAGGACGAAATTGGCGATCCACACCGGGAAGGTCTGATCCGTAAACGGATGGCGCACACGTAGGCCGGTATCGTAGCCGCGCTTTTCCGCTGTCTCGATCACCGCCTCGCTGGTCCCCATCCGGCGACATTCCGCGATGAACGCGGCGGCGTTGCTATCCTGAGCCGCGACAGCCGCGGCCAACGGATGCTCCGGCGCCAGCGCCAGAAAGGACATACCGAACAGAGTGTCCGGGCGCGTCGTGTAAACCTCGACGTCGCGAATTCCGGCCTCGGGTTGGTCCAGGGCAAAGCGGAGCCGCGCACCCTCGCTGCGGCCGATCCATTTCTCCTGCATGACCCGAACGCGCTCAGGCCAGCGATCCAGCGTGTTCAGCGCATCCAGAAGCTGCGGCGCGTATTCGGTGATGCGCAGGAACCATTGGCTGAGCTGCTTCTTCTCGACCAGCGCGCCGCTCCGCCACCCCCTCCCGTCAATCACCTGCTCATTCGCCAGCACGGTGCCATCGACCGGATCCCAATTCACCCAGCTTTCCTTGCGCTCCACCAGTCCGGCGCGCAGGAAATCGAGGAACAGCTTCTGCTGGTGGCCATAATAGGCGGGATCGCAGGTGGCGAATTCCCGCTCCCAGTCCAGCGACATCCCCATGCGCTTGAGTTCCACACGCATGGTGGCAATGTTGTCCCAGGTCCACTTCGCCGGGTCGACTCCCCGCTCACGCGCCGCGTTCTCGGCCGGCAGGCCGAACGCATCCCATCCCATCGGATGCAGCACGCTGAAGCCCCTCGCCCGCTTGTAGCGCGCGATCACGTCCCCCAGCGTGTAGTTGCGCACGTGCCCCATATGGATTTTGCCGGACGGATAGGGGAACATCTCCAGCACGTAGTATTTGGGCTTGCTGTCCGCCGGAACGTCGGCCACGCGAAAGCACTCGCGTGCGGCCCAGGCGGCCTGCCAGCGCGGTTCGGCGGTGCGGAAGTCGTATCGGGGGCCCTCCCGATTGGCCTCCATCGGGGCGTCATTCATGCGGGCTGTATCGTGCGGGTCGCCGCGCCGCGCAAGGTCGGATCAAGCAGGCGTCGATAGCCCAAACCGCAGGATCAGCGCGCTTTCCGCACCAGCAGCCGGGTGAAGGCGGACTGGATCGCCTCCATCACCGTGTTCCGATAGGCGAAGGCCGGGTCATCCTCGGGATGGACAAGCATCGCCGCGTTGGCCTCGAATACCAGGACGCGGCCGTCCGGCAGCAGCGAGAAGTCAACCCCGCCATAGTCAAGGCCAAGGCGCGTGCCGATCTGCTCCAGCGCTGTCATGGCGGCGGTGCCCAGCACGGCATGCGGGCCGGCGAGGAAGCGCGCCTCCTCTGTCCGCCGGTCCGGATCGGATTCCATACCGGCCGTCCAGTGATGCACCAGCCAATGGCGAGAAATGGCGAGGTGGTAGGGGAACATCGCGCCGTCGACGAACACCACGCGATACTTCCGGTGCCAACCGTCCGAGGAGCGGAAGTCCACGAATTGGGTGACAGTGCCGGTTTGCTCGGTCACGGCGGACAATTCCACCGGGTCCTCGATCCGACGCACCCCATCCCCGCCATGCGTGCCGATGGGGCGGATCAGCACGGGAGGCCGAACGCCAGCCGGCACCATCCGCTCGGGCAAGTCCGGCCCGAGGCGGATCACCGGCGGCACGACGACACCTTCGATCCCTTGCAGCAGGGACGGCAGGTTCGCCCGGCTTGTCCGTGCGACCTGCGTGGGATGGTTCACCACGCGCGTTCGGTGTGCATCAAGAAGGCGCTGGACGGAGCGGGGGAAATCGGGGGTGAGTTCCGCCTCGCCGATCGCGTTGAAGATCACGTCGAAGGGCGGCAGGGCGCGGTCCTGATCCTGGGCCGCGAACTCGACGTACCAGCGGATCACGGTGGTGCGGGTGCGCGGCATGAGGTGTTGCAGCGGCACGTTCGCCGCGTCGGCCGCGGCGAGCACCAGCAGCGACGCTCGGGCCACGGTGCCGGCTCGATGAAAACCGATTGGCGCTGATAAGCGGCATCGCGATGGGCGCGGGCCGCGGTCGGATCGGTCCTGGCTAAGATAGCCGACAGGTTCTGATGGGCGCGGACCATCTCGGGATCGAGGGTCAGCGCCGCTCGGCATGGACCCTCAGCCTCGGCCAGGCGATCCTGACGAACCAGAACCGAGCCGAGACTCGCCTGCGCTTCGGCACTGCGCGGCGCGACCGCAACTGCGCGGCGCAGGACGTCCTCGGCTTCCGCAAGCTGGCCGCTTTCTGCCAGGCAGTGCGCCAGGTTGACCAGGATAGCGCCGCGGCCCGGGACCAACCGGTCGGCTTGCGCGAAGTCGTGCGCCCCGCCGGCGAAATCACATTGGGCCTTTCGTGCCGTGGCCCGCGTCAGCCAGGCCTGGACCATCGACGGATCGGCTGCCAGGGCCATCGAGGCTTCCTGCACTGCGCCATCTATGTCGCCTGCGTCCAACAGGGCGCCCGCGAGTGCGGCCCGCAAGGACGCCGATCCGGGATTGCTGGCCAGCAATGAGGTGAAAGCCAGAACGTCGGCAGAGGCGGGCCTGTCCAAGAGGTCCTGCATGCCCCGCAGTTTGCGGGGAGAAACTTACCGAAAGCCGAACGCCGGGTGCTGAGCCGTCAACGAATCTTCATGCTTTCACCGGACCGTCACCTGTATCCCCGAATGGCAAACGAATCAGTTTCTGACCGGCGCGTACCCGAGCACCTTCCGCGATGTCTTCGCGCAAGCGGCAACCGGGCGGTGCGAACAGGATGATAGTCGAACCATGCTCGAACCAGCCAAGCTCCGCACCACGCGGCAGGGGCACGCTGCACCGGATCGTGCCCGAGCCATGCGCGCGCAGAGCCGTATCGAGGAAACTGAGGCGGATGCCCGCGACCAGAATCGCGGCAACGGCGACGAGCGAGACCGCCTCGGCACGGTCCTTGAGACGCAGCCGCAGAACCGCACGCTCGTTGCGGCAGAACAGGCGTTCGATCCGTTTGAGCGCAATCGGATTTACATTCCATGTGTCGCCGGAGATGTATGTGACCGAGTCCACTACGCAGTCATGGGGCGCGTGAAAGCGATGATACATCGCAGAGGTCAGGCGCAGCGTTACGAAGCTCCCGTCGCGGTACTTGGCCGCGCGCTGCGCATCAGCAAACAGATCGGCGAGCCGGTACGGGGAGCCCTTGATCTGCAGGGCCACGCCGTCTTGCACCGTACCCTGCGCCCCCACGATCGCGTCGCACGGACTGACGAGCCAGCCTTCCGCTGGATCGATCACACGCGCGCCGGGGCGGAGGTGGCGCGTGAAGCAGTCGTGCAAGCTGCGGAAGTCCGTCGTCTGCGCATCGGTCAGATCGAGATCGGCGAACAACCGCCAGACAGCGATGGAGGTTCGGCAGATCAGCGGATTTTCGATGCGGCTGAACCAGCCCATGAATCGCGTCGCCAGTCGCCGCGGAATGCGATTCGTCAGGAGAAAGTTAACATCCTCCTGTGCGGCAATACGCAGAAGCGTGGAGCGCAGGTTAGTCATGCCCAGCGAGTGAACGGGGAGACGTGGTGATGGCGAGTGCCGTTATGCTCGCGGCGGGTGCCGGCGCGCTCTCTCTCGCGACCTATCAAGCCCGCAAACGGCTGCTGCTGTCCCGCGCGAAGCATCCCTCGCTCGCCGGGCATGCGCGACTCGCGCGCTTGGTGGCGTCGCGTATGCCGTATTATGAATTCACTGACGACCGGTTCTTCCGTGCCGACGATGCGCCCGATGACATCGCGGGTCGCCGGCGTGCCGGCTTTGAGAGCCTGGCGCAATACTATGCCGACAAATATCCGCGAACCCGCGCGCTGACGAAAGCGGCGGAGCCCGGCATTTCGGACCTGCAATTCACCAGCCTTTATCGCGTGCCCTTCCCGTTCAGCCGCTATGTGCGGGCGCAACTCGGCGCCGGGGTGTTCTTCTGCGCCTCGCACGGTGTGATGCTGACTGATCTGGACGGCAACCAGTTTTATGATCTGGCCGGATCGTATGGCGTGAATCTTCTCGGCTACGATTTCTATAAGGAGTGCATTGCACGCGCCGGCCAGGAGGTTGGTGCGCTGGGACCTGTGCTGGGCGCCTATCATCCGGTCGTGGCGGAGAACGTGGAACGTCTGCGTGCCATTTCCGGCCTCGATGAAGTCTCCTTCCACATGTCCGGTACCGAAGCGGTGATGCAGGCGGTGCGGCTTGCACGCTACCACACCGGACGGCGCAAGATCGTGCGCTTCACCGGCGCGTATCATGGCTGGTGGGGCGATGTGCAGCCGGGCATCGGTAATCCTGCGCCAGAACCGGATACCTACACGCTGCGCGACATGTCCGAGCGGAGTCTGCGCGTCCTGCGCACCCGCCGGAATATCGCGTGCGTTTTGGTAAACCCGCTCCAAGCACTGCATCCGAACTCCTCCGCGCCGGCCGATTCGGGCCTGGTGGACAGCAAGCGCCAGGCCGAATTCCGCCGCGACGCCTACGCCGCTTGGCTGCGTGCATTGCGTGAGGTCTGTTCGCAGCGCGGCATCCCGCTGATCTTCGACGAGGTGTTCGTCGGTTTCCGCCTCGCTCGCGGCGGGGCGGCAGAATACTTTGGCGTGCGGCCCGATCTTGTGACCTATGGCAAGACGGTCGGGGGCGGTCTGCCGATCGGCGTCGTGTGCGGCCGATCCGACCTGATGCGCCGGTATCGAGACGATCGCCCTGCAGATGTATGCTTCGCGCGCGGCACGTTCAACAGCCATCCTTATGTCATGGGCGCCATGGCGGAGTTCCTGCGGCAGCTGGACACGGCTGAGATTCAGGCCCTGTACGAAGGACTGGACGACACCTGGAATAGGCGTGCAGCTCAATTGAATGATGCACTGGCGGCCGAGGATTTGCCGGTCCGCGTAGCTAATCTGTCGACCATCTGGACGGTCTGCTACACGCGCCCGTCGCGCTATAACTGGATGCTGCAATACTATCTTCGTGCCGAAGGAATTGCATTGAGTTGGGTTGGCACCGGGAGGCTGATCTTCAGTCTGAATTATACCGAGGCTGATTTCACCGCGGTCGCCGAGCGCTTCACCGCCGCTGTCCGTGCCATGGCCCGCGACGGCTGGTGGTGGGGCGGCGAGGCCAGCAACAAAGGCATCCGCCGGCGCATCCTGCGCGAGATGCTGGGCCAGATCATGGCTCGTTGAAGGCGAGCCATGATCTGGGTTTCTTGACTTGGCGTGTCGCTTAATCAAGTCGGCAAGGCCGCGCGAGCCGCGGCCTTATGGGTTTCAGATGCCGTGATGACCTTCGGCCAGCGGCGTATCGAACAACTCGCCGCGCAGCAGATAGGCCGGCGCGCGGTAATACAGTTTCACGTCGTGGAATGGGTCAGTAAGGATCTTGGTTGCCCAAACGATGCCGGTCTCCACACTACTGATAAAGAACAGATGGACGGTGCGCACGAGCAACGCCGCCCCGCCAATCGCGAGCCAGAGATAACCAAGATGCCGCAGAAACCCGCTGACGCTCGCCGGCCGCGCCAGCAGCCCGAACAACGTGGGGTCGAATACCAGGACCAGCGGCGACAATGCCCAGATCGTCAGCAGGACGATCTTCCGCCGCAGGTTATAACCGACCTTAATCGCTTCTTTATATTCGTGCGTTGCGTGGTTCACCTCGTCATAGCCCTTGGGCTCGAAGAAGAGATGCCCAACCTGGCGGCTTGTCATCGCCAGTAGCCACCCGATCAGGGAAGCACCGGCTGGATCGCGAAAGGCGGCGACATAGGCGCACAGGAAGCTCAACGCACTGACGAGGTGTAAGCTCTGATTAATTCGGCTGTGATGGTAATAACGGTGATCGTCCCAGCGTTGTTCCTTTAGATGCGCGAAAAAACCGCCCATTGAGACCGCCTTCCGATTTTCTGAATCGTCGTCCGGCCTGAATGCATGAACGGGCTGGGGTAAACAACCGTGTATAAAAGCCGACCGTGAAGTTTCACCGGAGTGAAACAACTCTCGCTGGGCGCCAGGCGATCAGTGCGTAGGCCTGTACTACCTCCGTCAGATGATCGTCATGAAGGAAAGGCGCGAGGGCACAGCGAAGGTCCTCCATAAGCGCTTCGGCGCGGGCCTCGATAATGGCCCGCGCCATGGTTGACGAGGAAAGCGCGCGCTGCACGAGGGACGGCAGATCATCTCGCGCCGCTCGATCACGGAAACAGTTTCCAGATGCGAAAATGGCGAATTGAGCAGGATACCTTCGTGCCTTACCCATCCGGGTCTGCGATTCGGGTGCCCCATGTCATCACCCCGATAGCGCTCCAGCACGGCCCGGTATGGCGTGCGCCACGCATTGTCCGGCAGATCGGGGTGCGAGTCGCCGAACAGAGCCACCGCGCCGTCCGGCACGATCATTCCATCCAACGGGCGAAGCGTGTCGGGCCGATCCATCCAATGGAAGGACCGGCCCATCGTCACGAGGCGGAACGGTCCCGGCGCACGGTCGAGCGTGAACGAACTTCCCTCAATAAACCGGACATTCTGGACGTTACGCGCACGTTCCTGAGCGTCTCGCAGCATTTCCGGTTCGGGGTCCATGCCGATCACCTCGGCTACGAATGGTGCGAAGGCGACGGCGAGTATCCCAGGGCCGCAACCGAGATCCAGCAACCGGTCGGTGCGACGCACAGCAGATAGTTCGACCACACGCCGGATCAGCGCGGGTGGATAGGGGGGGCGTCCGGCCACGTAATACGCTGCGGCGTGGCGAAACCGGTGTGGATCGAAAGCGGGCTGCATGATGGTTTCAGGCGTTCTCGTATTCGGCGATGCACCAACTCTCCGGCTCATGCGAGGTGGCGTCGTACCATTCCTGCATGAGTGGATGCCGGCGGACCGCATCACAATAGGCCTTTGTGTCGTCGGAGATCTCGGGCTTCCAAGTAAAAAACCGTGTCACCACAGGTGCGAACATCACATCCGCCCCGGTGAACGCGGTGCCGAACAGATACGGGCCGCCCGCGCCGTGAGCTGCTCGCACCTCCCGCCACATCGTTTCGATGTGTGCGATGTCATGCAGCGCCTGCGGTGTCCGGCCCTTCCCGGCGAAATCCCGGCCCAAGTTCATCCACATCGAGGCGCGCAATCCCCGGAAGCCACCGTGCATCTCGGCGGCGATCGAGCGCGCCATCGCTCGGGCCACCCGATCGCCCGGCCATAGCGCCGGATACAGATCGGCACAGTATTCAATGATGGCCAGCGACTCCCACACGCGGGCACCATCATGTTCCAGATACGGGACCAACCCGTTCGGCGACCGCCGCTGGATCTCTGCCGTGGGTCCTGGACGGGTGAAGCGCACCAGCTCGACGTTGACTCGAGGCCGGCAATGCGCACTGCCAGCCAACCCCGCAACGACCAGGAGGAGTAGCGTCTTTGTCCGATGAGCAACGTTCCGTGCGGCATCGTGTCGGGTCGTGTCCCAGTTCGTGGTGTAGGAGCTGTGGGTAAGTGGCCTGCCGGAGCGACCGCCAAGAGTACCGCCAAGAGTTTGGAGTAGGCAGGCCACTTATCCACAGCGGTGGTCACCGTGGTGCTCCTGGGTAGGGTTGGGTTGCAACACGCAACTCTGACCTTGGAGGCCACCCCGATGACCGACGACATGATCACCCTTCGCGAGCTGATGGAGAAGGGTTCGGACGCGACACTGCTGCGCGAGATGATCGGCTTCGCCGCGCAGCGTCTGATGGAACTGGAGACCGAGACTCTGTGCGGTGCTGGCCACGGCGAGCGCAGCGAGAATCGGACCAACCTGCGCAACGGCTACCGGGATCGCGACTGGCAGACACGTGCTGGGACCGTGGAGCTGCGCATACCGAAGCTACGCCGCGGCAGCTACTTTCCCGGCTTTCTGGAGCCGCGCCGGATGGCGGAGAAGGCGCTAACCGCGGTGATCCAAGAGTCCTACGTCCAGGGCATCTCAACCCGCTCGGTGGACGAGCTGGTCAAGGCGATGGGGCTGGAGGGCATCAGCAAAAGCCAAGTGTCGCGGCTCTGTGCCGAGATCGACGAGCGGGTGCAGACGTTCCTGCACCGTCCGATCGAAGGCGAGTGGCCGTATCTGTGGCTGGATGCCACCTATGTCAAAGCCCGGCGTGATCATCATATCGTCTCGGTGGCCGTGATTGTCGCCATGGCGGTCAACACGGACGGCCGTCGCGAGGTGCTGGGCATGACCATCGGCAACAGCGAAGCCGAGCCGTTCTGGACCGAGTTCCTGCGCTCGCTCACGCGCCGCGGCCTACGCGGCGTCAAGCTGGTCATCTCCGACGCGCATGAAGGCCTGAAAGCAGCGATTGCCAAAGTGCTTGGCGCGACCTGGCAGCGCTGTCGCGTGCACTTCATGCGCAATGCCTTGGCGCATGCCGGAAAGACGCAGCGACGGATCGTCTCGGCGTGGATCGGCACGGCGTTTGCCCAGGATGATGCTGAGGCCGCTCGCAAGCAGTGGCGACAGGTCGCCGATCAAGCCAGGCCACGCATCAGCAAGCTCGCCGCCCTGATGGACCATGCCGAAGCTGATGTCCTGGCCTACATGGGCTTTCCGGCACAGCACCGCACCAAGATACACAGCACCAATCCGCTCGAACGCCTCAATGGGGAGATCAAGCGGCGCAGCGAGGTGGTGGGTATCTTCCCGAACGAAGCCGCTGTTACCCGGCTGGTTGGTGCACTGCTACTCGAACAGAATGATGAATGGGCCGTTCAGCGTGCCCGCTATATGACCCTGGAAACCATCGCTCCCCTGGGCCATGATCTCAGCGTCAGTCTGCCTCTCATCGCAGCCTGACACGGCGGTCCAACCCGCCAAGGAGTTCTGCTCCTACACCACGTGTTGGGACACCATCTCGTGTCGTCCTATAAGGGGCTGATAGACATACTCAATAAAACGTGCGCGCCTGTTCCTGCTACATAGGTGCTCGAAAGGTGCGGGGCCCTTGCCATATCGCAAGCGAGAGGGGATGAAAGAAGGCGATGACTGCGCGAGCCAGCATTCTTGTAGTGGAAGACGATCCGCTTGTGGCCGAAGTGGTGCTGGATGCCTTGCAGGATAGTTATGAAACGCGTCACGCAGCGAATGAATCCGACGCGGTCGAGGTCCTGCGGGAGAACCTCGTAAACCTCATTCTTTTGGACTGCTCGCTGCCGGGCGGACTGGGCCAGGATCTGCTCACCCGCGCCGACGGATCCGGGATTCCGGTGCTGCTCATGTCAGGCAATCCGGAAGCAGCGGAGCGTGCGGGCGCCGGCCGGCCGTTCGTTCTCAAGCCCTTCACGCTATCCGCGCTGCTGGAGCGGATCGAGCGGATGCTGCCGTAATTAGGCAAGGCTCCTCCGCCCATCCGCCTGGACAACCCCGCCGCGCACAGCGCCCGGATGGATAGCACCCCACAGCACGTCGAAGCCTTCCGGCAGCGGGCGGCTGTTCGGCACGGCCAGCCACAGGCGTAGCAGCAGACGGCTCTGACCGCGCTCGGCATCGTCCTGGTACGCCGTGCGGCCGTGATAGACCACGTGGTTGTTGAGGAACTGGATGTCGCCCGGCTCGAACGGTGCGTGGAGGCAGGTCTGTTCGGCGACTTCGGCGAGCAGGTCGAGGGCCTCGTTCTGGGTGGCACGCAACCGCGGGACAGAGCCGTATTCCTGCGCCTGTTCGACATAGGTGCGGGAGTACTGGCTGGTGATCTGGCCGTCGCGCATGCCGAAGACGGGCAGCGCGAAGACCGGTTCCGCAAAGGCGCCGTCTTCGTCGGCTGGGCGGGAGTGCCAGTAGTCGGTGAACAGCTCGTCGAGCAGGTCGGGGCGGCGGCAGAGGATCTCGTTGTAGATGGTGGGGATACTGGCGAGCTTCGACACGCCGCCGGCGATGCCGTTGCGGGCACAGAACAGGGCGATGACGTCGCAGCGGTCGGTGTGGAACCGCAGCGGTCCGGTCGAGCGGGCGCGGGCGCGGGATGACTGGACCTTGCCGGGATTGGAGGCCTGGAAGCTGGGAGCGGCGTCGTGGGTTTCGTCCCGCACCTCCCCCATGATCTCGCAGGTGCGGTTCTGGAAGAGCGGCGTGCCCATGTGCTCACCGATGGTCCAGAAGATCCGGCGCAGCTCGTCTTCACTGTAACGATCGATCGGCAGGCCGCGCAGGCGGGCGACGCCGCGGCCATGCTCCAGTTCGTCGCTGATGCGGTCGAGCAGGGTGGTGACGGGGCCGGAGAGTGGGCGGTCCCGGCCGAGCTCCTGCAGGTGCGAGGCATCGAGGGTGTAGATCCAGCTTGGGTCGCGCTGCAGGTCGTCCGCGGTCCAGACGGACGGACCGGTGATGGGTTCACGCGACATGATGGGCTCTCCCCTCCTGGGCACTCGGCTGGGCCGGCATTATAGGACCAGGAATGAAACCACCGAACAGTCATCGGCCCGGAGCAGGAGGGGGAGCAGGAGGAGGCGGTCAGGGCCGGGGCCCGCGTCCGCCGCAGGGTCCGGGCAAGAGCCAAGGGGGGAACCGCCAAGGGTTCGGACCACGGCAGGACCAGAACCGCCCGCGGCAGGACTTCCAACATCACCATCAGGGACATCATGGGGGCCCTCGGCCGCAGCGTGTGCCGGAGGCGCCGCGCGGCACCGTCTGGCTGTATGGGCTGCACGCGGTGGCGGCGGCGCTGGCCAATCCGTCCCGCCGGTTGCGCCGGCTGATGCTGACCGAGGAGGCGGAGGCGGAGCTGGCGCAGCGGCTTGCTCCGCCATGGCCGCTCCCGACCGAGCGCACGGAGCGCGGCCGGATCGACCAGCTGCTGGGGCGCGAAACGGTGCATCAGGGTGCGGCGCTGCTGGCGGACCCGTTGCCGCAGCCGAGCCTGGCGCAGGTTCTGGAGCGGCCGGGGCCGATCGTGGTGCTGGACCAGGTGACCGATCCCCGCAATGTCGGGGCGATCCTGCGGTCAGCCGCGGCATTCGGCGCCGCGGGGGTGATCACGCAGGACCGCAACGCGCCGGAGGAGACGGGGTCGCTGGCAAAGGCGGCCTCGGGCGCGCTGGAGACCATGCCGCTGCTGCGGGCGGTCAACATCGCTCGGACGATCATCGCGCTGAAGGCGGCCAATGTCTGGACGCTCGGGCTGGACGTGGATACGGCGACGCCGCTGTCGGGTCCGGCCTATGCAGGGCGGCGGGTCGCGCTGGTGCTGGGCGCCGAGGGCACGGGGTTGCGGCGGCTGACCAAGGAGACCTGCGACGAGGCGGTGAGCCTCGCAATGAGGGGGGCGATGGAGAGCCTGAACGTCTCGGCCGCGGCGGCGGTCGCGCTGTACGAACTGGTGCGCTCGGCATGAGCTTCGATGCGACCCGGGTGGCGGAACGGCTGGCCGCGCTGAGGGCCTCGCGCGGGCGGGTCGAGCCTATGACGGACGGACCGCGGGATGAGGCGGAGGGGGCGGCGGCGCAGGTGGCGCTGGCTCGGGCGGTGGGGGCCGATCCGCCGCCGGGCTTCAAGATCGGGGCGACCGGGTCGCGGATGCAGGCCTATCTCGGGCTGACCGAACCGGCCGCCGGGTTCATGGAGACGCGGGCTTTGTACGGCTCGGGAGTGGTGCTGCCGTTCGACCGGTTCGTGAACCCGGGGGTGGAGTGCGAGGTGGTGGTGCGGCTGGGCCGTGATCTGCCTGCTGGCCCGTGCACCCCGGCTCAGGCCGGGGCGGCGGTGGGCGAGGTCATGGCCGGGATCGAGATCGTGGAGAACCGGTACGGGGAGCTTCGGGACGTGGGCACGCCTCTGTTGGTGGCGGACCAGATGTTCCATGCGGCCGGGATCATCGGGGCGCCGGGGGCGGGCGTGGACCTTGGCGCGTTGAAGGGGCGGATCCTGATCGACGGGGTCGAACGGGATGCCGGGGTTTCAACCGATCTGTTAGGACATCCGCTTAACTGTTTGGCGTGGCTCGCGGGATCCTCCGTGGCCGCAGCGTTCGGCGGGTTGCGGGCGGGCCAGGTGATCATGCTGGGGAGCGTGGTGCCGGTGATCTGGATGACGGGCCCGGGGTCGGTCGAGGTCGTGTTCGAAGGGCTGGCTTCGGTCGCGTTAACGCTGACTTAACCGGCTCGGGTGTTCCTGCCGCCAAGGTCAACGCCGCCAAAAGGGCTCGTGCATCAGAGGCACCCGAATGGTTGCGGAGTGGGACACGCTTTCCGAGGAACTCCAACTGACGATCTCTCAGGCGGCGATCAGCCAGGCCGCGGGGCTGATTGCTGAGCGCGCGGAGATGCTGGCGGAGGAGTTCGAACTCGGGGGCGATGAGCGACCGGGGCGGCGCCGAGGCGCTGCGGCTGTTTGCCGAGCTGATCCGGATCACCGGGAGTGATCCTTTGGCGCCGCAGGGGAGCGCGTAGGGGTCGGTTCGGGGCGGGCGGGCCGGGGTCTCGCAGGTGTCTCACTTTTGTGTTTTCGAGTCTGCTGGGTCGTGGGGTGGGACGCACGCCGTGCGGTGGGTTTTGGCGGAGAGTTGTCACGGTAGAGTCTCAGCAAAGATTCTGAGGAGCTGATCGGGATCACCGGGTCTGCTCCGCTTACGCCGGTGGGGAGCGCGTAGGGTTCGCTTCGGCGGTGCGTGTCTCGCAGATGTCTCACTTTTGTGTTTTCGGGTCTTGGGATCGTGGTACAAGACGCGCACCATGAGGTGGCTGCGGGTTGTCTCGGTAGAATCTCAGCAAAGATTCCGCGGGCCCGCCGCTGGTGATGGGTGAGCAGGGCCGGGCTGGGTGAGAGGCGGGTTGTCTCGGGGGAGTCTCAGTCTTCGGCTTCTGGGATTGGGGATCATCTGGTGAGATGGTGGCACGGGCCGCACGGGTCGGGAAGCACGGTGAGGTCGACAGCGGGCAGCCTGGTCGGGCTTGGCGGGCGAAGAGGGCTTTCCGGCGCGCGGCCTGAAGAAGCACGGCGCGGGCGGCGCGGTGGGGCCGGCGGCGGGTGGGTGGCAGAGCGGTCCTCGGCGGGGGCGGCATTGGGGCTATATAGTTAGTGGTACTGTCTCCACAATGGTTAGCTGGGATGCCCGTTCGAGCATGGCCCCGCCAAAAGCACCCCACTCCGACCAATGGCGTTTCCCTGGCTGGCGCGTTGTGCTGGGAGGGAGAGGCAACTTGTGGTAATTATCAATTCCCTCATTCGGGCCAGGACGGGCCGGAGACAGTCGCAGGAGGGGCAGCTATCTCATGACCGCGCCACGAGAGACTATCGAGGTGACGGCCGGCGAGGTCGCCGCCGAATTGAAGCGCCGGGGCATTAGCTCCGACGAAAAGATGACGCTCACCATCGAGCCGGAGCTGTTTCCGGGCCGTCGGGAATCGCGCAAGCTGATTGTCGTCGCCGGGCTGACCGATGAAGATATCGGCCAGCTCATTGAGCAGGCGAGAGAGGAAGTCGCCCCGCGTCTGGGATGAGGGTCGTTATCGACACCGGGGTTTTCACCAGCGCGGCTATCAAGGCACAGACAGTTCCCGGCATCGCAGTGTATCGGGCCGCGCAACGCGGCTTGCTGCTCAAGTCCCGCTCGACCGAGGCCGAGCTTGTCGAGGTGATCGATCGCCCGCGCCTGGCAAGGCTGATTGCGCCGGCCGCGCGGGCGCGCTTGGTGGAACTGATGAGTTTGGCAGAGTTGGTGACCATCACCGAACGCATTGCGGAGTGCTGCGATCCCAAGGATGACAAATTTCTCGAACTGGCGGTGAACGGCAAAACCGATGTGATCGTGTCCGGCGATGCCGATCTGCTGGTGCTCAATCCGTTTCGTGGCGTTTCGGTTTGCAAGAGGGGGTATTTTGATGAGACGGCAAGGAGGGTAGACTACATGCTAAACGCCCTCGGCCCTAACGGCTACTTGCAGCGTATGTGCGCTCTTCAGGCAAAGAGTTCGAAGCTCTCGTGGTCAGGTCAGGGGCGGAACCTCGGCTCGGCCAGGTTACTGCTCTACGAGAGTTTCCAGTACGCCGCGTATAGCATTTACCATTTGCTCATAGCCAAACGGAGCGGGGCTACTTTCGCGATCTCCATGGTAATAGCGAATTATCTCGTCCGACTGCAGAGGCCCTTGCACTTGAGACGCTTTATACAGGATTATGGCCGCTGCCGCCGTAATGTTCTGGCACTCGTTTATGAGGTACCGCACAAAGTCCTTTGGTTTGCTTGTGGCCGTTAGATTAACGATTTTGCTGGGTAGGACATTCCGAAGCGCGCGAGGCTTCACCTGACCCAGCCCAAGTGAAAACGGTGGGAAACTAGGGCGAAGACTCATCTGACTACTTGAGGAAGTAGGCAAGGGCGGCGGCGATGCAGAGGGTGGAGACGAAAGTTTCGTCGAGCCGATCGTAGCGCGTTGCCAGGCGTCGAAAGTCCTTGAGGCGGCAGAAGGTGCGTTCGACGATATTGCGCCGCCTATAGGTGATGGCGTCGAACGGATAGGGCTGCTTTCGGTTCTTGCGGTTGGGGATGATGACGCGGCTGCCGCGGTCCGCCAGCCAACGGCGCAATTCGGCACTGTCGTAAGCGGCATCGGCGATCACGCGCAGGTCGGGCGGCAGTCGAGCCAACATTGCCTGCGCCGGCACGCTATCGTGGCGCTCACCGCCGGTCAGCGCGATGACCTTGGGTCGGCCGTGAGCATCAGCGATCAGATGGATTTTGGTATTGCGCCCGCCGCGGCTCGTCCCGATCCCACGCGAACCCCCCTTTTTCGCCGCCCGGCGCTGGCCGACCGGTGGACCTTGATATGCGTGCTGTCCAGCAAGGCTTCGGCCGGCGGGCCGCCGGCGCGCGCAAGTTCCATGAACACACGCTCCCAGATCCCGCGCACTGCCCAGCGCACGAACCGATTATACAGTGTCTTGCGTGGCCCATATTCCAACGGTGCGTCGGACCATCGGCAACCGGAGATGATGACTTGGATGATGCCGCTGATCACGCGCCGATCATCCACCCGTCGCTTGCCGCGTATGTAGACGGGCAGCAATGGGTCAATCTTCTCCCACTGCCCGTCGCTCAACCAGAAATACCCTGTGACCATGCTGCCCCGAATCGATGCAAACTCCGACCACAGGGAATCAACAACCTATTGATTTGGCAATAACCCAATTGGGTCTTCGCCCTACCGAAGATCTGCACCCATAGCTTTGAAGAAAGCGCGTTAAGCTCACGTTGCCAAGGCGATCTATTAATGTGTTCTGCCGCTAGTATACCTACCAAAGTGCCTTTCAAATCTGGGTTGTCCGCAATTTCGGATGGTATGTAACTATTTAGGGGCCAGTCGGCTCGCACCACCCCCCACGGGTTGAGGAGCGCCACTGCCCCTCGGTCGAAGTTTACGACTCCAAGTAATCGGAGCGCAGCAATGGCTACCCTTGTCTGGAAGGTACTGCGTCCCGTTTCGCTTGTATTGAAGGGTTCATCCCCCGATGAGTTGGGAGATGAACGGTCGATGGTAGAGTAAGGCCTGTAGTTGGGAGGCAGCGCCATTACTGAAAGAGTGGCAGCCATTATCGCCAAGGCAAGGACCTTGCGGGAGCGCGATATCTTGCTAGGTCGCGTGTCGCTGAAACCGCGAAACCGAAGCCGGGCGCCAACGAACCGAAGCCATACTCTCGGCTTCCGCGCCGCCTGATTGATTAGATTACTTGATCGCAATTTTTGCGTACTCGAGCACAAGTGATCCAATGCCGGAAGTTATGAACCCCAAGATGCCGCTTCGCGCGGACTTGCCGAGCGACTTGAGTGCCTCTGAGCCGGGGATTGAAAGGTCATTTCTCTTACCAAGCACAGTGAGAGCGGCATAAGCTCCTGCCAAGGTAAAGTACCCGTAGCTTACAAAATAAATACAGTAAACCCCATAGAACAAGAATTTCAAGTCAACGACTTGAGGATCGGCAACAAAGTCCCAAAACACGATCGCCGGCCACGCTTGAAGTGCCGCCGCGAATGCTCCGGAAACGAAGAACGTCAGGCTGAGATTGTCGCGGGCAAATTGATAGAAAGTGAGACGCCGATCCATGCTTATTTCGCGATCATGGGGCGCGCTCCAGTTAGCGAAGATTATCGTGACGCCGAAACCAGAGATGAACGGAATCGCTAATTTTATGATTAGCGCCAGATATCTGAACTTATTATCTGTATCGAATAAGAAAGACTTGAACGAGAAATATATATCGACTGGAAGCACCATAGAAGCAACGTGTGACAGGGATATAGTCAGACAAATCGAAACAAAGAATGCAGGAAAGAAGACGAAAAGCTGGGGGGCAAACATATCACTCCTCTCCGCGGCGAGCGGGCCCAAGTCCGATGCAACGCATGCATGCCTTCCGCGCGTTTCTCTGGCTCAACGGCTCCTCACTATGTTCGGTTCGCGCCTGTCAACCCTCGAGACTAGCGGTTGCTGTCTGTTCGGGATAGGCTTTGCTATCTGGCGCGAGTGTCGATTTCAAGTTCAGGGCAAGCTTTGCGGATACCCACTCGATGGCGGCAACGGAAGGCTGCGGGGCGCAACGGGAACCGATTGCACCAGCGACGTTGTTGTCTGCCCGAAGGCCAGAAACGCATCGAGGATCTGATCCAGCCGGTCCAGGCTCTCAATGTGGATTTTCACGAGGAAGCAGTCCTCGCCGGTGATGCGATAGGCTTCGGTCACCTGCGGCATGCGCTGCGCGAGCGCGGCGATCCTGGGCAATGTGCCCGGTGAGGGGCGGATGCGGACGAAGGCGGTGATCGGGTAGCCCAGGGCTTTCGCATCAAGCTCCAGCTTCCAGGCGGTGATCACGCCGGTGTCCTCCAGCTTCTGCAGACGCTCCCGCACGGCGGGCGTGGACATGCCGATGCGGCGCGCCAGTTCGGACAGGTTCATGCGTGGATCGGCGCAGAGGCAGCGCAGCAGCTCCACGTTGCGCTGGTCCAGCAGGAGCTTCGCGATTTGAAGGGGCATGGGCGGATCGGCCTTCGGATCGGCAAGATGATCCAGCATAGCATGTTCGATCCAGTATTCATCGCGGCCGGGGCACCTGCGAATCTCAGGCTATGGCAGACGGTTTTGCGCTGCGGCCCCCGCGGAAACTGACGGCTGAGGCTGTTCCGCCGCAGCTCTATTTCCTGGTCAGCGCGGTGTTTCACTATCTGGGGCCGGCCTTCGCGGTGCTGCTGTTCGCGGCGCTGGCGCCGCTCGGCGTGGCGTGGCTGCGGATCGTGTCGGCGGCCGTGGTGTTTGCGGTGTGGCGCAGGCCGTGGCGGCTGCTGCCGCGTCTCGGGACAGAGCAGCGATGGCTGATCGTCGCGCTGGGCGTGGTGCTCGGCGCGATGAACTCAGTGTTTTACGAGGCGATTGCGCGGATCCCGCTGGGCACGGTGGGGGCGATCGAGTTCCTCGGGCCGATCGCGCTGGCGGCGCTGGGGATGCGCACGCGGCGGAATTTGGTGGCGCTGGGGCTGGCGGTGGCGGGCGTTGCGGTGCTGACGGATGTGCGGATTGCGGGTCAGCCGCTGGCGTATGTGTTTGCGTTCGGCAATTGCGCGCTGTTCGTTGTGTATGTGGTGCTGGGCCATCGCGTCGCAAATTCGCGAGATTCACGCGCTCCGACGTCCCGCCTCGCGCGATCTCGCTCAGACGGCGGCGCAAGCGGCGTCGATCGAATTGGGCTGGCGATGCTGGTGGCGATGGTGGCGGCGCTGCCGCTGGGGTTCGGCGATGCGTTGCCGGCGTGGAGTCATCCGGCGCTGCTGGGGGCGGCGGTCGGGGTGGGCGTGTGCTCCTCGGTGATACCGTATGCGTGCGATCAGCTGGCGATGGCTCGGCTGCCGCGCGCGACGTTCGCGCTGATGCTGTCGCTGCTGCCGGCGACGGCGACGGTGGTGGGCGTGGTGGTGCTACGGCAGATCCCGTCAGTCATGGAGGTCGGGGGCGTGGGGTTGGTGATCGCGGGGGTCGCGCTGCACCGGCCGGATGCGGCGGGGGCGGGTTGAAATCGCTTTATGCACGGAGGCGGGGTGCGGCGGGCCTGGGTCGCCACGCCGGTGCTGCGCACCGGCTCGCTATTGACGTTTGGGTGCTACGTCGTCCTTGCCAGTCCGGGGCGAGATAGTTTCGTCCGTTTCAGTATCACCCATTGCTGCGCGACCGAGAGCAGGTTGTTGCAGGTCCAGTAGATGACGAGGCCAGCGGGGAAGCGGGCCAGCATGAAGGTGAAGATCACCGGCATGAACTGGAATAGTTTCGCCTGAGTGGGGTCGGGCGGCGGCGGATTGAGGCGCTGCTGCAGCCACATGGAGAAGCCCATGATCAGCGGCCAAGCGCCCAGATGTAGGAAGGGCGAAATCGTGGTCGGGTCGAAGGGGATCAGGCCGAACAGGTTGAAGACGTTGGTCGGGTCCACCTGGGAGAGGTCGTGGATCCAGCCGTAGAACGGCGCCTGCCGCATCTCGATGGTGACGAAGATGTCCTTGTAGAGGGAGAAGAACACGGGGATCTGCACGATCATGGGCAGGCAGCCGCTGGCCGGGTTGATTTTCTCGGTGCGGTACAGACCCATCATCTCCTGCTGGAGCTTGGCCGGATCGTCCTTGAAGCGCTCCCGCAGCGATTGGATCTTCGGGCTGAGCAGCCGCATCTTGCTCATGGAGCGGTAGGAGTAGTTGGCCAGCGGGAAGAACAGCAGCTTCACGCAGACGGTGAAGACGATGATCGCAAGGCCGAAGTTGCCGAGCACGCCGTTGAGGAAATCCAGGCAGTAGAAGATCGGCTTGGTGAGGAAATAGAACCAGCCCCAGTCAACGGTGTCGACGAAGCGGGGGATGTGGTACTCGTTCTGATACTGCTGCAGGAGGTTCACGACCTTGGCGCCGGTGAACAGCATCGTCGGATTGGTGGAGGTGGCGCCCGGCGCGATCGTGACCGGATCAGCGGTGACGTAGTCAACCTGGTAGTGTCCGTCCCCGCCTGGGATGTAGCGATAGCGCAGGGTGGTCGGCACCGACTGTTCCGGGATCAGTGCGGTCAGCCAATACTTGTCGGTGATACCGCCCCAGCCACCATCTCCGGTGGACGCGTAGGCGACGTCGTCGGGCTTGTCCTTCGCGCCGTCTTTGGTTTGCGGGTATTTCCATTCCTGGAGCGTGCCGTGGGACAGGCCGAGCAGGCCCTCGAACAGCAGATAGTAGCCGGAGGTTTCCGGCGTGTAGTCCCGGCGGATGCGTTGCCAGGGGAACAGGTGGATGGGGGTGTTGGTGTTGTTTGTTACCTCCTGCTTGACCGAGAACATGTAGTTGTCGTCGATCGAGAGCAGGATGCGGAAATCGAGACCGGCGCCGTTGTTCCAAGAGAGGGTGACGGGGTGTTCGGGGCTCAGCTCGGGCGCCGAGGCGGTCCAGAGGGTGGAATTGTCCGGGAGTTTGGTCTCGGCGCCGGCCGGGGCGGACCAGCCGAATTGCACGAAATAGGGGTGGGCGTTGGCAAGCGGCGCCAGGAGTTGGACGTCCGGGGAGTTCGGGCGCGGTGGTCTCGCGGTAGTGGTTGAGAACGATATCATCGAGCCGCGCGCCTTGGAGGCTGAGCGAACCGCGCACTGAAGGGGCGGCGATACGGAGGCGGGGCACGTTCCGGGCGGCGGCGGCCGCGGCCGGTGAGGCAGGCACCCCGGCGGCGGGGCCACCCTCGGCCGGGGTCGCCGTCTTGGCCAACGGCGCTTGCTCGGACTGCGCGGTGGGTTCCGGCGGATGCGGCAGATAGCGGGTGGCAACGAGTTGCCAGCCGAGAAGGATGACGATCGAGACGACGATCGCCGTGAACAGGCGGGTTTGATCCATCAAGCGTCCGTTTCGCCGGGGCAGCCAGCCCCGCAGGTATGGCGGGAGATATGGGCGGGCGGCACCGGATCATAGCCCCCGGCGCTCCATGGATTGCAGCGCAGGATGCGCCAGGCGGCGAGGCCGGCGCCGCGCATGGGGCCAAGGGTGCGCAGGGCGCCGATGGCGTATTCGCTGCAGGTTGGCTCGAAGCGGCAGTTTGCACCGATGAAGGGGCGCAGCGTCCACTGGTAGATGCGGATGGCGCCGATGGCGACGGCGGAGACGGGGTTCATGTCAGGCCCACGCGCGAGAGGGCGCGGCGCAGGTCGCCCTGCAGGGCCGCGAAGGGGCGAGCGCGAGTGGCGTCGCGGCCGATCAGGACCAGGTCGATGCCGGCGAGGTCGGCCGGGTTGAGCATCAGGCGCGCGGCTTCCTTCAGGCGGCGGCGGGTGCGGTTGCGGACGACGGCGTTGCCGACCTTTTTCGTGACGGTGAAGCCGACGCGCAGGGGTGCGTCATCGCCACGCACGAGCGCCTGGAGCACCAGGCCGTGGGCTGGAGCTTTGCGGCCGAGGCGCGCGACTCGCAGGAAGTCCGCCCGGCGCTTCAGGTGCGGCGGGGGAGAGGGCATGGCCCGCGCGGCACCTATGCTGACAGGCGCTTGCGGCCCTTAGCGCGGCGATTGGCCAGCACCTTGCGCCCACCGACGGTGGCCATGCGGGCGCGGAATCCGTGGCGGCGCTTACGGACGAGCTTCGAGGGTTGATAGGTGCGCTTCACGACGCTCTCCAATAGAAGAAGGGGGCCGCACCCGACCTGCGGGGCCCCCGGCAGGCGGCGGCTTATAGGGGTGGGTTGTGGGGCGGTCAATCCGGGGTGCCCGATTGCGAGGCCGTTCTTGGGCCGGTAGAGCGGTCAGGACATGAGACACATGTTTATCGTGGCTGCCCTGGGCTGCGCTTTTACCGGCACGGAGGTTCGTGCTGCCAGTCTGACGTGCCAACCGGCGGACGGGGGCGCCGCGTTTCGCGTGAGTAGCGTCGTGGACCTTTCATCCGCGGCTGTGCAGGCGAAGGGTGCTGAGCAATGCGACCAAGTCTATCGCATTAACGGGCAGCGTTACGAACTCGGCGGATGCAACCGCCATCACGTCGGGTTGGGATCAGGGAGCGAGGGCAGTCCGATTGGGCACTTTCACCCCCGACTCCCGCTGGTCTGCCGCTAGAAGTGGCCTGCTGATCCCCTCCGTTCGCCCCTTAAGGCGGCGAACTTCAGGGGCAGGACACTAAGGTCAGCTGCTGACCTGGCGGCGCATCGCCTCGAGCAGCGCCTGGATGCTGTCATTGTTGTGAACAATGAAGGACGCATAGTCGGCGCGCTGGGTCAGCCGGAGCGAGGTACCTTCCGCCACGACGTCCATGATCTTGGGCGATCCCCCCACGTCCTGGACCAGCCAGTCGACGTTGGCGGGCGCCTGGCCGGGGCGGTTGATGACGGTGGAAACGAGCTGTCCGCCCTCCGACGGGGTGGTACGGCCGATCACGAATGCGACGCCCTTATACTCACCCAGCTTGGCATCGATGCTGACTTCCAGGACCCGGCGGAACAGGCCGAGATACTGTTGTTGCTGTTCCGGCGTGGCGACGCGCCAGAAACGGCCCAGCACGAAACGGGCGATCCCATCCACGTCCACCCGCTGATTGACGACGGTCTGGAGCTGCTGGGCCTTGTCAGCCGTGGAGGTGTTGCCGTTGACGATCTGGACCAGTGCCTCGCCGGTCTGGCGGATGAAGTCCGACGCCTGCTGGGACGTTTGGGCCGCTGCCGGCCGCATCAGAACGGGGACGGAACCGAGGATTAGAGCAAGAACAAAGACAAGCCGGCGTGAAATCATCATTCAGTCTCGCTAAACATCATTGGGCCGAAGTAGGGGGTTGGGCCGGCGCGGGGAACCACGCGGGCACCGTATGTTGATTGGAGGAGCGGATTTCCTCGATCTGCGCTTCCCGGTGCTGGCGATAGAGGCTGCGGAACGTTGCGTAGGGGTCCAGGGCCGTTTTCTTGATCGAATTGATATCGCCGAGGACACGGGACCGCGCATCCACCACGGTGACACCGAAGCGCCCCCAGTTGGCGGCGGTGACCGCCGCGCCCTGGCCGACGCGGCCGACCGGATCGGCGACGATGTCCACCCCGCGGCCGACGGCGTCGCGCGGATTCGTGGGACCGAGGAGGGGCAGGAACAGGAACGGTCCCGGCGGCGAGCCCCAGATCGCCATGGTCACGCCGAAATCGGTGTCGTGATTCGGATAGCCCCATCCGGTTGCGGGATCGAACAAGCCCAGTCCGCCGGCGGTGGTGTTGATGATCATTCGCATGAGCGTCGTGCCCGCGTTGTGCGGCTTGGCCTCCAGAATATCGTTTCCGAGCTGGACGGGCGTGGAGAGATTGGTGAGTTCGTTGTGGATGGCGTTGCGCACGGCTTCGGGCAAGACGTGGACGTAGGCGACGGCCGCCGGACGGAGGACATAGGTGTCGAGCGCGGTGTTGACCTTGTAGAGAACCCTGTTCGTCGGCTCCAGCGGATCATCCGTTTGCTGGTACTCCGCGAGGGCGGCGGGATTCGAGGCCGGCGGGCGCGTGGCGCAAGCGGACAGGGCGAGGCTCAGCGCGGCCATGCAGACAAATGGCAGAGTACGGCGGAATCCCTGAATTATGGATCTCCCTGACATCGGTCTCCTGCGGGTACGGTGGTTGCTGTCGCAGCAATGACGCGACGCGCCACGGATTGGAACACCAAGAGGTTAATGTTTTCGTGATCCGGTTGTAGCATGCGGTCCATGATCCGCAATCCGTTCTTCTGCCATGGGTCGGTGACCGCGACCTATGGCAGAAGCTTTTCTGTTTCGCGCACGGCCTCCTCCGCCCCCGAACCCGGCGCTCATGCCAAGTCTCGGCGAGTCCTGGGGTCGCCGAGACCTGGTATATTGCTTGCGGGCGGCGGGGAATCCGGCAAATGAACGGCATGATGCAGGATTCGCTGAGCGTCCGCCCGACCCTGGAGCGCTGGCTGACCAACCCGCGGGTTGCCGGCCTGCCGGAACCGTTGAGCGCCAAGGCCATGCCTCAGCTCTCGTTCGAGTTCTTTCCTCCTCGGACGGAGGCGCTGGAGACCCAACTTTGGACCTGCATTCGCAAGCTGGAGCCGTTGCGCCCCCGGTTCGTATCGGTGACGTATGGCGCGGGGGGAACCACGCAGACGCGCACCCATGCGACGCTGGTCCGCATGCTGCAGGAGACGAGCCTGACGCCCGCCGCGCACCTGACCTGCGTGGGCGCCTCCCGCGCGGAGGTGGACGAGGTGGCGCGGCAGTATTGGGAAGCGGGTGTCCGCCACATCGTGGCGCTGCGTGGGGATCCGCCCCCGGGCCAGGGGTATGAACCTCATCCGGACGGGTACGCGTATGCGGCCGATCTGGTCGCAGGGCTGCTGCGAGTCGCGCCGTTCGAGATTTCGGTGGCCGCCTATCCCGAGATGCATCCGCAGGCACTCAGCCCGGACGCCGACCTGGACAACCTGAAGCGCAAGCTGGATGCCGGGGCGAGCCGGGCGATCACCCAATTCTTCTTTGATGCCTCGGTGTTCCTTCGATTCCTGGACAAGTGCCTGGCTGCGGGAATCGCCGCGCCGATCGTGCCGGGGATCATGCCGGTGACCAACATAGCGGGTCTGCAGCGCATGTCGGCCATGTGCGGCGCCAGCATACCGAGCTGGCTCGCCGCGATGTTTGAGGGGCTGGGCGAGGACGATCCCGAGCTTCGCCGCATGGTTGCGGCCGTCGTGGCAGCCGAGCAGGTGCGGTTGCTGCAGGTGAATGGGGTTGATGAGTTCCACTTTTACACGTTGAACCGGCCGGAACTGACTCGTGCGATTGCCCATATCCTGGGCGTGCGAGCGACGAACGGGGTTTGATGGCGGACTATCTGGCTCGGCTGAACGCCGAGCAGCGCGAAGCGGTCGAAGCGACGGACGGACCTGTGCTGGTGCTAGCGGGAGCCGGCACGGGCAAGACGCGGGTCCTGACCACGCGCTTCGCGCATATCCTGATGCAGAACCGGGCGTTTCCGAATCAGGTTCTGGCCGTAACTTTCACCAACAAGGCGGCGCGGGAGATGCGGGAGCGTGTGTCCGCGATCCTCGGACGGCCGGTGGAAGGGCTATGGCTCGGCACGTTCCATGCGCTGTGCGCGCGCATGCTGCGCCGGCATGCCGAGCGTGTCGGGCTTTCTTCTAATTTCTCGATCCTGGACGCCGACGACCAGATGCGCCTGCTGAAGCAGGTGATGGAAGCGGAGCGGATCGATGTGCGGCGGTGGCAGCCACCGGGCATGATGGCGGTGATCCAGCGGTGGAAGGACCGTGGGATGACGCCGGCCCGGGTCGGCGCGGCCGACACGAGCGAGTTCGCCGATGGCCGCGCGCTGGAGATTTATAGTGCGTATCAGGCTCGGCTGAAGGCGCTGAACGCCACCGATTTCGGCGATCTGTTGCTGCACATGACGGAGTTGCTACGCAGCGAAGAAGACATCCTGGCGCAGTATCATCATGCGTTCCGCTATGTTCTGGTCGATGAGTATCAGGACACGAACCTGGTGCAGTATTTGTGGCTGCGGCTGCTGGCGCAGGCCCATCGCAACATCTGCTGCGTGGGAGACGACGACCAATCCATCTACTCGTGGCGCGGCGCGGAGGTGGAGAACATCCTGCGTTTCGAGAAGGACTTTCCCGGCGCGAAGATCGTGCGGCTGGAGGCGAATTACCGATCGACAGCGCCGATCCTTGCGGCTGCCTCGGGCCTGATCGCTCACAACGAAGGGCGGCTGGGCAAGACGCTGCGTCCGGGCCGCACCGATGCGAGCGGCGAGCAGGTGTCGGTGCTGGGGCTGTGGGATTCGGATGAAGAAGCGCGGATGGTCGGCGAGAAGGCCGAGGCGCTTCGGCGCGATGGTCATCCGCTGAGTGAGATGGCGGTGCTGGTGCGCGCCGGGTTTCAGACTCGGGCGTTCGAGGAGCGGCTGATCAATTTGGGCATTCCGTACCGTGTCGTCGGTGGCCTGCGCTTCTATGAGCGGCAGGAGATCCGGGATGCGGTCGCGTATATGCGCGTGCTGGTGCAGCCGGCGGACGATCTGGCGTTCGAGCGCATCGTGAATGTGCCTCGGCGTGGGGTGGGCGAAGCGGGGCTGCGGGCGATGCACGAGGCGGCACGGGCGGAGGAAATACCGCTATCGGGCGCGGCCGAACGGCTGATCGCGACGGGCGGACTGAAGGGGAAGGTACGCGAGGGCGTTGGTGATCTGCTGAAGGGCTTCGCGCGGTGGCGGGAGATGCTGCCCCGCGACGGGCATGTGGTCACGCTGGCGACGCTGCTGGACGAGAGCGGCTATACCGAGATGTGGCAGAAGGATCGCTCGCCGGAAGCTCCGGGCCGGCTGGAGAACCTGAAGGAGTTGGTGCGCGCGCTGGCGGAATTCGAAACGCTGGCGGGCTTCCTGGATCACATCGCCCTGGTGATGGAGAACGAGGAGAACGCGGAGGGCGACCGTCTGTCGTTGATGACGCTGCACGGTGCGAAGGGGTTGGAATTCGACACGGTGTTCTTGCCGGGCTGGGAGGAAGGGTTGTTTCCCAACCAGCGCGCACTGGATGAAAGCGGCGCGAAAGGGTTGGAGGAGGAGCGGCGGCTGGCTTATGTCGGCATCACACGCGCTCGCCGGCGCGCCATCATCAGCTACGCCGCCAACCGCCGCGTGTATGCGAATTGGCAGAGCAGCATTCCGAGCAGGTTCATCGAGGAATTGCCGGATGAGGTGATTGAACGTGTGGGGTCGGCGGCACTGGAACGGCAGGCTCGGTTGATGGCGGCGCCGGCGTTTCCAACGCAGTTCCCGATGATGGCGCGTCGGCCTCGTACGATCGAGGCGTGGGAGCAGCCTGGGCGCCCTGCTCGGGAGGATGCGATCCCGGTGGGTGCCCGGGTTTTTCACCAGAAGTTCGGCTACGGGACGGTGACCAGCACGGAGGACGACCGGCTGGATATTTCATTCGACAAGGCCGGGGAGAAGCGGGTGCTGGATCGGTTTGTCGAACGCGCGTGAGGTTTGAGGCGCGAGTGTCAGTGGAAAGCGACCGCCAATGGCCATCGTCACGCCGTGCCGAACCGTGCCCGCACCGAGTGATCCGAGGCGAAGGCGGCGTTAACGATCGGCATCGACAGAACGCCAGCCGTGTGTGATCTCATCCAGCCTCGCTTTGAGATCCCCTGGCAATCCTCCCAGTTCCGCGGCCGCGAGGCTGTCCTTGAGCTGCTCCGGACGGCTGGCCCCGACGATCGGCGCAGTGATAGCCGGGTTTGCCAGCACCCAGGCGACCGCCATCGTGGCCATGCTCATGCCGGCCTCATTGCCGATAGCCCGCAACGCTTCGACAGTCGCGAATTCCCGCTCATTCCAGTAACGCTTCTGATAGCGCGCGGCAGCAGAGCCGAGCGTGAAGCGCGTCCCTTCCGGCGGTGGCGCGTCATGGCGATGCTTGCCGGTCAGCAGGCCGCCCGCCAGCGGATTATAGGGTATGACCGCGATCTTCTCTTCGGCGCAGAGTGGCAGCAGATCACGCTCGAAGCTGCGGAACAACAGATTATAGCGCGGCTGCACTGAGTCGATCCGCGTGATGTTCTTCAGCTCAGAGCGCCCGAGAGCACGCGCAACACGGTGAGCAAGCCAGTTGGACACGCCCACATAGCGCGCCTTGCCGCTCTGCACCACCATGTCGAGCGCAACCAACGCTTCATCGATTGGCGTATTGGCGTCGTACCCGTGCAGCTGATACAGATCGACGTAGTCGGTACCGAGACGACGGAGCGACCCCTCGATCGCGTCGAGTATGTGCTTGCGGGACATGCCCTGCTCCCAGGGTTTCGGTCCCATGACACCGACGCATTTGGTCGCAATGATGAATTGATCGCGCCGGCCTTTCAGCCAACGGCCGACGATTTCCTCGGTGCGTCCCTTGGTACTCTGGTCGCCACCAAGCGGATAGACATTGGCGGTATCGATGAAGTCGATACCCCCTTCGGCCGCAGCATCCAGAATGGCGTGACTGCGCCCTTCGTCACACTGCAGACCGAAGGTCATCGTGCCCAGACAGAGCCGTGACACGCGCAGGCCGGTGCGGCCAAGATTTACATGCTGCATGTCGGGTCAGGCGGCTGCAGCAGACGGGGTGATGGCACTCATGCTGACGCCTCTCGCTTTTCCAGGAAGCGACCCTATCGTCATTCCCGCACGGCGACAACGAAGCGCCCCACTTCGGCCCCGACACTCACCGCCAGCCGAGCGCCGGCGCGATGTGGGTCAGGATCGCGTCCATGACATGGGCGTTGTATTCCACACCAAGCTGATTGGGGACCGTCAACAGCAGCGTGTCTGCTTCGGCGATCGCCTCGTCCTGCCTAAGTTGCTCGATCAGTTTGTCCGGCTCGGCCGCATAACTCCGACCAAAGATCGACCGCGTTGTTGGGTCGATGAAGCCGAGAGAGTCGCCCTCATCTGCGCTATGTCCGAAATAGGCGCGATCCCTGTCATCCACCAACGCAAAGATGCTGCGGCTGACCGAGGCCCTGGGCTCGCGCGCATGGCCGGCCTCCTTCCACGCATCGCGGAACGCTCGGATCTGAGCGGCTTGCTGAACGTGAAAAGGCTCGCCGGTTTCGTCGTTCTTCAATGTCGAGGCCTGCAGGTTCATGCCAAGTTTAGCCGCCCAGACCGCCGTCGCGTTGGAGCCGGATCCCCACCAGATCCGATCGCGGAGCCCTTCGGAGTATGGCTCCAGGCGCAGGAGGCCAGGTGGGTTCTGAAACATCGGCCGCGGGTTCGGCTCCGCGAAGCCTTTGCCCTGGAGTAGGTCGAAGAACACCTCGGCATGCCGGCGTCCCATATCGGCGTCGGTCTCACCCTCCATCGGCCGGTAGCCGAAATAGCGCCAGCCCGCGATCACCTGCTCCGGCGAGCCGCGACTGATGCCGAGCTGCAAACGGCCGCCGGCAATGAGGTCCGCGGCGCCCGCGGTCTCGGCCATGTAAAATGGGTTTTCGTAACGCATGTCGATCACTGCAGTGCCGATCTCTATGCGCGTGGTCTTCACGCCGACTGCCGCCAGCAAGGGAAACGGCGAGGCAAGCTGGCGCGCGAAGTGATGGACCCGGAAATACGCCCCATCTGCGCCCAGTTCTTCGGCCGCGACTGCGAGGTCGATGGACTGCAGCAGCACGTCCGCGGCTGAACCTGCCTGGGATTGGGACGCGTTCGTCCAATGCCCGAACGAAAGAAAACCGATGTTCTTCATGACAGGTGCCCACGGTGTTGTGGTAGCGAACTGGAAAATCCCCAAGCTGCCAAGTGCTCCTTCGAACGCCATTTCGACCCGGATCTCGCTGTGTCGACTTGTTTCTGCATTCGATGGCTCTCGCACCACCTCCCGATGAGGAATGATGCTGCTCGCCGTTGCTGAGATGGGGTAGAGTAGTTTCAGGCTCTTTTTTTCGGAGCGAGATTCGCGCGCTCTGGATACGTCACCGGAGTTCCACGATGGGCGTGATCGTTTCGGTCAATGTCGGACTTCCGCAGGACGTCGCGTGGCAGGGCAGGACTGTCCGGACGGCGGTCTGGAAGAGTCCGGTGACGGGGCGGATTGTCGCCCGCCGTCTGAATCTTGATGGCGACGGCCAAGGGGACCTGCAAGGCCATGGCGGCGAGCAACGTGCGATTATGGTGTACCAGCTCGAATCCTACCGCTACTGGGCGAAGTATCTTGGGCGGTCGGATCTTGAGGCGGGAAATTTCGGCGAGAACCTCACGGTGGAGGGCCTCGCCGATAACGAGGTCTGCATCGGCGATCGCTTCAGGATCGGCGGTGCCGTCGTCGAGGTCAGCCAGCCACGCGACACCTGCTACCGGGTCGGCATCAGACTGAACTATCCGGAGATTCCGGCGCTGCTGGTTTCGCACCACCGTCCCGGTTTCTATTTCCGCGTCATCGAAGAAGGCGAGATCGGCGCCGGCGATCGGATTGAGAAGCTCTCCGACGGTCCGGAGCGTATGACCATCGCCGAGATCGATGCCCTTCTCTACTCCGCGGAGCATCCGCTCGACGCCTTGCGCCGCGCAACCCGAATTCCGGCGCTCAGCAAGGATTGGCAGGGCTCGATGCAGGCGCTGCTCACCGCTGCCGAAGCGGGGGGCACAACGGGCAATGCGGGCCTCGGCCTCGGTGCGTCGGCGCCCCCTGCGTGGCGTGGCTTTCGCTCGATCGCGGTCGTCGCTTCGCGCGAGGAAAGCGCGGACGTCCGGTCGTTCGAGCTCGCGGCCGAGGACGGTTCGCCGCTGCCACCGGCGCTCCCGGGCCAATTCATCGTGGTCCGCATGAGACCGGACCCGAACGCTCCTGCTGTCACACGAAACTATTCACTGTGCGGTGCGCCCGGGACCCCCACCTATCGTATTGGGGTCAAGAACGAGGGCGGCATCGCAAGCGGCTTTCTCCATCAAAGCGTCCGGGCGGGCAGTCGGCTGGAGATTAGCGCGCCTCGTGGGTCGTTTACGCTCGCTTCCGGTGCGACGCCCGTCGTCTTTATCAGCGCCGGTGTCGGCGTCACGCCGATGCTGGCGATGTTGCATGGTGCGGGCGCACCAAACACGGTGGTGTCTCGGCCGGTGTGGTGGCTGCATTCAGCCCGCGATCGGGCGCACCATTCGTTTGCCAAGGAGGTGGAGGATTTGCTCGTTGCGCTCCAGGCGTCCCATCGCTGTGTGATGTACAGCCGGCCCGGACCGGGAGATGCGCTCGGCCAGGACTTCGATCGACCGGGCCATCTCTCGATCGAGCTGCTTCACGAGCTGGGGGTTCCCCAGGACGCTGATTTCTATCTGTGCGGTCCGCCCCGCTTTCTCGAAGATTTCCAGCAAGGCCTGGCGGCATGGGGCGTTCCCTGGCCCAAGGTCCACGCCGAAGTGTTCGGGCCCGCGTCCACTCTCACGCCGGGCATCTCCAACGTCGCCGCGGCTTTGCCTCACCGGCCTGACGGTCCTGCGGGCGGCGGACCCATGGTGACGTTCTTGCGAAGCGGTCTGAGTGTGCCATGGGACGCCCGCTTCGGCAGTCTGCTCGAGCTGGCGGAAGCCTGCGCCGTTCCCGTGCGTTGGGCCTGCCGATCAGGCGTATGCCACAACTGCGAGAGCGGGTTGGTCGAAGGCGAACTAACGTACGCCCCTGAGCCGCTGGACCCGCCCGCCGAAAGCAATGCGCTGATTTGTTGCTCAACGCCGAGAACCGCGGTCGAGCTCGATCTGTAGTGGGTGTTGCGTCGCCGTCACGCTGCCCTCCACGAGCAGGACATCCAAGGCTGCGAGCAGGTTTAGATCCAGATCTGGCATGATTCAGTTTAGCTCGGGCGCCGGCGCTGGCGTAGCGTTTGGTGCAACGAGTTTTTGCGTTCGCTGCGTCTGGCGCTCGTCCAGAGGGGCTCACCACGTTCGCCAAAGGTCAACCGACGAAGGGTCGAGCACTATGCCTCCTGCCTCCACAGATGACGCCAATCCGACCATCCTGATCATCGGCGCTTCGCGCGGCCTCGGCCATGCGATGGCTACCGAATTCCTGAAGAAGGGATGGAACGTCGTCGGGACGGTCCGTGGCGGGACCACGCGGACCTTGCTGCACGACCTGGCGGACAAATCCCAAGGCCGCCTCGAAGTCGAGGTTTTGGATATCAACGAGCCGGCTCAGCTTGCAGCGCTCCGTGAAAGGCTATCGGGCAGAGTCTTCGACATGCTGTTCGTGAATGCCGGCACCACGAACAACGAACCGACGCCCATCGGCGCGGTGCCGACGGAAGACTTTGTAGATCTGATGATTACGAACGCGCTGAGCCCCATGCGTGTCATAGAGGCTCTTCAAGACCTCGTTTCTCCGTCGGGGCTGATCGGCGCAATGTCCTCCGGCCAGGGTAGCATCAGCAACAACAAGACCGGGATGCGCGAGGTCTATCGCGGCAGCAAGGCGGCTCTGAACATGTTCATGCGGAGCTTTTCAGTACGACAGGAAGCGACGGGACGGGCGTTCGTGCTGATGGCTCCCGGCTGGGTCCGCACTGAACTGGGCGGCCCGAACGCGCCTCTTACGATAGAAGAGAGCGTCCCAAATTTGGTAAATGTGCTGCTCGCGAAGCAGGGAAGGCCTGGCCTTGAGTACCTCGACTATCTCGGCAGGACTGTGCCTTGGTGATGAGACAGGGTATGAGGGGGTGTGAATTTCCGTGAAGCGGGAACTTTCGATGTTCCTCCAGCTTTAAGAGGGTGCCAGCGGCCGAGAGGACGGATGCAGCCGAGCAAGAGAAACGCAATGCCGGCATGGGTGCTTGCCGCGGCGGCGGGGTTCACGGTGTCGCTTGGCTTTTTCGCGGTCGACGCATCGCGGGTCATCCGGGAGGCACTGACACCGTCCCTGGGAGAAATCATACAATTCATGCCCTCGGCCCAGCAGAGCGACGGATCGCATGCGCCCGTGTCGGCCACGGTGCTCGCTTCGCTTTTTGGCGGACCCACCCACCGCACTTGCTTATTATCACCACCGGAGATGTCCGCGAGCGGCGGGAGCATGGTGATCGAAGCACGCGTCCGCGAGGCTGCCGCCTATGTGGTACATTGGGCAGGCGGGGCGACGAGCCAGGAGGGGTCGGACTGCGGGCCATCGGCGGAGCTGATGGTGAGCGCGAAGGACCTTACGGCGCTGATCTGGGCGAGCAGACCCAGGATCTCCCCAAGCGGCATGTTGGCGACAGCGGGATAGGCCCCCGCACCGATTGTTGACTTGCCGGTGCGAAACTGATGCGGTCCTGTCGGGATCGCGCCAGAAGAATGACGGCAGGGGAGAGACATCCAATGTTCAGCAAAGCATGCGGGACGATCGCGGCTGTACTGCTGCTTGGCAGCGGCCCCGTCTTAGCGGCTGACATCACGGTCGCGACGGTCAACAACTCCCAGATGGTCGTGATGCAGCGGCTGTCCTCGCAGTGGGAGAAGCAGACGGGCAATCATATCAACTGGGTCGTGCTGGAAGAGAATGTCCTGCGCCAGCGCGTGACGACCGACATTGCGACGAATGGCGGCCAGTTCGACGTGATTACCATCGGGTCATACGAGACCCCAATCTGGGGCAAGCAGAACTGGCTGGATACGGTGGGTGATTTTCCTGCCAGTTACGATTACAACGACGTCTTCCAGTCTGTCCGCGCCAGCCTGTCCAGCGACGGCAAGCTCTATGCGGTGCCATTCTATGCCGAAAGCTCCTTCACCTATTACCGGAAGGACTTGTTCGATCAGGCCGGGCTGAAGATGCCGGATCAGCCGAAATACTCGGATATCGAGGACTTCGCGAAAAAGCTGACGGACAAGAGCAAGGAGCAGTATGGCATCTGCCTGCGCGGCAAGCCCGGCTGGGGCGAGAACATGGCGTTCTTCGACACGCTGGTGAACACGTTCGGCGGACGGTGGTTCGACCAGAACTGGAAGGCGCAGATCGACACGCCGGCGTGGCATGATGCGTTGAATTTCTACGTCAACCTGCTGCGCAATTATGGGCCGCCAGGCGCGAGTTCGAACGGCTTCAATGAAAACCAGGCACTGTTCGCCACCGGCCATTGCGCGATGTGGATCGACGCGACCTCAGGCGCCGGGTACATCTACGACAAAACGACGAGTCAGGTTGCGGATAAGACGGCGTTCGCGCCGGCGCCGATCGCCAAGGTGCCGAATGGATCGCACTGGTTCTGGGCCTGGGCGCTGGCGATTCCCAAGTCGTCGAAGCAGGAAGCGACGGCGAAGTCCTTCCTGCAGTGGGCCACGTCGAAAGAGTATATCGATCTGGTCGGGAAGACAGATGGCTGGACTGTGGTTCCGCCCGGCACGCGCCAGTCCACCTATGAAAACCCCGATTACCTGAAGGCCGCGCCGTTCGCGAAAGAGGTGGAGAACGCCATCCTGACCGCCGACGTGACCAAACCCACCGCCGAGCCGGTGCCCTATACCGGCATCCAGTATGTCTCGATCCCGGAGTTCCAGGCGATCGGGACGACGGTTGGGCAGTTGGTCGCGGCGGCGCTGACCGGGCAAATCAGCGTGGATGAAGCGCTGAAGCGGGCGCAGAGCGAGGTCTCTTCCACGATGCAGCAGGCCGGCTACAGCCAGTAAAAATGCCGCGCCCCGGCGCGGGGCTACGGGCGGCGAGACGCGGCAGCAGCACGGAGATGCTGCCGCTGATCGCGCCGGCGGTGGGGCTGCTGCTGATCTGGATGATCGTGCCGCTGGCGATGACGCTGTGGTTTTCATTCCGCCGATACAACCTGCTCAATCCGATGCTGCACGGCTGGGCCGGCGGCGCGAATTACCGGTACTTGTTCCAGGATCCGACGCTTTATTCCGCGCTGCTGGTGACCGTGATCATGGTCTGCGCGGTGCTGGTGATCACGATCGCGCTCGGGGCGATCTTCGCTGCCCTGTTCGCCAATGACTTCCCGGGCCAGAGTGTGGCGCGCGTGCTGATGATCTCGCCATTCTTCGTCATGCCCACGGTCAGCGCGCTGATCTGGAAGAACCTGCTGATGAATCCGGTGAACGGGTTGATCAGCTATCTGCTGCGCGCCGTGGGACTGCGTGCGGTGGACTGGTTCGGCCAGTTTCCGCTGAGCTCGGTGATCGCCATCGTTTCCTGGGAATGGTTGCCCTTTGCGTTCCTGATCCTGTTCACCTCCATCCAGTCACTGGATGAAAGCACGCTGGAGGCCGCTCGACTGGACGGTGCCGGCTCGATCGCGATCTTTCAGCACATCCAGATCCCCCATATGGGTCGCGCCATCAGCATCGTGGTGATGATGGAAACCATCTTCCTGCTGGGCGTGTTCGCGGAGATCTATGTGACGACCGCGGGCGGCCCGGGCGTTGCGACCACCAACCTGGCGTTCCTGATCTATCAGCGCGCGCTGCTGGCGTTCAACGTCGGATCCGCCTCGGCCGCGGGCGTGATCGCCATCGTGCTGGCCAATATCATGGCCGCTTTCCTGATTCGGACCGTTGCGCGGAGACTGGACGTATGAAACGCACGGCCGACCGTGTTGCGCACCCGATCGCCGGCACGCTGTGCTGGCTGGGTTCGCTGCTCATGGTGTTCCCCCTCGTCTGGATGTTGCTTGCGAGCTTCAAGACGGAAGTCGAAGCCGTGCAGACGCCTCCTTTGCTGTTTTTCAAACCGACCTTACAGAATTACGAGGATATTTTTCAGCGCGCCAATTATCTGCACTTTCTGTGGAACAGTATACTGATTTCCTTTGCTTCCACTGCGCTGGTGTTGGTGGTCGCGATACCGGCCGCCTTTGCGATGGCGTTCTATCCCACGCGCCGCACACGTGGGACATTGCTGTGGATGCTGTCTACCAAGATGCTGCCGGCGGTCGGCGTGCTGGTGCCGATCTATCTGCTGGCGCGCGACATGGGCTTGTTGGACTCGGTGTTCGCGCTGATCATCATCTATCTACTCAGCAACCTGCCGATTGCGGTGTGGATGCTGTTCACGTTCTTCCGCGAGACCCCGAAGGACATCATCGAGGTGAGCAGGATCGATGGGGCGAGTTTGGGGCAGGTGATTGTGCACGTGCTGCTGCCGGTGGTGGGACCGGGCATCGCATCGACGGCGTTGCTCAACATTATTCTGTGCTGGAATGAGGCGTTCTGGAGTTTGAATTTGTCGGCGCACGGATCGGCGCCGTTGCCGGCGTTCATCGCGTCGTTTTCGGCGCCGCAGGGTCTGTTCTGGGCGAAGCTTTCGGCCGCGTCCGTGCTGGCCATCGCACCGATTCTTGTGTTCGGCTGGATCAGCCAGCGCCAGCTTGTGCGCGGGCTGACATTCGGCGCCGTGAAATAACGGGAGGTTCGTGTGTACCTGGAGAGATTTCGCCTCGACGGAAAGACCGCGGTTGTAACGGGAGCAGGCCAAGGGATTGGGTACGCGTGCGCCCAGGCACTGGGTGAGGCGGGGGCGCGCGTGGTGGTGGCGGAGTTACTGGCCGACCGTGCCGAGGAGGCCGTGCAAAAGCTCCGCGGGCATGGGATCGAGGCCACGGGAGTGCCGCTGGATGTGCGTGATTCCTCTGCGGTGGAGAAGCTGGCGGAGCGTGTGGAGAGGGACCACGGGGGCGCGGATGTGCTGGTGAATAATGCGGGCATCGCGTTCAGCGATGTGCGCGCGGAAGATACAACCGACGAACACTGGCGCCGGCATATGGACGTGAATGTCGATGGCCTGTTCTGGTGCTGCCGATCCTTCGGACGGCGGATGCTGCGGCGCTCGGCCGGGTCAATCGTGAATATCGGGTCCATGTCCGGCTTCATCGTCAACAAGCCGCAGCCGCAGTCGTTCTACAACGCATCGAAAGCGGCGGTGCATCATCTGACACGCTCGCTGGCTGCCGAGTGGGCGGCGCGCGGGGTGCGGGTCAATGCGGTGGCGCCCACCTATATCGCGACACCGCTGACGCTGTTCGGCATGGAGAACAAAGCGATGTACGAGGCATGGCTGGAGATGACGCCGATGCATCGCGTCGGGCAGCCGGAGGAGATCGCGTCCACCGTGCTGTTCCTCGCCTCCGACGCGTCGAGCCTGTTGACCGGCAGTATCGTGGTCGCGGATGGCGGATATACGTGCTGGTAGCATGACAGCCGTTCTTGGGGTGGATGTCGGTACCGGCAGCACCCGGGCGGCGGTGTTTGATCCGGCGGGGCGGCGGCTGGGCCATGGGGTGCGCCCGATCCAGATGTGGCGACCGGCGCCGGATTTCGTCGAACAGTCCGGCGATGACATCTGGCGTGCGGTGTGCGCTGCCGTGCGCGAGGCAGTGGCGGAAGCCGGGACGGTGGCGATCACGGGCATCGGCTTCGATGCGACGTGTTCGCTGGTCGTGCGCGATCCGCAGGGTGGGCCAGTTTCGGTCAGTCCGAGCGGCGATCCCGAACGCGATGTGATTGTCTGGATGGATCATCGCGCGCTGGATCAGACGGCGCGCATCAACCGCCGCGGCAGCAAGGTGCTGGATTATGTCGGCGGCACCATGTCGCCCGAGATGGAGACGCCCAAGCTGTTATGGCTGAAGGAGAACCTGCCGGAGAGTTGGGCGCGGGCGGCGCATTTTTTTGATCTGCCGGATTTCCTGACCTGGCGCGCGACCGGATCGGAGACGCGGTCGCTTTGCTCGGCCGTGTGTAAGTGGACGTATCTCGGACACGAAAAGCGGTGGGATGACAGGTATTTCCGGTCAATCGGATTGGGCGATCTGGCGGATGAGGGGTTCGCGCGGATCGGCGTGGATATCCGGCCGCCGGGTGATGTTGTCGGGACGCTGAACGCGCGAGCGGCCGAGGAGCTGGGCTTGAGGGCGGGGATTCCGGTCGGAGCCTCGGCGATTGACGCCCATGCGGGCGGCATCGGTGTGATCGGGGCGAGGCTGGATGAGGGCGGTGACGCCGACATGCTGCGACGGCTGGCGCTGATCGGCGGCACGTCGAGCTGTCACATGGCGGTTTCACGCGATCCGACTTTCGTTCCGGGCGTGTGGGGGCCGTATTTCTCGGCGATGCTGCCGGGGCAGTGGCTGAACGAGGGCGGGCAGACCGCGACCGGCGCACTGATCGATCATCTGATCGCGACGCATCCGGCGAGCGCAGAGCTGCCGCACGAGGCCACGATGCAGGAGGCGCTGAACGCGCGGCTCGCGGTGCTCGCGGCCCCCCTGCCCTTCCCGGCCATGCTGGCGCGCGACCTGCACGTGCAGCCCGATTTCCTCGGCAACCGGTCGCCACGCGCCGATCCGACGCTGCGGGGCATGATTTCCGGTCTTCGGCTGTCGGCGACGGCGGATGATCGGGCGGTGCTGTATCTGGCCACGGTCCAGGCGGTCGCGTACGGGACGCGCCACATCATCGAGGCGATGAACGCGGCCGGATACCGGATCGACACCATCCTGGCCTGCGGCGGCGGCACGAAAAACCCGGTGTTTCTGCGCGAACATGCCGATGCCAGCGGATGCCGGATCGTATTACCGGAGGAGCCCGAGGCGGTGCTGCTCGGCGCGGCGATGCTGGGCGCGCTGGCGGCGGGACACTACGCCGGGCTGAGCGAGGCGATGGCGGCGATGAGCCGCGCGGGGCGCGTCATCGAACCGTCACGCTGGGCCGTCCGCCGCTATCACGATGCGAAATATGCCGTGTTTCAGCGGATGCACGCCGACCAGTTGGCCTATCGCGCCCTGATGGGCGATAATTAGGTCTGCCTGCCGCGGAGGGAAACCCGATGCCTGCCGAGCCCGATCTCGATCTCCTCGCCATTAACACCATCCGGTGTCTGTCGATCGACGCGGTGCAGAAGGCCAATTCGGGTCATCCGGGCACGCCGCTGGATGCCGCGCCGACCGCGTTCACATTGTGGTCGCGCGTGCTGCGTTACGATCCGCAGGACGCCGACTGGCCCAATCGCGACCGGTTCGTGCTGTCGGCCGGCCATGCCTCGATCCTGCTGTACAGCCTGATCTTTCTGTCGGGCATCAAGGCGGTGCATCCGTCCTATGAGAAGCTTGGGCGGGATGCGGTGACGCTGGACGACATGGAGACGTTCCGCCAGCCGGGAAGCCGGTGCCCGGGGCATCCGGAGTACGGCTGGACGTCAGGCGTGGAATTGACGACGGGGCCGCTGGGCCAAGGCGTGGCGACCAGTGTGGGGATGGCGGCCGCGGGACGATGGCTGGCGGCAAATTACAACAAGCCGGGCTTCAATCTGTTCAACTTCAACGTATACGCGCTGGCCGGCGACGGCTGCTTGATGGAGGGCGTGGCGAGCGAGGCGGCATCGCTGGCCGGCCATTTGAAGCTGTCCAATCTATGCTGGATTTACGACAGCAACCACGTGACCATCGAGGGCCACACCGAGATCACGTTCACCGAGGATGTGGCGGCGCGATTCCTGGCATACGGCTGGAACGTCACGCGCGTGTCCGATCCCAACGACCTGAATCAGCTGTCGCGCGCCTACGCGGAATTTCTTGCCACCACCGACCGGCCGACGATGATCATCGTGCATAGCCATATCGGGTATGGCTCGCCGCACAAGCACGATTTACCGGAAGCGCATGGCGAAGCGCTGGGTGTGGAGGAAGTGCGCCTGACCAAGCAGTTCTTCGGCTTTGATCCGGACAAGAATTTCTTCGTGCCGCCCGGGGTGAAGGAGCACTTCGCCGCCACGATGGGGGCGCGCGGCGCAAAGCTGCACGCCGAGTGGAATGCGCTGCTTGCGCGGTATCGCACAGAACATCCCGACCTGGCGAAGCAGGTCGATTGCATCATTCGTCGCGAATTGCCGGAGGGATGGGACAGCGCACTGCCGACATTCCCGGCGGATGCCAAGGGCATGTCGACGCGCGATGCCTCGGGCAAAGTGCTGAACGCAGTCGCCGAGCATTTGCCGTGGCTGGTGGGCGGTTCGGCCGATCTGACACCGAGCACCAAGACGCGTCTCGTGGCGAAGGAGGATGGGGACTTCCAGCCGGATGGCACGCCCGCGCCCTATGCCGGCCGCAACATCCATTACGGCGTACGCGAACACGCGATGTGCGCCATGGTGAACGGCATGGTGCTGACCGGGCTGCGCGCGTTCGGCTCGGGCTTCCTGATTTTCACCGATTATGCACGGGGCTCCATCCGGCTGGCATCGTTGATGGATCTGCCGGTCATTCACGTGTGGACGCACGATTCCATCAGCCTCGGAGAGGATGGACCGACACATCAGCCAATCGAGCAGATGGTTTCGCTGCGTGCGATCCCCGGCATGGTGGTGCTACGGCCGGCGGATGCGAATGAGATGACGGAGGTCTATCGCACGGTGCTGGGATTCAAGCATCGTCCCGCGGCGATCATCTGCTCGCGTCAGCCGCTGCCGATTTTCGATCGCAGCAAAGTGGCAGCGGCGAATGGCGCGGCGCGCGGGGCCTATGTGCTGGCTGATGCACCATCGGGCAAGCCGGATGTGATCCTGATTGGGACGGGGAGCGAAGTGTCGCTTTGCATGTCGGCGCGGGATGCATTGACGTCGCAGGGTGTCAACGCGCGCGTGGTCAGCATGCCGTCATGGGAGTTGTTCGAGGAACAGGATGCTGCGTACAAAGACTTGGTGCTGCTGCCGGCGGTGACGGCGCGTGTCACGGTGGAGGAAGCAGCTGCGATCGGCTGGGATCGCTATGCGGGACGCACCGGAATTGTCCTGGGGATGCACACGTTCGGAATGTCGGCGCCGATCAAGGCCGTGGCCGAGCATTTCGGCTTCACGGTGGAGCATGTGGTCGCGGCGGCGAAACAAGCGATCGGTCGGAAACCGGCCTGATCGATGTGACATTGATCCACACCCGTTCGGGCTGACCGAAGCATTAAGGTCTTGTCAGCTATCCCGTCCCGGTGCACAAATATGGGCTGAACCGGAATCGGGAAGGATTGGTGGAAGTCAAAGGACTTTTTGTGGGCGCCATGATTGTTGCCACGGCGTTGGCTACGCAGAGCCACGCTGACACGATTCCGTTCTTGTTCAGCGGCTCCGGGCTCAGCGGATCCGGCACGATCACCTATGGTCCAGACCCGGTCGCCGGCGATGCGCCCAATGCGCTTGCGATCACGAGCATGAGCGGGACGTTTTCCGACTCGAACGTCGGAGTGGCTGGCACGATCAACGGGGTCGTCCCGATCAGCCCTGTGTCACCGCCCAACGGACCACCTTTTCCCAACAGCTTCAGCCTGTTCACTGTGACCAATCCTCCGCCGCCGGACGCGGCGATCTCCTATGACGATCTGTTCTACTCGGGCGTTGGTTCGCCGGACGTTTGCCCGGGTTATCCGCTCTTTGGAGGATTCCTCGATATTTATGGCGTCATATTCACGCTGAGTGACGGTTACAGCGTCGACTTCTACAGCAATGGTGGCATTCCCGGAGAGGTGCCTATCAGCTACGGCGCCGTCGTCATCGACCCGACTAACACCGTCGTCGACAACGTGACGGGCGGTGTGAGTGCGCAGGTCCCCGAGCCGGGCTCGCTGTTGCTTCTCGGCAGCTTCCTGATTGGTGCTGCCGCTTTGCGTCGGCGTTAACCTCTTCCGGCTACGGTACTGCTAGAGCGGGATTCACGCGCTGCGACTTTGGCCTCGCGCGATCCCGCTCTTGACGTCGCGGCAGCGGATCGTCTTGCTGCCGCGTCGTCCCGGAGAGCCGAGTGCAGCCGTACCCTGATATTGCCAACACCGAGTTGCTGACACGCATTCCGTTGTCGGCGCGGGTGGTTCTGGATGTCGGCTGCGCGACAGGCGCCCTGGGCGCCGCCTACCGCCGCTTCAATCCCAGAGCCCGTCTGCTGGGCATCGACAGCAACCCCGAAGCCGCATCGTTCGCCGCACAGCGCCTGGATGAAGTGGCGATGGTCGATGTGGAAGAGCAGCCACTTCCATTCGATCTGCCCGGCGGCATCGATTGCCTGGTCTATGGCGACGTGATCGAACATCTCCGCGACCCGTGGTCGGTGCTCGGAGAGCAGGCTGAGGCACTCAACCCCGAGGGGATGGTGCTGATCTGTGTTCCCAACGTGGAACACTGGAGCTTCGTGGCGCGGCTGATGCGGGGGGATTGGGCCTACGAGCGAGCGGGGCTGCTCGATGAAACGCATCTGCGGTGGTTCAGCCTGGAAAGCATGCGCGAGACGCTGGTGGAGGCTGGGCTGGCACTTTGCGACGTGCAGCCGCGGGTTTTCGATCAGGACCAGGCGCGGGCTTTCGTGAACACGCTGGCGCCGGCGTTGCGCGCGATGAATATCGAGCCGGAGGCTTATTTCAACCGGGCAGCCCCGCTTCAATATGTCTGGCGCGCGCGGAAGGCGGCGCGGCCACGCCTGATCGTCGCCGCCAATATGCTTCAGCCCGTCGGTGGCGTGTCCCATGTGCGCGTGGTTTATCCGCTGCAGGCGATGGCCACTGATCCGTCGGTCAGTGCGCAACTGCTGAGCGGACCGGGTCTGCCGGATGTCGACCAGGGAGTGCCGAAGGTCTGCATCCTGCACCGGCCCGTGTTGGTTGGGACAGACGCGCACGCGATGATCCAGCGGATCATCGACCACGGCTGGGTGGTGGTGACGGAGTTCGACGATCATCCGGATTTCTTCCGGGCGCTGCAGGATCCTGCTCAGTTGTCGTTTCGCGGCGTGCACGCGGTTCAGACGACGACCCCGGTGCTGGCGGACATTCTGCGCGATCGCAATCCGGAGGTGATGATCTTCCCCAACGCGGTCCGGATGTTGCCGGAGCCGGTGAACTTCTCACAGCCCGGACGTGTGACGCTGTTCTTCGGCGCATTGAACCGGGAGCCGGATTGGCGGCCGCTGATGCCGGTTCTGAACACTCTGTCGACCGAGCTCGGGGAGCGGCTGCATTTCGAGGTGGTGCACGACCAGGCGTTCTTCGATTCACTGGTGACGCCGCATAAGCGGTTCACACCCACCTGCGATCACGAGACGTATCTGCGCCTGCTGGGTGGGTGTGAGATCTGCTTCATGCCGCTGGCGGACACGCCGTTCAACCGCGCCAAGTCCGATCTGAAGTTCATCGAGGCGGGGGCGGCGCGCTGCGCGGCCGTGGCGAGCGAGACGGTGTACGGCAACACGATCGAGAACGGGCGCACCGGTCTGATCTTCCGCAACGAGGCGGAGCTGCGCGAGGCTTTGCTGCGGCTGATTAGCGCACCCGATTTGGGGCGGGCTCTGGGCGACGCCGCGCGGGCCTATGTCGCGCGGGAACGGATGCTGGCGTATCAGACAGCGCCTCGGATTGCCTGGTACCGCAAGCTGTGGGAGCGCCGGGCGGAGCTGAATGCAGCGTTGCGCACTCGCGTGGCGGTGCCGGAATTCGCGACGGTTGGGGAATAAGCCGCGAACCGCGTAACGGAGGCAGCTGATGGATTTTGCCTTCTCCTCCGAGCAGACGGAAATCCGGGAACAAGTGCTGCGTCTCTGCGCGCGCTTTGGCGATTCCTATTGGCTGGAGCGGGAGCGGGACGCCAAATTCCCCCGGGCGTTCTTTGAGGCGATGGCGGAGGGGAACTGGCTGGGCATTGCCATGCCGGAGCAATACGGCGGCGCGGGCCTCGGCATCACTGAGGCGGCGATCATGATGCAGGCCGTGGCAGAATCCGGTGCGGCGATGTCGGGCGCCTCGGCCATTCACATGAATATTTTCGGGCTAAATCCGGTGGTGGTGTTCGGCACGGACGAGCAGAAGGCGCGCATGCTGCCGCCGCTGATCGCTGGGAAGGATCAGGCGTGTTTCGCGGTGACGGAGCCGAATGCCGGGCTGAACACGGCGGCGATCAGCACGCGGGCGGAGCGTCGGGGCGATGGTTACGTGGTGAATGGGCAGAAGATCTGGACCAGCACCGCACAGGTGGCGACGAAGATGCTGCTGCTGGCGCGGACGACGCCGGTGGATCAGCTGAGGCGGCACACAGACGGGCTGACGCTGTTCTACACGACGCTGGATCGCGCGCATGCGGAGGTTCGGCTGATCCGCAAGATGGGCCGGCATGCGGTGGATTCGAACATGGTGTTCTTCACCGATCATCCGATTCCGGTCGAAGACCGCATCGGTGAGGAGGGCGACGGATTCCGCACGATCATCCATGGGTTGAATCCGGAGCGGATCCTGATCGCGGCGGAGGCGGTCGGGATCGGGCGGGCGGCGCTGGCTCGGGCAACGCGTTACGCGCAGGAGCGCGAGGTGTTCGGGCGGCCGATCGGGCAGAACCAGTCGAATTCAGCATCCTCTGGCGCGGAACTGGACGGAGCTTGAGGCTGCCAACCTGATGATGCTGAAAGCGGCGTGGTTGTATGATTCAGGACAGGCGTGCGGCGCGGAAGCGAATGCGGCGAAGTATCTTGCCGCGGAGGCGGGGTTTCGCGCGGCGGAGCAGGCGGTGATGACGCATGGGGGGATGGGGTACGCGGAGGAGTATCATGTGGAACGGTATTTTCGGGAGAGCCTCATCCCGCGGATTGCGCCGATCAGCCCGCAGATGGTGCTGAGTTATCTGGCGGAACGGGTGCTGGGGTTGCCGAAGTCTTATTGAGTCGAAATCGGAGTTCGAGACACTGATTGGGTGGGTTCGCGCTGGATCGGCACGGCCCGCTCCGCGAGCCTCGCGATGACCGAGGACGCATCAGTGTCGGAAGTGGCGCATGCCCGTCAGCACCATTGCGATCCCAGCTTTGTCGGCTGCGGCGATGACCTCTGCGTCGCGCATGGAGCCGCCGGGCTGGATGACAGCGGTTGCGGCGGCGGCCACCGCGGCCTCGAGCCCATCGGCAAAGGGAAAGAACGCATCGGATGCAACCACACTGCCGCGCGCCAGAGGCTCTGTCAGTCCGGCCTGGCGCGCGGCCTCCTCGCTTTTCCACGCGGCGATGCGCGCGGAATCGACGCGGCTCATCTGCCCTGCGCCGATGCCGACCGTAGCGCCACCTTTTGCGTAAACGATCGCATTGGATTTTACGTGCTTGCACACGCGGAACGCGAAGATCAGGTCGGCAAGCTCGGTTTCGGTTGGAACGCGCTGCGTGACAACTTTCAGTCCGGATAGTTCCACGCGGCCGGCATCGCGCGTCTGAGCCAGGAAGCCGCCTGACAGGCTGCGGAATGTGAGTCCCGGTGCGGCCGGGTCGGGCACGCCGCCTGTGAGCAGGAGACGCAGGTTCTTCTTGCGGGAGAGGATGTCGAGGGCGCGCTGGTCGGCATCCGGCGCGATGATCACCTCGGTAAAGATGGCGCTGATGCGTTCGGCGGTCGCCGCATCGAGTGGCCGGTTCACGGCGACGATGCCGCCGAAGGCAGACACGGGGTCGCAGCGCAGGGCCAGCTCCCATGCTTCGGTCAGCGTGGAGGCAACCGCCACGCCGCAGGGATTGGCATGCTTGATGATCGCCACGGCGGGGCCGTCGAACTCCGCGACGCACTCGAACGCCGCGTCCGTGTCGTTCAGATTGTTGTACGAGAGTTCCTTGCCCTGCGCCTGACGCGCCGTGGCGACGCCGGGGCGCTCCGCGTTGACGTAGAATGCCGCCTGCTGATGCGGATTTTCACCATAGCGCAGCATCTGCCGCCGTTCGCCGGAGATGGTGAGCCGCTCAGGGAACGTCTCATGCTCCTGCGTCGCGAACCAGGAGGCGATGGCGGCATCATACGCCGCGGTGTGCGCATAGGCGGCAGCGGCGAGCTGCCGGCGCAATCCCAACGTGGTGCCGCCATGGCGGTCCAGATCATCGAGCAGCGACTGGTACTGGGCGGGCGTGGTCAGCACGGCGACGAATGCGTGGTTCTTCGCCGCGGCACGGATCAGCGCCGGACCGCCGATATCGATGTTCTCGACGCAGTCATCGAAGGTGCCGCCGCGCGCCACTGTTGCGGCGAAGGGATAGAGGTTCGACACCACCAGATCGATCGGGGCGATGCCGTGCGCCTGCATCTGCGCGACATGTTCGGGCAGGTCGCGCCGGCCCAGAATGCCGCCGTGAATTTGCGGCACCAGGGTCTTTACGCGACCGTCGAGGATCTCCGGAAAGCCGGTATGGGCGCTGACCTCGGTCACCGGAACGCCCGCCGCTCGCAAGGCCTGGGCCGATCCGCCGGTCGACAGGAGCTCCGCTCCGACCTTGGCCAGCGCCAGCGCCAACGGGATCAGCTTGTCCTTGTCCGAGACTGAAATCAGCGCCCGCCATACCGGGACGACATCGCTCATGTCCGTCTCATGCCCCTTTGGCCTCCGTGCCGGCATTGGCGCCTGCGCGGGTGGTGATAGTGATTGGACCGAGCACTCTCAAGGAGCCCGGATGCGCCTGCCCCGACGCGACCCTGCGGAAGCCGGGTTTGACCCGAACGCCCTGGCCGCCGCCACGGAATTTGCCGCGGAGCATGAGATCCCATGGCCGCGCGATCTGCGTTCTTTCCTGGAGTTCGGGGCATTTCGAGCCCGCCCCGGCGAATGAGGTCCTGGGCCCCCTGCCCTCGCGCGGTCCGACGAACGGGCTGATCCTGCGGCACGGCACCGTCCTGGCGGAATGGGGCGACCCGCTGCAGGTCGATGTCACGTTCAGCGTGGCAAAGAGTTACCTGTCGCTGCTTGCGGGCATCGCGTTTGCCGACGGGCTGATTGGCGATCTGGACGCGCCGGTGCGGGAATCTGTGCGGGATGGGGGATTCAACTCAGCGCAAAACGCGCCGATCACCTGGCGGCATCTGCTTCAGCAGACGTCGGAATGGGAGGGCGAGCTGTTCGGCAAGTCCGATGTGGTGGATCGCAATCGCCGGCTTGCGACCGAAGGCGCCAACACGATGAAGGGGCAGTTCCGGCCGTTGGAGGCGCCCGGCACGTTCTGGGAATACAATGACGTCCGGGTGAACCGGCTCAGCCTGTCACTGCTGCGGCTGTTCCGCCGTCCTCTGCCGGAGGTGTTCGCCGAGCGGATCATGCGGCCGATCGACGCATCCGAGACCTGGCGCTGGCATGGCTATCGCACGTCGGTCGTTGAGGTCGGAGGGCGCATGATCGAGTCCGTCTCGGGCGGTAGCCATTGGGGCGGCGGCGTGCAGATCCATGCAGAGGATCAGGCGCGCATCGGTCTGCTGATGCTGAACCGCGGGCGATGGGACGGGCGGCAGATCGTGCCGGAGGCGTGGATCGCGGAATCGCTGACGCCGTGTGTACTGAATCCGGAATACGGGCTGCTGTGGTGGCTGAACGGGACGGGCAAAATCCCCAGTGGGTCACGGCAGAGTTTCTTTGCCGTCGGTGCCGGGGGCAACCGGACCTGGATTGATCCGGAGAGCGGTATAGTTGGCGTGATGCGATGGCTCGATCCGACGGCTGTGGATCAGTTTATCGCGCTGGTGAATGCTGCGATGGAGACGTCAGCAGCCCGCCAAACCGCTTCGGCATAAAATACGGAGCAGCCCATGCCATCCTTCGAAACGCTCGTGACCGAGTCGCCCCAGCCCCAGACTTTGCTGGTCACGCTGAACCGGCCCGACTTCGCCAACGCGATGAACACCCAGATGGGCCGCGACCTGCTTGCCCTATTTGACTCCATCGCCGCTGATCCGGCCGCCCAGCGCTGCATCGTCATCACCGGCGCCGGCGCTCGGGCGTTCTGTGCCGGGGGGGATTTGAAAGAGCGCAACGGCATGACGGATCAGCAGTGGCAGGCTCAGCACCTGATCTTCGAGCGCGCAATCCGTGCCATCATCAACTGCCCCGTCCCGGTGATCGCGGCAGTGAACGGTGCGGCGTTCGCCGGCGGGCTGGAGATCGCGCTATGCGCCGACTTCATTTACGCGGCCGAGCATGCGCGCTTTGCGCTGACGGAAGTGACGCTCGGCATCATGCCGGGGGCCGGCGGCACGCAGAATCTGCCGCGCGCGGTCGGCGCCCGGCGCGCAAAGGAGATCATGCTGACCGGGCGGCCGTTCACGGTTCAGCAAGCCTTCGAGTGGAACATGGTCAACCGCATCTGCAAGGCGGAGACACTGCTTCCGGAGGCATTGGAAACAGCCGCAACGATCTGCGCCAACGCACCCATCTCCACACGCCAGATCAAGCAGGCGGTGAATTACGGGCTGAACATGGACCTCGCCAGCGGGATGATGTTCGAGATCGAAGCTTATAATCGCATGGTGCCGACGGAAGACCGGCGCGAAGGCATCCGCGCCTTCAACGAAAAGCGCAAACCCAATTACCAGGGGCGCTGAGGCGGTTTCGACCCTGCGCACGGCGCGGCTGGTTCTTCGCCCCTGGCGGGACGAAGACCTGGAGCCGTTCGCCGCGCTGAACGGCGATCCGTGCGTCATGCGCCACTTTCCCAAGCCGCTGTCGCGCGCGGAAAGCGACGCGCAGGCGGAGCGCATCCGAAACGCGATGACGTCGCGCGGCTGGGGGTTCTGGGCGGTGGAGTGTCCCGGCACCGCGCCGTTCATCGGCTTTACCGGCCTGTCGGTGCCGGGATTTGACGCGCCGTTCACACCGTGTGTCGAGATCGGCTGGCGGCTCGCGCGCGCATATTGGGGCCAGGGGTACGCCAGTGAGGCCGCGCGTGCGGCGCTGGATTATGGCTTCGGAAGGCTGGGGCTGGCGGAGATCGTGGCCTTCACTGCCCGCAGCAATGCGCGGTCTATTGCCGTCATGCGCCGCATCGGGATGACCAATAATTCAGCGGACGACTTCCCGCACCCGCTGCTGCCGGAGGGCCATCCCGTCCGCCCGCACGCCCTGTTTCGCATCACCGCCGGGCAGCACGCGCGGCAAAGTTGCAACACCTGACGGGCGCTCTTCAAACAACCCCGATCGGGCTTGCCAGACATGCGCTATAGTTATTGCATCTCCTCGGTCAGCCGAAGCCTTCCCGATGAATGATCATGTTTCCCTCAGGCTTCAGCTTTCGGAGTCCGTGAACGGGCCGGTCTCCTTGCTTGACGACCGCTGCAGCCCGGCCGTCCCGACCCTGGTCCAGGACCTGGTGGAGAATCCCGTCCACTCACTGGAGACGGAGTTCAAAAGCTGGCGCAACCTCGATAATCCGGAAGACCAGTCGGAACTCGCCCGTGATATCGCCGCCATCGCCAATACGGGTGGTGGGCACATCGTCTTCGGCTTCCATGAAGAACTCCCTGGAACCGACGGACACGCACCCGTTCGTCACCAATTGCTCGGCGGAGAAGGTGACGCGCATCGTGTCGGCGTATCTCGAACCCGGTCCGGTGACCGAGGTCAGCACCGTGCGGTCCGGGCGCGGCGATCTTCATCCCGTGGTTCGGATCGACGCGCACGGGGCGGTACCGGTGTGCGCCCGGCGCGCGGGGCCGCTGATCGAGCGGGCGGCGGTCTATATCCGGCGTTATCGCGCTCAGCGCGACCTGCGCCCGCCGCAAGCGGAAACGGCCCGCGCGGAAACAGCGCAGGACTGGGCGCCGCTGATCCGCCGCTGCGCCCGCTTCGATCGCGAAGCCTTGCTCTGCCAGATGGAGGCACTGCTCGCGCAACAGCCGGTGGCGCCGGATTTGCGCCAGGTGCTGCTGAACTGGCACAGCGCGGCGCGGGCCGCATTCCTTGGTTTGGTTCCGCGCAGCCCGCATGCGTTGAGGATCGAGCAACGCCATCATGCCTTCAGTTACCTGATTGCGCCGCAAACCCATCTGCTCGAGCCGGCGCAGTTGCCGGAGTTCCTACGGCGCTGCGCCTTCGACGCGCAGACACGGTTCGGCCAGGGGTTGCGGATGTTCGAACCGCCGTATCGTGCCGGCGCACGCCCGCGCTTCGTGGCTGATCCGGCCTGCGGCGATCCGGACACGGACTTTCTGGAAACCGCGTGGCTGCGCGCTCATCCCGCGCCGGCCAACGCCGATTTCTGGCGCATTTCGCCGCGTGGCATCGCGTCGCTGGTGCGGGATTATGTCGAGGACCGGACGGACGCTGCAGGCGGAGAGCAGGGCGAGATGTGGTTGAGTCCGGTGACGCTCGCGCGGGATTTGGCCGAGTTGTTGTGGCACGCGCGGGCATTGTCGCGATTCTTCCCCTCCCCTGCCCGCGTTTTGGTGCGGTGCGACTGGTGGGGTCTGGCGGGACGCAGGCTGAATGATACGAACCCAACCTGGGCGCGCACGCCGCCGGCCATCGGCGATCATCGCGCTGCGTGGCTGGATCTCGATTTGGCGGGGTTCGCGAATCATTGGCCGGAGGCGGTCGCGCGTCTGATGGCGCCGGTCGTACGCGCGTTCGATCCGGAACTGACGCTCGATGCTGATTGGGTGCGGGCACACGCGTAGGGTCAACGCGACCGGCTCCGTCCGGTTACAGAGCGAGCCATGTCGGAGCGTTCCTATTTTGACGCTGGGGCTGCCGGTTATGGTCGTGGTTTTGGCAGCGTCTCGGTGCATTTCATCCCGCCCCTGTTGCAGGCGGCCCGCCTTCGCGCAGGACAGAGGGTGCTTGACGTTGCAACCGGAACCGGCATTGCGGCTCAGGCTGCGGCAGAGATCGTTGGTCCGTCGGGACAAGTGGTTGCGACTGATATTTCGGCGCCGATCCTGGATCAGGCCCGGGGGCGGCTCGCGGGCCTGCCGAACGTATCATTTGCAATCGAAGACGGCGCTGCACTGAGTTTCCCCGAAGGAAGCTTCGATGCCGTCCTTTGCGGCATGGGATTGATGCTGATTCCGGACCCGGCGCGGGGGTTATCGGAGTTCCACCGGGTCTTGCGCCCGGGCGGATGGGCGGCCGTTTCGGTCGGCACAACACCGGGACGGTCGTTCGTCGCGCGGGTCAGCGCTGCCATCGGCCGGCATGGGGGATCGGAGACGCCGGTGCGGTTCTTCTCGCTCGGCGATTCAGAGCGCCTTCGCGGTCTTTTTCGAACGGCAGGCTTCGATGCGGTTGAAACCAGCATGGCGATACATTGCTTTCCCTTCCCGTCTTTTGACGCCTATTTCGAGCCGATCGAAGCGGGGCATGGCAACGTCGCGATGGAATATGTCTCGCTTGCCCCCGATGTCCGTCGTGCCGTCCGCGAAGACATTCGGCGCGAGGTGGAGGGGAATTGTGTTCCAGGCGGTCCCATTGAGGTGGAGGTGGAAATCCTGTTCGCCAGTGGGCGGAAATAATTGCCCCTGCCCTTTTGATTAAGGGCTGATAGGCTCGCGCCTGACTGCGTCAAGAAACGCTTTGATGTCGGCCAGTGATCTTAAGTGGTGAACTCGCTTCGAACCGGCCGCCTCAGCCATGAGCTGTCTATACTTCGGCGTCAGGTGCCGGTGGCAGAGCCACGCCACCTTGTAACTGTTGAGGGTGCTGCGCCACATGGGACTGCCTCCCGGCCAGCCCTCAGGTTTGACAAGCGGGCCTTTGAGCAGGCGCTTGGTCACCCACCAGTAGTGGGTGTGGAGAGGTAGATCGATGTAGATCAGCGTGTCGGCGACTGCGAAGCGCTCCCACGCCGAATCGAGACTGCCGTACCCATCAATGATCCATTCATCTCGGCGCAGTAAGTTTGCGTGCGCTTCCAGATACACTTCGTCCGGAACTTTACCTCCGCCAGCACGATACTGGATCAAGTCCAACGGGTATAACGGCAGGCCAGTTAGCTCGGCCAAATGTTTGGCGAGTGTCAATTCTCCCCCGCCCGTGTTGCCGAATACCGCGACTTTTTTCATACGCGTCCGCCACTACGGCAGCCTGGCAGCCACTCCGTCTCGGCGGTGGCGTTCATACCGGCCTCGCCCGGAACGCGTAGAAGCTATCGCCCCGGGTCAGTCTGATCGCCTCTACGTGCCGGTAGCCGGCGCTGCGAAGCTGGCCAACCATCTCCTCAACGCCGGGCAGCCGCCCGCCTGTTTCCGTGGCCGCGCCCCAGAGGTTCAAAGCTTCGACGCGGACACTCCCGCCCTGGCAGGCAGTGGTGAGCAAAAGCACGCCGTCGGTCTTGAGGAAGGTCCCTACATGCCGCAATAGCGGAACCCGCTCCTCGACCGGAAAATAGTAGACATTGTTGTAGAGGGTGACGATGTCGAACCCCTCGTCGGCCGCCCTGTTGCGGATGTCGCCGACTTCTATCCGCTCGCGGTCCTGCAGCCCCCATCGCTGGATATTCTGTCGTGCCGTTCCGGCAACGTCCGCCTGGAGCTCCAGGCCGATGGCGGAGAGCGACGGATTCCGCGCGGCGGCGTGGTGGATGTAGAGGGCCGAACCACAGCCGATTTCGAGAAGGCGTACAGCGCCCGATATGGGAAAGATCCGGTCGATTGCTTCTGTTTGAAAGGCTTGCGGCACAAGCGATGATCGCGCGGTCAATTGGCCGTCCTGATCCTCGAGCTTCCAGAGCTCGCCTTTTTCGAGCTTCAGGGGTGTCATTGAGATCAGTCGATAATGCAGATCGGCGGCTTCCTGGATCAAAGCGAGGATGGCGTCGTTTTGCGGCAACGCCAGCTTTCGGGCGACGCCCTTCAGCGCGTACCCTCGTGCGTTTCGTTTGAGCAGGCCTAGGCGGATGCCCATCTGCAACCAGGCGGTCAGCGCTTCCCGTGTCTTCGCGTCGGTCCCGTCCTTGCAGCGGGCAGCCGCGATCCGGTCAAACGCGACGGGTGGATTGGAGAGGAGATCGAGCACTCCGCTCTTCTTGGCGGCTGCCACGTAGGCAAGTTCGTAGAACGGCTTGAAGAGCAAGCCGGCCCTGATCAGCGTGGTGAGCTGTTCCTGGCGGAACAGCTTCAGGAGAGGCCTGACCGACATCACACCATCTTGGGATTCGCCTCCGCCACTTCCTCCATGATTGCAGTTAGTAGGCGCGACGGGAAGTGCGGTGGGATATCTTCGCCGATCACGACGATCCGCGTCTGCCGGTCGGCATTAGGCCAGCCCGGGAGCCACTCCGCCTCCGCAATGCTGTGGCGTACCGCGTGGATGACCGCCGGTTCGTCCGGGTTCTCCCGCACGCAGGCAATTCCTTTCACGCGCAACAGCCGCTCCCCCGCGTGTTCGACCAGTGCCTGGAGCCATAACGCGAGTGCCAGCGCGGGGAGCGGCTCCTGCCGCAGCACGATCGTGCTGCCCAGGCCTGCGCCATGCTGCATGGGGCCGAATCGGGCGTGCGCGCCGGTGTGTGACGGGGTGCGAATAGCAGCGCTGCTACGTGGTCCACGCGGTTTGTGGTTATCGACGCGTGGGGATTGATGGCGCGGACCGCTTCCGGCAACGCGTTCGACGGCTCGGTCAGGTCGGTCTTCGTCGCCAGCACGCGATCCGCCAAAGCAACCTGCCGCCGCGATTCCACGTGGCGCTGCAGCGTCACTGCGCCGTGCACCGAATCGACGAGGGTCAGGACGTTTGCCAGGGCGTGACGCTCCGATACCCAAGGGTCCTCAATCAGTGCACGCATCAGGTTGCTTGGTTCCGCCAGACCGGAGGTCTCGATCACCACGCGCTTGTATTTGCCCTGTCGCGAGAGCGTCGCCAGCGTTTTGGTCAGATCGCTCCGCATGGCGCAGCAGAGGCAGCCGGTCGTCAGGGTCACCGCCGTTTCATCGCCTTGCGCGAGCAAGGTGTGGTCGAGTCCGATCTCGCCGAACTCATTCACGATCACGGCCGTGCCTGCGAAGGCGGGGTCGGCCAGCAGCCGCCGGATCAGCGTGGTCTTGCCGCTGCCGAGAAAGCCGGTGACGATGGCCACCGGAATCACCGGACCCCTCGCTGATGGACGCCATAACCGACCCACACCTGATCCAGGACAGAGAGACGCTGGAGGCGCTGTACGGCGAACCTTCGGAACCCGCGCTGCTCAAGGAAGTGGATTACGTGCATCCGCACTATCGCGCTTTCATCGAGGCCGCACCCTTTGTCGCCATCGCCACGTCCGGTCCGGGTGGGATGGATGTCTCGCCGCGCGGCGATCCGGCCGGCTTCATCACCGTCGAAAACCCCAAGACCCTGCTCGTTCCTGACCGCCGCGGCAACAACCGCACGGACACGCTGCACAATCTGATCGGTGACGACCGGATCGCGCTGCTGTTTCTGGTGCCCGGGGTCAATGAGACTTTGCGGGTGAACGGCCGTGCGCAGATTTCGACCGACCCCGCGCTGCTGGAACGATTTCCGGCGCAGGGCAAGCTGCCGCGCTCGGTTCTGATCGTGCATGTGGAGAGTGTGTATTTCCAATGCGGGAAGGCGCTGATCCGGTCCGATTTGTGGAATCCGGATAAGCGCGTGCCGCGCTCGGCGCTGCCCAGCACCGGTACGATCCTGCGCGACGTCAGCGCGGGCAAGACCGGCGGCGAGGAATATGACCGGGCGTATCCCGAGCGGCTGAAGCAGACGCTTTACTAGGGCCGTCCTAACGATCTGAGGTGACCGATAATGCGATGCAATACGAGGCTCTCACCTGATGCGTTCAACTCGGGAAGCGCTCGCCGAACATGGGGAGACCGCTCACGGATTCCGATTGGATTGCCTCGTCCTGAAGAACGTCCCAATGCTCGGCCAGTTTACCGTCTTCGAATCGTACAATATCGGCCGCGATCCACGCCCTGGGACGGCCATTGTCCGAAAAGCGTCCGTGGGCGATGACGTAGTCACCTTCTGCGAGGATCACGTGGTTTTCGTAGCGGAGCGTATCGGGAAGGGCGCGAACAAGGTTGAATAAGCCATCGCGGCCCGGCGGAATATGGGCGCTATGTTGAATATAGCGACCCGACCAGAATCGCTCCGCGGCGACATAGTCGCGTTTATTGAACAATGTGTCGAAGGCTTCCAGTACGAGTGCCTTGTTCTGTTCTGGTGACGTGGTGGTCATGTGGTTCTCCGTGGCTCACGCATTCAGAAAGAGCCTGGCATGCTCCAGAAAAATGTCTGCATGCTGCGACGCGGCTCCATGGCTCGCGTCCGGATACATCACGAGCAGGGCATTCGGCAGGTGTTGTGCCAGGAGGAATGCGTTGATCGAAATGACCACAACGTCCTTGTTCCCATGCACGACGAGGGTGCGTTGGCCAATCTTGCTCAACATGGCGTATCGGTCGCTTGAGGGTACGGCACCCCATTCCCTGATTGCATCCAATTGAGCGCTCGCCGTTTTTAAAGACACCTGAGCGTCACGATCGGCTTTTCGTGTCTTGAGCCGTTCGACATAGGCTCGTCCTGCCGCCTGGCTTGAATCGCTTGGTGTAAAAAATGCTTTCATGAGCAAAGCTTGAGGGTCCGCCAGTTCGTCCAGCGAGAGCTCGGTGAAGGTCATGCCCTCGCCCCCGCGTGGGCCAGTACCAAGCAGGATCATCCGCCGGACCATGTCCGGATATTCAAATGCAAACTGCTGGGCGATCATCCCGCCGAGCGAGAACCCCAATAGATCGACGTTTCCAAGCTCGAGGCTGTTGCAGAAATCCAAGAAGTCCTTCGCCATCGTCGGCACGGTTGATGGCGTCTCGCCGGCCGAGCTGGCAACTCCGACATTATCGAAAAGGATAATTTCGCGCTCAGCCGCGAGACCATTCGTCACCTTCGGGTCCCAATCATCCATGCTCGCAGCAAAGTAGTTCAGAAGCACGAGGGGAACCCCGCCGCACCGACCAAAACGCCGATAGGCGCATCTGATGTTTCCAACCTGAACGAACTGCGTCGACGCCGTTTCGTGCGTACCGTCAGGCATTGGGACCTTCTCCTCAACGACGCCGGAGGACAAACCGTTGGCCGAATCCTGGGAGGCATACGCTCCGTGACCGTGGGGGGATGGTAAAAGCGTGCCCGATTTGCAAAATCCGGCGCTGAACCTCCTCTTCGGGAGATGGTGACCGCATAGGGAGGCAGTCATGGGTGCGACTGCGGTTGACGAGGTCCTTGCCAAACGTTTCCGGATCAATCGCCCGCCAACGCTCGTGGCGCGCCGCCATCGGCGGGCTCAGGTCGCCTTTTCACGCATGCGCAGCGATCATGTCATGTGCGGCCGGTCTTTAGCGGTACCACCGGATGCGGCGTTTTCCTTTCACGTTCCATTGACCGTGCCGATGGTGTCCCAACACGTGGTGTAGGAGCAGAACTCCTTGGCGGGTTGGACCGCCGTGTCAGGCTGCGATGAGAGGCAGACTGACGCTGAGATCATGGCCCAGGGGAGCGATGGTTTCCAGGGTCATATAGCGGGCACGCTGAACGGCCCATTCATCATTCTGTTCGAGTAGCAGTGCACCAACCAGCCGGGTAACAGCGGCTTCGTTCGGGAAGATACCCACCACCTCGCTGCGCCGCTTGATCTCCCCATTGAGGCGTTCGAGCGGATTGGTGCTGTGTATCTTGGTGCGGTGCTGTGCCGGAGTGCGGTGCTGTGCCGGAAAGCCCATGTAGGCCAGGACATCAGCTTCGGCATGGTCCATCAGGGCGGCGAGCTTGCTGATGCGTGGCCTGGCTTGATCGGCGACCTGTCGCCACTGCTTGCGAGCGGCCTCAGCATCATCCTGGGCAAACGCCGTGCCGATCCACGCCGAGACGATCCGTCGCTGCGTCTTTCCGGCATGCGCCAAGGCATTGCGCATGAAGTGCACGCGACAGCGCTGCCAGGTCGCGCCAAGCACTTTGGCAATCGCTGCTTTCAGGCCTTCATGCGCGTCGGAGATGACCAGCTTGACGCCGCGTAGGCCGCGGCGCGTGAGCGAGCGCAGGAACTCGGTCCAGAACGGCTCGGCTTCGCTGTTGCCGATGGTCATGCCCAGCACCTCGCGACGGCCGTCCGTGTTGACCGCCATGGCGACAATCACGGCCACCGAGACGATATGATGATCACGCCGGGCTTTGACATAGGTGGCATCCAGCCACAGATATGGCCACTCGCCTTCGATCGGACGGTGCAGGAACGTCTGCACCCGCTCGTCGATCTCGGCACAGAGCCGCGACACTTGGCTTTTGCTGATGCCCTCCAGCCCCATCGCCTTGACCAGCTCGTCCACCGAGCGGGTTGAGATGCCCTGGACGTAGGACTCTTGGATCACCGCGGTTAGCGCCTTCTCCGCCATCCGGCGCGGCTCCAGAAAGCCGGGAAAGTAGCTGCCGCGGCGTAGCTTCGGTATGCGCAGCTCCACGGTCCCAGCACGTGTCTGCCAGTCGCGATCCCGGTAGCCGTTGCGCAGGTTGGTCCGATTCTCGCTGCGCTCGCCGTGGCCAGCACCGCACAGAGTCTCGGTCTCCAGTTCCATCAGACGCTGCGCGGCGAAGCCGATCATCTCGCGCAGCAGCGTCGCGTCCGAACCCTTCTCCATCAGCTCGCGAAGGGTGATCATGTCGTCGGTCATCGGGGTGGCCTCCAAGGTCAGAGTTGCGTGTTGCAACCCAACCCTACCCAGGAGCACCACGGTGACCACCGCTGTGGATAAGTGGCCTGCCTACTCCAGACTCTTGGCGGTACTCTTGGCGGTCGCTCCGGCAGGCCACTTACCCACAGCTCCTACACCACGAACTGGGACACGACCACCGTGCCTTTTTTCTCCGACCTCTGGTTGGCTGGGAAACGCCAGAGTTTGCCGCCTGCGAGTTTGGGCGACGCCTTTCTGTTTGATTTATACCAACCCGCGAAACCTCTGACTCACTTCGGGTTCCCACTGCCCGCGAGATGTGATTCGATTCCCGCGGCGATTCGCGGGAGGCGCGCATGGGCAGAGCGGTAGCGGTCAGCCGGACCGCTCACAGTGCACGGGAGCTTCGGGCAACGGCGAGCAAATGCTCCGACGCTGACCAGGTCCGCCGGTTACTGGCGATTGCTCTGGTGCTGGACGGCGCCAGCCGTTGCGAGGCCGCCCGGGAGAGCGGCATGGACCGCCAGACGTTGCGTGACTGGGTTCACCGCTACAATGCCGAGGGGATTGGCGGCCTTCAATCACGCATCAGCCCCGGCCGCCCGCCGAAGCTGACGACCGAGCAGAAAGCGGAATTCAGGGCGCTGGTGATCGCGGGGCCCGATCCGGCACTGCACGGTGTGGTGCGCTGGCGCTGCGTGGACCTGCAGGAGGAAGCGGCGCGGCGTTACAACGCCCGGGTTCACGTCAGCACGATGGGCAAGTGGCTGCACACGCTCGGGCTGACCCGACTGCAACCGCGCCCCTATCATCCCAGGAAGGATGTCAAAGCCGAGGCGGCGTTTAAAAAAACTTCGCCAGCCTGGTAGCAGCAGCGCTACCCGAAAGCGCATCCGCAGCGGACCTCGAAATCTGGTTTCAGGACGAAGCCAGGGTCGGGCAGAAAGGCGGACATACTTACATTTGGGCGCCGGTCGGCTCGCGCCCTCTGATGGTGCGCGACAACCGTCATGACTCGGCCTATCTGTTCGGCGCGATCTGCCCAGCCCGAGGCATCGGTGCCGCCATCATCATGCCGGGCGTCAACATCGAGGCGATGAACCAACACCTGAGCGAAATCAGCACTCAGGTGGCGCCTGGTGCGCACGCTATTTTGGTCTGTGACAGCGCCGGCTGGCATCAGCCCGGCGGGCGCTTGCGCGTGCCTGACAACATCACTCTGTTGCCGCTGCCGCCATACTCGCCGGAACTCAATCCAATGGAGACGGTTTGGGAGTATCTGCGGCAAAACAAACTCACCGCTTTGGTCTGGGAAAGCCACGAGGCCATCGTCGAGGCGTGCCGACGGGCGTGGCTCTTTCTGACCGATCATCCCCAGCGCATCCGATCGCTCGGAGCAAGGCAATGGGCATCGGTCAATGTTTAAGCGGGTTGGTATTAAACGAGAATCCGACGGTCGGCCTCGATACACCCTTTGATTCGTTGCGCTTCTATATTCCGCAAGCCGCCCTTGATGAGATGGCGGATGAAGAGGGTATTGCGAGGATCAAAGGACTCCGGGCGCGGCAATTCGGCGGGCGCGATCCGGTCATGTACGGATTTGCCCAGGCGCTCGCCGGCGCCATGGACCTGCCAGGCGACGGCTATGCGATGCTATGCGAGCATATCGCCCTCGCTTTTTTTGCTCACATCGTTTGCGTCTACGGCGGGCTACCAATCAAGCAGCGCGCTCGCGGCGGATTGGCGCCCTGGCAGTTGCACCGCGCTTGCGAGTTCATCGAGGCGAACCTGGATGCCGACCCCTTAATCTCCGAAGTTGCGGCGCAGTGCGGATTGTCGAGCGGCTATTTTAGCCGCGCTTTCAAACGCGAATTTGGCTTCTCCCCGCATCAATGGTTGATAAGAAGACGCATTGCGCGTGCCAAAGAGCTTTTGCGCGGACCGCGCTTACGCCTCGCGGAAATCGCCCAAATCTGCGGCTTTGTGGATCAGAGCCATTTCACCCGCGCCTTTTCTCAAAGTGAGGGCTGTAGTCCGGGTCGCTGGCGGCGTTTTCATCGCTTTTAGTACGGCGCAGCTGACTCCAACAAAGGTTCGAGCGTCCGCATCAGGCGCTGCAGATCATGCGGGCGGGACAGCCGATGGTCGCCGTCCTTCACCAAGGTGACCTCCACATCCCAACTCTCCACGGACGCGGCAATTTTCAACCCTGTCTCCCAAGGGACATCCATATCCCGCTGCCCGTGCAATAATCGCACGGGGCAGCGCACCGGGATCGGACCATCCAGCAGGAGATGCTGCCGACCATCCTCGATGAGGGCGCGGGTAATCGGATACGGGCCTCCGTATTCGCTCGGCACGTCAAGCACGCCGTCGCGCAGGAAGACCTTCCGTTGGGCAGGCGTGAAGGCGTCCCACATCAGGCGCTCGGTGAAGTCCGGCGCGGCGGCGATGCCCAGCAGTGCGGAAATCCGAGCAGGGCGCGCGAGGGCGGCGAGAAGGGCGATCCAGCCGCCCATGGAGGAGCCGACCAGAACGAGTGGCCCGTGGGTCAAGTTGTCGATCACAGCGAGCGCGTCGCGCATCCAGGCTCCAATCGTCCCTTGCTCGAAGGTCCCACCACTGGTTCCGTGGCCGGAGTAGTCGAACCGCAGCATCGCCTGGCTGTGCGCCTCACAGAACTGTGCCAGCGCCGTCGCCTTGTCGCCGGTCATGTCGCTGCGGAACCCGGTCAGGAAGACGACAGTCGGCGAGCGTCCCTGGGTGCGCGCCCACGCCAGATCCACGCCATCGCCCCGATCCAGCCGGCCATGTTCGGTCATCCATCCTGTCTATGCGGTCGAGAGCCACCCGGCTACACGCCCCCATGCCGGTCGTTCTGCAGGTCCTGCCGCGCCTGATCACGGGAGGCGTGGAGCGGAGTACCGTCGAAATCAACCAGGCCCTCTGCGACGCGGGTTGGACAGCCGTGGTCGCGTCTGAAGGCGGTCCTTTGGTCGCAGAGATCGAGCGCGCCGGCGGGCGCCATGTGAGGTTGCCGCTGAATCGCAAGGACCCGGTTTCGCTGTGGCGCAATGCCGCTTCGCTGACCCGGTTGATCCGAGAGTCTCAGGTGGATCTGGTTCACGCCCGCTCGCGCGCACCGGCCTGGGCCTCCTGGTTCGCCGTGCGCCGCACCGGACGCCACTTCGTAACCACGTACCACGGCGCCTACGGCGAAAACCTGCCGTTCAAGCGTCGTTATAACGCCGTGATGGCGAAAGGGGAGCGCGTGATCGTCGCCAGCCAGTTCATGGCTGGGCTGGTGTCGGCGCAACACGGCGTCGGCCGCGATCGGTTGCGGTTGATCCCACGTGGCGTGGATCCGGCGGTGTTTGATCCCGCTGCGGTGACGCCGGATGGGATCGCCGCCCTGCGTGACAGTTGGTCGATCGAGCAGGCGGTGCCCGTAATCATGCTTCCGGGGCGTATCACGGGATGGAAGGGACAGACGATCCTGCTTCAGGCGGCAGCGCGCATGCAACGTCGTGATCCACTGATCGTCCTTTTGGGCGCGCCGCAGTCCGATGACCATCTGCGCACCGTACGCTCGGAAGCGGAGAGACTGGGTCTGGCCCAACGGCTCCGTGTTCCAGGTGATTGCGCCGACATGCCGGCTGCGCTCGCGCTTGCGGATGTGGTGGTGCATGCCTCCACGGAGCCCGAGGCGTTTGGGCGCGTGGTGATCGAGGCGCAGGCGATGGCACGACCGGTCATCGCGTCGGATCTCGGCGGCCCGGTCGAGACGGTGGAGGACGGAGTGACGGGCTGGCGAGCGCCGCCGGGTGATGCACAGGCGTTGGCCGATAGGCTGGACAGGGTGCTGACGATGGATGCTGCCAAACGCGCCGATGTTGGCGCGGCGGCGCGCGCGGCGGTGCTTCGCAGCTTTACCACCAGGGCCATGCAACAGGCGACGCTCGCGGTCTATCGGGAGGTGCTGGGGATATGATTCCCGCCTGGCTCGATTTTGTGTCGATCGCGTTTCTTGTGCTCGGTGGTGTTTGCGCGTCGATCATCGCCGTCGAAGAGTGGCGCCATCCGCAGCACATGGCGATCATGAACCTGGTCTGGCCGGTGACGGCGTTGTTCGGGACGGTCTGGATCGTTTGGCAGTATTTCACTTATGGCCGCCTGGCCACCCACCGTGCCATGCACGACGCGATGGAGCATGATCAGGAGCCGCCGAACAGGCGTCTGACACCGTTCCCGATGATGGTCGCCAACGGCACGCTGCATTGCGGAGCGGGCTGCACGCTGGGTGATATCTGCGCCGAGTGGCTGGTGTTCGCCTTTCCTGCCATCCTTGTCGCCTTCGGATACCCTGGGCTGTTCAGCGAACGCATGTTCGCAGCCTGGATCGTGGATTATCTGTTTGCTTATGCGTTCGGGATCGTCTTCCAGTATTTTACCATCGCGCCGATGCGCGGTCTTTCACTGGGAGCAGGACTGGTTGCCGCGGTGAAAGCGGATACGCTGTCGCTGACGGCGTGGCAGATCGGGATGTACGGCTTCATGGCGATCGCCGAGCTTCTGATCTTTCGCCGCGGCTTCGGAACGTCGATGCGCGCGGATACGCCGGCGTTCTGGTTTATGATGCAGATCGCGATGATCTGCGGGTTTGCGACCTCCTACCCGGTGAACTGGTTTCTGCTGCGCGCCGGGTTGAAGGAGGAGATGTAGGTTTGACACTCCCGTCTTGCCGTTGTTGTTGGAGCCAGCATGAAACCTGAATCCTCCGGCTTTTCCGCCGAACGTCTCGCGCGGCTCGATCGCGTCATGACGAGCCGCTACGTGGACACCGGGCGATTGCCGTTCATTCAGACATTGATCTGGCGACGCGGTGCGCTGGTCCATACGGGCCTGGCGGGTCACATGGACCTGGAACGCGGCCGGAAGATGCGGGAGGACGCGATCGTCCGCATCTACTCCATGACCAAGCCGATCACCGCGGTGGCGCTGATGATGCTGGCGGAGGAAGGGCTGATCGGACTGGACGACGACGTCGCCACGCATATCCCGGAATGGAAGAATATGGGCGTCTATGCCACCGGGATGCCGAGCCTGATCCCCACCGGCAAGCCGACCTACATCACCACGCCGCCGGCGCGGCCGATGAAGGTGATCGATCTTCTGACCCATACCGCAGGCCTGACATATGGGTTCATGAACCGCACGGCGGTGGACCGGGCCTATCGCGACCTGGGCGTGGCCGATTTCGCAACTGAGGGCGGTTTGGATGCGATGATCGCCCAGCTCACGTCGTTGCCGCTGGAGTTCTCGCCCGGCACGGCGTGGAATTACTCCGTCGCGATCGATGTGCTGGGCTATCTGGTGCAGAAGCTGAGCGGCAAGCCGTTCGGGGAATTCCTTCGCACCCGGTTGTTCGAACCGTTGGGCATGACGGACACGGCGTTCTTCTGCCCGCCGGAGAAGCAGGACCGGCTGGCGGCGTGCTACATGCCGAAGTCGGGCGGCGGATTGACGGTGCAGGATCCGCCTAACGGCTCCCGTTTTGGGGCGCCGCCCGCGCTGGAGTCCGGCGGCGGGGGCCTGGTTTCCACCGCGCACGATTACATGCGCTTCTGCCGCATGATGCTGAACCGCGGCACGCTGGACGGCGTGCAGATCCTCAGCCCGAAGACTGTGGCCCTGTTCAGCATGAACTTCCTGCGGGGCAATAAGGACTTGGCCAGCCTCGCGCCGCCCGGCCTGTTCAGCGAAGCGGGCTATGCGGGCGTCGGTTTTTCACTCGGCTGCGGTGTCACGTTGGACCAGACGCGCACCCGCCTGCCTGGAACACAAGGGGAATATTTCTGGGGCGGCGCTGCCTCCACCGCGTTTTGGATCGACCCGGGGGAGGATCTGGCCGTCGTGTTCATGACGCAGGTGCTTGGCAGCGACGCCCGCCTGACGTTGCGGCGGGATCTGCGCACGCTGGTGTATTCGGCGATGACGGAGTTGCTGGCTGTTTGAGAGCGAGATTCACGCGCTCTGACGTATCCGCCTCGCGCGATCTCGCTCTAATCGCCTTGTTTGAGAGCGAGATTCACACGCTCCGACGTGTCCGCCTCGCGCGATCTCGCTATAACGAAGTAGAAGGATTCGGACTGTCAGAAAAGAAAAACCGGCCGGGATGGGCCCGGCCGGCGTTCAAACGGAGAGAACGCATGTTACAGCATGCCAATCTCCTGCTGCCATTTGTCGTGATCTTGACGGTTAAAGTCAAGATCGTTGTCAAGCGGCGGTAGGACACGGGCCAGTCCGGGACATCCGGGCTGGCCCTGTCCTGAGCGGGGTTGCGGGATGCACCGCACAACGCCATAGACAGCCTCCGCAACCGAAAAGCCTGATCATGCCCGCCATTACCCTGCCCGACGGATCCGTGCGCCGCTTCGACGGGCCGGTTACGGGCACCACCGTGGCGGAAGCGATCGGCCCGGGCCTGGCCCGCGCGGCACTTGCCATGGTGCTGGACGGCGAACAGGTAGATCTGGCGACGGAGATCGATCGTGATGCGTCGGTCCGGTTCATTACGCGTAAGGACCCGGAAGCGCTGCAGTTAATCCGTCATGACGCCGCCCACGTGCTGGCCGAGGCGGTGCAGTCGCTGTACCCCGGCACTCAGGTGACGATCGGGCCGGCGATCGAGAACGGGTTCTACTACGATTTCGCCCGCAACCAGCCCTTCACGCCAGAGGACTTTCCCGCCATCGAGGCGAAGATGCGGGAGATCGTCGCGCGCAACGCTCCGTTCCGGCGCAGCGTGATGGACCGCGATCAGGCGATCGAGTTCTTCAAAGACAAGGGCGAGAAATACAAGGCGGAGATCATTCAGGACCTGCCGCGGTCGGAGACTATCAGCCTTTATTCGCAGGGGGACTGGATCGACCTCTGCCGCGGGCCGCATATGCGCGGTACGGGCGATGTCGGGCCGGCATTCAAGCTGATGAAGGTCGCCGGCGCCTATTGGCGTGGGGATCACCGCAACGCCATGCTAAGCCGCATTTACGGCACCGTTTGGCGCGACCAGAAGGAACTCGACGCCTATCTTCACCAGCTCGAAGAGGCGGAGCGCCGCGACCACCGGCGAATCGCCAAGGAGATGGACCTGTTCCACCTTCAGGAGGAGGCGGCCGGCAGCGTCTTCTGGCACCCGGATGGCTGGCGCATGTATCAACGTGCTGAACAATATATGCGTCGCCGGCTGGACGATGCCGGATACCAGGAGGTCCGGACCCCGCAGCTTCTGGACCGCTCGTTCTGGGAGGCCTCCGGCCACTGGGAGAAGTTCCGCCAGCACATGTTCATCGCCGAGGTGCCGGACGAGGAGAAGGTCCTGGCGCTGAAGCCGATGAACTGCCCGTGCCACGTACAGATCTTCCGCCAGGGCCTCCGCAGTTATCGCGAGCTGCCGCTGCGCCTGGCGGAATTCGGCTCCTGCCATCGCTACGAGCCATCGGGCGCCCTGCACGGCATCATGCGGGTGCGGGCCTTCACACAGGACGATGCGCACATCTTCTGCACCGAGGCGCAGATCGCTCCCGAGACGGTGCGGTTCGTGGCGCTACTATCCTCCATTTATCGCGACTTCGGCTTCCCCGAGTTCGCCGTGAAATTTTCGGATCGCCCCCCCATCCGCGCCGGCTCCGACGAGGTGTGGGATCGAGCGGAGGCCGCGCTGAAGGAGGCCTGCGCCACGGCTGCGGTGGAATACACGCTGAACCCCGGCGAAGGCGCGTTCTACGGTCCGAAGCTGGAATTCGTTCTGCGCGACGCCATCGGCCGCGATTGGCAGTGTGGCACCCTGCAGGTCGATTTCGTCTTGCCGGACCGCCTTGGCGCCGAATATGTCGGCGAGGATGGCGCGCGCCACCGCCCGGCCATGCTCCACCGGGCCATCCTGGGTAGCTTCGAGCGGTTTCTGGGCGTCTTGATCGAGCACTATGCCGGCCGGTTTCCGCTCTGGCTGGCGCCGGTGCAGGCGGTGGTCGCCACCATCGTCACGGACGCAAACAGATACGCCGAGGAGGTGGCTGCGACGTTCCGCGCGGCTGGCCTGTTCGTCGAAACCGATCTGTCGGCCCAGAAGATCAATGCCAAGGTCCGCGAACACGCCCTGGCCCATGTGCCGGTCCTGGCCGTCGTGGGCCGCCGGGAGGCGGAAAACCGCACTGTGGCGCTGCGCCGGCTTGGGTCTGACGCCCAGGAGGTGCTTCCGCTCGATCATGCGGCCCGCCTGCTTGCAGCGGAGGCCACCCCTCCCGATGTGAAGCGTCTGCAACCCATCCGGCGTGACGCCGCTTGATTGTTTGCGTCCGGATCGGCGAGACTTGTTGCGCCGAACGTGGCAAACCAGTGCCAACAACGACAGGAGATAGACCATACCGAGAGGACCTTTGGCCGCCCCGCCTACGCGCGACGGGCCCCGTGTGAATGAGGAGATCCGGGCGCCGCAGGTGCGGCTGATCGATCAGGACGGCGAAATGCAGGGGGTGCTGACCGCCCGGGAGGCGCAGTCCCGCGCCTATTCCGTTGGCCTTGATCTCGTGGAGATCAGCCCCAATGCCGATCCGCCCGTGGTGAAGATCCTCGACTATGGCAAGTTCAAATACGAACAGCAGAAAAAGAAGAACGAAGCCAAGAAACGGCAGAAAGTGATTGAGATCAAAGAGATCAAGGTCCGGCCGAATATCGATGAAAACGACTATCAGGTGAAAATGCGCGCCATGAAGTCGTTCATCGAGGAAGGCGACAAGGTGAAGGTCACCTTGCGCTTCCGCGGCCGCGAAATGGCCCACCAGGAGATCGGAGTTCGCGTGCTGGAACGGATCCGCAGCGAACTCGATGCCATGACCAAGGTGGAGCAGATGCCGCGGATGGAAAACCGGCAAATGGTCATGGTGCTCAGCCCGCGCTGAGCGGCCCCGCAGCCGGAGGGGTGGCTGGAGCGGGTGAAGGGAATCGAACCCTCGTATGCAGCTTGGGAAGCTGCCGTTCTACCATTGAACTACACCCGCGTAGGGGCTTCATAACCGGGCCGAGGGGTGCTGGTCCAGAGAGTCCGGCGTGTGCGGGCATGGGATGCTTTACGCAGCGTCCGGCCCGGCATAAACCCGCGCCGCGTTGGGGCGTCGCCAAGCGGTAAGGCAACGGATTTTGATTCCGTCATGCGGAGGTTCGAATCCTCCCGCCCCAGCCACGTATATCCCGGTATGGCGCCCAAAAGTCCGTCTCTCCGGAACCAGGAAAGGTGCCCGTGTAATGCCGGGTTTTCCGAGGCGGTCGTGTCCCAGTTCGTGGTGTAGGAGCTGTGGGTAAGTGGCCTGCCGGAGCGACCGCCAAGAGTACCGCCAGAGTTTGGAGTAGGCAGGCCACTTATCCACAGCGGTGGTCACCGTGGTGCTCCTGGGTAGGGTTGGGTTGCAACACGCAACTCTGACCTTGGAGGCCACCCCGATGACCGACGACATGATCACCCTTCGCGAGCTGATGGAGAAGGGTTCGGACGCGACACTGCTGCGCGAGATGATCGGCTTCGCCGCGCAGCGTCTGATGGAACTGGAGACCGAGACTCTGTGCGGTGCTGGCCACGGCGAGCGCAGCGAGAATCGGACCAACCTGCGCAACGGCTACCGGGATCGCGACTGGCAGACACGTGCTGGGACCGTGGAGCTGCGCATACCGAAGCTACGCCGCGGCAGCTACTTTCCCGGCTTTCTGGAGCCGCGCCGGATGGCGGAGAAGGCGCTAACCGCGGTGATCCAGAGTCCTACGTCCAGGGCATCTCAACCCGCTCGGTGGACGAGCTGGTCAAGGCGATGGGGCTGGAGGGCATCAGCAAAAGCCAAGTGTCGCGGCTCTGTGCCGAGATCGACGAGCGGGTGCAGACGTTCCTGCACCGTCCGATCGAAGGCGAGTGGCCGTATCTGTGGCTGGATGCCACCTATGTCAAAGCCCGGCGTGATCATCATATCGTCTCGGTGGCCGTGATTGTCGCCATGGCGGTCAACACGGACGGCCGTCGCGAGGTGCTGGGCATGACCATCGGCAACAGCGAAGCCGAGCCGTTCTGGACCGAGTTCCTGCGCTCGCTCACGCGCCGCGGCCTACGCGGCGTCAAGCTGGTCATCTCCGACGCGCATGAAGGCCTGAAAGCAGCGATTGCCAAAGTGCTTGGCGCGACCTGGCAGCGCTGTCGCGTGCACTTCATGCGCAATGCCTTGGCGCATGCCGGAAAGACGCAGCGACGGATCGTCTCGGCGTGGATCGGCACGGCGTTTGCCCAGGATGATGCTGAGGCCGCTCGCAAGCAGTGGCGACAGGTCGCCGATCAAGCCAGGCCACGCATCAGCAAGCTCGCCGCCCTGATGGACCATGCCGAAGCTGATGTCCTGGCCTACATGGGCTTTCCGGCACAGCACCGCACCAAGATACACAGCACCAATCCGCTCGAACGCCTCAATGGGGAGATCAAGCGGCGCAGCGAGGTGGTGGGTATCTTCCCGAACGAAGCCGCTGTTACCCGGCTGGTTGGTGCACTGCTACTCGAACAGAATGATGAATGGGCCGTTCAGCGTGCCCGCTATATGACCCTGGAAACCATCGCTCCCCTGGGCCATGATCTCAGCGTCAGTCTGCCTCTCATCGCAGCCTGACACGGCGGTCCAACCCGCCAAGGAGTTCTGCTCCTACACCACGTGTTGGGACACCATCTCCGAGGCCGTTATGGCGCCGTGACCGGAGCGCATGCACCTTGCATGCACGCTCTCCCGCCGCCCCGTCTCGATCTTCCGGCGTTGTGCGCCGGGCGCGATCGGATGGGGTTCGTCCGGTTCGGGATAGCGGTAATCGTGCAACGCCCAAGGGCACAGCGCGTGCCTCAGGGCCAGAAGTAGGGCAATGGCCTGGCACAGCCGGATGCGGCGTCTTCTTACTTCAAGGCACCAGTGGTCAGTCCGGCCACGATCTTCCGTTGCAGCATCAGGAACAGGATCAACACGGGAAGCGCGAACACCGACGCAAACGCCATCACACGGTCCCAGTCGGCGTATTCCGCGCCGATGAAACTATAGATCCCGACGGTCGCCGGCTGCAGCTCCTCCCTGCTCAGCAGCGTCAGGGGATAGACGAACTGCCCGTATGCCTGCACGAAGCTCAGCACGCCCACGACGATCAGCGGCACACGCATCATCGGCAGCACAATGCGCCAGAACGTCTGCAGCGTGTTGCATCCATCGACGCGGGAGGCTTCCTCGATCTCGATCGGAACCTGGCGATACATCGGCCGCAGGATGACCAGCGCGAACGCCAGTGACTTCGAGCTGGTAGCCAGGATGACCGAGGTGAACGTGTTGAGCAGCCCGAAGTGACGGAAAATGATGAACATTGGGGTGGCCAGCAGAGCGTCGGGAAAGATCTGGAGAATGAGCGTAAGCACCAGCGCGGCATCGACCAATGACGTGCGCAGGCGGCTTAGCGCGTAGCCCCCGCTGGACCCAAGAAGCAGCGTAAGAATGGTGACCGGGATCGCGATGGCGAGGCTGTTGCGCATGTAGCGTGCAACGTTTTCGCTCGAGAAAACGTTGCGGAACGCAGCCAGTGTCGGATGCGCGGGGATGATCGTCGGTGGGCTGGCGAAGATCTCGGCCGAGGTCTTCAGCCCGGAGATCAGCATCCAGTACACCGGGAACAGGTAGCAGATCACGCCGAGCGTACCGATCGCACAGCACAGCCGGCCAACGCCGCGCGATCCCAGCATACGGCGGATCATTCCGCCGCTTCCCGCCGCAGCGTTCGCACGTAAAGGAATGCGACGGCCAGCACGATGATGAAGGAGAAGCTACCGACAGCGGCACCCACGCCGAAATGGAACCGCTGAAAGGAGATCTGGTAGGAGAGCAGCGGCAGGACGTTGCTGGCGTCCAGCGGGCCTCCCTGTGTCATGGCGAAGATCAGGTCGAACGCGCGCATGGTATAGATCGTGACCAGGCAGGCGACCGCGACCAGCGTGGGCCAGAGCGACGGCAAGGTGATATAGAAGAAGCGGGCGATCGGGCCGGCGCCGTCGAGGGATGCGGCCTCGTATTGCTCCTCCGGGATGGCGGTGAGGCCGGCGGCGATCAGGATCATGGCGAACGGGGTGCCAAACCAGATGTTGGCGATTGTCACGGATGAGAGTGCCACCGACGGATCGGACAGCCAGTGAATCGGTGTGTGAATCAGATGCAGAGCGATCAGGAAGAAGTTGGCAACGCCGTATTCGGTGGCGAAGATCCACTTCCACAGCGCGCCCACGACGAGCGCGGGCAGGATCCAGGATGAGAGCAGAAGGCCGCGCAGGAAGTGCGTGCCTGGGAAGCGTTGGGCGAAAAACAGCGCCACGAACAAGCCGATACCGACTTGGGCGATCACGTTGACGCCGACAAAGATCGCCGAATTGAGCAGCACCTTGCGGAACGACGGGTCGGCGAAGGCATCACGATAGTTTTGCAGGCCGATGAATGGCCGAACGAGATCGACGATGTTCCGGAGTGTGACGTCCTGGACGCTCATGACCAGGTTGTAGATTACCGGCAGGCCGATGAAGACGAGCAGGTACATCATCGACGCCGCGAGGAAGGCGTAGAGCAGGAGCGGCGACTGGCGCTGCCGGCGTGCGCCGAGCATGCCGGCCCGGCGCGGTGTCAGTGCGTTTCCTGCGGAGGCTGCCGACAAGCGGATCAGAGAGGAACCTTCGCGAGGATAGGCTGTATTTGCGCCGCGGCGTCCTTCAGTGCATCGGCAGGTGGTCGCGCTCCGGTGAGTGCCTGCTGGATCGCAGTCTGCATCGGGCGGGATATATCCGGCCATTGCGGATGCGGACCGCGGGGCCGGGCATACGCCATCTCGCTGCGATACGTCGCATAGGCTTGCGGCCACAGCGGATTCTGCACCGACACGTCTTCCCGTGGGGCGATGCGTCCGCTCTTCCAGCCCTCGTTCAGGACCTGCGGATTGGACATGAATTCAATGAACCGGAACGCGCCGTCGACCTGGGCGGCGCCGGCCGGGACGACGAAGTCGTAGCCGCCGAGACAATCGGCCTTGATCTGCTTGTCGTCCTTCACCGGCAGCGGCGCGAGCCGCCAGTCAAACTTCACGGTCTTCGACAGGCGCGGCAATTCCCATGGGCCGCCCTGAACCATGGCCGTGTTGCCCGCCATGAACGTGTTGGTGACCTCGGTACTGGCTCTCATTGATAACATCTTTCGACGCGATGTCGTGCAGTACCATGTCAGTGATGTATTGCAGCGCCGCCGTTGCCTCGGGCTGGTCCAGTTTGTCGATCGAGCCACCGGCCTGCCACAGGAACGGCAACCACTGAAACACGCCCTCTTCCGCCTGCGTGGCGCAGAAGCCAAAGCCGTAAACGTTCTTTGCTGGATCGCGCAGCTTCTGCGCAGCCGCTTTCAGCTCCGACCATGTGTGCGGCGGCTTATCCGGATCGAGGCCCTTCGCCTTAAACATATCCGCGTTATAATAGAGCCCCAGCGTATTTGCGTCGCGCGGCACGCCATAGGTCTTTCCGCGCCATTGGCCCGACGCCCATGGGCCTTTGAAATACACGTCGGGCTTGATGAATTTCGATTGCGCCACGTTGGCGGTGAGATCGGTCAGCGTGCCTTGGGCCGAGAAGCTTGCCACCACGGGGCTGTCGAGCGTCACCAAGTCCGGTACGGATCCGGTGGCGATGGCGCGAATGAGTTCAGTAACGATCTGCGCGCCGGGTACCAGGCGCGGCTCGATCTTGTAGACGGACTGCGATGCGTTAAACGCCTTCATGCCCGGATAGATCATATCCGTGTCGAGATTGAAGACGTGCCAGAGCGACACGGTTTTCGTCTCGGCATGTGCGCGCGTTGCCATGAAACCGGCGGTAGCAGTACCCGCCAGGAAAGACCTTCGCAGCACGGTGTCTCCTCCTTCGTTGGGGCGGTTTCCGGCACGCCCAGGGAACGGAGGATGCACGCACCGCAGGCCGGGTGCAATTCGGCACGGTCTTGTCTTTCGCGCCGCTGCCTCGGATACCTTCCGCTTGCGAGGAGAAAGCGGCATGCCAAAGGCCTATGTCTGCGGCACGTTCGACACGAAAGGGCCGGAGCTGCACTTCATCGGCGCCTGCCTGCGCGATGCCGATGCGGCGACCTGCACCGTGGATGTATCAACGCGCCCGCATGACGTGGCATGCGACGTCACCGCGGCGGAGGTGGCGCGACATCATCCGCAGGGTGAGAGCGCGGTGCTGGGGCTGGATGACCGGGGCACCGCGGTTGCAGCGATGAGCCTGGCGTTCGAGCGGTTCGTGGCGAGTCGGGACGACATCGCCGGGATCATCGGTGCGGGCGGTAGCGGCGGCGCTGCGCTGCTGGCTCCGGGAATGCGGTCCCTGCCTGTGGGGCGGCCGAAGGTGCTGGTGTCCACCGTCGCCTCTGGCAATGTCAGCGCGTATGTGGGTGCCAGCGATCTGTGGTTGGTACCGTCGATGACCGACGTGCAAGGCCTCAATCGCATCTCGCGACGGCTGCTTGGCAATGCGGCGCACGCGCTTGCCGGCATGATCCGACTGACACCCGATCAGGAGCCGGCGCAGATCCGGGCGGCAATCGGGCTGACCATGTTCGGCGTGACGACGCAATGCGTGCAGGCGGTTTCTGCGGCACTGGAGCCGACGCATGACTGCGTGGTGTTCCACGCCGTCGGCACCGGTGGGCAGGCCATGGAAAAGCTGATCGCATCGGGACTGCTGACGGGCGCGTTGGATACCACGACCACCGAGATCTGCGATCTGCTGATGGGCGGCATCTTTCCCGCTGATGAGACACGGTTCGACGCGATCATCCGCACCCGGATTCCTTACGTCGTCTCCTGCGGGGCACTGGACATGGTGAATTTCGGCGCCGCAGACACGGTGCCCCAGCGCTATCGCGGGCGGCATTTTCACGTACACAATCCGCAGGTCACGCTGATGCGCACCACCGCAGAGGAAAACGTGCGAATGGCCGAGTGGATTGCCGCGAAGATCAATCGCATGGATGGTCCGGTCCGGTTTCTGATTCCTGAAGGCGGCGTCTCGGCCATCGATGTACCCGGCCAGCCCTTCCACGATCCGGAAGCCGACCGGGCGTTGTTCGACACATTGACGGCACGCATCACCGCGACGCCATCACGGCGCGTGACACGCCTGCCCTGGGCGATCAACGATCCGCGGTTCTCGGCCGCGCTGGTCGCTGCCTTCCGCGAAATCGCCGGTTAGGAGAAAACGCGTCATGCCTCGGTTCCAGCGCCGCGACCTTCTGCAGCGATTTCAGGGAGAAGCTGCGCCGCGGCGATCCCATTATCGGTGGCGGGGCCGGTACCGGTTTGTCGGCCAAGTGCGAGGAAGCCGGCGGCATCGACCTCATCGTGCTTTACAACTCCGGCCGCTACCGCATGGCAGGGCGCGGCTCGCTGGCGGGCCTGCTGGCCTACGGCAATGCCAACGAGATCGTGCTGGAGATGACTCAGGAGGTGCTTCCGGTCATCCGCAACACCCCGGTGATCGCCGGGGTGAACGGCACTGATCCGTTTCTGCTCACCGAGGATTTTCTCTCGCGTCTGAAATCCCTCGGCATCGCCGGCGTGCAGAATTTTCCGACAGTCGGCCTGATCGACGGCACGTTCCGGCAGAACCTGGAAGAAACCGGCATGGGTTTCGCCCTGGAAGTCGACATGATCCGCGCCGCTGCCGCGCTCGACCTACTTACGACCCCCTATGTCTTCAATGCCGCCGACGCCGTTTCCATGACCCAGGCCGGCGCCGACATCATCATCGCGCATATGGGCCTGACCACGGGCGGCACGATTGGCGCCGAAACCGCACTGAAGCTCCATGATTGCCCTGCGCTGATCGATGAATGGGCCGCGGCGGCGAAGCGCGTGCGTCCGGATATTATCGTGCTGTGCCATGGTGGGCCGATCGCCACGCCGGCGGACGCGCAGTACATTCTGAACACCTGCCGTCACTGCAATGGGTTCTATGGCGCCAGCTCCATGGAACGGCTGCCAGTGGAGATTGCCATCACACAACGCACAAAGGAGTTCAGCGCCTTGACCTTGCCGCACGCCGCCTCCCCGAGGGATCCTGCGCAATGACCGTGTTTCGCAGTGGCAGCGCGCCGCCTTCCTGGTGCGAGCTGGAGAATTTCGAGATCATCGACCTGCAACGTGACCAGACGATCTCGCATAGGCCCACCGCACGCACTGAACGGCTGATCGGCACAATCGGCACGGTTCAGCTCCGCCGCGGCGACACCAGCCTGCTCCTGAAACAGGCGCAATTTATCGACATCGCTCCGGCAGATGGCGAATGGACAGTGATTGGTGCGTCAGACCCTGCGCAGTTCGTGCGCTTGTCCGGGCATTGGGGTCAGGAGATGGCCGGCTGCGGCATCTTCCGCGTGCAGCGCTCGGATACCGGCGACAAGGGTGACCCCGTTACCTATCCCAAGCACACCTCAATCGACCGCCATTACCACGACTGCGACGAATACTGGATCATTCTTGAAGGTGCTGGGGAGGTGGTGGTCGATGACCGTCACGCGAAAGTGGGACCGGCCGACTGCCTGTGCATCGGCACCGGCCATCACCACGACTTCCCGCTGATCGACTCGCCGGTGACGGCGGTGTTCTTCGAAACGACCTTATACGGCCGCAAGCGCACCGGCCATCTCTGGAACCATACGCACGGCCCCGCCGAACCGATGCCGGGACGCGTGTGATGGCGCAGCGCGTGATTCATGTGGGTGTCGGCAGCTTCGGCAAGCGCTGGTGCGGGGAGTTCCTGCGCGGCAATGTGGACGACAGGACGATTGAGGTCGTCGCGCTGGTGGACATCGATCCAGCCGCGCTCGAATACGGCGCCCGGGCGCTGGGCCTGCCGGACCGGGTCTGTTTCACCGACCCGCACGCGGCGTTCGATTCCGTGGCGGCCGATTTCTGCACTGTGGTCGTCCCGCCGAATCATCACGAGGCCATCGTTGATATCGCGATCGCACATGGGGTCGACGTACTGAGCGAGAAACCGATCGCCGACAGCATGGCCGGGTCAGTGCGGATCGTCAAAAAAGTGAAGGCGGCCGGGCGGAAGATGGCAGTCACGATGAGCCATCGCTTCGACCAGGATAAGACGACGCTGCGGCGGATCATCCGGTCCGGCAAGTTGGGCCGCGTCAATAATATCTCCTGCCGCTACCAATCCGATATGCGCCAGCACATGGCGTGGGGCGCACTGTTCCGTCACACCATGGACGACCCGATGCTGATCGAAGGCGCCATCCACCACCTGGATATCGTGGCCGACCTGGCCGGCGGAAAATGCGATACGCTGTTCGCCTCCACATGGAAGCCGGACTGGGCGGAATACGCCGGCGATACGGACGGCATCGTCACCATGGTCTTCGACAATGGGGTACGCGCGGTGTACGAAGGCTCCAGCACCACCGCAGTGGGGCTGAACGACTGGTATCAGGAATATGTCCGTGTTGATTGCGAATTCGGTACGGCGATACTGAACCATCGGGAGATCAAGGTGTTCACCCGCCAGGATCTGCCCCGCCAGAAACATCGCGAGGGCACCGGACAAAGAGTGCCGCTGCTTGTGCAGCCGAAATGGATCAACACCTGGCTGATTGAGAAATTCGCGCAATGGCGAGACGGCGGCCCACCGATGGAAACCGAGGTGCAGGCAAATCTGCAAGCCTCGGCACTGGTGTTCGGGTCCATCGAATCCACGCGCAGCCATTCTCTGGTGAAGGTCCAGGACTACATCGCCAGTTTCGAGTGAAGGGAGGAAGAGGATGGCACATATATACGTGAGCGATGTGATCAACGCTCCGATCGAGAAAGTCTGGGCGCTGATCCGCGATTTCAACAGCATGCCGGGATGGCATCCGCTCATTCGCGACAGCCAGATCGAGAATGGATTGCCAAGCGACGCGGTCGGCTGCGTGCGCAGTTTCCATCTGTCGGATGGCGGGCATCTGCGCGAGCAGTTGCTGTCGCTGTCGGATCGCGACCATTCGTGTGTTTACTGCATCCTGGACAGCCCGCTGCCGGTGACGGGTTACGTGGCCGGCTACCGGCTGCTACCCATCACCGCAGGAGACCGCTGCTTCATCGATTGGTGGGCGGAATTCGACGTATCGGCTGCCGATGAAGCCCAGGTGGTTGGTCAGGTACGAGACGGCGTATTCCGCCAAGCTTTCCAGTCGATTGCCGAACGCCTCGCGAAGTGATTCGCATCTCCCGGCCGTTTCCCGTCGATGTGACGCTATGCACGACGCGGATCGTTCGGGTCCGTCTTGGCGGGAAAGATCCCGGCCCCGCGTCTTATCTGCCGGGGCATGTCTGGCCCGAGGTGGTACACGACACGCGCGATGGCGCACTCAATACAGGTGAATTGTCGTTCGCGGTCTCTCAGCGCGGCATCGCGTTCGCTGATCGCAACGGCACGACGCGCCTCCTTCTGGCGCTCGATCAGTCCCGACTGCAGCCGCGTCTGCTCCTGTGCATGCAGGTCATCGGCGAGCAGCATTTCCTTGGCCTGGGTGAAGGCGGACCGCAATTCGATCGCCTGAACGCGGTGCGCCGTTTCTGGAACTATCAAGCGAATCGCGGCCAAGGTGCCGATATCGCCGTGCCGCTGCTGATATCGAATATGGGCTACGGGTTGTTCTTCGATTCATCCGCGGCAGCCACGCTGGCGCCAGGTGATGGCGAGGGTACATGGCTGGAATACGCGAGCGAGGCCGACTCACTCGACCTTTACATGCTTATCGGGGACAACCCGCGGCAGGTGCTTAGCGATGTCGCAACGTTGCTTGGGGCGGCCGCGATGCCGCCGCGCTGGGCGCTCGGGTACATGCAGTCCACGCGCCACTTCGTCGACGCGGCCGAGTTGCGAGATCTGGCGATGCAGTTCCGCGCGCGACGGCTTCCCTGCGCTGCGCTCATCTTTCTTTCCACATACGGCACTGCCAAGGGATGGAATCGGGGCGTCGGACATCTGGAATTCGAGCCGGACGTATTTGGCGAGGCTGAGGATCTGCTGGCGGCATTCCGGGACAAGCATTTCCACGTCATCACGCATGAGTATCCGGTGCTGCACGAAGACTCCCCCCTATTCGAGGAGGCTGAACGCGCCGGCTACCTGCTCGATGTCGCCTATCCGCGGCAGATCCAGACGGATCCTGCCGTCGCGATATACAAGGAAGGCCAGCGGCTGATCGATTTCTCCCGGCCCGAGGCACGCGCCTGGTGGTGGCGATCTCACCAGCACTTGCGCGATCTTGGCGTCGCCGGTTGGTGGCTCGATGGTGGCGAGGGACCGCCGGCGTCGGCATCGCTGCAAGCAACCTCCGCCACGGTGCTGCACAATCGCTACGACCTGTTGCGCCAGCAGGCCTTTGCCGATGGAGAAGCGGCCGATCGTCCGGATGTCCGGCCTTTTCTTCTCTCTCGCTCCGGGGGGCCGGGGATGCAGCGTATGGGTGCTGTGCCCTGGTCGGGTGACATCAATGCGACCTTCGCCAGCCTGGAGTTGCAGATCCGCACGGGGCTGAATCTCAGCATGTCCGGCGTGCCGCATTGGGGAACTGATACCGGCGGCTTCTATCGTGTCGCCGCGAACGATCCGGAACTGTTCGTCCGGTGGTTTCAGTTCAGTGCCTTCTGTTCGCTGTTTCGCGGCCATGGCCATGTCTGGCGACAGCATCTGCCCTGGTCGCATGGCGCTGAGGTTGAGGCGATCTGTAGGCGATATCTGGAGTTGCGCGCCCGGTTCATGCCATACACCTACACGCTGGCGTGGCAGGCACGCACGTTGGGCCTGCCGACGATGCGGCCGCTCGTTCTGAACTATCCCGATGATCCGGCGGTGTGGGACCTCGGGACACAGTATCTTTGGGACGATGACATCCTCGTCGCACCTGTCACCCGCAAGGGCGCGACTCACTGGACCGTGTATCTTCCCGCCGGTACCTGGCACGATTTCTGGACGCACGCGACGTATAAGGGTCCCGGCGGGGTAACCGTCGAAGCGCCGCTGGATCGGCTGCCGCTGTTCGTGCGGGGCGGTGCGATCATCCCGCAGAGTCCGGTTATGCAGTATGACGGTGAACACCCGGCTGATGAAATGACGCTGCTGGTCTATCCTGAGGGCATGTCGTCGTTCGTGTTGTACGAAGATGACGGGCGGACGAACGCATATCGACAGGGCGGCTACGTCGAGACGCGGTTCACGTGCATGGCTGACGCTGCAGGTGTGGCGTTTCGTATTGATTCCCAGACAGGGAACGACGCGCTGATCGATACCGGCCGACGTCACACGCTAAGGCTGTTCGCGATGCGAGCGCCACGCTCGATAAAGGTCAACAGTACCACGCCGTCACAACAGCAGGAATGGTCGCTCGAGGGTGGCCAATTCATAGACGTACGGATGACTCCAGGGCCATGCACCGCAGACATCGTGTGGTAAGCTGGATGACGTCACTGGCGCGGAGCACACAACGCCACACGCTTGATAGGAGCTGTGGGAGCATAATCTTGGCGGGCTATAAGGCTACCGGCCGCCCCGAACGCGCTCGATCAGGTGCCGCTCATACTCATCCGCTTGCCACAGGCCGACCAACTCCTGCCGCTCTTGGAACGTGAGCATCTCGTCCAGCAAGCTCTCGGTCGTGCCCATCTCGCGCAAGACTTTCAGGCCTCTTCGGACGGCGAAGGAGGCGAGATAGAGCGCGGCGTTGGCAAACAGGATTATCTGAAACCCGAGCTCACGCAGCTGCGCCTCTGGAAGTAGAGGGGTCTTGCTTCGCTCCACCATATTTGCGACCAGCAGGGCGCTCTTGAACTCCTGCCCGACGCGACGCAGTTCGTCGATGCTCTGCGGCTGCTCTACGAAGATAGCGTCGGCGCCGAGCTCGAGATACGCATGGGCGCGCTCGAGAGCTGCATCGAGCCCTTCGACCGCGCGCGAGTCCGTGCGAGCGATGATTAGGAAATCCGGGTCCGTCCGTGCGTCAAGCGCAGCCTGAAGTCGGAATAGCATCTCCTCCTGCGGTACCACCGACTTGCCCTCGAAATGGCCGCAGCGCTTCGGGAATACCTGGTCCTCAATGTGCAGGCCGGCAATTGCGGCCCGTTCGTAAAGTTTCACCGTACGCTTGATGTTCGCGACACCGCCGAAGCCGGTGTCACAGTCGGCGATCACCGGGACTGACACTGCGTCGGAGATTCGTTCCGCTTGATGTGCAAGTTCATTGAGCGTCAGCAACCCTATATCGGGCACGCCGAGATAAGCATTGGAGGCACCCCCACCGGTCACGTATACGACCGGGAACCCCGCCTGTTCGATCAGCTTGGCGGTAAAGCAGTCTGTTGCTCCCGGCACGATACCTGGCCCACCAGTCCTTAGAATCTCTCGAAGCTGGAACGCACGTGACATTCAGCTGCTCCCTTTGCTGGCCCGTAGTTACAAAATCATCCCCCCTACGTTCAGAGAGGTCTCCGGTCAACCGATTTCCGTTCAATCCGATCGACCCGCTGCAGCATCCCTCCGCGGACTGACAATCAGCGCGCATGCTTATGCTCCATAGCACGTCCAGGGCAGAAAGCTGATGCAGCAGAGTGAAGACGCCAGCGATCTACCGTCAGGGCGACGCTCAGAGAGCCCGAGCAATCTCATTGCACCACTCCGGGGTCGCTCATAGGGCTGACGGGGCGGATGCGAAATGCCGCCCAGATCTGCAGGAAGGCGATCGCCGCAGCCGCTGCCAACAAGGCAGCGCTGATAGGATGCACGATGAAGGTAGAAAGATTACCCTGGGAAATAAGCAAGGCGCGTCGCAAATTCTGTTCGAAGATCGGGCCTAGAATGAACCCCAGGATCAATGAAGCCGGATGGCAGTCCAGCAGATGGAGCAGGTAGCCGGCGGCACCGATAAGAGCGGCGATTTCGACATCGAAGGTGGAGTTACGAACGCTATAGGCTCCGATGCAGCAAAATATGACGATGCAGGGATACAGGAACCGATAGGGGATCGTCAGCAACCGCACCCAGATCCCGACCAGCGGCAGATTAAGAATCAGCAGCATGGCATTGCCGAGCCACATGCTTGCGATCGATCCCCAGAACAGGTCCGCATGTTGCACCATGACCAATGGTCCTGGAGTAATGCCCTGTATCATCAGCGCACCGAGCATCAGCGCCATGGGTGCTCCGGCTGGGATGCCCAAGGTCAGCATTGGCACGAAATGCGTCAGCGCTGCCGCGTTGTCCGCCGCTTCCGGTCCGGCGACTCCCTCGATCGCCCCCTTGCCGAAGCGTTCCGGTCTGCGCGCAAGCCGGCGTTCAAGGCTGTAGCTGGCGAACGCGCTGATCATCGGCCCGGTGCCCGGAAGCATTCCCAGCAATCCCCCGAGGGCGGTCCCTCGCAGGATCGGCTTCCAGGCAGCAACAAGATCGGCGCGCGTTGGAATAAGGCCCGTGATACGAGAGACGAAACGGGGACCTTCGGCGGCACTCGCGCGCCCGACAATCTCGGAAAAGGCGAACAAGCCAACCGCAAGCGGAACGAGGTCGATGCCATCGGCCAGATTGGAATTGCCGAAGGTGAAACGGCGCTCCCCTGAGATGACATCGGTACCAACAACTCCGAGCAACATTCCCAACGCAGCCATGGCCATGGTTTTGGAAAAAGACGCGTGCGAGAGGGCGGATGAGCCGATCAGCGCAAGCAGAACCATAGAGCAGTATTCCGGTGGCCCCATCTTGAGCGCGGCGCTGGCGAGCACCGGCGAGAACAGCGCCACGACGACGATGCTGATGCAGCCCGCCGCGAACGCACTGATAGCGGCCGTACAGAGTGCCGGTCCTGCTCTGCCTTGTCGCGCCATCGGATGCCCATCCAGGCAAATTACGATCGAGCTTGGCTCGCCGGGCATGTTCAGCGTGATGGCCGTCGTGGAGCCAGCGTGGTGGGCACCATAATAGATGCCTGCCAGCATGATGAAGGCGGGGACGGCATCCATTCGGAAGGTCAGCGGAAGCAAAAGCGCCAGAGCCGTGGTCGGGCCAAATCCGGGCAGTACTCCCACGAAAGTCCCGCCTAGCACCCCCAAAAGGCAGTAGAGCAAATTTTCGGGGGAAACGGCGACTCCGAACCCCATTGCGAGGTTAGAGAACAGATCGGACACGGGCTGCTCAGTAACCCTGCAGCACTGGAGGCAGCAGGCGGATGGGTATGTTCAGTACCTGAACGAACACCAGCACGCAGAGGCCGGCCAGAGCCACGGATAAAACGAAACTGGACAGGCGCAAAAAGCCCGGCCGAGCAGCGCAAGCAATCATCGATGCGCAAAAGACTGTAGTCGGCAAGCCGATATGGTCCAGCAGCAGCCCGAAGCAAAGCGCGCTCGCACAGATGGCGATCACGCTTCGTACCTGGGGTGGATGAATTCTGACTTCTGCGCGTCGCACTATCGCACCAAGCGACATGGTTGCACCGAACAGAATCATCATTCCGCCAAGGATCGCCGGGAAATAACCGGGTCCCATCGACGTCAGCGTGCCCATGGCGTAGTCGCGGCTATGTGCGATCGTAAAGCTGCCCAACGCAATGAAAAGCAGGCCGGCCCATACGTCGCGCCCAAGAAGGACGTCGCGGTTCATTGCTCCTCCCCCTTTTGCTTGGTGTCCGTTTTCCGGCGTGAGTGGCACGGCACTGTCGGTCATCCGCTAGCTAGCAGCATAGACCAAGGCTTGGCATTGACAATTGTCCGAATGTTCGGATATTTGTGACGAATGGGTTCCGGGACAGCCCCGCTCTATCATCGGGTGTTCGCGGCGCTGCGTGCGAGGATCACCTCAGGTGAGTATCCGGTCGGCAGTCAAATGCCGACGGAAGGTGCGCTGATGGAGGCGTTTGGCGCGGGGCGGCAGACAATCCGTACAGCGATGGACTTGCTGGAGCGGGAGGGGCTGGTTCAGCGCTTCGCGGGACGAGGCACATTTGTGCAGAACCGTGGCAGCTCCCAGAGCCGGTGGACTCTGGATTCGATCGAGGACCTGATCGAGTCCAGCCGTGCCCGTCACTACGAAATTCTGCGTGCCGCAATGGTTCCAGCCCGATCGGCGCCTGATTTGCTGACGCTGTTTGGCGTTATTGCCAGCGAGCGCCTGTTCTTCGTGAAGGCTCTGCGCTCCTCGGAGCAGGGGCCATATGCATATTCGCGGATTCATCTGCCTCGGGCCCTCGGCGAGAAGCTTCCACGTGGGCTGCTGCATACGCGGCCGCTGCTGCTTCTGGCGGAAGATCACGCGGGAGCGGTGGCGATGGAGGCTCGGCAGATTACGTCCAGTGCGCCTGCCCAGGCCGAGGCGGCGCGGCTTCTACAAGTTCCGCTTGGAACGTCACTGCTGGTCATGGAGCGCACATACTTCGACGAGACCGGGCGGCCGATTACCCATTCACTCGTTCAAGCGCGCCCTGACCGTTACGAGCAGGTGATAAGCTTCCGGAGACGGACCGATCCTGTGGGAACGGTGCGGCATGCCGGTCATGGCGCCGTAGCAGCAACAGCGGCACGAACGGCGTCGACGGAGAGCGTCATTTAGCCAGGGAGAAATTGCTCATGTCTGCTCCACGAAAACTGCGCGAACTGCTGAAAAGTCCGGGATTGGTGATGGCCGGCGGCGCACATGATGCGCTTTCAGGCCGGCTTGTGGAAAGCGCGGGCTTCCCCCTATGCGTCGTCACCGGCGCTGGGCTGTCCATGGTCCGCGGTTACCCTGATGTCGGGCTGATGACCATGAGTGAGGCGGTGCAGGGCGCCGGTTATATCGCGGAGGCGATCGAAATCCCGGTCATCTGCGATGCGGATAACGGCTACGGCAATGCGATCAATGTCGGCCGGACTGTCCGCGCATTCGAACGTGCCGGCGTCGCGGGAATTCATATCGAGGATCAGGTCTGGCCAAAGCGCTGTGGCCATATGTTCGGCAAGCGTCTGATTCCGAAAGAAGAGATGGCGATGAAGATCCGCGCTGCGCTCGATGCGCGCCGCGACCAGGATTTCGTAATCATTGCCCGATGCGACGCGCTGCTCGTGAACGGGCTTGCCGACACGTTGGATCGCGGCGAGGCATATCTGGAAGCGGGAGCCGATATGCTGTTCTTCGAAGTTCGTGAGTCGATGGAGGAGATCGAGGCCATCGCCGGCCGGTTCCGTGGCCGTGCGCCGCTGCACTGGAATCACTCGCCGAGCGGAATGGTGCCTCGTTTACCGGTGGAGCAGCTGGAAAAACTCGGCTTCAAGACGGCCTGCTTCTATGTCCACGCGCTGATGGCGGCATGCAAGACCATGCGCGAAGTACTCGTGGAGATCCGGAAGACCGGAAACTCCGTGTCGATGTGGGACCGGATGGTTGGCTTCGAGGATTTCTGGAACATTTGCGGCCTGTCGGACATCCGGGAGCTCGAGAAGCGATATGGCGTCTGATCCGATCCGGCTGGAGCTGGTAAAAAACGCCGTTGGGTCGGTGGTGGACGAGATGGTGCTGACGGTTGTCCGGATCGCTTACTCGTCCATCATGAAAGACACGATGGATCTCTCCAGTGCGTTCTGTGATCCGGCAGGACAAATGGTCGCGCAGGGATTGAGTCTACCGTTGCATCTCGGCTCCATCCCCGACGCGATGGATGCTGTGCTGACGAAATACGCCGGCGGACTGCAACAGGGCGATGTCGCGGTGCTGAACGATCCGTACCACGGCGGCATGCATCTGCCGGACATTTTCATGTTTCAGCCGGTGTTTCATGAGGAACGGTTGCTGGGCTATGCGGTCGTGGTTGCACATCACAACGATATGGGCGGGCGCGTGCCGGGATCGAGTGCCGCGGATTCCACGGAGATTTTCCAGGAAGGACTGCGGATTCCCATATTGAAGCTGTACGATCGTGGTGTGCCGAACGAGACCCTGCTGGACATGATCCGGCTGAACGTGCGGATCCCTGACGTCGTCCTCGGCGATATAGAAGCGCAGCTCGCAGCATGTCGCATCGCTGAGCGCGGCATCCGCGAACTTGCTGTTCGCTATGGGGTGGACGAACTTTTGGACTCGTTTTCCCAGCTGCTGGATTACAGCGAACGCATGGCGCGCCAGACCATCTCGGCGATACCCGATGGCACGTATCGCTTTACCGACTACCTGGACGATGACGGCGTTCGGATGGACAGCCCGGTGCGTATTGAAGCCGCCGTACACGTAGCGGGTGACACGCTGACCGTCGATCTCGAGGGAACGGCACCACAAGTCGCTGGAGCGATCAACGCGACACTGTCGTTTGCGAAGTCAGCTGCCTATTTCGCGGTGCGCGCCATCATGGCGACGGACGTGCCAAATAATGCGGGATTTTTTCGTCCGATACGGGTTGTTGCCCCGGAGGGATCGCTTCTGAATCCTCGCCCGCCCGGCGCGTGTGCCGCCCGCGGCGTCAGCGGCTTCCGGCTGATCGATACGCTGTTCGGCGCGCTTGCCCAAGCAGTGCCCGAGCGCGTACGTGCCGCTGGCGAGGGGGGGACGACCAGTTACAGCATCGCCAGCGTCGGCGCGGATGGGCGGTTCAACCTGTTCCGGGAGGCGCTGATGGGCGCGTGGGGTGCTGGGGCAGGCCGCGAAGGCATAGACGGGGTTGCCAACCCCGCCTGCAACATCGGTAACGCGCCGGTAGAGGCTGTCGAGCGTCAAGCCCCGATCAGGGTGGAGCGGTACGAGCTGGTGCCTGATTCAGGCGGTGCCGGCACGTTCCGCGGTGGCATGTCGGTCGACCGGCAGCTCCGCTTCCTGGGAGAAGAAGCGACTCTGCAATTGCGTTCGGATCGGCGGCATTTCCCGCCTTACGGTCTGGCAGGCGGCGAACACGGTGCGCCGTCGGATACGTGGATCCTCGCTGGGCAACAGCGGCAAGAGCTTCCGACCAAATTCGTGCGGAAACTGCATCGCGACGAGATTCTTTGCCATCGCACCGCCGGTGCTGGTGGTTGGGGTGATCCGCTTCGACGCGATCCGGAACGGGTTCTGGCGGATGTGCGGGACGGGAAAGTGACGCCGGCGGCTGCCCGTCGCGATTACGGGGTGGCAGGTACTTGGACAACCCTGGCGCATCGACCACGAGGCCACGGCGACACTCCGTGCCGCGCCCGCGAGGGCATAGCTATGCGCGTCGGCATCGACATCGGCGGCACGTTCACCGACCTGGTTTTTTTGCGGCCGGACGGGCTGCTGGATCGCCGCAAGGTGCCGTCCACACCCGAGGACTATGCGCGTGCCATCCTGGCAGCGCTTGATATCTACCGCGAGGAGCCTGGGGCTGGGCCGATCAGTGAGATCGCGCACGCGACGACGGTCGCCACGAATGCAGTGCTGGAGCGCAAGGGCGCACGCGTTGCGCTGATCACGACCGATGGCTTTCGCGACGTGTTGGAGCTGCGCCGAATCCGCATCCCCTTGTCTTATGACCTGGGTTGGGAAAAGCCGCCGCCGCTTGTGCCGCGCGCCTTGCGTCTGACCGTTCGGGAACGCGTCGGTGCTGACGGACGTGTGTTGGTGCCGCTTGACCCGGACTCGGTCGACGCAGCCCTGGCCAGTATCGAGACCGCCGATGTCGAAGCGGTCGCTGTCTGCCTGTTGCACGCCTATTGCAACCCGTCACACGAGCAGGAGATCGGGCGCGCACTGCGGCGGCGAATGCCGGGAATGCATGTCTCATTGTCCTCGGAAGTGCTGCCGGAGATGCTGGAATTCGAGCGGACAAGCACCACCGTGGTGAACGCCTACGTGGCGCCACTGATCGCTGCCTATCTTACCCATTTGCGCGCGCAACTCACGCAGCGTGCCAAACATGCACCGCTGCTGGTCATGCAGTCGAATGGTGGTCTGATCGCAGCCAACTCCGCTGCCGAGCGACCGATTTCGATCATCGAATCCGGGCCAGCGGCTGGGGTGGTGGCGGCGGCGCGGGTCGCACAGGAAGCGGGCTACCCCGACGTGATTACGCTGGATATGGGCGGCACGACCACGAAGGCCTCGATCATCGAACGTGGGACAATTTTGCGCGGCAGCGAGTACGAGGTGGGTTCGCCGGTGTCAGCGAGCAGCCGGCTGGTTCGAGGCAACGGCTATCTGCTGCGAATTCCCGTCATTGACATTTCCGAGGTCGGCGCCGGCGGAGGCAGTCTAGCGGAGATCGATGCCGGTGGGGCGCTCCGTGTCGGGCCGCGTAGCGCGGGCGCCGTTCCTGGTCCCGCCTGTTATGGGCATGGCAACGAGAAGCCGACGGTGACCGATGCGAACCTCGCGATGGGATGGATCGATCCGGACTCGCTGGCTGGCGGCAGCATCCGCGTCGACCGCGGGTTGGCGGAGGCGGCCATTCGACAATATGTCGCCGATCCGGGCGGGCTGTCCGTGCAGGAAGCCGCTCACGGGATCCATCTCGTCGCAAATGCAAGCATGGTACGAGCGATCAAATCCGTCTCGGTCGAACGCGGGCGTGATCCAAGGAATTTCGTGATGATGGCGTTTGGCGGCGCCGGTCCGCTTCATGCCGCAGGGGTCGCGCGAGAGCTGGGCATCCGTCGCGTACTGATCCCACCCGCGCCGGGCGTATTCAGTGCCCTCGGCTTGCTGCGCGCGGAGATGGAACAACACGCCGCGCGTACGCTGCTGATCGACACGCGTAAAGATCCCGGAGCAGTTCAGGAAGCAATCGATGCCATGCGCGCCGATCTTCTGGCGCGTTTCGAGGCTGAGGGATTTGCTGCGGATTCCGTTGGCATCAGTGCGGCAGCCGATCTGCGCTATTTCGGCCAGTCCGCTGAGCTGACGGTGCCACTCTCCGCCACCGAATTGAGCCCCGCCCTGATGCGTGAAGCGGAGGAGCGCTTCGAGGCAGAGTTCGAGCGGTGTTACGGCCACCGGGGCGGACAGAAGATATTTGAATTGGTGACCTTTCGCCTGGTTGCGACGGTGCCTCGTAACCTGGAGCATGGTCGCGGCTGGAGGCAGGATCACGCAGGGCGATCGGAGCAGGAGCAACAGCGCCGCATCTATCTTGGCCCCGGTCAGGGCATGGTACAGGTTCCGGTTCTCCGACGCTCCGATCTATCAGCGTCACTGCGCTCCGGACCTCTGTTGGTGCAGGAGTACGACACGACGATCGTTGTCCCACCGAGATCCGCTGCGAGCAGAGACCACTGGGATAATGTGATGATTGAGTTGGACGCATGACCGCGGAAGACAGAGCAGTCGAGGAATTGGCTGCTTTCGCGGCCGCAATGGAATGTAAAAATCTCCCGCTCCGCATAGTTGAGAAGGCGCGTGCCTGCCTGCTCTATGGCGCGTCGGTTGGCATCGCCGCGACTCCGGCTCCACAGCCGGCACTGGCAGTTCGGGCGGGGCGGCAAGCTGGTCCGTCCGCGGCGACCCGCTTCCTGGACGGAGCAGGTTGCGATGAGGAAGAGGCGGCGTTTGCCAACGCCGTGCTGTTTCACGCGCGATGTCAGGAAGACGCGCATCCGGCCGGCCACATCGGCGCCGTGGTACTGCCTGCGGCGCTCGCGACCGCTGAAGCCGTTGGTGCTTCAGGTGCGGATCTCATCGCCGGCGTTGTCGCAGGATATGAATTGGGGTTGCGGATCGGGCGCGATCATGCGGTTGATCTTAGCCGTCGTGGGTTCCGCACAACGCCCGCTTACGGCGTGTTCGCCGCCGCTGCTGCTGCTTCCCGGCTGAGGCGCCTGCCCGCCGCCGCTTTGGCGAACGCTCTGGCCCTGGCGGCCAGTATGGCCTCGGGGTTGCGGGAGTTCGTTGAGGCTGGTTCCGACGAGTTCGCCTATCAGGCCGGCGTCGCTGCAAGGAACGGCATGCTGGCGGCACGCCTGGCCGCCGCAGGAGCAACTGGCGCGGGCTCTGCTTTGACCGGTGCGGCAGGTTTCTTTGCCGCTTTTGGCGGCTCCGGCCGATTTGCTGATCGATTGACGGACGGGCTGGGCACCGTATTCGAGATGGAGACAGTCGCCTACAAACCCTGGCCGGTTTGTCAGTTCCATCGTGCGATCATCGCGGGTCTACTCAGCTTGCGCGCGCAATTACGGGCCGCGCAGGCAGAACTGATCGAGATCCGGATGCATCCGTCGGAGGCGGATTTCTGGGGCGTGCGCTTTACGGGCCCGTTTCAGCGCTTCCCGCAGGCTTTCATGAGCGCGCCATTTTGCGCCGCGCTTGCGTGGACGCATGGTGAAGTCGGGTTTGCTGCCATGCATGTCTTCGATGACGACGCAGTGCTGGATCTGATCGGGCGGGTGCGCGTCATCTCTGATGAGAACCGCCCGCGATACGAGCCGCATCTGCGCGTCGTGTTGGCCAACGGGGATGACGCGGTGTGGGACGGTGCGACGAATGGCACAGATTTTCGGCTGGACTGGAATGCGGCGGTGCGGTTTTCAAAGGCGCTCTGCGCGGAAGCAGGTGTGCCCGCGCCGCTAGCTGCGGGGTTGGTCGAGGCTGCCGGGTCAATCGACACGACTAAAGATGTGCGGACGCTGACGGGAGCGATTCGCGACGCAGTGCGCGCCGCAAACGCACGATAAAAAGAAGTGAGGAGGAGCGCGTCACCATGACATTACAACATCGACCGATTCTGCCGGTGCTTGCTGCAGCTATCCTGTGGTCTGTCGCACTATCGACAGCGCAGGCCGAGGACAAATTTCCGACGCGACCGATCCAACTGATCGTTCCGACCGCTCCGGGCGGTGGCACGGATGTCGCCGCCCGTTTGCTTGCTTCGATCGCCGAGAGTGAACTGCACCAAAAGATATTGGTGCTGAATAAGCCCGGTGCGGGCGGCGCGATCGGGGTGCAAGCCATGCTGGACGCGCCGCACGATGGCTACACAATCGGGGGCGTTTGGAACTCCCCGATGACTGTCACACCGCAGATGTTCAAGGTCTCTTACAATCAGGACAGTTATGTCCCAATTGTGCTGTCCGACATCTCTCCGATCGTGTTCTGCGTACAAAAGGATTTTCCCGCCACGGATGGTAAATCCTTCATCCAGGAGCTGAAGGCTCATCCGGACAAATACACATATGGCACCGATGGAGTCAGCGGCACCGTGCATCTTGGCGGTGAGCTGATCTTCAGCTCGCTTGGCGTGAAGGCTCGAGCCATTCCGTATGCGGGCGCGGGTGAGACGCTGGAGTCTTTCCTGGGGAACCATATCGACATTTACGGTGGTTCAATTCCGCCCATCCTTCCCTTCGTTCAGAAAGGGACAGCGAAATGCCTGCTCGTAACCACTGACGACCCTAATAAAATGCTGCCTGGTGCTTCGAGCGTCACCGATCTGGGTATCCCTCAAGACCAGACCATTCTTTGGCACGCTATCGTGGCGCCTGCTGGAATACCTGCCGATCGACTGACGATTCTAGAGCATGCGTTCCAGACTGCGGCGCGCAGCGACAAGTATCAGGCGTTCGCCGCCAAACAGGGTGAGACCGCTGTGGGATGGGGTTCCAAAGAATCAGAGGATGCAATCAAGAAGGAATATGTTGCCTTCGGGAAGGTGGTCGCCGATCTCGGTCTGGCCAAGAAAGACGCAGCGCCGCAGTAGATTGGAGCATAGGGATGCGCATGTCCCTTCCGGTAGCGCATGAGGTAGTCCTCTTCCGCGGGACAGATTGGCGGCTTTGCTAAGTTTGGTTCTGGGTCATCTCGGGTCGCCAATCTCGCCGTTTCCATTCCTCCGACCTCGGTCGCGGCATACGCCTCGTCAAGACTGGGCCCGCCCAACGCTGCACACCCGTTACACGCCTCTATCCTTCCGCAATCCCGCCTAAACCCAACAAAACCCTCCGGAAACTTCCCTCGCCCGCCAAACCGCGACAATACGCCTCTTGTCCGCCGCACCCCGGAGCCGTCCACCATGCCGCCGCGCGCACGCTTAACCCGCCGCGCCTTCACAATTGGCGCCGTCCTCGCCACCCTCACATCGTTGACCGCCCTCCCCGCCCATCGGGCCTTCGCCTACGCCTGGCACAATCCCGATGTCACCGGCGTCGTCCCCAATCTGTCATTCGACATGACCGACGCGAACACCGGCAAGCCTGTCACCCAGGCAGACTTCACTCACACCTTCACACTGCTCTATTTCGGCTACACCCAGTGCCCCGATATCTGCCCCCTTACGCTCCAGCGCGTCACCCAGGTCTTCGACAAGCTCGGCAAGGACAAGCAGCATTTCCGTCTGCTCTTCGTCACCGTCGACCCCAATCGCGACACGCTGCCCATCCTCAAGCAGTACACCCACGCCTTCTCGCCGCTCATCACCGGCCTCCGCGGCGATGACAATGCCATCGCCAGGCTCGCCCGCCGCTACCGCATCGCCTACTCCGTCACACCTGCGACCAAGGACCACCCGTATGAGGTGACCCACTCCTCCGCCATCTACGTATTCACCCCCGACGGAGCACCGCGTCTCCTGCTCGGTTCCCTCGCCACCACCACACCCGACATCAACGGCACCGCCGAGGACCTGGAGCATCTCCTTCACGCCCAATCGCCAAGCCTGCTCTCCCGTCTGATCGGCTCACTGTGAGGGCTGCGATCCTCCGCGCGACCCGCGCGGCGCCACTCGCCGGCCTGATCGATATCGATCAGGTTGCACTACCCGTCCTGATCGCCGCCGCCTGCGCCGTCGCATGGGTGACCACCGAATTCCCGGCCAGCATGCCCATATGGGCGCCTTGGGACTTTTCCTGGCCGGAATTCCTCGGCGCCACAGCCGCGCTGTGGTGGTATGCCCGAGGTCTTGCGCTCACACCCGCACAGCGCCGCCCGCATATCGCCCGGACCGCGTCATTCATCGCCGGCCTCGGCCTGATCTACACCGTGCTGCAGACGCACTTCGATTACATGGCGCAGCACATGTTCTTCCTGAACCGGCTGCAGCACTTGTCGATGCATCATCTGGGCCCGTTCCTGATCGCCCTCGCCTGGCCGGGTGAGACGATCGGCCGCGGCATGCCCACGCCACTGCGCCGTCTCGCCACCCACCCGCGCCTGCTTCGCGTGCTGCACGTCATCCAGCATCCCCTGATCGCCGGCGCACTTTTCGTTGGCCTGATTGATGTCTGGTTGATTCCGGCCGTGCATTTCCAGGCGATGATCAATCACCGCCTCTACGCCATCATGAACGGGTCAATGGTCGTCGACGGCCTGCTCTTCTGGTGCCTCGTTCTGGACCCGCGTCCCAGCCCGCCGGCCCGCGTCTCCTTCCCCGCGCGCATGATCACCGTGATCGCGGTCATGTTCCCGCAGATCATCCTCGGCTCCTATCTCACCTTCGCGAAAACGGACCTTTACACATTCTACGATCTCTGCGGCCGGATCTTCCCCACCGTCTCCGCCCTGAACGATCAGCACATCGGCGGCATCATCGTGTGGATTCCGGCCTCCATGATGAGTTCCGCGGCCTTCATGCTGATCCTGAACCACATCCGGCTGCTGGAGGAATCCCGGCCGCTGGAAGACATGACCGAGCAAGAGCGCGCCATGGCCATCATGGCGAGCAGGTGGACGGGACGCTGAGAACCCGTGCTTGACTGGCGCTGCGAGCGGTTCCAGGACCACGTGAACTGCAGGAGGAACGAAGCGTGGGAGCCACGTACAAGATCGCCGTCATCCCCGGTGACGGCATCGGCAAGGAAACGGTCCCGGAATCCCTGAAAGTTCTGGACGCCGCCGCGCGCCGCTTCAACTTCTCCCTGAAATTCGCCCACTACGACTGGTCCTGCGAAACCTACAAAAAAACCGGCGCCATGATGCCCGCCGACGGCATGGACCGCCTCGCCGAATCGAACTCCATCCTGCTCGGCGCCGTCGGCTGGCCCGACGTCCCCGACCACATCTCCCTCTGGGGTCTGCTCATCCCCATCCGCCGCGGCTTCGACCAATACGTGAACCTGCGCCCCTGCAAGCTCATGCCTGGCGTGCGCACGCCATTGGCAAACCGCACCGAGGCCGATATCGACTTCTACGTCGTGCGCGAAAACACCGAGGGCGAATACTCCTCCGTCGGCGGCCGCATGTTCGTCGGCACGGATCGCGAATTCGTCTCTCAGCAATCCGTCTTCAGTCGCGTCGGCACCGACCGCATCCTGAAGTTCGCGTTCGAACTCGCACGCACGCGCCCCAAGAAACACCTGACCTCGGCCACCAAATCCAACGGCATCACCTTCACCATGCCGTATTGGGACGAGCGCTTCGCCGAGATGGGCAAGAACTTTCCGGACATCCGCACCGACCAGTACCACATCGACATCCTGACCGCGCATTTCGTCCAGCACCCGGACTGGTTCGATGTCGTCGTCGGCTCCAACCTGTTCGGCGATATCCTGAGCGACCTCGGCCCCGCCGTCGCCGGCTCCATCGGCATCGCGCCCTCGGCCAACATCAATCCGGAGCGCGCCCATCCGTCGATGTTTGAGCCGGTGCACGGCTCCGCTCCCGATATCGCCGGCAAGCACATCTGCAATCCGATCGGCCAGATCTGGTCGGCCGGCATGATGTTGCGCCATCTCGGCGAAGACGCCGCCGGCGAAGCGATTGAACATGCCATCGAGATGTTGCTGCGTGAGGCTGGCCCCCGCACCCGAGACATGGGCGGCCAGGCGGGAACAGCGGAAGTTGGCAATGCGCTGGCGGAGATTGTCGGCCGCGGCTAGACCGCGATCGCCGGAGGCGGAATCACCGAAGGTGTGAATCGCCGTCTTAAATTAAGATGTTAGACCCGTCCGGCCGCGAAGCGGACGGTCAGAGCGAAACGGATCTAGGCGCGGTCTCGATAGCGCAATACCTCAAGGCGCAACGGGCTTGCGGGCCTCGAAAAGGATCGCCTGGATCGGGAGCTCGCCCGTTGGAAGCTCGCGGCGCAGCGCCTCGGCCATGGTCGTGGCCAAGGCATCGGGGTCGGCGCCGCGTGCCAGGACGTCGTCCACGAGCGGGTTGCCGAACACCATGGCGCGGGCGAGCCGGTCGATGTCGGCAATCCGGCTGACGCGGACGAGCACATCGATCCGCAGATCCGTGAAGCCTGCCATCATCAGGGCTTCCTTGATCGGATCCATCTGCCAGCAGTTGAATGGGATCTCATAAAACCGCGGCGGGTCGGCCGGGAAAGCTGCACGAGAGACATCCAGGCCAATGCGCCCAAATGGATTGCTGGCGGCGGAGTCCCACACACTGAACCAAGCGTGACCGCCAGGCGCCAGCACCCGCCAAGCCTCCCGAAAGCCCCGGAGCCGGTCGGGGAAGAACATGATTCCGAACTGGCAGACCAAAGCGTCGAAGCTGGCGTCGGGGAACTGCAGAGCTATCGCGTCTGCAGGGCTCAGCGTCACCTCTCCGGGGCTGAACTTGGTTTCCGCGGTGGCAAGCATCGCCGGGCTAAGGTCGGTCGCGATGATCTCCGAGCCGGCCGGCAGTCGGTCCCGCAGGCGACGTGTGACAATTCCGGTCCCCGCAGCGGTCTCCAGTACGCACCGAGGCCGTTTCGTAGCAACGCGCTGGGCGAGCTCGTCGCCTAATTCCTCGAACAGCGCGGGCCCGATAACAGCATCGTAGAGCTTCGGGATGTCACCTGTGAAGGTAGGTTGGGCTGCCATCGCCAAGCTCCGTCCTCGCCATCGGATCGTCTGGAATGTGTTCCATATAACACGGAAACGTCCCGATGCCGCAAATTGTTTCTTCAGCCCAATCTATTTGACAGCCGATCCAAATTCGAGAAGGCCAAGCCTATCGCACGGAGCGGCACCGCCAGGCGGTGGTCCGCGTCGTCGCAGACCCGGCGCACGTTCACCCGCCCTGAACCGTCCGTGTCATGTCCGCAATCGTTGCCGTCGATAAGGTGCTGAGAAATCCGTCGTAAATCTGAAAACCCTGTAGGTCGGACCTTACGCCGAAAATCTGCTGCCGCCAGTTCAGGCCGACGATCGGCACTTCCTCCATCGCGACATGCTGCAGCATCGCATAGGTCGCGGCGCGTTTTGCCGGATCGAGTTCCTCTCGCCCGGCACGGAGCAGATCGTCGATCTTCTTGCTGCTGAAACCATAGGACCGAAGGTAGGACGCCGGGCCGGTGCCGATCATGCTGGTGATGCCGTCTGGGTCATTGAAGAACCCTCCGGCACCGTAAACGGCGAACTCGTATTGACCGCGATCGCCCATGGCGGTGCGCCGGCCATAATCCGCGGTAACCAGGTCCGACTGCACGCCGATCTTCGCCAGATCCTGCTGCACCAGTTCCGCAGTCCGCAGGTGCATGGCCGGCGCCGTCAGTGCCAGGATCTTGGTGGAAAATCCGTTCGGATACCCGGCCTCTGCGATCAGGTGCTTCGCTCGATCCGGGTCATGGGACCAGCGATCGGCTGCGTCCGGATGAAACAGAGGCCCCTCCAGAATAGGTAGCGTATCAAGTACCGATCCCTGTCCGTAAAAGACGCTCTCCACGATCGCTTGGCGATTGACCGCATACGCCATCGCCTGGCGCAGCTTGGGGTTGGTGAACAGGCCCTGCGTGAAGTTGAACTGCAGGTACATGAAGCCACCGACCTGAGAATACAGCTTGATGTGCGGGTCCTTCTTCAGCATGGCCACGCTTTGCCACGGTACGAGCTCGATGATGTCCGCATCGCCCGCCTGAAGCGCGGCCACTCGGGCATTCTCGTCGGCATAGACGATCGCTTTCACGGCAGGGAAATGCGGCTTGCCCGCCTCAAAATACTGCGGGAAGCGCTCCATGGAGATACTGTATCCACGCTCCCGCGACGTGATCCGATAAGGCCCTGCGCCGATCGGCTCCTGCGGGTCGGCTCCGGCGGACTTGGCGGACACGACCGGCGCGTTGGGTTGAGACACCAGATCCAAAAAGGTCGCCGAAGGGTTTTTCAGGTTGAACTGGACTGTCGTCGGGTCGAGCGCCTTGACGCTGTCGATCACCTGAAAGTCGGGCTTCATGAAGGCGGTGGACTGCGGCTTCAGAATCTCATTGAAGCCGTAAAGCACATCGTCCGCCGTAACAGCGTCGCCATTGTGGAATTTCGCGTCCGGCCGCAGGTGAAACACGAACTGCGTCGGCGTCGGCTGGCTCCATGACGCCGCGAGGCAGGGCACGATCTTGCCGTCCGGCGTATAGGTCGTCAGCGTCCGCTGCGTCATCATCTTGATCGCCGTTCCGGCAAGGCCGCCCTGCTCGAACGGACGCAGCGTGCCGGGATTGGTGTTCATCCCATAAACCAGAGTATTACCCGCGCCCGAAGCACGCCCGACGCTCAGCGCGGCGGTTCCAAGTGCGAGAAGCCCGCGGCGCGAGAGTTCGGCTTTCATTCCTCGGCTGACTCCAACAACTGGGTCACGCGGGCGGACGGCGGTTTGGGTTCGGGCAACCCGAGATTCTCACGCATGGTTCGTCCTTCATAGGATTGCCGGAACAAGCCGCGGCGCTGCAATTCCGGCACGACCTGAGCGACGAAGTCGCGCAACCCCTGCGGCATCAGCGCGGGCAGGACATTGAAGCCGTCCGCTGCCCCGTTGCGGAACCAGTCCTCCATGGCATCGACGACCTGAAGCGGCGTGCCGATCACCACCCGATGCGCGCGGCCGATCGCAACCATCTCGTAGAGCTGGCGGATCGTCATGCCGCGTTCCTTGGCGATGCGATACATCAAGGTGCCGCGGCTCATCGTCGCTTTTTCGGGCTGGTCGGGCACCGGGCCATCAACAGGGTAACCCGACAGATCACCCATATGCGTTGTGAGCAACGAAAGCCCGACCATCGGATCAATCAGCTTCTGCAAACCGTGGTAAATGTCCTGGGCTTCGGCCTCGCTGCTTCCCATGATCGGCAGCAGCCCAGGCATGATCTTGATGTCGTTCGGGCTCCGCCCGTACTTTTCGGCACGTCCCTTCACGTCGGAATAATATTCCTGAGCGCCCTCGATCTCCGGCTGCGCGGCGTAGATCACGTCAGCCGTTGCAGCGGCGAGTTCTCGCCCCGCGTCGGAGGCACCGGCTTGGATGATGATGGGCCGCCCCTGCGGAGAGCGCGCAACGTTCAGCGGGCCGCGTACCTGAAAGTATTTGCCCTTGTGGTTCAGCACGTGCAGCTTGGCCGGATCGAAAAACAGCCCGGACTGCTTGTCCCGCACGAAGGCGTCGGCCTCCCAGGTTTCCCATAGGCCAAGAACAACTTGCACGAACTCCCGCGCGCGGTCGTAGCGAACTTCCTTCGGGAGTCCATGCGCTTGACCGAAGTTCTGGGCTTCCTGATCGGTCCAGGATGTGACCACATTCCAACCGATGCGGCCACCGCTGAGATGATCCAGCGAGGCGAATTTGCGGGCGATATGATACGGCTCGTTGTAGGTCGTCGACGCCGTTGCAACCAGACCGACATTGCGCGTTTGCGGTGCAAGTGCGGCCAAAAGCGTCAAAGGCTCAAAATCAACGATATTGTTCGTCCGGCACAGCGAACCGGGCGGATCGTCCCGTTCCCGTACCGCAACACCGTCAGCGAGGAACGCCATGTCGAACAGGCCGCGCTCGGCCGTGCGGGTGACATCGACATAGTGGTCCAGACGCATCTGGCCGTCGGCCGGAACGTCAGGGTGTCTCCACGCGCTGACGAAGTAGCCCAAGCCCCGCATGGAGACGCCGAGCTTCATCTGGTTCTTCGGCATGGGCCGCCTCGCACTGCGCCGGAGGTGAACGCGAGACCACTCAAGAATGGGCGGTTCAGTGCGTCAAGCCGAATTTCGCTGCAGCGCAGCAAAACTTTCCAAAAAACGAGGACGACGCCTCAAACGTACGTAAAACTCATCCCCGGATCGGCCGCCACCAGGTCCCACGGCGTCCCAGGCGTGCACAGGAATGGCACCGCGTTCCGCGTCCGCACATTCGGCACCAGCCCCATCGCCGAGCGCACCGCACGGAACACCGCGCCATGGCTCACCACCAGCACCGGCGCCGGATTTGTCACCGCGCGGTTGATCGCCCCCACCGCGCGATCGCGCAGCCCCGCAAAGGTCTCCGCCCCCTCCGGCGTGAATTCCCCGTCGATCCAGCGCTGGAACCAGTCCGTCATCGGCTGGCCCTCCTGCACGCCGAACGCCACCTCGCGCAGCCCCTCCTCGATCGACACGGGCAGCCCCAGCTCCTCGCCGGCAATCTCCGCCGTCACGCGCGCCCGCCCCAGCGGCGAGGCCACGATCGTCGCGATCCCCCGCCCCTTCAGCAGCTCCGCCGCCGACCGAGCCTGCGCCAGCCCATTCTGATTCAGCGGCACATCCACGTTGCCCTGAGAAAGGTTGCGCGCGTTCCAATCCGTCTCCCCATGACGCAGATACCAGAAGGGAACGTTTGTCAGCGCCATCAGCCCTGCAGCCCCTCTTCCTTCAGCACCCGCTGCACCGCAGGCCGCGCCAGCATGCGCTGATAATGCGCCTTGAGATTCGCCGGCAGCTCCATCTTCAGTCGCGCGGACGCCCAGAACTCCACATAAAACAACGCCGCATCGGCGATCGAGAACGCGCCCGCCACATACTCCTTGCCCGCCATCTGCTTATCCAGCAGCGCCAGACCCTTTTCGAAGATCTCCCGCCCCCGCGCCTTCACCGCGTCATGGTCGCCCACGCTCGGCGCGAAATTCTCCGGCCGGAAGATACGGGTGAAACCTTGCATGTGGATCGTCGCCACCGCGTAATCCATCGCCTCCAGCGCGCGCGCCTGTCCTTCCGCGTCATCCGGCAGCAGCTTCTTCTCCGGATTGCTGCGCGCCAGCCAGAACGCGATCGCGGGGAACTCCGTCAGCACCGACCCATCATCACGCACCAGCGTCGGCACCTTCGACTTCGGGTTCTTCTCCGTGAACGCCGGCTGATACTGCTCGCGTTCCCGAAAGTTCACCGCCTGAGCCTCATACGGCTTGCCGATCTCCTCCAACACGACGTGAATGCCCAGCGAGCAGGCGCCCGGGGAATAGAGCAGCTTCATGGTTAGACTCCTCCGTCAGTGACGCCAGACGCCCAGGGCCGGGCGCTTAAATCCCAAATTCTCGCGCAGTGTGGTGCCGGTATAATCTCGCCGATGCAACCCGCGCCGTTGCAACTCGGGCACGACGAAGCGCACGAACTCCTCATACGCGCCCGGTACGTGCGAGGCAGCCACAACAAATCCGTCACACGCCGGGGCCGTGAACCATGCCTCCATCTGATCCGCCACATCCGCCGCCGTCCCGCAAAACACCGGATGATCGTGGATCGTCCCCCGCCCGCTGATATCGATGAAGTCGCGCGTGGTCGGATTGGCCTTGCCGCTGCGCCGGATGACCCGATCCCGCATCGCCTGCACGCCCGAGATATTGGCCAGATCCTGATCCGAGAACGGCTCGTCGATCCCCTTGGTCGCGAAGTCGAAGTTCAGCACCTCCGACAGCAGCGACAACCGGTCGATATCGCGCGCCAGCCCCTCCGCCACCGCCAGCTTCTCCGACGCCTCCGCCCGGCTCTCCGCCACCACCGGATAACAGGCCATCGTGATCTTCACCTGAGACGGATCGCGTCCGGCCGACGCCACGTCCTGCTTGAACGCCGCATAATCCGCCCGCCCGCGATCCAGCTCGTGATAGGCCACGAACACCAGCTCCGCCCAGCGCGCCGCGAAGCGCTGGCCGCGGCCGCTCTGCCCCGCCTGGATGATCACCGGATGGCCCTGCGCCGACCGAGGCACCGTGAACGGCCCGCGCGAGCGAAAGAAGCTCCCCTCATAATCCAGCCGCGACACCTTATCCGGATGCGCAAACACCCCGGTGGCACGATCCACCACCAGCGAGTCATCCGCCCACGCATCCCAATGCCCGTGCACCACCTCCATGAACTCGTCGGCCCGGTCGTAGCGCCGGTCATGTTCCATGTGCTGGCCGACGCCCATGTTCAGCGCCTCGCCGTCATTCATCGACGTCACGACATTCCACGCCGCGCGCCCGCCGCTCATGAGATCCAGCGTCGCGAACACCCGCGCCACATGGTACGGCTCGTAATACGTCGTCGAATACGTCGCCCCGAGGCCCAGCTTCTCCGTCGCCATCCCCATCACCGTCAGGATCGTCACCGGGTCCATCTTCACGCAGCGAATGCCGTTTTCCACCGCGTGCGCATGATCCCCGCCAAACCGGTCCGGCATCGCCAGCCGGTCGTCGAAGAACCCCAGGTGAAACCGCCCCTCCTCCAGCACCCGCCCGATCCGCTGGTAATACGCCGCGGACATGAAATCGGAGCTGGCGCCGGGGTGCCGCCAGGAGCCGACGAAGTTGGAACAGTTCTGCGCCTGCAGGAACGCAACCAGGGTCATCTGCCGCATGGCCCCCATCCTGGCCCCTTCCGTCGCCCACGTCAGCCCTGCTCGTGCCGGAACGCCTCCCCCGCGCGGGTCACGATTGCCTTGCCTGGATTAGTTCCGGCATTGGCCGAAAGCGGTTAGACAGCACTGGTGACCAACGGTGCCAAAGTCGTCATTGGCGACATCCTGCAACAGGACGGCGACGCACTTGCAACCGAACTCGGCCCCGCAGCTCGTTTCGTCCGACACGATGTCACCAACGAGGCCGGTTGGCAGGAGGCGGTCGAGACCGCGGTCAAACTCGGCGGCGGGCTTCACGGCCTGATCAACAACGCGGGCATCTACATCCCCAAGTCGCTGATGGAAACGGATTCAGAGCTGTTCGAACGCCATGTTCGCATCAACCAGTTCGGCTGTTTTCTGGGCATGCGTGCGGTCGTGCCCGCCATGGAGCGGAGCGGCGGTGGTTCCATCGTCAACATCTCCTCGACGGCCGGCCTGCGCGGCACGCCGTACGCCTTCGCCTACGGTGCAACAAAATGGGCGCTTCGCGGTATGACCAAGTCTGCGGCCGCGGGACCTCGCCTCGCGAGGCTTACCTGTCAACTCAGTCCATCCTGGTCCGATCGACACGGAGATGCTGAAGATCCGCACGCCGGAGGAGAACGTGCGCTGAATTCAGCTCGTACCGATGAAGCGGGTGGGAACGGCCGATGAAGTCACACGGTTGGTGCTGTTTCTGCTCTCGGACGAGTCTGAGTACATCACCGGCGCAGAAATCAGCGTTGACGGCGGCGCGTCGCTATAGTGTCCTGCCTCTGACGTTTGCCATCGTTCAGCCGGCCAGTGAAATGTCGACCGCTGCCTGCGCATGGATCGCAGTAGTGTCGAAGATCGGCACAGGGCTGTCCTCTGGCCGCACAAGAAGCATGATCTCGGTGCATCCCAAGATGACCGCCTCTGCCCCGTCCTTGACCAGTCGAGCGATGATACCTCGGTAGGCATCCCGCAATTCCGGTATGACCTTTCCGGCCACCAATTCCTCATAGATGATACGGTGGACCGTTGCGCGGTCCTTGTCTCCCGGGACGATGATGCTGAGACCATGCTGCTCGCCTAAACGGCCTTTGTAGAATTCCTGTTCCATCGTGAAGGCGGTTCCAAGCAACCCGACCTTTCTGAAGCCGGCTGCCTTGACCCGTTCCGCCGTGGGATCGGCGATATGGAGCAAGGGCACGCTGACTGCGGCCTGAACGGCATGGGCCATCCGATGCATTGTGTTCGTGCATATCAGCAGCAGCTCCGCTCCTCCGGCCTCAAGCCGCCGGGCAGCGTCGACCATCAGAGCAGTCAGGCCGTCCCAATCACCTTTATGTTGAAGCTCTTCAATCTCGGAGAAGTCGAACGACCAGAGCAGGCACCGTGCGGATGCTGTCGGCCCCCGCTGATCCCGGACGCCCTGATTCAGCAAACGGTAGTACTCCGCCGAGCTTTCCCAGCTCATACCGCCAATCAGACCGATCATTCGCATAGCGCCTCCAAACAAATCGTTACGGCATAGAAAAAGCCGAAAGCGCGTGCCTCACGCCCAACATGCTCGAACTCAGGGACGGTGCCATAAAGAACCGAAGAAGTGCCGATCCCGGCAGTAGCTCAGCCCTCCTGGCGCAGGCGTGTCGGTAGCAGCACGCCAGTGCGCTCCAGAACAGGATAGGCCGCGGCTGCAACAAGATGCGAATTGACGCTCTTGAGGTCGCGGAGCGTGTCGAGGTGCATGGTGCTTGTCTCGACGGTTTCCATGTGACCGGACCGCAAGCGCTCGAAATGCGCCTCCGTCGCGATGGTCTCCATGGAGCGGAACCCCTCCTTTTCCGAAGCGAGCATGCGCGCGCCCCGCTCGTCGCCAGTCATGAACAGCGACGCGGACGTTCGGACATTGACGATCAGCCGATCGATCATCTCCAGGATCTCCGCCTGGCCTGATTTCGAGAAGGTGACGCCGCGCTTCACCATTTTGTTGGCGATCCCAAGCAGGTTGTTGTCGACGATATCGCCGGCATGCTCGATCTCCGTCGCGAAGGTCAGAATTTCCCGCAGCCGGCGATGATCGTCCTCGCTTAGCTCCTCAGGGTCGAGCGAGGTGACATAGGCTTTGATCGCGGTGTTCAGCTTGTCGAGAATGTCGTCGAGGCGCTTGGTCTCGCCAATCTGCTTGCGGTTCGCACTTTCGAAGGTCTCGCGTAGCCTGACCAGCATCGTCTCCAGCACGTCGGCCATGCGCAGTGCCTCCCGCGCCGCACCGCCGAGCGCGATGATCGGGGTCTCGCGTGCCGCCGGGTCGAGATAGAGGGGCTTGCCGGGATCGGCTGGATTCACCCGCGTCGGCAACCATCGCTGCAGGAGCGCGGCATAGGGACCGAGGAGCGGAAAGAAGACCAGCGCGATCACCAGATTGAACGCCGTGTGGAAATCGGCGACTGCACGGGCGTTGTTGGGATCGACCGTCACCAGCCAGGGGCCGATATAGGGCAGCACGGCGAGGCCCAGGGCGACGCCGATGACGCGGTTGGCGAGATTGCCGATCGGCAGGCGCTTCGATGCGGGATCGCCGTTTGTGGTGCCTTCCAGGACCGGGTTGATGGCGGTGCCGAGATTGGCGCCAAGCACCAGCGCAAACGCGGCGTCGGGCGGAACCGTCCCCTTGGCGGCAAAGGACATGATCACCAGCACGATGGCGACGCTTGAATGCGCGGCCCAGGTGAGCCCGGCCGCCAGGATGATGTCGAGAATGGGCTGCGTCGAGACTGCACCCAGTAGCAATCGGAGACTCGGCATGTCCGAATACGGGGTCAGAAGCTCGATGAACTGATGGAGGGCCATCAGCAGAAGGCCGAGGCCGATGAGCACGCGCCCGAAGTCGCGCGGGCCGGCCGAAGCGCGCCGGAACATCAGGACGCCGAACAGGATCAAGGCCGGCGCCACTTCGGCGACGTCGAAGGACAGCACCTGTACGATGAGTGTTGTCCCAACATTCGCCCCGAGCATGACGGCGAGCGCCGGCACCAGATCGACCAGCCCGCCGGCCGCGAAGCCCGTCACCATCAGCCCGGTCGCGGTACTGCTTTGCAGAAGCGCTGTCACCCCGAGGCCGGCGAGGAATGCTTTGAATCGGTTGCGCAGGGCATGGCCGAGGAAGGCGCGCAGCTTGGCGCCGAAGGCCCGCTGCACCCCGGTCTGAACCATGTGGACGCCCCAGAGAAGGAGCGCCACCGATCCCGCGAGATCAACGAGTGTGAGAGGAAAATCCAACGGGCTCGGCCCCTTTCAAGTAACGGGCGCGCTTTCGCTCTTTGGCTCAGAGCCTCCGCTTTGCGCCAAATTCCGGCAGAGCTCGGAAAGAACCGGATTGCGGAGTTGTGTGGCGGCCGTGTGGCAAGGCACCCATCGGACCTGCCGCTTACCCTTCTCCGGCCATTTGGTGAGCGATTCGGTAACTTCCCGGAGATAGACCCAGACCTCGACAACATACTGGCGGCGGCGATCACGCGTTCGTTTGGTTGCTCGAAACACGCCAACGGATTTTGGCGAAACCCGCCCCTTCACGCCGGCTTCCTCGAAAGCCTCCCTGGCCGCGCTCTCGGCCAAGGATAGGTGTGGCTCAACGTTGCCCTTGGGGATCCCCCAGCGCCTCGACCGACTCTTGCTCACCATCAGGACGAGCGGCTCGCCCCGTCCCGTTGAACGATACGCCAGCACACCCGACTGGATAACCGTCGATGCTAACCGTGTTGCGTCACTGCCTCGGGTCAGCCGCCGCCCGTGCCCGGACAAGCCCACCATTTCGCCCAGCTGCTCGGCCACCCATGATGCTCCTGACAAGCTCGCTTCCGGAACAAGAACGCTCAAGAAGACACTCAGCGTAGCTGGCCTTCCTTGCTGTTTCGGTTAACGCGGCTTCCAGCCTGGTCGTTACACGCGTGCGCTCCGCGCCGGATCAAGGGAAACTTGAACTTGGCAATGGACTAGCCTCCAAATCTTTTGCGGGCACCGCCTCAGCACCGCTTTCCACCATCTCGGCCAGCCGGCATTAGGATGCTCTGTCCGCTTTCGGGAAACGGGCAACCGGGTCTCAGTGACCAAGATGCACGCAGCCGGCCATTAGGTGCCTCCTGTGGTACGTCCCCTTTCCACCCAATACTTAGCTATTCCGCCGTCCCGCAATCGCGACAGTCAGCCAGCCTTATAACAGCCGCTACCGCTCCAAATCCTGCCCGCCGCCGAGCACCAATCCAGGGGGAAGCCCCTCGCCATAGAGAGTGGCCTTCTCCACGCGCCCCACGGGCGTGAACGTCTTGATCGGTCCGGTTCGAATTGCTGTGACCCCGGCGCGCTCCAGCTTTCCGGCGATCTGATCGCGTAGCGATTTAGCGACATCCAGGTTGCGATCGCCAACAACGCGCGCAGCTCTGAGAAAAAGATTTTGCAATTCCAGCAGTTCGGGGTCGCTCCAATCAAGATCCTTGAATGCCGCATAAGTGCTGGCGACAAACTCTGGTGGAACAACTGTTTCCGGGCCTGCGTGGAACGGAGCGCGGTTCAACAGCAGACCGAGGGCAGCAAGATGCGGTGCGGAGTGCTGCTTATCCTCCGCGCGCCTCAGCGCCTCCGGCATGAATATCCGGATCAGGTCCGCCTTCGCCTCCCGAGGCAGACGTTCGAGCGAACCCGCCAGTCGAATCAGTTCGGGCGACGCTGTCCCTCGGCGGATGCTACCGATCTCGGCTGCCAGTAGCGTCTCCTGCCGTTCCGCCGTGAGCCCGCCCGCCACGCGGCGCCAAAGGATGTATTCCTGAACTTTACTGCGCTTACCGGGAAAGCAAATGCCCGCATCACGCAGCCGCCACAACTCGTCCATCCGAAGCTCATCATGGGCGAAACCGAAGCCGGGGCGAAGCAGAAAGCCGGCCAGTGTGAGCCACGCCTCCTCATGTTCCACCGAAAGTTTTCGGCCACTCATCCGATCGTTCAAAGCAGGCCAGAGGCTGCGCAGAAGAGCCACGTTCCACTCATGTCGGGGCTCGCCGAAGACGCGCTCCAGATCTTTCAAAACGGCATTCGCGGTCAGCCGCACGCCTTTCGCCGCAGGACGGCTGAACAGGGTCGTCAGCCGATCCTGCGCCGATTGCCGGGCTTCAGCCGTCGCGTTCGGCTCAACAGGTGCGGAAGCTGGCCGACCGCTCGCAGCCGCAGTGCCATGCTCGTGCGGGCGAAGGTTGAATTCGAGCGACCACGATTGTTGAATCGCCGGATCCCTGCTGAGGCACGAAATTTGCAGCAATCCCAGCGCATTCATCTTCGCCGCAAGACGGACGGGTAGGGTGCGGGTCGGAGAGCCGTCACCCATTCGGATAACCGTCTGCAGCGGCGGAAGAGCATGAAATGCGTCGGGATCCCATGGCAGAACGTCGCCCACACGACACCGTCCATGACGTGTCGAGGAATATGCCTGAAAGCTCACCAAGGTCTCCGTGCGCACCTCAAGCCCCGCCAGATCGACCTCGAACGCCTGCTCCGCGGCCGCATTGCGGGGAAGCACGCATACTAAAATAGGGGAGACTGCGGCTTCGTCCGATGTCGCCGCTCTGTGCATCTCGAGGAACACCGCGCGAGCGGCACCCGCCGCGATGCGCCCCGACTGACTGTGCAAAATTTTGCCGAACCGTGCGGCACCGCGAGCGACGGCCAGGTCAGGTTCGGCATTCTCCAGTTCCAGTGGGCGGGCACCATCTTGCCACGCTGCGATTTGGTCCATCAGCCGCTGACGCAAGATCGGGGAATGGAGCGAACCGCCATTGAACAGCACGGCATCCACGCGCAGCCGGTCCCTGAGGAAATCCGCCAGGTGATGCGTCACCGCGCTATCGGCAGCGTAGGGCAGCCCCCAATCGCGCAAAGCCGCCTGCGTTCTGTATGGTCGCGCCCGCGCACTGCACGCCGGGAAGAATCCATCCAGCACCAGCCGCTCGATCTCCTGGCGCGCAACCGTTGCAGTCTGTGCTCCGGCCATCAGGCTCGACCCGCGGCCGGCCAGTGCCACGGTGAACTGATCGTTCGCAGAGGCACCGTCTGACAGGGCCGTCTCTTTCAGGTCACGGCATGACGCAATAAGGCGATCCCATTGTGGGCCGGCGATCCGGCCGCGCTCCCCGGTCAGCTGGAATTCAAGAAACGCCGCCAGCGCCAGATCGATATTGTCGCCGCCTAACAGAATATGGTCGCTGACCGCGATCCGCGTGATGGCAGGCGTTGCACTCGATGGATCGGGCCGCAACTCGAACAAGCTGAAATCCGACGTTCCCCCGCCGATATCGATGATCAAAATGTGCCTGGGTTCGGCACCAGCCTCCCCGAACGCGCCCACCGCACTGTGCTGTTCGAGCCAGGAGTAAAACGCTGCCTGCGGCTCCTCCAGCAACCGCACGCCGGCGGGAAAGCCCGCGTCCTGCGCAGCGTCCAACGTGAGCCGCTGCGCCGCCGCGTCGAAAGAAGCGGGAACCGTGATGGTGATGTCCTGATCGTCAAACCGGCTATCCGGCTGATTGAACCGGCTGTTCCACGCACCGCGTAAATAATTGAGGATGAAAGCAGACGCATGAACGGGAGAAATCTTCAGCGCCGGCGCGACATCCTCCGATCCCCAGGGCAGGATCGGCGCCGAGCGGTCAGCGGTGTGATGACACAGCCACGACTTCGCCGACCGCACCACCCGGCCGGGCGTCTCTCCTGCTCTGCGTCGTGCGAGCCGGCCAACAATCCATACCTGGTCTCCCGGAACGCGGCCCCGCAACTGCGCAGCAACTGCGTCCTCCGGCAAGTACAGAAACGAGGGCAGCGTGAACGCCTCGACCAGCGTTTCCTGCGTTTCCCACTGCGGAATGGAAAGGACCTGCGGCCTTGCATCACCGCTCAGCGGAACATACGCCAACGCCGAGTTCGTCGTACCAAGATCGATCCCGATGGAAAAGCGCGCCGTCATCGAACGCGCGGCGTCTACTCGGTACGGACCTGGAACTCGATCTTCCATCTCCGGTCGGAGTTGGTGTGTCTCATCCAGAGTTCGAGCGTACCAAGCGCCGTGACGACAAACTCGACCCGCACAGGCACGACCTGTCCTGCCGGCACGTCGGGAAGCGCCGGAAGTTCCACTTCCAACAGGCTGGTCTCTTCCAGCTCACGCTCCGCATCGGGAAGGATCTGGCCTGGCGTGTCGCCGCTCCGCACAGCCGAGGAGAAGAATCGAAACTCCGCCATCTGGCCGGTAACAAGGCCAAAGTCGCGGCCCTGGATCAGCAGATCCGTTCCCTCCTGCATGCCTTGTGGCACGACGCAGAGAGCCTTCACCGGCGGCCGGAACCCAGGAATCGCCGGCATCGAGCTCTCCAGACCGACGTAGTAAGAACGCGCGGCGCCGGCCTTGATGCGCATGCCCTTGCCGGTGGCGCGGTGCCGCCCGTAAATGGCGGCGCCCTGCGCGACAGCAAGATCCGGCTCAAATCCCTTGAGCTCCCTCACCGCCTGCCCACCGTTCCACGACGCCAGCAGTTCGAGCACGCGTGCACGGATCGGCGCGGCCTTGAACACTCCGCCATTGAACAGCACCGCCGTCGGCATCAGCGCCTGCTCTCCCATCCGAGCGCCGACCCGGGCGGCGAGTTCGTCGCTCGCTTTCACGTTCTGCAGGCTGCGCGTCAGAAAGCGCGCCAGATGTTTGCTGATCACCGGATCGGCCGCGTACGGCAGTCCGAACTCCTGCAAGCCCGTCCTTCGTCCCTCCCTCGGCAAATCATCGATCGCAGTTCGGGCAAAGAAGCCGTCGAGAACGATCTGTGACAGCATAGCCCGGTCGAGTGCCGTGGCGATCGTCTTCGCGAACAGGCTGGATCCGCGTGACGGAACCGCGATCGGTGCTTCCGCGAGGCTTTCGTCCTCGAACAAGCTGATCTTTGCACGGGACGCGGCGTGAACCAGTGCCAGGAACTGCCAGGAGTCGAGTGATTTGCCTTCCGCCTCCAGCCGGGCCTGCAGCGCGTAAGACAGCGCGAGATCAATGTTATCGCCACCGAGCAGGATGTGCTCGCCGACGCTGATGCGCTCCAGATCCAAATTGCCGCCGATATCGGTCACGGCGATCAGGCTGAAATCCGCCGTGCCACCCCCGACGTCGCAAACCAGGATGATGTCGCCCGGCGCCACCAACTCACGCCATTCCCGCCCCGCCTGCGCTGTCCACGCGTAGAAGGCGGCCTGCGGTTCTTCCAGCAAAGTGACGCTGCCAAATCCCGCTTCCTCTGCCGCCTCGGCCGTCAGGTTTCGCGCGACCTCGTCGAAGGACGCGGGAACCGTCACCACCACCTGCCCATCGGCGATGTCCCACTGGCTGCCCCGCGCGTGCACCGCATACAGGAACGCGTCTTTCAAATGCTGCAGATACCGGCATGAGCACTCGAACGGCGAGAGCTTCTCTTCCGCATTATCGGCCCCCCAGGGAAGCGTGCGCTGCTTCGGATCGATATGCGGGTTCGACAGCCAGGATTTGGCCGACGTAACCAGACGATCCGGCACGAGCGCGCCGTGATCTCGCGCGAACTGTCCAACGATCTGCCGCTCCCCCGCACTGTTCCACGGCAGCGGGAACGCCCCTGCCGGAAACTCCTCCGGATGCGGCAGATAGAGCGCAGACGGCAGGGTCGGCTTCTCGCCCACCTGATTGACCGCCAGGATCTGCGTGATCGGCAGAACCTCCGTTCGATCCGTCTCGAGATCGGTGACCGCCATCGCGGAGTTGCTGGTACCGAGGTCGATCCCGAGACTGAAGCGAGGGTCCATGAAGCGTGGCGTCCTGATGATCTGAGTCCGGATGATTGGGCCCCGAGCAGCGTGTCCGTTCTATTTCAGGTCCACTTCCACCGGAGCAATGGCCGGAAGCTGGCCGGTCGGAACGCGCAGCAGCTGCGGCAACCTGACCGTATCGGTCTTCCAGCCACGGTGGACAAGTACGCCCGAGAACGGCGCTTGTCCGCTGATCTTGCCGACCAGCCGATACGCGTCGGCTGAATACCCCGCCGGAACCTGCACCGTCGATCCCTCCGGCTCCGCACGAACGGGATGAATGCTGAAATGTTCCTGTAGAACCCCCTTGCAACCAGCGTGCACGACCCGCGCCGCCGCCCCGACCTGGGCATCACCAAACGCGTTGATATCGTCCATCAGGAAATCGACCAGCCGCCCCTTCTCCTGGAGCATCGCCAGGAAGCTGACGATCTCGGCGTCCGCCCGTTTCGCCTCCGCCAGTGCCGGAGCCGGCCGAACCGCCTCGGCCTCAGCCTTTGGCGGCACCGCCTGTTGTCCCCGCTGCAACAGCAATCCCACCAACGCGAGAACCGCCAGCACGACGCTGGTCTCCGCCAAGTACGGCCGAATCGCCTCGCCCGCAGGCGCCAGGGCGACTGCATTGGCTGCTGCGATGAGCAGGACGGCAACAATCGAAGCCACTCTCATGACGGACGCTCACAGTTCCCCGGCATCGACGCAACGAGTTGGACCAGTTCCGCGCGTGCGGCAAGGCGACCGCCTCAGCCCTGCTCCCGCAGGAACGCCTCCCCGGCCCGTGTCAGCCGGATCATCATCCGCCCGTCCGCCGTCGCATGCTCCACCAGCCCTCGATCCGTCGCTTCCTCCCACACCGGCAGCCGCGGACACGACGTCCGCCACGCCTCCATCACCTCGGCATAGGAGCGCGGACGCGCACCGATCCACACCAGCATGTCTCTCAAAAGCGAGCTGACCGTGTCCGACATGGGCACACCTCCAGGGCGTCGATTGGCGCGCAGGGTTGGTGTAGCGGCTGCGCGCGAAACAAGACGCACGTGACGAACCGGAACGAGGCGCTTGTCAACCTGCTGGGGCGCGTGGAGAATCGATCAATGGCGCCTAATTCTCACAGACTCTCCCCCGCCGAAACCGACACGCTCCACCGCATCGCCGGCATGCTGCTCCCGCCCAGCGAGGAATACGGCGTCCCCGGCGCGAACGATCCGCTCATCCTCGCCGACATCATCCGCTCGATCGGCCGAGACGCCGCGAACATCCGCGCCGCACTCGCCGAACTGGCGCCACTTCGCCAGGACGCCGACATCGCGTCCTTCGTCTCCGGCACCGCCAGCGGCGCCACACTCGGGCGCCTGATCCTGCAATGCTACTACCGCGACGACCGCGTGCTGCACGCCCTCGGTCTCGAACCGCGCGCGCCCTTCCCCAAGGGCCACACCGTGGAACAGGGCGACTGGTCCCTCCTCGACCCCGTCCGCACCCGCGCTCCCTTCTGGCGCGACGACCGGACCGCCTGACATGCCCCACAGCAAAACCGCCAACGACATCGTCGACGTCCTGATCATCGGCTCCGGCGCGTCCGGCGCCGCCGTCGCCTGGAGTCTGGCCGAAACCAAAATGCGCATCCTCTGCCTGGAGCAGGGCGACTGGATCAAACCCACCGAGTTCCCGACCAACTTCCGCGACTGGGAAGCGCGCCGCTTCACTGACTTCGCCATCAGCCCGAACCACCGCGGGCGCGACACGGACTATCCGATCAACGACGCCAACTCACCGATGAAGATCGCCAACTTCAACGGCGTCGGCGGCGGCACCGTCCTCTACACCGCGCATTTCCCCCGCATGCACCCATCCGACTTCCGCGTCCGCTCGCTCGACGGCGTGGCCGACGACTGGCCGATCGACTACTGGACGCTGGAACCGTTCTTTACCGAGAACGACCGCATGATGGGCACATCGGGCCTCGCGGGCGACCCCGGCGTGCCCCCGCGCGACCCGCCCATGCCCCCCGTCCCGCTCGGCAAAACCGGCACCACCTACGCCCGCGCGCTCAACAAGCTCGGCTGGCATTGGTGGCCGTCCGACGTCGCCGTCGCCACCACCGAGTATGAAGGCCGCGCCCCCTGCATCAATCTCGGCCATTGCACGCCGGGCTGCGCCCAGGGCGCCAAGGCCAGCACCGACATCACCTATTGGCCGCTCGCCCTGCGCTCTGGCGTGGAGCTGCGCACGCGCTGCCGCGTGCGCGAAATCACCACCAACGAGCATGGCATGGCGTCCGGCGCCATCTACTACGACGCCGACGGGAAGGAGCAATTCCAGCCGGCCGAGGTCGTCATCCTCGCCTGCAACGGCATCGGCACCCCGCGCCTGCTCCTCAACTCCGCGTCCGCGCGCTTCCCCAATGGCCTGGCGAATTCCAGCGGCCTCGTCGGCAGGAATCTGATGCTGCATCCCTGGCCGCACGTCACCGGCTATGTCGAGGAAACCACGGACGGCATGCGTGGCCCGCTGACGGTGATGTGGAGCAAGCAGTTCTACGAAACCGATCCGTCTCGCGACTTCGTGCGCGGCTACACGCTGCAATTCGCCCGCGGCACCGGCCCGGTGTCCCAGGCCATCGACGGCCTCGCCACCGGACGTCTGCCGTGGGGCAAAGACCACCACCGCATCTTCCGCCAGCTGTTCGAGCATCGGCTGCGCATCGGTATCGCCTGTGAGGACCTGCCGGAGGAGCACAACCGCGTCACGCTCGACCCCAAACTGAAGGACAGTCACGGCATTCCCGCGCCGCGCATCGAGTACAAGGTTAGCGAGAACACGCGGCGCATGATGGACCATGGCATTGCGCGCGCCGAGGACATCCTGACCGCCGCCGGCGCCACCTCCATCCATGCCTCGCGCACCATCCTCAACAGCCCCGGCCACCTGCTCGGTACCGCGCGTATGGGCGATGATCCGGAACGCTCGGTGGTGAACGCCTGGGGCCGCAGCCACGACGTGAAGAACCTGTTCATTGTCGATGGCAGCGTGTGGGTCACGTCAGGCGGCGTGAACCCGACATCCACGATCCAGGCGGTGGCGCTCTACATCGCCGACACGATGAAGCAGCGCTTGGCGACGCTGTTTGATTGAGTTTCAGCTTTCTGCAGTGCCAATCCCGGCGCCACCGTTGTGTGGCCCACATACCAGCCCTTCCGTGGCCTGCCTTGCCCCTGCCCGTGCAGGAACACTTCCTCCTGCGGCTTTACCTGATCACTGTCTACTCGACAGAGCGCGTACATTCTCAGACCAGGATTGATATGTGGCAAACCGAAGCTCGATTAGTTTGTCCGAGAACCGCACCGGTAGAAAATCGACTCCCAAGAGTTTGTGGAACTTGGAGCATTCTGCGCAGCAGGGATTGATGTTTCTTCTCGCGGAGTGGCCCTTAGCTGTGGTGCCGGATCGGAACTCAGGTTAAGGGAAGCATACTTAGTCGTCCGTGAACTATTCGGAACCCATTGAGCGGCAACGTCTTTCCGCCCCGCGCAAATAACCGCATTTGCCAGAAATCGGCGCGGCGAACCGCGATTGCTTGCAAATTGCGCCGACGCGAGCGGGTGTGATTCGCTCTGCCCAATCCGGCACGGAGCAACACCGATGCGTCCCAGGGAACGGCGTGACAGCGGTCAGCGCGATCTGCTGCGCTCACGGCTCGATCAGATCGTCGACCTGCACCATCCGCTCTCGAAGCTCGCCGCCACCATCGACTGGCGGTTCCTCGAAGACCGGCTCGGCGCGAGCTACACCGACACGCCCGGACGACCGCCGCTGCCGACACGTCTGATGGCCGGTCTCGCCATCATCAAGCACATGCACAGCCTCTCCGATGAGGCGCTGTGCGAACGCTGGCTGGAGAACCCGTATTATCAGCGGCTGTGCGGTGAGGCGTTTTTCTGCCATCGCCTGCCATTCGATCGCTCCTCGCTGACCCGTTGGCGCCAGCGCATGGGGGAAGAGAAGCTGAAGGCGCTGTTGCAGGAGAGCCTGCATGCCGCTACCCGGATGGGCGCCGCCAAGCCCGCAGACTTCACCCGCGTTATCGTGGACACGACGGTGCAGCCCAAAGCGATCGCCTTCCCGACCGATGCGAAGCTGCTGCACCGCGCGCGCGAGCTGCTGGTACGGCTGGCACACAGACACGGCGTCAGATTGCGCCAGTCCTACACAAGGCTCGGCAAGATCGCGCTGATCCGCCATCAGCGCTATGCGCATGCCAAGCAGTTCAAGCGCGCCAACCGAATGCTGCGGACGCTGCGCACCCAACTGGGCCGGGTGATCCGCGATATCGTGCGCAAGATCGCCGGCAATGCCGAACTGCGCGCGATCTTCGCCCGGCTGCTCTCCCTCGCCAGCCAGGTGCGATCACAGAAGCAGCGTCAGCGCGGTCCGAAGATCTACAGCCTGCACGCACCGGAAGTGGCGTGTATCGGCAAGGGCAAGGCGCATCGGCCATACGAATTTGGCGTCAAGGTCTCGGTGGCGACCACGCTGAACCGGTCCAAAGGCGGGCAGTTCGTCGCGCATGTCGCGGCACTGCCGGGCAACCCCTATGACGGGCACACGCTGGCGAGCGTCATTCCGGCAATCACGCAGCAGATCGGCGTCTCACTGACACAGGTGATCGCTGATGCGGGCTATCGCGGTCACAATGCACCGAGCGCGCCTGGGCTGCGGGTGTTCACCGCGGGACAGAAGCGTGGCGTCACGCAGACCATCAAGCGGGCGCTGCGACGGAGAGCTGCGGTCGAGCCGGTGATCGGTCATCTCAAGGCCGAGCATCGCATGGGCCGCAACTATCTCGCCAAACCAGCCGGCGATGCGGTTAATGCGGTGCTGGCCGCAGTTGGGTACAACTTCCGGTTGCTGCTGGCCTGGCTGGCGGTGCTTTTGCGTTGGTTCTTGCTCGCTCTCTCGGGCGAACCGGCTCTGCGAGCAGTTCGATCCTGACCGTGTACGTCGGTCACGCAACCCGATCAGGGTTCTTCACGGACGACTACTTAACGGCTGCTGAGTTGCCGGTTGGATTTCGCTTATCTGACCGATCGCATCAGGGATATCTGCGAACAGCGCGCCCGTGCCGTGGCCGAGGTGGGAGAGTTGGCCGCCTTAGAGCTGGAACGTCGCCTCGCGGACATGGACGCATGCGACACTGCGGCTGAGTTTGCAGCGTTATGCGAAGGAGAGCTTCTTGAACTGTCGCCTCATCAGTGGGCATTGCGCCTGGCCGAGAACGTCCAGATGGCGCTGACGGCCGGACATGTGAGGGTGCCTCGAACGAGGACCGGCACTACGGATTGGAGTAAGGTCACGAGATTCCGAATTGAGATGATCGGAGGGACCGATGACTGAGGGAGCCTTCGAGCCCGACTGGTTCTCCCACCCAGGAGAAACCTTAATCGCATTGATGGACCGAGGCGGCCTGTCTGCAGGTGAGTTGGCAGGACGGTTGGGTTGCAGCCGAGAGAGGGTACGCGAGACCCCAGGCTTGGCGGCTATCGATGACGATCTGGCTAACGGGCTAGCCGAGGTCGTGGGCGGCACGTCAGCATTTTGGCGGAAGCGCCAAGCCACCTACGAACGCTGCCTTTCCAAGGCCGCCGATACCGTCTCAGCCGAAACAGCTAAGACATGGCTGAAGAACATTCCTCTGTCTGGGATGATATCCTCCGGTTGGATTGAGCAGCCGTCTCAGCGGTCACTTTGTCTACGCTCCTGTCTCGCTTACTTTGGCGTGACAGACCCAGACGATTGGCATCGCCGTTATGCGCAAGTAGCGGCTGACGTCGCCTTCAGAACGTCACCAACATTCGAGTCCAGTCTCCGCCCTCTATCCGCGTGGCTACGACAGGCCGAAATCGAGGCAACCATGATGCCTTGCGCGAAATGGAACAAGGATGCGCTAGAGGCCAGCCTCCCGCAACTCCGGAAATTGACTCTTCTCCGCGAGCCATCGAAGTTCCTTCCCAGAGTCAAAGCCATCTGCGCAGAGTCAGGTGTCGCCGTGGTGGTGCTGCGAGCTCCGCAGGGATGCCGGGCAAGCGGCGCCACCCGTTTTCTCCGCCCGGACAGAGCCATGTTGGCATTGAGCTTCCGGTATTTATCCGAGGACCACTTCTGGTTCACTTTTTTTCACGAGATCGGACATTTGCTTCTTCATCAAGGCGATGGAACCTTCGTGGACATCGACACGTCGGTTACCGATGTTAGGGAGCGTGAGGCCAACAACTTCGCCACCCTAACGCTTATCCCAGCCGCTAAGCAAAGAGATTTGGAATATCTTAGCGGACGTAAGATGGCCGTGATCCGCTTCGCAGCGTCCATCGGAACTTCACCCGGAGTTGTCGTCGGCCAGATGCAGTATCGAAAGCTTTTGGGACCGGATAGCCTGAATTTCCTCAAGCGTCGCTATACATGGGAGGGCATCAACGCCGCAATAGCGTGAGTGAGTCAGCCTTTGAAATGAACGAACAGGGTAGGGCTCTTCTGCCAATTGCAGATAGAGTCCTCGAGAACCTGCATCCCGACCTCGAGCACGCGATCGAGTCCACATAGCAGGTCCTCAAGGTGAGCTTCCTTTATCGGAGCTTCCAAGCAACCGCCAAATAACAACCGTGCGCCCCGCAGCGGACCGGTCGCTCCCCTCAAGTAGGCACAGCCCGGCGCGATCGGAGCAAGACCGAGACGCCCTAGGAGGCAGAGGAAGTCAAACTTACCCAGGCGTCCGAATCGAGTTACTTGCATATCCTCATAGAAGCACTCAAAGATAGAATGCGGGTCATTTCCGCCGGTAAGCACCAGCTCGGCAAACTTACGGCGGTGGGAATGTGAAGGACCGATCCAGGCGATATAGGTCTCTACAGCCTCGCCCGTCCCATTAGGGCGGTTGGCGTTAATGCTTTCATACCTTCGGTGGTTTCCAAAGGCTCCGCCGATACGATGGCCGTTTACCGAAAGCCATGCGCGAAATGCGGCCGGTGATCTACTGGCTCTCTCCCAATTCCAAGGAGTGCCGCCAAGTCCAGAGTAAACATCGCGCACCATCCTCCAGCCGTGGCGAGGGTGCTTTCCGAAATGGGTGGAGAGGAAGATGAGCCAAATTGCCTCATCCATCTGACCCGCGCGCATGTGCAGAATGGCCGCCTTTTCTGGGTCGAATAGTTCGCTCGACGGGTCGGCGCGTGCTGGGTCAAGTGGCCGATTAAGAAGGATGTTTGTATAATCTAATCGACGTACGCTTGCCACCATCTGCTTAACCAAGGTATCATGCGCGTCAGTTGCCGCGATCCCAGGCAGCGGCGTATGAACGTCGAAGGCCGTCAGACCAGCGGAAAGCCTGTTGGACAGTAGCGCCCGCGAGGGCCACTGCGGAACATGCGAGTCACTCATACGGGCAGAATCCCTTGAGCTGACTCCACTGACTTCAGCGGCTTCCGTCCGCGCCTTAGATCTACAAAGGCGCGATAGCTGGCGTGAGCAAGCTCGTCCTGCAGTGCATCCAGGCGCTCTGAGGTGGTCCCGTTCTGCGGGACAGTTTGGCGGCTTTGCTAAGCTTGGTTCTGTGTCACTTCAGGCCGCCAATTTCGTTGTTTCTATTCCTCCGACTTCAGTCGCGGCATACGCCTCGTCAGGAGTGAGCCCGCCCAGTGCTGAGTGAGGCCGGTGACCGTTGTAGTAACTGATCCACCGGGTCAGTCCCGTTCGCAGCTCCGAGCCCGTTTCAAACGCGTGCAGATAGACGCACTCGTATTTCAGACTACGCCACAGCCGTTCGATGAACACGTTGTCCATCCACCGGCCGCGGCCGTCCATCGAGATCCGCACACCAGCGCCGGTCAGCACCTCCGTGAATCGTGGCGAGGTGAACTGGCTCCCCTGATCGCTGTTGAAGATGTCCGGCCGGCCAAACCGCACCAGCGCTTCCTCCAACGCAGCGACGCAGAACTCCACATCCATGGTGTTCGACAAACGCCAGCTCAGCACCCGCCGCGTCGCCCAATCCATCACCGCGACCAGATAGAGGAAGCCGCGCCGCATCGGAATATAGGTGATATCCGCACACCAGACCTGGTTCGGCCGATCGACCACGAGATCGCGTAGCAGATACGGGTAGATCCGGTGCTCGGGATGCGGAACCGTGGTCCGCGGCCGCTGGTAGATCGGCGTCAGCCCCATCGTCGCCATCAGCCGCCGCACCCGCTTGCGGCCGACAGCGTGACCCAGATGGCGCAGATGACGCGTCATCTGCCGCGATCCATACCACGGCGTTTCCAGGAACTGCTCGTCGAGCAGCCGCATCAGCAGCAGGTTCTCCGCCGTCTCCAGTGCCGCCGCGCGGTAAAACGTGGAGCGGCCCATCGACACCAGCGCGCACTGCCGTGCAACCGAAAGGTGCGGATGGCCCGGCTCAATCATCGATCGCCTTCGATCCACGCTCATCGACCGAAGGCTTTCGCCAAAAAATCGCGTTCCACCACCAGCTGCCCGATCTTGGCGTGCAGTTTCTCCACCTCTTCTTCCCGGGCGACTTCCTTCGCTTCCGTCTTGCCCGAGAACACCGACGATAGCCCGTCCACCGCCTGGCGCTTCCACTCGCTGACCATCGTCTGATGCACACCGTGCTTCGTCGCCAGCCTGCGCCGTCGTCAGCTCACCGCGCAGTGCCTCAAGGGCAACCTTCGCCTTGAATTCCGCCGAATATCGCTTCCGTTTGCCCGTCATCGGGTCCGTCCTCCAGCCAGGGCGAACCAAGCTTAACCCCCTGTCCCAGTTTCCGGGACCACCTCAGACCACCTCACTCGTCGTCACCTTGGGCGAAGTGGATCTGAAGCAGCCTTACGAGGTCGGCCCAGTATGGATCGAAGCCGAGGCCACCCGCGTCTACCCGTCTACGAGCGCGAACCAAGCGCTCGGTGTCGAACAGCTTGCGGATGGCTGTTCGGGGGTCGCCCTCGGGCATCGCGGGCATTTCAATCGTGCGCTGAAATCCCTCGCTAAGGTACTGACGTACGGCCTCACGGTTGACGTCATAAAGATGCATGCTGCCCACGAAATGATAGTAGTGACCTAGTTCGGCACCGAGAATTCGAGCGACCATCTCCTGCAGCATGGTGAAGCAGAAGACGTCATGCGGGATCCCGATATATGCATCGTTTGATCGCATCGTAGCTATAAGGTTCAACCTGCCGTTTCGTAAGAGGAACTGCAATGTCGTGGTACAAGGTACTTCCTTGTGACGCTTACCTGTAGAAGGGTTCTTTGTGTTATCTTCGGCGCTGAAGATTTGAATCACGGCACGTCGAGATGTCGGCGATTCCCTCAGCCTGCCGGATGACGTCGTCAAGTTGATCCTGGCCCCGTTGCGCGAAAATACGTGGTCCATACCCGCCGTAGAGCGTTAGGCCGTCCTCACTCTCGTCAGCGTAAGCCGGAATATAGGGCTGGATGAACTCCAGCCGATTGTCTTTGGTAAGATACCAGAGGAACTCGCCGAGGGCACTGAACGGACGACCTCGGGTCTCGGTGCGGCTCAGCCGGGCCCGCGGCGCATCCAGTTCCAATTGAACCCCGATGATCTCCGTGTTCGCGCCCCGCGACGCCTCGATAGGCGCGCCATGCTCCATGAGCTCGGCGTAAAGCTGCCGAAGCAGATCGTCCAAAGTCGATGCGCGCAAGTGCATTAAGCTATCGGCCCTTGCCGCCACGAAGCAGCAACGATCGGGCGGCGAGACAGGTTAACACATTTCGCGTCAGTTACTATCACTGATTCAGCTTCGCAATGGGCCGAGGGGCTCGACACCGGGAGCGGTGATCAACGCGCTTCCCTTTCCGGCCGAGGCCTACCGCGAACGCACCGGCTTCATGAGCGAGTTGCGGCGGGACGGTCGCAACCTGTGAAACCGGAAAGCACCAAGTATCTCGCCAAGGCCCGAGAATGCCTTGACGCCGCGCAAACAATCATCGCCATCCCCCGACCGCGTCCCCGCGGTAATTGTTCTCCCCGCCAGCCCACCGAAGCGCAGGTGCGTTAACAACTCCTTCTTGATTCGCACGGAGGAAGTGCGGAGCACCACGAAGACCACGGAGGCAGCGCTGCGCTCCTGGCGGAGCCCCTAACCCAGCACGTCATCGGCCTCGCGACCCGGGTCCATCGTCATCTCGGCCCCGGACTGCTGGAATCCGTCTACGCCCCGTGCCTCGCCCTCGAATTACGGCGCGCCGGCATAGCCTTCGCCCGACAAGTCCCAATCCCCATCCTCTACAAAAACGAACAAATCGGCGACGGCTTCAAGGCCGATATCATCGTCGCCGATACGCTGATCCTGGAAATCAAATCCGTCGCGGCCATTCTCCCCGTGCACGAAATGCAATTGCGCACCTATCTACGCCTCAGCTTCCTTCGTGTCGGCCTGCTGCTGAACTACAACGCGTCCCGCCTGGCCGAGGGACTGCGCCGCTTCGTGGTGTAACCGCGGCACGTCCGAACCCTGCCCTCGGTGTTCTCCGTGCGCCTCCGCCCTTCCTCCGTGCGAAAAAATGACGGCGCCATCCGCACGATCTCTACCCGCGCCGCGATCCCACACGCCCTGCTCAGCAGGAAGCACAGGCGCCACCCCACCGCCCGGGCCTGACACGCAACCGCTTCGCCTCCGCATCGCCAGACAGTATAACTGACCCTACAAAGATACTGGCACTAACCCCATATCCGCCCGGTGCCCTGCATCGAAGTCGACCCAACGACCTCCCCTACCGTCCCCCCGCGGACGCCTTCGCCGACCTCGTCCGCACCCTCAACCGCTGCCTCCAAACACGCCCTCGTCTCACCCCCTGATCCCGAATCCCGCTATTCGAAAACTGAAACTCACCCGAGACTCGACATCATCTCTCCCAACCCCCAGACCGTCTCACCCCACGATCCAGAATCCCGCTATTCGAAAACTGAGACTCCAGCGAGACACCCTCGCCCCGTCCCACGCCCCCAACCCGCGGCACACCCCCGCCGCCACCCACGATCGGCCGTCGTGAAGCGTGATCACCGCGCTGTCATCCCGCCTCCGATACAGCTTGCCCCTCACCCCGCACCGGCCCATCTTAAACCCATTACCCGCCCGATCTTCGGCATGGGTGACTGAGAGAGATGTGCGCTCCCGCCAGGCGAACCCGGGAGCATGCCATGACCGCCCAGCCGTCTTTGCCGCGCAATCGCCTTTTAGCGGCGCTTCCGTCAGATGTGCTAACCCAACTCCTTCCCAAGCTCAGCCACGTCTTCCTCGCAATCCGGCAGTCGCTCTGCATTGCCGAGCAACCGATCGAAGCCGTGTTTTTTATTGAAACCGGCATGGCATCGATGGTGACCCAGCTTGCAGACGGCGTGCAGGCTGAAGTCGGCATCATCGGTTGTGAAGGGATGGTCGGAATGCCATTGGTGCATGGCATCGACACCTCCTTCACCGACGGCTTTGTGCAGATTGCCGGCGAGGCCCTGCGCATGAGTGCATCCGTTTTCCGCCAGGAACTGATCGCGAACCCGCCGCTCAGAACCCTGTTGCTGCGCTATGGCGAAGCCTACCAGGCGCAGATCTCGCAGACCGCCGCTTGCAACGGGCGCCACGGGCTGGAACAGCGCCTCGCTCGATGGTTGCTCATGGCCCATGACCGACTCGAGCATGATGAAGTACCGTTGACGCAGGAGTTCCTTGCCATGATGCTCGGCGTCCATCGCCCAAGCATCACCATCACCGCCGGCATTCTGCAGCGCGCCGGATTGATCCGCTATGCCAATGGACATATCGCCATTCTGGACCGGCCGAGTCTCGAGGCGTCTTCGTGTGAATGCTATGGCGCCGTGCGTCAGCGATGCGAACGTCTGTTGGGTAAACCGAAGCATTGAACGTTGTATGGAACCTGACTGTCAGACCTGCCCCGATGGGTTAATCAAGTAGGCGTGACAACCGGGTTCTGTACCAGTCAGCGCTCACGCCTCTTCGTCTGCGCAATGAAGAAGACGACGGGCGACCCGCACCAGTTCGGACGGGAGGAATGGTTTCGTCAGCGTAGCGACGTTCTCTCCAAGCGGCTGCAACGCGTTGAAGATGTCCGGCCGCCCCGAGATATAGACAACGGGAATGTGCGGGTTTTGCCGCCGCACCAGCCGCGCAACGGCCAGTCCGTCGCGGGTCCCCGGCATGTGGATGTCGGTAATCAGCAGGCTGAAAGTCGTTTTCCCGCTTTCCAGAAGCGCTGCCGCGTCATCGCCGCTCGCAACCGAACAAACATCCAGCCCCGCATCTGCAAGCTCCTCTGCCAGGATCCCGCGGATCAGGGGTTCATCTTCTACAATCAATATTCGCATGGCCGGCATGGGCCCCATCCGAGCATGTCCCTTTCCTCGGGCTTAGCGCATTGGCCATGCAACCCGTTCACCACGCCACCCCTTGTCTTTCGCCAAGGCAAGCAATATTTCGGCACCCACGGAAACGAGAGGTCTACAAGAGTCGAGGAACCGAGCCGTGTCTGACGATTTGAACCAAAATGGCAATGCGCACAGCCAGTTGGCTCACCCAGACGAATTGGCATCCGAATTGGCGTTTGCCCTCGATGGAACCGCCCCCTCCAGCCTGCAAAATCCCGCAAATCAGCCTAAGCGGATTCAGCTCATCGGCGCCATCGCAGCTGGCGTCGCGCATGAGTTCAACAACCTCCTGACGATCGCCCTGGGCAGTCTGGAGCAGCTGCGCCGCCAGACCCTTGATGACCGTAGTCAGGGGCAACTCGAACGAGCCGACTGGAGCGTCCGCCAGGCCGGACGCCTCGCCCGTCAGGTCCTCTCCTTCGTCCGTCGCGACGCCGGCCAGCCACAGCAGGTGGATGTGAACGAGGTGATCGGAGAGTTCGACAAGATCATAAGCCATGCGATCAGCGATGGCACCGGCTTGATTGTTGAACTCTGGCATGAGCCGCTGCCCGTTCGCCTCGATCCCGGCCAGTTGGAACTCGCCCTGCTCAATTTGGTTCGAAACGCCACCGATGCGATGTCCGATAGCGGGTGCGTGGTCATCCGCACGAGCGCACACCAGGGCGACGGGCTCGATGGAGGCCAGACCGTCGAGGTCTCCGTATCGGATACAGGCACCGGTATGCCGCCGGAGATCGTGGAGCGCGCCACAACCTCCTTCTTCACCACCAAGCCGCCGGGTCAGGGAACCGGCCTCGGACTTCTGGATGGTAAAAGGCTTCGTCGCGGACTGCGGAGGTAAGCTCGATATTAGGACAGCGGTCGGACGAGGGACCACCGTACGGCTTGTCTTCCCGCGCGCCGGGTCGCCTTAAAAAGGGAAGATGGCGGCCCTACATATCAGTTAGCTAACCTAACGACCCTTCTATCCATCTTATAATCAGTCCCGGAATCTCGCTAAACGAAAACTGAGACACCCGCGAGACTCCGCGCCACCTCCTGATCGCCACTTGTCAGACAAGCTCTGACACGCGAACGTCCCACCGGGAGGAAACCATGACGCAACACCGCTTCGCCCTGCTGCTCGGCGCGCTGGCACTGCTGACCACCGGCCCCGCGCACGCCCAGCAGACACTCACCGTCGTCGAATCCACACCGGGCTTCTTCGATCTGCCGATGCGCAACGCCATCGCGGACTTCGCCCCGGCGCTCCACCTCAACGTCAAGGTCATCACCATCAACGGCGGAGGCGCCCTCGCCACCGAGTTTCAGGGCGGCACCGGTGACATCGCCTTGGTTGGAGCGGATACGCCCCTGCGTCTGGGTCAGGCCAACGCGGTGCCGGGAGGGATCACCATCCTCGGCACCAATATGACCAACATGCTCTACGCCCTCGTGTCGAAAGCGGGCTCGCCCTACCACTCGCTGGAGTCACTCAAGGGTCAGAGCGTCGCTATCACCGGCGCCGGTGCCGCGAGTGAGGTCGTGTTGAAATGGGCGCTCAAGACCAAGGCGCATATGCCGTTCAGCGACATCCGCATGGTCGCCCTCGGCTCCCCGCCCACGATCTTGCAAGGCGTGATCAGAGGAAGCGTCGCCGCCGGCACAGTCTTCAGCCCGGCACTCGATGACGGATTAAGCAGCGGCGCCGTGCAGATCACCTTCGACTTCCGAAACTACCACTACGCGTCCAACGTCTTCGCCGCGCGCAGCAACCAAGTGAAGCAGAACCCGACCCCGTACCGCCTCTTCATGCAGGCGTACAATCAGGCCGTGCAGAAGATGTACGCCGATCCGGACTACACGCTGAAGACCGCGATGAAATACTGGGGCCAGGGCACGACCGAGGCCGTCGTGAAGTCCGAACTCGACTTCTACATGAAGAGCGAATGGAAAGAGACGGACCTCCCCCAGAGCCTCTATGACGCCACCAAGGACGTATTGCTGAACTCCGGCGACTTCCCGACCGACAACTTCCCGAGCTACGCCTCCCTCACCCAAGATGCCCCCAAGCCGTGACGCCACACCGTCCGGGGTGACGGTCGAACACGTCAGCGTCCGCTACCCCAACAACGTCCTGGCGGTAGAGGACGTCTCCTTCACCGTCACCCCGGGCGAGTTCCTCGCCATCGTCGGCCCCTCCGGCTGCGGCAAGTCCTCCCTGCTCCGCGCCGTCGCCGGCCTGGTGCCGCCCGCCTCCGGTGGCGTCGCCTTCAGTGCCGGTCCGCAAACCCGCGTCGGCTTCGTCTTCCAAAGCGACGCGCTGCTGCCCTGGAAGACCGCGCAGGCGAACATTGAACTCGCCCTGCGTCTCGCCGGTCACGCCACAGCCCCCGCCCGTTCGCGCGCCCGCGACCTGCTTGCGGAAGTCGGCTTAGCCGACGCAGCCGAGCGCTTCCCCGCCCAACTCTCGGGCGGCATGCGCAAGCGCGTTGCGCTGGCCCGCGCCCTCGCCTACGACCCCGCCATCTTCCTGATGGATGAGTCCTTCAGCGCCCTCGACGCCCAGACGCGCATCCAGGTCGGCAACTTCTTCCTCCGTCTGCTCGAACGGTCGGGCCAGACGGTGGTCTTCGTGACGCACGACATCGAGGAAGCCGTGGCCCTCGCCGACCGCGTTCTCGTACTTTCGCGCGGTCCCGGCCGTATCGCAGCGGAGATCGCAGTCCCTCTGCCCCGCCCGCGCGACTACCACGCAAGCCGGTTCGTTCCCGGCTTCGCCGAGCTACAGCAGCGCGTGTGGGATGCCCTCGGCTTCAGCCACGCCGCGGCGCTTCCGGAACCCGCACTGTGAAGCCACGCCTCGCCTCCGTCGCGCTCGCGATCGCCCTGCTCGTCGCCTGGCAGATCTTGGGCACGCGGTCCCTCACCAGCACGCCCAGCCTGGTGCTGCAGCGCCTCTGGACGCTCGCGGCCAATGGCGACCTGTGGAGCAATCTCGTCCCGACGCTGGAGGAAACCTTCGGCGGTCTCGCCCTTGGCCTGCTCATCGGCATCGTCGGCGGCATACTGATGGCGCGCTCCCGCTTTGCCGCGGCGATGCTCGATCCCTACGTGATCGGCATGAACGGCCTGCCGCGAGTGGCGCTCGGCCCGTTCTTCGTCGTGTGGTTCGGCATCGGCATCCTGTCCAAGGTGCTGCTCGCCGTGTCGATCGTGTTCGTGGTGGTGCTGTTCAACACGCGCGAGGGGATCGACAGCATCGACCCCGATCTCATCGACGCGCTGCGCAGCATGCGCGCCGGCCGCTGGGACATGCTGCGCCACTTGATCATCCCGTCCTTGATGCCGTGGCTGCTTGCGGCCACCAAGATCGGCATTGGCCTGGCTTTGACCGGCGCCGTGGTCGGTGAGCTTGTCGGTGCCAGCGCCGGCCTCGGTTGGTACATCACCAACGCGCTCAACGTCATCGACATGACCGGAGCGGTCACGGCGCTGCTCGTCATGGCCGTGCTCGCAATGCTCATGTACTACGCCGTCCTGCTCGTCGAGCGCCGACTATTGGCTTGGCGAGACAATCGTGCCCGCTGATCGCAATCAGCCTCGTGACATTGGCGTCACTGCCCGCTTCAATAGCGGCATGGACGTTCCGGTCACCACGCAGCCCGAGCTTAGCCCCGTTTCGGTTCACCACCCGCTGCGCCAGACCGTTCCGCTGATCGTCGCCTCCCCGCACTCCGGCCGTGATTATCCGGCGGATTTCATCTCCACGGCCAGGCTGGATCCGCTCAGCCTCCGCCGCAGTGAGGATAGCTTCGTCGATGAGCTCTTCGCCGCCGCTCCGGGCCTGGGCGCCCCCCTGCTCACCGCCAGCTTCCCCCGCGCCTTCTGCGATCCGAACAGGGAGAAGTGGGAACTCGATCCAACGATGTTCGAGGAGGCACTGCCCCCCTGGGTCAACACCACCAGCGCCCGTGTCGGCGCAGGCCTCGGCACGATCCCACGAGTTGTCGCCTCCGGTGAGGCCATCTACGCCGGCAAGCTCCGCTTCAAAGAGGCACAGCGCCGGGTCGAGACCTACTGGGAACCCTATCATGACACTCTGGCAGCACTGATCGGCGGCACCCGAGCCTTGTTCGGCGCGTGCCTGCTTCTCGACTGCCATTCGATGCCGGCGCAGACTGGACCCGGCGCAGGCCCCAGGCGCGGCGCGGACATGGTACTCGGCGATGCCCACGGCACCGCCTGTGCCCCACGCATCACCCGCTGCATCGAGCAGGTCCTGGCGGAACTGGGCTACACGGTCCGGCGCAACGATCCTTATGCCGGAGGTTATATCACGCGAAACTACGGCCGCCCGCGGGAAGGCGTGCATGTGGTCCAGCTCGAAATCGCCCGTGGGCTGTACATGAACGAGGCAAAGATCGAGCGTCTGCCACGCTTCGCGTCGGTGCAGCGTGACATCACGACCTTACTGGATCGTCTGGCCGGCTGCGCCGCGGAGCTGCTCTTCTAATCTCTGATCCTGGACAGTCTGAACGCCATCAGTGATGATCGACGCTGGCGGCCATCAACCGGGGGAGCAATGACGGTCGCGGACTGGCTGAGACAACTCGGCCTTGAACGGTACGAGACGGCATTCGCAGACAATGCCGTGACGTTCGACCTTCTGCCGCATCTGTCGGCGCAGGATCTCAGGGACATCGGCGTCCTTGCGGTTGGCGATCGCCGGCGCCTGCTCGGTGCCATCGCGAAGCTACGCGGGTTCAGCGAACCAGCTGTATTCGACGCGGAGCGCCGTCAGGTCACCGTGATGTTCTGCGATATGACCGATTCGACGTGGCTGTCCACGACGATGGACCCCGAGGACCTCAGCGCGGTCATTCGCGATTACCAGTCGCGCGTCGCGTCCACGATAGAGCGCTTCGATGGCTTCATCGCGCGCTATGTCGGCGACGGCGTATTAACCTATTTCGGTTATCCTCACGCGCACGAAGACGACGCCGAGAGAGCGGTGCGCGCGGCGCTGTCGATTATTGCCGAATTCGGCGGCGAGACGGCTCCGCTTGAAAGCGTCCGAGTCCGGATCGGCATCGCCACCGGGCTCGTCGTGGTCGGCGAGCAGATCGGAGAAGGAGAGGCCTGGCAGCAGACCGCCATTGGTGAGACACCGAACCTCGCGGCCCGCCTGCAGGCCCAGGCTGCTCCGAATACCGTCGTCATCGCGCCCAGCACCCACCGGCTTGTGGGTGACCTTTTTGAGTATCGGCAGATCGGTCCGCTTGCCCTCAAAGGCCTGAGTGAACCCGTCATCGCCTGGGAGGTGACGCGCCCGAGCGCGATCGAGAGCCGTTTCGAAGCTCTGCGCCGCGATAGCTCAATCTCGCTCGTCGGACGCGATGACGAACTCAGGCTGCTCTTCAGCCGCTGGGCACAGGCGCGGGGCCGCGAAGGCCAGGTGGTCCTGCTGTCCGGCGAAGCCGGAATCGGCAAGTCCCGCCTGGTGGCCACACTGCGCCAGCAACTGAAGGACGAACCGCACCTGACGCTGCGGTTCTTCTGCTCTCCCTACGACAGGGATAGCGCCTTCCGCCCCTTCATCAACCGGCTTGAACGCGCCCTGGGCTGGACGCGTGACGACACGACCGAGCAGAAACTGGAGAAGCTGCGCAGCACAGTATTCGGTGCGGCGCACGGAGAAGACGAGATCGCGTTATTGGCCGAACTGCTGTCCCTGCCCAACTCGGTGCCGGACTTGCAGTTGAGTACGCAACGCAAGCGGGAGAAGCTGTTTGGCGCGCTGATCCATCAGTTGGAAGCCAGGGCACGGACCCAGTCCATCCTGATGATCTTCGAGGATGCGCACTGGACCGATCCGACGTCGCTCGATCTGCTCAAGTTCCTGATGGAGCGTGTCGCGCGCTTGCCGGTGATGCTCATCATCACCTTCCGGCCGGAATTCGAGCATGACTGGGGTGATCAGCCGCATATCGCGCGATTGGCGCTCAATCGGCTCGACGATCGCAATGCCAAGACGCTGGTCCGGCAATTGGCGGGACGGGAGCTTGGCCCGGAGATCGCCGACGAGATCATTGCACGCGCCGACGGTGTACCTCTGTTCGTGGAGGAACTGACCAAGACGGTGCTGGAGACGGATGGTCACAAGACCCTCCCCTCCTCCGTTTTTCCCGCGAGTGCGTCCGGACGGGCATCCGTGCCCGCCAGCCTTCAGGCGTCGCTGATCGCACGCTTCGATCGGCTGGGTTCTCGGGCCCGGGAGGTCGCGCAGCTCGGCGGCGTGCTCGGACGCGAGTTCAGTTACGAGTTGATCGACCGGACGGGCGAACAGTCCGCGGCTGAACTGCAGCTTGGCCTCCGCCGCCTCGTGGATGCCGGACTCCTGTTCTGCCGGGGCGAGGTGCCGCAATCGAACTATGTCTTCAAGCACGCGTTGGTTCAGGACGCTGCCTACAGCACCCTGCTGCGATCGCGCCGCCAGCAATTGCATGCGCGCGTTGCCGCGGTCATGGATGAGTACTTCAAGGACATAGTGACCCGCCAGCCGGAAATACTGGCCTATCACCTCACAGAGGCGGGCGAAGGAGTGCCCGCCGTCGCGCAGTGGCTGAAGGCAGGTCAGCATGCCACCGGACGTTCGGCCTACATCGAAGCGATCCGCCATTTCGATCGCGGGCTGGAAGTGGTGAAGGCGATACCGGAAGGGACGGAGCGGGAACGGCAGGAGCTGGCACTACAGCTGAATCGGGGCCCGGCGTTGTTCGCGGCGAAGGGCTTCGCCGCAGCTGAAGCAGCGGAGGCGTACACGCGCGCCTACGAACTCGCGGCGACGAACGGCGACATCGGAGAACTGTTCACCGCAGTCAATGGTCTGTGGCAGTCGGCCAACGGCGCCGGCGTGATCGCGAATTGCCGTCGGCTATCGGGCCGGTTGCAGGAGCTCGCGGCCGATGCGGCGGATGACGCCTTGCAGCTGCAGGCGCATCACAGCGCCTGGGCGACCAGCCTCTACTCGGGCGAGCCGCTTACGGCACGCGAGCATGCCGCCCATGGGCGGCGGCTATTCGATCCCGAGCGGCACCGGCTTCAGCATCAGCTCTACGGTGGTCATGATCCGGGATCATGCGCCTACTATCTTGGCGCTCAGGCCGAATGGCAGCTCGGCTTTCCGGACACGGCGTTGCGGCTTTGTGAGGAAGGCGTAGACCTCGCCCGACGCAGCGCACATCCTTTCAGTTGCGCCTGCGCCCTGCAATATCACGCCCTGCTTCACCTCGACCGCGGGGAGCCACAGTCCGCCCTTCAACAGCTCGAAGCGGCAGAGAAACTGGCCACAGAAGAGCGACTGGGCTTCGTGCTGGAACCTCAGCTTGTTCGCGGCGCTGCGCTGACCGATCTTGGATCGCTGGATGAGGCTGTCAGCTGTTTGCAGCAGGGACTTACAGGCCGGAACGGCGCGACACGACAGAGGTGCTTCGGGTTGTCGAAGTTAGCGGCCGCTCTTATCGCCACGGGCGAGTACGAGGCGTCTCTCACCGCAGCACAGGATGGGCTGAATACGGGCGAGAGGACTGGACAGATGGCGTACCAATCGGAGCTGTACCGCCTGCTAGGAACCGCGCTTTCACGCTTAAAGCGCGCTGAAGAAGCCGAGGCGGCATTCGAGAATGCTCTGCGAGAGGCACGCGCTCGGCAGGCGAAAGCGCAGGAACTGCGGGCCGCTGCGAGCCTGGCTGACTTCCTGCGGAAGCGCGGGCGACGGTCGGAGGGGAATGAGATCCTGTTTCCGGTGGTGGAGTGGTTTGTCGAGGGGTTCGAAACCGGCGATCTCAAAAAAGCGAAAGCGCTCCTGGATCAGCTCGGCTGAGCGCCATGCCTGTTGAAGCGGCTCAGGACTCCGGTCTCGTCAGCTTTCCTCAGCTGATTGAACACCATGCCCGCCTTCGTCCGCGGGCCCCGGCCATACTGGCCCCTGGATGCGCGCCGCTGAGCTATGCGCGGCTCGATGTGCATGTGAAGGAGATCGGCCGTCGCCTGCGGATGCTGGGTATTGGCCGACAGAACCGCGTCGTCCTGATGCTGCCGAATGGTCCGGACATGGCGGTGTGTGTGGTCGCTGTCAGTGCCTGGGCGGTATGCGTTCCGATGAACCCGGCCTATGGCGCACGCGAGCTCCAGCGCTATTTCGCCGAGCTGCATCCTCGCGCGCTGATCGTCGCCGCCGGAGCTGATCTTCCGGCACGTGCCGTCGCGCTCGCCCACGGTGTTCGCGTGATTGAGCTGTCCAGGGTGGGCGATCGCGAAGCCGGCCTGTTCACGTTGGAGGATGGCAGGGCGGACGCGTCACTCGACGAACCGGCACAGCCCGGCGACGTGATGCTCAATCTTCTCACGTCCGGCACGACATCGTGGGCGAAGATCGTCCCGCAGACGCATGCCAACGTTTGCAGCTCCGCTCGCAGCAACATCCGATCTCTCAGTCTGACGGAGAATGATCGGTGTCTGAACATCCTGCCGCTGTTCCACGGCCACGGCCTGGTCGCCACGGTGCTGTCGTCGCTTGCCGCCGGCGCCAGCGTCGTCTGCACGCCGGGTTGCGAGGTCGGGAACTTCTTTGCATGGATCAATGAGTATGCGCCCACGTGGTACTCGGCCGTGCCGACGATGCACCAGGCGATCGTCGCTCATGCGCGCCGGCATGTCGGATCATTGCCGGCAACCACGTTGCGGCTTGTTCGCTCGGCGTCGGCGCCTCTGCCATTGGGCCTCCTGGCAGGCCTGGAGCAGACGTTCCGAACGCCCGTCATCGAATTCTACGGCATGACGGAGACGGCGTCGTCGCCGATCGCGTGCAATCCCTTGCCTCCCGGCAATCGAAAGCCCGGTTCGGTGGGTCGGCCGGTGGATCTCCGGGTCGCGGTCATGGACGAAAACTTGACTGTTATGCCGGCCGGGCAAATCGGCGAGATCGCGGTCTCCGGTCCGAGCGTCACCAACGGGTATGACGGTGATCCTGCCGCGGTCGCGGCAGCCTTCGCTGGCGAGTGGTTCAAAACCGGCGATATGGGATACTTCGATGAGGACGGGTACCTGTTCCTCACCGGACGCAGCAAGGAAATCATCAACCGCGGCGGTGAGAAGATCACGCCGTGGGAGGTCGATGATGCGTTGCTGGAGCATCCGTCGGTGGCAGAGGCGATCAGTTTTGCCGTCCCTCATCCGACGCTGGGCGAAGAGGTCGGTGCGGCCGTGGTACTGCGAGCCACCGCGACACCGCACGAACTCCGCGAGTTTGTGAGAGACAGGCTGAGCGGATTCAAAGTGCCGAGCCAGGTCGTTATTGTCGACAAACTGCCGCGCGGGCCGACCGGCAAAGTCCGCCGCGTCGATCTGGCCGCGCAACTCGGGCTGGCTGATCCGTCGCTCAGACGCCAGACATTCATATCGCCACGGACCGAACTGGAGAAGGTTCTTGCGGACAGTTGGGCAGATATTCTTGGCATGGAGCATGTCGGCATCGACGACGATTTCTTTGCGCTGGGTGGCAACTCCCTCACTCTGGCGGAACTCGGCGCCTCCATCTCTGCCAAGACCAATTTGAGAGTGGACTTTTCGCGTTTCTTCGAGGCTCCCACCGTCAGAGAAACGGCGCATCATCTCCAGAGCCTGAAGCTGATCAGCGAAGCATACCTGCCCATCCCTCATGTATCCCGGCAGGAGCGGATTCCCGCTTCCGGGGCGCAAGAGCAGTTATGGCGGTTCCAGCAACGGCTCGGCCCGCGACCTTTTCTGAACGTGTTCTGCCCGCTCCGGATCCTCGATCCCGCCGTGGATCCGGAGCTGCTGGAACGCAGCATCCATACCGTCGTCGCGCGACACGAGATCTTGCGGACCGCCTTCGTTGCAGACGAGTCCGGTTGCGTGCAGCTCATCGCTGCCGACCCGGCGGTGAAGCTCTCGGTGGATGATTATTCCACGTTGTCCGCTGGCGAGCGGGAGAAACGTGCCCTTCACGCGATCCAAGAGGAAGCGCTTCGTCCATTCGATCTGGCGCGAGTACCGCTGTTTCGGATGCGCTTGCTGTGTCTTGGTGAGCAAGAGCCGCTGCTTCTGCTGACAGCGCATGGGATCATCATGGATTGGTGGTCGCTTGGCGTGTTCATCGAGGACCTGTCGATAGCCTACAATTCCTGGAGCAAGGGTGTTCAGCCAAGCCTGGCGCAGATGTCGCTGCAATTCGCCGATTTCGCCGCATGGCAGAGAAACTGGCGCTCACAGCCTGATCTGCTGAGGCAGTTGGCATACTGGCGCCAGCGACTTCTTGCAGCTGCGCCTGTGCAGACACATGCCCCGTCGGCAGCGAAGGACGCAGCCGATCTTGTGCGGACCGAGCGGCGGGAGATCACAATTCCCGTCACTTTGTCCGAAGCCGTCAGAATGCTCGCACTGCGCGAGGGATGCACGACCTACATGTGCTTGGTCGCGGCGTTCAAGAATTCTGCTGCGGCATCACGATGGGCAGGAAGACATCCGGGTGGCCACACTGGTCGCCAATCGAATCCGTCCTGGCGCGCCCCGGCTGATCGGGAATTTGGCAAACCTTCTGATCCTGCGGACTAATCTCGATCATGACGCGTCTTTGGGAGAAATCCTTCATCGTGTCCGCGCGACTGTCCTGGAGGCATTCGATCATCAGGAATTCCCGTTTGAAACGCTCGCCGATCTGCTTGAGCAGGAGACGGGAGCGAAGGCCGCTGGGCTTGCTCGATATCTGATCGCGTTTCATCAGACAGCATCGTGGCCGATAAACCGGCCCGGCCACAGCCTGATATTCGAAGAAGCCAATCCAAATGTGACTGGGCCGCTGATGGCGCCGGGACGGTTCGATCTCGGCCTGATGCTGCGGGAGAGTGCGCAGGGACTCCGGGTATCGTGCGTCTACAAAACGAATCTCTTTACCGCTGGGGACATCGGCCGTATGGTAACCGGCTTCAAAGACGTCCTTGAACTGATGACCAAGCGACCGGAGCAAAGCGCTTCAGCAATCGCTTTCTCCTGATCGGGCATTGGTTCGGGGATCAATCGGCCGGCTATCGATCAATGAGGGAGGCTGACCAGTGGGCTGTCTGAACCACGTTTTTACCCCCGAGGAACTCGAGGACCTGGATCACAAGCAGCTCACGATCCTAGACGATGCCATCCTTCGGGAGATTCAGACGTCGCCGGAGATCCGGGACCTTCTGCGGAAGAAGCTGCAGGCGACACACTTAAATCGCTGGCGGGGCCAAGGCCAGAAGAAGGCGGCGCCGCGCAAGGGAGGGTCACGGACCCCACCGACGTCCCAAGGCGGGTAAGCGCCAGCTCCGTCCTACTGCTCGCTGCAGCTGTCACCCACCGATCTTGCTTGCAATCGCAATCGGTTGCATAAAGTTCGTGCTCTGTTCAGGACGGGGCCGGGACGATGCCGCCGTTAGCGCCACGATCGACATTCTGGGGATGGTTCGCCGTCGCCGGTTCGTGCGTGGTCCTCGCGGCGGGAGCGGCCTTCTATTTTCGCCCCGCCCCCGTCTCAGCGCCCGCACCTCCTCACATCGTAGCCACGGCTCCCGCCGCCCCAGCCTGCGTCCGCGCCTGCAGCCACACCAGCTCCAGTTCCCACGACTCCGGCAAGACCTAGCTTCGACGTCGTCCGCGTGACCCCCGAGGGCCAAGCCGTCATCGCCGGCCGGGCTGCGCCGGGCACGACCGTGACTGTGCGCGAAGGCCAGCGGGAGATCGGCACAGCCCGTGCCAGCTCCGATGGTACGTGGGTGCTGATCCCATCCGCCCCGCTGCCGCCCGGGTACTGGCATGCTGACGGTTGCGGGACCGGACGGAAAGCAGTCGGAGCAACAGGTGGTGCTGGCGGTTCCGTCACCCTCGCCGCAAACCCAGCCTGCCACGCCGCTTGCGGTGCTGACCACGCCGGCTGCTCCGCCGCGCATCCTGCAAATTCCGGGGTCCGGCCATGGTGACAAGCTGGCGTTGCAGGTGCTGGATTACGGAGAAACGGGCGATGTCCGCCTCGCCGGTCGGGCGCCGCCTAAAGCCACGATCCGCGCTTACGTGGACAATGCCCATGCGGGTGACGCGCCAGTATCGAAGGATGGTGCCTGGAACCTGACGCCGAGCATCCCCATAAAGCCCGGCCGGCACATGCTTCGTCTCGATCAGCTTGGTCCGACCGGTAAGGTCATCGCCCGCATCGAACTTCCATTCGGCCGGGAGGCTGAACCCGGTCGCACGCTCGCCTCGGCCAACAGCGTGATCGTGCAGCCAGGGCAATCCTTGTGGCGGATTGCCAGAGGGACCTACGGCAAGGGCATCCGGTATACCGTGATCTACGCCGCCAATCACGACGACATCACCGATCCGAACCGGATCTATCCCGGGCAGATTTTCGCTGTTCCCGCACTGCCTTCGCCCTGAACTCACCCTCACTTGACTTCGGCTGCTGCGCGGCGATGCTCCCGCGCACTGGAACAACCAACGTCCGGCCGAATAGGCCAGGGGAGAGAAACGCAGATGACCAGCGACTTGCACCTGCCGCGTGTCGGCCGGCGCGCCATCGTCAAAGGCGGCATGGCTGCTGCAACCGCCGCCATGCTGCCCGCCACCGTGGTCCAGGCCCAGGCTCAATCGATGCCCAGCGTGCCACGCGACAAGACCCTGGTACTAATCGGCATCAACAGCCGCGACGGACGCTGGGTCGATTACGAACTGTGGAATCCGTATGCCATTGGCTCTAACCACCAGAACGGCCCGAACCTGATCTACGAGCCGCTGGCCTATTACAGCGCCTTTGCCGACAACTGGTACATGTGGCTGGCCGAGAGCTACCAGTTTACCCCGGACTTCAAGCAACTGACCATCAAGACTCGGCCGAACATCAAATGGAGCGACGGGGAGCCGTTCAGCGCCGAGGATGTCGCTTACACCTTCAATACCCTTCGCGACCTGGGCCCCAAGGTCAAATGGGGCATGGACGTGCATCAGGCGCTCGACAAGGCGACGGCAACCGATCCCAACACCGTGGTGCTGGACTTCAAGATTCCCTCCCCGCGATTCTTCTTCTTCGTCAGCTACAAATACGACATCGGCGTCTACATCGTGCCGAAGCACATCTTCCAGGGCCAAGACTGGGCAAGCTTCAAGCACTTCGATCTGTCGAAAGGATGGCCTGTCACCACCGGTCCGTGGAAGGTCACCGGTTCGACGCTGCAGCAGAAGGTCTTCGATCGGCGCGATTCCTGGTGGGCGGCCGACATGAAGCTGGCGCCGATGCCGCAGATGCTGCGCAACATCTGGCTGCCGATGGTTGGAGAGCAGGAGACAGCGCAGGCCCAGATCACCAATACGTCGGATTTTGGCGGGCCGTTGCAGCCCGCGACCTTCCCGACCGTGATCAAGCAGAACCACAAGGTCACCACCTGGTCCGGCCAGAAGCCGCCATGGGGTTATGTCGATTGGTGGCCGATCTCGCTCTACCTCAATAACGAGGGCAAGCCCTTCGACGACAAGGATATCCGTTGGGCGGTCAGTTATTACCTCGACCGCAAGACGATTATCGAGGTTGCGTATCTAGGTGCGGAGACGGTCTCCACGCTGCCCATGCCGCCCTACCCGCCGCTGAAACCCTATTTCGATGCGGTCAAAGACCTACTCGTAAAGTACAACACCATCGAGTTCGACCCGAAGAAGGGGGACAAACTCCTGGAGTCGAAGGGCTACAAGAAGAAAGGGCAGATGTGGGAAACGCCGGAAGGCAAGCCCTTTACGCTTGATGTGATCGGCTTCGGCGCATCCGGTTCGGCGATGGGTCCGGTACTCACACAGATGCTGAAACGGCACGGCATCGCCGCCACGATGTCACTGCCACCCAATTTCGATGACCGGTTCCAAAAGGGCGACTACACCGGCTCAATCTACGGCCATGGCGGCAGCATCCGCGAACCGTACGACACGATGCGCCTGTATCAAAGCCAGAGCATCGCCGTACCCGGCGCACATGCAGCCAACTTCAGCCGCTGGAAGAACCCGGAGTACGACAAGATCGTCGATGAGGTGTACGTCACCGACCCGAACGATGTCGCCAAGCTCAAGACGCTGTTCCGCTCGGCCATGGAGATTTGGTTGCCCGACCTACCCGACGTGCAGCTCGTGCAGAATTACCACCGCCTCCCGTTGAACCAGACGCGCTGGAAGAATTACGGTGGCGAGTCGAACCCTTACGTTAACAACGCCTCCTGGCACCTGACTTTCAACATGGTGCTGTGGAACGTGCAGCCGGCGTGACCATGCCCACGCTTCCCCGCCGCGGCCTTCTGCTCTCATCGGCCGCGGCAGGGGCTGCTGCGCTCCTGCCTGTTCCAGGCGCGCAGGCGCAGCAATCCGCCATTCCCCGGAACCGCACCCTGATCCTGATCAAGAACGGCGCGGTCGATGGCCGCTGGGTGGATTACGAATTGTGGAATGCCTACGCGATCGGTTCGAACCATCAGAACGGGCCGAACCTGATCTACGAACCGCTGGCCTATTACAGCGCGTTTGCGGACAAGATGTATCCGTGGTTGGCGGAGAGCTATCAGTTCACCCCCGATTTCAAGCAACTGACGATCAAGACCCGCCAGGGAATCACCTGGAGCGACGGCCAGCCCTTCAGCGCCGAGGACGTCGCCTACACCTTCAACACCCTGCGTGATCTTGGTCCCAAGGTGAAATGGGGTGTGGACGTCAACCAGTCGCTCGATCAGGCGACTGTGCCGGACCCGAATACCGTGGTGCTGAATTTCAAGATTCCGTCCCCGCGGTTCTTTTTCTTTGCCACCTACAAATACGACATCGGCGTTTACATCGTTCCGAAGCATATCTTCGAGGGCCAGGACTGGACCAGCTTCAAGCACTTCGATCTTTCCAAGGGTTGGCCGGTCACCACGGGGCCATGGAAGGTGGTGGACGCCAGTTTGGCAGCCAAGGTGTTCGAGAGACGGCCAACCTGGTGGGCCGCCGAGCGTGGGCTTGCGCCCATGCCGCAGATCCTGCGCAGCGTATGGCTGCCGAACGCGGGTGAGCAGCAGACGGCGCAAGCGGTGATCACGAACGAAACCGATACTGCCTATGACATGCTGCCGGCGACGTTCCCGACGATTTTCCGCGGCAATCCGAAGATCATCACTCATACCGGGCGCAAGCCGCCGTACGGCTATGTGGATTGGTGGCCGATCAGTTTGTACGTGAACAACGATGTGGCACCGCTGAACGACAAAGACGTGCGCTGGGCACTGAGCCATTATATCGACCGTGACCAGGTGGTGCAGGTCGGATTCCTCGGCGCGTCGCAGGTATCGGCGCTGCCGATGCCGCCCTACAAGCCGCTGCTGCCGTATTTCGATGCGGTGAAGGACCTGCTGATCAAATACGACACCCTGGAATACGATCCCAAGAAGGGTGATGCGCTGCTGCAGGCCAAGGGCTTCAAAAAGCAGGGCGGCAAGTGGGTTGGCACGGACGGGAAGCCCCTGGCCGTGCCGATCATCAGCACCGCGACATTCGGCGCCGCCCTCGGACCGGTGGTGTCGGAGATGCTGAAGCGCCACGGCGTCGACGCATCTTTGGCTCTCCCGCCCGACTTCAATAACCGGTTCCAGAAGGGCGACTATGTCGGGTCTATCTACGGCCATGGCGGAAGCATCCGCGAGCCGTACGACACGATGCGACTCTATCAGAGCAAGAGCATCGCCGTGCCCGGCGGGCACTTGGTCAACTTCTCCCACTGGAAGAACCCGGAATTCGATAAGCTGGTGGATGAGGTTTACGTCACCGACCCCGATAACACCGCACGGCTGAAGGAGCTGTTCCGCGCGGCAATGGAGATCTGGCTGCCTGATCTGCCGGATATCCAACTGGTGCAGAACCATCACCGGATTCCGATGAACACCACGTATTGGAAAAACTGGCCGACGCAGGACAACCCCTACATCAACGGCGCATCCTGGCACCTGACCTTCCCGTTGGTGCTGTGGAACCTGCAACCCGCGTAGCCGGCACGACCGATGCACCCGTTCTACATCGCCAAGCGGTTCGTGGTCTTCCTGATCATCGTCTGGCTCGCCGGCACGCTGAACTTCTTCCTGCCCAAGCTGTCCGGCCAGGATCCGGTGCGCACCAAACTGCTCGAACAGGCCGCGCTCGGCGGATACGTGCAGGGTGGGATCGAGGACATGGTGAAGCAGTATCAGGCCAAGTTCGGCCTCGATAAGCCGCTGTGGAGGCAGTACCTGACTTATCTGGAGCAGGTGTCGCATGGTGATTTGAATTATTCCATTGCGAACTACCCGCGCACCGTCGTCGGCATGATCGGTGAGGCTCTGCCCTGGACCATCTGCTTGCTCGGCCTGACGACCCTGTTCTCCTTCGCCGCCGGCACTATCCTGGGTGCGCTGCTCGCCTGGCCCGGCGCACCGCGCTGGCTGACCTGGCTCATGCCGCCCTTGTGGGCCTTGCACGCCATACCCTTCTTTCTGCTCGGCCTGGTGCTGATGTGGCTGTTCGCCTTCCAGTTTCAGTGGCTGCCAATCTTCGGCGGCTATTCCGCGGGCGCCAACCCGGCGTGGACCTTCACCTTCATCATCGATGTGCTGCGCCACGCCGTGTTGCCAGCCTTGTCCATCGTGCTCGTCTCCATCGGCGGCTGGGCGCTGGCGATGCGCGGCATGATGGTCACCACGATGGGCGAGGACTACGTGACCTTCGCCGAGGCCAAGGGCTTGCGAGGGCGCACGATCTTCAGCCGCTACTGCCTGCGCAACGCCATTCTGCCGCAGACCACCGGACTGGCGCTGGCGCTGGGCAACATCCTCGCTGGTGCCGTGCTGGTTGAGGCGATCTTCGGCTATCCCGGCATCGGCGCCCTGCTGTTCGAGGCCATCGAAGAGAACGATTTCTTCCTGATCCAGGGCATCGTCTTCACCGTCATCGTCGCGCTCGGCTTTGCTACCTTCCTGCTCGACATCTGCTATCCCTGGCTTGACCCGCGCATCTCGTATCACCGCACCTGACATGTCGCAGACTTTCCTTCTGATCGAGAGCGCCGAGACCGAGCAGCAACCGCCGCGCCGCCATTCGCCCATCCGCTCCTATCTGCGCCGCAATACGTCGTTGGTCGTGGGGCTGATCCTGCTCGGCATCCTTGTGGTGTTCATGGTGGTCGGCGCTTTCGTGGTGGATACGTCGAACGCGCAGCCACTGTCGGTGACGCCATTGCAGCCCCCGTCCTGGGACTATCCGTTCGGCACCGACCGTCAGGGCCGCGATCTGCTCGCCGTCATGGTCGTCGGCACGCCGATGACCCTGCGCATCGGCTTCATCGCCGGGTTCGTCGGCGTCGGCATCGGCGCCATCCTGGCGTTCACCGCCGCGTATTACGGCGGCGCCGTCGATACCATCATCCGCGGCATCGCCGATATCGGCCTGACGGTGCCGGCGCTGCTGGTGCTGATCATCATCGCCGTGTCCATTAAGGGCACAATGACGGTGAATGAGATGGCGCTGGTCATCGCCGCACTGTCCTGGCTCAGTCCAACGCGGCAGATCCGGTCCCAGGTTCTGACTTTGCGACAGCGCGGTTATGTGGAGATCGCACGACTGAACGGCATGCGCGGGCCGGAGATCATCTTCCGCGAGTTGATGCCCAACCTGCTGCCGTATCTCGCGGCCACGCTCGTTAGTAGCGTGTCCGCCGCGATCCTGGCGTCTGTTGGGCTGGAGGTGCTGGGCCTGGGGCCGATCGACGCACCGACGATCGGCATGACGCTGTATTGGGTGTTCTTCAATGCCGCGATCATCAACGGCTGGTGGTGGTGGTGGACGGCGCCGCTGGTGGTGATCCTGATGGTGTTCCTTGGCCTGTTCTTCCTGACGGTCGGGCTCGACGAGATCGCCAATCCGCGGCTGCGACGCTCGGTATGAACGCGCTGCTGCGAGTCGAATCGCTCCACGTCGCCTATGACCATCCGCTCGGTGTGGTGAAGGCGGTGGACGATGTGTCGTTCACCCTGCGTCCCGGCGAGCGCTTCGGCCTGGCGGGTGAGTCCGGTTCCGGCAAGTCCACCATGTCGCTGGCCATTCTGCGTATGATCAAGCCACCCGGACGGATCGAAGGCGGCGCGGTGTGGCTGGAGGACCGCGACATCTCCCGCTTGTCGCGGGAGGAGCAGCGCAAGCTCCGGCTCGCGGGCATCGCGATGGTGCCGCAGGGATCGATGAATTCGCTGAACCCCGTTGCTCGTATCCGTGATCAGATTGCCGACGCGCTGGGGGATCACGGCCTGCGCCCATCGCGTCGCGCGTTGCATGACCGGGTCTCTGCCCTGCTTGTGCAGGTGGGTCTGCCGCCCGAGACCGCCAACCGCTACCCGCATGAGCTTTCCGGCGGGATGAAGCAGCGCGCCTGCATCGCGATTGCCATCTCACTGCGCCCGAAAGTCATCATCGCCGACGAGCCGACCAGTGCGCTGGATGTGGTGGTGCAGCGGCAGATCATGGAGACGCTCGGCCGGGTCCAGCGCGACCTCGGCGCCGCGGTGATCCTGATCGGCCACGACATGGGATTGATGGCGCAGTTCGTGGACCGGCTGGGCATCATGTATGCCGGACGCCTGGTGGAGGTTGCACCGATTGCCGAGATCATCGCCGCGCCTCGGCACCCTTACACACGGATGCTGATCGAGAGCCTGCCGTCGCTGGAAGATCGCGGGACGCTGCGCGGCATTCCCGGCCTCGCACCGATCCTGCGCGATCTGCCGCCCGGATGTGCGTTCCACCCGCGCTGCCCCAATGCGACGGACCGCTGCCGCGCGGAAAAGCCGGCGGTGCGCCAGCTTGGCCCGGAAACCTTTGCGGCCTGCCATTACGCATGACAGCGCTTCTTGAACTTCGCGAGGCGTCGAAGGCGTTCAGCACCGGCGTGCTGGGCCGTGAGCGCAAGGTTGCGCTTGAACCTTTCTCCTTCGTGATCGATCCGGAGCGCCCGCTGATCACTGCCGTGGTGGGTGAATCCGGCAGCGGCAAGACCACGCTGGCACGGCTGCTACTGGGTTTGATCGAACCGTCCGATGGGGCAGTGCTGTACAAGGGCAACGACCTGCGATCGCTGAGTGGCGCGGATCGCACGCAGTTTCTGCACGACGTGCAGGCGATCTTCCAGGATCCGTACGAGGTGTACAATCCGTTCTACCGGGTGGACCACGTGCTGACCACGCCCGTGCGGAAGTTTCGTCTGGCACGATCGCGCGGAGAGAGGCGCGAGCTGATAGAGCAGGCGCTGCGGGCGACGGGATTGAGGCCGGAGGAGATTTTGGGGCGGTATCCGCACCAGCTTTCGGGCGGGCAGCGTCAGCGTATCATGGTGGCACGCGCTCTGCTGCTGCGTCCCAAGCTGATCGTTGCAGATGAACCGGTCTCGATGGTGGATGCGTCACTGCGTGCGACCATCCTGGGGAGTCTGCGGCGGCTGCGCGACGAGCTGGGGATTTCAATCCTGTACATCACGCATGATCTGGCCACCGCGTACCAGGTGGCGGATTCGATCCTGGTGCTGTACCGCGCGGCGGTAGCAGAGTCCGGCAATGTGGAGCGGGTGGTGAAGGACCCGCGCCATCCGTACACGCAATTGCTGATCAGCTCGATTCCGCGGGTCAGTACCTCGCGCAACTGGCCGGCCGAGCGCCCGCCGGCGATCCGCGGCGCCTCGGTCGAGCGCGGTTGCAAGTTCGCCGACCGGTGTCCGGTGGCGCTGCCTCGTTGTGTCGAGGCGCCGCCACCGCTGCGGCTGGTTGAGCCGGACCGGTCGGCAGCGTGCGTGCGGGTGGAGGCAATGGCGGATCAGCGGCTCGAGCCGGTGGGGCGATAAGGCATCAGGTGCACTCTGGCTGAGCGGTTTAGCTGCGTGCGCCGCCGTCTCGACAGAATCTCAGTTTTCTGTTCACGAGATTCAAGATCAAGAAATGAGACTCCGGCGGCGGTAGAATTGATCAACATAGGGGCCTGGGTGAAGTCGTCAGAGGCGGAGGGCGGCATCATATCGTTAATAGCACTATCTGGGCAACAGTTAGGCGCGCTGTCCGACCGGGCGGTGGAGAGACGCAATGACGGTTCTGGCTGCACTCGCGGACTTCAGCCTTGTGGCCTTCGCCGTGCTGCTGTTTTTCTTGCAGCTTATTGCGGAGGAGATCGGCCAGTGGTTCGGGCGCCGTCAGCGCAGCCGCATGGAAGGCCATGTCGAAGGTGTCGGAGTTGTCGTGGGCGGGATGCTCGCCCTGCTCGCCTTCGTTCTTGCCCTGACCTTGTCCTTTGCCAACAGCCGCTTTGACGAACGGCGTAGCGGATCGCTGCAAGAGGCCAACGCGATTGGTACGGCATGGCTGCGCGCGGAGGCCATCCAAGACCCGCGAGGGGCGGAGATTGCCAAGCTCCTGGTGGACTATACGAAACTCCGGATCGAATTCGTTCAGGCTGGGCGTGATCGTGCCACCCTCGATCAACTGAACCAGCGTACGAACGCGATGCAATCGAAAATGTGGGGATATGTGGCCGGGATCGTGCGTGATCAGCCGAATCCCGTGTCCACTGCTCTCCAGGCCTCTCTGAACGACGTCTTCGATATGACCACCGCCGAGCGCTTCGCTTATGAGTTCAAGCTCCCGCCACAACTGATTTGGCTCCTGCTCGGGCTGACCTTGCTGTCGATGGCGGCGCTTGGATATCCAGCTGGGCCTAACCAGTAAGCCCGTCCGCATGCTCGTTCTTGCACTCACGGTGATGTGGACGCTGGTTATCGTCGACATCCTCGACCTGGCCTCCCCCCGCCTTGGTGAATTCCGCATTGGCACGGCTGCGTACGAATGGACGCTGCAAGGATTCCAGGGCGGTGTGACGGCCCAGCCACTGCCACCGAAGCCATAAGATCCGAAGAGCGGCGTCGTTACCCGCCTTTCCCTTCTCGGATGATGCAGCGGAATCCGACATGGCTCGTTGAGGTATCAACCGCCTCGGCGTGCCGCGCCGCGGGACGGTAACGCCGGCAATAACTCGGCGCGCAGAGATGCGAACCGCCCTTGATGACCTTGCGCGGGATTTTAACGTCGGGCTGAGCAGGGTCGTAGCTGAGGGCTTCCGCTCCGCCGCGGGGATTTTGCGGGACACAGCACGCTTTCGCTGCGTCGGCTGTGTGCTTCGTGGACCACCAATCGACGGTCCATTCCCAGGTGTTACCAATCATGTCGTACAGCCCATAGCCGTTCGGCGGATACGATTTGACCGGTGAGGTGCGGCGGAAGCCGGCCTTGCGCTGGTAGGGAAATTCGCCGTGCCAGGTATTCGCCATGGCGCGGCCGCCGGGCATGAATTCATCGCCCCAGGCGTATTCCGTGCCGTCCAGCCCGCCGCGGGCGGCGAATTCCCACTCGGCTTCGGTCGGTAGTTCTTTCCCGGCCCATGTGGCGTAGGCGAGCGCGTCACCGTACGTGACGTGCACGACCGGGTGATTCTCCAGTCCTTTGAGGGTGCTCTTCGGCCCGTAGGGATGGCGCCAGTTGGCGCCCTTCATCAGCGTCCACCACTGGGTCCAGTCGCGCAAATCGACCGGATGCCTGGTCTGCATGAAGACGAGCGATCCGGCGAAGATCATGTGCGGCAGGGCGCCGGGGTAGTTCTTCGGGTCGGGCACGGTTTCCGAGAAGGTCACGTGACCTGTCTCCTGCACGAACTTGGCGAAGTGCTTGTTGGTGACCGGCGTGGTGTCGATGCAGAAGCCGTCCACCGAGACGCGATGGGTGGGCGCTTCCTCGGGGTAGTGGTCGTCCGATCCCATGCGGAAGGTGCCGCCGGGGATGTAGATCATGGCCCGGTGCGCTGTCCGGTGGGGTATCTGGAGGGCTTGGTCCATCAGGGGCTGCTGTCTTTCGGAGCGTCGGGTCTCCGACGGGTCGGGAGGTTAGCGTGGGATCGGTGTTCAGAGCCACGGGCGTGGGCGGCAGGGCTTCCGGCCGGGGGCTGGCGGTGGGGATGTGTCTCGCGTCTGTCTCAGTTTAATGATTTCGAGTCTGGTGCGTCATGGCATGGGATGAGCTGGGGAGACGCGGGTGCCAGGTGCCCGTGGCCGCGGCCCGAAAGTGTCTCCCGAGAGTTCTCATTTTTGTGTATTCGATCTCACGGGCCATGGAATGGGATTCGTTGCGTGTACTGGGTGCTGGAGGCGAATCGTCTCGGTAGAATCTCAGCAAAGATTTTGCGGGCATCAGGCTCGGCTGGCGGGCTGGCTCGAGGCCGTTGAAGGGGTGTAGCCGAGTTCGTGGGCGGGGGATCGGGTTCGGCCCGGGACGATGCTGGACCGTGTCGAAGGGTGTCGGAGCGGTCTGGGGTGCGGGTAGCATTGTCGGCTATATTGTTAGTAATACTGCCAGGACAAGGGTTAGCTAGGTTCGCCGCCATTATTGGGATTCGTGGCAACCGCCGCCGCCCGTGCTGAGGCATCGGACAGGGAGAGCACTATGTGTTGATTTTCGCTGAGAACTGACCCGGGTTTTCCACCGAGAACTGACCCGGGTGAATTTATGGTTTGCGGGTCATACCGGGGTCAAGTTCTTGGCCTTTTCCTTTCGGCCCTTGTTGGCGGCCGAGCTGGCTTTGAAGCGGAAGCTGTCATTGCCGGTTTCCACGATGTGGCAGTGGTGGGTGAGGCGGTCGAGCATGGCGGTCGTCATCTTAGCGTCGCCGAACACGTCAGCCCATTCGCTGAAGCTCAGGTTCGTGGTGATGACCACAGAGGCCCGTTCGTAAAGCTTGCTCAGCAGGTGGAAAAGCAGCGCGCCGCCGGAGGGGCTGAACGGCAGATAGCCCAATTCATCGAGCATTACGAGGTCGCACCGCATCAGCCGATCCGCGATCTGACCCGATCGGCCCTGAGTTTTCTCCTGCTCCAGCGCATTGACCAGGTCGACGGTCCCGAAGAACCGAACCTTTTTGCGATGGTGTTCAACCGCCTGCACGCCAAGCGCCGTGGCGATGTGGGTCTTGCCGGTGCCCGGACCGCCGACGAGGACCACGTTGTCGGCGTTTTCGATGAACTCACACCGGTAAAGCTGGCGCACCAGGGCTTCATTGGTTTCGCTGGACGCAAAATCAAAACCGCTCAGATCCTTGTAGACGGGGAAGCGCGCCGCCTTCAGCTGGTAGGCAACCGATCGAACCTCGCGCTCGGCGGTTTCCGCCTTGAGCAGCTGTGAGAGAATGGGGACGGCCGAATTGAACGCTGGCGCGCCCTGCTCCATCAGCTCGCCCGCGGCTTGCGCCATGCCAAACATCTTCAGGCCGCGCAGCATCACGACAATCGCCGCCCCGGCCGGATCATGACGCATGGCGGGCCTCCTGTAGCTTCTCGCGCAGGGCATCGTAGCGTTCGACGTCGGCACGTGGCTCCCGGTCCAGGGCCAAGGCCTGCGGAGCCGCGATCATTGCTGTGGCCGTGGATTTGCCGTCGATCAGCCGGTGCAACATGTTCAGCACGTGCGTCTTTGTCGGCGCTCCATCACTCAGCGCCAGTTCGACGGCACACAACACCGCATCTTCACCATGGTGCAGGACGAGGGCAAGAATCTCCACCATCTCCCGGTCGCCTCCGGGCTGCTTGAGAAGGTGCTGTTGCAGCCGCTTGAACGCTTCCGGCAATTCGGCGAACGGCGCGCCATTACGCAGACTCCCGGCTTGCGCTGGATCACCGCGAGATAGTGGTGCCAATCATAGATGGTGCGGCCGGGCAGATGATGCGACCGCTCGATGAGCCGCGCGTGTTCGCAGATGACTTGCCCTTCGGCAACGACAACGACGCGGCCTGGATAAACCCTTAAGCTGACGCGATGATTGGCGAAGGACGCGGGCACGCTGTAGCGGTTGCGATCAAAGTGAACGAGGCAGGTGGGCGAAACGCGTTTGCCGTATTCAACAAAACCATCGAACGGTCTGCCAACGGCCATCAGGCATCCGACTTCACTTTGCCACGCATCGAATATCGAGCCTTGCTGGCTGCCGTGTGGAATCTCGCGCCATAGCGCTTGGCAGCGTTGTTCCAGCCAGTCGTTCAAGTCAGCCAGCGTCACAAAACGCGGCATGGTCTGCCACAGCCGATGACGCGCGTCCTGGACATTCTTCTCGATCTGACCCTTCTCCCAGCCTGAGGCCGGATTGCAAAAGTCAGCATCGAAAAGGTAGTGGCTGGCCATCGCGGCAAAGCGTGCATTGACCTGGCGCTTCTTGCCGACGCCAACTTGGTCAACAGCCGTTCTCATATTGTCGTAGATGCCGCGGCGCGGCACGCCGCCAAGCACCCGGAACGCATGATGATGCGCGTCGAACAGCATCTCGTGCGTCTGCAGCGGATAGGCCCGGACAATGAAGGTGCGGCTGTAGCAAAGCTTGAAGTGCGCAGCTTGCAGCTTGGTCCGTTCGCCGCCGATAACGGCCCACTCCTCGCTCCAGTCGAACTGGAAAGCTTCGCCCGGCTGGAAAATCAGCGGAACAAAGGCCCCGCGGCCGGTCGTCTGCTGCTCCCGCTGCCGATGCTCCTTCCAGGTGCGGGCGAACGCCGCAACACGGCCGTATGAACCTTCAAACCCGAGGGCGGCCAGATCCGCATGCAACCGCTTGATCGTCCGCCTCTGCTTGCGCGGCCTGCCGCTCTCTAGCTTTAGCCAGGCCGACAGTTTCTCGGCGAACGCGTCCAGCTTGCTGGGCCGCTCCGGCACCTTGAAGGCCGGTTCCACCACGTCGCCCCGCAAGTATTTGCGGATGGTGTTCCGCGATAGCCCAGTCCTGCGGGCGATCTCCCGTATCGAAAGCTGGTCTCGAAGCGCCCAGCGACGGATCACGCTCAGTAACTCCATGCTTATCACTCCCGTGGACCCCGCTGAAAACAGCCGGGGCGAGGTCAAAACATGGGTCAATTCTCAGTGGAAATTTGCCACCTGGTGGGTCAGTTCTCGATGAAACTCAACACGGGTTCGTCAGGATATGATGCAGCGTGTGATACACAGGCGCCTTCCATTCGATCGGCGTGTGCCGAGAGGAAGTCCTGTGCCTGGTCGCGTGACTTGAACCGCTGCATCTGCCGCTCCCGCCGTCGCGTTGGGCGGTGTGAGGTTTCTGCTCGGTTATTCAGGTAGCGGCTGGTCCGGTGTTTGATGTCGGGCAGGAGGGTGCGGTGCGCAACGCCATAGCTCCGCAAACCGTCGGTGACGAGGCGCTTCGGTTTGTATTGCAGGCCTCGCAGCAGGCGCTTGAGGAAGCGCTTGGCGGCCGCCCCATCCCGTTTCTCCTGCACTAGAATGTCCAGCACGACCCCGTGCTGATCCACGGCACGCCAGATATAATGCAGCACACCTCGGATCCGAACGAACACTTCATCGAGGTGCCAGGTGTCCCCAGGCTGCGGTCGGCGGCGGCGTAGCCGTTTGGCAAACTCGGGGCCGAACTTTCGGCACCAGTTCCGGATGCTTTCGTGGGTAACCAGCACGCCACGCTCGGCCAAGATCAGTTCGACGTCGCGCAGGCTGAGGCTGAACACATGATACAGCCACACGGCGTGGCTGATGATCTCGGCCGGGAAGCGGTGGCGACGATATGAACTGGGCCCTGGTGTCATCTGGTCAGCTTCGCCGACCTGCCCTCGCGACGCCAGCCGCGACTAACTTGGCAATGCCTACAGAACCGCTCTGTGGTCGTACAAGTGCCAAAGTAGTGCTAATAAGTCGCCCCGCAACACCAAAAGGCGCTAGCTTATTTAAGCCTGTCAACAATAGGCCCGCTGTAGTCGCCAAAAAGGACAGACGGTTCAGGTACACCGCGAAATGTGCCAATCAATTGCCCACTGTCATTGATGCCATTGATCGGGGGCGCCCCTCAAAGTTGGCAGGAATGTCGCAGAGCGTGTACACACTAAGGCGGGTTAGCCTGATGATTTCGGGAAATCTTTCGCGCACTCCCATGGAACAGGATGGCTGATGGGCGGATGGCTCTCTGGCCGTCGCGATGGCGGCCCGGTGGTGGAGGACCGCTGGAGGCTCGATCTGTCGCACTGCATCCGACAGGGCCTGTTCCGTCGAGGGTTGTTTGTTGCCGGCAAGATGACATGGACCTTGACCCGTACGGGAGAGGTGGCGGCAACCATCGGCTATGACGCCAACCTTGTTGACCCGGCCGATGCGTGGATACGGTTGTACTATACCACGACGATCCACCGCAGTGGTGAGAAGAGGGACAATAATTATCTCATCCGACTGGAATGTACGCGGCCGAACTATGGCGGGCTGCGGTGGTGGTTCATCTGTCCGAAAACCAGTCGCCGGGTGCGCGTGCTTTATTTGTCGAGCAGTGGCAGTACCGTGTTCGGTTGCCGCCAAGCCTGGGGTCTCGCGTACCGCTCGCAACGAGCATCCCCAGAGAACCGCGCAGTCGAACGGTCACTGAAAGCTCGCAAGCGGCTCGGGGTCGAGGATCAGAGCATGCTGGAGATGCCTTATTGCCCGCGGCCGAAGTGGATGCGGCGGCGAACGCATTGGAGATTGGAGTGCGTCATCCGCGAAGCGCATGAGGTCGTGTCCCAGTTCGTGGTGTAGGAGCTGTGGGTAAGTGGCCTGCCGGAGCGACCGCCAAGAGTACCGCCAAGAGTCTGGAGTAGGCAGGCCACTTATCCACAGCGGTGGTCACCGTGGTGCTCCTGGGTAGGGTTGGGTTGCAACACGCAACTCTGACCTTGGAGGCCACCCCGATGACCGACGACATGATCACCCTTCGCGAGCTGATGGAGAAGGGTTCGGACGCGACACTGCTGCGCGAGATGATCGGCTTCGCCGCGCAGCGTCTGATGGAACTGGAGACCGAGACTCTGTGCGGTGCTGGCCACGGCGAGCGCAGCGAGAATCGGACCAACCTGCGCAACGGCTACCGGGATCGCGACTGGCAGACACGTGCTGGGACCGTGGAGCTGCGCATACCGAAGCTACGCCGCGGCAGCTACTTTCCCGGCTTTCTGGAGCCGCGCCGGATGGCGGAGAAGGCGCTAACCGCGGTGATCCAAGAGTCCTACGTCCAGGGCATCTCAACCCGCTCGGTGGACGAGCTGGTCAAGGCGATGGGGCTGGAGGGCATCAGCAAAAGCCAAGTGTCGCGGCTCTGTGCCGAGATCGACGAGCGGGTGCAGACGTTCCTGCACCGTCCGATCGAAGGCGAGTGGCCGTATCTGTGGCTGGATGCCACCTATGTCAAAGCCCGGCGTGATCATCATATCGTCTCGGTGGCCGTGATTGTCGCCATGGCGGTCAACACGGACGGCCGTCGCGAGGTGCTGGGCATGACCATCGGCAACAGCGAAGCCGAGCCGTTCTGGACCGAGTTCCTGCGCTCGCTCACGCGCCGCGGCCTACGCGGCGTCAAGCTGGTCATCTCCGACGCGCATGAAGGCCTGAAAGCAGCGATTGCCAAAGTGCTTGGCGCGACCTGGCAGCGCTGTCGCGTGCACTTCATGCGCAATGCCTTGGCGCATGCCGGAAAGACGCAGCGACGGATCGTCTCGGCGTGGATCGGCACGGCGTTTGCCCAGGATGATGCTGAGGCCGCTCGCAAGCAGTGGCGACAGGTCGCCGATCAAGCCAGGCCACGCATCAGCAAGCTCGCCGCCCTGATGGACCATGCCGAAGCTGATGTCCTGGCCTACATGGGCTTTCCGGCACAGCACCGCACCAAGATACACAGCACCAATCCGCTCGAACGCCTCAATGGGGAGATCAAGCGGCGCAGCGAGGTGGTGGGTATCTTCCCGAACGAAGCCGCTGTTACCCGGCTGGTTGGTGCACTGCTACTCGAACAGAATGATGAATGGGCCGTTCAGCGTGCCCGCTATATGACCCTGGAAACCATCGCTCCCCTGGGCCATGATCTCAGCGTCAGTCTGCCTCTCATCGCAGCCTGACACGGCGGTCCAACCCGCCAAGGAGTTCTGCTCCTACACCACGTGTTGGGACACCATCGCGCATGAGGTACAGCTACGTTATATGGCTCGGCGGTGGCCGGGGATGCAGTTGTAACCCGACCGAATGACGATCCATCAAGGTGCAAGGCTAGGCCGTGGCCACCACCTCGCTGCGCGCCCCTGCCGAACAATTCCTGAGCCGCCGGGCCGAAATTTGCGGCCGTGGTCCTCTCAGGTTTTGGAATAGCTTGTATTAAGAGCAGACGCGCGAGTGTTGGATGAAGAATTTGACGAGGAGGTTTCGCCCGACCCCTCTCTCTTCTCGAATGCATTTGCCGTTAGGAGGCAACGATATGAAGATCCCGGGTTTACCGCGGACTCACCGGTCCATGAGACGAAGGTTCAGTACAGATCCTCAACCACTCGCGCAATCGGAACGCGACGTGCTCAGGCGAGTCGCCAAATTCCTTCATTGAATGGTTCTCGCATTATTTCCGTCTCCGCAAGCCTGGGCAGGGAACACACCCCCGCGACTCGGCTTCGGTCAAGCGTGCTTGTGCGCCGTTGTGCTCGCCGATGGGCCGGCTAAGCGCGGGATGATTTGTGGGATGATGAAAGGGAATCGCTTAGTGATCTGATATTGTTAATGTATTTTCCGCTGTTGGCGGACACCCCATCCGAACCATTTGAATCCGCCACCGATTGCTATAGGTCGGAGGGCGCAAGATATCCTTATTAATGGGAAATGTGATTAGTTGCGGTCATTCGTTATTGACCGCCGCAAACCGGACCGTAACCGCGGGTCCTGGCGCAGATAACTGCGGCAGGAGCTGCCGTGGCTGGAACTGATCGGCGTATTTCGGCCACCCGCGCGACGGGGCGATTTCCAACGCTCGATGCCAAAGAATGAGTCCCTCCGAGCTATCCTAACCGAGCCGGGGGCGCTAGGGTACCTCAGCTTCGCAGGTAGCGGTAGGTGCGGCTATCCCCAGTATTGAAGCCGGATCTGACCGCACTGAACGAGCTGAGGTCGCCGTTTTCTGTCAGCACGCCCTTGCGTCCATCGAGTGAGGAGCATGAGCATGGCAAGCTCCGATATGCTTCGCTATACGAGGATTCCTCTCACCCACGGATCCGGCACGATCCCCGCCGTCGGGTTTGGCACGCTGATTCCTGATCCCCTGGCGACCAAACAAGCTACGAAGAGCGCTTTGGAGGTAGGATTTCGACATCTCGATTGTGCGGAGCGATATCGCAATGAAGAGGCGGTTGGTGATGCTATGCAGGAGGCGTTCACGGCGGCGACGCTTCGGCGTGAGGATGTCTTCGTCACCACGAAGCTATGGAACACCAATCACCGTCCTGAACGGGTCAGACCCGCCTTTGACGCAAGTCTCCGGCGACTGCGGCTCGATTATGCCGATTGCTACCTCATCCATACCCCTTTTGCCTTCCTGCCCGGCGACGAACAGGACCCGAGGGATGAGCATGGTCAGGTGATATATGATAGCGGGGTGAGGTTGACCGAGACGTGGCACGCGCTCGAGCGCCTCGTTGATGATGGTCGCTGCAAGGCGATCGGCTTGTCGGATGTTAACTTGGAGAAGGTGCGCGAGGTCGTTGCGGCTGCGCGGATCAAGCCTGCCGTGGTGCAGGTCGAATCCCATCCTTACCTCCCCGAATGGGACCTGCTCGGCTTCTGCCGGGAGCATCGGATTGTGCTGCTGGCGTTTGCAGCATTGGGACACGGCCTGAGTCCGAGAATGCTGGATGACCCTGTGATCACCAGCATTGCCCAACGCGTCCACAAGACGCCGGGTCAGGTCGCGCTGGCCTGGGCCGTACAACGCGGCACCGCCTTCCTGACCACCTCGACCACACCGCGCCATATCCAAGAGAACTTCGAGATATCGGCCCTGCCTGAAGACGCCATGCGGGAGATTCGGGAAGGCATCACGGCGAACGTGAGGTTCAACACGGTGGTGGAGACTGGCGTGCCTGGCTTTATCCCCCGAACGAAGTGACCTCACTGGCGTAGACAACCAACGTGCGATGGCGCGGGCCAGCCGGACCTTAGTGAAAAGGGATGGGAGCGGTAGCATGCGGGCGATCAATTGAGGAGAGAACCCATCTCATCGATGTGGGGCACGGTGAGCCCGTGTCCACCGGTCATCCGCAGATGGGCCACCATGTCCCAGGTTCACTACGCCTTCATTGCAATGAGGATCGATCAGAAATTTTCCGGACGAAACCTCACGCATGAAGCAAAAGCCGTTCAGTTGGCACGGCGATGCAGGGAGATTCTCACCACTCTGAAGTGGCGCGCTGGGTTCGCGCAGGTAGCCGCCCGTGTTGCGCTGCCATCCCGGAATGCAGGAGTCTCGAGGCGGTCACGCGCTGGTACAAGCCGCCGAAAAACATCAGGATGCCGCGAAGGTCGCGGCCGAGGTATCTTTCATTCGGCTCCGATCCGAGTGCCTTTCTCGGCAACCGAGCGCTTCATAACCAGAACCACAGGCACGAGCACGAGCATCACAACCGCCAACAGCCAAAAGACGTCGAAATAGGAAAGGGCGGATGCTTGCTGTTGACGCAGGTTCTCGAGCGCCTGCAAGGCGAGTTGGTGCGCCGCAACGGGATCGCCGCTTTGCTGAAGAAACTGCCCCTGAGCCTGATCGAGGAAGGAATTGGTAGCCGGATTGAGGGGATTGAGAGATTCGACGAGCCGGAGGCTATGGAATTGGTCGCGGCGCTCCTGGAGTGTTTGCGCTAAAGACGTGCCGACGCTACCTCCCTCGTTACGGAGCAGGCTTAACAAGCCGACCGCCGCTCCGCGCAGTGCCAGTGGAGTGTAGAGGTAGGCCACTACATTCGCCGGGACAAAGCATATCGCAAGACCCACGATTAATACGACCCGAGGCCAGACGACCTGGCTCGGGCTGATGTCCAGATTCATCTGTGACATCCAATAGTTGCCGGCGGCCATGATCAGGAGGCCGGCGGCCATCACCCACCGTGCGTCGGTGCCGCGACCAAGCGTGCGGGCCACGAGGGGCATTGCGACGACAGCGAAGAATCCGGCCGGCGACATGACCAATCCCGCGCTCAGCGCATCATAACCAAACAGGGACTGCAGCAGGCCAGGCAACGAGGTGCTGGCACCGTAAAGCACAGCGTAAGCGCAAAAGATGATGAGGCAGCAGGCGCTGAAGTTTCGCTCGGCCAACGGACGGAGATTGACCACGGGATTGGGGTGGCGCAACTCCCAGATTATCAGCCCGATCAAACCCACAGCGAAAAGAGCCGCGAGCGTCTGGACACGCCAGAATGGGTCGCCCAGCCAGTTCCACTCCTGTCCCTTGCTGAGCATCACTTCCCAGCAGACCACGACGATGACCAGCAGCGACAAGCCAACCGAGTCAAAACTGAACGGCCGCTTCCTCAATTCCGCACGCTGAGCGACGAGGTAGTCTGGATCACGGAGCAGGACATAGCATCCGGCGAGTGCGAGAAGACCAACGGGAAGGTTGATGAAGAACACCCATCGCCACGAGTAGCTATCCGTAATCCAGCCGCCGAGAGTCGGGCCGACGACCGGCGCTATCAGGGCGGCGAAGCCGAACAGGGTCATTGCTACGCCTTGCTTTTCCCGAGGGAAGGCATCCAGCAAAACTCCCTGGCTGGATGGCTGCAGACCGCCGCCGGCCAAGCCCTGGAGCACGCGGAACAGGATTAACTGTGTGAGGCTAGTGGCCATCCCGCACAGTCCCGAGGCGAGGGTAAACACGGCAATTGACAGCAGAAAGTAGTTACGACGACCAAGATGCGCCGACAACCATCCGGTGATCGGCAGAATGATGGCATTGGCAGCTAGGTAGCTAGTGATAACCCACTCGCCGTCATCCACCGTAGCTGACAGGCCGCCGGCGATATAGCGCAGCGCTACCACCGCGATCGTGGTATCGAGCACCTCCATAAAAGTCGGCACCACGACGACGGCGGCCACCAGCCAGGGGCTTCCCCCGACATTGGATCTGGGAAGCGGAGGAGAAAGTGCCGCAGCCGTCACTGTTTGGCGCTCGACGAAGTCGCGGTCGAACCAGGGCCTGGCGATTGCGGTACGTAGGTTTGAAGGAACTTCCCGGCGTCGGGGCCGGTCGCCGGTTTATGGATATAAACGTACGGAACAACCGAAGCGCCGTAGAACAGCGGGTACTTGTCCGGGTCATAGTCTTCAACGTCAATCCGAACAGGCAGACGCTGCACCACTTTGACGAAATTGCCCGTGGCATTCTGCGGCGGCAGCAACGCCAGTGTTGATCCGGTCCCCATGGTAAAGCCAGAGACGCGGCCTTTGAATACGTGTCTATCGCCATACATGTCGACGTACAGATCGGCAGGCTGACCGATGCGCAAGTAGCGCAACTGCGTCTCCTTGAAATTGGCGTCAACCCAAATGTCGCGGAGCGAGCGGATCGCCATAAGGCTCTGCCCGACTTGAACATCGTCGCCCGGATTGACATTGCGGCTGGTAACGACGCCGTCAATCTCCGCAACGATGTCACAGTATCGGAGGTCCAACTCGGCTTGGGCAAGATCACGGTTGGCCGCTTCGAGCTTCGCCTCGGCTTCCTTCACGGCGGGAGCACTCGCCGCGTACCGAGCGAACGTCTGATCGATATCGCCCAGCTTTTCGAATTGCTCGAGCATCTGATTCGGTGTCTGGTCGTACGAATGCACGATGCCCAGCTGAGCCGAACTCTGAATCAGGTCTGCCTGCGCCTGACGGACGGAAGAAAAGTTCTGATCGATATCGGGGGGCACTGCAGCGAGATCTCCACCGTCGGGTACCGCCGGCAATCCCAAAGAGGCGCGGACCTGGTAGACATCGGCCAGCGCTTGGGTGACTTCTGCTCGGGCGGTCAGTAATGCCGCTTGCCGCTGGTCGAACACTGAGCGGCTCACATCATCCGTTGCCACCAATTGGCTTGCCCGATCGAAATCAAGCTGGGCCAGCGTCAACGCGGCTTTACTCTTATCGAAGGCGGCAACCCGAGCACGGAGCAGGGCTACTTGGTTTCCGACGTCCTCAACGGTGTTCTGCAATTTCCAGAACTGGCTTCTGGCCTCCGCTTCGATACCCCGAGCCGTGGACATGGCCACCAGCAGGTTCGCCTTTGCGGTGTCGACGGCCGCTTTGCTCACAGCAACGGCGTCCTGATAAGGTTCCTTGTCCAGCTCGACGAGAATATCTCCCTTGTGCACGCGGTTGTTGTCGTCCACCAGTACCCGGACGACGTGGCCCCGGACACGCGGGGCAACGAACGTCACGTGGCCGTTCACGTATGCATCGTCCGTCGATACCGTGTTGAGCGCCAACCGGATCGTGGGAATACCAAACACGATAATGGCGGCCAGGATGAGAGCGCCCAGCGCTCCGAGCAGCAATGGTCGCTTTTGCGCGAATTTTCGACGCGCCGGTGGGATTGACGAAGGATCTGAATCTACCTGAGCCGGCTTCATTTCAGAGGCAATCGGATCACGCTCGTTCCCTGCGGAAGCTTTGTCAATCGGGCTTGCCTCGCTGTTACGTTCGGCCATGTCCTTTAACTCGCATCAACAGGTGGATAAGTCGCGAACTAAGCGCTTCTGCTTCATCATTGCACGCCACTCAATCCGTCGGACAGTCTCCCGGACCTGCCGTAATGTCGCGGCAGATCTTCAAGGGTCGTAAGGCCCTCTTTGAGGCGGCCCTCGACTATGATGTGACGTTCATAAGATGTCAATTCTCTCGATGCTGATCGTAACGATCACCAATATGAAATCGCTCTTTTATCGCAGGAGTTTGCCCTCATCATTGCTCTGGTAATGGTGAAAGTGATGCTGATTGGCAAAGATCTGCGGCTTGCAAAATGACTCCCAACCAGGCCGTTGATTTTTGTGATTCTGGGGAAATCTTTGACTTTTGTCGTCCCGTTCATCTCCCTACATTATTATCAAGAAGGTTACGGATGGAACGGTCAGAGGTGAAGCCCTTGCCGTGAGTATTCCCGCAATTAGTGGTGGAGGCTTAGCCGGACTTCTCTGGGTCGTAGCTATGGGCCCGCCCCGCCGAAGAGGATACTGTTCGGCCATATTGGCACCTCCCCGGAGTTGATTGCTCGGCTTACGCGGACGGAAGAAGAGCTGCCATATCTCCGCCGGGCACAGCACCGGCCAGTGCTGCACCAATATCGCCCGCGAGCAAACTCCGAGCAGCCGCGCTCAGCCCGCCCATAGCGCGCCTATACAACGCACCACCCAGGCTGATGCGGCGTGCCCCCGCCTTCTCCAGTTCCGCCAGCGGGACAGCGCCCGAACGAGGGCCGATCAGCACGTTCACCGGCTTGGGTGCAACCGCACGAATCAACGCGCGGATCGCATCCATGTCCGGCAGAGCAGGCGCGTAGAGCACGTCCGCGCCGACCTCGGCGAAAGCGACCAAGCGGCGGATGGTGTCATCCAGATCAGTGCGTCCGAACAGAAAGTTATCGGTCCGCCCGGTCAGAACGATACGTCCGCGCGCAACCTGCGCTGCACGCCGCACGCGTGCCACTGCGGCATCAAAATGGTGGATGGGGTGCGCCGGATCGGCAGTTGTGTCCTCTATCCCAAGGCCGGCGAGGCCCGCCGCGATCGCGGCCTCGACCGTGGCAGCGCAATCCTCCGGATCCGGTCCGAAGCCGTCCTCCAGATCGCCGTTCACGGGCAGTCCGGTCAAACCGTGCAGCAGCACGCCGTTGTCGATCGCTTCCTGACGGCTGACAGAGTGCCGGCCGTCCTGCCGGCCGAGCGCCCAGGCAATCGCCGCCGAACTGGTGCCCAATGCGCGGAACCCGGCCTGCTTCAGCAGCACCGCTGAGCCGCCGTCCCACGCATTGGGCATGACGAACGCGGCGGGACCCGCATGCAGGTCGCGGAAAGCTTCGTAGGCTGCTTGATTGGCCATTCGCATTCCTTGGTCAAAGCATCTCGGGGCGAGATTCACGCACTTCGACGCGCCACCTCGCGCGACCTCGCCCCTGTTGCGCGCCGAGTGCGCCCCCGTCACACTGTGCCGGGAACGGTCCGGATAAACCATACGGTGCCGACCGAAGTGAGGGAGGACGATAAGGCATGATCACACGTCGAGGCATTTTGGCCGGCGGCGCCGGTGCGCTGACGCTACCGGCGGGCGTGCGGCGGGCATCGGCCCAGGCAACCCCGGGCGTCACCGCGACCGAACTCAAGATCGGCAACACCATGCCGTACAGCGGGCCGGCGTCGTCGTACGGGGCGATCGGCAAGACCGAGACGGCCTATTTCAAGATGCTGAACGATCAGGGCGGCATCGCCGGCCGGAAGATCAACTTCATCTCCCTGGACGATGGCTACCTGCCTCCGCGGACCGTCGAGGACATCCGCCGGCTGGTCGAGGAAGAGCAGGTGGATTTCGTGTTTCAGACACTGGGGACGCCGACGAACTCGGCGATCGAGCGCTATCTGAACCAGCACAAGGTGCCCCACCTTTTCGTCGCGACCGGCGCCGACAAATGGGGAAATTACAAGCAGTTCCCATGGACAATTGGTCTGCAGCCCAGCTACCGCACGGAAGCACAGATCTACGCCAAATACATCCTCGCTCAGAACAAGCAGCCGAAGATCGCTTTTCTGTATCAGAACGACGACTTCGGGAAGGACTACCTGACGGGTGTGCGGGACACTCTGGGGAATGACTGGGACAAGCTGGTGGTGAAAACGGCGTCTTATGAGGCCACCGATCCCACGGTCACTTCACAGCTGACGTCATTGCAGAGCAGCGGCGCCGACGTCCTGATCGTCGCGGCGGCACCGAAGACCGCAGCACAGGCTATTCGTGGCGTCCATGAGCTCAACTGGAAGCCCATGTTTTTCATGACCAACGTGTCGATCTCGGCGGGATCGGTCATGCAGCCGGCTGGCGCCGAGAACGGCATCGGCATCGTCACCAGCGGCTATTTGAAGGACAACACGGACAGCGCGTGGGCCAACGATGCCGGCATGAACGAATGGCGCGGTTTCATGGCCAAGAACATGCCCGGCGCCGACCTGACCGACAACAATTACGTCTATGGCTACCTGGCCAGCAAGGTGATCCATCACGTGCTGGAGGCCTGCAATGGCGACTTCTCGCGTGAGAACGTCATGAAGCAGGCAACGTCCATCCAGCCGATGGAGGTTCCCGTCCTGCTTCCCGGCATTAAGGTCACCACCAGTCCCACGAATTATCACCCGATCCAGGCGATGCAGCTTCAGAAATGGAACGGCAAGACGTGGGAGCGCTTCGGCGAGGTCATCGAAGGCGTGAAGACCTGATCGCCATGAGAATTACAGCCGCTTGCTGAGGTGCAGGTGATTGTGCTGCGGGGGCAGATCTTCATGCACCGCAAAGATCGTGTAGCCTAGACGCTGGTAGAATCGCGGCGCTTGAAAGTCGAACGCCGCGACATGCGCACCCACGCAGCCGCGGTCGCGGGCGATGTCCTCGGCTCGCGAGACCAAGGCCGCTCCGATGCCCCTGCCCCGCAGCGGCACAGGCACGAACAGCAGATCAAGCGAAAGCCAGGAGTAGCCAGTGTGTCCCCCGGTGATCGCGGCGTCACGGTCGCGCAGCAGAAGCACGAAATGGCGCAGGGTAATGGGACCTGCGATCGCCGCGGTTTCACGATCGAGGGCGGAGAACAGGGCCTGAAACTCCGCCGGTGTCGGCGTCTCACTGAAAGTCACATGCGCCATGTCGCCCTACAGGTTCGGGCCCGACGCTTAGCCAACGGTGAACAGGGGCGTGACATAGAGTAACGCCGGCCGGGATCTTCCGGAATTGTTAAGACATTTGGTCACTTGTGATCCTGAAGTGCGACCGTGCGCAATGGATGACGTGGCATGCGAGCTGAACTACCCCTGACACTGCAGCCGGGTGAGCGCCTCCCGCCCTGCTACGGCATGGCAAGCGACGGAAGCTTCTTCACGACAGAGGAGCAAATCGGACGCTCAGCCGTGGCCGTGTTGGCTTGGGCCGCGAAGCCTGCAGAGTTGCATCCGGCTCTGGGACAGCTTGCGCAGACCTCTCCTGACTTCCTCGCGAACGGCACCGATCTCCTGTTGCTTGGTGACGAAGACGTGGTGCGTGCGGCCTCTGACGCCGTGTCTGGTAATGCAATACGTCTGGTCGATTGCGGCAGCCGTTTCCTCGCCCAGTGCGGGATGCGACAGGGTATGGCAGCCGTCGTGCTGCTCGACCGCTCCTTCCGGATCGTGCGCTTGCTTCCGGCACAGCCTGAAAGTGCCTCCGTGTGTCTGAAAAGCGCTCTCGCTCCACCCCAGGATGCGCCACGGTCCGTCGTTCTGCCGGCCCCCGTTCTCCTGATTCCGAACCTTTTCCCACCAGAAATCTGCCGTGACCTCATCGCGTGTTTCGAAGCCGGGGGCAGTGTCCAAGGCGGCATCGCGTCAATCGACTCTGAGGGGCATGCCGCGGCCAAAGTAAATCCGGACAAGAAGCGGCGCCGCGACTTTCTCATCTCCCCACATCATCCATGGCACAACGCGCTAAGATCCGCGCTGCTAAGACGCTGCGCACCGGAGATCAAGCGTGCATTCCAGGCCGAGGTCACGCACACCGATCGCATCCTGATCGCGCGCTACGATGATAGCGGGGGATGGTTCCGCCGGCATCGGGACAATGTCGCGCCGAACGTCGCGTTCCGGGAGTTCGCGATATCTGTCAATTTGAACGCCGGCGACTATGATGGCGGATACCTGCTCTTTCCCGAGCATAACGATCATCGCCATGACCCACCGACCGGGGCAGGGCTGATCTTTTCAGCGTCGCTACTGCACGAGGCCGCGCCAGTCACGCGCGGCCACCGCTACGTGCTTCTGACGTTCTTTCACGGGGATGCGGCCGAAGCGCGCCGACCGGCTTCGGAAACCTCCGCTTCGTCCCAGTAGCCGATCAGGATGCCGCGCAGCAGTTGGGTGTGTCCTGCGTAAGGCGCGATCTCGGCATCCGAGACGGTGATGCGGTTGTGGTCGCGCAGCGCCCAATCAAGCAGGGCATCGCGCAGCCGGGCGATCTCTCCCGCATGGTGTGGATCGGCGCCGAGGTCATGGAACTCGTCCGGATCAGTCGCGAGATCGTACAGCATCGGGCGGAAGCCGGTCGCGTGGATCATCTTCCAGCGCCCGTCGAACACCATGAACAGCCGGCAGCCCGGTATAGGTTGGTTCAGAGCCAGCCGGGCCTCCTGCATGGCATAGTCGTATTCGGAAAATACAAAACGCCGCCACGCGGCCGGCGAAGTACCGTGCACGAGCGGCAGAAGCGAACGGCCCTCCATGATATGCGATGGCGGCTCACCGCCAAACCAGGAAACGAATGTAGGCGCGAGGTCGATTGACTCCACCAACGCGTCGCACACCGTGCCACGCGTCGCTTCAGCCTCAGGCGATGGATCGACAATGATCAGAGGAATTTTGACCGAGACCTCGTGGAACAGATCCTTCTCGCCCATCCAGTGATCGCCGAGATAGTCACCATGGTCGGACGTGAAGACGATCATGGTCCGGCTGGTCAGGTCATGCTGGTCGAGAAAGCGAAACAGCATGCCAAGCTGATCGTCGATCTGGGTGATCAGTCCCATATAGGTTGGAATGACGCGCTCGCGCACCTTGTTGCGGCTGAAGTTGCGTGAGGCACGCTGCTCCATGAAGGCGCGATAAACGGGGTGAGCATCGGCACGCTCGGCTTCTGAACGCACCGGCGGGACAATATCTGTGCGCCCATACATTGCGTGGTACGGAGCAGGCGCGATGTAGGGCCAGTGCGGCTTGATGTAGGACAGGTGGACACACCAGGGACGGCCATCCCGTTCGGCGCCGCGAATGAACTCCATCGCCCGACGCGTCATGTAAGGCGTCTCGGAATGCTCCTCCGGCACCCGGGCGGGCTTGTCGGCGTGTTTCAGAAGCCAGCCGCTGAGGATTTCGCCATTCGGGCCTTCAGCGGCGTTTGCCCAGTCGTGCCATGGATTGTCGCCGCCGAACCCAAGACCCCGCAGATACTCGTTATAAGCTGGGCTTTCATGCGCTTTGCCGGGATGCAACCCATCGTCGCGATCGTACGGTTCGAAGCCGCATTGCGCGATGCGCAGGCCTAGATCTGTGGCAGGATCGATGCCAAGGCGCGCGATACCCGCCGAATCGGCGCGCATATGCGTCTTGCCGACCAGCACAGGACGGACGCCGAGCGCCTCCAGATGCTCGCCAAGCGTGGGCTCGCCCACCCGCAGCGGATACTGGTTCCAGTTAGAACCGTGGGAGCGCATGTAGCGCCCGGTGTAGAAGCTCATGCGTGCCGGACCGCAGACCGGGGATTGCACGTAAGCACGGGTGAAGCGCACACCGCGGCGCGCCAGTGCGTCAATGTTTGGCGTGCGAATGCTCGGATGGCCGTAGCAGCCCAGGTAGTCGAACCGGAGCTGATCGCACATGATCCACAGAATGTTCCGCGGCCCACTCATCTTCCCATTATACCGCATATCCGTGAGGCAAGTGTTCCGCGGCTATACGGTTTGGGCAGCAGCTCCAGCGTTTCCGGCACGCCGTACTGTTGCGCGAGCATGCGAGCGGCGTAGCCAGATGTCAGCAAAACCTTCAGGTCGGGACGAATGCGCCGTGCTTCGAAAGCAAGTTGGGCGCCATTCATGCCGCCCGGCAAGACGACATCGGCAAACAGCACGTCGATTGCAGCACCGGTGCAAAGGATGTTCAGCGCCTGTTCCGCGCCGGCAGCCTGCCACGTTCGATATCCAAGATCATGCAAGGCGCTGACAGCAACCTCCATCACCGCAGGATCGTCTTCGACCACCAGAATGGTCTCCCCGGCGCCAACTTCTCGCAAAAGCCCTAAACCCGCCACCTCAGGTTCGGCCACGCGAGAGCCGGATCTGGGGAGGAAGATTTCAACCGTCGTACCATTCCCTGCGGCGGAGACGATTCGCGTGCCCCCACCCGAGGCGCGCGCAAAACCATGGACCTGACTGAGGCCGAGCCCCGTTCCTTCGCCCGGCTGTTTGGTGGTGAAGAAGGGATCGAAGGCGTGCGCCTGCACCTCTGGCGCCATGCCGGGACCGTTGTCGCTGACGCGCACCAGCACGCACTCCACTGCGCGTAGTTCTGGTACCTGTCCCGCGAGCCGGCGTGGCGTTCGTCGTTTCGATCAGCACGGTGCCGGAATCGCTCATGGCGTCGCGTGCATTCACCACGATGTTTACCAACGCGGTTTCGAATTGGGTGCGATCCACTTTCGCCGGCCAGACCAGGGGGCTGAGCCGCGTGACGATTTGCACCCTGTCCTCCACCGCGCGGGCCAGGAATGGCTCCAGACTGGTGATGACCTCATTGAGATCGAGGATTTCCGGCCGCGAGCCCTGCCGGCGGACCAAGGACAACAGCTGCTCGTTTATCCGTTCGCCACGTTTGGTCGCCGCGAGCGAGGCTTGTAGAAGCCGGCGGCTTCGGTCGGAGATCTTGGGCTCGTCGAGTGTGAGATCAATTGCACCAGTAACGACGGTTAGGATGTTATTGAAATCATGGGCCACACCACCGACGAGGCGGCCGATAGCTTCGTGACGCTGGATACGGGCGAATTCCTCGCGCACGCGAAGGAGGTCGGCATTGCGGGATTCAGCCAGAGCCAACACGTGCATCAGCCCGCCGTAGAGCCGGTTGGTTTCGATCAGCAGGTTCGCGAGCACGAAGCCAGCTGCCAGCAGGCCGTAAATCCGGGCCGCGTAAAAGCCGAGATCGTAGCGTTGCTCCCCGAGCAGCACGGCGAAACCGATGTCCACAAGCCACGCAACCAGAACCACCATGAGCCACAGCTCGAGAACCGTCGGCACACTGCGATGCCACAGCACGATCAGCGCTCCCAGTGTGACCAGCCAAACCCCAGGAGCGACGCCGATGCCGATGGTGTTGGTGTTGGCGTCGCCGATCCTGCGTACCAGGATCGGCAACCAGTCATGGCCAACGATTGTGAGCAGAGTCAGTCCGGCGGTCAGCGCTGCCGAAGCCGCACAGGCGCCTGCCATGCCGATCCACGCTGAGCCAGAGAACCGGTCAAACCGGTGGCGCACAAGCAATGCGTAGGTCAGTACGCAAAGCGGGAAGCCTAGGTGCCAGAACTCGTAAAGCCACGCGGTGGTCTGCGGCCCGGCCCCAAGCAGGCCGGACGCAGTGAAGGCGCCCGGGAAGGTCAGCGCGTGCGGGATCACCATCAAGCCATCGAAGACATAGCCAGCGGCAACGATCAGCAGCGCCCAAGAGCGGAGATAGGCAAAGAGGCTGAACAGCAAGATGGCTGTGGCGAAATCAATGACCAGCAGCCCGGCTTCATAGGAGGGAATGAAAGCAGGAACGGCCGATAGCCGAACACTGATGAACGGAAGTCCAGCGACGAAACCCAGCAGCGAAACGACCATCATAAAGACGGCGATCCGCCAGTCGGTTGGTCTGGCAGGCTCGGTCGCCAGAAAACCGGCGGTCCTGTCAGAGTCGGTTTCTGTCCCGGTCAGGTTCACCGGCTCCAGCCCCCAGCGGCTGGTCCGATTATCGCCCGGTCAGGATACGCTCGACAAGTTGCTTCACGGTCGGGATGAAACCATTCGAATAGAATGGATCACGCGCGAAGCGGAACCCGTTATGCCCGCTGAACATGAGGTTCCGCTCGACCGCGTCCGGCAGATTGCTTTCATGGACGATGGACTGAAGTGTCTTCTGAATGCAGAAGCTGCGCGGATCAGGGCGCTTGCCGGAGCTGTGGTCCTCGGCGCGCTGGCTCCAGTTGGAAAAGCGGCATTCGCTGAGGCAGCCCATGCACTCCACTTGGTCGCGTGTGATCTCCCGCGCTTTCTCGGGTGTCACGAAGATCAGGGTGGAGTCGGGAGAGCGCATGGCCTCTGTGAAGCCGGCCGCTTCCCATCCGCGGACCCGCTCGAGGTCGGCTCGGGTCAGATAGACCAAACGCTTGCGGGGGCCGACACCATATTCAGCGACATGGTCGCCGACAATCTCGGTCGTGTAGGCGACCTGACGCTCGTTGCGCGCACGCAGTTCGTGGATGAAACCGTTGTTGACAGCACTGGACCAGAAACCGGTGGGGCTGAAGTGATTGAGGAACACATCCCCTGGCTCTAGTGTCAGGAGGCGCTTCTTCCAGGCGTCGCCGATCGGGCTTTCCTGCGTCAGAAGCGGACGGGTGCCGAACTGGAAGGCGACAGGACCAAGTTCGGGGTTGTCGATCCAGCCCTCCCACTCATCCAGCCACCAGACACCGCCGGCCATGATGATGGGTGTTTCGCCGAGATCGAATTCGCGCATGACTTTGCGCAATGCAAGGACACGGGGATACGGGTCTTCGGGCTTGGTCGGATCTTCGCTGTTGGAAAGCCCATTATGGCCGCCGGCAAGCCATGGATCCTCATAAACGACGCCCCCGAGCAGGGAGGATGCCTTGCTGTAAGCGCGTTTCCAGAGGGCGCTAAAGGCGCGGGCTGAGGAGATAATCGGGTAGTAATAAACGTTGAAGCGCTGGGCGATCTCCGACAAGCGATAGGGCATGCCGGCGCCACAGGTAATGCCGTTGACAATACCTTTCGCCTGCTCCAGCACCTCAGTGATGATGCGCTCGGCGGCGCCCATCTCCCACAGGATATTTGCGTGTATGCGGCCATGGCCGCCCGCTAGCTCGTACGCGCGGCGGGCCTGCGTCAGCGCGCCTTGGATTGCATACGCCACCAGTTCCTCATGGCGCAGGGTGCGGGTGCGGCCGTGATAGACCTGCGGAATAACCCGGCCGCTTTCGTCAAAGCTGTCGGCGTTGACGGCGCTGAAGGTGCCAACGCCACCGGCGGCGGCCCAGTTGCCGGAGGAGAGTCCGTTGGACACCGAAACGCCCTTGCCGCCTTCGATCAGCGGCAGGACGTCCGCTCCGCCCATGCGGATGGCATTGATGACCTTCATGGGAGCATCACTCTAGCCGAGAACGATTGGATTTCGACAGGCACCGACGCTGCGCTCCAAGGCACACGATCGCTTCGCCCCCACTTTCGTGGGGGCTCGCAACGACGATCAAGGATGATCAGTCCCCGACCAAAGGCTGCGGCTCGGTGCCTGCGGGCTCCGGCTGTTCCTGCGGACGGAAATCCCCACGATCACGGCCGCGACGGTCGCGGTCATGATCACCCCGGCCCGGCTTGGCACCAACCTTCTCCGTGATGTCCTCGCCGGTCTGCTGATCGACCACGCGCATCGACAGCTTGACCTTGCCGCGCTCATCAAAACCGATGACCTTCACCTTCACCTTGTCGCCCATCTTGACGACGTCGGTGGTCTTGCCGACCCGGCCTTGCGCGAGTTCGCTGATATGCACGAGGCCGTCCCGAGAACCGAGGAAGTTCACGAAGGCGCCGAAATCGGCGGTCTTTACGACCGTGCCGATGTAGATCACGCCCATCTCCGGTTCAGCGACGATACCTCGGATCCAGTCGATCGCGGACTGTGCCTGGGTCGCATCGGTGGCGGCGATCTTGATGGTGCCGTCGTCGTCGATGTCGATCTTGCAGCCGGTCTGCTCGACGATCTCGCGGATCACCTTGCCGCCAGTGCCGATGACCTCGCGGATCTTCTCCCGCGGTACGTTGATGATTGAGATGCGCGGGGCCGTGGCCGCGACATCGCCGCGGGCGCCCGTCAGTGCCTTGGCCATCTCGCCCAGGATGTGCATTCGGCCTTCCTTGGCCTGATCCAGCGCGATCTTCATGATCTCCGGCGTGATGGACGTGATCTTGATGTCCATCTGCAGGCTGGTCACCCCCTGCTCTGTCCCAGCAACTTTAAAGTCCATGTCGCCGAGATGGTCCTCGTCGCCGAGGATGTCGGAGAGCACAGCGAAGCCCTTGTCCTCCTTAATCAGGCCCATGGCGATGCCGGCCACCGGATGCTTCAGCGGCACGCCGGCGTCCATGAGCGCGAGCGAAGAACCGCACACCGTGGCCATCGAGGAAGAGCCATTGCTCTCGGTAATCTCGGAGACGATGCGCAGCGTGTAGGGGAACTTCTCTTTCTCCGGCAGCAACGGATGGATGGCGCGCCAGGCCAGCTTGCCATGCCCGATCTCCCGCCGTCCGGGCGAGCCCATTCTGCCTGCTTCACCAACGGAATATGGCGGAAAGTTATAGTGCAGCATGAAGTGCTGCCGATACTCCCCTTCCAATGCGTCGATCACTTGCTCGTCCTGACCGGTGCCAAGAGTGGCGACGACCAGGGCCTGGGTTTCGCCGCGGGTGAACAGCGCCGAGCCATGGGCGCGAGGCAGTACGCCCACCTCTGCGACGATCGGACGCACGGTCTTCGTGTCGCGTCCGTCGATGCGGTGCCCGGTGTCGAGGATGGCATTCCGAACGATGTCGGCTTCCAGATCCTTGAACAGGCCCTTGGCCTTCTCCGTGTCCTGTCCCTCGGCGGCCAGGGCAGCCATCGCGTGGGCCTTGGCGGCGTCCAACTTGCCGTAGCGGGTCTGCTTGTCGCTTTCCTTGTAGGCCTCGATCAGCGCGGGACGAGCAAGCGCTTCGAGACGGGCGGCAAGTGTCTTCTCCGCCTCGGACTGCTCTGGGAGCGCCCAGGGCTCACGCGCGGCACGCTCAGCCAGTTCGATGATCGCCTCGATCACCGGCTGGAAGGACTGGTGGCCAAAGGTGACGGCGCCGAGCATGACGTCTTCCGGCAGCTCATGCGCCTCCGACTCGACCATCAGTACGCCTTCGGCAGTCCCGGCGACGACGAGGTCGAGCGCCGTGTCCTCCATCTGATCGGCGGTAGGATTGAGGATGTATTGGCCATCCTTGTAGCCGACACGGGCGGCACCCACAGGGCCGAAGAAAGGAATGCCTGACAGGGTCAGCGCGGCAGAGCAGCCAACCATCGCGACGACGTCTGGATCGTTCTCCAGATCATGGCTGAGCACGGTGGCGATGACCTGAACCTCATTCTTAAAGCCGTCCGGAAACAGCGGCCGGATGGGCCGGTCGATCAGCCGGGAGGTGAGGATCTCGTTCTCGGACGGGCGGCCTTCCCGCTTGAAGAAGCCGCCGGGGATCTTGCCGGCGGCGAAGGCCTTTTCCTGATAGTTAACGGTGAGTGGGAAGAAGTCCTGCCCGGGCTTCGCCGTTTTGGCGCCCACGGCGGTGCACAGCACGATGGTATCGCCGTAGCGGGCAAGCACCGCTCCATCTGCCTGACGGGCGATCTTGCCCGTTTCCAGGACCAGCTTGCGTCCGCCCCAGTCGAGTTCTTTGCGATAGTAATTGAACATGCATAGTCCTTCAATGCGCGCGGCATCGGCGGACAATCCCCTTGGGCGCTCCCACGTCCATTTCGGGGTACGGCGTCTCGGGTCGCATGGGGGCGGTCGGTCTATAGGGCCGATCCGCGGACCATGTGGCCGGAAACGCCGTTTCGGCTCCCGAGAGGATGGCCGATCGCCGGTCGTTATGTCCGCCGCGTGACCACGACGTTGGGGCTGGATGGCCCCGAGTTGCCCTCGACCACGATTGGCCAAGGGGTCATACCGACGAGGTGGATATGGGTACCGCGCCGGGAAGTTTCAGAGTCTTTATCGCCGCAGGTTGAGTCGTTCGATGAGCGATCCGTACCGCGACTGGTCCTTGTTCTTGAGGTAGTCGAGCAGCCGGCGGCGGCGGCCGACCAGCATCAGCAGACCGCGGCGGCTGTGGAAGTCCTTGGCGTGGGTCTTCAGGTGCTCGGTCAGATTGCTGATTCGCTCGGAAAGCAGGGCGACCTGCACTTCGGGGCTGCCGGTATCGGCGTTCGCTCGGGCGTATTCGGAAACCAGCGCCGTGCGGCGCTCCGCTGTGATCGACATCGGCTGTACTCCTGAAAGGGGTTAGAGAATTCGCTCGGGGCGGAGCTGGCCGTTGTCCAGCCGGCAGAGCCCAACGATGCGGCTTCCCGCCATGGCGCGCGCCAGACCACCCGAGGGACTGACGTTTGCAGGAATGCGGCCCATGAGCGTGAGCAGGCTGATGGCCTGGCCTTGCCGGAGACCGCTGACCTCTGATTCGGTCAAGGCCAGCGCCGGGATGTCGGCCAGCGCGGTCACGACCGGAAGCAAAAGGTCCGGGGAAGCGGGCGGGGTATGGTCCGGCCCACAGATTTTGTCCAGCGGAATCGCCTGTTTTTCGAGGAAGGGTCCGACCCGCAGACGACGCAGGGCAGCGACATGGCCCAGCGCGCCGCACGCAGCGGCGAGGTCGCGGGCCAGGCTGCGCATGTAGACGCCCTTGCCGGACTGGACCTCCAGAATGGCGTGATCGCCGTCAGGACGCTCGATCAGTTCGAAGCGGTCGACGCGGGCAGGCCGGGGATCGAGAGCGGGAGCCCGGCCCTCGCGCGCCATGTCGTAGGCGCGTTCACCGGCAATCTTCACGGCGGAGAAGGCTGGGGGTACTTGCATGATATCGCCGCGGAACTGCGGCAGGGCAGTGAGGATCTGCTCGTCGGTGGGGCGCACGTCGGAGGTCGCGGTGACCTTGCCATCGGCGTCATCCGTGTCGCGTGCTTCGCCAAATCTCAGGGTGAAACGGTACAGCTTGGTGCCGTCCATGACGTAGGGCACGGTCTTAGTGGCGGCACCGAAGGCGATCGGCAGAACACCCGTGGCGAGCGGATCGAGCGTGCCGCCATGCCCCGCCTTTTGCGCGTCGAAGGCGCGGCGAACGCGGTTCACCACGTCGGTGCTGGTCAGGCCAGGGGGCTTGTCGATGATGAGCCAGCCGTCGAGGGCACGGCCGCGCGGCTTTCGGCGGGGCATCGGTCGCTAGGAGGGCAGTGAAGGGCCGGGGTTGTGGGCATGACAGCACGCCAAGTCAATCGCCCGCCCCTGGAGGGCTATCCCGTCGAGGTCAGGGCGCCGACCGCGCCGGTGATCGCTGAGACGTCTTTTCTCGCGCCGGCTAAGATATAGCCGGAGTCGGACCCGATCGTCATGAAACGGGCGCCCATTCGATAGAGTTCACCCTGATACTCCGTGTCGCCTCGTACACCGCCAGTCCCCATGGCTTTGTCGTTGGCGCGGCAAGTCGCGGCTGCCCGCTGATAGATTTCCGTCATGCGCGGATGGCGATAATCGCCGGGAATTCCCAAATCGGTGCAAAGATCACGACACGCCACGTGAAGCGCATCAATCCCCGGAACGGCCGCTATTTCTTCCAGTTTTTTGGCGCCCTCGGCAGATTCGATAATCGCGAAAACCTGCGTTTGCTCATTCATATGAGCGATGATCTCCTGCTCTCGCCGCGACTGATACCCCAGGTGCGGGCCTATCGCAGTGACGGAACGCGTTCCAAGCGGCGGGAACTTGCATCGGGCGACGATCGCTTTCGCCTCCGCCGCCGTGTTGACATCACGCGCACCATCGGCGCGAGGCCGAGACCAAGCGCAGCGGTGCACAGCATGGAGACGGTTTCCAGGGAAAACGCACTGTGTTCCATGTCGACGAAGATGGCGTGGAACCCCGCCGAAGCGGCCATCATCACAACATCATTCGTCCGTCCCTGGTTAATCACCATGCAGAGGACGAGTTCGCCCTGACTCAACCGTTCCTTGCAGGAATTCGTGTACGTTTTTCTAACCTCCACTTCCATGATTATCAGGCGTGAGTCAGCCGACGCTCCAGCATTCGGCTTGCGCAGCTTAACGGCCAGCAGATCGCAAAATAAATGGCAGCAACCAGGCCGAATGTGGCAAACGGCTGGACCGTCGCGTTATTCACCGTCTCCCCGGCCCGCGTGAGCTCCGTAAACCCCACGATGGCCACCACCGACGTGTTCTTGATGAGCGAGATCAGAAATCCCATGGTCGGCGGAATCGCAGCCCGGCAGCCTGGGGTGCTATGACCAGACGAAAGCCGTGCCGCCATGAAAGCGCGAGCGCATCGGCGGCTGGCGGCGTGCAGTCCATCCATCCATCAAGATGCAGACGCAGCATGCAATCGGAGATCATTCCCTGATCGACGCTGGCCAAACGCTTCATTGCTTCTTGATAATTCAACTTGGTTTCCTCCACAACAAAGAGACCGGAGCCCGGGCCTCGTCGGCTATCCCGCATTCACCGCAGCCCAGTAGCAACGAGCAACTTCCGCAAGATGGTCGCGCATGGCGCAGCCCGCAGCGTCCGCATCACGATCGGTGATCGCCTGAGAAATCCTGTTATGCGCTGCGAGCGCCGCGCGTACCGAGCCGCGCGAATGGATCGAAATGGCACGATGTTGCGCCAGCCAATCGGCCAAACCGGCATGCAGCGCCGTGAGAATCGGATTCTTCGGGATCTGCGCGATCACAAAGTGGAATTCGATATAGGCACGCTGAAAGCGCTGGGAGTCGCCAACGGCCGTTGGCCAGCAGTGCCGCCTTCAATGCCTGAATATCATCAGCAGTCGCCTCTCGTGCTGCGTGTTCGGGGTCAAGGACGTCGAGTTCCGTCCGAGGCTGGCTCGGCACCGAAAAAAGCCCATGATGGCTTTCCGCCCGGCGAAAGGCCGAAGGAAGTCCTCTAAGGTCGAAGGAAGAAGTGCCCGTTTACGGTCGGCCGGTCGCCTTGCGCCATCGGGCCATCACATCCTCGGTCGGAGGATAGAGACCTGCGAGCGGCGCACCTTTCTCGATCTGATCCTTTATCCAGACCTCGACCTCTTCGTGTTGAAGGCCATGCTCGGCGACATCCTCCACGAGGGCCTGAGGGATGACGACAACACCGGAAAGGTCAGCAGCGACGATGTCCCCAGGTTCCACCATTACGCCGCCACAACCAATGGTTTCCTGAAAGCCGACGGCCATCAGCGAGCGCGGGCTGGGTGGCGGGGCGGCTGCTTTGCTCCAGACTGGCAGGGCCATTTCAGCGATTATGCCGACATCGCGCATGCCGCCATCGGCCACCACTCCCGCAACGCCCTGAGCGACCAGGCGTGCGGCAATGATATCACCGATCGCACCAGACGTTTCGTCCTGGCCCATATCCATCATCAGGACGCTACCGGCAGGAATCGAGTCGAGCTTCCCATGGAGACGGCCACCTGGACTGACGGCGCTGGCGGTGGCGGTGAAGTCCTCCCGGATCGGCACGAAGCGAAGGGTCACGGCCGGACCGATGAAGCGGCAGCGATGGGGATTGATCGGGTGGACACTCCGAACGGCGCGGGTTCGCATACCGTGCCTCATGAGCACCGACGTCATTGTATCGGTGCTGACCCGCTGGAGTTTCTCGATCAGAGCAGAGGTGAGCGCGGACATGGCAAGAGGCTGCCATGTCCGCGCATTGGTGGAAAGATCAGCGGCCGCCGCCGGCCGCGCCACCTGCTCCAGTAGCACCGCCTGCGCCCGCGCCACCGGCCGAACCGCCGATGCCACCCGCGCTACCCGCGGTGGTGCCAGTTCCGCCACCCATCGTGCCGCCGACGCCGCCATTGGCGCCGCCGGTCGCACCCGTCGTGTTCGACAGCCCGGCGACGGAGGAGCCGGTCGTGGCACCCGTCCCGGTGTTCATGCCGGTCCCGGAGCTATTAAGACCAGTGGCGCTCGTAGCCGCCCCACCGGATGTCGACCCGGTCGATGGAATCGAATAACTGCTGGCCCCCCCTGTGCCACTCGTGCCTCCCGCTCCCCCTGCAGCGCCACCCGTCTGAGCCAGGGCAAGGCCGGCTGTGCCGGTCAGCAGAACGGCGGTGAAACCCGCGATACGAAATGATTTCAACATGATGTTCCTCTCGCAGTATCCGCATGTGCAACGCGGCCGGGCTGCGAGGGACGCTTCAACTCCGCAGGATCATGTCCGCTGCCTTTTCCCCGATCATAATCGTTGCGGCATTGGTATTACCGGAAATGACCGTGGGCATAACCGAGGCATCCGCAACGCGCAGGCCCTCAACCCCGTGTACGCGCAGGGTCGGATCGACCACGGTCAGCGGATGCGTGCCCATCGTGCATGTGCTCGTCGGGTGGTATGTCGTGCCGGCGGTTTTGCGGACATGCGCGAGCCATTCCTGGTCGGTCTGCACATCCTTGCCGGGCATGTATTCCTCGGACACCAGACGCTGCATGGCCTCCGTCTGGAAGACTTTCCGCAGGATGCGGATGCCGGCGACCATCGTGTCCCGATCGCCCTGCGTGGCGAGATAGTTCGGCTGGATAGCGGGCGGATCGTTCGGTTCGGGCGAGCGGATGCGCAACCAGCCGCGGCTTTCAGGACGGCAGGGAATCGTGACGCCCTGGCAGCCGGGCCAAGTGTGGAGCGGGTCTCCGGCCTTATCGAGGCTTCCAGCGAAGAACTGGTACTGTATGTCGGGCGAGGCGAGTTCGGGGCGTGTTTTAACGAACAAACCGATCGGCCCAGCGCCGGTCATGAGCGGTCCACCCCGCATGAAAGCATATTGCAGCCCGGCATGCGCCTTCAGAAGCAGGCTGTAGTTGATGTCGTTGTAGGTGTTGCGGTTGCGCGCCCTATAGATGATGCGGCCGCCGACATGGTCCTGCAGGTTCTCGCCGACGCCGGGCAGCTCGTGAACGATCGGGATGCCGAGCGTCTGGAGCAACTCGCCGGGCCCGATGCCGGAGAGCTGCAATAGCTGCGGTGAATTGATGGAGCCGCCTGAGAGAATGACTTCCTTCTTGGCGCGAACCGTTCGGACGGCTCCGTTCTGAGTGAACTCCACGCCTGTGGCGCGCTTGCCGTCGAAGATTATGCGACTGGCCAGCGCATTAATCTCGACCTTCAGGTTGGGGCGCTTCATTGCCGGGCGGAGATAGCCGACAGCGGCAGAACAGCGGCGCATGCCGCGCACGGTCAGGTCGAGCGGCCCGACGCCTTCCTGCGATTCGCCATTGAAATCCGGGTTATAAGGGTACCCAAGCTCCTTGGCGCCCTCGATGAAGGCCTCGTTGATTTCGTGCTTCGAACGAAGCGCGGAAACGGCCAGCGGGCCGCCCGAGCCGCGATATTCGCTGGCCCCGGCCTCATGATCCTCGGCCTTTCTGAAATAGGGCAGGACGTCGTCATACGACCAACCGGTGCAGCCGAGCTGGCGCCAGAGATCGAAATCCTCCTTCTGGCCGCGGATGTAGATCAGGCCGTTGATGGAGCTGGAGCCGCCGAGGACCTTGCCGCGCGGCCACGCCATGCGACGATTGTCCATGGTAGGGACGGGTTCGGTTTCGAACTGCCAGGTGATCTTCGGGTGGAAGATGTTGCGGAAGAAGCCGGCCGGGATATGGATCCACAGGTTGGTATCCTTGCCGCCGGCCTCCAGCAGTAGGACCCGGTTGGACGGGTTGGCGGTCAACCGGTTCGCGAGGACGCAGCCGGCAGAGCCGGCGCCGACAATGACGAAGTCGTATTCCTGGTCGGCGGCCATTTTGGGGTTTGCTTCCTCCGGGTGACTGGTTCGTGCGGTTGGGTCCGGCTGGTGTTAACATGGCGGGCGCGGAGGGGACACTGAGGGCACGGATGACCGCGTTCGCTGCGGGGTTGCCCAACCCAGGCAGGGACAGTAGAGAATTGCGCAACGGGCGCGTAGCTCAGCGGGAGAGCACTACGTTGACATCGTAGGGGTCACAGGTTCAATCCCTGTCGCGCCCACCATCTTTATAAGGTGTGGCTTCCCGGCCATCTGCGACATACGTCAGAATCGAATTTCATCGGCGCGCGAAGCCACCTTGTTCGCTCTTCCGGCTCTCGCCCCCCTCGTCTGGGAAGCAGATAGTCTCGCGGCTGGGATGCTGCGTACCGCCAGTGGGAGCAACGGGCAGTGAGCTACACGGTCAAAGAGATATTCCTCACTGCCCAGGGGGAAGGCGCGAATATCGGGCGCATTGCCGTCTTCATCCGTTTCGCTGGCTGCAATCTTTGGTCGGGTCGGGAGGAAGATCGCGCATCCGCCGTTTGTCAGTTCTGCGATACAAATTTCGTTGGCGGCACGCGCTATCGCGACGCCTGCCGGTTGGCCGACGCAGCTATCGCGTTATGGCCTGACGCGCCGCACCGTATGGCGGTTCTGACAGGCGGCGAGCCGCTGCTTCAGGTCGATGCCGACCTACTGCGCGCCCTGCGAGAGCGCGGTTTCTACACTGCGCTCGAAACCAACGGGACGCAGCCCTTGCCAGGTCAGTTCGATTGGATATGCCTCAGCCCTAAAGCAGGTGCGCCGCTTGCCCTCCGTCATGCGGATGAGCTGAAGCTTGTTTTCCCCCAGCGCGGCGCCGAACCAGATCGATTCGATGATTTTCCAGCTGCGTATCACTGGCTATCGCCGATGGACGGTCCGGATCGTGAGGCCAATACCCGCGAGGCCGCCACTTACTGTCGCATGCATCCGAAGTGGCGGCTGGCAATCCAGGCCCATAAGTTTTGGGGCATTCCGTGATCGAGGTTGCCGTTACAGTCAACATTGAGTGCGCCCATCAGGACAACCTCGGCCGCGTGCATGGGCATAGTTTTGTGATCGAAATCTGGTTCCCAGCCGGTCCCGATCTGGTGGCCTTGAATGAACGTGTCCGGCACCTCGCGAGAACGGTCGATCATACCATGCTGGAGGAAAGCATTGGAGGAGCAAGAATGGAGGACATAGCCGAGTGGTTCCTCGCCGAAATCTCAACCGCTTCGCGCGTCATAGTGTGCCGCCCCACACTTTGGTTCGCGGCAGAGATCAGGAGGGGCTGACCATCCTCGCGTCACCACCAATCATCAATACGTCGGCTACCCGGGCCTCCCCCGCGCCCGGCCTGATTAGCACCGGATTCAGGTCGCAGCCGTCGATCAAGCCCCTCAAATCGCTTGCGAGGCGGGATAGCCGGACGAGCAGATCCGCAAGCGGTGCCAGGTGAGTGGGCGGCAGCAGCGCGCGATAGCCTGCGAGCCGGCGGCCGAGACGGGTGCGGCCGATCAGAGATTCGGCCTGCGCCGCAGTGACCGGGCCCAGACCGACGGCACGATCGGACTCCAGTTCCACCAGAACACCGCCGGTACCGATCATGCACAGCGAGCTGAATGGCGGGGCGGCGATAAAGCCGATAGCGGCTTCCAGGCAACCGCGCATTTCTTCTTGCAGTTCGAACCCGTCGATGCGAGCGCCGGGCCGGGCCTGCAGAACGCGCTGACGCATCTGCTCCAATTCGATGCGCAGCGCGGACGCGTCCGCGATGCCGAGCGCGACACCCCCCACTTCGGAGCGATGCGGCACATCCGCCGAGGCGATCTTCGCGACCAGCGGGAAGCCAATGCGCTCCGCGGCATCGATCGCCTCGGCGACCGAACCAACCAGAGCGGATCGCACGGTCGGAATGTCATAGGCATCGAGAATGCGGGTGCAGAGTTCGGCCGGCAACGGGCCATGATGGCGAGCGATTTCCTCGGCGAACGGGCTGGGCGATGGGCACGGGGCTTGCCACGGATACGGCGGTTGTTCCGCCCAGACGCCAAGGTTGCGAAGCGCAACCACCCCCGGCCGCATGCCTCGCAGAACCGGAACGCCCTGCTCCGCCATGGCCTGCATGATCTCCGGGTGAGTGTTTTCCCCGGTAGGAGAGACCATCACGAACGGTTTGTCGCTACTGGCGGCGTAACGCCCATAAGCCGTGATGCGCGGCGTGTAGTTGCCGCGCATGGTGGGCGTCAGCGTGGCCTGGCAATCCTGCACCACCAGCAGCTGGTCCACACCCTCATCGTTCAAAATCGCCGCAATCGCCTGCTCGTCCTGCTCCAGATTGTGGTTGGGCGTGGACCCGAGATCGAGCGGGTTGACCCCGGCCGCGCCGGGTAGAGCGGCCTGGATCGCGCTCTCGGTGTCACTGCTCCAGCATGCGAGCGTCAGCCCCTGATCGGTGGCGACATCGCACGCCAGCGCGGTCTCACCGCCCGAAATACCGATGATCGCGGCGCGCCCGCCGCGCGGGCGTTTGCCGCTTCCGGCGAAGCATTCGATGCTGGCAATCAGTTCGTCGTAGTCGCGCGCGATCGGAATGCCGCAGGAACTCGAAGAAGCACTCATACGCATCGTTAGGACTGATCATGGCGCCGGTATGAGCGCGCACCGCGGCGACACCGACAGTGGAACGGCCAACCTTCAGAACCACCAGCCCCTTCCCAGCGTCCCGAAGCTGACGGGCCGCATCGGCAAAGGCCGCCGGATCCCTGATCAACTCCAGCACCACGCCGACGACGCTGGTGGTGCCGTCGGTGGCGAACCACCGCATGTAGTCCGGCGCCGCAACTTGCCACTCGTTGCCCATGGTGATGACCTTTGACACACCGGCCGCGGTAGAGTTCACCAGGGAGATCGCGGCTGATCCGGATTGAGCGATCAGCGCGACCGGTCCGCGATGGACTTTGTCGGTTACCGTTGACGGATAGAGCCGCAGCGGATCGGTCAGGTTGATCAGCCCCATGCAGTTCGGGCCGTGGATCGCCATCCGGCTGCGGGTGGCTAGCGCTTTGAACGCGTCCTCCTCGGCCGCCGGAAATCCGTTCGAAAACACCACTGCGGATCGCACATCGGCCTGATCCAGTTCAGCAAGCACACCGACGACGGACGGCGCGGGAATGGCAACGACCGCGGCGTCCGTATCTCGCGGCAAATCAGCGATCGAGCGCACCGTGGGAAGACCATCGATTTCAGACGCGGTCGGATGTACCGGGATGATGCGCCCAGCATATCCGACCAGTTTCAGGTTGCGGATGACTCCGTTGCCCTGCGTCTGCCGTGTTCCCGAAGCTCCGATGACCGCAACTGTCTTCGGCCGCAGCAGCGGCTCAACATCGCGCACCTTTGTGGCTACTTGCCGTCGTTGATCCACGCCTCGGCCCAGTTGGGATGCTCGTTGAACGAGATGTCGAACTGCTTGTCGAGATTGGCGAAGCGGGTCGATACGGCATTGAACGTGGGCGCATTCGTCAGCGTGATCTCATTCAGGTCGCGCGCAACGATCTCCTCGTACTGCTTGTATAACGCACGACGCTGATCTTCCGGCGCCGCGCTTGCCGCCGCGGCGATCTTGTCCAGCTCAGGATTGCAGTAGCCGGTTGGATTCGTGTACGGCACCTGAGCAGGATTGCAGACGAAACTACGGTCCACGCCCAGCGTAGGATCCGAACGCCCGGTCAGCGACACCAATGACACGTCGAAGTCGGTACTGATGATAGACCTTGTTGAGCCAGATCTGCGCATCCAGACCAGTTAATTTCACATCCACCCCGACCTGCTGCCACTGCGCGGCGATACTTTTTGCGATGGCATCCAGCGGCGACACTGCCTGGTAGGTGAGTTCGAGTGAGAAGCGCTTGCCATCTTTCAGCGGATACCCGGCTTCATCCAGCAGCTTGCCGGCCTTGACCGGATCGTACGGGTACATCGTGTTGTAATTCACCGATGGGTCGTACAGCTTGCTGAACTGGATCGGAATCGCGCTGACCGCCGGGAATGCCAGGCCACGATAAGCGTCGGCGCTGATGCGCTGGCGGTCGGTGGCCATGAACAGCGCTTGGCGCACCTTCACGTCGCTCATCGGCTTGCGCCGCAGATTGAAGTCCAGCGACGAACGCTCCGGTGCGTTCATGGTGATCTTCACCACCTTGAACTTGCCGTTCTTGGATGCCTCCTGCGCCTGCGGGACCTGGCTGAAGTCGATAAACTGCATCCAGTCCGCCTCTCCCTGGATGATGGCATTCAATTGCTGCTGCTGGCTTGGCGTCAGCGCAACCAGGACGCGATCTAGATATGGTTTTGGCTGATCCCAGTAGTACGGATTACGGACGAACGTCAGCGAGCGCCCCGGCTCCCAGGAATCGAGCTTGAACGGTCCAAGCCCGACCGGCTTGCGGTTGGCGGGGTTCGTCGCGAGGTCCGTGCCGGCATACACATGCTCCGGCATGATCGGGAAGTTTTCCTTATCGAACAGATCGAACGCGGCCGTGATGGGCTGCTTCAGCGTGACGACGAAAGTCGAATCATCCGGCGCGGAAACCGAATCGATCATCGGCATCAGTTTCGACAGGTACGTGTTCAGCTTGCCGAACTGCGTCAGGGTGAACACGACGTCCTTGGAGGTGAAGGGCTGACCGTCCGACCATTTGACGCCCTGGCGCAGATGGAAGGTGTAGGTCTTGCCGTCGGGCGAGATGGTCCAGCTTGTCGCTAGATGCGGGACGCGATTGCCCTTGGCGTCCTTTGCCATCAGCCCGTCCGCCCAAACATCCGCCATCCACAGCGCCGGTGAGAGCGACGTAAGTTCGGTGTTCAGCACCGCCATACCGGACGCATCGAGGGTGAGGATCACGTCCCCTCCCCTCTTCGGGGTAGCATCATCCGCTTTGGCAGCACCCGCCCCGAGCAGGAGAAAAAGCGAGAACAATGCGGCGGTCGGCCGCTTCCAGCGAATTTGCATGCCAAATTTATACCAAGCTGATATCTTCCTCGTCCAGCCTCGAAACGCGCGGATCGGGAACCAAAACCGCGTCGAGCAGCGCCTTGGTGTAATTGTGCGTCGGCGCCGTGAGCACATCGGGGCCAATTTCTATGATGCGCCCGCGATGCATCACGGCGACCCGGTCGGCAATGCTCTCCACCGCTCCCAGATCGTGGCTGATGATCACGAAGCCCACGCCGGTTTGCGCCTGCAGCGTAGCCATGAGTTCCAGCAACTGGGTCTGTACGGAGATATCCAGGCTCGACAGCGGCTCGTCGGCGATGATCAGTCGTGGCTTCAGCATCATGGCCCGCGCAAAGGCGACGCGCTGCTGCTGTCCGCCCGAGAGTTGGTGCGGGTAGCGTGACATGAACTGCTCAGCCGGCGCGAGTCCGACGGATTCAAGCTGCGCCGCGATCAGGTCACCGGCCGTGGCCCGCGTCGCAAGGCCGTGTTCCAGCAGGATATGCCGGAGTGTCTGTTCGATCCGCATGCGCGGATTGAGCGACGTCGCAGGATCCTGGAACACCGCCTGCACATCCCGCCGATAGGCCCTGCGCGTCCGGCGCCCCAGGGCCGCGAGCTCAGTCCCGCGGTAACCAACGCTGCCCTCGGTCGGGCGAATCAGATTGAGCAGCAGCCGGGCCAGGCTCGACTTGCCGGAACCCGATTCACCAACGACGCCCAGCGTCTCCCCCTCATGCACATCGAGGTCGACATTCTCCACCGCGCGGACCTGGCGACCCGCGTAGTGCAGCGACACGCCGCGTGCGGTGAGCACCGGCTCCGTCATACGACGGGCGCCGCTTCCCGCGTGAGCCGGCGACGGCTGAGCATGATCAGCCGCGCCGTGTACGGATCACGCGGCGAATCGAACACGGTGAAGCGGTCGGCCACTTCGACCACACGGCCGCTGCGCATCACGTAGACGCGGTCGCAAAGCTGCGCGACGACACCGAGATCATGCGTTACCAGCAACAGGGCCATGGCATGATCGCGGTGCAGCCGCTTCAGAGTGCGAAGCACGCGAAGCTGAACCGTCGCATCCAGCGCCGAGGTTGGTTCGTCCGCAACCAGCAGTTTCGGCGACGAGGCCAGCGCAATTGCGATCATGGCGCGCTGACGCATGCCGCCCGACAATTCGTGCGGATAGCGGCGCGCAATGCTCTCCGGCTCCGGCAATCCCACCTCGTGCAGCAATTGATGCACCCGGGTCCTGATTTCGCCGCGAGACCGGCCATCATGGACAGCTTCGGCCACCTGCACGCCGATCCGCCGCGTTGGGTTGAGCGAGCTCAGCGGGTCCTGAAACACCATCGAGAAGCCGCCGGAGTGCCGCAGGCGGCGCACCGCGCCGGGCGCCATGGCAGTAAGGTCCGCACCATCGAACACAACCCGACCCGAGAGTTCAGCGAACTCCACATTCGGCAGCAGACGCACGATGGCGCGGGCCAGCGTGCTTTTGCCCGATCCTGATTCGCCGACAATTCCGACACATTCGCCGGGAAACACGGCCAGGTCCACGCCGTCCACCGCCTTCACGACCACGCCGCCGGTGCGCAGATAGACCTTCAGTGCCTCTACGCGCAGCAGCGGTTCCGCGGTCATGCCGGCAGGCCCGGCACGACGCTGCCCGCTCGCGGATCGACGATCTCGTTCAGCCCATCGGCGAGCAGGTTCAACCCGAGCACGGCGAGGCAGATGGCGATGCCGGGAAAGACGCTCATCCACCATGCCGATTCAAGGAAATCCTGCGCCGTAAACAGAAGCTGACCCCAGCTGACCATGTTGGCATCCGACAGACCCAAGAAGCCGAGGCCGGATTCGATCAGGATGGCGAGGCTCGCGTCCAGCGCGACCTGCACGATGACCGGCGGCAGCGCGTTCGGCAGGATCTCGCGCAGCACGATATGCCAGGCCGGCATGTCAGCGACGATGGCCGCGGCGACGAAATCGCGCTGCCGCAGGTTGATGAACTGCCCATAGATTAGCCGGGCCTCCAGCGGCCAGATGGCCAGCGCCACCGCGGCAACCAGCAACCAGAAGCTCGGACCGAACAGCGCGATGGCGAACAGCACGACGACGATCACTGGCAGCGTCTGAAACAGCTCGGTCACGCGCATCAGCACCGTTTCAACCCAGCCGCGCCAATACCCGGCGAGCATGCCCACCGTGCCGCCGATCAGCAATGCCGCCGCCGCGGCGCAGATGCCGATCGCCAGCGAGGCCTGGGTGCCGATCAGCACCAAGGAGAACATGTCCCGCCCGATATTGTCCGTCCCCATCGGAAACCTCAGGGACGGACCCAGCAAACTCGTCGCCACCTGGTCCTTCGGTCCATACGGCGCGATCCACGGGTCCAAAATGGCGATCAACGCCAGCCCGGATATGATGATCAGTCCGGCCAGGCCGTAGCGTGTGGCAGCGAGGCGCCGGAGGAAGCGGATCATCGTGCGGCGCGGATCCGTGGATCGAGCAGACCGTAAAGAATATCGACGATCAGGTTCATCAGGATGACCGCGAGGGAGATGAACAGCACGACGCCGACGACCACCTGATTGTCGCGGTTGCGGATCGCCTCCACCAGCAGCAGGCCGACGCCCGGCCAGGAGAAGACCGTCTCGATCAGCACCGCGCCGCCCATAGCGACGCCGAAGGCGTAGCCCATGACGGTCAGCACCGGCAGGCTGGAGTTGCGCAGCACATGGCCGCGGATGATGGCGCCGCGCGACAAGCCCTTGGCGCGGGCCGTCACGATATAGGCGGCGCCGAGTGTTTCGACGGTGCTGGCGCGCATCAGCCGCGCCACGCGGGTCGCTTCATAAACCGCATAGGTGACCGCCGGCAGCGCGAGGTAGCGTGCGCGCTCCAGCACAAAGGCAACACCTGTGGCGCGGGAGAACACCGGCCCCATGCCTTGTGTGGGGAACCAGCCCAGGTGCATGGCAAACAGGATCACCAGCAACTGCCCGAGCCAGAAGCCGGGGACCGCGTAACCGACCAACGTCACCGTGGTCCAGAACCGGTCAACCTGCCGGTTGCGCGTGGTTGCCGAGAGCAGGCCGATGGAAATACCGGTTGGCACGCCGATGATGAAGGCGGCGGCAGCCAGGAGAAGAGTACGGGGCGCACGCTGTAGGATCAGGTTCATCACCGAATCCTGTTGCTGGAAGGAATAGCCCAGATCGCCATGCGCCAGATTGACGAAATAGTGCCACAGCCGCACCGGCAGCGGATCGTTAAGATGATACAGCCGCACGATTTCCGCGCGGAAATCCGGCGGCACCGGATACTGTCCGACGATGGCCTGCACCGGATCGCCGGGCGTGAACTGGAGCATGACGAAGACCAGGACGATGACCGCAATCACCATCGGAATCGCCTGCAGAATGCGAATTAGCGCGTAGCGAAGCATCCTAATCGCGCTTAAGGAACCTCAAGGCGTTCTTGTACAGCCATTTTTCCTTCACGCTGTCCTTCAGCGGCAGCTCCTGATACTCGCCGATCAGAGTCTCGAACGGTACACCGAAGATGCCGCGCGACAGCCCGACCATGATCTTATCCTGCAGCAGCGTGTTGCCAAATTGCAGGAACTGCTCCCAGCCGGAGCCGGGTGTCGCAAAATGCCTCGGCCGGTGCGCCGCAGTATCGGCATACAAGTTTGGGTGGCGACGGAGCAGGCCAACCATGTCGCTGATCCAGGGCCAGCCGGACAGGCCGGCGACGATGCGCAGCTCGGGAAAGTCCACGGCGACGCAGTCCAGGTGCCGCGGGTGGCCCAGATCGTACGGCCGGTCATTGGCATAGTTCATCGAGGTATACACCCGCACCGGAACGTCCAGCTCCACACACTTCGCGTAAAGCGGATAGTACCGCCGATCGCTCGCCGGGATCATGTTGTACAGCGCGACCACACGGAAGCCGCCGATGCCGTGCTCCTTTACCAGCCGTTCCAGCTCTCGCACCCCACGCATCCCGTCTAGTGGAGAAATCGCCGCGAGCCCGACGAACCGGTTCGGGTATTTCCCGCAGATCCGCGCGAGGGTCTCGTTGGAGGCGCCGACGACGCCACATTCCACGCCGGCACGGTCCATCTCGGCGATGAAGGTCTCCATCCGCTCACCGGGATGCACCTCGGGCTTCGGCTGGTACTGACGCTCGCGGTTCTGGAAGATGCGCTTATAATTGTCGAAGCCGTAGCCTTCTGGTCGGTCAAGGCGCCCGGCAACCGGATTGCCCGGCCGGACCTGCTGCTCCTCGTGATATTCCGGGTACTCCTCCCCCGCAGGGAGATTGCATTCCAGGTCGATGACCCTCGGCACGTTTGATACCCCTCGACCCGGCTATTGCGCGGGAGTGTCCCTGCGGGGCGTCTCGCCGTCAAGCGTGGCCGGTTTCCTCATATATGGGTTTTATATGCCGCGCCGCTGAATCCTACATGGATACTATACGCGGGTCTCGCCTAATCCCCGGCCATGCTTGATGTGCTCTACATCCTGATCGGTGCTGCCTTCCTGGGCGTCTGTGTCCTCTACGCTTACGCCTGCGACCGGCTATAGGGAGGACGCCATGCCCTTCGATTATGCGCTCGGCGCAATCGTCACAATCGGTCTGCTCGTTTACCTGGTGTACGCGCTGATTCGGCCCGAACGCTTCTAGACCGGCCGCAAGGAACCGCACGCAATGACCATCAACGGCTGGGTGCAGATCGCACTCTACAGCTTGATCCTGATTGCACTAACGAAGCCGCTGGGCGGATACATGACCCGCGTCTTCAACGGCGAACGCACGTTTCTGTCGCCCGTACTGCGTCCGCTTGAACGGGGCGTTTACGCGGTCTGCGGTATCTCGGAAGCCGAGGAGCAGCACTGGGTCACCTACGCCATCGCGATGCTGGCCTTCAGCCTGGCAGGCTTTGTGACGATGTACGCCATCCAGCGGCTGCAGACCGTGCTGCCACTCAACCCGCAGGGCGAGGGCGTTATCTCGCAGGACCTTGCGTTCAACACCTCGGTCAGCTTCCTCACCAACACGAACTGGCAGTCGTACACGCCCGAAACCACCATGAGTTACTTGACTCAGATGGCAGGTCTGGCGGTACATAACTTCGTCTCCGCCGCAACTGGTATCGCGCTCGCCATCGCCCTGGTTCGTGGCTTCGCGCGTCGTTCGGCGCAGACCATCGGCAATTTTTGGGTCGATCTCACCCGTTGCGTTCTCTACATCCTGCTCCCCATCTCCGTCTTCGTCGGGCTGTTCTTCATCTGGCAGGGCGTGCCGCAAAACTTCAATCCCTACACAGCGGTGATGACGCTGGAAGGCGCCAAGCAGCTCATCGCCCAGGGACCTGTCGCTTCGCAGGAAGCCATCAAGATCCTCGGCACCAACGGCGGCGGCTTCTTCAACGCCAACTCCTCCCATCCGTTCGAAAATCCGACCGCACTGACCAATCTGGTGCAGATGCTGTCGATGCTCTCGATCGGCGCCGCGCTGACCAACGTCTTCGGCCGCATGGTCGGCGGTCAGCGCCAGGGCTGGGCCATTTTCGCGGTCATGTTCGTGCTGTTCCTCGGCGGCGTGACCACCTGCTACTGGGCTGAATCCGCCGGCAATCCCGCCTTCGCCGCCTTCCATGTCGATCAAACCGCCAGCGCGCTGCAGCCCGGCGGGAACATGGAGGGCAAGGAGGTCCGGTTCGGCATCGCGAACTCCGCCCTGTTCACCACCACCACCACCGACGCATCCTGCGGCGCTGTGAACAATATGCATGACAGCCTGCTGCCGCTCGCAGGGGCTGTGCCGATGGTGAACATCATGCTGGGCGAGATCATCTACGGTGGCGTCGGCTCCGGCCTCTACGGCATGTTGCTGTTCGTCATCATTGCCATGTTCGTCGCCGGGCTGATGGTGGGGCGAACACCGGAATATCTCGGCAAGAAGCTCGAGGCGAAGGAAGTTAAGATGGCAATGCTCGCCATCCTGATCCTACCCTTCTCAATGCTGGGCTTTACCGCGCTTGCCGTCGTGCTGCCGGTCGGCACCAGTGCGATGGCGAATGCGGGGCCACACGGCTTCAGTGAGGCGCTCTACGCGTATACCTCAGCGACTGGAAATAACGGGAGTGCCTTTGCGGGCTTGTCCGCAAACGTCCCGTTCTGGAACGATACCCTCGGCATGGCGATGTTCATGGGCCGCTTCCTGATGATCATCCCGATGCTGGCCATCGCGGGGTCGCTGGCGCGCAAAAAGATCGTGCCCGCCTCGCTTGGCACCTTCCCCACCACAAGCCCGCTCTTCGTCGGACTGGTGATCGGCGTCATCGCCATCACCGGCGGACTGATCTTCTTCCCCGCGGTTTCGCTCGGACCCATCGTGGAGAATTTCGCGATGCGTGCCGGCACACTGTACTGAGATTCAGGTGAGTCCCATGGAAGTTCGCAACCGGCGCGGCGCGCGCTCCTCGATTTTCGATACCGCCATCCTGGCCCCTGCAATCGGCCAGTCGCTGAAGAAGCTCGACCCCCGCATTCTCGCCAAAAACCCGGTTATGTTCGTGGTGGAGATCGTGGCTACGCTTACCACCGTGGTGTTTATCCGCGAACTGATCACCGGCGGTGGCCATTTGGGTTTCACCTTCCAGATCATCTTCTGGCTGTGGCTGACCGTGATCTTCGCTAATTTCGCCGAAGCGGTGGCGGAAGGACGTGGCAAGGCGCAGGCCGCGACGCTGCGCCGGGCACGGACCGAGACGATGGCCAAGCGGCTGTCGGATCCGCAGGCGGCACTGTTCGAAAGCGTCCCGGCGCATCGTCTGATTCCCGGCGATGTGGTGCTGGTTGAAGCGGGTGAACTGATCCCCAGCGACGGCGACGTGATCGAAGGCATTGCCTCGGTCGACGAATCGGCAATTACGGGCGAATCAGCACCGGTCATCCGTGAATCGGGCGGCGATCGGTCTGCCGTTACCGGCGGCACGCGCGTACTGTCCGACTGGATCAAGGTAAAGATCACCGCGGCGCAGGGATCCACCTTCCTGGATCGGATGATTGCGCTGGTCGAGGGCGCCGAGCGCCAAAAAACTCCCAACGAGATCGCGCTCAACATCCTGCTCGCCGGCTTGACGATCATCTTCGTCATCGTCGTCGCCACTATCCCGAGCTTCGTCACCTATGCCGGGGGCGCCATCTCGGTTGTCGTGCTGGTGGCGCTATTCGTGGCATTGATCCCCACCACGATCGGCGCGCTGCTGTCCGCCATCGGCATTGCCGGGATGGACCGGCTGGTCCGGTTCAACGTGCTGGCGATGTCGGGGCGCGCGGTCGAAGCGGCGGGTGATGTCGATACGTTGCTACTCGATAAGACCGGCACGATCACGCTCGGCAACCGTCAGGCGACCGAGTTCTTCCCGGTCAGTGGCGTGACGGAAACCGAGTTGGCGGATGCGGCGCAGCTCGCGTCCTTGCCTGACGAAACGCCGGAGGGCCGCTCCATCGTCGTATTAGCGAAGGAAAAGTACCAGATCCGCGGGCGCGAAATGGCGCCGATGGGTGCACGCTTCATTCCCTTCTCTGCCCAGACCCAACTCTCCGGCATCGACTACGACGGATCGTCCATCCGCAAAGGCGCGGTGGACGCGGTGCTGAACTGGGTGCGCTCGGTACCCGACAGTGGCAATGGCGGCGGCGTTGCCGTACGCGCTGCCATTTCCGACGCGGCGGTCCGCGAACTCACCGCCAAGTCCGACGAAATCGCCAAGGCGGGCGGCACACCGCTCGCCGTCGCTCGCGACGGACGGCTGCTCGGCGTGATCTACCTGAAGGACATCGTGAAAGGCGGCATCAGCGAACGCTTCGCCGAACTGCGCCGGATGGGTATTCGCACGGTGATGATCACCGGCGACAACCCGCTGACGGCGGCGGCGATCGCGGCAGAATCCGGGGTGGACGACTTCCTGGCGCAGGCAACGCCTGAAACTAAGCTCAAGCTGATCCGGGAAGAGCAGGCGCAAGGGAAGCTGGTGGCGATGTGCGGGGATGGGACGAATGACGCCCCTGCCCTCGCCCAGGCCGATGTCGGTGTGGCGATGAATACGGGCACCATGGCGGCCCGTGAAGCCGGCAACATGGTCGATCTGGACAGCGATCCCACGAAGCTGATCGAGATCGTGGAGATCGGCAAACAGTTGCTGATGACCCGAGGCGCGTTGACCACGTTCTCGATCGCCAACGACGTCGCCAAGTATTTTGCCATGATCCCGGCGATGTTTCTCGCGTTCTATCCGCAGCTTGGCGCGTTGAATGTGATGCATCTCGCGAACCCGCAAAGCGCCATCCTGTCCGCCATCATCTTCAACGCGCTGATCATTGTCGCGCTGATCCCGCTGGCACTGCGCGGCGTGGCCTACCGGCCGATCGGCGCGGCGGCGCTGCTGCGGCGGAATTTGCTGATCTACGGTCTGGGCGGAATCATCGCACCGTTCGTCGGGATCAAGCTCCTTGACCTGCTCGTCACCTCTATCGGTCTCGCCTGAGGGCATCGGTTATGAAACACATTCGTCCTGCTATCATGATGATCATCGCCATGACTGTGATCACCGGCCTGGTCTATCCGCTGGTCATGACGGGCATCGCCCAGGTGGTGTTTCCATATCAGGCGAATGGCAGCTTGATCCGAAAGAACGGCACGGTGGTCGGCTCGGCGCTGATCGGGCAGAGCTTCACGTCGGACCGCTATTTCCACGGCCGTCCGTCCGCGACGACAGAGCCTGATCCCAAGGACCCGAGCAAGACGATCGCCGTACCTTATGCGGCGGACAATTCAGCCGCGTCCAACCTGGGTCCGACGTCCAAGGCGTTGGTGGATCGGGTGAAGGCGGACGCTGCTGCCCTGGCAGCCCAGAACCCGGGCACGCCGATTCCGGCCGATCTGGTCACCACATCAGCCAGCGGTCTGGACCCGGATCTGACGCCGGCGGGCGCGCTGTTCCAGGTGCCGCGCGTGGCAAAGGCACGTGGACTGCCAGAGGCCCAGGTGCGGCAACTGGTTGAACAGCACATCACCGGTCGGACGCTGGGGGTGATAGGGGAGCCGCACGTGAACGTGCTTGAACTCAATCTTGCCCTGGATGCACTGTCCCATTGAGGCAAACGGCCCTACTTCAATGAGGGCATGACAACGACGGATTCGTTGCAGCGGCCATCAGCGGACGCGCTTCTTGCGTCTCTTGACCAGGAGACGCGGGGCAAGCTGAAGATTTTCCTGGGGGCGGCGCCGGGGGTTGGCAAGACCTTCGAGATGCTCACCGCTGCGCACGCCCGCAAGAATGAAGGCGTGGACGTCGTGGTCGGCGTGGTGGAAACGCACGGCCGGCGGGAAACCGAAGCACTGCTGCAGGGGCTGGACATCATCCCCCGCCAGCGCATCGAGTACAAGGGCCACGTGCTGCGGGAAATGGACCTGAACGCAGTGCTGGCCCGGCGCCCGAAACTGGTCCTGGTGGATGAGCTTGCGCACACCAACGCGCCAGGCAGCCGACATCCCAAACGCTACATGGATGTCGAGGAGCTGATCGCGGCGGGGATCGACGTCTACGCCACGTTGAACGTTCAGCACATCGAAAGCCTCAACGATGTGGTCGCGCGCATCACCCGCATCAGAGTGCGGGAAACTGTGCCTGATTCCATCATTGATGCCGCTGATGATGTCGAACTGATCGACCTGACACCCGGCGACCTGATTCAGCGCCTGAAGGACGGCAAGGTTTACATCCCGCACCAGGCGGAGCGTGCGATCGGGCACTACTTCTCCCAAGGCAATCTGACGGCCCTGCGCGAACTCGCATTGCGGCGCACGGCGCAGCGCGTAGACGCGCAGATGGTGCGCTACATGCAGGCCCATGCGATCGCCGGTCCCTGGGCCGCCGGTGAACGTGTGCTGGCATGCATTGGCACCGATCCGGGCAGCGCGAAGGTGGTGCGTCTGGCCAAGCGCATGGCCGACAACCTCAAGGCCCCCTGGGCTGCGATCCATATAGAAACCGGCCGCGATCTGGGATTGAGGGAGAAAGAGCGCGACCGCATCGCCGAGACGATGCGGCTGGCCGAGCGCCTGGGCGCCGAAACCGTCACCCTGCCGGGTGAGGATGTGGCGGACACCATCGGCGAATACGCCAAGGCCAACAACTTCACCCACATCATCATCGTTCAGCCGCCGCGCCCGTGGTGGGAGGACCTGATCCGGGGATCGCTGTCACAGCAGGTGATCCGCCAGGCCGGGGGCGCCAGCGTGCACGTGGTCGCGCGCAGCGATGACGAATCCAAAGCCAGCCGGCAGCTCACCGATTTTGTGCATATCCAGACCGAGGCGCACGCCTATCTCGGTAGCATCGCCTTTGTCGCCGTTTCACTCGGGATCGCGCTTCTCCTCCGCGACGTGCTGGGCATCACCAGCGTCGCGCTGACGTTCCTGCTCGCGGTGCTGGTCTCGGCCGTGGCGTACGGCTTGTGGCCGGCGCTGCTGGCCAGCCTAGTCAGCATGCTGGCCTATAATTTCTTCTTCCTGCCGCCGCTGTACACGCTGACGATCGCCGATCCCGAGAATGTCGTCGCGCTGTTCTTCTTTGCCGTCACGGCAGTGATCGCCAGCAATCTGACCGCGCGGGTACGGGCGCAGGCCATTACTGCGCGCCAGCGCGCGCGCACCACCGAAGAATTATATGGTTTTAGCCGCAAGCTTGCCGCCACGGCGGATCTGGACGACCTGCTCTGGGCCGCGGTGCACCAGATCGCGCTGATGCTGAAGGTGCATGTCGTGATCCTGTTGCCGCGCGACGGCGTGCTCGACGTCCGCGCCGGATTCCCGCCGGAGGATCGACTGGACGACGCCGATCTCGGGGCCGCCCGCTGGACGTGGGAGCGCAACCGCCCGGCCGGACGCGGCGCCGACACGCTGCCCGGCGCCAAGCGGCTGTTCCTGCCCATGCAGACAGGACGCGGCGCCGTGGGCGTGATCGGCATCGACCGCGACCAGCCCGGCCCGATGCTGAGCCCTGATCAACAGCGGCTTTTGACGGCACTCGCCGACCAGACCGCGCTAGCGGTGGAGCGCATTAATCTGGTGGAGGACATCGAGCGCGCCCGCCTGGCAGCCGAAACGGATCGGCTGAGAGCGGCGCTCCTGACCTCCATCTCGCATGACCTGCGTACACCGCTTGCCTCCATTCTCGGATCCGTCACCAGCCTTGTGTCGTCCGGAGACAGCCTGGACCGCGAGACAGCGCGGGAGCTGCTGCGCACCATCCAGGACGAGGCAGAGAGACTGAATCGCTTCATCGGCAACCTTCTCGATATGACCCGGCTGGAGGCGGGCCCGCTGCAGTTGCGCACCCAGCGCGTGGACCTGGCGGACGCGATCGGCAGCGCGCTGCGCCGCGCCGCCAAGGTATTGGCGCATCATCAGATAGAAACGCGGCTGGAAGCCGACCTTCCGCTCCTTGACCTCGACGAGGTCCTCTTCGACCAAGTCCTCTTCAACCTGCTCGACAATGCCGCGAAATACGCGCCGCCCGGCACGCTGATCTCCGTCCGCGCCTGGCGTTCGAACGAGACGGTGTGCCTGCAGGTGATGGACGAAGGGCCCGGCATCCCACCCGCGGACCTGGACCACATCTTCGAAAAATTCTACCGCGCTCGCACGGGCGATCGGCGGCGGGCAGGCACGGGGCTTGGCCTCGCGATCTGCCGCGGCTTCGTGGAGGCTATGCAGGGGCGCATCACAGCGGCGAACCGCACCGATCGTTCCGGCGCGGTGTTCACCATCAGCCTGCCTGTGCCGCGTGATGCGGATCGCGTGGACATACATTGATGTCGGGCGCCGGACCTGCCCGCATCCTGGTGGTTGACGACGAACCGGCAATCCTTCGGTTTCTTCGTGCGGGACTGTCCAGCAAGGGCTACGTGGTGGCAGAGGCGGACACAGGGCGCGCCGCCTTGGACGCGTTGCGGCAGCACCGCGCAGATATGGTCGTGTTGGACCTGGGTCTGCCGGACATGGACGGTCTGGACGTGATCCGCGCCGTGCGCGAAGACCGCGACATGGTTCCTATCATCGTGCTCTCGAGCCGTGACGACGAGGCAGCGAAGGTCGCCGCGCTTGATCTGGGCGCGGACGATTACGTCACGAAGCCTTTCGGTATCGAAGAACTCCTCGCCCGCTTGCGCGCCGCTCAGAGGCACAAATTGCAGCAGGAGGGGGAAAAGCCAGTCTTTCGCACCGGCGATCTAACCGTCGATCTCGTGCGTCGTATCGTCACAGTCCGCGGCAAGGAGGTGAAGTTCTCCCCCCGCGAGTACGAGCTATTGCGCATCCTTGTAGCACATGCCGGCAAGGTGCTGACGCACAACATGATCCTGAAAGCAGTCTGGGGCCCCGGCACCGACGTGCAATATCTGCGCATCTACATCCGCGCGCTGCGCCAAAAGATCGAGGCCGATCCGGAACGGCCGGAATACATCGTGACGGAAACCGGCGTGGGCTATCGCCTGCGCGGAGCCGAACCATGACGCTGGGTGAACTGATCGGACCCGCGCAAGTAATCGAGGGTCTGCGTGTCGGCACGAAGGCACAGCTTCTGACCGAACTCTCCCGCCGCGCCGCTGCAGCCGTGAAGCTGGACCAGCCATTGATCCAGGACGCGCTGCAGCAGCGGGAGGAGCTGGGATCAACGGGGCTGGGCAAAGGGTTCGCCCTGCCGCATGCACGCCTTCCCGGCTTATCCAAGCCGTTCGCCATGTTCGCGCGGCTTTCCAAGCCGATCGACTTCGCCGCAGTAGATGACCGGCCGGTTGACATTGTCGTTCTGCTGCTGACGCCGACCAACGGGGCAAGCGATCATCTTTCGACGCTGGCCGCCATATCCCGGCCGATGCGCGAGGAAGCATTCACGCGCCGCCTTCGAGAAGCAGCGAACGGGCCGGCACTGCACGCGGTTCTGGCAGCGGCCTGACTCAGGCCGGGTTCGGGATCAGCACCGCGGCACCTTCCAGCCGGCCCTCACGTAAATCCTCCAGCGCCGCATTCGCCTTCTCCAGGGCGTATTCGACAACATGCGTGCGAACCGGCACCTGCGGCGCGAGCGCCAGAAACTCTTGCGCGTCCTGACGGGTCAGGTTGGCGACGGACCGGATCACCCGCTCCTCCCACAGCCAGTCGTACGGGAAGGAGGGGATATCGCTCATATGGATGCCGCCGCACACGACGACGCCTCCCGGGCGCACCGCCCGTAGCGCCTGCGGCACCAACGCCCCAACGGGAGCAAATATGATCGCTGCATCAAGCGGCTCGGGCGGCTGTTCGTCAGAGGCTCCCGCCCATTCCGCCCCCATCCTGCGCGCGAATTCCTGCGCCTGAGCATCCCCCACCCGCGTGAAAGCAAAGACGCACCGTCCCTGATGCCGCGCCACCTGCGCGATAATGTGCGCGGCCGCACCGAAGCCGTAGATGCCTAAGGCTTCTGCGTCGCCAGCCATGCGCAGGCAGCGATAGCCGATCAGCCCGGCGCAAAGCAGCGGCGCGGCTTCCGCGTCTGAGTACACGTCGGGAATGGGAAAGCAGTAGCGCACATCGGCTACGGTGTATTCCGCGTAGCCTCCATCTATTTCGTAACCGGTGAAACGGGCCTGAGGGCACAGATTCTCCTGCCCGGACCGGCAGTAGCGGCAAACGCCACAGGTCCAGCCGAGCCAGGGCACGCCGACGCGGTCACCCGGCTGGAATGCCTGTACTCCGGCGCCGAGACTGACCACCCGGCCGACGATTTCGTGCCCCGGCACGACCGGGCGCTTCGGATGGGCAAGTTCCCCGTCCACAATGTGCAGGTCCGTGCGGCAGACCGCACAGGCGACAACGCGCAGCAGCACCTCGCCCGGACCCGGCTGCGGGTCGGGTATTTCCGAACACGTCAAAGGCGTGTGCGCCGCACGGAAGAGCATCGCCTTCATCAGTCCGCCCTCAGCGCCATGCGCAGCGCACCGATCGCTGGGTCCTGCAACATCGTAAGCCGCGTGGCACCCAGAAAAGCGAACCGCTGGAGCAAGGCCCGCCGCCGCGCCGGCGCCAGCGCATGAGCCGGAGCGTCGCGCGCGATCTCAGCCTCATTCCCCGCGGTCAGGATCAGCCCGACCGGGTCCGGCAGCAGGTCCAACGGAAAATCGCTGTCCACCGCGAAATAGAACACGTCGCAGTAATCACGGTATTCGTGCCATTTCCCATCACTCAGGAAATCCCGCGCACAGGACTTCACCTCGATGCAAGCGAACCGCCCATCCGGCGTCAACGCCAGAAGGTCCGCTCGCCTTCCATTGGGGAAGGTGACTTCGTGCAGCGCCGCCCAGGACATCCGGGCACACAGCAGCGCCGCCGCGCGGCGGATGCCCGCAGCGCAATCACTGACCGACGGGATCGGCACGTTCATCGCGTTTGTGGTAGTCTCCCCCGCATGGAATGGGAAGCGCCGGCCATCGTGCTGGACGCACGTGGTTTCGGCGAATCTGACGCAATCGCCACGGTCTTTACGGCGGACCATGGCGTGTTTCGCGGCCTTGCGCGCGGCGGTGCATCACGCGGGCAGGCGCCGGTGTGGCAGACAGGGAATCTGGTACAGGCGCGCTGGGTGGCCAGGCTGGCCGATCAGCTCGGCACCGTCTCCGCCGAACTGGTGCATCCCGCCGCCGCGTTGATCATGGACGACCGGCTCGCACTTGCTGTGCTGCGAGCCGCCTGCGCCCTGGCGGCCGATGCACTGCCCGAGCGGGAACCGCATGAGCCCGTCTTCACCGGCCTGATCGACATCGTTGTGGCGCTGGCGCGCGCGGCTGCGCCGCTGCCACGCCTGATCGACTGGGAAATCATGCTGCTCGCGGAACTGGGCTACGCGCTTGACCTCACCACATGCGCGGTGACAGGCGAGACCGAGGCTCTCGCCTGGGTGTCACCCAAAACTGGACGCGCCGTCAGCGATTCTGCCGCCGGCCTGTGGCGCGAAAAACTGCTGCCCCTGCCCGGATTTCTGCGCTTGGGAACCGCCGGCACTCCCGCAGAATGGGCCGACGGCCTGCGCCTGACCGGGCATTTCCTGGAACGGAACGCGTTCGGCGCGCTGCACCGACCGTTGCCGCTGGCGCGGCGCATGCTGTACGACCAGGTGATGGTCCTCGCCACCGCAACTCGGCCCTGATGCCTGACGAGATCGGCCATATTGAGGATACACGCCTCTCCGACGCCCTCTCGGAGCGGTACCTGGCCTACGCGCTCTCCACCATCATGTCCCGCTCGCTGCCGGACGTGCGCGATGGGCTGAAGCCCGTGCATCGGCGCCTGGTCTATGCCATGCACCTGTTGCGTCTGGATCCGGCCTCCGGCTTCAAGAAATGCGCGCGCGTCGTCGGCGATGTCATCGGTAAGTTCCATCCTCATGGCGACGTTGCGGTGTACGACGCACTGGTGCGGCTCGCGCAGGATTTTGCCGCGCGTTATCCGCTGGTCGAAGGTCAGGGAAATTTTGGCAATATCGACGGCGACAACCCCGCCGCGATGCGTTACACCGAAGCGCGGCTCACAGCCGTCGCCCAGGCGCTGCTGGCGGGTATCGACGAAAACGCCGTTGATCTGCGCCCCACCTACGACGGCGAAGAACACGAACCCCTCGTCCTCCCCGGCGCATTCCCCAACCTGCTCGCTAACGGCGCTACGGGTATCGCCGTGGGCATGGCGACATCGATTCCGCCGCACAATGCCGCCGAGGTCTGCGCCGCCGCGATCCACCTGATCAAACATCCCAAGGCAGGAATCGCCGATCTGCTCAAACTGATGCCGGGACCGGATTTCCCCACCGGCGGGTTGCTGGTGGAGGATCCGGCCACCATCCTTGCCGCATACGAAACCGGCCGTGGCGGCTTCCGCGTACGTGCCCGCTGGTCCGTCGAACGCAGCAAGTTCGGCGCCTGGCAGATCGTCGTCACCCAGATCCCGTATCAGGTCCAAAAAGCCAGGCTGATCGAGCAGATCGCGCAATTGATCGAGGAGCGGAAGCTACCGCTGCTCGGTGACGTACGCGACGAGAGCACCGAGGACATCCGCTTGGTGCTGGAACCGCGCACGCGCGGCGTCGAGCCTGAAGTGCTGATGGAAACGCTGTTCCGCGCCACCGCGCTGGAAAGCCGCTTCTCGCTCAACATGAACGTCCTGGATGCGACGCGCACCCCGCTTGTGATGAACCTGAAGCAGGTGTTGCGCGCTTGGCTGGATCACCGCCACGAGGTGCTGGTCCGCCGCTCCCGCCATCGCCTCGACGCTATCGAGCACCGGCTGGAAGTGCTCGACGGTTATCTGCTTGTCTATCTGAACCTCGATGAGGTGATCGCCATCATCCGCGAGGAGGAACATCCCAAACCCCGGCTGATGTCGCGCTTCTCGCTCTCCGATGTGCAAGCCGAGGCTATCCTCAACATGCGCCTCCGCTCCCTCCGCAAGCTGGAGGAGATGGAGATCCGCAAAGAGCATCGCGGCCTGACGCGCGAGCGCAAGGATCTCAAAGCGCTGCTGGGTGACGAAGCGCTGCGCTGGGCACGCATCACCGAGGAGCTTGAAAAAACCCGCACCGATTTTGGTACAGGTCCGCTGGGCGAGCGTCGCACGGATATCGCTCAGCCGCCAGCCGCGGTGGATATCTCGACGGATGCGTTCGTAGAGCGCGAGGCGCTCACTGTGGTGCTGTCCGACAAGGGGTGGATTCGTGCCCTGAAGGGCAGCATCGCCGACCCTGCCGAGATACGTTTCAAGGAAGGCGACAAGCTCAAGCTGCTCGTGGCGTGTCAATCGACCGACCGACTGGTTCTATTCGCAACCAATGGCCGCGCCTATACTCTTAGAGCCGCCGATCTGCCACGCGGCCGCGGCGACGGCCAGCCCGTGCGCGTCCTGGCCGATTTGGGCAACGACAGCGAACCCCTGGCACTGTTCGTTCCGAATGAAGGGGTCCGCTATCTGCTCGCCAGCCGGACCGGCCGCGGCTTTCTGGTGTTGGAGGCGGAGCTGCTTGCCGAAAAGCGCACCGGCAAGCAGGTGCTGAACCTTCGTCCCGGCGAAGAAGCAGCCGTGTGCATCCCGGCCGAGGGTGATCTGGTCGCGGTGCTCGGCACCTCCCGCAAACTGCTGGTGTTTCCGCTGGAGCAGGTGCCGGAGATGGCACGGGGCGCGGGTGTGATTTTGCAGAGGTATAAGGACGGCGAACTCGCCGATGTCAAAGTGTTCGCCCACAGTGACGGGCTGAGTTGGCGTCTGGGTGACAAGGTGCGGACGGAAACAGACATTCGCCCATGGCTGGGAGAGCGGGGCCAGGCCGGGCGGATGGTGCCGAACGGGTTCCCGCGCTCCAATTCGTTCGGTATTGTAACACCCGATTGACGCCTAGCGGCCAAGCCGCCACACACGCGCCGCTACGAAGCCGCAAAGGGCGGCTCGCGCCTATTGGGAGGTTCCATGTCCATCTCACGCCGAGGCGTCCTGTCGGGCGCAGCCGCGCTGTCCACTGCGCCGCTTCTCCGCGCCCGCGCCCAGTCCAAACCCACGATCCGTCTTGGCGTACTGACGGACCTGTCCGGCACCTATCGCGACACAACGGGACCGAATTCAGTCGTCTGCGTGCGTCAGGCGGTCACCGAGTTCAACCCTGAGTCGCACGGCTTCTCAGTCGATGTGATCCAGGCGGACCATCAGAACAAGCCGGACGTCGCCGCCTCCATTGCACGCCAGTGGTGCGATCAGGGGGTGGACGCGATTATCGACGTCCCTACCTCATCCGTCGCCCTCGCGGTCGCCCAGGTGGTGAAGGAGAAAAACAAGATCATGCTGAACGGATCGGCGACCACGACCGATCTAACTGACGGCCAGTGCAGCCCGAATACCGTCGTCTGGAGCTTCGATACCTACATGCTGGCGCAGTCCAATGGCGGCGCGATGGTGAAGGCAGGTGGGAAAAGCTGGTTTTTCATCACCGCCGATTACGTGTTCGGCCACATCCTCGAAGAGCAGACCGCCGATGTCGTGAAGAAGGCGGGCGGCACGGTGAAGGGCGCACTGCGATACCCGTTTCCCGATACCACGGACTTTTCTTCATACCTGCAGCAGGCTCAGGCATCCGGCGCCCAGGTGCTGGGCCTCGCCAATGCGGGCGCCGACACGGTGAACAGTATCAAGCAGGCGCATGAGTTCGGCCTGAATCAATCGATGAAAATCGCACCGCTGCTGATCTTCATCACCGATGTGCACGCGCTGGGTCCGCAGCTTGCCGCCGGGCTGAACGTCACAACCTCGTTTTACTGGGATCGCGATGACCGCAGCCGCGCCTTTACCAAGCGCGTACTACCGCACATGGTGAACGGCGCATATCCGAACATGGCGCATGCGAGCAACTACTCTTCTTCGATGCACTACCTGAAGATGGTCGCGGCGATGGGAGTAGACACAGCAAAGAAAAGCGGCCGCGATGCCGTTGCTCGAATGAAGGGCGCTCCGGTTGACGACGACGCTTTCCAGGGTCGCATTCGCGCCGACGGACGCGGCGAGTTCCCGGCCTACCTGTGGCGCACGAAGGCACCTGGCAGCGGCGAGTCGCCATGGGCACTGTTCGAACTGGTGCAAACGACCCCACCGTCCGAAGCGCTGCACCCGCTTAATCCCAAGTGCAACTTCCCGGTGACCGGGGCCTAAACCGCACCGGCCTTAACAGCAAAAGGGGCGCCAAGAGGCGCCCCTTCAAGTTCAGCCGTTCGTCTGAGCTCAGACGACACGAAGGTTAGTTGCCGCTGCCTTGCCGCGTTCCATCGCGACTTCGTAGCTGACTCGCTGACCCTCATCCAAGCCGCGGAGACCCGCTGCCTGCACCGCTGTGATATGAACGAAGACGTCCTTGCCGCCATCCTGCGGGACGATGAAGCCATATCCTTTGGTACCGTTGAACCACTTGACCGTGCCGATAGCCATTCTTCAGTCACTCTCTTTTGCATTCGGCCGTGCAGGATTGCACGGCGCGTGACAACCCTCTTTGGACGCCTTGAGAGCAACCGAATCCCCGGTAGCACAGCAAGCCAAGCCAAACAGCGATTGCGTCGGGCACTTGGCCCAGAAACGAGCCAGCCTGTCAATGACACTTCGTCAATGAAAGCGACGGCAACCACACGAAGCACATCGCCTGTGTCGTTGCCGCCAATGCACAGATTCCTACGTAGCGACTCCCAGTGCGAAATACAATCTGCGCCGATCAACCGGTAACCCGCACGACCTCCTCCGGCGTCTTGCGCACCAGCGAATCATAGTCCTTCAACAGCGTCTCCGTGATCTGCCCGGGAGTGAAATTCAATCCGGCGATCTCGCGCACCGGCGTGACTTCGGCAGCAGTGCCAGCAAGAAACACTTCGCTCGCCCGCTTCATTTCATCTGGCATGATCGGACGTTCGATCACCTTCATCTGCCGGTGCTTTGCCAGTGCCATTACGCTGCGGCGGGTGATGCCGTCCAGGAAACAGTCCGGATCCGGCGTGTGGAGTTCGCCGTCCATAACAAAGAATATGTTCGCTCCCGTCGCTTCCGCCACCTGCCCGCGCCAGTCCAGCATCAGCGCGTCCGCATAGCCTTCGGCTTCCGCCTTATGCTTCGACAGCGTGCCGATCATGTAGAGACCGGTGGCCTTCGCTGCGGTCGGCGCCGTCTCGGGCGACGGGCGCTTATACTCCGCCATGCCAAGTCGAATGCCCTGCATCCGGCTGTCACCGAAATAGCTCGGCCACGGCCACACCGCGATCGCGAGGTGAATCTTCGTATGCTGCGCCGATACGGCAAGCATCTCCGAACCGCGCCAGGCGATCGGGCGTACATAGGCATCGGTCAGACCGTTCGCCTTTAGCGTCTCGTAACACGCGGCATCGATCTGCTCCGGCGTGTAGGGGATCTCAAAACCCAGGATCCGCCCCGAGTTGATCAGCCGGTCCGTATGATCGCGCAACCGAAAGATGTGGCCGTTATAGGCCCGTTCGCCTTCAAAGACGGCCGAGGCATAATGCAGCCCATGTGTCAGGATATGCAGCTTGGCCTCCCGCCAGGGTACGAGGGCGCCGTCCCACCAGATCCACCCATCCCGATCGTCGAAAGGAACAATCGCCATCTCTCGTGTCCTCGTAATTTTATTGCTAGAGACAGGCGGACGCTATAATGCATAGCCAGATACGTCAACACTCCTGTCGCATGCGCAAGGAATGCCTGCCATGCCGCCCCCGCCGGACGGAGTCCCGATTCGCATGACTGCGCTGCGTTCCCCCGCTGATCCCGCACCCGCACCCGCACCCGGTGCGAACCTTCTGTTCCTCCGGGAGGAGGAAATCCGCCTGGCCCAGGACCTGCTCTTCTTTGCGTACCGCGATTTCACCGACGCCGCGGACGTCATCTTGGAAAATCGGGGCCTGGGTCGTGCCCATCATCGCGCCCTCCATTTCATCGGCCGGAACCCCGGAATCAACGTGTCCGATCTGCTCGGGATCCTCCGCATCACTAAGCAAAGTCTCGCGCGCGTGCTGTCCACGCTCATCGCCCAGGGGCTGGTCGCGCAATCGCCTGGCAGCGCCGACCGGCGGCACCGGCTGCTGACGCTGACCAAGACCGGCGAAGAGCTGGAACGCCAGCTCTTCGACGCCCAGCGCAAACGCCTCGGCGCCGCATATCGCGAGGCCGGCGCCACCGCCGTGGAGGGGTTCCGCCGGGTCATGCGCGCCATCATGGACGACGCGGCCCGCGCCTATCTGGACCAGCCGGTCGCGCGACCGCGCCCAGGGGGCGTATGAACGGGACGTATGAACGGGGCGTATGAACGGGGAGGATGAACGCGGATGAGCGCCATCCCCCACATCCTCGTCGTCGATGACGACGCCCGCCTGCGCGCCCTGCTCTCCCGCTACCTGGCCGAGAACGGGTTCCGCGTCACCACCGCCGAAAACGCCGCCGATGCGCGCGCCAAGCTCCGCTCCGTCAGCCCCGACCTGATGGTGCTGGATGTCATGATGCCCGGCGAATCTGGCCTGGATCTGACGGCTTCGCTGCGGGCATCGCAGCCGCCGGACCTGCCGGTCCTGCTGTTGACCGCACGCGGCGCGCCTGAAGACCGCATCGCCGGGTTTGAGGCTGGGGCCGACGACTACCTGGGCAAGCCCTTCGAGCCATTGGAACTCGTGCTGCGCATCCGCGCCATGCTCCGGCGCCTGCCGACCGGCCCCGTGCCGATCGGGCCGGTCGGCCTCGGCGCTCTGACGTTCGATCCGGAGCGAGGCGAACTCACGGGGCCCGAAGGCCTCATCCGACTGACAGGTGGCGAGGTCGCGTTGTTGACCGCGCTGGCGAGGCGGACGAACGAGGCGTTGTCGCGGGAGGAGATCGCTGCCGCCCTCAGCATGGACGATTCCGGCGAACGCGCAATTGACGTGCAGATCACCCGCCTACGTCGCAAGATCGAGCCTGATCCGCGCGAACCACGCTACATCCATACTGTACGGGGCCGTGGCTACATGCTGCGTCCGGGCTGATGCGCATTCCCTTCCCCTACGAACGAAGCATCCGGCGCGCCCTGCCGCGCTCGCTCCTCGGCCGAAGCCTGCTCATAATCCTGATTCCGCTGGTGCTGCTTCAGGTCGTCGCACTGCAATATTATTACGGCAGCCACCTCAATCTTGTGTATCGCCGCTTGTCCGGTGGCGTCGCCGGCGAACTCGCATTTACCCTGCAACTGCTCGACCAAGCCCAAACGCCCCAGCAGCACCGATGGGTCACCGACACAGCGCGTCACGAGTTCGATCTGCGCATGCGGTTCGAGCCCGGTGCGCAGCTTGCGGAGACAGCACGCGTTAACGTGCTCGGACCGATGGATGACGATCTGCAAGCCGCGCTGGCCGAGAAATTGACAGACCCGTTCACCATGGATTGGACCTACGATCCGCAATCCGTGCTGATTTGCGTGCAGCTCAAGGACGGCGTACTGGATGTTCTCGCCCCACGCAAACGCCTGGATCTCGGCACGCTGCTGCTGTTTGTCGCTTGGCTGCTCGGCACCTCGCTTCTGCTGTTCGGCATCGCCGCCCTGTTCATGCGCAACCAGGTGCGTGGCATTCGGCGCCTCGCCGAGGCCGTCGAGGCATTCGGCATGGGACGTGATCCTGGTCCGATCAGGCCCGAGGGCGCGAGTGAGGTCCGTCGCGCCGGCGCGGCCTTCAACCGCATGCAAGAGCGAGTCCGGCGCTTCCTGGTGCAGCGGACGGAGATGCTGGCGGGCGTATCTCACGATCTGCGGACGCCGCTGACTTGCATGCGCCTGGCTTTGGCCATGCTGCCGCCGGACGAGGACATTCGCGAACTCGCGTCTGACGTTCACGAGATGGAACGCATGATCGAAGGCTATCTTGCGTTCGCGCGCGGCGAAGGAACGGAGCAGGCGGAGGCGGCGAATCTGAGCGAGGTGCTGGAGGAGGTCGCGGGCGCGGCGAAGCGCGCGGGCGCCGACATCGCGCTGGATGTGCCGGCAGAACTCAGCCTGAAGCTGCGCCGCAACTCCATCCGGCGCGCGATCACCAACCTGGTGGATAATGCGCGGCGGCATGCGCGGCGGGTAGTTCTGTCAGCTGCCCCAGCGGGCAACCGGCTTGTCCAGATCATTGTGGATGACGACGGACCGGGCATTCCGGATGAGCGTCGGGAAAGCGTGTTCCGGCCGTTTGAAACGGGTGCAGCCGGCGGCACAGGGCTTGGATTGACGATCGCGCGCGACATCATCCGCGCTCATGGCGGCGACATCCTGCTCGAAGACAGCCCGCTCGGTGGCTTGCGCGCACGCATCCGTTTGCCGGTGTAATCTTATCCCATGTCACTGCGAGGCCCGCGTAGCCGGCCGCGGCAACTCGCCCCGAACGCACGAGCCGTCTCAGGGCTTGATCGTTTCGTCCGGCAGAGCGCCCCACATCGCGGAGCGCAGCAGCCATCCGCTGTAGCCGTCCACCTGTGCGCGACACCATACCGCCACCGCCTCGCAGCTTCTGATGCGCCCAATCACGCCCGGCTGCAGAACGGCCACGGCACGCGCGTCGCCTTTCGGATCTGCTCGCAACGTAGCCGGCTGGCCCGCTATGTAGAAATCCCGCCGGCCAGTCAGTGTCGCCTCGTGCATCCAGCCCTTCTCGCCGTCGGGAGTCTCGACCAAACGCCAGACATCGAACTCCCTCAGAATCTCCACCGGCATTCCAACCCGGCGGTACACCCAGTCGATCGGGTAGCGCGCGCCTGGGCCGGCCCGCAGATTCACCACATCGGCTCGTAGCGAGGCGTAGCGCGGAATCGCCAGGCCGGTCACGCTTCCTTTGTTCGGATCATATTCGGGCTTCGGCGCCGCCGCCGCCTGTGTCTGCTGCGCGGGAGCCGGCGGAATGGGAGGCAGCGGCAAGGGCCGCAGCGGCATCGCGGGACGCTTCTTCAGAGTGGTGTGTGCCGCAGCCGTAGCCTGGTGTGGCGCGCCGAAACTGGCCACAGGAATGAGCGGGAGCAAGCACAGGAGCGCAACAAGGCGCCGGGACAGCATGGGCTGACAGGTGCCAAACGCAGGGGAATCGGGTCAAGAAATCACAGCGCGACGATCGCCCCGTCGCCCGCTTTCTCCAGGAATGTGGCGATTCCAGCAACACTCACGCCAGCGATCAGGGAAGCATCTTCAAAACCCTCAGCGCGCATGCCTGCCTCGCACGCGATCAGCGTGACCCCGAGCTCCTGTGCAGCTGCACGCAGTTCCTCGAGACCGGCGACGCCCGCTGTGCGTGCCCGGGCATCGCGACCGGCATCATCCAGCCCAGACCAGTCGGTGAACAGGGCCTGACAGCCGCGATTGGTTGCGAACAGAACCACATGGCGGCCCAACGCCGCCGCTCCCGTGGCAAGCACGAACGCGAAATGCGCCCGTTCATGGCGGCCCGATTCAAGCAGGATGGCAAGCGAGGGCTGCGTCTTCATTCACATGCTGCGACAGATCAGTGATCGCGGGAGCGGACCCGCAGAGCAAGCAGTGTGGATTGCGTGGCACCCGGACCGTGCGGAAGCGGCTGGTCATCGCATCCCAGATCAGCAATCGCCCGGCGAGCGATTCGCCGATGCCCAGAATCTCCTTCAGCGTCTCGGTCGTCTGTAGCGTGCCCATCACCCCGGTCACTGCGCCCAGCACACCAGCTTCGCTGCAGCTCGGCACCACACCCGGCGGCGGCGGTTCGGGAAACAGGCAACGGTAGCAGGGCGAGGCAGGATCAGCGTGCGGCTTAAACACCGACAACTGCCCCTCAAACCGCAGCACCGCAGCCGAGACCAGCGTGCGGCGCGCCAGCACGCAGGCATCCGCAACGAGAAATCGCGTCGCGAAATTGTCGGTACCGTCGCAGACGAGGTCGTAGGATTCGATCAGGGCCATTGCGTTGTCGGGGGCGAGCCTTATCGCATGTGTCTCGATCCGTACTTCGGGATTAATGGCGCGCGCCGCCTCAGCAGCAGACTGAACCTTTGGAGTGCCGATCCGCGCCGTCGTATGGGCGATCTGGCGCTGCAGGTTGGACAGCTCCACGCAGTCGTTATCGACAATTCCGATCATGCCAACACCGGCGGCCGCAAGGTATAGCAGCGTCGGGCTGCCGAGCCCGCCCGCGCCCACAATCAGCACCCTTGCGTCGCGCAGCTTCGCCTGCCCAGTCCCCCCCACCTCAGGCAGGAGGATGTGCCGCGAGTAACGCTGTATCTCGGATTCGCTGAAATCCAGGTCCATGGCCCAGAGTCATAAAGCGACCTCCCGCGAAAGAAAAATGGCGGCGCCCGCAGGCACCGCCAAGTTTAGGGAGGAAACGTCGAACACAGCGCCCGGCACCGCCGGAACCGCTGTGCACCGCCATATGGAGGTGGCCGCCGGGCTTGCAACCCCCTGTCTTCAGCCGCTCATGTTCACTTGCTCTGGGTATTCGCCGGCGGGTGCAGGACGGGCATTGTGCCCCGTGCGTTGGCCGGGGGAGCCTTGGCCATACCCGGATCCACGGACGGCGGCTTGATAGTGCCGTTGGTCTGCGACAGCTTCTGCGCCAGGTTCGCGTCCTCCCGCCCCTGGGCCGCGGAGCGCGATGATTTCGGTTGATCCGGAGAAATCGTGACGCCCGGCGCCGTCGCTTGTGGCGTCTGTTCCTGAGCTGCCATCGCGATCATTGGCGACAAACTGCATATCAAGAATGTTGCTGCGAGGATCTTCATACTTTCCTCTCCGGCCTGATGCTCACAGGAACACGAGCCAGGCAGCGAGGTTGCCGACCCTCAGCCTCCCACCGGCCGCCAAGCGCGGCCTTCGCGTTCCAGGAGATGGAACGCCGCCTCCGGCCCGTCATGGCCGGCCGCGTAATTGGGAAAGTGTGGCGGCGGTGAGGAAGCCCAATTGTCCAGCAGCGGTTGCACCACCCGCCACGTCTCCTCCACCATGTCGGCGCGGTTGAACAATGTCTGATCGCCGAGCATCACATCGTAGATTAGCGTCTCATATCCGACATTGGGTTCCTTGGGGAACCAGTCGTTGTAACGGAAATCCATCCGCACGGCCGCTAGATCCACGACCGGCCCAGGCCGCTTCACTTCAAATTGCATCGAAATGCCCTCATCCGGCTGGACCAGGAGCACGAGCCAGTTCGGGGGCAGCTCGGAGACCCGGGTATCGTCGAAGGGAGCGTATGGCGCAGATTTGAAGCGGATCGCGACCTCTGTGTATCTCTTCGACATGCGCTTGCCGGTGCGCAGATAGAAGGGCACGCCAGCCCACCGCCAGTTGTCGACCGCGATGCGCAGGGCAACGAACGTTTCCACGGCCGAGTTCGGATCAACATCCGGCTCCTGCCGGTAGCCCTGGACTTGCTGCCCCGCCTCCGTGCCCGGCCCGTACTGACCACGCACCGCATGGTCCGGCGTGACGCTACACATTGACGCGAACAGGTCGGCTTTGCGGCTGCGGATTGCGGCGGCATCGAATCCGACCGGGGGCTCCATCGCGATCATCGCCAGGATCTGAAACACGTGGTTGGGCACCATGTCGCGCAAGGCGCCGGTCTGCTCGTAGAACCGACCACGGTGTTCCACGCCGAGCGTTTCCGCCACCGTGATCTGCACGTGATCGATCCGGTCGCGGTTCCAGATCGGTTCGAAGAATCCATTGGCGAAGCGGAAGGCCATGATGTTCTGCACCGTCTCCTTTCCCAGGAAGTGATCGATGCGATAGATCTGATCTTCTTCCAGCACACGCCTGATCTGCTGGTTCAGTTCGCGTGCGGATTGCAGCGAATGGCCGAACGGCTTTTCGATCACCACGCGTCGCCAATGCTGCTCGTCGCCGGGGTGGGCTTGATCCTTCGCCAGCCCTGCTCGGCCCAGTTGCTCGATGATCGGTTCGAAGAACCGGTCCGCCACCGCCAGGTAGAACAGGCAGTTGCCCTCGGTACCGCGTTGCTTTGCCACATCGTCCAAGTGGGCACGCAGATTCTGGTAAAGCGCTGGGTCCTTCAGATCACCGCGCACATAGCTCATGGCGTCTGAGAGACGCTTCCAGGCGGTCGGGTCGATTTTGTCGATACGGCTTTCGCTGGCCGCATTGCCGACGAAACTCTCCAGCATCTTGCGCAGCTCAGCGGCCCAGTCCTGCGCGTTCATCTCCGCGATATCGACGCCGATAATCGCGAATTTCTCCGGGATCAACCCGGTGGTCGAAAGGTTGTACAGCGCCGGGACCAGCAGCCGCTTCGTCAGGTCGCCCCCCGCGCCGAAGATTACCATCGCGCACGGACCAGGCGGTTTCGCCTGGCGACGCGGCGGGGCTTGCACGAGCTGGGCTTTACTGGCGGGTGCGTTCATTGGCCTAGAATACCTGTCCCGTGCGCCACGACCAGCCGCGACCCACGCCCTGTTGATACCCCACCCCTTGGTTGATTTCACGCGCGCGTTATCCAAAATGCCCCGGATGGATGAATTGATCACTGACATCTTTGCCCCGCCGGGCGGTTGGCGCGTCCGTATTCTCGATCTCTCCGGTGCCTCCCAGGGCAATATCATTGAAGAGATTGGGGGATTTCCCACCCTGATGCAGGCGAACGCCTTTGCGCGGCGCTATGTGCGCGAACTCGGTTGAACGCTGCCGGCTACCCGGCACGCGGCCGCGCGATGTACTGGATGCCTGGTTTGCGTATGGCGAGGATGCCGAGGTTGTGAACGCCGGGGAGGATGGGTGGCGCAGCGCCAACGAACTTGGCGACTTCGTTGACACTCCAGCCACGTCGGAACAGCGGGACTGGCGCTCCATCGATCCGCGCCGGGACGATCAGGACGATTCGGAAGCCGCAGCTGAATGACAGTACTCGTCCGCTTCGCGCCCAGCCCCACTGGGCTGCTGCACGTCGGTAACGCGCGACCCGCGATCGCTAATTATCTCTTTGCGCGGCGCCACGATGGGAAATTTCTGCTTCGATTTGATGACACCGACCGTGAACGATCACGCCCGGAATTCGCCGACGCGATCGAGCAGGACCTGGCTTGGCTGGGGATTCAGTGGGACATGCTGCTACGGCAGTCCGACCGCCTTGAGCTTTACGCCGCGGCGGCGGAACGGCTGAAGGCCGCCGGCCGGCTCTATCCCTGCTTCGAATCAGAGCAGGAGCTAAAAGCCAAGCGGGAGTACCGGCTGAAGCGACGCCTGCCGCCCGTATACGACAGGGCGATGCTGAAGCTCACACCCGAGCAGCGCGAAGCGGCAGAGCATTCCGGCAAAAAGCCACACTGGCGGTTTCTGCTTTCCGACACCGAAGTAACGTGGAACGATCTGGTTCAGGGGCAGCGCCGCGTGAAACTACCCACTGTTTCTGACCCAGTGGTGATCCGCTCCGACGGCATGCCGCTCTACACCTTCACCTCGGTGATCGACGACGTCGAAACCGGCGTGACCCACGTGATCCGTGGCGACGATCACGTCACCAACACCGCGGTCCAGATCGATCTGGCGCACGCCCTCGGGACTCCGCGTCACCCTGACTACGCGCACTTGCCGCTGCTCATCGGCGCCGACGGCGAGAAACTGTCCAAACGCATCGAAAGTCTGACGCTGCGCGGCCTACGCAATGACGGTATCGAGCCGATGGCCCTGACCGCATATCTGGCACGCCTCGGCACCGCGGATGACCCCGCGCCGCTCAGTTTGGAAGAACTGGCCGTGACCTTCGATCTCGCGCGCGCCTCCCATGCCGCCGCGCGCTTCGACCCGCAGCAGCTTCTCGCGCTCAATCGCCGCGTGTTGCACATGCTGCCCTTCAGCGCGGTAGCCGACCGACTCCCGCCCGGTGCGACCGAGCGCTTCTGGCTCGCCATCCGCGGCAACATCGACCTGCTCTCCGAGGCCCGCGGCTGGTGGGACGTCGTCGCAGGCACCATCGTCCCCCCGGTAATCGAGGATTCGCGGGATTTTCTCGAAACCGCGCTGGACCTTTTGCCGCCTGAACCTTGGGACGATGCGGTGTGGTCCACCTGGACGAATGCGCTGCGCGAACGCACCGGCCGGAAAGGCCGCGACCTGTTTCGGCCACTTCGATTGGCCTTGACCGGAGAAGAGCATGGACCCGAGTTACGGGATCTACTGCCGCTTATGGGCCGCGCTCGCACGGCCGAACGGCTGAAGGAAGCCGCCACCTAGATCGCTTAACAGCCACCGTACTACGGCTGTGGCCGGTCGCGCTGCCTGACGGCAGCGTGGCCCGTTGGCGTCAAATCGTCTTTAAGTTCGTCGCCGACATCTTGCCCTGCTGACCACGCTCCAGATCAAAACTAACCTTCTGCCCTTCGTTCAGACCACTAAGGGCCGCCCGTTCCAAGGCAGTAATGTGAACAAATACATCCTTTGAACCGTCACTTGGTTGGATGAAGCCGTAACCTTTCTGGGAATTGAACCATTTGACCGTGCCTTCCGACATCGCGTCATTCTCCTTGCAATCCGGCGATCCGCAACGTGCGGACCGGAATGCTCTTCATGTTGGGAGCACCGAAGCGCGACGAGGTCGCATAGGCAAGACACGATCCACCCACGCTGAAAAGCGCCGTGCCGCGTACATAGCGGTGCCAGAGCCTTCTTGCCACAACAAATTATAAGATCACACTCCGGCAACCGGCCGCTGCTGTGCGACCGAACTGTCTGCCCGGGCATCGGCCAATATCTGATTGAGCATTTCGATCGCGTCCAGCTTTGCGATCCGTCTGACGGCAGCGACTTCGCCAGCAAGCCGCTCGAGGGCAAGCTCAAACAGGTTGCGTTGGCTGAAGCTGCTGCCGGAGCCGTCACCGGCTGACTGCAGATCGCGAACCACTTCGGCCAGCGCGCCAGGATCACCGGTGTGGATCTTTGCCAGATACTCCTGGGAGCGCTTGGCCCACATGAGCCGGCTCACTCGGGGCCGGCCCTTCAACGTTGCAAAAGCCGCGGCCAGTTTCTCTTGGCTGGCAAGCTTGCGCAACCCCGCAGCGCGTGCCTGAGCCACAGGAACGCGCAGAGTCATCTGATTGTCCTCGAATGAGATGTGAATCAGATTCAGTCGGTGTCCGGCGATTTCCTCGGAACCGACGCGTTCAACTCGTCCAACTCCATGTGTGGGGTAGACGACAGCATCTCCCTTCCGGAACGGGTGCGCTTCCTTTGGCTTGATTTTGTCGGCCGTTGCCTGCAAGGCAGCCGTCACCATCGCCGACGTCATCGGTGTCCCCGCCACCCTGTCCACTCCGAAAATGTCTAGTTGCTCCAGTGATATGAGGTGTCCCACGACCTATGCATAGGCTCCAGGGGTAATTTCTTCTGACCGCCGCCCGTCACACCGGGAACGCGTCACTGTTCGGGCCGGTGAATCATTCGTCGCAGCGTGGCGACTTGCCGGAAGAACTCCTTGCGCGGTTGGGCGGGACTGCCCAGTAATACCGCCCCGGCGGGAACATCGGAAATGACGCCGGCCTGCGCCCCAATCCGACTGCCTTGGCCAACACGCAGGTGACCAGCCATGGCAGCCTGTCCGCCGACCTGAACGAAATCCTCCAGGATCGTTGAGCCGGCGATACCGACCTGCGCCACAATCACGCAGCAGCGGCCAAGTCGAACGTTGTGGCCGATCTGCACCAAGTTGTCGATGCGCGTTCCAGCGCCAATGATCGTGTCGCGAGTCGATCCCCGGTCGATAGTGGTGTTGGCGCCTACCTCCACGTCGTCTTCCACGATCACACGACCCAGCTGCGGGACACTGAGAAAGCCTGTCTTAGTCGTGGCGAAACTGAAGCCCTCCTGACCGATCCTGGCGCCCGGGTAAATGTAAACGCGCGAGCCGAGCAAGGCGTGACTGAGGCTGGCGTGGGCGCCGATGCGGCAGTCGCGGCCCATGGTGACGCCAGTGCCGATGGAAACAAACGATCCAATGCGGCAACCCGGACCGATTTCGGCTCGGGCTTCAACCACCGCGTAAGGACCAATTTCGGCGGACGCATCGACTTGCGCATCCCGGTCGACCAGCGCAGAAGGATGAATGCCCGGACGTGGTGGCGGCACGGGATGAAACAATGCAGCAACGCGCGCCCACCCCTCATAGGTCGAGGTTGTAACGATGGCTATCGTGCCGCTGGGAACGCGTGCCTGCATTTGTGGATGCACGATGACAGCCCCGGCCATGGTCCGTTCAAGCGCTGCTGCGTAGCGTCCATTGTCGAGAAAGCTGACTTCGTCCTGTCCTGCTGACTGCAGGGGAGCAACGCCGTTGAACATCCTATCGATGGCAGGGGCGGTGCCTACCGCCGCACTTGCGATATCCGCCAGAGCATGCGGCCCACTTCGCGAAAAAAAGCGCGCATCACCCATAGGAGCTTCTATCACGGTCCGCGTTCCTCAATTGGCTACGAAGTCAGGGTTCCGCATAGCCTTTTGGTAGGCCCGCCATCCTTATGCGCCTAAGCTCACCCCACCGCCAGTGGTGATGCTTGGGACCTTGCCGCTGAGAGGCATTGTCGTGGTCTTCAATCGTGAAGGATGGACAAAGTGCAGGGGATTATGCTTCTCTATTACGTCTTCTGATGGATCCAGCTGCAGTGATAGCGGCTGTCATTCTGCCGGGAGTTGATCGAGCGCCGATCTGACTGATGCAGGGCCGATACCCATGGCGCGGCAGAAACCTTGTAATGCAACCTGCAATCCCCATCTGCAAGTGGCGATATAGGCCAAGCGTGGGGACGTCCGGTTTGGCCGCATAAGTCGGCTCTCGCGCATAAAGGATTGGAGCAGCGGTCCCATTCCATTCTGGGTAGAGTTAAGCTGATTCGCACAGCTTTCTGTCGATGACTTGCTGCGGTCGGAACTCATTTTTAGTTCGAGGGGCAAACTCGATGAACGCTGCATCGAATTTCCAAAGAGACGAGGAGCAGCAGGAAGCCGGGAGGCGGGCTACTTCCCTGGGTGATTTGAACAAAGACGCTGCAATATCGGCTAAAAAGCACGACCAGCAGCCGAATAGAACGGCCGCCATGCGAAAGCCACCCACGCTCCAGCGACCTTCGCGTCGGTCAACCAGTGATTCGAAAAAGCCCAAGTCGTCGTCCCCTGCTGCCAAATCGCCCGACGCTCGTACCAGGGCGTTCAGCATGTCGTACGATGGTCAGACACAGGCCGAGTACGTCCAATATCTGCGCAATCGGGAGTTGCGGTGAGCTGAACTATTTAGAGAGACCACCATGTCCTGAAGGATGCCACCATGCAATGCGTCGCCATTAGCCTTATAGCTACGACCGAAGAGGCAGGAAGCCTATAGGAGCGAAGATGCATCTGCCCGATGTTGGCGGTCAGATAGCCTATGACCTTGACGAATTTTGCAGGGACTACGGACACCCGCATGGCCAGATGTTTACCTTTGAAGTGACCTGCCATGCTGTTACTTATGTGTTCGCGGATATCGTCGGGACCGTGGAAGCCGGGAAGGTGATTTTCGAGCTCAGCGGTGAAGATCTGGTTTGCATGCGCAAGGCGCACTGAATCAGCCGCATAGGATTCAGACCTCTAAGCCAAGGACTGTGATGGCCGATCCGAATTACAGCGTAATCCGTCGCGAAGACGACAGCTTCGCCGTGGAGGTGACCCGAATCGGCGCTCTGCCGCAGCTGGCAGTTGGTTTTGCAACCGAAGCCGAGGCCAATGCTTGGATCGCGCAGGATCAACGCCTCAGGGAGGCGGCCAATCCCTTCGGAACTCCCGCTTATCGCAGACGGCAGGGATTCTGAAGCGGTGTGCCATGAATGCGCGTAAGTTTTCTATTGGGGATCGAGTTCACCTGCGATTGGGCAGCTACGCCTACGACGCCCCTGCTGATATATACACAGTCTCGCGCGTATTGCCCGAAGTAGGAAATGTTTGGCAATATCGTGTGAAGCGAGTCGGAGACGGACAGGAACGCGCGGTCAGTGAGCAGCAACTCGCAAAGGCTGGTTTCAACGCATTTTAGAACCGGCCAATCACTGAAGTCGGCAAGATCGCCGAGATTTCGTCATGTCCGAACTCCGCGCGAAGCCGAACCATTCGGGATTTAGATCCTGCAGGGTCTCGTCAGATTTCGCTCCGCCCAGATCGGCCGTTACCTTCACCGGCTCTACCAGCCAAGGGTTAAATCCGTAATACCCCCTGGCGTATGCTCATCCCCCAGTTCGGGAGGTTCGCCATGAACGACACCATCGCCTCGCAATCCGACCGCCAGGCCTTCTATGACACCATCGCCCGCCACGGCATGGCGCCGCTCTGGGAAAGCCTGCACAGCCTTGTCACCCGCGCACCCACAACCCCCGCCCAGCCCGCGCATTGGGACTACGACGGCACCGTGCGTCCCTTCCTGATGCAATCGGGCACTCTCATCACCGCCAAGGAAGCCGAGCGTCGCGTTCTGATCCTGGAAAACCCCGGCATGCGCGGCCAAGCCTCGATTACACACACCCTGTACGCCGGCCTCCAGCTGATCCTCCCCGGCGAAGTCGCGCCGGCCCATCGCCACTCCCAATCCGCTCTGCGCTTCATCGTCGAAGGTCAGGGCGCCTATACCGCCGTGGAGGGCGAACGCACCCTGATGTCTCCGGGCGACTTCGTCATCACTCCCTCCTGGACCTGGCACGATCATGGCAACACCACGGATACCCCGATGGTGTGGTTGGACGGCCTGGACATACCCCTTGTCCGCTTCTTCGATGCGAGCTTCGCCGAACCCGCCAACACCGATAGCCAGACCACCACGCGTCCGCCCGGCGACAGCTTGGCGCGGTACGGCGCCAACATGCTGCCCCTCGGCTACATGCCCGCCGGCAAAAACTCACCGCTTTTCACCTACCCCTACACTCGCTCGCGCGAGGCTCTCGCCACACTCGCGCGCAACAGCGAGCCGGATCCGCACCACGGCCATAAGCTCCGCTACGTCAATCCAACGAACGGCGAATCACCCATGCCGACCATCGGCGCCTTCATGCAGTTACTACCCGCCGGCTTCGCCACCGCCAACTATCGCAGCACGGACGGCACCGTTTTCTCCGTCGTGGAAGGTGAAGGTGAAACCATTATCGGCGATACGACCTTCCGCTGGAAACCGCGCGACGTATTCGTCGTACCAAGCTGGCACTGGCACTCCCATCGCGCGACATCGGAATCCGTGCTGTTCAGCTTTTCCGACCGTCCGGTGCAGGAGAAACTGGGCCTACTCCGCGAGGAGCACAGCAACTGACCCGGACGGCTTGGCCCCGCAAGGCCGACTGGATCGACCTATCCCTGGCCGAGATCGCCGCGCTGCTGCATCCCGCTCTGGGCAACATCACCGTCCTCGCGACTGAGCGCGTCAGCGGCGGACTAATGAATACAAATCTCCGTATCACCCTCACCCAACCACCCGGCGCCGTGCTCCTCCGCCTGTTTCAGCGCGGCACGCCGGAGGCTCGCCGTGACATCGCCCTCCGCGAAGCCGCGCTCGATCGCCTGGTCCGCGCACACGTTCCGACCGCCCGCTTCCTGCACGTCGCGCTGGATAATCCCGTCAACGGCGTACCCTATGCCGTGCTGCAATGGATCACCGGCACCCGCCTTGATCACGCCGGACACGATACGGATGCAACCAGCGGTGCTGCCGTCGGCCGGACACTCGCCGCGATCCACGCCTTCCGCTTTGCCCGCGCTGGCTTCTTCACCCACTACTTGACGTGCCACACCCGATCGACCTCGACGCCCCCGCCCTGCTCGGCTTCATGCAACAATGCCTGATCGATAAAGGCGGAAGCGCCCAACTCGGCAGCGCACTGACCGAGCGACTCTTCGCCTTCGTTCGGCAACACGGCTATCGACTCGACGCCTGGCTTGGCGAGCCCCGACTCACCCATGCCGACTTCAACGCCACCAACATCCTTCTCTCAAACGACTCGTCGCAAGTCGCCGCCGTCCTGGACTGGGAGTTCGCGCTGAGCGCCACCCCGGCCTTCGACTTCGGCAATCTGCTTCGCCCGCCGTTCGGCAACCGGCCGGCTTTCGTACACGCCCTTGAACGAGGCTACCTCGACCAAGGCGGCCATTTGCCGCCCGACTGGCAGCGCATCGCGCGCATCGCCGACCTGTTTTCCTGGACCGACCTGCTGGGCCAGCGAGCCGCCGATCCCGCCCTCGCCGCCGATGCCCGCTCCGTCATCACCGCGATCATCGGCGCCGGGTGACGATTGGTCGGTCGCGAAAATCGGCTAACATCCTCACGTGACCCCATCCCCCGACAACGACATCCTCATCATCGGCGCCGGCATCGGCGGCCTGACGCTCGCGCTCACCCTCCACCACGCCGGCATATCTTGCCGCGTCTTCGAATCAACGCGCGAAATTCGCGAAGTCGGCGTCGGCATCAACGTCATGCCGCACGGCATGGCTGAGCTCGCACGTCTCGGCCTCGAACCGACCCTGACCCGCACCGGCGTGGTCACCAAGGAAAGCGCGTTCTTCAACCGCTTCGGCCAGCTCATCTGGCGCGAACCCGCCGGCCAACACGCCGGCTTCGCCCACCCGCAGGTCTCCATTCACCGAGGCGACCTGCATCGCGTACTGCTCCACGCCGCACGTGATGCCATCGGGCCCGACCGCGTTGCCACCGGCTGCGTCTGCACCGGCGTGTCACAGGATGAAAACAGCGTCACTGCCCACTTTGCCGATCGTCCGAACCAGACCGGCATCGCCCTGATCGCGTGCGATGGTATTCATTCCGTCATCCGCAAGCAGCTCTATCCGGACGAAGGGCCGCCCCGCTACTCCGGATGCAATATGTGGCGCGGCGTCACCGTCGCACCACCCTTCCTTTCAAGTGCAACCATGACCCGCGCCGGCTGGCTCGATGGCGGCAAAATGGTCATATACCCAATCCGCAATAACGTGGACGGACGCGGCAATCAGCTCGTCAATTGGGTTGCCGAGATCAACACACCCCGACATCTTGACCGAGACTGGAACCGCACCGGCCGGCTGGAAGACTTCCTTCCGGCGTTCGCCGACTGGCAATTCGACTGGTTGGATGTGCCCGGACTGATCCGCGGCGCCGAGCGTGTGCTCGAATTTCCGATGGTGGACCAGGACCCCTTGCCCCGCTGGTCCTTCGGCCGCATCACCCTGCTCGGCGACGCCGCTCACCCAATGGTCCCGCGCGGCTCCAACGGCGCCGGCCAAGCCATCCTCGATACGCGCGCCCTGGCCGATTCGCTGCAGGCCATTCCACACGTCGAATTTGCCCTGGTCGATTATGAACGAAAGCGCCTCGAGCCCACCGCGGCCGTGGTGTTGCGCAACCGCACCAATCCGCCCGACGCCATCCTGCGCGAAGTGTATGACCGAACCGGCGACAGACCCTTCGATCGCATCGAGGATGTGATCAGCACCGCCGAATTGCAGGCCCTCTCGGAAGGCTACAAAGCCGTTGCGGGGATGGTCCGGGCGAGCGCTTGACCTCCCTCACCCCCTCCGCACCGCTGGCGCCCGCGGATGGTCCTTCCTGATTGGCCCAGGCAACGCGCGTTCCGCCTCATCCTCCAGCCGCTTCTCATTCCGCCGCAGAAACACCAACACGGCCACGACCACAATGACCGCAATCACCCCAATCGTCGCGCCAACCGGCCCGGCAAACCGATGAATGTTACGTCCGAGCGCGTACGCCCCCACACCGTATAGCCCCGCCCACACCAATGCGCCGGCCGCGTTGAAGAACAGGAAGCGCGGCCAGGTCATCGCATTCGTTCCCGCCAGGAACGCCGCAAGCGCGCGCAGCACCGCAACAAACCGGCCGAAGAACACCACCTCGCCGCCGTATTTCAGGAACAGGTACTGCCCCAGTCTGATGCGCCGTTCGTACATCCCGATCCTGGGCCCATAGCGCAGCAGCAACCGGAACCCGAACTCCCGCCCCAGCCAGAAGCCTATATTGTCACCCACGATCGCCCCCGCCGCGGCGACCAGCACAAGCAGCGTGATGCTCAGGTTGTGTGTGGTTCCCGCGTAGATCGCCGCAGCGATCAGCGTCGTTTCCCCGGGAAACGGGATGCCGATGCTCTCGATCGCCACGGCGACGAAAACTGCGCCGTAGCCGGCATGGGTGATTAGGTGATGGTGTTCGGGTGACATGCGCTTGAACGTGCGGCCTTCACCCTGCCGCTGCAAGCACCGGCCCGCCGGAACCTCTATCCCCCGCCCCGCTGCAGAACAGGTCCGGAAAGGCCCAGGATGGAGTTGATCATGGCAAGGTGCGAGAGCGTCTGCGGAAAATTCCCCACGAGGCGCCCTTCGCGCACGTGATACTCTTCTGCGAGCAGGCCAACGTCGTTCGCACAGGCAATGACCCGCCGGAGCAGTGCCCGGGCTTCATCCATGCGTTGCTGCATGACGAGGCAATCGGCGAGCCAACAGGAGCAGGGGAGGAAAGCGCCCTCCTCGCGGGCGAAATGTGGGGATTTGTGCCGCCGAACCAGCCCGTCCTCCATCAATTCGGCTTCGATGGCGGCGATCGTGCCGGCGATGCGCCGATCGTTCACGGGCAGGAACCCCACCAAAGGAAGCAGGAGCAAACTCGCATCCAAGCTACTAGAATAGTACCATGAGACGAAACTGTTGCGCTTCGGGCTAAAGCCCTTGCGACATATTTCCGCGTGCATTGCGTCAGCCAGAGCTGCAAGTGCTGCGAGCAGATCGGGGCCATATTTCGCCTTCGTCGCCTGCATCTTCAGGAAACGGTCGATGGCGACCCAGGCCATTACTTTCGAATACACATAGTGCCTGGGCGACTTGCGCGACTCCCAAAGCCCTTGATCGGGTTCGCGCCAGATATCCGCAACATGCAACACCAGCCGTAACTCGACTTCCGCTTCCCACTCGTTCCGCTCCAGCCCGGCCCGCTCTGCAAGATGCGTCGCATCCAACACTTCGCCCATGATGTCCAACTGACGTTGCGTGGCCGCTGCGTTGCCTACCCGTACGGGTTGCGCTCCGTTGAAGCCGGAAATCCAGGGGACTTTCCATTCCTCGATGTGGCGCCCGCCATCCACCCGGTAGGCGACACGGATCTTGTCGGGATTGCCGGCGATAGCCCGCAACAACCAATGGAGCCAAGCTTGCGCCTCATGCGCCAAGCCGGAATTCAGCAGTGCGGTCATGGTGAATGTCGCGTCGCGAAGCCAGCAATAACGATAATCCCAATTCAGTCGGCCGCCAGGTTTCTCGGGAAGGCTGGTTGTCGGTGCCGCTGTAATGCCGCCCGTGGGGAAATAGGTGAGCGCCTTCAGCACGATCAACGATCTTCGGACGAACCCGATCCACTCCGGATCCCGCGTGAACTGGGCGATCCAATCGCGCCACCAAACCTTTGTTTCCTCGAGCAGCTTGCCCACCTCGAGCGCCGGCGGGATTGGTGCAGTGGAAGAGCCGTGCTGCAGCGTGAAAACAACACGGTCGCCACCCCGCACCGTGAATTGGCTACAGAGGCTGTCCTTCTCCTGCTCCACCACAGCGTCGCTGCGCAAAACCACAAGGTCGGGGCCGACCTTGCCAACGAAAGCGCCATCTGCCTTGCTAAACCACGGCGCGATGCTGCCATAGTCGAAGCGAAGCCGAAGCTCCGAGCGCATTGCGACGCTACCATCCAGGCCATAGACCATGCGTACGACAGCTGAAGCGGGGCCATCGCGGATGGGCATGAAGTCGACAACACGAACCTTACCGGTGGCGGTGGCAAACTCGGTTTCCAGCACCAAAGTATCGCCGCTATAAGTGCGCGAGCTTTCTATGATGGCGGCATCGGGGCCCAAGGACCAGCAGCCATGGCTAGGCTCGCCGAGCAACGCTGCGAAGCAAGCGTCACTGTCAAAGCGCGGCCAGCAAAGCCAATCGATTGACGCACGGCGGCTGACCAAGGCGGCCGTCTGACCGTCCCCGATCATGGCATAGTCGTCGATCTTTTTCATCATCGCGTCCGTGTGCCGGCTACATCATGCGCATGCGCAGATTGCCAAGAATCACCAGCGTGCCGCCGACCATGAGCAAGATGATGCCGGCCGAGAACAGAATAAGGTGAAGGTCTGAACGGGCCGAGCGCTTCAGATCGATGTGCAGGAAGAATTTCAGGTGCACCGTCATCTGGATCAGCGCCAGCGCCAGGACTATGGCGAATGTTGTCCGAGGTGCCATAAGATGGAAATAGACACTGCCAAAGGTTCCCAGGGTCAGCATCAAGGCGAGCCCATAACCAGTCCCATAGGTCGCAAGGTCACGCCGCAGGGAGTCTGATGGCTTCATTGGATCAGGCCCTGCAGATAGACGACGGTGAAAATGACCACCCAGATGATGTCGAGGAAATGCCAGAAGAGACCGAGACGGACGAGATTGACTTTGGTACGGCGATCGAGTCCGTACATAGCAAGCTGTACGCCCATCATCAGAATCCATAAGAGCCCGCTGAGAACGTGACAGCCATGCGTGCCGACAAGGACAAAAAAGGAAGACAGATATCCGCTACGATCCGGGCCCGCGCCGTCATGGAACATCGAGACGAAATCATGCGCTTCCATGTTGAGGAAACCGGCCCCGAGGCAGAAGGTGACGGCGAGCCACAATGCCACCCAGCGGCGCTTGCGCGCATACCGCGCGGAAAGAGAGACCATGCCGTAAGCAAAGCTGCTTGCCAACAGCAGCATGGTTTCCCAAAAGGCCGAGCTGAATTTGAACTCCTGGTGGCCTCCTGGGCCACCGGCGGTGGCTTTCAGCATCGTCCCGTAAATCGAAAAGAGCAGCGCGAATATGACCGCGTCACTCATGAGGAAGACCCAGAAGCCGAAGACGTCGCTATTGATCTGTTCGCGCTCCTCAGGCGAATCGCCCCCAATCTGGAAGCCGATATGGCGTAGTTCGGGCTCGATTATTCCAGACATGCGAGCCCCCGATTTGCCATGGCGGACTCGAGCTGGCGAGGCACGGGTTGCGCAGCGGCCGCCTTGGTAAGCCATTGCCGATCATGCGCTTCGACCTGCGCCGCCGCGATCACTTGGTGAAGGTTGCGTCGGAAGGCCCGCACGAAGCCAGCAAACAGCGTCACCACCGCGCTGACTGCCGCAAGCCACCAGATGTGCCAGACGAGACCGAACATGGCAGCGGCAGCGGCCACGCCCACCGCGACACCGCACATGCTGTTCCGCGGCATTTCGATATCCTGATAATGGTCCGCTGGCTTGTAGGCGCCATGGCTCACCTTTCGCCAATAGAAAGCATCCCGCCGGCTGACATGGGGAATAGTCGCGAAGTTATATTCAGGCGGCGGTGCGGAGACGGACCATTCCAGACCGCGGGCATCCCAAGGATCGCCGACAGGAACGGCATTTGCGTGCCTTTCCTTCACACTGACCCACAGCTGGACGAACAACGTGACGAGGCCAGTGAACAGCAACAACGCGCCGATGAACGCAATTGCCAGCCAGGGGCGAAAGGCCGGATCGAAAAGTTCCTGCGTACGACGAGGGACCCCGGCCGCGCCGAGAACGTAGAGCGGCATGAAAGCAAGGTAGAATCCTACGACCCAGCAGAAGCAGGAGCGACGCCCCCATGTGTCCGAGAGCCGAAAGCCGAATGCCTTCGGGAACCAGTATTGATAGCCCGCGATCAAGCCGTAGAGCGTGCCGGGAATCAGCATGTTGTGAAAGTGCGCAATAAGAAACAGCGTATTGTGAACCATGTAGTCCACAGGCGGTGTCGCCAGGAGGATGCCGGTCATGCCGCCGATCACGAAAGTGAACATGAAGGCCAGCGTGAACAGCATCGGCGCGGTGAAGCGCACCCTGCCCAGGAACATGGTCCAGACCCAGTCGTAGATTTTCACACCCGTGGGGATGCCGATCAGCATGGTGGCAATGCCGAAGGAGGCGTTGATGGCGGGGCTTTGCCCCATGGTAAAGAAGTGATGCAACCACACGGTGAAGGACAGGAACGCGATCGCCATCGTGGCGAGGACCAGTGACGTGTAGCCGTAAAGCTCCTTCGAGGAGAACGCGGACACGACCTCGGAATATACGCCAAACGACGGCAGGATGAGAATGTAGACCTCCGGATGGCCGAATAGCCAGAACAGGTTGACGAAGTTCATCATGTTGCCGTCGGCACTGTTAGTGAAGAAGTGCATGCCGAGATACCGGTCGGCGGCGAGCAGGAGTGTCGCTACAGTAAGGGGCGGCATAGCGAAGATCATCAGGATGGCAGTGCAGAACGAGGTCCAGGTGAACAGAGGAAGGCGCATCCAGGTCATCCCCGGGGCACGCAACTTATAGATGGTAACGGCGAAGTTGATGCCGGTCAGCATCGACGCAGCAGAGCTGAGCGTGACAGCCCAAATCCAGTAATCAGGCCCCTGCCCCGAATTGAAGGCGAGTTCGGTATAGGGCGGATAGCCGCTCCAACCGCCGGTGGAGAATTTGCCGAAAACGAGCGAAGCCATCATCAGGCCGCCGCCACCGATCGTCAGGAACAGGCTGACAGAATTCATGAACGGGAAGGCCACGTCCCGGGCACCGATCTGCAGCGGCATCGCAAAATTGATCAGGCCCGCGATGAAGGGCATGGCCATGAAGAATACCATGATCGTGCCATGCGTAGAGAACAGCTCGCCGAAGTGCTCCGGCGACACAACGCCTGGCGCATTGATTGCCACCGCCTGCTGTAGCCGCATCAGAACGGCTTCGATCAATGCCCGCGTGAGCATCACGAGAGAGAAGACGATATACATAATACCGATCTTCTTGTGATCGAGGCTGGTCAGCCACTCGGTCCAGAGATAGCGCCATTTGCCAAGGAAGGTAATCAGCGCGAAAGCGACGGCGGCGCCGATAACGACGATCGACGCGGCGAAGGCGCCAATGATCTTGCTAACCGTCGGATCGCGCCATGCTTCCACAAAAGGGAACGAATCCGCCGACAGTGTTCCGAGAAAAGGATGCCAGACATGGGGATCATGCATGGCCGTGCGGTTCCTGCGGATCGACAGGCGTCGATAGGCGAAGAATTGTCTCGAACAATCCTGGCTGCACGTTGCCGTAGCTGACCGGATGAGGCAGCACCGATTGTTTGGACAAGGCCTGATACGCGCTGTCGTTGAGCAATGACGGATTGGATTGCGTGGTTGCGACCCACTGCTGGAACGCCGCAGCCGACAAACCCATGAGCTGGAATTTTTGGTCCTGGAAGCCGTCTCCGTTGAACTGCGTGTTTTCGCCCAGATACGTTCCCGGCTTTGCGACCACGAGGTTCAGCTTGGTCGTCATTCCCGCCATTGCGTAGATCTGTCCGGCGATTTGGGGAATCAGAAGCGATTGCATGACAGTTCCACTGGTAAGCTTGAAATGGATGTTCCTGCCGATTGGCAGAACGAGCTGGTTGACAGTCGCGATGTGCAGGCCGGGATAGATGAACAACCATTTCCAATCGAGCGATACGGCCTCCACCTCAATCGACGGCTCTGCGGAAGGAAGTGGCTTATACGGATCGAGCCTCGCCGTGTTCTCCCAGAGCATTACCGCAAGGAAGACCACGATGGCGCTGGGAGGAATCCAGATCAGCGCCTCTAGAATCCAAGAGAAGCCCCATTGTGGGCGGAACGCATTCTTGGTGTTCGCCAAACGATAATGCCAAGCCATCAGGGGTGTCAGAAGCATCACGGGACCGATGACGAACACCATGACCAGGCTGACGATCAGGAACTCGTGCCGCTCTTGTGACGCGACCGGGCCAGCCGGTGACAGAAAGCCGCGCGACAAGACGGAACAGCCGGTCAGGCCCGATGCCATAGCCACGATACCGGCACGGACCACCGTTGATCGAGCGATCCGCAACGCGACAAGGGTTAGCGGGACCGGCTTCGGTCGCTCATGGGACAATGAATTCTCGCGGCCAAAAGCAGTCATTTAGATCTGCTCATAACCTTTCCGGAAATGGCTCTGGGAAGATTGGCGTGATGAATGCGAGTGGTGTCCCGAGCTGGCGCGAGGATCTAACTCAGTTGCGATGCGTCCGGACGAGCCCGTTGCGTGTCAAGATATAGCGAGGCTAGAATCTTCAAATGCTAAAAGCGCCAGGCTCGCCATGAAATCAAGCTGCCACTGGTGGTTACACCCAGGCCTGCCGCACCTTATCCAGGTGCGGCGCCCTGCACATTCACCCGGAACAGATAGATCGACTGGCTCGCCGTCATGAACAGGAAGTCCCGCTTCGGTCCGGCGAAGCACAGATTCGCGCATACTTCGGGCAAACGGATACGCCCGATCAGCTTCCCGGCCGAATTCCACACTGTCACGCCCGCGTAGCCCAAAGGCGCGCTCGAGCCGACCCACAGATTGCCTGCTCTGTCCGCACGCATGCCGTCCGGCCCGCAATGCACGCCATCCACCATGCAGTCTGTGAACAACCGCATGTTGGCCAGCGTGTTTCCCTGCACATCGAATGCATAGATCACGCCTTTTCCCCCTTTGCCGTTATCCCCTGGCCCGGGACCCGTGCTGATTAGGTACAGCGTTTTATAATCAGGTGAGAAACAGATCCCGTTCGGATCGGGCACCTGCTCGCCCGCGACAACCACATCGAGGCTCCCGCTCGGATCCCAGCGATACGTGTTTGCCTGCAGCGCGCGCCGAACGCCGCCGGCAAGCCCCACACCGCTGTTTCCCACAGTGGCATCGTACAGCCCATTCGGATTTGCCGGCCCTCCCGGCAGGTCGGGATGACCCTCGGAAAGCTGATCGCCGTACGGCGGATCGGTGAACCAGATACTGCCGTCCGGATGTGGCACCAGGTCATTCGGCGAATTGAGCGGCCTGCCCTCGTAATTGTCTGCGATCACCGTCATTGAGCCACTTGGTTCCCACCGCACGACGCGACGGAAGAAGTCCTGGCAGGACACCTGCCGGCCCTGGAAATCGAAGGTGTTGCCATTACTGTTCCACGACGGCTGGCGGAACCGTGTGACGCGCCCGGTCTCCCAGATGTAGCGGTATTGCGTGTTACCCTTCACATCGCTGAACACCGCGTACTGCCCTTCGCCAGACCAGGCGGGACCTTCTGCCCACTGGAAACCGGTCGCCACCCGATGGATCTCATCAAGCCCCACCAGGTACTGCTTGAACGAAGCGTCGATTATCAGCACATCCGGGTCAGGAAAGATCTGCGGTGGCGCGAACCGTCCCCACCGGCGCGGTGGTTGAGAGATGACGGTCGGTGGCGCCCCGAATTGAGGCTTGGCTTCCTGCGCCAGCACTGCCGTCGGCAGTAGCCCAAGGGCCGCACCCAGCATCCCGCGACGAGATAAGCCAGTCATTTGGACACCTCCGTTTCCCTCCCCATGCATGCACTCGGGCAAAAGGCCAAGCCGTCGGGGACGTTTGACCCAAGGAAAGCGGCTGCCGTCCGGCAATGTCAATCTCTGCGCGGTTAAGCGGCATCGGTACGAGAATGACGAAACAGTCGACGCAGACACCTTACAGAGTTCGCTAAGGTGAAATGGTAATTCATTTACTGTTACAGCTGAACGCGTTTGGTCGGCGTAGTCCCCATCACATCATGGCGTTTCTCCCGGCACCAGCACCACATGCTCTGGCGCGATGCGAACCTGCAATTCCGCCTCGGGAGAAAGCACGATGCGGGAGGGCCAGTCAGCCCGGAGCATGCTCTCTCCGCATAGAATCTCGCAATTCAGGTACCTGCGCCCAAATAGCTTATGCGCTCCACGCGCACGGCGAAGATGTTCTCTCCATCGGCACCGCCGGCGATCTCGATATTCTCCGGCCGTATGCATACCGTCACCTTGGCGCCTACCGGTGCGGCCCCGAACGCGCGCAGGCGCATATCACCGATCGCCAGGGTGAGCCGACTATTGCCATGGTCCTCGATGACACGCGCCTCGAGCAGATTGGCGCTGCCGATGAACGCGGCCGCAAAGCGGGAAGCCGGGCGTTCGTATAGCTCTCGCGGCGTGCTTTCCTGCACGATGCTCCCATGATTCATCAGGATGATACGGTCGCTCATGACCATCGCTTCCGATTGATCATGCGTGACATAGAGCGACGTGCGTCCCAGCCTGCGTTGCAACTGCACCAACTCAAGCCGCATGCGCTCGCGCAGACCGGCATCAAGATTACTCAGTGGCTCATCGAATAGAAGCAAGCGCGGCGCGGTGACAACTGCGCGGGCAACGGCGACGCGCTGCTGCTGGCCGCCGCTGAGTTCCGTTCCGAAGCGATCCTCCAGCCCGGCGAGGCCCACCATTTGCAATGCGTCGGCCGCGCGCCGGCGGATTTCGTCGCGCCCCATGCGCTGCGACCGCAACCCGTACGCCACGTTGTTAAGCACCGTCATATGCGGCCAGATGGCATAGGACTGGAACACCATGTTCACGCCGCGCTTTTCCGGCGGCGTTTCCCGCCCATCGGCAACCACGACGTCACCACCGATGCGGATTTCGCCGGCCGTCGCGGATTCCAGCCCGGCGATGCAGCGCAAAGTGGTGGTCTTGCCGCAACCGCTTGGGCCCAGCAGGGAGACGAACTCGCCTTCCGCCACGGTGAACGACACACCGTCCACGGCGCGAATGCTTCCGTACGATACGACCAGATCACGCACGCGCAATTCAGCCATTCTACTCTTCCTATATTGCGCGTGTGAGCCGTACCCGGAACGCGAACCGTCCGACGGCGACGCCCAGGATCAGGATAACCGTTTGCAGGAGCCCGACCACCGCAGCCTTGGGCACGTCTCCGTAGTCCAGATAGTTCCACGACAGGACGGAGAGCACCACGTTGTCCGACGATGCGAGCAGGATGGCAGCGCTGATTTCGCGAACGGAGAAGATGAAGACCATAATCCAGGCGGAGAGCAGGGCGGAGCGCATCAGCGGCGTCGTAATCTGCCATACCGTTCGCAGGCGGGATGCCCCGCAGAGCGACGATGCCTCCTCCAGCGGACGATCGATCTGGATCAGCGCGGTGTCGCTGATGCGATAGGCGAAAGGCAGGTAGGAGGTGATGAACGCAACCACCAGCACCCAGATCGTGCCGTAGATCGGCGTAAGGATGTAAGTCCAGAATACGCCCGTGCCTAGCACGATCCCTGGCACGGCGATGGGAAACATCGCGAGATAGTCGATCACGCGGCGGCCACCGATGCGCATGCGCCGCACCGCATAGGCCAGCAGCACGCCCATGATCAGACAGAGCGTGGGGGCAATCAGGCTAATCTCGATCGTGTTGCGGATGCAGGCGAGCACTTCGGGCGCGCTCGCAACTTCCCACGCATTCTTCAGGGTCCATGGCGCGGCGAAGATCGACCCGGAGGAGAAGCTGGTGAAGGCCGCGTAGATCAGAGCCAAGTACGGCAGCACGATCGCCAGTAGCAGATAAAGCAGCACGAGGGTGATGGCGGGAATGCGCCAGGCCCGCAGACGCGCAAGGCGCGGACGGAAGCCGCGCGCGGTCACGGTGACAAAGCGGCCAGCGGAGCGTGAAGCCCAGCGGTAGCAGACGATGCCCGCCAGCGCGATCCAGAACAGGACCGTGCCGATTGCGGCGGACTTGCCGTAGTCGATCGGATAGGTGGCACTCGCCTGGAAAATATCGACCGCAAGAAAGCGGATATGCGATCCGCGATCCAGCACGGCCGGGATCGCGAAGGTGCCGGCGCTCAGCACGAACACGAAAAAGAATGCCGAGAGCACGGCGGGCCGCACCACCGGCAGAGTCACGCGCAGCGCGGTTTTCAGTATGCCGCTGCCGTTTAGATACGACGCTTCCTCCAGGGCCGGGTCCATGCCGCGCAGGGAGGATACGACCGTCAGATACGCATACGGCACGTAATAGAGCGCCATGATCAGGATGATGCCGGTCGGTGTCGCGACGTCGATCAGCGGGCCGGGCAGCCCCAGATCGTTCTGCGCCATGGCGTTGATCAGTCCCGCCTTGGGCGAACCCAGAATTAGCCAGGCGATCGCACCGATGAACGGAGACAGAAACAATGGTGCGATGATGCAGCCTTCCAGCAGCGGCTTCACGGGCAGATCCGTGCGCGCGATCAGCCACGCGAGCGCCACGCCCGCGACCGTCGCGATCACGCCCACCAGCGCGGAGATTGCCACGGTGGAACCGATCGCCTGCAGATACGGGGCGGAGGCATAGACCTCCGCCAGCTTGTCCAGGGTCCAGTGGCTCGACGGATCGGCCAGACCGCCGGACAGCATGGCGCCAACGAACATGAATCCGACGGGCACCAAGACCAGCACCGTCAGCAGGGTCATCAGCCCCGCCGGAAGGATCAGCCGCACGTGCCGTCTCTATCAGCCTCCTTGATATCCCATCAGGCTGTTCCACTCGGCGATGACCGGCTTCTTCGGATCGGCGAAGTCCGGCTGTTTCAGGTATGCGGTATAGAGTTCGGTCGGGTCGTGGTACCAGCTTTCGGCGAACCACGCCTTGTGGTCGCGCTGGCGCTGATCGACCACACCCTTCACGCTGGGTGTGGCGGCGATCATGCTGAGCCACAGAGCTTCCGCCTCCGGCGTGATGGACCAGGCCTGAAACAGCCGCGCGGCGTTGGGGTGTGGCGCGTGAGCCGAGATGCTCTGCACCGTCACGGCGACCGGCGTCGGCGCCGGAAACACCCATCGCACTGGGGCGCCCTTCAGGAAGTAGTCGCTCAGCGTACCCTGCGATCCCTGGTCCATGATGGCGTATTCGCCGGCGGCCAGACGCTCGAACAGCGGCGCCTTGCTGGCGAATATGTCGGGCTTGTTCGCGGCCATGGCACGGAAGAACGCCGGGCCGTACTGATCGCGCAGGTCGTGCAGGAACATGTAGCAGAAAGCATAGCTGCTGCCGCCGGAGGCCGGAGTTGCCGTGCCGAACCGCCCTTTCCACCGCGGATCCTCCAGCGCCTTCCACCCCTGCTCGTGGATCATGCGCTCTTCGTCCGGCGTGACCTTCTTGCCGTTGTAGCCGATGCCCATGGAATCGAGGGTAAGTGCGTACCACACGCCGTCTTCGCGCAGGCTCGGGTCGATGGCGTCCGCACCGGGCGGTTCATAGTGGGCGATGAAGCCCTGTTTGGCCGCCGCACTCAGCAGCGTGGAATCAGTAATCTGGATCAGATCGCCGACATGCCGCCCGACGCGTTCCTCATTCAGCCACCGATCGTAAAGCGGATAGCTGGGCAGCCGCATGTTCTTGGTATTGACGCCGTATTTCTTGGTGAAGGCGGCGGTCCACAGATTCGTCGTATCGATATCGGAATTGTGGTAATAATTTAGCGTGCCTTCTTTCTGCGCAGCCTTCACCAGGTCTTCCGGAATGGGCGCCGGCTCTGCGTGCAGCCGCTTGATGCGCGGCAGGCTGGCCAGAATGGCACCGCCGCCGATGAGGCCGCGGCGAGTCAGATCGTAGCGCATTGTGATGGCGTTTCCCGTGTTCGATGGCGGCAGTCTTGCAGAGAGTGAGTTTGACCGCACGGGCAGTCAGCGCAACCCAGCATTCTCAAACTCCTGACTGGCTTCGTTCCACCTTCGCCTGTGCCGGAACCGGAGCCGTCACGTTATTCGGCACCGCACGTGCCGGCTTGTTTGGACTCAACCGGCGCCGCAAGAACCAATGACGGCGCCGATCCCCAACTGAAAGGGCATTAGAACGCCAGCTTCGTTCTTTGCTGCCCGGTAGTGTGGAAATTATCCGGCCGCAGCCAGGCCTGGTAGCCGGCGCGCAGGCGCGTGTTCCAGTCGCCGTCCGTCATGGCAAACCAGGCCGTGTCGCGGTTTTGGCCCTTGACCACCATGTGCTGGCGGAACACGCCCTCGGGCGCGAAGCCGAAGCGTTGGGCCGCGCGCTTCGAGGGTTCGTTCAGGTTGTTGCACTTCCACTCGAATCGGCGGTAGCCGAGCGTGTCGAACACATACGAAGCGAACAGATATAGCGCCTCGGTGGTGACGCGGCTGCGGGCGATGGCCGGCCCCCACAGGATGTTGCCGATCTCGATCACCCCTTGTTCCGGCGTGATCCGCAGAAGGGCCTGTCGGCCCTCCGCGCGTCCAGTCGCCTTGTCGATCACCGCGAAGAACAGCGGATCGGCGGAGGCACTGGCTTTGTCGAGCCACCGTGCGAAATCCTCGGCATCGGCGGGCGGCCGATCAGGCAAATAGCGGAAGCGATCCTCGGAACCCGGCTGCTGGGCCGAGGCCAGCAGGTCAGGGCCATGCCGCTCAGGGTCAAGCGGTTCCAACCGCGCGAACCGCCCATCCAGAACGACACGCTCCGGCCGAGGCGCGCCGTGCCAATTCGAAAGGTCCATCACTTCACTAGCGGGCAGCCGCCCTGATTCAGCGGCCGGAACGCCTGGTCGGCCGGAATCACCGCAAGCTGCTTGTAATAGTCCCACGGGCCTTTTGACTCCTCAGGGGACTTCACCTGGAACAGATACAAATCCCGCATCACGCGCCCATCGATGCGGAGCGTGCCGTTATGGGTCATGAAATCGTTGATCGGCATCTCTCGCATCTTGGCCATGACCTTGTCCGGGTCCTTGGAGCCGACCGCCTGCACTGCCTCGAAATAATGCTTTAGTGCACTGGCCACACCCGCCTGGCTCATGGTGGGTTCGTGGTGAATGACGTCCATGAACCGCTTGGACCATGCCCGTGTGTCGTCATTCTGGTCCCAATAGAAGGCCGAGGTCAGTTCAAGCCCCTGGGCCGTCTTCAGTCCCAGCGCATTGACATCGGTGATGAACACCAGAAGCCCGGCCAGCTTCTGCTTCTTCGTCAAACCGAACTCAGCCGCCTGCTTGATGGAGTTGGATGTATCCGAGCCCGCATTGGCCAGACCGACCACCTGTGCGCCCGAACCTTGCGCCTCCAGCAGGTAATTGGAGAAATCCGCCGTATTCAAAGGTACCAGCGACTGTCCCAGCACCTTGCCGCCGTCCTGCTCCACCACCGCGGCGGTATCACGCTCCAGGTCATGACCGAAGGCGTAGTCGGCGGTGATGAAATACCACGTCTTGCCGCCCTGTTTCACCATTGTGCCGCCAGTGCCGTGCGCCAGCGCATAGGTATCGTATGTCCAGTGCGCCGAGTACGGAGAGCAGGACTTGCCGCTGATGTCGGAGGCGCCGGCACCGGAGAACAGCACGATCTTGTGCACGTCCTTCGAAACGCCCTGCACGGCAAGCGCAACCGAGGAGGTGGGCACGTCGACGATCACGTCCACGCCGTCGGTGGTGTACCATTTGCGGGCGATCCCGGCGCCGATATCCGGCTTGTTCTGGTGATCCGCGTAAACAAGTTCGATGGGTTTGCCGAGAAGCTTGCCACCGAAATCCTCGATCGCCATGCGCGCGGCCTCGACCGAACCCTTGCCGCCGATATCGGAATAGAGACCCGACATGTCGGTGAGCACGCCCACTTTGACAGGCGTGTCGTCATTGCTCTGACCGCGGGCGGTTCCGATTGCCAGGGCGATGCTGGCCGCCGTCAGCAGGGAAAGTTTCCACGTCATGCCCGTGTTTCCGTTCCGTGTGTTTGCCTGTCTATTGGACACCAGCCGCGCGGTGTCCAGATGGGTTTACGGAATCGTCGAGTCACACGGTCAGATTGCCCGCCACACCTCTCCGTCGAGATCTGCCCGACCTTCGGCCTGCAGCTTCAGTAGATGCGCCAGCACGTTGCGCTCGGCGGCACGCTGCAAACGGGGATGGGTCTGGGAATAGAGCGCCTCTCGCAAGCCAACCACCGTCATCGGCTCCTTCTGCAACCGCCCCACGATGCTGCGCTCGCGCTCCATGCGATGGAGCAGCAGCGCACGGGTCAGCCGCCGCGGATCGGGCAGCGGTGGCCCGTGCCCGGGCAGGAACACGTCGTCCGAGCGGTCCAGCACGCGCCGGAGGCTGGCGAAATAGTCCCTCATGTCGCCCCCCGGCGGGCTCACCACTGAGGAGTTCCACGACATCACGTGGTCGGCGCTGAACAGGACGGCGCGATCCTCGAGCGCCGCGAAGGCGAAGCACAGATGATCGGCGGCGTGACCGGGGGTGTGGAGAGCGAGCATGCCGGCGATGTCCGCCCCATCGTCCAGCTTGATGGCCGGGTCGAAGCTCGGATCGGCGCTGTGGCGGAAACCGGCGGTGGGGGCACCGGTAGCCTCGGCCAGTGCCGCGGTCGCCCCCAAATGGTCGTGGTGCGTGTGGGAGAGTAAAATCAGATCGACCTTGCGGTCAGTGGCGCGGAGGATGGCGTCGACATGCGTGGCGTCGTCAGGCCCGGGGTCGAGGACCACCAAGCCGTCTTTCGTCTCGATCAGGTAAGTGTTGGTGCCGTGATAGGTCATCGGGCTGGGGTTCGCCGCGACGATGCGGCGGACGCCGGTGATTACCGGCAGCACGACGTCGCGTTCGGGTTCGGGTTCGGTCAGAAATGCCATCTTGCCGTGATGCGCGTCCGCGGACGGTTGCGCAAGCGAAGGAAGTGAGCATGGTCGAACGCCGCGAATTTCTGAAACTCTCCGCAGTGGCCGCGGGACTGTCGGTGGGCAGTATCCGCCGCGCGTTCGCCCTGCCTGGCGACCACACCACCGGCTCTATCGAAGATGTGCAGCATATCGTGGTGCTGATGCAGGAGAACCGGTCCTTCGATCATTACCTTGGCACGCTGCGCGGCGTGCGTGGGCATAATGACCGGTTTCCGTTTCGCTTGGCGGATGGCAAGCCGGTGTGGTTCCAGCCTCGCCAGGACGCGCCGGAGCAACGGCTTCTGCCGTTCCATCTGAACACCGCGCGCACTGCGGCGCAGGCCGTGCGCTCGCTCGACCACAGTTGGGAAAAGACGCAGGCCGCCATCAATGGCGGCCGATACGATCTATGGCCGGCAAACAAGACGGACCTGACCATGGGTCACTACAGGCGCGAGGACATACCCTTTCAATTCGCTCTTGCCGACGCATTCACCGTCTGCGACCACTACTTCTGCTCACTGCCGGGCCCGACCCATCCCAACCGCATGTTCCTGATGACGGGGACCAATGATCCCACGGGTCAGGGCGGTGGCCCGGTCATCGATAACAACGACGTGGTGGACATACCGAAGCTGCCGCCTTTCACGTGGACGACGTATCCCGAGCGGCTGCAGGCAGCCGGTATTTCCTGGCAGGTCTATCAGCAGGGATTAGGGCGAAGACCCAATTGGGTTATTGCCAAATCAATAGGTTGTTGATTCCCTGTGGTCGGAGTTTGCATCAATTCGGGGCAGCATGGTCACAGGGTATTTCTGGTTGAGCGACGGGCAGTGGGAGAAGATTGACCCATTGCTGCCCGTCTACATACGCGGCAAGCGACGGGTGGATGATCGGCGCGTGATCAGCGGCATCATCCAAGTCATCATCTCCGGTTGCCGATGGTCCGACGCACCGTTGGAATATGGGCCACGCAAGACACTGTATAATCGGTTCGTGCGCTGGGCAGTGCGCGGGATCTGGGAGCGTGTGTTCATGGAACTTGCGCGCGCCGGCGGCCCGCCGGCCGAAGCCTTGCTGGACAGCACGCATATCAAGGTCCACCGGTCGGCCAGCGCCGGGCGGCGAAAAAGGGGGGTTCGCGTGGGATCGGGACGAGCCGCGGCGGGCGCAATACCAAAATCCATCTGATCGCTGATGCTCACGGCCGACCCAAGGTCATCGCGCTGACCGGCGGTGAGCGCCACGATAGCGTGCCGGCGCAGGCAATGTTGGCTCGACTGCCGCCCGACCTGCGCGTGATCGCCGATGCCGCTTACGACAGTGCCGAATTGCGCCGTTGGCTGGCGGACCGCGGCAGCCGCGTCATCATCCCCAACCGCAAGAACCGAAAGCAGCCCTATCCGTTCGACGCCGTCACCTATAGGCGGCGCAATATCGTCGAACGCACCTTCTGCCGCCTCAAGGACTTTCGACGCCTGGCAACGCGCTACGATCGGCTCGACGAAACTTTCGTCTCCACCCTCTGCATCGCCGCCGCCCTTGCCTACTTCCTCAAGTAGTCAGATGAGTCTTCGCCCTAGACTGGCAGGACCCGTATAACGGCAATTACGGGCTCAATGTCCTACAGAATTTCCAACAGTTTATCGACGCGCCGCAGGGTTCGCCGCTCCGCGAGCGCGGCTTTTCGGTCCGCACGCTGGACCAGTTCGCAGAGGATGCGCGCACGAAGAACTTGCCCCAGGTATCCTGGCTGATGCCGCCGGCGGCCTTCTCCGAACATCCGAAATACATGCCGGCTTATGGTGCGACCTATATTGCCCAGGTGCTGGATGCGCTGACCGCGGACCCAGCAGTATGGGCAACCACCGTGCTTCTTGTGATGTACGACGAGAATGACGGCTACTTCGACCACATAGTGCCGCCGCAGCCACCCACATCCGTGTTGCCGGGACAGAGCAGCGTCAGCACGGCGGGCGAGGTGCACGACGTCGTCAATCCCCTGCACCAGCCGCACTATACCAACGACCAACTGCCGTACGGGCTGGGGCCGCGCGTGCCGATGTTCGTCATCTCGCCATGGAGCAAGGGCGGCTACATCAACTCCCAGGTGGCCGACCATACCTCCGTGATTCGCCTCATCGAGGCGCGGTTCGGCGTGACTGAACCCAACATTTCGCCATGGCGACGCGCGGTGTGCGGCGATCTGACAAGCGCCTTCGACTTCACGCGCCCGGCTGCGCATCCGGCGCAGTTGATCAGCACAGCGGGCTATCGCGCCCGCGCAGACGAGGAAGTAAGGACATTGCCGGAACCCACGCCGCCCAGGGTGGAAGGCACGCTGATGCCGCAGGAACCCGGGACCCGCCCGGCGTGTCCTCTGCCCTACGCGCTGGAGGTGGATTTCGTTCCGGGCGAGGGTGGAGGAATGACGCTGCGCTTCGCCAATACCGGACGGCAAGGTGCTTCCCTGTATGTCTATCGCGAGGGGAGCATCGACCTGCCCTGGCACTTCACCGTTGGCGCCGGAGACCGGCTGGAGGCGACACTGCCGGAGTCCTCGCCGCAACTGGTAGTCTATGGACCGAACGGGTTCTACCGCGCTTTCCAGCGGGGCACTGCGGAGCTGACGGTCGCTGCCACTGCTGCGGACGACACGCTGTCCCTGGCACTCGCGAATCGCGGCGGGACCGCGCTGCAGTTGGTCCTGACCGACAACGCCTATGGTGGCAACACCCGCCGGATCACCCTTTCTCCTGGCCAACAAAGCGTCGCATCGTGGGACAGCTACCATTGGTATGACGTCTCGGTGGCGGCGGGGGACTCCCGGTGGCGTTTCGCCGGGCATGTCGAAACTGGGCGCCCGAGCTTCTCAGATCCGGCCGCCACGGCGCCAGTCCTGGCTGATTAAGCATCCGGCATTTGTTGCCTGCTTGCGGCGCGGGCAGGTTTACGCCATGTTGGGGATTGTTCCAGCCTGGGGCCGCGGGGTGCAACTTACCCCCCGACCGTGGATGCGGTGAGACAGCCAGGGATTGCGCTGGCCGGCCGCCCTGCTCCGGCACGGAACAGCCCGTCAGGCCGCGATCGGCCTGTTCACCGCAAGGGACCAATGACCGCCCGTCGATGATCGTCGCCGCCCAACCCTCTGGCACCATTCTCGTTTTCCAGCCAGGTTCGGCGCGCCCGTGGCGCCTCGGTCCTTTCCATCGTATTTGCCGCCAGCCCCCTCGCCCTCAATCCCAGGCGCGTCCGGCCGAAGCGGCACACCGGAGCGTTCTTCTCTATGACCAAGCGTATGCTCATCGATGCCAGCCACGCGGAAGAAACCCGCGTGGTGGTTCTGGACGGTAACCGCCTCGAGGATTTCGATTTCGAAACAGCCGGCCGACGGCAGCTCAAGGGCAATATCTACCTCGCCAAGGTCGTTCGCGTCGAACCGAGCCTGCAGGCCGCGTTCGTCGATTATGGCGGCAACCGCCACGGATTCCTGGCATTCAGCGAAATCCACCCGGACTACTATCAGATCCCCGTCGCGGACCGGGAGCGTCTGCTCGCCATGCAGGCGGAAGACGCCCGGGCGGCCCAGGAACAGGAAGACCGGGAAGTCGAATCCCGGGCCACGGTGACACTGGCGGAGGAGGAGACTGCTCCGGCCAGCGAACCCGAGACTGACTCCGTCGAGCCGGAATCGAGGCCGGCGGACGAAGCCGTCGCTCTCGCCATCCCTCCCCTCCCTGCCCGGTACGAAACAGCGCCGGAAGTTCTCCCGGACCAGGCTGCGCCGGAGCCGGATTTGGCGCTCGCCGAACCTGTAGACGAATCAGGCGGCACGATTGAACTCCTCGAGCAGCCGATCGAACCGGCGCCCGAGGTCGAAGCGGCTTCGGCCGAAACCGATGCCACTGACGAGGAACCCAGCATCGAGGAACCGCCGCCTGAGGTGATCGGCGGTGAAAACGATACGGAAGACTCGCGGGAGCGGCGGCTTCCTCCGCGCTTCCTCCGCCAGTACAAGATCCAGGAGGTCATCCATCGCCGCCAGATCCTGCTCGTGCAGGTGGTGAAGGAGGAGCGCGGCACCAAAGGTGCGGCGCTGACAACGTATATCTCCCTGGCTGGCCGCTACTGCGTGCTGATGCCGAACTCGCCACGCGGCGGCGGCGTCTCGCGCAAGATCACCTCGCCCGCCGACAGGCGCCGGTTGAAGGAAGTGATCGAGGAACTCGATCTGCCGAACGGCATGGGGTTGATCGTGCGCACCGCCGGGGCCAACCGGCCCAAGCCGGAAATCAAGCGGGACTGCGAATACCTGCTGCGCCTGTGGGACGACGTGCGGGAGCACACGATGCGCTCCATCGCGCCGACGCTGGTCTATGAGGAAGCGAGCCTCATCAAGCGCGCGATCCGCGACGTGTATTCGCGCGATATCGACGACATTCAGGTGGACGGCGAGGAAGGCTGGAAGGCAGCGCGCGACTTCATGCGCATGCTCATGCCGAGCCACGTGAAGAAGGTGCAGCTGTGGCGCGACACGCAGGATCAACCGCTGTTCGCACGGAACGGCGTGGACGCACAGCTCGACGCCATTCTGAGCCCGATCGTCCAGCTCCGGTCCGGTGGCTACCTGGTCATCAATCAGACTGAAGCGTTGGTGGCCATTGACGTGAACTCCGGCCGCTCGACCCGCGAACGCGGCATCGAGGAGACCGCGCTGCGCACCAACCTCGAAGCGGCGGATGAAGTGGCTCGCCAGCTGCGGTTGCGCGACCTCGCAGGGCTGATCGTCATCGATTTCATCGACATGGAAAGCCGCAAACACAACGCCATGGTGGAGCGGCGGTTGAAGGAGGCGTTGAAGGCCGACCGCGCACGGATCCAGGTCGGTCACATCAGCCATTTCGGCCTGCTTGAAATGAGCCGCCAGCGGCTGCGCCCGTCGCTGGCAGAAAACAGTTTCGTCCCCTGCCCTCATTGCGGCGGAACAGGACATATCCGCACTGTGGAGAGTGCTGCGATCCAGGTGCTGCGCGCCGTCGAAGAAGAGGGCGGGCGGCACCGCGCCGCCGAAATTGTGGTGCACACCACGCCTGCCATCGCGCTGTATATCTTCAACCACAAGCGCCAGCGCCTTCTGGAGATCGAAAGTCGCTATGGCATGCGCGTGGTGGTCCTGACGCAGGAGGGACTGGTCTCCCCGGTTTACCGGATCGAACGCGTGCGGGCACAGACCGTGCCGGAGCAGGCGCCGGTGATCACGCCGGAATCGGCCCAGAAGGAGGAGGCCGAGGAGCAGCCCGCCGAGGAGGCGGAAGCGGAGAGTGGTGCGCCCGAGGAGGATGGGGATCAGCCTCGGCGGCGTCGCAGGCGCCGGCGGCGCGGCGGCCGCCGCGAGGACGGCGAGGCTCGCGAGGAGACAGCGGTTCCAGCCGCGGTCGAGGGTGTGCCGGAACTGATGACGCCGGGACCAGCCGAGGATCGCGATCGGCGGAATCGGCGCCGGCGACGGTCCCCGCGCGACAAGGACGTGCTGCCGAGCGTCGCTGCGCCTGGGGCCGACCAGCCGGAGATGCCACCGGTCTATGCCGGTCCCACACCCGCCGATCCGTTCGGCGGCCAGGTCTTCGACATCTTCGACGCGATGGAACTGGCGGAGCAAGCCGAACCCGTGTGGCAGGCGACGGTCGAAATCCTCCCCACGGCGGAACCTGCGCCGGTGCCGGCTCCAGCCGAACCGCCCCCGGCGATCGACGCGGAGCTGGACATCCCTCGCCCACCCTCGCCAGCCGCAGAAGAGATGCCGGTCGAGGAGGCGGCGCCTGAGGCGGCCAACGATCCCGAGCCGCTGATCAAGCCAATTATGGTCGGCGCGGACGAGCAGCCGGCGGAAAAGAAGCGGGGTTGGTGGCGGCGTTGACAGGCGCCGGGGGCGCGCATACGCCCCGGCGAGGAACGTACCAGGATACAATCCAGCATGGCGGTGCGCGCGTTCATCTTCCCCGGCCAGGGGAGCCAGACTGTTGGCATGGGGCGCGACTTGGCTGCTGCCTTCCTGCCCGCGCGCGAGGTCTTCGAGGAGGTTAACGAGACCCTCAGCCAGAGCCTCTCCCGCCTGATGTTCGAGGGTCCGCTGGAGGACCTGACGCTGACCGAGAACGCGCAGCCCGCACTGATGGCGATGTCGCTTGCGACGCTCCAAGTCATGGAGAAGGAGGGCGGCTTTACCCTCCGCGAAAAGGGCGTCGTCGTAGCGGGGCACTCGCTCGGCGAATACAGCGCCCTGGCGGCGGCGGGGGCGTTCAGTCTCCGTGAGGCGGCGCGGCTGCTGAGGTTGCGCGGGCAGGCGATGCAGAAAGCCGTGCCGGCGGGCGAAGGAGCGATGGCGGCGCTGATCGGCGTGGAGATGAACCAGGTCCGCCTGATCTGCGCGGACGCCGCTCCGTTGCCCGGATCAGAGTCGGGCGAGGCGGAGGTTGTGGAGCCTGCGAACGACAACGGTGGCGGACAGATTGTCATCTCCGGGCATGTCGGCGCCGTGGAGCGCGCCGTGGACATTGCCAAGGCGCAAGGTGTGCGGCGGGCGATGCTGCTGCCCGTCTCGGCACCGTTCCATTGCGCGCTGATGGCGCCGGCGGCCGAGGTGATGGCAGAGGCCCTGAAAGATGCCTCGTTGGCTCCGCCGGTGCCGCCGGTCGTGCCGAATGTCTCGGCCCGGAAGGAAACCGATCCAGACGAGATCCGCTCCCTCCTCGTGGAGCAGGTGACCGCCGTAGTGCGTTGGCGGGAAAGCGTGCAGGCGATGACCCGGCTGGGGGTTGATACCTTCATCGAGGTGGGCGCAGGCAAGGTGCTGAGCGGCTTGGTAAGACGGATCGCACCGGATGCCACGGCGCTGGCGGCGGGAACGCCAGCCGAGATCGAATTGGTTCTAAAGGGATTCTGATGTTCCGTTTGGACGGCAAGGCGGCGCTGGTCACCGGCGCTTCGGGCGGAATTGGCGCGGCGATCGCGCGTGCGCTGCATGCCCAGGGGGCGTCTGTGGTCCTTTCGGGTACGCGGGCGGATCGCCTGGAGGCACTGCGGACCGAGCTCGGAGAGCGTGCCTTTGCCTGTTCCGCCGATCTGCGCGACCCGAAGGCGCCGGACACGCTCGCGGAGCAAGCGGAGGCGGTGGCCGGGCCGCTAGGGATCGTGGTGAACAATGCCGGATTCACACGGGATCGGCTGGCGCTGCGGATGGAGGAGGATGACTGGGCGTCCGTGCTTGAAGTGGACCTCACGGCGCCGTTCCGGCTGATCCGTGCCACGTTGCGCGGCATGCTGCGCCGTCGGGCAGGCCGCATCATCAATATCGCAAGCATCGTCGGCGTGACGGGTAATCCGGGACAGGCGAACTACGCCGCGGCCAAGGCAGGGTTGATCGGCATGAGTAAGTCGCTGGCGCAGGAGGTCGCCTCGCGAGGGGTGACGGTGAACGTGGTCGCGCCGGGCTTCGTGGTGACGGCGATGACCGATTTGCTCGGGCCGCAGGTAAAAGAACGTGCGCTTCAGGCGATCCCGCTTGGGCGATTCGGGAACCCCGCCGATATTGCGGGAGCGGTGGCATACCTAGCCTCGGATGAAGCGGGCTGGGTCACCGGAGCGACGCTGCACGTCAATGGCGGTATGGCAATGTTTTGATACCAGCTAGCCGAACGTTTGGCCCTTCAATCGATTCAGCTTGCTGGTCCCCTCTTTGATTTCGCGCGCGACCGCCCGCCAGCCCCGGGCGCACATCCAGGGGCCAGGAGGCCGGTTGATATGAGCCTGCCTGCATTGTCGCAGCCGGAGAAAGCATGCTAAGCGCGCCGCCATTCACGAATCCGACGCGGCGGGTCCTGATTCAGCCCTGCCGGCGCAGACCTCCACCAACAAGCAGGAGTTGACCAAGCCATGAGCGAGATTGCTGACCGGGTAAAGAAGATCGTGGTCGAGCACCTCGGCGTTGAAGAGTCCAAGGTCACGCCTGAGGCGTCCTTCATTGACGATCTCGGCGCCGACAGCCTTGACACCGTGGAACTGGTGATGGCGTTCGAGGAAGCCTTCGGCGTGGAAATCCCCGAGGACGCAGCCGAGAAGATCAGCACGGTGAAGGACGCTATCGATTACATCGAGAAGCAGAAGGCGGCCTGAGGTCTGCCCCCATGGGCGCCGCTCGGGAGGAAACCGCGGAGTGAATTGTTGATGCGGCGTGTGGTGGTCACCGGGATGGGCATTGTTTGCCCGCTCGGACTTGGCGTGGAGCGTGTGTGGCGGCGGCTGATCAACGCCGACTCCGGCATCACCGCGATTCAGGCCTTCGACACGAAGGACCTGCCCTGCAAGGTGGCCGGCCAGGTGCCGCATGGCACCAAGGCGGATGGCGGTCTGGATCTCTCGGAATGGATCCCGATCAAAGACCAGAAGAAGATGGACCGCTTTATCCAACTCGCGCTGGTCGCAGCGACCGAAGCGGTCGAGGACTCCGGCTGGCTTCCCGAAACGGATGAGGACCGGAACGTCACCGGCGTGATGATCGGGTCCGGCATCGGCGGTCTGCAGACGATCTATGAGGCATCGGTCCAGGTCTCCCAGGGCCGTGCACGCCGGCTTTCGCCGTTCTTCATTCCCTCCGCCCTGGCGAATCTCGCGGCCGGCCAGGTCTCGATCAAATATGGTCTGCGCGGCCCCAATCACTGCGTGGTTACGGCATGCGCGACCGGCGTGCATGCCATTGGCGATGCGGCCCGACTGATTGCGCTGGGCGATGCGGACGTGATGGTCGCCGGCGGAGCCGAATCCGCGGTCAACGAACTGGGCATCGCCGGGTTCTGCGCCGCTCGCGCGCTCTCCACCGGGTTCAACGACAATCCGCCGGCTGCCTCCCGCCCGTGGGACAAGGATCGCGACGGCTTCGTGATGGGCGAAGGCGCCGGCATCGTCGTGCTGGAAGAATACGAGCATGCGGTCCGCCGGGGCGCGAAGATCTACGCCGAGATCGGCGGCTACGGCATGTCGGGCGACGCCTATCACATCACCGCCCCTGCTGAGGGGCACGAGGGCGCCTTCCGCGCCATGACGGCTGCACTGCGCAACGGGCGCGTAACCCCAACTGACATTCAATACGTCAACGCGCATGGCACCTCGACGCCGCTGGGCGACGACCTGGAGCTTGAGGCGGTCGAGCGTCTGTTCGGTGACGCCGCCAACGGCCTGGCGATGTCCTCCACCAAGTCGGCCCTCGGTCACCTGCTCGGTGCGGCGGGCGCAGTCGAAGCTGTGTTCTCTATCTTGGCGATCCGCGACAACGTCGCGCCACCGACGCTGAACCTGGAGGAGCCAAGCCGGCCGAGTGTGATCGACCGGGTGGCGAAGACGGCTCAGGAACGGCGGATCGACACGGCGCTGTCGAACAGTTTCGGGTTTGGTGGCACGAACGCGAGCATCGTTTTCCGCAGGGCGGCGTAGGGACGATCGGACCGTTCGTCTCGCGAGCGTCTCAGTTACGTGAATTTGCGGTGCTGTCCTGATTTGCCCCGCACTGTCCTAAGTTCACCGTGCGGGTGTCGTAAGTTGAAGGCTGCCCGTCTTTATAGATCAGCTTGAAGCTGCCTTCGAGAAGGTTGAGCCACAGCTTGCGTTCCACCTCCGGCCAGACATCGCCAGCCTTCGGAAGGCGAGCGAGCAGACCCTGAATTATAGGATCAATCTCGTCTCCTCCCCCACCGCCGCCCTTTCCGTTCCCATTTTTTTTGGGATCATTGTTAGGGGCGTGAGTGGCACCCATTGACCCTGCCCCCTGAAATGTCCCCGCTCTGAGCTAGAGTCCGTTCCCGCCAGGAGACGGAAGATGAGGAAGAGCCGGTTCACTGAGGAGCAGATCATCGGTGTGCTGAAAGACCATCAGGCAGGACTGCCGGTAACGGAGCTGTGCCGCAAGCACGGGATCAGCGACGCGACGTTCTACAATTGGCGATCGCGCTACGGCGGGATGGAGATCTCGGACGCCAAGAGACTGAAGGCTCTGGAAGAGGAGAACCGCAAGCTGAAGAAGCTGCTGGCGGAATTGGTGCTGGATGTGGCGACGCTGAAGGAAGCCTTGGGAAAAAACTTCTGACGCCCGGCTCGCGGCGGAAAGCTGTGATCTGGGCGATTGAAGAGAAGAGCTATTCGCAGCGGCGTGCCTGTTCGCTGCTGAGCATTGCACCGAAGGTGTTCCGTTACCTATCGCGCCGTGGCGGCGACGCTGCGGTTCGCACGCGGCTCCGCGCGTTGGCGGCCGAGCGGCGCCGGTTCGGATATCGGCGTTTGCATATTCTGCTGCGGCGAGAAGGGATCATGCTAAATCACAAGAAGCTGTTCCGGCTCTACCGCGAGGAACGACTGGTTGTGCGGCGGCGTGGCGGTCGCAAGCGGGCTTTGGGAACGCGCGCGCCAATGACGTTGCCACAGGGTCCGAACCAGCGCTGGAGCCTGGACTTCGTCTCCGACGTACTGGCCGACGGCCGCCGCTTTCGGGTGCTTGTGGTGGTGGACGACTTCACCCGCGAATGCCTGGCGCTGGTGGTGGATACATCGCTGTCCGGTCGCAGGGTGGTGCGCGAACTCAATTACATCGTAGAACGGCGCGGCGCCCCCTTGCTGGTGGTCAGCGACAACGGGACCGAGCTGACGTCGCATGTGGTGCTGAGTTGGCGGCAAGATCGCGGTGTCGGCTGGCACTACATCGCCCCCGGCAAGCCAGTGCAGAACGCATTCGTCGAGAGCCTGAACGGTCGCTTGCGCGACGAATGCCTCAATGAGCACGTCTTCCAGGGCTTGCCCGCAGCCCGGAGGATCATCGAAGCTTGGCGGGCCGACTATAATGCCCATCGGCCCCACACCAGCCTGCGTGGACTTATACCAACCCGCGAAACCTCTGACTCACTTCGGGTTCCCACTGCCCGCGAGATGTGATTCGATTCCCGCGGCGATTCGCGGGAGGCGCGCATGGGCAGAGCGGTAGCGGTCAGCCGGACCGCTCACAGTGCACGGGAGCTTCGGGCAACGGCGAGCAAATGCTCCGACGCTGACCAGGTCCGCCGGTTACTGGCGATTGCTCTGGTGCTGGACGGCGCCAGCCGTTGCGAGGCCGCCCGGCAGAGCGGCATGGACCGCCAGACGTTGCGTGACTGGGTTCACCGCTACAATGCCGAGGGGATTGGCGGCCTTCAATCACGCATCAGCCCCGGCCGCCCGCCGAAGCTGACGACCGAGCAGAAAGCGGAATTCAGGGCGCTGGTGATCGCGGGGCCCGATCCGGCACTGCACGGTGTGGTGCGCTGGCGCTGCGTGGACCTGCAGGAGGAAGCGGCGCGGCGTTACAACGCCCGGGTTCACGTCAGCACGATGGGCAAGTGGCTGCACACGCTCGGGCTGACCCGACTGCAACCGCGCCCCTATCATCCCAGGAAGGATGTCAAAGCCGAGGCGGCGTTTAAAAAAACTTCGCCAGCCTGGTAGCAGCAGCGCTACCCGAAAGCGCATCCGCAGCGGACCTCGAAATCTGGTTTCAGGACGAAGCCAGGGTCGGGCAGAAAGGCGGACATACTTACATTTGGGCGCCGGTCGGCTCGCGCCCTCTGATGGTGCGCGACAACCGTCATGACTCGGCCTATCTGTTCGGCGCGATCTGCCCAGCCCGAGGCATCGGTGCCGCCATCATCATGCCGGGCGTCAACATCGAGGCGATGAACCAACACCTGAGCGAAATCAGCACTCAGGTGGCGCCTGGTGCGCACGCTATTTTGGTCTGTGACAGCGCCGGCTGGCATCAGCCCGGCGGGCGCTTGCGCGTGCCTGACAACATCACTCTGTTGCCGCTGCCGCCATACTCGCCGGAACTCAATCCAATGGAGACGGTTTGGGAGTATCTGCGGCAAAACAAACTCACCGCTTTGGTCTGGGAAAGCTACGAGGCCATCGTCGAGGCGTGCCGACGGGCGTGGCTCTTTCTGACCGATCATCCCCAGCGCATCCGATCGCTCGGAGCAAGGCAATGGGCATCGGTCAATGTTTAAGCGGGTTGGTATTACTCCGAACGAGTTCGCAACCCGGTCCAGGACGGACCACAACCAGAACGGATTCTGGTTATGAGTGAGGACAGTTTGGGGGCAGGGTCACCATTTCGGGGGCTGCTTCATCCCACAAATCGTAGCATTGCGCTCAATGGCAGGCCCGCCGTGAGTAGCGGCAAACAGATAGTTGCAGGGCGCTAAAATAGATGTCTAATCTAGGCTCGTCATGGCCAAGCTTGGTCAATGGCGTCAGGGTAGAACCACAACAACGTCGCGGGAGAACAAGATGAAACAGCTATTGACGCTCGTATTGACGATACCGCTTCTATCCATCTGGGGATGCGCGCCGCCACCGCCCGCGCCGCAGCAGGTCACCGCGAACACGACCAATACTTTCGATGGAACTTACGGTAACGCTGTCGCCAGTCCTAGTGCCGGCACTCCGATGTGCCCCTATCTGCACCCTTTGCCAGTTTTGACCATTACCAATGGTTTGGCTGTCTGGCAGGGACCCAATCTGAGCTTTCAGGGATCTGTGACCCCACAAGGCGCGTTAGTGATGAACTCCAGCACTGGCCAGACGTTTCAAGGCCAAGTCGATCCGTCGGCACATGCGCTCAGGGCACACGTGGCCGGCCCAAACTGCGCTTACGATGTGGCTTGGGCCCGAATAAGCTGACCTATTGCCAACCTGACGCAGTTGGACCCGAGGCTATGCGTCGGGCACACTCAGGGAGTTGGCAGCCTAAAGGACGCGAAACGGTAGCCGAGGCCACGCGACAGGCCTCGGCATGTTCCGGTAGCCGACGACGGCAGATCCGAAGCTTTGAAACATCTGACGGTCGGCCTTGCCGGGTAGCGCAGTTCACCGAACTGGTCATGCGGAAGACCGCGGGTCGTCTACTGTCGTGCGCCGTCTCCGAGCACGCACCTCCTCGTCCCCCAACGACTTCGGCCTTGGCCGAGACTTGCTATTAGAGTGTAAGGCCAACGTTCGCTGCGAGAAGCAGCCAGGTAGTTATTCCGAGCGCCCATAGAGCGCGACGCCCGACTAAGCGTCGGGTTGTGGAGCGCATATAGGGGCTGATGGACGCTAACGCCAAAAGGCCCGCACAAGTAAGAAAGCCTCCGAAAATCCACTCTCTTGTCCCGAGAAAGTACAGGCCGGTGGTGAATGCCCCGCCACCGATAGCGAGAACGACGCCCTTATCGTCGTTAGGGGGAGCCCGAGGCGGCTGGGGGCGTCGTTCGACCATGCGGATTTACTCGGAGTAGAATCGGAGTGAAATATTGCACTCCGATTCCTCCTATCCGTCATCTGCCGGACTTTCCGGGAGACTGTCCTAATTTCGTTCCCTGTCCGTCCTAATTCGGACAGCACCGAATCTGCGACTTGGGATCGTGGGGTGAGACGGTGAGCTTGCCCACTTGAGATGAGGGGCGGCGGAGCGAATCTCACGGTCGTCTCGTTTTTGTGTGTTTATGGGATTTTAGATCACCGTTTGAGACGCCGGCAGGAGAGAATTGTCTCGCGAGAGTTCTCAGTTTTATGAAATAGGGACCTAGGATCATTAAGCGAGACAATAGGGTGGGAAGACCGGGGATTGAGGCGGCTGACTTAGTTATTCCCGCTAACTGATCAAGGTCCAGCCCAACGGTCCGCAAGCAGCAGCGACCCGATTGTCAAGTGAAGGGTCTCGGGAGTCACGTGGTCCGTCCCTCCCCGTTCTGAGGAGTATAAGCGGCGGCCTCAGGGCCGCCCGCGAACAGTGGGACGAAGATGTTGGCCAGTACGGGTGAGTTGGCGATCACACCGGCGACGTTCGGCACCATGCCGAACGCCTGCCGCAGCTTCTCGAGCGGCGCCTTGGATCCTTCTGGCGCCTGTTCGATCGTTTGGACTTCAAAGATAGACATCTGCCCGCTCCAAGGCTTGGGTTGATCTCGACAGTGCCGATTTAGGCGGGCACGGTTTGGCGATGTCGCCAAAGCCACCACACATCCCGCCAATCGCGCCGCGGCGGATCGACGTCCTGGCCTTCCCGGACTTTCAGTTGCTGGACGTGGCCGGACCGGCCCAGGTGTTTGCTGTCGCCAACGACCAGGCCACCACGCGTCACGAGCCTTCGCCTTACAGGATCCGGGTGATCGCTCCGGGAGGCGTCCAGATTCGCGCCTCGTCGGGACTGTCGTTCGGGACCGAGGAGCTGCCGGACCCGACCGAGCAGGTGGACACGTTGATCGTGGCCGGCGGCCAGGGCGTCATGAAGGTCGCCGAGGATGCGAGGCTTGTCGAGTGGCTCAGAGTACGGGCAGGCGTGGCTCGGCGGACGGCGTCGGTCTGCACCGGCGCTTTCCTGGTTGCGGCGGCGGGCCTGTTCGACGGGCGCCGCGCTGTCACACACTGGGAATATTGCGATCTGCTCCGCCGGCGCCATCCCGCCGTGACAGTGGAGCCAGATCCGATCTTCGTGCACGACGGCCCGGTGTGGAGCTCGGCCGGTGTAACGGCCGGCATCGATCTGTCGCTGGCTTTGGTGGAAGAAGACCTTGGACGCGCGGTCGCGCTGGCAGTTGCGCGCTACCTGGTTGTGTTCCTCAAGCGGCCGGGCGGGCAGGCACAGTTCAGCGCGGCGCTGTCGCTGCAATCGGCGGACGACCATTTTGCCGACCTGCATGGCTGGCTTGCCGAACACCTCGGCGAGACCTTGTCGCTCTCACGCTTGGCGTCGAAGGCACGCATGAGCGAGCGAACCTTCCTGCGCCGTTATCGCGAGGCGACGGGGCTGACGCCCGGGCGCGCAATCGAGCGGCTGCGCGTCGAGGCGGCCCGTCAGTTGCTTGCCGAGACGCGCCTGCCTGCCAAGCGGATCGCGGCGCGCTGCGGGTTCGGCTCGGAAGAAACGATGCGGCGCAGCTTCGTGCGGCTCCAGGGCGTCAGTCCGCAGGACTATCGGCTGCGCTTCGGGGGCTGAGGCGCGCTGCGATCAGAGGTTGGTAATCCCCCCTCTCACCAAAGCTGCCGCAGCGTAAGCCGCACCGTCTGCGAATCAGGCTGGCCCGCGGGCCTCATCACAACATGCTCGTAATTCAACACGAATTCGCCGCCGCGCCACATACGCCAGCCCATCCCCGCCCCGATCCTCAGCGTATCAGCCATATTGTCCTGTTCGAGATCGTCGATGGCCGTTTCTCCCCCGAGATTGTAATAAGCGTCCGCTGACAGCCAAAGGGACGGGACAATATTCCGGCTGACATGCTCCTCGAGACGCAGAAGCGGCCTCTGCGACAGCGTCTGCGCGCCGCTTACATGATAGTTGTTATTGTCGCTAAAAAATCGGCCCGAAACATAGGTTTCGATCCACGTCCATCCTTTATCCGGCGTATAGCTGAAATTGACGGTCGGTGAGATCATCCACCGATTGGCGCTCGGATTGATCGGCGAACTCGGCTGATAGGTCCCCAGCGGCGTGGTGACCAAGAGGTGAAAGCTCGAGAATGTCTGGGGAACGAAAGACTGAAACTGTTCACGCGACAGCGCCGGGCCGCCGAAAATGTTCATCTGCAAAAGAAAACCGACATCGGAAACACCGTTCGTGCTCGCGCTAAAGGGGCCGGCATCCGTGTTAATGAACGCGTAGGGCAGAACGAGCGTGACACCGCCCGTCCGGCCCCAGAAATCCATGACCCGCGTCAACGCGACCGACTGCACGAAGACATTGGAACGAACGCCCGGCACAAGGTCGTCTCCGTCCTCGGGCGTCTCCGAGGTTGTATACCCTGCGCTATAGGTTGCGAGCCGGCTATCGACTGGTACATTCAAATAGTCGCGCGCCGAGCCTGCCCGGGCACCTCCGCTCAGACATAGAACCGTCAGGGCGCCCGCCATCACGAGTACGCCAAAACACTGTGCCCTGCGCGCGGTCCCGCTCTCGGAGCGGCCGGGAAGAGTCGGATCCCCCCGGCACGCCCTGGACACGCTTACACGGACCGGGAGAACCCGATATTGTCGTCGATGACCGCGGTCGGACCGACCGGCACTCTTCCCGGATTCGGCAGGTTAAGCGAACGGAAGACAATCTTGTCCCGCCACACCTTGCGCAGAAAATCGCCGAACACGTCGATCGTCATTTGCTCGCCGGGGCAACGCCGGTAGCCGAAGCCGAAAGGCGCGAAGCCCGCATAGTCGCAGACTGGCAGAGGTTTGCCGTCAGCGACAGCGAACACCGTGCCAAATCCGCTGTTGGTGATACTCGTCTGGCGTCCGTCCTTCACCGGCAGGCTCGTGATCTCAAACGGACAGCGCGGCAGCCCAAGCTGCTGGCATTTCGCCTCGTCGATCTGCGCACTGGTTGGCACGCTGATGTAGCGCGTCGGGTCGAAGCGCTCGGGATCCTTCCACTGACGTGTATCGAAGCTGGTGGATGTGTGCGGGCTGTTCATGTAGGCATGCCGTTCATAAGGCACGCCGAATTGCGCGAAAGGAGAGCCGCCATAGAAGGAGGACGCCCGTGCGTCGGTAATTTTCGAAACGCTGCCACCGTTCGGAGAGATGGTACGGAAGAGCTCCATCACCAGAAGCTCCAGCGGCGTATAGGGCGCGCCGCTCGCCTCGTCGAAATTCCCGCCCATGGTCGTTTCGAAGGCCGCGCGCACCGCCGGATCGCCGCCGCTTTCCTGCAGCCGCGTCATGATACCGAAGATCGAATTGCCCCACTGGCTCAGGGCTACGAAATTATGGAAGCACTCGAAGACGACATCCTTCTTCGAGAAATATTGGCTGTCGCCGGCGTTCTTGAGCCAGTAATACGCGATCGTCTTGTCCGGATCCGGAATGCGGGCGTTTTCGATGTCATCGAGCCGGTCGTCGATCCACTTCGTCAGGAAAGGCCGAAGCGCCCTGACCGTCATATAATTTTTATAAACGATCTCCTGTAGGGGATCGCGATACGCGAGAACTGTGTTGAACGCCTCGCCGATCGTACGAATCTGCGGCGGAACCGCATCGCCCTTCACGCCGAGATGCAGGTCCCAGTAAATGTCCCAGTAGTAGTCGAGATAATGCCGCATGAACGGCTTATTGGCGAATTTGGGATCGAGCAATGCGTCAAAGAAGGAGACGACTTTGGCCTGATATTTCGGAGCGTAAAGATCCGGGGTGACGCCCGTGAAGTAGATGCGTTTGCGCAGGTTGTTGTCGCCACGGTTCTCCAGCCCCTCCAGGAACACCGTGACACCCTCCGACGGGGTCGGCGCCCAGTCGTCGTAAAGCAGTCCCCAAAAATCGTACGGAATGGCGTCCTGTTTGGTCAGGGGCAGATCGATCATCGGCAGGATCGGCCGCTCCCCGGCAAAAATGCTGGCGAGATAGAATGGAACTACCGCATTCTCGACATAGGCACGATCGAAGTGGCTTGGAATTGTGGCGCGGAATTTGGCCAGTGCCGCCGAAAGATCGGGGGCTGACGGCGCCGCGGACGCCTGGCTCGACAACGCGGTGGCTGCAACGGCCGCGGCACCAAAGAAAAGCGCCCGCCGTTCTACTGAGAGCTGCGAATGGCCGTCTGACGGCGTTTTGGTATTTTCCGGATGGTCGGCAGTCGTACGAGCGATAGGTTGCTGCGCGGACATAACATCGCCTCCTTGAGACCGCTTGTCCTTGAAAGTCGTGGGGTAACTCGGCAAGCGAAGTGATTCTTGACCAGTACTCGTGCCCGTTCGTACCCGCAAGTGGGCACGGCACGATGCGCGGCACGTATCTTGGGCGTCAGACCGCGGTCAAACGCAGCGTCATTCGAACTGCTACGGGCATTGGGCTTTGAGAGCTCAATGGCCGAATTAGAGACGCTGCGACCATCGCCGGGACGGTGAGCACATTGCTCGGGTAATCCCCTACTCCATCAGAATACGTCGTCGTCGGATTGTACGAATCAGCGCGGCATATTATTCGGAATAGTCTCTCAGTCGTTGCCAGAAGTTACTATCTGGCGCAGGCCGTTGAACAACTCACGCAGATAGACGTGTAGGAGCACGGAGGAGCTCGAGCAAGCGTCTTTCCGCGAGCAGGCGGTGGACGATCCAGCGGCGTGCGTACGGGCGTGCAACGTCGCTACGGTGTAGCGCCGATCGGAATTGCAACCGGGCAATGGCTGAGGCCTTGCATCTCGGACGAGGCAGAACGCGAAGATATCGTTGCAGGTTATGCGATAGGGTACTAGTGCTCTGACGCATTCTATCGATTCACAACATGCGGTTGCCATGCGATTCTGTGAGCATGGCACAGACAGTATGCGTGTTGTTGAGCGCGGCAGACAGGAAGCGGCTTAAGGCAATAGCATCGGATCGCAACCGAGCGGGCAAATACATCGAGCGAGCCCGAGTCGTTCTGGCCTCGGCCAGTGGTCGGCCGGTGCAACATGTGGCGAAAGAGATCAGCGTCAGCCGCCCCATGGTCTGGCGCTGGCAGCAGCGTTTTGTCGAGGAAGGTCCCGACGGGTTGCTGCGTGACAAGACGCGCAAGCCCGGCAAACGACCGATCCCGGCCGATAAAGTGGCGCACGTCGTGGCGCTCACGTGTGGCGAGCCGCCCCCTGGGACCACGTATTGGACCGGGCGAGCCATGGCAAACGCCACCGCCATGTCGCTGCGCTCGGTGCAGCGCATCTGGGCGGCGCACCAACTCCAGCCGCACCGCGTGCGCAGCTTCAAGCGCTCGCGTGATCCGCAGTTCGCTGAGAAAATGGCGGATATCATCGGCCTTTATCTCGATCCGCCCGCCCATGCGGTGGTGCTGTCGATCGACGAAAAGAGCCAAATCCAGGCGCTCGACCGTACCCAGCCTGGACTGCCGCTGAAACCCGGCCGCTGCGGCACCATGACCCACGACTGCAAACGCCATGGAACGACGACGTTGTTCGCCGCATTGAACGTGCTGAAGGGTACGGTGATCGGTCGCTGCATGCAGCGACACCGGCACGAGGAGTTCATCCGCTTCCTCAATGCCGTCGAACGCGAGGTGCCGTCCGGCAAGTTGGTCCATGCGGTCGTCGACAACTACGCCACCCACCGGCACCGAAAGGTACAGGCCTGGCTGGCACGCCATGACCGATGGACCTTCCACTTCACGCCAACCTCCGGGTCATGGCTGAACGCGGTGGAGACCTTCTTCTCCGCTCTTACCCGACAACGCATCCGGCGCGGCAGCTTCCACTCCCTCGTCAGCCTGCAGGCTGCCATTAAGACTTACCTCGCTGAGCGAAATGCAGAACCACGCCCATTCGTCTGGACCGCAGCCACCGCCTCAATCCTTGCCAAGCTCGAAAGATTGCCTGCATCGTCCGTATGAGTCAGAGCACTAGCCTGCCCTCGGACCGGGTAAAAACGATCGGGAATTTGGGGAGTCAGGGATGAAGACGTTGTTTCTCGCCTCGGCGACGATGGCTTGCGGTCTGGCGCTGGCCACGCCCGCCAGCAGCGCCGCCTACAATTTCGTGACGCTGTCGGTGCCCGGTGCGACCCCCGGAAATTACCTGGCGGTCTCCGGCATCAATGACCTGGGCCAGGCGATCGTCTTAGAACAAGAGCCGGACGTCTCGTTCGACTACACCATCATCAAGGACCTTTATAACTGGCACACCAATACCTACACGCCGCTGCCCGACTACCCGGGCGCAACCACGAACAGCACCGGTCCCTTGGACATCAACAACGCCGGGGTGGTAGCGGGCTTCTACCATGCGGTGGGTATCGACTGGGGCGGCTTCACCCTAAGCGGTGGCAGCTTCAGCGGGGTCACTTATCCGGCAGGGTCCCCCTACACTGTCCCCATTGGGATCAGCAACAACGGTAGCCTCGCCGGCAACTGGGTCGACGACGGCGGCAGCGGCAATTCCCACGGCTTTGTCCGCATCGGCAGCACCTTCACCTCACTCGATGTGCCGGCCAGCTGGGGTAACGAGACGGCCTCGAGCGACATCAACAACGCAGGGACGGCTGTGGGGTCTTACTCCCCCACGGGCGAGAGCAGCGAAGATTTTGCTACGTTACCGTTCGTGTGGTCTGGCGGCAGCTTCAGCCAGGGCGCGCTGCCGCCGGGCTACGCCTGGGGCGGCTACGACGATATCAACGACCACGGCGCGATCGCGGGTATCGCGACCAATGATCCGGTGAACGGCACCCAATCTGTCGGCTTCCTCGATGTCGGCGGCGTCATCTCGCTGGTCAGCGATCCGCTGGGGGTGGGCGGAACCTCGATCTTTGCCTTCAACAATGAAGGGGTGATCGGCGGCACCTATGTCGATGTCAACGGCAACGAGCAGGCCTTCCTGGCTTTCCCGGTCACCGAGCCGGGCGCGCTCGGCCTGCTCGGCGCCGGAGTGATCGGCCTGGTGCTGACGCGGCGCCACGTGCGGCGGCCAAGGTCCGCTTGAACAGAGCGGCCTGACGATTCAGTGTGCCGCCTGCTGACCAGGGGGTTTCAACATGAACCGGACTGAATTCGAGGCTGAGTTGCGCCGCGATGGTTACGACTGTCGCGAGATAGAGATTCCGCCAAACGAGCATCGTCCGGCCCACGCCCATGCGTTTGATGCCCGGCTGTTCATTCTGAGCGGTGCTTTCACCATCGGTTATGGGGACAAGCAGGTGCAGTACGGGCCCGGCGACACGTGCAGCGTGGCCGCAGGCACCATGCATGAAGAGCACACTGGCGCTGAGGGCGTGCGGTATGTGGCGGGGCGACGACAGGCAGGCCGGGCAGCCGCTGAGTAGCTGTTAGCTGAGCCCCTCCAGCCGTTCCGCGAGACGGTCCAGGGACCATTCACGTGCGAGGCGGGCTGCATTCGCCCAGGTGGGGGTCTGATCTGGCAGGTCCCGGATGGGCGCGGTGCGATCCATCGTGGCGATTTGGCGGTATAAACGCAGGTCATCGGCCTGTTCGGGGAAACGCCCGGCCGCCAAAGCGCTTTCCAGCGAGCCGTAGCGTCGGAGCAGATCAGCCGCGCCTTTCGGTCCGACGCCGCGCGCGCCGGGCAGCTTATCGGACGGATCGCCGCGGAGTGCGATGAAATCGGGCACCTGGGACGGTTCCACGCCATAGCGGGCGTGCACTTCGGCCGGTCCGATGCGCGCCATCTCACCGGCGCGTACGGGATGGAGAATGGTTGTGCGGTCCGAGGCAAGTTGAAACGCATCCCGGTCTCCGCTGGCGACGAGGACGGAACCGCCGCGAGCCTCCTCGACGGCTGTTGCGGCGGCGAGGAAATCGTCGGCCTCGTATCCTGCCGCCTTGGCGTTTGCGAAGCCGAACGCGGTGACCAGCTCGGGAAGCGCATCAAGCTGTTCGATGATTGCGGCATCGTATTCGCGGCCGGCCTGGTAGTCGGGAAATAGTTTCGCGCGAAAGTTGGGGACGCTGAGCGTATCCCATCCGACCAGGACGGCGCGGGGGTTCTCGGCGTCGTAGAGGCGGATCAGCAGATTGGCGAAGCCCACGATGGCGCCTGCGGGATGGCCGCCGGCGCGTTGTATGGTCTTGGGCAGGGCGTGATAGGAGCGGTGGGCGAAGGAATTGCCGTCGATCACGAGCAGGGGCTGGGACATGGGGGACAGGATGCAATTTCCGGCCGCCTCGTCCATGGTTTGGGGACAGGAGGTTGCCGGGATGAAGCAGCATTTTCCGATGGAGGGGCGATGCACCTGCGGGGCCATCCGTTTCCGGATGGAGACGGCGCCGATGTTCGTGCATTGCTGTCATTGCACGTGGTGTCAGAGGGAGACGGGGAGCGCGTTCGTGCTGAACGCCATGATCGAGGCGGACCGCGTTACGGTCCTGGAAGGTCAGCCCGAGATGGTTCTTACGCCGTCGAACAGCGGCAAGGGACAGAAAATCGTGCGCTGCCCCACCTGCCACGTGGCGCTATGGAGCCATTATCCGGGCGCCGGCGATGCGGTGAGCTTCGTGCGAGTTGGTACGCTGGAACAGCGGGCGCTCGTTCCGCCGGATATTCACATTTTTACCTCCACCAAACTGCCGTGGGTGAGTTTGCCGGCGGATGTTCCCGCAGTGCCCGAGTTTTATGAGCGCCGACGATATTGGCCGCAGGAGAGTTTTGCGCGCTTGACGGCGCTCCGTTCACGGTCTGCGCACTGACTGAACCGTCAGCCCTTCACGGATCCCGCGGTCAGTCCTGCAAGCAGGTAGCGCTGCGCCACCCAGACCAGCACAAGCACCGGCACCAACTGGACGGTGCAGGCGGCGAACAGTACGCCCCAGTCGCTGCTTTCGACCGAGCCGATCATCTCGCTGACTGCAAGCGGCGCGGTCTTGGCGTGTGTCGTGGTGAACAGGAACGCGAACAGGAACTCGTTCCAGGCATAGACCACCACGAAGACCGCGACCGCCACCATTCCTGGGGCCGCCAGCCGGATCACTACGTGCCGCAGAATTCCCGCGACGCCCGCGCCGTCAACACGTGCCGCTTCGTCAAGCGATCGCGGGATCTGATCGATCGCCGCCTTCATGATCCATGTGCCCAGTGAGACATAGAATGAGGCGTAGAGAAGGATCAGCACCGTCCAGGTGTCGTTCAGACCCAAGGCATTGGCGACAGGAAAGAGCGGCAGGCTGACCACGATCGGCGGATAGAGCCGCACCAGAATGGTCAGGAATGCCGAGCCGGTCAGCCAGCGACCGCGAAACCGCGAATAGGCATAGCCGGCGAGGAGCGAGGCGAACACGGTCAGAACCGTCGCTCCTGCGGTCACGATCGTGCTGTTGAACAGATCGTCACGGAATTCCGGCCAGCGGCGCCAGAGGCCGGCGTAATTTGCCAGCGTAGGTGCGGAGAAGAGCGCGATCGGCCAGGTGAAGATGTCGCGCGGCTGACGGAAGGAGAACAGCACGATGATCAGCACCGGCGCCATCGACCAGATGAGCACGAGCGCGAGCGCCAGGTGCCGCAGACATCGTACCCATACCGGCCTACGCATCGGCAAACATGCTCCGTTGCGCGCGGCGCAGCCAGGGGAGCGCGACCAGAAGCGAGGCCAGCAGCATCAGGCAACCGATCGCCGCCGCCGACCCGAAATCCGCGTAGCGGAAGCCGGTCACGTAGAGATAGAGCGCGATCAGTTCGGTGGAACGTGCAGGGCCGCCCTGCGTCAATAGCCAGACCTCGGTGAACATCCGGAAGGCGAAGATCAGCCGGAACAGCACGGCGACGAGAATTGCCGGCATCAGCATCGGCAGGGTAATGGCGCGGAATTCCGCCCAGGCGCCCGCGCCGTCGATGCGCGCTGCTTCGTAGAGCTCATCCGGAATTGCCAGCAGGCCGGTGTAGAGCAACACAAAGGTGAAGGGGAAATTGCTCCACATATTGATGAGGCCCACGACCGTAAGCGCAGCGGCGGGACTGACGGACCAATCGGTCATCGGCAGGCCGAGTGCATGGAGCCCGTGCGTGATGGGGCCGATATCCGGATCCGTCAGGTAGCGCCAAATCATCACGGCCACGACCTCGCTGACGGCATAGGGTGCCAGAACGAACGAGATCATCAGCCTTCGCGCCGGCACGCCGCCCGCGAACAACAGTGCCACGCCGAGTGCCAGCACAAGCTCGATGTAAACAACGGCATTCACCACGATGAGCGTGTTGATGAGCGCCCGCCAGAAATACGGATCGGACAACACAACTGCGTAGTTGGCGAAGCCGGCCCACGTGGGACTGCTGCCGTAGGTCGAGTGCGTGAGGCTAAGCCAGACCACGTAGAGCGACGGCAGGCCGATGACGGCCCAGAGCAGCACCTGGGTCGGTGCGATCAGTAGCCACGGTTGGACTTGGATAAGGGCGCGACGGGGCGCCCTCATGCCGCCGCGGCAGTGCGCGCTTTGGCGAGCAGCTCGTGTCCGCTCGCGAAGAGTCCTGGTGCGCCACCCGAGTGGAGGAAGATGATTGCCTCGTCCTTGCGCCAGCGGCGGCTGCGCACGTGCGCGATCAGTCCCGCCATGGCCTTGCCGGTATAGACGGGGTCGAGGATCAGCGCCTCGGTTCGTGCTGCCAGTTCGATCGCCGCGACGGTGCCGGCGTCAGGGACGCCGTAACCGGGGCCGAGGAAGGCGCCGTCGAGTGCGATATCATCGGGCCGAAACGACAGGTCCAGTCCGACGAACTGCGCCACTTCAGACGCTCGCTGCCGGATTCGAGGGGCAAGAAAGTCGGGCGGCGTCTGGGCGCAGATGCCGATCAGCCGGATCGGGTTGCGCAGCGCACGGAAGCCCGCAAGCAGGCCGGCTGCGGTGAGACCGGAGCTGGTGACGAGATAGAGCGCAGACGGACGCACTCCCGCGTCCTCAAACTGCGTGTTCAGTTCGGCTGCCATCGGAATGTAGGCTGCGGCGCCGCGCACAGCAGCCACGCCGTTCATATGCAAAAGATGCGGACGACGGCCAGCTGCCCTCAGACGCTGCATGAGCTGATCGAGTTCTGGGTGCGATGATGGGATCATACGCATCCAGCGTGTCGATGAACTCGATCTCTGCACCCAGCAGTTCGTCCAGGAGCAGGTTGCCATTCACCGGCGGGTTTCCGTGCGCGCGGAGCAGGAGATGCACGTGCAGGCCAAGCTTCGCGCCCGCCGCGGCGATCGTGCGGCAGAAGTTCGACTGCGCAGCTGCGGTGGCCACAACACTATCGGCGCCGGCTTCCATCGCTTCGGCCATCAGCGCCTCAGCCTGGCGGGTCTTGTTGCCACCGAGCGCAAGACCACTGAGGTCTTCGCGCTTGATGAAGATCGGCGGGCCACCCAGCGCCGCCGATAATCGCGGTGCTAACTCGAGCGGGGTGGGGAAACTGCCCAGCGCCACGCGCGGGAATCCGCGCCCTGGTCCTGCCGTCGGCCGAAACGCCACGGTCAATGCACCAGCGGCTGAACCTGCGCGACGACTGCATCCATGGCGGCCTGCGGATCCTTCATCCCGAGCACTGCCGCCTGCATTTGCTCGACGAAAATATCAGCAGCGCGTGCGGATTGGGCGAAAGCGGGCAGCGGGATGCGGGCGTAGCGCAACTCCTCGGCTTCCACTGCCGCGTAGGGCAGTTTCTGCTCGATCTGCTTATCCTGATAGACCGAGGCACGCACCGGCCCGTTGCCGTTCAGCGCTTCCTTCAATGTGTTCTGCTTGGATGAAAGTTCCACGATCAGGCTCCACGCGGCCTCTTTCTGCGTGGAATTCTTCGGCATGACCATCGACCAGAACTCCGTCTTGACCGGAGCGACGGGGAACTGCGCTTTCAGGTCCGACGCGATCGGGATGGGTGCGACCTTGAACTTTCCCGGATACTTCGACTTGGTCGGGTCGTTGTAGAACTGGGTGCGGCTGGTACCGTTGAAGGACATGGCGGCGCGGCCGCTCGCCATCCAGGTATTGACGTCCTCGTCCTTGATGGTGGTGAAGCTGTGCGGCAGGACGCCGCTTTTATAGAAGTCGCGCAGCAGGGTGATCGCCTGAACCATCGGCTTCTGATTGGCGACAACGTGCATGTCCGGCGTGATGAAGTCGCCGTTCCACATCCGGGCCACGTCGATAACGTTGGTGTAGGTCTGGCCGGTGATGCAGAATCCCACCACCGACGAGCCATCGGGTCGGGTGAATGTCAGCTTGTGTGCGACATCGATGAATTCCTCAACCGTTGAGGGCGGCGTGGTGATTCCCCGTTCATCGAACAGAGCCTGATTGTAATGCATGGCCGAGGTCGAGTGCCGGAACGGGATGCCGATCGTGTGCCCGTCGAAGACCATCGCCTTGCGCAGCCCCGGGAAAATGTCGCCCACATCCTCGACCGGCTGCTTCTGCATCCACGGATCGAGCGGCTCGAACAGCCCCGATACGCGCGGGACGGCGCGGGCATTCACCAGGAAGCCGATATCGATGCTGGTCTGGGACAGGCTCGCTTCGCGGAACAGGCGTTCGTGCAGCGGGTCGGTTTCGAGCGTGACCCAGTTGATGTCGATGCCGGTGCGCTTGCGCCAATCCGCCGTCACGTCTCCAGCCTGGCTGCCCTTGCAGACGGAGAGGATAACGGGGTGGGCCAGAACGGTCAGTTGCTTCGGGGTTTCGGCGCGCGCCGCGGCCATGCTGCCCGAGGCTGCCAAGCCAGCCAGCACATCGCGTCGTCGCAGCATTCATCTTCTCCCCCGGTCAGGACGTGCAGTCTAACCTTGGCCGGGCCGCCTTGTCGCGTGCTCGGCCAGCCAGCCCATGCGTGCATCCTGCTCCGCATCGGTGGTGGGGAGGTACGGCTTGACGTCCAGAAGCGGCGTGCCGTCGACGCAATCGAGGTAGCGCACGCGCAGCGTGTCGGGCTCGGTGAAGCCGTCGAATGCGACCACGGATAGGCCGATCGGGTTGGGCCGCGCGGGCGAGCGTGTGGCGAACACGCCGCGTTCCTGCGTATCGAAAGGTGGCGTGAGACGCAGTTTGGGTCCGCGCGATCCGCCGAGCCAGTAGAGCAGGATGAGGTGGGAGAAGGTATCGAGGTGGAGAAGGCCGGGAAGGAAGGCGGGGAATATTTGCGCGTTACAAAGTGGCGCCGGGTTGGGCTGGCGGCCGTTGCGCGGACAGTCGCCGATGGTTTTCCAGGGTGTGTGCAGGACGCCGATCGGCTCCAGCGTGATTGGGGTCGTCACAGGACGTTCAGCGGCACGCGCAGGTAGCGAATTCCGTTGTCCTCGGGTTCCGGCAGTTCACCAGCGCGGATATTCACCTGCACCGACGGGATGATCAGCACCGGCATGGAGAGGGTTTTGTCCCGCGCTGTACGGGTGGCGACGAAGGCGTCCTGATCGATGCCGTCGTGAATGTGGATGTTGGCGCGGTGCTGCTCCCCGACGGTTGTTTCCCACGCGGGGGCACGGCCGCCCGGCCCGTAATCGTGGCAGATGAACATGCGCGTGCTGGCGGGCAGATCGAGGATGCGGTGGATGGAGCGGTAGAGTGTGGCGGCGTCGCCGCCCGGAAAGTCGGCGCGCGCCGTGCCGCCATCGGGCATGAAGAGCGTGTCGCCCACAAACACCGCGTCCCCGATCACATAGGAGACGCAGGCGGGCGTATGGCCGGGCGTGTGCAGCACGCGGCCTGGGATGCCCCCGACCTGGAAAGTTTCGCCGTCGGCGAACAGATGGTCGAACTGGCTGCCGTCAGGCTGGAACGCACGCTCGAATCCGAAGATGTCCTTGAAGGCCTGCTGCACCTCATTGATGCGCGATCCGATGGCGCTGCGACCGCCGACGCGGCGCTTGACATATGCCAGACCGGAGAGGTGGTCGGCGTGCACGTGCGTCTCCAGGAGCCAGTCCACCTTGAGCCCGCGTTCCTGCACGCGGGCGATCACCGCGTCTGCTGATTTGGTGGAGGTGCGGGCGCTTTTCGGGTCGTAGTCCATTACCGGATCGATGATGGCGGTGGTACCGCTGGCCGGGTCCGAGACGATATAGGTCACGGTCCCGGTGTCCTTGTCGTGGAAGCCCTCGACTTCCGACCGAAGGTTGGAGAGCGCCATGCCACACCTCCGTAGCTCAGGAGAAGGATATAGTGCCGAATAACCGCTGCGGGGGAAAGTTTCGCATAATCAAAGACGCGGCCGGGCTCAGGAGGACGTCTTGACAGGCACGGTGCGGAACGTCGTTGATCCCGGGATGCGGGAGAAACGGTGCAAGAGCTTCGCCGAGGCAGTGGCGGACATTCCTGACGGCTCGACGATCGCCTTCGGTGGGTTTGCCATGCCGGGCACACCGTTCAATCTGATCAAGGCATTGCTGGCGCAGGGCGCGCGCGACCTGACGCTGGTCGCGAACACGACGGGTGGCGCGCAGCTTCCGCGCATGCCGGATATCGGCATGCTGGTGGAGAACGGGCAGGTGCGGAAGGTGATCTGCGCCTTCACCGCAGCCACGCGGCCAACCGACGTTCTGCCCTTCACGCGGTTCTATGAGGCGGGCGAGGTTGAAGCGGAGCTGGTGCCGCAGGGCACTCTGGCCGAACGGCTGCGCGCGGCGGGTGCCGGCATTCCGGCGTTCTACACGCCGACCGCGGCGGGGACGGAGCTGGCGGAGGGGCGGGAGACACGCGCATTCAACGGGCGCGAGTGTCTGCTGGAATATGCGTTGCCACTGGACTACGCATTCGTTCGTGCGCGCCGTGCGGATGCGTTCGGCAATCTGCAGTTCCATCGATCCCAGCGGAACTTCAACCCGGTGATGGCGACGGCAGCGCGGGTAACGATCGCGGAGATCGAGGAGCCGATCGTCGAACCGGGCGCGATCGATCCCGACGCCGTCCATCTGTCGGGCATTTATGTGCACCGCCTGGTGGAAGTACCGCCGGCACCTGAGGGCATATGGCCGGCCAAGCGAGCGGAGCGGAAGCGATGAGCGGCAGCAAGGGGCTCAATCGCCAGCAGATGGCGGATTGCGCGGCGCGCACGTTCCAGGACGGCTGGATTGTCAATCTGGGCGTGGGGATTCCGACACTGTGCTCCAACACCGACATCGGCGATCGTGACATCATCTACCATTCGGAGAACGGAGTGATCGGTTATGGCCCCGTTGCGGCGGAGGGAGCGGAAGATCTGAACCTGGTGAACGCGGGCGGACAGAATGTCACGCTGCGGCCGGGGGCGGCGGTCGTGCACCATGCCGATTCGTTCGGCGTGATCCGGGGCGGTCGGATCGATGCGACGGTGATGGGTGCTTATCAGGTGGCGTGCAATGGCGACTTCGCCAACTGGAAGCTAAAGGGGCAGAAGGGTGGCGGGATCGGCGGGGCCATGGACCTCGCGGCCTGTGCGCGCCGGGTGTTCATCATCCTGGAGCATGTGACGCGCGACGGCTCACCACGGCTGGTGCAACAGTGCGATTTGCCGGTGACGGCCCGCGGCGTGGTGACGCTGGTCGTGACGAATTATGGGTTGTTCGAACCGACCGGCGCGGGGTTCCGGCTGCGCGAGATTGCGCCCGGGATGACGGTGGATGAGGTGCGCGCCGCAACCGGTGCGCCATTGGACGCGCCGGAGACGGTGCCGACGATCGGCGTTTCGTAAGTTCCGATGAAGACGACAGCGTACTGGTGGGACGACCTGACGCCGTTCGCTGCGGGCGCGGCGGCGCCGCCCGCGCGAGCGGACGTGCTGGTGATCGGCTCGGGCTACACGGGGCTAAACGCCGCGCTGCAAACGACGCGCGGCGGACGCCACACGGTGGTGCTGGACGCGGCGGATATCGGCTGGGGCTGCAGCACGCGCAATGGCGGCCAGATCTCCACCAGCGTGAAGGGCGGCTACGCCGAGTTGGCGGAGCGCTATGGCCCGGCGCGGGCCGAGGCGATCATCCGCGAAGGACAGAACTCGCTGGCCTGGGCAAAGGATTTCGTCGAGTCAGAAAAGATATCGTGCGAGCTGCGGGAGTCGGGGCGTTTCCATGCCGCTCATAGTCCAGCGGCCTATGAGGCGCTGGCTGAGAAGGTCAAAGCCGTTCCGTCCCATCTGGCGCAGGAGGCGTATCTGATTTCTCGCGCGGAGCAGCACGCCGAGCTTGGCACAGACGCGTATCACGGTGGGGTGCTGTATCCGAAGCATTTGTCCGTGCATCCGGGCCTGTTTCATCGTGGCATGCTGCGGCTGGCGCAGGAGGCCGGGGTGACGCTGGTGCCGCAGTGTGCTGCCAAGGGGATCGAACGCAACGGCGACGGACTGGTGGTGCATCACGCCTCCGGCCAGACTGTGGCGCGCGACGTGGTGGTGGCGACGAACGGCTATACGGGGGCGCTGACGCCGTGGCTGCGGCGGCGGGTGATTCCGATCGGCAGCTCCATCATCGCGACGGAGCCGATCGCACCGGAGGTGATGGCGCGGCTGATGCCGTGCGGCCGCATCATCAGCGATTCACGCAAGGTGGTATATTATTATCGCCCCTCCCCCGACGGCACGCGCATCGTGTTCGGCGGCCGCGTGTCGGCCAACGACGCCGGGCCGGAAAAGGCAGGCGCGCGGCTGCTGGCAGAGGTGGTACGGCTGTTTCCGGAGCTGCGGGGGATCGGCATTAGCCATTCCTGGGGTGGCTATGTCGCCTATACGTTCGACGAGTTGATGCATACCGGCACGCATGAGGGCGTGCATTACGCCATGGGGTATTGCGGCTCCGGCGTCGGGATGGCGGGGTATCTCGGCACGCGGCTGGGGCAGAAGGTGCTGGGTTTGGCGGAAGGGCGCACGGCGTTTGACGACCTGCCCTTCCCGACGCGGCCGTACTATTTCGGCACGCCGTGGTTCGTGACGCCGGCGATTGTTTATTACCGGTGGGCGGACCGGCGTTTGAAATGACGTCGGACTATGGGCTGATGGTGCCGGCCTGGTCCAGGTCCCGTCCCATCGGTTCGAAGCGCAGGCCCGACAGCGCGTAGAGACCGAGCAGCGTGCCCACGCCAGCCAGCAAATAGAACGTGTGTGGAAAGCCAAAGGCAGCAATCGACCAGGGCACGAACCATGTCGTCAGGCCGACGACGATGCGCGCAAGCCCGTTGCCCAAACCTTGGGCCCGCGCGCGCAGATGCGTTGGCAGGAGCTCGGTCGGCAGCGTCCAGAACGAGGAGGCGCCAAACCAAGTGAGGACGCCGAGCGCCATATAGGCGAGGACAAACGGAACCGGGCTGCCCACGAGTTGAACGAGCAGGACGAGGCAGATGGCGCAACCGAAACACGCGATGGCGGCTGAACGGAGTCGCCCGATGCGGTCTATCGTCGCCAGGGCGATGATTGATCCCGTCAGTCCACCGACCCAGATGAGCATCCCGCCTTTGAGCGCCGCGGTGTCTCCGAGCAAGCCGACGTAACGCAGCACGTACGGCGCGACGACGCTTGCCGGGGACATCAGGGGCGTAAGCGCAATGATGCCAAGCGCGAGCAGCGCGCGGCGCGTGTGCGGATGACGAAGAATGTCAATGTAACTGCCCCTCGCCGCGACATCGACCGGGACGGTGTCGGACTGGGTTGATGCGGTGATCCCGAACAGCGCCATTGCTTCCCGCGCTTCGACCACGCGCCCGCGAGAGATCAGCCAGCGCGGTGACTCGGGCAGGCCGCGCCGTCCGGCCAGGATGACGAGTGCGGGCAGCGCACCCAGCCCGAGTATCCAGCGCCACGCGCCGGGGCCGATCAGCTCGAACGCCACGAGCGCGACCGCGAGCGACACCAGTGCACCCAGCGACCAGGCGATCTGCGGTATGGCGCCGGTCCATCCGCCGCGGGTGCGTCTTGGGGAAATCTCCGCGAGGAAGGTGATGCTGGCGGCGATATCGGCACCGATCGCACCCCCCATCAACGCGCGCACGATCAGAAGCTGGGTGTAGTTGGCGACCACGGCGGACAACACGGATAGCGCTACAAAGAACCAGAAAGCGTGGACGAACACGTTGCGCCGGCCAAACCGGTCGGCAATTTCCCCCGCGATGAACAGGCCGAGGGCGGCGCCGAAGAATGCAATCGCTCCGAGCAGACCCGTCTCGGCGGGCGTCAGTCCAAACAGCGGACGCAGCATCAGCAAGGCGCCGCCGATCGAGATGAGATCGTAGCCATCAACGAACTCGCCAAAGGCAATGAGGATCAGCGCGCGCCGGCGCGCAGGCGTGAGAACGGTTGCGTGGTCAAACTCAGAAAGGCCTGCTGTGTTCGTGGGCACGCTCTCCCCCTCTTTAACGCTTCCGTCCCAGCAACTGCGCACCGAACAGAAGCAGGGATGAGACGGCGATCATCACGGTGGAGATCGCCGCGATCACCGGATCGATCTGATCGCGCAGGGCGTTGAACATCTCTTTCGTCAGTGTCGCATTGGCACCGCCGGAGACAAACAGCGCAACAACGACCTCATCGAAGCCGGTGAGGAAGGCGAGGACAGCGGCGGTCATCACGGCGAAGCGGATTTGCGGCAGGGTAATCAGGAAGAAAGCGCGCGGGCGTGAGGCGCCGAGGCTGCGAGCAACACGCTCTTGACTCATATCGTAGCTTTGCAGCGCGGCGCCGACCACCAGCACAACCAGCGGAAGGGCGAGCATGCTGTCGGCAAGTGCGAGGCCCGCGAGCGTGTTGATCAGGTGGAGCTTGACGAAGACGTAAAACAGACCGACGGCGATCAAAATAACCGGCACCATGATCGGCGTGAGCAGACAGAGGAGGATCAGGCGGGTCCAGGCACCACCGGCCGCGCGCATGCCATAGGCAGCAGCGGTGCCGGTCATGGTGCCGAGAATGGCAGTCAGCGCGCCAACTTTCAGTGATGTGGCGGTGGCCTGCATCCATGAGGTGGAGTGAAAATACGCGCGGTACCAACGCAATGAGAACTCGTGCGGCGGGAATTGCAGGAAGGACGACGCGGAGAACGACATCGGGATGACGATCAGCGACGGAATGACAAGGAACAGCAGCAGGATGATCGCAAGGGCGTAGAGCCAGAGCCGCGCACAGTGGGTAATCTGGGTTTCGGTAGCGGGGCTAGAGAGCCAGCTCATTGGCTGGCGCCGAGGATGCGCTCAAGCCGCGTCAGACGGCTGGCGCAGAAAAGCGCGATGAAGATGGCAACGAGGAGCACGACGCCGACGGCAGAAGCGGGCCCCCAACTGAAATAGAGTTCGATGTTATTGGCGACGGCGTTGGCGACCATGATGACCTTGCCGCCGCCGAGCACCGCTGGCGTGACGTAGGATCCGAGGCAGAGGATGAAGACCATCACCGTGCCGGCGGCGAGGCCGGGTGCGGTGAGCGGAAAATGCACACGCCAGAAGGCGCTGAGCGGATTTGCGCCGAGGCTGGCGGCAGCCTTGATGTAGTCGCGGTCGATCGCGCGCATGGAGCTATAGAGCGGCAGCACCATGAAGGGCAGCATGATGTGCACGAGCCCGATCGTGGTGCCGGTCATGTTGTAAACCAGCGCGAGCGGCGTTTTCCAAAGCCCGAGCCAGATGCCGAGCTGGTTCACCAGGCCGTCGCGCTGCAGCAGGACGAGCCAAGCGTAGGTGCGCACCAGGATGGAGGTCCAGAACGGCATCAGGACCGCGACCATGCCGAGAGCCGCGGCACGGCGTGGTAGTTGCGCCAGGACATACGCGAGCAGGTAGCCGCCGATGATGCAGAGGATCGTGGTCAGCGCACTAAGTTCGAAGGTGGTGAGCAGGATGCGCGCGTACGAAGGTTGGACGATGAGGCGGCGGTAGTTGTCGATGGTCAGTGCACCGCCGTCGTCGAAGGCGGAAAGATAGAACAGCCAGCCGACGGGAATAATCAGGCCGATCAGGACAAGCACCAGAGCGGGTGCGGAGAGGCCGAGCAGACGCGCGTTCTCGGCGCGCACGTCGCGGCGCAGGACAGCGGCGTTGTTTGTCATGCGGCTTCGTCCTCGCGATCGAGGATGAAGGCGTCCTCGGGCGCGAGGCTAAGTGTGACGGACTCCCCCGGGGCTGGGACAGTTGCGGCGGTGGGCGTGCGGATGGGAACGAGGGTGCCGTCGGGAAGCGTCACCTGAAGCAGGATGCTATCGCCCTGATAGACGACACCGGTGATGCGGCCGGGAAAGCGGTTCACTGCGGGTGGTGAGTCGGCGGAAAGCAGGCGAAGACGCTCGGGGCGGAGCATGAGGAGCGCGGGGCCGCGGGTTGCGACGGGTTGCGGAAGGGTGATCGGCTGGCCGGCGAAGAAGCACGTGTCGCCGCGAAGCTCGACGTTGAGGAAGGCGGATTCGCCGAGGAACTCACCGACGAAGCGGCTACAAGGGCGTTCGTAAATGGTGCGCGGCGCGTCGATCTGACGCAGGCGACCCTGATGGATCACGGCGACGCGGTCGGACATGGTCAGCGCCTCGCGCTGGTCGTGCGTGACGCAGACTGTGGTCATGCCGAGACGTTCGTGCAGGGCGCGGAGTTCGATCTGCATATGGTCGCGCAGCTGCTTGTCGAGCGCCGAGAGCGGTTCGTCCATCAACATGATGCGGGGCTGAAAGACGATCGCGCGGGCAAGGGCGACGCGCTGGCGTTGCCCGCCAGAGAGTTCCGTGACGCGGCGGTCGTCGAATCCTTCCAGCCGGACGGTTTGCAATGCAGTGCGTACGCGCTCGGCTGATTCGTTGCGGGAGACACCACGCATACGCAGCGGAAAGGCGATGTTCGCCGCAACATTCATGTGCGGGAACAGCGCGTAGTTCTGGAACACGACGCCGACATCGCGTTTGTGCGGCGGCAGGCGAATCACTTCGGTGTCGCCGAAGCGAACGCTGCCGTGGTCGGGCCGGACGAAGCCGGCCAGCACCATCAGCAGCGTGGTCTTGCCGGAGCCGGACGGGCCGAGCAGCGTCAGGAACTCGCCGCTGCGTATGTCGAGGCTGACGTCGTCAAGCGCGCGGGCCGGCCCGTAGGACTTGGTGAGACCGCGAACCGCGATGGGCAGAGCGGTCGAGGCAGACAAGTCCGATCAGCCGGTCATCATGTTCTGATAGGCCTCGGCGGCTTTCTGTTCGTATTGCATGTACCAGGCTGTATCGATGACGAGTTGCTTCGCCACATTGGCCGGCGAGGACGGGAGTTGCGCGGCCACGGCCGGCGTGATGACGCCGAGGTCGTAGGCCTTCTTATTGGTCGGCCCGTAGGTGATGTATTTGGTCAGATCGGCCTGGTATTTCGGCTTGCTGATCTCGGCGAGGAATTTCATGGCGAGATCAGTGTTGGGGGCGCCCTTGGGAATGACATAAGTGTCGTAGTCCAGCATGCCCTGGTTGAAGGTGTAGGCAACCTTGGCGCCGGCTTGTCTGGCGACGTCGAAGCGGCCGTTCCAACCCATGACCATGTCGACGGCACCGTCGACCATGACCTGTGCGGATTGCGCGCCGGAGGACCACCAGACGGCGATATGCGGCTTGAGTTCGGTGAGTTTCTTGATGGCGCGGTCGATGCCACCGGGGGCAGAGAGAACTTTATACACCTGGTCGGGCGGTACACCGTCCGCCATCAGCGCGGGTTCCAGCGTCACTGTGTTGCGGTAGCAGCGCGTGCCGGGGAATTTCTTGACGTCCCAGAAGTCGGCCCAGTTCTGCGGACCGTTATCGCCGTAGGTTTTCGTGTTCCAGGCGACGACGGTGGAGAAGGCGTCGCCGCCGACATAGTACGGCGCGGCGGCGCCGGGGATGAAGTCCGCCGCGTCGATAACATTGTAATCCAGCTTCTGCACCAATCCTTCCGTGCCCGCGCGTGCGGCGGTGCCAGACCCACTGCACACGACGTCCCACGACACGGCGCCGGATTTCACGTGCATCCGCAGTTGCGCGAGACCGGTGTAGGTTTCCTCCTTCACCGTGATGCCCAGCGCCTTGGCGGCGGGCTGGAACAGCGCCTTGCTCTGCGCGTCCTGGTAGGAACCGCCCCAGGAGACGACCGTGAGTTGCGGGGTATCCGCACGTGCGGCGCGTAACCCGATAATGGCCGGTGCGACCAGAACCGACTGCAGAAGCTGTCTGCGGCGCATGTGTTTCTCTCCCCGTTGAGGGCCGGACCATACCCGCGAGCAGGCGTGATTGACCAGCCCCGGAACGAACCGATTTTTTAGCGGTGCGCAGCGACCAGGGCGGTGTCGAGATCGCGGTAGAGATCGTCGACGTCCTCAATGCCGGTCGAAAGGCGGAGCAGATCGGGCGGGCACGGGGATCCGGTGCCCTCGATCGAGGCGCGGTGCTCGATCAGGCTCTCGACACCGCCGAGCGAGGTGGCACGTTTGTAAAGTTGGGTATGTGCCGCGACCTTGATTGCGGCCGGTTCACCGCCGGTCACCTGGATCGACAGCATGTAGCCGAAACCACCCTGCATCTGACGAGCGGCGACGTCGTGGCCGGGATGCTGGGGCAGGCCGGGATAGAGCACGCGCGCCACATACGGATGGGCGGAGAGGCGCTTCGCCAAGGCCATGGCAGAGGCGGATTGCCGTTCCTGCCGCACGTGGAGCGTGCGCATGCCACGGAGCAGGAGAAAGGATTCGAACGGGCCGAGGATGCCGCCCTGGCCTTTGCGAACGGTCTTGATGCGGTTCCAGAACTCATCGTCGGCGGTGGCGCAGAGCGCGCCGGCCACCACATCCGAATGTCCGTTCAGCACCTTCGTCGCGGCGTGCATGACGATGTCGGCGCCGAGCGCCAGGGGGCGCGTGTGAACCGGCGATGCGCAGGTCGAATTGATGGCGAGTTTGGCGCCCGCCTTGTGCGCGATATCGGCAGCAGCGGCGATGTCAGTGATGGTCCAGAGCGGATTGGACGGCGTCTCAGCCCAGACGAGCTTGGTGTGTCCGGGCTTCACCGCGGACTCGAGAGCGGCAAGATCGTCGGTCTCGACGAAATCGACTTTGAGGCTCCAACGCGTCGCCTCAGTCAGCAACCAGGAGCGCAGAGCCCAGTACATCACCTTCGATGCGACGATATGATCGCCGGGCGACAGGGCCTGAAACACAGCGGTTGCCGCAGCCATGCCCGAGCCGAAGAGAAGAGCGCCAGCCTGCGCGTCTTCCAGCATCGCGAGCACGCTTTCAGCCTCGCGTGTGGTTTCATTGTCCGGCCGCCCGTAGATGAACCCGGAGGAGTAGTTGTTGTCCTCGTCGCGAATATAGGTCGTCGACACATGGATCGGCGGCACAATGGCTTTGGTCACCTGCTCGATCTTGCCCATGGCCTGTGCGGCAAGGCTCCGTGCCGTCCATTTGTGCTGGCTCATGCGCCATCTCCCGCGCCGTTCATGAAGCGATCAAGCGTGTATCGGGGATCGGGCGCGACGCCGCGCACAGCGTCTGCGGTCAGCCGCCCAAGGATCGGAGCGAGCGTGTAGCCGTTGGCCGAAACCACATTGAAGAAGCGTGGCAGGCCGGGCGCCTCTCCTACAATGGGCGCTCGGTCGATGGCGGGATTGATGCCGGTCCAACTGCGGATGAAATGCAGGCCGTGCAGCACCGGCAGCGCCTGGGCGCAGACCCATAGATTGCCCTCAATACTGCGGCGGAGGTTGCGCGTGCGCCCGGTGGCCTCATCGACGCTGCCAAACCAGCCGCCGCCAATCAGGAAGCCACCGCTTGCCTGCTGTTTCAGCGAGAGATGCCGATGTGCGTAAGCGATGAGATGATTGGTCATAGGTGGTACGGGTTCCGTGACGATTACCTGCTGGATGGTGCCGGTGACAGGAAGGTTCAGTCCGACCATGCGGCCGATTGCGCTGGACCAGGGACCGGCGGCATTTATCACGGTGCCCGCGCGCACGGTACCTTTGCTGGTTTCGACGTGCCATGTCGCGCCGTCGCGCGCCACGTCCCGCACCTCGGTGCCGGGGATCACGCGCACACCGGCAGCGCGGGCCAGCTTCAGCACGGCAATGGTACCGCGGAGCGGGTCGCCATATCCCTCGGCCGGGACGAAATCCGCGCCGATCATGCGGTCGGAGAGTGCCGGCGCCAGTGCGCGTAGTTCATTGGCGCCGAGAATGTGGCTTTCGGTGCCGGCGCGGTTTTCGACGGTTGATTTCTGTCGTAACCACTCAAGATCGGCCTGGTTGTCGGCCAGCATCAGCCCGCCTTCCTGCCGGATGCCGAGGTCCTCCCCGGCTTCGGCGGCGAACGCCTTCCACAAGGCGATGCTGCGCGGCGCGAGCGGCAGGGTGTGGACCGCCGGGCCGCCATCCTCGGCCCCGCCGGGTTCGAAGTCATAGGACAGAAGCTGCACATGCAGGCTGCCGGCATTGGCGGTGCTGGCTGCCATGCCGGCCTCATCGCGTTCCAGCACCACCACGTCGTGGCCGTCGCGGGCTAGGAACAGCGCGCTGCACAGCCCGGCGAGGCCACCGCCGATCACCGCCACATCGGCTTGTGTGATGGACGCGGCAGACGCGGTGCGGTGCAGGCGCACTGGCAGTGCCGGCGGATCGAGCAATGGGGCCTCGAACTCCGGCGCCTCGAACATCAGGGGCGCAGCGGGCGTCGGACGCAGCGGCGCGCGCGGGGCAGCGTAGGCGAAATCGTCCGGCGCGTCGGGGCAGAGATGCGCGACGGTGGCCGCGCAGAACCGGCCCTGGCAGCGGCCCATGCCGGCGCGCGTGGCTTTTTTGACCGCAGGCAGCGACGCCAACCCCTCGATCAACGCAGCGCGCACGCGGCCGGCGGTGACCTCCTCGCAGCGGCAGATGATGGTTTCATCCGGAAGTACTTCCGGCGCGAAGGATGGGGGACGAAACATCTTCCACAGGGCGGCCTGGAAGCGTAATGCGTTGCGGAGCTCGGTGCGATGAGCGGAAACGTCCGGCGGATGGAAGCCGAGGTCCCGCGCCGCTGCAGCGCCCGCCAGCCGTCCGCGCGCGGTGGCCACCCGGGCGCCGCCGAGATCCGCTCCGTCGCCGATGGCGAACACGCTCGGCAGGGCAGTTCGTCCGTTCTCATCCGTCTCGGTCGCCAGAAAGCCGGCGCCGCGATCGACGAAGCGGTGCGGAATGCCGAGCGCGCGCGCGATGCCGGTTTCCGGCTGGAAGCCGAGATTGAGCGCGACGGTATCGACATTGAACGTGGCGCCGCCGGCAATGGCGCGGGCAACACGGTCCTCGCCCTCCAGCGCGGTGATCTGGGTGTTCCACAGCACCGGCACGCCCGCTAATTTGAAATGCGCCAGCATGCCAAAGCCCTCGCATGCCAGATCGGGCGCGGTGCGGCTCATTTGCCATGCCGCGCGCCAGGCCGCCGGGCCGGGACGAGGTGCTGCTTCGATGATTGCAACCGGCTTCACGCCGCAGGCCAGCAATTCGCAGGCAAGCTGGAGATTGAGCGGCCCATTGCCGGCGATCAGCACGCGCTCGCCCGGACAGACACGCTGCGCGCGCACTAGGGTTTGCAACCCGCCGGTCGTCATCACGCCCGGCAAGGTCCAGCCGGGAAGCGCCACCGGGCGTTCATGCGCGCCGGTGGCGATGATCAGCCGGCGTGGTGTGAGCGTGACAGCCCGGCCGCCGATCAGCGCGCCGATTTCGTCGGGAGCAAACGCGCCCCAGACCGAGGCCTCGGTCTCGATCCGCACGCCGGCTTTCAGCGCGCGCTCCCGCAGCGTATCGCCGAAGCGGAACTGCTTGTCCGGCGCCGTGTTGCGGTGGCTGTCCGCCAGTGCCTTTGCATATTGGCCGCCGGTACTGGCGCGCTCATCCAACAGCAGCACGGATGCGCCTGCCTCAGCCGCAGCGGTCGCTGCGAACAGTCCGGCCGGGCCGCCACCGACGACCAGCACGTCACATGCCCGCGCGGGCGCTTCCGCCGTTTCGGGTCGTGGCCCTAGCGGAGCCGGATCGGCCGGAATCTCGCCGGTCACCACCATGCCATTCGCAGCCTTCGTCATGCAGGCGCGCTGACCCACGCGCCCGTCCACGGTCACGATGCAGTCGTAACAGGCACCCATGCCGCAATGCAGCCCACGTGGTGCGCCGCTTGCGGTGTGGCGGAATGCTACGATGCCCGCTGCCGACAGCGCCGCCGCAATGGTCTCGCCTTGCAGCGCGTCGATGATGCGATTCTCGAAGTGCAAACGTATCGGCGCGCCGGACGGGCGGATTGTCTTGTGACTGAGTCGCATACAGCGATGCTGCGCGGCGCAATGCGACGCTGCAAGTCTCGGTGGTCGTACGCCGAAGCTTATGCGCTATCGGCTAGCGCCGGTGGAATCTGATGTCGCGGCCGGGTGTGGAACCGTTGCGCCAGTTCTGGAACTTATAGGCGATCCACGCGACGCAGCCCGCGAGCACAGCCAACGGGATGAGCAATGTCGCAATCCAAAGGGCTATCGCGGCGATGCCGATGGCGCCGGCGACGACCGCAACCATGATCGCGACACCCGCGATGCGCGTGGGCCAGCTGATCCGCCGCGGGTCGATGAACCGCCCATCGACGGACATCTCGATCATAGGGGGGAAGCGCGTGCGTCGCATGGCAAACGAGTTGGCGCAAACGTGAGCAGGGTCAAGCGTTTTGTATCAGAATGGCGCGAACTTCATCCAGCGCTGTTGGGTCCTCGATCGTCGGCGGCACGGGCGGGCTCTCGCCATTGGCAATCCGGCGGATGGTGCCGCGCAGAATCTTGCCGGAACGGGTTTTCGGCAGGCGGGGAACGATCCGTGCGTCTTTGAAGGACGCGACGGGGCCGATGCGCTCGCGGACGAGGGCGACGAGTTCCGCCGCGATGGTCTCGGCCGGGCGGGAAACGCCGGCCTTCAATACCGCGAGGCCGACGGGCACCTCGCCCTTCAGGTCGTCACGCATGCCGATGACGGCGCATTCGGCGACGTCGCTGTGGGAGGCGAGTACTTCCTCGATGGCGCCGGTGGAGAGGCGGTGGCCGGCTGTGTTGATGATATCGTCCGTGCGGCCCATGACCCAGACGTCACCGTCGGCATCAATGCTGCCGGCATCGCCGGTGCGATACCAGCCAGGGAATGCGTCGAGATAGGCCGCGCGATATCCGGCGTCATCCTGCCAGAGCGTGGGTGCGCAGCCGGGCGGCAAGGGAAGGCGCAACGCCAGGTTGCCGTTTTCTCCGGGTGGGAGGACCTCGCCGCTGTCATCCAACGCATGAAGGCCGTAACCGGGACAGGGACGGCCGCCGGAGCCCGGCTTGAATGGGAACAGCCCGTAGCCGCGGAAGCCGGCGGTGATGGGCCATCCGGTTTCGGTCTGCCACCAGTGGTCCACCACGGGCTTGCCGAGCTTCTCGGCGGCCCATACGGCGGTGGGCGGATCGCAACGTTCACCGGCGAGATACAGCGCTTCGAGCGAGATGATGTCGTAGCGCTTGATCATTGCGCCGTCCGGGTCCTGCTGCTTGATGGCGCGCAGCGCGGTGGGGGCGGTGAAAAGCACGCGCGGGCGGTGCGATTGGATGACGCGCCAGAACGCGCCGGCATCGGGCGTACCGACGGGCTTGCCCTCGTACATGACGCTGGTGCAGCCGCGCAGCAACGGCGCGTAGACGATGTAGCTGTGTCCCACGACCCAGCCGACGTCAGAAGCGGTCCAGAAGACGTCTCCGGCATCCAGGCCGTAGATCATCTTCATCGAGTGCCACAGCGCGACGGCGTGGCCACCGGTGTCGCGGACAATTCCCTTGGGCTTACCGGTCGTGCCGGAGGTGTAGAGGATGTAGGCCGGATGCGTGGCGGCCACCGGCACAGGATCGGCCGGGCTGGCGGCGGCCTCGGCTTCGGCGAAATCCTCATCGTGGCCGGGCGTTAGCGTCGCGTGACAAGCGGCGCGCTGCAGGATCAGGCAGTGATCGGGCTTGTGGGGTGAAAGAGCGATGGCGGCGTCGAGCAGCGGTTTATATTGCACGATGCGTCCGGGTTCGAGGCCGCAGGACGCTGAAGCAATCAGCTTCGGTTTCGCATCGGCGATACGGGAGGCGAGTTCAGCGGCGGCAAATCCGCCGAACACGACGGAGTGGATGGCGCCAATGCGCGCGCAGGCAAGCATGGTGATGGCCGCTTCCGGCACCATGGGCATGTAGATGACGACGCGGTCGCCGACGCCGACGCCGCGGGCCTTAAGGGCACCGGCGACTTTTGCGACACGGCTGAGCAGGGCGGCGTAGGAGAAGCGCTCGATCCGGTTCTCCATCGCGCTGTCCCAGATCAGCGCGGTCTGATCGCCGCGGAGCGCGATGTGACGGTCCAGGCAGTTGACGCTGGTGTTGAGCGTGGCGCCGATGAACCAGCGTCCGTATGGTCCCTGCGCGGGGTCGAAGACGTTGGTCCAGCGCCGGTCCCAGGTGATGCCCTCAGCCTTTTCAGCCCACCAGGCGTCCGGATCGCGGCGCCAGGCGGCGTAAGCTTCGATGTAAGCGTCGGCATTCATAATGCTGCTTCTCCTGGACGGAGAAATGTTTCGCGCGCTCCTGCCCGGCATGCAACCGGCGGCCGGCGCGGTCACGAGGTGTGAAATGCTTCATGGCAGATGATCAAATTTCATTTGAAAAGTGTTGGGCACTAGCATTCAGTGCTCAGGTCGCCAAAACGCAGGAGGCGTTTGCAATGTCCGGTCCGCTGCTGATCCAGCAAGGTCCTTCCTCAGCGTGGTGGCTGAGCCCCGCCATATGGCTCACGGAAGCGGCCCCACCCCATTCTATTGTGGGCAGTCCCGTCGCGGGAAAGACTTACAACGTCCAAGTCCAAGTGGAGAATCCGTACCCTGAACCGGTCAGCGGCGGTTGGTCGTTGCTGGTGTTCTGGAGCGTGCCGATCGTTGGCGGTTTTCCTCTGGCCTATTCCGCGAGCCCGCCAAGCCCGCTGCAAAGCGACAACATCCTGAACGGACAACTGAAGGGTGGCTACTGGGAAGGGCTGCCGATTACGCAGACAGTTCCGGCCGGCTCAGGGCTGTCCTCGCCCGGTTCAGTGACCATCCAGGCGGCCGAGAGCTGGACGCCGTCATTCGAAAACGGAGGGCACGAGTGCCTGATAGCGTTCGCCTATCTTGAACAGGCCACGGGGCTGCCGCTGACCACGGTGCAGGGCAACGACCCATGGACGCAGGTTTCCACGGTCGCGCAGCACAATCTGGGCGTTCTGGCGGCAACGCATATGCGGCATTTCAACTACCCGTTCAGGGTGAGCAACGCCCTGGCTGAATCACATGCATTCGACATCGCCGCACAGATCGCTCCGCTTTCCTCGATCGCGTCGTTCCTTCCGAATCTTCCTGGCGGGCGGTCTATCCTGGATCAAGCGGGAAAGGTCGAGCATCTCGGCCTGATCGAGGGCGACGGCAAATCCGCGGACCATCACGGACGATCGGCCACGCTCGCGGGCGTGCACGTCCCGCATGGCAGTCATCGGACGCTTTCACTGGTGGGCACGCTGCCGCATGGGAATGCGCTGGTGAATGTGACACAGAGCCTGCACGGCCACGTGGTCGGGGGGCTGAGCGTGCTGCTGCTGGAGGAGAAGAAAGCGTAGCCGAGACATCGGCCGGCGTATGCGCGCGCTACGCCGGTAATCCGGCCGCCTTCAGCGCCTCCGCGTAAGCCCTTGCCATGCTTTCGAGGGGCACCGGTATCCGGGCGAAGAAGCCCGAAACCGTCAACCCCGGCTCGACCTCCAGCAGCGCCTGCACCGCCTGCCGCGCGCGGTTGATCTGCCCGAGTTTGACGTTCGCCACTGCCATCACCCGGAGTGCCACTGCGAAACGCTGGTTCTGCGTAAGAGCACGCTCTGCCCAACGCAACGCGTCGGCGTAGTCTTCATCGACCACCGCGGCGATGGCCATGGCGCCCGACATCAGCCAACCGCGCGGATCGCGCGGATTGAGCCGTTGCGCACGCTCCACCATCGCCCGGCCCTCGGTCTGGTTGCCGCACATCGTCTCGATCCAACCTGCCAGCGTGAGTGCCATTGCGGAGTTCGGATTCAACAACAGAGAGCGGCCAAAAAGATCGCGGGCCCTTTCGCGCCCCTCCTGTGCCATGTTCCAGATGGCGAACGCGGACATCCACAGCACCTGCGCGTCATTCGGTGCCAGCTCGGCGGCGTGCCAAGCCAGCCGCACCGCCTCCGCCTGCATCGCATGATCCTGCGGCGCCCAGCCCTGGAAATGTCGTTGCGCATGGCAATACGCGGCCGCTGCCATCGCCTGCGCGTAACTGGGATCGATCGCCAGCGCCTGGTCGAAGCACGTCAAGGCTTGCCCCATGCTGGCGACGGTAAACTCGGACAGCAGCGCATACCCACGCAGCAGAAGATCGTAGGCGTCGAGCTGTCCCGGACGGTCACGCCGCAGCTTTCCGATCTCGGCGAACTGCAATGTCGGCTCAATCGCCGCGGTGACGCTTTCGGCAACCCGATCCTGCAATGCGAAAACATCCTGCGGATCGCCGTCGAAGCGGTCCGACCACAGATGCGCGCCCGAGACTGCATCGACCAACTGCCCGGTGATGCGAATCTGCTCGCGGCTGCGGCGGACGCTGCCTTCCAGCACATAGCCGACGCCGAGCTCCTGCCCGACCTGACGCACATCGATCGATTTGTCCTTGTAAGTGAACGACGAGCTGCGCGCGATCACGAACAATCCGCTGCTGCGCGACAGAGCCGTAATGATCTCCTCCGCCATTCCCTCCGCAAAATACGCCTGCTCTGCATCGCCGCTCATGTTGGTGAAGGGAAGCACCGCGACTGATGGCAGCTTCGGACCACTTGGCCACGCGATGGTTTCGGTGGACGTAGTATCGTCCGGCACCGGCTCGGCGATCTCCAGCACTTCGCCCACGAACCGTACGCCCTTGCGCGGCAGAGTCCGGATCAGCCGCTGTTCCGCCCCATTATCGCCGATCGCCGTACGTGCTGCGTTCAGGCGGCTGCTGATCGTGGCGTCCGAAACAATCCGGCCATGCCAGACGGCATCCAGCAGATCGTCGCGACTGACGACGCGATCGCGCGCGTCGATCAGGAACTTCAGCACATCGAAGACCTGGGGTTCGATGGTAACCAACTCGGTTCCACGGCGCAGTTCGCGCCGGGCAACATCAAGGGTTAAGTTGCCGAACCGGTAGATCACGAACGGAGGGATACCGGCCTCGTCCCCCCGACGCGACCCCGGCTCACGCAAAAATCATGGCGATCTGAAGAAGACCTCAACGCCGTCTCCAAGCGAAGCGCCGCCGATCGGTCCAACCTCCGCTCATCGCAACCAAATCGAAGGGAGTCCGTACAATGACCGAGGCTATCGACCTTCGCCGCCGCTTGTTCCTCGGTGGCACCGCCGCGACCATCGCGGTCGCAAGGATCGGAGTCGCCAAGGCGCAATCGGCAGGCTTTGCCGCCCCGCCAAAGCAGATTGACGCTGGCACGCTCAACGTCGGCTATGCCGAACTCGGCCCCCCAACCGGCCCCGCCGTCATCCTGCTCCATGGCTGGCCCTATGATATCCATTCCTATGCGGAGGTCGCGCCCATTCTGGCGTCCGCGGGTTACCGGGTCATCGTGCCGTATCTCCGGGGCTATGGCACGACACGCTTCCTGTCGAACAAAACCGTGCGTAACGGGCAGCAAGCGGTGGTCGCCGTCGACACCATCGCGCTGATGGATAAGCTCGGCATCCACCAGGCAGTCTTTGGCGGCTTCGATTGGGGTGCCCGTACGGCCGATATCGTCGCCGCCCTCTGGCCCGAGCGCTGCAAGGCCCTCGTCTCCGTCAGCGGCTATCTGATCGGCAGTCAGGAGGCCAACAAGGCCCCCCTACCGCCCAAAGCCGAACTCGCCTGGTGGTACCAGTTCTACTTCGCGACCAGCCGTGGCAGAGCCGGTTACGAGAAATACCGAAAGGACTTCGCCAGGCTCATCTGGCAGACCGCCTCGCCGAAATGGAACTTCGACAACGCGACGTTCGACCGCAGCGCGCAGGCCTTCGATAACCCCGACCATGTCAGCATCACCATCCACAACTACCGCTGGCGGCTCGGTCTGGCACAGGGAGAGCGCCAGTACGACGCGCTGGAGAAGCGGCTGGCTCAGGCACCGGTCATCCGAGTGCCAACCATCACGATGGAGGGCGACGCAAACGGCGCACCGCACCCCGAACCGGCGGCCTACGCCAAGCAGTTCGTCGGGAAGTACTCACATCGCCTGATCAAGGGAGGGATCGGCCACAACTTGCCGCAGGAGGCGCCGCACGAGTTCGCCCAGGCGGTCATCGATGTCGCAACCTGAATAGTCCAAATGGAGCCCCCTTTTTCCAAAGGGGGCACTCCCTCCCCTACTCTTTCACGGCGCCTGTCATGCTCGAGACGTAGTATTCGACGAAGATCGAATAGAACAGCGCCACCGGCAACGACCCCAATAGCGCGCCGGCCATCAGCGAACCCCACTGATACACGTCGCCTGTCACCAACTCCGTCAGGATCGCCACTGGCACCGTCTTCTTATCGGTCGATTGGATGAAGGCGAGCGCGTAGATGAACTCGTTCCAGGACAAAGTGAAAGCGAAGATACCGGCCGAGATCAGCCCTGGAATTGCCAGGGGCAGGGTGATCCGCCAGAGGATCTGTAAGCGGGATGCGCCGTCTATCAGCGCGCATTCCTCCAGCTCATACGGGATGGATTTGAAGTAGCCAATCAGCAGCCAGGTGCAGAACGGCACCAGGAACGTCGGGTAAGTGAGGATCAGTGCCAGCGGGTTGTCGAACAGGCCGAACTGGAACACCAAAGTGGCAAGCGGAATGAACAGGATGGTCGGCGGCACGAGATACGCGAGGTAGATCGCCAACCCGACATGGCGTGAGCCTTTGAAGCGCAGACGCTCGATGGCGTAAGCGGCGAGCACGCTGGAGAACAACGACAGCGCCGTGGCGCCGACGGCGATCATCATCGTCACCATCAGCCAGCGCGGATACGCCGTGTCGAACAGCAGCTTCTTGATGTTGTCGAGCGTCGGCGAGTGGATCCAGAACGGATTGTACTTCTTGTAGTCGTACATCTCGTAGTCTGGTTTGAACGCCGTGATCGTCATCCAATAAAACGGAAACAGCAGCACGATGGCGAAGCAGGCCAGCGGCAGGTAGATCGTCACCATCCGCCGCGCGCGTGAATCCCACGACAACCGCTCCGGCACGTCGGTCGTAGGCTCCGGGATGTCCGCCCGTTCGGCGGTGACGTCACTCATTGGCTTCGCCCTGCATCCACTTGCGTCGGCCGAGGCCGAAGAAACTCACCAGCGTCGCCACCAGCAGGAACGGGATCATGGAGACCGCGATGGCCGCCCCCTCCCCCAGTTCGGAGCCCGGAATGGCGCGCTGGAACGCCAGCGTCGCCATCAGATGGGTGGTGTTGAACGGACCGCCGCGCGTGATCGCGTAGACAAGCTGGAAGTCGGAGAAGGTGAACAGGATGCTGAGAGTCAGAACCACCGAGAGAATTGGCATCAGGAGCGGCACCGTGATTCGGCGGAACCGCTGCCAGCCCGAGGCGCCATCCAGCAGCGCCGCCTCGTAGAGCGACGGAGAGATCGTCTGCAGCCCTGCGAGAAGCGTGATGGCAACGAACGGAATGCCGCGCCAGATATTGGCAACGACCAGCGACCAGCGCGCGGGCCAGGGCGTGCCTAGGAAGTTGATGTAGTTCTTCTGCATGTGCAGCACGTCCACCCAGACGTAAGAGATGATGGAGAACTGCGGATCGTAGATCCACCACCAGGCGATGGCGGACAGAACCGTGGGCACGATCCACGGCAAGAGCAGGATGGCGCGGAGGATGGCCTTGAAGGGCATGTGGTGGTTGAGAAGCAGCGCAAGCCACAGGCCGAGCGCAAATTTACCGATCGTCGCCGCCGTCGTGTAGAAGATCGTCTGCCACACGGCCATCCAGAAGATCGGGTCGTTCCAGAGGGAGATGAAGTTGTCCAGCCCGATCCATTGGCCGGGCTGGCCGATTGTTGTGTCGGTGAACGCCAGCCAGACGCCGAGGCCCAGCGGATAAGTCAGGAAGACCAGCAGCAGTCCCGCCGAGGGCAGCATACACAGAAAGACCAAAAACGGCTTGTAGTCGAACAGCCGGGTGACCCACCCCTCCTGCCGGGGGGTGAAGGTAATGGCTGGGTGAACCGTTGCGTCCATTCTGCCTTCCCGAAGGAACAGGGGGCCGAAGCCCCCAGAGATTTCCCTACACCCTTCCGTAATACCGTGCCGCCTGTTTTGCAGCCGCTTTCGCCGCTTGCTCGGGCGTGGAATTGCCGGTCGCGACCGAGGCGAACATATCGACCACGGTGTAGTTCGCCACCACGGCCGAAGCGGCGGCGGAGACCGGGCCTGCGTAGCCGTCGTAATAGATGGTGTCCATAGCGTTCGCGTACGGCGCGAGCTTAGGATCGTCAGTCCAGAACTTCATTTTTGAGTACGCCTTCAACGGCTCCGACCAATACCCCAGGCAATTCGCCAGCCACGGGCCGTATTGCGGCGCCTCCATCATGAAGCGGATATATTCCTTCGCGGCGTTGGGATATTTGCTGTGCTGGAACAGCATCGCCTGCATCGGTCCGGCGGTCATCGGACTGCGCTTCGCCAGGCCGCGTGGGACCGCCTGATGCATCGTGTCCTTCGCCATCGCCTGCAGAGTGGGATCCGGCGAGGTCTTCAGCACCTGGTAGATCGAAACACCGTTGAACGTCAGTCCTATCTGGCCGGCGATATAGGCCTTGTTGTTCCCTGCGTCGTTCCAGGCAATCGTGCCGGGGATCATGACCTTGTAGAGTTCGGCCACGTATTTCAGGGCGTTGATCGTCTCCTTCGATTCGAGCGCGATCTTGCCGCCTTCGTCTACCACTTTGCCGTTGTGTGACCACAGCGCCCATTCGGCGAAGCCGTTGGCATCACCCACTGCATGGCCCAACGAAAATCCGCACGGGTGGCCCGTAGTGTGCAGCTTGCGGCATAGTTCAAGGAACTGGTCCAGGTCGTCCGGGATCTTATCGTACCCTGCCTCCTTCACCCAGGACATGCGGTACACCGTTGGCCCGGTACCACCGCCGATCGGCAAGCTGTGCCAGTGATCGGTCTTCCAACGCGTGCCATACAGTTTCGCGATGTCGAACCAGCCGCCGTATTTCTTGCCCAGATAATCGGCGAGGTCGTTCATTCCTACCAGCTTCTCTTCGTACAGGAACGGATCGACCGCCCAGCCGAAGATCAGGTCCACGCCGCCCCCGGTATTGGCAATTACCGCTGTCTGCGGCCGCAGATCCTCCCAACTGATGTAGTTGACCGAAACCGGGATGCCCGTCTGATCCGTGAACTTTTTGGTATTCCGATCCCACCAGACGGAATCGGGGTCTACGAACTTCGCCGGCCGGATGGTGTGAAGCTCGGCCCCCTTCTCGATCTGGAATTCCGGCGGCTTCACGTCCGCCATGGGTACGTCCGTCACCGGCGCGTCCTGAGCAAACGCGCTGTGCGCACCCAATGCCGCCGCTCCAAGAATCAGGGAATCCCGGCGTGTGATACTGATAGTCATGGACTAAACCTCCCGTAGATCGGCCGAAGCCGTGAGGCCTTGATGGCCTTCTGCCGGGGATAATGGCTCCGTTGCGGGAGGAAGGCAAAGCGGGAAGGCCCCACCCGCGGTGCGAACGGGGCCGGCCGTTGCTCAGGTTTTGTAGTACCGCTCGGCCTGCCGCGCTGCGGCCTTTGCGGCGGCCTCGGGCGTGGCGTTGCCGGTCGCGACCGAGGCGAACATGTCGACCACGGTATAGTTGGCGATCACGGCGCTGGCAGCGGGTTCGATCGGGCCGGAGAAGCCGTCGTAGTAGATCGTATCCATCGCCGACGCGTATGGCCCGAGCTTCGGATCCTCCGTCCAGAACTTCATCTTCGCGTAGGATTTCAGCGGCTCCGACCAGTAGCCGAGACAAGAGGAGAGCCAGGGCGCGTATTGCGGCGCTTCCATCATGAAGGTCAGGTAGGCCTTGGCGGCGTTCGGGTATTTGCTGTGCTTGAACAGCATGGAGTTCATAATCGCCGCCGACATGGGCGAACGCTTGGCCAGGCCCTGCGGCACCTTCTGGTGCATGGTGTCGGCTGCCATCGCCTGCAGCTTAGGATCAGGCGAGTTCTTGAGCACGAAGTAGATGGAAACACCGTTGAAGGTCAGGCTGATGTCGCCCGCTATATAGGCCTTGTTGTTGCCCGCATCATTCCAGGCAATGGTGCCAGGAATCATGGTCTTGTACAGCTCGGATACGTATTTCAGGGCGTTGATGGTTTCCTTCGAATCGAGCGCAACCTTGCCTGCGTCATCCACCAGGCGCCCGCCATGCGTCCACAGCGCCCACTCGGCAAAACCGTTGGCGTCGCCGACCGCGTGGCCAAGGGAGAAGCCGCAGGGATGGCCGTTCTGCTTGAGCTTCTGGCACAGCGTGAGGAAGCCATTCAGATCGTCGGGGATGCTGTCGTAGCCCGCTTCCTTGACCCATGACTGCCGATACACGGTCGGTCCGGTGCCGCCGCCGATCGGCAGCGCGATCCAGTCATTCGTCTTCCACTTGCGTCCATACAGCAGCGCAAGATCAAACCAGCCGCCGTACTTCTTGCCGAGATAATTGGTCACGTCATCCATGCGCACCAGCTTCTCGGTATACAGAAATGGCGAAATCGAGAAGCCGATGACGATATCGGCGCCCCCGCCGGTGTTGGCGATCACGGCGGTCTGCGGCGCCAGATCTTCCCACGAAAGATAGCTGGTCTGGACGGGGATACCGGTCTTTGCGGTGAATTTCTTGGTGTTGGAGTCCCAGTACGTCTGGTCGGGATCAACAAATTTGGCAGGACGCACGACCTTCAGCGTCGCGCCTTTCTCGATCTGCCACTCTGGCTCCTTCACGCTGGAATCGACCGGGACGTCGGAACCATCGGAGACGGGGGGAGGCGTCGGGGCGGTCTGCGCCCGCGCGCCGATCATGGGCACGCCGGCACCGAACGCGGCGCCGAGCAACAGGGAGTCGCGACGGGTTAGTCCGTTCATTGCTGTCTCCTTGATGGAATCAGGCATTCAGCCGTTCGCCGGTGCCGGCATCGAACAGGTGCACCAGCGCCGGGTCTGCGGCCACGCGGATGGTATCGCCGGGGCGAGCGTTCAGCCGCTCGCGGAACGCGCAGATGATTGGTGTGCCGGCGAACTCGGCCATCACCTGAGTTTCGGAGCCGGTGGGTTCGATGACGTTCACCCGGGCGGGCAGGCCATCGCCGCGCAACTGGAAGTGTTCGGGGCGGATGCCATAGATGGCGGGGCGGCCGTCCGACCCATTGCGGCCGCCGGGGAGCGGCAGGTTGATCCCGGCTTCGGCACGGAAGGCGCCGTCCTCGATCCGGCCCTTCACGAAGTTCATGGCGGGCGAGCCGATGAACCCGGCAACAAACAGGTTCGCCGGATGATCGTAGAGATCGAGCGGCGCGCCGATCTGCTCTACATTGCCGCTGTTCATCACCACGATCTTGTCGGCCATCGTCATGGCCTCGATCTGATCGTGGGTGACGTACACGGTCGTGGTCTGCAACCGCTGATGCAGTTCCTTGATCTCGGCGCGCATGGCGACGCGGAGCTTGGCATCCAGATTGGACAGCGGCTCGTCAAACAGGAAGACCTGCGGGTCCCGCACAATGGCCCGTCCCATCGCGACGCGCTGGCGCTGACCGCCCGAGAGCTGGCGGGGATAGCGATTGAGATATTGCGTGAGGCCGAGGATCTCGGCCGCGCGCGCGACCTTCTGATCGATCAGCGTCTTGGGCGCCTTCGCGAGTTCCAGGGAGAATGCCATGTTGGACCGCACCGTCATGTGCGGATAAAGCGCGTAGTTCTGGAACACCATCGCAATGTCGCGCTGCTTGGGCGGGACATTGTTCACCACGCGGCCGCCGATGGCGATTTCTCCCGCGCTTATATTTTCCAGGCCGGCGAGCATCCGCAGCAAAGTTGACTTTCCGCAACCGGACGGCCCTACAAGGATGACGAACTCGCCGTCCTCGATCTCGACGCTCACGCCGTGCAGCACCTCGGTCGACCCGAAGGACTTGCGTACGTTGCGGATACTGACGGTGGCCATGAGCGGACGTTTGCTTCCCTGGGTTTTTTGCGTGTTATCGCTTGTTTTGGTCCGCCCGCAAGGGGCTTGCGGGTGGGCAGCAGACTGCTGCCCACCCAGCCACGATCAGCCCCAACGCGCGACGCGCGTCTCCTTCGCGGTAATGAACTCCAGCAGCGCCGGTTTGCCCTGCTTCGTCTGCTCGATACCGCGCTGCAGCGCCGCCTTGATCTGCCCGGGCTCGGTCACCCGTTCGCCATAGCCGCCAAACGCTTTGGCCATGTCCGCGTAGTTGCCCGAGATATCGGTGGAGCGGTACTTCTCGGTGGAGATCGGCATCACCTTGAGCTCGATCGCCATGGAGTAGTTGTTCATCAGGCAGGACAGGATGGGGATGCGCTCGCGCACCGCGGTTTCGAAGTCCATGCCGGTGAAGCCGATCGCTGCGTCGCCCCAGAAGTTGACGCACAGCTTGTCGGGTTTCGCCAGCTTGGCGCCCATCGCCAGCCCCAGCCCCATGCCGAGCTGCGTGGTCTTGCCCCAGCCGATATAGGAGAGCGGCTCGGTGGAGACCCAGAACGGCGAGATCTGGTCGCGCGGACTGCCCGCATCATGCGTGATGATGGTGTTCTTCATATCGAAGGTGTGCATCATCTCCCAGATCACGCGATACGGGCTGAGCGGCGCGTCGTCGGATGTCAGAAGCGGCATCCACTCGGCCATGAACTCTTCGCGGACCTGCTTGATCTCCTTCATCACGTCAGACGCATCACGCGGGCCGCGGAGGGTTTGTGACAGTTCGGCGTTCAGCGCCTCCAAGGTAAGCGCTGCGTCGCCGATCAGTCCCGCCACTATCGGCACGTCCTTCGCCAGGTGGTTGGGATCGATCGTGGTCTGGATGAAGCGCTTGCCCTTCGGAAACTTGATGCCGAAGCTGGTTTCGGTGAACGAGCAGCCGATACCGATGATGAGATCGGCATGATCGACGAAGTGCTTGACGGTCTTCGGATAGGCCGCGCCGCCGGAGCCTAGCGAGAGCGGATGATTTTCGGGGAAGGAGCTCTTACCGCCCAGACTGGTGGTCACCGGCGCGCCCAGCAGCTCGGCGAACGCCTTCAGCTGCGGCCACGCCTCCGCCCAGTGGATGCCCGTGCCGGCATAGATCACCGGCCGCTTGGCGGCGAGAATCGAGCTGCACCGCCTTGCGTACGTCCTGCGGGTCGGGCGCTGAGCGATGGCGGCCCACCGGTGTGTAATCGAGATCGCCGATTTCCTCGTTCCAGATGTCTGCCGGCACTTCCACGATGCAGGGACCGCCACGGCCGTTGCGCAGCCGGGTAAAGGCACGGCGCATCGCATTCGGCACCTCGGCCGGTATGTTGATCGGCTCGGCCGATTTCGATATGCCGCGCATCTCGCGCACTGCGCTGTAGTTGGGATCGATGTGCGCGATCCGACGCTGAAAGCCTTGCGGCACCACGAGAACCGGGACTGATTCGGCGAAAGCCTGCGCCACGCCGCCATAGGCATTCTCGGTCCCCGGGCCATGCTGCATGCAGAAGGCGCCGATCTTCTTGCCGGAGGTCACGCGCGAAATGGCGTCCGCCATGTGCAGCCCGATCCGTTCCTGGCGCACGATGACCGGGCGAATATCGGCCGCGGCCGCGAATTCGATCAAATGGTTCACAGGATAGGCGCAAAGGATCTCAAGCCCCTCGCGTTTCATGATCGCTGCGACTGCCTGCCCAACCTTCATTGGTATTCCTCCGATACTCTGCCGGAAGCGTAGGACCGGCATCCCGCCCTGGCAATCGGGGCGGACCCCGTGTCAGTGTCTTTCCCCCATCAACCCGGACTTCGGCCATGCGCATACTGATCCTGCTCGGAACCAAGAAGGGAGCGTTCCTGCTGCAAAGCGATCGGCACCGCCGGGCCTGGTCGTTGCGCGGACCGTTCTGCAACGCCTGGCCGATCAACCATGTGAAGGGGGATGAAACAACCGGCACCATCTACGCCGCGGGTGGGAATGAGTGGTTCGGCCCGGCAGTCTGGAAAACGACCGACCAGGGCGAGACATGGACGCATTCCAGCAACGGTCTGGCCTATGCCGAAGGCCAGGAGCCGGTGCGCGCCGGATGGAGCCTCGCGCCGGCGCATGGCCGGCTCTACGCGGGCGTCCAGCCCGCGGGCCTGTTTGTGAGCGAGGATGACGGTGAGACCTGGGCGCATGTGCGCGGATTGCGCGATCACCCATCGTGCCCGCAATGGCAGCCGGGCGCCGGTGGATTGATCCTCCATTCCATCGTGCCCGATCCGGCCGACGAACAACGCATGTGGGTTGCGATCTCCGCGGCCGGCGTTTTTCACACGCAGGACGGCGGCGCGACCTGGCAGCCGCGCAACAGCGGCACGCGCTGCGATTTCTTGCCGGAAGAGCAGCGCTACCCGGAGTTCGGCCAGTGCGTGCATTGCCTGGTGATGGCGCCGGGGCGCTCGGATCATCTGTATCAGCAGAACCACTGCGGCATGTATCGCAGCGTCGATGGTGGCGCGACGTGGCAGAGCATCGAGGACGGCCTTCCCTCGACGTTCGGCTTCCCCGCCGCCGCGCATCCCCGCGATCCGTCGACGCTGTTCCTGTTTCCCTTGAACGGCGCCGAGCTCGGGCGTTACGCACCGGACGCCAGTGCCGCGGTTTGGCGCACGCGAGATGGGGGCGAAACGTGGCAGGCGCTGCGCGACGGCCTACCGCAGGAGCATGCGTTCTTCGGGGTATTGCGGCAGGCGATGAGCGCAGATGGCTTGGAGCCCGCCGGGATTTATGCCGGCACCAACACCGGATCGCTATACGCCAGTGCCGATGAAGGCGATCACTGGTCGTGCATCGCGCAGAACCTGCCGCCGATTTATTCCGTGGAGACGTTGGTCCTTGACGAATGACGGTCCGCGTTATCCTGCCTCAGGCTCTGCTCTCGCTGTTTCCCGGCTGTCCATCCGCCCCAATCGTTGATGCCACCACGGTCGCCGATGCGATTGACGCTCTGAATCTGCGCTGGCCCGGCTTGCGCGACCGGTTATGCGACGAAACGCCCGCTATTCGCCGGCACATCAACATCTTCGTGGCGGGAGAGCGGGCGTCGCTGGACACGCGGTTGGCGGCGGATGCCGAAATGGTCGTTATGACTGCAATTAGCGGCGGTTGATCGTCGCGCTGATCAATCCGCCAGCCGCTCGCATCATCATTGCCAGCGCGAACACCAGCAGCAAGCAAAGCACTGATGCAGCGGCGGCGCCGGCCACATCACCACCCTCGTTCAAGCCAAAGATCAGCACGCCCACCGTCTCACTGCCGGGAGACCAGAGCAGCGCCGACACGGTCAGTTCGCCGAAGGCTGTCAGGGCCGTCAGAAGCGCACCCGAAATCACCGCGGACGCCACCAACGGAAATGCGATACGCCGCAGCCGCGGCCACAGCGACGTGCCGTCCACGCGCGCCGCTTCGTCGATCGCCGGATCGAGGCGCGACACGGCAGCGCGCACTGGGCCGAGCGCCAGCGGCAGGAAACGCGGAATATAGGCGAGCAGGATGATCCACGGCGTGCCGTAGAGCGAGCCGATGAGTGGAAGGGGACGCAGATAGAGAAGAATCATGCCGATGGCGAAGATCGTTCCCGGTAGCGCGAAGGGCGCCTGGATCAGCGGCTCCAGAACAGACAGTGTCTTCCCACCCCACCAGCGCAACACCGCGATGACGAACGCACCGGCACCGGCGATCAGTGCCGTGCAGCCCGCGAGCCAGAGCGAGGTCAGGAAGGCATGCGCTGCCTCGTCGGTGTTCAGGATCATTGCATAATGGCTGAGCGTGAATGTCGCCGGGCGCAGCGCCACGCCGTAGGCCGTGGTGACCGACGCCGTGACCAGCGAGATCAACGGCACCAGCAGAACCAGAGTGGCCAGCAGCATTAACGCCACTGCGGCTGGGTTCCTCCAGCGCCCCAGATCCACTGCCGCGACGGCGCCGGTTGCTCCAATCGCCGCATCGTCCGGTCGTATAGCGCGTGACGCGAGAAGCGCTGTAACTCCCGCCAGCACCATCAGCGGCAGAGCCAGCGCCGCCGCCTGCGGCAATACCTCCGTGCCGATGCCGGACAGGCGTTGATAGATCAGCACGGGGAGCGTCACGTAGCGGGCGGGAATGCCGATCATTGCGGGCACGCCGAAACTGCCCAGGCAGGAGAGAAAGGCCAAAGCGAAGCCGGTGACCAGCCCCGGCCGCCCGAGCGGCAGCACGATGCGCGAGGCGATGCGAAGGGGCGATGCCCCGTCCATCCGTGCCGCCTCGATCACCTCCGCCGGAATGGCGCGAAGTGGTGCCAGGCAGGAGATGAAGCCGATCGGCATGTGCTCCACGCCGAGGAGCAGGATGATGCCGAAGGGGGAGTAGAGCCAGGTGCTGTTGCCGAGTGCCTGTATCCAGGCGAGCGCGACGATCTGTCCCGGGATCAGCAGTCCGAGCAACGCGCAGCCGGACAGCAGCGTGGGGGCCGGCACGTTGGTGAGCGCGACCGCAAGGGCGAACGGTACACTCAGGATCAGAGCGACCGCGGCACCGCCCAGACTGGTGAGTACGCTTCGCAGCAGCGCCGACCAGGCCGCCGGACTGAATGCGGTGAGCCCGCCCAATGCCTCAGCAAGAACACGCACCAACGGCAGCGCCGATAGGACAAGGATCAGCGCGGCCAAAGCCAGGGCCAGCCAAGTTTCCGCCGCGGGGAAACCAGGCCGACCCAGGCGGTTGGAGGCGAAAATCAGTTCTTCGACTTATCCACGAGTGCGTTCTTCGCGATCCACGGCATCATGCCGCGCAGCTTCACGCCGATCTGCTCGATCGGATGGTCGCTCATGCGTGACCGCATGGCCTTGAAGCTGGTCTGATTCACCCGGTTCTCCAGCATCCAGTCGCGGGCGAACTTCCCGCTTTGGATGTCGTTCAGCACGCGCTTCATCTCCTTCTTGGTATCGTCGGTGATGATGCGCGGACCGGAGACGTATTCGCCGTATTCAGCGGTATTGCTGATCGAATAGTTCATGTTCGCGATGCCGCCTTCGTAGATCAGGTCGACGATCAGCTTCACCTCATGCAGGCATTCGAAATAAGCCATTTCCGGAGCGTACCCGGCTTCAACCAGGGTTTCGTAGCCGCCCTTGATCAGCTCCACCAAACCGCCGCACAACACCACCTGCTCGCCGAACAGGTCGGTTTCGCATTCTTCCTTGAAGGTGGTTTCGATAATGCCGGCGCGACCACCGCCGATTGCCGACGCGTAAGACAGCGCGATTTCGAGCGCATTGCCGGACGGATTCTGCGCCACAGCAACCAGACACGGAACGCCGCCGCCACGCTGATACTCGCTGCGCACCGTGTGACCGGGGCCCTTCGGCGCGATCATGAACACGTCGATGTCGGAGCGCGGTTCGATCAGGTTGAAATGGATATTCAGCCCGTGCGCGAAGGCCAGCGCGGCGCCGGCTTTCATGTTCGGACCGAGCTTGTCGCGGTACAGGTCCCCCTGCCCTTCATCCGGCGTCAGCACCATCACGACATCGGCCCACTTGGCGCAATCGGCTGGGTCCATGACCCTGAGGCCCGCCGTTTCGGCCTTCTTCACCCCACCGGAACTGGGACGCAGACCGACGGCGACGTCCTTCGCGCCACTGTCTTTGAGGTTATTGGCGTGGGCGTGGCCCTGGCTGCCGTACCCGATGATCGCGACGCGTTTGCCCTTGATCAGGTTCACATCCGCATCGCGGTCATAATAGACGCGCATACTGGTTTCCTTTCGAGTCAGATTGTTCGTGAGCCGCGTGCGAGGGCTGCTACACCGGTTCGCGAGATCTCCGCCAGCCCCAGCGGTCGCATCAGATCGACGAACGCGTCGAGCTTGTCGGTGCCGCCTGTCATCTCGAAGACGAAGCTGCCGGTGGTGGCATCCACCACGCGGGCGCGGAAGGCATCCGCGAGGCGGAGCGCCTCCGCCCGATGCTCACCGGTGCAGACGATCTTGATGAGCGCCATCTCGCGCGCGAGGTGCGGGCCTTCGAGAGTGAGGTCGGCCACACGGTGCACTGGGACAAGACGGTCGAGCTGGGCCTTGATCTGCTCGATCACCATATCGGTTCCGGACGTGACGATGTTGATGCGGGAGCGTCCACGCTCCTCATCCACCAGCGCGACCGTCAGGCTGTCGATGTTGTAGCCGCGGCCCGAGAACAGGCCGATGACGCGGGCGAGGACACCAGCCTCGTTATCCACGAGGACGGAGATGGTCGCGCTGCGTTGCCGGTTGTTGTCAGGCGCGGGCATCAGATAGCGACGGGGAGCGTGGAATTGGAAGGCAGAGCACGTGCGGCAAAAATTGTCATTGCGAGGAGCGAAGCGACGAAGCAATCTCGTGCGTTATGGAGAGAGAATACTTCGTCTACATCCTGACGAACGGCAGGCACACCGTATTGTACACGGGGGTGACCAGTAAACTGATCCAGCGTATCCACCAGCACCGAACACATGCCGCCCAAGGCTTTACCGCACGGTACAATGTCGAGAAGTTGGTCTATTTCGAACGTCACGACCACCCCGATTCGGCGATTGCAAGGGAGAAGCAACTGAAGGTCGGCTCACGCGCGCGCAAGGCCGCGCTCATCAATGCCGCCAATCCGGAGTGGCGCGATTTGTATTGCGACCTGGTCCCCGAGATTGCTTCGGCGCTTCGCGCCTCGCAATGACAGTGAAGAGTCACCGGCAGCACGGCAATCAAACCAAAACCAGCCCCTCATCCGTGATCCCCGCCGCCTCGTTCTCATGCTCAGGGCCAAGGATCATCTCATTGTGCGCCGCGCCCGACGGGATCATCGGGAAGCAGTTCTCCTTCGGATCAACCGCGATATCGGCGATCACCGCGCGATCACACGCCAACATCTCCCGGATCACACCATCCAGCTGATCCACGCTCTCGGCGCGCAGGCCAACCGCATGGAAGCTGTCGGCCAGCTTCACGAAATCCGGCAGGGCGGCGGAGTAGCTTTCCGAGTAACGCCCGCCATGCAGCAATTCCTGCCACTGGCGAACCATCCCCATGTACTGATTGTTGAGAATGAACACTTTCACCGGCAGCCGGTACTGCGCCAGCGTGCCCATCTCCTGGATATTCATCAGCACGCTCGCCTCACCGGCGATGTCGATGACCAGCGCGTCCGGATGCGCGATCTGCACGCCCATGGCCGCGGGAAGGCCGTAGCCCATCGTGCCCAAACCACCGGAGGTCATCCAGTGGTTCGGCTTTTCGAAACCGAAGTGCTGTGCCGCCCACATCTGGTGCTGCCCCACCTCGGTGGTGATGAACACGTCCTTGCCGACGTTGCGGGTCATTTCATACAGCCGCTGGATCGCGTGCTGCGGCTTGATCACCGCGCCCTTTGCCATGTCTTGTGTGAAACGCAGCGACTTCTTCGCGCGCCAGGAATCGATCTGTCGCCACCACTCAGCCAGAGCCTTGCGGTCAACCCGTTCGTCGTCGCGATCCCACGCGGCGATCAACGCGCGCAGCACGCGGCCCGCATCGCCGACGACGGCCACATCCACCGGGACGTTCTTGTTGATGCTGGACGGGTCGATATCCGCGTGGATTTTCTTTGCGTTCGGGCAGAACGCGTTGAGCCGACCCGTCACCCGATCGTCGAACCGCGCGCCGATCGCCAGCAGCACATCGGCGCCGTGCATGGCCAGGTTCGCCTCGTACGTGCCGTGCATCCCCAGCATGCCGAGGAACTGCGGATCGCTCGCCGGGAACGAGCCAAGACCCATGAGTGTGTTGGTGCACGGGAACCCGGTCATGTGCGCGAACTTAGTCAGCGCCTCGGACGCGTCCGGTCCGGCATTGATCACGCCGCCACCAGCATAGATGACCGGCCGCTTTGCGCTTTTCAGCAACGCCACCGCGCGCGCGATCGGACCGGTATCGGGCTCGGTCTGCGGACGATAACTCCGATGCTGGGCCACCGGTCCGGCGTAGGGCGCTTTGCCGATCAGGATGTCCTTCGGCAGGTCAATCACCACAGGCCCGGGCCGGCCCGAGCGCGCGACGTAAAATGCCTCATGCACCACGCGCGCCAAGTCGCCCGGCCGTTTCACGAGATAATTGTGCTTCGTCGCCGGCCGGGTGATGCCGGTCGTGTCGGCTTCCTGGAACGCGTCATTGCCGATCAGATGCGTCGGCACCTGCCCGGTCAGACACACCACGGGGATGGAATCCATCAGCGCGTCAACCAGCCCGGTCACCGCATTGGTCGCACCGGGGCCGGAGGTCACCAGCACGACGCCGACCCTTCCCGTGCTCCTTGCATATCCCTCCGCCGCGTGCACCGCCCCCTGCTCGTGCCGCACGAGGACGTGGCGGATCGCGTTCTGATTGAACAGCGCGTCATAGATCGGCAGGACCGCGCCGCCGGGATAGCCGAAGACGACATCCACGCCCTGTTCCTTCAGCGCGCGCAGCAACACTTCGGCGCCCGACAGGGCTGGCTCGTTGTCCTGGTCCATCGCGCGGGCTTACGGCCGGTTGTGCGGTGCGTCAACCGGCGTTCTGAACAAATCGGACCAGATCAGAGCGAATAGCGCCAGAAAATTGCGTGGAGTGGTCCCATCGCGCATGGATCGTACACGCCCGGTCCGCGAGGGGATGGTGCCGGAACCACGTGGTCTGACGCTTGGTATATCGGCCGGTCGCCGCGACGGCCCGCACCTCGGCCTCCGGGAGGGTAATGTCGCCGCGCAAATAGGCCGACAGTTCCGGCACGCCGTGGGCACGCATTGCCGGCAGGCTGGGGGGCAATCCGGCCGCGACAAGCTGGCGCACTTCCTCCACGGCGCCGGCTTGCAGCATGGCGCGAAACCGCGCGGCGATCGCGTCGCGCAACGCCGGGCGAGGCGGATCCAGCAGCACGCCGGCCAGTCGAAGACCTGGGGCGGATTTCGTCGGTTGCGCCTGCCAGTCCGCAAGCCCGATCCCCGTCGCCCGCCACACCTCCCAGGCCCGCGCGATGCGCTGGCTGTCGCTCCGCCGCAGCTTCGAGGCTGTGACCGGGTCTTCCACAGCAAGGCGTGCGTGCAGCCCGGCCGGACCGAGTTCGGCCAGCAAGCCACGCGCTTCGGTCCGAACGGATGCGGGAATGTCCGGCACGGGGGCGATGCCCTCACGGAGCGCTGCAAAATACAGGCCCGTTCCGCCGCACAGGATCGGCAGACGTCCTGCGCTCCGAACGGCATCGATGGCCTTCCGCGCCTCCCCGAGCCACCACGCGACGCTCGCCGGCTCTGCCGCGCTGCGCACGCCATAGAGCAGGTGGGGAACGCGGGCTTCGTCCTCTCGCGTGGGGCGCGCAGTGAGAATGCACAACTCCCGATACACCTGCATGGAATCGGCGTTGATGATCGTGCCGTTCAGCGCTTCGGCCAGCGCCAGAGCGAGAGAGGATTTTCCGCTCGCGGTCGGACCGGCGATCAGTAGTGCATCGAGGGTCACATCCGAAAGCTGCGCAGCGCCTCCTCATGGATCGAGTGCATGATCTGCCGCTTCAGCCGCATGAAGTCCGGGCTGGTCAGCATGTCCACCGAACGCGGGCGCGGAAGATCGATCTCCACCATTTCCTTGATATGCCCGGGCCGTGCGCTCATGACATAGACCCGGTCGCCGAGCAGCACCGATTCATCGATGTCATGCGTGATGAACAGCACGGTCTTGCTCGACTGCTGCCAGATGTCCAACAGCAATTCCTGCATCAGCGATCGCGTCTGGCTGTCCAGCGCACCGAACGGTTCGTCCATCAGCAACACGGCCGGATCGTTGGCGAGCGCACGGGCGAGTGCGACGCGCTGCATCATGCCCCCGGATAATTGTCCCGGATAATGATTGTCGAAACCATCGAGCCCCACCTGGTGGATGAAGCGCCGCGCGATGTCGGCGCGGTCGCCCGCCGGCAGGCCGCGCAGCTTCAACCCGAACTCCACGTTTTTGCGCACGGTCAGCCAGGGAAAAAGCGTGTAGGACTGGAACACCATGCCGCGGTCCCGCGCCGGCCCGCGCACCTTTGTCTGATCCAGCCAGATCTCTCCCTCGCTCGGTTCGATCAGCCCGGCAACGAGCCGGAGCAGGCTGGTCTTGCCGCAGCCGGACGGTCCGACGATGACGGAGAACTCGTTGTCCTCGACCGTCAGCGAGACGTTTTCCAGTGCGGTGACCGATCCGCCAGAACGGGGTGTGAAGCGCAGCGCCACATTTTCAATGCGCAGCTTGGCCCCATGCACGATAGGGGATTGCAGCGTGGTTTGCAGCATCAGGCGGCGATCGCCCAGGGCAGCATCCAGTTGCGCAGAAACTTGAAAATTTGATCCGTAAGCAGCCCAAGCAGCCCGATGACGATGATGCCGAGGAAGATCTGGTCCGTGAACAACCCGCGCATCGAATTCAGGATGAAATAGCCGAGGCCCTTATCGGCCGCGACCAGCTCCGCCACCACCAAATAGGTCCAGGCCCAGCCCAGCGTGACGCGCAACGTGTCCATGACGCCGGGCAGCGTCGCCGGGATCAGCACGCGCCACACCACGCTGCGCGGCGTGGTGCCGAGCGTATAGGACACGTCGAGCAGGTCCTGCGGGACCGAGCGGGAGACGTCAGCGACCATTATAAGCTGCTGGAAGAACGTGCCGATGAAGATCACTGCGATCTTCTCGCTCATGTCGATGCCGACCCACAGGATCAGCAGCGGGATCATGGCGGAGACCGGAAGGTAGCGAACGAAATTCGTCACCGGTTCGACGGCGGCTTCCACAACCCGATAGCTACCCATCAGGATGCCCAGCGGCACGGAGATCACCGAGGCGATGACGAAGCCGGACATGATCTCGGTCACGCTCACCGCGGTATCCTGCAGCAACGAACCATCCTTCAGCCCGGCCACGCCGGCGCGCAGCACGGCGTCTGGCGTGGGCAGGAAGTCCGCCCGCACCAGACCGCCGTAGGACAGCACGCACCAGAAGCCCAAGATGGACAACGCCACGACCGTGCTGACCGAGACATACGCACGGCGCGGGATGTCCTTCTTCGGTGCGAAATAGGCGATCACTTGTCCACGAAGGTCGTGTTGATCATCGCCTTTGCGTCCGGCTGCACCTGCAACTTGCCCTGCGCGCCCCAGATCTTGATGGCCGCGTTGATCGTGTTGAGCAGCGGGCCGGGATTGTCAGGCGTGCCGAAGAACTGCTTGTTGGCAGCGGCGTCGTAGAATTTGACGCCACCCAGCGTGTCCTTGAAATCCTTCGGATCCTTCAGCCAGCCGCCGACTCCCTTGGCCATGATGGGAATGGCTTCGTCCGGATGCTGTTCATAAAGGGCGACCGCCTCCATCCAGGATTTCACGACCGCGGCCACGTCCTGCTGGTGCGCCTTGATCCAGTCGGTTTTCGCGATCAGCACGTCGGTGATCAGCCCCGGCGTCTGCGAACTGTCGGTCAGCAAATGACCGAAAGGCGCCGCCTTGCCGCGGCTGAGCCAGGGTTCCCACGTAACCGCCGCATCCACACGCCCGGTGACGAACGCGCTGCCCGCATCACCCGCAGTCATGTTCACCACGTTCAGATCGGATTCCTTCAAACCCGCCTTGTCGAGCAGGTCATTCAGGTAGAACTCGGAGACCGAGCCCTTGTTCACACCGACCTTCTTGCCTTTCAAGTCGGCGACGCTGGTGATGTCCTTCTTGGCGATGATGCCGTCGCCGCCATCGGAGTCATCGATCGCCGCGACGTATTGGAAATCGGTCGGCGTCTTCATGTACAGCAGCGCGGTATCGACCGTGCTGGCAATCATCTCGATTCGGTCGGCCATCAGGGCGGGGAATCGTTCCTTCGGATCCTCCATCTTGATCAGTTCGACATCGACCCCGTTTTTCTTGAAGTACCCTTCCTGCTCGGCGATATAGAGCGGCCCGTAGCCGACCCAGGTAGAAAAGGCGATCTTCACCGTATCGGCGAAGGCCACCCTTCCCGGCAGTACCGCCAATGCCAGGCCAAACAGAAGGCCCCAACGTGTCGCATTTCCCCTCATTGCCGTCCCCGTTTCGTTGTCGCGGTCTCGTTGCACCGCACAACACAAGCCTACGATGCGGGTCCACGACCCGCAATCGCTTCTGATGGACAACGTGCTTCTGCAGCCGGGGCGCATGACACTGGCCGGCTGGCGGGCGATCCATGCCGGTGCGGGCCTCGAGCTGGATCTGGCCTGCATGCCGGCGGTGGAACGCGGCGTACGCGCGATCGAAGCGATCGTTTCTCGGAGCGAACCGGTTTACGGCATCAATACCGGCTTCGGGCGTCTGGCGACGATCCGGATCGAGGCGGACAAGCTGGCCGTCCTCCAGCGTAATATCGTGCTGTCCCATGCGGCCGGGGTGGGAGAGGCTGCGCCGGCGGTGGTCGTGCGGCTGATGCTCGCGCTCAAGCTGGCCAGCATCGGACAGGGCGCGTCCGGCGTGCAGCCGGCGACCGTGCGACTGATGGAAGCGATGCTCCGGCACGACCTGATGCCTGTCGTGCCTTCCCAAGGGTCCGTCGGCGCATCGGGTGATCTCGCCCCGCTCGCCCACATGAGCGCGGCGATGATCGGCGAAGGCGAGGTGATGCATCGCGGCGAGCGTAAGCCGGCCGCGCAGGCGTTGGCGGCATGTGGATTACAGCCCTTGGCACTGGCGCCGAAGGAGGGGCTGGCGCTGCTCAATGGCGTGCAATTCTCCACCGCCTACGCCCTGGCCGGACTCTTCGCCGCCGAGCGCCTGCTCCAGGCCGCGCTGCTCTCCGGCGCGCTGTCAACGGATGCAGCGCGCGGATCGGATACGCCGTTCGACCCGCGCATCCAGTCCTTGCGTGGGCATCGCGGCCAGATCGAGGTCGCGTGCGCATTGACCGCGCTGCTGGCCGGCAGCGCCATTCGTGCGTCGCATTTGATCGGCGACGATCGGGTGCAGGATCCGTACTGCCTGCGCTGTCAGCCGCAGGTGATGGGTGCGGTGTTGGATCTGCTGCGGCAGGCCGCCGCTACGCTGCAGATCGAGGCGAACGGCGTTTCCGACAATCCGCTGATCATCGCCGAGACGAACGAGGTGCTGTCGGGCGGCAACTTCCATGGCGAACCCGTTGCCTTCGCCGCCGACATGATCGCGCTGGGCCTGTGCGAGATCGGCGCCTTGGCCGAACGCCGTATCGCCATGCTGATGGACCCGACGCTGTCGCGCCTGCCCGCGTTCCTGACGCCGGAGCCAGGGTTGAATTCGGGCTTCATGATTCCGCAAGTCACGGCCGCGGCACTGGTCGCGGAAAATCGGCAGCGCGCCACGCCGGCAAGCGTGGATTCGATCCCCACTTCGGCCAATCAGGAAGATCACGTCTCGATGTCGGCGCACGCGGCGCGGCGGCTTCTACCGATGGCGGAGAATGCCGCGGCGATCATCGGAATCGAGTTGCTGGTCGCCGCGCAAGGCTGCGACTTTCATGCGCCGCTGACCTCCAGCGCGCCGCTGGAGGCGCTGCGCAGCGCAATCCGCGCGCAGGTGCCGCGACTACAAGACGATCAATTCCTGGCGCCGGATATTGCCGCGGCGACGGGGCTGGCGCGCTCGGGCGAGTTGCTGTCCACGGCCGGTGCCGTGCCGCTTCCGTCCGTGGCAGGATAGGCCATGACGCTTTCCAACACCCGCATCATTCGTGCCCCGCACGGGACCGAACGCTCAGCCAAGTCGTGGCTGACCGAAGCGCCGCTGCGCATGCTGATGAACAACCTCGACCCCGAGGTCGCCGAACGTCCCGGTGAGCTCGTTGTCTACGGCGGCATCGGCCGCGCCGCGCGGGACTGGGATAGTTTCGATCGTATCGTCGCAACGCTACGCCGCCTCGAAGCGGACCAAACCCTGCTCGTACAATCCGGAAAGCCGGTCGGCGTCTTCCAAACGCATCCCGATGCGCCGCGCGTGCTGATCGCGAATTCAAACCTCGTCGCGCGCTGGGCCACCTGGGAACATTTCAACGAACTCGATCGCAAGGGCCTGATGATGTACGGCCAGATGACGGCCGGGTCCTGGATCTACATCGGCAGCCAGGGAATCATTCAAGGCACGTTTGAAACCTTCGCCGAAGTCGGTCGGCGCCACTATGACGGCACCCTTGCCGGCCGCTGGATCCTCACCGCCGGGCTGGGCGGCATGGGCGGCGCCCAGCCGCTCGCCGCCACCATGGCCGGTGCCTCCCTTCTCGCCATCGAATGCCAGCCCAGCCGCATCGAAATGCGCCTCCGCACCGGATACCTCGACCACCACGCGCCGAACCTGGACGAGGCGCTGACGATGATCCGCCGCGCCTGCGATGAGCGGCAGGCGATTTCAGTCGCCGTGCTGGGCAACGCGGCGGAGCTTTTGCCCGAGCTGGTTCGCCGTGGCGTCCGGCCCGACGTGGTGACGGATCAGACCTCCGCGCACGATCCGGCGAACGGATATTTGCCGGCCGGCTGGACGCTGGATCAGTGGGAGCGCCGGCGAGAAACCGCACCGCAGGATGTTGCGCACGCCGCGCGCCATTCCATCGTGCAGCACGTGCAGGCCATGCTCGATTTCCATCGTATGGGCGTGCCGACACTGGATTACGGCAACAACATCCGCCAGGTCGCCAAAGAAGAAGGCCTGACCGATGCCTTCGCCTTCCCTGGCTTCGTGCTGGCCTATATTCGCCCGCTGTTCTGCCGCGGCATCGGGCCGTTCCGCTGGGCTGCGCTGTCCGGCGATCCGGAGGACATCTATCGCACCGACGCCAAGGTGAAGCAGGTGCTGCCGAACCACGCGTCCTTGCACCGTTGGCTGGATATGGCACGGGCGCGTATCCGCTTTCAGGGCTTGCCCGCGCGCATCTGCTGGGCGGGGCTGGGTGAGCGCCATCTGCTCGGACTCGCGTTCAACGAGATGGTCGCGCGCGGCGAAGTCTCCGCCCCAATCGTGATCGGGCGTGACCACCTGGACGCGGGTTCCGTCGCGTCACCCAATCGCGAGACCGAAGCGATGAAGGACGGATCGGACGCGGTATCCGACTGGCCGATGCTGAACGCCCTGTTGAATTGCGCGTCCGGCGCGACGTGGGTGTCCATTCATCATGGCGGCGGCGTCGGGATTGGCTATTCGCAGCACGCCGGCATGGTTCTTGTGTGCGACGGCACAGAGGAGGCGGCACAGCGTATCCGGCGCGTGCTGTGGAACGACCCGGCAACGGGTGTGATGCGTCATGCAGATGCGGGGTATGAGGAGGCGCTGGATTGCGCCCGGCAGTATCAGTTGGATCTGCCAGGGATTTTGCGCTGACGTTTATGCCGCCCACCCCGTCATCGTCGCCACCCGCAGCGTGACCACGACCCGCCCGTCCCCCATGCGCGCCAGCGCGGCGGGGAACAGTGCTCGTGACGGGATGCGCGGATCGCGGAGCGTAAGAGCATTGCCCTCCCCGGCACATTGCAGATCGCGCAGCAGCGCGAGACCATTCGCGTAGGACAACTGCACCTCCTCCACATCCGCAACCGGCACCTCATAGCCGGCGCGCTGGAGCAGCGACGCGCAGTCCCGCAGATCCGGAAACGGTGAGACGCGCGGCGCGGCACCGCCTGTCAATTCCGCCTCCGCCTCGGTCAGCGCGCGCCGCAACTCACCCAACGTGTCGAGCACCGGCACGCTGGCCAGCAGCAAGCCTCCAGGCCGCAGCGAATGACGGATCTGGATCAGCGCACCCGGAAGATCATTCACCCAATGCAGAGAGAGGCAGGCAACAGCGAGGTCGAATACATGCGGCGCGAAGGGCAGTTGCTCCTCATCCGCTGCCACGCCGGTTCCGCTCCGCCGCGCCATTGCGGCCGACAGGTCGCAACTCACGACCCGCATGCCCCGCGCGCGCAGCATCGGTGCAACAAATCCCCGCCCACCGATATCGAGCGCATCGCCGAACTGCCTGGTGATGTCATCCAGACGTTCGATCAGCCGGGCGCTAAAATCGGACAGGATCGGCGCGACACGATCAACTCGCGCAGCCGCGCGGTCACGATGGAGCCGCACCAGGCGGCGATCGAAAATCGCCGGCGCGCTCACCCCAGAACGATGCCATGTGCATCGAGCGCCGGCTGCATCACCGCACGCGGATTCTCCCTCGCCATGCGCACCGCTTGTTCTTCCGTTGCAAGCCCCCAGGCGACAACGTTGCGAACGGCCTGATCCAGCGTCAGCGATGAGCCTGCCAGCATGGGCGCGCCCGGTTCGCGGACGCGACCATCCTGATCGCGCTCGATCCTCATGCCAGCGAATTCGTACAGTCCTGCCGGAGCACCGGCCGCGGAGGTTGCATCCGTGACCAGCACGCTGCGCTCCAGCCCTTTTGCGCGCAGCATGACCTTCAACGCCGCCGGCGGCACATGAATGCCGTCGGCGATGACGCTGGCCCACAACTTGTCCTCCGCCAGTTGCGCCATCAACGGGTTGCCGAACTTCGGTTGCATCTGCCGCAACGCATTCCCCAGATGCGTGCTGAGTCGCGCGCCGGCTTGCACCGCCCGTGCGATCTGCGCGCCGGTGGCAGCAGTGTGTCCCAGCGCAACAACCTTTCCCCTGCCGATCATCGAACGAATGAACGCCTCCGATCCGGCGCGTTCCGGCGCCACGGTGATCAGCAATACAGGGCGCGACAGCCCCTGCTCCAGCCGCTCCACCAGCCGTGAGTCAGGATCCCGCATGGCATCCGGCGGATGGCATCCGGCGTACCCGTCCTGCTCGCTCAGGAACGGACCTTCCAAATGATAACCGGGCACCATGGCGCGAAGCTGTGCCCCCTCGACCGCCGCATCCACCGCGCGCAGCCGACACATCAATCTATCGGGATCAGCGGAAATCAGCGTCGGCAGGCAATGCGAGACGCCGGCCCGCATCATCGCAGCCAGCGCATCATCCATCTTCGCGGACGTGATCGTCTCAGCATTGAAATCGATCCCCGCGTAGCCGTTCACCTGAAGATCGAACAGACCGTCCACCGCCATGCAAGGAACGTGACCAGCCGCCTGGAACCCGTCAACCGGAACCTCGTTGAAGCCGCGCAGTGAAAAATCCGCAACAATCGAAGCAGCCGGCGTTCCCCCTATGGTGGCTTTGGATCGGCCTGCTCCTCGTCGCCGTGGTCGGGCTGTACAGCGGCGGGGGAGCCGGCCGTTACCAATCCATCCCCTACAGCCAGTTCCAGCAGCTGCTCGATCAGAGCAAGGTCAAGCAGGTTGTCGTCTCGGGTGACACGATCACCGGACAGTTGAAGGAACCGCTGCCGGGTTCGAAGTCGAAGGATACCTCGTTCACCACCACGTCCGTTGCGCCCAATCTTGCCGCCGCATTCAGCAAACACGGCGTCGAATACACTGGCGCCGCAACCAGTTCCGGCTGGAGCACGCTGCTCTCCTGGATCATCCCGCCCCTGATATTCGTTGGCATCTGGTTCTTCGCCATGCGCGGCTTCTCCGGCGGAGGTGCCGGCGGACTTGGCAGCGGCCTGATGTCCATCGGCCGCAGCAAGGCCAAGCTAGCAGCAGAGACCAACATCAAGACGACCTTCGCCGACGTGGCCGGTGTAGACGAGGCCAAGGAAGAGCTCAGCGAGTTCGTCGATTTCCTCAAGCGACCGAAGGAGTTCAGCCGCCTCGGCGCGCATATCCCCCGCGGTATCCTGCTCATCGGGCCGCCTGGCACCGGCAAGACGCTTCTGGCCCGCGCGGTCGCAGGGGAGGCCGGCGTGCCCTTCTTCTCCACCAACGGCGCCGAGTTCGTGGAGATGTTCGTCGGCGTCGGCGCGGCCCGCGTGCGCGACATGTTCACCCAAGCACGCAAACAGGCGCCCTGCATCATTTTCATCGACGAACTCGATGCCCTCGGCCGTGCGCGCAACGCCAGCCCCATCCAGGGTCAGGATGAGAAGGAACAGACCCTCAATCAGCTTCTGGCGGAGATGGACGGCTTCGATCGCACGACGGCGATCGTCGTGTTGGCCGCGACCAACCGCCCGGAGATCATGGATCCCGCGCTGCTGCGCGCCGGGCGTTTCGATCGGCAGGTCCTGGTGGACCGGCCGGATAAGAAGGGCCGGATCGAAATCCTTCGCATTCACCTCGAGCCGCTCAAAGTCTCGCCGGACGTAAAGCTGGAGGAGATCGCCGCCCTCACGCCCGGCTTCACCGGCGCCGATCTCGCCAATCTGGGCAACGAGGCTGCCGTGCTGGCCACACGGCGCGGCGCCGACGCCATCACCATCCAGGACTTCACCGAGGCGGTCGAGCGCATCATCGCCGGGCTCCAAAAGCGCTCCCGCATCCTGGTGCCAAAGGAGCGCCGCACGGTGGCCTATCACGAGATGGGACACGCGCTGGTGGCGCTGGCGATCCCCGGGACAGACTCGGTCGAGAAGGTGTCCATCATTCCGCGTGGGATTGGGGCGCTGGGCTATACCCTGCAGCATCCGGCCGAAGACCGCTTCCTCATGAGCCGGCAGGAATTGCTGGACCGTCTGTGCGTGCTGCTGGGCGGCCGGGCGGCGGAGATGATCATCGGGGACGACGTATCCACGGGCGCCGCCGACGACCTGACCAAGGCCACCGACATCGCGCGCGGCATTGTACTGCGCTACGGCATGGACAGCCGGCTGGGGCCGGTCGCGTGGGACACGGACCAGGGCAGCCAGTTTCTGCAGCAGCAACCAGGCGCATTCTGGCGACAGCGCCGCTTCAGCGAAGAAACCGCTCGGGAAATCGACCAATCGGTGAAGTCCTATCTGGAAAAAGGTCTTCAGCGGGCGGTAGGAATCTTGCGAGAGAACCGCCCAGCGCTCGACGAAGGGGCGGCGGCGCTATTGGCGCACGAAACACTGACCGGAAGCGAAATTCCCCGCCCGAAGCCAGTTGCCCTGGCCGCAGAGTAGCCGAGCGGCGCGATTGGCCCGGCAGAACCTGCCGGGCACTCTGAATGCGATGCACTGAAATGGGCGATGCAGGTCGCTTTATGCGTGGCACGCGGCTTGCCCTTAGGAAATCGCGACCAGACGAGGCTCCCCATGACCATCAATATCGGCAACCTCAATCCGTGGCAGGTCTATCAACAGCAGGCGCAGTCTCAGCAGCCCCAATCGGGCACCTCGACGAGCACCGGCACCACGACGAGCACAGCCGGTAGCTCGACCGGTGTGCAAAACACCAGCACCACGGACCTCAACAATAGCTTTCAGGCCTTCCTCCAGGCCTTCGCACTCGATCTGCAGTCCTCCGGCATGCAGATGTCCGGGACCGCCGCCAGTACCGGCACGATTGCCAGCACTGGCACGACCGCCAGTAGCGGCACCATTGCCAGCACCGGCACGATGGATGGCTCGGACACGATCGACAGCACCGGCACGGTACAGCCGGGCGGACATCACCATCACCATCACCACGATGGATCGTCGCAGGCCAGCGGAAGCGGCACCAGCAGCGCAACCGCGCAAATTCTGCAGGGCATGTCGCAGACCGCGGGTGGCCTGCTCTCATCGGCGACCGGCACGGCCAGCCTGACCGCGCAGGCCATATCCGCCTACGCGGCGACAGGTCCTGTAGGGGCCGTGCTGGCCGGGCTCGGAACCTAAAGCACGGAACGGATGAGGGGACGCTTGCGCGCCCCCTCGCCTGACTTCAGGCCTGCTCGGCTATCCGGCGGTCGTATCCACCATCGCCACCTCCGCCGCCCTCGGCGGTCTCAACCGCGCGCCGGTCCATTCCACCGTCGCCACCGCCGGAGTCAGCCGTCTCGATAGCGCGGCGATCCGACCCACCGTCACCCCCGCCGCTGTCGGCCAGGAGCACTGTGTCGCCGTGCACCGCTGCGTTGTGCTGCACCGCCACCACCGCGCCACCTGTCAGAGCGATAGCTAAAGCTGCCGGAATAAGAATGCTGTTCATGTCCCGTCCCCCAAACCTGGGCCTGGATCGATGATCTCTCCAGGCATGAGGGGAACCTAGTGACGCACGCACTCGCATGCGACGAAACGTTTCATAGGATATGAGATGTGAAATGCTTCAGCGGAAACGTGGCCTACAATCCCAGGTAGAATTTCCGGATCAGTTCGTTGTTGGATAGTTCCTCGGCCGATGCGCCCTCGAACGCAATCCGTCCGTGCACGATCACATATCCCCGGTCAGCGATGCGAATTGCCTGCGTGAAGTTTTGTTCCGCCATTAGCACCGTCAACTGATACCCGTCCTTCAGCTCTTTGATCTTATCGATCGTACGGCGCACGAGCACCGGAGCAAGCCCCACCGACGGTTCGTCGATCAGCAGGATACGCGGCGACGACATCAATGCGCGGGCAAGGGCCAGCATCTGCTGTTCGCCGCCGCTCATGCTGCCGGCAAGCTGGCGCCGGCGCTCGGCAAGGCGGGGAAAGGTCTCAAGACAGAAGGCCATGTTGCGCTCGATTTGCGCGCGCGCTGCTTTGCGAAATGCACCCAGAAGCAGATTCTCGGTCACCGAAAGCTTGGGAAAGAGGCGCCGCCCTTCGGGGACAAAGGCGATGCCCAGATCAACAATATCCTCAGTTGCTCGTCCCACCAGGTCGTGCCGGTGACCGTCGATCTCCGCGACGATGCGTCCTGCGGAGGGTCGGACCATCCCCATGACGCACTTCATCAGCGTGCTCTTGCCGTTGCCGTTGGTGCCGAGCAGCGCGACCGTTTCGCCCGCGCCGACGCGCAGCGAAACGCCATCCAGCACCCGGACCGCGCCATATCCGGCGTCGATCGATTCAACGATCAAGCTACTCCCCAAGATAGGCGCGCTCCACCTCGGGATTGCGGATAACGTCCTGCGGATCGCCATCGGCGATCTTGCGGCCTGCCACGAAGACCACAAGGCGCTGACTGAACTGCATCACCGCCCGCATGATGTGTTCGATCATGACGATCGTCACGCCATCGGCGTTCATGCGCAGCAAAAGCGCCAGGATGTCGTCCACCTCGGCATGGGACAGGCCGGCCATGGCCTCGTCGGCGATCAGCAGCTTCGGTTCAGCCGCCATCGCACGGGCAAGTTCCAACTTGCGCATCTCCACCTGCGTCAGATCGACCGGGCGAGCATGGGCTCGACCGGCAAGCCCCACCAAGGACAGCAGTTCCTCGCACCGTGCGGGGACATCGGCGTGAGCGCCGGCACGCTGCGAATGCACCGCGTACTCGATCGGCACACGCAGATTTTCGCCCACCGTTAGACTGACGAAGGGACGCGGAAGCTGGAAGCTGCGGGCTAGGCCTAGCCGGGTGCGTCGATGCGCCGGCAAGCCGTCCAGAGGGTGGCCATCGAAGACCACGTGTCCAACCTCATTGCGCAGCGTGCCCGAGAGGCAGTTTACAAACGTGCTCTTGCCGGACCCGTTGGGGCCGATCAGTCCGACGCGCTCACCGGGCGCAATCACCAGGTCCACCGCATCCAATGCGATGAAACCGCCGAAGCGTTTGCCCAGGCCCGTAACCCGGAGAAGTGGCTCGGTCATGGTTTTGCCATTGCCGGACGAAGCGGTGGCACATTCCGGCGCCGAGGCCGGAACGCACCGATAATGCCGTTCGGCGCGGCAACGACGAAGCACACCAGCACCACGCCCACGATCAAAAGATTCGCGGCAGAGGAAATCGTCACGGTCGCAACCTGCTGCAGCGTCGCGATCAGTATCGCTCCCACCAAAGGCCCCGGCCAGCCTGCGGTACCACCGATCAGCGGCATGGCGATCGTGTTCACCGCATAAGACAGGCTGAAGGCCGAAGGCGGATCGAGATAGGTCACATAGAAGGGCAGCGGCGCACCCGCCATGCCCATGAGCGCGCCCGATATCACGGTCGCCGTCAGTTTTAACCGCAGCGTCGGCACGCCCGAAGCCTCCGCCGCGAGTTCGTCATCGCGAACGGCGGCAAGACCGTGCCCGAAGCGGGAGCGTTCAATTCCACGCGCGACCGCCAGCGCCAGCACGGTCAGCCCTAGCATCAACAGGAAGAGGTATTGGACATAGTCCAGTCCCAGACCAGGCATTGTTTGCGGACGGATGATATATGCGCCCGCGGATCCGCCGACGAAGCTCCAATTCACGATCAAGGTCTGCGCCACCACCGCCATGGCGAGCGTGGCGATGGAAAAGAACGCACCGCGCAGCCGCAGCGTCAGATACCCCATGGCAAGACCGAGCAGGCCGGAAATGACCCCGCCGGCCAGGATCAGCGCGGGAACGGGGAGGGGCGCAAGTTTCTCAAGCGCCACGGTGCAGTACGCACCGCCGGCAAAGAAGGCCGCCGTGCCGAAATTCACATAGCCGCAGTATCCACCCAGAATGTTCCAAGCGGTTGCCAGCACGATGTATTGCAGCACCACGTAGCCGGCGAAAAACACATAATTGTTGCCGATCGCACGCGCTGCCACAAAGACCAGCATCGCGACCATGACCAGGGCAAGGACGAAGACCGGCGTGCGCATCAGCGCCCGAACACCCCGGTCGGCCGTACCGCGAGCGCGATCAGCAGCAAGCCGAACGCGACGGCCGGCGCCCAGGACGGGCCATAGAATGTCGCAGTCAGGCTCTCTACCGTGCCGAGCGTCATCGCCGCGATCACCGTGCCCGCAAAGCTTCCGAGCCCGCCCAGCACGCAGATGGCAAACACGCGGCCGATATACTCGCGGCCCAGCGACGGATCGATCGGCTGGATCACGATCAATATCGCCCCGGCCACCGAGGCGGTCGCGATCGACAACGCGAACGCGATCCGCTTGATCCGAACCGGATCGGCCGCCATGAGCCGCAGCGCCATCTGATCCTGCGCGACGGCCAGGATCGCGCGACCGACGAATGTGCGCTTCAGAAACACCTGCAGGATAGCGATCAGCCCCATCGAAACCAGACAGGGGACAAGCAGGCGTAACGGAAGCTCGATATCGCCCAGATGAATGCTCGGCCCGATGTAGCGCGCCTCAACCAGGCGGTAGTCCACGCCGAATACCAGGACCAGCACCACCTCGGTGATGAAGAGCAGGCCGAAGAAGAAGGCGAGCCCGCGCAGGCTCTGATCCCCGCGGCGTTCGAACGAGACGTGGTAGATTTGGTAGATGCCGGCGCCCAGCGCATAGAACGCGGGCATAAGCACGATGCTGGCGAGAATCGGATCAACCCCGAGCCAGGCATTCGCGGCGTACGCCCCGTAGGAGCCGAGAATGATGAATGCCGGATGCGCGATATTGACGATATCGAGCATGCCGAAGGAGATCGACACGCCGATGGTCACACCGGCATAGAACCCGCCGAGCAGCAGCCCTGAGACGATGGCGTTGCCCAGCAGATCGAGCAAAATCCGGTTTCCTCCCCGTCATCCTCTGCCACGGAATTGGGGATCGAGCCAGCAGGAGATGAGATGGCGCAGGAGCGGTATTTCGAGGACGTTCACGTGGGGCAAGTGCTGCGCTCCACGCGAAGCGCGCGGATGGAGGCAGAGGATATTGCCGCGTTTGCCCGGCGCTTCGATCCGCATCCCGCGCACCTGAACGAAGAGAGCGCGCGAACCACGATGTTCGGACGCATGTGCGCCAGCGGCTGGCACACCGCGGCGGTCACCAACAGCTTGATCTTCGAGACGCTTCGCGTCGCGGGCGGGGGCGCCGGCTCGGGCATCGAAAAATTCCGCTGGGTGCGGCCTGTTTATCCCGGCGACGAACTGCGCGTGGAGATTGAAGTGCTGGCCGCTCGTCCCTCTCGCTCTCGGCCCGAGGCCGGCGTCGTGTCGTACCGATGCGTCACGCTGAACCAAGCAGATGAGCCGGTGCAGGAGTTCGAGCTGCACCGTGCTGATGCCCCGGCGACAAGGGACGAGCGAATCTTAACCTGACTGGCGGACAACGGTCTGACGCTCAGGGGACAATGGTGGTGGACGTGCCAGTTGAACCGGATTCCGGCGGCGCCTACCCTTCTGACGTGGCAAGCCGGGTGGCCGTGCTGAAATCGATCGCGCAGACCACGCAACAGACGCTGGTCTCGATACAGCAGGACCTTCGCTTGCTTCGGCAGACAGTGGACCAGCAGGTTGCGGAACTGCGTCGCGTCCATGACCGGGACTTCCGCCTGACGTTCGGCGCCATCATTGCCTCAACCCTCGGCTTGGCCGCGCTGATCGCCCACGTCGCGCATTGGATCTAAACGCGTCAGCCCGGCGCCGTTTCGCGTGCAAGCTCCCCCAGCATAGGCATCAACGTGCGCAGATCCCGTTCCGCTCCGCACAGCAAGAAGCGCGTGGCCGGCATATCTCCGCCACGCGGCAGTGGCAGCCCATCGCCATCGAGCGGCCACGCCGACAGTCCCAGATCGGCATAAACCGACAGCAGCTCCGGGCCGGCTTGCCAGATCGCCGGGTGACGATCCTCCTGACGCGCCAGGTCCCGGAATCGCCAGATCGCCGATACCCGATCCCCCTGTTCCCCGATCGGATCTCCCAGCGCCAGCAGCACGCGCTCCAGCCGGCGGAAGGGCAGCGCGGCGTCACCAGCATCGCCCCAGACGGCACCCTCGGCGATCCGCGCCACGCAGCCCAGATGGCGGCGGAGTTCTGCCGTCACCGGCCCGGATGCGATGCGGCACGGACGCACCAGCGCCCACAGTGCGATCAGCGCGACCGCGACGGTGGCGGCGATGGTGGCGCGCAGCCCCCAATGGATGTGGGCCGACAGAATCAGCTCCCACCACGCGTTGTTGGGCATCCCGTGAAGCTGGCGCCGGAAGCCCGCCAGGGCAAGCATGCACACGGCCAGGGCCAGAAGCGACACCGCGCTGGTCGGGTCGACCGAGCCGAAGGACAGCCGTGCCCGACGATAGAAGTAGCGTCGGAAGGGGAACAGAAGCAGGGCTGACAGGCCGAGGATAGCGGCGATCCAGCTGCGTTCGCCTTCCGCCACGATGAACGCAGCGCCGACGCACAGCAGTACCAATGGTGCTCGCCCAGGCAAGCCTCACCCGCTGAGCAAGCGCAATCCCCAGCACAAGTAGAGCAGCCCCGATCAACGAAGGCACGAACTGCCCCGCACGGGTGGCGACCATGACCAGGCCGGGATCGGCCCAGGTGAGATCGGGCGTCCGGCGCGAGAGCACGCCCACCCCCAGCAGCAACACAGCCGACAACGCCACCGTTCCGGTCGCCGCACCAACGGCGAGGTCCGGCTCCGTGATACGGACACGGACTGGGCCACGAACCAAAACTTCGTTGCCCGCGAACAGGATGCCGGCAAGGAACAATGGGATGACATAGTAGAAGAAGCGGAACACGAGGATGGCGGCCACCACTCGGTCCGCCGGCAGGAAAGGCGCCAAGCCAAACAGCATCGCACTGTCGAATACACCGAGGCCGCCAGGCACGCTGGCGGCCAGGCCTGCAGTAAACGAGCCGATATAGACACCAAGAAACACCAGCCAGGTCAGGCCGGGCGCGTGCGGGAGCAGCACCCATACGATCGTCGCGGTCATCGCGACATCCGCGGTTGACAGGGCGATCTGCCCAACCGCCATGCGCAATCCGGGAAGATCAACGCGATGGCTGAGCATGGGGTAGCGGGCCAGCAGGGCTGAGACGACGAGATATCCCAGCACGATGACGAACATCACCGATGCCGCCGCGTACAGGGCGGAGGCAGGCAGGTGCTGGCCGAACCAGGGGATGGATTGCGGTTCAGAGAACAGGACGACGCTGCCGAGGGTCAACGCGCCCAGGGTGAAGGTCAGCCCGCAGAATGCCACGACCTTGGCGATCTGCACCGGCGTAAGGCCCCAATGGGAATACAACCGGAAGCGCACGGCGCCGCCGGACAGTGCCGCGAACCCTAGATTGTGGGCGAGCGCGTACGCGCAGAACGACGCGAACGCCACGCGCCGGTATGGCACGCGGCAGCCCGCATAAAAGGTGCCCAGCCGGTCGTAGATCGTCAGCAGGCCGTAGGACAGCACGCTGACCAGCAGGGCACAGCCGAGCGCACGGGGTTTGATGTCGGCTACTGCGTTTTCGATATCGATCAGGCGGAGCGAGCGGAACTCCTTCTGGGCCGCATAGATCGCAGCGAACAGAAGGACGACCCCGAGCAGCGCCGGGACACGTCGAATCGCCGGGGGAAGGTGAAAGTGCGCGTGCCCGTTCGGGCGCATGGCTCAGGCAGCGTGGTCGAGTGGGCGAGCAAGGGCCGCTTCGATCAGCGCCACGGTCTCCGCAACCCCGTACAGAGCGACGAAGCCGCCGAAGCGCGGGCCTTCCTGCTGGCCGAGCAGCACCTGGTAGAGGCAACCGAACCAGGATTTGAGGTCCGGGAGGGGATGGCGCTTGCCGACCTCGAAGACGGTGTTCTGGATGGCGTCAGCCGGCGTTCCCGGGTCGATCCCGCGGAGAGTCTCGGCGAGATCGGCAAGCGCTTCTCGTTCCGTGTCAGTAGGATGGCGGAAATTCTTCTCAGGCCGGACGAAGTCCCGGTAGTAGGCGATGGCGTGGTGGACCAATCGGTCCAGGAAAGGCCGGGTTTCGGGCGTCGCCTCGGGGGCGTAGCGGCGGATGAAGCCCCAGAGGATCCCGGCCGTCTCGGCGTTCACCACGCTGGCGAGATTGAGCAGCATGGTGAAGGAGACGGGGCTTCCACCGTGATTGGGCAAGCGCCCGGCATGCATGTGCCAGGCGGGGTTGGTGCGCCGATCCGCGTCTGACTGGACTGCAAGCTTGTCGGCGTTGGCAAGGTATTCGTCGGTCGCGCGGGGAATGACATCGAAATACAAGCGCTTGGCCCGCTGGGGCTGGGCGTACATGAACTGACCCAGCGATTCGGGCGGCCCGTAGCGAAGCCATTCCTCAACCGAGAGGCCGTTGCCCTTGGACTTGCTGATCTTCTGCCCGTTCTGGTCGAGGAACAGCTCGTAGGTAAAGGTTTCGGGCGGGGAGGCGCCCAGGATACGGCAAATGCGGCTCGAGAGGCGGACGGAGTTGATCAGGTCCTTGCCTGACATCTCGTAATCGATGCCGAGGGCGTACCAGCGCATCGCCCAATCCGCCTTCCATTGCAGCTTGGCCGCGCCGCCGGTGACCTGGGTTTCGTAAGACCTGCCCGTATCAGGATCGGTCCAGGTGACCGAGCCTGCGGCCGGATCGCGGGCGGTCAGGGGAACCTGCATCACGCGGCCGGTCTCCGGATGGATGGGCAGCACAGGGGCGTAGGTAGCCCGCCGTTCCGGACCGAGTGTGGGAAGGATAACGGCGGTGATCTCGTCATAGGCTTCGAGAACCCGGATCAACGCGGCGTCGAATTGGCCCGAGGCGTAGACCTCGGTGGACGAGGCGAATTCATACTCGAAGCCGAAGGAATCGAGAAACGAGCGAAGCCGGGCGTTGTTGTGCGCCCCGAAGCTCTCATGCGTGCCGAACGGGTCGGGAATACGGGTGAGCGGCTTGCCGAGGTGCTGGGCCAGCATGTCCCGGCTGGGCACGTTGTCCGGAACCTTTCGCAGCCCGTCCAAGTCGTCGCTGAACGCGATCAGGCGGGACGGCATGCCGGTCAGTTCGGCAAAGGCATGGCGGACCCACGACGTGCGGGCGACTTCGCCGAAGGTGCCGATATGGGGCAGGCCGGAGGGGCCGTAGCCTGTTTCGAAGATGGCGGCGGATTTCCCGGATGCTGCCAAGCGGGCAGCGAGCTTGGCGGCTTCCTCGAACGGCCAGGCCTTGGGCAGGGATCGGTCAGAGGCGCTCTGCGTCATCGATGTTACTTAGAGCGAGATCGCGAGCGACTGAATAGCGTGCGGTGAGGAGTGGCGCCGGTACGGGCGGTTGCAGGCGAGGGCAAGGGTCAGGTCGCTATTCCCGCTGACATTCGCGAGCGGGCGGGTCTGCTGCCGCAAACGGAGGTTGAGTTCGAATTCGATGGCAGGTTTGTGCGGATCGTGCGAAGGCCCGCAAGGAGTCGGGCGGGGAGCGCAGGTTGTCGCCCATCTACGCGGCCGGGGTGATGTTCCAATGACCACCGATGAGATCATGGCGCTCACCCGAGGGGAGGAATGACAGCCGTCCTTGTAGACTCGAACGTACTGATCGACGTGATGGCGAATGACGCGGTCTGGTGTGAATGGTCCTCCCAAGCGCTGGAGAAAGCTGCGGACCAATATCGCCTTGTTATCAATCCAGTGGTCTATGCCGAGGTTTCAATTCGATATTCGCGCATTGAGGATCTGGATGCTGCCTTGCTGAAGACGATGTTTTATCGTGAATCGATCCCGTACCAAGCGGCTTTCCTCGCCGGCAAGTCGTTCCTGCTCTATCGCCGCCGCGGCGGATCAAGGCGATCGCCCCTTTCCGATTTCCTTATCGGCGCCCACGCGGCCGTCGCCGGCTATATCTTAATGACACGGGATCCTGCGCGTTACCGAGCGTATTATCCAAAACTTTCGCTGATCGCTCCGCACTAGTGTCCTGCCCCTGAAGTTCGCCGCGTCCTGCGGCGGACGGAAGGGATAAGCAGGCCACGGAAAATAAGGCATAGTGCCCCGAAATGAAGAGCGTCACGGAGGTGACGAACTTCAAAATCGGGAGACTAGAGCAGATCGCGCTTGACTGGAGCCGCTTGCGGTTCCAGGAACGCGCGAATCTGATCGCCAGGTCAGGCCTCCGAACGTTGGTATTAGCCTTACCGAATTTTTGTAATCATCATCCGCGCCAGCGGTATCATCATCCGCTCCGGCCGCTCCGCCATCCGCTTCACGATCCCCTGCTCTGCCCGGTCCATGAACTCCGTCGCGCGCGAATCGTCATGGCCACCATCTAGCTCGGCGACGAAGGTCGGGAACACCGAGGCTCGCACAAAGGACGCCCAGGCGGCTCCGAACGCCTGCTGATCGCCATCGCGCTGCAGCTTGTCCCATAGGTGATCCTCCCCCTCGAATCGCTCCAGCACATCCAGCGAGAGCCCGGCGAACCGCCCTGCATTGCTGAATGGAGCGGTAAACTCAGCCCGAGTGCGCCCGATGCTCGGCACCGCCATCCGGCAAACCTCACGGCCGTTCAACAGCCCGGCCGTCGCAAGTTCCTGAATGGAGAGCCAAATCGCCTCGAGCAGTGGACCGTAGCCGAAATCGCCCTCATCGGTGGATGCCATCGATAACACGACCATCCGTCCTACGACCGCCAGTTCGGCGCTCCGGCATTCCAGGAACCGCCGCCAGTCCGCCGCTCCCTGCGCCTTGTAGGCCTGCCGCGCCGCTGCATCCCGGCTTAAGGACCAATGCACGTGATCCGGCACGTCCGCCTTGGGGATGCGGCTCATCCAATGGACTGCCCAGGACGTCCAACCCAGCGTCACGCTGCCCGGCGGCAGGATCGGGTCATAAAACGACCGACCGACCGCCGAAGCGAACACCATGGGATCGTTCGCCAGGTAACTGTTTTGGTCCTCCTCCAACATATCGAACAGACCAGGGAAGTCGTTCTCCGGCAGATCAGTATGTACCACCGAGATCGCCTGCTGTGTCCGCCCTCGCAGCACCTTTATCGCCGCTCCGATTGGAGCCAGAGAATTATGCCCCTCCGACGCCCCGTAATCGGCGAGCACCACAGCCCGGTCCGCCGCTGGAAGCTGCACCATCTCGGCCGCGCGCTCGAACAGCGGAACCGCCGGCGACAAACCGCCCGCCTGCACCAGAGAGCTGCGATTGTATCGTCCGTGGCCTTCCATCGGGGCCGGTCGCAACAGCGTACGAGAACCGCGCTTGCTTACGATGGCTTTCACGCCATGGTCCCTCCCCCTACGAAGATTACGCGACTGCCTGAAGCGGCGTCAGGTCCTCCAATATGCTTGGGATGAATTCGGCGACAGTGGGATGGATGTGCATGGCGCGTTCAAGCACCGTGTACGGCGCTTTGGCGTACATTGTGTCGAGGATACAGTGAATGGCCTCGTCGCCGCTGGTGCCGAGGAATGACGCGCCGAGGAGTTCCTTCGTATCCGCATCGACGAGTATTTTCATAAATCCTTCCGTCTCACCCTTCTCGAAGGCGCGGGACACGTCTTCCATGGCGATCTTGCCGATAAGCGCATGGCGGCCGCTCTTTCGCACCTCAGTTTCGGTCATACCGGCGCGGCCGAGCGGCGGATCGGTGTAGAGCGCATAAGCTGTTATACGATCGCTGACACGCCGATGCTCGCCGCCGAGCAGATTGGCCGCGACGATCTCGAAATCGTTCCACGAAGTGTGGGTGAATGCGCCGCGGCCGTTGCAATCGCCGAGTGCCCAACTGCCGGGGACATTGGTGCGGAGCTCCTCATCGACCGTGATATAGCCGCGCGCATCTGTGCTGATGCCCGCTTGTTCCAGGCCGAGGTCATCCGTGTTGGGGCGACGCCCTGTCGCGACGAGCAGGTGCGAGCCGTGTACTTCGATCATTCCCTCGCAGTCGACTGTCATGGCGATGCCGCCCAGGTGCTTGCAGACATGAACGCAAGTCGCATTCATCCGAACGGTAATGCCTTCCTTCGCCAGGAACCCCACGATCGCGTCCGACACGTCCTGATCTTCGCGCGGGCAGAGACGGGGTCCAATCTCAACGACCGTCACATCGCTGCCAAACCGTCGGTACATCTGCGCAAATTCGAGGCCGATATAACCGCCGCCGAGCACCAACAAATGACGGGGCAGGAAATCAACATCCATCATCGAACTATTCGTGAGGTACTCGACCTGGTCCAGTCCAGCAATTGCGGGAACAGGAACAGCCGCGCGTCCGCCAACGTTGATAAATATACGCTCGGACTGAAGGACTTCCTCACCTACCTGCACCTCGTGCGATGACACGAACCGCGCGTGGCCCTCATAGACCCGACAATTCTCCAGCGTCTTGAGCGATCGCTCGACCCCGTGATTAGACAGCGCAACGACATGATCCTTGCGCGCTTTGACGCGCTTCATATCGACCATGACATCGCCGGTACTGAATCCGTAATCCGCGCCTCGACGCGAGGTATGCGCAGCATAGGCGCTGGCGATCAGCGTCTTCGTCGGCGTGCACCCGGTATTGATGCAGGTGCCCCCGAAACGGCCACGCTCGGCGATGGCCACTTTCATGCCGGTGCCGGCCAGCCGCCGCGCAAGCGGCGATCCGGCTTGCCCCGTCCCAATGATGATCGCGTCGTAGGACGTCATGCCCGTTCCCTGCCTGTCGATATGTCAGGCAAGTTTCCGCGCAATCGCAGCGCAGCTCAAGGCGGGAGGCGGGCTTCAGGCGGCCGGACCGCCAGCAAAAAGCCGCACGACACTGCGAATATGGCTGCGCATTTCGGCCACCGCGACGGCGGCGTCCCGCCGCTGCAGCGCATCGAGAATGCGGCGATGCTCATTGACGGCGCGCATGACGAAGTCCGCCGGCCGCAACGGGACCAGCCTGACTTTGTCGTGCAGGCCAGACAGGTGGTGCAGCAGCAACCGGTTATCGGCCAAGCCGGCGATTTGCAGGTGAAACGCACTATCCAGCTCAGCAAAGCGGGACCGATCTTCCATCCGTAACGCAGCACTCTGCTCGGCGATTATGCCAGTCAACGCCTGCAAGGAAACATCCGTCGCACGCGCAGCGCACAGGCAGACCGACGCTGTCTCCAGCGCCTCTCTCACTTCGTAGATCTGCCGAACATCCGCGGGCGAGAACTGGCGCGTTTGATACAGGCGCCCCCGGCGCGCCACCAATCCTTCATCCGTCAGCAGCTTCAGCGCCTCGCGCACCGGAGTGCGGCTGACGCCGAGCTCCTCCGCCAGCCCGAGTTCCTGAAGCACGGTCCCTGGCTCGAATCCGTTCGCCAGGATGCGGGACTTGATCGCGCTGTACACCTGGACGCTCAACCGCCCGGAGATGCTTTTGCTGTCCAGCGGATCGTGGGCTTCGGGCAACTCCGAGCGTCCCCTCAGTATACCGACAATGGCGGTAACATAGGGCGTGCTTTTCTGTCGAGACGCAAAACCACGGGACGTGCGCCCATTGAGTAGCAGCGTCAGTATACTGACAACAGGCTCCTTGGAGATGGATCATGGCAAGCGACCCGCGGAGATTGCGCATCACACGGCGCACCATGCTTCAGGCCGGGGCCGCGGCGGCAACCGCCAGCTTCACCCTCAGCCTGCCCCGCGCCCGCGCGGCGAGCACGATCCGCGCCGCCATCACCGGATACGACGTCATCAACACGCTCGATCCGGCACAGGCCGCGCTGATCCCCGAATTCTACGTCATCTGGGCCCTATACAACGGACTGCTGAAGCTCGACGCGGACATGAAGCCGATGCCCGACCTGGCAACCGGTTACAAAGTCGATGACGACGGTGCACTGACCTTCCAGCTACGCCCCGGCGTCAAGTTCCACGACGGCAGCACGATGACATCCGACGACGTCCGCTTCACGTTCGAACGTCTGCTCGACGACAAGAACCATTCGCCAAACAAGGACAAGGTGTCGGCGATCAGTTCCATCGAAACACCCGATCCGCAAACTGTCCGCATCCGCACCAGCCAGCCCTTCGCCCCGTTGCTGACCTTCCTGACCAACGCAAGAACTGGCACCCAGATCGTGCCGCGTAAGGCTGTCGAGGCCGATCCGTCCGGGTTTGGGCGCAAGCCGATCGGCACGGGCGCGTTCAAGCTCCAGGATTGGACGCCGGGTCAGGCTCTGAGTATTGTCGCCCATCGGGACTATTTCGTGCAGGGACTGCCGAAGCTGGATTCGGTGCAGACGCCGTTGATTGCCGAGGAAACCAGCGGCGTCACCGCGCTTCTGGGCCATCAGATCGATCTCACCAGCACCGCGCCCTTTGCCGATATCCCGCAGCTGATGAAGCGCAAGGAGATCAAGGTCCTGCGCCAACCCGGGCTGAACACACGCTTCATCTCGCTCAACAACCGCAAGCCGCCATTCGACGACGTGCATTTCCGCCGTGCCGTCTCCCTCGCCTTCGACCGCAACGTGCTGGTCCGCGTCGTGTTGTTCGGTGAAGGCGCACCGCTGAGCGGGCTGATTCCCCCGTCGCTGAAAGCCTCCTACGACCCCACGCCCAAACCGCTCGCGGTCTACAACCCCGAGCGCGCAAAGGCCGAGCTCAGCCAGTCGAAATACGGACCGGGCACCGAAGCGACGATGCTCACCTGGGGATCCGGCTGGTGGAAGCGCATCGCCGAAGTCATCACAGCGCAGGTGAATCAGACCATCGGCACCAGCCTCAAGGTCGAAGTGACCGAGGCCAATACCGTCTTCTCGCGCCTGAAAGCGGCCGACTACCAGAGTTCCGTCTGGGGCTGGCTCGGCATGATCGACCCCGATGAGTACAGCTACGACCTGCTGCACACGAAGGGCTGGCGCAACTTCGCCTATTATTCCAACCCGAAGCTCGACGCGCTGCTGACCCAGGCACGACAGGAACTCGATCCGGCCAAGCGCGGGCAGATGTACCGCGATTCAGAGGCGCTGTGGATCGAAGACATGCCCGTGCTGCCGTGCTTCTGCTCCAACGTTCAGAATCTGCTGGCGCAGAATGTCAGCGGGTTCGTTCAGCTTCCTTACTCTAACTTCGGTGACCAGTTCGCGACCCTGGACATCGCCGCGAGCTGAATGGCTGGCACAACTCTTCGCGGCGGCTTGAAGCGGCTCCTGGTTTTTGCACTCACGCTGATCGGCGGCGCCCTCGCAGTGTTCTTCGCCATGAAGCTCGCCCCCGGCGATCCGGCGCTGACGGCACTCGGCGAGAATGCCAAGCCGGAGCTGGTCGCCGCGTTCCGCCATGTGCATCACCTGGATGTGCCATTGCCGGCGCAGTTTGCCTTGTGGATCGGCGGCGCGGTCCGCGGCGATTTCGGGCGGTCTCTGACACTTGCCGGCGGCGTGCCCGTCGCATCGCTGATCGCCACGCGCCTGCCGGTCACGGTCTTCATCGGGCTCTACGCCCTGGTTCTGTCGGTCGCGGTATCGCTCGTGTTGGGGACGATCGCGGCGCTCCAACGAGGCCGCCTGGCTGACACCGTGGCCACGTCCTTCGCCGTGCTGGGCGTATCCATGCCGGATTTCTGGCTTGGCTACGTGCTGATCTTTTTTCTCGCGCTCAATTTTCCCGTCTTTCCGTCCTACGGCTTCGTTTCGCCTCTTACCTCCGTGCCCGGCGCTCTGCTCAGCGGCTTCCTGCCATCTCTTGCCATCGCCGCGCCGATGGCCGCCGTATTCTCCCGCACCCTGCGGGCCGCCTTGCTGGAAGTCCTGCATCGGGAATACGTGACGGTCGCGCGTTCCATGGGATTCGCACCGAAATTCGTGTTCTTCCATTACGTGCTGCGCAACGCGCTGATCCCGTACGTCACGGTGCTCGGCCTGCAGGTGCGCTATCTTCTCGGCGGTGTCGTCGTGATCGAACGCATCTTCGGCATTCCCGGCATGGGATCGCTGATGGTGGATGCCGCCTTCGGCCGGGACTACCCCGTCGTCCAGGCCTGCGCGCTCACCTTCCTGCTCATCGTGCTGCTGACGAACCTGTTCGTCGATGCGGTTTGCGCGCAGCTCGATCCGCGCCGGGCCGCCTGATCCGTGCGGAATCGCACCCTGCTCGCCGGTCTGATCATCAGCCTGATCGTGCTGTTCGGCATCACGATCGGCGCAGCGCTGATGCCTTACTCGGCGACGACGATGGACTTCGTGAACGTGCTGCAGCCGCCATCCCTCGCCCATCCGTTCGGTACCGATTCCTTCGGGCGCGACGTGCTGACGCGCGTTCTGGTGGGCGCACGCATCTCGCTCATGATCAGCTTCAGCGGCGTCGCGTTGGCCAGCGTCTTCGGCACCGCCGCAGGGATGGTGGCGGCATGGACCGCGGGCATCGCGGAAACCGCACTCATGGGAGTTGTCGATCTGCTCTTCGCGTTTCCCAGCTTCGTCCTCGCCCTGTTCCTGATGGTGATCCTCGGCTACGGCCTGCAGGACGTCGTGATCGCCATCGCGCTGGTCTATTTCCCGATCTTCGCGCGCCTCGCGCGCAATCTCACCGCCGTGCTGAAGAACGAGCCTTACGTGCAGGCCGCGCGCCTCGCCGGCGAACCGCCATCGACCATTCTGGTGCGCGAAATCCTGCCCAATATCCTGTCCGCGTTGATGGTACAGGCCACCATAGCCGTCGCCTTCGGCGGGGTGATCGAGGCCGGATTGAGCTTCCTCGGCCTTGGCGTGCAGCCACCGACTCCCACGCTCGGTGTCATCATGGCGGACGGACGGGAATATTTCGACAACGCGCCCTGGGTGCTGACCCTCACCGGCCTCGCTGTCTGCGTCGCCTTGCTCGGCCTCAATCTGCTGGGTGACGGGCTGCGTGATTTGTCGGATCCCAGATTACGCGCAGTGCTCGGCCGATGAGTCCGGTGCTGACCGTGCGCAACCTGCGGGTCCGGGCTCGGACCGACACCAATGCGCCGCTTCTGGTGCGCGGCGTCGATCTCGACCTGGTTGCAGGCGAAACCCTTGCACTGATCGGCGAGTCCGGCTCCGGCAAGACCATCACCTCCCTCGCCCTGCTCCATCTTCTGCCGCGCGAGATGCTGCGCAGTGCCGACACACTGACACTGCACGACCGCGATATTGGCGCACTGAATGAAAACCAGCTTCGTGACCTGCGCGGCCGCCACATCGCCATGGTCTTTCAGGACCCGGTGGGTGCGTTCAATCCGGCCAAGCGGATCGGCTGGCATTTGCGTGCAGTCCTGGCCCGCGCCGGCTCCGGCAACGCGCGGCGGGATCACGCGGTCGCGGCGCTAACCGATGTGGGGATTCCCCATCCCGACAGCGTACTGAAGCGATTCCCGCACCAGCTCTCCGGCGGCATGTTGCAGCGCGTGCTGATCGCCATGGTCCTTGCACTGAAGCCCGACATCATCATCGCAGACGAACCCCCCACCAACCTCGACAACATCATAGAGCGTCAGATCCTGACGTTGTTTCGCGACCTTCAGCAGCGCCTGTCATCCGCGCTTCTGTTCATCACGCATGACATGACGATCGCGGGCCTGATCGCCGATCGCGTGGCCGTCATGTACGCCGGCCGCATTGTCGAAACCGGACCCGCCGACGCCGTGCTGCGCGAACCGCTGCATCCCTATACGCAGGCCCTCGTCGCCACCGCGCGCGGGCTGGAGAGCGGAGCGGAAACCCTGACGGAAATCCCTGGGGCGCCGCCATCCATCACGGACCAGGACGACGGCTGCGCGTTTCGTTCCCGCTGTAGCCACGCACAACCCGGCTGCGATCTGCCGCAACACCTGAGGCAGCCCGTTTCGTCACGATCAGTCAGGTGCATTCTTTATGACTGATCCGCTACTGCGCATCGACGATCTGGTGGTGGAGTTTCCTGACCCGAATCATCAGGGCCAGTGTCTCCGTGCAGTGGACGGGGTCAGCCTGACGCTCGCGCCGGGCGAGATCCTGGGACTGGTGGGCGAATCCGGCAGCGGCAAGACCACACTGGCGAAAGCGGCCCTGCGGCTTTACCGCCCGCACTCGGGCCGCATCGAATTGGCGGGTACCGACGTCACGCACCTGAACGAGGCTGCGTTGCGTCCAATCCGTCGCCACGCGCAAATGATCTTTCAGGACCCATTCTCATCGTTCAATCCACGCCACACGATCGGCCGAGCGATCACGCTGCCGCTGATGCAGCATAAGATCTGCACCCGCCAAACGCTCCGTTCCACCATTGAGCATGTCCTGTCCGATGTCGGCCTGCCGGAAAACTTCGCTGACCGGTATCCGCACCAGCTCTCGGGCGGGCAGTTGCAACGCGCGGCGATCGGGCGGGCGCTATCGTTATCGCCGGCGCTGGTTGTCGCAGATGAAGCAGTCTCGAAACTCGATGTCTCCGTCCGCGCGCAGATCCTCAACCTGCTCAAGCGGCTGCATCAGGAGCGTGGGCTCTCGCTGCTGTTCATCACGCATGATCTGCACGTCGCCCGCTTCCTGTGCCATCGGATCGGCGTCATGCGCGCCGGCCAGCTGCTGGAGATCGGTCCAACCCAGGAGCTGTTTGCCCATCCCACGCACGACTACACGCGCATATTACTCGGTACGATTACGGAGGCAGTTCCCGCCCACCCGCAAGCGCCTCAAGATCCGCGCGCAACGCACCAAGCGCCGTCAGCGCCAGCCGCCGTGACGCATCCGGCGTCTTGAACCCCGCATGAGGCGTCAGCGTCACATTCTGCAGCCTCGTCAGCGGATCATCCGGCTGCAGGGGCTCGGTATCGAACACGTCAAGCGCGGCATGAGCGATGCGCCGCCGTTCCAGCATCCGGACCAGCGCCGCGTTATCCACCAAACCGGCACGTGCTGTGTTGACCAGAATGCTCCGCGGCCGCAGCAAGGCCAGACGGTCCGCGCTGATGATGCCGCGCGTCTCCGGTGTCAGCGCAAGATGCAGCGAGACGACATCGGCCTGACGCAGCAGATCGTCCAGGCCAACCGAACGGCAGGGCAAATCCGCGGGGATCGGCGTGCGGTTCCAGCCCAGCACCTGCATGCCGAACCCTGCCGCCATGCGTGCCAAGGCGCGCCCGATTCCCCCTGTCCCGATGATGCCGAGGCATTTTCCTTCCAGCTCGATCCCGGTAAGCGGATCCCACGCGCCGGCGCGCAGCGCGCGATCCATCACCGCGACACGCCGTGCGGCCGCGAGCATCAAAGCGAAGGCGTGTTCGGCGACGCTGCGGTCCCCGTAGCCGCGCACCGTGCGCACCCGAATGCCGAGCTCCTGTGCCGCGTCCATATCGATGTAGCTCGACGCCCCGGTGCCAAGAAAGACGATGCTGCGCAGCGCCGGGCTGCCGCGCAGAAGCCGCTCGTCCATCATGGTGTGACCGTTCATCACACCGCTCGCACCCATGATCAGCGCCGGCAACGCCGCAGCGGCAGGGTCCCCGAGATGAACATGCAACCCCTGAACCGAAGCCCATTCGTCGGTGCTCAGCAGGTCGCGCACGAAGTCAGAGCAGTCAATATACACCGCCCGCGGAGGCATTTCGATGTCCGTCAAACCCATTAAGCTCGGCCTTTCGATGCGCTACCTCGGCTACCATGCCGCGGCATGGCGACATCCGGACGCGGATCCAGGTGCGGCATCGAAGTTTGCCCATTTCCGTCGCGTTGCACAGACAGCCGAAGCGGCAAAGTTCGACATGGTCTTCCTCGCGGATGGGATCGGCATTCGCGCCAAGGATGAACCGCCCGGTTCCTTGTGCCGCTCCGCGCAGAACGCCGAACTCGAGCCCCTGACCCTGCTCTCGGCCCTCGCGGCGGTGACCGATCATATCGGTCTGGTCGCGACAGCCTCCACCACGTACAACGAGCCGTTCCATATCGCGCGCAAATTCGCTTCGCTCGATCACATCAGCGGCGGGCGCGCCGGGTGGAACATCGTCACGTCCTGGTCCGACGCCGAGGCGCGCAATTTCAATCGCGATCAGCATCTGGGCTACGCCGAGCGCTACGATCGCGCCGCCGAGTTCGTGGAAGTCGTGAAAGGATTGTGGGACAGTTGGGAAGGAGACGCGTTTCCCCATGACAAAAAGAGCGGCGTCTTTTTCGACCCCGACAAACTGCACGTCCTCAATCACACGGGAAAGCACTTCCGCGTTCGCGGGCCCCTCAGCGTGGCGCGCACGCCACAGGGCCGGCCGATCCTGGTGCAGGCCGGGGCGTCGGAACAGGGCCTGACCATCGCGGCCGGCAACGCTGACCTGGTCTATTCCGCGCCGCACGATATCGGCACCGCGAAATCATACTACGCCGACCTCAAAGGCCGGCTGGAGGACCATGGCCGCACGCCCGATGATCTGCTGATTCTGCCCGGGATCACGCCCTTCGTCGGTGAGACGCGTCAGGAAGCCCGCGACAAGTTTGAGCTGCTGAACAGCCTGGTCGATCCCTTGCTCGGTCTCTCGTATCTGTACGGGCAGATGGGCGATCTCTCGGCGTTCCCGCTCGATGGACCCGTGCCCGAACCCGCGGACCCGCAGGTTCGAAGCATTGCCAAGAATCTTGCTGACCTTAGCCCAGCGTGAAAATATGGCGATCCGCCAGCTCTACACGCATATCGCCGCGGGTTTCGGCACGCGCGTCGTTGTCGGTACAGCCGCGGATATTGTTGATGAGATGGAGCAGTGGATCGAAGCCGGGGCCGCTGACGGTTTCAACATCTGCGCACCGGTGCTTCCCATCGCGCTTGATGACTTTGCGCAGCTGGTCATCCCGGAACTGCGCCGGCGGGGTATGTTCCGTCAGGAGTATGAGGGCACGACACTGCGCCAGAATCTCGGTCTGCGCATGCCGAAGAACCGCTACGCCAAATCAGTATAGTCCAGGAACCAGCCGCCACGTGCGCGCCCGATACGCCTCGTATTCCTTGCCGAACTGCTGACCCAACAGGACCTCCTCGGCGTGCATGCGAGCGATGAGAGGGGGAACAAGGCCGGCGGTCAGAAGAAGTCCAACCCCAGCGCGGAACCCCAGCGCCCATCCGGCTGAGGAAATGAGCAGGCCCAGATAGCTCGGGTTGCGGATGAAGCGGTAAAGTCCGGTGGTGACGAGCGTGTGGTCCGGTTGGATGGCAACCAGACCGCTGAAACGTGCACCGAGGGTGAACACGGGCGCGATGCGCAGCGCGCCGCCGGCCGCAAACAGCGCGACGCCGATCCATCGCGCGGCACCATGGTCGATCGTCAGAACGTTCAGCCGATCGGTCAGCGCGGGAATATAACCGAGCAGCAGGCCAATGACGCCGAACGGAATAAGCACCCAGCGGTTGCCACGATCCTCCTGCAAGCCGGTGCTGAGATTGCCCTCGGTAACGAGCGCCGCGACGGAGAGCAAAATCGTGACGACCGCCAGCACAAGAAGCGCTGGCTGAGACGCGAATCGTGCAAAGCTGCCTTCGCCCGCAACCGCGAGCCCGATATAAGCGACGGCGCCGGCCACGGTCAGAAGCGCGCGGATCAGGCGTGCCAAGCGCCCCACCCCTCACCTCCCCTGAACATGATCCATGTGCCAGAGCGCGTCCTGAAACGGTCGGCTGGAAACCGTGATGAATCCGCCGAGCGGCGTATAGAGATCCATGATCAGATACAACGAAGCCGACACGGCGAACGCCGCCAGGAACACCGTCACGTGCACCAGCGTCGTATTGGGCGAAACAAGCCCGAAGGTCACGAAGGTGATCGCCAGCCACATCACCAGCACACCCACGAAAATGGTGGACACTTTCGACTGCGACCGCTCGATCACTCGCCAGCGGTCGTCCCGCACCACATGGATCTGGCTCTGCAGCCGTGCCGCGATCCGCTCATGGTAGGCGTCCGCGGGATGCAGATCCTCGATGGCATCGTCCATTTGGTCCATCAAGTTGGTCAGACCGGCCAGCTCATCGCTGCCCGGCGTAACGGGCTGCATGTGGGTCGGATAGTCACCGGACGGACGCGGCTCGTCCGGCCAGCTCAAGGCATAGACCGCCGCGGTATAGCTGCGCAGAACATGTCGAATCGGATTGGCTTGGTCTCCATATTCCACCAGCCGCCGGTCAAGCTCCGCCAGGTCGATGCCATAGCGTTCATACAGCGCAGTATGCTGGTCGAAATCGTCCTTCGCCGATGTCACCAGCAACCCCAGCACCAAGGCGGCGAAGGTCACCAGGATCGTCACGATCAGGCGCACCGATTCCACCGCCTCGTGGGTCCGGTGGTGTTCCTGGATGCGATCGTGCAGCCACGTGCCGGCTACGCTGGAGCCGACGAAAATCAGCAGACAGACAATAGCGAGTGCGGTTTCGATCAACCGCGCGACTTCCAGATCGGCGAATTGCAGATATGGCCGAGAAACTCGATCACAACGTGCGCACCCAGATAGGCGGTGACGCCGGTACCCACATCCAGCAGCGGATTGACCTCGACGAAGTCGAACCCGACTACCTTCAGGCGCGATGCTATGGCCGCCAGCGCATCTCGCAGCTCAGGATACGTCATCCCGTTCGGCTCAGCGGAGACACAGCCCGGCACCAGCGACATATCCATCGCATCCACGTCGATACTGACATAACACGCCGCGCCATCGGGAATATGCGCACTGACCCCAGCGGGGCCGAGACGCCGAAACTCCTCCATGCAGATGATGCGGCCGCCGTCGCGCTCAACCTCGTCCACCTGCGCCGGGCTGTGGCGCAGACTGCGGATGCCGATCTGCGTCAGCCCGCGTAGGTTCGGCATCGCGGTAATGTGGCGAAAGGCGTGGCTGTTCGTGTAGCGCAGCCCGAGTTCGAACGGCAGGTAATCGGTGTGCGCATCGAAGTGCAGCACGTAGATGGGCTGGTCGAACGCGCGCACCACGGGCCAGGTAATCGAATGATCGCCGCCCAACACCACGGGCATCGCGCCGCGTTGCACGATCGTGCGGACAGATGACGTGATCAGCTCGAACGTGGTCTCCACCGCGGTGGGGCGGATATCGACATCGCCCGCATCGACGATCAGACCGTTCGACAATTCATCCGCGAGCAGAAAACGACGGGTCTCAGGGTTGTACAAGCCCCCAGCCCCACCCACGAACCGCATCGAATGTTCCCGCAAGGCCCGGGGCGCCATGCGGCTGCCGGGCATGAAGGGCGAGCCTTCATCGAACGGGACGCCCAGAACAGCGATGGGTGCGTTGAGCTGCGCCAAATCCGCACAGACCGGCGCCCGCAAGAACGTCGCAATCCCCGTAAACGGGCGGTTCGCCCTGCTCATCAGATCCATTCGCGTGCCCTGCCCCTGACGTTCGCCGCATGAGGCGGCGATAGTGGATGCGACGGACGCACGACCGGAAGCAAGCATGGACTTTTCCCCTGCCCCGTCCCATGTGCTGCGCCACACTTGTGCCGCCCGCTTCGGGGGAGGAGCCAGGCCAATGACCGACGAAGAACGCAAAATCATCGCCGACTTCATTGCTCGCGTCGGTGGAGCGTCCGCTCCATCCGGGGTGTGGGGCGGCGGTTCATCCGTGCCGGCGACGGCACCGGCTCTGCCTCCGGTCGACCGGGAGGCGGATGCCTATATCGCCGACCAGTTCGACCAGCATCCCGACGCGCGCTATCGCCTGACCCAGCTTGCGTTTGTGCAGGAGCATGCGCTGGCCGAGGCGCAGAACCGGATCAAGCAGATGGAAGGGGCGTTGCAGCAGGCGCAGCAAGCAGCGCAGCAGGCTGGCCAGCAGCACCAGGGGGGCGGATTCTTCAGTGGCCTGTTCGGCGGTGGCCGTCCTCAGCCTGCGCCTCCAGGTCCGGGCGGCGCCTCACCGGCGTGGGGACAGGGTGCCCCCCCGCCGGGTTATCAGCAGCAATACGCTCCGCCCACGCCCCAATACCCGCCGAACTACAATCCGGGTGTTTTCCAGCGGCAGGGATCTGGGTTCCTTGGCTCGGCCCTGACCACGGCGGCCGGGGTGGCGGGAGGCGTGCTCGCCGCGGACGCCATTCGCGACATGTTTTCCCCGCGCGAGGGTGCGGGTCTCGGCGGTGGTTTCGCCCCGGGCCTAGCAAGCCCATGGGGTTCTCCGGTTACACCGGTCCCCGGCTATGTGGATCAGGGTTCGTGGACCACGCCGCCCGATCAGGGCGCGGTGCCGCCGGATCAGGGGTATGTGGACCAAGGCACGTGGGACCAGCCCGATCCGTCGCAAGGTCAAGCTCCGGACCCGGGAAGCTGGTCCGATCCGGGGAATGTCGATCCGAACGCGGGCGGCGGCTGGGATGACCAGAGCGGCGGCGGTTTGGACGATCAGAGCGGCGGGTCGAACGACAGCCTGATCTGATCTGCGGACCCCGTACAGAATTTCGGCGGCGCTGGGTGCAGCGCCGCCGTTTGCTTAGCGTAGGTTCAGTTCAGCGCGAACGGCGCCGGCGCCAGCCCGCCATGGCCAGACCGAGCAGTCCAGAGCCGAACAGCGTAAGCGATGCGGGTGCGGGAACCGGTGTAGCCACTAGTCCGATCGTGTTGTCAGCGCCGTCCACGTAGAAGCCAACAATCTGGCCCTGGTCGTTGACGCCGTTGAAGGTCGTCGTGCCGATGCCGTTCGGGTCGTCGAATTGTTGGCAGGTCAAGGCCATGACGCTGCAGGCAATGCCGTGCATTAGCCCGTCGGCGTCCATGTCAAATCCCACCGCCTCCCCTTTATTGTTCAGGCCCAAAAGGGTGGTATCCACCGCACCCGCTGCATTGAGTGTGGTGAACACACCACCGTTATCAATGAAACCGTTAAAGTTTCCGGCTGCGTCGGTGTAGAACCCAGCGATCTCGCCCGCATTGTTGATCGCTGCTGCCGTGGTATTTCCGACGGCGTGCGGATCGTTTATGTCGGCCGAAAACGTCATTGACCCGATATTGTATGTATAGCCGTGGGTAACACCCGCCGCATCGGTATAGAAGCCGACTGCCACATTACTGTCGTTGACACCGAGCAGCTGGTTGATTGCGGGGCCCGAGCCGGTATGAGGATTATTGACGCCGGTGAAGGTGCCGCCCTGGTCTACGAAGCCGAAATTGTTGTCGCCGCCGCCAAGGTTCGTGTCAGACCAGAAGCCGACGGTCGTTCCGACGTTGTTGAGTCCGGTGACCTGCGTCTGCACCGAAGCAGGGAAGTTCTCGTTGGTGAAGGAGGTGTACGGCGGCACCGTCGTGTAGCCCTTGTTCGGATGCCCCATTCCCCCGCTGCCAAAGTAACCGGCGATCACCCCGGCGTTGTTGATCCCTAGCTCTTGATTGAATGTCGGATCAGCAAGGTTGACGATGCTTTTGTACATAAGGCCTGCATGAGCGGAGCCGCCGGCGGCGGACAGGAGCAAGGCAGCGCCAACGGCCGAAGCAATATGTTTCATCACTCGTCTCCCTTTGGCCGATGATTGTTGGTCCACCGGCCGTGCCAGGGCAGGTCCCAATGGTGACCGTGGCTCTTACAGAATGAACCGTCGATCCGGCTCCTAGATGCCGTGTAATGGGGAGTCAATCAACGTTCGTTTCATTTTGCATGACCTCCAGCTGTCTGGGCCGCCATTTACCCTGGTTTCAGCTACTTACGCCACTCGCGATCACGTTTTTAGCATTAAGCTGCCGCGTGAGCGCCACTTTGCATTTGTTAAAGGAAACCCGACTTGCAAAATCTGCATTGGCGCGACCTATGGCGAGAATAATTCGCGCCTCGGTAGTGATGATAGCCATGCTTCCGTGGGAAACAGCCCCAGCCGTCAAACATCCCTAGGCTAAGATCGCATTTCGAATAAGGCCTCACCAACGAAAGATCGACGCGGTGGGAAGCGATGACCACACCTGCTCGCGTCGCGGTCGTCGGCGCCGGCCGGATGGTCAAGCACATATTATGCGTGTGTGTTCGAGGAGCGGGAAGCTCAACTGGCCGCATCGCCGATCCTGTTATGAAATGGAAGGCCCAGGTAAGCAAAAGACCAGAGCGGGGGTTTGGACGATCAGAGCCGCGGGTCGAACAACAGCCTGATCCGATCTACGGACCCGTACAGAATTTCGGCGGCGCTAGGTGCAGCGCCGCCGTTTTTAGTCTTGCTCAGTGTCGGCTGAGTTCAGCGAGAACGGTGCCGGCGTAGACTCACAAAGCCCAGACCGATCAACCCGGAGCCAAGCAGTGCCAGCGATGCGGGTTCGGGCGCCGGCGTCACGAAGCCGATCGTGTTGCCTGCGCCATTGGTGTAGAACCCTACGATTGTTCCACTGTCATTGATCCCGTTGGCCGTCGACGCGGTCGCGCTAGATGGGTTGATCGTGCTGAACGTTCCGCCGTCATCCAGGAAGCCAAACATCTCGCCGTTGAGGATGTAGTCACCAACGATCTCGCCAAGGTCGTTGATGCCAAGCGCCTGGGTCGACATCGAGCCTGGGTACTGGAACGGGCTGATCGTGCCACCCATGTCCTCGAAAGCGGAGAAATCCCCAGTCGCATCATATTGATAGAAACCGACGACGGTGCCCGCGTCGTTCACCCCAGTCGCCTGGCTGTTGAAATTGGTGGGCAGCAGCGCATTGATGTTAGTATAGACCCCGCCCGCCAGGGAGAATGCCTGCTGGCCCGTCATCCCAGTGACATCGGTGAACGACGAGTAGCCGGCGATCTCATTCCCGTTCTGGTTGATTCCGAGCAACTGATTGAACACCGAGCCTAGCTGATTGACGGTGGTAAAGGAGCCGCCGAATGGCTTGAAGAAGCCACTGGTATTCCCGGTAGTCGGATTGGTCACGTAGAATCCGACCGTGTCTCCCGCCGCATCGATGCCGATCACCTGGGTAAAGAGTGTTGTCGGCGGGGGAGATGGATTAGGAAAGTTCTCCCGCGTGAAACTACTCGGCAGCGTAAGCACGAAGCCATCGAAGTTCGTGGCGTTGCCATACCCCACGATGGTGCCGGATCCGTTGATCCCGAGAGCCTGAGTGAACGTCGGGTTCGCTGGATCGATGATGTTGAGGAAACTTGCTGCGTGAGCGGCAGTCCCAAAGGCCGAAAGAAGCAGGGCCGCGCCGATCGCCGAACCAACATGTCTCATTGCTCGTCTCCATTGGACAATGATTCGTGGTCCCCGCCGGCTCCGCCGGGGGAAGGTCGCTTCCAGGATTTGCGTCTGCTCTATTGCCCCTATGGGGCCATCGGTCATACGATCGTCTGCCCGGCTCCTAGACGGCCTGTAATTGGGTGTCAATTTGTTATTCGTTTCGTTCTGCGTGGCCTTCGGCTGTCTTCGCTGCCATCTAGCCCGGTTTCTGCCACTTACATCGCCTCGGTCACATTTTCGATAGTTGACCACTGCCGCTTCAGGGCGTCGCACTTGTTAAAGGTGGCGGCTGTCATAATTCTCCGATTTGTAACGCGTAGTTAGAAATTGGTCATGAATCTGCGGCCGACACTTCCTCGGCCTTGGCTGCGCTCGGGAGATGTCCTCATCTCGAACTCCGAAAAACGACCACTCGAACTGGGGAACCCATGACCACACCCGTTCGCATCGCTGTCGTCGGCGCCGGCATGATCGGTCAGGCGCATATCAAGCGTGTCCTGCACGAACCGGAAGCTCAGCTCGCCGGCATCGCCGATCCTGCTCCGCAATCGAAGGCACAGGCAGAAGCGTTGGGTGTGGTTTGGACGCCGGACATCGAGACTCTGCTGGCCGAAGCGAAGCCCGACGGCGTGGTGATCGCAACGCCGAACCAACTTCACGTCCCGAATGGTATGGCAGCGGTCCGCGCCGGGGTGCCGATGCTGCTGGAAAAGCCGGTCGCAGACGATGTGGAGCATGCGCTGGCGCTTACCGTGGCGGCGGAGCAAGCGCACGTGCCGATCCTGGTGGGGCATCACCGGCGTCACAGTGCGCTCATTCAGCGCGCCAAGGAAGTGATTGCGTCCGGGCGGCTCGGGCGATTGATCGCGGTGAATGGCCTGTCCTGGTTCCGCAAACCTTCCGGTTATTTCAATGGGACCAATGCCTGGCGCCGTAACCCTGGCGGTGGCGTGGTGCTGATCAATCTCATTCACGTCGTCGACGATGTGCGGAATCTGTGCGGCGATATCGTCAGCGTGCAAGCAACAGAGTCGAGTGCCGCACGGGGATTCGAAGTCGAAGACACGGCGGCAATCGTGCTGCACTTTGCCAACGGTGTGCTCGGCACGCTGACGATTTCCGACACAGTCGCGGCGCCTTGGAGCTGGGAAATGACCTCGGGTGAGGACAAGGCTTTCCCTCACGCCGATCAGTTCTGCTACATGATCGGCGGCACCGAGGCGTCAATCACCGTTCCACGCCTGGACGTCTGGAGCCATACAGGCGACGGCTGGCGGACGCCGCTGCAGAGCGAACGCATGTTCATACCGGAACACGATCCGCTCACTGCGCAGATGCGGCACTTCGTCGAGGTCGTACGCGGCAACGCCGAGCCGATCATCAGCGGCCGGGAAGGAACGCGCACGCTGGAGGCAACGCTTGCCGTCAAGCGAGCGGCCGCAAGCGGAACGACAGTGCGGCTCGGCTGAGCGAGACCGCCGACAGGGCCTACATCCGGCCGGCGTCCACGACCCAAAGCTGCGCCGAACACATCCTGCTGTCATCCGAAGCAAGCCACAGCACCAGCCGTGCCACATCGGCCGGCTGAAGTTTCTCCTTCAGACACTGCACCTTCATCAGATTCGCCTCGGACTTCGGCGTCAGCCACAGATCGATCTGCCGTTGCGTCATGATCCAGCCGGGGATCACGCAATTCACCCGGATATTCGCGGCGCCGAGGTCGCGGGCCATGGTCTTGGTCAGCCCCTCCACCGCCGCCTTCGCCGTCGTGTAGGCCGGCATGTTGCCCTGCAGCGCATGCCAGGAGATCGAGCCGAAATTGATGATCGAACCGCCACCCGCTTTCTCCATCATGGGTGCCACGGCCTGGATGCAGAAGAATTGGTGTTTCAGGTTCACCGCCATCCGATCGTCCCAGTATTCGGGCGTCATCTCCTGCCATTTATGGCGCTGGTCGTGCGCGGCGTTGTTCACCAGCACGGTGATGGGACCGAGCTTGTCCGCTGCCTTGCCGATTGCGGCCTGCAGCGCCGCGATATCGCGGATGTCGCAGTGCTGGAAATAAGGTTCCGGATGACCCTGCGATTTCAGCTGCTCGACCAGCGCGTGCGACGGATCGTCGGCGATGTCCACGAATGCCACGCGAGCACCTTGCGCGGCAAAATTCGACACTTCAGCCGCACCGATGCCGCTGCCGCCGCCGGTGACGAACACCGTACGATTCTTCAGGCTGGGATAGATCGCAAACTGTTCAGTCATGCCACGAGTCTCCGCTGGCGCATTTGCGCAATGACGTCATCCACGATGGCCTCCGGCGGTGGTGTCACGTCGGCCACGATCGGGTGTTCGTCCAGTCCGGCTCCTCCAGCGTGTCGAACTGGCTCTTGAGCAAGGCCGGCGGCATGAAATGTCCTTTGCGCCGGGCCATGCGTTCACTGATCAATGCAAAGGAGCCTTTAAGATAGATCAGATCGACGTCGCGCCGCTGGCCGATCAGGATGTCACGGTAGCTGCGCTTGAGCGTCGAGCAAGCGACGACGGCGGATTGATGGCCGGCGAGAGTCTCGTCGATCGCTTTGGCGATGGCGCGCAGCCATGGCCAGCGATCCTCGTCGGTCAGCGGAATACCGTGGCTCATCTTCTCGATGTTCGCGGCCGGGTGGAGCGCGTCGCCCTCGATGACGCCCCAGCCGAGCCGGGCAGCGATCTCGTTGGCGATCGTCGTCTTGCCGCTGCCGGAGACCCCCATCACCACTGCGACCTGAGGCTCGTTCACCACACCCGTCCCGATCAGACGTCCACGACCACGTAGTCTTCCTCGACCGTGACGGGGATCTTTTCGGCGACATAGGGTCCCTGCACCACGCGCTGGCCCGGCGCGACCTCCACAGGGTAATTCCGCAACGTGATCTTCTCGGGATCACAGAAGGACTGGCCGGTGCGAATGTCGAACTCCCAGCCGTGCCACGGACAACGGATGATCTCGCCGGGACGGGAGTAGCGGTACGTCCCCGGCTCGTCGGATTCGATGAATCCCGTCAATACGCCTTCGCACATCGGACCGCCCTGGTGCGGGCAGCGATTGAGCAGCCCATAGAATTCGCCGCCGAGATTGAAGATGGCGATCGGACGGCCCCGCACGGTGACCAGCTTGCGTTCACCTGGCGGGATTTCCCGCACCATCGCCACCACGTGCTTGCTCATCGTTGTTCGACCGCTTCCACCCGTTTTGCTGCGCGGCAGTGTAGGCGAGGCCCCCGCTCCCCGAAAGCCCGCCCGGTGGCGAAGCGCGCGCCGCGGCGGCATACTGCACGTTCAGGCAAGGAAACGGACGTGCCGGTCTCGAAGCAAGCGTATCGAGAGGCGATGGCCAAGCTGGGCGCGGCGGTGAACGTGATCACCACCGACGGCCCCGCGGGCAAGGCCGGCTTTACCGCCTCCGCCATGTGCAGTGTGACGGATTTGCCGCCCACGCTGTTGGTCTGCGCCAACCGGGCCAACGATTCCTATCCGGCGTTCAAGGCCAACGGCGTGCTGTGTGTCAACACGCTGTCGGGCAGCCAGCAGTCACTGTCGCCGATCTTTGCCGGGCTGACCTCTCACGCCGTGGACGCGCGGTTCGACGAAGCCGCGTGGACCACACTGGCGACCGGCAGCCCGGTCCTGGAAGATGCCGCCGTGGCATTCGATTGCCGCATCGACCAGGTGGTCACGGTGGGAACCCACGACGTGTTCTTCTGCTTGGTGGAGGCAGTGGCGCTGGGCACAGACCGCGCCGTGCTGATCTACTACGCGCGCGGTTATTACAGCCTGTCGCATGACGAGTGACTCCACCCTGCCGTTGCAGGGGTCTCGCGTCCTCGCGCTGGAGCATGCGGTGGCGGCGCCGATCTGCACGCGGCATTTGGCCGATCTCGGTGCCGAGGTCATTAAAATCGAGCGTCCGAAAAGCGGCGACTTCGCCCGCGGCTACGATAGTTTCGTGCAGGGACAGTCGAGCCACTTCGTCTGGCTGAACCGGGGCAAGCGCAGCGTCACGCTGGATGTAAAGCGCCCGGCCGGGCAGGAGATACTGGCCGCACTGGTGCGGCGAGCGGATGTACTGGTGCAGAACCTGGCACCCGGCGCCGCGTCCCGGCTGGGTCTCTCCTACCAAGCTCTGGCACCGTCGCATCCCCAATTAATTGTCTGCGACATCACCGGCTACGGCGAAAGCGGCCGCTTCGCCCAAAAGAAAGCCTACGACCTGCTCATTCAGGCAGAATCAGGACTGATCAGCGTAACGGGATCACCGGAGGAGCCGTCGCGCGTCGGCATCTCGGCCGCCGATATCGCCACGGGCATGTACGCGCAATCCGGCGTGTTGGCGGCGTTGCTGCGTCGGGAGCGGACCGGCGCTGGCGCACATGTCAGCGTGGCGATGCTGGATGCGCTGGTCGAATGGATGATGCCGTCAGTGCTGCGCTGGGGCTACGCCGGCACGGAGACACCGCGCTCGCCCACCAGTCATCCGCTGCTCGCTCCATACGGCGCGCACCGCGTGAAGGACGGGCAGGTGATCTTCGGCCTGCAGAATGAGCGGGAGTGGGCGACGTTCTGCTCGACCGTGCTGGGGCAGCCGGAGCTGACGGGCGATCCCCGTTTCAGCAGCAACCATGCACGGCGCGACAACCGGGCGGCGCTGACCGCAATCATCGAAGCCGCCTTTGCCGGGATGATCCGCGGGGAGGTAGTGGCGCTCCTGGACCACGCGGGCATCGCGAACGGTCGGCTGAACACGCCCAAGGACGTGTGGGAGCATGAGCAGTTGGCCGCGCGTGAGCGCTGGCGGGACGTGGGGATACCCGGCGGCCATGCACGCGCGATGCTGCCGCCGGTGACGTTCGAGGACGTGGAGGCGCGCATGGGCGGCGTACCGGCGCTCGGCGCAGATACCGACGCGGTGCTCCGCGAGTTAGGTTACACAGCGGCGCAGATTGCGGCGCTGCGGGCGGATGGAGTGGTTTAACACCCCTCGGGTCTCGCAGACGGCCTCCTCCGCAACCGCATCGGCGTAATGAACCAGCGCACCGAGCGTGTTATCGATCAGGCGGGCGCCGACGACCTCCGGAGTCATGAGCGACTCCGGATGGAACTGCACCGCGGCCATCGGCAATGTCCTGTGCTCGACGGCCATAACCACGCCGTCAGACGTCTCCGCCGTGATCTCCAACTCGCGTGGCAGGATCGCGCGGCGCGCGACAAGCGAATGGTAGCGACCGGCGACGAACCGCCGCGGCAGTCCACACAACAATCGTCCGCCGAGCACATGAACCTCTGACGGCTTGCCGTGCATCGGCCGGGAAAGCGTATCGAGCGTGCCGCCGAAATACTCGACCATTCCCTGAAGGCCGAGGCAGACCCCGAACACCGGCAACGCACCCCCCACCGCCAGGTCCAGCGTCTCGCCCATGGCAAAATCACACGGACGACGCGGGCCCGGCGACAGAACGACCAGATCAACCGCCGCTCCCTGCGCCAGGCTTTCCCTGGCGAGATCAGGCCGCAGCGTGATGACGTCGGCGCCAGCCGTGCGGAAATAGCCGGCCAGTGTGTGCACGAAGCTGTCTTCATGATCCACCAACAGGACGCGCTTGCCTCGCCCGCTTTTCGCGGCCACCGGAACAGCCGGCGAAGACGGCCGAAGGGGCACGGAGATCGCCGTAAACATCGCAGCGGCCTTGAGACGCGTCTCCTTCTCCTCCTCATCGGGGTCGCTGTCGTGCAGCAGCGTCGCGCCCGCCCGCACCTCTGCGATTCCATCCTTCATGCGGATCGTGCGCAGCGTCAGCCCTGTGTCGATATTGCCGTCGAACGTCACTCTGCCGATGGCACCGCCGTACCAACGACGCGCACTCTTCTCCTCGGCCTCGATGAAGGCGATCGCACCAGGCTTCGGCGCGCCGGTGACCGTCACGGCCCAGGCATGACTGAGAAATCCATCCAACGCGTCGTATTCAGGGCGAAGCAGCCCCTCCACATGATCGGCCGTATGAATCAGCCGCGAGTAAAGCTCGATCTGCCGGCGGCCAATCACCCGAACACTGCCCGCTTCGCAGATCCGTGACTTATCGTTACGATCGACATCAGTACACATCGTCAGTTCGGATTCGTCCTTCGCGGAGTTCAGCAGTTCCCGGACGCGTTCGGCGTCTTCCAGCGCGTCGACACCACGACGGATCGTACCCGAGAGGGGACACGTCTCGATGCGGCTCCCCTGGACCCGAACGAACATCTCCGGAGAGGCGGATACAAGGAACTCACCCTCGCCGAGATTGATCAGCGCACCGTATGGCGCTGGATTGGTCCTGCACAGACGCCGAAAGATCTCGCTCGGTGCTTCGGGGCAAGGCGCGGACATAAGCTGCCCCAGCACGACCTCGAACAAGTCGCCGCGCGCAAAGGCAGCCCGCGCTCGCTCCACCATAGCGGCATATTCACCCGGTGCGTGGTCGCTTTCGGCAGGCGCTTCACCAGCCAGGTTCGTGCTGTACGGAACGGCCTCTGTCGCCCGTGCCAAGCCCTTCGTCGAGCGGCCATCCACCACAAAGTCGTATCGGACCCTGCTCGCCGAGCCACGAGCATGATCGACGATCAGCAGATCGTCAGGCAGAAACAGCACGAGATCCCGCTGGTCGCTCGCACGCGGCAGGCGCAGCTGCATCGGCTCAAACTGGAACACCAGATCATAGCCGAATGCACCGTAGAGCCCGAGATGTGCGTCCTCCCGCGATCCGAACAGGCTGACCACGGCACGCAGCACCGAAAAAACGCTTGGCTGGCGACTGCGCAGTTCTTCCGGAAAGCGATCCACCGCAGCACGCACCTCGCCTTCGATGGACGTGGCACCCACCTGCACTGCCAAAAGCGCCTGCATCCGGCTCAGCAAGCGCGCGATCGGTGGCAGCAAGATCTCGCCGCGCGGGTTGAGCGCCACGACCGAAAAACATCGCCCCGTAGCTGTCAGCATCAGGGGCGGATCGACGAATCCCATATCTCTGCGCGTATAGCGTCCGGGATACTCATAGCTGGAGGAGAGCAAGACGCCGCGCCGAACATCCAACTTCCGCGCGAGGGACGTCAGGTCATACGGACAAGCCAGTGTCTCGGCATCACGATGGACGGTGATGCCGCCATTGGTTCGGTATGAGTCGCTGGACATAAGACCAACTCCGGCTTGGCGGTCCGGGTCGGTGCGTGCGCCTTGCCGAAACTATAAAGGCCGCCCCAATCCCGGGACGGCCTGTTGACACATCATGCGCGGCCGTCCGTTCCTAGACGGGCCACCACCAGTTCGCTGCGAACATGATCGAGCGCATGTGTAAAACCTAGCCGCCCGAATGCGCCGGGTCAATCACAGGGGCACGCGCCACGGGAGGATAACCGGATGGATAACGGAGCAACCATCGCCGCGGCAGCGGTAAACCAGGCGCGCCAGTGGGACCGGCTGATGGAAATGGCGCGCATCGGCGCCATTCCCAATCACGGCGTCAACCGCGCATGCCTGACCGAGGACGACCGGACGGCCCGCCGCCTGCTCATCGATTGGGCGGAGAGAATCGGCGCGTCCGTGTCCGTGGACGCAGCGGCCAATCTCTGGCTCCGCGTCGAGGGCACCGATCCCGGAACGGCGCCGGTTCTCACCGGCAGCCATATGGACACGCAGCCGCAGGGCGGACGGTTCGACGGCATCTACGGTGTGATCGCCGGTCTGGAGGCAATCAACGCACTGCACGACGCCGGCGTCCGCACCAGGCACCCGATCGAAGTGGTGGCCTGGACCAACGAAGAAGGCGGACGCTTCGCACCCGGCTGCATGGGCAGCATGGCATGGAGCGGCACGCGGCCGATCGAGTCATTCGCTGACGTCCGCGACCCTGACGGCGTGCGCTTCGCCGATGCCCTTGCCGCGCATCTGGCCGCCGAAAGCGACCTGAAGCAGCGCCCGCTGGGCAGCCGTCCGCACGCCTACGTGGAAGCGCATATCGAGCAAGGACCACGGCTGGAATCGGAGGGGATAGACATCGGCGTGGTGACCGGCATCCAGGGCAGCCGCTGGTTCACCGTGACGATATCGGGGGAAACGGCCCATGCGGGCACAACGCCGCTCGGGCTGCGCAAGGACGCGATGCAGGATATGGTGCACGCCATTACCGCGCTGAACGCGCTGATGCTCGATCCGGCGGACGAGCTGCGCTTCACCATCGGCCGCATCGCCATCGAGCCGAATAGCTCAAACTCGGTTGCCAACCGCGCGACATTCTCGATCGATCTGCGACACCCGGATGCGGCCGTGCTTCGCACCCGCGGCGACGCGATCGACACCACGGTGCGCGACGCGGTGCGTCACTGCACGGCGACGGTGACTGAGACATTCCACGCCCAGCCGATCGCCTTTTCTCCCATCGTGGTGGACGCCGTGGCGCGCGCCGCCGAGACGCTGGGGCTGCGCTCCATTCGCCTGCCCTCCGGAGCGTTCCACGACGCACAGCTTGCCAGCGGCATCTGCCCGACCGGCATGATCTTTGTGCCGTGCCGCGGCGGGATCAGTCATAATCCGGCGGAGTATTCATCGCCCGAGCAACTCGCCGCCGGCACGCGTGTGCTGACGGCAACGCTGGCGCGGTTAGCCGCGGTCTGATCCTGTCAGGTCACCGTAATTTCGTAATCCCGCCCGGCCCATCTTCCATCCCGCCAGCGCCAGGTGAAAACGATCCGGCTCCCCGGTTTCAGCGTATCGGTCGGAAGCTCGCATGCCTCCATATCCAGCCCCGTGTCGCGTGTCTGGATATTGGTCATGGTGGCCCATCCATCCACGCTCCAGCGAACCGTCGCAGGGCCTGACAGGTCGATCCGCAGCACCCGCCCGGCGGGCACCGAGTGGCTCTGCCAGTCCGGCCGCCACACCAGACAACGCGGTTTGTTCCGCTGCTTGACGTAGCGGCTGTGCGTGATCGGCGGCAGATCGAATACTGCGCCCTCGGCGAGGGAGCGTATCAGCTTCAAGTGCTCGGCATGGGCCCATACCAGCGGCATGGCCGATCCGCTGGGCCGTCCCGGAAACAGTTCCCGCTCCGGGATTGCCGGCGAATCCCACACCTGCTCTGGGATTAATCCGCCGTCGCTGGAGCAGGCTTCAAGCGTGGCGAGCAGACGCTCCGCCTCCGCGCGGCGGCCTGCCGCGAGTTCGTAATGCGCGCGTTCTCCGGTCAGCAGCGGCCATGCGCGGCCTATGCCGGTGCCGTTGAATGGGCTGCCGTCGGCACGCTCGCCATAGCCGTCATCGTTGTAACGCCGCCAGACCGGCCCGGGCGGCAGATCGACCTTCAGAAGATGGTCGATCACCTTCACGGTGTTGACCATCCGCGGATCGTCGGCGGCACGCAGGCCGAAGCGCACAAGGGCCAGCACATCGGTGCTGACCAGCATGTCGGCTTGCAGGACACTGTCACCCCCGCTGCGGTTGCGCACGGGGACCACGTTGAACGGAGCGGCCTGCGCCTCATTCTCCAGGTTGGGCGCAACCCGGACATAGTAGCCCTCGACCTCGCACTCCCGGCATAACGGCGCGTCCTTTACATACAGCCAGTCCTCGATCTGATCGTTCCATGCGTCCGCCGTGTCGCGCAGCACCTGTGCATCGACGCCATCGTCCATGTGCTCGGCGATACGCGCCGCGATCAGGAGAGCGGCAATTTCGACGGCGAGGGTGAACGGTGTGTATCCGGCATTCTCCTCCCACCGATCCTGGGAGGTGATCGGCCCGTGGCGCAGCACAAAACCCGCGGCCTTGCGCATCATCGGCCAGAATTCCCGCATGCGCGGCAGCGGCAACGCGCCGGTCCTTATCGCGAGATCCGCCAGCACGATGGGAAAGGCGCATTCATCGAGCTGCAACCCGGTCCAGTAAGGCGTGCCATCCAGCCAGCAGTTCTGCGGCCAACTGCCGTCCGCTTCCTGCGTGGCGCGCAGGTAGTGCAACACACGCAGCGCCTCATCCGGTGAGCCGCAGGCCAGGAACCCGCCGGCGGTTTCCGCGAGGTCGCGCGGCCACACGAGGTGGTATCCGCCCAGATCGTCGTCCCCCTTGGCGAACCCCCAGGGGATCGAAAGACTGGCGATGAGACCGCCGGGAAAGTTCGGGCTTTCGTGGCTGCGCAGTACGGCGGTGCTGACGCGGTACGTGTTGCGCGCGCCCATGCGCCGATCGAGGGATTTCAGCGGCGCCTGCCAGGCGCGCCAAGCGGCGGCGTATTCCTCTTGCACCTCGGGATATCCGCGCAGCAGCGAAGCCCGGGCGCGGTGGCCAGCCTCCGCTGCGCTGCGGCCGAAGGCTATCGCCGTACAGGTCGGAGCGCCTGCAACCATCGTGAGCTGGGCTGTCAGTGTGACATTGCCGTCAGTGGCGCTGTCATATTGCGGCAGATGCCCGGTTGCGCGCACCAGCTGCCAGCCGTCCGATACGCCTGCGAATCCGACCGACCGCGCGAGAAGCGGCTGGTCCGAGGCAAGCGCTAGGAACGTGCCATTTCCGCTGGCGAACAGCATCGGCTGCCCCTTGTAGTCGCCCAGCCAGGCGGAGTTGTTGGCGCCCGCATTGACCAGATGCGGCGCGAGCAGGGCGAAAACGTTCAGGGGATCGCCGGTCGTTTCGAGCCGGGTGTGCATCAGCAGCGTGTCATGCCGCGGATCGGTCACGATCTGCTTGATGATCCGGAAACGGCCGTCGCGATGGGTGTTCGTAAGCGTGAAGCAAGGAATGCCGTCTTCCAGCGTCTCCACCTGGAATGTGCAGTCCCGCTTCTCTTCGGCGAAGAAGCCGGAGTCGTCCGACAGAATCAGGCCGAAATCACGGGTGCAGGCCTCGTCAACGCGCGGATAGTAGATCTCATTCAGGATGCCGTGGCTGAGCGTGAACCACACCCGGCTGGTGGCGGACAGAGACGTGCCGACGCCGGACTTGGCCGAGGAGGTCCAGCGGCCGGGGATGCCGGGATGACCAGGGGCTTCGGACATAGGGCTGGTTTCACCGTTTCGGTTGCTGGGCCATATAAGCACGGCATGAGCGAGGCTACCCCTGTCAAGCTAAGGTTCGAGGATCGAGCGGCGTATCGGCGCTGGGCTGAGGCTCAGCCGCGTGGACGGTTCGAGTGGGTGGATGGCGAGGTGATTGCCATGCCGCCCGAGCGGACCAATCACGCTCGGGGTAAAGGGCGTGTCTGGCGTGCGTTGGACCGGGCCATAGAAGAGGTCGGGCTGGATTGTGAGGCTCTGCCGGACGGCATCACTGTCGAGATCGGCGAACACAGGGATTACGAACCCGATGCGGTGGTGACTTGCGGGGACCGGGTCGACGGCAACGAGGTCGCCGCGCCGCATCCGGTCATCATCGTGGAGGTTCTTTCGCCTTCGACGCGCTCGGTCGATACTGGGCGCAAGCTGGCGGATTATTTCACGCTGGACAGCCTGTGCCATTACTTGGTGATCCGCGCCGACGCGCCGCAGGTGGTGCATTACGCGCGCGACGCGGCGATCATCACCCGAATCCGCACGGACGGTGAGCTTCAGCTCGACCCGCCGGGAATCTCCCTTAACGTCGCCGACTTCTATCCGCCCCGACGCCTTTGACCCGTTAGGGGCGCTATGTGGCGTTCACCCGGCGCTTGCCGCATAAACGCCCCCCAATCGCGACCAAGGAGTTGAAAGTGCTGACGAAACGTTGGGACAAGTCGAAACTTCCCTCCCGCCATGTCTCGGTCGGGCCGGATCGCGCCCCGCATCGCAGCTACTATTACGCCATGGGCATGACGCAGGACGAGATCGATCAGCCCCTGGTCGGCGTCGCCACCTGCTGGAACGAAGCCGCACCCTGCAACATCGCGCTGTCCCGTCAGGCCCAGTCGGTGAAGAAGGGCGTATCCGAGGCTGGCGGCTCCCCGCGCGAATTCACCACCATCACCGTCACCGACGGTATCGCCATGGGCCACCAGGGCATGAAAGCCTCCCTGGTCTCGCGTGATCTGATCGCGGACTCCGTCGAACTCACCGTCCGAGGCCATTGCTACGACGCGCTCGTCGGCCTCGCCGGCTGTGATAAATCCCTGCCCGGTATGATGATGGCCATGCTGCGGCTGAACATTCCCAGCGTCTTCATGTATGGCGGTTCCATCCTCCCCGGCCGTTTCAAGGACCGCGACGTCACGGTGGTGGACGTGTTCGAAGCGGTCGGACAACACGCCGCCGGCAAGATGACCGATGAGGAACTGCACGAACTCGAATGCGTCGCCTGCCCCTCCTCCGGCGCCTGCGGCGGCCAATTCACCGCCAACACCATGGCGATGGTCAGTGAGGCGATCGGCCTCGCCCTTCCCGGCTCCGCCGGCTCGCCTGCTCCGTATGAGGAGCGCGATCGCTTCGCCGTCGAGTCCGGCCGGGTATTGATGTCCCTGGTCGAGAACCAACTGCGTCCGCGTGACATCGCCACGCGTGAGGCGTTCGAAAACGCCGCCGTCTGCGTCGGCGCCACCGGCGGCTCCACCAATGCCGGGCTGCACCTGCCCGCCATGGCGCATGAAGCCGGTATCCGCTTCACCATGGACGACGTGGTCGCGATCATGCGCCGTACGCCGTACATCGCCGACCTCAAGCCCGGCGGGAAATACGTCGCTCTCGACGTTCATCGCATCGGCGGCATCCCCGTCATCCTTAAGGCGCTCCTCGATGCCGGGCTGCTGCACGGCGACTGCATCACCGTCACCGGCAAGACGCTGGCCGAGAACCTGAAGGATGTGCGCTTCCCCACCGACCAGGACGTGGTCTACCCCGTTTCGCGCGCACTCTCCCCCACCGGCGGCGTGGTAGGCCTCCGCGGCAACCTTGCTCCTGACGGCGCCATCGTGAAGGTCGCGGGCACGAAGCACCGCCGTTTCGAAGGGACCGCACTCTGCTTCGATTCCGAGGAAGACGCTTTCGCCGCCGTGCAGTCTCGCGCCTACAAGAAGGGCGACGTCATCATCATCCGCTACGAGGGCCCCAAGGGCGGCCCGGGCATGCGCGAAATGCTCTCCACCACCAGCGCGATCTACGGCCAGGGCATGGGTGAGGACGTGGCCCTGATCACTGACGGCCGCTTCTCCGGCGGCACGCGCGGCTTCTGCATCGGCCATGTTGGCCCTGAAGCCGCCGTCGGCGGTCCGATCGCCCTCCTGCGCAACGGCGACAAGATCGTCATCGACGCCGACAAGGGATCGATCGACGTGCAGCTCTCCGACGCCGAACTCGTCGCACGGCGCGCCGCCTGGAAACCGCGTGAAACCATCTACGGCTCCGGCGCGATTTGGAAATATGCGCAACTCGTCGGGCCGGCGCATCTAGGCGCCGTCACCCATCCGGGCGGCGCGGCCGAGAAGCACACCTACGCCGATATCTGACCGGCAACGGGCCACAAAAGCGCCAAGGTGGACGGGCCGAATCGGCACATGGATTCGGCGCACAGCAGCAGGATCGTGGGAGGCCGCAGGTCGGAGCGCGTGAATCCCGCTCTTGCAAAATCAAGCAGCAGGATCGCGCGAGGCCGCAGGTCGGAGCGCGTGAATCCTGCTCCGCACAACCAAGGAGCCCCAACCGCATGCAGACTCGCCGTCTTTTCGTCTTTGGCCTGGCGGGACTGGCCGCCGCCGCCGCGGCGCCCGCCGTCGCGCAGTATGCGCCACCACCACCGCCCTATGGTCGGCCGCCGCCGCCCGGCGCCTACCCACCCGTGCCGCCGCCCCGCTACGAGCCCAGACCACCCCCACCCCCGGGCGCCGGCTACGTCTGGCGGCCTGGCCACTGGCAGTGGGACCGTGGGACTTACGTGTGGGTCGGCGGCGCGTATGTGGTTCGCCAGCCCGGATGGGGTCATTACGTCCCCGGCCACTGGGGATGGGACCCGCGCCTTCAGCGCAACGTCTGGCGTCCCGCCCACTGGGAGTGACCAGGCGCCAATTCAGTTACATTTGACTCTGAAGCCTTTCAGAGCGTCACACAGCAACTGATCCTCATGCTGACCTCCTTCGCACAAAGCGAGGGAGGTCAGATTCATGTCCACTGACTCTCGTATCCCGGCATTCGGCCCGGCGATGGTTTGGGTGATCCTGCCCTTCGCCTTCGCTTACTACCTGTCCTACCTGTTCCGTACCATCGGTGCGTTGATCTCCGCGCCCCTGATTGCCGAGATGCAACTCACGCCGGCGAATCTGGGCCTGCTCACCGCCGCCTACTTCTTCACCTTCGCCATCGCCCAGCTTCCGGTTGGCGTTGCGCTCGATCGCTACGGACCACGCAGCATCCAGATCATTATGCTGCCGCTGGCTGCGGTCGGCGCGGCGCTGTTCGCCGCCGGACAACATTTCGGCACGCTGGCGATTGGCCGAGCACTCATCGGGCTGGGATCGGCCGCCGCACTGATGGCGGGGCTGAAAGCGATTGCCCAGGTTGTGCCGAAAGAGCGCGTAGCGTTGGCGAATGGCATGCTGGTCATGCTCGGCGCGCTCGGCGCCCTGTCCGCGACCGCACCGGCCGAGGTTGTGATGGACTGGATCGACTGGCGCGCGTTGTTCGCGCTGCTGGCGATCGCCACGGCAGCAAGTGCGGTTTTCATCGCACTCACCGCGCGGCACCCGCGAACCGACGCAACGAGAATGCCGCACGCCACCGGCCGCCTGATCGACATCTACCGTGACAAGCGCTTCTGGCGCCTCGCGCCGCTCTCCACCGGCTGCATCGGCACATCCTTCGCGCTGCAGGGGTTGTGGGCCGGTCCGTGGCTGACGGACGTAGCAGGACTGAACCAGCAGCGCATGGTCGCGACGCTGTTCGTGATGGCACTTGCTTTGTGCGCGGGCGCGCTGGGGCTCGGCGTGCTGGCCAACGCGATACGGCGGTTCGGTCTGCGGCCCCGCGATCTGCTGGCCACCGTGGCCGTGCTGTCAATGATCGCACAGGCCCTCCTGGCGTCGCGCATCCACGTCCCGCCGTTGCTGCCCTGGATCGTGATTGCTACGGCAGGAAGCGCCACGGTGCTGAGCTACGCGGCGTTGCGCGAAATGTTCCCGCAGGAGCTGACGGGTCGAGCCAATGCCGCGCTGAATGTGATGCACATCGGCGGCGCCTTCGCCATCCAAAGCGGCCTGGGTCTGGTCCTGTCTTTCTGGCCGTCAGTCAGTGGCCACTCGCCGGCGGTGGCCTATGAGGTGGCGCTCGATCTCAATCTCGTGCCGCAGATACTTGCGCTGGCGTGGTTTGCGGCCGGCCTGACCGTCACGATGCCTTCTTCGCTGGCTTGGTATCGTTCGCGACGGTGGGCCGAATGACCGCGGTGATCGTGTCCCGCACCACGGTCACACGGATATTGGGTGCGATCTCCACCTCGATCTCCGACGCGGCGATCTGATTGCCGTCCTTGTCGGTGGTCATGGGCACGCGCTGCACCACGCCGACGATACCGCCGCCGGTAACAACCCGGTCGCCCCGCTTGATCGCGGCCAGCATCTGCTTCTGATCCTTCTGCTTCTGCTGCTGCGGACGAATGAGCAGAAAGTAGAAGACGACGAAGATAAGGACGAGGGGAAGGAACTGGGCCGCATTGCCCAATCCTCCGCCCAGCGCCTGTGCGTAGGCTTCCGAGATCAGCATACCTGTCCTGTCGGGCCGCTTGCCCGGGTTGCGGTGCGAGGGGCGGGACCATAGAGCGTGCGGGCCGCCGGTTGAAGGACCCCGCATGGACCCCAGTCTGCTCGCTGAGATCGAACGCATCGCCAGGGCGCTGGAACGTCTGGCACCGCCTCCCCCTGACCACGCCGATATCGAAGCGGCCGAGGCCTTCGTCTGGCACCCCTCCCCCGCGCACCTGACCCCGGTGGACCGGGTTTCCCGCGTTCCGCTCGATCTCCTGAAGGGGGTGGACCGTCAGAAGGCGCTCCTGTTGGAAAACACCCTGCGCTTCGCCCGCGGCCTGCCCGCCAATAACGCCATGCTTTGGGGTGCGCGCGGCATGGGCAAGTCCTCGCTGGTGAAGGCCGTCCATGCGGTCGCCGTCCAGCAACAGGACAGCCGCCTCAAGCTCATCGAAATCCATCGCGAGGACGTCGGCACCCTCCCCGCCCTGTTGCACCTTCTCCGCACCGTGCCACACCGCTGTTTGATCCTGTGCGACGATCTGTCGTTCGAGCGTGAGGACTCCGACTACAAGGCGCTGAAGTCGATCCTGGAAGGCGGCATTGAGGGACGGCCGGAGAACGTCCTGTTCTACGCCACCTCCAACCGCCGCCATCTGATGCCGCGCGACATGATCGAGAACGAACGCTCCACCGCGATCAATCCGTCCGAGGCAACCGAGGAGAAGGTCTCGCTCTCGGATCGCTTCGGGCTGTGGATCGGCTTTCACAACTGCGATCAGGAAATCTTCTTCGCTATGGTGGACGGATATGCGGCGGCCTACGGCCTGCCGATCGAACCGGAAGCGCTGCACGCACGCGCCAACGAGTGGTCCGTCACGCGCGGCGCGCGGTCGGGACGCGTCGCCTGGCAGTTCATCCAGGATTTGGCCGGCGATCTCGGCGTGAAACTGGGCTGACTTTTATTACCGTCCAGGAGTCAGCGACACGCCCCCGGCAATGCGGGCCGCGCCGGATCGCTCCGCCGGGCGTGCACGCACCGTCGTCGCCAGCAACCCGGCGGCAATATACAGCGCGCCTGCGCACAGCATTGCGCTGTTGAAACCGCCCGAATAACCGCGCAGCAGTCCGAACATCCACGGCCCGACGAACCCGCCAAGATTTCCCACGCCATTCGCCAGCGCCATGCTGGGTCCCGCGCAGCCCTTCGGCACCGCGTCGGCCACCATGATCCAGTAGATCGTGATCCGCCCGAACCACAGCCCGAATGTCAGGCTCGCGCAGATTAGCAGCAGCGTGATGTGGCTCTCACCGATGAACCCGATCGCCACCATGAACACGCCGGCCAGCACGGTCGGAATGATCAGATGCCAGCGGCGCTCCTGCATGCGGTCGGAGCTGGCCGAGATGAAATACGTCATGACGACCGCCACCACATACGGCACCGCCGCCAGCAGCCCCGCCATCCCGATCCTTCGCCCCTGCTCCACGATCAGCGTCGGCAGCCAGAACGTCAGCCCCCACAGCGCGGTCAGCCCGAGCAGATTATAGACCGCCAGGATGACCACGGTCGGATGCCACATCGCTGCCAGCCAATGACGTTCGCCATCCGCCGGCTGCGTTCGTGCCTCCGCCTCCAGCTCAGCCACCAGCTCACCTTTCACCGCAGGATCAAGCCAACGCGCATCCCGTGGGTCGTCTTCCACCGCCCACCACCACACCAGGCACCACAGCAAGGACGGGATCGCCGTCACCACAAACATCCACCGCCAGCCCACCACGCTGACCGCGAAACCGCACACCGAGTTGCCGATCGCCAGCGCGATCGGCGTACCCAACAGCGACAGATTGGCGCGTGCCCGTTCCCGCTGCGTGAACCACGCGCGCATCACGACAACGACGGCCGGCAAAATCCCGCCTTCCGACATGCCCAGCACGAAGCGATTGACGATGAGCTGCGTCTCGGTTTGCACCAACGCTGTACCTGGCAGCCACGATCGACCAACACGCACAAAGAATAAGAATGGTCCGCTTGGCACTCCACGCCGAGGTCAGCCGTCCCACCGGGATCTGCAACACCAGATAACCCCAGGCGAACATCCCCGTGGCGAATCCGACCGCAGCCGCTGTCAGCCCGAGCTCACCGCGGATTCCTGGATAGGCGACGGCGATATTCGCCTTGTCGATCTGCGAAAATATATACAGGACCATCGCGACGCCCTGTACGCGGATCCATCGGTTGCGGAGAATTCCCTCCATCTCGTTTCCTTTCCTTTGGTCCGGGCCGTTCATCGGCCTCCTTTTGACGTCGTAGTAAGCGATCAGGCCTGACTGGTGACCGGCAGCCACGGATAGGCGGCGCGCCGCCGAGCCTCGACCGCTGCGATCTGCGCCGCGTAGCTCTGCGTCACGTCGATATCATCCTGGCCGTTGATCAGCCGGTCTTTGCGCAGCGGATTGATCTCGAATCCATGGCGCTCGCCTTGCGTGTCGATCACCACCTGATTCGGCAGGTCGATGGTTATTGCGGCGCCCTTGCTCCGCTGTACCGCCTCCCACAAGCGGTGCACGATCGCCTCATCCAGCACCACCGGCAGGATGCCGTTCTGCAGGCAATTGTCGTAGAATATCTCGGCGAAGCTCGGCCCGATCAGCGCGCGGAACCCATAATCCATAACAGCATACGCCGCACCCTCACGCGACGAGCCACAGCCGAAATCCACATCCGTCAGCAAAATCTCCGGCTTGCCGTAATCCGGATCGTTCAGCGGACAATCGGGACGCGGGCGCTCATGCTCGTCGAAGCGGATATCGTGCAGGAACGCCTCGCTGTAATCGTGCCCCGGGCGCCGATGGCGCCGCATGTAGCGGCCCGGAAAAATCATGCCGGTATCGATCTTCGCGATCGGCAGCGGCACGGCGGAAGACGTCAATACGGTGAACGGCCGCATCACGCAGCACCCCCCATCCGCCGCACATCGGTCAAGCGTCCCGCCACCGCAGCCGCCGCCACCATCGCCGGGCTCATGATATGCGTCATCGCCGCACGCCCTTGCCGCCCCTCGAAATTGCGGTTGGTGGTCGACGCGCAGCGCTGCCCCGGCGCGACGATCTCCCCGTTCGATCCGTTGCACATGGAACAACCAGAATCCCGCCATTCCAGCCCGGCATCCAGGAAGATGCGATGCAGCCCCTCACGTTCCGCCTGGCGCTTCACCTCGCTCGATCCGGCCGAGACCATGCCCGGCACCGCCGCCTTGCGTCCCTTCAGCACCGCAGCCTGCCGCCCGCAGATCCTCGATCCGGCTGTTGGTGCAGGAGCCCATGAACACGCGGTCGATCCGCACCTCGGACAGCTTCATGCGTGGCGTCAGCTGCATGTATTCCAGCGCCCGCATCACGTGCCGCCGCCGCTCCGGATCGTCGAAACTGTCCGGATCGGGCACCGTCTCGTCGATCGGCGCGCAATCTTCGGGGCTGGTTCCCCATGTCACCATCGGCGCCAACGTTGCCGCATCCAGCGTGAGTTCCCGGTCGAACACCGCCCCGTCATCCGTCGGCAGCGTCCGCCAATACGCCAGCGCCTGCTCCCATTGCGCCCCCTTCGGCGCCCGCTCGCACTGGGCCAGGTGCTGGAATGTCACCTCATCCGGCGCGATCATGCCGATCCGCGCGCCGCCTTCGATCGACATGTTGCAGATCGTCATCCGCCCTTCCATCGACATCGCGCGAATGGTCGAGCCTGCGTACTCCACCGCGTACCCGGCCCCGCCGCCGATGCCGATCTGCCGGATGATCGACAGGATCACGTCCTTCGCCGTCACCATCGGTCCCAAAGCACCATCGATCGTGATGCGCATGGTCTTCGGACGCTTCATCCACACGGTTTGCGTGGCAACGACATGCCGTAACTGATTGCCCCCGCCCACCGGGATCGCGCACGCCCCCACCGCGCCGTGCGTCGCCGTGTGCGAGTTGTTGCACGTGATCAGCATGCCCGGCTGGGAAATCCCCAGCTCCGGCCCGATCACATGCGCGATGCCCTGCCGATGATGATGCATATGGATCAGCGGCAAACCGAACTCGGTGGCGTTGTTCGCCATCATCGCCACGACGTTGCGGATCTCCGGATTGGCGATCCTCGCCAACCCCGCCTCCCGCCCGATCGTCGGCAGGTAATGGTCCGTCACTGCCAGATGCTGTTCGGGCCGGGCGCTCCTGCGCCCCTCCAGCCGCAACTGGTCGAACGCCAGGAAGGATTGCCCCTCATTGATGTAATTGAAATCAACATACAGCAGCTCCTCGCCCTGCGGCGAGGACACCACGACATGCTCGTTCCATACCTTCTCGAACAGCGTTCGTGGCCCCGATTGGACGGCCATGGCAAATTCCTCCCGCGAAGCCACACTCCACAAATGGACTTATACTTACTATAACCTAGCAATGGGTCGTACTCAAGTGCCCCCTCAGGACGCCGCCAAAGCCGCGCTGGACCGCCTCTCCATCGGCGGCGGCCTCACCGCCCGCTCGCTCGAAGTCTTCCTCGCCATCGCGCGCTCGGGGACAATGAGCGCGGCGGCCGAACAGCTCGGCCTGACCCAGCCTGCGATCTCGCAATCCATCAGCCAGATGGAATCCGCGTTGAACCTTCAGCTCTTCGACCGCTCGAAGCGGCCGCTCGTGCTGACCCTTGATGGCGCAGCCCTTGTCGAGCCGGCCCGCGCAATCATCAGCGGCATCGAGCGCTTCAGCCAGGCACTTCACTGGCGCAGCGGCGGTCAGATGCCGCTGTTGCGCATCGGCATGCTCAACAGCTTCGCCGAAACCATCGGTCCCGCCGTCTTCACCCAACTCCGCCGCATCGCCGCAGAGCTGACGATCGATTCCGGCTTCTCCGCCACGCGCATCCGCTCGGTGACGGATCGAGAACTCGACTTCGTCATCACCACCGATGAATTGCCTCTGCTGCCGGGCGTCACCATGACGCCGATCCTCACCGAGCCCTTCCTGATCGTCGCACCGCCGGGCTATGCGGGCGATCCGCGCGCCATCAAGCAACTCAGCGAATTGCTCGACCTCATCCGCTTCGGCCGAGACCCTTTCATGAATTCGCGCTTCGATCAGACGCTGCGCGCCTGGGGCGCTTCGCCCACCAGACAGTATCGCATGGACACTCATGCCGCTGTCCTGGAAATGGTTGCGGCCGGCATTGGCTGGACCATCCTGCCGCCCCTGGCGCTCTACCGCTCGATTGCCCGCGGCGACCGCTACGGCATCGCACCCTACCCCGAGCAATCGATGCGGCGCGTCATGATGGTGATCGCGCGGAAAGGCGAAGGCGAACACATCGTTCGCGGTATCCACGAAGCGGCAACCGAGGCGCTGGAGAGCAAAGTCTTGCCGGTGTTGCGAAGGGAACTGCCGGACATCGCCGCAATGATGACGCTGCACGCACAGGCCGATACCGCCTGACCCGTAACGTTGCAGTGCGGCATAGCGGCCCTACATCACCTGCCATGCCCCATACGCCGAAGCTCCTCGAACCCGTCACCTTCCGCTCGGTCACCGCGCGCAACCGCATCGTCGTCTCGCCGATGTGCCAGTACAGCGCGGAAAATGGGCTCGGCAGCGATTGGCACATCCAGCATCTCGGCGCCCGCGCCGCCGGCGGTGCGGGCATCGTCTTCACCGAGGCGACCCATGTCTCCGCCCCCGGCCGCATCACCCCGCATTGCCTCGGCCTGTGGAACAATGAGCATCAGGCACTCCTCACCCGCCTCGCCCAGATCATCGCGCGCTGCGGGGCCGTTCCCGGCGTCCAGATCGCCCATGCCGGCCGTAAGGCCTCCAGCCAACGCCCCTGGGACGGCGGCGCGCCGATCCCGCCTTCCGATGGCGGCTGGGTTCCGCTCGCCCCCAGTGCCATCCCCTTCGTCGCCGGCGCCACCGACCCGCACGCCCTCACCGCACAGGACATCGCCGGCATCGTGCAAAGCTTCGCCGCCACCGCCGCCCGCGCCCGCGATGCCGGTTTCAAAATCGCCGAACTGCACGGGGCGCACGGTTATCTGATCCACGAGTTCCTCTCCCCCATCTCGAACCGCCGCAACGACGCGTACGGCGGCGACCTCGCCGGCCGAGCCCGCTTCCTGATGGAGACGATCGATGCCGTCCGCGCCGTCTGGCCTGACGCCCTCCCCCTCTTCGTCCGCCTGTCTTGCTCCGATTGGCTTCCCGGCGGCCTCACGCTTGAAGACACCGTCTCGGTCGCGCGCATGCTGGCCGCACGGGGTGATGTGGATCTGATCGACTGCTCCTCCGGCGGCGTCTCGCCGGAGTCACGTCCCGCCTCGCTTCACCCGGGCTATCAAGTGCCCTTCGCCGAGGGTGTGAAGCACGGTGCGGGAATCCCCACGGGCGCCGTCGGCTTGATCACCGAGGCAACCCACGCGGCGGAGATCGTTGCCAACGATCGCGCCGACCTCGTGTTCCTCGCGCGCGCGATTCTGGCCGATCCGGCCTGGCCCCTGAGAGCATCGCGCGAGCTGGGAGTGAAACCGGAACCGCCGCCGCAGTATCAGCGCGCATGGACGTAACGCTCAGCCCCGTCCCAGCGCTTCGCGTAACCGCGCACCCACAATCGCGTCTTCCCCCTCGCGCAGCGAATCCGGCGCGATGACGAGCGTCGTGCGGCCAACCCGCCGCACCGAAATAGCCGGATTGCCGCGCTCCAGCTCCGCCAGCGCCCACTTCTGCCGCTCGGCATTGCGCAGCTCGATCCACACACGCGGTACTGGCACAGGATGCATTTCCGCATCCTCGGGATTGTCGAACGCGCGCTCCGCCCGAATACCCGGAACGTCGCGGATCGCATCCAGGATCGTCGCCACGCTGGCCTCCCACCTCGCCACATCCGCCGTGAAATCGCGGTCCAGGAAACGCTCGAACGCGGCAACGAGCCCGGCGATCTCCTCCTTGCCCACCTTCATCGTCCGCCCGATTGCGTTCTGGTTCGGGAACGCGTTCGCCGCACAGCACGCGATCAGCTCCGGCTTGCCCAGGATCAGCCCTGACGCCTGAGGGCCGCCGACACCCTTGCCGCCGCTAAAGATCACCAAATCGGCGCCGAGCTCGACGAAATGACGCAGATTGCTCACCGGCGGCAGTTCCGACGCTGCATCCACGATCACCGGCACGCCCTTCCCGTGCGCAACCGCAATCACCTGCTCCAACGGCAGGCTGCTGCGCCCCTCATGCGCGACGAAATACACCACCGCCGCGGTCTGCTCCGTTAGAGCCGCTTCCAACTCCCAGGCAAACGTGTCGCGCGAGGAGCCGATCTCGACCAGCTCCACGCCCGCCGCACGCACGCAGCAATCGTAGTGGTTCCGCTGGTTGCGATGGACAACAACCTGGCTCTTCATTCCCCGCGTGTCCGGCAACCGATAGATCTTCGCCGGATCGCGTCCGGCCACACAGGCGGCCGTCGTCACGGTCAATGCCGCGGCCGCACTGTTGACGATGCACGCCGCCTCAACGCCGATCAGTTTCGCCAGGTGCTTGCCCGCCACGCCCAGCCATTCGGACATATCCACGAAAGATCGCGCCGCCTCATTCATCGCGCGCAGCACATCCTCATGCATCAAGGACCCGCCGATCTTGCTCGCCCGTGCCTGTGCGTTGATGACCTTCCGCACGCCCAGCCGATCGTAGATATCGCCGTTACTCTGCCGTTCCATCGTCGCGTTACTCCCGTGGAAGTTCCGTTGCCACCTGGGTTAGCACGACACTGTTTTCCCGCGCCCGCCGCGCTGCCGAACCGAAGATCAGCAACGCGATGCACGCTGCGACAAATCCTTGGAACAAAGGCTGCAGGAACCACGGCGTCTTCGGCACGATCAATCCGCCATAGAGCAGGAACACGGCGATTGCGATGGACAGGACCGCCATGATGATCATGACCGGACCGGCACAGATCGCCTCGGCCCAATCGATGCCGCGGAAGCGCGCGTTGAACCGCAGATTCAGCGTCCCGAGCGCCAGGAAGGCCAGCATCAGCAGCACCGTGAAGGATCGGATCACGATGCCGATCGCCCACCCGCCGAAGATCGATTGCAGCAGAAACGCCGTTGCCACGATCGCGCTCAACAGCAACGCATGATCCGGCGCTTTCCCCGGCGATGTATGCAGAAATGTCGGCGGCATGATGTGATCCTGCGCGAAGCCGAAGATCAGCCGGGAAGCAACCATCATTTGCGGCATCGCCGTCTTGCCGACGATGATCGCCACCGCCAGGTTCAGAATCGTCCCAATGATCGGCGGTGCCACCACGCTGATCAGCCCGGGCGCCGTCGCCAGGGCGGAGGCCTTGCCGTGAATCAGCCCCAGCGTGGCCCACCACGGCACGGCATGGAACAACGCCGCCGCAACAGCGGTGTAAAGAATCAGCGCCGAGAGCCAACCCAGCCACAAACCGCGTGGCACCGTCCGCGTCGCATCCCGCGCCTCGCCGCCCAACGCCGGCGCGCCCGTCAGACCGCCGTAAGCCGCGATGAACAGGAAGGTCACGGCGATGAAAGCCGAACTGCTCGGCGGCCCGGGATTGGCCGGCGGTTGCAGGTCGATCCCGGTCTTTGCCTTCGCAAGTGCAAGAAACGACGCGGCGTCGATGCTGAAACCGTAGAACACGATCACCACCACCGCGGCGACGATCAGTATCGCCAGCGTCGTGACCAGGCGTCCGTAGATGTGCACGCCTCGTACATGCGCCGCATAAAAGAACCAAAGCAGCGCGGCACCCGCGAGCAGATGTCCGACGGGCGTCAACAGCCATGCCCCGCCCGACACGCCGGCGCCAATCAAGGCCTGCCCGAGGAACGTACCGAAGACATAGGCGATGAAACCCATCGCCGCCGTTAATCCGACCCAGTCCAGGAAACACAGCACGAAGCTTGCCCGCAGGCTCAGCGACCGTCCCATCCAGACATAGATCGAACCCGCTCGCGGCATGACACTGGAAAATCGCGCGTACAGAAACACTTTGGGGATCAGCGCGATCCCCGCCGCCAGCATGGCCCACGGCACCAGATCCTGCACCATCGGATAAACACCAAGACTATTCGTGGCGGCGTAATTGATCGTCGCCCCATATTCGTGGGTGAGTGCGGAGGCCGCGATTGCGACAACACCCAGGCTTTTCGCCAGCCGGAATTGCTGGTCCGGCGTCGCTCGATTGGTGGTGTAAGTGCTCACGTCCTCTCCTCTCGTGCTGAGAGCCGTCGGCGCTGGATCGCCGCGCGCCCCGGTTTTAGGCGTGCGCTACTCTGTGCGTAACGAGAGCGTAACGCGGTTTCTTCACCGCTGAAAACCCCGTCGCGTTGACAATCAGGCAGTTTGCCCCGGAAAACGCGCAACCATGGACAAATTCACCACACTCGTCGGTTTGGTCTGCTCGCGCACCGGCGAGACCTTGCCCGCCGACCGCCTGCAAAATCTTAGTCCCGCCGATGCGCCCCTCCTCGTGCAATACGATCTGCAAAGCGCGGCACGCACATTGCGCCTCGATGCGATGGCGGACCGTACAAACACGATGTGGCGCTATCACGAAGTGCTGCCCGCGCCCTCGAACGACGCGATCATCAGTCTCGGCGAAGGCATGACGCCACTGCTGCCCGCGCCTCGCCTCGGCGCACGTCTCGGCCTCCAACATCTGATGATCAAGGACGAAGGCATCAACCCGACCGGCAGCTTCAAGGCCCGCGGTCTCTCCGTCGCGGTCACCATGGCGCGCACGCTCGGCGCCAGATCCCTCGCCATCCCGTCAGCCGGAAACGCCGCCGGAGCGATGGCAGCCTACGCCGCACGCGCCGGGCTTCCCGCTTACATCTACATTCCGGCCGACGCACCCGCATCCAATCGCGCCGAGTGCCTCGCCGCCGGCGCGCATGTCACGGCTGTGCGCGGCTTCCTCAACGATTGCGCGGCATTCGTCGCCTCGCTCACGCCCGAGCGCGGCTGGTTCGAACTTTCCACCTTCAAGGAACCGTACCGCGTCGAAGGCAAGAAGACGATGGCCTACAAACTCGTCGAGCAACACGGCGGAGTTGTTCCGGATGTCATCATCTATCCCACCGGGGGTGGCACCGGCCTCGTGGCGATGTGGAAAGCCTTCGCCGAAATGGAACAGCTCGGCTGGATCGGCTCAGCGCGTCCGCGCCTCATCAGCGTGCAAGCTGAAGGCTGCGCGCCCCTCGTCCGCGCCTTCAAAGCTGGCGCGGATCACGCCCAGGTCTGGCAGAACCCAACCACCTGCGTGCCCGGCCTGCGAGCGCCCCGCGTCCTGGCGGATGCGCTCTGCCTGCAAGCCATCCGCGAAAGCCGCGGCACCGCAATCGCCCTGCCCGACGAAGCCATGTTCCCAGCCGCGCGCGAAGCCGGTGAAACCGAGGGCATTTCGCTCTGCCCCGAAACCGGCGCCTGCATTGCGGCCATTCGCCTCTTGCTTGAACGCCATGACATCGATCGGGATGAGCGCGTGGTCGTGTTCAACACCGCAACCGGCCTCAAATACACCGATATGATGCCGTCCGAAGTGCCGGCAGTGGATCCCCTACGATGACCCGCGCACGCGGCCACATTGCTCTGGCCCTTGAAAGTTAACAATACTAACCTAACATCCCCACGATGCTCCCCACCCCGACCGCCGAACCGACCGACCTCGACTACATCCTCCCCACCGACGCCCTCCTCGAGATCGCCCACTACCTCCGCCACGCCCTCCCGCCACCGCTGGACGACACGCCGGAAGCGCTCACCCGCCGCGACCACGCCGCCATCGCCCAGGCCGCGTCCCTCCATCCGGGCAACAGCTTCGAGACGCAACTCGCCGCCCGCGCCGTCGCCGCCTCCATCCAGTCCATGGACGCGCTCGGCCTCGCCGCCGATCCCGCCGCCACTGACGAAACCGTCCGCAAGTGCCGCGCTCAGGCGGCCCAGAGTGGGATCGCGCGAGGCCGAAGGTCGGAGCGCGTGAATCCCACTCTCAAACAATGATGCGCCAGGCTGACAGCGCTGTGCGGATGCTCCTCCGCCTGCAGGAGGCCCGCCGCAAACTCGAAGCCCGCCCCGAAGACCACGACCGCGCCGAGCGCGCCGAGCACATCACCGCCATCCTCATGAAACAGGCCTTCGACACGCCTGCTCCGGCCCGGCGAGCACCTCCGCCCGCCGAACCCACCCCGGTCATTGCGAGGAGCGCGCGAAGCGCGACGAAGCAATCGCGCCCGAAGCGTCGCACCCGACTCGCGTCTCATCCCACGATCCTGAGACCCGAAAACACAAAACTGAGACACCCGCGAGACACCCAGCCCCGCCCGCCGACGAACAGCCAAAACCCGCCCGGCACCCGCTCGAGAACCCCCGCAAGCGCGCCCTCATCGACGCGCACTGCTTCGGCCGCCGCGAACCCGACCCAAACCGCCGCTACCCGGGCGAAAATGGCGCCGTGCTCCTGATGGCTCGCCGCGAGGCGAAACGCGGCGCCGAGCCAGACGCGACCTAAGCAGCACCGGAACCGCACCAAACGCGCCCGAGCGAAGGGATCGCCGGACGACCCAGCGGGAACCCAGCGTACCTACGCCGTCCCCGGCGATGGCGGAGGCTGCACCACCTGCGGCCCACCTGGCCCTGTCTGGAACACTGCCAAGGCCCGCCGCACCTCGCCGCTCGGCAGCAGTGCCAGCCATCCGTCAGCCCCCAGATAGCCGGAGGGCGCCGTCAGCGAGGCAATCGCAAACCCGGAAGGCGCGGTGACCCGAGCAATCGACGCCGCATCATACGCCAGGTCCGACAGCGGCCGGGGCGGACTGCCGTAGCGCGCTATGAACGCCTGCACGAAAGGCTGACGCGCAGTGGGATCCGCCGCGGCGAACCACGCGCCGCGCAACTGGCCCGACCGGCTGGCCGGATCGGCCCATTGGCCCGGCCCCATGATCTGCACTGCGGGCGGTCCGACGAAATAGTACTGCAGGATCGAGGCAAGTTCCGCCAACGGCTCTCCGACATCCCCCAGCAGCAGCGCGTCGAACGGCGGCGGCGGAGGCACGGCGGTGGTGGAAACTTCGCCGACATGCTGCCCCCCCGACCGCGACTCATAATCGGACAGGCTCTGCATGCCCTGATTGATCGCGTTCATCCCGGGGCCGTGGAACTGGACATTCGGCGGTGCCAGCCCGGCCGCCGTCACGGCCTGACTCAGCGCTTTCCCCAAAGCATGGCCGAAATCGCTGTCGGGCAGGAACGCCGCAAATTGCGTCTTCCCCGCCGCCCGCCCCGCCCCAACCAGCCGCCGCACCTGCTCTCCCGGTGTGATGCCGAGCGGCCAGACCCCCGGCTGTGCCACGGCCGTGTCGTTGGAGAACGCCAGCACGGGGATCTGCGCTTGCCGTGCGATGGGCGCGACGGCCAAGACCTCCGGCGCCGTCAGCGGCCCCAGAATCAGCCGCGCGCCCGCGGCCATGGCCGTCTGCATGGCATGTGTCGCGCCCGCTGGGGTGCCGGCGGTGTCCTGCTGCATCAGGCGCGGCGCGCCGGGCGCCGACAGCGCAAGCTGCGCCGCTTGCAGCATCGGCTGCGCGAGACCGGCCCGCGGTCCAGTCAGCGGGAGCAGGATCGCCACGGTCTGCGGCGTGCCGGGCGGAACCGGAGCCCCGCCCGCCACAGACTGAGGCGAACCGGCGGGCCCACCCTGGTAAGCCGTGCTGCACCCCGCCAGCATGGAGGGACCAGCGCCGGCAAGGAGCAGAAATGTCCGACGACGCATGCGCGGAACCTCACGATCAGGCTTCGGAACGTGCCGGACTTGTGCTGGTTTCGACGCCGATCGGCAATCTCGGAGACCTCGCCCCACGCGCCCGTGATGAGCTGGCCGGGGCTGACCTCGTCCTGTGCGAGGATACCCGCCACGCCGGAGAGATGCTGCGGCGCTTCAGTATCCGCAGTCGGCTGATGTCCCTGCACGAGCATAATGAGGATGCACGGATTGCCCGCGTCCTCGATTCACTAAGGGCGGGACAGCGCGTGGCGCTGATCTCCGATGCCGGGACGCCGGTGCTGTCCGACCCCGGCTTTCGGCTGATTCGCGCGGCGATCGCAGCCGACCTGCCGGTCACCGCCGTGCCGGGACCGAATGCCGCCGTCATGGCGCTGGTGCTGTCTGGCCTGCCGCCTCTGCCTTTTCTGATGCTCGGCTTCCCCCCGCCGCGCCGAGGCCCTCGACAGGCCGAGTTCGCCCGGCTCCGCGGGCTGGAGCAGGCAGGGCTGAGCGCGACCCTGGTGTGGTACGAGGCACCGCACCGGCTCGCCGAGACGCTGGCCGATATGCGGGACGCGTTCGGTGATCGCCCGGCCGCCGTGGCCCGCGAACTCACCAAGCGCTTCGAGGAGGTGCGCCGTGACAGTCTCACGGCGCTGGCAGCCCATTACACGGCCAGTCCGGCGCGCGGGGAGATCAGCATCGTCGTCGGTCCCGCCCCGGAGGAGACGCCCGATGAAGCCGCGCTGGACGAGGCTCTTCGCCACGCCCTGGCGACGCAAAGCCTGCGCGACGCGGTCGATCACGTCGCGCAGGCGACCGGCGCGCCGCGCCGCGTTGTCTATGCCCGCGCGCTGGTGTTGCGTGGCTGATTTGCTACCGTGTGAAACCTTCCAGCTCGCCCTTCGCCCAGTCGATGGTCTGGGCGATGGAATTGCCGGAGTAGAGCTTCGCGACCATGGTCGGGATGGTGCCGCGATTCCACATCTGCACCGCGATGTCCGGCGGCGCGGACGAACCGGTGACGTAATACGATGCTTGATGCCACGGCCGCACCGGGTAGTTGAACACAGTGCCTTTGGGTGGCTCGACCTCCGACCAGATCTTGAAGTCCGACATCGAGAGGAACGGTGGGATGTCGTACCCGACCGTCGCCGTACACAGGGTTTCGACCTGCTCCCGTTCCGACAGATAGTGCAGCAGTTCCTTCGCTGCGCTCTTGTTCTGCGCAAAGGACCAGATGCCCCAGAAATATGGGCGCATCGGCACCAACCGTCCCTTGGCGCCAGCAGGATTGGGGAAGGTCCAGCAATCCTCGGCGACCTTCGGCGCGTCCCGCTTCGCCACCGCCCAGGCCGAGGGCGGATTCCAGATCATCGCCGACTGGCCGGAGATCAGCGCCCGGTTATTGGAAGCGTCATCGTAACTGACAGTATCCTTCGGCATGAAGGCCAGCATCTTCGTGGTGTACTCCAGGGCCTCTTTCACCGCGTCGGAATCAACCGTGATGTTGCCCTTGCCGTCCACCAAATCTGCGCCGAACGCCCCGAAGGTGGCACCCCAGGTCTGCACGGAATCAGTCGTCTGGCCGCAGCCGAAGCCGAACGGATAACCGGCTTTGGCGCACGCCTCCGCCGCTTTGAGCTGCGTTGCGTAGGTCCAGTCGGCCGCCTCCGGTGGGGTGACTTCATGTGCCGGATACCACGCCTGCACGTCGATGCCGGCATACTGCTTGAACATGCTGATGCGCGCGCAAGGCGTCAGCGGCGCGCTGCCGGAATAGGTCGGCACCGCAACCCAGTGCCCGTCGATCTTCGCCAGATACTCGTTTTCCTGCCCGATGGGCCCGGTACTGTTTGATCAGCGAGGCCATCACGTCGTCGACCGGTGTCAGTTGCTCGTGCCACTGCGGCACCGTCCAGATGTCGAATGCGAAGATGTCGTGCCCGGTCTTGGCGACCGCCTCGGCGCCCATCGTCATGTCGATCTTGTTGCCGATGGCGGTGAGAAAATCGAGCTGGACATCCACCTTGTTCTTTTCCGCCCAGGCGCCCACCACCTTGCGCATCGCGTCATTCCCGGCGGGAACCCAATGGTCCCAGAACGCGCAGCTCAGCTTACCGGCGGCGCCCGCCGTGCGAATGTGGACCAGAGGCAAAGCGGATGCGACGGCCGTCGTCGCCAGCATGCGCCGGCGCGTTATGCGTTGTCTCATTTCTTGACGTCTCCCTGGCTCGCGCGGACTTACACCACGCGCAGCGAGTATCGTCCCAAAAGAGCGGAAAAAACAAACGTTATCGGCGGCGGGTGGTTCCCTGCGCGGCTGCTTCCGCCGACCGCATGCCATCAACCCAACGTTTTCAGGAGCAGCCTCTCATGTCCAGCGCACAGCAATCCGCCCCAGCCAGCACTACACCGCCTGAAACCATTCAGCGTTTGCAAACCAGCGTGCAGGAGGCATTCGCCATGCTTGCCGGCATTCAGCTGGAACTCTTCACGCATCTCGCTGACGGTCCACGTGATGCCGCAAACCTCGCGGCATCGCTGCATGTCGCGGAGGATCGCCTATCCCGCCTTCTCTACGCGCTGACCGCATGCGGACTTTTGCGGCAGCAGGACGGCCAGTTTGCCAATTCCGCCGAGGCGGCAACGTATCTGGTGAAGGGACTCCCCACCTATATCGGCGGCACCCATGAATTGCTGAACCAGCTTTGGCACGCGGATCTGCTCACAGCGAAGTCGATCCGATCAGGCCAGCCGGCCGCACTGCACGACTTCAGCGCTTCCTCGGACGAGGAGATGGCGGCGATGCTGCGCGGATTGCATCCCAACGCTGTCACGGCGGCCCGTGACCTCATGCGGCGTTTCGACCTTTCCGCGTATGGCTCCGTCGTCGATGTAGGAGGCGGTAGCGGTGGGCTGATCGCCACCTTGTGCGACGCGCATCCCGGATTGCGCGGCACGCTGTTCGACTTGCCCCGCACAGCCGCGCTGGCGGAATCCATCCTGATGCAGACACCAGGCGGGGACCGGGTGGTGATCGAGGCAGGCGATATTCTGTCGACGGCGCCGAAGGAGAAGCATGATGCAGCCATCATGCGTGCTCTCGTGCAAGTGCTGTCGCCGGCCGACGCGGCCCGCGCCATCGCCAATGCCGCGTCGAGCCTGGAGCCCGGCGGTACGCTCTACATTATCGGCTCGGGCATTCTTGATAACAGCCGGCTGACGCCTCGGAGCGCCGTTTTCTGGAACCTGACCTTTATGAATCTCTACCGTGAAGGGGCATCGTACACCGAGGCGGAACATACTGCATGGCTTGAGGCTGCCCAATGCACGCCTGTCGAACGGATCACCCTGCCGACCGGCAGCGGCATCATCGTGGCGAAGAAACGAGCGTGAGCCGCTATGGTTGACAGGCCGATCGATAAGCGCTCGGCGTCATGCCCATCTCCCGGCGGAACCGATGATTGAACGTCGACAGATCGCCGAATCCGTTATCCAATGCGATCTCGGTTATCGTATCACGAGACATGCGCAACCGCAGAGCCGACCGATGCAGCCGGAACTTCAGCACGTACTGGTGCGGCGTCAGCCCCGTCACGCTCCGGAAACAGCGCAGGAAATGATACACGCTCATGCCAACTCTCTCCGCGAGCATATTCAACGGAATTGCCTGCTCCGCGTTCGCCTCGATCCAACGCACCGCGTCCGTCACCCGCCTTACGTCACGCATGCTCGGCTCACGTGTTCGCCTGATATCGTTGTCGTTCACGGCCGTTATTGCCGCAGCCGCCAATCGCACGGCGATATCCTCCATCGCACTTCCGTCGCGCCGCGCAGCCTCCGCTTCCGCCTCCACGAGGAGCGCCGGTGCGATCACACCGGCCGGCAGAACCGGACGTGTGAACCCTGCGATCCCTTTCCCCATCCCTGCCCCGATGTCCTCGAACAGTGCTGGTGCGTAATGGAATGCCAGGCAGCGATCGCCCACCGCATGCTCGTGCCGGCACTCGTAGCAATCGCAATGATTGCCCAGCAGAAGCGCGCCGGGCGCGAGCATCGCCGATCCGCTCACCGTTCGATATTCGAACGTGCCGCTCGTGACCAGCGCAATGCATACCCCGTCGTGCTGTTCCTCGTACGGCCGATCGTGCGGACCTGCATCGCAGAGAACATCCGTCACGCTCCAACCTGGTCCCGCGGCAATTGGTCGAGGGGTGATTGCCATCGCCGGTCAATAGCAATTTTCCCCAAGCTCGCGCTAGACGCACGGCCTACAAGGCATGCCGCACCATTCGGGAGCACTTCCGATGATCGACCACGTTTCTATTGGCGTGAAGGACCTCGCGCGCGCCGGCCAGTTCTACGATGCCGTGCTCGCGCCTCTGCACTACGCCTGTCAGCACGCCGGCGATACGATGCGCGGTTACGGCGATGAGCGCCGCACCGCCTTCTGGCTCAACCTGGCGAAACGGCCCGTGCCGCCTGACACGGAATCCGGCTTGCACATCTGCTTCGCCGCACACGATCGCACCGGCGTGGATGCGTTCCACGCTGCCGCGCTGGCCAACGGCGGAAAGGATAACGGCAAGCCAGGCCTTCGCCCGGACTACAGCGCTGGCTACTACGCCGCCTTCGTCATCGACCCTGACGGATACCGCATCGAGGCGTACGTGGAAGTTTAGCGTCGTTCCTCCAGAAACCGCGCCAGCGCCGCCAGCGCCTCATCCCATCGGCCTGGCGCGGCCTGCCGGAACAATCGCATCGACGGATACCAGGGTGAGTCGTCCCGCGCGTCCATCCACCGCCAGTCCGCCTGGTGTTTCAAGAGTAGACACGCCGGACGCCTCAGCGCGCCCGCCAGATGCGCAATCATGCTATCCACCGTCACCACGACGTCCACCGCGCAGACCAGCGCGGCTGTGCGCAAGATGTCTGTGCACGGCTCATCCGGATTGAGCGTCTGCAGCCCCTTGCATGGACCAGGCTGCAACTGCACGATCTTCGCATCGGCGGGCAACGCGCGCGCAAGTTCCCCCGTCGGCACCCATCGCTCCTGATCCCATGCACCACCCTGACAGCACACGCCGATCGACAGCCCGTCGCTTACCGATGCAGTTTCAACCGGGACGGGGAGATAAGGCGGCTGGACAGCCGATGGTGGAAGCCGCAGCGCGTGCCAGAGTTCCATAATCTCGAGGCAACACTCGGCCGGTGGTAGCGGGGCATCCACATCGAACGGCACCAGCCGGTCGATGCCAGGAAATCCTCGCAGCAACGGCAGCAATTCGGCCTGAACTTCCAGGGTCACCCGAGCGGCGCGTCGCTGCAGCGCCGGGAGAAAGCGGACGAATTGCAGCGTATCGCCCAGGCCATGGTAGCAGCGAATCAGGACGTCCTTGCTGTCGAACGACCGGCCGTCCCAGACGAAGCGCAGGTGATACGGCAGCCGTGGGTCGTCTGGCGTTCCCCGCTGCCGCGTCAGAACCAGATCATTGATCCGCCAGGCGCGAGCGAAGTCACCTCGCCTGACCGCACGTTCCCACGCGCGCGCAGGATCAGTCGTGGTCATCCAGCTTGAAGCCGGCTTTAACCGCCACCTGGTAATCCTTGACCGTACCGTTTTCCAGCGCGCCACGGATCTGGGTCACTTCGAACCAACCGAGATTACGCAGCGTCTCATTGGCACGGGAAACGGCGTTCTCGATCGCCTCGGAGATGCTGTTCTGCGACGTGCCGACCAGTTCGATCACCTTGTAAACGGAATCGTTCATCACGCCCCCCTGAGACTCACGTTCCGCTTAACCGTCCCGACCGGCGCCGGTTTCACTCGAACGGGAAAATCCGCCTCCAGTCGTCCTTCATGCTGATGATCGTCCAGGAGCGGGCATTCGCTTGGTCTTCCAGTGACTGATCGAACGTACCGATCTTGGTTTCAGGTCCGTAGGCATATTCGCGCACCGCATCATCATGACGCACCAGCATATTCAGAGGCGCGCCGGAACCCGCACCGGTCCATTCCAGCATCTGCCGGTCGCCTGTTGAGTTCCCAAAGGCGGCATACGGGCGCTTTCCTATAAAGAGATCGATGTCGATCGCCTTGCCCGGGCCGTCGTCATTCAGCAGTAACTTTGGCAGCCGCATGATCTCCGGCTTGCCGTTCTTCACCTCGTATTGGGTCACAAGTGCGGAACCAATGATGCGTTCGGGCTGCAGGCCATAGGTCTGCTCGCTATACGCACGAACGAAATCCTGTCCTCCACCGGTGACGATATAGACCTGGAACGCGTTGTTCCGCAGCAGGTCCATGACCTCGCGCATCGGCTGATACACAAGCTCGGTATACAGCCGCTTGTATCGCGGATGCTGCGCCGTCTTTAGCCAAACACTGACGATCTCCTTGAAGCTCTCCTGGCTCATGCCGGCGTGGGTCAGAAATACGATCTCTGCCCAATCCTTCTCCGTCAGTTGGCCCAAGGCTGCAGGATCATCCGAGAACACCGTCTTGAATGGCTCCTGGGTTTGCCACTCGGGGTGTTGCGGTGCCAGCTCGTCGTACCCGATCGATCGCGAACGCGGCTTGGGCGTAGATCGGATGTTCCACCCACAGCGTGCCATCCTGATCGAAGGTCGCAATGCGGTCATCTGGAGCCACAAAGTCCTTGCTGGATGGGTCGGTCGTCGCCCGGATGAATTCCAGCACCGCCTGCTTTGCCGCACCGTCGTTCCATGACGGAAGGGGCCCAGGCGAGGCGGCTGGTTGAGCGCCGGCGCGATGCTTGGCCGCCACTAGCGTAAGGAACGCACCGAAGCCGGCCAATGCGGATCGCCGGCCGATTTCTGCTGAGCCTTGCTGAATACCGGAGCAGGCCATGTCGTGTTCTCCCGCGATCCTTAGGCAGTGTCGTTCACCATCCTCGGCGCGACAAGTTTGACAGATCCGCTCCACCAGCCTCACGCTCGAGGAAACCGGAGAAACCGGGGAGGCATCGATGACAAAACAAAACCCGCTGCTCACCAGCCTGACGCGCCAGCTTGCCAATGGCCGACTGTCGCGCCGCGAGGTCCTTCGCTTTGCGACGCTGATTGGCCTCGCGGCCCCGGCCGCCTACGCCATGATCGGCGAAGCGCCCGTCGCGCGTGCCGCCGCTGACATGCCGCGCGGCGGCACGCTGCGCCTGCAATACCGTGTACGCGATCTGACCAACCCGCACGCCTATTCCTGGGGCGCGGTGATCGCCAGCCAGACCGTCGAATACCTGACGCTGACTGACGAGAAGAACGTCACCCATCCCTATCTGCTCGAAAGCTGGGACGTCAGCGAGGACCTGAAGACCTGGACCCTGAACGTCCGCAAGAACGTCAAGTGGCACAACGGCGAGGACTTCACCGCGGATGATGTCGTCTGGAACCTCAATCACCTGGTCGATCCCGCCACCGGATCGTCCTTCGTTGGTTTGGTGAAGGGCTACCTGCTCACCGAAGTTCCCAACGGCACCGACGACAAGGGCAAACCCAAGGTCACCTTCAAGCTATGGGATGCCAACGCGATCGAGAAGGTCGACTCCCACACTGTGCGGCTCAACCTGAAGGCGCCGCAGATCTCCGTCCCCGAACATCTGTACCACTACCCGGCGCTCATGCTCTATCCGGCAGAGAAAGGCGTGTTCAACCCTGGATCGCAGGGTACTGGCCCGTTCGACCTGGTCTCCACCGCCGTCGGCAAGCAAGCGACGTTGAAAGCCCGCAAGGACTACTGGGGCGGGATCCTCGGCGGCGGCCCGTATCTGGACGGTATCGAGTTTATTGACATGGGCGATGACGTCAGTGCCCCGATCGCCGCTATCGCGTCCGGCCAGATCCATGGACAGGTCACTGCCGATATCTCCCAATACGAGGCGCTCAAGCGCATGCCGGACCTCAACTTCTATTCCGTCCAGACCGCGGAAACCGCCGTGCTACGTTTCAAGGTCACGCAGAAACCGTTCGACGATCCGCGTGTGCGCAAGGCGATGCGTCTCGGCCTCGACAATAAGGCCGTCATGGCGGTCGCCCTTCGTGGCCTTGGTGTTACGGCCGAGCACACGCACGTTGCTCCCGTGCAGCCGGACTATGCCCCCATTCCTCCCATGAACCGCGATATCGCCGCGGCAAAGCAATTGCTTGCGGATGCCGGGTTCCCCAACGGACTCGAAACCACCCTGTCTGTTCCGAGCGATACGAGCTGGATGGTGAACCTGTCACAAGCGGCCGTGGAGCAGTGGAAGGACATCGGCGTGAAGGTCAAACTGAACGTCGTTCCCGGCGCCGAGTACTGGCAGAACTGGACCAAAGTGCCCTTTGGTTGCACCATCTGGTCGCACCGTCCGCTCGGTCTCATGATCCTCGATCTTGCTTATCGCACCGGTGTTCCGTGGAACGAGAGCGGCTATTCCAACCCGCAATTCGACGCGCTGCTCGACCAGGCTGACGGCACAATCGAGATGAGCAAGCGCCACGAAGTCATGGCCAAGCTCGAGCACATGATGCAGGAGGACGGCCCCATGGCCCAGCCCCTTTGGCACACGCTGTTCACGTTCTGGAACAAGTCGGTGCAAGGCTACATCATGCACCCGTCGCAGTATTTCTTCGGCGTCACGATGGCGCTGCAGCAGGCGTAGTCAGCAGCAGGGAATTACGCCGCGGCTGCCCAGCTGGTTGAGCATGCCCGACCAGCGCGGGGTTTGCGCGCGCAGTTGCCGGAGATCCGCCTCTATCTCCAGGCCTGGAATGTGTCCGTCCTCCATCACCACCCTTCCGTCGATCATCACGCTCACCACGACGTCGGAGGATTTCGCGTAGTAGATCAGGGCCGGATAAGCGCCGTAGAACGGCTGCAAATGCGGCCGGTTCACGTCCACAACGATCAGATCCGCCTTCTTGCCCTCCTCCAGCGAGCCGATCTCCTTCTCCAATCCCAACACTGTCGCAGCGCCCATTGTGTGAAACCACAGCGCCTGTTCCGCGGGCAGGAAATCGGCATCGCCCGTGCGCACGCGCATGACGTTCATGGCGTTGCGCATGCCCTCGAACGGATCGTTCAGCATCCAGTCGGTGCCGAAGCCGGTCGGAATCCCGCGCTTCAGGATGGCATCCAGACGCGGATAAGGTCCGCGACGGGGATAGATGGTTGGGCAGTGCGCGTAGTGTGCTCCCGTCTCCTTCACTGCCTCCAGGTCCGCATCTGTTGCGAACGATAGATGTGCCAGCACCACATCGGGGGCCATCAGCCCGATATCACGCAAATACTCCAGTGCGCCGCAGCCTTGTTCCTTTTCGATCTGCCGCACCTCCGCGGCACTCTGCGCCGCATGGATGTGCATGCCCACGCCGAGACGGTTCGCTTCGGCGCGCGCGAGCTTGTGCAGGTCGGCACTGCACGTGTCCGTCGCATGCGTGCCGATGCGGCCGGTAATGCGACCGTCAGCGGCACCATGCCAGCGCCGCACGAATTCCACACCGTCACGCAGCCGCGCCTCACCGCGCGCGGCGCTGCGCGTGTAATCGCCGTGCCAGAGTTCCTCCAGCCACACATCGAATACCTTGTAAGCGATCTGGGCACGTAGCCCGCACTGTGTGACGGTTTCTGCAAGGCTCCACGGGCTATACCAGATGTCGTTGATCGTGGTGACGCCGGCGCGCAGCATATCGGCGCAGCCGACGCGACCGAGCAGGCGCCATTCGTCCTCGGTGATGTCCTTTTCCATGCGGAAGGCGATACCGGCCAAGCCCACGCCTTTGGTGAAGTCGTCCGTTTGTGCGCGGAAGATCACGGAGGCAGTGTGGCTGTGACAGTTGACGAACCCGGGCAGCACGACGCTACCAGGGCGGTCGATGACTTGCTGCGCCTGCCAGTGGCCGGCGGGCTGCGCCGGTCCCGCATAGAGGAGCCGTCTGCCTGGATCGCGACCTCGCCGCCCGCGATCACGGGCGAGCCCTCGGTCATCGGGTACAGGACACCACCACGCACAAGCAGGTCGATATCGGTCATTTAGCCTCCGTCACGACAGCAGCGTCACCGCACCGTCGTCGAGACTGTAATACCCCGCGACGACCTTGAGCCGGCCCTGCGCGATCAGACCCGCCAGAACGGGCGAAGCGGTGCGCAGCAGGTCCGCCTGAATTTGCGCATTGGCTTTGATCGCGGCCTCCGCATCGGGCCCGGCGCGCTCCACCGCCTGGCGCAGCGGCGCATAAAGCGCGCTGATCTGACCCGGCGCGGCCTTCGCCCCGATAGCCGCCTTCACCGCGCCGCAGCCCTCGTGCCCCAACACCATGATGACGGCCGTGCCGAGAACCGCGGCGCCGTATTCCAGGCTCGCGATGATCTCCGGCGTGCTGAGATTCCCAGCGACGCGCGTCACGAAGATATGCCCAAGTGCCTGGTCGAACACGATCTCAACCGGCACCCGTGAATCCGCGCAGGACAGCACCGCGGCGAAAGGCTCCTGCTTGTCGGCGGTGTGCTGGCGAAGCATGTCCAGGTCCTCGGTAAAGGATATCATCTGGTCCGCGGCGTAGCGGCGGTTCCCCTCCATCAGGCGATTCAGCGCTTCGTCGGGAGATAGCATCGTCAGATTCGCCGCACGGCGCGGCATCACACTGGCCGGCAGCTGGCCGCCGGCACCTGCGAGCGTGGCCCGGCGATGCTTGGCCGAGCGGGGGGAAGAGCATGCGGCACAGCGGCAGCCGACGAGGGAGCGGTGAAAGCGAGGCAACCGACCTGACATTGTCACGATCCTCTCCTCCTCTAGCCGGAACGTTACGCCCACTCGGTCTCGTGCGTCACCTGCGGCTTGACTCCGGTTGCCTTCGCCTTCTCCACCCACCCCAATGGACCTGACCCAGTTCGACTTCGACCTCCCACCGGAGCGTATCGCCCAGTATCCCGCCCGCCCGCGCGACGCTGCTCGCTTGCTTCATGTTGGCGCCCAGGCGGTTGCCGATCGGCACGTGCGCGACCTGCCCATCCTGCTCCGGTCCGGCGACATCCTCGTCGGCAACGACACGAAAGTGATTCCAGCTCAACTGAACGCCCGGCGGGGGGATGCGAGGATCGGCATCACGTTGGACCGGCCGGAAGAGGACGGAAGCTGGATCGCGCTGGCACGCAATGCGCGACGGCTACGTGCAGGTGACGACGTGATTTTCGACGCCGGGCTGCGCGCGACGGTTCAAGCGCGTGCAGAAGATGGGTCGATCCGATTGCGGTTCAACCTGGACGGCGCCGATTTCGCCGCTGCATTGCAGGAAGCGGGCGCGCTCGCGCTGCCGCCCTATATCGACCGGCCGCAAGGACCCGAGCCCGACGACGCGCGGGACTATCAGACTATGTTCGCCCGGCATGAAGGCGCGGTCGCCGCACCCACAGCGGGGCTGCACTTCACTCCCGCTTTATTGGGCGCGCTGGAGACTGCGGGGATCAGGCTGGTGACCGTGACGCTGCATGTCGGTGCGGGCACGTTTCTCCCTGTGCGGGAAGACGATATCAGCCGCCACCACCTGCACCCGGAGCGTGGCGTGATCAGCTCTGACGCGGCGGCGTCGATCAACAACCGAACGGGACGGGTTGTTGCCATCGGGACCACATCGCTGCGGCTGCTGGAATCCGCGGCCGACGAAAGCGGCCGGCTGGCAGCGTTCAGCGGCGAGACAGACCTGTTCATCCGGCCGGGCTATCGGTTCAAACTTGCCGACGTGCTGCTGACCAACTTCCATCTGCCGCGCTCGACACTGTTCATGCTGGTCTGCGCCTTCGCCGGCACCGAGCGCATGCGCGCTGCCTATCAGCACGCAATCGACAACAACTACCGGTTCTACTCCTATGGCGACGCATGCTTGATCGAGCGCCAGGGATGACGGCGTTCGCCTGGACGGAGACGGCGCGGGATGGCGCGGCACGAGCAGGCGTGCTGCACACGGCGCACGGGACAGTCGACACGCCCACCTTCATGCCGGTCGGCACCGCCGGTACGGTCAAGGCGATGACCGCCGATGCGGTACGCGCGACGGGTGCGGGCATCGTGCTGGGCAACACGTATCACCTTATGCTGCAGCCGACCGCGGGGCGGATCGCCGCGCTCGGGGGGTTGCACCGGTTCATGGATTGGCACGGTCCGATCCTGACGGATTCGGGCGGGTTCCAGGTGATGTCGCTGGCGAAGCTGCGCCGGATCGACGCGGACGGTGTGACCTTCCAGTCGCATATCGACGGATCGACCCACCGGCTGACGCCTGCTCGGTCGATGGAGATCCAGCACCTGCTGGGCGCGACGATCACCATGGCGTTCGACGAGTGCACGCCCTTTCCCGCCACGGACGAGCAGGCGGCACAGTCGATGCGGCTGACGACGCGGTGGGCGGCGCAGTCGAAGGAGGCGTTCGTGCCTCGATCCGGCTACGCGCTGTTCGGGATCGTGCAGGGCAGCGTGTATCCCGCGCTGCGTATAGAATTGGCGCGCGCGCTGCAGGAAATCGGTTTCGACGGATACGCGGTCGGCGGGCTGGCGGTGGGCGAAGGGCAAGAGGCGATGTTTGGGGTGCTCGACGGCACGGTGCCCCTGCTGCCTCCGGATCGGCCGCGCTACCTGATGGGGGTCGGCATTCCGGCGGATATCGTCGGCGCAGTGCGGCGGGGCATCGACATGTTCGACTGCGTGATCCCGACGCGCTCCGGCAGGATGGCACGGGCGTATACCAGCGAAGGGGTGCTCAATCTACGCAATGCCCGCTTTGCCGATGATCCGGCGGCGCTGGATCCACGCTGCGAGTGCCCAGCATGCTCGCGGCATGCGCGGGCCTATCTGCATCATCTGTTCCGCGCAGGCGAGATGCTCGGGCCGATGCTGCTGACATGGCACAACCTGACCTATTATCAAGACCTGATGCGGCGGCTGCGCGCTGCTATCATCGAAGGAAGGATGGGTACGTTTGACACCGCCTGACCTGAGCCAGCTTGGCCGCCCCACACCCCTGCCCGCTTCGCCAGAGCAGGCGGTGCTGGAGACTGTTGAGAATCCGGCGCCGGAGCGGAACTATGTGATCCGTTTCACCTGTCCGGAGTTCACGTCGCTTTGCCCGATTACCGGCCAGCCGGACTTCGCGCATATCGTGATCGACTATATCGCACGCGAGCGGATTGTGGAGAGCAAGTCGCTCAAGCTGTTCCTGGGGTCGTTCCGCAACCACGGCGCATTCCACGAGGCCAGCACCATGATGATTGCGGAGCGGCTAGTTCAGGCGCTCGATCCGGTATGGATGCGAATCGGCGCTTACTGGTTCCCGCGCGGGGGAATTCCGATCGACGTGTTCTGGCAAACAGGCTCACCTCCTGAGGGGGCGTGGATTCCACCTCAGGAGGTTTCGCCGTATCGTGGACGAGGATGAATTATCCGGCCGGGCGTGGCTGCCCGGCCGGATGATTGTAAACTTAATCAGCCGCGTATTTGAACTCCTGTTCATTCTTCAGGCTGTCCGCAGTCGCGCCCGGCAGCACGATGCTGAAATTCTCCGGGTTATTGTTGTTATTCACGTTGCTGTTGTTGTTATTGGTCGCCACCATCGTGCTGTTGGTCGGCGCGGTCTGTGAGTTGGCCGTCGTTGCCGCGTTGCCGTTCGGATTACCGTTGCCGGCGGGGGCCTCGGTCTTCGGCAAAGGGGCATTGTTGTTGGCGTTGTTTACCGCTACGGCATTGCCGGTCGTGTTGTTGTTGTTGTTGACGCTGGGTTGAAATTTCAGCTGGCTGAATGGCACGGTCACCAGCTTGGAGCCGACGCCGAGGATCCCACCGCCCGTGGACAGTACGGCGCGATCGATGTGTCCGTCATCTGCCACCAGCAGGTCGTTGATCGAGGCGACGACCTTGCCTTGCTCGTTATACACGTTGGCGCCGACAAGCTTACTCGCGCGCCATTCGTTATCGTATTTGTGCAGCACACCATCTGGCCCCTTGCCATTGTTGGCGGCCATGTTGTCGGCGGGTGCATTGGTCGCCGCCGTGTTGTTGGCATTGTTCGGATTGTTAGCTGCCGGGGTCATCGTCGCGGCCATGTTGTGCGCCGGCGCGGGGGTGGTCGCCGCGGCGGTGTTGTTGGCCGGCGGCGGAGTGGTGGCCTGATCATTCGTCGCCGCCAGAACCGGGGTGGACAACAGCGTGGCGCCCAAAAGCGCAAGACGGAAATAACGTGCGGTCTGCATCGGAGCCTTCCTGTACCGTTTCGCTTCAACGCAAAGCGATTCTGCAAGGAATTGGCTGCGTTTCATCTTCATCAGCTTATCGAGAGGGAAAGTTCGTGTGCGCAAAAGACACGGAACCGCGAAGCATGTCGGCGAAGGCCTGATCAAAGCCAACCCCGCTGATGGTCCAATCATGGCCGGCGTTCGCGGTCGCAACGTGCCAGGTGCCAACCCACCCCATGGCGTGCACATCCCAGTCGAGTGATCCGGCGATGCGCAGCAGCCCCGTATCGTGTCCCGCCAGCGGCGCAGGGAAACCGACCAGGCCGACGCCCCACTCGGCGAGTTCGTTGTCGGTCGGGAAATGCACACCGAAACCGTATTCGCTCGCGAGTTCGACGATGGTCTGGCGCATCTCGGTCCCGCCCGGCGTATCGGCCGAGAGCAGGAAGGGGGTTTCATCGCGGCGGACGATGATGACCGGGATGAGGAGCGGACGCGGCCCGCGCCACGGCGTGATACCCAGGCCTTTGAGTGCCGCATCGATCTTATCCGGCACGAAATGCACCGTGAGTTCGTAAGACCGATCGTAGGTGCCCTGGTCGTCATGATGAAGGAACCAGGCGCGCGGATCGACATAGGTGAAGGAGGCGACAAGCTGGTCGGCGTGGTCGGCGAGGGTGGAGACAGCGGGGTTGCTCAAAAGGTCGGGATCGGCGGAGACCTTGACCAGAACCTGCTTCAGCGTCTCGGCAAAACCGAGCGGCCGCTGGCGCATATCGGTGCCGGTAACGACGGCGGTGGCCTGATACAGCGCCGGGTCCAAGGTCTGCGCTGATGCCCCCCCTGGCGCGGCGCGCAGCGGCGCGGCGACGAGGGACCATATGATTACGCACACTGCGGCGACGGAGGTTTTACGGATGATCGGCATGCGCTCTCTTGGTCCGGCGGGGCCTCAGGTGTCGGCTCTGGGGCTCGGCTGCATGGGGATGTCGGGACTGTACGGTCCGGCAGATGAGGACGAAAGCATCGCGACGATCCATGCGGCGCTGGATGCCGGCATCACGCTGTTCGACACGGGCGATTTCTACGGCATGGGGCATAACGAGATGCTGCTCGGCCGAGCGCTGAAGGGGCGGCGCGATCGCGCGTTCATTCAGGTGAAGTTCGGCGCGCTGCGCGATCCGGCGGGCGGGTGGAGCGGCTATGACGCACGGCCGGCGGCAGTGCGCAACTTCCTTGCCTATACGCTGCGGCGCCTGGGGACGGACTACGTCGATCTGTATCAGCCGGCGCGGCTCGATCCGGCGGTGCCGATCGAGGAGACGGCGGGCGCGATCCGCGATCTGATCCGCGCCGGGTATGTGCGTCATCTCGGGCTGTCCGAGATGGGGGCGGAGACGATCCGTCGCGCCCATGCGGCACATCCGGTGACCGCTGTGCAGATCGAATGGTCCTTGATGAGCCGCGGGGTGGAGCGGTCGATCGCACCGGCATGCCGGGAGCTCGGCATCGGCATCACGGCCTACGGGGTGCTGTCGCGCGGTCTGCTGGCCGGTTCCGCGGTGGGCGGGGCCGGCGATATCCGCGGGCATATGCCGCGCTTCACCGGCGAGAACGCCGCGCGCAACCGGGCGTTGGTGGAGGCGGTGCTTCGCGAGGCGGCGGAACGGGGCGTAAGCGCTGCCGCGCTGGCCTTCGCCTGGGTGCTGGCGCGCGGGCCGCATGTGGTGCCGCTGCTCGGCGCGCGTCGGCAGGACCAGCTGACGGCCGCGCTGCAGGGCGCGGAGCTGGCGCTGTCGGACGCCGAGCTGGACGCGCTGGAAGCGCTCGTGCCGGCCGAGGCGGTGGCGGGCGAGCGCTACGCATCGGCGCAGATGGCGGTGCTGGATAGCGAGCGGACCTCCCGCGCCGATTGATTCCGGTGGCTCCGTCCGGAGCTCGGCGTTACGATGGCGTGCTGGACGGAGGAAACAGAAATGGCCTCGATCACAGATGTGGCGAAGGCATTCTTCGAGGCCTGCGAAGCGGGGAAAGGCTGGGCTGCATGCCAGGCCTACTGCGATCCGAACGCGACCTTTTCGGCCCAGGCCGAGCCGCTCGCGGACACCAAGACGCTGCAGCAATACACCGACTGGATGCAGGGCCTGATGAAGGTCCTGCCCGACGGGCGGTACGATCTGAAGTCGTTCGCGACGGACCCCGAGCGGCAGAGCGTTGCGGCCTATGCGGTGTTTCATGGCACCCACACCGGCGAAGGCGGCCCCTGCCCGCCGACCAGGAAGAGCGTCAGCACGGACTATGTGTACGTGATGGCGTTCGAGGGCGGGAAGATCCGGCACATGACGAAGATCTGGAACGCCGGTCTGGCACTGAAACAATTGGGCTGGTGACGCGGCGCTGGACAGCGGCCCCAATCGGTAACACAGTTGTGTGATGTGATAAGGCGAATCGTTCGCCGCAGATTGCAACCGGTTTGAAGGTGCAAACCAATGAATAGCGATATGGGCAGGCGCGTCGCCGCTGAGTTCCTCGGCACGTTCTGGCTGGTGTTCGGCGGGTGCGGCGCCGCGGTCCTCGCTGCCGCCTTTCCCAGCCTGGGGATCGGCTTCCTCGGCGTGGCGTTCGCCTTTGGGCTGACGGTGCTGACGATGGCGTATGCCGTCGGCCCGATCTCCGGCGCGCATTTCAACCCGGCGGTGACACTGGGGCTGCTGGTCGGGCGGCGCATCCCCGGCGGCTACGTGGTGCCGTATATCGTCGCGCAGCTGCTTGGGGCGATCGCCGCGGCGTTCGTGCTGTGGATCATCGCCACGGGCAAGCCGGGCTTCGAGATGGGCGGCTTCGCTTCGAACGGCTACGGCGATCTGAGTCCCGGCAAGTACAGCCTCTATGCGTGCTTCGTCATCGAGGTGGTGGACACGTTTTTCTTCCTGCTGATCATCATGGCGTCCACCGCGCCCGGAGCCCCGGGCGGCTTCGCGCCGATCGCCATCGGGCTGGCGCTGACGCTGATTCACCTGATCACCATCCCGGTGACCAACACCTCGGTGAATCCGGCGCGCAGCACGGGTCCGGCGCTGTTCGCGGGCGGGGCGTATATCGGGCAGTTGTGGCTGTTCTGGTTGGCGCCCATCATCGGCGGCATGGCCGGCGGGTTCGTGGCGCGGCTGCTGGGTGAGGTGCCGGCGTCGGGCGACGAGCCGCGGGTGGCGACGACCTAGGCACCAGTCTAGTGTCGGGGACGGCCCCGGGGTGTCTCGGGGCCGTCTCAGTTTTGTGTTTTCGAGACGGTTGGATTGTTTCTGAGATAGAACGCGCGGGGGTCTCGCTGATGTCTCAGACGAGACATCAGAGAGGGGCACTTGGGCGGGGGATAGGCCGTGCGGTGGTCGGTCGCTCGCAGGCGGATGAGTCTCGACTGAGTCTCAGTTTGTGATTTACGGGACTGTGGCGCAGAAATTGAGACAGGGTTCCTTGTGTGTCTCGCGTGAGTCTCAGCTGAGATCGTGCGGGATTGAATTGGCGGCTGCGGGTGCCCAAGAGGGATTGGGCATTCATCCGGTGGCTGGGCGAACGGGCGGCGTTTGGCATCGCGTGTTAGATAGTGTGGCTGTCGGAAGCTTGTTAGTCCACCAGACGAGTCAGGGGCGGGGTCAGGCGGCGGAGCGGGCGTCCTCGATCCGGCGAGGCTGAGCCATCGCGACAGGGCGTCCAGCAGTTCCCTTCATGCGGGCGAGGTCGGCCGGAGTGGCGGGACGGGCGGAACGCAGTGCGCAGCGCGACGAACTGCTCCGGCGCGCAGCGGGGCCAGGGGCGGATTTCGGAGCCTACTGCCTGCTCCCTGGCAAGCTGGCGCTGCCGGCCGGTGAACAGGGGCTCCTGGTAGTCGGGGCGGAGCTAGCGGACGAGGCCGGTGTGGTGCGGCTACAAATACGGTCGCCGTTTGGTGCGATTTAGCACCCCGACCAGTGGGCCGACCCTAAGCGATCCCGAGACGGGCGAATACCGGAACCTTCACCATGTCCAGGACAAATGCGAAAGCGGCGGCCGCGGCAAACGTGGCAGTGATCACCAAAACCGGCAACGCCGTCATCGCAATCCCACCGATGGCCAATCCGGAGGCAATCAGAATATCGGCAACAGATGACGCAGCAAGCCAGAGGCTTGGAGCAGAGCGCCACAGATGCCGCCGATCGCGAATGGCATAGATCGTCGCCTGGCTTCCAAACACCAAGGCTGCAAAGGCCAACGTCCTCAACGCCCCCGTTTTTAGGTTCAGTCCAAACACGCCGACCGCGAGAATACCGGTGCAGAAGGCCAGCAGACAGATGCCCAGGGTCACGCCCGCTGTTGTCAAACGGCCGATACGCCAGGTGTTTGGCATTGGGGATGGCCGCACATTGTCCGTCGTCAACGACATCGCCAGGAAATCGCCGGCGATCATGACAATGACCATCAGCAGCGGAGTCGAGAATCGCGTGCCCAGTCATTAGCAGGCCGGCGATCAGAAACAGCACGGTCACGATCTTCTTGATGATGGAATTGAGCGTGTAGGTCAGGATGCGCTGGAAGGTTATTCGCCCTTCCTTCACGGCGGCGACGATGCCGGCAAGTCCCGGCTCGGTCAGGACCATGCCGGCGGCCGACTTCGCGACGTCGGTCGCCGTCGAAACCGCGATCCCGATCTGCGCCTGGCGCAGTGCCGGCGCATCATTGGCACCGTCGCCACACATGCCAACAGTGTGGCCGCCCTTCTGGAACGCCTTGACGAGCTTATACTTGTCCTCCGGCAGGACGCCGGCGAAGACGGCGAATTGTTCGGGGCGGACGCCGTCGGCAATTGGTCCTGGCGGACAAACGACACCATCGAGCCCCACCGCATGAGCCACAATTGCAGCCGTTGTCGGTGCATCGCCCGTGACCATCACGGTGCGCACGCCCAGTCCGTGCAGCTCAGTAACGAGCGCCGCCGAGTCCGTGCGCGGCGGGTCGCTGAGCGCGATCAGCCCCATCAACTTCATCGCGTTCGGCGATCCAGCCGCGACCGCCAGCACCCTGAAACCTTTCCCTTCCAGTTCCTTCGACGCGGCTGTTGCGTCCGGTGACGGCGGGGCGAGGCCGGTGACGGCTGCGAAGGCGCCCTTCACCACGCGTTGCGTCCCGCGGGTCGGGTCTCGAACCGTTGCTTCGGACATCTTTGTCGCCGGATCGAACGGCACGAACGCGGTCATCTTCGGCGCATCAGCAACGGCCTTGTCCGCGGCAGCAGCCCGAATCGCCCCCTCCACCGGGTCCTGTCCACCCTCCGAACTCGCCAGCGCAGCCAGTGCCAGAACATGCGCCTCGTCAAAACCGGGGAGGGGATGGACGGTCGTGACCGTCAGGGCATTCTGGGTGAGCGTACCGGTTTTGTCGGAGCATAACACGTCCATCGTCGCCGCCTCATCCACCGCGGAAAGGCGGGTCGGCAGAACGCCCCGCTTCGCTAGGACCCGTGCACCGAGGGCTGAAGCAAGGGTGAAAGTCGCCGGCAGCGCCGCCGGGATCGATGCGAGGACCGCCGTCAGGACAAGCGGGATGATCTCATCGAGCGGCATACTGAGAAAACACGCATAGGCCACGAGCAGCAGGATGACGACGCCGTTGAATGCCGCGAGATTGCGCACCACGCGCAGAACAGCCTTTTGCTGAGAGCTGACCACATGAGCGGTTCGAACAAGCTCCGCAGTTCGGCCGAATTTGGTATGCGCTCCGGTTGCTGTGACCGTTGCAACGGCTTCGCCGCGTCTCACTAACGCTCCCGCATAGGTCTGCACACCCGCGCCGGCTTCGATGGGCACCGATTCACCGGTGAGCATCGATTGGTCGAGCAGGACTTCTCCGGCGGAGAGATGCACATCCGCAGCAACCACCGCACCGAGTGACAGCTTCACCACATCGCCCGGCACCAGTTCGACTGCCGGTATGGTTTTCCATGTGCTGTCGCGCCGGACCGATGCGTTCAGCGCCAGCCGTGACTTCAGCGCTGCAAGAGTCGCCTGCGCCCGACTTTCCTGGAACAGCCCGAGCGCGGCATTGAACACCAGCAGCGCGGCGATGACGGCAGCCTCGATATATTTGCCGAGCAGCAGTTCGAGCAGGACCGCCGCTTCGAGCATCCACGGAACGGGCGCCCAGAACTTTTCGAGCGCCATTCGGAAGGGGTGCATGCTCGTATCGGGCATTGCATTTGGGCCGAATTTCTCTAGCCGGCCGCGGGCCTCATCGCTCGTCAGGCCGCCGTTGGGATCGCCAGCCGCGCCTTCCCGCTGTTCGTCGCTGCTTCCCGGTTGAACCGACAACGTTGTTAGCGGTTGTTCGCCTGATATGGCCGACATCCCTATTCGTCAGCCTTGACGATCATGACCGGACAGGGTGCATGGCGCATGACTGATTCGGCGACGCTACCCACGACGGCGCGCCTGAGGCCTTTACGCCCGTGGCTGCCAATCACGATGAGGTTGGCCTGCCACTCCTTCGCGGTTTTGACGATCTCGACGGCCGCGCGACCGACCGGCATGAATTCCATGGCCGCCAGTTCTGGGGCGCGTTGACGGACAGCCCCGATGAGCGCCTGGCCATCCTCCTTCGCCCTCCCGACGGCTTCTTCTGCCGAAACGCCGCCATCTGCGCCGATCTCGCTCGGCTCGCTAATGACATAGATGAACCCGAGTTCGGCCTTGAGCGAACGCGTAAGTTCTATGCCCACGTCGGCTGCATGGACGGCCAAGGGTTCGTTGTTAAGTGCAATAAGGACTCTCCAATTCATTGCGCCTCTCACATTCATGGCTGCCTACGACACACGCGACGCTATCGCCACCTCGAAGGCGGCACCCGCACGCGAGGAGTTTGCGAGCGACGACCAAGTGCGACGGGCGTTTGCCAAGGACGGGTTATGAGGCTTCGTTCCACCCTCCCGGCACTCGCCGATCTCATAGCATGATCGGTTCAGATTGAAACCGTTCCTGCCATGGTTCTCTTTGCTGAGAGCGCGACTTTACGCTTCATTGGCTACGCAGCCCCGAAGCGATGACGCGCTAGCCACCAGACAGAGGTCTGATCGCTCAATTCCAGGCTACCGCACAACCAGTGCCAGCGCGTCGGCCGGCGTGTGACCATGCGAATGCCGGCATGGCTGCCGAGATCGAGCAGGCGCCGGTCGCCGGAGACGACGAGATCGGCCCGCGCGGCAATTGCAGCGGAAATGACGTGATCGTCGTCGCGATCGCCGGGTGGTGGCGAAGGCCGAGGGCACCCAGGTGAGTTGTATCCGCGCGTCGGGTTCATCGTGACCAACATGATCCAGCCGGCAGAGCGGGTGGCGGCGTTCTTACAATCAGCGCGGAACGGCCGAGTAACACGTCAAGGAAGGCAAGAACGCCGTCACCTGGACCCGGCTGTCCTGCCACCGCTTCGCGGCCAATGCTGTGCGGCTGCAACTGCACGCGCTGGCGTACGACCTGGCCAACTTCCTGCGCACCGTGGCGCTGCCGGATGAGGTGAAGCAGTGGTTGCTGACGACGCTGCGCAACCGGCAGGTCAGGATCTGCGCCCGGATCGTCAGGCATGGCCAGTCGGTGATCTTCCAGATGGCCGAGGTCGCGGTGCCGCGCGCACTATTCCAGGAAATCCTCGGCGCCATCGCGACGCTCCGGCCGCTGCCGCCGGTTCGATGTTGAGCACCTACTCCTACGCGATCCGGTGCAATCGACGGCGGGAGAAGTGCGCCCCGATGCTGACTTGCCCGTACAGCTTCCCGCGCTCGCGGCGCTCATCGGACGGCCGGCAGCGCTCTGCTGGGTTCGCGAGCGATCCGGCCGTTGCTGGACCCGGGGGTGGGAGCATATGCTGCCCCCGTGGCGGGCGAAGGAGCCCTTCATTGGGGGAAATCCCGGATCATGCCGCATTCTCAAGACGCCGCTTTTCCGGCTTTCACCGAACATCGCGTCCCGCGCGATCGCGGAAGCCTGTATGTCCGCGACTTTTCGGGCAACGGACCCGCTTTCGTGCTACTGCACGGATTTCCGGACAACGCTCACATCTACGATGACCTTATTCCGCATCTGGTTTCGGCCGGTCGCAGAACAGTTGCGATTGACTTCCTGGGCTTCGGTGCATCCGACAAGCCGGCAGGCGCGCCGTACAGCTTCGCGCGGCAGCTCCGCGATCTGGAGGCGGTGGTCGAGGCCTTGGCGCTCGATAAGATCATCCCCGTCGGCCATGACGCGGGTGGCCCGGCCGCCGTCAACTTCACTCTGAGGCACCCGGAGCGCACGGCTGCCGTCACCTTGATGAACGCCTTCTACGGCGATGCCCCCGGGCTGAGGGTTCCCGAACTGATCGCGCTTTTCTCAAACAAGGAGCTGAAAGCGCTCAATCTCCATTTCCTGGAGAGCCCGCAGCAGTTTGCCTGGCTGCTCGATTTTCAGCGTAACCAGATGCAGGCAGGCCTTACGGAAACGCAGAAGATCCGTTACTTTGAATTCCTCGGGCCGATCATCGACAATAACTTCAGGCAACAGCCTAGTGCCGGTCCGGCCTTCGCGCAGATGACTTACCAATTGGCGGACGAGGTCGCCGCCAATACGGCCCGTCTGGTCGAGTTCAGGCGCTCCGACGTTCCCCTCCTGCTCATCTGGGGGAAGGCCGATCCCTATCTTCATCTCACCGTCGCCGAACACCTGCGATCCCAGGCCCGGCATGCTTCTCTTCATGCCCTTGATGCAGGGCATTGGCCGCAAATCGACGCTGCCGCTGAGGTCGCTCGCATCATGCTTGAAAACCGGTGATACAAAGGCGTCATCTGGCACGCTTCTCTGAACAGATCGCCGGAAGCGGCACGGCGTTCGACCCAAGCGATACGTCAAATGCCGCGTCGGACTCGATGTCTGCTCAATACGGTTGAGACCGCCCAAGGCCTCTGGCACGCGGAGCTGAACATCACCGCTCCGCTCGGGCAGGCGGTTAGCCTCGGCCTCCGTTTTGGCGATTAGATCTGCTATAATTGTGGTCGGATGGCTCGCCGTCGGCGCCGTTCAATGGTGGATGATCGGAACCGCACCCGCTCGCTCCCGGATCAGTTCTGATTGACCATCATCACAATAGGGCCCAACTTCGACATGCTATCAACACAAGAAACAAAGAAGGGAGCGACGAACGTGCTGTTCTGTTTAGCGGCAGATTACACGCCTCAAGCACTGAACGCGATGAGGGAAGATCCCAACACCGACCGCCAGGCCGCAGTCGAACAACTGCTTTCAGCCGCCGGAGGGAAGCTTGTTGCGATGTACGGTAAGGCTTCCAGTGGTCCTGGTGTTATGGCGATTTTCGACGTGCCTGACCCGGCTATGGCGCCTGCGATAAGCGGTGTTGTCGTCTCCGCCGGCACTATTCACAACGTCGAGCTGACCCGCCTCTTCACGATGGACGAGATTAAAGGCATTCGGGAGAAAGCGAGGAAAATTCGGGGCGCCTACAAGCCACCCGGTCCGAAATAGTTAGCCGCCAGGGGGCGGCGTCTTGCCGCCCTTTCTTCGGGAACCTGACTGGCGAGTGCCAGTATCGCGATTGCTTACATTAGAGCCGATCTGATGCTGGATCTAATGGAGACCTGATCTCAGATCGTCTTGAGGAAACCCGTCACCAGAATTTTTCGGAATTTTTTGCGGATCGCGGGCGAGCTCTGTCCGTAAGAGACAGGTTGCTGCCTGAACCCCCCGGCCGCCCCCCCTACCGCTTCCGCGGGCGAGGCAATCCGAACTCTGTACATCGCCGCGCTCTCGGGGTGGAACCCGCGATCAGCAGTTGATCGCGTTCACCGCGAGCCCACCCTCGGACGTCTCTTTGTATTTCGCCAGCATGTCCCGTCCGGTCTCGCGCATGGTCAGGATCACCTGATCGAGGCTGACAAAGTGCGTCCCGTCGCCATGTAGCGCCAGGCGTGCGGCGTTGATCGCCTTCACGGACGCCAGCGCGTTGCGCTCGATGCAGGGGATCTGCACCAGCCCGGCAATAGGATCACAGGTCAGGCCGAGATTGTGTTCGAGCGCGATCTCGGCGGCGTTCTCCACCTGGGCGTTGCTGCCGCCCAGCACGGCGGCCAGACCGGCCGCGGCCATCGCCGAGGCCGAGCCGACCTCGCCCTGGCAGCCGACCTCGGCGCCGGAGATCGAGGCGTTGCGTTTGATCAGCGCGCCGACGGCCGCGGCGGCGAGGAAGAAGGTTTCGATGCCGTCAGGGCAAGCGCCGGCGACGAAGCGGTCGTAATAGTGCAGCACGGCGGGGATGATGCCGGCGGCGCCGTTGGTCGGCGCGGTGACGACGCGGCCGCCCGCCGCGTTCTCCTCGTTCACAGCCAGCGCGTACAGATTGACCCAGTCCATGCCTGATAGCACGTCGGGCTCGTTGCGCCCCTCCCGCGCCTGCAGCCGCACATAAAGGCCCGGGGCGCGGCGGCGCACGTGCAGTCCGCCCGGCAACTCGCCCTCCTGACGCAGACCGCGTTGCACGCAGTCCTGCATGGCGCCCCAGATGCGGGCGATGCCGGCTGAGATTGCGGCGTCGGAGCGATGAGCACGCTCGTTCTGGCGCTGGAGGTCGGCGATGCTGAGCCCGGCCGCGTCGGTCATGGAAAGAAGCTCGGCCGAGGTGGTGAAGGGATAAGGCACGGATCGGGCGTCCAGAGCGCCCGATTGTTCCTCGTCGTCGGTGACGATGAAGCCGCCGCCGATTGAGTAATAGACGCGGCTGAAGGCGGCGTCCGGGCCGGTCGCGGTGAAGCGCAGCGCGTTCGGGTGGCGCGGCAGGCGTTCGCGCAGGAAGGCGATATCGCGCGCCGGATCGAAGGCGACCATGCCGCAGGGCAACGAGAGCTGGCGGGAGCGGCAGAGGGTGTCCACCAAAGCGGGGACGCGGTCGGGGTCGATCGTGTCGGGGCGCTCGCCGAGCAGACCCAGCATCACTGCCCGATCAGTGCCGTGGCCGCGGCCGGTGAGCGCCAGAGAGCCGTACAGTGTCACATGGAGCAGGGTCGGGGCGAAGCCTGAGGGTAGCTCGGCGAGGAAGCGTGAGGCGGCAACCATCGGGCCGACGGTGTGCGAACTAGACGGCCCGATGCCGATGCGGAACAGGTCGAAGAGCCCGGTCCAGGGAAGCGTATCGCGCGGCGGCGCGTGGGATATGTTGCGCGGCGGCGCGTGGGATATGTTGCGCGGCGGCGCGTGGGATGTATCGCCTGGCGGGGCGTGGGACCGGACATCGGACATAGCGTGCTGGGGAGATGTAATACCGGGCAGCGGAGACCGCGACCCTTACTCAGTCCGGGGTTGGCCCAGTTCGGGTTTGATAGGCGCGGCGGGTCTGCGGCGCAGCACGAAACGGCGGAAATGTCGGCCAGAGGCGCTCAAATTTTGCGACCCTCGCGGGAGGACCATACATTCTGTGAATCTTCCATTACTCTGAAGCGGACAACTCCATACATCGTGACATGAGCCCGCCGTCCGCCCGCATCCGCTTGCTGCCCGAAACCGTGGTGAACCGCATCGCCGCGGGCGAGGTGATCGAGCGTCCGGCCGCCGCGGTGAAGGAGCTGGTCGAGAATGCGCTGGATGCCGGGGCGACGCGCGTCTCGGTCGTCATGGAAACCGGCGGCATCGATCGCATCGAGGTGGTGGACAATGGCGGGGGCATGGACGCCGACGGGCTGGCTCTGGCGGTGCAACGGCATGCCACGTCGAAGCTGGCCGACGACGATCTGGTGCGGATTGCCACGCTGGGGTTCCGCGGCGAGGCGCTGCCCTCGATCGGCGCGGCGGCGCGGCTGCTGATCGTCTCCCGGCCACCAGGCGGGGCGGCAGCCCACGCCATCCGGGTGGAAGGCGGGCGGGTCGGGGAGGTGGCGCCGGCGCCCGGGGCCGAGGGCACGCGCGTGGTGATGCGCGACCTGTTCTATGCCACGCCGGCGCGGCGCAAATTCCTCAAGCATCCCCGGACGGAGGGCGACGCGGCCGAGGCGGTGCTGCGGCGGCTGGCGCTGGCGGCTCCAGGGGTGGCGATGCGGGCCGAGATAGACGGAAGGGTGGCGTTCGACTTGCCGGGGCAGGATCGTGCCGCGCGGGCGGCGGCGCTGCTGGGCGGCGATGCGGCGGCGGCGTTGATTCCGCTGGAGGAGACGCGAGGGGTCTTGCGGCTGGCCGGGTTTGTGGCGTCACCGGCGGTGACCCGCGCCACCGCCGCAGGTCAGGGGATCACCGTCAACGGCCGTCCGGTCGCAGATCCGGTGCTGCGCACGGCGCTGCGCGTCGCCTATCGGGACGTGATCACCCATGGACGCTATCCGGTCGGGGCGCTGTGGCTCGATTTGCCGGCGGAGGAGGTGGACGTGAACGTCCATCCGACCAAGGCCGAGCTGCGCTTCCGTGATCCTGGGGCGGTGCGCGGGCTGGTGATCGGCGCGGTGGGGCGTGCGATCGGACGGGCGATTGGGCCCGCTGGGGCTCCGTTCGGCGGCGTGCCGGCGTTTCGCCCGGCGCCGGCGCTGGCGCTATCGGCGGGGCGCCCTGGCTTCCACGTTCCTTTGCCGGGCATGGCGGATGCGCAACTGCCGCTCGCGGCGCCGCCCGTGGCGCGGGAGGTGCCGGTACCCGCGCCAGACGCGGCACATCCGTTGGGGGCGCCGCTGGGCCAGGTCGCCGACACGTATGTGGTCGCGGTGGCCAGCGACGGCAGCCTGATCCTGGTGGACCAGCACGCGGCGCATGAGCGCCTGACGCATGAGGCGCTGCGGGAACAGATGAAGAATGGCGGGGTGCGGCGGCAGGCGCTGCTCAGCCCGGCCGTGGTGGACCTGCCGCCAGCGGATGCGGCGCGGCTGGTGGCACGCGCCGATGATCTCGCCCGGCTGGGGCTGGAGCTGGAGGCGTTCGGGCCGGGTGCGGTGCTGGTGCGGGCGCTGCCAGCGGCGTTGGGCGCGCCCGATCCCGGCCCGCTGGTGCGTGATCTGGCCGACGAGCTGGCGGAGGAGGACGAGACCACGGCGCTGGAGGCGCGGCTGGACGCGGCGATCGCGCGGCTGGCGTGTCACGGCTCGATCCGGGCCGGGCGGCGGCTGAATGGGGCGGAGATGGACGCGCTGCTGCGCCAGATGGAGGCCACGCCGCGCGCCGCGACCTGCAGCCATGGAAGGCCGACGGTGCTGCGCTTCACGCCGGATGAATTAGCGGGGTTGTTCCGGCGGGGATGAGCACCCGGTTCGTTGTCACGTATCGCGTCCGGTCGGAGGCCGCGTCCATCGCGGCGCGGGCGCAGGGCATCGCGGTCGAGCAGAGCGTCGAGATGCCGCTGGCGGCGATCGATGATGATGCGGTGCTTTCGGACATCGTGGGCGAAGTGGAGGACATCGCCGATCGCGGCGGCGGAGTGTTCGACGTGCGCATCGCGCTGGCGGTTGCGACGGTGGGAACCGATGCGGCGCAGCTGCTGAACATGGCGTTCGGCAATACCTCGCTGCAGCCGGACGTGACGCTGATCGGGCTGGAGCCGCCGCATGGATTCGACGGCGTGAGACATGGCGGTGCCGGGCTGCGGGCGCCGATTGGTGCGCGTGGGCGGGCGTTGACGGCGGCCGCGATCAAGCCGCAGGGCCTGCCGCCGGCGCGATTGGCCGATCTGGTGGTGCGCTTCGCCGCGGGCGGCATCGACCTGATCAAGGACGATCACGGGCTGGCTGATCAGGCGTATTCGCCCTTCGCCGAGCGCGTGCCCGTCTGTGCTGCGGCGGCACGCCACGCTGGGCATGCGCTGTATGTGCCGAGCCTGTCGGGCGATCTGGACGCGCTGCGTCGGCAGGCGCAGCTGGCGCGTGACGAGGGCCTGAGGGCCGTGATGGTGGCGCCGCTGCTGGCGGGGCTGGCGAACATCCGGGCGCTGGGCCGCGCGTTCCCAGAGCTAGCGCTGCTGGCGCATCCGACGATGGGGGGCGCGGCGCGGATCGCGCCCGAGGTGCTGATCGGCCAAGTGTTTCCGCTGGTCGGGGCGGATGCGGTGATCTTCCCGAATTACGGCGGGCGGTTCGGCTATTCGGAAACGCGCTGCCGGGCGATCGCAGAGGCGGCGCGAGAGGTGGGCGCGCTGCCGGTGCCAGCCGGAGGCATGACCTTGGCCCGGGTGCCGGAACTGCTGGGTTTTTATGGGGCTGACGTCATGCTGCTGATCGGCGGCAACCTGCTTCTGGCGCGCGACGATCTGGCGGCGGCGGCGCGGCGGTTCGCGGACGCTGTGCGGGACTTCCCATATACAACCAATCAGCCGCAAGGCTGACTGGTCTGCGCGCGGGGTTGGTGGGGCGGCCGCGCGCAAAATATAAAGGGTGCATGAGCGAAGATCTGCATCGGCGATTTGAGGACTTTGAGTGGGAGGGCGTGCCTCGGCAGCCCTACAAGGAAGATGGGGCCGCGCCGTTCAAGGCGATCAGCCGGCAGGTGCTGTTCAGCGAGTCCTCAATGGGCTGCGAACTGCGCTATTTCGAGATGGCGACCGGTGGGCACTCCACCTTGGAGCGGCACGAGCACATGCACGCGGTGATGATTCTGCGCGGGCATGGGCACGCCCTGGTGGGCGAGCAGGTGAGAGAGGTGGGGCCGTACGATCTGGTGAGGGTGCCGTCGTGGACCTGGCACCAGTTCCGCGCCGATGCGGGAGAAGCGATGGGGTTCCTCTGCATGGTCAATCGCGAGCGCGACCGGCCGGTGCTGCCGAGCGAGGAGGAACGCGCCGCGCTCCGGGAGCGCGTGCCGGAGTGGGGTTGAAGGTAGCCGCGTCAGGTGTCATGTTTGGCGACGACAACTGACGCAATGACGCCATGAGCAGCGCAGACGCGGTTCTGCAGGACGAGGTCATCCAAGAGGCGGCCGACATGCTGGGCGGTCCGCGGGTCCTGCACCGGCGGGTGCGCAACCGGCTGGAGGCGCATGATCTGCTGCAGGAGGGGCTGCCCGGCCACGCCCTCACGCATCTGGTGAAGGACGTGGCGCTATTGCGCGCGGCGGGTCATGGCAGTCTGGAAAAGGCCGTGGGCATGAGCCTGCGTACGTATCAGCGCCGGGTGGAGGCGCCCGACGCGAGGCTCAGCCCGGAGCAGAGTGGCCGCGCCTGGACGTTTGCGGAAATTCTGGCACGCGCCACCGCCCTGCTGGGTGATCGCGCGGAGGCGGAAGCTTGGCTCGATCGCTCTGCCATTGGCCTCGACGGCCGCAAGCCCATCGATCTGCTTGCGACGCCGGCGGGCGTCGCGCTGATCGAGGACTATCTGACCCGGCTGGAGCATGGCGTTTATACGTGACCCCGCTGCCCCCGCCGTTCGGCTCCGGCGAGGTTGTTTTCTGGCGGCTGGATCAGGCGCGGTTTGCGCCGCAGTGGGACAGCGGTGACGGGAGTTTCCCGGCGGGCGGACGCTGGAACCGGCGCGGCACGCGTGCGGTGTATGCGGCGCTCGATCCGGCCACTGCCATCCTGGAAGTGGCGGTGCATGTCGGGTTCGCCGCCCTGGACCGTGTGGCGCATGTGCTGACCTCTGCCCGGCTGACCGATCCAAGGCGTGCCCGCGTGGTGCCGCCCGGTGCAGTGCCGGAGCAGGACTGGCTGCGTCCGGGATTGGTGAGTGCGGGGCAGCAGGCCTTCGGCAACGGGCTGCTCGCCGCGCATGACCTGGTGCTGATGCCGAGCGTGGTGTCCGCCCATAGCTGGATCATGTTATTCGATCCGTCGCGCGCCACCGGGCTTTATGCGCTGCTGGAGCAGGAGCCGTTCGTGCTCGATGCGCGCTTGTCTTTGCCATGAGTCTCGTACGCCGCTTCGCCGCTTATTACCGGCCGCACACCGCGCTGTTTTCGCTGGATTTCGGCTGCGCCGTTCTGTCCGGGCTGCTGGAACTGGCCTTCCCGCTGACCGTGCGGCTGTTCGTGGACCGGCTGCTGCCGGGACGCGATTGGAGCGTGATCACGCTGTGCGCACTCGGGTTGGTCGTGCTCTATCTGTTCAACACCGCCCTGATGGCGATCGTGACCTATTGGGGCCACTGCCTGGGCATCGCGCTGGAGACGGAGATGCGCCGGCGCGCCTTCGCGCATCTGCAGAAACTGTCGTTCTCCTTCTACGACGAACAGAAGACCGGGCATTTGATTGCGCGTGTGACCAAAGACCTCGAGGATATCGGGGAGATGGCGCATCACGGGCCGGAGGATCTGTTTATCGCGGTGATGACCTTCCTCGGTGCGTTCGCGCTGATGTTCGCGGTTAATTCCAGTCTGGCGCTGTTCACGGTGCTGGTCGTGCCGCCGATCCTGTTCGTTGCCGTCCGCTACGGCAACGGCATCACACACAACTATCGCGCCATCTTCGCCGGCATCGGCGCGTTCAACGCAAGGGTGGAGCAGAATATCGGTGGCATGCGGGTGGTGCAGGCGTTCGCGAACGAGGCGCATGAGCGCCGGCTGTTCGCGCGCGACAACGAGGAGTACCGCCGCACCAAGCTGGAGGGCTACAAGCTGATGGCCGCCAGCACGGCGCTGACCTATTTGTCGATGCGCGCGACCCAGATGATCGTGATGGTGGCGGGCACGTGGTTCGTGCTGCACGACCAACTGACGGCGGGCGGCTTCGTCGCATTCCTGCTGCTTGTCGGCGTGTTCTTCCGCCCGGTGGAAAAGATCAGCGCCATGCTGGAGATGTATCCCAAGGGCATCGCGGGCTTCCGCCGCTATTGCGAGCTGATCGACACCCCACCGGAGCTGATGGATCTGCCGGGTGCGCGTCCGACGCCGCCGCTCGCGGGTGATATCGCGTATGAGAACGTGACGTTCGGCTATGATCCGGCCAGGCCTGTGCTGCGCGATGTCAGCCTGCGGATTGCGGCGGGACAGACGGTGGCGTTTGTCGGCCCGTCCGGCGCAGGGAAGAGCACGTTATGCGCGCTGCTGCCGCGGTTCTACGACATCCAATCAGGACGCATCACGATCGACGGGATCGACATTCGATCGATGACGCTGGACTCGCTGCGTCGGCAGATCGGCGTTGTGCAGCAGGATGTGTTTCTGTTCGCCGGCACGCTGCGAGAAAACATCGCGTACGGCCGGCTGGATGCGAGCGAGGCTGAAATCCGAGAAGCGGCGGAACGCGCGCGGCTCGGGGCGATGATCGCGGAGTTGCCGGACGGGCTGGAGACGGTGATCGGGGATCGCGGGGTGAAGCTGTCGGGTGGACAGCGCCAGCGGGTGGCGATCGCTCGGATGTTTCTGAAGAACCCGCCGATCCTGATTCTCGATGAGGCGACCAGCGCATTGGACTCGGAAACCGAGCGCGCCATTCAGCAGAGTTTGGCGGAGCTTGCCGTAGGGCGGACGAGCCTGGTGGTGGCGCACCGACTGGCGACGGTGCGGGAAGCCGACCAGATCGTGGTGGTCGATGGGTTGGGCGTGGTGGAGCAGGGCCGGCACGCGGAGCTGATCGGGATGGGAGGGATGTATCGGCGGCTGTACGAGGTGCAATTCGGCGGGGGGTGAGGGAACACCTACTGAAATGGAGTGGATATCCGTCTATACCAAGTTGGATATCCTCCCCTGAGGACGTGCTGATGCCCCTGTTCATCAAGGACGACGCGACCGCCGGGCTGGTGGCAGAGCTGGCCGCGAAGCGCGGAATTACCAAGCAAGAAGCCGTCAGGCAGGCGGTCCAGGCTGAGCTTGACCGGATTGCCCGAGCGATTCCATTGCGCGAACGGATTGCCGCCTGGCGGCGGGAGCATCCTTTGCCGCCGCCGACAGGTCAGGTTGCCGATAAGGCATTTTTTGACGAGCTATCGGGCGAGACGTGACGATTTTCGTCGATGCCTCCGCGATGATTTCAATGATGACGGGTGAGAGTGACGCGGACGATCTGGCGGATCGGCTCGAGCGAGAGGAAGGACGGCTCTGCTCCGCCATCTCTTTGTGGGAGAGCGTCGCCGGTTTGTGCCGGACCTACTCGTATTCAGTTTCCTCGGCTGAAGCGGAGGTACAAAGTTTCCGCGTGCCGAACGGACTGACGCTTGTCGGCATCGGCGAACGCGAGTTCTACATTGCAACCCAGGTCTACGCGACGTTTGGCCAGGCTCGCCATCCCGCAGCCCTGAATATGGGCGACTACTTTGCTTATGCGTGTGCACGCGCGAATGGGGCCAAGCTGCTTTTCAAGGGCGACGATTTTTCCAGAACGGACATCGATCGCGCGCGTTGAGGCAAGCCAGTTCGGCAGAGCGCTCTAACCTTCCGGATACTCACGCCGGTACATCTCCAGCATCAGTTCATCCAGGCGCCGTCCCGGCTGATACGCGCCGAGCCCGCTCGCGTCGCGCGACGCGTCGGGATGCTGGCGCGGGCATTCCACAGGGGCATCGATCACCGTGCGGACCGGAATGAGCGCGGTCCAGGCGGGAACGGCGTAATCATCTTCTTCATCATGCACGTCGAGATCGCGGATTTTACCCGACGCTTCCTCCATCTCCATCCCCAGAATTGTCGTGGCCTTGATCTCCTGTTCGGTGGGCGTGCGCAGCACTTTCGAGCGGCCGGGGAAGAAGCGGTCAACGAACGCATCCATGGCGCGGAGCTTGTCTTCGCGCTCCTCGATTTTATGCGCATGGCCGAAGGCCATCACCGCGCGGTAGTTGATCGAATGATTGAATCCGCAGCGTGCGAGTGACGATGGCGTCCATGTGCGTCACTGTCAGGCAGACCGGTATGCCCTGCGCCTCGGCGCGCAGCATGCGGCTGGCCGACGAGCCGTGCCAATAAAGATGATCGCCTTCGCGCCAGAACCCAGTCGGCGTGCAGTAGGGCTGGCCGTCGATCACATAGGCGATGTGGCAGACCATCGCGGCATCGAGGATCTGGTAGATGGATTTGCGATCATGGCGGCCACGCTCGTGCTTGCGCCGAAGGCGGTTGCGGTTGGAAACGGGAAATGTGTCGTCGGAACGGGCGACGGCGTCGTTCATCGTTGGCTTCCTCGATCTTGGGTGTTTTTACGGTCGCCACACATCGGCCGCAACAAGCGCCTGCTGGCCGACAAGATTCAGGGAGCGGGCAGTCCTTCCTGAGGCATTTCCCGGCTGAGGAAGTAATTCAGCGCGGTCCGTATGACGGCGATTGCTGCCAGTTTGCCGATGGCATCCCAGCTCGGCGCGACCGCGGTGGAGAGGATATCCGCGCCAAGCTGGAACTCCAGCGCGATCGCGAGGAAGCGTGCGAACGTGAGCCGCACGTAAGCAAAGGCAGCGAGATTGGATGCAAGCGGGTGGCGCAGGAATTGCAGCCCGGCGAGAACCATGCCGAAGCCGATGATCAGGGCTCCCACCGCCTCGAGGGCAAGTTTCAGCCACAGAACGAGATTGGCCACGACCGCCTCGGCACCGATCTCGGCGGGAGATGGCACCATAATTGTCAGACGACGTGATCCGGCCGCAACTCGCAGGCATGCGCATGCTCAGGCGTCTCAAGCTGCACCGTCGCGTGGCAGATGTTGAACCGCTCGCGCACCTCGTGGGTGATTCGGTGCAGCAGGTCGTCATCGTCGCGCGCATCCATGCGCACCAGATGCGCCGTCAGCGCGGTTTCGGTCGTGCTCATGCCCCAGATGTGGAGATCATGCACTTCAACCACGCCGGGCAGCGAACTCAAATAGAGGCTCACTTGCTTCTGGTTGATGCCTGGGGGCACGGCGTCAAGCGAGTAATTCACCGACTCGCGCAGCAATCCCCAGGTGCTCACGACGATGACGACGCTGATCCCGAGACTGACCGCTGGATCCACGCGAAGCCAGCCCGTGAGGAGAATGACGGCGCCGGCGATGGCCACGCCAGCGGCAAGAGAGGCATCGGCAGCCATGTGCATGAACGCCGCACGAATGTTCAGATCCTGTCCGCGCCCGCTCATGAACAGGAGCGCGGTCACCCCGTTCACCACGATCCCCGCGACCGCCACGACGATGATGGTGCCTCCGCCGGTGGGTTCGGGTGTGATCAGGCGTTCGATGGCCGCCCAACCGATACCGCCGGTGACCACGAGCAGGATGATGGCGTTGGCGAGGGCGGCGAGGATGGAGGCGCGGCGAAGGCCATAGGTGTATTGGCCCGTCGGGGTACGCGTTCCGAGCCATGCCGCCAGCCAAGCAGCGCTAAGCGCGATCACGTCGCCCAGGTTGTGGCCTGCATCGGCGAGCAGCGCGACCGAGTGAATGGCGAAACCTGCGGCGGCCTCGATCAGCACATAGGCAGCGTTCAGCGCGATACCAACCGCGAAGGGGAGGCCGAATGCGTGCGAGCCCGTATGCTCGGCCGCGTGGTCGTGTGGCACGCTGCTCGCTCTCAGAGTGGTTTCGGGCGGGCCGTGTCCGCCCGAAACGCTTGAGGTCGCTGTTTGATAGCGTGATTCACGCGTCCAGCGATGCCGGCTCCAGCGATCACGCTCTAGTCGGCGGCGAGCTCCATGTGCACCTTCGCGCCCTTGCGCGCGACGGCAGGCTGCCGGACTGGCGTGCGGAACGCCATCTCAGCCACGTGCTCTTCAACGGCCTCGCTCACCTGGTCGGCATGGTGGGCGAAGACATGGTCCGCGCCATTGAATACGCGGTAATCCACCTTCACGCCCTTCTGCGTATTCAGCTTGTCCACCAGCTTACGGACGGACGGCTCAGGAACGAGCTCATCGGCATCGCCGTGGATCATCAGTCCACCGCAGGGACACGGCGCGAGGAAGCCGAAATCGTAATGGCTGGCGGGGGGCGCGATACTGACCCAACCGGAGATTTCCGGACGGCGCATCAGGAGCTGCATGCCGATGAAGGCGCCGAAAGAGTATCCGGCGATCCACAGCCCGTTGTGACCGGGGTTGACGGCCTGCATCCAATCCAGCGCCGCAGCGGCGTCAGAGATTTCACCGATGCCGCCGTCATAGCGGCCCTGGCTTCGTCCGACACCGCGGAAGTTGAAACGCATCACGGAAAAGCCGAGCTTTTGGAACGACTGATACATCGTAAATGCGATACGATTGTTCATCGTACCACCGTGCAACGGATGGGGGTGCAGGATCAGCGCTACGGGCGCATTGCGCCGCTTTGCGTGATGATACCGTCCCTCCAGCCGGCCATCCGGACCAGCAAACATGACTTCAGGCATTGGCGTCCCGATTCCTGCTTCTTATTGGCTAAACCTCATGCGGGCCGCCCCGCCGCCCACATCGCTGCTAAGATACTCCGCAACCGACGAAAGCACACGCACAACCGACCGCAACCTTTCAGATGGTATCAGCGCGTTGTATTTCCATGCAGCCAAGCGCGTAACAACCCCACCGGTTGCATGGACTGCTCCCCCTCGACAACGTTCTTTGCGCAGCGCATCTGCTACTGCGCGTGCGAACCGAACGGGATCAAGGGTGAACGGCCATAAGTGCACTATAGACGCGTTTCGCTCGCGTTGCATAATGGAATTGTCGCATGGCTTTCATGTTCTTGCGTGAACTCGTTCGCACATACCAAGAGCGCGATCCCGCGGCACGATCCGCCACTGAAGTCGTGCTCTGCTATCCAGGGTTGCATGCTGTTGTCTGGCATCAACTCTCGCATGCGCTGTGGACGCATAACCTCCGTCTGCTCGCGCGTTTCTCCTCTCATCTCGCCCGCTTCTTCACCGGAATTGAAATTCATCCCGCAGCCCGAATTGGTCGCAGGCTTGTGATCGACCACGGCATGGGCGTGGTCATCGGCGAGACCGCCGAGATCGGTGACGATTGCCATTTCTATCATCAGGTCACGCTTGGGGTCGCCCGGCGTGCCGGCGGCGGCAAGCGCCATCCGACGATCGGCAACAATGTCATCATCGGCGCCGGCGCGAAGGTGCTCGGCCCGATCACGGTGGGGGACAATGCCCGCATCGGATCGAATGCCGTGGTCGTCGATCCGGTGCCGGCGGATACGACCATGGTCGGCATTCCGGCGCGTCCGGTGGATCGGCGGCTGTCCCGCCATCAGCCTGCCGAATTTGAACCCTATGGTATGCCGGCGGATGACTGCCTCGATCCTCTGCTGCGCGACCTGGAGGGACTGCGGAGCGAGCTGACGGAGCTGGAGTTGCGGGTGGCGCGTATGAACGGAGAGGCAGGGGCGCCCGGCCGCGCTGCGGCGGACTAGTGTTTTATTGGGTGGCCTGCTTATCCCTTCCGTTCGCTGCATGATGCCGCGACCTTCAGGGGCAGGACACCTTGATTGGGTGGCCTGCTTATCCCTTCCGTTCGCTGCATGATGCCGCGACCTTCAGGGGCAGGACACCTCATGCGCTTCTACCTGGACGCCAATGCGACGGAGCCGCTGCGGCCGGCGGCTCGCGCCGCCATGTGCGCGGCGCTAGAGGTCACGGGCAATCCCTCCTCGGTCCATGGCGAAGGCCGCGCCGCGCGTCGTTTGCTCGAAGATGCGCGGGAGGCGATTGCTGCCTGGTTCGCCGCACCCGCCGCTGGGCTGGTGTTCACCTCCGGCGCGACGGAGGCCAATGCTTTGGCGCTACATGCGCTGCGGGCAGGGCGGCGGGTGATCATCGGGGCGACGGAGCATGACTCGGTGCGTGCCGCGGCGTCGGATGCCGTGCTGCCGGTGGACAGGCACGGCATCGCCGATCTCGATCGGCTCGAGCGGTTGCTGCGGGAGGGGCCCGCTCTCGTCGCACTGATGCTGGCGAACAACGAGACCGGGGTGATCCAGCCGGTGGCCGAGGCAGCCGCGATTTGCCACGTCCACGGGGCGCTGCTGCATGTCGATGCGGTGCAGGCGGCCGGGCGCATACCGGTCAGTCTGCCAGCTCTCGGCGCGGACAGTCTGGCGATTTCGTCCCACAAGCTGGGCGGCCCGCAAGGCGCGGGCGCGCTGCTGCTGGCCGCCAACCCGCGCGAAGTCCGGCCCCTGCTCGCCGGTGGCGGGCAGGAGCATGGCTGGCGCGCCGGGACCCCGGCTCTGCCCGCCATGGTGGGGTTCGCAGCGGCGGTTCGGGACTGCGATTCGGCGGACGCACTGGCCCCGCTGCGCAACTCCATAGAGGCGCTGGCGTGCGAGGCGGGGGGGCTGGTGGCGGGAGCGGGAGCGCCGCGCCTGCCGAATACCACCTGCTTGGTGCTTCCGGGGGTACGGGCGGATGCGCAGGTGATGGCGCTGGACCTGGAGGGGTTCGCCATCAGCGCCGGGGCTGCGTGCAGCAGCGGCAAGGTCTCGGCGAGTCATGTGCTTGCCGCCATGGGATTGGGCGAGCAGGCGGGGCAGGCGATCCGGGTTTCGTTGCCGTGGAATGCATCGCCGGCAGTTGTTGAGGCGTTTGATGCCGCGTATCGGCGTATGGCGGTGCGGATGCGGAGCGCTTACGCGGCGTAGCTAAAGGGTACTTACCATCGGTGCCCGGGCGCCATCCCATACGGCCTGGATCAACGCGCCCTGCGTGACGGACTGCACCACATGCGGCCACAAGGCCACCAGGCAGGTGCCGCCCGACCGGCGTACCGAGGGATAGATGATGCCGTTGTGCCCGGCTTCCCGGGCAGCTAGTGCCACCGTGTTTCCGGCCGGATAGCCGACGGCGATATCTGGATGGAGGCATACCGGCGCGGGTGTGACGGTACGCAAATCGACGAACGCGCCGGCGAAGCTCGCCCACATCTCGCTCCATTCCACGGTCGCATGCCAGTCCTGCACGCGTTCGAGTTCCCGGGCGATGTGAAACGTCACCTCGGCGATCGCGGTGTCGGTTTCGAATGCGGCATACCACGCCCCGAAGCCGGCATCGTTGAACCGGTTGCGCTCGCGCGGGCGCCAGTAGGCGAAGGCGGCATTAACGAAATGCGCATGCGGGCGAGCGGAGGGGAAGAGGTTGCTACGGGCGAACTGCGCGTTCAGCCGTGCGCTGGTGCTGCCTTCGATCTCGGCGAGGTCACGGGCGAGTGCCGTCAGTTCCTCGGCGGACCGGCCCACCATGCGGGGATCGTCCAGCAGCAGATGCAGTACGGGGTCGCGCAGCCGCGCCGTGGCAACGAGGCGGACGGCACGTGGCCCCGCAAGCCGGGTGACGCGGTACTCCAAGGTTTACAAACTGCCGCGGAGCGCATCCACGTGCTGGCGGATCTCGATCATTCCCGGAATGCCCCGCTCGATCATCGCCTCCAGCGGCGTCAGATTGGCAAAGACCGGCCCGGCGTTGCGCAACCGCACCCAGCGATCAGCCATGTCGTCAGCGAACAGAAGATGCAGCCCCTTGAACACCCCGATCATGGCGGAGGCGCGCATCATCTGGTCCTGCGTGAGGGTTTGCTTCCATCGGTCGGCCTTGATGCGGTCCCAGGTCGTCTCCGATACACCCATCAGTGCCGCGGCCTCCGTCCCGGTTAGTTTCCAGGCGCGGGCCAGGCTGCGCAATGCGATCAGCGCCGCTGGCGTCAGGCGGGCACGATCGCTTTCCCATGCAAAAGTCAGGAAGTCCGGTGCGGTCTCAAAAATGAAGGGCGCTTGCCGCTCGCGGAATCCCTTGTTCGTGTTCATGTTAGGAGAAATAGCCATCAATTGGTGCGCCCGCAAGCTCCAAATGATGATACTTTCGCTCAGCGCTCCGCGCGCCCAGATTCCCCCCATGAACGCGCTGCCGCGCCCGAACCGGCCCGTCTACCTCGATTACCAAGCCACCACGCCCTGCGATCCGCGCGTGGTCGATGCCATGCTGCCCTTCTTCACCACAAGGTTCGGCAACCCCCATAGCGTTGAGCATGTGATGGGCCGCGAGGCAGAAGCCGCCGTGGAAACCGCCCGCGCCCAGGCTGCCGCGCTGATCGGCGCCGAACCGCGGGAGGTGGTGTTCACGTCCGGCGCGACCGAGAGCAACAACATCGCGATCAAGGGGGCGGCGCGGTTCGCCGCGGCATCAGGCGGCGAGCGACGGCGGATCGTGACAGTGGCAACCGAGCACAAATGCGTCCTGGAATCGGTGCATGATCTCCAGGCCGAGGGCTTCGAGCCTGTGTTGCTGCGGGTGGGCGCGGATGGGCTGCTTGATCCCGCCGAGCTCGAGCGTGCCCTGACGGTCCCGACTCTGGTGGTCAGCGTCATGGCCGTGAACAATGAGACGGGCGTGATCCAGGATATTCCGCGGCTCGCGGGCATCGCGAGAGACGCGGGGGCGCTGTTCCATTCCGATCTGGCTCAGGCCACCGGGAAGATCCCGGTGGACGTGACGCATTGGGGCGTGAGCCTGGCCTCGGTGAGCGGGCACAAGCTGTACGGGCCGAAGGGGGTGGGTGGGCTGTTCGTGCGCCGGCGGCCGCGGGTGCGGGTCGCGCCACTCTTCTCCGGCGGCGGGCAGGAACGCGGATTGCGCTCCGGCACGTTGCCGACGCCGCTGATCGTGGGTTTCGGGGAGGCGTGCCGGATTGCCGCGGCCGAGATGGCGGATGAAGGTGGACGGCTGGCGCGGCTGCGCGACCGGTTGTTGGAGCGGCTGCGCACGGCGATTCCGGGCCTAACCGTCAACGGCAGCTTGCACGCTCGGCTGCCGGGGAATTTGAACGTGACGTTCCCGGGCCGCGATTCGGAGTCGCTGATGGCGGATCTGCCGGATCTGTGCGTGTCCACCGGCTCGGCGTGTAGTTCGGCCTCGATCGAGCCGTCTTATGTGCTGCGGGCCATGGGGCTCTCCGACGATGAAGCCGCTCGTAGTCTGCGCATCGGCCTCGGCCGCTTTACCTCGGAGGCCGATGTGGATTATGCCGCAGCGGCCCTGGCTGCGGCGCATGCCGGTGCGCCAGCCCCGGCCTGAACGGATTTGCCCATGCCCAAGATGACGTTCATCGAGCGCGACGGAACGCGCCGCGAGGTTGATGCGCCCCTCGGGCTGTCGGTGCTCGAGATCGCCCATAAGCACGGCGTGGACATTGAAGGCGCCTGCGAAGGTTCGCTCGCGTGTTCCACTTGCCACGTCATCGTGGACTCCACTTGGTTTAAGCGACTGGAAGAGCCGACCGAGGATGAGGAGGACATGCTGGACCTGGCGTTCGGGCTGACAGAAACGTCGCGGCTGGGGTGCCAGATCGTGATGACCGAGGCGCTGGACGGGTTGGTGGTCAAGCTGCCTCCTGGCAGCCGCAACCTGCTGAACGAGTAGCGCGGTGCGCGTCGTCGCAGCGATGTCTGGCGGCGTGGACAGCGCGGTGGCGGCTGCGCTGATGCGGGCGGCCGGGCACGAGGTGATCGGCGTCACGCTGCAGCTGTATGACCATGGCACGGCCACGGGACGGAAGGGCGCGTGCTGCGCCGGGCAGGATATTCATGACGCGCGGCGGGTGGCGGACCAGCTTGGCATCCCGCATTACGTGATCGACGCGGAGGCTCGGTTCCGCGAAGCGGTGATCGAGGACTTCGCGGATGGGTATGCGAAGGGCGAGACGCCGGTGCCCTGCGTGCGCTGCAACCAGACAGTGAAGTTCGCCGATCTGACCGCGCTGGCGCGGGGCTTGGACGCGGAGCAGCTGGTGACCGGGCACTATGTGCGGCGGGTGGACGGGCCGGGCGGCCCGGAGCTGCACCGGGCGCGGGATGCGGGGCGGGACCAGAGCTGGTTCCTGTTTGCCACGCTGCCGGAGCAGTTAGCATTTTCCGTGTTTCCTCTGGGCGACATGCCGGACAAAGCGGCGGTGCGGGCTGAGGCGGCTCGGCTAGGACTGCGCGTGGCGGACAAGCCGGACAGCCAGGACATCTGCTTCGTCCTGTCCGGGGGCTATGCCGATGTGGTAGGCCGGCTGCGGCCGAAGGCGCTGCGGCCGGGCGAGATCGTGGATGAGTCGGGCACGGTGCTGGGCCGGCATACGGGGGTGGCGCGCTACACGGTCGGTCAGGCGAAGCGGCTGGGTGTGCCGGGCGTGGTGGTGCGACAGATCGACGCGGCGGGTGGGCGCCTTATTGTGGGACCACGCGACGGCGGGGCGCGGCGGGTTCTGCTGAGGGACGTGAACTGGCTGTCGGCGGCCCCGGCGCTCGGCGTGCGGTGCATGGTGAAGCTGCGGGCGCGGGACGTGATGCGGCCAGCACTTGTGAGCGTGTGTGGAGCCGGGGCGGTAGTTGAGTTGGAGGAGGCTGCCCTGCCCGCCCCCGGTCAGGCGTGTGTCGCGTATGATGGCGATCGGGTTCTAGGCGGCGGATTCATCTGCCGGGAGGCGGTTGACGGGGCGCCGGGGGAAACCCTAAGTGCGGAGGCCGTGGCGGCGTAGCTCAGCGGTAGAGCAGGGAAATCATAATCCCTTGGTCGGTGGTTCGAAATCCGCCCGCCGCTACCATCCACAATCGTCCGTCACCGTCCGAATAGCCCAACAAATCCCGATGGTTGCTGCGCGTTATCCCCGGCCGCCCTGGCCTGGTCGCCGTCAGGTCCGTCCACCAACGTCCATTGGAATCCACCACTGTCCTACCCCTGTGATACCCCTGTGGCACCCCAGCGGCGCCGCAATACCCCAAGGGGCAGGGAGCGGAACGGTGGCAGGGCATCTCACCGAGGCAGTCATCGGCAAAGCGATCCGCGAAGCGCGGGCCGCGGGCGTTCGCCAGGAGCTGCCGGACCCGTCGCATCGCGGGCTGTGGCTGCGCATCGGCAAGAGCGGCAGCAAGACCTGGGCACTCCGTGCTCGCGACCTCGCCGGCAAGCCACATTGGTTCACGCTGGGTCATCACCCCGCGATGGGGTTGGCCGACGCAAGGCAAGCTGCTGACACGATGCTGGTCGCGGTGCGCAACGGTGCCAACCCGATTGCTGAGCAGCGGCTGCAGCGGGCAGCGTCACCGCCTGCGCCGCTCGCCACCACCGACACGCTGCAGGCCGTGCTGACCTTATATGAGGAGCAGCGCGGCTGCGATCTGAAGAGCTGGGCTCACTCCCGCAAGCGGGTAGTCAGGGTGTTCGCCGCGCTGCTACCGCGCTCGGTGCGAAGACTGACGGCAGCCGAGTTTCAGATCACCGCTGACCAGTTCCCCGCCAAACCGTCCGCCAGTCACGCTGTGCGCGCGCTACGCCCGGCGCTGCGCTGGGCTGCCAGGCGCGGCTACTGCTTGGCAACACTGGCCGATTTCGAGCAGCCGGTTACGGTAAAACAGCGGCAGCGGGTGCTGACCCGTACGGAGCTCGCCGTACTGCTGCCGCAGCTCGACGTTACGCCGTATGGCAGGCTGCTGCATTTCCTGCTGCTGACCCTGGCGCGTTTGGGTGAGGCAACGGCGGCATGCTGGCGGGACGTCGACCTGGAGCGTGGCCTCTGGACGATCCCCGACACCAAAAGTGGCGAGCCGCATCAGGTGCCGTTGTCGCGCCAGGCGCTCGCCCTGCTGGCGGCGATCCGGCCGACAGACGCGGATCCGTCGGCTCTGGTCTTCCCCACCAGCACCGGCGCGGCGCTCAGCAACCGGGACCGCGAAACCAAGCGGCTCCACAAACTGAGCGGCACTGCCGGTTGGCACCGGCACGACCTGAGGCGCACCAGTGCGACATTGCTCGGCGAGACCGGGACCGAGCCGCATATCATCGAAGCGGCATTGAACCACACCGCCATCCATTCCCGGCTGGCGGCAACCTATAACCGCAGCCGCTACCGGCCGCAGGTTGCCGACGCGTTGCAGCGGCTTGCTGACGCGCTGGACGGGATCGAGCAGGGTAGCGCCGAGAGTCTCCCGTTGGCGGTGACGGCATGAGCCGAGCGCCTCGTCGCCTGCTGCCAGGCACTGCCATCGAGCCGGTCGAGGTCTTCCTGGACACGCATGAGAACCTTGACGACGTGGTGCAGGCGCTTCGAGAGGAAGCGGCGCGACGGGACCGTACGATCGACGAACTGAGCAGGATGGCGACGCAATTTCAGATCGACAACGCGCGACTTAATCGTGGCCGCAAGCGAAACGGCCGTGCTCCCGATATGGCCACCGAGGCGTTCAGTGCTCTTGTCACTGTACCTGCTGCGGCACGGTGTCGCTGAGCAGCAGCTGCTGGAGCATCTGGCCGACGCCTATCGTCTGTACAAAGTGCCCCGTCCGCTGGATCGGGCGAAGGAGACCCTTGCGCTGGCAAAGCAACGACTAGCGGAATGACTTGAGTTAAGGTCTTCCTTTCGCCCGTAAAGTCAGCTGGTGAGCTGATCACTGCACGCTCAATTATCCCGCCGAACATAAGTGGATGGTGGCGGCGGGCGTATGGACATTCAGTACCCTGTTTACGCCACGCTCGACGTGTGGCAGCGGATCAGCGGCGATAGCCGCAGCACCACGTACGAAAAGCTCGGTGACGGTCGTTTGCGCGCGATCAAGGACGGCGAGCGCATCAAGATCGACGTCGCGTACGGTCTCGCGCAGATGCGCAACCTACCGCCGGCGAAAATTCGCGCCCCGAGCAAGCAAAGCCGCCGCGCATGAGCGCCACCGCGGGGGAAGTCATTGGGCCTCGCGACATTGCGGTGGAATGTACACCACAAACAACAACGCCCACGGCGTCGCAATACGGCGCCCGCCTACAAACATTTCAATCATACCTTGTTCGACGATCGGTTGCCGGCGTGCCTGATCACGCTGCAGCGGCAAAGTAGAACCTTCGGTTATTATAGCAGGGGCAAGTTTACTGCGCTGAACGGTGAAGCGAAGACTGACGAACTTGCACTAAACCCCACACATTTTCGCTCGCGCAGTTTGCGGGAAACCTGTTCCACGCTGGTGCACGAGATGGTGCATTTGGCTGAAGCGCATTTCGGCACGCCGGGGCGGAACGGCTACCATAGTCGTTCCTGGGCGAAAGCCATGAAGGCGATTGGTCTTTGCCCATCAAGCACCGGTCGACCGGGCGGCCGTGAGACCGGTTATTCTGTGTCTCATTACATTATAGAGGGCGGTCCTTTCGCGCTCGCCTTCGACGCACTCGAAACTACGATCGAGTGGGGCGATACATTGTTCCAGGAAGCCAGCGCCAAACCCAAGGCGAAAAGGCTAAAGTTCGTCTGTCCTAGCTGCAACTTCAGTGTTCAGGCATCGCCGTCCGCCGCGGGCAAGCTCGCCTGCATCCCATGCGGCCATGTCGAGATCGTCGCTGCATGAACGACGTCCCACCTTTGCGGCGGGACGTGGACCTGTTCGCTAATTTTTACGATCATCAAACAACTGAGTTTGAATACCTGTCTAGTACAACCAGCCACCGCCTTTTGTTTTGGGAACAAGGCGTGGGAAAATCGCCGATCGCCGATCGCCGATCGCCGCTCGGCCAGGCGCTCGGCGAGGTGCCAAAGCTCTACCTCTGCCCGGCCAGTTGTAAGGTGCAAGTCGCGCGCGAGCTGGTGCGCTGGGGTGGACCCGGAACACGCGTGCAGATCCTCGAGGGTCGACGCGCGAAGCTTACGTGCAACGTCGAGTGGAGCATCTGCAACTTTGACCTGTTGCTATCGAACGACGTCTTTGCGCAGCTGATCGGCCAGCATTGGCATCTTCTCATCATCGATGAGAGCCACCTGCTGCGCAATTTGTCCGCGAAGCGCACGCAGCGGGTATTCGGTGCCGCACCCTGTTTGGCTGATCAGGCAGACCGTGTCGTGTGTTTGAGCGGCACACCGGTGGTCAACTCTCCGGCTGACATCTATCCAATGGTCAACCGACTGTTCCCGCGTGCGATCGCGATACCGGATGAGAGCGGCGAGCTGCGGCGTATGCAGTTCAACGAGTTCGTCGCGCGCTACTGCACCTTCAAGACTGTGCACATCAGCGCTGGCCGCACGCTGCGGGTGCCGGCCGGCGCGCAGAACGTTGAAGAACTCCGCACCAAGCTAGCGCCACACATGTCTCGCCTGCGTCGGAAGGACGTGCTCGACCTGCCGGCACTACGGCTACAGGAATTCGCGCTCTCCGTAACATCGAGCGCGGAGTTACTCACTGCATTGAGGAGCGTGCCGCAGGAACTCCTCGATCAGCTGCAGGCGGTCACCGGTGATGAGTTGCTGGCGCTGCTGCGGCGGCACGCACAGCAGACTGGCGACATTGCGTCGTGTCATCGGCGTGGCGAAGGCCACGGCGGCTGCAGATCATGTCGCCGAACGTCTCGCCGGCGGCGAGGACCGCGCGATTGCCTTTTTCCATCATCGCGAGGTCGCCGACGTGATGGCGGCGCAGGCTGCATCCAGCAGAGATCTCTGTCGGCAGCATCCGCGGCGATACGCCCGCCGCAACCCGCACTCAGCTGATCGACGACTTCGACCGTGGCGAGCTGCAAGCGCTGTTGCTGCAAAGCCAGAGCGGCAGTCTCGGGCTTAACTTAAAAAGTTGTAGATACGCCGCCGTCGTCGAGCCGGATTGGAGCGACGCCGTGACACAGCAAGCAATCCCACGGTTGTATCGCGCCGGCCAGGTGCACGACGTGACGATCGATTTCCTGTTGTTGCCGGGCTCACTCGACGAGCGCGTCGTCGGCGTGGCGCGCCGCAAGGGACAGATCGCTGCTGATCTCATCGAACATGACGCAGCCTGAATGCGCATCCGTCGCCTGCCGTTCCCGAGGAGCTGCCGCGACCCGATGCACCGGGCACCAGGGCCGGGCGCCAAGAGGAGGCACGCCTGTGGCTGGAGTGGCGCCTTCAGGCTGGATCGCCCGTTCGACCAGATTTCCCCCGTGGTGTCGGCCGTGCGCGCGAGCGGACCTGTTCGACCTGGCTCTGCAGACCGGACTGGCCGCCGAGACGGCTCTCGCCTACGGCAACGGCCTGCGCGGCAACGCCGAGGTCACCGCGTTGCGGCGCAGCGGGGAGACGCAACCGCCGACCAACATCGTAACCGGGGAGACATTATCGATGAATATCGACGTGCGCCTGTCGCAGCTCGACGAACTGAAGGACAGCATCGACGCGCTGGCCAGGAAGATCGTGGAGCTCGACAATAAGATCGACAAGCTGGCGCCGGTCGCGGCGGTATCGGCGCCGGTACAGATGGTCCTGCCGCTAACTGAGAAGCCGGTGGCCGATGCGCCGGGAGTGAAACCGCTGGCAGCATCAACCAAGCCGAAGTCACGCAAGCGCGCTCAGCCGGCAAAGGCCAACTGCAACGGCGCAGCCGCAGAGCAAGACGACGAGGACACGCTGCGTGCCCGCGCGATGTTCGAAAGTAAGCGGGTGCAGCGCGCGTTCGGCGTCGGTGGCATGCGCGCGGTCATCAGGAAGGTCGCCGGCGACAGCATCCTGCAGATCGACGACGTGCCGTTGCAGCACCTGCCGCAGCTAATCGACGAGCTGCGGGCGATGTAATGGCCGCAAGCCACTCCCGCATCGGTCCTTCACGCGCGGCGCTGATTCAGCGCTGCCCCGGCAGCGTGCAGGCGGAGGACGCCGTCGGGCGGCCGTTAGCGGGTGAGGCTGCGCTCAATGGCAGCGCGCTGCATGCCGAGGCGGAGCAGCGCCTGCGCACTGGCGCGAAGAATACAAACGCGACAATTGCAGCTTATGTCGACGCAGTGCGCATGGTCGCCGTACGTGCCGATGTTGCACCGCTGATTGAACATCGGCTCGACCTCTCGCGCTCGCACCCTGAATTATTCGGTATCGCAGACGCGCTGGTCATCGATCTCGCGTGGGGTGTGCTCACGGTATTTGATTTCAAGTCGGGGCTGATCCACGTCGCCGCCGACGCGCTGCAATTGAAACTTTACGGCGGCGCGGCATTCATGTCGCTCCCGACTGCTGATCAACGGCGGATCGCGTGGGTCGACACTGTTGTCGTGCAGCCGAACGGCGGCGGCGAACCGGTGCGCCACATGCGCCATCGCGTCGCCGATATCATCCGCACGCTCAGCGATTACGTCGATGTCGCGCATATCGCGACCGATGATCCCGATCCGCCGCGTACCGCCGGTCCGTGGTGCCGTAGTTATTTCTGTGCCGCCCGTGCCAGCTGTCCCGCGTTCCACGCGATGCGCCAGCGCGAGGCGCAGGAAGAGTTCACCACAACGGAGACAGGAGGTGAGCGCATCTGACGGCTCGGCGCGCCGGCCTTGGTCAACACGTCACACGTTTAACAGGGAGTTTTGATGTGAACGACAACAAGAAGAAGCCGTTGAGCAACACCATCCGCGTGAAGGTGTTGGACGGAAGGTTGGCGTATGCCGATCAGCTGATCGTGCCGAAGGCGTTCGAGCCGGGGCAGCAGGAGCGGTTCAGCTGCTCGGTCCTGATGGCGCCGAACAATCCCGCCATCCCGCTGATCGAGGCGGCGCTGGAGGCGGCAGCGGCGGCACGCTGGGGCGAGAAGGCGAACTGGCCGAGGCGGCTGCGTGGCCTCAACTTCGATCCGGTGATCAAGGATGCCGGACGTGGTGGCAGGCCGATCAATCCCCGCGCGCTGCCGTATCTAGCGACGAAGACGCGGTCGTCCGTGAAAGCCGCAGCGTGTCACGACAGACGCAGCGGATGATCGCACAAGTCGCCCGGCTCACCGGCGAGATCGATGACCTACTGTCGCCGACCCCACAGCGCCGACGCGCTCGCGAGGTCGCCGCTGCCCAGCCTGCGCCACACCGCCATCGTGCAGCGTTGCCGTAAAGGGGTTTGAAAGGAGACAAACCTAAAGTGCGTTCACCCGTTGACCGCGGCCCAATGGATCTTTTCCGGTCGCCCATCGGGCAGACTGTTTAGCCGATGGCACCGCCGCGCCTGCCAGCCGGAGTGAAGAGGTTACGCGGCACCTACGAAGCCTCGCGCGACGCGGCACGCGACGTCGGGCGCTACCGGCTGACCCAACCGCTGCCGCCACCCGATCGGGCGGACAAGGACATGCAGCGCCCACGCGCCAGGAATACTGAGCCGAAGGCCAGAAGCCGAACGGTGGAAACATAACCTCGTCACTCATGCACTCGCGCAAAGGATCCATGACCCCATGACTTCCTATACCTCCAGGCGCCACCTGAACCTCGAGCCACCGAAGATGCTATCCGACCACGCCACCTGGAATGACGCCGATTACGAACCACAGTTCCCGCGGCGGCGCCGGGCTCCGTTCGCTCGCATCGTTGCGGCGTTTGGTGCCCGCTTGCAGGCGGCGCGCGCTCGGCGCGCCGCAATGAGCGAGCTGGCGGCAATGTCCGATCGGGAATTCGCCGACATGGGCATCACCAGATGCGACGTCGCTCGCGTCCTCGATCCCGAACCGAAGGTAAAGCAATGCCGCACGTCATCGTAAAGCTTCAATCAGGCAGGTCCGGGCAGCAGAAAGCAAAGATCGCAGAAGCCATCACGCAGGCCATCATGACCCACGCAAAGTGCGCGGAGCAATCCGTGTCGGTCAGTATCGAGGACGTCGAGCCGCAAGACTGGGTCGAGAAGGTCTACAAGCCAGACATCCTCGGCAATTGGCCGAACGTCTACAAAAAACCCGGCTATGACCCATCGTAATGTGACGGACCGAGCCGACGCAGGAAATCAGCATGGCATTCGAAAAGATACGCGGCATTCACATTCAAGTTTGACCAGGAGAAACGAAGATGCGCAAGCGCACGCTTGGCAGCAGCGGCTTGGAGGTCTCGGCCATTGGCTTCGGCTGCATGGGATTGAATTACCACCGGGGCGTGCCGCCCGACCGCAACGAGATGATCGCGCTCCTTCGCAAGGCGGTCGAACGCGGCGTTACATTTTTCGATACCGCCGAAGTCTACGGCCCCTTCACCAACGAAAGCCTGGTCGGCGAGGCGCTCGAACCCTTCAAGGGCCGCGTCGTCATCGCGACGAAGTTCGGCTTCGACCTCGGCCCCGGCGGCTCTGGCGGGCCGAACAGCCGGCCTGACCGCATCCGACACGTCGCCGAAGAGTTGCTGAAGCGTCTGCGGGTGGACGCCATCGACCTGTTCTATCAGCACAGGGTCGATCCCGGCGTGCCGATCGAAGACGTGGCCGGCGCCGTCAAGGACCTGATTACAGCGGGCAAGGTCAGGCATTTCGGTCTTTCCGAAGCGGGCGCCCAAACCATTGGGCGCGCCCACGCCGTCCAGCCCGTCACAGCGGTCCAGAGCGAATACTCCCTCTGGTGGCGCCGGCCCGAGGAGCAGGTGCTGCCGGTCTGCGAGACGCTGGGGATCGGCTTCGTTCCCTATAGCCCACTCGGCCGCGGCTTCCTCACCGGCAGCATCGACGAGACCACGACGTTTGCGGGCAACGATAATCGAAGCACCCTCCCGCGCTTCGCCCCAGAGGCGCGAAAGGCCAACCGGCCGCTTGTCACCCTGCTCGAGGATGTCGGACGCCGGAAGGCTGCGACGGCGGCGCAGATCGCGCTCGCCTGGCTGCTGGCGAAGCAGCCGTGGATCGTGCCGATCCCGGGTACCACGAAGCTGGCCCGCCTGGAGGAGAACCTCGGCGCAGCCTCGATTGAACTCACAGCCGAGGATGTCCGCCAAATCGAGGATGCCGCCTCCCGCATCACCGTCCAAGGTGACCGCTATCCTCAGGCAGTGGAAGCGCTGGCGGATCGGTAAACAAGGAGTTGAAGCAATGAACCCGACCTACGATTTCCGCGGCCAGGTTGCCCTCGTGACCGGCGCCGGTTCCGGCATGGGTCTGGCGACGGCGCGGGCTTTTGCCGATGCGGGCGCTGCTGTCGCCCTCGCCGACATCAACGAAGCCGCTGTGGCGCGCGCAAGCGAGACGCTAAACGCGACCGACCATCGCACGATTGCCATGAACTGTGACGTAGCGGACGAGAGCCAGGCGGCCGCGATGGTGGAGCGCACCGTTGCCACGTTCGGCCGACTCGATATGGCGTACAACAATGCCGGCATCCTCGGGCCCGATGGGCGACGTTACCGATGAAACGGGCAAGGCCTTCGACGACGTTCACGCTGTCAATCTGCGCGGCATCTGGACATGCACGAAGCACGAGCTGCTGCAGATGCGGAAGCAGGGTAGCGGCGCGATCGTCAACTGTTCTTCGCTCGGTGGTCTTGTGGGTCTGCCCGGCCGCGCTGCGTACCACGCCAGCAAGCATGGCGCGAGCTTCGTACTCGGCGTCGCGCTGCCGGTCGACGGCGGCTTCACCGCGCATTGATTCCTTCCCGTTTTCGTTGACCGGCTCTCGAGGAAATGACTCACAGGGAATCACAGCAAACACCAATCAGCGGTTTCGACTTCCGCGGGACGACTGTCGTGGTGACGGGCGCGGGCTCCGGCATCGGCCTCGCCATCGCGCAGGCGTTTGATGCCGCCGGCGCTCGTGTCGCCCTCGGCGACATAAACATGCAGGCAGCCGAACGCGCCGCCGCCTCTCTCGGAAACGCATATGCCAGCCGCCTCGATGTGCGGGACGAGACATCGGTGCGGGATTTCTTCACAGCGGCGGAGCGGACACTCGGCCCGGTGACGATCGCCGTGGCGAATGCCGGCGTCTTTCCTAACTGCCCCGTGCTCGACATGCCGGTTGCCGAGTGGGATCGCGTAATAGAGACCAATCTGCGGGGAACGTTCCTGACCTGCCAGGTCGCTGCGCGCAGCATGACGGCCGGGAAGCGTCCCGGCAAAATCATCACCATCTCCTCCGGCGCGCATGCCAGCGCCCGGCTGGGCGGTTCCCACTACTGCGCCTCGAAGGCCGGCGTCGTCATGTTCACCAAGGTGCTGGCGATGGAACTCGCGGCACAGCGCATCAACGTCAACTGCATCGCACCCGGCTACATCAACACCCGACCGGACACCGCGCCCGTCGATCAGGACTTTCAAAACGCGATGCTGCGCAACATCCCCTGGGGGCGGTTCGGCAAGCCGGCGGAGGTCGCGCAGTCGGTGCTGTTCCTCGCCTCGCCGGCTGTCGACTACATCACCGGCGAAGTTCTTGCCGTCAATGGCGGTGCCTTCGCCGGCCGTGCCTATCTGCCGCTGAACAAACCGCCTATAGCCGCTACCATGGATGAGTTTGCCGCCGCCGACCGTGCGTGAACGGGCGACGGCCGCCCAACAGCCCCCAAGATTCTCGGGTTCGCCGAACCGGCGGGACGGCAGCAACCGGGCCGAGAGGCCGTGACTGCGCTGCGCGATTGCGTCAAACGCGCACTCGCTATGCGCGTGGTCGGAACGGCCGCTTCCACGGTTCGGCCGCTGTGAGGCTCTATGGCTGAAACGGGTGCAAAGTGGCTTTGGCTGCGCTATCCGCATTGAGTTAAGCCAGGGTGAGAACTAATACCAACCTGCGAAATCTCTGACTCGCGGCGGATTCCGACTGCCTGCGAGATGTGATGCGATTCCCGCGCCGATCCGCGGGAGGCGAGCATGGGCAGAGCGGTAGCGGTCGGCGGGACCGATCACAGTGCACGGGAGCAGCGCGCTGAAAAACTTCACGACCTCCGATCGTCGCAGCCGTCTTCTCAGCACAACAACTCCGTCGGCATCGACGCCGTGAACCTGGAAGACCTGTTTCGCCAAGTCGAAACCAATGGTGCTAACCTGCATCGTGGACGGTTCCTTCCGAGTGTGGTGACGACACCCTCCACTCTGGCATAGAGATGCCGCTCAGGGGCCGTCCACCCCATCAGGTCAGGACAACAAAAAAATTGGTGGCAAGTCTCCATCGATCTATCGCGCACGGCTGTCACCCAGTGTGGTCGGAATACTGCCAAGCCACATAGTCCCCGAAAGCATCGTCTGAGACGGCTTCGACCTATTTGTTAGGGAAAGGAGCAGCGAGTTGGCCGGAGCTGCATATAAGCTGATGGGCCGCGACCACGCGGGAGGCTGATATTCCTGCGGGCCACGAAGCGCCTCAACAATACGAGCGCTCTCGCGCGGCACACCCCCGACGTCTCCAAAGGCACAGGATGGGGACCGGCGAGGCGCGCCTCGTCATCCCGAGTTTCCAACTCGGGCAAACCAGTTGACTGTGCCGAGCTGGCGGCGCTCGGGCGAAGGGGTGGTATGACCTCAATGCCGGAGGTCAATCAGAGCGAGCACAAGCTCGATTACTACGAGGATTACCCGCACGTAAGTCACGGCGAGGGCCTTTGGTGGTGAACCAGATGCCCCGACGCGAGGTGGCGACGACATTGGCCACGGTCAATCAATTCAAGACCCGTGGAGTGGGCCCCTGAGGCCGGACAGGATCAGGCGGCTGCTTTGACCGTGGTGAGCCTGGCCCCAACCTTGGACCACGTTGACTGAGAATCCCCGGGCTTGTTTTGCCTCAGGTCAGGCATGCCTGAGCTGAGGCAAAAGCCCGCGCGAGCGGGGTTTGGTTGCCGATCGCGCTGTGTGGACGGACCTCATTGTAATCCCTCCGCCAAGCTTCGCATTTAGCCGCCGCGTCGTCGAGGCTGAGGAACCAAAAGACGTTGAGACATTCGGTCCGGAACTTGCCATTGAACGACTCCGCAAAGGCATTGTCGGTCGGCTTGCCCGGGCGGGAGAAGTCCAACGCCACCCCATGCATCCACGCCCAGAGGTCCAGCTCCTTGGAGATAAACTCCGGCCCGTTATCCACCCGGATGCATTTCGGGCGGCCATGGATCTGAGGTGGTCCCGTTCTGCGGGACAGTTTGGCGGCTTTGCTAAGCTTGGTTCTGTGTCACTTCAGGCCGCCAATTTCGTTGTTTCTATTCCTCCGACTTCAGTCGCGGCATACGCCTCGTCAGGAGTGAGCCCGCCCAGTGCTGAGTGAGGCCGGTGACCGTTGTAGTAACTGATCCACCGGGCCAGTCCCGTTCGCAGCTCCGAGCCCGTTTCAAACGCGTGCAGATAGACGCACTCGTATTTCAGACTACGCCACAGCCGTTCGATGAACACGTTGTCCATCCACCGGCCGCGGCCGTCCATCGAGATCCGCACACCAGCGCCGGTCAGCACCTCCGTGAATTGTGGCGAGGTGAACTGGCTCCCCTGATCGCTGTTGAAGATGTCCGGCCGGCCAAACCGCACCAGCGCTTCCTCCAACGCAGCGACGCAGAACTCCACATCCATGGTGTTCGACAAACGCCAGCTCAGCACCCGCCGCGTCGCCCAATCCATCACCGCGACCAGATAGAGGAAGCCGCGCCGCATCGGAATATAGGTGATATCCGCACACCAGACCTGGTTCGGCCGATCGACCACGAGATCGCGTAGCAGATACGGGTAGATCCGGTGCTCGGGATGCGGAACCGTGGTCCGCGGCCGCTGGTAGATCGGCGTCAGCCCCATCGTCGCCATCAGCCGCCGCACCCGCTTGCGGCCGACAGCGTGACCCAGACGGCGCAGATGACGCGTCATCTGCCGCGATCCATACCACGGCGTTTCCAGGAACTGCTCGTCGAGCAGCCGCATCAGCAGCAGGTTCTCCGCCGTCTCCAGTGCCGCCGCGCGGTAAAACGTGGAGCGGCCCATCGACACCAGCGCGCACTGCCGTGCAACCGAAAGGTGCGGATGGCCCGGCTCAATCATCGATCGCCTTCGATCCACGCTCATCGACCGAAGGCTTTCGCCAAAAAATCGCGTTCCACCACCAGCTGCCCGATCTTGGCGTGCAGTTTCTCCACCTCTTCTTCCCGGGCGACTTCCTTCGCTTCCGTCTTGCCCGAGAACACCGACGATAGCCCGTCCACCGCCTGGCGCTTCCACTCGCTGACCATCGTCTGATGCACACCGTGCTTCGTCGCCAGCTGCGCCGTCGTCAGCTCACCGCGCAGTGCCTCAAGGGCAACCTTCGCCTTGAATTCCGCCGAATATCGCTTCCGTTTGCCCGTCATCGGGTCCGTCCTCCAGCCAGGGCGAACCAAGCTTAACCCCCTGTCCCAGTTTCCGGGACCACCTCAGAATTCTCAAATCCCCATAACGTCGCACCTGTGCCCCGCGGGCTCGTGCTTGGGAGGTTTCCGTACGCCGGCCCCGTGCCTCACGCTCGATCTGTGAGGGCCGGCGTCCGAAAACCTTCACCATCTCGGTCGACATGCCCCATTCCCGACTCGCCGAAAGCGGACATCGCAATCTACGTCGTCGCAGGCCGAGGTAGGGTGAAAGCGGTCTGCCCAGTGATGGACGAAGGGTTGCGGAAAAGCTCGCCCCGGCGCCCCCACTAACGCGCGCCGATAATGTTATTTTCGACCACGAAAGCCGATTTTTAGGAGATTCGAGGTGGTGACCTAGCATGGGCATCTTGCGTGGGCGGACGTCTGTGGTGCTCTCAAGCTACTACGCCCGATCTTGGCGGGATTTCTATGACACTAACAATGCGTGCTGCACGATCGCGTCGATATCATGTTGCTCCGCGCTGCTCCAGTTGGCGAGCGCCGCTGATGTCGGCGAGTTCTGCACGAGCACGCTCACACCGCTGCCGCCGCGATCAACGACGAATACGCCGTAATCCTGGGCTGCCACCGCAAGCTCCGTCCCAAGGCTCGTCTCCAAGCCAAGGCTTGCAAGGCTTAAGCTACTCGGCAAGGCAAGATGCGCGCCCATCGGCAGGGTTCCTGTGTAGCCCGACGAGCTGCTGTCAAAGGCAAGCGCCGGCCCGGTGAACGCCTGCGCGAGCATGGAGCCCGGAACCGTGATGGCGAGCGCGTGGTCGATCGTACCGGAGGATATGTCCGTGTCGCGCAGCACGCCTGCGTAGTTCTCGATCATCGAAGCTCGGCGCCCGTTGTCGGCGCCGACACCAAGGTCCGTCACCGCATTCGTTACGCTGAACATCGAGGAGACCCAGGCGCCGGAAGACAGCACGACCGGAGCGTAGAGCTCGATTACCGTGCCGTTGGGCTGGATGATGGCCGTCTGTCCGTCGCTGCCCGGAGGCGGGAGTGCCCCCGCCGGCACATATGCATAAAGAGTCTGCCCCGGCACTTGGTTCCACTGATCGTAAGTCGAGGGTAACCCGCTCGGCGTCGAGTTCCAGGTCAAACCCGCCACCTGGGTTGAGTAGGGATTGTCCGGGATCGGGTTCGTGCTCTGCGATGTGGCGAGTATCTGCTGCTCGGTCGCCGCGCTGTTGCCTGATTGCTGCCAGGCACCAATCGAGGTCTCGTACCAGGTATTGGGATTGTAAAGGATCGGCACCAACGGATCGGTCGTCTGGGCGTAGTAAATCGCCACGCTGCCGCCGGTCCAGGAGGAGAGTCCCGCGAGAGCCGAGGCCAAGGCCGGCACCGCCACGTATGTATGTCCGCTGCCGATCTGCGTGTTCCATGGGCTGTTCGCGGCAAAAAACGGGTGGGTCTCCAGGTAGGTCGATTCAGAGGACCCAGACGATCCGTTGCCGCCGACTGGCGTGGAGGGGACCGCAGTGATGACGCTGTCGCCCTTTCCGTCCTGGGTCAGCGTGAAGCTGCCGAGCGAGTAGGTGCCGGAGAGCTTGATGCTCGCAACGGCCCGCAGGCTGCCGTCCGGACCGCCCGGCCCGATCGCCGTCAATACGCCGCCAGAATACTCCAGCGTCGTCGCCGTCATACCCGCCAGCTCGATCGTATCGCTTTTGACGAAGCCGGAGACGGTCGCGGCCATCTGCCAGGGCGTACCGAGGACCAGCGTCGCGGAGGTACTGGCGAATGTGATGGCATTGCTGGACGCGACCGGGCTCTCCAGCACGAGCTCCGAGCCGGCGGAGAGGGCGAGGGTGCCCGTACCGGTGACGCTGCCTGTGAGCGTTAGTGTGCCGCCGGCCGCGTCCACCCCGCCGTTGTTCGTGAACTGGCTACCGGTTATGGTGCCAGCTCCGGTGATCGTGCCGTCATTCGTGGTACCGCTGGCTGCGAGCGTTCCGCCGCTCAGCGTGATCGTTCCGTTGTTCCAGATTATGGCATCGGCTGTCGTCACATCGCCACCGGCGGTGATGGACAGCGTCGCCTGCCCGCCAGCCCCGGCCCAGCTTCCCCCGACATAGACGGCCTGTCCCGCGAGCACCTCCGATCCCGTGCCACCGACAGAAACCGTTCCCGTGCTGTCTGAGGAAGAAGCGATGGCAAGCAACGCGGCGGTGAGCATTCCCCCAGAGTTGACTGACAGACTGCCGTGTGCGTTGCTCGCGCCATAATTTATGCCTACGAGCAGGTCGGCAGCTAACGCTACGGTACCGTCGTTTGAAACGGTAATGGTACCGGCGCCGCCGGCGCCATCATCGACCTCCTGCGCAACCGAAAGGAATGCGCCCGGACCGCTTACACTGAGAGTACCAGTCGCTCCGGAGAGGCTCGCAATCTCGAGTGGCCCGGAAACTGTTGCGCTCGCGCCCGCACCGATCGCAAGCGCCCCTGAACCCGCATATCCGAGATACGTAATTCCGCTGATCCCGAGCGCCGACCCTGTTCCAGTGGCAGTCAGGGTACCGGTGCTGCCTGCCGAGACTCCGAGTGCCAGGTCGGGCGCCCGAAGGGAGCCCGCGTTCTCGACAAGAAGCGCGCCAGTGCCCGATGCGCCGATCCAAAGCGCCCCATCGTCGATCCAGAGCGCCCCTGCTCCCTCGATCGTGCCCGACCCGGAGGCGCCGGCGTTCACGCTAAGCTCACCCATCGTCTCACTGACCAACGTCGCTGCGTTGGCGATAACCAGCGTGCCCGTCCCGCCCGCACCGATATTGGCCGCTTGGGCAATTGTCATCGTGGTGCCAGCGCCGGAAAGGCTTAGTAGTCCTATCCCCCCGGCGAGATATCCGACGGAAAGATTTGCTGCCGTAACGGTGGCTCCGGCAGAGATTGCTGCTGCCCCGGTGCCAGCGCCGCCGATCAGCAGCGAGGTGCCGCTCTCCCACAGGGACGGTCCCACGACGGTCGCGGTCCAGTCGCTTCCGGCGTTCTCACCGAGCTCACTCAAAGCGGTGACGAGAAGTGTTTCGCCCGGCGTAACCGAAAGCGTGCCGACGCTTTGGGCGCCGATGAAATTCTGCAATACTGTCGTCGTCATCTAAGTGCCCCCGGACGATAGCGAAAACGTAATGGTACGCGATGATCCACAATAGGATGTTAATTACCAAGCAATCATGTTTGTCTTGTTTTGCGGCGGCTAGTGGCCTTCTGTCTTACTAGAACCGAGTTTACCTAGCGGTTCAGAGTAAGGTCCAGCGCGAGTTTGTCGTGTTGCGCGCAAGGAGGTTTGCCATGCCTCGCCGATGGTGACGAATGACATGCGGCGAAAGGTGAGTCTGGAAAATTATGTCAAAAGCACCTTTGGAGACGTCAAATTAGTCGAGATCATTCCCACCCCTGTGTCGAAGGGGTCTGCTCACTGCGAGCCAGACCGTCGCTACCGCGGCCGCCGCAAGCCAGCATACCGATACCACCGCAATCACCGGCAACATCAGAAGCCGTGTGACCAACTCGATAAGCCCGCCCCCTTCTGCTCGAGCCACCGCATCCTGGTTCGACACAGGCTGTTTCAGGCGGCTTCGGTCTATCCGGCTGGCCCACAAAGTCGACATCCTATGTCCCTCTTCACATCTAGCGGTTGGGTAACACCAGACGAGAGGGCTTCAAAAGAACAATACCTTTAGCCGCCATTTGGCCGAGTCCTCCCCCCTTAATTACCCTTTTGACTTCTGATTACCCTTTAACACCCGCAGGTTGCAACACCCCATGCCTTGTGCACCGCAAAAGAGCTGCGTTGTGCACTGCAAAAAATCGTTGACTTCCCATTAATGGATCGTCAATATTTCTCGAGCCGGGGGCTTCGGCGACGTTAACGATCGGGGTCAGAGCCCAAGACCACTACGTACCAAAGGCCTAATGGAATGCTCGACTTTCCGAATTCTGGATTGCAGCACGCCGTGCCTCCGTGGGGAGCTTCGACCCGCGAGACGCAGTCGAAGGGCAGTAGGGTCTCACCCAACACATTACGAAATGTCATCCAATGTGCAGACCTGTGTCTCCTTCTTGTCGGCTGCGTCTGGATCTACCGCTTGGCCGAGCCGAGGGGAGCTCAGATTGGCTTTCTCATGCTCGCCGAGGCAATCGGGTTCTGGATTGCGGCCATCTGCCTCGCCCGTTTGGGCGCATATAATCTTCTTTCCCTGGGCACGCAGGCGCGTGCCATCGCACTTGCCATTCTTTTCGGCTCTGCCGGTCTCGCAGGTACCCTGGGCATATTAGACCCGCGACCCGCGATGTGGCTGTTGTCCGCGCTTTGGATGGTTTGCGCCGCGCTGTTGCTCGGTACAGAGCGATGCATCTTTGCGGTTGTCGTACATCAATTGAGGTCGGCCGGCCGATTGGTCAATCGAATCGCGCTGCTCGGCTATTGCGATGATGCCGCGGCGCTGTTCACGCGCATTCAACCAAGCGGTACATCCCTTACGCAGATCGCCGCCGCCTATCAGTGCCCGCGCTCCCCCCCGCCGCCGGCAAACGCGGCTGTGCCGCTGCGCGGCGGGATCGCCGATCTTTGTGCAGAGGCGCAGCGGGGTCACATCGATGCGATCATCGTCGCCCTCAAACCAGCAGAGGCGCTCTCGATCGATGCCGCATTGCATTGCCTGCAGGGCATTGCCATCAACATTTACACCCTTGCTGATCCTGCGAGACCGGCCGGGCAGGTCGCGTTCCGAGGCGTCGCGGTTCAGCATGTCACCGAACCACCGCTTTCCGAATGGCAGCGGCTGCACAAGGCGATTTTCGACTACATTTGCGCTGCGGCCCTGATTGTCTCTCTCTCGCCAGTCCTCCTTGGGATCGCCGCTCTCATAAAGCTCGACAGCGAAGGCCCCGTCCTCTTTCGCCAGGAACGCGAAGGCTACAACGGCATTCTGTTCAATTGTTACAAGTTCCGTACAATGTATTCTCATCTCACGGATGCCTGTGCGAGCCAACAGACGACGCGCGACGATCCGCGTGTCACGCGGGTCGGGAGCTGGCTCAGAAGGCTCAGTCTCGACGAGCTGCCGCAACTTCTGAACGTGCTGCGTGGCGAGATGTCACTGGTGGGTCCCCGGCCCCACGCACTGCAGACGAAGGCGGGCACGCGACTGTTCGCCGACGTCGTAGCCCAATATCCACGCCGCCATCGCATCAAGCCGGGCATTACGGGCTGGGCGCAGGTCAACGGGTGGCGCGGCGAAACACGCTCTGAGTACGAAATACACGAGCGTGTGCGATACGACCTTTATTACATCGAGCACTGGTCGATGCTCTTCGATCTTCGGATCCTCTTGATGACCGCTTGGCGCGGGGTGCTCAGTGACAAAGCTTACTAGACCGACGATGGGGACCGAGCTCGTCGCCTATAGCGGGCCGATTCTCGCCGCGCCGGGGGCGGCGGCGCTGCCGATCCGGGAGATGATTGCCGCCGCCTTCAGCGACCGCCGCAAGATCCTGCTCGTGATGTTTGTCACCTTCGCCGTGATCGCCGCACTCGCAGAATTTGTGGTGCCCAACTACACGGCACAATCTACGCTGCTCGTGCTGCTGTCGAAGGATTATGCGGCCCAGTCCGAGGTTGGCAGCGAACACGATGTGGCGGGCGTACTCGATCGCGATGCGTTTCTAAAGGCGGAGACCGACATCATCGAAAGCGAGCCGCTGGCGCGGCAAGTCGTCCGCGAGATTGGGGTCGCCCGGCTATACCCGCAGATGGTGAATCCATCGTTCCTTCATCGGCTGAGGGCGGACTGGACGCACCGCATAAGAGCCGCGCTTGGCCTATCCCCCTCCCCCTCGCCGGCGCTGGAGGATCTCGCGACGGTCGCGTTCTCGCAGCACCTTTCCGCCGTTGCCGACAAAGCCGGCAACGTGATCACGGTCAGCTTCCGCCATCCGGACGCCAAGGTCGCAGCTGACGCCGTGAATGATCTTGTGGCCGCCTACCTGTCCACGCGCAGCGGACTATATGCGGAGGTCGAATCTACGTTCCTCGCCCGCCAGGCCAGCGGCCTGCGCACGCAGCTGGCGGATGCGACCCGTCGCTATGCCGAGTTCAAGGCGAAGAATGGGATCGTTGACTACCCCACGCAGCGCGACATCCTGCTGCATCAACAGGCCGATCTCGTGCGCGACCAGCAGAACGCAGCCAGCCGTGTTGCACAACTTGAACAGCGCCTTTCCGTCATCGACACCGATATAGCGCGGACCCCTCCGGAGCTTACCGTCTACAGTGAAAGCGATGCGCAGCAACGGCAGGAAAATCTTCGTAGCTCTCTCGAGAATCTAAAAGTAAGCGCGGCAAAGCTCCGGCAAAATTACCTGCCCAACTATCCGATGGTGGCGCAAGTGGAAGCGCAGATCCGCGACGCCGCGGGGCAACTGGCCACAACTGGAGCCGGTACCTCCGTGGTCCGCCGGGGACGCAACACCGTTTACGACGACCTCGTGCTGGACCGCGCGCATACTGACCAGGATTTGCAAGCCGCCCGCGCGCAGTATCGACAGGACACTGACCATCTTGCGGTGCTCGGCGCGTCGCTCACGGCGCTGGAGGGGAACGCCGTCGAGCTTGCCAATCTTGATCGGGAGGTCGCGTTGACCGAGAGCGATTACCGCTCCGTCGAGCGAACCTTGCAATCACGCCGCATCGTCGAAGGGGCTGACGCAAACACCAGCAATGTGCGCGTGATCTCGCCTGCGACGCCGCCGCTGTCGCGCCCGCATCTGCGTGCAGCGATTCTCGTGGGCGGTGCGCTGCTCAGCCTGATCGCCGGCATCCTCACTGCGTTTCTCTGTGAAGCGTTCCGGCGCGGATTTCTTCTCCCGGAGAAGCTGGAACGCAATCTCGGCCTGCCTGTGCTCGCAGTAATCCCCGAGTTCGCCGATTTAGGTGCGATTCCGATCCTCTCGCGAAAGCCCGCTGATGCCCGACTCGGTTGACCATATCCTGGGTGTCGCGCGCGCACTGGAGCAGGACACCCCCAGCATGAGCAAGATATCGCGGCGCGAACAGGAAACTCGGCTGCAACCGTCCGCGGCAGCCAGCCGAAGTGCGCTCCCCGAGTTGCGCGGTGGCGCCATGTCCCCGACGCCGGGCCCCTTCGTTTCACTGTTTTACGCGGTCGAGGCGCTACAGCAAGAGCCGAGTTCCTATATCGTCCAATTCCTTGCTTCCGAAGCGGGCGAGGGCACGAGCACCGTCGCCTCTGGGTTCGCGCAGGCCGCGGCGCGTCACGCGGGCAAGTCGGCGCTGGTGGTCGATTGTAACCCGTTCTTCGCAGGAACGACGTCCGGCCTCGTCGAGCTATTTCGTGCCACCGGCTCGATTGCCGGTGGCGTGCGTCAGATCCCGGAGGCGCCAAAGCTCTCGGTTGCGCACTTGTTTCAGCCGGTGGACTTCCAGCATCCGTTCTGCGATGCCGCGGTCCGTGATGTGATGCAGCACCTCAAACAGCGCTTCGAGCTGGTGGTGCTCGATTGTCCCCCTGCCACTACATGGCTTGAGGTTTCCCTATTACTGTCGCGCTTTTGCGACGGCGCCGTGCTCGTCGTCCGCGCTGAGCGAACGGCACGCGCGACGGTCGTGGATACTCAGACGGCGCTCCGCCGCGCGGGCGTCAATCTCGTCGGCACCGTGCTGAACCGCGCAAGCGAGCAGGTGCCAAATATGCTGCGCAACGTCCTCTGAAGGAATGCTCGATCATGTTGATCGCGAATGAATATGTCGGTTAGCCGGAGATGAGCAGCACGCTGGGGCAGCGGGTGCCCTACGAGCTCACGGCCAGAGACGGGCTTGAGGCGACGCTCGGCCGGTTGTGGGAGAAGATCCTGGACCGCGGTCCCGCTCGACCGGATTCGCGTTTAACGGAAATGCGGCTTGGAGTCCGTCGGGTTCACCGCCTGCTGTTCGAGATCGAGCAGGCTACCGGCGTCGCGTTGCCGATCTCCGTTGTGTTCGAGGCACCTACCTTCTCCGAATTGGTGGCACTTGTTCGGCGCGGCGAGGCGCCGCCATTCTCTCCGCTTGCCCTTCTTAGGGCTGGCGAGCCGGGTCCCGCCTTGTTTCTGGCACCCGGCCTTGGCGGCGTCGCTCTCGAACTGTGTGACCTGGCACGCGAAGTCCGGTTTCCCGGTGCGATATATGCGATGCAGCCGCGCGGACTGGATGGTCGCGCGAAATCGTGCGGCACCGCTGATGAGATGGCGAAATTCCAGCTCGAGGCGATACGCGGAATACAGCCGCATGGGCCCTATTATCTTGGCGGCTTCTCGTGGGGAGCAGTCGTTGCACTTGAAATGGGCCGCCTACTGCTTGCCGCAGGAGAGCCAGTGGCCTTTATCGGCTTGATCGAGGCGCAGCTTCCAGAAAAATTCTGGCCCTTGGGAGCGCGGGTGGAGTTTGTGATGCGTCGCACACGGCATCACATCGAAACTGTGCGACGCCTTGGTCGGGGCGAGAAGCTCCGGTACCTGGCCGAGCGTGCGCGACCTATCGTCGGCCGCCTCGGAGCCTTTTTAGGCGGTCCGATCGAATGGTCTCCCTACCAAGTGGACGATCTGCCGGACGCGCTGCACCAGGTCCGGGAATCCTCGATCGCCGCCTACAGAGCATATCAACCCCAGCGATTCCTCGGCTCTGTCACGTATTTCAAGTCGAAGCACGGCGATCCGCTGTCGTGTGATCAGCTGAAAACCTGGCCTCGGTTCTTGCCGAATTTCGAGATTAGGCATGTGCCCGGGGATCACGCGGGTATGCTTCGAGAGCCGGTCGTCAAACTCCTCGCCGCCGAAATGTCCTCCGCTCTGGAGTCAAGCAACTCTCATCGAAATTAAGATCGATTGTCCCGCTCCTCTTGTCTGGAAATGCTGATGTCGACATCCATTAGCTTGATCCCGCGCCCGCTCCGTTGGGGTGGCATACTCCCCATCACGACCCTGAAGGAACAGAGCGTGGGCGCCGCGCTTGCCGAGCGGCGGGGCATTGCGCCTGGCTTCGACGGAATGCGTGTCTACCTGGCGCTCTCGGTGCTCATCTTTCACACCATCACCGTCTGCTACGGCGAAAATTATCAGGCAGAGTTCCTTCATGGGCCGTTCGGGCCGCCGGTGCTGATGATCCTACCGCTCTTCTTCTCGCTGAGCGGCTTCCTGATCGCAGGCAGCATGGTGCGGATAAAATCCACGACGGTATTCCTCATTCATCGCGGCCTCCGCATTGTGCCAGCGCTCTGCTGCGAGATCCTGCTCTCGGCATTGGTTCTCGGACCGCTGTTTACGCGCCTGCCGCTTGACCGGTATTTCTCCAATCCGCAGTTCGCGGAATACTTCTGGAACATAATCGGTCGCATCCGCTACTTCCTGCCGGGCGTATTCGGCGGCAACCCTTTCCCCAATATCGTCAACGGCCAGCTCTGGACTGTCCCGTTCGAGGGCAAGTGCTATCTGCTGATCGCTGTGCTGATGGTGCTTGGTTTGGCTACTGGCCGGCGAGCGATGCTCTTGGTGTTCGTCATCGGGATGGGGGGTCTCGCAGTTTTGCAGGCGCACGGATTTTTCCCGCGCCGCTCTTTCGACGTGGTGAGCGGGGGAGTGCTCGTGCTATCTTTCCTTGGCGGCGTTACCGCTTATCTCTGGCGGGATTGGGTCCGGATCAGTGTACCGGCGCTTGTCGTTTCGCTGATGCTTTCCACCATCATTCTTTCAACCCGCACGCTTGTCGCATTCTCGCCGCTGTTTCTCGTCTATATCACCGTGTTCCTCGGCATGATGCCGATCCCCAAGCTCCCGCTGCTGACGCGTGGCGACTATTCCTATGGCATGTATCTTTATGGCTTCCCCGTGCAGCAGAGCGTCGTCGACTTCGCTTCCTGGGGGCATATTCCGATCTGGAACATTGCCGTATCGGTGCCGCTCACCATCGGCTTCGCGGTCGTCTCATGGGAGCTGATCGAGAAGCGCGTGCTAGCCACAAAGCGCTTCTTCGCGCCCACCAAAACCGGCCCTAGTCCCAGCGCGCAGTTCCTCGCCACCGCCGTCGCTCGGCTGCGTCAGCGCCCGGTGGTGGAACGTCTCGGCTCGGCACCCGACTGATGTTGGCTCGTCGCGTCCGTCTCCGTCACCAACCGAACATGCGCGAATATCTCACCGAGATCCGCTTGCAGAGCAGGGCTGAACCGATGCAGCGCGGGATCGCGCGGCGCGCCGTTGCGTCGAACGCGGAGTGTGATTCCCTCACCGCCACGATCGACGACGATGAAGCCAAAACTCTGTGCGGCCTGCGCGATACGTCTGCCCTCCACGGTGGAAATACGCAGCGTCGCGAGATCCAGGTCGGGCGGCAAGGCAAGCCGCGCTCCCATCGGAATTGTGCCGCCGTAGGGAGGCGTGCCGATCAGCGCATCGCGGTCGAAGGCGAAGGCCGGATAGACCGCGCGCGGTGCGAGCAGCCGGGCGGGGATCGTGATCGCCATGGCGTGCTGGATGCCGTCGCGGGTCGCCTCGCGATCTTCGATCAGACCAGCATAGCAGGGGATCATCGAGGCGGTCTGGCCGTTCTGCCATCCGTCGCCGCGCCCGGCGGGATCGGTGACGGAGTAGGAGAGCGCGACCACCGTTCCGTCACTCAGGATGATGGTCGCATAGGTCTCAACCACACGCCCATCCGGCTGCGTCACCGCCATGTGTCCATCGGGACCGGGGCTCGGCACAGCGTTCTTGCGAAACCAGAACCAAGCCGGCCCCGTGTCGGGGTTCTGTACCTGGTTGAAGGAGCGCGGAAGTTTCCATGTGTGCGCGTCGATTGTCGAAAACACGTTCCCTGGGGCCGGAAAGCGATCAACCGAAGACGCAAGGATAGCACGTTCCGTCGCACGCGAGTTGCCGGACCGGGCCCAACGGCCGCTCGCAACCATGAACCAGGCTCCGGCATTGTACAAGAGCCTCTCGCGCTGCAACCCGGTTCGTTCCGTATAAACTGGAATGCTCCACGGATCGCTCGGCAGCCAGGTATCCAAGCCAACATCGATGCGCGCGGGCACGGGATCGGCACCAAAGATCGCGCTTGGCGGGATCGGCGCACGCCACACGCTGTCAGCCGAGAACAGCGGCTGCCCGAACAGCATCAGCACCACCTGGGCCATCACAAGGCGCCGCTTCCCTCGGTCGCCGGGGCGTCTTGATGAGTTCCGCAACCATGAAAATCGAATGGGATGGCCTATGCGCATCGCGATGATCGGCTCCCGGGGCATCGGTTCAGGCTATGGCGGGATCGAGCGCGTGCTCGATGATCTCTGCCCGCATCTCGTCGAGCTTGGTCATGAAATCGACGTCTATTCCTCCCGCGATGCGCGGCCCGTGACGCGGCCCGGGCTTCGTTCGATACCCACGAGTAGCTTCGGCGGCAAGTATTTCGAGACTATTTCGAGAAGCGCGATGGCGCTCACCGCATCGATCGGCCGCTACGACCTGATCCATTTCCACGCGATCGGTCCCGGTATTCTCTCAAGCATCACCCGCACGTTCGGCCAGAAGGCGGTGGTGACGATCCACGGCCTCGACCATCAGCGCGACAAGTGGGGGCGGGTCGCACGCTTCTGCCTCACCGTCGCGGAACGCTCGCTGGTGAGCAGCGCCGACGCGATCACCGTCGTCTCCGCCGACTTGCAACGCTATTTCCTGCGCCACTACGCCACGTCCACCGTGCACATCCCGAATGGCCGGCCGGAAAGGAAGCGCGTACCGCCCGGTAAGCTGCTTGCAGAGTTAGGAATCGCGCCGGGCCGTTATGTGCTGTTCGCCAGTCGGCTTACGCCAGAGAAGGGCTGCCACGATCTGATTGCAGCATTCAACGACCTCGACACCGATATGCACCTCGTCATCGCCGGCGGCGCCAAGGATTCGGCCTACTTCGCGTCTCTGTGTGCCCAGGCGAATAGAGAGCGGATTGCATTCGTCGGCCACCGCTCGGGCGATGAACTCGCAGAGCTGTTCGCCAATCCCTACCTTTTCGTCCTACCCTCCTACATGGAGGGCATGTCGCTCGCGCTTCTGGAGGCGATCGGTTACGGCCTTCCGGTGCTCGTCAGTGACATTCCGGAGAACCGCGAGGTAGCAGGCGACGGCGCGTTCTATTTCCCCCCACGCGATGTCGCTGGTCTTGGTGCGGCGCTCCGCGACATCCTCGACGATCCCGCTTCCATTGACCTGTCCGCACGCCGCCTCGCCGCTCTGCCGCATGCCTCCTGGGGCGCGGTGGCTCGCAGCTATGACGCGCTCTACCGCGAGGTCGCACAGTCCGCAGGGCTGCGCGCACCCCTTCCAGCGGCCGAGTAAAACATGGCTATCGCGGACCTCACGCGCCGGCTCGCCGCCAAATTCGGGGGCGCGACCAATCTGATCTTGGCAGCACGCGTGCTGCAGAACGCCAACGGTTTTCTGCTTTCGGTGTTGATCGTTCGCCGCTTTGGTCTCAGCGCGGCCGGCACGTTAACCCTCGCGACCATCCCTATCGTCATCATCGCGCTGCTCGGCACGTTCGGCCTCACCTACACGCTTGCACGAACGTCGCTGCCTGTTCCCCAACGCAATATGCTCGGCTTTGTCGTCAGCCTGGCCCTAATACCGCTGGCATTCCTCGCGCTTGTGCCGTTCGCCGCAGCCGTGGGCCATTCACCCACCGAGATGCTCGCGATCATCCTGCTCGGCATGGGTGGCCCGTTCTTCGCTCAGACCAACATCACCGGTGCTCTGCAGGTCCTGCAAGCCCGCGCGCATGAAGCGATTCTGCTCCCGATGGGTAGCCTCGTCGGCCTGGTCGTTGGCGTCGTGATGGCGCACTCGCTTGCCGCCTTCGCCCTTGTGCTCGCCTTGTCCCGCACGGCCGCGGTGCTGTTGGCTTTTCTCCGACTACCTCTTGCGCCGCTGCCTTGGACCACGATTTTTTTGCACCTGCGCGACAGTATCCGGTATGTGACAGCGGACGCGATCAATCTCGGCAGCGACCAGCTCACTGTGCTCGCCGCCTCTTATCTGATGGATCGGCAATCGCTCGGCGTGTTCGGGCTATGCCGGCAATTGCTCACCGCCAGCGACACGCCCGGCTGGTCGCAGATGCAAGTCGCTTATCCAACGGCGGTCGCCAATCCCGAAGAAACATTTCCCACCCTTAAGCGCAGGATGCTGCAAACCGGGATCGCGCTGAGTGCCCTCGTCTCAACCGGTGCCGTCGTTCTCGGGCTATGGATTTACCATGTTCCCCGCCTCGCGCTGTTGGGGCCGCTGCTGCTGGCCTCGGTGCCGCTGCGCTACTTGCTGGGCGTGTTTGACATGCGGCTGCGGGCGTTCGGCGCAGTGCGCCGGGCCAACACCATTTCGCTCATCCGTAGCGCGCTCGCGCTCTTGATCGTCCCAGCCGGGGCCTGGATAGGCGGCGACCTGGGCGCCGTGCTCGGCACGATTCTGTTCACCGCGACGGCCGCCTGGATCACGGGTCACACCCGAACGCAAGGGGGCTTGTCTCCCTCGATCGTTCGGCGCGCGGAACCTGTGCATGCAAGCGCGGTGACGTCATGAGCGTCATCATCCACGACCGCGCCTCCGACGGGGAACGGCTTTACGGCAATTATCTTCGCGCCACGCCCCTGCTCTGGATGTTCGGGATCCTCACACCCGCGGGCGCGCTGCTCCTGCTCCGCCTCGTCTGGTTGCGCTGGCCGCGAGGGCGCGCGATCAACCTGGTGGTCGGGTCCTGGTGCGCAATAGGTATCACACAGGCGATGGTGACGCTCGTTTATAGCGTGCTGATCGGTGATAGCTCCGCAGGCTTCACGAACCTGCTTGCCTTCGGCGTCGTGGGTTGGCTGTTCGGCGGGCTTGCCATCGCAGTCGGTGCCGCCTACCGGCTGAACGGCGCGGCGCCGGTCCGGGCGACAACCTGGCTCGGGGGCGCGATCATAATACTGGCGCTGGTCGCCGTCGTTGCGCGCATGGGCGGCATGCACGACCTATATATCTGGCCGACACCGGCCGCCATGCTGCTGCCGAACAGCACCTCCGTTGATTTCTATACCGCCGCGCTGGTGTTCCAGACGGAAAGCACGTTCGGTGAGCAGACGACCCGGCTCGTCACGTTCTTTCCATACGCGACGGGCCTCGGTCTGGGTGGCCTTGCGATCTGTCTGATCAGTCTGCACGATCATCATCGCTGGTTCCGCCTGATGGGCAGCCTTGGCGGCGCGGTGGGCGTCGTCTTCAGTTGGAGTCGCATCGCTATCGCCTGTCTCGCCGCCGCTGCCGTCATCACAATGTTTCTCAAAATGCGGCCACGATGGCGGCTGGTGCCGATCGGTCTCTGCGTCCTCGGGTTCACCGCTCTTTCGGTACATGGCTTCGACCTGATCGGCGAAGTCCAGCGCTTTCAGACCGCGGTGAATGATGCGCGCGCTGGCTCCACCCTCGCTCGCGATCTGATCTACGAAAAAAGCTGGGAAGGCTTTCTTCAGTCCCCGATCATCGGCAATGGCTGGATCGGCGAGTCAGTGCATCCCAAAGAGGAATTGCCGATTGGCAGCCACTCCACCGTGTATGGCCTGCTCTACACGGGAGGGATCCTGACGTTCGGCGCCTTCGTGGTCGCGATACTGATCACACTGGGTGTCGTCGGCGCCAAGTTGCTGCGTGCAAAGTTTGGCACGCCCGAACGATCTCGGCTCTTGACCGGCTTCTGCCTCGTCGTTGGTTTGATCCTGTATTGCCCCTACGAGTCGCTATTCAGCCTGACGCTGCCCTGCCTTTTTCTGTTCACCTGGCTTGGTGCCTGCATCGCCGAGCCGCTTCCACGCCGCTATGGCCCGCTCGCCCGCCCCGTCCTTCGCACGCCGCGGCTTATGAGCGCCACCGCCGGATCGGTCTGATAAGGCCCTATCGCATGAATACCTCTGGCTCGTGTCCGGCACTATCAATCGTGATCCCAGCCTATAACGTGGCGGCCTTTATTCGTGAGGCCGTCGAATCTGCGCTCGACCAGTCCCATAGGGATCTCGAGGTCATCGTGGTTGACGACGGATCAACCGACGAAACGCCGACTCTGCTCGATGAAATTCGAAGCCAGCGCAGCGACCCTAGGTTGCGCATCATTCGTCAGGAGAACCGCGGGCTTTCCGACGCCCGCAATACCGGGATCATTCACGCGCGTGCCGGTTTGATCGGCTTTCTCGATGGAGATGACATCTGGCTGCCGGAGAAGGCGGCGCGGCACGTCGCTGCCATGCGCGACGACCCGACGATCGGAATTAGCTTCAGCCATTCCGAATACCTGAGCGAAGGGGGGCGACGAACCGGCTCAATACTCGTGGCCGGCTGCGCCCGGCCATCGCTGGAGGAGATGATCCGCCGAAATCATATTGGCAACGGCTCTACACCAGTGGTCCGCCGCGCATGCTTCGATGCGGCGGGCCTGTTCCGTGTCGATCTTCGCAGTTGCGAGGATTACGAGATGTGGTGCCGCCTCCTGCGGCTCACTTCGTATCGCGCGGAACTCGTGGATATGCCGCTGACGCTCTATCGTCAGCGGAGCACAAGCCTAAGCTACAATTTTTGGAAGTTCGTCGACAATGCGGAGCGCGCTGTAGATTGCCTACAGGACGCAATGCCAGATATGCCCCGGCGCCTGTTCGCCGCCGGCCGCGCCGAACATTCCCGCATCGCGGCGTGGAAGGCGGTTTCCTCGGGGCAGACGCGCGCCGGGCTCCAGCTACTCCTGCGCGCTGTTAGGATCCGGCCGGCGCTGCTATGGGACGCGCGCGCGTTGGGAACTCTCGCCGCGGCGGCGGTTCCGGCATCATTGCGCATGCAGTTTGCTAAGTCGATCAAGCGGATCACCCAACGGTCTGGTGTCGCCAGCGGCCTCGGGCCGCAATTTCCAAGTACGGAACGCTGACTTCCACCAAAACACGCCGATCAGGATGTGCTGGAAGCTTCCGAACTCTTGCCGCCCCAAACCCCGAGCCCTGAACGACGTCCCCGCCTCGAGCGATGGCCCTTAGCTGGGCTTCCGGTAGCAGAGGACCGTCAAGAGCGTGACGCAGCCGAACTTCCAGCTCGCCTCCTATGCTGTGTTTCGGCGTGCAAATTTGACCGCGGACTCTATGTCTGATTGGGGGGAAAAAGGGGCTAAGGTCAGCCGCCACCGGACTGCCTTCCTCGTAAAACCCGTCCGGGGTCTCGTTCAGTTTCTCAGATGCCATCATAGCTATCTGCTTCAGGCCCTTGTAATAAGCGGCATTCGCTGCCACAAACTAGGCAGACAGACGGCCACGCTCTGACAGGGCCGGGGAGGACTTAATGCCGAGCGTATCCGCAGATGCGACGTGGCGTGATGACGCCGTTCTACGACTGCGAGTTCTTTGGGAAGATGGGTGGTCAACCGCCGAAATCGGCCGACAGCTCGGTATTTCCAAGAATGCCGTTATCGGCAAAGCGCATCGCCTGAAGCTATCGCAAAGACCGTCTCCTATTCGGGTTGCGCCCCCTGGAGAACCGCGACCATCGCGCCGTCCGCGGCCGTCACCACAGACGCTTCCCGATGGGTCGTCGCCGCCGGGCTGTGCGGCTCAAAAGCCCAGTCGGGCATCTTTGCCACCGCTGGCGTCAAGTTCGAACCCCTTTGCGCCGGCATTGCCCATTCCTGTTTCAGCAAGTCCGCCAAGGCTGAGCTTCGGAAAAACCGCCTGCTGCTGGCCCCTGGGCGAACCCGGCACGCATGATTTCCATTTTTGCGATGCCCCGATCGTTGCAGGTAAACCCTACTGTGAAGAGCATTGCAGCCAAGCCTATCCAAAGTATCGCGAACGACACAATCCGGCCGCCTGACCGCTGCTGGTCTAAGGGGCTTCCGTCGTACTAACCAGCCAATGCAAACAGCGGCAGCTGCTCAGGTTCCGTAATCGGAGCCGATTGTGGGGTGGTAAGGCCGTCACGAATATAGGTCGTCAAGGCCAGCACGGCGCCTTGCGCCGCGTCGGCGGCCGTGCGTGCTGCGATCGCGCAGCCGCGCCATTCAGCGCGAGCGCGTTGCAATGCCAGCCTCATCTCTCCAGTCACGCGCTCTGCGTGAGCCGCCTTAATCTCCAACGCAACGAGCCGGTCAGCAATCTTCTGGTAGTGCAGGCAGATTTCGGCCGCATGGGTCACTTGAGCATCGACCAGCGCCCGCAGCTTGATGATCACCGTTTCAGTTTCAAAACACGCTTCCATGGCCCGCGCCTGATGCGTCAGCTCCGCTGCTATGCCAGCCGCCGCGTCCCATTTTGCCATTCCCGCTTCGGCTATTAGGGAACCTACGAGCGAGTGAGAGGGAGCAAGGCGTGTCACCAGCTCTATACCGGCCCGCTCTGGCCTTTGGATTGAAAATGGCAGAACCCGACCGCCTTCGGACATTCGCATCTCTCCTGGCCAGAGGAGGAGCGTAGGAGGGAGGTCCAACAGCTGCAATGGCGCAATGGCAATGTCAGCCAGGCAGGTTATGAAAGCTTTTCGCCCGGTTGTCCTGTCAATGTCCTGTTTGGGATCGCGATAGTTGTCGTACCCCCACCGTCTATTTCAAAAACATGGCGCCATTTCAATGGCTTATATGGTGGGCGCACAAGGACTCGAACCTTGGACCCGCTGATTAAGAGTAAGCGGTATAAGTCTGCATTAAGCCGTCACAATTCGCCAACGGCCCCCATTTTCCTTGACTTACAGAACGGGATCACTGACTTCGCCGCCAGAAACCACCTTGCGGACTCATCTGCCGAGTCCGCAATGAGTCCGCAAAACTCCGGGTGGGACATCGAGGGCGAGCATGCCGAAGTTGACCGACAAGCTCCTGGCCGGCCTGAAGCTGGAACCGGGCCGGAAGGATCGCCTGTTGTTCGACACGGAATGCCGGGGCCTAGGCGTGCGTGTCAGTGTGCGGACGGGGCGGAGAGCCAAGGCCAAGCCCGAGATGATCCGCACGTTCATCATCCAATGGCGCGATCCGGTAACGCGCAAGACGATCAGGGAGCCAGTTGGGGTGTGGGGTGGCATCAGCATTGAGCAAGCCCGGGAAGCCGTTCGCGCACGCCTTGGGACCGTAGCCAAGGGCATTGATCCACGCGCGGAGCGGGCGAAGCTGCGGGCCGAAGCCGAGCGGGAGCGAGCCGAGCGGGCGTTGACCTTCGGGACGCTGATCAAGGAATGGGCGGCGCTGCATCTGAAGCATCGGCGCCCGCGCTATGCCACCGAAGCACAACGCGCGTTGCGCTATGCCTTTGCCGATGCGCACAACCGACCGGCTGCAAAACTCGCCCGCGCCGAGGTGGTGAACACGCTGGACGCCCTCGCCAAGGCCGGCAAGGCCGCGATGGCGGGGCGCACGATGGCTTACGGCCGGGCGTGCTACCGGTGGGCCGAGCTTCGGGGGAAGGTGCCGAGCAATCCGTTTGCGTCCTTGCCGATCTCGGCTGGTGCGACTGAGCGCGAGCGTGTGCTCACGGATGAGGAAAACGGTCGCGTATGGAAAGCTGCCACCAGCATGCCCTATCCCTGGGGTCCGCTGTTCGCTTATTGCTTCTGACGCTGGGCCGCCGGGAGGAAGTGGCCGGCATGAGGTGGTCGGAACTCTCGCCTGACTTGGCAACGTGGACCATCCTGGGAACGCGGATGAAACGCGGAATGCCGCATGTCGTGGCGTTACCGGACGAGGCGCGGCATGTGCTGACGCTGATTCCGCGGATCAAAGGACAGGACTTAGTCTTCTCCACCACCGGCAATACGCCAGTTTCCGGCTTCACGAAGGCCAAAGCCGCAGTTGATCGGGCGAGTGCCGTGTCCGACTGGCGGCTGCATGACATCCGGCGGACGGGTGTTTCAGCACTTGCACGCCTGGGCATCGATTCAATTGTTGCCGACAAGCTGCTCGCGCATCAGCCGAGCAAGCTGCGTGGCGCCGCGCTCGTGTATCAGCGCCACGACTTCGCGCCCGAACGCACCCGCGCGCTGGAAACCTGGGCAGCACATGTGGTGGCATGTGCTGAACAGCGCGAACCCCAGAGCAAAGTGGTGCCGCTGCGCGCATAGGCAGTTTTGGCCGATACGGGAAGGGCCGCTTCCCAGCGCACGATGCCAATAAGCGTACATCCTACCGACTAGGATCAACGGCTCAAAGCGACCCAACTCGGCCGGCAGACCGGCGATCGGGTGGTACGGGAACCGGACGAATTGCGCCGCACCGCGCCGACAGCTCTGCGCCCAACCGGGTCGTTGCGGACCTAGCTGGCGCTGCTCGGAAGCAGACGCTCTCGTATACGAGGGTTCTTGCGGCACATCCAACAAACCGGGCTAGGCGCCGGCCACCGTAGTGCGCACCATGTGACGGCGTTCGGTGGTGCTCTGGAAGGGCGTCGCGCGGTGCAGCACCGCCCGGTTGTCCCAAAGAATAAGGTCATGCGGCACCCAGCGATGGCTATAGATGAACCGCTCCTGCGTGCCGAATGCGATCAGCCGGTCGATCAGCGTCCGGCTCTCTGCCTTGTCCATGGCGTCGATAAAGCGGGCGTGAGCCCCGAGGTACAGCGCCTTGCCGTTCGGGCTGTCCATCACGACAGCCTGCCGCACTGGTGGGTTGCCCGCCTGCTCGGCATCGGTCACGAGCGACGGGTCGACGCGGGAACTAGGGAGACTCTGAAGAATCCCATCTCGACACGGTCACGGAGCAGCCTGTAGTTGAGTGGCATTGATTACATTCGGATTGACCGAACGGGATGCGTCAAGCGACCCTGGCGAGCGTAAGCTTCGAACGCTACGGCAAGACCACACGGCGGGGAGCCTTTCTTGCCGAGATGGAGCGGGTAGTGCCGTGGCAGCAACTCTGTGCGCTGATCGAGCCGGTCTATCCGAAGCCTGGCAGGGGCCGACCACCGGTGGGACTGGAACGCATGTTGCGCATCTACTTCCTGCAGCTGTGGTTCAATCTCTCGGATCCCGGGGTGGAGGAGGCGCTGTATGACTCGGCCGCGATGCGGCAGTTTGCCGGCATCGATCTCGGCCGTGAGCCGGTGCCGGACGAGACCACGGTTTGCAAGTTCCGCCATCTGTTGGAGCAGCACGAGCTTGGAACTGAGATATTTGCCACCGTCAACGAGCATCTTGAGAGTCTGGGTCTGAAGGTGGGTACCGGCACGATCGTGGACGCGACCATTATCAGCGCCCCGAGTTCGACTAAGAATGCCACAAAGCAGCGCGACCCCGAGATGCACCAGACCCGCAAGGGCCAGCAGTGGTATTTCGCGATGAAGGCGCATGTCGGGGTAGATGGCAGGACCAGGCTGATCCATTCCGCGGTGGCCACTGCGGCGAATGTGCATGATGCCAGCGTGCTTGGTGACCTGCTACATGGCGAGGAACGGCGTGTCTGGGGCGACCAAGCCTATCGTGGCCAGCGTCATGTCATCCGCGAGCATGCTCCATCTGCACAGGACTTCACCAACCGGCGATATCGTCATCGCGGTGTTGTCGATGAGGCGGAGAAAGCTCGCAATCGGACCAAGTCGAAGATACGGGCGAAGGTCGAGCATAGTATCGGGGTCATCAAGCGCGTGTTTGGATTTGTGAAGGTGCGCTACCGTGGGTTGGACAAGAATGCCCACCGGCTGTTCGTTACCTGCGGCCTCGCCAATCTTTACCTCGCTCGAAGGTCGCTACTGGCTGCGTGAGAGGAGAGCTGCGTCCGCAGCGCTGCGACGATCCGGCAGACCCGCCGAACAGGCCCGCGAACGCCGAATTCCGGCCTCATGTCGCATGATTCTCCGTCTTCGCCACCACCACGACCGGGCGGCGCAGATGGCGGGGTTGATCAGAGTTTCCCTAGACCAGCCGAAATCATGCAGTGCGACCAGCCCTTCCACCAGCCGTTTGTCCTCGTCGGACAGGGCGGCGTAGGCAGCGCGTATGCTGGCATATTGCTGACCCTGCCCCCAAACTGTCCTCACTCATAACCAGAATCCGTTCTGGTTGTGGTCCGTCCTGGACCGGGTTGCGAACTCGTTCGGAGTAAGTCCACGCAGGCTGGTGTGGGGCCGATGGGCATTATAGTCGGCCCGCCAAGCTTCGATGATCCTCCGGGCTGCGGGCAAGCCCTGGAAGACGTGCTCATTGAGGCATTCGTCGCGCAAGCGACCGTTCAGGCTCTCGACGAATGCGTTCTGCACTGGCTTGCCGGGGGCGATGTAGTGCCAGCCGACACCGCGATCTTGCCGCCAACTCAGCACCACATGCGACGTCAGCTCGGTCCCGTTGTCGCTGACCACCAGCAAGGGGGCGCCGCGCCGTTCTACGATGTGATTGAGTTCGCGCACCACCCTGCGACCGGACAGCGATGTATCCACCACCAGCGCCAGGCATTCGCGGGTGAAGTCGTCCACCACCACAAGCACCCGAAAGCGGCGGCCGTCGGCCAGTACGTCGGAGACGAAGTCCAGGCTCCAGCGCTGGTTCGGACCCTGTGGCAACGTCATTGGCGCGCGCGTTCCCAAAGCCCGCTTGCGACCGCCACGCCGCCGCACAACCAGTCGTTCCTCGCGGTAGAGCCGGAACAGCTTCTTGTGATTTAGCATGATCCCTTCTCGCCGCAGCAGAATATGCAAACGCCGATATCCGAACCGGCGCCGCTCGGCCGCCAACGCGCGGAGCCGCGTGCGAACCGCAGCGTCGCCGCCACGGCGCGATAGGTAACGGAACACCTTCGGTGCAATGCTCAGCAGCGAACAGGCACGCCGCTGCGAATAGCTCTTCTCTTTGATCGCCCAGATCACAGCTTTCCGCCGCGAGCCGGGCGTCAGAAGTTTTTTCCCAAGGCTTCCTTCAGCGTCGCCACATCCAGCACCGATTCCGCCAGCAGCTTCTTCAGCTTGCGGTTCTCCTCTTCCAGAGCCTTCAGTCTCTTGGCGTCCGAGATCTCCATCCCGCCGTAGCGCGATCGCCAATTGTAGAACGTCGCGTCGCTGATCCCGTGCTTGCGGCACAGCTCCGTTACCGGCAGTCCTGCCTGATGGTCTTTCAGCACACCGATGATCTGCTCCTCAGTGAACCGGCTCTTCCTCATCTTCCGTCTCCTGGCGGGAACGGACTCTAGCTCAGAGCGGGGACATTTCAGGGGGCAGGGTCATTGCGTGTCGCCACCCTGCGACGGGATCTCGCCCGCTGAGAGCAGGGATGCTCTGGCCGGGATCGGCTTGAACGACGAGTTTGTGTGCCAGATCTGGTTCGCGCGGTTGCTCAGCACTTGCTTGTCTGTTGGCGCGGCGATGCTGCCGTCGGTGGCGATGTTGGTCAGCACGATCAGCTTGCTGCCGGCACCGTTCGCGCCGGCCCGCGTAGCCTCAGGCGGGCCGAACCGCTCAGTGAAGCGGACCTGCTGATCATCGGTGATCATTTGGCCTGGGAAGACGAGCACCGAGTAGCGCTCGAATGCGTCACGCACGGTAGCGAAGGTAGCGTCGTCCAGATCTTGGGTAAGGTCTAGCCCGCTGATGCGGGCGGCAAACAGTGAGTGAAGCGGAGTGATCGTCGGCATCATGGTCCTCCTCCGTGGTGGCAGTAACGATCGGGATTGGAGCGGGCCTTAGGTCGCGGCAGAGGAACCCTTCCCGGAGGGTGATGACGAAGCTGCCAGCCTAGACTCGCTGTCACCCGTCATTGGCGGGCTGCTCTAGAACTCACGAGCGGCCAGCTGTCGTAATGCGAGTTCGGCCCGCTGAAGTGCTTCGGCGCTGGCCCCTTGCAGGGGCGCTCGGGCTAGCCCGACGGGATGGCCGACGAACACCATGGCGTCCTTCAACGGGCCGGGTGGGTTGCGGTGTAAAGGGCTTCGATCAGCGGCAGGAGCGCGAAGTGCGCCCTGCGAGCAGAGGCGATCCGTCCGGTCACCGAAGCCTCGAAAAGCTGGCGGTGGAAGGCCGGGACGAGGTTCGCGCTCATGAAGATCCCGCCGGGGCTGCCAAGCAAGGAAGGTGGGAACTCCAAGGTCGTCGTCGCCGGAGAGGATGGCGATCCGGTCACCGACCGCCTTGATCTTCCCTCTGACACCGCTGCGATCGCAGCCGGTGGCGAGAACCAGAGCGTTTATCCCATTCGAAAGGGAGGCCGCTGTCCTCCAGCAATCGAGTTGCAGCGACACCCCCCGGTTGGCGGCCCTCGACCATCGCACTGACGATGTCGGGGCACAGGTCTCATCAGCGTTGCATCGTCTCCCAGGGGAAGGCCCGATACACTGGCGCGTTTGAGGGGGCGAGTGCTGAGCGGCCAAGGATTGCATCGGCGCATTTCTCGCCGATCATGATGGTGGGTGCGTTGAGGTTGCCCGTGGTGATCGAAGGCATGATCGAGCTGTCCACCACCCGGAGCCCCTCGACGCCGATGACCCGCCCCTGCGGATCGACCACGGCAGCCAGATCATCCTCAGCCCCCATGCGGCAGGTCCCGCACGGATGATAGGCGCTCTCGGCATGCTCGCGGATGAAGGTGTCAATCTGCTCGTTGGTCTGCACCTGGGCGCCGGGCGAGATCTCCTCGCCGCGATACGGGTCGAACGCGCGTGCGGCGAAGATCTCGCGAGTTAGGCGAACGCAAGCGCGGGCCTCGATCCAGTCATCCCCCTGGCTCATGTAGTTGAACAGGATGCGCGGTCGGTCACGTGCATCCGAGGAGCGCAGCCGCACCCATCCCCGGCTCTTGCTGTGCATCGGACCGACATGTGCCTGCATGCCATGGCCTTGCCGCACGGCCCGGCCGTCATAGCGGATGGCCAGCGGCAGGAAGTGATACTGGATGTCGGGATAGGGAATGCCGGACCGGCTGCGGATGAACCCGCAGGCTTCGAAATGGTTGGTTGCGCCGAGGCCTCGCCGGGTCAGCAGCCACTGCGCCCCGATCAGCCCCTTCGAGACTCGGTTCATCTTGGAATATAGCGTGATTGGCTGGCGTACAGCGACCTGAAAATAAAATTCCAGGTGGTCCTGCAGGTTCTCGCCCACCCCCGGCCGGTCCGCGACCACCTGGATACCGAGTGCCAAGAGCTCCTTTGCAGGGCCGACTCCGGACAGCTTCAGCAGTTGCGGCGAGTTGATTGGACCGCCGCATAACAGCACCTCGTCCCGCACCCGGACGCTCTTTCTTGCCTCGCCGTGAATGTAGGTAATGCCCCGCGCCCGGCTCCCCTCAAATTCGATTCGCGTCGCCAGCGCATGCGTCTCCACCCGCAGGTTCGGTCGCCGCATCGCCGGGCGCAGATACGCGCTGGCGGTACTCCAGCGCCGTCCGCGATGGACGGTCATGTCCATCCGCCCGAAGCCCTCTTGTCGGAAGCCATTGACGTCTTCGGTGATGGCGTAGCCGGCCTGCCCCCCGGCTTCGATCCAGGCACGGTAGAGCGGATTGGACAGTGTGCCGTTGCTCGTATGGAGCGGCCCGGCATCACCCCGGTAAGCGTCGCCGCCCTCGGCACGGTTCTCCGCCCGGCGGAAATAGGGTAACACGTGGCGATAGCCCCAGCCGTGCGCGCCCTGCGTTTCCCACAAATCGTAATCGGCCGGGTTGCCGCGGACATAGACCATCCCATTGATCGACGATGACCCGCCCAGCACCTTACCCCGGGGCGTCGCCATCACCCGTCCGCCCAGGTGCGGCTCGGGCTCTGTCGAATAGCCCCAGTTGTAACGATCCATGTTCATTGGGATGGACAGCGCGGCCGGCATCTGAACCACCATCGAGCGGTCGGTGCCACCGTACTCGAGCACCAGCACGCGGTTCCGCCCGTCCTCGGTCAGCCGGTCCGCGAGCACGCATCCGGCCGACCCAGCGCCGACGATGACGTAGTCGAATTCGTTTACGACTGGTTCGGACCGCATCGTCCCCTGCCCCCGGCCCCTCCTCTGGACAGCAGTAAACATAGGACCGGCGCGCCCATCCAGCCCTGTCGGTTCCGCGGCAACCCCGTTAGAAGCCGGTTCGGGAGACCCCTGCATGCGACCAAGCCGCACCCTGCTCGACGTGTGATTGCGTGTGGCCTGATGGGGTGGACGGCACCAAGACTTACTCATCAGCCGATGACGGGTTCGGATATGGTTTCCTGTGGTGGGTCGTATCGTCAGGGTCACCCTTCCCGGCACCTACCGGCACGTTTTTCGCGTGGGGCTACGGGGGCCAGTTTGTCATCGTTATATCCGAGTACGATCTCGTCGTGGTGCACCTTGCGGTGATGAATTCGACCGGACCGTCTGGCCGGCGTGGCGTAGCGCTATCACAAATGTCGCAACTCTTGGCACTGATTCTGCTTGCGCGACCGGGCGCGGGCTGAAGGAGAACGCCAATGCCCCCGGACCACATTCGCCTGCCTACCGCCCCCGATGCCATTGCTCCCGATGGTTCGGACGTTCGCGTCCTTTGCGCCGGCGCTCGCGGCAGCATGGCGCATTTTACGTTGCGCGCCGGTGCCGTTTCCCGCGCCGTGGCGCATCGCACCATAGAGGAGGTCTGGCTCTTCCTGTCGGGCAGCGGTCGGATGTGGCGCAAGCTGGAAGAGCAGGAGAGCGTGATAGAGGTCGAAGCGGGGACGTCGGTCTTGATCCCCGTCGGCACACATTTCCAGTTCCGCGCGGAGGGCACCGCACCGCTGGTTGCGGTCGGCACGGCCATGCCACCCTGGCCGGGTGCCGATGAGGCTTACGAAGTACCGGGGATCTGGGAACCGAAAGGCGTGTAATCCCCTGCCCTATCCGCGCTTTTACCCACGCTTCTACTCATGCTTCTCTGGCCACACCCAGTCGCGCACTTCCGGCAGATCCTCCCCATGGGCGCGGATATACTGCTCATGCTCGATCAGCTTGTCGCGGATCGCCTGCTTCACATAGGCCGCTGCCGCGCCCAGCCGAGGCACCCGATCGATCACGTCGCCCACCAGGTGGAAACGGTCGAGCCGATTGCGCACCACCATGTCGAACGGCGTGGTCGTGGTGCCTTCCTCCTCGAAGCCCCGTACGTGGAAATTGTCGTGGTTGCGCCGCTTATAGGTTAGCCGGTGGATCAGCGTCGGATAGCCATGATAGGCAAAAATCACTGGTTTGGCTGGGGTAAACAGCGCGTCGAAATCCTGATCGGTCAGGCCGTGCGGGTGCTGCGTCTTCGGCTGCAGTGTCATCAGGTCCACCACATTGACCACGCGCACCTTCAGATCGGGCAGGTGCTGGCGCAGCAGATCAACCGCCGCCAGCGCCTCCATCGTCGGCACGTCGCCGCAGCACGCCATGACCACATCCGGTTCGCCGCCACGGTCGTTGCTCGCCCACTCCCACATGCCAATGCCCTGGGTGCAGTGCTTCACCGCCGCGTCCATATCGAGCCACTGGGGATGTGGCTGCTTGCCCGCGACGATGACGTTGATACGGTCCCAACTGCGCAGGCAGTGATCCATCACATAGAGCGCGGTATTTGCATCCGGTGGCAGATAAACCCGCACGATATCCGCCTTCTTGTTGGTCACATGATCAATGAAGCCCGGGTCCTGATGACTGAACCCGTTATGGTCCTGCCGCCACACATGGGAGGATAGAATGTAGTTCAATGAGGCGATTGGGCGGCGCCATTCGACTTCCCGGCTGGTCTTCAGCCACTTGGCGTGCTGGTTGAACATCGAATCTATAATGTGGATGAACGCCTCGTAGCAGTTGAAAATGCCGTGCCGCCCGGTCAGCAGATACCCTTCGAGCCAACCCTCGCAGACATGCTCGCTGAGGATCTCCATCACGCGGCCGTTCGGCGCCAGATCCACATCCTCGGGGATGGTTGCCGCGTCCCAGGCGCGGTCGGTCGCTTCAAATACATCCTGCAACCGATTGGACGCGGTCTCATCCGGCCCCATGATGCGGAAATTCCGCGTCGCCTCGCTCATCTTCATCACGTCGCGCAGGAACGTGCCGACCGTCTTCGTGGCCGAAGCCTCCAGCCGTCCGGGCTTCGACGCATCCACCGCATAGTCGCGGAAGTCCGGCAGCTTCAGCGGCTTCTTGAGCAGGCCTCCATTGGCGTGCGGATTGGCGCTCATGCGCCGCGTGCCCCTGGGTGACAGCGCGGCGATATCGTCCCGCAGCTTGCCTTCCTTGGTGAACAACACGTCCGGCTTATAGCTCTTCAGCCATTCGTCCAGCAGCGCGAGGTGCTTCGGATTCTCCATGGTGAACGGCACCTGGTGCGCGCGCCAAAACCCTTCGGTCTTCAGTCCGTCCACGGTCTTCGGCCCTGTCCAACCCTTCGGACTGCGCAGCACGATCATCGGCCAGCGTGGCCGCGAAATGTCACCGCCATCGCGCGCGCGCTGCTGGATGGCCCGGATTTGGTCAAACACCTCATCCATCACGTTCGCCATGCGCTGATGCATCACCAGCGGATCGTCACCCTCTACATAGTGCGGCGCGTAGCCGTAGCCGCGCAGCAGATGGTCGAGCTCCTCGGGCTCGATGCGCGCCAGCACGGTGGGATTGGCGATCTTGTAGCCGTTCAGGTGCAGGATCGGCAGCACCGCTCCGTCCGTCGCCGGATTGAGAAACTTGTTGCAATGCCAGGACGTCGCCAGCGGCCCGGTTTCCGCTTCGCCATCGCCCACCACGCAAGCGGTGATCAGATCCGGATTGTCGAGCACCGCCCCGAAGGCATGCGCCAGCGAATACCCGAGCTCGCCGCCTTCATGGATGGAGCCTGGCGTCTCCGGCGCTGCATGGCTCGGGATGCCGCCGGGGAAGGAGAACTGGCGGACCAGCTTCGTCATCCCTTCCACATCCTGCGACACATCGGGATAGAGTTCGCTATACGTGCCTTCCAGATACGTGTTCGCAACCACCCCCGGCGCGCCATGCCCCGGTCCGGCGATATAGAGGATGTTCAGGTCGCGCGCGCGGATCATCCGGTTCAGATGCGCCCAGATGAAATTAAGCCCCGGCACCGTGCCCCAATGCCCCAGCAGCCGCGGCTTCACATGCTCCATGCGCAGTGGTTCACGCAGCAGCGGATTGGCGAGCAGGTAGACCTGCCCGACGGACAGGTAATTCGCGGCGTGCCACCACTCATTCATCAGTTGCAGCTCTGATTCAGCGAGCGGAGATTTATCGCGCGCGGATTTTTCGTCAGGCATGCGGGTGCTCCTTCACGACGGTCTGGCACGATGATGCGGCTCTGCGTTATTGATCCACCGCGTGGGCGTGGCAAGGCTGATACCATGTTTCGCTGATCGCGACCCATGGTATCAGAGTCTTGTTTCGCGCGGCGCTGCCCGCCAACCCGCCGCGCATATGTTACAACGTGATGAAGGGTGATGCGATGACTGATGACGTGTCGGCGAAGGCGGTCCTGACCATCAACGCCGGATCGTCCAGCATCAAGTTCGCGCTATTCGAAACAGGTGCGACGCTCACTCCGGTTTCGCGTGGACAGGTGGAAGGCATCGGCACCGCGCCACATTTCATCGCGAAAACGCCGGACGGGAAGACACTGCATGAACAGCGGTGGTCCGATGCCGGCCAATCCCACGAGGCGCTGCTCGGCGCGCTGCTGGAGTGGGTCGCTCGACACGTGGGCGCCGAGGCGCTGATTGGCGTGGGCCATCGCATCGTGCATGGGGGCGCCGATCACATCGGACCGGAACGCATCACGCCATCGGTTTTGGAGGCGCTGCAGGCGCTGGTGCCGTTGGCGCCGCTACATCAGCCGCACAATCTCTCGCCGATCCGCGCTATCGCCGCCGCACGTCCGGACTTGCCGCAGGTCGCGTGCTACGACACGGCCTTCCATCACACCATGGCGCCTGTGGCGCGGCAGATTGCGCTGCCACGCCGCTTCGCGGCGGAAGGCGTGCGCCGCTACGGGTTCCACGGCTTGTCCTATGAGTATATTGCCGGACGCTTGCGCGAAACGGCGCCAGCGCTCGCGCGCGGACGCGTGATCGTTGCCCATCTGGGCAACGGTGCCAGCCTTTGCGCCATGCGGGGCGGCGTCAGCGTCGACACGACGATGGGCTTCACCGCACTGGACGGACTGGTGATGGGGACGCGCACCGGCACGATCGATCCGGGCGCGATCCTGTATCTTCAGCAACAGCACCATCTGGCGCCGGACCAGGTGGAGCACATGCTTTACAATGAATCCGGGCTGCTCGGCGTCTCGGGCGTCAGCAGCGACATGCGCACGCTGCTCGCCAGCACGGAGCAAGCCGCGCGGGAGGCGGTCGAGCTGTTCGTGTTCCGCATTGCGCGCGAGACCGGAGCTTTGGTCAGTAGCCTGGGCGGGCTCGATGGCTTCGTCTTCACGGCCGGCATTGGAGAGAACGCGGCGGAGATTCGGGCGATGGTGGCGGCCCGCCTGGATTGGTTGGGCGCCCGGTTGGATGAGGCGGGCAACGCGTGCGCTGCCGAAATGATCGGCGCGCCCGGCAGCCGGCTGGAATTGCGGGTGATTCCCACCAATGAGGAAGCCATGATCGCCCACCACACCGTTGCTCTGCTACGGCCGTAGCCGCCCGACCAGCCCCACGCCCCCGCTTTTCGGCGCCCGATGGACACGGGCTCTGGCCACATGCAAAGGTTCTGCAATATTGGCGGGGGGCTCAATGACGAACGAACGCGACAATCGCAATATTGCGCTGCTAAAACGCGAGCTTGCGAAAGGGCAGATCAGCCGGCGGGAGTTCGTGCGCTTCGCCACGCTTGTCGGTATGACCGCCCCCGCCGCCTACGCCTTTGTTGGTGCGCGATACACACCAGCCGCGGCGCAAACCGCGTCGATGCCAAAGGGCGGCACGCTCCGCCTGGGCACCCGCGTCAAGGCACTGAACGACCCAGCAACATATTCATGGGGCGGCTACGATTCCAACGTCACCCGCCAAGTCTGCGAATACCTGACGTTGACCGATCAGAAGAATGTCACCCATCCCTATCTGCTCGAAAGCTGGGAGCCGAGTGAGGACCTGAAGACCTGGACGCTGAAGATCCGGCAGGGCGTGAAGTGGCACAATGGCGATGACTTCACCGCCGACGACGTGATGTGGAATCTCAAGCGGCTGACCGATCCCGCGGTTGGTTCGTCATTCATCGGTCTGATCCAGGACTTCATGCTCAAGAAGGTGCCGAATGGCACCGACAAGGACGGCAAGCCTGCCACCAAGCTGGAATGGTGGGATGCGAACGCGATCGAGAAGGTCGATGACCACACCATCCGCCTGAACGGGCAGGTACCGCAGGTCGCCATCCCCGAATATTTGTTCCACTACCCCGCACTCATGCTCTATCCGGGCGACAAGGGCGTATTCGGCATCGGCTCCCAGGGCACCGGCGCCTTCACCATGACCGAATATCAGATCGGCAAGATCGCCACGGTGACGGCCGCGAAATCCTACTGGGGCAGCGGCCCATATCTTAACTCCATGCAGTTCATCGATCTCGGCGATGACGCCGCCACCGGCATTTCTGCCATGGCATCCCATCAGATTGATGGCTTGGTTGTCGCCGATCCCAGTCAGGCTCCCGCGCTTCAGGCCATGTCATTCCTGGAGTTGCACAAGGTTGGCAGTGCGCAATGCGCGGTACTGAAGTTCCATGTCGATCAGAAGCCGTGGAACGATCCCAAGGTACGTATGGCCATGCGCCTTGGCCTCGACAACAAGAGCTTTATCGAGCTCGCCCTTCGCGGCCTCGGCACGCTGGGTCAGGACTGCCATGTCTCACCCGTACTGCCGGACTATGGCAAGGTGCCGGACGTCAATCGCGACGTTGATCAGGCGAAGAAGCTGCTCGCCGAGGCAGGCTATCCGAACGGGTTGCAGACCGAACTCGCCGTGCCGTCCGACATGGGCTGGATCGTCGCCCAGTGCCAGGCTGCCGTCGAGCAATGGAAAGACATCGGCGTGCAGGTGAAGCTGAATGTCATGCCGGGCGCCGAGTATTGGAACGTGTGGACCAAGGTGCCGTTCGGTTGCACGATCTGGTACCATCGGCCGCTTGGCGTCATGCTGCTGAATTTAGCATATCGCACGGGCGTGCCCTGGAATGAGACCGGCTACTCCAATCCGGAATTCGACACTCTGCTCAACCAGGCCGGCGGCATCCTGGAATCCAAGAAGCGCGCCGAGGTGATGGCCAAACTGCAGAACATCCTTCAGACCGACGGCCCGATGGCGCAGCCGATGTTTGCCGAGGCTTTCACGTTCATGGACAAGAAGGTCAAAGGCTTCAACATGCATCCCAGCAACTACGTCTTCGGCAACGAGATCGCGATCGGCACCTGATCCGGACGGGCGATGCTGCGTTTCATCATCCGCCGTGTTGCCGCGCTGGTGCTCACGCTGATCGCCGCGACCTTCCTGGTCTTCGCCGTCACGCAGTTCTCACCCACTAACGTTGCGCGCGAAACCTTAGGTGCGTACGCGCTGCAAGAGCAGGTGGATCTGCTGTATCAGAAGCTGCAGTTGAACGATCCACTGATCGTGCGATACGGCCGTTGGCTGGGCGTACTGCTGGGGGTGCGGGCGGACCCGCTGGACGATCCCAAGCTCGGCCTTGGCGTCAATGAGCCGGATAAGGGGCGGTACTTCGGCAATTTCGGCTACTCGACGTTGTTCCGCGTGCCGGTGGACGATGTACTTTGGAACCGGCTGGGCAATACGGCCGTCCTCGCCGGCATCGCTTTCGCCATTATCGTCCCGCTCTCGATCCTGCTCGGCGTCCTTGCCGGGATGCGACCAGGAAGCTGGCTGGATCGTGCGCTGTCGGTGACGTCGATCACCATGACATCGATGCCGGAATACGCGCTGGGCGTGATTCTGGCTGCGGTGTTTGCGGTTTGGCTGAAAGTGCTGCCGGGGACGTCACCGCTCTCGACAGGCTCGTCCTGGCCGCTTGCCACCCAGTACATCCTGCCGGTCATGGTGCTGGTGCTCTATGATTCCGGCTACGTTGCCCGCATGGTGCGGGCGGCCATGATCGACGTGCTGAACAAGCCGTTCATTCGCACCGCCACGCTGAAGGGGCTGCCGCGGCGCACGGTGATCCTGCGCCACGCCTTGCGGAATGCGATGATCGCACCGTTCACTGTGATTCTTCTGCAGATCAACTGGCTGATCGGCGGCGTGGTGGTTACCGAAACCGTGTTTGCCTATCCGGGCTTCGGCCGGATGCTGCTGCAGGCCTCGCTGTTCGGCGATATCTCATTGATCGAGGCTGCCACGCTGATCGCGCTGATTGTTGCCATCTCCACCCAGTTGCTGAGCGATATCGGCTACTGGCTCCTGGATCCTCAGGTGCGCTGATGGCATCCGACATCACGGCACCTCATGCCATCGATATCGCTGAGCAGGCGTCCGTAGCGCCGCCGGGGTTACTGCGGCGGCTGCCGACATCCGGCGTGGCGATGGCGGGGCTGAGCATCGTGCTGTTCTGGGTCATCCTTGCGATCATCGTGCCGCTGCTGCCGCTGCCGTCTCCGACAGCACAGGATTACATGGCCATGGGCGCGCCTGGCCCATCATGGAAGCACCTGCTTGGCGTCGATTCGCTGGGCCGCGACACGCTGTCGCGGCTGCTATGGGGCGCTCGTATCGTGCTGATGCTGGCGCCGAGTTCGGTGCTCGCGGCGTACACGGTGGGCGCCTGCATGGGGCTGCTCGCCGGTTTCTACGGCGGCTGGGTTGATGCGCTGATCAGCCGGATCAGCGACGTGATCTTGTCCTTCCCAGTGGTGGTGCTGTACGTCGTGCTGATCGCCGCGGTCGGCGCGTCGGCACTGAATATCGTCGTCGCCGTGATCCTGGCGTCGGCCCCGGGAATTTCCCGCATTGTACGCGGGCTATCGCTCCAGATCGTGCGGCAGGACTTCATCGCCGCTGCGCGCCTGCGCCGCGAAACGCCCTTGTTCATCATGGTGGTGGAGATGCTGCCCAACTGCCGCGGGCCGCTCATTACCGATTTCTGCCTGCGCTTGGGCTACACCACCATTATCATCGGCACGCTTGGCTTCCTGGGCCTCGGTATTCCCCCGCCAACGCCCGATTGGGGTGGCATGGTGCAGCAGGCGACGCCGATGCTGACGGTTTTTCCCGCCATGGCGCTGTTCCCGGTTTTCGCATTGGTCTCACTGGTGCTTGGTTTCAACCTCCTCGCGGATGGCTTGAATGAACTCGCACGCGCGGACTGAAACCGAAGTGCTCGACGCACCGGCCGCCACACCCAAGCCCCTGCTCGAGATTCATGATCTGCGCGTCGAGTACCGCACCAGCCGCGGACATCTTCTCGCGCTGCCAGATTTCTCCCTGACGCTACATGAGGGTGAGAGTCTCGGCCTGGTCGGCGAATCAGGCTGCGGCAAGTCCACCCTCGCGCTTGCCATCATGGGTTATCTGGGCACCGCCGGCGTGATCACCGGTGGTCAGATCCTGTTTGAGGGCGAGGACCTGACGCTCGCCGACGCGCAGACATTGCAGCGTACCCGCGGCACGCGAATCAGTATGGTCTATCAGGAGCCGGCGAGCGCGCTGAACCCGAGCATGACCGTCGGCCGCCAGCTGATCGAAGGACCGATGCTGCACCAGGGCCTGTCGCGTAGTCAGGCCTGGTCCCGCGCCCGCGATACGCTTCGCGAGGTACATATCCCCGACCCCGACGCGTTTCTGCGTTCATTCCCACACCAGCTGTCCGGCGGTCAGAAGCAGCGCGTCGTCATCGCCATGGCGCTGCTTGCCAATCCCGCGCTGCTCATTCTCGATGAGCCGACCACCGGCCTTGATGTTACTGTCGAAGCCGCCGTGCTCGATCTGATCGATGAGATCAGACGTAATCACCATACCGCGCTGCTGTACATCTCGCACAATCTCGGACTGATCGCGCGCGTCACCGAGCGTGTCGGCGTCATGTACGCCGGCGAGTTGGTGGAGGATGCACCGGTCCGCGAGTTGTTCGCCACGCCTGCTCACCCTTACACGCGCGGTCTGCTGGCCGCCATTCCGCGCGCCGGACGGGACAAGCGGAGCGCCGCCCTGGCACCCATCGCCGGCACGGTTCCCAGCCCGGGCGCACCTCGGCGCGGCTGCGCTTTCGCCCCGCGCTGCACCCTGGTCGTGCCCGACATCTGCCTGCGCTCACCGATCCCACTGATGGACGTTGGCACAGCGCACGCGGCGCGCTGCGTCCGCTGGCAGGAAAGGTTGCCAGCAGTGGCGCCCGACCTTCCCACGGCAGGGGATGCCGCGGCGGACAGCGTGCTGGAGGCCGAGCATCTGTCCCGCTTCTACCGCATGCGCCACGGCACTGTGCGCGCACTGGACGAGATGGACCTCAAGGCGCGGCGTGGCGAAGTGGTCGCCGTGGTCGGCGAGTCCGGCTCCGGCAAATCGACCTTCGCACGCGTTCTGGCCGGACTGGATGTCGCGAGCGGAGGCACACTCCGGTTCAACGGGCAGGACATCGCGCGGCGCACTGTGGATCGGCGCAGTGCGGAGCAGGTGGCGGCGATCCAGATGGTGTTTCAGAATCCGGAGGGGACGTTGAATCCGTCCTTTTCTGCGGGCTGGCCCATCGCACGCGCCTTGCGCAAGTTCCGACTTGGCCGCCGCCGCAAGGAGATCGAAGCGCGCGTGGAGGAACTGCTGCGCCTGGTCCGGCTGCCGCCGTCGGCCCGACACGCCTTGCCGCGGCAACTGTCCGGTGGACAGAAACAGCGCGTGGCGATCGCGCGCGCCTTTGCCGGACGGCCGGATCTGTTGATTGCGGATGAACCGACCTCGGCGCTGGATGTGTCAGTGCAGGCTGCGGTCGTCAATTTGCTCCTGCGCATCCAGGCGGAAAATCGCGCCACGATGCTGTTCATCAGTCATGATCTGGGCCTGGTGCGCTACATCGCGGACCACGTGGCGGTGCTGTACCTGGGGCAGGTCATGGAATGCGGACCGACCGAGGCGCTCTACACGCCGCCCTTCCATCCCTATACGGAGGCGCTGCTATCCGCGATGCCGTCGATCGATCCCACCGCCGATCGCCAGCGCATCGTCCTCACCGGCGAACTGCCCAGCCGGTTCCATCCGCCCAAGGGATGCCGCTTCGCCACCCGCTGCCCGCGCAAGTTGGGCGAGATCTGTGATGTTGAACCGCCGCCGATGCGGGAGGCGAGCGAGGGGCACATGATCTTCTGCCACATCCCGCTGGCACGCTTGCGCGAGTTGCAGACCCCGGAGCAAACTCCGGCATGAGCGCCCGCGCTATCCAGGATCCTCTGCTGCAGCCGTTCCGATTGAAACATCTCACCCTGCGCAACCGGGTCATGAGCACGTCGCACGAGCCGTTCTATTCGGAAGACGGCATGCCTAAGGACCGATATCGCCTGTACCATGTGGAAAAAGCCAAAGGCGGCATCGCACTGACCATGACGGCGGGTTCCGCGATCGTCTCGCCCGACTGCCCGCCCGTGTTCGGCAATCTCCTGGCCTATAAGGATGAGATCGTGCCGTGGATGCGGCGCCTGGCCGATGAGTGCCACGAACACGGCGCCGCAGTGATGATCCAGATCACCCATCTCGGCCGTCGTACCGCATGGAACAAGGCGGACTGGCTGCCGGTACTTGCCCCCTCCCCGATCCGCGAACCGGCCCACCGGTCTTTCCCGAAGCAACTGGAAGACTGGGATATCGACCGGATCGTTGCCGATTACGGTGCCGCCGCTGCCCGAATGGAGGAAGCCGGCCTCGACGGCATCGAGTTTGACGCCTACGGCCATCTGCCTGATCAGTTCTGGTCGCCCGCGACCAACAAGCGCGACGATGAGTATGGCGGCAGCCTCGATAACCGGCTGCGATTCACCTTTCGCGTGATGGATTCGATCCGCCGGAGCACCCGGCCGGAATTCATTGTCGGCATCCGCATGGTCGCCGACGAGGACTGGCCCAAAGGCCTGTCGCGCGAAGAAGGTGTGGAGATCGCGCGCCGCATGGCGGGCAGCGGCAAGGTGGATTTTCTCAATATCATCCGCGGTCATTTGGAGACCGATGCGGCGCTGTCCCGCGTCATCCCGATCCAGGGCACGCCGTCCGCACCGCATCTCGATTTCGCCGGCGAGGTTCGCGCCGCCACGCGGTTTCCGACGTTCCACGCCGCACGCATCCAGGACGTCGCCACGGCACGCTATGCCATCAGCAGCGGCAAGCTGGACATGGTCGGCATGACCCGCGCCCACATCGCTGATCCGCATATCGTGCGCAAGGTCATGGAGGGGCACGAGGATCAGATCCGTCCCTGTGTCGGCGCGACCTACTGCCTGGACCGAATCTACGAGGGCAACGACGCGCTGTGCGTGCACAATCCCGCCACCGGCCGCGAGGCTACGATGCCGCACGTCGTCGTGCTCACCGAGGGATCGCGTCGCAAAGTCGTCGTCGTCGGTGCCGGTCCGGCCGGACTGGAAGCGGCCCGCGTCGCCTCCGCCCGCGGCCATGCCGTGACGCTGTTTGAAGCCACGGAACGCGCCGGCGGTCAGGTGCTGCTCGCTGCCCGTGTACCACGGCGCAAGGAAATGATGGGCATTATCGATTGGCGCATGCAGCGCATCGAAGCCCACGGCGTGACCATGCGCTTTGCCACCTGGGCCGAGGCCGGGGAGGTCCTGGCCGAAGAGCCGGATGTGGTGTTCATCGCCACCGGTGGCGTGCCCAACACCGCTGTGCTGGAAGAAGGCAACAACCTGGTGGTCTCCACCTGGGACATTCTGTCCGGCGAAGTGAAACCCGCCAGCCGCGTCATGGTGTTCGACGATAACGGCGCCCATCCTGCGATGCAGACGGCGGAATTCCTCGTGCATGCCGGCAGCAATGTGGAGATCGTCACACCCGAAAGAATGTTCGCGCCTGAAATTGGCGGACTCAATCATGCCGCGTATGCCGAGATTTTCCTGCGCAACGACGTGCGGGTGACGATCAACACGCGGCTGAAGGCAGTGGAACGTCAGGGAAACGCTTTATTGGCGACTCTGGGTTCCGATTACGGCGATGAACGCACGGAGCGGGAGGTGGATCAGGTCGTGGTGGAACATGGCACGTTGCCGGTGGATGAGGTGTACCAGGCGCTCAAGCCGCTATCGGTCAACCACGGCGAAATCGATTATGGGGCGCTGCTTGCCGGCCGACCGCAGACCGTGACGCGCAATCCGGACGGGCGCTTCCGGCTGTTCCGCATCGGCGACGCGGTGGCGAGCCGCAACATTCACGCGGCTGTCTTCGATGCGCTGCGCCTGGCAAAGGACCTTTGAGACGTGGGACCACCCCTCGACCCGATCGAAACCGATACCGCGATCCCCCCGCGCGCAGATGTGGTCGTGGTTGGCGGCGGGATTATCGGCACCAGCACCGCGCTGTTCCTGGCGCGCAAGGGCATCTCGGTTGCGTTGTGCGAGAAGGGGCACATTGGTGGCGAACAGTCCAGCCGCAATTGGGGATGGGCCCGCGCCATGGGCCGCGATCCCCGCGAAGCTGCTCTGGCTCTCGAAAGCCTCCGCATCTGGCGCCAGTTGAACACGATCACCGAAGCGGAAACCGGCTTCCGTCAGTGCGGCATCGTCTATCTCTGCCGAGACGACGCCGATGTGAAGAAGCGTGAAGCTTGGCTCGATGAGGTCGGCCGACCGCACCAGATGGATAGCCGCATGCTGACGAATGCGGAGCTGCAGCGACGTCCTCCCCGGGCTATCCGGCAGCTGGCGCGGCGGGCTGTACACGCCCAGCGACGGCCGCGCCGAGCCACAGAAGGCTGCGCCCGCGATTGCAGCAGCGGCCCGACGTGCGGGTGCGGCGGTGGTGACCGGGTGCGCAGTCCGTGGCATCGAAACGAAGGGCGGCCGCGTTTGCGGCGTGGTTACCGAGAAAGGCCGGATCGACTGCACCAGCGTCGTGCTCGCCGGCGGTGTCTGGTCCCGGCTGTTCTGCGGCAATCACGGCCTTCGCCTGCCGCAGCTGAAGGTGATGTCCTCGGTTCTGCGCACCGAGCCGCTGTCCGGCGGGCCTGAAACCTCGGCCAGCGGCTTCGGCTTCGGGGTCCGCAAGCGCCTTGACGGCGGCTACAACGTCGCGAGCTGGAGCGGCAATCTGTTCGACATTACCACCGACGCCTTCACCTTCTTCACCGACTTCCTGCCCAGCTACCGGCTGGAATGGCGCAAGCTGCGCATGCGCGTGGGCCGCAAGTTCATCGAGGATTGGAACGTGCCGCGGAAATGGGCGCTCGACGCGCCGTCGCCGTTCGAGACCGTGCGGACATTGGATCCCGAACCTTATGAACCGATCCTGCAACAGGCGAAGCAGAACGCCACCGCGGCGTTTCCTGCGCTGAAGAACATGAAAGTCGCGCAGACCTGGGGCGGCGTGATCGACGTCACACCCGATGGGGTACCGGTGATCTCTCCTGTGGACTCCATTCCCGGCTTTCACATCGCGACCGGTTTCACCGGACATGGTTTTGGCATTGGTCCTGGCGCCGGTCGCTTGATGGCCGACATCGTCGCCGGAGATAGCCCGATCGTCGATCCGCAGCCTTTCCGCTTCACCCGGTTCATCGACGGCTCACGCCCCAAACCTTCACCCCTGGTGTAATTGCATGGAAGAAGTCGGCGCCCCCGGCCGCGATCGGCCGCATAATCCTCACGTCCAGCGTTTGCGCGTGCCCAATCTGAACGAGATCGACATGCAGGCGCTACGCGCCAACCGCGTCGCGCGGCTGCGCGAAGCCATGCGCGCGCACGACATTCCCATCGCGCTGTTCTTCAATCCCGCGAATATCCGCTATGCCACGGGCACGGACGTGATGGGGGTATGGACCGCGACGACACTCGCCCGGTGCTGCCTGTTTGCCGTCGAGCGCGAGCCGATCCTGTTCGAGTACCGCACGTCGATGCACGTCTCGCAGAAGCTGGTCCGCGACGTGCGCCCCTTCGTCTCCTGGCAGTACGGCGGGACACTCGGTCTGGGCCGCGCGCACAACTGGGCGGCGGAGATCAAATCGGCCATGGCCGAACTCGGCTGCGCCGGCGCCCCGCTCGCGGTCGATAAACTGGACGGGTACGGTTTCATGGCGCTGACCGAGGCCGGAATCCGCATCACCGATCCCAGCCCCGCCACGATCGATGCTCGCCAGATCAAGACGCCCGAGGAAGTGCAGCTGATGGTGCTGAACTGCGCCATCGCCGATACCATGTTCGCCGAGTTTGAAGCTGCCATCCGGCCGGGTGTGCGTGAGATGGATCTTCTTGCTGTCCTCAGCAACACGCTGCTGCGCAATCACGGCGAGTTCCTGTTCACCCGACTGGTTGCGTCCGGAACCAATACCAATCCCTGGATGTCGGAGGCGCACGATAAGATCGTCCAGCCTGGCGACCTCGTTGGCATCGATACCGATGCCAACGGATACGAGGGGTATGTGCTGGACATCTCCCGCACGTTCCTGTGCGGCGACGAGGGCACGCCTGCACAGAAAGAGGCCTATCGCATTGCGTATGATTGCGTGAACGGCATGCGCGAGCTGATGAAACCAGGCATGACCTTCGCGGAATTCTCCCACGCCGCGCCTAAACTACCCGATGCTTACGTCACCGGCCGCTACGGTACCATGGTGCATCAGGCTGGTCTGGAGGACGAAGGCCCGGGCATCCCTTACCCACAAGACCTGCACGAGGAAGCCCCCGGCCAGCGTGTGATTCGGGAGAACATGATCTTCTGCCTCGAATGCTATGCGGGGAAGGATGGTGAGTCGTTCGGGGTAAAGCTGGAGGATCAGGTTCTGGTCACGAAGGACGGCGCGATTTCGCTGAACACCTACCCGTTCGAGAAGAAACTGCTCTGACGGTCGGCGCCACTATGAACCGCCGCGCTTTCTGCCTCACCCTTGGCGCAACCGTCACGCTCGGCGGGAATGTCAGCTCGAAACCCGAACCGCTGACGTCGGCGCCGTTTTGAGTTCTGCTGGCCAGCGATGATCCGGGTCGTGCTGCCCCTTGCGTTGTTGGTATCCAGCATCACGCCCGCATCTGCCAGCACGGCCCTCGCGGCGACAATCCGGTCCATGCTTGAAACCTGGCGCGACGATTTCAACGCGCGCCGCGCCGACCATATCTGCGACCTGTTTGCGCATGATCTGCGCTACGATGTGCAAGGTCTGCCCGAACAGAACTACACGCAACTCTGCCAACGCCTGCACAAGGCGCTGTCAGATCAGTCCAAAGCGTATCACTACGATCTTCAGATCAAGGAAATCCTCGTCTCCGGTGATTTGGCGATCGTCCGCCTGACCTGGACCGAGACTACGACCGGCAAAGAGACCAGGACCGAGGTTCAGCCCGGGCTGGATGTTTTCGGGCGGCAGAGCGACGGCGGATGGAAGATCATCCGCTACATGTCGTACGTCGCTACAGACTGACCGACACCCCGGCGACGGCCGCTACTCCACCACCTCCGGCTCACGCTCGGACCCCTCGCCCTCCTCGGGCTTCGGCAGAGCAGGCACGGGCGCTTCGGCGATCTCGAACTCCAGCTTGTTCTCCTTGAGCGTGACCTTCACGGCTCCGCCGCGGACAAGCCGTCCGAACAGCAGTTCCTCGGCCAGCGGCTTCTTGATGTACTCCTGGATCACCCGCGCCAGAGGCCGCGCACCGTACAGCCGGTCGTAGCCCCTCTCTGCCAGCCACTCCTTCGCCGCGGACGACAGCTCGATCGTCACGTTCCGGTCCGCCAGTTGCGCCTCAAGCTGCATGACGAACTTCTCGACGACCCGAGCGACGATCTCCGGCGACAGGCCAGCGAAGGTGATCACGGCGTCCAGCCGGTTGCGAAACTCCGGCGTAAACAGACGCTTGATCGCGTCCTCATCCTCGCCCTCGCGCACATCGCGGCCGAATCCGATCGCTTCCTTCGCCATATCGGAGGCGCCCGCATTCGTCGTCATGATGAGGATGACGTTGCGGAAATCGACCGACTTGCCGTTGTGGTCGGTCAGTTTCCCGTGGTCCATCACCTGGAGCAGGATGTTGAACAGATCGGGGTGCGCCTTCTCGATCTCGTCGAGGAGCAGGACCGCATGCGGATGCTGGTCGATCGCGTCGGTCAGCATGCCGCCCTGGTCGAACCCGACGTAACCGGGCGGCGCGCCGATCAGGCGCGATACCGAATGCCGCTCCATGTATTCGGACATGTCGAAGCGGATCAGCTCGATCCCCATGGTCGAGGCCAACTGGCGCGCAACTTCGGTCTTGCCGACGCCGGTAGGACCCGAGAACAGGTAGTTACCGATGGGCTTTTCCGGCTCGCGCAGTCCGGCACGCGCCAGCTTGATCGCCGCCGCGAGTGCCTCGATCGCCTTATCCTGGCCGAACACCATGGACTTCAGGTCGCGCTCCAGGTTGCGCAGCGTCTCCTTGTCATCCGTGGAGACGGCTTTCGGCGGAATGCGCGCAATCTTCGCAACGATGTCCTCCACGTCCTTCAGCGTCACCATCTTCCGCCGCTTGTTCTCCGGCAGCAGCATGCGGGAGGCGCCGACTTCGTCGATCACGTCGATCGCCTTGTCCGGCAGCTTGCGGTCGTTGATGTATTTCGCGGACAGCTCGACCGCGGCGCGTATCGCCTCGTCCGTGTAGCGGACTTTGTGGTGCTTCTCGTAATTCGCCTTGAGCCCGCGCAGGATCTTCACCGAGTCCTCGAGGGTGGGCTCGTTCACGTCGATCTTCTGGAACCGACGCACCAGCGCGCGGTCCTTTTCGAAGTAGTTGCGGAATTCCTTATAGGTCGTGGACCCGATGCAGCGCAGCGTGCCGCTCGCCAGCGCGGGCTTCAGCAGATTCGACGCATCCATCGCGCCGCCGGAGGTCGCGCCCGCGCCGATCACCGTATGGATCTCGTCTATGAAGAGGATGGCCCCCTGGTAGTTCTCCAGCTCGGTGACGACGGCCTTCAGCCGCTCCTCGAAGTCGCCGCGGTACCGCGTGCCCGCCAGCAGCGCCCCCATATCGAGCGCGAAAATGGTGGACTTCGCCAGCACCTCCGGCACGTCGCCCTCGACGATACGCTTGGCGAGGCCTTCCGCGATCGCCGTTTTGCCCACGCCGGGATCGCCGACATAGAGCGGGTTGTTCTTCGTCCGCCGGCAGAGGATCTGGATGGTTCGCTCTATCTCCAGCTCCCGCCCGATCAGCGGGTCGATCTTCCCCGCCATCGCCTTCTTGTTCAGGTTCACGCAGTAGTTGCTCAGTGCGTCCTGATTCCGGCGGCCGGGTTTTTCCTCGCGCTCCTGTTCATGGTGTTCGGACGAGCCCTGAACGGGACGAGCCTGCGACTTGCCCGGCGCCTTGGCGATGCCGTGGGCGATGAAGTTCACCGCGTCGAGCCTCGTCATGTCCTGCATCTGCAGGAAATAGACGGCATGGCTTTCGCGTTCGGAGAACAGCGCCACCAGTACGTTAGCGCCGGTGACTTCGTCACGACCCGAGGACTGCACGTGGATTGCGGCTCGTTGCACGACCCGCTGGAACCCTGCGGTCGGTTTCGGATCGCCGCCGCGGTCAGTTGCCAGCCCCGCAAGGTCCTTGTCCAGGAACTCGCCTAAATCGGCGCGCAGCTTGTCGAGGTCCATGCCGCAGGCGCGCAGCACGGTCGCCGCGTCGTTGTCCTCAGTCAGTCCGAGCAGCAGATGCTCCAGGGTAGCGTATTCGTGGCGCCGCTCTGCGGCCAGCGCGAGTGCCCGGTGCAGCGTCTGTTCAAGGTTACGCGATAGCATGCAGAGACGCTCCCGTATCGCATGTGGTCTCAAAAACCATACAGACCATACATGGGCCCTCGCCGCCTTGGCGCGATCCCATGGGCATCATTCCTTCTCGATTGTGCATTGCAGAGGGTGCTGGTTCTGCCGCGCCAGGTCCATGACCTGCGTGACTTTTGTTTCAGCCACCTCATAGGTATAGACCCCGCAGACGCCAACTCCGCGACGATGCACGTGCAGCATAATCCTGGTCGCTTCTTCCCGGCTCTTGTGGAAGAAACGCTCCAGGACGTGGACCACGAACTCCATTGGGGTAAAATCGTCGTTGAGCATCAATACTTTATACATGGCCGGCTTGCGCGTCTTCGGGCGCGTTTTTACCACCACACCCGTATTCGGCCCGTCGGATGTGCCTCGTTTGTCGTTATCACTCATGCCCGATACTTTCGCACGTCCCCGTCCATGTCGCCCATAAGGTCCCGGAAAGCAGAGCATATCGGAAGCCGCCTATGGGATAAAAGGGCCGTCTGGCTCTGCAAGGCCGTGAGCATGCATTGAACAGGGCCCGGACACGAAAAAGCCCGGCACCTCCCGGTGCCGGGCTTTCTCAATTCGCGGCCGGCGCGAGGGATTTAGGCCGGCGGGGAGAACTTCTGAACCGCCAGGGTGACGCGCGCGGTGATCGGCGCCATAGTCTGTTCGGTCAGGCGGAGCGACGCGTCGGTCAGCTTGCTCGACTCGGCCAGGCTCTTCTCGATCGCGGTGCGGGCCAAGCTGGACTGCAGGTCAACTGCCTCCTTGAACGACTTCACGGAAGCCAGCGCCTTCAGATTGGCCATGCCCTGCTCGAACGAAGCCTGGGCGGTGGCGGCCATCTGACGTGACAGGTCCTGCACGCCGGCGACCCAGATCTGGCTGGATTTCACGATGGCTTCATAGTTGCCCTGATTGAAGGCAACGAACTCTTCAGTGGTCTTGATCACGCGCTCTACTCCTTCTTTGAAACGGGCTTGGGTGGTTTCGAACCCAGCGGCAGCCTGCGACATGCCAGTCTTGATGGCAGCAACCGTCTGGTCGATGCCGCTCGCAGCCTGTGCCGTGGTGGTCTGAACTGCGGCGCTCGCAGCTTCCTGCGCTGCGCCGACGATCTCTTCGGTCTTCGTTTTCACTGCCATATCCATATTCTCCTCCGGACGCGCCCCCGGGCCGCCCGGAAATGAGGGGCTCGGTGAAACCGCTTTGCTGCAATGCAGCACGACGGGCAGATAGGTGTTGGCGAGAGTGTGATCAAGAGAATTTTTTGTGCATCGCACAAATAGCCCCGGACGAGCCGCTACAAGGCTTTCAGGTCGCTGTCTAACCGCCTCAGAAACTTCGCAAATCAGCTTTTTCGGGCTGGACTAGGCAACGGTTCCGCTTCTAAGGTGGCTGAGAGATTCGTGGAGATCACAGGACATGCCCCTGCGGCGCTGGCTGGGCGGTTGCTTCCTTGGCACCATCGCGCTGGGCGCCTCATTGGCATATGGGACCGCGGCGTCGGCCCAACCTCCCGCAGCAGACAAGGCGGCTTCGATCGTCATCGACGCAGCGACTGGACGGGTGCTCGAGGCCGATAATCCGGACGCGCTGCGGCGGCCAGCAAGCCTGACGAAGCTCATGACACTGTACATGACGTTTGAGGCGCTGCGCGACCGGCGCATTTCGCTTCAGCAGGCGGTTCCGTTTTCGGCGCACGCGGCGTCCATGGAGCCGACCAAGCTCGGTGTGCCGGCTGGGAGCGTGATCACCGTGGAAGACGCAATACTCTCCATGGTCACGCTGTCGGCGAATGATGCCGCCTCGGCCATGGGCGAACTGCTCGGCGGGACCGAAGACCGGTTCGGTCAACTGATGACGCTCCGCGCCCGCGCGTTGGGCATGACGCATACCACGTTCATGAACGCCTCGGGCCTGCCTGATCCCGATCAGTGGACCACGGCGCACGACATGGCGACACTGGCGCGCCACCTGATTACCGATTTCCCGCAGCAATACGGCTATTTCAGCATCCCCAGCTTCGATTTCCACGGCCGGATCATCATGAACCATGATTCGGAGCTTCGGTCGTATCCTGGCGCTGACGGCATGAAGACCGGATATACGATCGCCTCTGGGCATAATCTTATCACAAGCGCCGTGCGTGACGGCGTCAGGTTGATCGGAGTCGAATTCGGCGCGCCCTCAAACGGTGTCCGGGACATTCGAATGACAGCGATGCTCAACACCGGTTACGAAAGCATGGGCGTCCAGGTGGGCCGCCCGGTGATGGTGGCCGCGCGCATGCCCTCCTTGACGCGCATGCCGTCCCTGATCACCGCGGCCCATGCGGAAGAGATGCCGCGTGTCCCGCCCCCGCCGATTCGTACGGTGTCTCACACCACGAGGATCGAACCGGCTTCCGCCACCATCCAAGTGGGCAGCTTCCGCTCCAAGGTCGCCGCGCAACAGGCAGCCATGAAGGCGCATGGGGCCGCCCCGTCGGGCGATGTGCGGATCAGTCCGGCCCGCACAGCCCACGGCATCACCTGGCGGGCCGAGCTCGTGGGCATGAGCAGCGGCGAGGCTCGGGAAGCCTGCACGACATTGGCGCACCGGCACACGCCCTGCGTCGTGACCCGGTCGGCATCAGCATCCGAGCTATCGCGGAGCTGAACCAACCCTGCATTCCACGCCTCGCGGCTGCGTGTTGCACCGCGATGAACCCCATGCTAGAGGCCGCCTCGCCGACAGTGCGCTGGCGGTGCTTTGTCGCCGCGCGATCCGTGCGGCTCAACCGAATCGGGAATCTCGCTCGTGGCCTCATCCGGTGGCACGACCATCGCGTCTGGCGGCGGACTGGCTGACCGCTACGCCGCCGCGCTTTATTCCTACGCTGACGACACCGGTCAGCTCGACTCCGTTGTCTCCGAAATGGAACAACTTGGGCACCTGATCGCTGAAAGCGCCGACTTTCGCCGGCTGATCGATTCGCCGCTGATCGATATCGTGCAGGCCCGCAAGGCGGCGCTCGCTGTCCTCAGTCAGGAAGGCTTTTCCAAATCGCTGCAGGACTTCGTGGGCGTGATCGCCAATAACCGGCGCCTTCGCAACCTGCCGCAGATCGTCGCTGCGTTCGCCGGTCTGGTGGCGGAGAAGCGCGGCGTGGTGACAGCGCATGTATCCTCAGCCCACCGACTGAACGACGTGCAGCGTCAGCAACTCCGTGCCCGGCTGATCGAAGCCGGGTTCGGCAATGTGAACATCGTCGAGCAGGTGGAGCCGGATCTGCTGGGCGGGCTGGTGGTGCGTGTGGGCGCGCGCCTCTACGACACATCATTGAAGTCCCGGTTGCAGCGCCTGCAGAATGCCATGAGGGGAGCCGCGTAATGTTGGAGATCCGTCCCGCCGAGATCTCAGAGATTCTGAAAAAGCAGATTGCCGCATTCGACAAGGAATCGGACATCGCCGAAACCGGCCAGGTCCTTTCCGTCGGTGACGGCATTGCCCGCGTTTTCGGGCTGCAAAACGTCATGGCCGGGGAGATGGTAGAGTTTCCCGGCGCCGGCCTGCGCGGCATGGCGCTGAACCTGGAAACCGACAATGTCGGCGTGGTGATCTTCGGCGACGACCGTCAGATCCGCGAAGGCGATACGGTCGCCCGTACCGGTGCCATCGTGGAAGTGCCGGTCGGGGATGCCCTGCTCGGTCGCGTGGTCGATGGCCTCGGCAATCCGATCGACGGCAAGGGACCGATCAACACGACCGAGCGCCGCCGCGTGGAGGTGAAGGCTCCCGGCATCATTCCCCGCAAGTCGGTGCACGAGCCGATGCAAACGGGCCTCAAGGCGATCGACGCGTTGATTCCCATCGGCCGCGGCCAGCGGGAACTGATCATCGGCGATCGCCAGACGGGCAAGACCGCGGTCATCGTCGACACCATCATCAATCAGAAGTCGATCAACGCCAGCGATGATGAAAAGCGCAAGCTCCACTGCATCTATGTGGCCATCGGTCAGAAGCGTTCCACCGTGGCTCAGCTGGTGCAGACGCTCGAGGAAAACGGCGCGATGCAATACTCCATCGTCGTCGCCGCGACCGCCTCCGACCCGGCGCCGATGCAGTTCCTCGCCCCTTATACCGGCTGCACGATGGGCGAGTTCTTCCGCGACAATGGCCGGCACGCGGTGATTTTCTACGACGATCTGTCCAAGCAGGCCGTCGCTTACCGCCAGATGTCATTGCTCCTGCGCCGTCCGCCGGGACGCGAGGCATATCCCGGCGACGTCTTCTACCTCCACTCCCGCCTGCTCGAGCGTGCCGCGAAGATGAACGATGCGCTCGGCGCCGGGTCGCTGACAGCGCTGCCGGTGATCGAGACGCAGGCCGGTGACGTGTCCGCTTACATCCCGACCAACGTGATTTCCATCACCGACGGACAGATCTTCCTGGAGACGGAGCTGTTCTTCCGCGGCATCCGGCCGGCGGTGAACGTGGGCATTTCGGTCTCCCGCGTGGGGTCCGCGGCGCAGATCAAGGCGATGAAGCAGGTCGCCGGGCGCATCAAGCTTGAACTCGCTCAGTACCGCGAAATGGCGGCGTTCGCACAGTTCGCCTCCGACCTCGATGCCTCCACCCAGGCGTTGCTGGCGCGCGGGTCGAGGCTGACCGAGGTGCTGAAACAGCCGCAGTTCCACCCCATGCCGATCGAGGAGCAGGTGGCGTCGATTTTCGCGGGTGTGCGCGGTTATCTGGACAAGATCGATGTCGGCCGGGTGACAGCGTTCGAGGCCCAGTACATGACCGAACTGAAGTCGCGGGCGCCCGAGATCCTGGCGGCGATCCGGACCGACCAGGAAATCAAGCCGGAGACGGAGCAGAAGCTCGCGGCCTTCCTGGACGGATTCGCGAAAAGCTTTGGCTGAGGGAACGTTATGCCCTCCCTGAAAGCACTTCGGACTCGGATCAACAGCGTCAAATCGACGCAGAAGATCACCTCGGCCATGAAGATGGTCGCCGCATCGAAGCTGCGGCGCGCCCAGGCGCAGGCAGAGGCCGCGCGTCCCTATGCCGAGCGCATGCAGCGGATGCTCAGCGCCCTAGCGGGGTCGTTGGCGGATAGCCCGAACGCGCCGGCACTGCTGGCGGGAACGGGAAAGCACCAGACCCATCTGCTGATTGCGGTCACCGGGGATCGGGGTTTGGCGGGCGCGTTCAACGCCAATATCGGCCGCGCGACCCGCACCCTGGCGGTGCGTCTGGAAGCGCAGGGCAAGACGGTGAAGATCCTGGCGGTCGGCCGCAAGGGGCGGGACTATCTCCGCCGCGATCTGGCAAGCCGGTTCGTCGGGGACATCAACTTCGTCGGTAAGCGGCGGCTCGAGTTTTCCGATGCGCAGGAGATCGGCGAGCGCGTCACGGCGATGGTGATGTCGGGCGAGGTCGATGTTTGCACACTGATCTACAATCGGTTCCACTCGGTGATTTCCCAGGTGGTGACAGAGGCACAGCTGATCCCGCCGCCGATCACCGAGGACGCAGGCGAAACCGACGCTTTGGGTGGAGCGACCTACGACTTCGAACCCGATGAGGAGACGATTCTGTCGCGCCTGCTGCCGCAGAACGTAGCGATCCAGGTCTATCGCGCGTTGCTGGAAAGCAGCGCCGGGTTCTTTGCCTCGCAGATGACCGCCATGGACAACGCGACGCGCAATGCCGGCGACATGATCAAGCGCCTCACGCTGAACTACAACCGCGCGCGGCAGGCCAACATCACCAGGGAACTGATCGAGATCATCTCCGGCGCCGAAGCCGTCTGATCCCGATCTAAAAAGAAGAGGATACAGGTTATGGCAAGCAATATCGTCGGACGTGTCACCCAGGTGATGGGCGCCGTCGTGGACGTGCAGTTCGAGGGCGAACTGCCGTTCATCCAGAACGCGCTGCACACGGAGCTCCAGGAGCACACGCTGGTGCTGGAGGTGGCGCAGGAACTGGGCGAGCGCACGGTTCGTACGATCGCGATGGACAGCACCGACGGCCTGGTCCGCGGTCAGGAGGTGGTGGACACCGGCGGGCCGATCACCATGCCGGTGGGACCGGGTACGCTCGGGCGGATCATGAACGTTATCGGCGATCCGGTGGATGAGCGGGGACCGATCCCGGCGACGAAGCGCTACCCGATCCACCGCGACGCTCCGTCCTTTGAGGACCAGTCCACATCCGCCGAGGTCCTGGTCACCGGCATCAAGGTGGTGGATCTGCTCGCGCCGTATATGAAGGGCGGCAAGGTTGGCCTGTTCGGCGGCGCCGGTGTGGGCAAGACGGTGCTGATCCAGGAGCTGATCAACAACATCGCCAAGGCGCATGGCGGCGTGTCGGTGTTCGCCGGCGTGGGCGAGCGCACGCGTGAGGGCAACGACCTGTATCACGAGATGATCGGTGCGGGCGTTATCAAGCTGGGTGAGGGTACTACTGAGGGTTCGAAGGTCGCGTTGGTCTATGGGCAGATGAATGAGCCCCCGGGCGCTCGTGCCCGCGTCGGTCTGTCGGGCCTGACCGTCGCGGAATACTTCCGCGATGAGGAAGGCCAGGACGTGCTGTTCTTCGTGGATAACATCTTCCGCTTCACCCAGGCGGGCGCCGAAGTGTCGGCGCTGCTGGGACGCATCCCCTCGGCGGTGGGTTATCAGCCGACCTTGGCGACCGACATGGGGGCGCTGCAGGAACGCATCACGTCGACCAAGAAGGGGTCCATCACGTCCGTGCAGGCGATCTATGTGCCGGCGGACGATCTGACCGACCCGGCGCCAGCCACTTCGTTCGCGCACCTTGACGCGACCACCGTGCTGTCGCGGCAGATCGCCGAGCTGGGCATCTACCCGGCGGTGGACCCGCTGGATTCGACGTCCCGCTCGCTCGATCCGCGGATCGTCGGCGAGGAACACTACAACGTCGCGCGTGAAACCCAGCGCATCCTGCAGACCTATAAGTCGCTGCAGGACATCATCGCCATTCTGGGCATGGACGAGCTGTCGGAAGAGGACAAGCTGGTCGTCGCGCGCGCACGGAAGATCCAGCGCTTCCTGTCGCAGCCCTTCCACGTGGCCGAGGTCTTTACCGGCTTCCCCGGCGTGTTCGTGCCGATCGAGGAGACGGTACGCAGCTTCAAGGCGATCTGCGCCGGCGAATACGACCATTTGCCCGAGTCGGCTTTCTATATGGTCGGCACGATCGAGGAGGCGGTGAAGAAGGGCGAGTCGCTGAAGGCCACGGCCTGATGCCTGTCGCGCTGGAGATCGTCAGCCCCGAACGGCTTGTGCTGTCGCGGCCGGTGGACATGGTTGTGATCCCCGGCAGCGAGGGTGACATGGGCGTGCTGGAAGGCCACACGCCGATGATCGTGCTGCTGCGCGGCGGGGTGATCGCTCTCTATCAGGACGACCAGGTGACGGACCGGCTTTTCGTGGCAGGCGGCTTTGCGGAGGTCACGCCGGATCGCTGCACGGTGCTGGCGATCGAGGCGGTGCCGGTCGCGGAGCTGAGGCGCGAAGAGGGCGAGCGGCGGCTGCAGGAGGCCGAGGCGGATCTGGCGAAGATCGAGGCCAGCGATGTCATGGCGGAGGAGCTTGCGCTGGAACGCGCCCAGTCGGCTCGGGCGTTGGTTGAGACGGCGGAGGAGCTGCTGACCGGGTCGCATTAGGCGAGTGGTCTTAGAAAGGCTTCGTCAGGTGGCGTCCGCAGCAAAGCAAGCTTTTTAACACGGAGGCCACTGAGGGCCACGGAGACGCACAGAGAGATAGCAATCGCTGCGGGAACGGCTGGCAGTCTTTGCTTCTCGTCGAGTTCTATCTGTGCACCTCAGTGGTTCTAAGTGCAGTCCGTGCATGCATTCAGATGCCGAGCCGGTCCAAGGTCTGCCGCTCCTGCCGGAGATCGGTCGGCGTATAGTCGAGGAAGATTCCGCGCGCCTTGAGGAAGCCGTCGAGCTCGTAGCGGGTCGCAAAGCCAAGCAGCCGACGAAGCTCTGATTCAGTCAACCGGTGCGGTTGATACTCTGCCAGGGCGAAAGCTTCGAGGGCACGGCGCGAGAGATCGCCCCCCGCTTCGGCGGCTAGACGCTCCCCCAATTCATCGGGGATGGGGAGGATGACGTTCATTGCGGGAGGAACCTATCGGAGTGGCGAGTGCCGCGGCAAGGCAGCCGGCACGATGACAGACGTTCATATGGAGCGCGGGCAGACCCGCCGCCACCGACGAGACGCTTCGTGCTCCCTCTGGATCGCGCTCACCGATTGGCAGCGGTCCGGCAGCGAATCACGATGGCGGGGCTGCCGCTCGGTGTCCCGTGGGGGCGGCCCTGTGGATGACGGCTGGATGGTTGGTTCGATCTATTCCGGAGGGCCGGTGCCGGAAGCCGCCGCGGCGAGGGAGGGAGCCGGCTGTGACGGCGGGCTTAGCTGGAACGCCTCCGCCAACGCCGGCGGGAGAATCTCATTGCAGCGATCCATCCGCCGTTTGGCGTCCTGGGCGATCCTGTCGCGGTCGGCGCCGTTTTCCAGGAGAACGATCTCGAGTTCCTGCCAGAAAGCTTCAACCGTGAGAATGCCGAGACCGAGGCAGATCTCGGTGAGGACCTCGCCGATCGGATGGTCGCGGAGCAGGGCCGCGATTTCCTTGGATGTAGGGAGGGTGGCGAGGACGGAGTCTTCGCTGTTCCTCGGCCGAGGTGCGGGGCGGGCGCGCGGTTTGCGGTCGGCCTGCGCGGCGCGGGCGGGGCGCGCCGGGGGTGGTGGCTCTTTGGGGAGTGCGGCCTGGAGCGCCGCCGCCAGGCGCAGGGCGCGGGTGATGCGGGCGAGCATCAGGGCGATGTCTTTGGTGCCGAAGCGAACGCTGATCCAGAGGACGGCCATGGCGCCGGGGCGCTGGGGCCGGCTCAGCACTTGGGCCAGTTCCTTGCCGTGGGTGATGAGTTTGCCGAGGACGCGGCGCAGGCGGGTGGTGCGGGCGGGCGAGTCGGCGGCTGCCTCATCCTGGTGGGGATCGGGATTGTGGGCTGGCGCGGCGGTGTGTGCAAGGCGATCACGGGCGGCAAAAGAGCACGATGTTAGTATAAATGTCAAGGTATTTTTTCACAGTCATTCCTAAAAGATAAAGACCACGGGCTTAGGCAGCACCGAGACAAGGGACGCAGGCTTACGCGTTCATGCGCACTCAGACGTGACGCCGGTGTCGCCCTTTTCGGTCCTAGTCTCCGCCCGCGTCTAACCATGAAGGAGATGCGGGCTTAACTGCTTCCCGACCTCGGTCTCCTCGATCAGCGCCTTGCCGCAGGGCATTCTTCAGAACAGGCGAGTGGCAGGACGGGACCGTGGAGCCGGCCAAAACACGAGAAGCCGCGGCGCGGGAGGAGGAGGCCTCTCGATGAGCGAACAATACTTCGGCCTTCACCGCGGGCATCTGACCGCGAGGGCAGATCAGATCGCCAAGCGATATGGCGCGTGGCACGTCAACTGGACCGAACCGAATGGCGAGAAACGCGGGTGGTTTGGTTGTCAGAATTACTCCCGTTTCGAGCAACGCACAGCCGAGAAAGTTTTGGCGGCCATAGAGGTCGTGTCCCAGTTCGTGGTGTAGGAGCTGTGGGTAAGTGGCCTGCCGGAGCGACCGCCAAGAGTACCGCCAAGAGTCTGGAGTAGGCAGGCCACTTATCCACAGCGGTGGTCACCGTGGTGCTCCTGGGTAGGGTTGGGTTGCAACACGCAACTCTGACCTTGGAGGCCACCCCGATGACCGACGACATGATCACCCTTCGCGAGCTGATGGAGAAGGGTTCGGACGCGACACTGCTGCGCGAGATGATCGGCTTCGCCGCGCAGCGTCTGATGGAACTGGAGACCGAGACTCTGTGCGGTGCTGGCCACGGCGAGCGCAGCGAGAATCGGACCAACCTGCGCAACGGCTACCGGGATCGCGACTGGCAGACACGTGCTGGGACCGTGGAGCTGCGCATACCGAAGCTACGCCGCGGCAGCTACTTTCCCGGCTTTCTGGAGCCGCGCCGGATGGCGGAGAAGGCGCTAACCGCGGTGATCCAAGAGTCCTACGTCCAGGGCATCTCAACCCGCTCGGTGGACGAGCTGGTCAAGGCGATGGGGCTGGAGGGCATCAGCAAAAGCCAAGTGTCGCGGCTCTGTGCCGAGATCGACGAGCGGGTGCAGACGTTCCTGCACCGTCCGATCGAAGGCGAGTGGCCGTATCTGTGGCTGGATGCCACCTATGTCAAAGCCCGGCGTGATCATCATATCGTCTCGGTGGCCGTGATTGTCGCCATGGCGGTCAACACGGACGGCCGTCGCGAGGTGCTGGGCATGACCATCGGCAACAGCGAAGCCGAGCCGTTCTGGACCGAGTTCCTGCGCTCGCTCACGCGCCGCGGCCTACGCGGCGTCAAGCTGGTCATCTCCGACGCGCATGAAGGCCTGAAAGCAGCGATTGCCAAAGTGCTTGGCGCGACCTGGCAGCGCTGTCGCGTGCACTTCATGCGCAATGCCTTGGCGCATGCCGGAAAGACGCAGCGACGGATCGTCTCGGCGTGGATCGGCACGGCGTTTGCCCAGGATGATGCTGAGGCCGCTCGCAAGCAGTGGCGACAGGTCGCCGATCAAGCCAGGCCACGCATCAGCAAGCTCGCCGCCCTGATGGACCATGCCGAAGCTGATGTCCTGGCCTACATGGGCTTTCCGGCACAGCACCGCACCAAGATACACAGCACCAATCCGCTCGAACGCCTCAATGGGGAGATCAAGCGGCGCAGCGAGGTGGTGGGTATCTTCCCGAACGAAGCCGCTGTTACCCGGCTGGTTGGTGCACTGCTACTCGAACAGAATGATGAATGGGCCGTTCAGCGTGCCCGCTATATGACCCTGGAAACCATCGCTCCCCTGGGCCATGATCTCAGCGTCAGTCTGCCTCTCATCGCAGCCTGACACGGCGGTCCAACCCGCCAAGGAGTTCTGCTCCTACACCACGTGTTGGGACACCATCGCCATAGACGCCGCTGGCGGTTTCGAGGCCTTGCAATTTAACCCGAGAGGAGAGCGGGGCGCATTATGGCGACTGCTTGGGTTTTGAAGACCTAACCGCGCGCCCTCGTGGGACGTGCGTGCGGCGGGAGAGAGGCGCTCTCTGGGTGGTCAGAGCCGCGCCATCACCGATGGTGATCGGAAACAGAGCGTGTCTTGGGCTGGCTCGGCGGTGTCTGCCGGGGCAGTCGCCCTGGCAAGAAAGCGGCGTTAATAGGGATATCAGGGTATTTTTCCTGCAAAAGACCACCGCAGTGGGGGATGGCAGCCGTCGCGTGACCGCGACGGTTCAACTCGCTTTGCGTGAGGGAGTAAGCGGCAGGTCCAGTTCAACGCGATCATGCATGACCTTGGGGGGTGATACGGCCACGTTCACCGCGCTCGAGGCGGACCAAGCCGTAACCTTCCATGGTCCGCAGAGTGCGGGAGAGATTGGACTTGGCCTTCCGGTCATGCGGGCCAGTTCCTCTAGTGAGCCGGGCGCTTTTTCGGCGATGACGCGCAGCAGTTCGCGGTTGCCGACCGACAGGATTTTGGCGAAGGATTCCGTCGGGGTGAACCAGACTTTCGGCCCCTCGCGGGAGACGCGACGATCGCCGCGGGCCACGGCGATCGTCCGGGCTTTCATTTCCTCGTAGCTGCGGTGCCGACTTTCAGGGTGGTCACGGGGTCACTCCTCTGTTGCGCAGCACTGCGTCCAACTGCCTCCCAGAATTCCGCGAGCAAGATAGCCGCGTCCTAGCATGCTTACGAAGGCGGAAAGGCACGCGCAACATCGGCACGGATATGCTTGCACAAGCCATCAGCAAGACGCTCACCACCTATATCGGAGGGAGGTGACGAGGTTTGTATAATGCTTGAGCGCGCCCCTCCCCGTCAGTTAATTACTCAATTGGGCGGCGGCGGGGTGTTCTGCAAATCTTGCTCATTATCGATGATGGTCTCGGTATATCCCAAGTCTAGCTTACCCGCCGGTGCTGCTATTCCCACTACGCGCTCGATTGTTCTCAGCGCAGGGATGATGCCGTTGACTGCATCCCGCGCTGGCTCCAACACCGCGGAACGCGAATAGCTGTATTTCCGATCCGTGCGTCCAACCAACAGAGGAAGCCAAGTCTTCGCCTCTTGAAAGTTTTTATGGAATTCCGTGAGCGCGACGATCAGCTCAGCATCCAGCAGGCCGACTTTGGGTGCTAGCGCCTTGTAGAGTAACGGATTGGAAAGGGGATATGCTTCGAGAAAGTGCTGGTCGATGTCACGGTTCCGATAGACTTCAACCCCAGCAACAGCGATTGCCAACCGCGCCAGTTCCTTGCGCAGCAACAGGATCTCCCCGAGAGCCGCCGCCACCGACCGTGCTTCCTCTATACGCAGTCGGTCATCCCGCCTTCTGTTGAGATGAAAATTCAGCAGCGCACCCGCGACCAGGGCGAAGAAACCGAGCAGCGCCCCTATTCCGCCCTGCCAGCTTTTCAGTTCCGCGTAGAGATCACCGGATGGAGGAGGTGTCACCATGCGGGCTGGACCTGCCGGGCGACTACAGTGCCTGCTTGAGGACCTCGACCAGCATGGCCGTGCCGACCTCTTCCGCGATCTTGAGGGTCCACGTTCCGGCGCTCTTGAGGTATCGCAGCGCTGCCGGGCCATCACCTTTCGCAGCCGCCTCTTCCGCCTCGGTCACAGCACCGATCGCTTTGTCCTGCTCGCGTGTCCCTATGGCCGCGTTTTTCATAGCCTCTCGAAGGCGCCCCAACTCCTCCGCGAGCTTCGGCAGGTCAATGCCGCCGCCCTGGATCTGCTGGAAAGTGTTGCCTTGAGCTTGCGAGCCGGGGCCGACTGCCCCGGCTTGCCCTTGGATATTGTAGGTGTCTCCCTTGTGCATGGTCGCGCCCTCGATAATCATCGGCGCAGTGACCCGGCCGATGTTGAATTCGCGCTTCGGAACCGCCCTCTCCAGCAGGATTGGGAGGACATCCTGAACCATAGCCTGATACTTGGTCTCGAACACCAGCCGTAAGCTTTCCTCACTGCGCAGCCGGTGTTGGATCGTGAGGAGATCGCGGCGTAGCGCTTCGACCTCGGCAGTGAAGACCTCAGCCCCACGATTCTCGAGATCCTCAACAGTGATCGTGACCGAGGCGCCGCCTGCATCATTCTGCATTGATCGGATCTGAAGCACGCTGCTGGGATACTCGACTTGCAGACGCTCTACGACGAGCGGCAGCGCGATAAGGTCCATCGGAGATATACCGCCGGGGTAGCGCAGCAGGATGCGCGGTTTCTCAGCGAAGATGCGCTCGAACTCACCTTCGCCGTATTCGGTCGGCTCTTTGCCTTCCCTGTCCCAAAAGGCATTTTGGCAGATGATACCTTCTATCGACCAACCACCATGCTGCGTTTCCCAAAGATGCGCGGCAGTTATGTTAGCGCGGTCTAATTGCGCATCGATGAGACTTGCTTGGCTGAGGTTGGCCTCGTTAAGGTCCGCCTCGCTAAGATTTGCGTGGCGGAGATCTGCCTCACGGAGGTTCGCCGCTCGGAGGTTTGCCGCTCTGAGGTCCACGCCTATGAGGCTCGCACTCCAGAGGTGCGCACTTTCGAGGTTCGCCCCATTGGCGTCCGCCCCGTTGAGAGACCCCCCGTTGAGGACTGCCCTGCTGAGGTTCGCGCCGACGAGGTGCGCTCGGGCGAAGACCGCCCCGTGAAGGTTCGCATCCGTGAGGTCCGCCCTGTTGAGATTCGCCATCATGAGGCGAGCCCCGGCGAGGACCGCCCTGCCGAGGTCTGCTTGGCTGAGGTCGGCTCCGTTGAGGTCCGCTCTGACGAGACCCGCCTCTCTGAGGTCAGGACGGCGGACTTTGGCTCCCTCTCCTTTGCGCCAGGCGTTCCAGGCGCCCGCGCCTTGCTTCAGCTTCTGGACAAGCTCTCTATCGGCCATATGGGGCTAGGCCTGCTTGTGACTTCGGGCAGAATTTCACTCGATATCTCGGCCTGCTGCAAATTAAGAGCTTCCGATAATCCTTCTTCTCGGAAGGGATCTCTCGATAAGAGAGCCGCCGTGCGCGAGCTGGCCAAGCTGGAATCTATCACTGCACAGATTGACCAGCTCGAGACCGAGACCACGCGGATGCATCCGGACCTCCGGGCGTCGCTCGCCATTATGGAATGGCTTGGTGAGCAGGAAGGTTGCAGGCAGGACGATGAAGAACGAGCCGGCCGTGCTCGCCGCGCTCAAGGCGGACCAGGCCGTACCCTTCCGCAGGGTGCGGGCGAGATTGGACTTGGCCTTCCCGGTCATACGGGCCAGTTCCTGTCGGCGGTAACGACCGGACGATGCTTCTGGCTACTGGGCTCGGGTACGACAGTGCAGCGGTGACCGCTCTCCTGTCGAGAAAGCCGGATGCCGTCCGCTGGCGCATCGCGCGCCTGCGCAAACGAGTCAGCGATCTTGCAGCCTGATCCGTGTAGGATAGCTCAATAGATGGGGCGACCCATCTTCCCAGCTTGTCCAACTCAGCAAACGACGAGTTTCGGAATTATGTCGTTTGCTTCCGATGCCTTCTCGGAAGCAAAGTCAGGCTGCAGAGCGCTTCTTCTGTTCCTCAACGAAAGCGCGCAGAACGGCATTCATACGGGTCTGATATCCGGTCCCCTGATTTTTGAACCATTCGAGCACGTCCGCGTCGAAGCGGACCGAAACCAGCTTCTTGCCGACCGGCATCACTGCTTCAGCCTTCAAGTGCCAATCACTTGGAATGCCGTCCCAATCGGGATCGCGAGCGATGGAATCCTCGAGCTCCGCCTCCGTCATTGAACGGAGGCGTCTCAGATCGCTTCGGCTCTCGCCCCGATCCTTCTGTCTCAGCTCATCCGCTGAGAATCTTTTCATGGTATTGCTTTCTCTCATTTTGTCTCGCCTTCCGCATGGAGATCACGCGGAGCGTAGTGCCACGCAGCGTGAAGATGATGACGACACACACGTCATCGAGCATCCCGATCGCGAGAGATCGAGAACTCGCCTCTGACCGTTGTTGCCGTTGCCAGAAGACACGGTCCGTCAAGAACGTGGACCACATCGAGGAAGTCCGAACCATGTTTCTTGGTATTGCTGATACGCTTTTTCTCGTCCCATTCGATTTGGTCGAACTGCATCTCGTCTTGTCCTAATTCGCGGGTCATACCCGCAGGATTGCGAGAATATTTTCATCGACGTTGCCCTCTGGATGGCATTGCTATCGTGTAGCTACCTGTCGTAGCTACGGTGCAGATTTAGCCCTCCACCATGTCGGACGCAATAGCCGAATCCGAGAAAAATGGCCGGTTACCGTCCAGGTAACCGATTGGCCTCCAAGCCCAGTTCGGGGACGCCTCCGTGTCGGAGCTCAATCGGGATCTTGCCGATCGATCGGCTTTAGGAGAATTCGGCAGCTCGGTTGGAAGCTCACTCCAATTCGAAGTCCGCCAGCGGCAATCCACAAATCGCTTCGAACCTCGCACCAATATCCGGGCGATTCAGCAGAACACCCCCGGGATGGGCACGACGAAGGTTCGCCGGGAATCAATGGGCTTCCGCCGCACCGCCCATTGTCGGCTTGGCGAGCAGGAAGGTCAGCGGCAGGACGATGAAGAACGCGCCGGCCATGAGCATCAGCACGTCGTTGTAAGTGAGCGTCAGCGCCTGGGCCTGCACCATCTGGTCCAGCAGCTTCAGTGCCGACAGGTGCGCGGCTGCGCCCTTGGCGCCGGTGATCGCATTCTCCATCCCCTGCATCATCTGCATCGCGCCCGGCCGCGACCACGTCACCTGCTCCTGCAAATGCACCGTGTGGAGCGCCAGGCGGGAGGTGGCGATGGTGTTGATCATTGCCAGGCCGACCGCGCCACCGAGGTTGCGCATGAGATTATAGAGGCCGGAGGCGTTCTTCACCGCCTCGGGCGGCAAGGTGCCGAGGGCGATCTGGTTCACCGGCAACATGATGAACATCATCGACGCGCCACGCAGCGCCTGAGGCCAGAACAGCTCCCAGAACGCCGAGTTGGTGGTCAGCGACGCCATCCACCACAAGCCGCCACCGAAGGCGATCAGACCGATCGCCAGCATCACCCGCATATCGAGATAGCGGGCCAGGGTGCCGGCGACAGGGGCCGAGAGGAACATCGCCGCGCCGGCAACGAACATCGTCTCGCCGATCTGCAAGCTGTCGTAGCCGCGCACTCGCGCGAGGAACAGCGGCAGCACGTAGATCGAGCCATACAACCCAGTGCCCAGCACGAAGCTGAACAGCGATCCGAAGGCGAAGTTGACGTTGGCGAAGGCGCGCAGCTCCACCAACGGGCCGCGCCGTGTCAGCATGCGCCAGAAGAACAGCACGCCGCAGATGGCGGAGGCGATGCCGGCCCAGAAGATCGTGTCATCCTGAAACCAATCCCAGCGCTCGCCTTCCTCCAGCACATATTCCAGGCAGCCGAGGAAGCCGGCCATGAGGAGCAGGCCGGGAAGGTCGAAACTGTGGAGCAGGGAGCGGTCGGGGCGGTCGATGTCCAGCCAGTTCCAGACGGCGAGAGCGACGGCGGCGCCGAAGGGCACGTTGATGAGGAAGAGCCAGTGCCAGGAGTAATGATCGGTCAGCCAGCCACCGAGGGTTGGTCCGATGGTCGGCGCCAAAGTCGCGGTGAGACCGATCACCACGGACATCTGGTTCCGCTTGTCCGGCGGAAATAACAGGAAGGTGGTGGCGAAGACCGTGGGGATCATGGCGCCGCCGATGAAGCCCTGCGCGGCGCGGAAGACGACCATGGCGCCGAGGCTGGTGGCCCCGGCGCAGAGAAGGGAGAAGGCGGTGAAGCCGAGGGCGCTGATGGTGAAGAGCACACGGGTGGAGAGCAGGCGCGACAGCCAGCCGGAGAGCGGGATCATGACGATCTCGGCGATCAGGTAGCTGGTCTGGACCCAGGCGGCCTCATCCGGGCTGGCGGCGAGGCCGGCCTGGATTTCGGTGATCGAGGCGCTGACGATCTGGATGTCCAGGATCGCCATGAACATCCCGACCACCATGGCCATGAACCCGGCCCATTCGCGCCAACCCAGACTCTTTGTTTCGCGCGCAGCCGCCACACCAACCCTGCGCGTGGTTTCGCGCGCAGCCGCCACACCAACCCTGCGCGCAGGCTGGTCCGTCACGGGACGAGCCGGTGTAGGGTCGCGGCGGCGGCACCCCAGTAGCCGAGGCGCTTGGCCTCGGGGCCACGCGTATCGACGCTGGCGGTGACGGAGAGGCCGGCGCGCAGCCAGGGCGCGTCTGCCGCCTGGCCGGGGTCGAGCATGATCTTAACGGGTACGCGCTGGACCACGCGGGTGAAGTTGCCGGTGGCGTTTTCGGGCGGGAGCAGGCTGAAGAGAGCGCCGGTGGCGGGGGCGAGGCTGGCGACCTTGCCCTCGATGGGATGAGACGAGTCGATATCCGCGACCACGTCGACCTGCATGCCCGGCGTGACGTGCGCGAGCTGGGTCTCCTTGAAGTTGGCGAGCACGTAGAGCTGGGCGCGCTCGGGCGCCTCGGCGATCAGCTGCGTGCCGGCCGGGACATGCTCACCAAGCTGAGCGGCGCGGTTGCCGACCACGCCGTCGAAGGGCGCGCGGATCACCGTGTAAGACAGGTTGTCCTGCGCCATGCGCACGGCGGCGGCGGCGCTCTGCTGACGGGCCTGGGCCTGGTTGAGCTGGGCGGTCAGGACCTGCAGCTGCTGCTCGGCCGCGGTCAGCTGGGCCTGCGCGGAGACGGTGCCGGCATCGTTCTTGCGCTGCTCGGCGACGGCCTGGTCATTGAACTGGCGGGAGACGGCGCCGGTGCGCACCAGTTCCGCGGCGCGCGCGGCGTCGGCGTTGGCCAGCACCTGCCCGGCCTGGGCCTGGGAGACGGCGGCCTGGGCGGCGGCGATGGTGGAACGCTGCTGCATTACCTGCCGCGCGGCGGTGGTGACGGCGGCGTCGGCCTCGTTGGCGGCGGCCTGGGCCTGATCGAGGCGGGTCTGCCAGTCGCGCGGGTCGAGCATGATCAGCGGATCGCCGGTATGGACGTGCTGGTTGTCGGTAACGGGGATCGACAGCACGTCGCCGTCGATGCGCGGGCTGAGGACGGTGATGTCGCCCTGGACGTAGGCGTCATCGGTGGTTTCCAGGAAGCGGCCTTCGACGATGTACCAGTTGCCGAAGATGACCGCGGCGATCAGGACGACGCCACCGAGGACGTACGGCAGCATCCGACGGAGATTGACGCGCCGGCGGGGCCGGCTCTGGGCCGTGGAGACTTCGGGGATCGGTTTGTCGATGACGGCGTTCACGGTAGCTCCCGGTGGATGAACTATACGGTTCAGTTCAACGGAGGTGATGTTTGGGGCCTGGGGACAGGGGGGTCAAGGGAAAACTGAACCGTTCAGTTCAATTTTTATCTTGCAGAGCGACGTGGGGCGGTCCAAATCTTGCGTCGATGAGTGCCACCGCCCAACGCCTCGAGGATTCGCCCAAGCGCACCCAGATCATGGATGCGGCGGCGGCGCTGTTCATTGCCCAGGGCTATGGGGCGGTCAGCATGGATGCGATCGCCAAGGCGGCCGCTGTGTCCAAGGCAACACTTTACGCTTATTTCCGGTCGAAGGACGCACTTTTCGCCACGATCATTCGCGAGGCGTGCGAATCCAACCTCGCATTCCGTGCCTTTGAAACGCATGGCGCCGATACGCGCGCTGCTTTGCTGGAATTGGGCGGGAAGATGCTGCGGTTCCTGCTCGAGGACCGGGCGTTGGCGATCCACCGGGTGGTGATGGCCGAGAGCATGCGGTTCCCGGAACTCGGACGGGCCTTCTATGAGAACGGTCCCCGCACCTTCTGCCGGGTATTCGCGGAATGGCTGGAGGCGCAGGCGCGGGCGGGACGGTTGAAGCTGGCCGATCCGGCGCGGGCGGCGGATCAGTTCGTCGGCATGCTGAAGGGATCGGCCTGGGGACGGGCGGCGCTGGGCGTTCCGCCGCCGCCGGACGAGGCGGAGATCGACGCCACGGTGACCTCGGCGGTGGACGCGTTCCTGAGCGCCTACGGGACAGCCTTGCCGGGCTGAGGGCTGGGCCGCAGACTCCCGCGATACATGCGGGTGAAACGGGTGAGCGAAGATCCGATTGTGCGCATCGCGGGCCATGCGGTGCAGGTGACGCCGAAGACCCAATGGGTTTTTCTGGAGATCCAGACGAAATCTGGGCTGAGCGGGATTGGCGAGGCCAGCCTGAACAACCGCGAAACGCAGGTGCTGGCGCGGGCCGAAGCAATGGCGGGCGCATTGATTGGCCAATCCGAGCCGGTGTTGCCGGCGCCGAACAGCCTGGTCGATGCCGCCGCCGTCTCGGCGCTCGATCAGGCACTCTGGGATATCAGAGGGAAGCGTGACGGCCGCAGGGTCGCGGATCTGCTCCGCGGCACGCGACGCACCAGCATTCCGGTCTATGCCAATATCAACCGGCGCACGTTGGACCGGTCACCGGAGGGGTTCGCGTCCAGTGCGCGGGATGCACTGGCGGCTGGGTTCTCGGCGTTCAAGATTGCACCATTCGACGAGGCGATACCCGGAGAGAACAAGCCGGACTCCGTTACGCCCGGCCTCGCGCGCATCGCCGCAGTGCGTGCTGCGATCGGGCCGGACCGTGCGCTGATGGTGGATTGCCACTGGCGGCTGAACGAGGCGCTGGCGGAAACCGTCATCCGCGCCGCGGTCGAGCAGTCGCTGTACCTGGGTCGAATGTCCCTTGCCCGAGACGGAGGAGATGTTGCCGGCGCTGCGTCGGCTGCGCGGCCTGGCGAATGCGGGCGGCGTGCGGCTGGCGGGATGCGAACAAGGTGTAGGACAGGCGGGGTTCGAGCCGTTCTTGAAGGCCGGCGCGTATGACGCGATGATGCCGGACGTAAAATACGTCGGCGGCCTGGCCGAGGTCATGCGGCTGGCCGAGGCATTCGACCGGCTCGGCGTGTTGTTTTCCCCGCACAATCCGACCGGTCCGGTCTGTCACGCGACCAGCCTGCAAGTCTGCGCGGCCGTCCCGCATCTCGACCGGTTGGAGATGCAGTTCGATGAAACGCCGCTGTTTGCCGCTCTGGCCGGCGGCGCGCTGCCGGTGCCATCCGGCGGTGCATCGGCGTTGCCTGCGGGCTCTGGGCTTGGCGTCACTCTGGCGCCGGATGTTGTGGCGACGCACGAGGCGGGTCGTTTCATCCGGGAATGACGCCGCTCCAGCGCAAGGCTGCGTGGCTCGTCTCCCTCGGCGAGTATATCGACGGCTACGACATGCTGGTGATGGGCACCGCACTGGTGTTCCTGCGCCCGCAGTTCGGACTGAGCCCGGCCCAAGTCGGTGCGCTGGGTGCCTCGACCTATCTGGGTGCCATAATCGGGCTGCTGGTGTTCGGCGACATGTCGGACCGGCTGGGGCGACGGGCCATTTTCGTCGCCAACCTGATCTTCTTCGTGGTGTTCTCGATCGCCTCGGCGTTCATCAACAGCGTGCCGCAATTGTTTGCCGCACGGTTCCTGGTGGGCGTGGGCGTCGGCATGGATATCCCGACCAGCATGGCGTACCTGACGGAGATTACGCCGGCCAATCGCCGGGGCGCGATCATCGGCGCGCTGACGCAGATCACCTGGATCCTCGGTGCGATGACGTCTACCATCATCGCCCTGCCGTTGAGCATATATTTCGGCAATGACACCTGGCGCTGGATGTTTGGCCTCGCCGCGTTGCCGGCGCTGCTGATTCTGCTGGGCCGGCGGCTGCTGCCGGAATCGCCGCGCTGGCTGATGAACCAGGGTCGCGTGGAGGAGAGCAAGGCGGCGCTGCGAGCGTTCGGCATGCCCGATGACCTACCGCCACTGAACGCGTCGCGCACTGGCAGTTATAGCGAGCTGTTCCGTGCGCCGTATTTGCGGCGGGTGTTCTGGACCTCTTCTCTGTTCTTCCTGAACTGCATCGCCGGGCTGGCGATCGCGACCCCGTTCATCCTGCGTTATGTCGGGCATCTGTCGATCACCGGCACGGTGATCTTCAGCACCTTCATCTGGTGCACCAGCCTCATGGGGGCCATCACCAGCTATGCGTTGATCGATCGGCTCGGCCGGCGGCCGGTTGCGTATCTGTCGGCCATTCCGTCCGGTGCGCTGATGATCCTGATGTGCCTGACGGTGCATGAACCCATGCTGTTCGTCGCATCGTTCATGGTTGCATCGTATTTCACTTGGCTGGGCTGTGCCGGGCTGACCTGGGCGTGGTCGAGCGAGTTGTTCCCGACGCATCTGCGCGGACGGTCGCAGGGCGTGTGCAACGCAGCGTGCCGACTGGCGATTTCACTGTCGATCTTCCTGGTGCCAGTGGCGCTGGCGACGATCGGGTTCGCGCCGCTGATTATCGCATTCGGACTGTGCCGCTTCCTGTTCGCATTGATCGTCAACCGGCAGCCGATGTTCAGGACGGAGAACGTGTCGATCGACGTGCTGGCGGAGCCGGCGGTGGATTAGGAAGAAGCGATCTATCCGAGCATCTCGGAGATGGCCTTCCTGAGCGCCGCTTGGTCGTTCGCACCGAGCGTGCCGAGCTGACGGAGGATCAGCGCCTGTTCGAGGGTGGCGAAAACCGGCTTGATCGCGGCTTGATGAGGCCAGCGGTTTGCCACTCAGCGAGCCAGACTTCACCGAAGATGGGGCTCGGACGAAGTTGACTGGTGATCGCCATCACGACGACATCGGGCCTGGCACGATTGTAAGCCCCGGTGCTGACAACGACAGCAGGCCGTTCTTCGAGGCGATCTGACTGGTGAAGGGGAACGGTACGAGGACTACATCGCCGAACACCAAGGCTCCTGTCATAGGGAGTCGTAATCGTCGTCATCCGGGTTGTTCCACACCGTCGCGAAGGCAGGCGCGCTCGTCGCAGCACGGGCGCGGACCAGCGACAGGTCGCGCTCCCGCGCAGCAATGAACTCAACAAAATCCTCGACCTCCGCGATGCGATTGGGCGGAAGGCTTGGATCTTCTCCAGCAAAGCTTCGGCGTTCGGCATGGAATACTCCTCAGCGCCCCAATGATGGGGTCGATCACTTCACAGGCAAGATTGATAGACCAGCCGTGCGGTCAGCCTCGCGCGCCGCGGGATCGCGCCGGGAAGGATCGCCATAGCCCCCTCCCCCGCCCGAGCGCACATGGAAGACGCTGCCGGGCGGCACCGGAATGCCGACCTCCTTGCTGCGGAGCTTGCGTTCGCTCCCATCGGGCGCGAGCAAACGGTAATCGTGCGGCGCGCCATCCTTGCCCCCCAGCATGCCGCGGGCGCCGTGGACGATGCCCTCGCCGGCGGTGTTGGCGACGGCGGGCTCCTCGGTCTCGACCCGCAGCCGCATATCCCCGCCGTAGCCGCCGCGGAACTGTCCGTCGCCCGCTGAGCCGGGGCGGTATTCGTGGGTTTCGAAGAAGAGGGGGAAGCGGGTTTCGGCGACCTCGATGCTGCCGAATTTAATGCCGCCGGCCGAGTGCCACTCGCCGATCGTGGACCAGCCGTCGCCGGCGATCGAACCGCCGCCGCCCGGGCGGGCCTGGAACATGTGCCAGATGAAACGGCGACCCCGTTTGGGGTCCTGGCCGGTGATGGCGATGCGCAGCCGGCGGCCCCAACTACCCATCACGCGATCCGGGCAGGCGGGCGAGAGAGCGACGATGATCGCCTCAATGATCTCGTTGGAGCAGTGGCTGGTGCACATGGTCACCGGCGCGCCCTCATTCGCCCAGACGATCGTGCCGGGCTTCGCCACGACGTGGAGCGGCCGGAAGGCGCCGTCATTCCGTGCCTGGTCGGGGTCGAGCAAGAAGGCGAAGGCCATGGTGACGGCCGATTGCATGTTAGCGTGGGAGGAGTTGACGAAGCCGGTGGCCTGGGGATCGGAGCCGGTCAGGTCGATCGTCACGTCGCTGCCGGACACTGTGCACTTCGCGTGGATGCGGATGTTGTTGCGACCAAAACCGTCATCGTCGAGGAAGGCTTCTCCTTCATACACGCCGTCCGCCCAGTCGGAGACGATGGCGCGGGTGCGACGTTCGGCCGCGTCGAGCATGGCCTCCACCGCCTCGAGCAGCGGGGAGGCACCGACCTCGGCGACGACAGCGAGAAGGCGCGATTCGCCAAGGCGAGCGGCGCCGATCTGCGCTGCGAGGTCGCCACGGAAGTCCCGCGGATGGCGCACGTTCAGCGCCAACATCTGCAGCAGATCTTCCCGAAGCACGCCGTTCTCGGTCAGGCGAATGGGCGGGATGCGAAGACCTTCCTGCCAGATTTCCGTGGCGGCCGGGTTGTAGGCGCCATGCGTGGCGCCCCCGATATCGCTGTGATGGGCGCGGACGACCGACCAGAAAAGCAGGCGATCACCGGCGAAGACCGGGACGAAGATGGTCAGGTCAGGCAGATGGCTGCCGCCGCGATAGGGGTCGTTGAGCAGGTAGACGGCCTGGGGCTCGGGATCGGGCACAGCCTCCATCAATGCCTTGGTGGCCCATGACATGGCGCCGACATGGACCGGGATGTGGTCGGCCTGGGCGATCAGGCGACACTGCCCATCGATCAGGGCAATGGAGAAGTCCCGCGACGAGTTGAGGATCTGCGAATAGGCGGTGCGCAGCATGGCCTCACCCATTTCCTCGGCGATGGCGTTCAGCCGGTTCTGCAAAACCGCGACGGTGATGGGATCGATCATGCCGGGAGGATGTCACGGGCGGCGCCGCGGCGGAAAGTGCGCGACTTGCATGCCGTCCTTGACTGACCGAAACCTGTTGGGTGCCCGTTCCCAGACTTCTGCTCGCACTGCTGTTGCTGTTCCTCGCCGGCTGCCAGAGTCGGGGCTGCGAGGTGACGGAGAAGGCCACCGTCCCGTTGCAGTTCATCGACAATGTTCCGCTGGTGCCGGTGGCGATCAACGGCACGCCGGGACTGATGGTGCTGGATACGGGCGCCGGCCGGACGACGCTGTCGCTGGAAGGGGTGGAGCGGCATGGGTTGAAGCTCGACCACTGGGCCGGCTCGACCCTGTACGGGGTCGGCGGCGTCGAGCGGCATCAGAACGCGCTACCGGATTCCCTCACCATTGGTGGACTGGCACTGCATCAGCGGGGGATCTGGGGCCTGAGCCTGTCGGTCGCATCGCTGCCGGCTATGATCGGGGCGACGGACGGGTTGCTGGGGCGGGACCTGCTGGGCGCTTACGACCTGGACATCGACGTTCCGGGGCGGCAGCTCACGCTATACGACGTAAGCGGGTGCAGCGGCCGGTTCCTGCCGTGGACGGAGCCTTATCGCTCGGTGGCGGCGCTGCCGGCCTATCGCGATGCCATGGTGTTTCTGTCGACGGTCGATGGCCACGCGCTGCGCACCATGCTGGATAGCGGCACGGCCATGTCGCTGCTGACCACCGCAGGGCAGTACCGCGTCGGGCCGGGCGTGCTGACCAGCGGGCATGCGACGATCGTGGGTGTCGGTCCTCAGCGTCTGGCCGGCCAGGTGCGGCAATATGCCGATCTCGCGGTTGCCGGGGTGGTTACGATGAACCCGCGGCTGCTGACCACGGAGATGCGTTTTCCGCTCGATCTGCTGCTCGGGGCTGACTGGCTGCGGAGCCACCGCGTGTGGCTTTCGTTTGCGACCGGACAGTTGTTTGTCGCCACCCCTTAGCTGCCTTCGCGCCTCGCTCTTTCCTGCTCTATAAGCCCAGCACGCAAGGTCAGGACCGAAATGGACGCCTCCGTGCAGGACTACGCCGACGCCCGCAACAACATGGTCGATAGCCAGATCCGGCCCAACAAGGTCAACGATCCTCGGATCATCGCGGCGATGCGGGAGCTGCCGCGCGAGCAGTTCGTTCCCGCTCAAATGCGCGATATGGCCTATATCGACTCGGATGTAAGCATCGGCCACGGCCGGTTCCTGATGGAGCCGATGGTGATCGCCCGGCTGGTGCAGTTGCTCGCGCCCATCGAGGGCGAGCAGGCACTGGTGATCGGCTGCGGTTCGGGATATGGCGCGGCACTTCTGGCGGCCTGCGGCGCCCGCGTGACAGCCCTGGAGGAGGACCGGGCCTTGCTGGACATGGCTCGGGCGACGCTGACCCGGCTGGCTCCGTCTGTATCGGTGGTGAGCGGCCCCTTGGCCGCCGGTTGGCCGAACGGCGCGCCTTATGACCTGATTCTGATCGAAGGCGCGGTGCAACAGATCCCTGCGGTGCTGAATGCGCAGGTGCGGGTCGATACCGGGCGACTGGCAACCGTCCTGAAGCCCGCCTCCGGCATGGGCCATGCGGTGCTGGCCGAACCGACTCCGGTGGGCCTCCGGCCCAGCCGGCGTTCGACTGCGGCACGCCGCTGATCCCGTCTTTGCAGCCGCGTCCTGGCTTCGTCTTCTAGACATGCGCCTGGAGCGAAACGGGACCGCGTTCACGCTTTCGCTCGGCGGCCGTGTTCTGATCCGGCACAGTCCGGATGATCCGTTCCTGTTCGCCGGCCATGGCGAGCCGGATGTCCGGATGCGGAACGCCTATTTCAGCATCACCGACTTCGTTTCGGAGCGCGTGGCGCTGCGGGATGTTTCGGCGCGACAGACCGATGAAGGATGGGAGCTGTGCTGCGCAGCCCCGGGCGGCCCGTCCCTAACGGTCTCTGTGATCGGGGACGGCGATCGGGTCCAGTTGAAATTCGTCCTGTGTTCCGGTGTGAACCGGATTTGGCTGCGGCTGTACGGCGAAGCGGGGGAGCACTTCTGGGGCGGGGGCGAACAATTCTCCTACCTCGATCTGTCGGGGCGGCGCTTTCCGTTCTGGGTGTCCGAACCTGGCGTGGGACGGGACGACGAGTCTTTCGTGAGTTTCCAGGCACGGCGAGACGGGCGCGCGGGCGAGTACTGGAACACGTATTATCCGCAACCAACTGTCATATCGTCGCGCGATATCGGACTTCACCTCGACAGCACGGCGTACAGCGCGTTCGATTTCCGCCGCGCGCGTCCGGAGATCGAATGCTGGGAAGTTCCGCACGCAATCGAATTCTTCACCGCCGAATCGCGAACGGCGCTGGTAAGTGCGATATCGGCTCGGTTCGGCAGGCCCCCTGCCCTGCCCGCCTGGACCGACCAGGGCGCCATTATCGGGCTGAAGGACGGCGCGAACAGCTTCACGCGGCTGGAGCGGATCGTCGAAGCCGGCGTGCCGGTGTGCGGTTTGTGGTGCGAAGATTGGGCGGGCGTGCAGAAGACGAGCTTCGGCACCCGCCTGTTCTGGAACTGGGAGTGGGATGCGGATCGCTATCCCGGGCTGCCGGAGCAGATCGCTTCATTGGATGCGCGAGGCATCCGCTTCCTGGCCTATGCCAATCCCTATCTGAACAATCGGGGCGGCTTGTTCGAGCGCGCGCGCCAGCAGGGCTTCCTGGTGCGGGACGGATCGGGCGAGGCGTACGATGTCGATTTCGGCGGGTTCAACGGCGGCATGGTGGATTTCACCAATCCCGATGCGGTCCGCTGGTACATCGACACGATCCTGCGCGCGAACATGCTGGATCTGGGTGTCAGCGGATGGATGGCCGATTTCGGTGAGTTCCTTCCGGCCGATGCGCGGCTGCACCAGGGCGATCCGCTGCTGCTGCACAATGCGTGGCCGGCGCTGTGGGCGGAGTTGAACGCGCGCGCGATTGCCGAAGCGGGACGCACGGGCGACGCGCTGTTCTTCATGCGCTCCGGCTTCACCGGCATCCAGCCGCACTGCACGCTGTTATGGGGCGGCGACCAGTTGGTTGATTTCTCGCGCCACGATGGGCTGCCGAGCGCGATTCGCGCCGCGCTGTCCTCCGGGCTGATGGGCAACCCGTACCATCACAGCGATATCGGCGGCTATATGAGCCTGTACGGCGCACGCCGGACGCCCGAGTTGTTCATGCGCTGGGCGGAGATGGCGGCGTTCACGGCGGTGATGCGCACGCATGAGGGCAACCGGCCTAGCGATAATGTGCAGCTGGATAGCTCGCCGGACGTCCTGGCGCATTTCGCCCGGATGGTGCGGCTGTTCGTGACCCTGGCTCCGTATCGGCGCGCGCTGGTGGAAGAGGCGGTTGCACACGGGCTGCCGTTGCAACGTCCGTTGTGGCTGCATTTCCCGGACGACCCGATCGCCCTCGCCACCGAGGATGCCTTCCTCCTCGGCCCCGATCTGCTCGTTGCGCCGGTGCAGCGCGGGGACGCGCGGGAGTGGTCTGCGCCCCTGCCGGCGGGCACGGATTGGGTGCATGTGTGGTCCGGGACGACGTTCCACGGCGGCCAATCCGTGACGGTGCGGGCACCTCTGGGACAGGCGCCGGTCTTCTTCCGGGCCGGTTCGGCGCATCAACGAGTTTTTCAGAGTTTGCCCGCTATCGTAGGTTAATGCGCATCCTGCACGCGCTGGATCACTCGTTGCCGTTGCAAAGCGGCTACGTGTATCGGTCACTGGGCATCCTCTCCGCGCAGCGCAGTTTCGGCTGGGAGACGGTGCAGGTGACCGGGGCCAGCCAAAACGCGTATCGCGGCGCCTGGGACGAGATGGACGGGTGGCGGTTTCACCGCACGCGGCGTGTGCCGAAGGCGCTGCACATTCCGGGCGCGCGCGGCGGGGCGGAGATGTGGGCGCTCCGACAGAGGCTGATACAGGTCATGCGAGAGGTCGGGCCGGATCTGGTGCACGCCCACTCCCCCGTTCAGGTCGGGTGGCCCGCCTTGCTGGCGGCCCGGCAGGCTGGCGTGCCGTTCCTCTACGAGATCCGCGGGCTATGGGAAGATGCGGCGGTCGATCTTGGCCACGGTCAGGTCGGGGACATGCGGCACCGCATGACGGGACGCATGGAAACCGCGTTGATGGAACGGGCCGATGCGGTGGTAACGCTGTGCGAGGGTATGCGCGGACACCTGGTTGCGCGCGGGATTCCGGATGAGAAGATCGCGGTGGTGCCCCAATGCGGTCGATCCGGGCATGCTACGGGAGGCGCAGGCGAAGGACCCGGCGCTGCTCGCTCGGCTTGGCATGACGGGTGCGCTGGTGCTGGGATTTGTCGGGTCGTTTCATCCGTATGAGGGGATGGAACTGCTGTTCCAGGCGCTTCCAGCGATACGGGCCGCACGGCCGGAGGCCGTGGTGCTGTTGGTGGGCGGCGGGCCTGCGGAGCAGGCGTGGCGGCAGGCGGCGGAGCGGTGCGGGGTGGCTCCGCATGTCCGTTTCGCCGGGCGGGTGCCGCATGATGACGTGCCGCGCTACTTCGATCTGATCGACCTGGTGGTACTGCCGCGGCGGCGTATGCGGCTGACGGAGCTCGTGACGCCGCTGAAGCCGCTCGAGGCAATGGCGATGGGGCGGCTGGTCGTCGCGTCTGACGTCGGCGGCCATCGCGAACTGATCCGCGACGGCGAGACCGGATTCCTGTTCAGGGCAGATGACGCCGAAGCACTGGCGCGCTGCGTTATCGACGCGGCGGGCGCCACGGACCGGGCGGTCGAGATCCGAGCCACGGCGCGCCGCTTCGCCGAAGCGGAGCGCACATGGCCCACGAGCGTCGCGCGGCTGGCGCCCGTCTACGACGCTTTGCTCGCGCGCTCGCGCTCCAGCAGCGTACGTTTGCGTGGAACGCCCCAGCGATACCCCGTCAGGTCCCCGTCCTTGCCGACCACCCGGTGACAGGGCACCGCCAGGGACACAGGATTCGTCGCACAGCTTCGCGCCACCGCACGGACCGCCTTCGGCGCGCCGATCATCTCGGCGACACGCCCGTAGGTGCGGGTCTCTCCCGGCGGGATGCGGCGCAGCGCTTCCCAGACGCGAAGCTGGAAGGCGGTGCCGCGCAGATCGAGCGGCAGGTCCAGCGCCTGACGCGGCTCGCTGATGAAGTCGAGCACGGTCTGCAACGTGGCGCGGAGGCCCTGATCGTCGGCGACGATCGTGGCATTCGGGAAGCGCCGGCGGAGATCGCCGAGCAGTGCCTCCTCCGGTTCGGCGAAGCCGATGAAGCAGACGCCCTTATCCGTGGCACCGACGAGCAGGGGACCGAAAGGAGAGGGGCCGAGGGCGGTGCGGATGGTCTCGCCGACGCCGCCGCGACGGGCCGCGCCGGGCGTCATGCCCAGCAGCGCGCCGGTCCGCTCATAGACCCGGCTTTCGGAGCCGAAGCCGGAGCCGGCGACCGCGTCGGCCACGCGCTCTCCGGCCGCAAGCGCGGCGTGCAGACGGCGCGCGCGGACGCCCTCGGCGTAGCTGCGGGGTGTCACGCCGGTGTGGTCGCGGAACATGCGCAGGAAGTGGAAGCGAGAATAGCCGGAGCGTTTAGCCAGCGTGTCGAGTGAGGGGATGTCCTCACTGGCTTCGATGAAGGCGCAGGCGTCGCGCACGACTTCCTGGGCGATACGGGCGCGCTCGCCTTTCGGGTCGCAGCGGCGGCAAGCGCGAAAGCCCGCTTGTTCCGCGTCGTCACAGCAGCGAAAGAAGCGGACATTGCGGCGCAACGGCCGGGGGGATGGGCAGCCGGGGCGGCAATACACGCCCATGGTCTGCACGCCGTAGAGGAAATCGCCGGGCGAGCGGTTCAGGACGGCGCTCCACATGACGTTTTCCGCGGGGGCGGTTTCGGGACGGTCGGTGTTCATCATGTGCCCTATCTGATCGGGCCGGGCCGGTGCTGCCATCCGGGAATTGCGGTTACTCATCCAATATGGCGACGGCGCGGGTCCAGCCGGCCGAGCCGCGATGCACCTTCACGGGGAAGCAAACGACCTGGAAGCCGTCGGGCGGCAAGGATTCCAGGTTGTGCAGCTTTTCCAGGTGGGAATAGCCGATCTCCCGCCCGGCGCGATGGCCTTCCCAGATCAGGCCGGCATCGCCGGTTTCGGCGACGCGCCGTTTCGTGTGGCTGAACGGCGCGTCCCAGCTCCACCCGTCGGTGCCGACCAGGCGCACGCCACGTTCGAGCAGCCAGAGCGTGGCGGCCTTGCCCATGCCGGAGCCGGAGTCGATGTAGTCGTCTTCGCCATAGCGCGTGCCGGCGCGTGTGTTCACCAGCACGATTTCGAGCGGCCGGAGGGTGTGGCCGATGCGGCGGAGTTCGGTTTCCACGTCGTTGGGCCTGCAAACGTAGCCGTCGTCGAAATGGCGGAAGTCGAATTTCACGCCCGGCTGGAAGCACCATTCGAGCGGCACTTCATCAATGCGCCAGGAGGGTTCGCCACCCGGTTTCAGGCGTTCGTTCATGCGGGAGAAGTAGTGGTACGGCGCGTCGAGATGCGTGCCGTTGTGGGTGCTGATGCGCACACGCTCGACGGCGGCGTATTCGCCTTCCGGCAGCTGATCGACGGCGATGCCCATGTACCCCGCCATCTGCGGCGCGGTCTGGTGATGGTCGAGGTATTCGATCTCCGGCAGCATGTGCGGCGGGTCGCTGCGGATGCCCGCCTTCAGCGGCACGGAGATGTCGATGAAGCGGCGGGGCATCAGATCAGGCTACGGCCTCGGCCTCGATCTCCACGAGCCAGCGTGGATCGGCCAGGCCCGAGACGAACAGCAGCGTGGAGGCCGGCGCATGCTCGGCGAACACCGCGTCCCGCGCGGCGCGATAGGCGGACATCAGAGAACGATCGGTGAGGAAGGCCGAGGTCTTCACCACGTTGCTGAAGTCCATGTTGTGCGCGCGAAGGATGGTGCGGAGGTTGCGGAAGACCTGGGCAAGCTGCGCCTCTCCGCTGCTGGGCACCGAGCCGTCCGGGTCCATGCCGACCTGGCCGGAGATGACGAGGCGGCGGGATTCGTTCTGGACCAGCGCGGCGTGCGAATAGCGCGAGGCGGGTTCCCGGACGCCGGGCGGATTGGTGGTGGTGATGACGGACATGGATTGCTCCTTCACTCCCCGGTTCTTATGCAGCCAATATAGTCTCACGTGGTGGAGGGCGCAGGAGGACGTCGGCTTTAATCCGCATCATCGCGGTGGGGCGGCTGCGAGGGGAACCTGAGGCGGCGCTGTTCGAGCGCTACGCGACGCGCATCCGTCCGCCGCTGTTGGTGACGGAACTGGACGAGGGGCTCGGATATGCTGGCGGCCCTGCCCGCTCGGGCCTTCGCGGTGGCGTTGGATCAGGACGGCGAGGCGCCGGACAGTGCGAGCTTCGCACGGCTGCTGGAGCGTTGGCTGGGGATGGGCCGGCCGGTCTGTTTCATGATCGGTGGGGCGGATGGGCTGTCCGCGGCCGTCTTGCGGCGGGCGGATGCTCGGCTGTCGCTGGGTGCGCTGACCTGGCCGCACAAGCTGGCTCGGGTCATGCTGGCGGAACAGATCTACCGGGCGCGGATGATTGCCGCGGGGCATCCCTATCACCGGGCCAGGCGGCCGGGCGTCTGAGGTTCGTTGACAGGCGGGGTGGTTGGCCGTAGTGCGGCGCTCCTGCGGAGGGGTGCCCGAGTGGCTAAAGGGGACGGACTGTAAATCCGTTGGCGCACGCCTACGTTGGTTCGAATCCAACCCCCTCCATTGCTCCTCCGCAAATGCCGCAGAAGCAGCAGGGACACAGGAAAATCAGTGACTTGGTGGCTGCCTCGGTGCTACAAAGAGGTGCTACAAATGGTCCTGCCGATGGCGCGTCCTTATCCCCACCCCAAGACCGGCGTTTACTGGCTCCGCAAGGCGGTCCCGGCGCCCCTCCGCGCTGCTGTCGGCAAGCGTGAAATGGTGCAGTCGCTCGGCACCAAGGACGCCCGCGAGGCCCGCACCAAGGCGCCAGCCGTGCTGGCCCGCTTCGACGCCATCCTGACCGCTGCCCGGAACGGTGGGCGTAGGGCCACCGAGCGCGACACGATCGCCCTGTGCGGTGAATTCTACCGCGCCGAATGCGAGCGCGTTGGGGACAACCCCGGCAGCGCGAAGGACTGGGAATTGACCCTCGATCTGCTTGGCGATCAGGTCGAAGATACTGGCGACCCTTACGGCGACCCTGAGGACTGGGAGGAGGCCATCCTGCCTAGGCGCGCCGATCTGGCCGACGCGGCGGCCTTGTTGGAACAACACGGCTTCCTTGCGGACCCTGACAGTGTGACCCGTCTCGCGATCGCGCTGGTTTCGACCAAGGCCGATGTGGCGAACCTCATGCTGCGGCGCGCGGGAGGAGACTGGTCGCCTGATCCCACGGCCTCGCGGTTCCCCACGCTGTCGCCGCGCAAGTCCCCCGAGCCGGCCATCGCGGGCATCAAGCTCGATGCGTTGATTGCCGCGTGGGCCGCCGAGAGCGGGACCAATGGCAAGGCCCTGTATGACCGCGAGCGCACCGCGGCCAACCTTGCGCGGCACCTCGGCCATGATGACGCAACGCGCGTGACGGCCGATGACGTGGTGTCGTGGAAAGAGGATCGCCTTGCTGCGGGTCGCTCCTTGAAGACAGTTGCAAATGACATCGGGAAGCTACGGCCTATCTGGGCGTGGGCAAAGCGCAATCGCAAGCTGGCCTTCGCGGAGAACCCCTTCTCCGGTCTGGCACCACGCCCGAAGAAACGCGCCCGGGGTCCACGTGGACCCTACACCGAAGACGATGCGAAGAACCTCTTGGAGGCCGCGCGGGGTGAGCAGAGCGCGTTGCTGCGGTGGTTGCCGTGGCTGCTGTGCTTCACCGGTTGCCGCATTGGGGAAGCATGTCAGGCGGTTCGAGAGGATGTTATGCGCGTCGGCCGTGATGGCCCGTGGTATCTGCACGTGCACGCGGAGGGCGCTGGGCGCACGCTCAAGACGGCTCACTCCGAACGGATGATACCCCTGCATCCGGTGCTGATCGCGGAGGGGTTCCTGAGCTACGTTCAGTCGCTCCCTGCCGGTTCGCCGTTGTTCCCCGATGTTCGTCCGGACAAATTCGGGTCACGCGGCGGCACGGCGACGAAGGCACACGGCCGCTGGGTTCGCCGCACGGTCGGTATTACCGACACCACGAAGGACCCCGCGCACGCATGGCGCCATCGTATGGAGGATGAAGCACGCCGCGCCGGCGTCGCGCAGAACGTAACCGATGCCCTGTTAGGCCACCTGAACCCGATGAATGAGAGCGAAGGGTATGGGCGGGGTTTCAGGTTCATGCCCGACACAACAGCGCCCTACGTCGCGAAGCTCACCGCGCCGCTCGCCCCGGCTCCCAACATGCCCCCAGCGGCTCCTACGGAGTCGCCACAGGCCTCCGCTGCTGGTCGCCGTGGTGAAGCCCGCCCGCCCGCGTGAAGCCGCTACAGGGGCCTCGTAGGAGTCGGGCGGGCCTGCGGCGTGCGCCGGTGGTCTGTTGATTTTCGCTGAGAACTGACCCGGGTTTTCCACCGAGAACTGACCCGGGTGAATTTATGGTTTGCGGGTCATACCGGGGTCAAGTTCTTGGCCTTTTCCTTTCGGCCCTTGTTGGCGGCCGAGCTGGCTTTGAAGCGGAAGCTGTCATTGCCGGTTTCCACGATGTGGCAGTGGTGGGTGAGGCGGTCGAGCATGGCGGTCGTCATCTTAGCGTCGCCGAACACGTCAGCCCATTCGCTGAAGCTCAGGTTCGTGGTGATGACCACAGAGGCCCGTTCGTAAAGCTTGCTCAGCAGGTGGAAAAGCAGCGCGCCGCCGGAGGGGCTGAACGGCAGATAGCCCAATTCATCGAGCATTACGAGGTCGCACCGCATCAGCCGATCCGCGATCTGACCCGATCGGCCCTGAGTTTTCTCCTGCTCCAGCGCATTGACCAGGTCGACGGTCCCGAAGAACCGAACCTTTTTGCGATGGTGTTCAACCGCCTGCACGCCAAGCGCCGTGGCGATGTGGGTCTTGCCGGTGCCCGGACCGCCGACGAGGACCACGTTGTCGGCGTTTTCGATGAACTCACACCGGTAAAGCTGGCGCACCAGGGCTTCATTGGTTTCGCTGGACGCAAAATCAAAACCGCTCAGATCCTTGTAGACGGGGAAGCGCGCCGCCTTCAGCTGGTAGGCAACCGATCGAACCTCGCGCTCGGCGGTTTCCGCCTTGAGCAGCTGTGAGAGAATGGGGACGGCCGAATTGAACGCTGGCGCGCCCTGCTCCATCAGCTCGCCCGCGGCTTGCGCCATGCCAAACATCTTCAGGCCGCGCAGCATCACGACAATCGCCGCCCCGGCCGGATCATGACGCATGGCGGGCCTCCTGTAGCTTCTCGCGCAGGACATCGTAGCGTTCGACGTCGGCACGTGGCTCCCGGTCCAGGGCCAAGGCCTGCGGAGCCGCGATCATTGCTGTGGCCGTGGATTTGCCGTCGATCAGCCGGTGCAACATGTTCAGCACGTGCGTCTTTGTCGGCGCTCCATCACTCAGCGCCAGTTCGACGGCACACAACACCGCATCTTCACCATGGTGCAGGACGAGGGCAAGAATCTCCACCATCTCCCGGTCGCCTCCGGGCTGCTTGAGAAGGTGCTGTTGCAGCCGCTTGAACGCTTCCGGCAATTCGGCGAACGGCGCGCCATTACGCAGAGCTCCCGGCTTGCGCTGGATCACCGCGAGATAGTGGTGCCAATCATAGATGGTGCGGCCGGGCAGATGATGCGACCGCTCGATGAGCCGCGCGTGTTCGCAGATGACTTGCCCTTCGGCAACGACAACGACGCGGCCTGGATAAACCCTTAAGCTGACGCGATGATTGGCGAAGGACGCGGGCACGCTGTAGCGGTTGCGATCAAAGTGAACGAGGCAGGTGGGCGAAACGCGTTTGCCGTATTCAACAAAACCATCGAACGGTCTGCCAACGGCCATCAGGCATCCGACTTCACTTTGCCACGCATCGAATATCGAGCCTTGCTGGCTGCCGTGTGGAATCTCGCGCCATAGCGCTTGGCAGCGTTGTTCCAGCCAGTCGTTCAAGTCAGCCAGCGTCACAAAACGCGGCATGGTCTGCCACAGCCGATGACGCGCGTCCTGGACATTCTTCTCGATCTGACCCTTCTCCCAGCCTGAGGCCGGATTGCAAAAGTCAGCATCGAAAAGGTAGTGGCTGGCCATCGCGGCAAAGCGTGCATTGACCTGGCGCTTCTTGCCGACGCCAACTTGGTCAACAGCCGTTCTCATATTGTCGTAGATGCCGCGGCGCGGCACGCCGCCAAGCACCCGGAACGCATGATGATGCGCGTCGAACAGCATCTCGTGCGTCTGCAGCGGATAGGCCCGGACAATGAAGGTGCGGCTGTAGCAAAGCTTGAAGTGCGCAGCTTGCAGCTTGGTCCGTTCGCCGCCGATAACGGCCCACTCCTCGCTCCAGTCGAACTGGAAAGCTTCGCCCGGCTGGAAAATCAGCGGAACAAAGGCCCCGCGGCCGGTCGTCTGCTGCTCCCGCTGCCGATGCTCCTTCCAGGTGCGGGCGAACGCCGCAACACGGCCGTATGAACCTTCAAACCCGAGGGCGGCCAGATCCGCATGCAACCGCTTGATCGTCCGCCTCTGCTTGCGCGGCCTGCCGCTCTCTAGCTTTAGCCAGGCCGACAGTTTCTCGGCGAACGCGTCCAGCTTGCTGGGCCGCTCCGGCACCTTGAAGGCCGGTTCCACCACGTCGCCCCGCAAGTATTTGCGGATGGTGTTCCGCGATAGCCCAGTCCTGCGGGCGATCTCCCGTATCGAAAGCTGGTCTCGAAGCGCCCAGCGACGGATCACGCTCAGTAACTCCATGCTTATCACTCCCGTGGACCCCGCTGAAAACAGCCGGGGCGAGGTCAAAACATGGGTCAATTCTCAGTGGAAATTTGCCACCTGGTGGGTCAGTTCTCGATGAAACTCAACACTTCCAGGTCCTGCCGTCGGTGCGCGCTGTCGCCACCGGCGAAGTCGTGGTGCAGACCCGGTTGGTGCGAGTCGATGACTCGCCGGTGGAGCTCAGCTACGTCGTGCGGATCGGCCCCGCGGGATGGCAGGTGGTGGACGTGCTGACGAACGGCTCGATCAGTCGTGTCGCCGTGCAGCGCTCAGATTTTCATGAACTGCTGATTGCTGGTGGCGTCCCGGCGCTGACGGCTGGTCTCGGTCGCAAGGTCGCCAGCCTCTCCGGCGGCATGCTGGGATGAGAGATACGGGTTGCTCCACTCCGCCTCTCGACGATGACACTATCGCAAGCGGCGGCGTCGCGCGGTCGTCCACACTGAGATCCTAAGTCTGCCCTTCGCCGTTGAGAAAATCGCGCGCTAGCTCCGTCACCTGCTCCGGCACCTCGACCAGAATGCTGTGACGCAAGCCGGGAAGGATGCGCAGCTGCGATCCTGCGATCTGCTCGTGCATGAAATGCGCCATGCGCGTGTTGGAACCGACATCATGCTCACCCGTCGCGATCAACGTCGGCGCACGGATCGCGTGCAACCGGTCACCAAGATCGCTCGTGGAGAACACGGTGTACGCGGCGGCATAAGATGGCGCGTGATTCTCCTGCAACTGCCGCATGCGCCGCTCAACCTGCTCGGGATGGCGTGCGATGAAGTCGGCCGTGAACCAACGATCCTGCGCAGCGCCCGTGATTGCAGCGATGCCCTGTTCGCGCAGAATCTTTAGTCGCTCCTGAACCCGCTGCCGCTCCTCGGGCGTGCGACCCGCGACCGCACTGAGCAGCACCAGCCGGCGGACCCGATCGGGGTGTTGCAGCGCAAATCCCTGCGCAATCATGCCGCCCAACGAAAACCCGACAATGTGCGCCGCGGGAACCTGGCAAACATCCAGCACGTCCGTCACGTCCTGGACGAATTCATCGAGCGAAATCGGCCCATCAATGTGACCGGACTGGCCGTGCCCGCGCAGGTCCAGCCGCAGCACGCGAAAGTCCGGCGCGAGCGCGGGTGCGATCTGGTCCCAGCTGTTGCCATCCGCCCCCACGCCGTGGATCAGCATCACGGGTGGCCCATCGCCCCCCTGATCCCAGTAGTGCAGTGTCGGTGCGTTGGGCCGCTGCAGCATCCGCTCCGTCATGATCCGCTCTCTCCCGATGGTTCGGCCGTGAAGGCCGCGATAAATACCGCGCCATGAGCGCGAGGCAGGAGACCAGGGCAGGACAGAGCACGCAGGCACTGCGGGAGGCGATTCTGAGCCTCCGTCTGTCGCCTGGAACGCGCCTGGTCGAGCGCGACATGGTTGGCAAACTCGGGGTCAGCCGTACGGGCGTGCGCGCGGCTCTGCAGTCGCTGGAATCCGAAGGCCTGGTTGTACGCGGCGCGCGCGGCGTGTTCGCGGTGGCCGCGGTCTCGCGTGAAGAGGCGCGCCAGATCTATGAGGTCCGCGCCGCGCTGGAACCTGCCATGGCGCGCGCCTTCATCGAGCGTGCGACAGAAGAACAGGTGTCCGCTTTGGGCGAGGCTGTGGATCGCGCCGAAGCGGCCGCGCGTGCAAAGGACGGGGCCGCCTATGTTGATGCGTTTCGCAGCTTCTACGCGGCGCTGCTGGCCGGCAGCGGCAACGACATTGCCCGCCGCATTCTCGAGACTCTCGATGCACGCATCGCTTATTTGCGGCACGTGACGACAGAGCGTGCGCCGCAGCCCCGGCAGTTGCGCACAGTGGCGCTGCTGCGCGGCATCTTCAGCGCGGTGAGAAAGCGCGAGCAAGACGTCGCTGCCCGGCGCTGCGCAGCCTTCGTGACGCGATCGGCACGGTTCGCGCTGGACGTGCTGCAGGACAGCGCCTGATCCGGTCGGATCTTATTCCGCGGCAACCGGCTGGCGTTCGGCGGCCAACGCGGCGCGAACCGCCGGGATCACCTCAGTCCCCAAGCGGCGCACGCTTTCACGCGCGGCCGCGTGCGGCAGACCGGACCAGGAGGTCTTGAAGATGACGCTGGAAATGCCCGTCTCCCGATGAAGGTGCAGGATCTGCGCCACGATGCGCTCGGGCGGCCCGAAATAGACGCTGCGGTCGCGCACGAAGTCGTAGGTCAGGCGCTTCTTCAGAGCTGCTTCCTCCTCGGCCGCCAGGTTCTCGCCGGGATTGAGATAGACGCTCGGGCCACGCCAGTTGGAGAAATTGAGCGCATCCATCATCGGACCGCCGGCGATGCGCACCGCCTCCTCCTCGGAATCCGCGACGAACGTGTCGCGCATGACGGCAGTACGCGCGCCCATCGGCAGATCCTTACCGGTGGCCTCGCGCAGCGTGTCGCGATAGACGCGCAGCCGCTCGCGCAAAGCCGCAACCGGCGGACGCCACATGATGATGCCCAGGTCCTGGTGCGCCGCGCGCCGGATGGAATCGAGCGAGTTCACCACCTCCCACATCGGCAGCGGGTTCTGCCGCGCGCGCGGATAGATGGAGAGCTTGATCAGTTCGCCCGTCTGCGGGTCGGTATACTCCGGGTCGCTGACCACGTGGGCCCGGTCGGTACGAAAGCCGGGCGCCGGAAACTGATACACTTGCCCTTTGAACGAAAAGCGCTCCTGCGTGAGCGCGGCCTTGATGACGGACACCGCTTCGTCGAAGACGAGCTTGCTCTTCGCCTGGTCGTTTGGATTGGCGTCCGGGTTAAGGTTGAGTGCCTCCAGCCCGTAATTGCCGCGTCCGAAACCGATCTCCACACGCCCGCGGGTGATCTGGTCGAGCAGCGCGATGTCCTCAGCGGCACGGAGGGGGTGCCAGAAGGTAACAATCGCCGCCGCCAGGCCGATCCGGATGCGGCTGGTGCGCGCCGCGATGTCCACCGCCGCCATCAGCGGATTGGGTAGAAGTTCCCGGCCCCAGACGCTGAAATGATGCTCCGGCATCCACAGAACATCGAAATCCGTCTCCTCACAGATCGAGGCCAGATCGCGAAGTTCGTCGAGCAGGTCGGCGTAGTCGCGCTGTTTCGTGATGTCGTGGAGGTTATGGAACAGTCCGAATCGCATGCCGTGTCTCCATCGGTCGGCCGGGACTTTGGTATACCAAGCCGGTTTGGTATACCATACCCTTCCACGGCGCACCAAGGGCCATTATCGTGAGGGCCAATGTTCAGGCTGATCGCACGCCGCGTGCTGTTGATGCTGGTGATCGCGCTGGCCGTCTCCGCGCTGCTCTTCTTCGCCGTGACGAAACTGCTCGGCAGCCCGGCCGAGATGATGCTGGGCCAGGATGCGAGTCCCCAAGCAATTGCCGCGCTCAACGCGCAATACGGATTCAACCAGCCGGCGATCATTCAGTACCTGCATTGGCTGGGCAACGCACTGCGCGGAGATTTGGGGCGTAGTTACACCACACAGCAGAGCGTGGCGGCCGCCATCGCCTCGCGCCTTCCCGTGACGCTGGAACTCACCTTCTGGTCGATCGGCCTTGCGGCGATTGCGGCCGTGGCCAGCAACACCATCCCAGCCATGCGTGGACGCTGGCAGGGCGTAGTGACCGCGGCCAACCTGATCGGCATCACGGTGCCGAACTTCATGTTGGGCGTCTCGCTGATCTTCGTCCTCTCGGTAAAACTCAACCTGCTTCCGACGACGGGATGGGTGCCGTGGTCCGACGGTATAGGCGTGCATCTGTGGCACATGATCATGCCCGTGCTGACGTTATCGGCCTACTATTTCGGCACATTCAGCATCGTGTACCGGGCAGAGTACCAGGCCGTCATGCAGCGCCCGTTCATCCAGGTCGCCCGCTCCAAAGGTCTGAGCGAATGGCAAGTTGCGTTCCACCACGCGGCGCCGAACGCCATTTTGCCGGTGATTACCTTCCTCGGGATTTCGATCGGTCAGCTGACCGGCGGGGCTGTGGTGACCGAGACAATCTTCTCCATGCCCGGCATCGGCCGGCTGTTCGTGTCTTCCATTGAATCGCGCGATTTCCCAGTGATGCTGGCCGTGGGAATGCTGATCGTGGTCGGCGTCGTGCTGGCGAACCTGCTCGCCGATATCGGCTACGGAATCGTCAATCCGCAAATCCGGGATGCCTCGTGAAGCATCCCGGCTTCTGGATCGGCGCAGGCCTGGTTACCTGCGTTGCTATCGTCGCAGTCGCCGCTCCCGTCCTGGCGCCGCAAGACCCTTACGCCTCCAGCGTGGATATGACAGCGCTGCCCAGTGCGGCGCACTGGCTTGGGACTGACGATCTGGGACGCGACGTGCTCAGCCGCGTGATCTTCGGTGCGCGCGCGTCCCTGGCCATCGGCGTGGGCGGCGCGGCCGTCGCGATGTTGATCGGCGTACCGATCGGGCTGATCGCCGGTACGCTGCGGGGCGCGACCGATGTCGTTCTGGCCGCGCTGATCGATCTGTTCATTGCGCTGCCCGGGCTGGTGCTCGCGCTGATCATCACCGTCATGGTCGGCGCCAACCTACGCAACCTGATCCTGGTGCTTGGCTTCGTCATGTGGCCGCCGATCGCACGGCTTGTGCGCGGACAGGCGTTGGCGCTGCGTGAGGCAATGTTCGTGGAGGCAGCGCGCGCGATGGGCGCCCGGACGCAATGGATCATCCGGCGCCATATCTGGCCCGGCGTTCTGCCAATCGTGGCAGCACAGTTCTCCATCAGCGTGTCCTTCGCGATCTTTACATCCGCCAGCCTGAGTTTCTTGGGCCTCGGCATTCCCCCGCCGGCGGCGGATTGGGGCGGCATGGTGCGCGCGGGCTTCGATTATCTGGCAATCAATCCGTGGATCAGCCTGGCACCAGGCGCAGCGGTCAGCCTGACAGTAATGGCATTCTACATCATCGGACGCTCCTTCCGATGAACGCGGCAGGGAGGTAACAATGGCAATCAATCTGATCGGACGACGGGGCCTGATGGCGGGCGTAGCCGGCGGCGTGCTTGCGGCCGGGACGGCGCGGGCACAATCGCCGACGCGAGGCGGAACGCTGACGGTCGGACTTGCGAACGACGCCAAGACCTGCGATCCGATCTTCTCGGTCCAGTACACCGAGCGCTGCGTGCTCTATCTGGCGTTCGACACGCTGGTGAAATACGGGACGGACTTCTCCATCAAGCCGGAGCTGGCGGAAAGCTGGGAGACATCGGCCGACGGCAAGCGCATCGTGTTCGCGTTGCGGCAGGGCGTGAAGTTCCAGGACGGCACGGTGTTCGATGCGGCGGCGGTGAAGTGGAACATCGACCAGCGCCTGGACCCAAAGGTCAATTCGCCGCAGCGGGAGGTGTTGGCACCAATCATCGCCTCGGTGGACGTGATCGACCCGCAGCATGTTGCGTTCAACCTGGTCGCGCCGTCCCCCGTTCTGTTCAGCCTGCTGGGTGAGCGACCGGGCTTCATGGTGTCGCCCACCGCATGGCAGCAGCGCGGGCCGGCATTCGGCAGCCAGCCGGTAGGCACCGGTGCGTTTGTGCTGAAGGAATGGACGCGCGGCACCCGCGTGCTGCTGGAGCGCAACCCGAACTACTGGCAAGCGGGGCTTCCTTATCTCGACCGGATCGTGATCCAGGATATGGCAGGATCGATCATCGGCGTGCAGCGCCTGATCACCGGTGAGATTGATTACGTGGATCAGTTGACGCCGTCCGACGTTCTTCCGATCGAAAAGCGGGCCGGCATTGTGCTAAAGCCGATCACGGTTGGCCGCTGGTACTTCCTGCAGTGGCACGTGAACGAGCCACCCTTCGACAATTTCAAGCTTCGCCAGGCCTTTGCCCACGCCATCGATCGCAACCGGCTGAACGAGATCACGATGCGCGGGCAGGGCACCGTCTCCGACGGGCCGACGCCGCCCGGGCTGTGGTGGTACGATCCAGACCTGAAATTCTATTCGCACGATCCCGCAAAGGCCAAGGCGCTGCTGACCGAGGCCGGGCATCCAAACGGCTTCGAATACGTGCTGTCCACGCCGCAGGTGGCGGTGTTTCAGCAGATCAACGAGCTTCTGCAGGAGCAGCTTGGTGCGATCGGGGTGAAGCTGACGTTGCAACCCGTCGCTGCCAGCGAGTGGTACGCACGGGTGGTATCTGGCGCAACGAACATGACCCCAACTCGATGGACCCAGCGGGCTGACCCGGATGGGTTGCTCTACATCTTGTTCGACAGCAAGGGGTTCGCGAACACCATGAAGTACAAGAACGAGCAGGTGGACGCGCTGCTCGAACAGGCTCGCACGGTTTACGATGTTGCTCAACGCAAGAAGCTCTACGCACAGGCGCAGCAGCAGATCGTCACCGACCTGCCGATCGTGCCCCTGCTGTTCGGCGCGGAATATGCCGCCATGCGGGACGCGGTGCATGGGTTCGAGTGGATTCCGGATGAAATCCCGCGCTTCCGCGATCTGTGGAAGACCCCAGCCTGAGCGGGTGGCGGCGATGGAAACTGTGCGGCTGGGCAGAGCGGGTGTGAAGGTCTCGCGCATCGGCCTCGGCGCGATGGAATTCGGCGATCGGTCCTGGCGCTCCTGGGTGCTCGACCTGGAACAGAGCCGGGCGATTTTCCGCCGGGCGATCGAGCAGGGCATCAACTTTATCGACACGTGCGATTATTACTCGGCGGGGGTGAGCGAGGAGATCGTCGGCACGTTGATCGCCGAAACCGGCAACCGGTCCGAGTTCGTCATAGCCACCAAGGTCGGGAATCCGATGGGGCGGGATGCGAACGCCCGCGGCTATTCACGCAAGCACATTATAGATGCCGCAGAACGCTCGCTGCGACGGCTGCGGACGGATTACATCGACCTCTATCAGACCCACATCTGGGACTCCGCGACCAACCTGGAAGAAATGACGGAGGCCTTCGATCATCTCGTTCGTGCCGGCAAGGTGCTGTACGTCGGGATCACCGACATGCCGTTCTGGCAGTTCGCGACGGCGTATTTCCATGCTCAGCACCACGGTCTGGCCCAATTCGCGTCCGTCCAGAATCACTACAACCTGCTCTGGCGCGAGGATGAGCGCGAGCTGCTGCCGTTCTGTCGTGCCCAAAGGATTGGCTTGATCCCGTACAGCCCGATGGCGCGAGGATTTTTGTGCGGCCGGTCCCGCCGGCAGGATCCGACACGGACCGAACGCGCCCGGACGGATGATTACACTTACAAGCTATACGGCCGCCCGGAGGATGAGGCGATTGTGGACCGGGTCGCGGACATCGCCACTTCTCGGGGCATCAGCCCCGGGCAGGTCGCGCTTGCCTGGGTGCTGCAACAGCCAGGCGTCACCGCCCCGATCATCGGAGCGACGCAGGTGAGACATATGGACGAGGCGGTTGCGGCTCTCAGCGTCGAGCTTACCGGTGAGGAACTTGGAAGTTTGGACCAAGCCTATGTTGCAAGACGCTAAATTGGCCTGGATTGCGCGCGGGCTGTTTCGCGTCTGACCTCCCCGGCAGCCCCTGGTCGAGCGTCCTCTATCAATGCCTACAACCTCGCCAAGTGGCTTAAGACGCTGAAGGGCCTCACGCCCTACGAATTCATCTGCAAAGCGTGGACCTCGCAGCCGCAGCTCTTCGATGCTGACCCGCTCCACCAAATGCCGGGACTAAACATCTAGGCAGGTTGCGGGGCCGCTTGCTCCGGTGGCGGATAGCGCCGCAGCAGACGCAGCATCAGCAACATCGCCGGAAGCGCCGCAAACATCGTGATGGTGTAGAACAGCGTCCAGCCGGTCGCTTGCGCGAGGAAGCCGGACAGGCCGCCCACGGTGCGCAGGGCGATCGCCGCCAGCGAGGACAGCAGCGCGTATTGCGTGGCGGTGAAGGCCGGCGAACAGAGGCCGGACAGGTACGTGATGAACGCTGCGTCGGCCATGCCCTCGGCGAAGGCCTCGGTGATCACGGTCAGGAACAGTATGTGCCGTTCACCGGCGGATGTCGCGAGCAGCAGATACATCGCCATCGATGCGGTCTGCACGCAGCCGGTGAAGAGCAGGGCACGGCCGACGCCGAGGCGGGCGACGAGCCAGGCGCCGGCGGCGGTGCCGGCGAAGGTGGCTGCCAGGGAGAAGGGTCCGTTCGCGACGGCGATGCTGGCGCGGTCGAAGCCGAGCGAGGTGTAGAACGGCGCGGTCATCACGCCGGCCATCGCCTCGCCCAGTTTGAACAGCGCGACGAAGCCGAGGATGGTGAGCGCTCCGGGGCGCGACAGGATCTCGCGCAGCGGATCGACGATGGCGGTGCGCAATCGGCTGGCGAAGGCCGCGACGGGGATGCGCCTGCCGGCTGGTTCGGGCGCCAGCAGAGTTATGATGGGGCTGAGGAACAGCAGCGCGGCGACCATCAGCAGCGCGCCGTGCCAACCCACCACGTCCGCCGCCTTGATGGCGCCCGCGCCGGAAATCAGCAGCGCGATCCGATAGCCCCAGACGTAGGCCGCCATTGCCGCGCCCTGACGGCGGGGCGGGAACGTCTCGATGCGCCAGGCGTCGATGACGATGTCCTGGCTGGCGGAGAGGAAAGCCACCAGCGCGGCTGCGGCGATGGCTCCTGCCGGGGCGGCGATTGGGTTGGAGAGGGCGAGCGCCACGGCGGAAAGCGCCATCAAGGGCTGGATGACGAGAAGCCATCCGCGCCGCCGTCCGAGTGTGCGCAGCGGTCCGGGTGGTTGCACCTGGTCCAGCAGCGGCGCCCAGAGGAATTTCAGCGAATAGGCCAGGCCGACATTCGCGGTGAGACCGATCAGCGCGAGGGAGACTCCGCCTTCGGACAGCCACAGCCGGAAGGTGAAGCCGGACAGCGGCAGGGGCAGGCCGCTGAACAGGCCGTAGGCGCCCATGAGCCAAAGCCGGCGGTCGGCCAAAATCAAAGGCTGGGCGATCGGAGTTTCGTCCGGCATGCCCGGTTGGAGCGCAATGCCGGGGGATTCTGCAAGCGCCGAGTGCCCGGCGAACCGGGCGCCCGGGTTAGCAGGTCGTGTGTTAGCGGGAGTTCTTACGCCGCCGCCGGATGGCGACCAGACCGAACAGCGCGGTGCCCAGCATGGCCAGCGACGCCGGCTCCGGCGCAGCGACGAAAGGCAGTGTCGTCGGAGTGAATGCCCCAGGCTGCAACAGCGCCGAGAGGTCGTTCACCCCCGGTGCATTGGCTTGGCCAAGGAAGTTGCCGTCCGGTCCAAAGACGTTGAACAGCTCTTCCAGCGACTTCAGGTCAGAGAGATGCGTGTACGTGATGTCGTTCACGTCATACGCATTGCCCATCGCCAGCGGCGAAATCACGATCTCCGGGATGGTGTATGCCGGGGAGTTGCCGCCTTCGCTCTCATCATCCCAGATCACGATCAAGCCGTTGTCCTTGTAAGCCTGCGAGGCCATGATCTCGGGCACGACGGTGCTGAGGAAGTTGTCGCCCTCGGCGATCGCCGCCTGGTCGCCGGTATAATGCACGCCCTGATAGGTGAAGCCGCCCGACAGCGAGCTGTGCATGTCGTTATACTGGTCCGGTGTGATCAGGTTGTAGCGTCCCACCGTGTTGTCCGTGAGATCCGTTTGAAGCTGCTGCAGCGGCGCGTAGTGGCTGGCTTCGGGGTTCGACGGTGTGGGATTGTCGCCCCCGTTGGTCGCCGTGAAGAACAGCTGCCCGTCGTGCTTGGCTGCGAAGTTGTACTGATGGCTGCCGTTGTACGGATTGGTGTACGCGGGTGATGTGCCCGAGTTGCTGGTCAGCGGAACGGTCCACTGGCTCTGCGGCAGCACCGTGCTGGTGAGCTGGCCGGAGGAGTTGGTCGCGAGATCGATATCCTCCTGGTAGGACTTCCAGGAAATCCCGGCGCTCTGGAGCAGGCCGCTCAGGTTGTCAGCGTTGACGATGTTATTGGGATACGGATCGTTGTCGTTCAGAGGCCCGTGCGTTCCCAACTCCTGTTCCACGTAGTTGGGTTCCGACGGATGAACCGGAGTGCCAGAGGAGTCGATGATGTTCTGGTAATCGGTCGCATACGCCGTTTGTGCCGCGTTCGGATTGCCGGGTGTAATCAGGCTGTTGAAGTAGGGGGCAGCCGGATTGCCGAGCAATTGCTCCGGACTCGTCGTGGACGCAGGTTGCGTCAGGTTGTGATTTTCCAACTCGATATAGAAGACATCCCCGATGGATTCCGCGCCCGCGCGAGCCAGGGAGGTGGACGCGAGCAACGCGCCGAGGACGGTGACGCACGCCAAGCCGGTGATTTTTGACAAATCGCGCTGTCTGTACATTGCCAGATCCTTTCCCGTATCTTTCAGGACAGAGCACGCGCGTGTAGCAATGCAGCGGCGAAAGGGGCATGAAGGTTCGGCGTCTGCGATGAGACGCTCTCGTGAAACGTCGGTGTGTGCAGGGGGATTCCTCCATCTGTTCGCCGCACCGGATGCCGGCGCCCACGAGAATGTGTCGGGTTCTACAGGACGCCTCGGAGGTCGGGCTGATGCGGCATGTCATTTCCCTTCCGTGACAGCGGCCCGGTTCATGATAAGATTGGGGAAGCGATTCGTTATCCGGTCAGAAAAAACCATGCGCTGTGCCCATCCGATTCGGCACTTTCCCGCTTTGCTGCTGATTGCAGCGCTCGCCGCCTGCGTCGCGCCGCAATACGACGATCAGACCGACAAGCTGATCTCGCAGCTTCAGACGGACGTCGATACGGAACTCGTTACACTGATCTCGCTTGACTATAAGATCGCCGCGCTCTCCCAGCACAGCGATCCTGCCCCACAGAAAGCTCTCGCGGAGGCTCGCACCAAGGCCGGCTACGACGCCAACACCGGCTTCTATGACAAGATCGACGTGGACCTGACGAGCCTGCAGACCCGCGTGGACTTAGAACCCAGCCTTGCCACACCCGACCTCGATCGCAGCATTCTGCTGCTGCGGCAGAACCTGCTGAGCGGTCCCGGCTCCTTGCAGCAAACGCACGAGGCGCAGAACATTTTGTCCGAGCCATACTTGCGGAGCGTGGAGCAAATCGTGAACGCTCAGATGGGCGCGCTGCTGACGCGAGAAATCGGCCTTAAGGCCGGATCGAAGTAAGGGGGCATCATGGCCGTCGACTGGTCGAGCGTGTCGGTCCAGATCGCCAACGCCGTTTCGGGCGTGGTCGGGCCAGCGTGGCAGAACGCGGCGGCGGGCGCGTCCACGCAGTTCGCCGCCCTGATTGCCGCCGGTCAGCAGATCGAGCAGAACCAAAACACGCTCTCCCAGGCGGAATACAATAGTCTCAGGCTGATGCAGCAGCGTGCACTGGAAGGCGTCCTCCTGACCTATCAGGGCATTGCCATCGACATCGCTGAGGAAGCCGCGGCGGCGGCGTGGAATGTCCTCGTGAGCGCTCTCAGCTCAGCCTATCCGGTGCTTGGGATCGTTCTCTAACGGCGGACAGACTGACGTCATGCTATAGGCTGGCCATGAGCTACATGCCCCCTATGACCGCGCCGGATATCATTGGTTATATCGGCGCCGCGTTCGTCTTCGCGACCTACTCCATGAAGACCATGATCCCGCTGCGGACCGTGGGACTGGTCAGCAACGCCGTCCTTCTTCTGTATGCCAGTCTGGAGGGCGCCGCGCCGGAGATCATCCTCGAAGGCATCGTCCTGCCGATGAACGCGCTTCGTCTGTATCAGATGATCCAGCTCACCCGGCGCGTTGAAACGGCCGCCCACGGCAATGGGTCGATGGATTGGCTCAAACCATTCATGCATCGCCACCGCACGAACGCGGGCGAGGTGCTGTTCCACAAGGGCGATCCGGCCGACGCGATGTACTACATCGTCTCGGGTCATTTCCGGCTCAGAGAGACGGGGATCGAACTTCCGGTCGGCGAAGTGGTTGGGGAACTGGGACTGCTGGCTCCCGATCAACGCCGCACGCAGACTTTGGAATGTGTGCGTGACGGCGAATTGCTGGTGATCACCTATGACCGGGTGAAGCAGCTCTATTTCCAGAATCCGAGTTTTGGCTTCTTCTTCCTCCGGCTTTCAACGCAGCGCCTGTTTCACAATCAGCGCTTGCTCGAAGCGCGCGTTGCGGAACTTGAGGGCGCTATGCCTGCCGGCGCGGCCGCCGGCGAATGAATCCCAGCCCGGCCAAGCCGATCGCCAGCAGTGACAACGCCGGCGGTTCAGGCACTGGGGAGAGGCTGGTCACACCGTAGTTGCTGGTATCTTCCGGCACACCGCTTTCCGGCAGGACCGAAGGACCATAAACAACGTCAGGTGCGTCTGGATTGAATCCGAAGACCGCATCGAGCTGCGAATCGAAGCCCGTCATATCGAACCCGGCCTGGGAGGTGATGCCGTTGGCGAAGTCGAACTCGACCGAGAACGGAATCGGCGCACTGGGTAAGCCCCACTGCAGGATCACGCTGGGCGCACCGGCGGTCGTTGGTGCAATCGGCGGGCCGCCGAAAGAGTATGTCACATCGCCCAGCGAATCCGTGGTGGTTGTCACGGACACCGGGCCGCAGGCCCCGGGAAGGGGACACCAATCCACCGAAGGAACGCCGGGAACGGTCGTCGAAGCGAGGAATCGGACCGCTCCTCCGATCAACGCCGACTGGCCGACAGTTTTGCTCACGTAGCTCTCGGTTATCGTGCTGCCAGTGATAGCTGCGACCACATTCGGCAGCTCATTGATCGTTGGCGAACTTTCAACTGTCGCCTTCTGGAACGGCAGCAGCGTGTCGACCCCAGGCTTCGCGGTGCCGGCACAGGTGTAGCGTGTGATGGCGCAGGTTTGCGTGGAGATGACGCGGGAGTTGGTGTTCATCAGGTTGTAATTCGAATCAACCGGTACCGGAGCGTTGCCGTCGGGATATAGCGCCGGCGGAGTTGCTGTCGGAATGCTATAGGGTGATCCCGCGGGTGCGACCGGATCGATAAATTCCGTAAGGAGCGGTGGCTGGTCCACATGGGCCAGACCGAGATTATGGCCGAGCTCATGCGCCAGGACGTCAGGCGCTGTCACTAATCCGGTAAGTTGGTTCCGCCCTGTTTCGACCACCACGCCGTTGCCGCCGATCAGGCCCCAGCCATAAATCGGCGTGAAGTCCTGAGCGCCATTGGTTGTCTCCACCAACTGGTTGATGAGATACACATTCAGTGTGGTGGCAACGGTGCTCTGGCCGTGACCCGGCGTGTCGATCAGTTGGTGCACAGTGTCAAAATCCGCGTCTGTCGCCAAATTGGTTTCTGAACAAAACCGGGATGCGGCTGTGGCGCCGCCGCATGTGGGCGCCGCCACGTCGAGCTTCGTGACCGGAAGAAACACGAAGCTGGTGCCCGTTTGGGCAAAACTATCGTTGGCAAACGTCTCATAGCTGCTGAGCGAGCCGGTCGGCGCGCATCCGGCGCCGGTGGGGCCGCAGACATCGATCAGCTGAATATCCACAATTTGGGTGGTCGGCGGATTGGCAGAGCTTGCAACGGTGTAGGCGGCAGCCGGGGTCGCCAACCCGCACAGCGCCAGCAGGGCCATGACAGTTTTGTTACAGACCACTCGGCGCACGCCGATATAGGCTAGCATCCACTTCCCCTCCGTTTGCATCAAAATTCTTACTTTTTGCCAAGCCGTCAATCGAAAAGATGCGTGCGGGTTAAACCCGGGTGACGGGGCCGCTTGAGGCTGATACTTTCCGTCTTCTCGGGAAGGATGCATGGCGCAGCTAGAGCGACGCCTCGCCGCCGTGCTGGCAATCGACACGGTCGGCTATAGCCGTATGATGGAGGCGGACGGAGAAGGCACCTACCGGCGCCTCACGGCGCTGATGCTCGGTGTCATCGAGCCGGCCATCACCGGCGCCGGTGGGCGCATCGTCAAAAAAACCGGGGATGGTGCGCTGGTCGAATTCCCCAGCGTTTCGGCCGCCATAGCCGCGGGGACCCGGATCCAGGCCGAGGCCACCCAATCCCAATCCGACGTGCCCGCCGAGCGGCTCGCGCGTTTCCGGATCGGCATCAACCTCGGCGACGTGATCGTCGATCCGGATGATATCTACGGCGACGGCGTCAACATCGCCGCTCGGCTGGAGAGCATCGCCCAGCCCGGCGACGTGGTCGTCTCTGAATCCGCCATGCAGACGGCCGACCGGGTGGGGTATTCCTTCACGGATCTCGGCATTCAGCGTCTCAAGAATATCAGCCGGCCCGTGCGGGCCTATCGCGTCGTACCCCAAGCAGGCGCGACCGGCCATGTCGAAGCACCTTTGGGTAGCGTTCCCGGGTTCGGTACCCGCCCCGCCATCGCCGTCCTTCCGTTCGTCTATCGGGGTCCCGACTCCGACACACAGGAATACCTGGCCGACGGCGTCACCGAGGACTTCATCACGGCCCTGTCCCACTGGCGCTTTTTCCCGGTCATCGCGCGCGGCTCGATGTTTGCGTTCAAGGGGCGCGAGGTCGATCCGCTGGACGTGGCCCAGCAGGTCGGTGCCCGCTACGTGCTGGAGGGCCGGCTGCGCCGGCAGGGCGATCGCATCCGCACCGGCGTGGACCTGGTCGATGCCGACACGCGAGAGACGCTGTTTTCCGAACAGTATGAGCATGGGCTGCTGGACATGTTCGCCATGCAGGACGAGGTGGTGCGCAGCACGATCGGCGCGCTCGAACCCGAACTGCTTCGCCGGGAACACCAGCGCGCCCTGCGTACCCCACCCCAAAGCGCCACGGCGTATGAACTTTTCCTGCGTGGCCAATGGCACCATTACCGATACAACAAGGGCGAGAATCAGGAGGCGCGAGACTGTTTCCGGCGCGCGCTCGAGCTCGCACCCTCCTACGCGCACGCCTCCGCAGGCCTGGCACTTGCCCTGACCCACGCGGGCAATGTCGGTTGGGGTGAACGGGAAGCCCTGCACGACGAGGCGCTGATGCACGCGCGGAACGCTGTGCGCACCGATCCGCGCGATCCGCTGGGCCAGCTGGCACTTGGCCTGGTGTTGCAGAACAGCGGCTTTCCTCCGGCCGAGGCCGCCGAACCGCTGAGCGAAGCCATCCGTCTCGATCCCAGCTATGCCGGCGCGCATGCCAATCTGGGGATGGTGTATAATTTCATGAACCGGCCGGACGATGCTCTGCCGCAGATCGAACTGGCACTCCGGCTCAGCCCGCACGACCCGCGGCGCTTCATCTGGCTGCCCGTCCTGATCGTCAGTCACTACCTGTCCGGCCGGTATAAGGAGGCTCTGACCGCCGCGCAGGAAACCTTGCGCCTGAAACCGGACTTTCCCGTTCCGCTGCGCCACTTGCTGGCCACGCTGGGCCAGTTGGGGCGCGCCGGTGACGCGGGACCGCTGCGGACACTGGTTGCGAAGCTGGACGGCGGCCTGGGTGGCACCGAAGCCTATTTCCGCCGGATGTTCGAAAAGCCCGCGCTCGATCGGCTGATGGAAGGGTTGATTAAGGCCGGGCTTACCTGACGCGGCGCCGCACTGCGCCGAGTCCGATCAGCCCGACCCCAAGCACCGCAAGCGCCGCGGGTGCGGGCACCTCAACAATGAACCCGGGTTCCGAACCGGAGCCGATGAACATCGTATAGGCGATTGAGTTGGTGAGCGGGTTCGCCAGCGTTGAGATCGACTCGTTCTCCTGGGTGGAAAATGAACTGGTAAGCGAGGTCATCAACGCTGGAAAGCTCATGCCCGCAACGGTATTAGCCATCTGGATGGTGCTATCCGCCGCTAGAATCCCGGCCGTGTAGCCGGTCAGGAAATTTGTGAACGGGCCGCCTGAAACTGCGATGTTCTCAAAATCCTGGCTGAACAGAAGCGTGAAGCTGTCCGCTTGTGATGGCGCGCTGCCGAGATACTGAATCTGGAACTCTGGATTGAGCGTAAACAATTGCGGTGGCGCATAGGGCGGCGCTGGCGTGTTAGGGAAATACGTGTCCACGAACACGGTGCCCGTGATTAGGTAAGAATCACCGTCGGCGAGGGTGAAGGTGTTATCCAGATTGAGCTGATTGGCCCCCGGCGCGGTCTGCAGATCGGGCGCACAGCCCGGATTTATGGATGCGATGCAGGCGCCGTTCACCGTCAGGTACGACGCATGTGCGCAAGGCGCTCCCACTCCCAGCACCAAGCCCACTGCGGCCGCACCAAGCGCATTCCACGTTTTCATCAGTGTCTCCCCGCCTCAACCGTTGCCACCTGGGAAGGGCGGTGCATCAGGAATGGCAACCGCCAGGAACCCAGCCATCCTCGGCCCCGCACCCCCACCAGCCCATAGACGATCCGCTCCCGTTCCGCGGCTTTTGGCACCGTCAGCGTACCGAACACGCGGTCCCACACCGACAGCACATTGCCGAAGTTCCGGTTGTAATGAGTGTCGAGCGTCGAGTGATGCACCTGATGCATCGCGGGCGTGATGAGCAGCCATCCCAGCACCCGCTCGCAAACCGGTGGAATCCGAACATTGATGTGCTGGAACAGCGCCGCCGCAAACAGCACAACGCCGTAGATCGGAAACACCCAGACCGGAAGGCCGAGAAGGGTGAATACGATTGCCACGCTCACCGCCAACTGCAGATAGGCAAGGGGATGGTGCCGCAGCGCGGTGCTGGCATCCATCTCCGTATCCGCATGATGCACCGCGTGAACCCGCCACAACGGAAACCACATGTGCTGGAACCAGTGCATGGCATAGGCGAACAGATCGAGCAAAAGCAGGCCGATCACCAGCACTGCCAATTCACCGCCCGCGCGGTGCACCTGGGCGAAAAACGATCCGGTCGAATCATGCATCATCGCCAGCACGGCGTTCCGCGGATCCAGAAGACCCGACAACACCAGGCATCCGACATAAAGTCCCAGGTGATCCATCCAGCGCGCGGCCGGAAAGGTTCCCGGCCGCTTGGGCGACACGGTCTCCGCGGCGAGGCACCCCACCAAGCCCGCGACGGCGACGGGCCAAAACCAGCCCGCCGCGAGATTGCCCAGCCAGGAGACCATATCCCGGCCCGTGACCTCAGCGCCGCTTGCGCCAGCGCAGGATCAGCAATCCTCCTACCCCGGTCACGAGACCCAAAATACTGGCCGGTTCCGGCACGGCTCCCTTTTCCAGAAGGCCGATGCCGCCGCTACCGCCGCCTGCGCCCGCCATCGCGCACCATGCCGGCGCGAGAATTGCGCACGCGACAAGCGCCGCAATTGCCTTGCGATGAATCATGTCTCCCGCCCGCATTCTCTATTTGTTGTCAGAGTGCGGCAGACCGCATCGAAACGCAAGCGCACCAGCGCGGAGATCGTCTGGCCGGTGGGGCTGGTGCGCAACCATGCACCCTTTTCGCTGGCAACCACGCCGCGCGGCACCGCCTCTGTCAATGCCAACCGTAATTCCACCCGGCCGAGATCGTTGAAGACGAGCACGGGTGCGCCGTCGGTCAGTCCTCGCGCCGCCGCGTCCACCGGATGCATGCGGACGGAGGGAATCGCGGAGGATCCCGCCAAGCCGCCGAGGGTCGAGGAGATCCGCTTGTCGGAAGCCGGTGAAATCAGCCGCAACGGATGGCTTTGCACCGGCGGGCGCCATTGCGGTAGGCGTGCATGTTCACCCCATTTTTCCGCCAATGTGGCCAACTCGAGCTCGATCTTTCCGGACGGCGTCGCAGGCCGGACATTGTCGAACAGGACCATCGGCTTGCCGTCCCCGGCCGCCATCAGCACGGCCGAGTCCAGCGGGACTTCGCTCGGCCGCGTGCCTTCCAGGCGTTCGTCCTCGGGATCGATCGCCTGATCCATCAGCGCCAGATCGTCATCCGCGAAGCAGGGATCGGTAAATCCGAAACGCGCCGCCAGACGGCGGAAGATTTCGGTATTCGGCAGGGATTCGCCCTGCGGCGCGATCACCGGCCGTGCCCGCTGCAACCATTGATGACCGTAGGAGGCGTAGAGGTCATCGCATTCGAAATGGGTCGCTGCCGGCAGGATGATATCGCAGTGCGCCATGCTTTCGGTCATCGCCACCTCGATGCCGACATAGAAGATGTCTTCCCGAGCCAGGCCGCGGCGCATCAGGTTCTGCTCGGGGTGCACCACGATCGGATTGTGGTTGTAGATGAACACCGCGCGCAACGGCGGATCGAGATCATCGGTTGCCAGGTGCCGCCCCATCTCGATGAGGTTCAGTGTGCGCGTCTCGGGCGGTGCGAGGTCCGGACGCTGCAGTTTCGTCATCGTCTTGCGAAAGGCGTTGCCGGCACCCAGCACGATGCCGCTGCCGCCGCCCAGCTTGCCGAGCAGGGCCGGGAGGGCGATGGCGGCGCGGATGCCGGAGCCGCCGTTGCGCCCACGCTCCAGCCCGTTGCCGGGAGCCAGTACGAGCCGCTGCGACCGCACCATCAGCTGTGCCAGTTCGCGAATCGTCGCCTCCGGCACGCCGCAGGTTTCGGCCGCCCGCGCGACGGTCCATTCGCGTGCCCGGCCCATGAACGGCTCGAAGCCGAACACGTGCGCCGCGATGAAGTCTTGATCAAACGCGCCCATACGCTCCAACTCCGCCGCGAGAGCGAAGGCGAGCACCACATCGGTGCCGGGCATCAGCGCAACGTGCAACGCCGCCTGCGCTGCGATGGTCGTGCGCAACGGATCGATCACGACCAACGTGGCGCCTTTGCGCATCGCATGCCGCGCGCAGCGCACCAGATGGAGATTGGCCACAGTCGCGTTGTTGCCCCAGACGATGATCAGGTCGGCGTCCTCGGCGATCTCCGGCGGCGCACCGGCCGCGGCGCCATAGGTGCCGGACCACGCCTCGCTGCGCACGCCGCCGCACAATGACCGGCGATAGACGTGGCTCGCGCCCAGCCGGTGCATGAAGCGCAGCGACATGCTGTCATAAGAAAGCAGGCCGTGCGGCCCGGCGTAATTCAGCGGCGCCACCGCCTGCGGCCCCCAACGGTCGATCACCGCTGAGACACGCGCGTGGATTTCGTCCAGCGCTTCGTCCCAGGTGGTCCGGGTGAACTGGCCCGAGCCTTTCGGCCCGCTGCGGCGCAACGGATACAGCAGCCGATCCGGCCCGTGCACGAAGGCGGCCATGTCGCGCGCCACTTTGTTGCAGATGACCCCGTCGGTGAACGGCAGCGCATGCGACCCACGCACCTTGACGATGCGTTCGTCCTCCACGGTCACGGTCAGGCTGCACGTATCGGGACAGTCGAAGGTGCAGACGCTCGGGCGTTCATCAAGGTTCATGACAGCATGCAAGCACGGCGCGAGCAGCGGTTTCAACTCTGCCTTGATCCCGCCCCAAGACGGGCGAACAAACCGCCCCGGCCACTGCCCGGACGATATCGATGCGAGCTTCCCTGCCCCTGATTGCGTTTCTGATGCTGGCGAGCCCTGCCTGGGCCCGCACCGTTCTTCATCTGTCCGACACCGAGAGCGTGTCGGTGCCGCCGGACACGCTGGTCGCCACCCTGCGTGCCGAAGCAAGCGCACCCACCGCCGCCGCCGCACAGGAGCAGGTGAATGCAACGATCAAGGCGGCGGTCGGCCGCATCGACCAGGTCAGCGGGATCAAGACGCAGACCCAGGGCTATACGGCGTGGCAGCCGAAGCAGCAGGGGGCGTGGCAGGCCAGCCAGTCGATCGAGCTGAGCTCATCCGAGGGGCCGACGCTGCTGGCGTTGATCGGTCAGTTGCAGCAATCCGGCCTGGCGATCAGCAATCTTGACTGGCAGTTGTCTCCTGCCGCGTTCCGCGCCGCGCAGGGCCGCGCAACAACTGCCGCGCTGGGCCAGTTGCGTCAGAAGGCCGAGGCGGCGGCACAGACTCTGGGGTTGCGGTTTGATTCGTTCCAGCGCGTCGATATCGCGACGCCGGAATTCATGCCGGTACCGCGGATGATGGCGATGGCGGCTGCGGCGCCGACGCCGCCAACGGCGATCGCGCAAGACGTGCCGGTCACGGCGACTGTCACGGCGGATTCGGTGTTGGTTGCGCCAAGCCCCTGACCCACCTCAAGCCCGCTACACCGGCCAGCGCGCGCCCGTCGATCGTGATCAGACCCAGAGCGATGAGCGCCATGCCCGCAAGCTCGATGGTTGAAACCCGCTCGCCCAGGATTGTGCTGCCGAGGAGTACCGCGCTGACGGGAATCAAAAGCGTCACCAAGGAAATGTTGGTTGCTCCCGCGGTGGCCAGAATGCGGAAGAAGACGACATAGCCAGCGCCGTCGAGAGCACGGCAAGTCCGGCCATGCAGGCCCACACCTCCGCGCTGACGGCGCCGAGTCGCCAGGGCGCGTCGATCATGATCGCCAGCGGAAGCGCCATGATGGCGGTCGCGGTCATCTGGCCCATGGCAGCGGCGGCAGGATGGATCCCGAGCGCGCGAAAGCGCTTCCCCAGAGCGTTCGCGAATCCATAGGAGATCGCTGCTCCGAGGCACGCGATCATGCCGATGAGGGAGACGCTGTTCGCATCCGTCGCGCCGAGGCGAGACCGCTTGGGATCATCGTCTGTCCCCAGACGATCAGCCCCGCCGGAATCAAATTGTTCAACAGGCCCATACCGGCGAACGCCGACCAGCTTTTTATATCGGTCGGAATGGTGATGGCGCTTGCCCGGACATAGGCAAAGACGAGCATGGCTGCGGCCGCGAAGCGCATAAAGACGATCGTCAAAGGGGCAACAGCGGTGACGGCGACCTTGGAGAAGAAGAACGAACCGCCCCACAGCACCGACAGGAGCAACAGCAACGCCCATTCAGCGCGTGACATGGTCGTTGAGCCGTTCATTGCAGACCTTGCCGCGTGTCGTCGGATGACACTGGCGATCACGCGCGCATCGGTCTGGCCGGAATCGGACCTCATCCTCTGCCGCGCACGAGGCTCGTGCTACACCATGCGCATGAGCAGGGATGAAGAGGTGGCGTGGGAGCGCGCGTGGCTCGCGCGCGATCCAGCGTTCGACGGCCGGTTCTTCATCGGCGTTCGTACGACGGGAGTTTATTGTCGTTGCGTCTGTCCGGTGCGGTTACCCTATCGACGCAACGTAGAATTCATGCCGAGCGCGGCCGCCGCCGATGGTGTCCCAACACGTGGTGTAGGAGCAGAACTCCTTGGCGGGTTGGACCGCCGTGTCAGGCTGCGATGAGAGGCAGACTGACGCTGAGATCATGGCCCAGGGGAGCGATGGTTTCCAGGGTCATATAGCGGGCACGCTGAACGGCCCATTCATCATTCTGTTCGAGTAGCAGTGCACCAACCAGCCGGGTAACAGCGGCTTCGTTCGGGAAGATACCCACCACCTCGCTGCGCCGCTTGATCTCCCCATTGAGGCGTTCGAGCGGATTGGTGCTGTGTATCTTGGTGCGGTGCTGTGCCGGAAAGCCCATGTAGGCCAGGACATCAGCTTCGGCATGGTCCATCAGGGCGGCGAGCTTGCTGATGCGTGGCCTGGCTTGATCGGCGACCTGTCGCCACTGCTTGCGAGCGGCCTCAGCATCATCCTGGGCAAACGCCGTGCCGATCCACGCCGAGACGATCCGTCGCTGCGTCTTTCCGGCATGCGCCAAGGCATTGCGCATGAAGTGCACGCGACAGCGCTGCCAGGTCGCGCCAAGCACTTTGGCAATCGCTGCTTTCAGGCCTTCATGCGCGTCGGAGATGACCAGCTTGACGCCGCGTAGGCCGCGGCGCGTGAGCGAGCGCAGGAACTCGGTCCAGAACGGCTCGGCTTCGCTGTTGCCGATGGTCATGCCCAGCACCTCGCGACGGCCGTCCGTGTTGACCGCCATGGCGACAATCACGGCCACCGAGACGATATGATGATCACGCCGGGCTTTGACATAGGTGGCATCCAGCCACAGATACGGCCACTCGCCTTCGATCGGACGGTGCAGGAACGTCTGCACCCGCTCGTCGATCTCGGCACAGAGCCGCGACACTTGGCTTTTGCTGATGCCCTCCAGCCCCATCGCCTTGACCAGCTCGTCCACCGAGCGGGTTGAGATGCCCTGGACGTAGGACTCTTGGATCACCGCGGTTAGCGCCTTCTCCGCCATCCGGCGCGGCTCCAGAAAGCCGGGAAAGTAGCTGCCGCGGCGTAGCTTCGGTATGCGCAGCTCCACGGTCCCAGCACGTGTCTGCCAGTCGCGATCCCGGTAGCCGTTGCGCAGGTTGGTCCGATTCTCGCTGCGCTCGCCGTGGCCAGCACCGCACAGAGTCTCGGTCTCCAGTTCCATCAGACGCTGCGCGGCGAAGCCGATCATCTCGCGCAGCAGTGTCGCGTCCGAACCCTTCTCCATCAGCTCGCGAAGGGTGATCATGTCGTCGGTCATCGGGGTGGCCTCCAAGGTCAGAGTTGCGTGTTGCAACCCAACCCTACCCAGGAGCACCACGGTGACCACCGCTGTGGATAAGTGGCCTGCCTACTCCAAACTCTTGGCGGTACTCTTGGCGGTCGCTCCGGCAGGCCACTTACCCACAGCTCCTACACCACGAACTGGGACACGACCAAGTCATGGTTGTAGCCTCTTAAATTCACAGGTTTGATGGATGCCTCTACGCTGGGTCGTATGCACACGGGCAGCTGGCTACAAAACCTGCGAAACGGGGTTGGAGGGGGGTTCTGCAGGTTTTGTAGCCAGCTGCCCGTGTGCATATGGCCCATACGCTTTATTACCTACGGTCGGTTTTTTACAGAGCACTCTGCTTACTCGCCCCCGACTTAACCTATACATGTGCGCCTCGGCCCAGCGGATTGATGTCCCACTCCATGCTCGGCCGTCCGCCCTTGCTTCCTGCACCGGCGCGCAGCTCTCGCCCTCGGACCCACCCGAAGTCCTCCAGTACGGCCAGGCCGTCCGAGACGCGGTCGGCTTTATCCAGGATGGTGTCCCAACACGTGGTGTAGGAGCAGAACTCCTTGGCGGGTTGGACCGCCGTGTCAGGCTGCGATGAGAGGCAGACTGACGCTGAGATCATGGCCCAGGGGAGCGATGGTTTCCAGGGTCATATAGCGGGCACGCTGAACGGCCCATTCATCATTCTGTTCGAGTAGCAGTGCACCAACCAGCCGGGTAACAGCGGCTTCGTTCGGGAAGATACCCACCACCTCGCTGCGCCGCTTGATCTCCCCATTGAGGCGTTCGAGCGGATTGGTGCTGTGTATCTTGGTGCGGTGCTGTGCCGGAAAGCCCATGTAGGCCAGGACATCAGCTTCGGCATGGTCCATCAGGGCGGCGAGCTTGCTGATGCGTGGCCTGGCTTGATCGGCGACCTGTCGCCACTGCTTGCGAGCGGCCTCAGCATCATCCTGGGCAAACGCCGTGCCGATCCACGCCGAGACGATCCGTCGCTGCGTCTTTCCGGCATGCGCCAAGGCATTGCGCATGAAGTGCACGCGACAGCGCTGCCAGGTCGCGCCAAGCACTTTGGCAATCGCTGCTTTCAGGCCTTCATGCGCGTCGGAGATGACCAGCTTGACGCCGCGTAGGCCGCGGCGCGTGAGCGAGCGCAGGAACTCGGTCCAGAACGGCTCGGCTTCGCTGTTGCCGATGGTCATGCCCAGCACCTCGCGACGGCCGTCCGTGTTGACCGCCATGGCGACAATCACGGCCACCGAGACGATATGATGATCACGCCGGGCTTTGACATAGGTGGCATCCAGCCACAGATACGGCCACTCGCCTTCGATCGGACGGTGCAGGAACGTCTGCACCCGCTCGTCGATCTCGGCACAGAGCCGCGACACTTGGCTTTTGCTGATGCCCTCCAGCCCCATCGCCTTGACCAGCTCGTCCACCGAGCGGGTTGAGATGCCCTGGACGTAGGACTCTTGGATCACCGCGGTTAGCGCCTTCTCCGCCATCCGGCGCGGCTCCAGAAAGCCGGGAAAGTAGCTGCCGCGGCGTAGCTTCGGTATGCGCAGCTCCACGGTCCCAGCACGTGTCTGCCAGTCGCGATCCCGGTAGCCGTTGCGCAGGTTGGTCCGATTCTCGCTGCGCTCGCCGTGGCCAGCACCGCACAGAGTCTCGGTCTCCAGTTCCATCAGACGCTGCGCGGCGAAGCCGATCATCTCGCGCAGCAGTGTCGCGTCCGAACCCTTCTCCATCAGCTCGCGAAGGGTGATCATGTCGTCGGTCATCGGGGTGGCCTCCAAGGTCAGAGTTGCGTGTTGCAACCCAACCCTACCCAGGAGCACCACGGTGACCACCGCTGTGGATAAGTGGCCTGCCTACTCCAGACTCTTGGCGGTACTCTTGGCGGTCGCTCCGGCAGGCCACTTACCCACAGCTCCTACACCACGAACTGGGACACGACCCCGCCGCCGAAGCGGCGGGGTTCCGTCCGTGCCTGCGCTGTCGGCCTGAAACCGCCCCGTTTTGCCCGGCGTGGAAAGGCACACTGACCACAGTCGAGCGCGCGGCGCGCCTGATCATCGATGAGGGGCTGTCGATGAGCCCGGGGCATCTGTGGATGGTTTGGCTGAGCGGCTGGGTATCACCGGTCGCCACCTGCGCCGGCTTTTTCTCCGCCATTGCGGCGCGTCGCCGGCGGCAGTCGCGCGAACGGCGCGCATTCAGCGGGCGAAGAGGCTGCTGGACACGACGAACTGGCCTGTATCGCAAATCGCCTTTGCATCGGGGTTTGGCAGTCTGCGGCGTTTCAACGCGGTGTTCGCGGACGTTTACGGGCGACCGCCGGGCGAGATGAGGCGGTCATCGGCGCGCTGCCAGAAGGATGCGGCGGCGTAAGGTTATATGACGGTCACTCGCACGTGCTTCACTGCTGCTGACGTGAGCCGCCTGTCGCGGGTGAACAATGGTGCATCCAGCATTTCGGCGAGTGCCACGTAGATTGCATCGTAAGCGGTCATGTCGTGACGCAACGCCCAGACGCGTGACACAAGAAAATCATACGCGTGCCGATACATAGGAAAATTGACGAGATCGATTAATGCAGCTTCGGCGCGAGATGCTTCGAATTCGCCAGCAGCCACATAGCGGCGGAGGACGTGTGCGATTTCGGCATCCAGCAGATGTGGGGCGTTCGCTACAACGCCGGGTGCAAGAAGATGGCGCTCGATGGCCTCAACGCCGTCGCCCCTCAGCAGCCACTGAAGGGCTGCCGAGGCATCGACCACGATCACCGGCCATCACGTTCTGCGCGCACCATATCCACCACGGGCGTCTTGAGCGACACGGCTTCGCGCGAACGAACCCGCTCCCGCAATTCCTCGATCGTAGGGCGGCTCGCGATTTTGCGGACCTCCTGGAGCAAGTAATCCGAGAGCGACATGCCGGCCATCGCGGCGCGTGCCTTCAGGGTCCTGTGCACATCGTCGGGTACATTTCTGATCTGGATCATGGCGGACATGTGCACAACCTAATTACATGTGCGGCACATGCGAGTCCTTTATCCATCCCCGCCGCAGCAGAAACAACCCCTGCTCTCCGAACAGGTTCGCCAGCAGGGGAAACCGCCGCCAGGGCAGACGCTGGCCAGCCTCATCGGCGGCAAGCCACTGTTCCACCACGTAGCCCTCAGCAGCGCAGAGGTCAAAAAAGTCGCGGATGGTGCATGGATGGATGTTCGGCGTCTCGTACCACATCCGGTCCCAGGTTGCCGTCATCGGCATGCGGCCTTTGGACAGCAACTGCCAGCGGACCAGCCAATGTCCGAAATTCGGAAAGCTTACCACCGCGCGTGTTCCGATCCGCAGCATCTGGCGTAGCACCTCCCGCGGCCTTTCCACGGCCTGCAGCGTGCGGGACAGCACGACGTAATCGAACGCGCCGTCGGGGTAGTGTTGCAGGTCCTCATCGGCATCGCCGTGCATCACCGGCAATCCGTGCGCGACGGCGCGGGTCACCAGCGCCATGTCGATTTCGATGCCGCGCGCGTCGCAGCCTTTGGTGGTGAACAGCTCCTCGATCAACGAGCCGTCGCCGCTGCCGATATCGAGAACGCGCGAGCCGGGAGCGATCATCTCGGCGATCAGCCGCAGATCGACCCGCATGTTCTTCGCGACGAAGCGAACGCTATCCTGCATCCGCTACAGACCCGCGTGGGCGGCGCAGCCAGCCAGGAACCCCGAAACCGTCCGGTGGAAATCGGGTTCGTCGAGCAGGAAGGCATCGTGGCCTTTGTCGGAGGGGATTTCGACGAAGCTGACATTGGCACCGGCGCGATTCAGGGCACGTGCGATGGAGCGGCTTTCCCGCGTCGGGAACAGCCAGTCGGAGTTGAACGAAGCCAGCAGAAACCGCGTCTTTGTGCCGCGGAACGCGTTCGCCAGGTCGCCGCCGTGATCGGACGCCAGATCGAAGTAATCCATGGCCCGCGTGATCGTGAGGTAGGCGTTGGCGTCGAACCGGTTCACGAAGGTGCTGCCCTGGTGGTGCAGATAACTTTCGACCTCGAACATGCCGCCGAACAGGCTGATCGCCTCGTCGGCTCCCTTGGGTGCGCTCTGCAGCCGCCGCCCGAACTTCCGCGTCAGCGCCTGTTCGGACAGATAGGTGATGTGCGCACACATGCGGGCCACGGCGAGGCCGCGGGCCGGCACCCGGCCGCTCTCCCAATACCGGCCGCCGGCCCAGTCCGGATCGGCGAAGATCGCCTGCCGGCCGACCTCATGGAAAGCGATGTTCTGCGCCGAATGATAGGCCGCGCAGGCGATCGGGAGAGCCGCGAACACGGCATCCGGATAGGAAGCCGCCCATTGCAGCACCTGCATCCCGCCCATCGAGCCGCCCATCACGGCGAACAGGCGCTCAATGCCCAGGTGATCGATCAGCATTTTCTGCGCCCGCACCATGTCGCCGATGGTGATCGGCGGGAAATCGGTGCCCCAGGGGTCGCCGCGGTCTTCGCGTGGACTGCGCGGGCCGGTCGATCCCATGCAGCCGCCCAGCACATTGGGACAGACGACGAAGAACCGGTTGGTATCGATCGGCTTGCCGGGACCGACCATCATCTCCCACCAGCCCGGCTTGCCGGTCAGGGGATGCGTCTCCGCCACGTATTGATCGCCGGTCAGCGCATGGCAGATCAGCACCGCGTTGCTCCGGTCAGCGTTGAGCGCGCCGTAGGTGCGATAGGCCACGGTCATGGGGGCGAGATGCACGCCGCAGTCCAGCCGCATACCCTCGGCAAACGTCAGGTGCGAGTGCGGCACGGCTGTCAGTAGCGCAGTTTGATCCATGACATCCGCAGATATGCAGACCCTAACTTGTTGTCGCAACGTCCGGGTTTGCAGCCCTGCCCGCTTCCGCTATCTGTGCGGCCCGTTTCCTGCGATTAGGGTCATCTGCCTCCTATGGACAGTGCCGCGCAAACCCTGCGGGATGACCCGCCCACGCCCGACCGATGGCCCCCGCCGGGGGACACGCCGAACGCTGATCTCACATCTCTGCGCGCCGAACTCGACCAGCTCGACGACTCCATCCACGATTTGCTGATCCGCCGCGCTGAAGTCGTCCAGCGCGTCGCCGCGACCAAACCCACGGGCGTCGTCGCTCTACGGCCCGGGCGGGAGGCTGCGATCTTGCGCCGGCTGCTGGCGCGCCATCACGGCGCCCTGCCGCCGCAAGGGATCATCCGCATCTGGCGCGAACTGCTCGCCGCCACGACCGGCATGCAGGGCCGCTTTGCCATCGCCGTCTGCGACACCGATCCGGCTCGTGCTTTCACCCAGCTTGCGCGCGAGCATTTCGGCGCGCTGACGCCGCTGACCAGCCATCGCAGCCCGGCCCAGGCCATCGCCGAGGTGAGTGCCGGCCGTGCCCCCGTGGCCGTGCTGCCGCTGCCGTCCGATACCGAATCTCGTGTCCGAGGCTTGGTGGACCGCCCTGCTGCAGAAGGACGAGCCGCGCATCCATGTCATCGCTCGCCTGCCCTTCTACCGCCCTCGGGCGGAAGGAGCGCCCGCGGTGCAGGCCCTCGTCGCCGCCGCGATCGCCCCCGACCCATCCGGAGACGACCGGACTTTGCTCGGGCTGGAACTGGACCCCGAGACGAGCCGCGCGCGGCTGGCGAGCTTCCTCACCGCCGCAGATATCAACCCCGGCGGCATCATCCTGCGGCGTGATCCGGGCGCCCCGGCCGTGGCGCTGATCGAAGTCAGCGGCCTGGTTTCGGAGCAGGACCCGCGGCTTGGGCGAATTTCTGCGGCGGGGCGGGCGCCTGTGGTACTCGGAGGCTACGCGGTGCCGATCGGAACCAACCCATGAGCCCCCTGCCCCGCCCCGATGTCCTGCGCATTTCCCCGTATGTGGGCGGGGAATCTCATCTTCCCGGTCGCAACCGTACCATCAAGCTGTCATCGAACGAGGGCGCGTTCGGCACGCCGCCATGCGCGCAGGCGGCGGCCCAGGGGGCAGCCGCGGAGATGTACCGCTATCCGGACGGCGACGCGCTCGAGCTGCGGCGGGCGATCGGCGCCCGGTTCGGCCTCGATCCGTCCCGGATCGTCTGCGGGGCCGGGTCCGACGACCTGATCTACCAGCTTTGCCTGGCCTATGGCGGAGCCGGGCGCGACATCATCATGTCCGCGCATGGTTTCGCCATCTACGAGATCGCCGGCATCTATGCCGGGAGCAAGGTGATCAAGACGCCGGAGCGCAGCCTGACGACGGATATCGACGCCATGCTGGCGGCGATCTCACCGGCGACGCGTCTGGTCTTTCTGGCCAACCCGAACAATCCCACGGGCAGCTTCCTCAGCCAGAACGAGGTGAAGCGCCTGCACGCCGGGCTGCCGCCCGAGGTGCTGCTGGTGCTCGATTCCGCCTATGCGGAATATGTGGACCGGCCGGATTACGACCCTGTCGGGCTGGTGAACGGGGCCGACAACGTCATCATGACGCGGACGTTCAGCAAGATCTTTGGGTTGGGCGGCATGCGCATCGGCTGGGCCTATGCGCCGCCGGCGATCATCGACGTGCTGAACCGGGTGCGCGCGCCGTTCAATGTCTCGCTCGCGTCCCAGGCGGCGGCGATTGCCGCGCTGTCGGAACCCGGCTGGGTGGAGAAGGGCCGGACGCACAACCTGGAATACCGCGCCGTGTTGACGCGTGGGTTGGAGGACGCAGGGATCAAGGTCTGGCCCAGCGAGGGTAATTTCGTGCTGGCGGATTTCGGCACGAAGGACCGCGCCGATGCGGCCGATGAGGCGCTGCGCGCCCGCGGCATTATCGTGCGCAAGGTCGGCGCGTATGCGCTGCCGCACTGCCTGCGCATTACCGTCGGGCTGACGGACGAAGTGGAGCAGGTGATTGGCGCTCTGCGCGATTTCATGGCGGGAGCGAATGGGTAAACCACTCTTCGACCGGCTGACGCTGATCGGTATCGGGCTGATCGGCAGTTCGGTCGCGCGTATCGCGCGCGAGCGGGGAGATATCGCGCGCGAGGTGGTCGCGTGTGCGCGGACCGAGTCCACGCTGCGTCGTGTGCAGGAGCTGGATATCGCGGACCGCGTGGAACTCGATCCGGCGCGCGCGGTCGAGGGCGCGGATTGCGTCATGCTGTGCGCGCCGGTGGGGGCGTTTGCCGATTTGGCCGTGCGGATTGCGCCGCATTTGCAGGCGGGCGCCATTCTGACGGATGTCGGTTCGACCAAGCAGTCGGTGATTCGCGATATCGGTCCCCTGGTGCCGGCGGGGGTGCATTTCGTGCCGGCTCATCCGCTGGCCGGCACCGAGTATTCCGGTCCCGATTCCGGCTTCATCACCCTGTTCCAGGGCCGCTACACGCTGATCGTGCCGCCACCCGGCACGGATGAAGATGCGATTGAAACCATCTCTGAGCTGTGGCGGCGCTGCGGGTCCGAGGTGGAACAGGTGGAACCGTCGCATCATGACAAGGTGCTGGCGATCGTCTCGCACCTGCCGCACCTGCTTGCGTTCACCATCTGCGGGACGGCGGACGATCTGGCGGATGAAAGCCGGTCGGAGGTGTTGCGGTTCGCTGCGTCCGGATTTCGGGATTTCACCCGTATCGCAGCGTCCGACCCGGTGATGTGGCGGGATATTTTTCTCAACAACCGGGAAGCGCTGCTGGAGATGCTGGCGCGCTTCCTGGAGGACGCGCAGGCGATGGCACGTGCGGTTCGCTGGGGCGATGCGGATTATATCGAGGACATGGTACAGCGTGGCCGCAAGATCCGCCGCAGCCTGATCGAGCTGAAGCAGGCGTAGCCTCTCCAGCGAAGTTCAAGCCGCGCGATCGGGGGGAGGATGCCCATGCAAAGCGATAAGTCGTCCCCTACCGGGCGTCGGCAGGCGATTGGCGCTGCGGCGCTGATCGCCTCAGGTCTCGCGCTTACTGCAAGATCACATGCTGCGCAGGGTGTCAGCACCCCCACGGGCCGCAGGCCGGGGGAGATTCCGGCGTTCACGCTCCAGGCGACGATACGCTGCAGCCGAATGTCACGCCGGCCTTGAGTGCCTTCATCGGGGGAGCCGCGACGGCTTCCTGGCCGGACGACATCGCCGAACTCGCGCGCCGGCACATCCTCGACACGCTCGCGTCGATCATTGCCTGCCAGCCGTTACCGCCAGCGGTGTTGAGCAGGAATTATGCGCTGAGCCATGCGGCGGCGGCGGACGGACAGGGCGCTACGATCCTCGGCACGCGCCTACGAGCCATTACATCCGAAGCGGCCTTCGCAGGCGCCATGGCGGGGCACAGTGCCGAAATCAACGACTTCAGCCCGTCTGCCTTCGTGCAGCCCGGCCCTTCCATCGTGAGCACCAGCCTCGCGCTTGCCGAGGAGCATGGTGCCTCAGGCAAGCGCGTGCTTGCTGCGGTGATCGCCGGATACGAAATCGGCTGCCGTTTGCCCAAAGCGCTTGGGCTACGGAACCTGCGCCGTGCCGGCATCGCCAATCACTGCATCGGTTCCCTGTTCGGGAGCGCCACTGCCGCGGCCGTGATGCTCGGCCTGCCCGCATCCCAAGTGCCTTCCCTGCTCACATATTGCAGCGAACAAGCGAGCGGTTCGTGGCAATGGCTGCTCGATACTGATCACATCGAGAAGGCTTTCGTCTTTGCGGGCGCCGGGGCCCGCAACGGCATTCACATGGCGCAGATGGCCGCTTCAGGCTTCACCGGCGTGCGCGACAATCTAGACCGCCGCGGCGGCTGGCTGGACAGCGGTACGTTCCGCGGGCCGGATTCTGACCTCGACCGCGCTTATCTGATTGAGCAACTGGGCGTGCGGTTCGAGTTGCCGCTCGTCGCGTACAAGCGCTACGCGGCCGGCGGACCCACTCAGGCAGGCGTGGAAGGATTGCTCGACATCGTCGCCACTGTCGATCGGTCTCGCATAACACATGTGCTGATACAGATGCCGGATATGGACGTCGATGCGTTCGCACATGCGGAGGTCCCCGCGCTCAATCTGCTTTACATGTGCGCGCTTATCCTTACTGACGGCAAACTCGATTTCGATGCGCTGCAGTCGCGCGCGCGGATGGATGATCCGGCGATCAGGAAACTGATGGCGCAGATCGAGATGGTGCCGGACCCAAGCCAAGTGCGCGTTCCCCGCGTGGAATCAAGCCGCGTGACTGTTACGCTGAGTGATGGAACAACGCGGAGCACATTCGTCGAGTACGTGCTCGGCTTTCCGACGCGACCGCTGTCGCATGATCAGGTCGAACAGAAGGCGCTGGAGTTGATGACACCGCGTATGGGGGCGGAACGCGCGCAAAAGGTTGTCGCGCTGGCCTGGCAGATTGACCGATTACCGAATATGGGTGGGCTTATCGAGGCGATGGCGGTTTGATACCAGACGTAAGAGCGGAATCCTCACACCTCGATTACTCCACGCCGTAATCCCTTCGCGACGGCCTCCGCCCGGCTGCCCGCACCCAGCTTCCGGAACGCCTGTTCCAGGTGAAACTTCACCGTGTGCGCCGAGATGCCCAGCCGCCGTGCCACCTCCTTGTTGCTCAGTCCCGCGCCCACCGCCGCCAGCACCTCCGCCTCGCGCGCCGTCAAAACCGACGAGGCCTCCTCCGCACTCGCAAAACCGCCCGGCTCGCCTGCCGGCCGCACGATCAGCCCCTCCGTCACCACCCGCAGCACCGCATCGAGCACCGCTGGGCTAACGCCCTCCGGCACAACTGCGGCGGCGCCTTCATCGGATGCGCCGAGCATGATGACCGGAACCCCGGCCGTCACAGGGGCCGAGGCGGCATTCGCCAGCACCACATCCGGAGCATCCAGCACGACCTCGTGCCCCGCGTCCCGCACGAGTTTTGCGAGCGCTGCCGCCCGTTCCACATCCGAGGCGTCGACCCGCACACGCATCAGGACATGCGCATCAAGCGGGGCGAGCGCCCACCGTCACCGGGACTTCCTGGACCGCGCCTGCCCGCAGCACCCTCACACCGCAGGCCGCACCAACTCCCCGCGATGTCACGTGGCGCCCGAGGTCCCGCGGACTCCGCATCGCCGCCCCGTCCACCGACAGCACCACATCCCCCAGCAGCACGCCGGCCTGCTCCGCCGGGCCACCCGACGACAGTCCTACAACGATGAGACCGCCATCACTCCCGGCGGCCGACCGGGCCGCATCCGGTAATCCCACGGGCTGCAGCGCCACGCCGAGCCATCCGCGCGCCACGTGGCCATCCCGCAGCAGTGCCTCGACCGAGCGTTCCACCGTATCCGTCGGAATCACCAGCACCCGACGCCGCGGCCCGAGTGTCGAAATCCCGAGCACGTGCCCCGCACTGTCGAGTACCCGGGCCACCTTCCTCGTGCCAGGCGACACGGGCATCCAGCACGATCAGCCGGTCGATCCGACCGCCTCCCATGCTGTGCCACTCCGGCCCGACCCGGTGCACCACCCCCAGCCGAGCCGTCACGCCGCCTGCGCCGTCGCTGCCCAGCGCCACGGCGAACCCGCCGACTGCCGCCTCCGCCCGCTCGATCATGCTCCCGCGTGCGCCCTTGGCCCGAAGCACAGCCACGTTCGTGCCCTTGTCCCGTCCGACCAGGGTCGCCGCCGCTTCGCCGCCCCCCGGCAAAAACACGCGATAGGATTCGGAGTCTTTCAAACCCTGCTCCGAGACCACTACCACCCCGTCCTGCCACACCATGCCGGACAGCGCCCGGCCCTCAGCGGTCCGTACACCGGCCACCAGACCGGCCGCTCCGGTTACCACGCTCGCAAAATCGTCCATCTCCAGCCTCCACAGCTTTGTTCGAGGGCGAGATTCACGCGCTCTGACGCATCCGCCTCGCGCGATCTCGACCTTTGTTCGAGAGCGAGATTCACGCGCTCCGACGGATCCGCCTCGCGCGATCTCGCTCTCATCCGCCGGCGCTCAACATGCGAGGCTCCTGGCGCCGCCACCATCGGGCGAATGACCGGGGCCGGCGACCACTCCCCAATCGGCCGGGCCCCCGCCACACGTGCCGGCTTCCCATATTTGCCGCGCAATGCCCCTCGACCAGACAGGCTTCATCGAAGCCACCCTCGATCCCTACTCCGAACGCGTAACTCATGCGTTCGAGCAGGTCGCACCCGCGGTTCTGCATATCCGTGCCCAGAAGGGTGGGCAGGGAGGTCAAGGTTCCGGCGTTGTTTTCACCCCGGACGGCTACGCGCTGACCAACAGCCACGTGGTCTCGGGCGCCGAGCAGATCCGCGCATCTCTGCCCGACGGCCGGGACCTTCCCGCTACGCTCGTCGGCGACGACCCGGATACCGACATTGCGCTGTTGCGGCTCGGCGGCAACGGCCTGCCGCATGCCGAACTTGGCCGGTCGGCGAGCCTGCGGGTGGGTGAGCTGGCGCTCGCCATCGGTAACCCGCTGGGCTTTCAGTGCACGCTCACAGCCGGCATCGTCAGTGCGCTGGGCCGCAGCCTACGGGGCCGGTCCGGCCGGCTGATCGACAGCGTCATCCAGACCGACGCGCCGCTCAATCCGGGTAACTCCGGCGGCCCACTGGTGTCGGGCAGCGGCCGCGTCATCGGCATCAATACGGCGACCATCCTGCCCGCGCAGGGCATCTGCTTCGCGATCGGCATTGATACGGCGCTGGACGTCGCCATGCGGCTGATGCGGGATGGCAGGGTCCGACGCAGCCATCTCGGGATCGCGGCGCAGACCGTGCCGCTGCTGACCCGCATCCGGCGCGAGTTCGGGCTGGCACAGTCGACGGCAGCTCTGGTGACGGAGGTCGCACCCGGCAGTCCCGCCGCAACGGCGGGGGTGGAGGCCGGCGATCGCATCACGGCGTTCGCCGGTGTGCCGATCGCGGGGTCTGACGACCTGCACCGCGAGTTGACGGGCGAGCGCGCCGGACAGGAGACAACGATCACCGTGATCCGGCGGGCACAGCTCCTGACGCTGCCGGTCACCCCGGCCGAACGCGCCTAATCGGTTACGTCCGTCCCGGCATACACGGCAGCGAGATCGATCCGGAATCCGATGCTGTCCAGGATCAGCTCACTCTGGGTGATCTGCTCCGGTTCGGCTGACCACTGTCCGTCTGCACCCCGGCGCAGCACTTCAGCGCGCATCCGGGTGCTGTGGAGGACCAGGACCTCCCGCAGCGACGGTATGCTACAGTAGGTCCACACGTTCGACCACGTCTCGCTGTAATTACTGGGCGAGAGGATCTCGACCAGCAGCACCGGCTCGCGCATCAGCGCTTCGCCCGAGGTGATCGGGGTGCACGTCACGCCCAGATCTGGAATGCGCACATTCTGGGCCGAGAGCACCGGCGGCGTGACCCCGGGGTTCGCCGCCACGTGGCATCCCGGCCGGTGTTCGCGCAAATGATTCCCCAAAAGGCTGCCCAGCTCATTCTGCAGCACCCCGTGGGTCAGTGCGGTCGGCGTCATGGCGCGCGGCAGCCCATCCACCAGCTCGTAGCGCTGATGATTCCCCGGATCCCAGGCCATGAAGTCCCGGACTGTCATCGGCAGCGGACTGCGCACCTACTCCCCCGACAGCTCCCGCCGCCGGCGGTCCAGTTCATCGCTATATCGCCGCAGCGCATACTGCTCTGTCAGCAGCCCGATCACGTGCCGCGTCTCCGGCCCATCGACCACAGCGAGCGCGTCGCTTTCCGCCGTTTCGAACATGGAGATCGCCTCCTTGATCGACATCTGCGGCAGCAGCATCCCGTCCTGGTAGTGCAGCACGTCCCCGACGGTGTGCCCTTCCATCTCGTCAGCGTGGGCCTCGGGCACCAGCACCACCCCGACGTAGCGGTCCTCGGTGTCGATTGCCACCACCCGTTGCGTCGATCCTAGCGGGAAATCCCGCCGGAACGTCGGCAACGGCGTCTCGGCCCGCACCGTGCGCACCTCCCGCCGCATCATCCGTCCCACCGTCAGGTTGCGCATCCAGCCGATATCCACGGCGCTGCGGATCGCCTCCCCGCGCAGATGGAAGCGCCACGTCGCGAAGGAGTAGCCGAAGGTCCGCCGCACGGTCAGCGACGACAGGACGCACGCCCCAAGCACTGCGATGGTCAGCGGCAGGTTGCCCGTCGCCTCCAACGCCAGAAATCCCATCGTCAGCGGGCCACCGATGATCGCGACGGCCATGCTGCTCATGCCGACGACCGATGTGATCTCGGTCGAGACCGAATGTCCCGTGGCGAAGAGCGCGAGCCCGGAGCCGAAGAACTTGCCGACCAGCGCGCCCAGGAACAGCGAGGCGAAGAACAACCCGCCGCGGAACCCCGAACCGATCGAGATCGCCGATGCCAGGGCCTTCATCACGACCAGCAGCCCCAGCCACCAGACGGCCCAGTGGCTCGTGATGACCAAGCCGATCGCCCCGTGGCCGGACGAGAGCACTGCCGGTGTGTTCAGCGCCAGCAGCCCGACCGCCAGCCCGCCCACCCCCGGGCGCAGCCACGCGGGGATCTGGCTTTTGCGGAACAGCGTCTCCGTGAGCGTCACGGCACGCATGATCGCAATGCCCACCAGCGCGCAAAACACGCCGAGACCCAGGATCGGCAAATAGTCTTCCGCCTGCAGCGCCGGAAGCTGCAGCGACAGATCGAACGGCGCCCGGCCGATCGCATGCAGGACCGACACCGCGACCAGCGACGCCACCGCCACCGGCGCAAACGTGCCGAGCGTATAGGTGCCGATGATCAGCTCGAAGCCATAGAAAGCACCGGTCAGTGGCGCATTGAACGCCGCGGCAATGGCCCCGGCGGCACCGCATCCCACGATCAGCCGCATGTCGTTCCGCCGCAGCCGGAACATCCGGCCCAGCCGCGATGCAATCCCGGCCCCCATCTGCGTGTAGCCCGCTTCCAACCCTATGGAGGCGCCTACCCCGTTCGAGATGATTGTCTGGACCATCACCACGATGCTGTCGGACAGGGACATCCGTCCGCCGTACAGCGCGTTCGCTTCAATCGGGTCGACCGCGCGTCCGCGCCGCGGCATGAACCGGGCCACGGCCAGTCCGAAAACCCCGAGCGCTATTCCCCCGAGTGGGGGGACCAGTGCCGCCTCCCACGGGTTCACGTGAGGTATCGCGCTCAAATGCTGGTCGAAATCGATCCCGAACAGCACCACGTGGGCCGCCTGAGCCGCCGCGGTCATTAAAAATACGATGACCCCGGCCGCTGCCCCGATGAAGGCGGCCAGCACCACCAGCCAGACTTCGTCGGTCCGGACCAGTGCCCGGAGCGTTTGCGGCGCGTGCAGCACTGCCGCGCCCAGCGGGCGATGACGGTGAGGCCGGACGCGTTCCCGCTTGAGTGATACCTCGGCCTGCGGGCGCTCCGGCTCCGCCCGCACCCGCGCCGCTGCCCCCCCGCCATCGGCGGGGATGCCGCCGGCCCACTGCCGGAACCGGAGAATATGCCGTCTGCCCGAAAAACCCGCACGACCAAATCACTCTCTTCTCCGCCGGCGAGAAGCCAGCAGAGCTGCGACACCACTTTTGAAACCAGGCGCCGCGTCCTTCAACCCGCCATGGCAAAATATATGCGACGAGCCGTAAATATTTGTTAACTGCGGCGGCGCGCCATCATCGCGACTTCTGGATATGTGGCTCGGGAAACCTCCGTGCCCCATCCAGGTCGCGCGGGACCGCGATAACAATGCCCGCCGTATCCGCGTCACCCGCCTCTGCCGGCTCATTGACCGCCCTTCGAACCAAGTCCGCTACCCCTCTAGGGGTGGATCGGGGCGTGAATGTGATCACCGATGGCCTTGATGTCCGGCGGCGGGGCCACTTGGTGCTCCGCCCTGTCACCCGCTGGGTCCTGCCAGGCCCCGGCGATGTGGGTCCCCCGCTCTGGACATGTGGGCATCGAGCCGGTGCGGAATTCGACCAGTGTTTTATGCACCCCGATGAACGACGAACCTTCAGGTTCGAATGGGCGTGCGCGATTATCCGAGCGCTATCCCTGCATCCGGCTTCCAGGATGGAGCAATTCGACCAAGGTCGTCCTTTGCATTGTCCTTCTGGTTGTTCGCCCTCGCCTCCCATCGCATTGTTGTCTCCGCCGAAAGCGCACTTTCAACTTCGATCCGACGCGAAGGGGGCTCAAGTTTCATACGGGCGCGCGAATTTCATACGGGCGCGCGAATCGGGTCGGCCCTATCACAACCGCAAGTCAGCAATTTCGCTGGGATTGCGCCCACTGCGAAAGCGATGCTGACCTCTAGCGGTTGCTTGCTTCCGCAACGGAAAACACGCGATATTGCATTATGGCAATCGTGTTGTACGACTTGGCAGGTGCGGATACTGCGGTGCGGTTCAGTCCGTATTGCTGGCGAATACGCATGGCACTTGCACATAAGGACCTGGTATTCCGCACGGTGCCCTGGCGCTTCACGGACAAGCAGGCGATCGCATTTTCCGGCCAAGGGCGTGTTCCAGTGCTGAAGGATGGAAACAAAACGGTCTTCGACAGCTGGTCCATCGCGTCCTATCTGGAGGAGCGTTACGACGATCGTCCCAGCCTGTTCAGTGGAGAAACCAGCCAGGCGCACGTCCACTTCATCAACGCGTGGACGGACAGCGTGCTCAATTCGGCAGTTGTCGGTTGCGTTGTGGCGGACGTCTTCGCCGCGCTCGATCCCAAGGACCAGCCGTATTTTCGCCAGTCCCGCGAGGAACGCCTGGGCGCTCCGTTGGAGAAGGTGCAGGCCGGCCGCGACAAGCGGATTCCCGAGTTGCGCAAGTTGCTCGAGCCGGCGCGGATCGCACTCGGGGATCTCGAATGGCTCGGCGGCAGCGACGGTCCAAGCTATGCCGATTATATTCTGTTCGGCACGTTCCAGTGGGTACGCGTCGTCAGCACGTTCGAGATCCTGGACGAAGCCTCCACGCTGTGGGCGTGGCGCGAACGGATGCTGGATCTGTTCGGCGGGCTCGCCCGCTCCGCCAAGCGCGCGGTCGCCGGCTGAAAGCGAAAGGCCAGGGATCGGGCCGCGAAGTCCGGCCCCTGAAGCTCCTTACCGCTTCCGAATGATCTTGATTTCTATCCTCAAGATCACCAGGATCACGGTAGGAACCTGCAATGATGCTTCCTCTCATCGCATTCCTTTCGTGAATTGGACCCTTTCCTGAATTGGCCCGGCGCTGAGTTCGGGCCGCCCGATCCGACGCCGGTCAGTGGCCACTGACCGGCGTCATTCTTTTATCGGGACGGTTGTTAACGGCGGCTGAGTGGGGCAACCCTGCCGCTATGTCCCCTGCCTATCTGGACCCCCGAACCGGTGCGATCTTCCCCCTCGACCAGCCGCGCTGGTGCGGTCCCGCCCATGAGCCGCTGCTCCTCACACCGCTCCCAGGCCTCACCCGCGCCGAGATCGATCCGTCCATGCGCTCCCTCTGGCGCTACCGCGCCGCGCTTCCTTTCGCGCCTGACGATCCGATCACCATGGGCGAGGGCCTGACACCCCTCATTTCCCGCTCTATCGACGGCGCGACGGCCTTGCTCAAATGCGAGTGGATCATGCCGTCGGGGAGCTTCAAGGACCGCGGCGCCTCGGTCATGCTCTCGCTGCTCCGCGCCCAAGGCATTCATGCCGTTCTGGAGGACAGCTCCGGCAACGGGGGCGCCGCCGTCGCCGCCTATGCCGCCGCGGGCGGTCTCGAGGCCACGATTATGACTCCGGCCTCAACCAGTCCGGGCAAGACCGTGCAGATGCGCGCTCATGGCGCCAATCTCGAACTTATTCCCGGTTCGAGGCAGGATACGGCGGACGCTGCCGTCCGCCGCTCCGAGCAGATCTTTTACGCCAGCCATAACTGGCACCCGTTTTTCCTCCACGGCACCAAGACCCTGGCATACGAGCTGTGGGAAGATCTCGGTTTCACCCTGCCCGACAACATCATCGTGCCCTGCGGAGCGGGCTCCAACGTGCTCGGCTGCGAAATCGGCTTCTCGGAACTTCTCCGCGCCGGGCAGACCGACCGCATCCCCCGGCTGTTCGCCGTTCAGCCGGCGAACTGCGCTCCTATCGCCGCCGCCTTCCTCAACAACGACACCGTGCCGGCCGATCTGACGAGCCAGCCCACGATTGCCGAGGGTACCGCCATCGCCGCCCCCATACGTCTAGCTGAGGTCCTCGGCGCCCTGCGCGAAACCCGTGGCGGTGCCGTCATGGTGACCGAGCAGGAGATCGTGGACGCGGTGATGAGGTTGGCGAGGATGGGGGTCTATGTCGAACCCACAGCCGCCCAGCCGCTCGCTGCCTTCCGTCGTCTGCTCCAGGCGGGCACGATCACCCCGGAGCAGACCACGGTGCTTGTCCTGACAGGCAGCGGCCTCAAGGCCACGCCGCGGATTGCGGAGTTGCTGCCGAGCTAGACCCGATCTACGCGCGCGGCGTAACAGCCCGGCGCCGCGAAATGGACATGCAGGTAGTCGGCACGCGGATCGGCGAATAGCCGCTCGATGGCGTCTTCGACTTCGTGCCCCTCCACGATCTCGTATCCGTTCATCATGCCGGACCGGTCGAAACTCCGAACCGCCAGCGTCCGGCGGCGAAGCTGTTCGGGGACGGTATCGACAGCATCGAACTGTTCCTCCCCGCGGCGTATGTAGATCGCGAAGCGCATGCGATAGGGCGAGTTCGACCGCATGATGCTTATGGTTCACCAGGAGCAGTTCATCACCGGGCTGGGAATCGGTCAGGCTTATGCGGCAGGGATAGCCAGGGTCGCGGTCATCGGCGATCCGCCGCACGGCTCCGCGCTGCGCCAGTTCCTTATCTGAGAGCACGAACAGGTGGGAAAACGTTTGGGCCGGGAGACCGCTGATGCGAAAGGACATAGGATGCTCCGTCAGATGTCGCACCCGCATCTGGGCTTGTCTCGATCGTCAGCGCCCTCCGTTTCTTGCCGCGGCTCCGACCCATGTTAGCTTGTTGCATGGCTGGACAAACTCGGAGGCGACGAAAACCGCCGCTGTCATTGAAGCGCAAACAGCTCCTCGCCGCCCCACCCCCAGGTGACGCCGCAACAGCAGCGATTTGCGCAGTCATCCGCCGCATTCCCAAAGGTTGGGTTGCCACCTATGGCCAGGTCGCTGCGATGGCCGGGCTCCCGCGGCGCTCTCGCCTTGTCGGCCACGTACTCCGCTGCCTCGATCCGAACACTGACATTCCCTGGCATCGCGTCGTCAATGCAAAGGGTGAGGTGTCGTACTCGCTCTCCCGTGACCCTGCCCCCTGAAATGTCCCCGCTCTGAGCTAGAGTCCGTTCCCGCCAGGAGACGGAAGATGAGGAAGAGCCGGTTCACTGAGGAGCAGATCATCGGTGTGCTGAAAGACCATCAGGCAGGACTGCCGGTAACGGAGCTGTGCCGCAAGCACGGGATCAGCGACGCGACGTTCTACAATTGGCGATCGCGCTACGGCGGGATGGAGATCTCGGACGCCAAGAGACTGAAGGCTCTGGAAGAGGAGAACCGCAAGCTGAAGAAGCTGCTGGCGGAATCGGTGCTGGATGTGGCGACGCTGAAGGAAGCCTTGGGAAAAAACTTCTGACGCCCGGCTTGCGGCGGAAAGCTGTGATCTGGGCGATTGAAGAGAAGAGCTATTCGCAGCGGCGTGCCTGTTCGCTGCTGAGCATTGCACCGAAGGTGTTCCGTTACCTATCGCGCCGTGGCGGCGACGCTGCGGTTCGCACGCGGCTCCGCGCGTTGGCGGCCGAGCGGCGCCGGTTCGGATATCGGCGTTTGCATATTCTGCTGCGGCGAGAAGGGATCATGCTAAATCACAAGAAGCTGTTCCGGCTCTACCGCGAGGAACGACTGGTTGTGCGGCGGCGTGGCGGTCGCAAGCGGGCTTTGGGAACGCGCGCGCCAATGACGTTGCCACAGGGTCCGAACCAGCGCTGGAGCCTGGACTTCGTCTCCGACGTACTGGCCGACGGCCGCCGCTTTCGGGTGCTTGTGGTGGTGGACGACTTCACCCGCGAATGCCTGGCGCTGGTGGTGGATACATCGCTGTCCGGTCGCAGGGTGGTGCGCGAACTCAATTACATCGTAGAACGGCGCGGCGCCCCCTTGCTGGTGGTCAGCGACAACGGGACCGAGCTGACGTCGCATGTGGTGCTGAGTTGGCGGCAAGATCGCGGTGTCGGCTGGCACTACATCGCCCCCGGCAAGCCAGTGCAGAACGCATTCGTCGAGAGCCTGAACGGTCGCTTGCGCGACGAATGCCTCAATGAGCACGTCTTCCAGGGCTTGCCCGCAGCCCGGAGGATCATCGAAGCTTGGCGGGCCGACTATAATGCCCATCGGCCCCACACCAGCCTGCGTGGACTTACTCCGAACGAGTTCGCAACCCGGTCCAGGACGGACCACAACCAGAACGGATTCTGGTTATGAGTGAGGACAGTTTGGGGGCAGGGTCACCCGCAATGGCGGTGACGCCCTGCAGCAGCGCCTGCTGGAGGAGGAAGGTGTCGAGTTCGACGATCGAAACCGCTTCGACTTAGAACGATTTCGCTGGCTCGATTAGAGTGGTTGCTCAGGCTTCTGTCGTCCCGGGGATATCAACTGCCACTCTCGAGGCGCTGGAAGGCGTGCAAGAGCGCCATTCCGTTTGGAGTGCCCAACCCGGTACAGGCGTCCCAGCCTGGACCGGTCGGATAACCGGGGATGCCATTGTTGCTGTTGTTCGCTGGGCATTCTGCAAGGTGAGGATGGGCCGGGTCGCGCCAGAGGGGATTGACGGGATTAAACGCATCCGGCCCGAGTTTGTAGAGTGTCGGATTGGCAAAGCCGATGTTGGATTTCAGGTTAGAATTGACCATGGCGATCAGCCCGGCCCAAAGCGGAGCGGAAGCGCTGGTGCCGTTGCCTGGCTGGGGGCTCAAGACCCCTCCAAGATAGAAACCTGAATATCCGCTATTCTTGCTGGCATTTGCAGCCACATCCGGGACTCCACGTCCCTTTTCCTGGAAGGGAGTGGGCGGTCTAACCGTGGAGGGAGTGGGATTGGTGATGCTGCGATTAATCGAGTTCGGCACACCGGCCTCGCTTTGATAAGACGGCAACGGAAAGAAAGCGCTCACACCGCCACCGCCGGTTCCCCACGGCTGGGTCGGATCATGAGACGCCTCATTCCACGCGTATTCGACCCATGCCGACGTGTTCGTCTGGCCGTGGTGAAGTTTGCCGATGGCGGTGCCACCCACTGAAAGCACCCAAGGATCGCTCGCCGGGTACGGAACATGCGCGTGGCCGTCGCCCTGGGCGGGCCGGCCGACGCTCCCGACGTAGCAGTTGGAACCGGTATCGCCGGAGCAGACGCAGATGGTGGGGCCGTCCTGAAGCACGGCAGCATCCTGGAAGGCAGCCGCTATGGCCTTGACTACGGAGGTGGTAACGCCGGTTCCCCAATCGCCGCCCCGGAACGACAAGCCGTCGGGATCGTCGCCGGGGGCCATCGACCAGCTGAAGGAGAGAACGGAGGGAGGATTGACTCCCGCGGGGAAATCTCCTGGCTCCGGATGCAGTACACGGCCGATCATGTCGACCCAGCCCTTTTGGGTGTTGTTCGTAAAGTAAACCGCGATATGTGCACCTGGGGCCGCGAGAGATGAGATACAAATGTCCTGGTTGGTTTCCGCGTCCAGGTTGAAGTAGATCACCGTGCCCGCGTTTATATGGGAAGGGAACCCCGCGTCACCCGACAACCCCGTGCGCGGATCCTGGATCTCAACGGTGGCGGTGGTTGTCGTGAGTGCAGTGACCTTTATCTGATACGTCACGCCGCCCGCGGTGTACTGTCCGACGGAGCCATTTAAGATGCCCCGCGTCGAGGCAAGCGTCAGAACCTTCTGACCTTTCGTGGCCGCTTCGGTGATAGGGAGCGCGATTGCACTGTTGGCCACATCGTCCACCGAAATAGGGATCACCCGCGGCGCGGTCAGGCCAAGAGCGCTGTAGGTTTTGTCGATATCGCGTTGCAGATAACCGCCATAGCCGCCGGTCGGCGCGATAATCCCAATGGTTTGTTTGCCGATTTTAGGGCCCGGAGCAGGAAACTTGTAGAGCTGGGCTACCTGCTGCACGGTCAAAGTGCCGGCGACGGGGGCATCGCCGGGATAATTTTCTCTGAGGCCCATTGGACGATTGTCCAATCCGAAAACACCCACGATGCTGTCGGCCAAGGCGTGCGGGACGTGGATATGCCCGTCGCGACCACGATAGGTGGTACGCTGCGCCCGCGTACCCTTCCGCCGTGGCGTCGCCAACTGGTAGCGCTTAAGATCGACAGCGAAGGCTTTTGAGAATTGTTCTGCCGTTCCCTCGACGACGACGTGCCGCCGCGCTGGATGGCTGCTCTCGACCGTCAGGCCGTTGTTCCGGACGAATTCTTCGACCGCCTTGATCTCGTTCGGATGGGCGCCATGCTTTTTGGCAAAGTCCTCGCGCGAAAACCGCGTTCGCGCCCGTGGGGGCGTCCGGGTAAAGTAATGAAAATCCGGCAGCTCGTCGCTGCGACGGCGCAGCACGATGGTTACCGAGAACCTCTCGTGCTTATCGATGTCACCCATCACTGTCGCTGTGTGCGGCGCTTTGCGTTCGCTTTCCCGTAGTTGTACGTAGCCCGCGGGAATGCCTTTTGGCTTGCCGGTCTCTGCCATCAGCGTCGCTCCTCTTCGGGGAGAATTCGTCGTATCGGATTTTTGGCAGTTTGCTAGAGAAAAGATGACGGATTTGCTGTGAAATATTTCACAGCTGGGGTCCGACTCCCAGCGGGGGCGACGCTTACGCGGCGGTCGCCTCTCGCACCCGCTAAGCGGTCTTGGCCGCCACTATGCCGAGCTCGTCGGTCATCTTCTGGCGCATGATGAATTTCTGAACCTTTCCGGTCACCGTCAGCGGGAACTCCTCCACGAATCGGATATGCCGGGGGACTTTGTAGTGCGCGATCTGGTCGCTGCAGAAGGCGGCCACATCCTCGGCCGTCAGGTTCTCGCCCGCCCGCACGCGGATCCACGCGGCAATCTCCTCGCCGTACCGCGCATCCGGCACGCCGAATACCTGCACGTCCTGGATTTTCGGATGGCGGTAGAGGAACTCCTCGATCTCCCGCGGATACACGTTCTCCCCACCGCGGATGATCATGTCCTTGATGCGCCCGACGATGTTGCAATAGCCCTCGTCGTCGATCGTCGCCAAGTCGCCGGTGTGCATCCAGCGCGCCGCATCGATCGCCTCCTTCGTGCGCGCCTCGTCGCCCCAGTACCCCAGCATCACCGAGTAGCCGCGCGTACACAGCTCCCCGGGCGCGCCGCGCGGTACGATGCGCCCCTCGGCGTCGACGATCTTCACCTCCAGATGCGGATGGATCCGCCCGACCGTCGAGACACGCCGTTCCAGCGGATCGTCCGCCGTGGTCTGGAAGCTGACCGGGCTGGTCTCCGTCATCCCGTAAGCAATGGTGATCTCACTCAGATGCATTTGCGAGACCGCGCGCCGCATCACTTCGATCGGACAGGGGCTTCCCGCCATGATACCCGTGCGCAGGCTGGACAGATTGAACCGCGCGAACTCGGGATGCTCCATCTCGGCGATGAACATAGTGGGCACGCCGTGCAACCCGGTGCAGCGCTCCTCCGCCACGGTTTCCAGCGTCGCCAACGGATCGAACCCCTCGCCGGGAAACACCATCGCCGCGCCGTGCGTCGTGCACGCGAGATTCCCCAGCACCATGCCGAAGCAGTGATACAGCGGCACCGGGATGCACAGCTTGTCCTCCGGCCCCAGCCGCATCGCCTCGCCGATGAAGAACCCGTTGTTGAGGATATTGTGGTGCGTCAGCGTCGCACCCTTGGGCGTGCCTGTGGTGCCTGACGTAAATTGGATGTTGATCGCATCGTCGAACTGCAGCCGGGCACCGATCTCCGTCAATTCCCGCGTCCGCCCCGCATTGCCCTCCGCCACCGCGGCGAAGGGCAGGAACCCCGGCGCGGTCTCATCCCCGATCTGGATCATCGGCTCCAGCTTCGGCAGGCGCTCGCGGCCCAGCGTGCGCACCATCCCGACATAGTCGCTGCTCTTGAACCGCGTTGCCGTGATCAGCGCCCGGCATTCCACCGCGTTCAGCGCGTATTCGAGTTCGGAAAGGCGATACGCAGGGTTGATGTTCACCAGAATCATGCCGGCTTTTGCCGTCGCGAACTGGGCCAGCACCCATTCCGCGTTGTTGGGTGACCAGATGCCCACCCGGTCGCCCGGAAGCAGCCCAAGCGTCAGCAGCCCCGTCGCCAGGCGCTCCGCCCGCTCACCCAGCTCCCGGTAGCTCCATCGCACGCCCTGAGCGCGCACGATCAGCGCCGGCCGCTCGCCCCAGAGCGCGATGGTTCGGTCGAGGTTCGCCCCGACCGTTTCGCCGAGCAGGGGCACAGAGCTCGTGCCGATGACATAACTGGGGGTTTTCACCTCCATGGCCGTCTCCCGCGCTCTTTGGTCATTGTGTCTCGGGCTCGGCACTCACGCTACTGCAACTTGCCTCCGGGGCGCATCGGCACACACTGCTCCCATGCGTGCCCTGCTTCCCATCCTCCTCATCTGCTGGTTTGCCTTTGCTGCGGAAGCAGCGCCAGGCCCGTCCGTCCTGACCTTCCATGGCGATCCGCAACGCAGCGGCGATACTGTCGTGCCTTCGCTCACCTGGGCCGCGGCCCAGACAATGCAGGCCGATGAGACCTTCGACGGCGGGGTCGAGGGCCATGTCTATGCCCAGCCGCTCTATTGGAGGCCGGCCAGTGCGTCGCGCGGCCTGGTGATCGTTGCAACGGAAAGCGACGTGGTGCAGGCGCTGGATGAGACGACCGGGCAGACGGTCTGGCGCACGGTTCTCGGCAGGCCGGTGCCGCGCGCAGCGCTGCCGTGCGGCAACATCGATCCGCTCGGGATCACCGGCACGCCGGTGATCGATCCTGCCACCGGCGCGATCTACCTCGATGCCATGGTCGATCGCGGCGGCACGCCGACCCACCTGATCTTCGGCCTGTCATTGCAGAACGGCGGTGTCCTGCCCGGCTGGCCCGTTGATGCCGGCACCGCGCTGCGCACCGTCGGCATCCGCTTCACCCCACGCGAGCAGAACCAGCGCTCCGCCCTCGCCCTGCTCGCAGGCCGCGTTTACATCGCCTATGGCGGCAACTTTGGCGATTGCGGGGACTATCACGGCATTGTCCTCGGCCTGGGCACCGCGCCGCCGCACGCCGCAGTTGGTTGGAGCACGCGCGGCCTGAAGGGTGGCATATGGGCCCCCGGCGGCATCGCCGCGGCCGACGGCTCCCTGCTTGTCACCACCGGCAATACCGACGACACCACCACCTGGGCCGACGGCGAGGCCGTGATCCGCCTTGACCCAAGTCTCGCCCACAGCGCCGATCCGCAGGACTTCTATGCGCCCCGCAACTGGAAAGAACTCGACGACGACGACCTGGACATGAGCGGCGTCAATCCGATGCCGTTCAACGTGGGCGGAGCGCCGCGGGTGCTGGCGCTTGGCAAGGACGGGAACGCTTATCTGCTTAACCGCGCCAATCTAGGCGGCATCGGAGGGCAGATTGCGATCCGAAAGGCCGCGGGTACCGCCATCATCACGGCACCGAGCTTCTTTCCCGAGCAAGGGCGGATGATTGTCGTGTTCCAGGCCCGACGACCCGATTGCGGCGGCGGACTGGAAGCGCTGGCCGTCACGGCACAGGATGTCAGCCCGCTTTGGTGCGCGCCGCTCGACGGCCGGGGATCGACCGTCGTCAGCACCACCAATGGCTCTGCCCAGCCAATCGTTTGGGTCGCCGGCGCCGAGGGCGATGACCGGATGCACGCCTTCCGCGGCGACACCGGCGCGCTGCTGTGGACCAGCCCGAGCGCCCTGCCCGGCCTGCGCCACTTCGTCACGCCGATGATCGCAGGCCAGCACCTGTTTATCGCGAGCGACAACCGGCTATACGCTTTCACCTGGAACCCGGGCTGACCCCCGCATAACCGTTCGGAGGAACGTCAATGATCGGTCTGTCGCGCCGCGAGGCGCTGAGTCTTGCCGCTGCCCTGCCCTTCGGCGCCAAAGCGGCGCGTGCCCAGTCCGCCATTCGCGGGCAACAGGGCAAGCAGCTCACGTTGAAATTCGGCTCGTCACAGCCGACCCACACGCAGAACGCCCACACCGTGTTTTTCGACAAGTTCGTCGCCGAGCTCAGCCAGCGAACGAACGGCAATATCGGCGCGATCTTCTACGGCGACAGCCAGCTTGGGCCGGAGGACAAATACTCCAACCAGATCAATGCCGGCACGCTGGACATGATGATGACCATCTCCGACTGGGCGCCGATCGTGCCCGAACTCGGCGTGCTGACCATGGGCTTCCTGTTCAATTCGCTCGATCAGACCGGCAAGGTCATGGACGGCACCGCCGGCCAAACCCTGGGGGACATCTTCAAGAAGAAAGCGCGGGCCGAGGTCCTGGGCTGGTGCTATAATTTCGGCGCGCGCAACGTGCTGACGAAGGTGCCGGTGCTGACGCCGGCTGACCTAAAGGGCAAGAAGCTCCGCGTCTTGCCCTCACCCACCTACGTCCAGACATTCCGCCTGCTCGGCGCCGATCCGGTGCCCATGAGCTTCAACGAAGTTTACGTTGCGCTGCAAACCGGCGTGATCGACGGGCTGGAACATGACCCGCCCACGATCCTCGCCTTCAAGTTCTACGAGACCGCGAAGAACTACACGATGACCCGGCATATCTTCGATCCCTCAGCGCCGATCATCTCGGACGCAACGATGGGCAAGCTGTCGTCGGACGATCAGCAGGCGCTGCGGCAGGCCGCGGCCGAGGGCGTGAAATACCAGCGCCTGCAAGCCTCCGCTGCTGCGGACCAGGCGCTGAACCAACTGAAGCAGAACGGGTTGCAGACGCACGACATCGACCGCGCCGCCTTGGCCAACGAGGTCAAGCCGCTGTGGAAGAGCTTCACCGACCAGCACCCGGACGCCAAACCCGTGCTCCAGGCAATTCTGACCGACACCGGGCAAACGATCTGAGGTGACCTCCGCGACGGGACGGCCCTTTATCGAACGGGCCGTCGCCGCGCTGATCGCCACGATCTGCGCACTGATTCTTGCCGCCGGCGTCTGCATCGTCACGGCTGACGTCTTCTGCCGTTACGTTTTGTCGAACCCGATCCAATGGGCGGACGAGATCGCCATCGCGGTCCTGATCGCCATCACCTTTCTGGGCAGCGCACTGACGCTGTATCGCGCCGAGCATCTTGGCGTTCGCGTGTTCCGCAATGCGCTGACCGGCCGCCATGGGGAGCGCGCCGACGGGTTCGCGGCCTGGGTCGTGTTCACTGTTTCAGCCTGCCTCACCTGGTCCTCGATCCCGATGCTGCAAAGCGTGGAGGGCCAGACCACGACCAGCGGCATGCTGCCGGACAGTATCAACTACTTCCCGCTGCTGATCGGCGGCGCCGCGATGACGGTGTTCGCGCTGTTCCATCTGTCGCGTATTCCGCGCCGCGCTTTGGCCGAGTCCGGTCTGGCGGTCGCACTGATTGTCGCGGCGCTGGTGATCTGGGGCACTACCGCACCCGCGTCCGCGGCCACCGGCATCTGGACCATGCTGGTGCTCGACGCGATCTGCCTCGCCGGAGCGGTGCCCGTAGCCTTCGCTCTCGCGGCCGGCAGCCTGGGCTATATGGCGGTGACGAATTCGCTGCCGATCCTGGAATTCGCCAACGAGATGCAAACCGGTGTCGGCAGCTTCGTGCTGCTCGCCATTCCGTTCTTCGTGCTCGCCGGTTTGGTGATGGGCATCAACGGCATGTCCCGCCGGCTGATCGACTTCCTGGAGATCATCATTGGCGGTGTGCGCGGTGGACTGAGTGTCGTGATGATCGTGGCGATGGCGGTTTTCTCCGGCATTTCCGGCTCGAAGAGCGCTGATGTCGCGGCGGTCGGATCGATCATGCTGCCGGCCATGCGCCGCACCGGTTACCGCGAGGACGACGCTGTCGCGCTGCTCGCCGCCACCGCCGTGATGGGCGAGACCATCCCGCCCTGCATCAACATGATCATCCTGGGCTACGCCGCGAACGTGTCCATCGCCGGCCTGTTCATCGCCGGGCTGTTCCCGGCGGGCGTCATGGCGATCGGCCTGATCCTGGTGGCCGTACTGTCCGCGGGACGCAGGACCCGAACCGACCGCCCGGTCCGCTCGCGCGTCGAGATCGCGCGCACCACGGCTGGTGCGCTTAGCGGGTTTGCGCTGATCGTCATCATTGTCGGCGGGATCGTCGGCGGCATCGCCACGCCGACCGAGGTCTCTGCTGTCGCTGTGATCTACGCCTTGATCGCGGGAGGGTTGCTGTTCCGGGAAATGACCTGGTGGTCGTTTGCCGATTTCCTGACACGCTCGGCGTCACTCGCCGGCATGATCCTGTTCATTGTCGCTTCGGCCGAGCTTCTCAGTTACCTGCTCACCGTCAATCTGATCCCGCAAACGATTGCCGGCGCGCTGGCCGGGATTGGCGCTTCGTCGGGCGTATGGATCTTCCTGCTCATTGCGATGGGCATGCTGATCGTGATGGGATCGGTGCTGGAGGGCGCGCCGGCGCTGATCATCTTCGGTCCGTTGTTATTACCCGCTGCACAGAAGCTCGGTGTGCATCCGCTGCACTTCGGTATCCTGCTGATTATTGCGATGGGAATCGGGCTGTTTGCGCCGCCTTTGGGTGTTGGACTCTACACGGCGTGCGCGGTTGGGGGCGTTCCGGTGGAACGCGTCGCCGGGCCGATCATGAAATACCTGGCGGTGATTGGTGCGGCGCTGCTGCTGATTGCGTTCGTGCCGGCGATTACGCTGGCGCTGCCGCATTGGGTGGGGTTGGGGTGAGAGGTGCGTTCTAACGCGCGTGGCTGGTGACCGGGTCTTGTGTTAAAATGACTCCAAAATGGAGGGTGGGATGGAATCAGATCCTCAGCGCAACCCAAAATGACGGTCTGAAAGGGGTTAAACGGAATGGTACGTCGATCGTCGGACCTTTATCTGGATTTACTTATACCAGCCCGCTTAAACATTGACCGATGCCCATTGCCTTGTTCCGAGCGATCGGATGCGCTGGGGATGATCGGTCAGAAAGAGCCACGCCCGTCGGCACGCCTCGACGATGGCCTCGTAGCTTTCCCAGACCAAAGCGGTGAGTTTGTTTTGCCGCAGATACTCCCAAACCGTCTCCATTGGATTGAGTTCCGGCGAGTATGGCGGCAGCGGCAACAGAGTGATGTTGTCAGGCACGCGCAACCGGCCGCCGGGCTGATGCCAGCCGGCGCTGTCACAGACCAAAATAGCGTGCGCACCAGGCGCCACCTGAGTGCTGATTTCGCTCAGGTGTTCATTCATCGCTTCGGTGTTGACGCCCGGCATGATGATGGCGGCACCGATGCCTCGAGCCGGGCAGATCGCGCCGAACAGGTAGGCCGAGTCATGACGGTTGTCGCGCACCATCAGAGGGCGCGAGCCGACCGGCGCCCAAATGTAAGTGTGTCCGCCCTTCTGCCCGACTCTGGCTTCGTCCTGAAACCAGACCTCGATAGGTGCTTCGGCCGCTTCTTCGGGCAGCGCCTCGGCTACCCGATAGGGGAAGTTTTTTTATATGCCGCCTCGGCTTTGACATCCTTCCTGGGATGATAGGGGCGCGGTTGCAGCCGGGTCAGCCCGAGCGTGTGCAGCCACTTGCCCATCGTGCTGAGGTGAACCCGGGCGTTGTAACGCCGCGCCGCTTCCTCCTGCAGGTCCACGCAGCGCCAGCGCACCACACCATGCAGTGCCGGATCGGGTCCCGCGATCACCAGCGCCCTGAATTCCGCTTTCTGCTCGATCGTCAGCTTCGGCGGGCGGCCGGGGCTGATGCGTGATCGAAGGCCGCCAATCCCCTCGGCATTGTAGCGGTGGACCCAGTCACGCAACGTCTGGCGGTCCATGCCGCTCTGCCGGGCGGCCTCGCCACGGCTGGCGCCTTCCAGCACCAGAGCAATCGCGAGCAACCGGCGGACCTGGTCAGCGTCGAAACACTTGCTCGCCATTGCCCGAAGCCCCCGTGCACTGTGAGCGGTCCGGCTGACCGCTACCGCTCTGCCCATGCTCGTCTCCCGCGAATTGGCGCGGGAATCGAATCACATGGCGCGGGCAGTGGGAATCCGAAGTGAGTCAGAGTTTTCGCGGGTTGGTATTAAACGAACGCTGGTTCGTTGGGGCGAAGATGAGCTGGTGCCACTTGTGGAAACGGGACCGGCATGGAGGGATGCGATCAAACGGGCAGCAAAACGCTTGGCTGCCCTACGAAAATGGGAATTGCTCGACCGGCTGCCTTTCGATGCCGAGAGGCGACAGGTGGGTCGCGATTGGCCGGCGCTCGCTCTAACCATGGTCGGAATGAAGCGTTTAGATAATCTGCAATTTTGCATGGAGACGACACTTAGGGAGAATGTCCCCGGCGACCTGGTCGAAACGGGCGTATGGCGCGGCTGACCCTGCCCCCAAACTGTCCTCACTCACAACCAGAATCCGTTCTGGTTGTGGTCCGTCCTGGACCGGGTTGCGAACTCGTTCGGAGTAAGTCCACGCAGGCTGGTGTGGGGCCGATGGGCATTATAGTCGGGCCGCCAAGCTTCGATGATCCTCCGGGCTGCGGGCAAGCCCTGGAAGACGTGCTCATTGAGGCATTCGTCGCGCAAGCGACCGTTCAGGCTCTCGACGAATGCGTTCTGCACTGGCTTGCCGGGGGCGATGTAGTGCCAGCCGACACCGCGATCTTGCCGCCAACTCAGCACCACATGCGACGTCAGCTCGGTCCCGTTGTCGCTGACCACCAGCAAGGGGGCGCCGCGCCGTTCTACGATGTAATTGAGTTCGCGCACCACCCTGCGACCGGACAGCGATGTATCCACCACCAGCGCCAGGCATTCGCGGGTGAAGTCGTCCACCACCACAAGCACCCGAAAGCGGCGGCCGTCGGCCAGTACGTCGGAGACGAAGTCCAGGCTCCAGCGCTGGTTCGGACCCTGTGGCAACGTCATTGGCGCGCGCGTTCCCAAAGCCCGCTTGCGACCGCCACGCCGCCGCACAACCAGTCGTTCCTCGCGGTAGAGCCGGAACAGCTTCTTGTGATTTAGCATGATCCCTTCTCGCCGCAGCAGAATATGCAAACGCCGATATCCGAACCGGCGCCGCTCGGCCGCCAACGCGCGGAGCCGCGTGCGAACCGCAGCGTCGCCGCCACGGCGCGATAGGTAACGGAACACCTTCGGTGCAATGCTCAGCAGCGAACAGGCACGCCGCTGCGAATAGCTCTTCTCTTCAATCGCCCAGATCACAGCTTTCCGCCGCAAGCCGGGCGTCAGAAGTTTTTTCCCAAGGCTTCCTTCAGCGTCGCCACATCCAGCACCGATTCCGCCAGCAGCTTCTTCAGCTTGCGGTTCTCCTCTTCCAGAGCCTTCAGTCTCTTGGCGTCCGAGATCTCCATCCCGCCGTAGCGCGATCGCCAATTGTAGAACGTCGCGTCGCTGATCCCGTGCTTGCGGCACAGCTCCGTTACCGGCAGTCCTGCCTGATGGTCTTTCAGCACACCGATGATCTGCTCCTCAGTGAACCGGCTCTTCCTCATCTTCCGTCTCCTGGCGGGAACGGACTCTAGCTCAGAGCGGGGACATTTCAGGGGGCAGGGTCACGGCGGCGCCAGCATATTTATGCGGGCTGCTTTGGAGGCACTTGGGGATGAGGATCGGGCTGTCTGGTGCGCCGACTCTTTCGCCGGCCTCCCACCACCGGACATTGAAAATTACCCCCAAGACAGGGGAGTGACTTGGCATCCTGAGCCAAAACTTGCCATATCGCTGGAGGTCGTAAGGAACAATTTCCAGCAGTTTGGCTTACTTGATCAGCGGGTAAAATTTCTAGTCGGATGGTTTAAGGATACGCTTCCATCTGCGCCAATCCCAACAATTGCAGTTCTGAGGCTTGACGGAGATATGTTCGAATCGACAATGGATGCGCTGAACGCGCTCTACCCAAAGGTCTCTCAAAACGGCTTTATTATTATCGACGACTACGGAATTCCGGAAGATACTTGTCGCCGTGCTGTAGACGATTTTCGAGCGGCGCACGGGATTACGGACCCCATTGTGGACATTGACGGGTCAGGAGTTTACTGGCGCCGGACTGCCCCTTCAGTCTGACTTATAATATCGGCCCGATTTTAGGGCCCTTTCCAATCGCTCAGCCGGTCGGCAGCCATACCGCAAGCCATGCCACTTGTGGCCTATAACCAGATATTACCGATCAGCGTGAGTCGTGCCGAGCCGCACCCCAATCAGCACCAGCGCGCCGGTGCAAGCCTGATCGAGATCCTAACTGACCGGCGCGCTATCGCTGCGATGGGGTCAGATAGGCGTTGCGGCTGCTCATCACGACGTCATCCGCCTCCCACACCGTGGGACAGATCACCACTTTGCAGGGGAAGCCAAGATCGCGCACCATTGTTCTGGACTACCACGCATTGCTGGGCGTCCTTCCGGCCGAAATAAGCCCTGGTTGGCTGCGTGATGCTGAACAGCTTGGCGGCAACCATCGCGAAGCCGGCGAATGCCCCGGCCGGATTTCGTCTTCCAAACGCTTGATGACCTCGCCGATTTCGATTTTTGCGTCGAAACCGTCCCGGTAGATCTCTCACACACCACGGGTACGACGACGAGATCCGTGCCGACGGCCTGCAGCAGTTCCAAATCGCGGAGAAGCGCCCGCGGATAGCGCCCGAAATCCTCATGCGGGCCCAAACTGCGTCGGATTCACGAAAGTCATCGCTGCAGCATCTCCGCACTCGGCCGTAGCACACTGCAGCAGACCCGAGGGTACCCGCCGTGCAGGAAGCCCATGGTCGGCACGACGCCGAGCTGGGGAAAATCCGCGCGCCGCTCGGAACGCCGCGATGGTGTTGCAGATCTTCACGTGACGCGAGCCATGTCATCGCCGCTCATACCACGAGCGGGTCGCTTTCACGATCCGCAGCACAGACAGCATGACCGGCACCTCGACCAGCACCCCAACGACGGTCGCAAGCGCCGCGCCCGACTGAAAGCCGAACAGAGCGATGGCCGTCGCCACGGCCAGCTCGAAGAAGTTGCTGGCTCCGATCAGCGCCGAGGGTCCGGCCACACACCACTCGACCCGGAGCTGCCGGTTCAGCCAATAAGCCAATCCCGCATTGAAATACACTTGAACAAGAATTGGCACCGCAAGCAGTGCGATGATGAGTGGTTGTTGCACAATCTGTGCACCTTGCAAGCCGAACAGCAGCACAAGTGTCAGCAGCAGCGCCGAAAGCGACAGTGGCGCGAGCGCGCGTAGCGTCAGTCCGAGGGTAGTCATGCCGCCCGCCGACAGAAGCGACCGCCGCCAGAGCTGTGCGACGATCACCGGCACGACGATGTAGAGAATGACCGAAAGGACCAGCGTGTTCCACGGCACCGTGATCGAAGAAAGGCCGAGCAGAAAGGCAACAATAGGCGCGAATGCAACGACCATGATCGTATCGTTGAGTGCGACCTGGCTTAGGGTGAAGTGCGGCTCGCCATCCACAAGGTTCGACCAGACAAACACCATCGCGGTGCAGGGAGCCGCGGCGAGCAGGATCAGCCCAGCCATGTAGCCGTCGATCTGATTGGCGGGCAGCAGCGGTCGGAACAGATGGCCGATAAACAGCCAACCGAGCAGCGCCATGGAGAACGGCTTTACCAGCCAGTTGACGCCGGCGGTCGTGGCAATGCCGCGCCAGTGGTCTTTGACCTGCCCAAGTGCGGCGAGGTCGATCTTGAGCAACATCGGCACGATCATCAACCAGACCAGCACCGCGACGGGAAGATTGACCTGCGCCACGGTTGCATCGCCCAGGAGATGGAACACACCGGGCGCCATTTGGCCGAGGATGATTCCCGCGATGATGCAGAGCGCCACCCATACGGTCAGATAGCGCTCGAAGGTGCCCATCGCGGCAGGCTTCCGCGCCGGCGCCGGGCCGGCGACGGTGGACGACTCGCTGACACTCATGCGGGCACACGCCGGGCTTGTGCGCCCGAGGGCAAGAGGACGGTGAAGCCAAGGCAGATCGCCAGCATGATCGCCGACCCCCACAGGCAGGCAGGCATCCCGCCGGTCTCGGTCAGGATGCCGGACAGCATGATACCCATCAGCCGGCCGGCGGCATTGGCGGCGTAATAGAACCCAACATCCTCGGCCGCCTTCTCCGATCCCGCGTAGGCAAGGATCAGGTACGAATGCAACGAGGAGATCACGGCGAAGACGAAACCGAAGATCAGCAAGCCGATCACCAGGATCAGGTCACGGCGCGGCACACCAGGCATGGTCAGCAGCAGCGCCAGAACCACGGGGATCACGGTCAGGATTCCGCCCCACAGCCGGGCGGCGGGGACCTCGCGACTCAGCCCATCGCGGCTGCGCGTGACCACCTGGGGCGCCAGTGCCTGCACCGCGCCATAGCCGATGGTCCATGCGGCGATGAAGCCGGCCACCTGCATGTACTGCCAACCGAAACCGTACAGATAGACGGGCAACCCCACCACGAACCACACGTCGCGCGAGCCGAACATGAACACGCGCGCCGCCGCAATCAGGTTGATGGCGCGCGTCTTGGCGAACAACTCGCGAAAGCTCTTCGACGCTTTCGCCTTCCCGAGCGTGCGCGGCAGCGACAGCATCACGCCCACCAGCACGATGGCGAGCATGGCGGCCATCAGCCACAGCGCCGGCCGGAACCCCACCACCTGCAGGAGGAAGCCGCCGATGAAGAAGCCAGCTCCTTTGGTGGCGTTCTTCGATCCGGTGAACCAGGCAACCCAGCGGAACAACTGCCCCATGTCCTGGGTCGACGACGCCTTGATCGCGCTTTTGGATGAGGTCTTGGTCAGGTCCTTGGCGACGCCGGCCACGCCCTGAGCCAGCACGACCCAAGCGACCGACATCGCCGCGCCCCAGGCCGGCTGCAGCGCCGACAGCATGCACAGGGCGCAGATCTGCGCGATTTGTCCGGCCATCAGCATGCGCGGGATGCCGAAGCGCGACGCCATCCAGCCGCCGCCGGCATTGGCGAAGATGCCGGCCGTTTCATAGAGCAGGAACATGAAGGCGAGGATGAATGGCGTGTAGCCAAGGCTGTAGAAGTGCAGCAGCACCAGCATGCGCAACGCGCCGTCGGTGATGGTGAACAGGAAATACGCGGTGGTGACGATGGCGTAGTTGCGGACCCCGGAAGACATCAGACCCCCCGCTCGATGACGATATTGGCGAGGTCCACCATCCGGCAGGCGTAGCCGACCTCGTTGTCGTACCAGGCATAGACCTTGAGCAGCGTTTCATCGGTGACCATGGTGCTGAGGCCGTCCACGATGGCGCTGCGCGGATCGTTGGCATAATCAACCGAAACCAACGGGCGCGGCTCGAAACCGAGGATGCCGGCCAATGGCCCGGCCGCGGCGTGACGGAACAGGTCGTTGACTTCGGTGACCGTCACCGTCCGCGCCATCTCGAACACGCAATCCGTGAGGCTGGCATTCAGCACCGGCGCACGCACCGCATGGCCGTTCAGCTTGCCCTTGAGTTCGGGGTAGATCAGGGCAATGGCGGTCGCACTGCCCGTCGTCGTGGGCGACAGCGACAGCATGGCCGAACGGGCTCGCCGCAGATCCTTATGCGGTGCATCTACAATCACGTTGGTGTTGGTCGGATCGTGGATCGTGGTGATCTGGCCATGCCGGATGCCGACCGCCTCATGCAGCACCTTCACCACGGGCGCGAGGCAGTTCGTCGTGCAGGACGCAGCGGTCAGCAGCCGGTGCTCGCGCGGGTCGTAGCGATCATCATTGACGCCGACGACGATGTTGAGGGCGGCGGCCTCTTTCACCGGCGCGGCGACGATCACGCGTTGGACGCCGCGTTGGAAGTAACCGGCCAACTGCTCCGCTTTCAGGAATTTGCCCGTGCATTCCAGGACGATGTCGCAGCCCATGTCGGCCCAGGCGACGCCTTCCGCCGTCGGTGCGCTGCTGAAGCCGATGCGATGATCGCCGATATGAATGGCGCGGTCGTCTTCGGCGCTGAACCGCTCGTGCCAGCGGCCATGGATGCTGTCGAACTCAAGCAGGTGAGCGGTGGTCGCCGCGCCGCCCTGGAGCTCGTTGACGTGTACGACGTCCAGGCGATTTCCGGCGCGCGGATCGTCGGCCGGCCGGTAAATGCCACCCATGGCGGCGCGCAGCGCGAGGCGGCCGATGCGCCCCATGCCGTTGATGCCGACGCGCATCGTCAGCGCGCTCCGGCGGGGGCGCGGATCCCGCGGCCAATATCGTCGAGCCGCGCTTTCATTGCCATGCGGTCGAGCGAGGCGAATGGCAACGATATAAAGATTTCAAGCCGCCGGTACAGGCTGGCGTAGAGCTCGTTCAGCAATGCCGAACGCTCGACCGCACTGCCGGTGAACTTGGCCGGATCGGGCAGCGGCCAGGCCGCGGTCACGGCTAACTCCCCGAAATCAGGGCAGGCCGGACCGTCCAGCGTGTCACACAGGGTGATAACGAAATCCATCTGCGGCGCGCTTGGCCCGGTGAACTCATCCCAGGACTTGCTGCGCAGCCCCTCGGTCTCGTGGCCGAACGCGCGCAGTTTGTCGATCACCTCGGGCAGCGGCGCGGCGATTGGCTGGGAGCCGGCGGAGTAGCCACGGAACCGGCCAGCTCCGATCTTGTTGAGGATCGCCTCGGCCATGATCGAGCGGGCCGAGTTGTGCGTGCAAAGGAACAGCACGTTAAAGGCCGGTGTCATGCCTTTGTCCTCGTCTGGTATGGGGGGAAGCAGCCGGGCGATGTCGCCGCACAGCTCCGGGCGGCCGCTGCAGCAAGTCTCGGTCAGGAAGGCAAGCAACTGCCGCAATCCCGCGATCCGCGCCGCATGGATGATCTGGCGCCCCTGGCGGGTCGATTGCGTCAGGCCCGCCCGTTCCAGTGCGGCGAGATGGAACGAGGTGGTGGAGGCGGGCAGACCCAGGCGGGCCGCGAGGTCGCCGGCCGGCAGCCCGCTTGCGCCCTCGGCCAGCAGCAGGCGCAGCAGGTTGAGCCGTGTATCCACGGACAAGGCGGCGAAGGCGCTTACGGCTTCCGACAATTCCATGGTTCCAATTTGGCAGAAACGTCGCCCGGCCGCAAGTCTGTCCGCGAAATGTAATGGGCGGGCGCGTTCCTCCGTCGGGACGCGACCGGCCGCTTCGATGCGTTGCCGCGCTAAGTCGGCACCGCCCCCGTAACGGCTTGGTCCGTCAGACTATCTCGCCGGATCGCTTCAGGATGACGAACATTGTGACGGAAAACACGAAGTTGACGACGGCCACAGTCGTTAGCGTCGCAAGCACCCCCTTCGCACCGTACGCACTCAGGAGCGCAGCCCCAATCGAAGGGGCCGCCGCCTGCGCGATCAGGCTCGGCATCGCCAACCGTCCCATGATCGCCGCATATCGCGGCCCCGCGAACAGAACCAGCGGTAGCGTGCCCCGCGCAATCGACTCCAGCCCAATCCCTGCTCCGTACAAAACAAGCGGCACCGCAAGCACCGGCAGCGATATCCACAGGGCGCCCACGCCAGTCGCCACCAGAAGGGTCGACGCAATCTTCGTCCAGATCGGATGATGGTGACGCGCAATGAACAGCTCGATCGTTCGAGCGCCGACCTGAGACGGGCCAACCAGCGCCCCGAGCGCGACCGCGGCGGCAAGATCAATGCCGCGCGACCGAAGAATGGTCAGCAAATGAACAGAGAGAAGCGTCGAGATGACAGCGCTCAGCGTAATTGCGGTTGCCAGCAGACCGAAGAAGAAGCGGGTGTTCGCAACCCGCGACGCTGACCGGATGCTCCCGGATCCCACGTTCGTTATGTGCTCGTGGGGGCGTTCGCTCCCGCGCGGCACCACGCTGAGATAAAGCGTGAGCATTACGGTCACATGGAAGGCCGCATAGGCGAAACACGTGCCGCGCCAGCCAACATGCGTCACCAGAAATGCCGATAGCGGCCAGCAAACGGTGCTGGCAAAACCACCGAACAGCGTGAGCTTGGTAATCGCCGGCCGCGCCGCCTCGCCATAGAGACGGCCGAGCGTGGCGAAGGCCGGGTCGTAGAGCCCGGCTCCCATGCCCGCCCCAATGATGAGCCACGCCACGAAATAGACAACGATCGTGTGCGCGATCCCCAGTATGCCCAACCCTGTTGCGAGCAGAACCGTGCTGCTCGCGAGCACGAAGCGGCCACCGTGCCGGCCGATCGTGCGTCCAACCCATAGTGAAACCAGCCCCGCCACCAGCAGGCCGAGGGAAACCCCGCCGATCACCCACCCCAGCGGCCACCCGGTATCGTCCGTAATCGGCTTCGCCAGCACGGCGAGAAGATAATACGACGATCCCCACGCAAAGATCTGTCCGACGCCAAGCGTCGCGATTATGACGGCGACGCTCGGCATGTCGACCTTCCGGCGGCAACAGTCGGGACGAGGGTGGGTCGGGTTACCCGCTCACATGGCAGGCGCTATCCGCAGCAACTGCTTTCACAGCATGCCGCTTCAGCGCCAGACAGCGGTTTGCGGGCCTCGATGATCGCAGAGGCAACAAAATCCTCGATGCCGCGCCCGGGCGCCCAGCTTGCGATCATCTCGCGGCTGTCTGGTTTCACGATCACCCGCACGTCGCGAAATCCGGCCGCTTGCAGCCAGGCTTCGACTTCCAATGCGGGGGCCGCGCCGACCACGCAGCCGCAGATCAGCGCGCGATCCGCAGCGAGATCGGGCGTCAGGGGCCTGGTGTTCACCACGTCCGAAATCGCCAGCCGGCCGCCGGGCTTCAGGACGCGGAACGCCTCGCGAAACACCTGCTGTTTGTCAGGAACAAGATTGATGACGCAGTTCGACAGGATCACGTCGGCGGTATTGTCGGCGATCGGCAGGTGTTCCAATTCGCCAAGGCGAAACTCGACATTCGCCGCACCAATTTTGGCTGCGTTCTCACGGGCTTTCTTCAGCATCTCATGGGTCATATCGACACCGATCACATGACCGGTCGGGCCGACCTGGCGCGCGGCGAGAAAGCAATCGAAGCCCGCGCCGCTGCCGAGATCGATGACGACTTCGCCGGGTTGCATGGCTGCGATGGCTTGCGGGTTGCCGCAGCCGAGGCCGAGATTCGCGCCTTCGGGCACGGCCGCGAGTTCATCAGCCGAGTAACCCATCTCGCGTGCCTGGTTACTGACCGCCGACGTGCCGCAGCATGACGACGCAGACCCTTCCGCGATGCCGCCGTAGCGCGCGCGAACCATTTCCTTGATTTCGGTGGTTCCGAACGGCTGGTTTGCCATGGTCAGCATTTCCTTTTCGCGGGGGTGGAGGTTCCGGCTTCGTCAGGCGCGTAAATCGGCAGGCAATCGATCACGCCGCGGCCGCAGCAATTCTCGGTCAGGAAAAACAGAAGCGCGTTCATCACGGGATATTCGGCCGCGTAGATCAGCGAGCGCCCGTTTCGCGTGCAGCGCGCGAGCTTCGCGTTCTTCAGTTCCTTGAGATGAAAGGCGAGCGTCGCGGAGGGCAGCCCGAGCCGTTCACCGATCTGACCGGCGGCCAGGCCGTCCGGCCCCGCCTGCACCAGAAGGCGGAAGATATCAAGCCGCGTTTCCTGGGCGAGAGCGCCCAAAGCGGCAATGGCCTCCGATCTCTCCATATCTCCAACATAGTAGAGATATCCGGATCAGTAAAGCCCCCACGACGCAAAGCGGAAAAGATCTACGCGTCCTCCTATAGCCGGATATTATCGATCAGCCGCGTCGCGCCGAGCCGCACCGCAATCAGCACCAGCGCCCCGGCGCGCGCCTGATCGAGCTCTTCCAGACTCTCCGGGTCGGCGATGCTCACATAGTCCACCTTCGCCTCCGGGATGTCGGCGACACCCGCACGGACCACTGCACGCAACGTTTCCGCATCACGTTCACCGCCGTCGTAGCGTGCCCTGGCCGCCTCCAGCGCGCGGAATAACTGACCGGCACGCTCTCGCTGCGACGGGGTTAGATATGCGTTGCGACTGCTCATCGCGAGGCCATCCGCCTCCCGGACGGTGGGACAGACCACCACCTCGCAGGGAAAGTTCAGGTCGCGCACCATTTTCTGAACCACCACGCATTGCTGGGCGTCCTTCTGGCCAAAATAGACTTTGGTCGGCTGCGTGATGTTGAACAGCTTGGCCACAACGGTGGCGACGCCGGCGAAATGCCCGGGCCGGATCTCGCCTTCCAGACGTTTGGTCACGCCGCCGATTTCGATTCTCGCGTCGAAACCGTCCGGATAGATCTCGCTGACCTCGGGCACGAAGACCAGATCCGTGCCGGCGGCCTGCAACAGTTCCAGATCGCGAGGCAGCGCCCGCGGATAGCGTCCGAAGTCTTCATGCGGACCGAATTGTTTCGGATTGACGAAAATCGTCGCCGCCGCATTCCCGCACTCAGCCTTGGCGCGCCTTACCAGACTCAGATGCCCATCGTGCAGGAAGCCCATGGTCAGCACGACGCCCAGCTGGGAAAAACGCACGCGCGCCGCGCGAAATGCCGCGATGGTCTTGCAGATCTCCATGTGACGTTCTTCCTGGCGACCGCGGAATGCAGCCGCTTCGGATCATAGACTTCCTACGCCGCCTCATGATCCATCAAGCCACCCGGGCGTGAGCGAGAAGGGCCCGTGTCTACTCCGTCCGCGCGGTCGCCACGTCTTGTTCCAGCTCCGCCAGGGGAATCGCACCGGACACGAACTGCTTGCCGATCAGCAGGGCCGGCGTGCCGTCGATCCCGGCATCCCGCGCCAGTTGCAGGTTGGCATTCAGCCGCGCCTCGATTGCCGGATCTTTCATGTCCTGTTGCAGCTTCGCCCAATCCAGCCCCGCCTGTGCGGCGGCCTGCTTGATGGTATCTTCCGTTATCGTCGGGGGCGCCTGCATCAGCAGCGTCCGCAGCTTCAGATATCCGCCCTGCTTCTGCGCGGCCAGCAGTGCGCGTGAGGCCAGGATGCTTGGCGGCCCCAGGATCGGCAGGTCCTTATAGACCACCCGCACGTCGTGATCCTGCGCGAGCAGGCGCGCCATGTCGGGTTCCATGCGGCGGCAATAGGGGCAGCGGACGTCGTAGAACTCCACGATCGTCACCGGCGCATGCGGGTCACCCTCGATCGGGTCGGCGGGCGTAATCAGCTTGTCGGAATGCGCGAGCACTGCATCCGCTTGCTGCTTGGCTTCGTCAGCCTGCAGCGCGTTAACAGCGTCGCGCAGAATCGAGGGATCCTGCTTGAGGGCGTCGCGTACGATCCGCACGATCTCGGCCCGCTGCGCTGGGGTGAAGGATGCGGACGGCAAGGATTGGGCTGCGGCGGTCCCGGCGAGCAGGCAGGCGAGCAGCGGCAGAAAACGTAGCATTCGCATGTGCAAGCCTTCGCGCAATCCATGGCCGCCCGCAAGGTGACTCTTGTTTCGCGGGCGGCCCCCTCGAACCCTGCACGCGGCAAAACTGAGAATCCTATGGATTCGAATTTACCACCGCGTGATTCCGGCCAGCCTTACGCGATGCGCCACATATCCGAGCCAAGCCAATTGTGGCACGCCGAGCGCGAGCGGAATGAACGGCTTCACCGGCGTGGGCGCGGCCAGGAACACGATGCACGCCCCGCCGCCCAAGGCCGCGAACCCCCAATGCACCAGCGTGACCGAGACGGCGGACATGCCCGAGCGCTGGGCCACCTGATAGAGGTGACCGCGATGCGCGGCGGCCAGGTTCTCTCCCGCCACGGCGCGGCGCGCCAGGGTGAAGGCCACGTCGAACAGCACGCCGGACAGCAGCATGGGCACCAGAAGCAGCGACAGTTCCGTGCCGTCGAACCGGCCAGCCACGACGCCCAGCATCGCCAGAACGAACCCGCAGAACTGGCTGCCGACATCCCCCATGAAGATACGCGCCCGAGGGAAGTTGAACGGGAGGAACCCCGCTAGACCGGCCGTCAACAAAAGCCCGGTGAAATAGGCAAACCAGCTTCCTTCGAACCCCGCAATGCCGGCCAGGAATCCCGCCGCGATCAGGCACACGCCGCCGGCGAGCCCGTTCAGCCCGTCGATGAAGTTCACCGCGTTGGTGACGAAGATGATCCAGGCCAGCGTCGCCGGACCGCCGATCCAACCGACATACAGCGGCCCCAGGTAAGGCACCCGGTAGTTCTGCACATAGACCCCGGTGCCGACGGCAGCGAGTGCGGCCAGAAGCTGCGCCCCCAGCTTCACCGTGAAGGGCCAGTCGAACATGTCGTCGAGGAACGCGACCACCGCGATCCCGACCGACGCCGCGATCACGCCGAGGAAATACTGGTCGGCGATGCGCGAGAACGACGCGACCAGGTACAGCACCACGATGCCGACCAGGAACGCCACCGCGATGCCGACGCCGCCGCCCTTCGGCGTCGGCCGGTCGTGGGAACTGCGCTCGTTTGGATGATCCAGCAGCCGGGCGGAGATCATCAGCCGCACCGTGCCGGCGGACAGCAGCGCCAGCGTGAGCGCGAAACCGAGATGATGGAGCAGGGCAAGCCGGGTCATGGAAGGCTCAGGCTGGCGCGGGTGCGACCCGGCGAAGCAGTCGGATGGGCGGGATGCTCACCACGACGGCCCACAGCTTGCCGATGATCTGGCCGGCCAGGAATTGCAGGCTGCCGAAAGCCAGCGTCAGGAACACGATGGAATCGATCGTTAGCCCCACGCAGGCCGAGGCGATGACCGCCAGCACCAACCGCCGCCGCTGCAGCGGGGTATACACGGCGAAATCCGCGACCTCACTGAGGGCGAAGGCGGTTCCCGATGCAACGACCAGCGCGGCCGGTGCGACCAGGGCCGACAGCAACGTGCCGGCGGCTATCGCGCCCAGGCTCCAGGGCGCGCCCAGGCAGCGCTGCACCACATCGCGCAGCACCAGGGCCGCACCGACGGTGATGACGCCCGAAGGCGCGAGGATGCCGGGTGCGACGGGAAGCAGGCAAGGACCGCCGGGGGGACAGACGGTGCCGATATGGAGGATCATCCAATTGGCCAGCGGGATCAGTCCCAGGAAGCAGACCAGCGCGGCCCAGCCCACGGATTTCGCCGGGCGCATCATGCCGCCCATTCCCGGTAGGATTGGGCGCCGCGCGGCAGCCAGATCGCGGCGAAGTCGTCACCGTATGGGACCGCCTCGCCCCGGGCGAAGGCCAGACCCGCGAGGGCGCAGGCGAGTGCGTCGAGCCGGTCCTCGAAAGGCTTGAGCGCGGCAAAGCTGTGGGCGAACACCAGGTTCAGATCCGGAAGGCTTACCGTCACCCGTTCTGCAAGAGCGGCATGGATTCGCTTCCATACGTCGCGCAGCCGATCGCGGCGTTCCGTCACATCCAGTTCGGGCCAGTAGATTCTCGTCTTGCCCGCCTTGTAGGGAACACGGCGGGCGCTGCGGCAAAGCTGCATCATGATCGGGTGGGGATAGGTCTCGATCAGCGCGGGTATCGCGGTATGGCCGGCCACTGCAAGATGGTAGCCGGCCGTAGCGAAATCGGCACGGATGCGGTCCGCCAGACCAGGCTGCATCAGGACGGGGTCATGCACGGCCGCCTGCGCCGCGGCGAAAGCCGTGCAGATGGCGTTGTCCGCGGCCCGGCGTGTTGTAATCGGGCCGGCCGCGAGCGGCATGTCGATGGCGACCACATCGGGCGCGCCGTATCGCGCTATCAGCTCCGATGCGTAAAGTCCGGTCACACTCTCCAGCGCGAGGCATGTTGCGCGTGCCTCATCGGCCCGAAGCAGCGCGACGCCGGAACTGCCGTCCTGTTTCCAGGAGGCATCGATGCCCAGAATGAGGATTAGGTCAGGCCCTCGTAGAAATCGTTGCCCTTGTCGTCGGTCACGATGAAGGCGGGGAAGTTCTCGACCTCGATGCGCCAGATCGCTTCCATGCCGAGTTCTGCATACTCTAGCACCTCGACCTTGCGGATGCAGTCCCGCGCCAGGCTGGCAGCGGCGCCACCGATGCTGCCGAGATAGAAGCCGCCGTAGCGCTTGCAGGCCTCGCGCACGGCGGCCGAGCGGTTTCCCTTGGCCAGCATGACCATTGATCCGCCGGCGGCCTGGAAGTCCGCGACGTAGCTGTCCATACGGCCCGCGGTGGTGGGGCCGAAGCTGCCGGTGGCGTAGCCCTCGGGGGTTTTGGCCGGGCCGGCGTAGTAGACCGGGTGGCTCTTGAAATAGTCGGGCAGGCCCTGTCCGGCGTCGAGCCGCTCCTTCAGCTTGGCGTGGGCGATGTCGCGGGCGACGATCATCTGGCCGGTCAGCGCGACCCGGGTCTTCACCGGATAGGATGAGAGCTGACGCAGGATCTCGGGCATCGGCCGATTGAGATCGATAGGGACCGGCTTGTCCGTTTCCTCCTCGGCGCGCGGCGCCGGAAGGTAGCGAGCCGGGTCGGATTCCAGCCGCTCGAGGAAGATGCCGTCTGGCGTGATCTTGGCCAGGATCTGGCGGTCGGCGCTGCACGATACGCCGATGCCGACGGGCAGGCTGGCGCCATGGCGTGGGAGGCGGATCACCCGCACATCGTGGCAGAAATACTTCCCGCCGAACTGGGCGCCGATGCCGAAACCACGGGTCAGCTCCAGCACCTTCTGCTCGAACGCGGTGTCGCGGATGGCATGGCCGGCACGGCTTCCTGTGGTGGGCAGGTTGTCGAGCCAGCGCGTGGAGGCGAGCTTCACGGTCTTGAGGGTCAGCTCGGCCGAAGTACCACCGATGACGATGGACAGGTGATAGGGCGGGCAGGCCGAGGTGCCGAGCGTCTTGAGCTTGGTTTCCAGGAACTTCACCAGTCGCTCGGGCGAGAGGATCGCTCGGGTTTCCTGGAACAGGAAGGTCTTGTTGGCCGAACCGCCGCCCTTGGCGACGAACATCAGGTGAAGCTCGTCGGCGTGGTCCTCACCGGGGGCGGCCATGATGTCGAACTGTACCGGCAGGTTGGTACCGGTGTTCACCTCATCGAACATCGAGAGGGGTGCCATCTGGGAGTAGCGCAGGTTGGTTTCGGTGTAGGTGCGGAAGACGCCGCGGGCGAGGGCTTCTTCCTCGTTGCCGTCGATCCAGACACGCTGGCCTTTCTTGCCGAAGACCAGCGCGGTGCCGGTATCCTGGCACATGGGCAGCACACCGTCGGCGGCGATGACGGCATTCTTGAGCAGATCGAGGGCGACGAAGCGGTCGTTGGCCGAAGCCTCGGGGTCGTCGAGTATGGCGCGGAGCTGGGCCAGATGCCCGGGGCGGAGCTTGTGGGAGACCTCGTGATAGGCGCGAAAAGCGAGTTCGGTCAGTGCCTCGGGGGCGATATGGAGGACGCTTCGCCCGTCGCAGACCGAGGCGCGGACGCCTTCCAGCGGCAAACGGTCATACTGGGTCTGGTCCGGCCCTAACGGGAACATGGGGGCGTAGGCGAAGCCTTCCGGCCGCGGCATCGGAGCGTTCATCGGGCGAAGTCCCTGACTAGTCGGTCAGGCTTTTGGACCACGCCGACGGAAGGCGTCCAGACTGACCACCTGCGGCTCCGGCACAACCGGCTCCTGCTCCGGCGAATCCGTTTCCGGCTCCGGAGCAGGCGTCTCCTCGGGCACTTCGTTCTCAGGATGGAACCGCATGCCGAAGCGCACGTACGGATCGGCAAAGGCGGCCACGGCGCCGACAGGAACGACCAGCGTGGACGGCACGCCGCCAAAGGACAGGCCGACACTGATCAACCCCGCTTCCTCGTCCATCTTCAGATCCCAGAACTGGTGCTGCAGGACGATGGTCATTTCCTGCGGGTACTGGGCGCGCAGCCGGGGCGGCATGACCACGCCCGGATGGTCGGTGCGGAAGGTCAGGTAGAAATGATGATCCCCCGGCAGGCCGTTGGCGGCGACATGGGCCAGGGCGCGCACCACAACTGCGCGCATGGCCACTTCGGTCCACTCGTCGTACGGAAGCAGGCTTTCGACGGGGTTTTGCTGTTCGTCGGTCATTGATGTGTCCATAGCGCGAATGGCCGTTAGCGAACCAGTGTTTCCGGACTATGACGCACGGCGGGCACGCCGGTTTGCAAAGGAAGTGGGGGGCTTCTGTTGCCCGGTGCCCCCCGAACCGCGCTTATCGCTTACGCAGCGATAGCGAGTGCCTCATTGTCGTTGGCACGTATCAATGGCCCGATAACGGCGGAACCATGCCGGGCAAAAGATATGTCTTTACCGCGCGTGTCGAGCCTGTTTCGCCCCCATATCGCCATTCATCCGATCGAGAAGCGCCGCAGGTGCGGGGCGTCAATCGGATGAACAGAACTGGTGGAGGCGCCGGGCACTGCCCCCGGGTCCACTACGCTTATTCCACACACCGTTTATCGCCATAGCCGGCAAGCCGGCGATACGGGATATAGGTGACAGATCAGCGAAAGTGGAGTCGGATGATGCCGCTCAGCCATGATCAGTCAGCGGAGATCGAGTCCGCCCGGGCGGAGCATTCAGCCACACTGCGTCCTACCGTCCCGGCTCTGGAGGCGATGCTGTTCCAGGCCATCCCCGTGCTCGATCACGGATTCCTTCGGGTGATCGACTATATGGGCGACGACTCGGCGATCGTACAGGCGGCCCGTGTCTCCTACGGGCGGGGCACGAAGCGCGTGCAGCAGGACGAGGGCTTGATCCGCTATCTGATGCGGCACCGGCACTCCACCCCGTTCGAGATGTGCGAGATCAAGTATCATGTGAAGCTGCCGATCTTCGTAGCGCGGCAATGGATCCGGCATCGCACCGCGAATGTGAACGAATATTCGGCGCGTTACTCCGTCCTCGACCGCGAGTTCTACATTCCGGACCCGGCTCACCTGGCGGCGCAGTCCGCGGTCAATCGTCAGGGCCGCGGCGCCGTACTGGACGGTGCCGAGGCAGCGTGGGTGCTGGACCTGCTCCGCGCCGATGCCGAACGCTGCCACGACCATTATCTGGCGATGCTGAACGAGGAGACCGATGCGTCGCGGCTCGGGCTGGCCCGCGAACTCGCGCGGATGAACCTGACGCTCAACACCTACACGCAGTGGTACTGGAAGATTGACCTCCATAACTTGTTTAATTTCCTGGTGTTGCGCGCCGATCCTCATGCGCAATACGAGATCCGGGCCTATGCCGAGGCGATGCTGGAGACGGTGCGGGCCTGGGTCCCGCTCGCCTGCCGGGCTTTCGTGGATTACCGGCTGGGCGCGGTCTCCTTCTCCGCCCCGATGCTGGGGGTGCTGCGGCGGATGCTGGCCGGCGAGCATGTGGGACAGGCTGAAAGCGGCCTCAGCCGGCGCGAATGGGTGGAAATGATGACGGCGCTCGAGCTGCCTGAGGTCACCCCCCCCTGACGACCCCCAAGTTCTGTGTTATATAGATTGCAGCGGCGGCAGGGTCGTCGCAGCCTTTCCAGGTAGCTCGGTCGGCTCAGGGCGGCACGGCGATGCTCGCCTTTGTAACCTATTGAAGTGCCAATGAGGGGAAGAAAAGACGTGTCAAGCGCGAAGGCCAAGGCAACCTCCTCGTCGGTTCGCCGCGCCAAAAGTGCCGGCGGCAAATCCGGGAGCAAGCCGGCGCGCCCTGCCTCCAAACCGATTGTCAAAAGCCGGGCGGCGGCGAGCGCAGCACCGGCTCACAAGCATGCTGCGCCCGCGAGTGCCCCGGTACGCAAGCCCCCGAAAGCCGCCGCACCTGTGAAGAAAATCACCGTCAAGCCTGCTCCCAAGCCCAAACCGGCTGCCAAACCGGCCGCTCCAGCGAAGTCGGCCAAACCGGTTCTGAAGCCCGTACCAGTCGCGAAGACCCCGAAAGTCGCGCCCGCCGAACCTCGCCCTGTTCAGCCAGAGGTATCCGAAACGCAGGCCGGGGCTCCGGTTCCTCCGGCAGCGGCGCCGCCCCTGCCGGTTGTCGAAGCTCCGGCTGAGCCCTCGCCGCCCCCGCCGGTCGAGGCGCAGGATCTCTCCCCGCCACCAGCTCCGCCTATGCCGGAGGCTGAAGCCGACCCCAAGCCCGAGGCTCCAGAGCCGGCGGCGGAGACAGCGCCAGCCTCGCCAGCCTCGCCGGCCTCACCGCCTCGGCACTCGATGCCCCCCGGCCGCCAATTTCCGCCGCGGCCCATGGCCAAGGCCGAAATATTCGAGGAAGGGGACCATGTGGTCTATCCGACCCATGGCGTCGGCAAGGTGGAACGCATCGCCATCGAGGAGATCGCGGGCCACAAGCTGGAACTGATCCACATCACCTTCGAAGAAAATCGCATGACCTTGCGGGTGCCCGTCTCCAAGGCGCGCACCGCAGGTCTGCGCAAGCTGGCCACCCGTAAGCTGTTCGAAGAGGCACTGGCCGTTTTGCGGGGCCGCGCGCGGGTGAAGCGGACGATGTGGTCCCGCCGCGCGCAGGAATACGAGGCGAAGATCAACTCGGGTGATCCGCTGGCGATCGCAGAGGTCGTGCGCGACCTGCATCGCAATGCCGGACAGCCAGACCAGAGCTTCAGCGAACGGCAGATCTATGAGGCTGCCATGGACCGGCTGGCCGCCGAACTCGCGGCGCTGGATAAGACCGATAAAATGACTGCCGCCGTCAAGCTCAGCGAGTTTCTGAAAACCGTGGTGTAGGATCAGGAACTCAGCACGGCCAGAAGCTGCGTGGCCAGCTGGTTCTGATTATAGGGCTTGGTGATCAGCGGCACGTCCTGCGGTACGTTGCCGCCGAAGATAGTCGGGGCGTAGCCGGATGCCAGCAGAACCTTCAAACCAGGTCGTAGCCGGCGTGCCTCCACCGCCAGCTGCAACCCATTCATCCCACCGGGCATGATGACGTCCGAGAACATGACATCCACGCGCGTGTCGCCTCGGAGGAGATCGAGCGCGTCCGCCGAGTTGGCCGCGTCGAGCGTCTCGTAGCCGAGGTCTCGCAGGCTTTCGATCGCCAGTTGCCTGACAGCCGGTTCGTCTTCCACGACCAGGATCACCTCGCCCTCACGCGCCTGGCGGAGGGGCAGCAGCTCAGGGCGCGCCTGGATGGCGGGGGCACTGCTGGAGGCGCGGGGAAGCAGGATCTCGACCGTGGTGCCCATCCCCGGAGCGGATGAGATCGACACATCGCCTCCGGCCTGTTTCGCGAAGCCGTACACCTGACTAAGGCCCAGGCCGGTCCCTTTGCCTGCATCCTTCGTCGTGAAAAACGGTTCGAAGGCGCGGGCCGTGGTGGCCGCGTCCATGCCAGGGCCGTCGTCCGCAACGGCGACCCGCACATAGTCGCCTGAGGGCAATCCTTGCCTGTCTGCATCCGACAGCCTGATGTTGGACGTCGAGATGACGATCCGCCCCGCCGACGCGACGGCATCGCGTGCATTGGCCACAAGGTTGATAACGGCCGCTTCAAACTGGCCCGGATCAAGCAGGACCTGACTCGTGTCTGGATCGAGATCCAGTTGCAGCGAGGCAGCCTCGGCTGCGTGGTCCAGCAGCGGCTTGAACTCCAGCAGCCGGTGGTTGAGGTCGATCATTTCCGGACGCACGAGCTGCCGGCGCGAGAAGGCCAGGAGCTTGTTGGTCACTTCGGCGCCTCGTCGCGCGGCAAGCATGGCATTGGCGGCGATTCGGCGGACACGATCGGGGTCGTTCGCACGCCTGTCGAGAATCTCGAGATTGCCCATCACAACGGTGAGCAGATTGTTGAAGTCGTGGGCGATGCCGCCGGTCATCTGCCCAACGGCGTCGAGGCGCTGGCGTTGCATCAGTGCGGCCTCCGCTTCCTCCCGCCGCTGCATCTCCGCACGCAATTGCGCCAAAGTCTCATCTTTCTGTTGCGTGCGTCGAAGCGCCGTCAACGTGATGAGGAACAGCGCCAGAGTCGCAGGGATGCCGAAGACCAGATGGCTTGCCATGAACCGGGCCCAGTCCGCCGTAATGACGGCCATACTCTGGCCGGCAACGACATAGAGCGCGTAGCCACTCACTTTCTGATAGGCGTAGAGCCGCCTGACCGCTCCGACGCCGCTGGCGCGCCCGTAGAATGTGCCGTGTTCCGGCTGCGCCGCGACGCTGCGCAGGAACGGGCTATCGGCGGATAGTTTCGAACCGGAGGCGGCATCCAAGGGCGGATAGCGAAGAATGATCTGTCCATCCGCACGCACGAGGCCGATGATCTCGCCTCGGCCGGCTGCATTGCTGCCGATCATCGCGCGATAGAAATTCTCGAATACCGCCGGCAAAACGCCGACGACGATGACGCCTTCAAACCGTCCGCCGGGACCGTTCCAGGCACGCGCAAAGCCCCAGAAGGGGCGATGGCTCACGGCGCCGATCTGCAGCAAGTCGACGAAGGTGCCGCGGTATCCGTTTTCGACGGCGCGAAAGAAGGGATCGGCGCTGAAATTGATATCTTGCGGAGCAGGAAACACGGCTGCACTGGCGACCGGGACGCCCGACCGGCCGATTATCATCACGCTGCTGATGTCGGGAAGATCGGCGGCAATCTCTTTCAAGGCGTCATGGACCGCCGGTTCGGAAGCACGGAGCTCGGTTTCCGTGCGATCACGCACCAGGTCGTCCACGCGCGCGCCGACTTCGTTCTGCGCTTCCAGAACCTTGATCGCATGCTCACGCGCGATCTGACTGGTGCGCACGAGTTCCTGCCGCACCTCGGTAAGGTCAGACCGATAGTTGATCCAAGCGAATGTGGTGAACAGCACGAGGGGCACGACAAGCGACGCGGCCAGCAGAACCCGGAGCGGGCCGATAGCGCTGCCTTCCGGTCGCCATCCACCTCCCATCCAACACCGTCCACCTGATCGGCCAATTTCCATGGGCCGCTGCGTCAGTCGAAACGTGCCGTTTATTCCGCCGCCACGCGCGCCGCGGGAGCCCCGTGATCGATGCTGACCGGCGCGTCGGCCTCGAACGGGCTGTTCAGACCCAGGGATTTGCCGTGTTCGCGGATGGCGGGCATCACATCCTCACAGAGCAAGCGGATGCAGGTTCGCGTGTCCTCGGGGCTCACCGAGCCGTCGTTGGCCCAGAAGGCCATGATCCCCGGACGGGTATGTTCGATCAGCGTCTTCAGGCGCGGGATGACCGTGTCGGGCGTTCCGGCGATGATCATGGTGCTGGCAAGCTGTTCCTCGAACGTCATCTGGCCACGCGGATTCTTGGCGCGCCCGACGGCGAACTCGACAAAGTTGCGGCGACCGGACGGCGAGAAATAGCCGGACGGATTGGCCCAGACGGGATGGGCGAGGCCTGTGAACTCACCCTGCATCCACATGAACTGACGGGCGTTGCGGATGGCTTTTTCCTCATTGTCCTGGACGTGAACACGGATCAGGTAGCCGAAGTTTTCCGGCCCGGCGATGTAGCCGGCATCCGCCGCGGATTTGGTGTAGAGGTCCCAGATCGTACGCGTGGCGTCGACGGAGGTGTTGAGGGCGATATAGGGGTAGCGGTGGCGCGCTGCCCAGATGACGGTTTCTCTTGAAAGCACACCGGGAATCCAGACGCGCGGATAGGGCTTCTGCAACGGGACAGCCCAGGGATTGACGACGCGGTGCTGATAATGCGTGCCTTCCCAGCGGAACGGCCCGGGCTGGGTCCAGGCCTTGACTATCAGGTCGTGCGCTTCCTCGAAGCGTTCGCGATTGAATGCGGGATTGACGCCGGTCGCAAGCTGCTCCTGCCCGCCGCCGCGCACAAAGCCCGACACCAGCCGGCCCTTGGAGATCATGTCGATCATCGCGAGTTCTTCTGCCAGGCGTACGGGATTTTCCGCGAGCGGCAGCGGATTGCCGAGCAGCACGATCTTCACGCGCTTGGTGGCGGCGGCGAGGATGGACGCGAAGACGTTGCACTTGGCCTGCATGCAGAACGGCGCGTTATGATGCTCGTTCAGCATGATGCCGTCTGCGCCGCATTCCTCGGCGTAGACGTAGTCTTCCAGATACTGGTTGTAGAGTCGGCTGCCCGCGACGGGATCGAAGTTGCTGTTGGAGAAGGTCAGTGCGGTTGCGCCGTACTCCAGGCCCTTGGCGGCATCGTAGGCCGACATGGGTTGTTCGGTAAAATACATGAGGTGCATGGTGTCGCTCCCTCAACCAGAGGTCAGTAAGGACGTAACGAGGCGGGCGAGTTCGGTGGGCTTTTCCATCTCCACAAAGTGCCCGCATGCGGCAATGGTTTCGCGCCGCGCACCGGGCAGCGCCGCGGCGTAGGCCTCGGCGGCGCTGATCGGCACGATGCGGTCATCGTCGCCCCACACGATCATGCTGCGCGAGCGAACGCCGCCAAGAAGATGGGGCAGCGCCGGGTTGTACATGTATGGCTTCCAGGCGACGCGGAAGCACATCTCCCGCGCGACGTCCCAGGCTTCGAGCTGGTCGGTGCTGACATCGCCATAAACTCCCCGGAACGCGGCTTCGGCGTGAAATCCGGCCTGGGGATAGTCGATGTAGCTGATCACTGCCTGGTCCAGGATGTCGCCCTGCGGCGGTTTGATCCCCATGGGGCCCACCAGAATCAAATGGCTGAACTGGCGCGGCGACAAACTGGCCATCTCGGCGGCGATCCAGCCGCCGAAGCCAAGACCGAGCAGAGCGCAATGCGAGATGTCGAGTTCAGCCAGCAACCATTGGTGGACGGCTGCGAGATCACGCACGTGGCGGGCCCAGGCCGGACGTTCCGACCGTCCCCATCCGGGATGATGCGGGATCACCAGGGTGAAGCGCTGGGCAAGCTGGTCATAGAAGGGAAGACGATCAGGCGTGCCGATATCGTGGTGCAGGATCAACAGCGTCGGCCCGTTCCCGCCGCGCATGACGTGCAGGTTCAGACCGGCAACCCGCACCGCATGTTCGCTCCAGTCCTGCTCCATGCCGTTTCTCCCGCGTACCGCGAAATGATAGTCTTCGGGTCAGATGAATGTCCAACCGGAGTGCAGGGCGTGCGACAAAGTGAATTCGGCCGCCGCGCCGCGCTGGCGGGTATCGGCGTGACTTTGTCGGGCATTGACGAGGCAGCGCGCGGGGCTTCCGGCGTGCGGACGCTGCGGGCACATGATGCGCTTCGGTCCAACTATGATTACGTCATTGTCGGCGCCGGTTCCGCGGGTTGTGTGCTGGCGCACCGGATCGGCGAAGCCGGACATCGCGTGCTGCTGATTGAGGCGGGAGGGCCGGCGACGCTTCCCGCCATCGCGCGTCCGCCGGACTGGCCGGAGCTGCAGGGTAGCGCAGTGGATTGGCGTTATGTGACCGTGCCTCAGGCGGGCATGAGCGGGCGCATCGTCACTTGCCCGCGCGGAAAGGTGTTGGGCGGATCAAGCACGATCAACGCGCTTGCCTATCAGCGGGGTCATCACGCTCTGTACAATCGCTGGCCCGCCGGATGGCGGTTCGCCGATCTGCTGCCGTATTTCAAACGGGCGGAGACATTCTCGGGCGGCGCCGATGAATGGCGTGGCGGTGATGGGCCGCTGCACGTGCTGTCACTGGCTGATGTAAAGGATCGCACGCCGGTGGCCGCCGCGTTCGTTCAGGCTTCGAGGAACAAAGGTTTCCCGATGTCGCCCGATATCGGTGGGGCGATGACGACAGGCGTGGCGTGGAACCAACTGAGCATTCGCGCCGGCGTGCGCGATGACGGGGCAACGGCTTACCTCGGGTCACTGCGACGCGGGACTGTCGATCTGCTGATGCAGACAGAAGTGCTGGGGCTGACGATCGAGAACGGCCGGTGCAGCGGGGTTGCGCTTTCCGGTGGGCGCGTGCGCGCTCATGCGGAGGTGTTGCTGTATGCGGGCGCGATCGACTCGCCCCGCCTGCTGATGCTGTCCGGCATAGGCCCGGCGGCCGCGCTGCGTTCCCATGGCGTGCGCGTCGTGCAGGATCTATCCGAAGTGGGACGCAATCTGCAGGATCATCTGCTTGTTGCGGGCGTCGCGTATGCGACGCGGCGCGACGTGCCACGGTCGCACTACAATCATGCGGATGCGGTGCTGTATGTGCCGCGTGATGATCCGAACGAAGCGCCGGAGATCTTGGTGATGTGCCTGTCGCTGCCGTTCGTGCTGCCCACGGTGGGGCCACTGCCGCCTCCAGCCTATGTGCTGACGCCGTGTCTGATGGCGCCGTCGAGCCGCGGCCAGGTGGCTCTGGCCTCCGCCGATCCGCACGCGCCGGCGCTGATCGATCCGGCGTATCTGTCTCATCCGGGCGATCTGGAGCGTCTGATTGAGGGGGTTGCTCTCGCGCGGGAGATCGGTGCGGATCGGGCGTTCGAGGATTGGCGCGCGAAGGAGGTTTATCCGGGGGCCACGGAACCGCGCGCGTTCGTACGGCGCGCCGCGAACTCCTTTCATCATCCGGTGGGGACCTGCGCGATTGGCGCGGTGGTGGATGAGCGTCTGCGCGTGCATGGCGTCAGTGGCCTGCGCGTGATCGATGCGTCGGTGATGCCGGACATTCCTGCCGTTATGGTGAATGCCGCCACGATCGCCATCGCTGAGCGGGCGAGTGATCTGGTGCTTGCGAGTTAGAACAGCCGAGGTCTTACATCAGCCGGTCGGTCCAGGTCCGCGGCGTGCGTTCGTTGCGGATTTCAATATCGAGGTGGTAGCGGAAGCGGCGGGGGCCGACGGTACGGATGTGCTCCACGATGTCCCGCAGCCCGTCATCCAGGGAGTGCCGGGTCTGATAGCCCAGGATTTCGCGCGCACGGGCACTGCTGCAGACGGCGTTGCGCACCTCCTGTGGACGGTCTTTGAGGTAGATGGCCTGTCCTTCGAAGCCGGTGTGGTCCTTCAAGCGGCGGAAGAGATGGTTGATGGAGACGAATTCCTCATCCGGGCCGATATTCACAATGCCGCAGAGGCTCCGGCGAGACAGCCCGAGCTCGAGCAGGCAGGAGAGGCAGTCCTCGACATGACTGAAGCAGCGCTGCTGTTCGCCGTCACCGTAGACGTAAGGTGAGCGCCCCTGCAGCATCAGGTTGGCCATGATGCTGGCGACGTTGCGGTAGGGATCGTCGAACTTCTGCCGCGCGCCGATGATGTTGTGCGGCACGGCGATGGCGTATTCCAGCCCATGCACCTGCGCCAGATTCGTCAGCGCGCGCTCCGCCGCGACCTTGGCAATGCCGTACGGGTCCTGCGGGCGCGGCTGGTACGATTCCAGGAAGGGCGTTTTGTTCGTGCCGTAGCGCGCCATCGAGCTGCAGAACACGATGCGGCGGGCGCCGTTGGCGATCGCGGAGGAAAACACCGAGACCGAACCGGTGACGATGTTGTCCATGATCATCGCCGGGGCGAAGACGGACAGGCCTTCATAGGCGGTGGCCGCACAGTGATAGACAACCTCGCAGCCGCGCAGCACTTTCGACATCGCGTTGAAGTCGCGGCAATCGTATTGATAAAATTCTGCGTCGGGCGGGACGTTGATGAGTTCGCCACCGAGCAGAGAATCGCAGCCGACGACGTCGTGACCGAGCGAGATCAGGCGTTCGGCAAGGTGGCTGCCGAGGAAGCCTGCGATGCCGCTGACGAAGATGCGCACGATTCCGTTCCCGTTCAGCGCGTCAGCGTGGCCCGCAACGCCTGACCACCTTTGTTGAACACACGCTCAATTTCGATAGACTGAAAGCCGAGCTGCGTGGCGATCGCCCGCAGCTTGCCTTCCGTGTAGCCGGTGCGATGGAACTGGCCAGCGCCGTTCTGATTGCCGAAGAACATCGTCTGCAGGATGCCCCAGCGTTGATCTAGGCTGCGTCCGCATCCGGCGTAATGGTCGGGATGGCCGACGACATAGAAATCCCGCCATTCGTCCTGTGCGTCGAGGAAGGTGCGGCAGACCCATTCGAACTCCGGTACCTCGATGATGAGGCGACCGCCGGGGCGTAATGCGCGCGCCATCTCCAGCCACACCAGACCTTCCTCGGCGAAGGAGAAATGCTCGAAGACGTGTTCGGCGAGCACTTCGTCGATCGAGCCGTCCGGAAACGGCAGCGTGGTCACGTCGATATCGGTCACCACGCCCGGGGCGCGAGCCACGCGATCGATGTTGACCCAGCCGGGTAGCGGGTTGGTGCCGCAGCCGATGTTGAGGCGCAGGCGCGTCGTGGTTGCCCCATCCATCATGCCGCAAGCTCCAGACCGGCGGGGATGGACGGCATGGCGATCTCCGGCATGATGGTCGCGCACGCCTCCTGCACTCGCATCAATTGGTGAAGCTGCCAACGTGCATCGGCTGTCGGCACTCCCGAGAGATTATCCAGCAGCCCCGGCAATTGCAGACGGAACTGCTCTGCCTCGTGCTGCATCAACGGGAACCAGCGGCGGCGGAAGATCTCCGGCACTTCGGCGATCAGTTCGCGGCGCGGTTGCAGCGGGAGGCGAGCGGTGGCGAGCATGCGAATGTGCTGCCAGGCAGTGGTGATCAGCGGCACACGCCAGAGTTGATCACCAAGTTCATCGTCGGGCGAAAGGCCGTTCTGCGCCTGTTGCGTCGCGGCGCGCGCGAGATGGAGTACCGGCTTGCCGCCGTCACGGCGCCAATACAGCAGCTCCGGCACATGGCGGATCTCTCCCGCCAGGGCGATCTCGGCGAGGAAGACGTGGTCCCAGCCGGCTCCGCCATAGATGCGGGAGGTGCGGTCCACGGCGGCGCGACGATAGATGCCCCAGAAGCTGGGTGATGACGTATAGCGGGTCATGACATAGCGGGCGCGCACGCACGGATCGGGATCGACCGCGTGCAGGCGGTGAGCGAGCGGATATTCGCGTTCGATCTGGTCGTCATGGAAAATCAGCCCGGCTGCATGGCACATGGCGCAGTCGGGGTTCGTCAGCAGCAATTCCATCAGTTCGGCGATGAAGGTCGGCGCCAGCACGTCATCGCCCGATTTCGGCATTACGAAGTCGGCGTTCCCGAGCCAGAAGGCACGCTGAAAGTTCGCCACCGCGCCGCCGTTGCAGCGGTTTCTCTTTACGCTGACCCGCGCATCCTGTTCCGCATAGTGCGAAGCCACCTGCGCCGTATGATCGGTCGAACCGTCGTCAATTACCGTGAGGCGAAGCGCCGGCCAGGTCTGTGAAAGCACGGATTCGATAGCGAGACCGACTGTGAGTGCCGAGTTGTGCACGATCAGGTTCACATCGACGATGGCAGCGGCGGTCACAGGCGGAACTCCTAACTCTCGTTCGCAAGTATCCGCGCCTGTGGTTGCTGGGCGGTTAACTTGCTCTCGCCACACCACGCGTGCCAGGTGTCGCGGAGGGCAGCGCCGAGATTGGCCCCGAAGCGCGGTGCGTCGCACAGCGGGCTGACCTTGACGCGGGCGCGCAGCGTCGCCCGGAGTCCCTCCAATACGCCGAGATCCGTCGCGCGTGCGCAGGCCAGCCGCACGTAATCATCGCGGTCAGTCGCGACCCATTCCCCGAGGCCGACATTGCTCAGATGGCTGACGGAGTGCCGTGAGGAGAATGTATCTCCCGGCAGCGTCACCGTGGGTACACCCATCCACAGCGCCTCGCACGTCGTCAGTCCGCCAGAATAGGGGAAGGGGTCCAGGACAATGTCGATGTCGTTGTATTGCGAGAGGAACTCGCGATGCCGAGACGACCCGCGTAATTGGACGCGGTCGGGGCTGATGCCGGATGAGGCAAAAACGGCGCGGATGCGCTCACAGGGTTCCGCTTCGGAGAACTGGTGCGTCTTCAGGACCAGCCGTGCGCCGGGAAGGCGGTTGAGGATGGTGCTCCACGCCGCGAGTGCGGCCGGTGTTATTTTAGCCATGTTGTTAAAGCAGCCAAACGTGACGTAGCCGTTGCGCCTTGCCGGCAGCGGTGCGGGATCGGGTGCGTAGGGCGGCGGACTGTAGCAGACGTAACCGTCCGGCAGGCGCAGCAGTCGTTCGGAATACAGGGTCTCGGTGCCGGCGGGTGTTTGCCAGCGGTCGGTGATGATCCAGTCTGTCTCCGGCAGGCCGGAGGAGTGGGTCTGCATGCCGACCCATTTGATCTGCACGGGTGCGGCCCGATGCGTGAAGGCCGTGATACGCCCGGCATCGCCGAAACCGCCGAGATCGACCAGAATGTCAATGCCGTCATCGCGGCAGAGTGCCGCCAAGGACGGGTCGTCCAGCGCACTGATGTCGTGCCATTCCGGCGCGATCGCGCGGAAGCGGCGGGCAATGGGATCGCTGCCTTCTCGCTGGGCAAGACCGATTAGCGTCTGCTGGGCGGGATCCAGATTCTCGAACCCGGCGATGGTGAGCCAACCAACCGGGTGTGTCCGCATCGACCCCGACAGAAGGCCGATGCGCAGGCGCCGATCCGGCGCGGGATCGTTCATCAATCGGGGCGACGAGGGATGATCGAGCCGCGCCGACAATTCATCGCGGTGCCGACTTTGTGTTGAACTCCGAGAGGAACGTGCCGGAGCCCGTGATCAGTGCAGCGATAGACCCGATCGCCGTCGAGGTCGATTTGCCAAGCAGCGTCGTGAAGGTGATGGCGTTGTACAGCGCCGAGCCGCTGAATGTGCTGATGCCGTAGGTGGATCCGACCTCATTTCGGATGACGGAGACCGAAGAAAACGCGCCGTTGCTGCCGGTGATATTGCCGATCAGCGTCTTGCCGTTGTAGTCCGCGTCTTCGATGAACCCCTTCACCTGCGTCAGCAATGTGGAGTACTGCGCCGCATACTGCGTACGCTCATCGCCGCTGGTATTGCCGTTCGCCAGCTCCACCAGCGTATCACGCATGCTGCTAAGCGTGGTGGAAACGTCATTGAGGCCGGAGCTGGTCGTCGAGAGCAGACCCTGGACACCACCCAACTGCTCATTGGCCGTGGTCAGCGCGTTCACGTCCGACCGGACGGACTGCGCGACCGCATAGGCCGCGCCGTCATCCGTGGCGTCCGCGACGCGATAACCGGTGGAGATCTGCTTTTGCGTGGCGTTCAATTGCTCATTGGTCGAATTGAGCGCCTCAAGCGCGATCATCGCGCCAACGTTGGTATTAACCGAATTCAGAGTACCGGACATGGTCTTTCCCTTGCCCACAGAGGTTGCGGATTTCCCGCTTTTTGCGGGCACTGACGCATTTTGACGCGCGATGCTTAAAGGTTGATGAATATCGCGACGTCTGCATCAGGAAACCGGGAGGAATTTCGCCAATGACAGGCTGGAAGCATTGGCCAGCAATTGGTAGGAGGCCTGGAGTTGCGTCTGTACTAGAGTGATATTTGACAGCGTCTGAGCCATATCTACGTCCTGTACCTGACGACAACTGTGTGCTCATCGCGGTCTGCGTGTTAGACAGCGTGGTCGACTCGTCGTTCAACATTGACTGGGTCTTGCCAAGCACGCCGGCGTCCTGGGCCATGGCCGAGATCGCGCCTTGCAGGGTAGACGTTGTGTTTTGGATCAACCCCGTCAGATTCGGGTCGTCCTGCTGCGAGCTGGTCAGCGATCCCACGGTCGCCAGCGCAGACATCAGGTCCCGCATGTATGAACCGGTCGTCAACGTACCGGTCGAGGTAACGTAAGCGTTTGAATTGGCCAGCAGTCTGACCTGCTGCGTTTCGCCGCTTTCGGTCTGAATCACTGGAGCGCTGCCGATCGTGGCGGAAAACGGCGTGGTGCCTGCGGCGTTTGACGAGGCGATGGCCAGCGTCGCAGATGTCGTCGCCGCGGCACCAGCGGTGGAGAGGTTCGCGACCGCGGACGCAATCTGCGTATAGAACCCCGAAGAGGTGATGTTGTCGGGATCCGGAACCGGCGGGTTGGAACTGTCGGTCCCGGCGAAGACGTATGTCGTGCCGTTGGTGGAATCGAGCAGGTTGGCGACCTGAGCGAGATCGCTCTGCGCCGTGGCAGCGACCGTCGCGATCTCGCTTCCGTCAGCGCCCTCCAGATCGTCGAGTGAGCTCAACAGGCTGGAGGCAATCGATTGGATCTGCGTCATGGCCGTTTGGGTCACGTCCATATTGCCGGTCGCGGCGCTGATGTTGTTCTGCCACGTCTGCAAATGAGCGACCGACGCGTTGATCTCCAATGACGTGGTCGCACCGGACCCGAGACCCGCATACGTTGTCGACACATCGCCGGTGCTGGCCTGATTGGTGAGGGTGTTCAGCTTCGTCTGGACGGACTCAGTGTTGGCCACCAGAACGCCCAGCGAGCCGTAGTCGGATAGTGAAAGGCCACCGATTGCGCTCATGCCTGCACCGTTCCGAACAGGGCCGAGAACATGGCCTGGGCGGTCGTGAGAACACGCGCATTGGCGTCGTACGCGTTCTGCAAGGCGATCATCTTCGACATCTCACTGTCCAGACTCACGCCCGTTTCCGACGACAACTGGCTCTGCAGCGTTGTCTGAACCCCCTGCTCTGTCGTCAGTTCGTTGGAGGCGTTGGCACTTGCAGCGGACAGGGCGCCGCTGAGACTGACGGCGAAACCGGACAACGATGTGGGCGAGGTGAAAGACAGTGACAGCGTGCCGGCGGGACCGAGGCCAGTCGTGGAATAGGATGGGCCTGACGTGGCGAAGGTGTTGTTCAGAACGTTCTCGATGACCGTATTGTATCCGGCTGCGTCGCTCGAATTCGTGGATGGCGTGCCGTCGCGCACCGATGACGGCGTCGCGGTTACGGCCGGGTTCACCTGGATGCTGGCGGCGAAGCCGACATAGCCGCTCTGTGTGTAGGGGCCGGTGGACGTCGGAACGGTGCCGGAGGCATTGGTGAAGAGTGTCAAACCTTGCGAGGAAAACTGGTTCGCCAACCCCTCGGCGAACTCGTCCAGACCGGCTTGTTCTGCGGGCAGAGTTTGGTCGCGCAGCGTGATATCGGCACCAAGCTGACCGCCGGTGAGAGAGGTCGTTACGTCGGTGCCGTTCAGCGTGACACCCGGCAAGCCCCCGCCGGGATAGTACGCTCCTGCCTGCACCTCGGCGTCCGAGGTGCTGAATGGTCCATTCTGGCTACGGGTGGGCAGTTCGAGACCTGACGTTGTCGTCAACAGCACATCACCGTTCGACTGAGGCAGCACTTGTACATCGATCAGGCTGGAGAGCGAGGCGATCTGCTGATCGCGCTGGCTTTCGAGATCCGCCGTACTTCGGCCGTCTGCCTTGGCCGCGACGACCTGATCGCTGATCTGGCCGATACCGGCAAGATCCGTGTTGATGGTGTTCACCGAAGCGACAATGTCGTTCTGCGCCGCTTGGCGCTGTTGGGTTATAGTTTCCGAACGGGTGTTGAGGCCCTCCGCCAGCGTAGCTGCGGCGCTGACGACGGCGGATTGCTGCGTCTGATTTGATGGATCATTGAGCAGAGTTGAGAATGCGTCCTGAAGACTGCCGAGCAGCCCATTGAGATCGGTGTTGTCCCCCGGCGAGCCATCGGCGGATTCGACGGCGGAGAGCGCGTTCGCCGTGGTCTGTGCGTTGGCGGTCACGGCATTCTGAGTCAGGACGGATTGCTGCAGGGCTGCGTCGTTGACACTCTGTATCGCGCCGCCGGTGTAGACGCCCATGTCCTGGCCGGAGGCCTGGCGCGAAACCAGCGGCACCGTCTCCTCGACATAGCCTGCAGTACTGGAGTTGGCGACGTTATGGGACACCACCGCCAATTGGGCATTGATGCTCGCAAGGCCGCTATTGGCGATGGACAGAGCGGCGTTGAGGTTCATTAGGTCTTCATGTTAATCGTAGTTTGCAGCAGGGTGTCCGCCGTGGTGATCATTTTGGCGTTGGCGCTATAGGCCTGCTGCGCCACGATCAGCTTACTGAACTCGGTGGCGATATCGACGTTCGAACTTTCGACTGATCCGGTGACAAGGCTACCGGCTCCATCAGTGTTGGCTGCCTGCGCGATCGGATTGCCGGAGTCGGACGTCGCGGTGAATGCCTCGCCATTCTGGCGTTGCAGTGCAGACGGATCTGCGAAGGTGATGACGGGCACCTGGGCGATCGGCTGGGACTGTCCGTTGTCGCAATTCGCTTCGACGACCCCGGCGCTGTCAATGGTAATGCCGGTGAACGCCCCCGGTGGAACACCGTTCTGGCTCAGATTGCGCAGGCTGTAGCTGGCCGAGGAAAATTCCGTTACGCCGTTGCCCTGGCCGAAATTCCCCAGGCTCAGTGTGATGGGCGAACTTGCCCAGCTCGGCGTAAGCGTCACCGTCGCGGGCGCACCGCTTGTGCCCGTGGTGCCGTTGATGGCGCTGATCGTTCCGGCGGCCATGCCGCCGGTGCCGAAATCGACTGTATCGGTGCCGACGGTAGCGCCGGTTTCGTCCGTCGCGTTCAGCGTCCAGGCCGTCGCGGGCGCGGTCGGTGGCGTCCATGATAGGGTCAGCGTGTGGTCCTGACCGAGTGAATCATACACATCGACCTGCGAAGATGCGTTCGTGCTGCTGCTGGCGCCGGCGGGCAAGTTGGCCGACAGGTCGACTTGGGTGGTGGCAACCGGATTGAACTGCGTTTGGGTGATCTGGATGGTGGAAAGCTGGGACTGGTTTGTCACACCGGTGGTAGGATCCACCGTCCAACCTTGTAGGTACTCGCCGGCGCTGTTCACTAGATATCCGTTCTTGTCCATCTGAAAGTCGCCCGCACGCGTATAATAGGTCTGCGGGCTGAACGTCGGGGCGGAACTGTTGGAAGAAACGCCATTGGCCTCCGACACAGCGAAGAAGCCCTGACCCGCGATTGCAAGCGCCAGCGGATCGCTGCTTTGGGTAATCGTGCCCTGCACGTTGTTGGTGTAATCAGGCCGGGTCACGACGCCGCCAGGATCGTTCTGCTCGGCAGTACTGTCGGTCAGGTAATCGACAAACTCGGTATCGACCCCTTTGTAGCCGACGGTCTGGCTGTTCGCGACGTTGTCGCTGATATTACCAAAGGCGGCGGACTGGGCGGTCAGGCCGCTGACCGACGTATTCAGGGCGCCGAACAAGGACATGCGGAGAGCTCCGGCGTGTGTTCAGCGCATGCATGGCAGGAATCGTGCCAGTGGAGTTTTAGCGGAAATTGATAGCTGAAGCGTAGGCGGCACCAGTGTACCGGGCAGTTAAAGCCCGGCAGAAGCTGCCGGGCGCGCTTTGCCCGCCCCCATCTGGCCTCAAGCAAAACATGCGAATACTGATCATTCGGACGTGGCAGGCGTCTTGCTGTGTGTTCGGCATGCCAGGAGTGCCGCAAGCCTTAATAGTGGCGACCAGCCTGCCCGGAACGGCCGTAGCCAGCCGGGCGCGCTCGGATGCATTCGCGCGCCTGCTCGATACCGAGACGCCGACCGATGCGCCTGATTCTACCGAGGCCAGCCCAGGCCAAACGAACGCTTCTGCTCCAGCCCGCACGCCATCAAACCGCTTGGCGTCTTTACTCAAGCCGGACGCACCGTCACCTCAAATCACGACGGCGCCGAAGCCGAACCCACCCGATCGGACGCAGGTCAAACCGTCCACGCGCGCCAAGCATGAGCTTAAGGCGAACGGGAAAAAGCCACAGACCGACCAACCCTCGGTAACCACTGCGACTCAGCCGGAGTTGTCACCGATCGCGGCAACGCCCATCGCCGAAGCCCGGCCGTCATGGGCTGCGTCGACAACCTCGACCCGTGCTGCGCCTGAAGATATCGGGGCGGTACAGGTACGGGCCGGCCACGCATCGGACGGCGACACCGCATGCCGACGAGCCGCAAGCGAGCCCGGGTGCTGCCAAGTCCGAACAACCGGCACAGTCTGCAACGGCGCGGCAGTCGGATGCGTCAGTGGCGGCTTTACCTGCAGCGCCCGTGACCACCACCGCGCAACCCCTGCCCACCGCGCTGGTGGCCCACGCGCCCGAGCCGGTGGCGAAAACCGAGGCGGCGGGCCGGATCTCAGCCCCCTTCCCCACAACAGCGCCGGCGACGCAGGCAGCCGCCCAGGCTCCCACCGCAGCCATCCCCGCGATTGCGGTTACTGCGCACCTCACCAATCCGCAGCACCTGACAATCCACCTCACGCCGCCCGAACTCGGGAAGCTGGAGGTTCGCATCGATCGGCCGACGGATGCACCCGCACGGGTCGAGATCAAGGTCGAGCATGCCCATACGCTCGATCTGCTCTCGCAGGATCAACCGAAATTGCAGCAGGCGCTGGACCAGGCTGGTGTCCCCGCGCAGCGACAATTGGTCCTGACGCTCAGCGACAACGGCGGGGATCCAATGGCTCGAATGCCGATAGGCGTGCGGCTTCCGCTTCACGCCCGGAACCGGATGCATCTGATGCAGACGCAACGGGGAACGAACCGGCTTATGCGCCACGCTGGGTTCAGTCAGCCCTCGACATCACGGCATGAAAGAGATTGAAACATGAGCAGCATTGCATCCGTCGCCGCCCAGCAGCAGGCGAATGCCACGTCCTCCTCCTCCACGTCGTCGAGTGACTCGGCCTCGGGACAGAATGCGATCGATCAGCTCTCCGGCAATTTCCAGGACTTCCTACAAATGCTGATGACGCAGTTGCAGAATCAGGATCCGACAAGCCCGCTGGACACGAATGAATTCACGCAGGAACTGGTCGAGTTTTCCGGCGTCGAGCAGCAGATCAACACCAATACGAGCCTCAATCAGCTCATTTCGCTCAACCAGGCGAGCGAGATCATCCAGGGATCAGCCCTGGCCGGGAAAACCGTGAATGTGGATTCAACGTCAATGCCGCTGCAGGATGGCAGCGGCAGCCTGACCTTCACCGCACCGGCGGCGGAGAATGTGCTGATCAATATCACCAACTCCGCCAGCCAGACGGTGAACAGCGCGATCGTCAGCGCAACGGCGGGGCAGAACACCTGGACGTGGAACGGCCAGTCGAGCAGCGGGACGCAGATGCCGGACGGAGCCTACATGTTTGGTCCCGGGATGAGGTGACGCGGGTTGAGTTTGAAGATTTCTGGTGTTGTCGTCCAGGCGTGGCAGACGGCTTCGAACGGGGTCTTCCACCTGAGCGCCTTGAGATGCTTGGCAAAGTTATAGGCCGACACGAAGGTGAGGACGTGGGCTTTGAGGCTTTCCAGATCGGAATAATGGAACGCCTTAATGGTCGCCTCTTTGACGGTTCGGTTCATGCGTTCTGCCTGACCGTTCGTCCAAGGGTGATACGGCTTGGTGAGCTTGTGCTTGATGCCGTTCTCATTGCAGACGCGATCGAAAATGTGGGGGCCGAGATATCGCCTGGTCGGCCCGTTGCGGTTCTTTGGCAGATCGGCGAACGCCATGCCGTTGTCGGTCAGCACGGTGTGGATTGCATACGGGAATGCGTTGACCGCGCCGCGCAGGAAATCGGCGCCGTTCATCTTGCCGGCGGCGTCGCGGAACTCGACGTAGGTGAACTTCGAGACCCGGTCGATGGCGAGGAACATGTTGAGCTTGCCCTCGGCCAAGCGCAGCTCGCAGATGTCGATGTGGACGTAGCCAATGGCCGCCTCGGCGAACTTGCCCCGCTTGGATGCGTGATCTGGGTTCTCGGGCAGCCGGGAGATGCCATGGCGCTCCAGGCAGCGATGCAGGCTGGATCGGGTGAGCTTGGGGATGCTGTCACGTAGGCATCCGAGCACGTCGTCGAGCGCCAGCAGGGTGCGCCGTCGGAACTCCACGATCATGGCTTCCTCGACCGCGGTCAGGACAGTGCTGTGAGGGGCGCGCGGCCCCATCGGAGCGTCATCGGTGGTAGCCCGGGCCCGCCACTTGGCAACCGTGTTGCGGCTCAGACCATAGTGCTTGGCCAAGGCGCCGCTCGTCTCTTTCGACGCTTGGAGCTCGGCTCGAACTCGCGGCGTCGTTCGGGCTGAGCCGTGAAGACTGCCTGCCATAGCGCCTCCTCTCCCTCTCGGGTCAGGTTAGCGTCACGACTCTCCGGGACCAAACACCTACAACGTGTCGGTCACCGCGATCGGGACAAACAGCGGTACGGCGGCGGTGCCATTCACCGTCAGCGGCACCATCACGGGGGTAACGTCCGGAACAAGCGGGGTGAACTTGCAGTTTGGCACGCTGGCGGTGCCATTCACCGACATCACGTCGATGAATTGAAATGGGGGACCATACGGTCCCCCATTTTTGCCGTTCAGTTGGCGGCGAAAGGATGCTTGGCGGTGTTGCGCTGACTGACGACGTCGGCGGCGCGGGGCTCGCCCTTCACCGCACGGGAAATCGCCTCCTTCGTGGCGCGGTAGTTGAAGTCTTGGATCTTCTTGTCGTCGGCCGCCTCCCAGTGAATGAACACGCCGACGCAGATGAACAGGTCATCGGCCTCGTTGGCCGGAATCACGCCTTCGGCGACGCTGTCGGCAACCGCCTTGGCGACGGCATGCTGCGCGGGGCCGAACATCTGCACCGCCTGCTTGGCGCCCTTGATGGTCACTTTGTTGAACATCACGGTGTTGGGCTTGGTGAGCAGGTTGGGGGCGACGACGGCGAGCAGAGAGGTGAAGCCGTCCTTGTTGTTGACGAGGGCGTTGCAAAACGCGGACTCGGCAGCACTGCCGCGCGGCCCCATGATCAGGTCGATATGGGCCACTTCATTGCCGTCACCGATCAGTGACTCGCCGACGCAGACCTTGTTGATGGTCGCCATTGCTGTCGCTCCCTCTCATGATTGCGGATGTTGCCGGGACGCTTCCGTTGCCGCGTGCCGCGGCTGGGCGGCCTAATCAATCATCGGAGCCGGGCCGGGGCAAGTTCGCTCCGCAAAGGTCGGCCAGGATGGTTGCCACGGTCAGATCGGCGGAGGTGCCAGGATTAATCCCGCGGCGCTTCAGATCAGCGTCCCAGGCAAGCAAGGGCGCCGTCTGCCCGGCCGGATGGCCAGCCGCCAAGAGGGCGCTCTCGGCCGCAATGGCCTCAGTCTGGACCCGGTTAGCCACGTCCGGTCCGAACTTACGGAGGATGTGGCTGTCCGGCCCTGTTGCGAGAAAGCGGAGGTAAGCAGCGCTGGTCGCCCAGCGCGGATCGCCCCAGCGGGCACGTGCACTGCGATAGGCCGGCAGGCCGAGTTGGAACACCGCGTCGAAGCCGCTGGCATATTGGGCGGCGATCCGGTCCCGCTCGGCGGCCCGCTGCATCACGAGCCGCAGCGGCGCCGTGGCGGGTCCCCGAACGTCATGGTCCGGTGCCTCGCCCAGCCCGGCGGGAGAGGCGAGCATGATGGCGGCGAACACGTCGGCTGTATCGCGCGTGGTGGCAGCGTCCAGCACCGCGCCCATGCCCGCGCCTGAGCAATCACCGGCGTCGGCCGCCATGATGAGCGGTGCCACGAGCAGAATAATGCCAAGATTCGTGTTCTGGCCCACCGCCGCGTGCGTAGCCCTGACCGCGCCGAGGACGCGCGTGCCCAGCGGCATCCCAGGTTCGCACAATGGCGCAGCAGCCGCGTGCGCGCTGCGCCGGAAATCCTCCACCGTCATCCGGTGCCCGTCCGCGTGCACGTGCACATTCCCCGGCTTCAGCGCGCGTATCTCCTGCTCGCACGCAGCGATGAACGTCCCTTGCAGATTCATCGCCGTTCGAGCAGCGCGCCGATCAGGCAGCGTGCGATCGGCGTTGTCGTAACCGACTGCAAGCCGCGCCAGCCCGGCATGCTGTTCACTTCGATCACCTGGATCATGCCGGAGGAGTTGCGCAGCAGGTCCACGCCGGCATAGACCGCCCCCACTGCTTGGGCCGCACGCAAGGCGAATGCGGACATTTGCGCATCGGGAGTGAACGGTTCTGGCGTGCCGCCGCGGCCGACATTGGTGATCCAGTGTTCCGAGCGCCGCGTCATGCTGGCGATCACGATGCCGGCGCAAACCAGCAGTCTGTAGTCACGGAAGAGACCACCCTCGGGCGCAGCGGCGAAACGCTGCACGTGGTAGATGCCCGCGACCTCTTCCGGCGGGGGGAGATCGTCTACTCCCTGCACAAGGCAAAGCCCCCTCCCCTGCGACCCGAACAGCGGCTTCAGCACCAGTGGTCCAGGACTGGTTTGCACGGCGCGTTGCGCCGCTTCGATCCCCTCCAGCGTCATGCTGGCTGGCGTCGGAACACCAGCCCGGGCAAGCAGGAAGGCGGTCATGCTCTTGTCCACGCAGCGCTCAATGGCGGTCGCGTTATTCCACACCGGCACGTTCAGTGCCGAGAGTGCGTGCAGGACGCCCAGGCGGCGGGTGACCTCCTCGAACGTACCGCCGCCGACGGTGCGCACCAGAACGGCGTCCGGCAGGCCCTCGAATCCCGGCAGTCGCAGACCGAACGGAGCGGCGGTGTCGAAAACGCAGTCGGCCAGACGCATCGGCACCGGGTCGGCTCCGTGTTCGCGGCAGGCATCGAGCAGCGCGGCGGATTGCCAGTCGGGTGAATTGACGATCAGGGCCAGCCGGATCACGCGAAGCTGCGATCGAGCAAGTCGGGAGCAAGCCGGCCGGCGTGGAAGGTTTCGCCCGTTTCGATAGCGGTGATTGTAACGACCGCGGGAGAGAACAGCATCGGGTCGATGGCGTAGAAATCGCCCTTGGCAGCACGAAAAATCTCCGCGAACGGTTTTCCGTAATCGCGCGAGGCACCCGCCGGGAGTGCGCGTGCCAGGTCCGCGGCGTCGGTGGCGGCACCGGAGACAAACAGATGCACACGGCCGCCAAAAATGATCGCATCGTTGGTGCGTCCCATCGCGGTGACGAAATCCGGATGCGGCGGCGATAGCGGCGCGGCTCCGAGCCCATCCAGGATGCGGTCCAGGGGAAAATGGAGTGCATGCGCCTTGTGCAGCGCGACTTCCAGCACGCGTGCTACGACTTGCACGCTGCCGGCGAGGCTCTGCGTGGGGGCAAACACGATGCCGAGCCGGTTCGGCGGTACGCCGCAGTCAGCAGCGATCTGTGTCAGCAGCGGCGGAGGAGGCGGCTTGGCGCTTTCCAGCACCAGTAGGGCGCTGTCGGCCTGGTCGGCGTAGGACAGGTCGGAAAACAATGCCTCCTTGCGGGCCAGCGCCCGTGCGGGCCCGGAGCCCAGAGCAAAGAAGTGGTCTTGCTTCAGGCTCCATCCGGCGAGCTGGCTGGCGAGGCAGGCGATCACCGGCTGCGACGATTGCGCCGTGATGGTCAGCGGCCAACGCGGTATGGTCGCGTCGGAAACCAAATGCGCACGGCCGAGCCCGCCCATGCAGATTTCCGCCACGCGCAACCCGGCGGCAATCCCGCCGGCATGGGCGGCGCCGGCATCCACCAGGCGTTCACCGTTCGGACCATCGGACACACCGAGGCGCAACGCATCGGCATCGCGCAACATGGCCTCGAATAGCGGCCAGGCGCCTCGGTTTACGCTGATCATTGCGCCGCCTCCGCCAGACGAAGAATGAGTTCGATGCGTTCCCCGGCCAGCGCACGGGCCGCATCGGTCCGGGGCGCGTCAGCATGCACGGTGCAGAAGGGGGCGTGGGTTGGAACCGGCACGCCGGCCGGCTGGCGATCCGCTGCCCAGCCCGGCCAGTCGAAGCCCGTCGGCAGCGAGATCGGGCAGCGGGCATAGGCGACGGCGCTGGCTCTGACGCCGGGCAACACGGGGAGCGTGGGAATCGCTTCGCCTCGGCAGCCGGATAAGTGCGCAGTGAACAGGCCGGGCTGAGCAAACAGGTCGAGCGTTGCGCCGGGCCGGGGATTGATCTCCAGCAGGTGAAAGCCGTCCGCTCCGACCAGAAAATCCGCGCTGCAGAGGCCGCGCAGCCCCGTGGCTTCCGAGAGCGCGTGCACGGCACGGGACAGTGCTTTTTCCATGCCGGGCGCGAGACAGGCAGGAGCGGCTGCACCGCCATAGCGGAACGGGTGTCGCGGTTGGGGTGCCGGCCATTGTTCGGAAAAGCCGAGGATGCGGCAGGTTGTTCCATTCGCAAGGAACAGCGCAGAGACGGACTCGCCGGGCACGCGCTGTTGGGCGTAGCGGCCGCGCGCCACTCTACGGCCGGGCGTCGCAGGCCGGACATGGCTGCCGCCCGCGCCGCCGGATCGCTTGCTCAGCCAGCCGCGCCCGGGCGCATGATCCAGCCGGATTGCGGGGTGTGGAATACCAAGCCGGTCGCACAAACCGCCAAATGACGTCGGGTCCTTCACACTGCGCACCGTGTCAGACGCATTGCCGAACACCGGCATGGGAAGCCGCATCAAGATCTCGGGGTGGCGTTCGAACCCGGATCCGATGACAAGCCCGATCGGGGAGCGTCCCGTGGTTAGGCGGGATAGCGCGCGCCGCAAAGGCCGTTCGCGCAGCCCGGGTCCGCGCAGGCGCTCGACCGCCGCGGCCACCAAGCGGGTATCGTCATCCGCGAACAGGTCGGCGACGAGCGGCGCAAATCCATCGAGACGCGCCGCCTGGGCCAGCGCGCGTCCCGATATGGCGGCGATCAGCACATGCTCCCGCACGTCGCGCCTATTTTTCGTCCGGGACGAGGGTTTGCGCGAGTTCGAATGCCTCGCGAAAGTCGAGAACCTGCGGCTCCGTCGCATCGATCATCCGGCGGAACAGGTCGAACTGCACCTGGTATTTCGTGCGGCCGATGGTCAGCGCGCCGATGCCGACGGCCTGCGTTCCCGGAATAGGCGTGGCATCTGCCGTCCCCTCCACGCCTTCGATGCCGGTGGGCGGAACGGCGTTGACATCGGCCGCGACGCGCAATTTCGGAGCCTGCGCCAGAAGACCAGCGGAGACGATGCGCAGTCCCGCGCGTCCCGCACTGAAAATGACCTCGGAGTCGCGCAGGATAGCAGCCTTCCGCTCCTCGGTGCCGCCGTCAGCGGCCGTCACCCGCAAATCGAATCTGCCCCGGATCTCCTCAGCCGCGCGCGCGACCCGGGCGGGACCATCGTAGCCCACTATGGTGACCTCAGCGCCCTGACCGGCGGCGATAACGGCGGATGCAAACCCGACGATGCCGGTGGCACCGAACACCGCTACCTGGCAGCCGCTCAGGCCGGATTCCTGCCGGCGCAACGCACGCTGGACATGCGCCACCATCGCAGCCGCGGTGGTGAATGACCCCGCGGGGTCGGCGAAGAGTGAGATCAGGAATGGCGGCACCAGCGCCTTGCGCGCACTGTCCAGCATGTCCAGCGCCATGGTCGCGTCCCTGCCGCCGATGAAAACACCGGTTCGCAAGGCGCTCTTCGGCGGGCGGGAAAAGATCGCGTCCTGCACCAGGCCGGCGACCTCGGTCGGCTTTACGCCTGTATAAGGCAGCACCGCGTCGTAGCCGGCATCCAGCGCCATATTTGCATCGAAGGGGCTGACATGCGGCAGCGGGGTCAGCATGTGCAGGATTTGCTTGGTCATCTCAGTCTGCCTCGATCAGCGCGCCACAATTGAGCGGGTGGTGGATACTCAGCAACAGGCCGGTCGCATGGGGTGTTGCGGCGAGCATGCGCAGCAGGTGGTCCGCGTCGGCCTGTGAAGCGGTCAGCGCGAATCCGCTCGGTCCCCAGGATGTCTGCCCGATTCCCATCGCGCCTTCTCGCTCCAACCATTGTAACGCTGCGCCAACGCGCGGGCTGGCAAACAAACCTCCCTGCGCATGCGCGAAATGCCTCCCAAGGATACGCTGGATCTCTGTGATCCCGCAGCCGAAGCGCGGCAGATCAGACTCTATCAGTGCCGGGACAACCTGCATCAGCACCAGTCGGCAAATTCTCCCGACATCGCTCTCCCCCATCGGTGGGAGCATCCGGAACGCCCTCTTCTCCTGCTCTCCGGACAGGCCTTGATATCCGGGATCACGCAGCAGCAGCACGCGCCAGTCGCTCGGAACCGGCACGCGCGTGAGCAGGGGCGGAATGGTGCTGGCCTCACCCCGGCCGCCGTCCACGACGAATCCGCCCTGACCGAACAGCGCGATGCCGATGCCCGAGCGCAGACCGCGGCCCAGCAGCGCGGCATCGATTTCGGGGGCCTGATCCAGGCCGTGCAGGTGCCGAACCGCCGCGGCGATGGCGAGCGCGAGTTGAGTGCCTGACCCGAGACCGGCATGGGCCGGGATCCCCGCTGCAACCTCGAGCGCATGGCCGGAAAGACCGAGCGCGGCCTCCAGCTGGCGCAGGATGCGCTCCGCCCTGACGGGTTCCTGCCCGGTCACAACAGCGTGGTCGGCGCGGCGCAGCGTGATCCGGGTCTCCGGCCCGTCCAGCGCCATACCAAGGCTGCCGAACTGCCGGCCCAGGCCACCGTGAAGATCAAGAAATCCGAGGTGAAGACGCGCTGTGGCCCGGACGGTCACGCGTGACGGCGCGGCATTCGCCATGTCGGCATGTTGCACGGCGATTGCGCGGCTCACAACATCATCGCCCGGGGTGTGGAGGGAGCCATGGCCGAACAGACCGAGGAACGGACCTATAGCGAGGCGGAAATCACGGAACGCCTGGCGCGCGAGCTGCCGCACTGGACCTTCGAGCGCGGCTGGATTCGCCGGCGATACCGGACCCATGGGTGGAAGGGCACGCTGATGGTGATCAACACCGTCGGCCATCTGGCCGAGGCGGCGTGGCACCACCCGGACATCACCGCGTCCTATGCCTGGGTCGAGGTGCGGCTGATGACGCACAGCGCCAAAGGCATCACTGACAAGGATTTCGCGCTGGCGCGAAAGATCGAGGAGGTGGTGCAATGGCGGCCCGGCGCGGCGGATGCACCGCTGGAAGGCACGCCGGAGAACGATCCGCGCTTCGCCTACATCAAGTACGACCGCTGAGGTTGAGGGTGGTTGCGGCGCGCATCGCTGGACGCGCGGTGCCGTTGGACGTCGCGGTGCAAGAGGCCGCGCGCATTCTGAGCGCCGCGCGCTGTCCGCTGATCGCAGGACTGGCGGCGGATGTAGCGGGTGTAAGCGCGGGAATTGATCTGGCACGGCGCTTGCGCGGCGTGGCGGACCACTGCGAGTCCGCGGCGCTGCTGCGCGATCTTGGCGTGATGCGGCGCCGCGGATGGATCATCACCACACCACTGGAGGCGGGTGCCCGGGCAGACGTGGTGGTGCTGGCTGGCCCCGGCGTGGAGAACGCAGCGCGCGAACAGGGCATCTTGGCGGATCTGCTGCGGCCGGAAAAATCCGTGTTCCGCCTGTGTCCGGACGGCAGCGTGCACGATTTGATCGGACAGCTCACATTGTTGCGGATGAGACTGTCAGGGCGCAGCACCGATGCGCCGGAAACGGTGGGTCAGTGTGCCGAGGCGCTGGGCGAGGCACGCTATGCGGTGGTGGCGTGGTCGGCGGCACAGCTGAACGAGCCCGCTATCGAGATGCTGTGCGGATTGATCGAAGCGCTGAATGCGAAATCCCGCGCGGCGGGATTGCCGCTGCCGCCACCCGCCAATGCGATGGGCGCGTCGCAGGTTTCCGCCTGGCTGACCGGCTTTCCTCTGCCGGTCGGGTTCGTGCGCGGCATGCCGGAACACGACCCGTGGCGTTTCTCCGCACCGCGGATGATCGAGAGCGGCGAAGCGGACGCGGTGCTGTGGGTCGGCGCGCTGGAAACACGATCGGCCAGCATGCCGATGATCACGCTGGGCGCCGTAGAGATCGAAGTCGGGTGTCCCGGCGTGGATCATCCCGGCGTGGTCTATCAGCCGAGGCTGGGCGCTCTTGCGTCCCTTCCCGCCAGGCTTCCAAGCACGAGACCATCTGCAGCTGCCGTGCTGGCCGCAATCTTGGCGGCGCTGCCGTCATGCTGACCTGTCTGCGCGGCGGGCGAGTGATCGATCCCACGCGCACCATCGATGGTATCGGCGATGTATGGTTCGAGGACGGGCGTATCGTGGCCTCGCCGGGACCGGAACGCGCAGCAGATTCAAGCATCGATGCCAGCGGCATGGTGGTGCTGGCTGGCGGCATTGACATTCACTCCCACGTGGGCAGCGCCGGTGTGACCGCCGCACGTCTGTTATTGCCGGAGCTGCGCGAGAACGGTGATTGGGACGCGACGCCCGTGTCTGCACGGGTCGGCCGGACTTACGCCGCGATGGGGTTCACCCTGGTGGTTGAACCGGCCGTGCTCCCGCATCAGGCAACGCAGGCACAGCTTGAACTGGCAGCGATCCCCCTCATTGATACGGCGATGCTCGTGGTGCTGGGCAACGACGATTACCTGCTGGGATTGCTGCGGGCCGGCGAGAGCGATGACGCGGTCGCGGATTATGCCGCGCGGACACTGTCGGGCAGCCGAGCGATTGGAATCAAATGCATCAATCCCGGAGGGAGCGCCGCGCTCAAGGCGAATGTGCGGCGCTTCGGATTGGATGACACCGTGCCGGATTACGGCGTTTCGTCCCGCGCAATCATGCAAGCATTGCAGCGGGCGGTCGGCACGCTTGGCGTTCCTCATCCGCTGCACCTGCATTGCAACAATCTCGGCGTGCCGGGAAATGTAGAGACTGCGGTGGCCACGATCGTCGCGGCGGAAGGCGCACCGCTGCACCTCGCGCACCTGCAGTTCTACGCCTACGGCACGGAGGGAAAGCGCGGGTTCTCCTCTGCCGCCGCTCGGCTGGCGGAAGCGGTGAATGGGGCGCCACACGTCACCGCCGATGTCGGCGCGGTGATGTTCGGACAGACGGTGACGATCTCCTGCGACACGCTGCGACAGTTCGTCGGCCGCACGGGGGCGCATCCGCGCAAATGGGCGATCATGGAGACCGAGGGCAACGGCAGCGGCGTCGTGCCGTACCGCTACCGGCGCACCAACCCGATCAACGCGATCCAATGGGCGGTCGGACTCGAACTGTTTCTGCTGATCGATGATCCGTGGCGCGTGTTCTTCACCACCGATCATCCGAACGGCGCGCCGTTTACTGCCTATCCCGATCTGCTGGCTTTGCTGATGGATCGCGACCTGCGCGATGCATGGATGGCCGAACTGTCGAAAGCGGCGCTGTCACTGAGCACTCTCGGTTCCATCCGGCGCGAATACGACTGGCCAGAGATCGCGATCATGACCCGTGCCGCGCCGGCGAGATTGCTGGGATTGACGGATCGCGGCCATCTTGGACCAGGCGCACGGGCAGACATTGCGGCTTATCGCCCGCAAGCCGATCGCGCGGCGATGTTCCGTCAGGCTGCACTGGTGTTCAAGGACGGCGATCTGGTGGTACGGGACGGACAGGTGATTGCGGAACGGACGGGGCGCACCGTTTGCTTCACGCCTCCGGCGCGTCCGGATGCGGCGTTAGAACGCTATTACCAGGATGCTTTCGGCATATCCCGTTCTGCGTTCGACGTTCCGCCAAATATCGCGACGTTCGAGCCGGTGCCATGCCGTTGAACATCAACGGCATCCGCATCGAGGACACATTCGCCGAAGCCTTCGACATGCGCGCCACGGCCCTGATCATCACGGCGGACTCGGTGGAATGGGCGCGGCGAGCGGCCGACAGCCTGTGCGGGTTCGCGACCTCAATCATTGCCTGCGGCGTGGAGGCCGGCATCGACCGCCAGCTTAGCGCGGAAGAAACCCCGGACGGACGCCCGGGATTGCACGTGCTGCTGTTTGCCGCGAGCACGAGCGAGCTGCAGCGACAATTGCAGAACCGGGTCGGGCAATGCGTGCTGACCAGCCCCGGAAGCGCCTGCTTCGCGGGTTTGGACGGAACCGAACGGCTGAAGCTCGGCGATGCGCTGCGCTGGTTCGGCGACGGCTGGCAGATTTCGAAGCGCCTGGGCGAACAGCACTACTGGCGCGTTCCCGTCATGGATGGGGAGTTCGTATGCGAGGCCACCACCGGCCTAACGAAATCGGCTGTGGGCGGCGGCAATCTCATCCTGCTCGGTCCGGACCGAGCCGGCGTGTTGCGTGGAACAGAGTTGGCCGTCCAGGCGATGCGGCACGTACGGGGCGTGGTGATGCCGTTCCCCGGTGGCATCGCGCGATCGGGATCCAAAATCGGTTCCAAATACAAGCAATTGGTCGCATCGACGAACGACGCGTTCTGCCCGACCTTGCGCGGCCTGGTGCCCACCATGCTGGAGCCCGGGGACGGCGCGGTGCTGGAGGTCGTGATCGACGGTCTGACCGAGAATGCGGTAGCGGACGCCATGCGCGCGGGGATTGCCGCACTGACGGCGCGGGGAACAAGCAGCGGCGTGACCCGCATCACCGCCGGTAACTATGGCGGCAAGCTCGGGCGACATCACTATCGACTGGCTGAGCTCATGCCATGATGTCGCTGGTGCTGACCTTGCGCTGTGAGCCGGAGCAGCGGCTCGATCTGTCACCCCTGGTGCCCGAACGGTTGGCCGGGCTGACGGAGTCGGACCTGTCCTGCATCGAGCTGGGGACGACACGGCAGCCGATTGCGGTCGGCGATATCTTCACGATCCGAATGGGCGACGCGGCCGATATCGTGATTGAGGGTGGATCGGAGCGCCTCGACCAGATCGGGGCAGCGATGACGAGCGGCAGCCTGCGCGTGACCGGACAGGCCGGCGCTCGCGCCGCGCGGGGAATGCGCGGCGGATCGCTCGTTATCGACGGCGATACCGGCCCCTTCGCCGCCGGCATGATGCGGGGCGGACAGGTGGTGATCGGGGGAAATGCCGGGCCATTCCTGGCGGCGCCTGGACCGGGCGAGCGCGCCGGCATGAGTGGTGGCGTGCTGCTGGTCCACGGTCACGCGGGCGAACAGGCGGCGTCACGGCTGCGCCGCGGCACCGTGGTGATCGAGGGCGATGCCGGCGAATACGCGGCCTGGGCCATGCTGGGGGGAACGTTGGTGATCTGCGGCCGTGCCGAGGCGGGCTGCGCCGGGCTGATGCGGCGGGGCGCCGTTCTGATCGGCGGTGAGGCGCATTCTGGTGCCGGGTTCGTCGAAGCGGAGATCGGGGGGCCGGTGTTTCTGCACCTTCTGGCGCAGCATCTGCGCGGGATCAGTGGCGTAGCGGCAGGGCTGTGCAGGTCGCGCCTGACGCGCATGACCGGCGATCTATCCGCGGGCGGTCAGGGGGAGGTGTTTCTCGCAACCACATGATCACCTTGTGGTGGGATCGCGCGAAAGGCCTTTTTCTGCCAGCGCGTCGAGATAGTCCTGCCATCGCTGGGCATGTTCCCGCCCGAGTTCGGCGAGCAGATCCCATGAGTAGATGCCGGTGTCGTGCAGATCGTCGAAGACCAGCCGGACCGCGTAATTGCCGACCGGCTCGATCCGCATGATCCCGACATGGCGGCGGCCGGCGACGATCGTTTTCTGCTCGGGACTGTGGCCCTGTACTTCCGCGCTGGGGCTTTCGACGCGCAGATACTCGGCTGGAAGAGCAAACTGCGCTCCGTCGGAGAACGCCACGTGGAGAACTTTCCCGGCGCGGTCGTAACGTAGTTCGGTGGGAGGCTGAGTCATTCCTCCAACTGCCGCGCCTCCTCCGGCAGCATGATGGGGATGCCGTCGCGGATCGGATAGGCGAGCCGGGCGGAGCGGCTGATTAGCTCGTTCCGCTCCCGGTCATATTCCAATGGTCCCTTCGTCACGGGACAAACCAGGATTTCCAGCAGCCTGGGATCGACCGGAACCGACTGATCCATTTCAACTTACCTGTTGTTGCGCCGAGGCGTGACCGGCGGCGCCCATCTGCAGCAACGCAAGCAACGTGCTCGCCCGCTCGGCTTCGGTCGGGGCCTCCAGCAAGGCTTGTTTTTCCGCGGGTTCGAATGGGCAGATCATGGCGAGGGTAAGGACGAGCATGGTGTCGTCAATGCGTGCCACCGCGTCCCAATTGGCGTCGAAGCCGCACTGCGCGAAATAGGCACGCAGGGCGGTTATCAACGTCTCGCGCGGTACCGGCAACGGCGTCGGGGCGAGATCGAGATCCGGACGATATGGATCGTAATCGGCGCTGATGCGCCGATAGCCGTGTCTCATCTCGCACTCTTTGGCCACGCAGAAGCGCACCACGCCGGTGAGCGTGATCAGCAAGCGCCCGTCGTCGGTTTCAGCGAAAGACGAGAGCCGCCCTAGGCAGCCGACCCGATAAAGACCGGGGCCGCAGGGCGTAGTCGGAACGGCCGGATCCGGTTGGATCATGCCGAACATCCGCTGCGCCGCAAGCGCGTCTTCCGCGAGCGCGAGGTATCGGGGTTCGAAGATATTGAGAGGCAGCCGCCCCCGCGGCAGAAGAAGCGCGCCGGTCAGAGGAAAAACAGCAATCTCCGGCGGCAGGTCCTGGGCGCGGGGGTGGAAGGCCGCCATCAGGAAAAGAGCAGGGCGGAGAGCTTGCGGCGGGCGGCCATGGTGGCGGGGTCTTCGACGCCCCAGGCTTCAAAGAACTTGAGGAGCTGCAGCCGAGCGGCGTCCTCGTTCCAGGCACGGTTGCGGCGCATGATCTCCAGAAGCTGCTCGGCTGCCTCCTCCCGCAGGTCAGAGGCGTTCATCGCCGTCGCCAGATCGTAGCGCGCCTGGAAGTCGGCCGGATCGGCGGCCACCCGGGCCTGGAGTCCGCTGAGTTGGGTTTTGGCCTTTCGCCCCTCCTGTGCCAGGGCGAGCGCACTCCGCGCGCCGGCCACCTCGGCATGATCGGCGATCGCGGCTGGAACTTTGGCGAGCGCCTGGGCCGCCTGGTCTTCCCGGCCGAGCGCCATCAGCGCGCGAATCAGTCCGCCCCAGGCCTCGGCGTTCTCGGGTTCTTGTTCCAGGAGCGTGCTGAACAGCTCGCCGGCCTCCTCGGCCTGGCCTTCGGCCAGCGCGGCCTTGGCTTCGGCCAGGATGTCGGCCGCCGGCATGGAGCCGCCGGCGACCTTTAGCAGAGACTCCACAAACCGCTTGACCTCCGACTCTGGGAGCGCCCCCTGGAACAGGTCGGCGATCTGGCCCTGCCAGAAGGCCGCGACGGTGGGTACCGACTGCATCGGCAGGCCGAGCTGGGCGAGTTGCTGCACCAGCGAACGGTTCTTGTCGATGTCGATCTTGACCAGCTTGACCCGGCCGCCGGCGGCGCGAACGACCTTTTCCAGAGCGGGGGTCAGCTGCTCGCAAGGCCCGCACCAGGTCGCCCAGAAGTCCACCAGGACCGGGATTTCCCGGGATGCCTCGATGACATCCTGCATGAAGGTCTTTTGGTCGCCCTCCACGATCATGCTGGCGGCGGGCTGCGGAGACTGGCCGATCAACGCTTCCATGACGATAAAAATTCCCAGGGTTTTCTGGACGATAGATGTTGCGTGGATGGGCGCTGACAAGCCGTGCCGGGTCTGCGACTCGGGGTGGGGACGATGGTTGCCAAGCCTGGGGCGCAGGCTGTAGGGAGAGCACGGAGCGCGGGCGTAGCTCAGGGGTAGAGCACAACCTTGCCAAGGTTGGGGTCGAGGGTTCGAATCCCTTCGCCCGCTCCAAATTTCTTAAGAATATCAGGTGTTTATGACGATGGCCGCGCAAGCGGCCATTGGCGTTTTGGGTGTGGTCAACACCTGGTCAACACCGACCTCGAAGTGCTGTGGACTGCTGAGGCGGGACGAACACAGGAGGCAACCATCCGAACCCGGTCGCGGCTGAAACGAGGGACTCGTAAGAGGCCGAAGCGCGCCTCTCGGGCTGTGTCCGTGGGGATGCGAATTGGTGCGCCTACGCGACGAGACCACCCTCACACTGTTGAGTTTCATCGAGAACTGACCCACCAGGTGGCAAATTTCCACTGAGAATTGACCCATGTTTTGACCTCGCCCCGGCTGTTTTCAGCGGGGTCCACGGGAGTGATAAGCATGGAGTTACTGAGCGTGATCCGTCGCTGGGCGCTTCGAGACCAGCTTTCGATACGGGAGATCGCCCGCAGGACTGGGCTATCGCGGAACACCATCCGCAAATACTTGCGGGGCGACGTGGTGGAACCGGCCTTCAAGGTGCCGGAGCGGCCCAGCAAGCTGGACGCGTTCGCCGAGAAACTGTCGGCCTGGCTAAAGCTAGAGAGCGGCAGGCCGCGCAAGCAGAGGCGGACGATCAAGCGGTTGCATGCGGATCTGGCCGCCCTCGGGTTTGAAGGTTCATACGGCCGTGTTGCGGCGTTCGCCCGCACCTGGAAGGAGCATCGGCAGCGGGAGCAGCAGACGACCGGCCGCGGGGCCTTTGTTCCGCTGATTTTCCAGCCGGGCGAAGCTTTCCAGTTCGACTGGAGCGAGGAGTGGGCCGTTATCGGCGGCGAACGGACCAAGCTGCAAGCTGCGCACTTCAAGCTTTGCTACAGCCGCACCTTCATTGTCCGGGCCTATCCGCTGCAGACGCACGAGATGCTGTTCGACGCGCATCATCATGCGTTCCGGGTGCTTGGCGGCGTGCCGCACCGCGGCATCTACGACAATATGAGAACGGCTGTTGACCAAGTTGGCGTCGGCAAGAAGCGCCAGGTCAATGCACGCTTTGCCGCGATGGCCAGCCACTACCTTTTCGATGCTGACTTTTGCAATCCGGCCTCAGGCTGGGAGAAGGGTCAGATCGAGAAGAATGTCCAGGACGCGCGTCATCGGCTGTGGCAGACCATGCCGCGTTTTGTGACGCTGGCTGACTTGAACGACTGGCTGGAACAACGCTGCCAAGCGCTATGGCGCGAGATTCCACACGGCAGCCAGCAAGGCTCGATATTCGATGCGTGGCAAAGTGAAGTCGGATGCCTGATGGCCGTTGGCAGACCGTTCGATGGTTTTGTTGAATACGGCAAACGCGTTTCGCCCACCTGCCTCGTTCACTTTGATCGCAACCGCTACAGCGTGCCCGCGTCCTTCGCCAATCATCGCGTCAGCTTAAGGGTTTATCCAGACCGCGTCGTTGTTGTTGCCGAAGGGCATGTCATCTGCGAACACGCGCGGCTCATCGAGCGGTCGCATCATCTGCCCGGCCGCACCATCTATGATTGGCACCACTATCTCGCGGTGATCCAGCGCAAGCCGGGAGCTCTGCGTAATGGCGCGCCGTTCGCCGAATTGCCGGAAGCGTTCAAGCGGCTGCAACAGCACCTTCTCAAGCAGCCCGGAGGCGACCGGGAGATGGTGGAGATTCTTGCCCTCGTCCTGCACCATGGTGAAGATGCGGTGTTGTGTGCCGTCGAACTGGCGCTGAGTGATGGAGCGCCGACAAAGACGCACGTGCTGAACATGTTGCACCGGCTGATCGACGGCAAATCCACGGCCACAGCAATGATCGCGGCTCCGCAGGCCTTGGCCCTGGACCGGGAGCCACGTGCCGACGTCGAACGCTACGATGCCCTGCGCGAGAAGCTACAGGAGGCCCGCCATGCGTCATGATCCGGCCGGGGCGGCGATTGTCGTGATGCTGCGCGGCCTGAAGATGTTTGGCATGGCGCAAGCCGCGGGCGAGCTGATGGAGCAGGGCGCGCCAGCGTTCAATTCGGCCGTCCCCATTCTCTCACAGCTGCTCAAGGCGGAAACCGCCGAGCGCGAGGTTCGATCGGTTGCCTACCAGCTGAAGGCGGCGCGCTTCCCCGTCTACAAGGATCTGAGCGGTTTTGATTTTGCGTCCAGCGAAACCAATGAAGCCCTGGTGCGCCAGCTTTACCGGTGTGAGTTCATCGAAAACGCCGACAACGTGGTCCTCGTCGGCGGTCCGGGCACCGGCAAGACCCACATCGCCACGGCGCTTGGCGTGCAGGCGGTTGAACACCATCGCAAAAAGGTTCGGTTCTTCGGGACCGTCGACCTGGTCAATGCGCTGGAGCAGGAGAAAACTCAGGGCCGATCGGGTCAGATCGCGGATCGGCTGATGCGGTGCGACCTCGTAATGCTCGATGAATTGGGCTATCTGCCGTTCAGCCCCTCCGGCGGCGCGCTGCTTTTCCACCTGCTGAGCAAGCTTTACGAACGGGCCTCTGTGGTCATCACCACGAACCTGAGCTTCAGCGAATGGGCTGACGTGTTCGGCGACGCTAAGATGACGACCGCCATGCTCGACCGCCTCACCCACCACTGCCACATCGTGGAAACCGGCAATGACAGCTTCCGCTTCAAAGCCAGCTCGGCCGCCAACAAGGGCCGAAAGGAAAAGGCCAAGAACTTGACCCCGGTATGACCCGCAAACCATAAATTCACCCGGGTCAGTTCTCGGTGGAAAACCCGGGTCAGTTCTCAGCGAAAATCAACAATCCGACGTTTGCGATCGCCGCCAAGCCCTTCCGGCCGCAGTCTGCGAGCCGAGCACCAAGATTGTTGGAGACATTCATAGAGGTGAGTAGTTCGCCAATGCCGATCAGCGGCTGGAAGCGATCGGCGGCAACCACACGCCACCGTTCACGGATAGCACGTTCGAGCGCTGCCAAGGCCTTGGGTAGCGAATTCTCATACTCGTAGACCGCCAATCGGAGTTCCTCTTCGTCCTCCGCATCCTCGAGTGAGGCACCGATGTCGGTCGCGCATTCCTTCATTTCTTGCAGAGCGGCGCGCTGATCAGCCGTTTTGTCGAACTCCACGATTCGAGAGAAATCGAGTAGAGCGGCCATTCGAGCGATTTGATGGTCGGCCGTCCTTAGCGCAACGATGGCTTTGCTCAGTCGTTCCCCCAGTTTCCGCCGGGTCACGGCATCCGGCAATTCCGTGAGGAGGGCCTCAGCTTCTACAAGCACATCGCTCATTCTATCGCCGTCGAAATCGGTTGATCCGCGATCGCCGCCTTGATGGAAGTGCCAATCGCCTTAACCTGCCCAAGCGAACCGATACCACTAGCTTCGCGCACGCAATCGCGCGCGTGATCGCGTAGCGCTTCCACGACCTTCTCTCCGAGTTGTGCCGTCGAAAGGAGATCCTCTATATCTCGGGCTGGCGCGCGTGCCAGCCAGCCGAGACGGAGAGGGAGTTGCACCGGTATCTCCTCCGCCTCAATCGCAAAAATGAGATCCTCTACACGCCCGCCCGCCCCCTCTTCCAGCTTCGACTTAAGGCGGCCATAGGCTTGCCTCCAAGCGATCACGCGGTCCGCCGCTGCTTGCGGCAGAAGCGTGGCGATGCCGGTGATGCATCGATCTAGCCGGTCAAGATGGGTCGCCACGCTCTTGTTACGAAGAAGTTCCGACAACGTCTGCGACCGATTGGTGATTTGGGACGTTTCAGTCCGCTCCATCAGCATGCGTCGATCACGCCATAGTTCGGCCAATTCGCGCGCCCGTCTGAACGGCTCGGGCAACGCCCCATCGGTCTCAGGGACCGGATCGAACTTGCCGGTTTCACGGAGCCGGACGATGGCGCCGGCGAGTTCGCTCGCGTCTGTCAGCGGTGCTCCGCCCTCTCCGTCTCCGATGGCGAGCCCGACCATCGATCTGAGCTCAGTGCGAAGCCGCTCATGCAGCTTACTCGTTGCATTGAGCCATTCCTGCCACGGCGCACTTCGCGCGCTGAAGTCGCCTTCTGAGAGGGCCTCGTCTTCGAGCGCCACCCGGATCTGATCCGGGATCGGTGCTTCCGACGCGACGACACCCCGCAGCCACGCTCTCGCCAAGAGAATCTGCGCGAAAGTTGCCACCGGAGACCATCTTGTACCGTCCGCCATTTGCGGGATGCGCCGATCAAGATAGGCCCCTGCGCTCCGTTCAAGTTGCCGCATCATCGTCGCCAAGTTGCGCCGATGGAAGGCGGCGTCGGCAACGGTCATGCCGGTGTCTTGCCTGAGCGCAATATAGGCTTCGAGGCCGTTGCGGACCCACGGCTCTGACTCGATCATCAGATAATCGCGGGCCCCACTGGTGCTGCCCCGCATTTTGACCATCTCGGGAGTGATGATGCGATTGACGAGCGCCGACGGCACCCCCAGTTTGCGGGCATCTAAACTGGCGACTAGCCCATGCAGCAGTTCGTTCCAACGGCTCGGATTGTCGATCGTGCCGGTTGCTGTCCAGGTCCTGAGCTGCTCGCGTAGCTGCTCCAACTGACTTTTAGTCTGTGTCAGTCGCTTGGGCTTCGGCGGGGTTACGACAGGTCGGGAAGACTTAAACGGGCGGGACTGAGAGGAAGCTGGCCCACCTGTGTCTTCGTCAGCGTCTTCTTCGACTGGCTCCGGCAGGATAAGTTCGGGCAGGACGACAGTCTGAGCCCGGTCAGCGACATCCTTGATTGCTTCGTCGGCGCCGATCCAAGGCAGGCCAAATGCTTCAAAGACGGCTCGCCTGGTCCCGGCAAACGCAATGTGTCCGTCGATCACAGTTGTATCGGCGCGCTCGGGATCGGCCCAGTAGCTGAGCACGCGGCGCATCCGTGCCTGTTCCTGCGGCGCGTCAATTCGGTTGACTACGATCTGCGCCAGCCTGTTGGAAAGCGCTAGGTTCGACAGTCGATCCGGCCTGAAGACATCGGGCTCGACGAGGGCACCCGGATAGACCCCGGCCGCAAGGCTGTCCGGCTGGCTCAGGTTGGGATTGAGGATCGCCTGCAAGATTCCGCGTGGGGTCTTCCACGTCTGTCCGTTATCATTCTCCTTAAGGGCTTCGAAGAAGCGATCGAAGGCGTGCGACGTGAGCGGGAAGAGCCCTATGCCGTCTTCGTTGCCGAAGACGTCGAAACAAGCAGTCTGCCGCGGGCAGGTATCGCAACGGTTCGGCGGGGGTGCGTCCTCGCCACTACGCACTGACCTAAGCCAGCCGGCCAGCGCGACAGGGCCGACCCGCGCGGCTGCAAGATAGCGAGCAGCGAATTTCCGACGCGCATCTCGCTCCCGCAGGGTAGCAACGTCTTGCAAGCCGCCGGCTGAATGCCCGAGCCGTACCTCATGCGTGATCCGCTGGCGATAATTGCCCGCCAGCTTCTCGTAGTAGGTGGGAGTCACTCCAACGACCGAAATGAGGGGACAAACCTCCCGCGCGTCGTGGTCGCCCTTCGCGGCCGCGTTGAAGACAAGAACATCTATGAGGCTGTCGTCCAGGCCCTCCCAGCTGGTGATATCCTCAAGTAGCAGGACGAGCCTCTCGCCTCGTTCCGCGAGGGCCTCGCGCACTTGCCTGAAGAGCGTTTTCAAGCCCTGGGCCGAGACGCCGAGCACGTTCTGAATTGCTTCGTTCCGACGCAGGTTGAGAGTATCGGCGAGCCTGAGACTCGTCTGGACCTGCTCTGGATGTTCTGTAGCCAACTCATTTGCCAACCAGTTCTGCTGGCGGTAGGCCCTGATCGTGTCGGCCTCTCGATCCAGACGCCGCGCGAGTTCCTGCGCGCGGGCGATTGACGGCGAGCCAAGCAGCGGCTGGCAGATATCGGCCAGTTCCTCGATGTCATAAAGGTCGAACGATGCCGTCGCGGAATTGCGGTCGCCACCGGCGCCTTCGAGAAGACTCAAGATGCGCGATGGACTCTTCCACTGCGACTTGATTCGGGGGTGCGCCAGCAACTCGGCGGGCGCATATTTCCGGCACCACTCATCATCGACCGGGGGCACGTCGAAGTGGCCCGGCTCCAGCGTGTTGGCGAGCGTGCTGAGAAAGATGTTTGCGCGACCTTGCGAGGATGCGCGTTGCCGCTGGCCGAGATTATCGAAGAGGTGCGAGAATTCCGGCAGGCGATCCCGAAGCTGGCGCAGCGCGCCTTCGAGACTGCCATCGGCGCGCCGGAGCAGCAGCGGTTTTCTGTCGGTGGCGGGCCAATTGACCGACAGCCAACGGATGAGATGGGATTTACCGGATCCAGGTTCGCCCTGGACGACGCAGAAGGCATGTTGCCGGGTCGGTTCCGAGAGGGTTTCCAGAACGGCACGTTCGTTTGCTTCGGCAAATTCTCCAGCGTCTCTGCCAGCAACCTCAAAACCTTCGATCGGCGTGTGCGTCGCTAAAAAAATGGCATCGTCGCCTTCGAGCGCCTCGGTGACAAAGATCGCCCGGGCATCATCTGCGCGCCAGCACGCGGAAAGCGGAGCGTTCATTGGACTTGCATTGGAAAGATGCTGACCGCAGTGAAAGAGTCGATGGTGTGGGCGGGATCCAATGCCAATTGGACATGCGTTGACGCATCGCCACTTAGCGTCAGCTTGAGGGTTCCGTCGTCATGCAAGTCGCGCAATGCGATACTCAGCAACGGCGATAGACGCCGACTAGACGGCAGGTGGCCAATCCGCTGACAGGCCTGGGCGAAGAGACGGCCCCGATCCAGATATGGCATCCGACCCGCCAAGAACGTCACCAACTGTTCAGCAGGCATCGTGGTGCCGGGCGCGATGGCCGCGCGTTCAAGTTCGCGCGCCAGGCGGGCGGTTGGCGTGGGGAAATCGGGCGTATGCGGGATGGGAATCGACACGCCGAGACCTATGAACGCCAGCCACCGACGCCATGCCACGACTTTGGTGGTATTCATTAGGCGCCCATCGTCGTCCTCACCGACAAGCGCAGCATTTGCGTTGTCGGCAAACTGTTCCCGCCCAAGATCATATATCCATCCCAACTCCCCCTGCCGATCGCTCTCGGCCGCGAGCCATGAATATGCGTCCAAAATAGCAGAATCTGTTTCGCCCGACTTCAGTGATGACAAGCGATCATGGACATAATCGGCAAAGGCCGATGAATCCGTCAGATTGAGGCCTGCCGCCAACACCGCCTTGTCGCGCCCCGCTTCAACGAGGCCCAGGCTTGACGCTGCGCCGAAGGCATTGGCCGCAAGGGTGTCCTTTGCGCGGACCAGAACGCCGTCCTTCATGTATCCGGGGTTGAGAAGGGCGTCGAATGTCTGACGATCAGATTGACCACCTAGCGCAGCCAAGCCCGCGACCAGCGACCACACTCGCTCCGGCGTTCCTTGGGGGCTGGAAAGCACACTCATCCCTGGGCAATCCCATTTGCTGGCATGGACCGTAGCAGGTCCTCGGAATAGGGCGCGTGCCGCGAGACGGTCTGATCCAATCGTCGGCCTCTGATCAGACGATCAGGTCGGCCGACGACGATCATCGTGGTTTCGCCGTCACGCCCAAATGTCGCGATCTGATCGAGCATCGATTCGGCGATCCAATCCTCGTCCGGAAGCAACACCGCACTTGGAATCCCAGCCAACCTCGCACCCCCCGACCACTCCCTCTCATCCAACACCAGACCAAATCGTGTCGATGACGAGACCATAAGGCGAGCAGCGGAATGCGCCAGCGCGGTAGGTACTACAATTTGATCGATTCCAGCGGCGGTCAGGGTGTCGATTAGACGCGGAAAGCCAACGTCGAAATGTGGGTCTGATGGGGCAAGCAAGAGAATCTCGGGCGGAAGCATGCAGCCCGCATTGGTGGACTGGCGCCAGATCTTCTCAAGCCCCGCCGACGAGAGGCGTGACGGTGGAGTAATCCCCATGCGGCGGCATGCGGGACAGCGCCCGCACGGCGGCGCCAATGATCTTGGCTCGATCAATTCGAAGACCGTTCGCGTGATACAGGCTTTCGCCGGATGGCGCATCGCCTCCACGAAGACATCGAGGGCGGCGCGGATTTCTGTGCGCTCCGTAGCCCTTTGGGTAGCGATTCGGTCCCAAACATCGGCGTCCACACCGTTCATGACGCGGTGGTCGACGATTTCCACATCCCATACGAATTCAGGTTGGTCACCGTCGGAGGCGACTGAGAGGACGCGAAGCACGCCAGACCGCTGCATTAGAGTCAGCAGCGTCATGTTCCAACCACGATTCCAGTCGCCAGCCTTTGGCCGAATCCCCTCGCGGAAAGCGTCGAGGTTGATCGACATGAGAAGTCGATCGCCAGACCATTGGCGGTTCGCTGCCGCGTTGATCATAGCCTTCCAGCGTTGTTCGGCCAGGTCGCGAGTTAGCCAGCCCGAAGTCGCTAGGCCGTATGCTTGTTTGACATCCCCTTCGCTCGGCCCGCCGACGAAAAGGCACGCCGCAAGGCCTTGGCCTCCGTCGCGCGAAGCGCGGCCGATCTCCTGGTACCAGCGGGCCGGCCCTTCCGGCAGACAGACATGGACGACGCTGCGGACGTCAGGCTTGTCGATCCCCATGCCGAACGCCGACGTCGCCACAATGATGTCGAAGCAGTCCTTTGCCCACCCCTCCACGATCCGTTTGCGTTCACGCGCCGGCGTATCACCTGTGAACAGCGCGACCCGTTCGTAGCCGCGTTCCGCCGTCAGCCGCTGATGCAGTACACCGGCCGCTTCGATTTCGGTGGTGTACAGGATGAGGGGACGGGGCGCACGATCGATTACATGGTCAACTGCGGGTAGCCTCTGGGCCTCCCACTCGTAGTGACCAACTACGACGTCGTGCTCGTAGCGCGGCGTACGCGCATCGACCTCGAGCCACTCGCCATTCAACCGCCAGCTATCTCGCAGGATGGCGCGCGACGAGTTGGGCAAGGTGGCAGAAAGCAAAACGGCTCGGATTGCCGGATTGGCATTGCGCAGCAGGGCGAGGAGTGCCGGCAGCCTCTGAAAGTCGGGCCGGAAACTGCGGCCCCAACTTTCGACGATATGAGCTTCGTCGATAAAGACGTGGCTTAAGCGCGCATCGAGGCCATATTCGACCGACCGTTGCTCTGCGGTCTCGACGAGATGCTTAAGAATGCCAGGGTTCAGTGCCTTCTCAGGCGAGAGAAGGAGGATTGGCACAGTCCCGCGGCGGAAGCCGTTGACGATCGCCTCCGCCTCGGTCGGCGGCGTGTCGCCGGTCAGCGCACGGCTCGCCTCCAATCCGCTTAAGCCTGAAAGTGTGCGCTCGTGATCAAGCGCGAGCGCAACCGTCGGGGTGATCACGATGGCGCACGCCCCGGGCGTCGTCTCGCGTTCGAAGCTCGCGGCGATCTGAAACAGCAGGCTTTTACCGGAGCCGGTCGGCATGCTCACCATCAGGCCTGATCCCGCCGGTTGAGTGAGCAGCGCCCTGACCGCCGCCTTTTGCGCCGCAATTCGATAATGGGGGTGTTTCGTCAGACGCAGAAGCACCGCGTCGGGCGGAGCGACCTCGAATACCTGACGGGATCGGCTGTCAAGAACGAGGGCCGCGGAGAGGCCTCCTAAACTTGACATATCCTCCTCGTCGACAATCCGGAGCGCCGTGTCTTTGTTCGTTAGTGCCAATCCAAATCGAACGAATTCCGCGCATTCGTCTTGCGACAGTGTGATTGAAAAGGCATTGAGATCTAGCCGCCCGCCCAGCAATCTCGCAAGTGATCTTAACAATACAGTCCGATCGGCGGCTGTCCGGGCAGCGCCAAGCGCGACCTTGCAACGTTCGATCGCGGCGGGAACCCATGCGCCAGCGGCCTCAAACGTGTGCTCAATAAATTCGGTCGTCAGAGCGCCCACCGTTTCCCATGTATCTTTTCGTGCTCGGTCAATCGCAGGTCACCCCAGTAGCCGACTTGTGCCGGGTCGAGTCTTGCGAAATGACCAGTCCCGACTGAGGCCGGACCTGGGACGACGAAATTCACAGTGGAGACGAGAACCACGGGCAACGGCACAGGCGACACTCGTTGAAAGGTACCAGCCGCGCCGGACTGTGCGACTATGAGCCATTATCCGTTCCCCCATGAACCTGATGACTTTGCATCAAGCCGAGCGCCTCTTCCGTCTCGTATCGTTACCAATGACGTGACCCGTCCCTACCACAGCGTCGCCAAGTTGGTGCAATCGGATTGGAGGTCGCTGAGGCAGCTTCACCACCAATTCAAGTTCTCCGCCGATCGCCTCGATGTAGTTGCGCAAAGTCGAAAGGTACATGTCGGTTTGCTTTTCAATCTTCGACACGGAGGGCTGCTTAATGTTTAGCGCAGCTGCAATCTCGAGCTGCGCCTTGCCCGTGATTTCCCGGAGTTCGCGCAAGCCCTCGACCTCGTGCTTCAACTCCTGATAGCGCGCTTCCACTCGCTCGCGCCGCTCGGATGGAAGCTCCGCGATGACCTGGTCAAGAGTGCGGCCCACCTTACTTCTCCTTTTTTCTGGCTTTCAGGCGACCCAGATGTGCAGAAAGCCGCTTGTCCGCTTTTGCGATCAGCCGCTTATAGAAGCGCCTCTGACTCCCGCCCGACTTATCCCCGGCGACCAGCAGAACAGCTTGCCGATGCGGATCGAATGCAAAGGCCGCACGCCACTCGCCATCCAAAGCCTCAAACCGCAGTTCCTTCATATTGGCGTATTCCGAGCCATTGAGCGTATCGGCAAACGGCCGACCTAGCTGCGGACCAAACTCGGCCAGCAGCTTGGCAACCGCGAGCAAGGCATCCTGGACCGCCGGTTCGAAGGCCAGGAATTCCGGCTCGAACTCGTCATGAAATTCGACGATCCACGGCATCTATATAGCCTGGAAGCTATAGTGCGTCAAGGGAGACAGAGGTGCGTGGTCGCTCGCGAGGGTCATTTGGCGGTCTCAAGGCGGTGGTCCTTGGGCGACTCGTGACCGACGGTCTGGCCGATCGCCTCGCGGAGGCGGGCGGCCTCCGGCCCGTCGTCGGCAAGGCGCTGGGCAAGTAGGCGCAACAGGTCGGCGTCACCCTCTGTCCCACGTCGGCGCGTGTCCCCTTTTCGTGGTCGGTCGTTGGCGGGTTTCCCGGCGAGAGCAGCGGCGATCTTCTTGGTGACCCGATTGGCCGCCCGGCGCGATGGATCGGTTTGGACGTGGGCATAGATGGCGGTCGATCGCGGATTCGAATGGCCAAGGATCGCGCCGGTGAGCGCAAGTGCTTCGCCTGTGGACGTCGAGGTAGAGCCCATCGTGTGCCGCAACGTATGCGGGGTGACGGCTTCGAGCTTCGCCTTTTCAATGGCCTTCTTCCACACGCTCTTCATGCCCTGGTAGTGCCCGACTCCGCGTTCGGCCGGGAACACGAACTCGACGTTTTCCTGCCTGTCGATGCTTCGCAAAAGCGCGATGGCGGCTGCACCCAGGGGGCGGATCGACTTCCCAGTCTTGCTGTCATCGAGCTCCAGCAGGCCGTCGTCCAGATTTAGTTCGGGCCACTTCAGAGCCGCGATCTCGTTGCGCCGGCATCCCGTAAGCGCCCACAGGCGCGCGATGTTCAGTGCCTTCGGATTGGCCCCTTCCTGCTCCAGCTCGTCAAGCGCGGCGCCCAACTGGGAGACCTCTTCAAGTGTCAGGAACCGCTCCCGCTGATTGTCCGTCTTCCGCACGGCGGCGGTCTCGCAGGGGTTGCGCGAGACGATCTCGCTCCGCGCAGCGAAGCTGAAAACCGCGGATAGATCCCGGACGACCTTCCTCGCAATGCCTTCGCCGCCACGGACGATGATGCGCTTGCGGGGCCCGACTTTTTCGTCGCGCGCGGTCTTGCCGGCCGCGACGTCGCGAACGAAGCGCTCGATATCGCCGGCGTTGATCTCGGTGACCCGCTTGTGGCCGAGGAGCGGCACGACATGGTTGCGCAGCCGAGCCATCGTGAATTGCTTGGTGAGCGGCTTCATCGGCACGCCCTGCCGTTTGCCGCGTTGAACGACGCAGCCCTCCTCGTCATACAGGTCGATCAGGCCGCTCATCCTCATTTCGGCGCGCTTCGCCCGACGCTCGTCCGCGGGGTCCTCGCCCTTAGCGACGCCACCCAGAAGCACCTTAGCCTGCTTGCGTGCGGCTTCGGCGGTCAGAGTGCCGTACCGCCCGACAGTGATGAAGCGCTGGGCGGCCGTGCGACCGCCGCCCTCGGCCCGATATCGGACGATGAAAGTCTTGGCGCCGCTCGTCTCGATCCGGATGCCGAAGCCCGGCAGCGCACTATCCCAGACGTAGTAGCGCTTCTCCTTTTTGGCTGCGGCGTCTACCGACCGTTTTGTCAGAAGGACTCCTATGCGCTTCGCCATTGCTCGTCTCCAACCTATCCGCCGTCCGGCCCTACCCGTCGGGCGCTGGTCAACACCTGGTCAACACCGCGAGCGGAAAATCTTGACATAGCCTAGCGGGACGTGGGATAGGTCGTCAAGATAAATTGTTATAAATCAACAGTTTAATGGGGCTCTGGGATACTGTGGGATACCCCCGAATATGATATGCTCAACCTTGCCAAGGTTGGGGTCGAGGGTTCGAATCCCTTCGCCCGCTCCAGTCAACATATTGATATTACGATCAATCGCAGGCCCGCCTAGCCCCCGCATTTTTGTCTGGGTAACACCTGGGTAAAACGGGCCTATGCTGGCCTAGCTTAGTCTCGGGCCGCCGGGTATCCAGGCTCTCGAGATCCGCGCAGTGGAAAGCATTGCCGCGTTCGGCGGCCAATTCCTCTTGGCATAACCTTCGTCGCCCCAGCGCACCCGGCCAAGATCGCGGGCCGGGCGCTCGGTCCCAGCACGCGCATTATACGAATTAATGGCCGAGCGTGGTGGCGTAGCTCTCAAGATCGCCGAATGTCTCAAAGGGCGGCATCTGTACGTAATCCGGATATTCGGCGTAATAGGTACGAGTTCCGTCATGACGGATGACCTGCGCCTTACCCTTGGCGCCGTCTCGGTGCGGGTGATGGAACTCGCGAATACGACCGGTTCGCTGCTCTCGCCTTTCTCTACATGGCCGCCGAGCTCGAGCGCCTGCCGGAAGGTGGGCCGGAAGGGGCAGGCATAACCCTTAGTCACGGCTGCCGACCACAGCACCAAGACATTATGCCCTCATAGGGGATGAGTTCCTGGCGACGCGGCCGGCTGCATGTTCGGCGTTCCATGACTTCATCCATGGGCGTACGCCCTGTTCGAGGTCAGCGATGATCTTGCTGGTGATACGGCTGTAAACGTCGCGGATCCTCTCTGTCATGTCCCGGTCCCTTTCGTTGGATTGCGAAGCAGCGCCTGCTGCTTCCCGGAGCCGCGAGAGCGGTGGAGATTGGAGGGGGAAAACAGGTTTCGCGAGGACCCACAACGCAACGAAATTGACCCGCCCTTCAGGGGAAAATTCGTCTGCCGTTGTGAGCGGAAGCCTGTTTTGGGGAGAGAAGGGGCAACGCCACTCGGCGCCCCACAGGCCGCGTCAGCGGCCGCGTGAGCTGCGTGAGCGATCGTCACCCGACTGCGGGCCGAGACGCGATCCCCGTTCCAGGACGCGGCTCGGGGCCCAGCCTAGAGCGCGGTCACCGCGCTGGCGGGGACACGCCCGGCCTTACCCGTAACCCGCTCATCCACTGCTGAATTCGGCTCGGTCCATGATTCCGCCGGACTCTGCCACTCGGCTGTTGAATGTTGTAACAACAATCAAGAGGCACGCATGATCCCAAGAAATCGGCATGGCGGGCGCAGGGCAGAGGCGGCCCGCCGGCCGGGAGTGCCAACCAAGGTCGTGCGTCTGCCGGCGCCGCTGGCCGATCAGGCGCGCGCGCTGGCCTCGAGCCGGGCGACGGGACAGGAGGTTGCGGCATTTCTCACCGTCGAGGGACGTTCGGCGCTGCGCGTGCCGATGATGGCCTGGCCGGTCGCATGCGGACTTCCGTCGCCGGCCGAGGACTATGTCGACCGGCTGCTGGATTTCAACGAGCTGCTCATCGAGCATCCCGCCGCTACCTTCGCCATTCGCATCCAGGGCGAGAGCATGACCGGCGCCGGCATCTTCCCGGGCGATGTCGCCGTCGTTGATCGGGCACGCGAGCCGGTCAATGGCAGCATCGTGTTGGCCCTCGTCGACGGCGCTTTCACCGTCAAGCGCTACCGGAAGAAGAGAGGTGCTATCTGGCTGCAAGCCGAGAACCCGGCCTTCGCTGATACGGCGGTGACCGCGTCATCATCGTTCGAAGTGTGGGGCGTCATCACCCGCAGCATTCGCATGCTGTAGCCATGGGCGGCCCCTTCGCCCTGGTCGATTGCAACAATTTCTATGTGTCCTGCGAGCGCGTGTTTCAGCCCGAACTGCGCGGCCGTTCCGTGGTCGTGCTCTCGAACAATGATGGCTGCGTGATCGCGCGCAGCAACGAGGCGAAGGCACTCGGCATCCCCATTGGTGCGCCGTGGCACTTGCATCGCAAATGCTTCGATAAAGACGGCGTCATCGTACGCTCGAGCAATTACACGCTCTATGGCGATATGAGCGCGCGGGTGATGAACGTGCTGGCCACATTCGCACCTGATCTCGAGATTTACTCGATCGACGAGGCCTTTCTCGGCATGGACGGCTTTGGCGATCGCCTCGAACAGCACGCCCGCACGCTGCGCGCGACGGTGCTGCAATGGACCGGCATCCCGGTCTCGGTCGGCATCGCCCCCACCAAAACACTCGCCAAGGTCGCCAATCACATCGCCAAGAAAAACCCACAGCATGCCGGCGTACGATTGCTCACCGACCAAGCCGAGCAGGATGCCGCGCTGGCGCTCATGGAGCTCACCGATCTCTGGGGCGTCGCCGGCCGCCTGGCGGCAAAGCTCGAACTGCTCGGCATCATGACGCCGCTTGCCCTCAAGCGCACCGACCCACGTTTCATCCGCGAGCGCCTCGGCGTGGTGCTGGAACGACTGGTGCTGGAACTGCGCGGCACGTCTTGCCTCGGCCTCGAGCCCCAGATCCCGGCGCGCAAAAGCATCGTCGCCTCCCCCTCCTTCGGCCGCGCCATCACTACGCTCGCGGACATGCGGGAGGCCGTCGCCAGCTACGCCGCGCGTGCGGCCGAGAAACTGCGCCGCCAGAACCTTGCCACCGCCCATCTCGCGGTCTTCATCGAGACCAACCGCTTCAAGCCTGAAGACCCTCAGCACTTTGCGTCGCGGCCGGTGCAGCTGCCGGTCGCGACATCCGACACCGCGAAACTCATCACGGCGGCACAGGCAGGCCTCGCTTCCCTCTGGCGCCCCGGCTATCGCTACAAGAAGGCTGGCGTGATGCTGCTCGATCTGCATCCCGCCAGCCGCGTGCAGGAAGGCCTGTTCGACAAGCGTGACGATGCCCGTGGCGTCACCCTCATGGGCACACTCGATAAGCTGAACCAACGCTACGGCCGCGACACGCTCGCCTTCGCTGCTGCCGGCCGCCGTCAGCCCTGGAAGGATGCAGCGCGATCGGCTGTCGCCCTGCTACACGACGGACTGGGAAGGGCTGCCGCGGGTGTGATATTAATTGTGGGGCGAAGCCCGCGTCGGACATCAATACGGGCAATCCACTGACGTGTGCAGAGGATATCCATGAAAGCTATTGATCGCCCATTTACCAACATCATCAACGGCACATCACAATTTGTGATTCCCGTTTTTCAGCGCGACTATACGTGGCAGGCGGAGCCTCATTGCGCCCAGCTTTGGCGCGACATTCTCCGCGCGGCGCGCACAGGTGGTGAGCACGGTCACTTTCTTGGGTCAATCGTCTACATCGCAACGGGGGATAGTCTGGCAGGATTTACCCGTTGGCTCCTGATCGATGGCCAGCAGCGTCTGACGACGCTTACACTGCTCTTGGCCGCGCTGCGCGACCATATCCGAGATACCGGCTGGACGGGTGGTGAGGATGCCCCCACAGCGAAGCGCATCGAAGCCTATTTCCTAAAGAATGTGCAGGAAGAAGGGGACCGCGAGCAAAAGCTGGTACTTCGCCGCCACGACCAAATGACGCTGCGCGCTTTGCTGGACGGGAAAGAACCGCCCGAAGAGGGGTCAGAGCGCATTCGGGAGAATTATAAATTTTTTTGGGAGCAGCTATCGGAAGCAAATCCGTCCGAGGTTTACCGAGGCATAAGTCGCCTGGTAATCGTGGATGTTGCGCTTGATAGACAGATCGATGACCCACAACTCATTTTCGAAAGCTTGAATTCCACGGGCATCGATCTGAGCCAGTCCGATCTCATTCGGAATTTCATTCTGATGCGATTGCCTGAGAAGGAACAGACGAGACTTTACGAAACCTACTGGAACAAGATCGAAGAACTGTTTCGAGGGTCGGAATCGACCTTTGATGCCTTCGCGCGCGACTATGTGGCATTGAAGACCCAGGCCAGCAAGCAGGAAAAAGCCGCAGAAATTTACTACGCCTTCCGGGAATTCTTCCCTGGTCTGAGGGACAAGAGTGGGGGTCTCGAAGACGCCCTGGCTGATATGCTGCGATACGCTCGGTACTACGCCGCCTTCAGTTTAGGGCGCGGCGTAATCGGTGACAGGGCGCGCAATCTTGCAAGGCTGCGTCACCTTGTCGATGTCCCGGCCATCCTGGTCATGCGTCTGCTCGAATACTGCGACCATGTGGGAACTCTCACGGAAGAGGAGCTCCTCAATGCGCTCGCTTTACTCGAAAGCTACGTATTGCGGCGCGCGGTCTGCGGCAACCAGACGCGAGGTTATTGGCAGATCTTCGCCTCTCTCGCTTACAAGATCGGCGATGAACAACCGCTGACTGACCTAAAGGTGGCGCTGGCGCGTCAGCGCGAGAGTTACAAGTTTCCCACGGATGGGGAGTTCGAGCGGGCATTGAAGGAGAGAGATTTATATGGTCTGCGCATTTGCCGCCAACTGCTGGAAGGGCTGGAGAACCACGATACCAAGGAGATGACCAATACGAGCGGCTATTCGATCGAGCACATCATGCCGCAGAACGAGCGCCTTCCCGCAAAGTGGCGGTCCATGCTCGGCGAGAATTGGAAGGAAGCGCAGAGCGTCTGGTTGCACCGGCTCGGCAATCTGACGCTGACCGGCTACAATAGCACGTATTCCGATCGGCCATTTGACGAGAAGAAGACCATCCCCGGCGGATTCGCGTACAGTTCCGTGCGGTTGAACAAGTTCGTTCGCGACCAGCCTGTCTGGACGGTGGCAGAGATTACTACCCGGACCGAGGCCCTGGCTCAGTGGGCGATCAAAGTCTGGCCTGCGCTGTCTGTAGCACAGTCCCTGATCGACGAAGCCAATCACCTAGAAATGCGGGACCTGGCGGCCAAGCGGGATGTCGAGAAGACCAAAATGAGCGAGGAGGCAAGATCCCTGTTTGAGAAGCTGCGCGCACCTATCCTTGCACTCGATACCAATGTTCTGGAGCTTGCTGAGCTGAATTCCGTCAGTTACCACGGTCCGGAGTTTTTCCTTGAAGTGCTGCCTCGGCGGTACAGCTTAACCTTGCTTCTTGCACTCGATTTCAACGAGGTCGACGACCCGTCAGGCCGTGCACAAGACGCAGCGCAACGGACGTTCTTTATCAATGCCCGGCATGAAGGGGGAGTTTCGTTGAGGATTCGTGATGCCGATGCAATCACGGCGGCAATCCCTCTGATTCGCCAAGCCCATGCCGCTTCCTGTGAATAAGGGGTATTTCGAAGAGCTACGAGCACATCAAACAGTTGCCTGTTCAATCAACAACGTCGCTGGCTTTGCGCGATGGAATAACGCCGCGGCTGTTTCAGGGCTATCGAGCCACGCCGCATATTCCTCCCGTTCGAGGATCAGCGGCTGGCGGTTGTGGTACGGCACGAATTACGGCTCCGGCGCCATAGTCGCCAGGGCGTAGCTCTCGATCACGCCGTCGGCGGTCTCGGCCTTGTCCCAGATGCCGGCGAAGCAAAACCAGCCCTTGCCGACGACGCGGATATCCCACTTGGTTTTGTGGCCCTTCGCACCGGTCCATTCGTAGAAGTTGGAGACGGGGATGAGGCAGCGCCGCCGCGGGAAGGCGCTCTTGAAGCTCGGTGTCGTCGCGATCGTCTCGCTGCGCGCGTTGGTCGTGAGCGCCTTCCACTCCTTCACCGACTTCTTGTGGAACCAGGGGATGAGACCCCAGCGCAGATCCCGGAGCGCAAGGCCGCCCTCGACCGGCAGCGGCACGGGCGCGTTCTCGGTCGGGTAAATGTTGTCGCGCGGCTCGAGATTGGGAGCGGACTCCGGTCGCGGAAACACGATCGGCAGTCGCGTTCCGCTGAACTCCTCGACATACTGCCGATACGAGATGCGGTTGCTGTAGCGGTTGCACATAGACAATGAGTGGCGGGACGGAGCCGCGAAAGCAACCGCCGCGGGAGGAGAGCCTCTCGCGCTCTCCGGAGTATTTGGGCAAGGAAATTTTCTGAGGACTTGCGCGGCAGCTCGCGATGCCGGAAGGGGCAGGGCAGGGCCCCTACCGGGCTAACCTCATGAAAACTAACGATCATCTGTAATATATTGATTTCACGTTGATTTTTGCATATCGATGTCGTATGTTGGCAGGGTGGAAGGTGGCCCATGAAACCCGAGACCCTCGAGACCCGACTGCTGAAACGGATCGACCGCAAACGCGGCGATGTGTTTCTGCGCGCGGACTTCGACGATCTGGGCGGCTACGACCAGGTTGGCCGGGCGCTGCGGGAGCTCGTGCGCGACGGGCGGCTGATGAAAGTAGGATACGGCATCTACGCCCGCACGCGACCTTCACTCATTGATGGTAAGCCGACCCTGACCAAAGGTATTCGGGAGCTGGCCGCTGAAGCTCTCGGCCGGATCGGCGTAGAGACTGCGCCGACCCGCATGGAGCAAGCATACAATGCCGGTCGAACCACCCAGGTGCCGACCGGCCGCGTGATCGGTGTCCGCGGGCGGGTCCGTCGCCAGATCAGCTACAACGGGTTGCCCCTGAGCTACGAACGTGCTGGACCGGCGCCTCGTTGAAGATGTCGCCAGCCGTCTCGATGCCGACGCCGGTCTGGTCGAGAAGGATTGGCATGTCGTGCGCGCGATCGGCGTGCTCGCCGCCTTTGACCATGGCGAGGTGAGGCCCGCTTTTTCCGGCGGCACGTCGCTGTCGAAGGGCTGGGGCCTCATCAAACGCTTCTCCGAGGATATCGATTTCAAGGTGTCGGTTCCGGCAGCGTCCAGCCGCTCGAAGGAGCGGAACCTCCGCCGCGGCTACCGCGAGCGGATTCTGAACGCGCTGCAGGCGGCGGGATTTGAGTTGAGCGGCGAGGTTCTGAAGGCCGATGAGGATCGCTTCTTCTCGGCGGATTTCGCGTATTCGACCGAATTCAGGGCAGGGCGGGGGCTACGCCCGCATCTGCGCATCGAGATGGCAATGCAGCCCTCGATGCTGGTGCCGGTCGAGCGCCCGATCCGCTCGCTGATCGCGGAGCTCCGGCAACAGCCGCCCGAAGTGGTCGCCTTCGCCTGCGTCGATCCGGTCGAGACGGCCGCCGATAAGCTGAGCGCGCTCGCCTGGCGCGTATGCGCACGGGAGCGTGGCGACGCGAACGATGATCCGACCATCATCCGCCATCTGCACGATCTGGCGGCGCTCGAAACGCACGTCAGCACATCACCTGCATTCACTCGGCTGGTGCGGCAAGCCGCTGCCGCCGACACCGGACGGCGAGGGGGCCGCGCACCGGCAGCTGCGGCCGAACGGTTCGCCATGATGCTCGACCGGCTGCGACGGGAAGCGTTCTGGGCGGACGAGTACGGCGAATTCGTGCGGGAGGTCTCGTTCGACAGACCCGAGGACACCATCGGCTTTGCTGACGCCCTGGCGGCCGGCCGTCGGCTGGTGGCACGGATTGGAGAGACCGAATGACGGGGGAGTCCATCACGGTCTGCGAACATCTGCGCCTGCTACTCGAAACAGATGCCTTTCCCGATGCTAAGCCGGGCCGGGAGGGAATGGCAGTCGGCTACATCATGGTCTCGCCGTTCAAGACGCTCACGAAAATCGGCATCGGCGAGGTCGCCGGTGCCTACAAACAGCGTGAGAATGGCTATACGGCGCGACCGGTGAAGTGGCTGACGACCGACCTGCTGCACGATGTCTTCACGCAGGATCTGTTCTACAGCTTCGCGCCGTCATGACGGTCTGCGAGGTGCAGCGAAATGATGCGCTCAAGCGCGTTCTCGCCGTCGCCAAGGGCGGCAAGCATCCCGGCGACGGTGCCGCCCCCAATTCGCTGGGCACGACCGCATCAGGCGGGGTGAGCGCCAGCGCCGAGATCGCGCACGCCATCAATCTTGCGCAGGTCGCCCGCGATTTAGTGGTCCGAGGTCATGCTCGCGCTGGTCACCTCCTCGATGCTTTGAGGCCTTTATGCTCAGGATGTTGAGGCGGATCTTCAGAAACAATTCCACGGCGGAGAAACGGCCGCAGGATCGACACGCCGGTGCAGCAGGAGATCTAACACCAGCGCTGAACGGGGCGGACCCCGTGCGCGATTACTACGACACGATGTCGAAAATGCAGGGAGCAATATCGCGGCGGGATTACGACATCGCTGCAGGCTTTGTTCGCGAGTAATCTAAGCCAGATTCCCGCGTGGGTCAGGGAGACGCTGAAGCAATACGGTTCCTTCGATATCAGCTCTATACCGGCTCTTCAGGACGGCGGAAAGGTTCTCGCGTTCCTCAAAGATGACGAAGGTCTGGCGAAGATGCGCGGGGTTGTTGATGCTGTCACCGAGCTCGCGCCGTGGCGCGAGGTGATGGCCCTACACGTGGACGATCGCCGGCTATTCGAAGCAATCCTCACAGCGATTTAAGCGAACCCAGGATGCTTACAAACTGATCTCAAAAGCCTGATTGGTGAAGCGGACGGACAGAGGATAGGGGTGCTTGTCTCATTTCTTGATCGCGCAGGGAAATTGTGTCGGACCAGATCCGGGCGATCCTTCAAGCTCATGCTGCCGGAACTTGCGCCAGTTAGGGAGGCGCCGCCTAAACGTTCTGTTCCGCCTCATAAGCGCGACAGAACCCCGCCGAAACTTCGCGAAATCGACGTATCGAAACTTGCCTACGTGCCCCTTCCGCGGGCGCCATTGCGGTGGGAGGAAGAGCAAGCGGGCCGGCAGCGGGGCAAGGATTGCGTTGCGGCCGAATGGTTCGAGGTTCGCGACGCGCCGTGGTCGTTATCATCGGTCGAGAAGCTTCCGGCATCGGCTCGCCCGGACCCTGCATTTTCCCATATGCACCCGCGCGACTCGGGGCTGCTGTTGCTCGACTACTCCGGCAAAGCCGAGGGCTTTGGGCCCATCAAGGCTGCGGCGCTGTGCTACGACCGTGCAGGCGATGTGGTGGCGAAAGCGGCACTTAACGAGGACATATACCGTATTGGCGTTCATCCGCAGGGACGAGGCATGATCGCCATGTCGCGAGGCTGCGTTGCGCACGCCTATGATGATGGCCTTAACCCTTTTCTGGAAACGCCCCTTGCGGAAGCTCCCGAGATACGAGCGATCCGGCAGCGTTTGGAAATTGCCGACGGAGAATTGAAAAATCACGTTCGCTGTGTAGCACTATCATAGAACGCAGATCGTTATCTTTTTACAGTCGTCGACGAGGCGTGGTGCAGTGGCGTCGATGGCAGGGGCTTCTGGGGCGTGAAGCTGCCTATCAAGGATGGCTGGACGCGCGTCGCGACGCCAAGCAGTCGAACCGGCACAAGTGCTGAAGTTGACCAGGCGCTCACGCTCATGAACCTCAGGCTGCCGCTCACGGCCGAGGAACTCAAGAAGCAGTATCGTGATCTTGCGAGACAATGGCATCCCGACCTCAATCCTCACGATCCGCAGGCGGGAGCGAAAATGACCGCGCTCAATGCCGCAGCCGAGGTGTTAACCGGCATCGATGCGGCGGCATTGCCGCGCTTTAGCGGCGCCACCTTCATGCGGGAATTAGACCGAAAGGAGATCAACGTCAGCGGAATCGGGCTGACAATAACGGTGGGTCTCGTCGTCAGCGAGCGGTTCGCTTCGGACTGGATCTATGCCGCTGGCTTTGCGAGTGGGTCAAATGCAGTCTATCTCGCCGGCTATTCCGGACGTGTAGTGCTCATCGACGAAAACGGCAGGGGCATTCGTGTGTACGATATTGGGGCGGTGCCCCGACGAATCGTCGATACGGGTCGGTACCTCTACTTGCTGACGGACACGCGGCTGTATGTGCTGCGCGACGATACTTTGCACGCCTTAATCGACGTGTTTGATGGTGGCGATCTCGTGGTCGCTCGCACGGGTTTCGGCATCCTCCAGAAAAAGTGCCTGCGTTGGTACAGCTCCGGCGGGAGTTATCTGGGCAGTGTGCTCGCCAAGGACCCAATCAGGCGCGCGTATTGCGCCGGGGAACAGCTCGTGATGGAAACTCGGCAGCACCGGGGCACGGTCACTGGCGCACCAAACTGGTGGGATACATAAAGCGTCCATTGCAGTTCTGCGGGAGCGGCATCCGAGATGCAGTAGCTCGCGCAGGTTGGTTTTTCCCTTTCCCGCCTCCCTCTTTCGCTCTATGTTATGAACATAACAGAAACGAGACGGCAGATTCCTCGGCGGCTTTGAGCAGAAAGCATCAGGCATGGAGATCACGGCCGTTGTCGGCATCGGGCTACTATGTGCAACGCTCGGCGTAGCGCTTGGTATCGTGCTCGGCCGTTATGTCTGGCCCGTTGGCCAAGGGCCGGACGCCGCGACTTTCGTTGAAAGTCAACTGGAGATCGCGCGGCTAACCGAGCGCCTTCTATCGTTGACAAATCAGACGCAGGAAGAGGTTGAGCGCACTCGCTCTCTTGAGGCTCAACGAGCCGCCGCAAGCGACGAAGCCAAGTCCGCGGTCGCACAGGTGGCACGGCTGACTGAGCGAGAAGTCGGGCTGAATGTGAAAATTGCGGAACAGGCCCACCAGCTCGTTGATCTTCAAAAACAGCTGACAACCGAGTTCGAAAACATCGCCAATCGGATTCTCAAGGCGAGCGCCTCCGAATTATCGGAGAGTTCGCAGAAGGCATTGGCGCTGATCCTCGATCCGCTCCGGGAGAGGATCCAGGAGTTTCAGAAAAAGATCGAAACCACCTACGATCTCGAAACGAGAGAGGTGCTGTCCCTCAAGGAGCAAATCAAGCTCATCGTCGAGACGAGCCATGCCATCGGCTCCCAGGCGGATGGACTGGCGAAGGCGTTGCGAGGCGACTCGCAGCTCCGAGGACGATGGGGCGAGCTTGCGCTCGAACGCATCCTCGAAGCGGCTGGCCTTACGGAGGGCAGGGAATATATTACGCAGGGGAGGGGCTCGGTCTTAGAAGCCAAGAAGGCGGAGTGCAGCGCCCGGATGTCGTCGTGGTGTTGCCAGAGCAACGCACGATGATCATTGATTCCAAGCTTCCACTTACCGGCTATGAACGCCTCATCAACGCGGTTGATGAGGTCGAGCGCATTGCCGCCAGCAATCAATTCATACGCGATGTAAAGGGACACATCGACGATCTTGCGGGTAAGCGCTATCAGGAAAATACCAAGATCATCACGCACGACTGCGTCCTAATGTTTGTGCCGATCGAAGGAGCGCTCGCGGCGGCTCTCACTGAGGAACCGGACCTATTCACCTACGCCTGGAACCGTCATGTTGTCCTGGTCGGTCCGCCCACATTGCTCATGACAATGCGAACCGTCGCGTCGATATGGCGCTACGAGCTGCAAGGCCAAAACGCGCAAGAAATCGCGCGGCTTGCAGGCGAGCTGTGTGACAAGGTCAGCATGAGCCTGGTCGACCTTAATACGGTTGCGGAGCGAATTCAGGGGCCCTCACGGCTCACAACGAGGCAGTCAAACGGCTCGCAACCGGCCGCGGCAACGCGGTCTCGATTGGCGATCGAATCCGCAGCCTCGGCGTAAAGACGCGGCGGCCGACGCCCATGATGTTGCTGGACGACGCGCTGATACCTCCAGAGACGGACGGAGCAATGGAGGAAGTGAACACCGACGAGTAGCGTCGAGTACCGCTAATGACGAGACGCCCGGACGGCAATAGGGGAGAACAAACATGGCGGGCGAGGACGATGGGGACACGCCGGCACGTAACATCTGGGACGAGCTAGAAATATGGGCGCACGGGTTTGCGCCCTGGCAGAAACTCTCCCTTGCTTACGCCATCCGCCACGGATCGCTCTCGGAGCCCCAGATAGACGAGATCTACGCGGTATTTCTGCATGGCGGCGGGCTAGGCCCAGACCCCGCGGTAACAATACCGGCCGCCATCACCGGCCGACCGGCCTCGGGCGCACTTGCTCCCATCCGGCTCACTCGAATTGACAATCTGCGCGACGTGAATGCTCTGCCTGAACTCGGCAACCCTAACGTTTTCGCCCGGGCTCACCGTTATTTATGGCGGCAACGGCGCCGGCAAAAGCGGCTTCGCCCGGCTCCTGTCGAATGTCTGCTTCAGTCGGGCGCAATACCGTATCCTTCCAAATGTTTATGAGGATGCTGGCGGGCACGTGCCGGCGGCCGACATTACCGTTATCGACGGTAGCCAGGTCGAAAGGTCCCTCTCTTTAGATCAGGCAAAGAGCGAACCCGACCTGAAGCGCATCGCTGTTTTTGATACGTTGGTGGCCCGAGCTCATCTCGTCGACGAGAACCCACTTGGCTTCAAACCCGTCGGCTTTGACGTATTCCCCGAGCTGGGGCGAGTGTACGGAGAACTAGCAAAGCGCCTGAACGCGGACATCGAGCGACGAACCAAGGTAAACAACTTCACGAAAAGCTTCATGCCTCCGCCGAGCGCCGTCTCCGAGGCTATCGCCAACTTAAGCGCTGAAACGGCGATCGCACCACTGCAGGAACTCGGGAGGTTTGGAGACAACGAAAAGGCACGCTTAGAGGAGGTCCAGCGCCAAATACTCGACCTGCAATCGAAATCCCCCGCCGAGGCGTTGAAGCAACTGACCGAGGCAAAATCCGATGTGCTCGCACTGGAGCAGCGGCTTGTGGCAGTATGTGCAGCCCTTAACAGTGAAAAGCGCGCTGCCTACCGGCAGCAACTCGCCGACGCAGTAGGCAAAGCGAAGTACGCTGCGGAGGAGGGAGCGGAGTCATTCAAGCGAGCCTTTTTCCAAGGCATCGGATCGCCTGAATGGCGAGAGTTCCTTACGGCGGCCCGGAACCTCGCCGAGATTGAGGGCGAGAGCTACCCGCGGGAAGATGACCATTGCCTTTTCTGTTACCGTTTGCTCGATGCCGATTCGGCGGCGCTAATCCATCGGTTCTGGGGGTTTCTCGCGAGCCCGGCGCTGCGCGAGGCGGAGCAGGCCCGCGCGACACTTGATGTGTCGGCGCGAATTCTCGGAGGAATGCAGCTCGGCTTCTACTCGGCCGAGACGCGTGTAAGAGGGCATATCACCCGGCTCAACCCAGAGCTTGCAGAGGGAATAAAGGACCTCGTTGCGGTGCTCGACGCCGATCGCGCTAACATCGCCTCGGCGCTGTCAGCAGGGGCGGGGGAGATTGCGCCAGCAGCGTTTAACGATGTATCGCCGGACGTGGAACGCCTGAAGGGGCAGATTGATGGCGATATCGCTCGTTTGGAGGGGCAGAGCGTTGCGGAGGCGCTAAAGGAACTGGAGGCTGAGCGTGTGCTGCTGCTGCACCGTCAGGTGTTAAGTCAGCTGTTGCCGCAGATTGAGACTTCTTGGGCCGAGGCGCGCTGGGTGAAGACTGCGGCAGGCGCGCCGCGAAGAAGCCTCAACCCGCGGCACCTCACAGAGAAAGAAACTGAACTTTTCCGGACGGTGATCGCCGTTGGCTACAGAGATCGGCTGGGCAAGGAGTGTACGGCACTTGATTGCCCCCTACCGGTCGAGCTCAGTGCTCGCGGGGAGCGCGGCCAAACCATCCGCTCGCTTGTTATCAAGGGTGGGCATCCCCCTAACGAGATCCTCAGCGAAGGCGAGCAGCGCGCCGTGGCGTTGGCGGATTTCCTCACGGAAATCTGCCTCAACCCCGCGAATGCCGGCATCGTGCTTGATGATCCAGTCAACTCACAGGATCATCAGCGAAAGGAATGCATCGCCCAACGACTGGTGAAGGAAGCCACGTCACGTCAGGTGATCGTATTTACGCACGATCTCGTGTTCCTCACGAAGCTAGCAGCGGCGGCAGAGGACACAGGCAGCGATATGCTGACCCACTGGGTGGAACGGGATGGCGGCGGCCGCCCCGGACAGGTCTCTCTCGACGATTGCCCGGCGACGACGCCGCAATATCGCACGACAGCGAAGGCTAAGAGGACCCTCGGCGAGGCAAAGACCGCCACGGGATCGAAGCGGGTCCAGATGATCCAGCGCGGGATGGGCGAACTGCGGCGGACTATCGAAGAGATAATCCCGCATCTTTTGTTCAAACAAGTAGTGAACCGTTGGACGGACCGCATCATTGTAACGGGTCTGAGGAATATCAATTGGGATGAGGCGTTGGTGGCCGACCTTATTAAGACGTACGAGGATATCTCGGCTTATACCAACCCGCGAAAACTCTGACTCACTTCGGATTCCCACTGCCCGCGCCATGTGATTCGATTCCCGCGCCGATTCGCGGGAGACGAGCATGGGCAGAGCGGTAGCGGTCAGCCGGACCGCTCACAGTGCACGGGGGCTTCGGGCAATGGCGAGCAAGTGTTCCGACGCTGACCAGGTCCGCCGGTTGCTCGCGATTGCTCTGGTGCTGGAAGGCGCCAGCCGTGGCGAGGCCGCCCGGCAGAGCGGCATGGACCGCCAGACGTTGCGTGACTGGGTCCACCGCTACAATGCCGAGGGGATTGGCGGCCTTCGATCACGCATCAGCCCCGGCCGCCCGCCGAAGCTGACGATCGAGCAGAAAGCGGAATTCAGGGCGCTGGTGATCGCGGGACCCGATCCGGCACTGCATGGTGTGGTGCGCTGGCGCTGCGTGGACCTGCAGGAGGAAGCGGCGCGGCGTTACAACGCCCGGGTTCACCTCAGCACGATGGGCAAGTGGCTGCACACGCTCGGGCTGACCCGGCTGCAACCGCGCCCCTATCATCCCAGGAAGGATGTCAAAGCCGAGGCGGCATATAAAAAAACTTCCCCTATCGGGTAGCCGAGGCGCTGCCCGAAGAAGCGGCCGAAGCACCTATCGAGGTCTGGTTTCAGGACGAAGCCAGAGTCGGGCAGAAGGGCGGACACACTTACATTTGGGCGCCGGTCGGCTCGCGCCCTCTGATGGTGCGCGACAACCGTCATGACTCGGCCTATCTGTTCGGCGCGATCTGCCCGGCTCGAGGCATCGGTGCCGCCATCATCATGCCGGGCGTCAACACCGAAGCGATGAATGAACACCTGAGCGAAATCAGCACTCAGGTGGCGCCTGGTGCGCACGCTATTTTGGTCTGTGACAGCGCCGGCTGGCATCAGCCCGGCGGCCGGTTGCGCGTGCCTGACAACATCACTCTGTTGCCGCTGCCGCCATACTCGCCGGAACTCAATCCAATGGAGACGGTTTGGGAGTATCTGCGGCAAAACAAACTCACCGCTTTGGTCTGGGAAAGCTACGAGGCCATCGTCGAGGCGTGCCGACGGGCGTGGCTCTTTCTGACCGATCATCCCCAGCGCATCCGATCGCTCGGAACAAGGCAATGGGCATCGGTCAATGGTAAGCGGTGGCTTCAGACCACGTTTGCCCAGGGGAGCAGCTGGTCGAGCTTTGACATGGGCCAGTGCTGGGCGATTTTGGTGAGGGTATCGGTCAAATAACGCTGTGGCTCGACACCGTTCAACTTGCAGGTTTCGACGAGCGAAGCGATGAGACCCCAGGCAGCTGCTCCCTCATCATGGCCCGCGAACAGGGCATTCTTGCGGTTCAGCGTGATTGGGCGAATGGCTCGCTCGACCGTATTGTTATCGATTTCGATAGTGCCGTCATCGAGGAACCGCGTCAGCCCGTCACGGCGCTTGAGGCCGTAGCGGATGATTTCGGCCATTTTGCCGCTCTGGGGCAGGAGCGGCAGCTTCTGCTCCAGCCAACGGAACAGATCGTCGATGAGTGGCACGGTCCTGACCTGACGCGCGGCACGACGTTCCTCGGCACTCCGACCACGGAGCTCGGTCTCGATCTGGTAAAGCGCGGCAATCCGATTCAGGACCTCGGCAGCGATCGGCGCAGACCCGCCCTTGTTGATGTCAAAGAAGTCTCTTCGCCAATGTGCCCAGCAAAGAGCCAGGTCCAAGGGATCTTCCTTCCGACGGCCATCGGTCAGGGCGTTATAGCCGGTGTATCCGTCCACCTGGAGAACGCCCTTGAAGCCGCGGAGTGCCTGACGCGCATATTCCCCAGCACGGCCTGGTGCATAAACGTAGACGACGCCGGGAGGATCAGGGCCGTTCCATGGCCGATCGTCGCGAGCGATTGCCCACAGATAGCCGGTCTTTGTCTTGCCACGCCCAGGATCGAGCACGGGCACCGTCGTTTCATCGCAGAACAACTTGGTCGATCGTTTCAGCAACTCCAGCATGCGCGCGACGATCGGCCTCAAGGCAAAGGCGCTGCGCCCCACCCAATCGGCCAGACAGGAGCGATCGATCCTGATGCCTTGGCGCTGCAGGATCTGGTGCTGGCGATACAACGGCAGATGGTCGGCATATTTGCTGACCAGGACATGGGCCAGCATCGCCTCGGTGGGTAGGCCAGCTTCGATGATATGCGGCGGCGCCGGTGCCTGGCTAACGCCCTCGCGACACGAACGGCAGCCATATTTCGGCCGACGGGTCACGAGGACACGATGCTGGGCAGGGATAACGTCAAGGCGCTCGGATTTGTCCTCACCGATGACATGCAATGCTCCACCGCAGCAGGGGCAGATCTGGTTCTCGGGCTCGATGACGATTTCGACGCGCGGCAAATGATCCGGCAGATCACCGCGCTTGACGCCATGGCGTCTGACACGCGTCGCGTCCTGGCTCTCCGCTTTGGCTTTTGCCGCGGCAATTCCCGTCTCGAGATCCTCAAGCCCAAGCGCCATCTGTTCTGGCGGCAGCTGTTCTGAACTCTTGCCATACTGACGGCGGATATATTTATCGAGGATGCGCTCGAGCCGCTCGATCTCTTCGTCACGATGCGATAGCGCTGCATCCTTCTCGGCCAGACTTGCCGTCAGGCGCTCGATCAGCGCATGAGCCTCAGCAAGATTTTGCGGCAGAGCGGCATCCATGGCGACTCGAGTGAATCACATTCCGACCGATTTGTGATCACCAATATCGTGTGTGAGCATCGAGCGATCACAGCACTTCCTGCGGCGCACGCACACGCCGCACATGCACGCGCGTCCAATCGAGACCTTCGAATAACGTGGTCAATTGTGCCGGTGACAGACGCATCACGCCTGCCTCAATCCGAGGCCAGCGGAACTTGCCATCCTCCAGACGCTTGGAGATCAACACTATGCCCGTGCCGTCCCAGAAGATCATCTTGATCCTGTCCGCGCGGCGCGCCCTGAAGACGTAAACAACGCCCGAATAAGGATCGGTGCCCAGTTCCTCTTTGACGATGGCAGCCAGGCCATCGATGCCTTTGCGGAAGTCGACGGGTTGGACCGCAACCATCACCCGAACAGGACCGGTCGGAAAGATCACCTGGCGGCCTTGAGTGCCCGGATGATCCTCTCAACCAGTGCAGCATCAGCACCATCGTTGACCCGAACGGCAATCGGGCCCGCCTCGATCTCGATGATCGGCACCGCACCGGCATGCTTCGGCTTGGTCTCGGGCGGCAAGGGTCCGGCAGCCTCGACCGTGGCAAAGGCTGGGCCGCCCGTGAGAACAAGAGAGCCCTCGCGGGCGGCTTTCCGCCAAGCGTAGATCTGTGACGGCAGGACATCGTGACGGCGAGCAACCTGCGACACCATCGCGCCAGGCACCACACTCTCAGCGACAATCCGTGCCTTCGCCTCATCCGACCAACGGCGTCGGCGCTCCGCACCGCTCAGAATTTCAATCCGGCGCGGTCGCTCCACAGACGAACCGTCGTTAACCACGTCCATAACATCAGCTCTTGCCAACAGGACGACAAACTTGCCTCAGCTGACATTCATAAACGACGTGCCCCGTGCCACCGCTTACGGTCAATGTTTAAGCGGGCTGGTATTACATCGAGGGCCACAGCCACACCGAGGAACAAGCGGGCGCCCCACCGGAGCCCAAAGACCTGGAAGAGATGGCTACGCGGGTGGACGACCTGATTAGACGGGCACGCCCGCAGAAGGCGCATTAGCCGCCCGGTTTTCGGCACGCTGGTCGCTCGGCGTCTACGACTGGATTGTTGGGCGCTAGACGATCCGCATGGGGACGCATGTCGGATCGCCACCGGCGAGCGTCTCCACCGCGAAGCCACTATGCGCGGTCATCCTCGCGCTGCGCGCCGGACCGGGCACAGGAGGTCCTCAGGGAGGTGAACGGAACCGCCCGCAAGTATGCGGGCGTAGATACTCCGGATGTCGTCATTGCTGGTCGACCGGTCGATGAACCGGAACGCACTGGCCGCCACATATTCCTTCGATATTTCGAAAGCGAGCCAGCGTCGCCCTTCCGCTTCGGCGACCTGGCCCGTGGTATTAGACCCGGCGAAGATGTCGAGAACAATGTCGCCGGGCGCCGTCAGCATGCGAACAAAATGCTGCGGGAGAAGGGCCGGAAAGCGTGCCGGGTGCGGCGGTGCCCCGACGATCTTGCACGCTTCGATGTAGAACCCGTTGCTTTCGGTGTTCGGGATCTGAAGAAGATTGCTCGGAATCGCGCCGCCGTTGTCGGTCCCGAAGCCCTTACCGATGTCATGGCCCGAAGGCCGCACTTTTGGTTTGTAAAATGCGTCCGGGTCCTTCAACAGCGTTTTCATGCGGGCGCTGTAGGGTGCCAGCACCTTGCTGACATCGGCCTTGGGCCACGCCGTCTTGCCAAACCACCACACCGTATTGACGGAGTCTTCATCCGCAATTTGCGCTTGTTCACCCATTCGATCGGCGACGGCAGCTTGGACGGGTTATGCCAGTAGACTTCTTCCGCGAGATGGAAACCGAGCTCGTCGACGCAGCGGATCATGACCCGCCACTGATGGAGCGAGCGCGACGGAATCCCGCGCTGATATGCGCCGCCGAGGTCAAGCACGAACGATCCGTCGTCGGTCAGGACCCGGTGCACCTCCTCGCAGAACCGCAAGAGCCAGTCGACATATTCCTTTTGCGTCTCGTTCCCGTAGCTCTTCTCGCGAAGCAGCGCGAAGGGCGGCGAGGTCAGCACCAGGTTGATCGAGCCTTCCGGCAGTGATCGGAGTAACTCAAGTGCGTCGCCGCAAAACGCCGCACCCTGGGGCGTCGTATACACAGGCTTGGCCTTGATGGGAGGCAGTGCATGCAAGGCCACGACGCTACTCCGCTGCTGCTGCAAGGTCGGGAGCGTCGGCGCTCGCGAGTAATCCGGTCTTCGGGTCGATGCCGTAGCCGGCGTTCCGAAGAGCGACGAGTACGTCGCTAAGATGAAGGTGATCGACCGCCTGGTGTCGCCGGATCGCATCGCGAAGGATCGCCGCATAAACATGGCTCGGGTTACGCGTACGCTCGCGCGGCATATCGGCGAGCGCCCGCCCGATAAGTTCCCGTGCGCCTGCTTGCTCGGGCTCGTTTACGTGCATGCCTGCGGAGACAGCGAGAGGTTTTTGAATGGTCATGATGAGGTCGACGGTGACGACGCTCTCCGAACCGGAGTTCAGTCCTTTAACCGAGCGCTGCCCTTTATCGAGAATGGCGACATGGACCGGCACGGCATGAAAGCCGGCTTCGCGGATTGCCCGCTGCACGAGACCCCAGATCCGGCCGTCGCTATTGCCAAACACGACCGACATATAGCGGCCCGGGCGCAGAATGCGGAACGCCTCCGAGAAAGCATGCCGAAGTAGTTCTTCATAGCGCTCCGCGGCGCCATTCCGCTTTTTGCCAGTCGTGTGCATGACCGCTTCGCGGGCGTGATCGGTCACCGTGCCGAGCCACGTCTCGTGGAAGAGATTCATGTCGCTGTAAAAGATGTTGCTGCCGAACGGCGGGTCGGTAAACACGTAGTCGACGGACGCGTCGGCGATATGATCGAGCCGATCCGCGGAGGTGATGACATAGGATGTATGCTCGGGCGTTTTGCGCTCGAAGAGTGACGAGGTGGCGAACACTTCGGCGGCTGCGCGAATAGCAGCTTCGATCTTGCGCTCGAAAAGCTCGAAGACATTCCATTCGTAATAGACGGGCGCAATGTAGTAGGTCTGATTCTGCGCGTTCAGCGGACGCTGCGCGCTCCACTGGTAGCGGCGGGACGCACGCGGCAAGATGGCGGTGAACGCGAATGACAGCTTTTTGCGAAGCTTCTCGTCAGTCACCGCGGCAATCGCACGCCAGAGTTCGAGCAAGGCGATTGCATTGCGGGACGAAAAGAACCGTGCGGTCTCCGTCAACCCCCGCTTGCCGAGCCCGGACCGGCTAAACATCTCACGCGACGAGTCGATCGCAAGTGAAGGGATTTCTGCCTGCCGTGTATCGGCGGCCGCCTTGGCAATCGCCGCGCGATCAGAACCGTTAACGTCCTGCTCGATGAGCACCCCGCCCGCACCGTGCACCACGACTTGCACGGGTACATCGCTTCCGGTCGGCCAATTCCGCTTTGCAAACGGACCCTTGCAGTTCGGGCATTGATCCGACCGCGCACCGACATCCTGCAGGTGGTCGTAGTAGACGAGCTCGGTGCGGCCTTTCACAAACGAACCAGACCGTGTGAAAACCAGTTTCCACACGGTCTGCAAGGCTTATGCACTGGCTCGTCATCCCCCTTTTCCTTGATCCGCTTTCCTTTGCGGTCTGGCGCCTGGTTACGAAATCGAGAGTTATTCAGGATAGAAACCCGAAGCGACCAAGCCCGGGATGCCGTCCAGAGTAACTTTTTCCACGTAGGTCCATTTTTGCGAGGGCTCGGTTTGTCCGGGCTTAGGAAACATGTAGCTGACCCAGCCCGCCCCCTTGGTGGCAGCGACCTGTATGATTTCGTCTTGAAATAGCTTGCCCTTGGCATCCTTCTGGCCGGCGACGTTGCTTCCTTCCCGCTTCGGGAACGCGGGATTGAGCAACACGTTTCCCTTCAAGTCGTAGGCAAATATATATGTGTTATCGTGAAACCACTCGCTGTCCTTTTTTCGGAACTCGGTGAAGGCAGCTTTGCCATCCTTGTCAGCCAGTGCCGCAGCGCCGACGACCGAAGCTTCGACTTTTTTCGCCTGGGCGGTCGCCGGGGGAGCCTCCTCCGCCAATGACGGCGCAGTAATTGAAAGCAGTAGCCCGCCCAAGAGAGAAAATTGCACGAGCGCATTCACCATGGCAGCCTCCTTTTACACGGGATTCCCTCGATGACATCCGATCTGGCGTCGATATTTTCACTTTTTGGATCTTCCTGCAATCCGGACCCCGGGTGCAGACGGCTGCCGGTAGCCAATGCATTGCCGCATAAATCAAAAATTAGGCAGCGCCGTCATGCGCAAAGAAATCGCGGCACTCCGGGCGCAACCACCAGAACGTGACCTCTCCTTTGCCATCCTCTCGCGGCTCAACACGGACAAGCTCGAACAAATGAGGCCGCGCACGTCGCAGCGCCCACAGGTCGATTTCGCCCTCGCTTTCCATGAACTCGATCATTCCGGCAACGCTACGCCGACCGACGCATAAATCAGTTTGTGCATGAATCGTGGGTATCTCGATTTCCACCGTTTTCGTTTCAGAACCCTCTTTCAAAATCCCGCCGAAAGGCAATGGCTGCTCTGCATGCCCCGTTAGCGTGCAGTTTTGAACAAATCGTCTGGTGACCCCAAGGATATGCCGGGAGGGAATCCCCTCTCCGCCCTCATCCGGGATCGGTTCCTGGCCAATGCCGGCGCCTCCGTCATCTATTCGGGCGTGACCGACACCGACGACACGGACGGCGAGGGATGGGCGCAGCTGCTCGCCCTCATCATCGGCGGTGAGCTTGGGCTCCTGCTCAAGCAATTCCCCGAGCACGCCGAGCGCGTCAACCGCATGCTGGCTATGGCCCGCGTGCCCTTCGTCCTGGTGCCCAGGTCCGCGAACGACCACTAACACGCGGGTTGCAGGAAGCGTTCTAAAGCGCGGTTCCAAAAACCAAGGGAAAAATCCTTTCCCTTGCCTTCCGGGGGGCTCGTTTCATAACGTTTTTTCGTGACGAATTGAGGGTCGCCTATGGCCCGCCCACCGATCCACAAGAACGCCATGTCTCCGGCCGAGCGGCAGCGCCGATACCGGCAGCGCAAAAAGCGGATGGCCACGGGCGCGAAGAAGCGCGAGCGCCGTGCGGCCCGGGAGCGGGAACTGGCAGAGGCCACCAAGCGCGCAGCCGCGGAGCTGGGTTGCCGCGTTTATGGCGTCCTCTATGCCGACCCGCCCTGGCCATTCGAGTTCTACAGCCAGGCCACCGGCACGAACCGCAGCCCCGAGAATCACTATCCCACCATGACGCTGGATCAGATCGCGCAACTCCCCGTGCCAGCGGCCGACGACTGCGCCTTGTTCTTGTGGGTGACAGTACCGCACATGCCGGCAGGCCTCATGGTCATGCAGGCCTGGGGGTTTACGTACCGCTCGCACATCATCTGGGCGAAGAACCGAATCGGCACCGGCTACTGGGCTGCGCAATCGCCATGAGATCCTGCTCATCGGCACGCGTGGCAACGTGCCCGCCCCTGCTCCGGGCGATCAGCCGGAATCGGTCATCACCGCCGAGGTCGGGCGGCACAGTCAGAAGCCGGAGGTGTTCGCCGAGATGATCGAGCAGATGTACCCGCACGTGCCGAAACTGGAGATGTTCGCACGTCGTGAGCGCGAGGGGTGGACGGCCTGGGGCAATGAGGCGCCTCGGACCTACCGTCGAGGGACCAACCTATGAGCAGGCGTGAGACGCCGATGACGTACCGCTACTGGGAGCGGGTGAGGGGGACTCTGCTGGAGGAGTACCTTGTCGTCCCACGTCGCCCAGGCGTCGGTCAGCGGCTGATCGATGCAGTTATCATCGAGGACGGTGACCATCGAGTCGCGTCCCGAGCAGAGAGCGCCAGTCTCAACCTCAATGGGCACGATATCGTCGTCGTGCAGACGAAGGCGGCGCGCCTAGGCATGTACCTTTTGGGGCAGGCCTTGTTTTCGCGTGAGCTGATCAAGGATCGCTTCGCGCCGAAGTCCGTACGCACGGTCGCGCTATGCGCTATTGACGATGCCGTCCTTCGTCCGCTTGCCGAGCGTTTCGGTGTCGAAGTCGTTGTAGACGACTTAGCCGGGACACCGGCTGCGAGAACCGCCGCTTGCTGATAGCGCAACACGGCAAAAACCCGAGGGAAAAACCCCTATCCCTATCCTCCACTGGCAGCGATGGTCGCCCATGCAGACCACCGTGCCCCTCGGCCACGTCGCCGCGCACCTGCGCATGATCGAGGTCCTGTGCCAGCGCTGCGACCGCCGCGGCCGCCTCAGCACCGCCCGGCATCGGCGCGCAGCTTGGCGTCCGTGGCCGGCGGATTGGCGGAGGCGGCTCGACTGGCATTATCGCATCACCTTTAGACGCCAAACGCGGCTGAGGAACTCAGATGAAACCAGTCCTGGCGCTTCTCGCCCTCATGCTGACGGCCAGAGCTGCTGAGGTCCAGCCGACAGTCAGAAGTCTTGGGGTTCCCGGATACATCTTGCGGTGCCTGGGTTACCTACCGCGGCGGCAACGCTAGGGTGCAGGCATTCTATCTTGAGTTGTGGGTTTTGGGCTTTCTCTCTGGCATCGGGTATGCCGGCAGCGGGTCCGGATTGAACCCTTTGAACGGAGTGGATGCAGACGGTGTTTCGGCCTGGATCGACAACTATTGCCAGGCACACCCGCTTGATCGGATCGTTGAGGCTGCAACGGCATTTGTCAAAGCGCACCCCCACTGATCGGGGCGCCGTTCCCGATCACGGGGCCGATGCAGGGATGCCGGCGGTTCTGTCCAGCCTGCAGGCGACGCCCTCAGCGGCAGGCGCACGCGATCCAGGACCGATGCAACATCTATTCGCCCGATCTGCTGCGGCTGGGGCCGGAACCTGCACCGCGTCGATAGTCAGCATGAAGAAACGCACCAACCGCGGGGGCCATGTCGAAGCTATAAATCGGTCTTGGACGGAGGCCTTCTCTCCCGATTTCGCCTCCGTGTTTCGACCCGCAAACTTCCCCCCTCGCCTCCTCCAGGGCGGGGGGATTTTTTTTGGCTTACGCTGGCGACCATCTCCCGCCACAGCCGGTCGGCCGCGTCACCGCGTGCCTGATGGGCCTCTGGCGTTTCCGGCTCCGGAAGCGACCTAGTGTTCATCGGTAATGTCGATATGGTCAATGGGAAGACGGTGCAGCCGACCCAAGGGACTTTCACGGCCAGCGACGTATTGTCGGTTTCCGCCTCCCTATCCAACGGAACCGAGTTTGCAGGAAATACGATCATGATTACCTTGCACTTGGTTGAGGCTCTTATCGTCGCAGGTGCACCCGCGCTCATCCTGAATGATGGAGGCGTCGCAAGCTATCAGAGCGGATCTGGCACGAATGCTCTAACGTTCGCCTACACGGTCGGCAAGACAGATCAGCCGGTCGCGGCGCTCGCCATAACGGGGGTCAGTTTGACTGGCGGAGCCTCCGTGAAGGACGGGAACGGGAATCCGGCCAGCTTCTCGGGCGCTCTTGTCACTTTTCGGGGCTTGTCATCGGCCCGGGTCTGGCAAGTACTCCGCCCACCACGAACGCCGACGCTGCCCTGACCCCAGAGAACAAGGCGGTGACCATTGCCGTGCTGGCCAATGACAGCGATGCCAGCGGCACGATCAATCCGGCATCCGTTGTCGTCAGCACCGCACCAACTCACGGCACAACCTCAGTTAACTCGACGACAGGCGCGATTACCTATACGCCCGCCGCAGGTTTCTATGGGACAGACACCTTCGCCTATACCGTCGCCAACACGCTCGGCGAGATCTCGGCCCCGGGCACCGTTACCGTGGCAGTCGATGACCCGCCCACCACGAACGCCGACGCTGCCCTGACCCCAGAGAACAAGGCGGTGACCATTGCCGTGCTGGCCAATGACAGTGATGCCAGCGGCACGATCAATCCGGCATCCGTTGTCGTCAGCACCGCACCAGCTCACGGCACAACCTCAGTTAACTCGACGACAGGCGCGATTACCTATACACCCGCCGCAGGTTTCTATGGGACAGACGCCTTCGCATATACCGTCGCCAACACGCTCGGCGAGATCTCGGCCCCGGGCACCGTTACCGTGGCAGTCGATGACCCGCCGATTACCGTACCCGATGCGGCAAGCACAACTGAGGACGAATCAGTCAACATAGCGGTACTGGCGAACGACAGCGATCCGGACGGCACAATAAATCCGGCCTCACTCGCCATCGGAACGGCACCGGCGCACGGCGCCGTCTCCATCAACGCTGTGACAGGTGTCGTTCTCTATACGCCGAACACAGGATTTACCGGGACAGATTCATTCACCTACACGGTGGCTGACATATTGGGCGTGGTTTCTGCACCCGCTACCGTTAGCGTCACGATCAGCCCATCAGCCATGAGTGCTTATGCTGATGGTTCGTCCGCAGCTCCAGCGGGAGCCCCACAATTACCGAATCTGCTCACCGGTTATGCCGACGGTGCCCGGCTTGGAGAGCCCCGGAGCCGGTCGGTTCGTTGCGATCTGCGCGGCCTCGCTGGATCCGTAGTGCTCGACGACCGGTACACCGAGCGCGCGCTCTAGTCCCGCCAAGACCTCTTGCGTAAGGGGGGCACCGCCCGATAGAGCAAAGCGCAGCGTATGCATCGCCTTTGCGCGCGGCCGAGAACGCGTCTGCTCGAAGACTAGCCGGTGCAGCGTAGGACCAGCCGAGTACCACGTCGGCCGAAGGGCGCCGAACCACTCAAAGAAGTCGAAGACCGAGGGATCAGTCGGAAACGCCACAGTCCCACCAGTCAATAGCGGCGTCAGCACCGTCACTTTCAACCCATGCGAATAATGGACCGGGCTCACGCTGAGACAGCAATCTGCCGGCGTGAGGTCAAACCAGTCTGCGAAGCCGCTCCGCTGCAGCAAGCATATTGCTGTGGCTAAGGGGATCAATTTAGGGTCTGAAGTGGTGCCGGAAGTCTGCAGGATGAAAGCGGCTGCCTCAGGATCGGGCTCGTCCAGCAGTGCAACTGGCGCCTTACGCAATGTCGTTAATGTGATGCCTAGCGTTCCATTTCCATCTCTCGCGGGCACTACTTCGATCAGCGGAATGCCCGAGCGGTCGGCCGCTTGTCGCGCCGATGATGGCTTATACGCCTCAAGTAAGACCGCATCCGGCTCGACAGTGCGCAGCCACGCCTCGATCTCCTGCAGACTGTGGCGCGGATTGAGAGGCACGGCGAGGGCGCAGCAGGCAATGGCCGATATCGCAAGCGCGGCATGCGGACCGGAGGGAAGGGCGACTGCAATGCGGGCTTCCCGGCCGAAGCCGGCCTCGCGCAGATTTCTGACGACCTTCTCGATTTGCTCGTGAAGACAGCGGTATGTTAAAGGTTCGGTATCCGAATAGATGATGGCTGGTCGATCCGGCTGCGCCGCCGCTCGGAGCGTCAGTCAGAGGTGGCTGGGCGAATCTGAACAGTCCGATAAGTGGGATCCCTGCCTGATCGACGGCGATGATGCCGCGTAGCAGGAGGGAGCATGCCGAGACGATCACGGCGCAACCATAGCCCTGGATTCAAAGCGAAGGTGGCCTTGGCTGCGGTCAAGGGTGAGAAGACGTTGGCAGAGCTGGCAGTGTTGCATGATGTGCACACGACGCAGATTGCGGCGTGGAAAGCGCAACTGCTGGAGGGAGCGGCCAGCGTATTCAACGCCGGATCACCGACGCCGTCGTCAGACCGCGGAACGGATCTGAAGACGCTGCACGCGAAGATCGGTGAGCTGACACTGGAGAACGATTTTTTGTCGGCCGCGCTCGGCAAGGCGGGCTTGCTGAGCGCAAAGCGATGATCGATCGCGGACACAGGCTGGCATTGAGCCGACAGGCCGAACTGCTGGGGATCAGCCGGGGCAGCCTGTACTACGATCCGTGTCCGGTGTCGGCCGCCGATCTGGCGATCATGCGGCGGATCGACGAATTGCATCTGGACTACCCGTTCGCGGGGAGCCGGATGCTGCGTGACCTACTGCGCGGCGAGGGTATCGCGATCGGTCGGGAGCGGGTCACGACGATGATGCAGCGGATGGGGATTGAGGCGATCTATCGCAGGCCACGCACGTCCAAACCCGCAGATGGGCACAAGGTCTTTCCCTATCTGCTGCGCGGCGCCCCGATCGAGCGGTCGAACCAAGTGTGGGCGATGGATATCACATACATTCCGATGGCTCGCGGGTTTGTCTACCTCACGGCGGTGGTGGACTGGTTCAGCCGGCGGGTTCTTGCCTGGCGGCTGTCGATCAGCATGGAGGTTGATTTCTGCCTGAATGCGCTCGATGAGGCGCTCGCCCGGCACGGTCGTCCGGAAATCTTCAATACCGATCAGGGCAGCCAGTTCACCAGTGCGGCGTTCACCGGCGTGCTGCTGGGGAACGCGATCAGGATCAGCATGGATGGTCGCGGCTCGTGGCGCGACAATGTGTTCGTGGAACGGCTGTGGTGGTCGGTCAAATACGAAGAGGTCTACCTGCGCGCCTATGACAGCGTCGCCGAGGCACGCAGCTCAATCGGCGGCTATCTGGCCTTCTATAACCGCAAAAGGCCTCACTCGAGCCTGAACGGTCGGACGCCCGACCAGGCGTATTTCTATGGCCTGGCGCTGGCGGAGGCCGCATGATGTTCGCCGCGGTGGTGGGGCATTGCTTCGGTCGGGCTACGCCCTCACTACGCAACGCCCCACCACGGCAATTGATGGAGATAGTTCGCGGGAAACCGTCTATCGGAACCGAAACGCTGTTCAGACCAACCCGGCCACCTCTGTCCCCGACGGATCGTACCCGCATCGACGCTTCCCTCAGACTGATCGCGCATCAGCTCAGGAGCAAGGCGAGGGTGCTGCCCGACGATCGACGCATTCTATTCCTCCTCTCGCGCAGCAGCGGAGCTACATCATAAGGATACGGTTACGCAACCCAGATCGATAAGCTATGCGGACGACTATCGCCTTCGCACAAAACGATCCGGCTTCCAGTGATTACCAGCAATTCTCATGTTGGGGGCAGGGTCAGATCAATGCGATGCCTGGCCGCAGTTGGGTACAACTTCCGGTTGCTGTTGGCCTGGTTGACCATCCTTGTGCGTTGGTTCTTGCTAGCTCTCTCGGGCGAACCGGCTCTGCGAGCGGTTCGATCCTGACCGTGTCGTCAGTCACGCAACCCGATCAGGGTTCTTCACGGACGACGAAATACTCTCATCCATCTAGCTCGGCAGCTCGGCAACTTCCGAGTCTCGCTTTCGACGTCTACGTGCCGCAATTGCGTAGCTTCCGGGGCAGCGCTTCGGATCATCGCTGGGATCAACAATGCAGGCTTGATAAGCTGCCCAGTCTTCTACCCTCATGCTGTGTATGTCCAGCGTCAGATCCATCGCTCCCAAAACCTGACCCGAATAGGCCTTCCGAGGTATTGGCTGCACCTGGACGACAGGCCGATCGGCACTCAAGCGCACTGGCCTATCGGTACGGGTCAGCCGAACGTTCGTAAATAGCGGGCCAAACCGACGATCGCTCTCCAACATCCCCTCGTAGATCGAGTAACCGCCAGGCGGCGGAATGTTAGCTGGAGCGCGGACCAACAGGCTCCACTCAGGAGCAGACCGGACCATTAGGCCCGTCCATATCTGAACCACACCTGGGTCCGCGAGGGCGGACAGGAAGGGCGGTGAGCAACCCAGCAGGGCAGGTGGAGCAGCAAGATCGAATCGTGCAGACTCTCCGGGGAATTGGGCCGATCGGAAGAGGGGAACCCAATCGTCAATCTCTCTGGATCGCCAGAGCACATCCTGCCCGTCCCACAGCAGCTCAAGGTCGGTCGGCGGGAACACCCACCATCCGAAGGCCGTTGCCGTGGTGACCGCCTCGCAATATCGGTATGCGCGCACGGGCAATGTCCCGCCACCGCTCTTATCTGCAAGTTGTGGCGGAAGGCCTTCCGAGATTATCTTATAGAAGTGCACAACTGAAGCAGACCGTGTGGAAACGCGCTGCGTGGCGAAGACGATCCCGATTTGGCCGATCGAGATGGATGAGCGGTATCGTGTGATCTTTCAGATTGCTCCGGAATCATGCTGTGACTCTCGGGGAGCGGCTCCGTTCGTTGCTTTTGTCCCGCAAGGGACCTCCCGAGCGTCTCAATCCGGCACGACCTTCACCACCAACATCAACGCATCGAACGGGACAAGATTGAGCACCCGCCTGATGTTGTAGGCAAGCGCGGTCAAGCTGAACTCAGCTCGAACCTTCTCCAGACGTCGCATCAGAAATGCACCCTGATGCATCCACTGTTTGATCGTGCCGAATGGGTGCTCGACCGACTCGCGGCGCCGGTCAAGAACGTCTGGGCGTTGCGCCAGCCGAGCCGCCATTCGGTCCAACACCGCCTCATTCTCCAGTCGTGATACCGAGCGAAACCGATTGCCCGTGCATCGCGGCCGCAAGACACAATCGGGGCAGGCAGCACGGTTGGCATAATTGATCTTCTTCAGCCCGCGAAGCATCGATGATGAATAGGGGTGAAGGCGTTGCCCGGCGGGACAGATCATGCTGTCCGTCTCCGCCTCATACGTGAACTCGTCCTTGCGGAACAGACCTTCCCTGACCGAAGGACCGCGCTGCGGTCGCGGCACATAGGGCACCATGCCCGCCTTTTCGCAGGCCTCGATATCCTCGATCTTGAAATAACCTTTGTCGGCGACGACGTCGATCGTCTCGACGCCGAGGATCTCCTTCGCCGGTTCGGCGGTCCCCGTCAGCAGGCCCATATCGACCACCTGGTTGGTGACCTGCTGCTCGACGATCAGCTTATGCTTGATATCGACCGCGATCTGCACGTTGTAGCCAACGGCAACGTGCGTGTGCGCTGCCATTGCACGGCTGTCGGGATCGGTCAGCGAGATCTGGTTCTCCCCAGTCCGGTCCAGCTCTGCCAGCATCGCCTTGCAGCGCTCGCGCCGCTGACGAACCGCAGCGATCTTCTCCGCCAGGTTCTCGACCCGTGCGCCTCTTGTCCCCCGCTCGGCAGCATCGCTCCGGTCGAGGCGCTGAAGGTAATCGTCGAGCTTCTCATCCGCCAGCTTGATGAACTCGGTCAGCGAGGCACGGGTGAAATTGCGGTCCTTGTTGTTGACTGCCTTGATCCGTGTGCCATCCACCGCCAGCAGCTCGCGGCCGAACAGGTCCAGTTGCTTGCACAGCAACACGAACTGGCGGAACACTGGGCGGAACGCCGTGCGGTTGTCGCGGCGGAAGTCGGCGACGGTCTTAAAGTCCGGCTTGAGATGGCGCAGCAGCCAGATCACCTCGACATTGCGGTGGGTCTCGGCTTCCAGCCGACGGCTTGAGCGGATGCGGTTCAGATAACCGTAGATATAGAGCTTGAGCAGATCGCCGGGGAGATAGCTTGGACGGCCAGTCTCCTTCGGTTCGACGCGCGCGAAGCCCGCGCCCGCAAGATCGAGCCCGTCCACAAAAGCCTCGATGAAGCGCACCGGGTTGTCGGGGCCGACATAGTCGTCCAGGGATTCGGGCAACAGCAGAAGCTGGGATCGGTCATGGCCGGTGATGTGCGGCATGTCGGGATTCTAGCGTAGCGCGCGTCGCGCCGGAATCAGCATGGGGTTTTCACACGGTCTGGAAGCTTCTTGCCGCATTGATGCGTTCCTTCCTAAAGCGCGGCCCCCCACATCACTTGAGGGGCCGCTTTCAGGTAATTACTTTTTTCCAGTCACGGACGGACGTCGAAACGTGAAGAACATACAGTCGCCCATCCGGATCCGCCCGGGATCCGAAATCTCTGGCCGGGAGCTCGGCTTGCGAACTGCGTGGGCGTGCGTCTTAAGTGAAGCGGCGATGCCATTATTCCGGTTTACGAGTTAGAGTCTCCATTTTTGACTCTCCTAATGGTGGTTAAGCACCAGGACAAATACTACCGTAGGTTGTCTTTGTCAACACTATTTCGTGATGTGCGCGATAGTGATCCGACTAAGGCCATCCGCGCCAACCCGTGCAGCCCCCGCTGAACCAAATAAGGAGACGAGTTTTATTTTTTAATGGGATTGCGTCTGTCACTTACCGCAATTACGGGCTACCCAACCCTGACCTGCTCCCGGCAAACTGGACCGTTTTGACTGAGAAAAACCCGCTAGGTTTGGCCAGGAGGCAACCGAGGGGGTTGGCCGATGAAGCAATCGCGGTTCAGCGAGCAGCAGATCGCCTTCATCCTGCAGCAGGCAACGAGGCCAAGGGCAGTGAACTCCAGTGTGTCTTGGGCGGAGTAGGCGGACCCGTTATCGGCAAGCCACTGAACAGGGCGGGGCGCGGGGATGGCGGCGAACCGACGCTCGACACAGGCCAGCATAGGGTCACGCACCATCTCACCGCTGATCCCGCCGGTGTTCAGTCCCGGAGTGTGATGGTGCAAACTCATCCCTGACCCGTCAGGAGGAGGATGCACTGTGGCAAGCGTTCTTCTGCCGCGGAGGTGGATTTCAGGCCGTGCCCGCCACCCGGAAGGCTGCCGACCGCCACGCTGGCGGAGGCGTACACCTTCCATGCTGGCAAGATGCTGGCGTTCTACCGCAGCCGGGAAGATGGCGAGCCCGCGCCGCAGATCGCCATGCTGGGCGGCGGCGGGTCCGGCAAAAGCGAGGCCGCAGTCCGCTTTGCACACGAGGAGCCGGACCGGCAGATCGTGTACGTGCCGAAGCATCAGGTGCTCGGCCGGCAACTGGTGGAACGGTATCGGGATATTGGGCTGGATTTCGCGCCGCTGCTGGGTCGTGGCGATGCGTTCAATCCGAAGCCAGACGATCTCTGTATCGAGCCCGAGCGTGTGGCCGAGGGCCTCAAGGCCGACATGGATATCGACCGTCAGGGCTGCGGGACCGCTGACGGCCCGCACTGCCCGAGCTTCGGGCGGTCCCCATTCCAGGCGATGCGCAAGCGAGCCGCCCAGGCGAAGGGGGTCATCGCCGCAAGCAACCGGATTTTCAGCGGTCTGCCGAAGGACGTGGCGCGCGGCATCGCCCGCGCGAGATCGAGGAAGATTTCACACCACACGGCACCTAGATTTTTAGCCTGTCGCTGGAAAGTTTCAGCGAGACCGCGCTGGCGAAATTGCCTGTCTGCACGAGGGCGAACCCGACGATGCGGGCACGCGCAAACTGGCATGGCTGTTAGGCGCGCTCGCGAAAGCCTGCCCGAGCGACGACAACCTGACACCCGAGATGCAGCGCGCGGTGGGGTTGCGGGCGGAGGATTTCATCCAGGCGATGGGCCTGATCCGGCGGCGCAAGCGGGCGTCGACGGCGCATGCCGCTATGTCGCTCGAGGAGCTGCGCGAAGCCGCTGCGGCCGAGGCGATCAATGGTGAGATCGGCAAGCTGGTGACCGCTGTCAGCGTCGCGGCCGAGGTGCTTGCCGGAACCGCGGGCCGCATCATCAGCAACACCTCGATGACGAAGCGCGGCGTGGTGCGTGAAATTACCGTGCACACGACGCTGAAGCCGGATCAGCGGTTGCAGGAAATCCCGGTGCTGCTGGTGAACAACACGCCGCAGATGGACACCGTGCGGCAGTTCTTCCCGCGCCTGATCGTGCGCGAGCCGCCCGCGGTGGCCGCGCCACACGCGGAAACCCGGCTGATCGTCGGCGGCTTCGCGAAATCAACACTCCAGCGGAGCCAGCGGAAGCGGGAGGAGCTGAACCGGCTGCTGCGGCTGCACGCGCTGGGCGAGAATGCGATCGGCTTCGTGGGCCACAAAGGAACCAAGTCGGAGATCACCGGCGGGGTGCCGGGCATGCTGCCGCCGCGTCACCACGGGCAGCACGCCGGCGATGACGAATTGCGCGTCGTCGGCGTGCATGAGGTGTGTGACGGCGGCAGATCACGCGGAATGACCGCCCGTACAGAGGATGTCGCGGGTCCAGGACCTGAATCACCTCCAAAAATAATTCATTAGGTGTTCAGTCCCGGAGTGTGATGGTGCAACTTCATCCCTGACCCGTCAGGAGGAGGATGCCCTGTGGCAAGCGTTCTTCGCGGCAGCGCCCGTACGACGCCGCGAATTCGAGCCGAGCTCAAAGCGGCGAAAGCGCCGGCCCGCCTCCTCGCCACCCAGTATGGTCTTAATGTCAAAACCGCCCTGAAGTGGCGCAATCGCGCCGAGACCACCGATGCTCCCATGGGACCAAAGCCGAAAAGCACGGTCCTGACCCCGGCCGAGGAAGCCGCCATCGTCGAGTTCCAGCGCCGGACGCTCCTGCCGCTGGATGACGTCCTCGGCTGCCTGAAGGACACTATTCCAAACCTGAGCCGAAGCGCGCTGCATCGCTGCCTTCAACGCCACGGCATCTCCCGCCTCCCGACCGGCGAGGCTACGGAAAAACGCAAGCGGTTCAAGACGTACGATATTGGTTACGTCCACATCGACAGCGCCGAACTCGCTCATGCGGACGGAACACTCGTCATGTTCCTCGCCATCGACCGCGTCTCGAAGTTCACTTACGTCGAGTTCCACGAGCACGCCGGAAAAATGGAAGGCGCCGCCTTCCTCAGAAACGTCGTCGCGGCCTTTCCTTACATGATACACAAGGTCCTGACCGATAACGGCATGGCCTTCGCCGATCTGCCCAAGAACCGTGAAGGACCAACCAGGCGCTTTCTCGGACCGCATGTCTTCGATCGCGTTTGTCTCGAGCATGGCATCGAACATCGACTAACAAAGCCTTACCATCCCTGGACCAATGGCCAGGCCGAGCGAATGAACCGAACGGTCAAGGAAGCGACCACCAAACTCTTCCACTACGAGGACCTGGAAAGCCTCAAGGCTCATGTTCTCAGCTTCGTCACAGCCTACAACTTCGCCAAACACCTCAAGGCACTGAAGTGGAAAACGCCCTTCCAGAGCATTTGTGACGCCTGGAGATCAAACCCCGCAGCGTTCAAAATTAACCCCCACCACCTCATCCCGGGACCACACACTGGTGATGTTGCGACGTGGCCTGGTCGGGCAACGCACGGCCTGGGGCAATCGCGCCGGGGCTCCCGGCGCGACAGAGCTGGACCGCTATATCCGGCCGTTGCTGGGGTGCTTGGAGGCCGAGATCGCTGCGATTGACGCCGACATCGCCAGCTTGATCGACAGGTCCCCGTCTTTGCGCCGCGATGCCGAGGCTTTGTGCGGGATCACCGGCATCGGGCCACGAACCGCCGCCGCATTGATTGGCCTGATGCCGGAACTGGGAAGGCTCGAACGCCGCCAAGCGGCGGCCTTGGCCGGGCTGGCCCAGCATCCGCGACAGAGCGGAGCAAGCAACGCCTATCGCCGCGTGAAAGGCGGCAGGCCGGAGGTCAAACGATCGCTGTTTATGGCGGCGTTGGTCGCCAGTCAGCACAATCCCCAGCTGCGGGCATTCCGTCAGCGGCTGATTGAGCAAGGCAAGAAACCGCTCGTTGCACTCGTCGCCGTTATGCGCAAGCTGATCGTCATCGCCAATGCTGTGCTGCGCGACGCCAACACCAGTTCCTTGGTTCGACCTTGAGGACGTTCCTTCGTCCCGACCGGCCCCTGCGGCGGCGCCACGCGCAGCGGCGGTCAAGGATCGCAGAAGGCGACCGCCGCAGGCGGCGCGGATGCGTCCTTGATCGCCGTGAGCATGGCGCCAGCATGACCCGGGTGGGCCAACATCACCCGTCAACCAAGTGGGTTGATGACAATGCCCGCTTTCAACGACCGCAGGTCGGCCGCTGGCCGGCAAAATCGTCCCCCTAAAAACGCAAGCCGGTCGCCTGCACCACCAGCGGCAGCGTGCGGACCATGGACAGCACGTCCTCCGGCACGCCCTCGTCTACCGCCACCAGGCAGATCGCGTCGCCCCCCGGCTCCGCCCGGCCCAGGTGGAAGGTGGCGATGTTGATGCCCGCGCCCGCCAGCGTCGCACCGAATCGCCCGATGAAGCCCGGCTTGTCCTGGTTCGTCACATAGAGCATGTGCGGCGCGAAATCCGCCTCGACCCGGATGCCCTTGATCTCCACGATCCGCGGCCGTGCGCCGGCGAACAGCGTTCCCGAAACCGAGCGGGTGAGCTTGTCCGTCTCCACCGTCACCCGCACCAGGGTCTGATACTCGCTGGGCCGGTCGTGCACCGTCTCCGATACGTCGATCCCGCGTTCCCGCGCCGCCACCGGCGCGTTCACCATGTTCACCCCTTCCATCATGGGCGTGAGCAGGCCAGCCAGCACCGCGGCCGTGAGCGGCCGATGGTTCAGCTCTGCAGCGTGGCCTTCGAATTCGATGATCACCCGTCGCAGCATGCCTTCGCGCGCATGGGTCAATTGCCCGGCGAAGGCGCCCAGGTTCCGGCATAGCGCCATATAGGGCATCAGGCGCGGCGCTTCCTCGGCCGTGACGGACGGCATGTTCACCGCGTTCGTCACCGCGCCGGTGAGCAGGAAGTCGCTGATCTGCTCGGCGACCTGGAGGGCAACGTTTTCCTGCGCTTCCGCCGTCGCCGCCCCAAGATGCGGCGTGCACACGACCTGTTCGAACCCGAACAGCGGCGAGTCGACCGCCGGCTCGGTCTCGAACACGTCAAGTGCGGCACCGGCGACATGACCGGATTTCAGCGCGTCGGCCAGAGCGGCTTCGTCGAGCAGGCCGCCGCGGGCGCAGTTGATGATTCGCACGCCGCGCTTGGTCTGGGCGATCGCCTCGCGTGAGAGGATGTTGCGCGTCGCTTCCGTTAGTGGCGCATGCAACGAGATGAAATCGGCGCGTGCGAGCAGGTCGGGGAGTTCGAGCTTTTCGACGCCGAGGTCGAGCGCGCGTTTCTCCGACAGGAACGGATCGTAGGCGACGACTTTCATGTGCAGGCCGATCGCGCGATTCGCGACGATCGAGCCGATATTGCCGCAGCCGATCAGTCCCAGCGTCTTGCCCGACAGCTCGACGCCCATAAAGCGGTTCTTTTCCCACTTGCTGGATTTGGTGGAGGCGGAGGCCTCGGGGATCTGCCGCGCCAAGGCGAACATCATCGCCAGCGCATGCTCGGCGGTGGTGATCGTGTTGCCGTGCGGTGTGTTCATCACCACTACGCCGCGGGCGGTGGCGGATTTTACATCGACGTTGTCCACGCCGATGCCGGCGCGGCCGACGACTTTCAGCTTGGTCGCGACGTCCAGCAGTTCGCGCGTGACCTTGGTGGCCGAGCGGATGGCCAGCGCGTCGAACTCGCCGATGATCTCCCGCAGCTCCGCCGGGGAGAGGCCCGGCTTCATCGTCACTTCGACGCCGCGCGCCTCAAACACCGCGACCGCAGCGGGGGAGAGCTTGTCGCTGATCAGGACCTTGGGCATCACGCGGCCTCCTTCGCACCGGTCCGCGCTTGGGCGAGTGCCCAATCGAGCCACGGTAGGAGTGCCTGGATGCCGGAGGTTTCCACGGTTGCTCCGCCCCAGATGCGCAGACCGGGCGGCGCGTCGCGATAGGCGCCGATGTCGTAGGCCGCGCCTTGCTTATCGAGCAGGGAGGTGACGCGCTTTGCGGTGGCTGCGGGATCGGCGGCTTCGAGGCTCAGGCAGATCGATGTGCAGGAGCGGATGGCCTTGTCGCGGGCCAGGAATTCGACGCCGGGGGTGCGTTCCGCCCAGGAAGCGATCGCCGCCAGGTTGGCCTCGCTGCGCGCGATCAGCGCCGGGAGGCCGCCGATCGAGTCGGCCCAGCGCAGGCCGTCCAGCGCGTCCTCGGCGCACAGCATGGACGGGGTGTTGATGGTCTCGCCGCGGAAGATGCCTTCGGTCAGCTTCCCGCCACTCGTCATGCGGAAGATCTTGGGCAGCGGCCAGGGCGGGATGTAGCTGAGCAGCCGTTCGACGGCACGGGGCGAGAGGGCCAGCATTCCGTGCGCTGCTTCGCCGCCCAGCACTTTCTGCCAGGACCAGGTGACGACATCCAGCTTGTCCCAGGACAGATCCATGGCGAAGGCGGCCGAGGTCGCGTCGCAGATGACCAGCCCCTGGCGGTCCGAGGGGATCCAGTCCCCGTGGGGGATGCGGACGCCGGAGGTCGTGCCGTTCCAGGCAAGCACCACGTCGCGGGCGAAATCCACCTGGGTCAGATCGGGCAGCGCGCCGTAGGGCGCGGACAGCACGCGCGCATCCAGCTTCAACTGCTTCACGACGTCGGTCGCCCAGGTTTGGGAGAAGCTCTCGAAGGACAGGACATCGACCGGCCGGGCGCCGAGCAGCGACCACAGCGCCATCTCGACCGCGCCGGTATCCGAGGCCGGCACGATGCCCAGCCGCCAGTCGGCCGGCATGCCCAGAATGGCGCGGGAGCGATCGATGATCTCGGCCAGCCGGGCTTTCGGGGCGCTCGCGCGATGGCTGCGCGCCAGGAGGGCGCCGTTCAGCGCTGCCAGGGTGAAGCCCGGGCGCTTGGCGCAGGGTCCGGAGGAGAAATTGGGATTTGCCGGACGCAATTCCGGCATGGCGGAGGTCGACATGTTCACTCTCCCTTCCAGAAGAGAAGCGCCCCGGTGGGGGGGCGTGGCCCGACGCCGGCCCTAAAGCGTGGCTCGGACGGTGTCAACGGCCGAGTTGCGTTGCCCTAACCCCGTCTGTAGGTTCCGCCGCCGCCGATCCGGACAGACACATGGTCACTCTAATCTTCGTGCTGCTGAACTACGCCCTGGGCATTTTCAAATGGGCGATCATCATCTCCGCGGTGATGAGTCTTCTCATCGCGTTCGGCATCCTCGACAGCCGCAATCGCATTGTTTGGTCGATTTCCGACTTCCTCTACCGCCTTACGGATCCGGTGCTTCGTCCCATCCGCAACTTTATCCCCTATCTCGGCGGTATCGACATCAGCCCCTGGATCGCGGTGATTCTGATCCAGGTGATTCAGGGGATCGCGCTGCCGCGGATCTATGGCGCTATCGAATACGGCGCCTGGCAGCAGCTTGTGTTCTGACGAATCAGAAGTCGATACAGCGCCCCTTTACTTCCCAGTCGCCGTAGCGTGTTGGTTCGGGTCCGGGCGGCCCGCCGATCTCCTTTGGCTTCTTTGGCTTCGCCGTGTCCTCGGGCTTCGTCGGCGGTTTCGGCTGCTCGGAGGGCTTGATCTGCTCCATCCCGCCCATATCGGCTGGCGTCGCCATCACGGCAACCGGGCCGATTGTCCCACCACACGAACCGGCTAAAACGCCTGCTTGAAGAAAGGACAACCGGTGTCTGAGAACGCGCGAACGGTCATCGAACAGGCGAAGGTCTTCCTCGGCGATCGCATCACCACCAACGCCGCCGTGCGCGACCACCACTCGCACGGCCAGGACACCCAGCCGCCGCACCTGCCCGACGCTGTGGCCTTTGTCGAAACCACGGAAGAAGCGGCCCGCCTTGTCGGCCTGTGCAGCGCCGCCAACGTGCCCGTCGTCCCCTGGGGCGCCGGCACCTCGCTGGAAGGTCACGTCACCCCGGTGAACGGCGGCATTACAGTCGATATGTCGCGCATGACCCGCATCCTCCAGGTCTCGCCCGAGGACATGGATTGCAGGATCGAAGCCGGCGTGACCCGCAAGCAGCTGAACGAGCACCTGCGCGATCAGGGTCTGTTCTTCCCCGTGGACCCCGGCACGGCCGACTGCACCATCGGCGGCATGTGCGCCACCCGTGCATCGGGCACCAATGCGGTGCGCTACGGCACGATCCGGGAGAACGTCACCGGCCTGACGGTTGTCCTGCCGGACGGCCAGATCGTCCATACCGGGGGGCGGGTGCGGAAGTCGGCGACCGGCTACGACCTGACGCACCTGTTCATCGGGTCCGAGGGCACGCTTGGGCTGATTACCGAGATCCAGCTTCGCCTGCATGGCATCCCCGAAGCGACCTCCGCCGCGACCTGCCAGTTCCCCGACCTGCGTTCCGCCGTCGAGACGGTGATCACCATCCTGCAAAGTGGCATCCCGGTGGCCCGGATGGAACTGCTCGATGAGGTGCAGATGGCGGCCTGCATTGCTTATTCGAAGCTGCCGGACCTGGCGCCGCTGGCGACCATCTTCTTCGAATTCCACGGGAGCGAGACGGGCGTTGCCGAGCAGGCCAAACAGGCCGAGGAGATCGCGGTCGGGTATGGGGCCAGCGGCTTCCGCTGGGCCACCGATCCTGCCGATCGCGCGAAGCTTTGGCAGGCGCGGCATGACGCGCTCTGGGCCTGTCTCGCGCTGAAGCCGGGCCACAAGGGTCTGGCGACTGACGCCATCGTGCCGATCTCGCGGCTGACGGAAGCCATTCTCGGCTGCAAGGAGGATATTGCCGCCTCCGGCCTGTCCGCGCCGATCGTCGGGCATGTCGGCGACGGCAACTTCCACACCGTCATCCTGGTCCCGCCGGAACCCGATGGGCTTCAGCGTGCCTGGGATCTGGATAAGAAGATCGTTGCCCGTGCCCTGGCGCTTGGCGGTTCATGCAGCGGCGAACACGGGGTCGGCATCGGCAAGCGGGCGTTCATCCTGCAGGAGCATGGTGCGGAGGGGATCGCGGTCATGCGGTCCGTCAAGCAGGCGATTGATCCGAAGGGGATCATGAATCCCGGCAAGCTGTTCCTGAATTGAGCGGCGTGCGGTTCAGAATTGGTAGCGCCGCAGTCCCCCATCCACCGGAATCACGGCGCCGGTGATGTAGCGCGCCAGCGGGGAGGCCAGGAATACCGCCAGGACCGCGAGGTCCTCCGGTTCGCCCCAATACTTCACGGGGATTTCCGTTTCGGCGAAATGCTTGCGGTGGTCTTCGGGATAGTTCCGGCGGATCTGCTCGCTCATGATCCGCCCGGGCGGGATCGAGTTCACCGTGATCCCGTGCTTTCCGACCTCTCGGGACAGGCCCTTGGCCCAGGCGTGGATCGCCGCTTTCGCGGCAAAGGCGGCGTTCAGCCCCTCGGGCTCGCTTTTGCCGGTGATGTTGATGATCCGGCCCCAGCCCCGTTCGATCATCTGCGGGAGCAGGGCATGGGTGATCTGGCGCTGGCGGGTGAAATTGAGCGTCATCGCCTCCGCCCAGCGCTCTTCGGGTGCGTCCACCGGCAGCGGCCGGCTGCCGCCGGCGCAGTTCACCAGGATCTCGACGGAACCAAGCCCCTCGAGCGCTGCGTCGCGCAGCCGGGGCGCCGCATCCTCCGCCAGGATATCCTGCACGATCAGGACGGGCGCGCGACCGCCGGCTTGTTCGATCTCGCCGGCTAACGTCGCCAGCTTCTCTCGGCGCCGCGCCACGGCGGCCACCCCCACGCCCTCCGCTGCGAGCGCCCGGGCGATGGCCCGGCCGATCCCCATGCTCGCTCCGGTCACCAGCGCGGTCTTGCCCGCGAGTTGCAGGTCCATCCCAGGTCTCCGTTCGTCTATTTCTTCCGCACCAGGAGCCGGTTTGAAATGGCGTTCGCCCCCGCGGCATTGTCTTCGCGAATTTCGAGCAACTCGCAGCCGCACTCTGCGATCAAGCCCAACATCCTGTCCTGCGGCAGCGCGTGCATTTCAGGGCGTCCACTCACCGCGTCCTGGAGCAAATAATCGGCGGTGCGGAACGAGTAGCGCAGAATGTAGGTGGGCACCTGGAAATACCCCACCCCACCCTGGTTCAGCTTGCCGAGAAGCTCCCGCAAGAGGAAGTCAATAACGGGAGGCCCATTGTGCTGCAGGACAATAATGGAGAAAAACGCATCGTAGCGCGGCAATCTTTTAATCGAATTCATTCCGCTGATGAGCTGAAGCTTGACATTCCCAACTCGGCGTTGGTCGAACAAACTCTTTGCAAGGTCCAGATGCTGGGGCGAGATGTCGCAGCCCAACACCTGCCCGAACAGCTCCGCCAGCCACAGGGTGCTGCGCCCTGTGCCGCACCCAAGCTCGCAGCACGATCGAAGACTTGCCACGTCAATGCCGCACCGATCGGCAACAGCGACGAAGTCCTGCACGACACCCTGGCCGCTCGCGATAAACTCCTCCAGGGTTTCCCCGATCCTGTCTGAGCGGAAACGATCCTCTGCGACGACTGACCAGTAGGGTTCGCTGCGCCCCAAATCGCGGAACAGCGCCGCCGTGCGCTCCATCATGGCCGCCACATCCGGCTCGGTCGCCGCGAGATCCACTTGCATTGGCGGCCAGTTCAGGGGTGCATGGGCCCGCAATGTCTCGGCGAGTTCACCTATCCGAGCCGCAAATTCGGGCGACGAGAACATGCGCCCCCGCAGATCTGGCAGATCACGGCTGCCTTCAGCCAGACCCCGGACGACTTTCTCGTTCTCCGGCTCCCGGCCGAAGATGAGACGGTAGGCCATTCTCACCTGTTCCTCGGGAACCACCGGGACCTCCTGAATGGTCTTCGCCGGCGAGCCAGCAGCCGGCGAAGATTAAACGCTTCTTCATGAGTCTGGCGTATAAGCAATCAAATCACACGGTTCGGCGCTCTCGATCAAGCCTTGGACGCAACTGGCGCCTGTGTCTTCGCCATCTGAATAACGCGCTGAAGAAAGACACTATTTTCCGTCCGCCCCGGTTCAACTTGCGGCAGTTCCGGGCCGCGCGTGAAGGATAAGATCAATCAATCGATACTGGCGGGGTTGCATCTCCAGTCGATTGCAGTCAGTTTGCCCCGGCCTGGGGGTAACACGAACAAAGCGGAGCGATAGGAATGGCGAAAAATCAGCCGCTTCTCGCTGCATGGTCAGAATTGGGGTTAGTTACTATTCAGAAACGCTCTAAGCTACTCATATTTTCGCCCATCATCCCAAACGCTAGTCCAACCTTACTCAAGGTTCGTCTGTCTCAACTGGTGCCGTTGCCCAGACTGATTGGCTGCATCCTCGCGGGGGCTTTGCTCAGCTTTTCATGTGGTCACGCAAGAGCGGCACCCTCCAACGAAAAGTCGACGGTGCTCGAAAAGGGCGTCGCCTCGGTACTACAGCCGCTTCTACCAGGGGCGCCGGACCTCCAGCGGTACGCGTTACGATCCGAAGAAATTCACCGCTGCCCATCCATGGCTGCCGCTCGGCACGCGGCTACGCGTCACGGCGACCGACGGTCGCTCAGTGGACGTGGTGGTCACTGACCGCATGTCTGCCACCCACCGCATCATCGATCTCTCGATGATTGCCGCTCAGAAGCTCGGAATTGTTGGCCGAGGACTGGCCGAGGTCTCCCTCAGCCGGCTCTGACCCGGCGGCTTACGCGGCTCCGAAGTCGATCAACTGCCGCACCGGCGCGCCGGACTTTAGTTTCGCAAACCCCTCGTTGATATCGGCCAACTGGATACGGCCGGAAATCAGGTGGTCGAGCTTCAACCGCCCCTGCGCCCAGAGATCCAGCAGCCGCGGCATATCCACCCGGAAGCGATTGCCGCCCATTGATGTGCCCTGGATTTTCCGGTCCCGCAGGAAATCCGCCCCGTGCAACTCGATCTTCGTGCCGAACGGGATCATGCCGATGATCGTCGCCGTCCCACCCGGCCGCAGCATCGCGAACGACTGCTCTGCGGTCGCTTTGGTGCCGATCGCCTCGAAGGAATAGGCCACCCCGCCGCCCGTCATCTCCCGCACCGCCTCGACCGGATCAGCATTGGACGCGTTGATCGTGTCGGTCGCGCCCATCTTCTTCGCAAGTTCCAGCTTCGACGGCACGGTATCGATTGCAATGATCCGTGCGGCGCCGGCCAGTGCCGCACCGTTCACCGCCGACAACCCGATACCGCCGCAGCCGATCACCGCGACCGTACTGCCGGGTTCCACTTTCGCCGCATGGAAGACGGCTCCCACCCCTGTCATCACGCCGCAGCCCACCAGCGCTGCGCGATCCATCGGAATGTCGTCGCCAATCTTCACCACCGCATGCTCGTGCACCAGCATCTGCTCGGCGAAGGCCGAGAGATTGAACGCCTGGTTCAACACCTCGCCCTTCCAGCGCAGCCGGCGTGCGGCGCCGGGCATGAGCTTCACTTCGGTGTTCTCACACAGGTTGGGATGGCCCGTCATGCATTGCGGACATTCGCCGCAGAACACCGAAAGACAGGTGATGACGTGATCGCCCGGCTTCACATACGTCACGTCCTCGCCCACCGCTTCCACCACGCCCGCAGCTTCGTGCCCAAGCACCACGGGCAATGGAAAGTACGAATACAGCCCTTCGATAAAATGGAGATCGGAGTGGCAGAGCCCGGCGAATGCCGTACGCAGCAGCACCTCCCGCCGCTTCGGCTTTTCGATCTCCACGTTCTCGATGGAAAGCGGCGTGTTCGCTTCGGTCAGAACGGCGGCCTTCATGGTTTCCCCCTTCACCTTGAGAAGCGCTCCGCTTCTCACGAGAGCCGTTTTGCGAGCAGATTCATGCGGTCCTGGAACTGCGAGCGGTTTCAGTCAAGCGCGATCTGCTCCCTTGCTGCGAGCAGATTCACGCGCTCCCGGAACCCCGAGCGGTTCCAGTCAAGCGCGATCTGCTCCCTTGCTGCGAGCAAATTCACGCGCTCCCGGAACCCCGAGCGGTTCCAGTCAAGCGCGATCTGCTCCCTTGCTGCGAGCAGATTCACGCGCTCCCGGAACCCCGAGCGGTTCCAGTCAAGCGCGATCTGCTCCCTTGCTGCGAGCAGATTCACGCGCTCCCGGAACCCCGAGCGGTTCCAGTCAAGCGCGATCTGCTCCCTTGCTGCGAGCAGATTCACGCGCTCCCGGAACCCCGAGCGGTTCCAGTCAAGCGCGATCTGCTCCCTTGCTGCGAGCAAATTCACGCGCTCCCGGAACCCCGAGCGGTTCCAGTCAAGCGCGATCTGCTCCCTTGCTGCGAGCAGATTCACGCGCTCCCGGAACCCCGAGCGGTTCCAGTCAAGCGCGATCTGCTCCCTTGCTGCGAGCAGATTCACGCGCTCCCGGAACCCCGAGCGGTTCCAGTCAAGCGCGATCTGCTCCCTTGCTGCGAGCAGATTCACGCGCTCCCGGAACCCCGAGCGGTTCCAGTCAAGCGCGATCTGCTCCCTTGCTGCGAGCAGATTCACGCGCTCCCGGAACCCCGAGCGGTTCCAGTCAAGCGCGATCTGCTCCCTTGCTGCGAGCAGATTCACGCGCTCCCGGAACCCCGAGCGGTTCCAGTCAAGCGCGATCTGCTCCCTTGCTGCGAGCAGATTCACGCGCTCCCGGAACCCCGAGCGGTTCCAGTCAAGCGCGATCTGCTCCCTTGCTGCGAGCAAATTCACGCGCTCCCGGAACCCCGAGCGGTTCCAGTCAAGCGCGATCTGCTCTAGGGTGCGACCCGATCAATATCACGGAGTGAGCTATGGATGAGATGACATCGACCGCCGAGATTCTGCTGGATCTCGATCGGCGGCGCCTGGTCCATCCCCTGCATCATCCGAATGAGCACACCGCCGCCCGCATCTTCGTTGAGGGCAAGAACGCCATCCTGCGCACCGCCGACGGCAAGGAATACATCGACGGCATGTCGGCGCTGTGGAACGTCAACGCGGGTCACGGCCGCAAGGAACTGGCTGATGCTGCGGCGCGCCAGATGGAGCGCCTAGCTTACGCCTCGGCCTATGCCGGCTTCTCCAACGAACCGGCCATCCGCCTCGCGGACCGGATCGTCGGCCTGGCTTATCCCAGTTCCGCCGCAGTCTACTTCACCACCGGTGGCGCGGAATCGAATGAAAGCGCGTTCAAGACTGCCCGTTACTACTGGCAGCGGAAGGGCAAGCAGAACAAGGTCAAGATCCTCTCGCGCTATTTCGGCTATCACGGCGTGACCATGGCCGCGATGGCGGCCACGCAACTGCCCGGCTACGCCAAGATGTTCGGCCCGCTGATGCCGAACTTCATCCAGGTGCCGCCGCCCTATGCCTATCGTTGGACGGGCAACGGCGACGCCGGCATCGAGGCTGCCGACGCGGTTGAGAAGATGGTCGAGGAGCATGGCGCCGACACCATCGCCGCCATCATTGCCGAGCCGGTGCAGGGCGCCGGCGGGGTCATTGTCCCGCCGCCCACCTACTTCCCCCGTCTGCGCGAAATCTGCGACCGCCACGACATCCTGCTGATCGCCGATGAGGTGATCACCGGCTTCGGGCGCACCGGCCGCTGGTTCGCGCTCGGGCACTGGGGCGTCGAGCCGGACATCGTTTCCTTCGCCAAGGGCGTCACCAGCGGCGCCCTGCCGCTGGGCGGCAACATCCTGTCGGAGAAGGTCTTCCGCGTGCTGGAAGACGCGCCGATGGACGAGCGCTACATGCACGCTGCCACCTATTCGGGGCATCCCACCTGCTGCGCGGTCGGACAGGCCAATCTCGACCTGATGGAGAAGGAAAACCTGCCGGAGCGTGCCGCCGTCATGGGCCGCAAATTCCTCGCCGGACTGGAAACCCTGCGTTCCCATCATATCGTGGGCGATGTCCGCGGCCTCGGCATGATGTGCGCCGTCGAGCTCACGCATGAAGCCAAGGGCCTCGGCGCCAAGATCATCAATCATTGCATGGAGAATGGCCTCATCGTCCGCCAGCGCGGCGGCGGCACGATGGGCGGCATCGTCTCCAGCGACACGCTGATGACGGCTCCGCCGCTCAGCACGCCGGAGGCGACGCTCGACCGCATCGTGCAGATCATCGGCGACGCCATCACTGCCGTTGCCTGATTTCCGCTGGAGCGGTTTGCGCCTGACTGTGTCACGCGCAAACCGCTCCGCAACCTTGTTTTGCGAGCAGATTCACGCGCTGCTGGAACCGCAGGCGGTTCCGGTCAAGCGCGATCTGCTCTAACGGGCGTGGGCCGTGGCCGCGCCCCTTCTTGAGCAGGTAGTTGAGCAAGTTGGGCGGACGTTCGCTGGGCCGGGCGGCGCGGTTGCCGTTCTGCGCCGGGGCGAGGTCCTGATCCGTCATGCCTGGGGCTGGGCCAATGCGGAACGCCGCATTCCCTTCACCCCGAAGACCTTGTTCCGCATGTGCTCGATCACCAAGCAGTTCACCTGCGCTACGGTGCTCAGCGCTTTCCCCGATCCCACCGTGCTGGATGCCGATGTGCGCGCCCGCCTGCCGGGGCTGGAAACGCACCCGAACACGCTGCAGCTGTGCCACAACCAATCCGGTCTGCGGGACTACTGGGCTGTCGCCATGCTGCATGGCGCTCCGGACGGGGCGCCATTCGGCGATTGGGAGGCCAAGCGTGTCATCGCCGGGGCACGCACGCTGCACTTTCCGCCTGGCACACGCTACTCTTACTGCAACCAGAATTTCCGCATCCTGTCGGACATTCTGCAGGAGCGTACCGGCCGGACCTTCGCCGAGCTTCTGCGAAACCAGATCTTCGATAAAACCGGCATGGACACGGCCGCGCTGGTCGCCGACACGCACGCCATGCCTGATGGGACCGAAGGCTATGACGGTTCTCCCCAGTCAGGCCACCATCCGGCCGTAAACCGCGTCATCTGGACCGGTGACGCCGGCCTCGCTGCTTCGCTTGACGATATGATCGCCTGGGAGCGGCAGGTCGACGCGACGCGGGACGACCCTGATGCCATCTATTCCCGCCTCGCCCGGCCCGTTACCTTCACCGACGGCACGCCGGCCGGCTACGGCTTCGGCCTCAACCGTCGCACGGAGTTCGGCGGCCTCGTCAGCAGCCATGGCGGCGCTTTGCGCGGCTGGCGCGCCCACCGGCTCTATGCCCATGCCGAGCGCGTCTCCGTCGTGGTCATGTTCAATCACCTCTCCGACGCCCAGGCTGCCGCCTCGGATCTGCTCTATGCCGCACTGGGGCAGGAGCGACCCGGCCCTGACCCCACGATCCCGCAGCCGCCATGGCTCGGCATTTATCAGGATCCCGAGACCAACCTCGCCGTCCGCATCGAAGCCTGCGATCCGGGGCAGGTTCTGCTTCGCTATGTTTTTCCGCATGAGCGCCTCGATCTGAATCCGGACGGCTCGGCGGGGAAGGCCGCCACGATCCTGACGCCCACCGATGAGGGTCTGCGCATGCGCCGACCGCTCGATAACACCGATGTTTTGCTCCGCCGCGTGGAGCCTGGCGTACAGACCGATATCATCGGTATCTATCGTTGTGCGGAGTTGGACTCGAACCTGACCATCGCAGAGTCCGGAGGCATGCTTTACGCCGCGTTCTCCGGTTTCCTTGGTGCCGGACGCATGGAGGAGCTGACGCAACTCGGCAGCGGTCTGTATCAACTGCCTTGCCTCCGCGCGCTCGATTATACGCCGCCCGGCGAATGGACCCTGCAGGTCCGTCGCGATCCCGCCGGCGCGATTGCTGAGATCAATGTCGGCACGTGGCTCGCCCGCAACCTTGCTTACCGTCCAGTCGTGCATTCGTGAGGCGGGATTTGCTTGACGGGTTACACGGCGGGGCGCACGCTTTCGGGTGCAACAGCAGAGGGAGGGTGCATAACAGCATGACACCACCCGGGCGCATAGCGTCGCCGACCTGCGTGGCATCGGCGACAGGCGCATCATAAGCCCACGAGATAGCCCGGACTTTGCACCGGGCGCGAAGATATGCTTCGCAAAACCGGCCCCCGCTGACGCTTTGCGCGCGGGGGTCTTTGCTGTTCGCCGAGGGTCGCTATTGATGGATCGTTTCAGGCGGCACGAAATTCCGCCATCGCCCTGGGTGTTGTGCCGCGCTTTCATAGCCGCCCAGCGCGTCTGCCGCCCGCCCCACTACTGATGCGAAATCCACTTCCCGCTCCGCCAGCAGCGACTGCAATTCCCCGACCATCCGGGTGATCGCGCCGAACCCGTCCTTCATCACGGCGGACAGCACCTCCACCGCCGAGGCGCCTGCGAGCCCCATCCGCAGCACATCCGCCCCGCTGCGCACTCCGTTCGTCCCCAGCAGCGGAAACGCGGGCCCAACCGCTTTCCGGCTCATCGCGAGGAACCGACAGACGATCGGCAGCGCCCACCCGCCGCCATAAGCGCCCGATGTGCCCAGCACCGGCGCGAACCGGTCGATGTCCGGCAGCATCGCCATGAACCGGCCCATCATCACCACTGCATCTGCTCCGCCGGTCTGCGCCGCCCCTGCGAGCGCCGGCAGGTTGGCGGACAAGCCCGTGAGCTTCACCCAGAGCTGCATGCCCGGCACCACCGCCCGCACAGCTTCCACCACTGCGCGCAACTGGTCCGGTTCGGTCTCTGCCACAATCGCACCCTTGCCTGCCTCGGCAGCATGCGGCGCGCCGACATTCAGCTCGAACACCCGCAGCCTGGTGGCCGCTGCGTGCGACGCGATCTCGGCCGCGCCGCTTTCGCTCGCCATCACCACGCTCGCCGCGACGAATTGGCCGTCACGCGCTGCTTCCCGGTCCAGAGCCCCGAGTGCCGCGAACCAGTCCGCGACCGAACGCTGGATCAGCCCGGAACGGCAGAGCAGCGACTCTCCCTCCCAGGCGTAATCCGCGATGTCCAACTGCGCCGCTGCCTCCGGACGCTCATTCACCGACTTGGCGATTACCCCCGCGGCCCCGGCACGCAGCGCGGCGCGGATCCCCGCCTCCGTCATCACCGGCTCACCCGAGCCGCAGATCACCGGATTGATCAGCCGCAATCCGCCGACCCGGGTCGCTAGGCCGGACGTCACCCGGGATCGCCGGTCAGCCCCGCCGCCGCGATCCCCGCCAGCGCCGCCGCCTCATCATTGTCCGAATTATCGCCGGAGATCCCCACCGCGCCGACGATCTCCTTGCCCGAGCGGATCAGCACCCCACCCGGCACCGGCACCAGCGAGCCGCCCACCGCATGCGTCACCGCCGCGATGAAAGATGGCTGGTCCGCGGCGCGCTTCGCCAGCGCGCGCGAACCAAGGCCGAACGCCATGGCCCCATGCGCCTTGCCGCGCGCGATCTCCTCCCGCCGCAAACTCGTGCCGTCTTCCGCCGCGAATGCCTTCAGCACCCCGCGCGCGTCCAGCACGACAACCGCGAGTGGTTGAAATCCTTTTTCACGCCCGTGCTGCAGCGCGGCAGTTACGATCGTTTGCGCTTGCTCCAGTGTCAGCGACGCCATCACTCAACCTCCGATAAAACTGGGTAAAGATAATCGGCGAACAGCGCCGGGTTTTCCGCGAAGGGAAAGTGCCCGATCCCGTTCATGCGCTGAAAGCGCGCGCCCCGAATCTTGGCTGCCGTCGCCTTCGACATCTCCGCGGTGCACGAATAGTCGTATTCCCCTGTCAGCATGAACAGCGGGCAGCGCGACGTGTCGATCCGCCCCACACGCGCGCGCGCATCCCAGGAACCGGCATAGAAGGCGATATCGCCGGTAAATACGCCCGGCCCCGATTGTGCGTACTGCCACGCCACCTCGGCCACGCATTCCGCTGGACTTTGCGGCGCCATCAAACCGTAAATCCACTCGGGCACGAAGAAGCCGGCATTGATCGCGGGATGCGAACCCCACGCCATGAACCGGCCTTCCACACGGTCGCAGGCTTCGCAGGCGATAATGGCTCGGAAGGCATCGGGATGGCGCAACGCGAGTTCCAGGCAGATCTCGCCCGACATCGATGCACCGAGCACGATCGGGCGCGACAGTTTCGCCGCTTCGACGAATCCCATGATCAGCTCGACATAGAGATCGGTCGATAGCAGCCATGAGCCCGGGGGCGCGTTGTCGTCCGCTGGCGAACGCCCGTGCCAGGGCAGATCGAATGCCACCAGCCGATGTCGTGCGGTCAGCCGCGCGTGGCCCATCAAGCGGTGAAACTGCCGACCATCTGAACCTGCGGTGTGCAGGCAGAGAATGTCGCGGCCGGCGCCCGCGGTTGCATAGTAAACCGTGTAACGATCCCCGCCCGCGCTCACCGGCACATATTGCCCGCTACAATTCGGCGCCGGCGCGACGCCGGTCGACGGCCGCTGTGACATCGGTGCCGGTCCTTCCTGCCCCGTCGCGACCCAGCGCCCGATCTCCAGCACGCGGCGCACCACATGCGCATACTGGCGGAACGCCATCTGATCGCCGCTGACCGAGCACCCGTTGACGCGGGCCAGCATCGCGAAAACGTTGTGATGATGCCGCGGTGGGACGGCGGTGAAAAACTGCGCCCATGCCTCCGCCGGCGCATGCAGCGCGAACGCCGCGTCGCCGCCTTTATCTGCCTGTCCCTCGGCGAAGCGGAACCGCGCGCCTTCGATGGCGAATGAAAGTTCCCCGAGCCACTGCGCCAGCACCGGGTCCGACACGCAGCGCGCGTGCCACGCAGCAATATCAGGCAAACCGGTCATTGTGGGTCGATCACGTCCAGCACCACCGGATGATACGCGTCCCCGTGACCCGCATGCTCCGCGGCGCGCAGCCGTTCCATCGCCAGCCGCGCCCCAGGCACCGCCACGCCGGCCGCATCCGCCATCGCCAGTGCGTAGGACAGATCCTTCATCGCATACCGCACGGAAAACGCGCGCTCCGGGAACGCGCGCGGCACCATCGCTTTCATCCCGTGGCTGCGCAGCGCGAAACTGTCGCCCGAGCCTTTCGACACCGCCTCCAGCAGCATGTCCGGCGCCACGCCGTTGCGCCGCCCCAGCGCGATTGCCTCGGCGAGTGCCGCGACGTTCTGGAACAGCAGCATGTTGTTGAGGATCTTCACCACCTGTCCGCAGCCGATGTCGCCGCAATGGGTGACGTCCGTCCCCATCGTGCGCAGGACGGGTTCGACATGGGCGAACATCTCGGCCGAGGCGCCGACCATGATCGACAACTCGCCGCGTTCCGCCGCCTCGCGTGCGCGCGCCACCGGCGCATCGGCGAAGCCGATACCCGAGTGCTCCAGCCGCGCGCCCAACTCGCGCGTCAGTTCGACCGGCGAGGTGCTGGTATCGACCACGCATTGCCCGGGCGACAGATGCGGCTGCAGCGCCTCGATCACGGCTTGCACCGCCTTGCCGTCCGGCAGCGACAGCAGCACCAGATCCGCCTCGTTCATCTCCTCCACGGCGGCTGAGAGCACGCCGGCATCCGCCAACCGGTCCAATGGCTCCCGCCGCAGATCGCTCCCCAGCACGCGACACCCCGACCGTCGCGCCAGGTTGCGGCACATCGCCTCACCCATCACGCCAAGGCCGATGAAACCGATTGTTGCGATAGGACGAAACGTTCTTCCCATTTGGTCAGTGTGTGGCTTGGGCCGGCAGGGTCAACCCCCGCTCGCAGCCCCGCCGCTGTGACACTCCGCCGCGAGCCTGGCTTGACAGCGCGTTATCCGCAGGGCCAAGTTTTCCTTGCGGTTACGCGTAACTGCGAGCGGGATTCCGCAGCTCAAAAACCCGGGAAGCTTTTTGCATGCATATAATCATGGCGCGCATGTGCTCGCGTCTTGTCCCGGCAATTGCGTTCGCCGCTTTCGCGTGGGGCGGAGCCATGGCGGCAACGAATGTGGTGGCGCACGATGCCGCGGCGGGCATGGCGGCGGCCGACACGGCAAAGCCTGATCCTACGGCGGCCGCCCTTCTCCCGGCGCGCATCCGCAAGGCCGTGGCCATTGCGCGAGCGCTGGCGATGCACCCCAAGCTGATGCTGTTCGACGAGCCGACCAGCGCGCTCGATCCGGAGCTGGTGGGCGAGGTCCTTGCCGTGATCCGACGCCTGGCGCAGGACGGCATGACGATGATCATCGTCACCCATGAGGTCGGCTTCGCGCGCGAAGTATGCGATGAGGCTGTGTTCATGTTCGAGGGGCGCATCACCGAGCGCGGTCCGCCGGAGCGCGTGTTCAGCACGCCCGTGCATGACCGCACGCAGCAATTTCTGGCCAAGGTTCTGTAGATCGGGCAGTCCCTCGCCTCGGTCCTTCATGCGCGCCGTTACGCCCGCCGCAATCAATGGTCGCGGCGTTTGACATCGCCGCGAACGCCCGCCGAGGTGGTGGTTTGCGCTGGGTTCATCCGGTGGGAAAATGCCTGCCAGAATCACGCAACACACAGGAGTGTCATGATCGCCGTGTTGATGCCGAACTAGGCCCGTGCCGGGCCGAAAACCGGAATGCCGGCCCGGCGCGCGAGATGGGCGCACATGGCCTCCCCCATGACGCCGAGGCCAATGAAGCCGATCGATGCGATCGGGCGCAGCGCTATGTCCATGAATCCAGTGTCGTTCGTGGCGGATCTGGGTCAAGCCCGCTCCCGTTCCGCTTACACCCTCGCCAGCGCCTCGATCCGCCCCTGCCGCAAATCGCTCAACACCGGCGCAAGGTCGGCGTCTGTCTGGATCAGCCGGCCGAAATCACGCCCCGATCCGGGCGGCCCGACCAGCACCGCACTTGCCAGCGCGCCATCCCGCAGTACGACCCGCCACCATGCCACCATTTCCTCCCGCGAGTAGATGACCTCATCGCCTTCCCGCGTTTCCAGGTCGCCATAGCTTCTCAGATCGATGCCATCGCACTTCAGTTGCACGAATATCCGCGACGGCTGATAACCGTCCGCCCGCCCTAACATCCCCGCAACGCAGGCTGCCGCTTGGGCCGTCGCGATCGGCCAGAACCCACTGGGCGCCTCCGGCACCTCCGCCACGTCGCCGACCGCGTAGATGGCCGGGTCCGAGCTTCGCATGAAACTATCGACCTTGATCCCGCGTCCAACCTCCAACCCACACGCTCCTGCCAGACTGGTGCGCGGCCTCACCCCGATACAGGCGAGGAAAAAGTCGCCAACGATGCGCGACCCGTCCTGCAGCACGACGGCATCGAGCTGGCGGCCGCCGGACAGCCCGGTCACCGCCGCCTCCGTGCGCACCTCTATCCCGATATTCGCAAGATACTGCCCCAGCCGGTCCGCCCCCTGCTCATCGAGCTGCCGGTCCATCAGCCGGCTCGCGCGATGCAGCAGCGTAACCCGCATCCCGAGCAGCCGCAGCGCATCGGCGGCCTCTACCCCAAGAACGCCGCCCCCGATGACCACCGCCCCGTGCGCGGCGTTGCGTTGCGCCCACATTCGCACCGCCAATGCATCCGCCGCAGTGCGCAGGACAAAGCAATTGGGAAACTGTGCGTATTCCGGAAGCGGCATCACCGGGTCGGCACCGGTCGCCAGCACCAGCGCATCGTACGGCAACGTCTCACCGGTCGCCAGACGCAGCGCGCGCGCACGCCGGTCAATTCCCTCCGCGACAGTGTTCCGCCAGACCTCGATCTTATGCTCGGGGTACCAGCTTTCCGGCAGCAGCATCAGACCATCCATGGCTGCCCGGCCATACACGGCGCGCCCAACGGCCATCCGGTTGTAGAAATGGTAGGGCTCGTCGGTAACGACGGTGATCTCGGCCGAAGCGCTCTCCCGTCTCAGCGTATCGGCAACGGTGACTCCCGCCACGCCATTGCCGACGACAACCACCCGGGAAATCCCCTTCGCCTTCAGCGGATCGGCCGAGCTTGCGGTGGCGCGCGCGCCGGCAAAGGACCGCTGCGCACTCTCCACGTTCCGGTCGATAACAACCTGTCCACGTACCCGGCACATGCAGGCCAGCCGGCCAACGCCATCCAGCCCGAGCCGTCTCAGCGTGGCGCGCTCATCCTCCTCGGGTGCAGAAAGGTTTTCGGAACCCGACCGAATGATGACCGCATCAGCACCGCACAACCCGGCGCGGCAGCCGAACTCGACGCTGATGCGCGCAGCCTCCATGGCTTCAAGCAGCGACTGGTTCGGCCCAACCGGGAAAGCCGTGCCGGTTTCCGCATCCGTCACCAGGGCGGCAGTGGTCCCGGCAAGCCGGTCCCGCAAGCTGCGGGATGTCTGATCGACCGAAAGCTGCTGCGCCTGCTCGCTACCCTTCTTATACAGCCGCTCATTCATCCAGCCGCGATAGCAAAGCGCACCGGCAATAACGACACCGGTAAATCGGCTTGCGATTGTCACGCCGTTGGCAACACTGAGTCCCATCACGGAGTGCAGGGTCGCGAATATGACGGGCGCCGCAAAGAAGTAATATTCAGCAATGGCAGCACAGGCAAACAGGCTCGCGGCGCGAAAAGGATTGAGCCGCCCGAAACTAAGGACAGCATGATAGAGTCCGACCGAGACAGCAATCCCGCCAAGAAAGATTCCGGTTGAGACGGGAAAGCTGTAAACGCCGCCCGGCGCCTGCAGGTAATAACCGAGCACCATGCCGGGCATCATCGCCATAAAGAACCGGCGCTGTCCCGAATAGGTGGAATCCGAATCGTACAGATCCTCGAACACCGCGGCGCGTGGATTGAAATCGTAGCAATTCTTCTGGCAGCCGACGCATGGGCGGCAATACCCGTTCCGCACCAGCACCAAGGGAGCATGTCCGTAATCCCGTTGGATCGGCCCAAGCGGACAGAACGTCCCGCACCAGCCGCTGCGTCCCTTGAAGACGTATCCCCCTGCGAATCCGAGGACCAGAACGCCGACAACCCCGGCGCCGACCAGCACGCCGTTATGATTCAGAACAGGCGCCCGGAGTCCGACGATGGTGACGAACAGCGCAACAGCAATCGTAAACGCCCATTGTCGTGCCCACCCCGGAAGATCCCGGGCAAGCCCGCATCCCGATAGCACGGGTAACTGGTTCATCAGTGCCATGGGGCAGATCTGCCGCCATAAACCCGGAGCGATCACCACCAAGGCAGGTACAACCGGGATGGCAAAGCCCCAAAACAGGGTGAGACCCCAACGCGTGGTCAGCAGACACCAGGCCAGACCAAGCGTGATCGCGAGTGTGGCGAGCCGCAATGCCATCCAAACGGCGTCGGGGACTCGTGCAGGCGTGCGCGTGTAATTCGCAAAATACCTGGCGGCCGTGGAGCGCATAGCAGCTTTTCGATCTTATGCCGGCAGCGTTCTTCGCAACCGCTTGCTCAACACCTTCCCAAGCTCCAAAAGAAGCTTGAGTGCGATGCGCGGATGCCAGGCGGACAATTGCTCCAGCGCGTCGACCCGCAGGCACAAGACCTCGACCTGATCCAGGGCAACCACCGATGCCGAGCGAGGCTCTCCGTCAAAAAACGACATCTCACCGAATACCGAACCCTCAGCAATCGCGGCTAGCTGCATCGGTCCCTTGGGGGTGTCGACGACCACACTCACCGTGCCCGTCACGATAAGGTACAGCGCCCGATCCCGCTGACCTGCGCCGACGATCCGTGACCCCGCGGGATAAACCTTCCGCTCCATGTAGCTGATCAACACATCCCATTCCGAATCCGCGAGGTCGCAGAGGATCGGCGTTTCGTCCCTGAAGCACTCGGCTGAGGGATTGTCGTAGTCGAACAGCCCGGCCATCGTGCACCTCGTCTGGGGCAGCACAACGTGCAGTCTACGCCATTTACCGGCAATCCCTAACCGGCCAGCCGGCCGACTGGCTGCCAATCAAACCGATGCCGTGCCCGGCCGCTCCAGCGCGATCGCGACCCCGCCACGAATCACTGTCGGTTCCGCGAGATACCGTTCCAGCCCAAACCCATGCACTAGGCAATCCGATCCGATTTCGAGGTCGGATACCCGTCAGGTTTCGTTTGCGTCATCGCGGCTTCCAAGGCGGTTTTTTATGGGTCCCGCCAGTTTGACATGGCAGCCAACCCCCGCCAATGATCCGCCCCTCCTGTCAGAATTGGTCGGCAGGAACGCAACATTTCTTTCGAGGAGCCACATGATTTCCCCCCTGATGCCGAACTACGCCCGTGCCGACCTCGCCTTTGAGCGGGGCGAAGGCGCCTGGCTGTGGTCGGTGGACGGGCGACGATTCCTCGATTTCGGCTCCGGCATCGCCACCGCCTCTCTCGGTCATGGGAACAAACACCTGGCTCAGGCCATCGCCGACCAGGCCGCCAAGGTGATGCACGTCTCCAACCTCTACCGCATCCCGCAGGCGGAGAAACTCGCCGCGCGGCTGGTCGAAAAGACCTTCGCGGACAGCGTCTTCTTCTGCAACTCGGGCGCCGAGGCGAACGAGGGCATGATCAAGATGATCCGCAAGACCATGGCGGAAACCGGCAAGCCGGAGCGCTTCCGTATCATCTGCTTCGAAGGTGCCTTCCACGGCCGTACCCTCGCCACCCTGGCCGCCACCGGCAACGCCAAATATCTCGCCGGCTTCGGCCCCCAGGTGGAAGGGTTCGACCATGTGCCCTTCAACAACATGAACGCAGTTCGCGACGCGATCGGCCCCGCCACCGCCGGCATCATCGTCGAGCCCGTGCAGGGTGAGGGTGGGGTCCGACCGGCCGACATGCAGTTCCTGCGCGATCTGCGTGCTGCGTGCGACGAATTCGGCCTGGTCCTCGGCCTCGATGAGGTGCAGTCCGGCATGGGCCGTACCGGCAAGCTCTTCGCCTATGAGTGGGCGGGGATCGAGCCGGATGTACTGTCTGCGGCGAAAGGCATTGCCGGCGGCTTCCCGCTCGGTGCCGTCCTGGCGAAGGAGTTCGTGGCCAAGAACATGGTCCCGGGCACCCATGGCAGCACTTTTGGCGGCAACCCGCTCGCCTGCGCTGCCGGCAATGCCGTGCTGGATGTGATTCTTGCCCCCGGCTTCCTGGAAGACGTGGAGCGCAAGGGCCACAAACTTCGCACAGGCCTGGAGAAGATCACCCGCACCTATCCCCAGGTCTTCGAGGATGTCCGCGGCCTCGGCCTGCTCATCGGCATGAAATGCGTTGTCCCCCAGGGCGAAGTTCAAGCTGCCTGCCTTGCCGAGGGGCTGCTCGCCATCACCGCCGGTGAGAACGTGCTCCGCCTCGCCCCGCCCCTCGTCATCACCGACGCGGATGTGGACGAGGCGCTCGGCATGCTCGACCGCGCCGCCCGCCGCTGCCTGCCCTCGGCCAGCCGAGCTGCGGCGAAATGAGCGCCTCGCTCCGCCATTCAGCGGGGCAGGAAACAACAGCGCAGGCCGGTGATCCCGGCCTGCGTCATTTCCTGGACCTGCGTGATTTCGAACCGGCGATCCTGCGCCAGATGCTGGATGTTGCCTCGGGCTTCAAGCAAAGCCGCGTCTCGTCCCGGCCTCTCGCGGGCAAGACCCTGGCGATGATTTTCGAAAAGCCCTCCACCCGAACGCGCGTCTCGTTCGAGGTCGGGATGCGCCAGCTTGGCGGCGACGTCGTGGTTCTGAGTGCCCGCGACATGCAGTCCGGCCGCGGCGAATCCCCGGCCGACACCGCCCGCGTCCTGTCGCGCTACGTGGACGCCATCATGCTGCGCACCGACCGCGTGTCGAAGCTGCACGAACTCGCGCAATACGCCACGGTGCCGGTCATCAACGGCCTGACCGATACGTCGCACCCCTGCCAGCTCATGGCCGACGTGCTGACCTTCGAGGAGCATCGCGGCCCCATCGCCGGCCGCGTTGTCGCCTGGTGCGGTGACGGCAACAACGTCGCGCGCAGTTGGATCGAGGCGGCGGTCCGGTTCGGCTTCACCCTTCGCCTCGCCACACCCAGGGAATTGCAGCCGCCTGCCGATCTGCTCGAGTGGGCCCGCGCCCAGGGCGGCCGGATCGAGCTCACCGACGACCCGGAAGAGGCCATTGCCGGCGCCGCCTGCGTCGTCACCGACGCCTGGGTCAGCATGGCCGACGATCCGGCGGAAAGCCGCCACAACCTGCTTGCGCCGTATCGCGTCACCAGCCGCCTGATGAAGCAGGCCGCGCCGGACGCGATTTTCATGCACTGCCTCCCTGCCCATCGCGGTGAGGAAGTCAGCGAAGACGTCATCGACGGCCCGCAATCCGTCGTCTTTGATGAGGCGGAGAACCGGTTGCACGCCCAGAAGGGCGTCCTCGCCTGGGTGCTGGGCGCCGCCCGATAAAGATTCTCCGCGTTCTCCGTGCAATCCTCTGAGCCCCTCTGTGTGAAGCCTTGATCGATCGCGACCTCCTCCATCTCCCCGGTTCCCGCATCACGGAAATCGGCCGCCTCGCCTTTGCCACACCCGGCGTGTCGTTCCTTTGTTTCGGTGAATCCGACCAGGGCACCCCGCCACCGGTGATCGGCGCCGCCGTGCAGGCGCTGCAGGACGGCCACACGCGCTACCCGGATGTGCGCGGCCTGCCGGCACTGCGGCAGGCGCTTGCCGACTACCTGACCGGCATCCACGCCAATCCGGTCGCGGAAGACCGCATTCAGATCGCGGCCTCCGGCATGGCGGCCGTCTCCATCGCCTTCGCCGCCTTGCTCCGCCCGGGCGATCGCGTCGTCATGCACACCCCGGCCTGGCCCAACATCGCCAATGCTGCCCGCATCCGCGGCTGCGAGCCGGAAATGCTGCCACTCACCGCTTTGCCCGATGGCAGCTTCCGCCTCGATCTCGACCGGCTCGCGACGATGCTGCCGGGCGCTCGCGCCTTTCTGCTCAACTCGCCGAACAATCCGACCGGCTGGACGGCGAGCCGCGAGGAACTCGAAACCATCCTGTCCCTCTGCCGCACCCACAATGTCTGGCTGATCTCGGACGAGGTCTATTCCCGCATCGTCTATGACACCGACGCGGCCCCTTCGATCCTGGACATCGCCACGCCCGATGATCGGGTGATTGTCTGCAACAGCTTTTCGAAGACCTGGGTCATGACCGGCTGGCGCCTCGGCTGGCTCGTGCTACCCGCCGGCACCCGCGACACCTTCGCTGAAATTGTCGAGGTGACCCATTCCGGCGTCGCCCCCTTCATCCAGCACGCCGGCGTCGCCGCGACCCAGCAGACCGAATCTGTCGCCGCCTTCCGCGAATTCTGCGCCCGCGGGCGCGACATGCTGGGCGACGCACTGTCCGGCATCAACGGCGTTCGTTATGCGGCACCCGACGGTGCCTTTTACGGGTTTGTCGGGATCGAGGGCCTGACTGACAGCACCGCCCTCGCCCGCCGTCTTGTGCTGGACCACCACGTCGCGGTTGCTCCGGGCGCCGCTTTCGGCCCGGGCGGCGAGGGCCATTTGCGCGTCTGTTTTGCTCAGTCCGAAGCTACGCTGAACCGCGCGGTCGAGCGGCTGCGCGCCGGGCTGCGCGAAACGTCCTAGTGCTCTGACGCATTCTATCGATTCACAACATGCGGTTGCCATGCGATTCTGTGAGCATGGCACAGACAGTATGCGTGTTGTTGAGCGCGGCAGACAGGAAGCGGCTTAAGGCAATAGCATCGGATCGCAACCGAGCGGGCAAATACATCGAGCGAGCCGAGTTGTTCTGGCCTCGGCCAGTGGTCGGCCGGTGCAACATGTGGCGAAAGAGATCAGCGTCAGCCGCCCCATGGTCTGGCGCTGGCAGCAGCGTTTTGTCGAGGAAGGTCCCGACGGGTTGCTGCGTGACAAGACGCGCAAGCCCGGCAAACGACCGATCCCGGCCGATAAAGTGGCGCACGTCGTGGCGCTCACGTGTGGCGAGCCGCCCCCTGGGACCACGTATTGGACCGGGCGAGCCATGGCAAACGCCACCGCCATGTCTCTGCGCTCGGTGCAGCGCATCTGGGCGGCGCACCAACTCCAGCCGCACCGCGTGCGCAGCTTCAAGCGCTCGCGTGATCCGCAGTTCGCTGAGAAAATGGCGGATATCATCGGCCTTTATCTCGATCCGCCCGCCCATGCGGTGGTGCTGTCGATCGACGAAAAGAGCCAAATCCAGGCGCTCGACCGTACCCAGCCTGGACTGCCGCTGAAACCCGGCCGCTGCGGCACCATGACCCACGACTGCAAACGCCATGGAACGACGACGTTGTTCGCCGCATTGAACGTGCTGAAGGGTACGGTGATCGGTCGCTGCATGCAGCGACACCGGCACGAGGAGTTCATCCGCTTCCTCAATGCCGTCGAACGCGAGGTGCCGTCCGGCAAGTTGGTCCATGCGGTCGTCGACAACTACGCCACCCACCGGCACCGAAAGGTACAGGCCTGGCTGGCACGCCATGACCGATGGACCTTCCACTTCACGCCAACCTCCGGGTCATGGCTGAACGCGGTGGAGACCTTCTTCTCCGCTCTTACCCGACAACGCATCCGGCGCGGCAGCTTCCACTCCCTCGTCAGCCTGCAGGCTGCCATTAAGACTTACCTCGCTGAGCGAAATGCAGAACCACGCCCATTCGTCTGGACCGCAGCCACCGCCTCAATCCTTGCCAAGCTCGAAAGATTGCCTGCATCGTCCGTATGAGTCAGAGCACTAGCACTACTTTGGCACTTGTACGGTCACGCGGCAGTTCTGTATCAGACTGGGATTCAGCGGAGCGCTTGCTGTGTCCCGTTCTGTGGCGTTCGGAGACGATCTTGACCGCTGGTTGATTCCGTTTCTTGCAGTGATGGGCCGCAGCACACGGCGGCACTGGGGACCACTCTACGTACGGGGGCTCCTTGGGCCGGATGGTCCGAAGAGCGTACAGCCGATTGCCGAGCGTCTCGGCCTCCGCAGCCACGATCAACTGCACCACTTCATCAGCAGTTCGAGCTGGGACGACGCACCGTTATGGCGTGTGCTCGCGGAACGAGCTGATGCCATCGTGGGCGGCGACGACGCGGTGCTGGTCGTCGATGACACGGCGATCCCCAAGAAGGGCACGCTCTCGGTCGGGGTTGCTCCACAATACTGTGGCGAGCTTGGAAAGCAGGCGAACTGTCAGGCGCTGGTCTCGCTGACGCTGGCGTGCGGCGAAGTGCCGGTGCCGATCGGCCTGCGCCTGTTCCTGCCGAAGTCGTGGACTGACGACGAAGCGCGCTGCGCCGCTGCCGGCGTGCCGGAGACGGAACGCACGGCGCTGACCAAGCCGGAGATCGCACTGAAAGAGATCGACCGCGTGCGCGCCGCCGGCGTCCGCTTCGGTTGCGTCCTGGCCGATGCGGGATACGGCCTCAGCGCGCCGTTCCGCCAAGGCTTGAGCGCGCGTGATCTGGTCTGGTCGGTTGGCGTCCCGCGCACGCAGAAGGTGTTCACCACCGGCGCTGGGCTGCTGTTTCCGCGTGCCAACAAGGGAAAGCCACGACAGCATGCCGTCCCAAGTGAGGACGCGCGGGCGGGTGCGGACGTGCTGGACAACTGCCGTTGGCGGCGCATCATCTGGCGTCAGGGCAGCAAAGGTGCGCTCACCGCTCGGTTTGCGGCTTTGCGCGTGCGGGTTGCCGACGGGCCGCGCAGCCCGCGTCACGGCCGTTTGCCCGGCGAGGCGGTCTGGCTGATCGGCGAATGGCGCAGCAGCGGCGAGCGGAAATACGATCTGAGCAATCTGCCGCCAGGCACGTCGCTGCGCCGCCTCGCCGCCAGCATCAAGGCGCGGTGGGTCTGCGAGCAGGCCCATCAGCAGCTCAAGCAAGAACTCGGCCTCGGGGCTTTCGAGGGACGATCGTGGACCGGGCTGCATCGGCACGCGCTCATGAGCTGCATCGCCTTTGCCTACCTTCAGCACCTGCGGCTCCGTGCCGCAGCGCGGGGAAAAAAAGAACCAGCCCCCGACAGCTCCTCCGAAGCCGACGCTTCCTGAAATCCGCCGCGCTGTCATCGCTCGACTGTTCGCTCCGCCACAACCGCCAAGCCGATGTCCGCATTGCCGGAAGAGATTGCAGAGCCAATCAGATGAAGTGCCAAAGTAGTGCTAGGGCCTCACGACTTCCACGGGATCGGCTGAGGCGCCGGCACGAACGGGTCCGCTCGCATCCACTCGCCGTTCTGCACCCTGATCCCTGTCATGGACAGGATGAAGCCCCAATGGGTCACCACCAGCGTGTCGGCCCAGTCGTCGAGCGCAGTCATTTCTTGGCGAAACAGCGCGGCCCGCTGCTCGATCGATTCCTCGGACTCCGTGACCGATGGCCACCAGATCTCATCGAGGTGGGAGAAATCCCATTGCGGCCAGCCATCCGCCAGCGCCGTTCGCGGTGAACCGACATCACAGGCAAACGCGCAGCGCTCTCGCACGATTGGATTGATCAGTACCGGCACCTGCAGCCGCCGGGCGACATGCGCCGCGGTCTGGAGCGTCCGCCGATACGGCGAGACGATGATCCGCTTCACTCGTTCGCCACTCAGTGCTTCCGCTGCGGCCCGCGCCTGGGCATGGCCGGTATCGGTCAGCGCCGGATCCTCGATCCCCGGATCCCGCCGCGTCTTGGTGAAATGCAGATTGAATTCGCTCTGTCCGTGTCGCAGCAGAATCATGTAGGCGGGCTTACAGCATGAGCGGTTCAGATTGAACCGCTCATGCTATAATTCTCTTTGTTTTAGAGCGCGATCGCTGCTTAGACGTAGTGGCCTGGCACCCAGTATCCGCGCACCCAGCGGCCCGGAACCCAGACTGGCCGATGCACCGGCGCTGGGTAGTACGCAACCGGAGGCGGCGCGTAGTACACGGGCGGAGGCGGCGCATAGTAAACCGGCGGTGGAGCGACCACGACGGGCGGCACAACCACGCCAACACCGACGCCCCAACGCACCCACGCCTTTGCGGGACTTGCAGCCATCAGCCCGGCGCCAATAACTGGCAACGCGATCGCCAGAACGCTGAGCCGTTTTAGTCCGGTCATGATCCGTCCTCCTCGGAGCTTTTCGATCATCGCCGTGAGATAGAGTCCGTTTGTATCTCCCCTGTTTCCTGATTGTGTCCGTCACAGGGCAGGTTGCGGGCCGAACAAGATTGGAGAACGATACGCGACAGGGAGGGCCGTCCCATGCCCGATACAATCACCGGTCTCGCACCCGCACGCCTCTGGCCGCAGGGCCTCACGCGCACCCCGTTCTGGGCTTACCAGGATCCCGCCATCCTGGACCAGGAGCAGGAGCGGCTGTTTCAGGGGCAGAGCTGGAATTTCCTGTGCCTTGAGGTGGATATCCCCGACGCCGGTGATTGGCGCACCACCTTCGTGGGCCGTATGCCGGTTGTCGTCGTCCGGCTGCCATCCGGCGATATCACCGCGTTCGAGAACCGCTGCGTTCACCGCGGTTCTTTGATCTGCTTCGATGATTGCGGCTCCGGCGCCAAGGACTTCACCTGCGTCTATCATTCATGGCGCTACGACCTCGAAGGCACGCTCCGTTCCGTTGCCTTCCAGCGCGGCGTGAATGGTCACGGCGGCATGGCATCCGACTTCCGCCCCGAACAGCACGGACCGCGGAAACTGCGCGTAACCTCTCGTCACGGCCTGATTTTCGGAACGCTCTCGAGCGAGACGCCGCCCTTCGAGGAGTATGTCGGCCCGGACGTCGCCCGCTTTCTCGGCGTCGCAGCGGGCCGCAAGCTGGAGGTGATCGGCCGCTTCACCGAAGCCCTGCCGAACAACTGGAAACTGTACGCCGAAAACGTTCGCGACACCTACCACGCCAGCCTGCTCCATGTGTTCTTCGCCACCTTCAAGATTACCCGCCTGAGCCAGCGCGGCGGCGTGTTCGTCAGCCCCTATGGCGGATGCCATGCCTCCACCACGATTGGTTCAGCCGAAATCATGGACCGTGCCTATGACGGCATCCGCTCCGTGGATGACGAACTCCGACTGGCCGATCCGTCGCTGCTCGAATGGCACGACGAGCATGGCGATCAGATCCAGCAGCAGATTCTCTCCATCTTTCCCACGATGGTCTTCCAGCGCACGCGCAATATCATGTCGGTGCGCCACTTCCTTCCCCGCGGCCGCGACCAGACCGACCTGCACTGGATCTTTCTTGGCTATGCCGACGATACCGAGGACATGCGGCGCAATCGCCTGCGTCAGATCAACCTCACCGGCCCTGCGGGATATGTTTCTCTCGAGGACGGATGCATCGGTAACTTCGTCGAGCGTGGCGCAGCCGCGGCGGGCGATCAGGAGGCGATGCTGGAAATGGGCGGTGCCGGAACCGAGAGCCAGGAAAGCCGCGCGAGCGAAACCGCTGTGCGGGGTTTCTGGAAGCAGTGGCGCGCGACGATGGGGATCTAGCATGGACGCGCTGCTTCGTCTCGCCACGCTCAACGCGGACTACGCCGCCGCGATCGACTCCGACCGGCTAGAGGACTGGCCGAACTTCTTTCTCGATCCCTGTCTCTACAAGATCACCAGCGCGGATAACGTCAGGCGAAATCTTGCTGCGGGCATTATCTTTGCCGATAGCCGAGGCATGCTGCAGGACCGTGTCATGGCGCTTCGCCGCGCCAATATTTATGAACGGCAGGCGTACCGTCACATCCTTGGTCTCCCGCGCATCCTGTCGGAGAGTGGACCATCTCTCGCCGCCGAAACGCCCTTTTTGGTTGTGCGTACGATGCGCGACGGCCAGATGGATATCTTCGCCGCTGGTCTTTACCGTGATCGCGTCCAGGACGATGACGGGATGCTTCGCTTCACAGAGCGCATCGTGATCTGCGACAGCCAGCGCATCGACACGCTGTTGGCGATCCCGCTCTGATCGTACGGCCGATCGGCTCCAAGTGCCGCAGCGCGGGGCATTTGCTCATGGGGCCTTCGGCCGCTCCGCAAGCGTCCGTTGCGTCAGGCTGGTTAGGGGCTTACTCACACGATCTCGTGTCTCTAACGATGCCCTAAGCACCAACCCAAGGGAACGTCCATGCCGCTCAGCCTGACACGCCGCACTGTCCTCGCAAGCGCCGCTGGCACAGCGGTCCTCGGGGGCATCACCCGCGCCCGCGCCGCCGCCCCGCCCCTGCCCTCCTCACCCATCACGCTCAACATCATCGACGTGGCGGGAAATCTTCAGCTCACGCGGCCGGCGTTCCAGGACTATCTGCAGGCAAATCCCAAGCTGGTTTCCACCATCAACTATACACAGGCGACCGCACCGGAGCTGCCCGGCAAGCTCAAGGCGCAGCAGGCGGCCGGGCGGGTGGATATCGACCTGGTACTGACAGGCACCGACGCGCTGTCGGCTGGCATCGACCAGAAGCTGTGGATTCAGATGTATCCCGATTACGCGGGCGATCTGCCGAACCTGCAGCAGATTCTGTTGCCGGGCGCACAGAAGATGCAGGACCTGGCGGAGAATCAGGGTGTGTGCGTCAGCTACTGCCCGGGCGGTCCGCTTTTGGAATACATGCCCGACATGGTGAAAACGCCGCCCACAACCGCACAGGCGCTGCTCGATTGGGCGAAGGCGAATAAGGGCCAGTTCATCTACGCCCGCCCGGCCAATTCCGGCCCAGGCCGCTGCTGGCTGATGGGCCTGCCGTACATCCTGGGCGACAAGGACCCGATGGATCCGGCCAATGGCTGGGACAAGAGCTGGGCCTATCTGCGTGAGATCGGTAAATACATTGAATATTATCCCACCGGCACCGGCGCCTTGATGAAGGAACTAGGCGAGGGCTCACGCTCCATGACCGTGACGATGACGGGCTGGGACATCAATCCACGCGCGCTCGGCGTCGTACCGAAGGAGGCGCAGATCGGTACGCTGGAGGGCTTCCACTTCGTCACTGACGCCCATTACATGTGCGTGCCGAAGGGCGTGTCGAACGACCACTTGGCCGTGCTGCTGAACCTGATGAACTACATGCTCACGCCGCACGCCCAGGCCTTTGCGTGGGACAAGGGCTACTTCTATCCCGGTCCCGCGGTGCAGAACGTGCCGCTGTCGATGGCGCCGGCCGACGATCAGAAAGTCATCAAGGAGTACGACCGGCCGATCTACGTGAAACTGCTGGCCGACACGCCGCAGAACCCGCCGCTGCCGGCGCAGAAGATGGTTTACGCGTTCGACCGCTGGGACAAGCAGATCGGCGCGAATGTCGGTAAATAGGCTCGCTTCCTGAATGGCGATCGAATCGCGCGATTTCCGCAGTCTGCGCCTGGATCACATCAGCCGGCGTTTCGGTACGCTGAACGCGCTTCAGGACGTCACGCTGACGGTCAACCGGGGAGAGTTCATCGCGCTCCTCGGCCCGTCCGGCTGCGGCAAATCCACCGCGCTGAACTGCATCGCGGGGCTGCTGGATCTGACAGGCGGGGCGATCTGGCTCGATGATCGCCGCATCGACCAATTGGGCCCCGAACGCCGTGGCTTCGGCATGGTCTTCCAGAACTACGCGCTGTTTCCCCACATGACGGTGCGGCGGAATATCGGCTTTGGCCTGGTGACCCAGCGCCGGCCGAAGGCCGAAATCGCCCGCCGGGTGGAGGAAGCGCTCACGCTGGTGCGCCTGACAGCGCAGGGGGACAAGCTGCCCGGCCAGATCTCCGGCGGACAGCAGCAGCGCGTCGCGATCGCCCGCGCCATCGTGGTCGAACCGCCTCTGGTCCTGATGGACGAACCGCTGTCGAATCTCGATGCCAAGCTGCGGCTGGAAATGCGAGCGGAGATCCGGCGCATCCACAACACGCTCGGCTGCGCCACGATCTACGTCACGCACGACCAGGATGAGGCGCTGTCGCTCGCGGACCGTATCGTGGTGATGCGCGAGGGCGAGATGCGTCAGGTCGGTTCGCCCGAGGATCTCTACGCCCGTCCGGCCCATCCGGACGTGGCCGAGTTCATGGGCTATCGAAACTTGCTTCGCACGACCGCGCACGCCACCGGAAATGCCGTGACGGTTAATGTCGCCGGCGCTTCACTGCCTGGCACACCCGTAGATGCGGTGGACGGTACCGCGATCGTCGCCATCCGCCCTGAAGATCTGACGCCCTGCAGCGATGGTCCGATCGCCGCCACGGTCGAGATGGCCGAATACCGCGGGCGCGACTTCTACGGATTGGCGCGTACCGCCGATGGATCCGAACTCTACTTCCGCGCCGAACAGCGCGTGATGCAGGGCGAGTTCGATCCGCCTGAACGCGCCGGCCGAACGCGTGCTGATCTATGGCGGTTCGGCATGAGCCTCACGCTTCCGGCTGCCGCGCCCCCGATCCGTTTGCGCCTGCGCGCCTGGGGTCTCGACGGCGTTACCCTGCTCGTTTTGCCTGCCGTCATCTTCGTGCTGGCGCTGTTCGTCTATCCGTTCCTCTACGGTCTCTGGCTGTCGTTCCATCCGAAATCAGGCGGTGTGCTTGGCAATTATGCCAAGTTCTTCTCCGATCCGTTCCTCTGGACCACGATCACCAAGACCCTGGTCCTCGCAGTGCCGGTCACGCTACTGAACGTGATAGCCTCGATCCCCGTGGCGCTCCGCGTTCGGCTGATGCGTCATCAGCGCCTGCTCACCACCATTCTTGTGGTCCCCATCACCCTTGGCACCGTACTCGTGGCCGAGGGCCTGCTGACCTATCTCGGTCCTCGCGGCTGGGTGAATCGGATTCTGCTCGATCTCGGGCTGGTCGATCATCCGGTCCGTCTGCTGCACAATTACTGGGGCGTTTTCCTGTCCCTGGTGATCACCGGGTTCCCGTTCACCTTCCTGCTGACGCTGTCCTACGTGACCGGCGTGGACCCCGGGCTGGAAAACGCGGCCGCTATGCTGGGCGCCGGCGCGCGCGAGCGTTTTCGCCGCGTGCTGCTGCCGCTGCTCATTCCCGGCCTGACCATTACGCTTGCGTTGTCGTTTGTGCAGGCCTTCTCGGTCTTTCCGTCCGCCATCCTGCTGGGGGAACCGGCCGGAACCACCCGCGTGATGTCCATCGCCGCCTACGAGGCCGCGTTCGAGCAGTACGACTACTCCCTGGCCTCGGCGATCGCGATGCTCATGGCCGCGGTGCAGATCGTCATCGTCCTGGCCCTCCTGGGCGCTCGTGGCTTGTTCTACGCCGGCCCCGCCGGTAGTGGTAAAGGATGATATCTTGTCCGAATCCGGCTCCGGGCGCTAAAAGTCGCATCATGGCTCAGGAATTGTCCATGCTCGCTCGCCGCCTGCTTCCCTTTGTTGCGCTCGCGATTTTGACGGCCTGCGGCGTGCGGTCCCAAGAAACGACGATGAATGACTACCACGAGGCCGGTGGCACGGGCGCCCAGGGGCTCGATGTTTTCCAGCGGTCAGGGCCAAGGCGGGCTGCTCGGCAGTATTTTCGGGAGCAACAAGACGAACCCCGACCAAGGCGTGGGCGGAGGCGGTTCCATCGGGGTCAACGCCTATCTGTGGCGCGGCGCGTTGGACACGCTGTCCTTCATGCCGCTCCAGTCGGCCGACCCGTTCGGCGGTGTGATCATCACCGACTGGTATTCTCCGCCCGACTCGCCGGATGAGCGCTTCAAGGCCATCGCCTACATCCTGGGCCGCGAGTTGCGTGCAGATGGCCTGCGCGTCTCCCTCTTCCGCCAGGTCCTGCAGGACGGGCACTGGGTGGATCAGCCCGTCAGCCCGGTGACGGTCGGCGACATCGAGAACAAGGTTCTGTCCCGCGCCCGCCAGCTTCGTATCCAGACCGCCAGTCAGTAAGGCGCGCCAGTGGCGCTGACGCGGCGCCGCCTGATCCACTTCGTGGGCAGGGCGGGCGGGCCGCTTGCCGCGTTCCACACTCTGGCCGCGATGGGGCTTCTGCCAGCGTCGGCTGACGCCGGCCCACCGCCTCTCCCGCCAGGGAGTGGGCGAAAGGTCCTGGTCCTTGGCGCCGGTATTGCCGGCATGGTCCTGGGGCTGGAGCTGGAAAAAGCCGGCTACGACCCGCTGATCCTGGAGGCGCGTCCGCGCGCCGGGGGCCGCAACTGGTCGCTGCGGGACGGTGACGAGGTGCGCGAATTTGCCTCCGTCCAGCGTGTCGCCTGGGACCGTGCCCCATACCTGTATTTCAATCCCGGACCGGCCCGCCTTCCGTACCACCACCAGGGCATTCTCTCCTACTGCCGGGAGCTGAACGTTCCGCTCGAGGTCATGTGTAACGACGATCGGGCCGCCCTGATGCAAGACGACGCGGCGTTCAACGGCGCACCACAGCTCAATCGGTGGATCGTCGAGGACACCCGCGGTTATGTCGCGGAACTGGCCGCCAAGGCGATCGGCATCAATGAAGCGCTGTCATCGGATGATGCCAGCCGCCTTAAGGACTTTGTTCGCGCGTTTGGCGGGCTCGGCACCGACCTGCGCTATCATGGCTCCTCCCGCGCCGGCTGGGCGACGCCGCCCACCACAGAGCCCGGCACGTACAATCCACCGCTGCCGTTCGCGGAGATCTTGCAGGCCGATTTCTGGAAGGGGCCGCTTGAGTTCGGCGACTTCGCAGACATGGCCCCGACGATGGTGCAGCCCGTCGGCGGCATGGGGCGCATCGGTCAGGCTTTCTACAGCCGGCTTCAGCGCCGCATCCGCCTCAATGCCGCGGTCACCGAGATCAGGCGCACCGCGAGCGACGCCCGCATCGTCTGGAAGGACGCGCGAACCGGACGCAGCCATGAAGAGATCGCTTCGACGGTGGTGATCACCATTCCGCTTTCGGTGCTCCGGTCGATTCCCGCGGATTTCCCGCCGGCGATCCAGGCCGCGATCGCCGCGCCCTCCTATGTGCCCGCCGGCAAGGTCGCGTTTCAGGCGGAGCGCCGGTTCTGGGAGCTGGATCAGCAGATCTACGGCGGCATCTCCTGGACCAGCCGCGACATCACGCAGATCTGGTACCCCACGGCGGGGCTGCAGCAGCGCAAAGGCATCCTCGTCGGCGCCTATATCTGGTCGCAGGACATTGGCGACCGGTTCGCCGCACTGCCGCCCGAGCAGCGGCTTCAGAACGCGCTGGCGGATGGCGCGCACCTGCATCCTGATTACGGCCGCTATCTCCGCAACGGCGTCTCCATCGCCTGGAAGAACATTCCCTTCAGCCAAGGCGCGTGGGCCGACTGGGCCCGCGCCGATCGCGCGACCCATTACCAGACGCTGTTGCGGGGCGAGGGCCCGTTCCTGTTCGCCGGCGAGCACCTGTCCTACATCACTGGTTGGCAGGAAGGCGCGGTTCAATCAGCGCATGCGGCTCTTGAGCGGATCGGAGGACGCGCATGACGATCGACATCGATCGGCTCAGTGAAGAGGAACTGATCGAACTGAACAATCGGGTCGTCGCCCGTCTGCGCATGCTGCGGGACATGCGCGCGCATATGGACATGATGTCCTTCCGCATCGGGGACCGCGTGTCGTTCCAGCCGTCCGGCAGCACGCAGCTGCACGGTGTGGTCACGCGCTACAACCGCAAGACGGTCACCGTGGTCACCGACCAGGGCGCGCACTGGAACGTCTCTCCCGCACTGCTACGCAAGTCGCAGACGGCGAAATCCGCAAATAACGTCATCACGCTGGCGGACCGGAAGAAGTAATCGCCGCGCGCCCCAGATCGGGTCGATCGGTGATGAAGCCGTCCACCCCCCAGGCGATCAGCGTCCGCATCCGCGCCGGATCGTTCACCGTCCAGGGCAGTACCCGCAAGCCCAATGCATGCGCCTCCTGCACCGCGTCCGCGGTCAGGTCCTCATGCTCCGGCGCCCAGGTGGAGCGCGCCGCTTCGGCCGCCACGGCGCGCGGGACCGAGCCGCCGAAATCATCCGGATGCGGCCCGTCCCACCACAGCCGCGCGTTCCGGACCGTCTCCGCGCGTGTCAGCCACGCGACCGGAAGAGCAGGACGCAGGCGGCGCGCGAGCCGCGGGCCCCGCCAGTCGAACGACTCCACGATCACATGTCCTCCAGCCCCGGCTTTGTCGATCGCATCGAAAGTGGCACGCACCATTGCTTCCGGTGCGACCGTCAGTTCGGGGCGGTCCGCAAGGGTCTTCAGCTCGATCAGTACCGTTGCCGGAATAGCTTCGAGGGCCTGCTTGAGTGTGGGGATCCGTGCCCCGTCCCGCGGCTGCTGCGCCGGATGGACGGTCGCGACCGTACCGCCCGGCCGGGCACGCCCCACGTCGAAGCGCTGCAACTCCGACAAGGTGAGGGAGCGGATCAGCGGTCCCGGCGCCTCGATCCAACGCCCATCCGGCGCCCGCGCGATATCGGGATTGAGCGCGGGGTCGTGCGAAACCACCGCAATCCCATCCGACGTCACGCCGACATCGAGTTCGATCCCGTCCACGCCGATCGCGACCGTCTCGGCGAACCCTTCCAGCGTGTTCTCCGGATAGAGACCGCGGGCGCCGCGATGTCCGAACAGCAGAACCGTCATGGCGTTCCTCGTGCTACAGGCGCCGCATGCTGACACTCAGTGCCGCGCCTGCAAGCCTGCCGCCGGGGCGGCGGATCTACGCCGTCGGCGATATCCATGGCTGCGCCGATCAGCTTCGCGCGCTGCACGCCTTGATTGCGGACGATCTGGCTGCCCGACCGATCGAGAATCCGCTGTTGATCCATATCGGCGATTATGTGGACCGTGGGCCGGACAGCGCCGGCGTGGTCGGTCTGCTGTCTGCTGGCCCGCCGATCCACGGGCTGCCGGCCATCAATCTTTTGGGCAACCACGAGCACACGATGCTGGAGGCTCTTGGCGGAGAGCGCGCCGCTGGCACCGACTGGCTGTACCAGGGCGGGCACGCCACGCTGGAAAGCTATGGGCTGGACCCGGACGGCCCGCGTGAGGCCTGGAAGGCCGTTCCTGCGACGCATCGCGCCTGGATGCAGCACCTGCCGCTGTGGCATCGCGAGGGCGGCTACCTGTTCGTGCACGCCGGCATCCGCCCCGGTATTCCGCTGGAGGACCAGTCTGCCACCGACCTGCTCCGCATCCGTCAGCCGTTTCTCTACACGGACCAACCGTTCGGCGCGGTCGTGGTGCACGGACATACGCCGGAGAGGCGGGTGACGGTCCGCCCCAACCGGGTCGGCATCGACACCGGCGCGGTGTTTGGCGGCCCTTTGACGAGCCTGGTGCTGGAGGGCGACGTGTATGGGGTGATCAGTGCACCTGCCTGAAATTCTGCCACACGAGGCCAAGCGGAATCTCCGCGCATAAATCGAACGCGAGGTCGAGATAGCCGAGGCTGTTTGACCACGGGTCGGCTCAGACGCAGAACATCGGGCGTGATCTCAACCGAAGTCTGCATCATCGGCGCCGGGCCTGTCGGCGGCACTTTGGCGTGCCGTCTGGCCGCTGCCGGCGTTCCCGCCGCAGTCATCGATCGCGCGCCGTTGCCGCCGATGGAGCATCCAGCATTCGACGGCCGAGCCTACGCCATCGCCGCCGGCTCTCTTCCCCTGCTCCAAGAGTCCGGGCTTTGGGACAAGCTGCCCGAACCGTCCTGTCCCATCGAGCAGATCCGCGTCAGCGATGGACGGCTCGGCCGGGCGCCATCCCGTCTGCATCTGCATTTCGACACGGCGGATCTTGGTCCCTCTGCCGCGCCGTTCGGCTGGATGACGGAGGCGCGCAACCTGCGCGTCGCACTGAACGCCCATCTGCACGCGCTGCCGGCACTGCGCGTCTTCGCTCCGGCCGAAGCGGACGTGGAACGCAGGCCGGATGGCGCGACAGTGCACCTAGGTTCAGGTGAAAACATCGCCTGCCGGCTGGTGATCGCCGCTGAAGGACGGAATTCGCCGATGCGGGAACAAGCCGGCATCCCGGTCACACGCATCCCCTATCGCCAGACCAGCATCGTCTGCGCCGTCGCTCACGAACGGCCGCACAACAACGTCGCGCTCGAGCACTTCCTGCCGGGCGGTCCCTTCGCGCAATTGCCGATGGCACCGTCCGAGGCGGGCGCAAACATCTCTGCCATCGTCTGGACCGAACGCGCCGACATCGCCGAACGTATGCTGACGCTGGATGATCATCGCTTCGCTCGCGAGATCGCGCGACGCCTGGGCGATCATCTCGGCACGCTGAGGCCCGTCGGCCGCCGCTGGCGCTATCCGCTTTCGGCCATGCTGGCGCATCGCTACACCGGCGAGCGCCTCGCGTTGGTGGGCGACGCCGCGCACGGTATCCACCCCATCGCCGGTCAGGGGCTCAATCTCGGCTTCCGCGATGCCATTGCGCTGGCGGATTTCGTAATCGCGGCGCACCACGCTGGCGCCGATCCCGGTGCGCCTGCCCTGCTCGCCCGCTATCAGCGCGCGCGGCGCACGGACAACCTGGCGATGCTCGCCGCCACGGACGGGCTGGATCGTCTCTTCAGCAACGACAATCCCCTGCTTCGCCTGGCCCGGGGCATGGGCATCGCCGCGGTCAATCGCACGCCGCCGCTGAAGCGGCTGTTCATGCGCCAGGCGATGGGGGGTCGTTAGCCTTCTGATACGTCTGAGGTTTTTTCAAAAAACCTAGACAGGGGCAAGGGAAAACACGGAGCAACTTAGAGCGAAGTGGATTGACGCGGCCCGACATACCTATCTAAGTGCGTGGGCAACGCGTGGGCAAATGGACTGGCCGTGAGGGGGAAGAAAGAGCGGGCTGGTACTCGGGATCAGGTGACTGCGAGCGTGATCGCGAAGTGGCTGAAAGCCGACGCACGACCCAAGGAGGGGCGGCTGGTGCGTCGTGTAATGCCCGGCCTGGACCTGGTAGTTCCGGCCCAGGGGCCAGCCAGTTGGATGGTGCGGTATCAACCGCGGGGTTTGGCCCCAAACGGAAAACGCTGGGCGCCGCGGACCGTCAAGATCGGCTCGACCGCGTCGCACTCGCTGCCCGAAGCGATGGACGAGACGGTCAGGCTGAAGGCCCGGGTGCTGGCTGGCGAGGACCCCGCCGAGGACCGTCGCGCCGCGGCTCAGAGGCGCCGCGAGCGGGCCCGCGCCGCGCAGGCAAGGCTTAGCTGCCGGGAGGCACTGACGGCCTATGGAGCACTCCTGGCGGTGCGCAGGCTGAGCACGCGGCACGCCCGGGACGAGGTGGGCCACGCCTACAGGGCGCTCGCCAGCGTCGGCATGGTGGATGCGCCACCTGCCTTGGTCACCACGGCAATGGTCGAAGCGGCGATGGCGCGATGCCCCGCCGGATCGCAGCGGGCCCGGTTCGCCGCGCTGCACAGGTTCCTGGTCTGGGCGCTACGCAACGAAGGAGCGGGCGCTGTGTCGCCGACCCTTCTGCTGAGCCGCCACGAGCGGCCGAAGCCGGTGGCGCCACGCGAGCGCGTGCTGAGTGCTGCTGAAGTGGCCGCGATTTGGCACGCCGCTGCGTCGCATCCGGTGACTGTGACTGGGGATGTCGTGCAGTTCCTCATCTCGGTGCCGGCCCGAGAGAACGAGGTCGGCCAGATGCGCTGGCACGATGTGGATATGGCCGCCCGCGTGTGGGAAATGCCAACGTCGAAGAACGGCGCGCCACACAGATTTCCGCTGAACGCGCACGCCCTGGCGATCCTTCAGCGCCGTCGTTGGGCGGCCGGTGGCACGCCTCCGTCGGAACAGCCGGTGTTTCCGGCGCCCAAGAGCAATGGCAAGAAACCCTATGTCAGCTGGAACGGCGCCAAGCTGTGGCTGGACCGGCAGAGCGGCGTTGTGGGATGGGTCATCCACGATTTCAGAAGAAGCTTCGCCACCCTCATGGCAGAAGCCGGCTTCGACGATGGCGTCCTCGACCTGAGCCTGAACCATCGGGCAAGCGGCAGCCGCAACAAGGTCACCAGAACCTACAATCTGTCCTTGAGATGGCTGGAGCGGGTCAGGCTGATGCATGCCTGGAGCACGTTCCTCGATACCGCGATCGGTGGCCCTCGTAACCCGGACCAGACCGCCGACATCCTGGAGCTGCCTGGCATCGCCAACGCTGCCGGCGTGTCCCCGATGCCGCCCAAGACGCAAACCCTCCAAGGCTCGGCGGGAGAGGCTGACGACAACAGTGCCGGTTCGGCTGCGCCTGCGCTCTCCGAAGTCATCGTCCGGGCGATCGAGGGCGAGACCCCTGCTGATGCGGGCCGGGATATGCTGCGCCGGCTGGTGCGCATCGAGGCCGCCGTGGCCGGTGAAACGCCGGCTCCAGCCGAAGAGAAAGTAGAGAAGAACCCAGGCGGCGGCCGGCCACTTGATATCTACATTGGCGCACTGGTGGACTTCATGGCTGGCAATGTAGCCGGGTTCGCGGACGCGGTAGCAGAAACATTGCCAAAGATCGCCCGCCCCGCGGACCGCCGCGCCGTCGAGCAGTTCTTGTTGGTTTTCGCCGAAGTCTTCGAGATCCGGCTCATTGAGCGGATCCGCGAACGGAACCGACAGCATTTCGTCTACGAACGGCCGCGACTACCCAAGGACTGGGAACACACGTTGGCTGACGCGATGCGCCGCTGGAATAAGAAGGAGCCGCCGGGGGAATAACCCGCCAGAGAAGCCCGCGTCGCTCAATACCAATCTGATGAATTGAGCGTTTGTTTTGCGCCGTGTTTGGGTGCTTTTGTCGTGTTCAGTGCTGCGTTGAGAAACAAAGGACACGATGCCCAATGGAACAAACATCAGACGGCAGCCAGTTCACGCGAACCAACCGAGCGTGAGCCAACTGCCGCCCGCGGGCCAGCCATCGTCACCGAAGGCTGCCGCACCGTCGCGGCGCATGCCTCGTCGTGAGGCGGCAGCCCGGCTGTCGAACTTGCTGGGCGTGCCAGTCGCGCCCAAGACGCTGGAGCGCATGCCGGTCCCCTATCTCAAGATCGGGCGGTCCGCGAGTTACACGGATGCCGACATCGATGCTCACGCCGCGCGTGTTCTGGCATCGGCGCCGCGGCAGATGTCTGGGAGCACGCGTCGATCAGGTTAAATCATGCACCTCCCCGACATCTGACCGCAGACCAGGGCGAGCGCATCGTCGTGCAGCGGTCCAGCAATCTGATCCGTCAGATATTGCCGGCTGACTGGACCCCACTCTCAGCGCCATTAGAACCGGTGCAGTTGCAACCGCGACCACACGGCCGAAGCCGAAAGCATAAACACCGTCGAAAACCTCCTCCGTCGCCTACGTCAGCGCTGGCACCGCCGCACGCGCAGCTGCTGCAACGCCCGAAGCTGACGAGGCGCGAGCTGCGCGCGCGCCTCGGCCTACCGGTGGATTGAGGCGACGGTGGCGGCGCGTCACTCCGGCTATGCCCGCATCCGCCACGACTACTACCGCGAGCCGAACTGGTGCGTCGATAATCTCTTCGACACCATCACCTTTGTCGGCGCGATCCACGACCCGTGCTGCGGTGCTGGGACGATCGTGGACACGGCACAGTGCCGCGGCCTCGTCGCCACGGGCGCCGACATTGTCGATCGCGCCAACGGACGGTTTCCGATCGTCGATTTCTTCGCCGACACGCGCACGCACGAGAACCTCGTCACGAACCCGCCCTACCGCCAGGCGGAAAAAATCCTGGTGCATGCCCTGCAATACGTCGTTCCCGATGGGACCATCGCGGTGATCGTGCCGATCCAGTTCCTGTGCTCGCAAGGTCGTCGCCACTTATTCGACCGGCACTGGTGCGACCGGGTGCTTATTCATTCGCGCCGGCCGTCGATGCCGCCGGGTGATCTCATCGAACTCTTCGGCGAGAACGAGCGGCATTCCGGCAGCACCGATTACTGTTGGATCGTGTTCCGCCCCGGGCGCGCGCCGACAGCACCGGTCGAGATCGACTGGCTTGCACCATGATCGAGGGGAGAACCAGGATGACCACACAGCACCCCTGAGCGGCCGAACTGTCACCTGAAAGGAACACCATGCCGAGGATCACCCCACGACACACCGCAACGGCAACCGTCGAGGGGCGGCACACCGAGACGCTCGCGCGTGATCGGAGCGGGCCGCAGATCCTCGAGATCGGTGGTCCCAGGATGATCGAGCGCGACGACCTCACCCGGTTCAAAAAACTCCTGCGCCTGCGCGCCCGGCACAAGCGGCCGTTCGGCACCGAGCTGGACGACGTGCCGCCGTTTCTCAGACGGGATTATCGGCCGCCGGCCGCTCATCGGGACCACGTCGCCGCCCAGCTGGAGGCCGTCTTGTCTAACCGTTCCAAGTGAAACGAAAGACCGGCGGAGGGGTCCTCCGCCGGCCTAAACATTCTGACCACAAACACACACAAGAGGAGGCTCGCGTTGCGACAGCAGAACCTCGCCGGGACAGTTAGCGCAGGGGTAGTGGAAATCCAGGAAAGTTCGCGTGACAGGGTTGCCGTGCCAGGCGCCGGCACTGTCAACGGAGCCGACGGGGGCAACTGGGGCGCCAGCGCCGACAGACACGATGAACAGGTCCATGTCGGGGCCCAGAAGGCCGCTGAGGGCTTCGCGGGTCAGGACCAGGATCAGGAGAAGCCGGGGAGCAGGACGATGTGCAGGGCAGGCCTGACGGGCAGGACGATGCGGTTGTTGCTGACGGTGGCGCTAACGGTGACGACACCAGCGTTACCGAGGTGTCGCTCGACGAGTTCAACGCGCAGATCGACGCGCAGGCTGCCCGCAATGCAAAGGCCGCCATGCAGATTGGACCGCAGGAGTTTGCCGAGAAACACGCGGCGGACCAGGCGCGAGGCTTCCATGGTGACGGCGATGTCGAGCTGGTCGTGGTGGAAAACTGGAACCGCCGGCTGACCAAAGCTTACCGGTCAACGCACGACGGAAAGACGATCGAGAAGGACCAAAGCACGGTCGGAACCGGCTTTGGCCGGCTGGTTCGGGTGACCCTACCCCGTGACAAGCCGATCGCCAGCCTGGCGGCACTGCTGACCGCTTGCCCCGAGAATCAGGCGTTCATGCCGGGCCGGCTGCCCGATGGTGCGTCGATGCGCCGGATGATCATCAAACCCAGATGGCGGGCGCTGCCCGAGGCGGAGCGTGCCCTGGCCGGCAGCGGGCCGCTGTATCGCGGCAAGCATTGCATCCGCTACGCGTCGGGCAAGCCAGCGCTGCTGATCATTGATTTCGATATTAAGGACCTGCCCGACGCAGTGCGCGAACGGATCAAACAGGCCGGCGGTCTGCGCAAGGTGCTGGCGGCGATTGATCCGCGATGGAACACGATCGGCTTCCTGGAGCGGCCGAGCGTCTCGACCGGCATCCGGGACAAGCGCACCGGCGTGATCACACCGGGCGGTGGGACGCATCTCTATGTCATCGTCCACGATGGCGGTGACCTGGCGCGCTACGTCAAGGCGCTGTTCGACCGGCTGCTCCTGGCCGGGTTCGGCTGGGTCAACCTGTCGGCCGCGGGTTCTCTTCTGAAGCGTTCGGCGATCGACCAGGCAGCGTCCGGCGTTGGGTATTGGCTGGCGTTCGAGGCGAATGCGGTGCTGGAGACCCGCCCCCACGGCGATTACCTCGAACACGTGCCGGGTGCCCGGAGATGCGAGTGGCACGAGGGTCCCCGCCTCGACACGCGGGCGCTGCCTGACCTGACCGATGACGAAGAGCGTCACGTGGCGGAAGTCTGGTCGGGGCTGAAAGCCGAGAAGGAGCCGGAGGCCAGAGCAATCAGGCTGGCGCGCGGTGCGAAAGACATTGCGCGGCTGGTGAAGGCAGGCGTGAAGAAGGATGACGCCGAACGCCTTGTCCTGATGCGGGCAGAGATCGGACGGCTACCGCTCGATGATGAATACTGGTTCGACGAGGCGCTGCCTTCGGGCAGGCACAGCGCGACCGGCTGGGAGCTACTGGAGAACATGGACGCGTGGTTCGCCGGTCGCGGGACGCGGACAGGCGCGGACCCGCTGGAGCCGGACTATCCAAATGTCGGTTCGGGCGTCGTGGCCTCTGACAAGGCATGGTGGAAGGTCAACACGCACTCGCAGCAGACCGGACTGTTTGTGAAGTCGCAGGCGCACGGCGGTCAGAAATTCATCCTGGCCCATGACGCCGCCGATGTGGTCGCGCTGATGGCGGAGATGAAGGCGCGCGGTGACAGCGCGATCGTCCGGCTCGCCGGGCTGAAGGCGATCTACCGGCAGTCATACCTGCCCGCGGATCAGGTCTTGGCGGAAAAGGTCCTGCGCAAAGCCGGCCTGCCGCTACCCGTCGTGTTGGAATTCGGCGACCCCGATGCGCCAGAGCTGGGCGAACTTGCACGTGAACGGCTGATCGACGTGTTGCAGGACCGACACTGGGACCAATTGGGACGGTTGCGTTGTCTTGGGCGGTTCCGGGACGAGGCACTGGCCGAATTACGGGACGAAGCCGAGATCATCGGCCTGGGCTTCGACGTTGACTGGGACAAACTGACAGCGGCGCTGGCGGCCGCAGACAAAGCCGCGCGCGCGAGAGAGTCGGAGCGGGAGGATAGCGTCAGGGGCCCTACCCCTGCAGGAGCGGCTTCACTGAATGCGGTGGTCTGGCCGCCAGACGACGAGTTCATGAACCCATGGGAAAAGGCGATGCCGCCGGCGTGGCCGGGCGGGGTGTTCCCGGACGTGATCGAGCGGGCGCTCTGGGAGACCGCCGAGCGTGATCAGCTGGATTTGAGCGGCTTCGGCGCCGCCTTCATGGCGGCGGCCTCAGGCGCGGCGCACAAGGGCGCCAGACTGACGCCCTACGCCGGGTCGTCGTGGCGGACGCCGCCCATTCTGTGGACGCTGCTGATCGGGGACAGCGGCCAGCGCAAGTCGGCGCTGTTCGACCACGTGACGCGGCAGATCAAACAGGTCCACGCGGAGCACATCAGGGCACACAAGGTCGCGATGGCGCAGTGGAAGGCGCTCCCTGCGGGGCAGAAGAACACGCCGCCTGGGGAAAAAGCTTACCTGGCGGCCGACGTGTCGGTGGAGAAGCTGCAGGAATGGATCGCCAACAACCCGCGCGGTCTGTTCTATGCGCGGGACGAACTGGCGCCGTGGTTCGAGTTTGGGCGCTACACCAAGGGCCTCGGCGCGGCAGAGCGGGCGTTCTATCTGGAGGCGTATGAGGGGGGTCTTTCCTCAGTTGGACGCATGGGGCGCCCGACCACGCTGATGGACAACTGTGCGCTGGCCGTTCTGGGGTTTATCCAGGAGGACCGGCTGGCGGATTTCACCGGGTTGGACAAGGACGGGCTGATCCAGCGGTTCGGCATCGTGCTGATGCAGGCGGCCAAAACACCCATCGTGGGTGGTGGGGCGCCTGACATGACCGCGGCGTATGGCGGGCTGGCGCGGCTGCTCGCACTGGGAACGTTCGACTCCTACCGCCTAGACGCTGCGGGAGAAGCGTTGATCCGGGAAACCAGGGCGCTCGGAGAGGCTGAGAGCCGGCGGCGAACCAATGGCGTTGGATTTCGCGGGTTCATGGACAAGCTGCACGGCACGCACGCGCGGGTGGCGCTGGTTCTGCACCTGCTGGACGGAGGACAGGCCACGGTGATCCCGGAAAGCACAGTCTATCGTGCTGGGCGGTATGTGAACTTCCTGTGGGGACACGCCCAAATCTTCTATGCGGGGCTAGCGAGATCGACGGAGAACATCACAAAGGTTATCGCCAGCCATTTGTTGCGGCACCAACCGCAGCGAATGTCGGCGGGGAACCTGCGGCAGAAAATCGCAGTCTGCCGAGAGTTGCGGACCTTGAAGGACATACAGGCGGCAGTCGAGCCGTTGGTGCTCGGGGGATGGTTACTGCCCGAGCGCGCAACCCCGGATAACCGGGCATGGCTGGTGCGGCCTGGGCTACACAAGTTGTTGGGACCGGAGCTTCTCGCTGAGGAGCAAGAGCGGGTAGAGGCGACCAAGCGCGCCATGAACTTTCAAGGGCGCTATAAGCAAACCGGCGCGAGCGTTCGATGAATGTGATACGCGCCTGTAAGATCAAAGGGGTCTTCACGCGTGCTCGCGCGCGCCTTCTGAAAGAAGGGGGAGAGAGAGAGAGAATATATAACTTCCCGTGCGCGTATCACATTTATCGAAGCACAGCGGGGAGACCTCTAGCACGTTCTAGTCACCGGGCTGTTTCGTTCTTATGCTGGCAACGACTTCCTGATAACGGTGAAGAGCCGTCACTCCTGGGGCCTTCGGCGGCGGCCGTTAAACCAGGCTGTCCGCCAACAAACAACACGGCGGTTGCTCGGGCTCTGAAGTGTCCATAGCTCTGCACGTCCGCGGTTTCGCACTGGCGATGCCTGTCACATACCTCGGTGAGGGGCTAAAGTATCGTGGCCTACGGAAGATGTTATGCAACGCGAACCCTCAACCCTCCCTCGGAGAGACGCGAAAGGTCGGTTTCTAGGGCGAAGACCCAATTGGGTTATTGCCAAATCAATAGGTTGTTGATTCCCTGTGGTCGGAGTTTGCATCGATTCGGGGCAGCATGGTCACAGGGTATTTCTGGTTGAGCGACGGGCAGTGGGAGAAGATTGACCCATTGCTGCCCGTCTACATACGCGGCAAGCGACGGGTGGATGATCGGCGCGTGATCAGCGGCATCATCCAAGTCATCATCTCCGGTTGCCGATGGTCCGACGCACCGTTGGAATATGGGCCACGCAAGACACTGTATAATCGGTTCGTGCGCTGGGCAGTGCGCGGGATCTGGGAGCGTGTGTTCATGGAACTTGCGCGCGCCGGCGGCCCGCCGGCCGAAGCCTTGCTGGACAGCACGCATATCAAGGTCCACCGGTCGGCCAGCGCCGGGCGGCGAAAAAGGGGGGTTCGCGTGGGATCGGGACGAGCCGCGGCGGGCGCAATACCAAAATCCATCTGATCGCTGATGCTCACGGCCGACCCAAGGTCATCGCGCTGACCGGCGGTGAGCGCCACGATAGCGTGCCGGCGCAGGCAATGTTGGCTCGACTGCCGCCCGACCTGCGCGTGATCGCCGATGCCGCTTACGACAGTGCCGAATTGCGCCGTTGGCTGGCGGACCGCGGCAGCCGCGTCATCATCCCCAACCGCAAGAACCGAAAGCAGCCCTATCCGTTCGACGCCGTCACCTATAGGCGGCGCAATATCGTCGAACGCACCTTCTGCCGCCTCAAGGACTTTCGACGCCTGGCAACGCGCTACGATCGGCTCGACGAAACTTTCGTCTCCACCCTCTGCATCGCCGCCGCCCTTGCCTACTTCCTCAAGTAGTCAGATGAGTCTTCGCCCTAGAACCCCCGAGCTGGCTACGACCAGGCTGGAAACGCCTGCACGAAGCCGGATACGGTGTAGGCGGCCCTCGGCAAAGGCAGTGCGCGCGCACGAACTGCAGGGACATCGCGCTGCGACACTCGGACTACTGCCAACACCACGATGTCAACTGGCGGCGCAAGCGGATGGAGCAGCTTCGCAAAGGCACCGGCAAGCCGCAAACACCGACGGAGAGCATCCGGCTGTTCCGCGCGGATATGAAGCGCCTGTGGGACAAGTCATCCTGGCAGCCGCTCCTGACCATCTGGTGCAGCCCCGTGCTCGAAGCGGAGTTCGTCGAGCACTGCCGGCGCGCTGGCCTCGATCCGACTGAAACCGCGCCTGTCGTGCTGAACAATTTGCGCTGGTGCTGGAGGCGATCCGTCCTTAATCACAACGATGATCCAGGCTGGCAGCGTGTCTTATCGCGGCGCGCAAGCGCCAGGCCCGGATCGGCCCGGCACCCGAGGGTTATGTTTACTCGCCGCCTCCCCTAGCGCCACCTGATGATCCGCGCATCAAGCAGGTGCACCGACGCGCCACGGCGTATGAGCTGGCCGCGCAGACCAGACCGGTCGATCGTGCGACCAAGGCCAGACAGCGACAGCAGAAGGCGCAGGAGCGGCGCCCTTCGCGACGCAAGTTCGACCAGGCCGCGTTCATCGCCGAGCATTGGCCGATACTCGGCCCGGTGTTCCGGTCGCTTCGGCTTGAACCGGCCGACGTTGACGCTCCGGTCGGACGCCAACTGCTCCTCGCCTGGCGTGATGTTCTCGACGAGCAAGTCCGCCTCGGGGACGAGACGTATGGTCCCGCCCGCAAACGTTGGCAGGCGCCGCTGCGTCAGCTGAAGTCGTAGCCGGAGCAACAAACGCTGATCGGTGAACCATCCTGGTTGCTTAGTAATTTAGTCGTGTGTGGCCAATGCGCGCTGCAAAGCGGTCTTCACCGGTTAGAGCATCGGAAAGCAGCGTATATTAAGCGAAAGCTCTGACGCCCGCAACAGTCGTCAACAGCACGTCGAGCGCTCGGCAAAGCTCAGCCCCGTTGCCCTGAGAAGAATGTTGCCGCCCGATAAGGGGCTTCATGGAAAGTTGCGCATCACCGCGCTTAATCGTAGCTCACGGGAAAACCTCGCGCTTGATAAACCCGCATAGCTTCATATCGAGCTGGCGGAGATAGCGGCGACGGCTGCCATAGGTGAATAGCACAGCCGCTGCTTCGGGCATCGCAAGGGCGGGGTGGGAGATTTTCGCCAGCAGTAACCCGAGCGCGTAGGTCTCAAGGAAGCTGCAATATGACACCTTCATTCCCCGCGCGCTGTAGATCGGGCCATTGCTTTGCCAGATGCTCGAATTGGCTAAATCGCCACTTGCATGGATGAAGCTCGACAAGTGGCTATAGAGCGATGTCACCCAGCCGCCCGGATCGCCCCGGTTCCTATCCGCGAACAGTGTGCGACCGGTGACGGCTATGGCCTTGTCCTCGATAATCTTGATGGCGTCGGTTTTCCGGAGCTGGTGGCGAACGTCGCGGAAACTGATTTCATCTTTTCCCTTCTGCCAATCATCCCAGTGTTGAGTTTCATCGAGAACTGACCCACCAGGTGGCAAATTTCCACTGAGAATTGACCCATGTTTTGACCTCGCCCCGGCTGTTTTCAGCGGGGTCCACGGGAGTGATAAGCATGGAGTTACTGAGCGTGATCCGTCGCTGGGCGCTTCGAGACCAGCTTTCGATACGGGAGATCGCCCGCAGGACTGGGCTATCGCGGAACACCATCCGCAAATACTTGCGGGGCGACGTGGTGGAACCGGCCTTCAAGGTGCCGGAGCGGCCCAGCAAGCTGGACGCGTTCGCCGAGAAACTGTCGGCCTGGCTAAAGCTAGAGAGCGGCAGGCCGCGCAAGCAGAGGCGGACGATCAAGCGGTTGCATGCGGATCTGGCCGCCCTCGGGTTTGAAGGTTCATACGGCCGTGTTGCGGCGTTCGCCCGCACCTGGAAGGAGCATCGGCAGCGGGAGCAGCAGACGACCGGCCGCGGGGCCTTTGTTCCGCTGATTTTCCAGCCGGGCGAAGCTTTCCAGTTCGACTGGAGCGAGGAGTGGGCCGTTATCGGCGGCGAACGGACCAAGCTGCAAGCTGCGCACTTCAAGCTTTGCTACAGCCGCACCTTCATTGTCCGGGCCTATCCGCTGCAGACGCACGAGATGCTGTTCGACGCGCATCATCATGCGTTCCGGGTGCTTGGCGGCGTGCCGCGCCGCGGCATCTACGACAATATGAGAACGGCTGTTGACCAAGTTGGCGTCGGCAAGAAGCGCCAGGTCAATGCACGCTTTGCCGCGATGGCCAGCCACTACCTTTTCGATGCTGACTTTTGCAATCCGGCCTCAGGCTGGGAGAAGGGTCAGATCGAGAAGAATGTCCAGGACGCGCGTCATCGGCTGTGGCAGACCATGCCGCGTTTTGTGACGCTGGCTGACTTGAACGACTGGCTGGAACAACGCTGCCAAGCGCTATGGCGCGAGATTCCACACGGCAGCCAGCAAGGCTCGATATTCGATGCGTGGCAAAGTGAAGTCGGATGCCTGATGGCCGTTGGCAGACCGTTCGATGGTTTTGTTGAATACGGCAAACGCGTTTCGCCCACCTGCCTCGTTCACTTTGATCGCAACCGCTACAGCGTGCCCGCGTCCTTCGCCAATCATCGCGTCAGCTTAAGGGTTTATCCAGGCCGCGTCGTTGTCGTTGCCGAAGGGCAAGTCATCTGCGAACACGCGCGGCTCATCGAGCGGTCGCATCATCTGCCCGGCCGCACCATCTATGATTGGCACCACTATCTCGCGGTGATCCAGCGCAAGCCGGGAGCTCTGCGTAATGGCGCGCCGTTCGCCGAATTGCCGGAAGCGTTCAAGCGGCTGCAACAGCACCTTCTCAAGCAGCCCGGAGGCGACCGGGAGATGGTGGAGATTCTTGCCCTCGTCCTGCACCATGGTGAAGATGCGGTGTTGTGTGCCGTCGAACTGGCGCTGAGTGATGGAGCGCCGACAAAGACGCACGTGCTGAACATGTTGCACCGGCTGATCGACGGCAAATCCACGGCCACAGCAATGATCGCGGCTCCGCAGGCCTTGGCCCTGGACCGGGAGCCACGTGCCGACGTCGAACGCTACGATGCCCTGCGCGAGAAGCTACAGGAGGCCCGCCATGCGTCATGATCCGGCCGGGGCGGCGATTGTCGTGATGCTGCGCGGCCTGAAGATGTTTGGCATGGCGCAAGCCGCGGGCGAGCTGATGGAGCAGGGCGCGCCAGCGTTCAATTCGGCCGTCCCCATTCTCTCACAGCTGCTCAAGGCGGAAACCGCCGAGCGCGAGGTTCGATCGGTTGCCTACCAGCTGAAGGCGGCGCGCTTCCCCCGTCTACAAGGATCTGAGCGGTTTTGATTTTGCGTCCAGCGAAACCAATGAAGCCCTGGTGCGCCAGCTTTACCGGTGTGAGTTCATCGAAAACGCCGACAACGTGGTCCTCGTCGGCGGTCCGGGCACCGGCAAGACCCACATCGCCACGGCGCTTGGCGTGCAGGCGGTTGAACACCATCGCAAAAAGGTTCGGTTCTTCGGGACCGTCGACCTGGTCAATGCGCTGGAGCAGGAGAAAACTCAGGGCCGATCGGGTCAGATCGCGGATCGGCTGATGCGGTGCGACCTCGTAATGCTCGATGAATTGGGCTATCTGCCGTTCAGCCCCTCCGGCGGCGCGCTGCTTTTCCACCTGCTGAGCAAGCTTTACGAACGGGCCTCTGTGGTCATCACCACGAACCTGAGCTTCAGCGAATGGGCTGACGTGTTCGGCGACGCTAAGATGACGACCGCCATGCTCGACCGCCTCACCCACCACTGCCACATCGTGGAAACCGGCAATGACAGCTTCCGCTTCAAAGCCAGCTCGGCCGCCAACAAGGGCCGAAAGGAAAAGGCCAAGAACTTGACCCCGGTATGACCCGCAAACCATAAATTCACCCGGGTCAGTTCTCGGTGGAAAACCCGGGTCAGTTCTCAGCGAAAATCAACAGGGCTGGGGTCTCATAGAAGCCGAACAGCAGGCCGGGCTCGCTCTCGGTACATCGGGAGAGGAATTGGAGCCCAAGCGTCGTCTTCCCGGTGCCGGACGGTCCCATGATCATCGACGTAGAGGCTTCCGGCAGCCCGCCGCCCGGCATGACGTCAAGTTGATCAACCCCGCTCGATACGCGGCCCAGCCCTCCCTGATCGGGGCGCGATGGTCGCGCCAGCAGGGCCTCGATCCGCGGATGCACGACGATACCGTCATCGGTGATCTTGAAGGCGTGACGGCCGCGCAGAAAGGCGCTCCCGCGAAACTTGACCACCTGCAGGAAGCTCTCGGCGGACCATCCCACGAGCTGGTCGGACAGTTCGACGATGCCATCCACCATCGTGTGCTCGGGTGTGCCCCTTTCACCCTGAGCGCTGGTGAGCATGAACATCGTGCACCCGGTCGCGATGGCGACCGCCTGCAGTTCATGCACAAACTCGTTGAACGCCTGCTCGTCGTTGGACAGGCGTTTGGCGGATTCGATGCCATCGAGCACCAGGATGGAGACGTTGTGCCGGGTGATCTCATGGCGCAGCTGTGTCAAAAACCCCTTGAGCCCATCCGATTCCAGAACACTCAGGCCGTTGAGATAAGTCAGCTGATCCGGGATCTTCGATCCATCGAAGAACGTCATGACGCCCAAGTGCTGCATCATGCGCGCGTGGTACTCGGCGAGCAGGGTGACGTAGAGCGCCCGTCCACCGCACGCGACGTGATGGAAGCAGACCTGGTTGCCAAACGTGGTTTTGCCGGTGCCGGGCGGACCCTGAATGATGTAAAGGCCGCCTTTGAGGAAGCCGCCACTCAGAATGATATCCAGGCCGGGGATCCCGCTTGGCACCCGCTCGAGTTCGCCACTGTGCGCCTCGCTCATGGCCGGACCACATCCGCATGTCGCGGCAGGGTCACGGTGAACACCGAGCCGCCTCCCTGTGCATCGTCCACCGTAACCGTGCCCCCCATGGCGTCCACCAGCTGGCCGACCACCCACAAACCAACGCCGAAGCCGCTGCGTCGTCCATCCGGCCCGACTGCGCGCTCGAAGCGCTCAAAGATGCGGGTCCGGGCATCCACGGAGATGCCAGGGCCACGGTCTCGAACCCGCATGCAGACGTTATCCCCGCGATCCTCGGCATAGATCTCGACGGGTCGGTGAGCGCCATATTTGATGGCGTTGGAAACGAGATTGTCGATGATCTGCTCCATGGCCAGCCGATCCCAGCTGCCGAGAAGGCTCGCAGGGGCATTGATGTCGATCTGAGCGCCTGCATGGCGGGCCGCTGCAGCGAACGTCGCAACGGTCTCCCGCACCAGGTCGGATAAATCGAAGGGCGACGGCGCCAGTATGAGTTTGCCGGTGGTAATTCGGGACACGTCGAGCAAGGTCGCGGCGCGTTTGAGATAGTGGTCCATCACGAGCCGGACGCGCTCAAGACGCTGCTCGATTTGCTCAGGGGAATACCGACCGGCCCGCAATCCACCCAGCAGCAGATCGATCTGGCCGATCATCGGCGTCATCGGGTTGCGCAGCTCGTGAGCGGCAACGGCAATAAAGGTGTCGCGGGCGGCAACAGCCGCCGTCAACTCGGCATTGCGCTGCTCCAGCTCCTCCAGCGTTCTCCTGGAAGGCTTGCCCCCATCCGGTGAATGTGCCTCCGGTGAGCACATTAAAGCCTGCTTGTTTTCAGCCTGTTACTGGTTGTGACATGATGACCGAAGGGGCACAAGCAGGGCTGCGATAGGTTGATCCTGGTGACCTCGGCACAGCTGCGGGCGGCGCGCGCCTATCTCGGGTGGACGATGGAAAAAGCCGCGATGGCATGCGGCCTGCACCGGCGCACAATCATCCGCTTGGAGAACGATGAGCACTATGCCCAGGGTCAACCGGCCAGCCTTAGGAAGCTGGTTGCCCTCTACAGGGAACGGCGGATCATCCTGGAAGACCGCTGCCGCGGCGGCAATACTACTAACAGTGGCAATACTACCAACAACAACTGTACGATCATTAACGTCGGCAGCGGATCGATAACGGTAAATGGACCCGCATGCTCACCGGCATAAAGCCAACCTGACTATGTTGCGGGGAGATAGCGCTAAGGCGGTGCTCTTATGCTCTTGTTGTTAAGCTTGGATGGGAACGGCTATGACGGCTGTGCCGCATAAGGCCCCTTTATGGCAAGCATGCACCCGGCGTCCTTTTGATTTTTGCTGGCTGCCTTGGGGCAGGCAACTGCGTCTTACGGCAGACCGCGTCCAGCGCAGATTTCGTTACTACCGCCGCTCTTCGCTTCGACGCCTTCATCGGCGGCCGCGAGGCTGCGAGTTTGCCCGCAGGCGCGCGGTGAGCTGGGCGCAGCGCGACCAGACGTTGCGAGGTGGGGACCAGGGGGACCACCCCATCTCGCGCCTAGCGCGGGGACTAACGTCCTGCCTCCGGGGCATCCGCCCCCCAGGTATCCCTCCTCGCGCCTGTTGAACCCATGACTGATCCTCTTATCCAATCCGCCATCCCAGAGTTTCATTACGGTATTGGTTCATTGGGCCAGCCTTCTATCAAACACCCGGAAGCTTACAACGCGCCCTTCAGCGAGCTGATACCGCGCACGATCAGCAGCCGTCCTAATCGCGCTGTCCCGCATTGACTCTGTCGCTCTCCCGATAGGGTTTCCCAATGCAGCATATTTGGGAATAGTCTTTTGCCAGGGCTGCACATTGAAAATTGGCAGCACCCAAAGCAGCAAGGGCGCGGCAATGAGCGGTGGAGCGGTTTTTCTTGTCGATGGCAACAACGGCCTCACGCGAATGCGGCCAAGCGCCCCATCGAGCGAAGATAAGATGCAGGATCTCGTCGCCCGATATCCCGAGTTGATCGGTGATACCGATGGCGACCTCCTGCTCATCCGTCGAGAGCAACCCGTCGGCGACAGTCTCGACAGCAGCGGCCGCTGGTCGCTCGACCATCTGTTCGTGACCAGAAATGCGGTGCCAGTTCTTGTCGAACTGAAGCGGGCTTCGGATACCCGACTTCGTCGGGAAATAGTCGGCCAGCTTCTGGATTATGCTGCCAACGGGGTGGCTTACTGGCAGGCTGGCTCGATTGCCGAGGCATTCCGCACGACATGCGCGTCGTGGGAGGCCAATGCCGAAGAGGTGCTTTCCTCTTTCCTTGGCGATGCCGACACTTCCGCCTTCTGGGAGCAAGTGGATGCCAATCTCAAGGCAGGCCGCATCAAGCCGGTCTTCGTGGCTGATGTCGTCCCCTCGGAACTCGCGCGGGTGGTGGAATTTCTTAACGAGCAAATGCGTGCCGATGTTCGCGCCGTTGAACTACGCTGGTTCGAGGGGGATGGCGGTGTGACGACCCTGGTCCCACGCATTATCGGTGAGACGCAGCGGGCAGCCGCACAGAAGAGTACGGGACGGGATTTGCCTGCTCCGATTGATATCGAGGATTGGATCACGAAGGTTATCCAGCCGCGCGGCCAGGAGGCAGTGGACGGTGCGCACGCGTTCCTGCGTCTGATCCACGAACTGAACGGCGAAGTGGTGATGCCAAGCACACAAGGTTCCATCTGTGGAGTTTTTCTCACGCCGTCTGGACGGAAAGTCTACCCGCTGCATCTGTGGTCTGCAGGTGGTCTTGTCTCCCCGTCGTTCGGATATCTAAAGCAGAGACCTGGTCTCACTGCGGACGGAGACCGACAGAGACATTACGATGCCTTCGTTGCTGCTGTTGGTCCGCTTTCCACGAAGTCGCTGTCCGGCTTTCCCGGGTTCAAGGTGGAACTGCTTCGCGACCCGGCCATCTTCGAGAGGGTTCTGCCGGTAGCCAGAGACCTGGTTGCGGACGCATTGATCGGGACGTAACGCTAGAGCCTCTCCTCCCGCTACTGCATCAGCGCCGAACACCGACAGGCCGCTGCCCACCCGAAGCGGTCATCAGAGTGGAGGGACGGTATTAAAAGCGAAACACTCTGGCAGCGCAGCTCCGATCCAGGTGTGTCCGGCTGATCATGCTCCAGGCTCTTCATCAAGCTGACTGCGGGGGTGCAGACTCCATCTCGTCGATGCGCTTAGGATTGGCTTCTACATTATGATAAAAGCGCCGGCGTCTGCCATGAAAGGCAGTGCCAAACTTGTCGGTTCTCAGCCGCGGCGGCCCGGGTGACTATGGATACTCGCTGAACAGCAGGTTGCCGTGCCCTTCAGTGTGCAGCGTGCAGTGCCGCGACTCCCCGTTAGGTTCGATGAAGTCCCCAGTGATGTCGTTGCCCGACCGTTTTTTAGATGCGCCCGGACGTAACCATTGTGTGCCATGTTGGTGAAGCGTGCCAGTGGTGCTCCCAGGCAGGAAATCCAGTGGTGCAGGCCGGAGCCTGTTTGGTCCGGCGGTGATGGCGAGCCCTGATCAGCTCGTATGTGATGCCAGCGATATCGCGCACACATATGCACCCCAACGATACTCATGATGCACAACCATGACTAACGGTTGCCGCGGCCTTTCGTGCAGAAGCTGCCCCGACAAACTGAACACCGACATGCGGCGCCGCTGCAGCAAGTTGGTGGGTCGATAGTGAGCGTCCGAGGCAGTCAGGCCCGGCAATCGAGAGGCAAGACCCCGATGTGTGAAGTGATCCCATTCAATTCCGTCTCCAAACACTCGCTGCCCCACGTGCAGCGGCGAACGCAGCAGATGCCATACGAGATATATGCCGCATACCAGCAGGCAGAGTTGGCGTTCAGGGCGCTCTACCTTGGCAGGCCGCTCGATACCGAGACCCGCACAAACCACCCATCGACCAAGGCCGTGCAGCACCATTGGGCGACGGTGGAGCGACTGGCAGAGACGTTGCTGCGCGAGAAGTCGCTGAGCCGCGAACAAGTGCTCAAGCTGCTGCTGCACAGCAGCCTCGATGTAGCAAGCGAAGTGGCGGCGGACTACATGCCACGAGCGATCGTCTGACGCTGGCAACGCGATCGAGGATGCCGGCATGACGCCGACCCGTTACCGCGAGTGCCTGAACACTCTCGGCCTATCGCAGCGCGGGCTGGCTCCCCTGCTGCGCTGCTCCGACCGGCTAACGAGAGTTTGGGCCACAGGTCGCGAGGTCATCCCGCCGGAGGTCGCGGACTGGCTCGAAGCCTGGGTCGCGAACCGGTTAATGCACCCGGATGCGCCGCCGCCCGAGAACTGGCGCTGGAGCCGGCGCGATCCGACCTGATCGGCTGAGCACGGGGAGGAATGGTCCTCCGTAAGCGGTGGCACGGGGCACGTCGTTTATGAATGTCAGCTGAGGCAAGTTTGTCGTCCTGTTGGCAAGAGCTGATGTTATGGACGTGGTTAACGACGGTTCGTCTGTGGAGCGACCGCGCCGGATTGAAATTCTGAGCGGTGCGGAGCGCCGACGCCGTTGGTCGGATGAGGCGAAGGCACGGATTGTCGCTGAGAGTGTGGTGCCTGGCGCGATGGTGTCGCAGGTTGCTCGCCGTCACGATGTCCTGCCGTCACAGATCTACGCTTGGCGGAAAGCCGCCCGCGAGGGCTCTCTTGTTCTCACGGGCGGCCCAGCCTTTGCCACGGTCGAGGCTGCCGGACCCTTGCCGCCCGAGACCAAGCCGAAGCATGCCGGTGCGGTGCCGATCATCGAGATCGAGGCGGGCCCGATTGCCGTTCGGGTCAACGATGGTGCTGATGCTGCACTGGTTGAGAGGATCATCCGGGCACTCAAGGCCGCCAGGTGATCTTTCCGACCGGTCCTGTTCGGGTGATGGTTGCGGTCCAACCCGTCGACTTCCGCAAAGGCATCGATGGCCTGGCTGCCATCGTCAAAGAGGAACTGGGCACCGATCCTTATTCGGGCGTTGTTTACGTCTTCAGGGCGCGCCGCGCGGACAGGATCAAGATGATCTTCTGGGACGGCACGGGCATAGTGTTGATCTCCAAGCGTCTGGAGGATGGCAAGTTCCGCTGGCCTCGGATTGAGGCAGGCGTGATGCGTCTGTCACCGGCACAATTGACCACGTTATTCGAAGGTCTCGATTGGACGCGCGTGCATGTGCGGCGTGTGCGTGCGCCGCAGGAAGTGCTGTGATCGCTCGATGCTCACACACGATATTGGTGATCACAAATCGGTCGGAATGTGATTTACTCGAGTTGCCATGGATGCCGCTCTGCCGCAAAATCTTGCTGAGGCTCATGCGCTGATCGAGCGCCTGACGGCAAGTCTGGCCGAGAAGGATGCAGCGCTATCGCATCGTGACGAAGAGATCGAGCGGCTCGAGCGCATCCTCGATAAATATATCCGCCGTCAGTATGGCAAGAGTTCAGAACAGCTGCCGCCAGAACAGATGGCGCTTGGGCTTGAGGATCTCGAGACGGGAATTGCCGCGGCAAAAGCCAAAGCGGAGAGCCAGGACGCGACGCGTGTCAGACGCCATGGCGTCAAGCGCGGTGATCTGCCGGATCATTTGCCGCGCGTCGAAATCGTCATCGAGCCCGAGAACCAGATCTGCCCCTGCTGCGGTGGAGCATTGCATGTCATCGGTGAGGACAAATCCGAGCGCCTTGACGTTATCCCTGCCCAGCATCGTGTCCTCGTGACCCGTCGGCCGAAATATGGCTGCCGTTCGTGTCGCGAGGGCGTTAGCCAGGCACCGGCGCCGCCGCATATCATCGAAGCTGGCCTACCCACCGAGGCGATGCTGGCCCATGTCCTGGTCAGCAAATATGCCGACCATCTGCCGTTGTATCGCCAGCACCAGATCCTGCAGCGCCAAGGCATCAGGATCGATCGCTCCTGTCTGGCCGATTGGGTGGGGCGCAGCGCCTTTGCCTTGAGGCCGATCGTCGCGCGCATGCTGGAGTTGCTGAAACGATCGACCAAGTTGTTCTGCGATGAAACGACGGTGCCCGTGCTCGATCCTGGGCGTGGCAAGACAAAGACCGGCTATCTGTGGGCAATCGCTCGCGACGATCGGCCATGGAACGGCCCTGATCCTCCCGGCGTCGTCTACGTTTATGCACCAGGCCGTGCTGGGGAATATGCGCGTCAGGCACTCCGCGGCTTCAAGGGCGTTCTCCAGGTGGACGGATACACCGGCTATAACGCCCTGACCGATGGCCGTCGGAAGGAAGATCCCTTGGACCTGGCTCTTTGCTGGGCACATTGGCGAAGAGACTTCTTTGACATCAACAAGGGCGGGTCTGCGCCGATCGCTGCCGAGGTCCTGAATCGGATTGCCGCGCTTTACCAGATCGAGACCGAGCTCCGTGGTCGGAGTGCCGAGGAACGTCGTGCCGCGCGTCAGGTCAGGACCGTGCCACTCATCGACGATCTGTTCCGTTGGCTGGAGCAGAAGCTGCCGCTCCTGCCCCAGAGCGGCAAAATGGCCGAAATCATCCGCTACGGCCTCAAGCGCCGTGACGGGCTGACGCGGTTCCTCGATGACGGCACTATCGAAATCGATAACAATACGGTCGAGCGAGCCATTCGCCCAATCACGCTGAACCGCAAGAATGCCCTGTTCGCGGGCCATGATGAGGGAGCAGCTGCCTGGGGTCTCATCGCTTCGCTCGTCGAAACCTGCAAGTTGAACGGTGTCGAGCCACAGCGTTATTTGACCGATACCCTCACCAAAATCGCCCAGCACTGGCCCATGTCAAAGCTCGACCAGCTGCTCCCCTGGGCAAACGTGGTCTGAAGCCACCGCTTACGGTCCTCCCAGTAGTTCCACAGAGAACCGTCATGTCGATGCCCAGAGGGACCGAGGAAGCATACGGCAGTGTCAAACGTTGCGCTGGCATCGAGTAAATCAAATAAGCCTTTGCATCTTCTTCGGCGCGCTGCTGCAACTCGCCGTCATTGCCATACTCTTTGATCTGATCTGTTATCCCCGAAAGGAACGAGTAAATGACCCGCCTCGAGAGAACGGCTGCGGAGACTAAGGCCACCCGTATCGCCAGCTTCCGCCATTACGCCCTCAATCTGGCTGACTTTGCCGACCACATGCAGGCTCGCGGCGTTGACAGCGCGGTGGGGCCGGCGCGCACGGCGGCGAAGCTTGCAAACGAAACAGCGAACGCTTACGAACACAACGACCTGGAAGCGGCACGGCAGGCCCGGGCGGACTATGTGGCGCAACTCGGACGCAGCGCCAACGCGGGCCTCGATCTCCGGGGGATCGCGGCTTAAGCCGCCATCATCTTCTCCAATTCGGTTTCGTGTCCGCCGGTGATTTCACCGAGCCAGCATCTCGTGGTCGCTATCTGGATTTCGACATCGACGAGTTACATCATCCCATGTCGGTTGGGCCTCGGCAGCTCGCGGCGATGGCGTTGCTGCTGGTGCGTTTGCGTGAGTTTCGCCGGAGCAGTTTATGCATGAAGGGCCGCCGTAGCGGTTGACCACCGTTCTGCACAATGAGTATCGATGGGGTGCGTTCAGGAAGCCGAGGGAGATGTGCCCCGCGATCAGAGGAACGCTGGTCCCGCATAGTTCTGGAACAAATCATGGCGCTTCACATGAGCCGTGAGCGTCTCGATCGGCTTGTGCCGCGACACCTCCGGCAGCACGAAGGTGGAGTGTCAGGCATCGCGCGCAGCTGGTCAGGAAGCCGCTGAAGACTGTGGGCCCAGGCATATGCGCGTTCGCGCCGACGTGTCCTCGGGACCTGCTCGACACGGTCGAGGACGCCATACTGGCGCTGCGCGCCCGCCTGATGTCCCGCTTGTCGTGCCTATGAGAACCTCGCAGTTGCCCCTGGCAGAGTGACAATTTACCACGCCGCTTACCACGCCGCGCGGCGAGCCTCCGGCACCGGCGCAGTTTGCCTCACCGTGCAGCAGTCTCCGCGAGCGCACCCAACCCCCCGCCCTCCATCTGTCTAAGCCCCCCACCCCAGCCCCCCGGTCGGGTGTGCTGCCCACATGAACGTCAAATTTCAGGTTTTCGTTTTTCATCAGGATTTCTATGACGGACACCGTGCCGGCGTTTGCCGGGCTCCACTGCCATTTGCGCACTGGCGGGCGAAGCGGGACCGATCTCTCGTCCCCGTGTGGGCGCGGCGCGCATCCTCACGCCGGCTGAGCTGGTTTGAGATGTCCAGTCGAAAACGCGGCCAACCGCCAACGGGCGATGGCCGCAGAGTGCCGAGCGCCGGTCTGATGGAAACTCGGGCTTGCACTTATGCAGCGATGCGGCAAGCAACTCTTCCCTGCCTGACTGAACCGGCGCACTGACTGCCCTGCCCAGCTTGACACTCGTGAGAGGCGAAAGAAAACGTAGGGATCATGGCAGCGAAGAAGACGGTCGCGGTGGCGGCCGACAACCTCGTGCGACTCGGCGCCGAACGTCTGGCCGGAATACTGCTGGAACTCGCCGGCGAGCAGCCAGCGGTCAAGCGTCGGTTGCGTTTTGAACTGGCCGGCGAGGCTGGTGGCGAAATGATCGCCGCTGAGATGAACAAGCGGATTACGGCGCTCCGCTCCGCCCGTTCGTTCATCGATTGGCAGAAACGTGCCGATCTCGTGCGGGACCTGGACCTCACGCGAACAACGATCACCGAGCGGGTTGGTCAGTCGCGTCCAGATCTGGCTCTCGACCTCATGTGGCGGTTCATGGCGCTCGCCGAGCCCGTCCTCAACCGGGTCGACGACAGCAATGGCACGGTCGGAGCTGTGTTCCATGGCGCGTGCGAGGATCTTGGTACCTTGGCAGTGAAAGCCAGACCCGATCCTGTCGCGCTCGCGGAGCACGTGTTCGCCGCGGTGACAAAAAATAACTACGGCGAGTTCGACGGGCTAGTCCCGGCCATCTTCGCCGCCCTAGGCACGCCCGGTATCGCCGCGCTTAAGGCCCGACTGATCACGGCGATGCAGAAGCACCCCGATACTGGCCGTTATGATAGCCGCGCCGCCGCTGTTCGGCGTGCCCTGCAGGACCTCGCGGATGGTGAAGGGGATGTGGATGCCTACATCGCCCTCGTGCCCGTCAAAGACAGGGCTCGCCCTGATCTAGCGGCTGAGATCGGTAGGCGGTTGCTCGCGGCAGGCCGCGCGAACGAGGCGGTTGCCGCCCTTGAGGTCGCCACGCCGAAGAAGCGCACCGCGCGCGGCGACCTGGACGATGACGACCTCTACGGTCCTGGCTGGGATGGTCCCGACGCAGAGTGGGAGGGCGTCTACATCGACGCGCTCGCCGCCGCCGACCAGGGCGCGCATGCCCAGCGGCTGCGCTGGGCGGCTTTTGAGGACCGCCTCTCCGTCGAGCGCCTGCGCTCGTACCTCATGGCTTTGCCCGACTTCGAGGACGTGCTGGCGGAAGAGCGCGCGATGGAGCACGCCCTACATTTCCGGAATTTCTCGGTTGCGCTGCACTTCTTTCACGAATGGCCCGCGCATAGGCAGGCTGCCGACCTTGTCGTTGCCGGTCATGGCGAGATTAACGGCAACCTCTACTACCTGCTCGATCCTGCGGCGCGGTGGCTGGAGGGCGCCCATCCGCTGGCAGCAACGTTGCTTCGCCGCGCCATGATCGAGGACACCCTCGATGGCGCCAAGTCGAAGCGCTACCGGCATGCCGCTCGTCATCTGGCGGAGTGCCAGGCTCTGGCGTCCGTCATCAGCGACTACGGTGAGTTCGAGCCGCACGGGACCTTCGTTTCGCGCCTCCGTACCAAACACAGTCGGAAATCCGGTTTCTGGACGTTGATCGCCGGTCCGACCGCGGACACCCCCTCGCATTCCGACTGAGCAGAGTACAGGCTGCCCAATGCCCGTGAGAGGCCCAAAGGGAGGTGAAAATGTTCGCATCAATTAGAACCTACAATGGCATAGGTGATGTCGCGGCGATCCGGCGTGGCGCACGGAAGGACCTATACCCGTTGCTCCGCAAGCAGGCAGGCTTTGTCTCCTATAGCCTCATAGACACCGGTGACGGGTCGCTCACATCAATCAGTGTCTTCAACACGCGCAAACAGGCTGAAGCGGCAAACACTACGGTACGCGATCTTGTGCAACAGGCCTTCAAGGAACTGCTGCCGACTCCGCCGGCGGTGGTGGTGGGCGAAGTGGTTGGTCTCCTCGCCAAATAGGCGACGGAGGGCTCCCGAGTGTGCACCCCTGATCCTCTCCGTCTACGTCAGGCCGGAGCATCGCACCGGCTGCGCAGTAGCACCTGCTCCCCGCGATGGGTCAATCAACCTGCCACCGACAACCTGGCACCAGGCGGTTCTCCGGTTGGCGGGCAGCCGGTCGGCCAAATTGTCGAAATCAAGGGGTGAGACCGAAAGGCGGGTTAACCCCTCCCTCGATTGCGCTACAGTGCGAAACAGAGGCTGGCCGATGGCGATATCGCGCGGGCTTTTGGTGGCATGGCTGCTCGTACTCGGATGCACGCAGGCGCTCGCGGCGCCGCGCGAGGCTGTGGTGATCGCGCTCGACGGCGCGATCGGTCCCGGCAGCGCCAACTATGTCGTGCGCAGCTTGAACGAGGCGCAGCGTCAGGACGCCGCGGTGGTGGTGCTTCGCATGGACACGCCCGGGGGACTGGACAGTGCGATGCGCGACATCATCCGCGCCATGCTGGCCTCGCCGGTTCCGGTGCTCGCTTACGTGGCGCCAAGTGGGGCCCGTGCCGCCAGCGCCGGCACCTTTATCCTTTACGCCGCCGCACTTGCCGCAATGGCGCCAGGCACCAATCTGGGTGCCGCGTCGCCGGTTTCCCTGTTTGCCTCGACGCCGCTCGCCGGATCGGACTCCAAGCCCGCCGAGGATGGCCGCAAGGCAGATCAGCCCGCCACGGCCGCGCCGCGCGACGCTGAGCTGACCAAGATGACCAACGACTCCGTCGCCTATATCCGTGGTCTCGCCACGTTGCACGCACGCAACGCCGACTGGGCGGAGAAGGCGGTGCGCGAGGCGGTCAGCGTGCCTTACAACGTCGCGCTAGAACAGCATGTGATCGACCTCGTTGCCGCCGACCTGCCGGACCTGCTGGCCAAGGCGAACGGCCGCAGTGTGATTGTGCAGGGCAAGCCGGTACTGTTGGACACCAGCGGACTGGCGCTCGCCGAGGTGGAGCCCAATCTGCGCGACCGATTGCTGGCGTTGCTGACTGATCCCTCGATCGTCTACCTGCTGCTGCTGGCCGGGCTGTTCGGCATTGCCTTCGAAGCGTCGCATCCCGGGATCTACGCGCCAGGCGTGATCGGTGTCATCTGCCTGCTGGTCGGCGGCTACGGCCTTAATCTGCTGCCGATCGACTATGCTGGGCTGGCGTTGGTGCTGCTCGGCCTGGGGCTGATGGCCGCCGAGGCGTTCGTGCCGTCGTTTGGCGCTTTCGTGCTTGGCGGCATGAGCGCGTTCGTGATCGGATCACTGCTGATGTTCGAGGCGCGCGGCGCGCAGTTGCCGCTGGCGGTGATTGCCGGCGCCACGCTGGCCAGCGCCGCTCTGTTCGGGTTGGTGCTGGCGCTGCTGGTGCGCGCGCGCCGGCGCCCGATGGCAAGCGGCACCGCCGCGCTGGTCGGCGCGCCGGGACGGACGATCATTGGCTGGACGGGCCAGCAGGGCGAGGTGATGGTGCAGGGTGAACGCTGGCGTGCGCGGGCAACGGGCCCGCTGCAATCGGGTCAAGTGATCCGTGTCATCGGCCGCGACGGCCTGACCCTGCTGGTGGAACCGGCCTGAGCGCCGCGACGGGAAAACCACATTGAACCTTCCCTTTGTTATCTTTGCTGTCATCCTGGTCGCGATCGTGGCAGTCGCCAGCTCGGCGATCCGCATCATGCGCGAATATCAGCGTGCGGTGGTCTTCACTTTCGGTCGGTTCACCGGCGTGAAGGGGCCGGGGTTGTTCCTGCTGGTGCCGTACGCGCAGCAGATGGTGCGCGTCGATCTGCGCACGGTGGTGCTGGATGTGCCCAGTCAGGATGTAATCTCGCGCGACAACGTCTCGGTGAAGGTCAACGCGGTGCTGTATTTCCGCGTGGTAGACGCCGACAAGGCGGTGATCCAGATCGAGAATTTCCTGCAGGCCACCAGCCAACTTGCACAGACCACGCTGCGCTCGGTGCTGGGCAAGCACACGCTGGATGAGATGCTCGCTGAGCGCGACAAGCTGAACGCCGATATCCAGGAGATCCTGGACATGCACACGGAAGCCTGGGGCGTGAAAGTCACCAACGTCGAGATCAAGCAGGTGGATCTCGACCACAGCATGGTCCGCGCTATCGCCCGCCAGGCCGAAGCCGAGCGCCTCCGCCGGGCCAAGATCATCAACGCCGAAGGCGAGCAGCAGGCGGCACAGAAACTGGTGGAAGCCGCCGAGATCCTGGCGACTAGTCCCGGGGCAATGCAGTTGCGCTACCTCGGCACGCTGAGCGAGATCGCCAGTGAGCGGAGTTCGACCATCGTGTTCCCGTTCGACGTCATGCAGACCATCCGGACGATCGCCAGCGCCGCATCGCCGCAGGCTCCGACAGGAAATTAGGACCTCAGACTTTTGGTTTACTCGGCTGACCACATCGCACAAAAATGCCTTGCGCCTGAGCGGCGAGCTGCCGGCGCACATCGATAAGCTGCGATAATGCTGTTTCTCAGGGGAAACTCTGCCCGCTCGATTTTGGAGTCTTATGTCTGACATCACGGGTGACAGTGGGAGAAGGGTGGCCGAGCGGCTGCGCGAAATGCGGCGCGCTGACGGGTTTGTCCTGCGCGACTTCACAACCGCGCTGACGAAAGATGATCTCGCGCTCCTGCGCGACGTCCTCCAGCAGATCGAGGCGCGCGGCCTGTGGCGCCGAGCCATGCTGTCGGCGGCGCGCCTCGCACCCCTGTCAGCCGTCATGCAGCAACGCTTCCTCAGCATCTGGCTGAGCAATGGCGATCACATACGGCAGGAGATCATGGATGATGGTGTCCTGGTCAACGGTCTGCGGGTGTTGCTGCCTGCTTACGATGGTCCCGGCCGGACGCTCTATCGCGGCGACAGCTTCTACAATCGCCGTCGCCGGACTTATGGGCTGTCATGGTCGAGCGAACGCGACTGTGGCGAGAGCTTCGCGCGAGGTGTCTGGCAGACTTTCGACGGTGGCAGCGTCCTGCTATGCACCGATGCACCGGCTGCAAGCATCGTCTGCGCGCCGCACCTTCTGGGGGATGATTACGGCGAGGCGGAATATCTGATTGATCGTCGCCGGCTCCGAACGGTGCGGCTGCTGCAACGTTATCCGCAGCGTTCGGTCTGAATTTGCCTGATCAAGTTCTCGCCCGGCATCGCCATCGCGCCGCCTGGGTCGAGCCGCGTTACTCCACCGATCCAACGGCGCCGGCCCGCCAGACAGCAGCAGAACGTGCCCTGACGCGACCGTCTCGGCCGGCTTTTGGAAGTCCCGCTTGGCTTCGACCAGGCTGGAGACGCGTGCACGCAGCCGGGTTCGGCACCGGTGGTTGGTTGCAGCGGCGTTGTGCGCGAGCGGGCTGCGGACAGATCACCCTGAAGGCTTCGCTCTACTGCCGGCATCGCGACTTCGACCGGAAGCGCAAGCGTATGGCGCCGCGGCCACAAAACCGCGCACGTTCGCTTACTGCCGCGTTTCGACCGACAGCCAGGCCGAGAACGGCCAGAGCCTCGACGTTCAGTGGCGCCAGCTCGAAGGCTGGGCACTGCAACGCGGCGTCGGTCTCGACGCCGTCCACGTCGAGGCCGGCGTATCTGGTGCGGTCCCGTTCCATGAGCGGCCCGAAGGGGCGAAACTTTGGGCCGGCCTTCGCGCCGGGGATACGCTGGTTGCCGCCAAGCTCGATCGCATGTTCCGTTCCGCCTCGGACTGCCTCGCCGTCGTCGAAGCGTTCGAGTCGCGCGGTGTCAGCCTGTTCCTGCTCGATCTGAACGGTGGCGCTGACGATGTCAGCGGCAACGGCATCGCCAGACTGTTCTTGACCATTGTCTGGGCGTTCGCCGAGTTCGAGCGCAACCGGATCGGTGAACGCATCAGGGCCACCAAGCAGCGGCAGAAAGCCAGCGGCGAGTTCAGCGGCGCGGTGCCGTTCGGCTTCATGGTCGATGCCAACCGCCGGCTGGTCCCGGTGAAGGCGCAACAGGCTGCGATCCGGCGGATGCACGCGTTCCGCCGCAAGGGCCTTTCGCTGCGAGCGATCTCTGCCGAGCTGGCCAAATCCGGCATCAAGATTTCGCATGTCAGTGTCGGCCGAGTGCTGGGCCAACAATCGCCGTGATGGCTTAAGCCGACCGGCGTGTTCTGGACTGCGGTCCCTGGACATGGGGACGCGGTCGAACCCCAGCCGCGCGCCCGCGGGCCGAGGGGACGAGCGGGTTGAATGGTCGAAGTCCGCCCCTACCCCCTCCCGATTGCGGCTATTTCAGCCATTGATGCCCGGACGTAGCAAATTGCGGGTGCTCGAACGTTGGGACCCGCGTGAGCCGCCAGGACCAAAACCACAGCTAAGATTGAATACCAAGAGACCATGGGCGGGACGGGACCAACGCGAACGAGCGCATGCACACGCACGCGGGCGCGCGGGACCAGCGCCTGCCTCCGGGCGGTTCGCCCCCTCCGGGGACCCCCGGTCGCCCGCGCTTCACCTATGACTGACCTCGCAAGAAATTTGGCGGCCACCAGCTTTCGTTACGATCCCGTCGATACAGGCCGGCCGTCGCTCCCACTTGTCCTTGGCTTTCGCATCTTCGATGGCCTGCCGCTGCATGTTGGCCGGTGTGTCGGGACCACCGCGTTTCAACGGCACGATGTGATCGATCACTCAGCCCGGTCTGCCATACGGAAGCGTGGACAGGACGAAGCCTGTGGTGCGGCGTGGCCGGCGCTGCTCCAAGCATACAACGAGTATAACGAGACGGAGCCGCGGCGCCGCCGGTGGATGGCGACCTGGCGAGGCGCGGCGCGTCGGGTGTCCCTCCCGTAGGCCCCGTCCGCTCCACAGTTGGCCGCCACAGACGGACACCACAAAAGGTTGCCCGAGATTGTAGATGCCGAGCTGGGCCAACGCTGACTGGTTGAAGGCGCACGCACGTCAGAGCATTACTAGAGCCGCGGCGTTATGTTTGTGCCCAAGAAGTTGCGTTTCTCTGGTCTGCTCCGGTTGCCGGGGAACGTCCATCTCGGTGCTGCGTTGAACGCCGCCATGCAGCTCATGGCGCATAGAAAGGCCCCCGGCGCGATGCCCCAATTTCGACGCCAACGAATTGCTGGAGGTGGAGGGCTTAAAATATATGGCTGCGGTGCCGAAGGAACACATCGGCTAGTTATTGGCGCCCCCCCCCCGTTGGCTGGGCGCCGCACGAGGCACCAGCTATTACGCCAGCTTCCACTACCAAGCCAAGTCACGGACCAGGCCCCGTCGAGCGGTGGCGAAATCTTGCTGCATCTCGCTGATCTGTATCCGCGCATTGGCTTCGTCGTGACCAACACCACGCGGCGCGCCGAGCGGGTGATGACTTTCTAGGGCGAAGACTCATCTGACTACTTGAGGAAGTAGGCAAGGGCGGCGGCGATGCAGAGGGTGGAGACGAAAGTTTCGTCGAGCCGATCGTAGCGCGTTGCCAGGCGTCGAAAGTCCTTGAGGCGGCAGAAGGTGCGTTCGACGATATTGCGCCGCCTATAGGTGACGGCGTCGAACGGATAGGGCTGCTTTCGGTTCTTGCGGTTGGGGATGATGACGCGGCTGCCGCGGTCCGCCAGCCAACGGCGCAATTCGGCACTGTCGTAAGCGGCATCGGCGATCACGCGCAGGTCGGGCGGCAGTCGAGCCAACATTGCCTGCGCCGGCACGCTATCGTGGCGCTCACCGCCGGTCAGCGCGATGACCTTGGGTCGGCCGTGAGCATCAGCGATCAGATGGATTTTGGTATTGCGCCCGCCGCGGCTCGTCCCGATCCCACGCGAACCCCCCTTTTTCGCCGCCCGGCGCTGGCCGACCGGTGGACCTTGATATGCGTGCTGTCCAGCAAGGCTTCGGCCGGCGGGCCGCCGGCGCGCGCAAGTTCCATGAACACACGCTCCCAGATCCCGCGCACTGCCCAGCGCACGAACCGATTATACAGTGTCTTGCGTGGCCCATATTCCAACGGTGCGTCGGACCATCGGCAACCGGAGATGATGACTTGGATGATGCCGCTGATCACGCGCCGATCATCCACCCGTCGCTTGCCGCGTATGTAGACGGGCAGCAATGGGTCAATCTTCTCCCACTGCCCGTCGCTCAACCAGAAATACCCTGTGACCATGCTGCCCCGAATCGATGCAAACTCCGACCACAGGGAATCAACAACCTATTGATTTGGCAATAACCCAATTGGGTCTTCGCCCTAGAACCATCGCGGCACCGCTGTGCAACACTTTAAGGAAGGCAAGAACACCGTCACTCGGACGCGCTTTTTCTAACATCGCTTCGCTGCTGACGCGACGCCAGCTGCAACTGCACCACTGGACCCTCCCGCGCAGCCGAGCGTCGGTGCTCGTCCAAGGCGGACACCCGCCGCCATCATCCGCCCGTTGTGATCAACTGCCTGTGGATCAACAACACAGTGGCGCGGAGTACCCGACGTCCTGGAGGGCGGAGGCAACGGCTTCACCGTGCACGACTAGAACTGGCCGCCAGCTGGCCTCGCAGAACCGGAGGAATGCTCTGGCTGCCCGAAGTCTGTGCGCCTGACTGCAGCGATAGAATTCCTACACGGCCTTCGTGGCGCGCTGACGCTCGGGCGCGTAGCTGCAGACTACCGCCGGCGGATTTGGGCCGTTTCAATCGGCGGTCGTCACCTGCAAGCGTATAGAAATATCCCTGCCTGGTGCGACCCGGCCCGGATCGAGCACCGGCACGACCGTTCACCGGCAAACAGCCGCACCAAGCAAGCATGATCGGTATCGGGCGATCCTGGCGCTGTTCGGGACGCATCGATCAGCACGTCGGTGCTCGCCACGCTATTCGAGCGGGAACGAAGAACGCGCTCATGAACGAGAAGCGTCGAGGGCGGAAGTGATCTGGCCTCAATCAACAGGGGCTACCTGTGAGGCTCATTTCTCCGCAGCATTTTTGCAACAATAGCGAGCATTCTTTGGCTCAGCACTCGTAATGGATTGTGACAATCTGCCGCACGTGTACATCTGCGTGCTGTACGAAGCGGAAACTCGCGCGATGGGTCTATCATGTTGTGCTGGTATTCGGGCCACCGTGTCAGCCCTCCTATGGCTGTGTCCGGCCAAGAAAGATAGAAGCGCACCAACAGGGATCCAGAAGGCCTGGCGAACTGTCGCTATCGCCGCGCGCGTCGCACTTCCGCTTATCGTTCTCAACTGGTTCGGCATGCCCGCCTTTGCCCAGGACGCAACGTGGCTCTCCACCCCAAGCACCTCGGTCTTTAACACCCCGAGCAACTGGATTGGCGGCGTCGTCCCAACCGGAACAGCCACCTTCAATACGTCGTCTCAAACAAATATTACGTTCTTGGCTCCCCCTTTTACTGCAACTGTACAAACTCTGATGTTCAATGCGCCTGGCTATACCTTCGCTTTGGCTTTCCCACCTGAGTTACTTATCACCGGCAGTGGCATTGCAGCCAGTCAGGCCACCAACTTCCCAACCTTCAATATTCCCGATGGCGAGCTCCACTTCATCAATATGAGCACGGCCGGGCCGGCGTTTATCAATGTCAGCAATTTGGGCAACGTAACATTCAATCTCGAAGATAGGAGCACGAGCTCAAGTGCGAACGCAGGCAGCGCGACAATAACAGCCGGCGTTCCAGGTAATAACGACGATTTCTCAGGCGGTTTCGTAGAATTCTACGGCAACAGCACAGCTGAAAATGCGACGATCACGGCTTATGTAGGCTCGAACATTGAATTTCACGATGCGAGTAGTGCAGGTAGCGCGACACTCACCGCGGGTAATGCGACAGTTCCCGCCGGGGCGGGTGACAATGGTTTCATTTTCTTCGACGACACGAGCACCGCTGATCATGCAACGATCATGGTCAACCCGGGCGGAGAACTGGATTTCTCACCTATCTTTCCTGGGTGTGGCTGCACGGGAGGCACCACTACGGCTGGTAATGCCACCATCACCAACAATGGCATCACAGGCTTCTACCAAGGGAGCAGCGCGGGCAATGCAACGATCACCACCAACGCCGGCGGGGTAACCAGCTTCTTCGGCATGAGCACCGGTGGCAACGCGGCGTTTATCACCAACGCAGGCGGCATCGTTGACTTTTCGGGCCTGGGAACTTTTCCCGACACTGGCGCACCGCCCGACCCCAGCATAACCGGGACGACAGCTGGCTCGATCGCGGGCGCGGGTACATTTGATCTCGGCTCCAAGCAACTGACGGTCGGCTCCAACAACCTTTCAACGACTGTGAGTGGGACCATCAATGATGGCGGCTTAGCTGTCCCTGACGCCACTGGCGGCTCGCTGGTCAAGGTCGGCACGGGCACGCTGACGCTTACGGGCGTCAACACTTATACCGGCGGCACGACAATCAGCCAGGGCGCGATTGCGGTGAGCGCCGACAATGGATTGGGCGCTTCAACTGGCCCACTCACGTTCAACGGGGGCACGTTGCAGTTCGACAGCAGTTTCGACCTGTCGCCCTCACGAGTGATCACGCTGAATGCCGCGAGTGGCGGGTTTGCCGGCGGCGGTACGTTTGACACCAACGGCTTCACAACCACCATCAGCCAAGTGATGCTGGGCACGGGCGGGCTTACCAAGGCGGGCGCCGGCACTCTCCTTCTGGCAAACGACAATACCTATACCGGTGGCACCACGGTCTCGCTCGGCACCTTGCAGCTCGGCAACGGCGGCACCACCGGCAGCATCCTCGGCGACGTCTCCGACAACGGCACCTTGGCCTTCAATCGCAGCGACGTCGTGACCTTCCCAGGCCTGATCTCTGGCACGGGTAACGTGACGCAGATCGGCCCCGGCACCACGATCCTCACCGCCGACAGCACCTACGCCGGCGGGACGACGATCTCGCTCGGCACATTGCAGCTCGGCAACGGCGGCACCTCTGGCAGTATTGTCGGCGACGTCACCGATAACGGTACACTGGCCTTCAATCGCAGCGACGCGGTGACCTTCGCGGGAGTGATCTCTGGCACCGGCAGCGTGGCACAGATCGGCCCCGGCACCACGATCCTGACAGCCGACAACACCTACACCGGGGGCACAGCGATCTCGCTCGGGACCTTGCAGCTCGGGAATGGCGGCACGTCCGGCAGCATCCTCGGCGATGTCACCGACAACGGCACATTGGCCTTCGACCGCAGTGACGTCGTGACCTTCCCCGGCGTGATCTCCGGTATCGGGTCGGTCGCCCAGATCGGTCCTGGTGTGACGATCCTCAATGCGGACAATCCCTATGCGGGCGTCACGACCGTTAATGCCGGCACGCTTGTCGTCGGCGACCCCGACCATCCTGCCGCCGCCCTATCAGGCGGCGGATCGATCTCCGTGGCGCCGGGCGCCACGTTGGGGGGCTACGGCAGCGTCACCGGATCAGTCACCAACAACGGCACGGTGGCCGCGGGTAACGCGACGCCCGGGTTCGCGACCGCAGCGGCCGGCACGTTCACCATCAACGGCGATCTGCTGAACCAGAACCTCGTCGCTCTGACGCCTGATCCGGCCGTCGGCAATGTTTTGCTCGTCCGCGGCAATTACGCGGCCGGCGCGAGTGGGACATTGCTTGTGAGCACCGTGCTGAACGCCGGCGGCGCGCTATCGAACCAGTTCACCGACCGGTTGTTGGTGCTGGGCAATGCGAGCGGCACGACCAGCGTGCGCATCGTTAATGCAGGCGGTTCCGGGGCGATCACGTCTTTCACAGGCATACCGGATCCCGCCGACGGCATCTCCGTCGTGCAGGTCGCGGGCATGTCCACCCCTGGCGCCTTCACCCTGCCCGGTGGCTATGTCACCGGCGGCACGCCCTTCCAGTATAACCTCTATGCCTACGGCCCCGGTTCGCCCAACGGCAATGCCGAGCCCGCGCAATCGCTGGTTGGCGCCGGCAACTGGGATTATCGACTGCAAACTGTTTACGTGTCTCCGGGAGGCCCAGAGCCGCCGCAGCCGGAACCACCAATACCGACAACGCCAACACCCCCGCCGCCACCTGATCCCCTGCCGGAGCCCGGGCCGCCGGCGCCCCCGTTGCCGCCGGATGTGCGTCCCGAAGTGGCGCCGCAGGTGCCGGCCTACCTGACCGCGCCGACCGCCCTGTTCAACGCCGGCTTCCAAGACCTTGACAGCCTGCACCGCCGGCTGGGCGAAATCCACGACGACCAGATCCTCGGCCTCAACCCGCAGGGCGAGGTCTTCCTGCGCGGCTTTGGGACGACCTTTAACTACACCTCGGACCGCAGCTTCACCGCGTTCGGCTTCAACTCGTCGGGGGACTATGCGGGCACCCAGCTTGGCGGCAACTGGATCGCCGCCAACAACGCCGCCGGCACACTACGTCTTGGTCTGGACGGAACGCTCGGGCGGCTGTGGTACCAGCCGAGCGCGATCGACGGCCAGAGCAAGGGCCTGTTCAACACCGACACGCTGGCTGGCACCATCACCTGGCAATCGCAGCAAGGCTGGTATGTGGACGCGATCATTATGGGCGGCATGTTCGACGGCGCGGTCAGCACCCCCAACCGCGGACAAACGGCCGGGTTCAATGGCACGTCGATCGCCGCCTCTCTGGAAGCCGGCTACCCGATCCCGCTCGGCTGGCAGCGCCTGTCGCTCGAACCGGAGGTTCAACTGGTCTACCAGCACCTGAATTTCCCGCAACGGACCGACGTCGATGGGATCAACGTCGATCTGGGCAGCCCGGACCAGGGCGTATTCCGTGGGGGGGCGCGACTGATCCGGTCATTCACCGGACCGGACGGGAGGCTCCTCACGCCCTACCTGGAGGCCAACGTGCTGCAGGGGATCGGTGGCGGGAATAACGTCGAGCTCAGCAATGTCGGCTTTGGCACCGGGCGTTTCGGCACTGCCTTGCAGGTTGGCGGCGGCATCACCGGCACCCTGACCCGGAACCTCTCCGTCTACGGCGACGTCGCCTGGCAGCAGAATGTCGGCAACGACGGCGGCTTCCGCGGCTGGTCGTTTAACGGCGGCCTGCGCTTCACCTTCGGCGCCGTCGCAGTCGCCGTTGCGGCGGTTCCCACGGCGGCTCCGGCGCCGGCAATAGTCCGCACTTATCTGGTATTCTTCGACTGGGATCGTGCTGACCTCACCGACCGAGCGCGGCAGATCATCGCTGAGGCCGCGGCAGCGTCCACCCGCGTGCAACTCACCCGCATCCAGGTCAACGGCTATACCGATACGTCCGGCACGCCCCGCTACAACCAAGGCCTCTCACTGCGCCGCGCCCAAGCGGTGGCCGCCGAGCTGGTGCGCGATGGTGTGCCGCGGAGCGCCATCGCCATCCAGGGTTTCGGGGAAACCCATCTGCTCGTGCCCACCGGTCCAGGTGTGCGCGAACCACAGAACAGGCGGGTCGAGATCGTCATCCGGTAAGTCCAGGCTTATCACTACACAGTAAGAGGCAAATGCCGCTCGCGAGGGGCTATCGGATGATGAGCTGGCGATCTTCGATGTTTTGACCCGCTGGAACCCAAACTGACGAAGGCGCAGGAAACCGCTGTCAAGAAGGTCGCAAAGGAACTGCTGACAAAACTGCAGGAGGCCATGCAGGTCTTCCACTGGCGTGATCGGCAACAACCTCGCTCGGTCGTCCGCTCGACGATCGAGGTTGTTCTGAACTCCCTCCCTGAAGACCCCTATCCGCAGGACGTGTGGGACGAAAAGGTGGAAGCGACATGGCAGTTTGTGCTGTCTCGCTACGCCACGGGATCGGCGGGGATGACCGCGACAGTGCACTAGCCGTCATCTCTCCCGATGGATGCATCAGCGCCATCTCCTCTTGGAGTTACACGATGACCGACATAGTCGCTGCACCCGATGATCCCGGCGAGCGCCTCAAATGGGCCAAAGGTTTGTTGCGCGACTTCAGCAGTCCGCAGGGCCGCCGCGCTGTATCTGCGGCCGCGATCAGAGCAATGGCCCGACAGACCATCCGCGAACTCGACCCATCAGCGCAGTCCAAACCTAATCGAAAGCGCCGAGAGCGAGCCGACGCCGTGGATCATGTGCACAAAACGGAACCTCCCGTTGAACCGACCAGGGGCTGTTGAGTGCCTACGATGCCATACCAGAAACCCAAGAGGAAAACCGATCGAGGTCAACACGCTCGCACGCTTCCTGCCGGACGCCCGGTCAACTCGGAACGGCGGTCCAACATCAAAATCGGAGGCGCTCCGTGTTCAACCTGCGCAGCATTGATCTCAACCTGCTGACGGTCTTCGAGGCGATCTACGAACACGGCAGCGTCAGTGCTGCCGCCGATCGTCTCGCGCTCAGTCAATCTGCTGCCAGCCACGCCCTGTCGCGTCTCAGAGATGTATGCAGGGACGATCTCTTCGCCCGAGCGCCCCAGGGTCTGGCTCCGACGCCCGTGGCCAGGGAGATGTTTCCGGCTATCAAACAGGCGCTCGACGCTTTGCGCGCGAGCCTGGTGGAAGCCAGCGGTTTCGATCCCGCCCACTCGCAACGCCACTTTCGTATCAGCATCCCGCACCCGATGGGTCCATTTTACGCCCTAGCCCTAAGAGGGGCTGCAGCAGTCTGTCGCTCCCGGCATTGTGCTGACCTTCGATACGGTCACCCTCCCAATTGACCTTGATGACAACCTCCGTGATGGCATCGTAGACATAGCGATCGACTGGCTACCGGTCGAGCTGGACCCATTCGTTAACAAGAAGCTTTTCGATGATCAGCTGGTGCTGGTGGTGCGGGGTGATGATCCTTCGCTCAAAACGGGTATCACTATGGAGGATTTCCAGCGGCGGGAGATCGTGACCCTGCATCGTCGCGGTCACATCGAGCATACGCCGCAAGCTATTAGAGAACTCTATAAACTGGGATTGCGCGTAGCAGTGCACGTGAGCGAGCTTCTCGAAATACCCACCGTCGTGGCGAGCACTGGTCTGTTGGGCATATTCCCGTCAAGCATGGGGCTGCTCATGGAAGAGCGGCTGGGCTTACGGGTTCTGCCTATTCCACTCGAACTACCTGTGGTGCCGATTTACATCATCTGGCATGAGACGCGCCGCAACGACGCCGCGCATCGGTGGCTGCGCGAAGTAGTGGTAGCGGAACTGGGTCGCCTCGCCAGGGAATATAGCCAAGAGGCAGACGAGTGATACGCTTCCCCCTTCGCGATCTGGAGCCGCGCTCTATGCGGGACCCCGGGGTGCGCGGCTACCGGCATGCCGCGCTTGCGCGCCGGCCGGCGCAAATGGCGCCACTACTCGATTACACCGCCCAGCTTCGCGCACAGCGGCCGCGTTGGTATGTGCCAGACTTCGATCCTGCCAGCGGCGGCATCGAAAGCCGCGTGCTGTTCCTGTTCGAGAAACCGGGGCCAATGACCGATGACAGCAAAGGCTCTGGCCTGCTCTGTGTATGCAACGACGATCCGACCGCAGCCGCCACCTGATGTCAGCGTGTGGCGTTCGGATCATCCCGGTCCGCTCGTGCGTGCCCGCTATCCCGACCGATGGAACAAAATCCCCGCGCACTGGCCGACATCAGCGGCGCTCACGGGGTGATCCTGGGCCTTCTGGTGCGCCTTGCAAGCACTGCTCAGCCGCGGCTGCATGGGCGACTATCGACATTCGCTGTGCACCACATTGCCCTGCCTGTCGGTGTGCAGCGTGCGTGCCGCAACTCCCCGTCAAGCCCGGTGAAGTTTTTCCCGGTGATGTCGTTGCCCTGCTGCGGTGTTGTGCCCGCGCCCGTCCACATGCCGTGCCGCGTAACGATATCGACGCGATCGCCGCCAGGACGCAGACGCGATCATCCTGTGTCCCAACACTACCGGAGATGAGCGTTGAAAGCTTGATGCATGCCGCCTGGGAGGACGAATGGTCTCATCGCCCGTCGCGATCCGGTATTTTGTTTGCCAAAGGTCTTCAGAGAAGAGTTTCGCGAATGTCCCAAGGTCTATGCGCCCGCGCTAGCACCTGCCGCGCCGACGTGCTCACCAGTCCCTGTAGCGCGAACGAGCACCGCGCGGCCCGACTGCAGGATGCCACCACCTCCTGAAACGCTAAGCTAACAAGCAATCCCGGTTTCTGCGCCTATTCCCGACTGAGGGCCTCCCTGCACGCGGCGCATATTGATGGTGCACGAGGATGAGTAACGCTCATACGCCCTACACGCGTATGAGCTTGGTCATCGGAGGCACTCGGGCGAAGCAGCGCAGTTCGTGAGGCGAACCGCGTCTACTACGATCCGCGGTCGCCGTGCCTGCTGCGCGGAGCGATCCGCACAGCCACCCGCATCACCAGAACCGGCTGACACAGACCGCTGGAAAAACCGTTCCACGGACAATGAAGCACCGGCGAAATTGAGGATCGAATATCATGCGAAAAGTTCTACTGGCGGCAACAGCCGCAATCTCACTAACATCCTGCGCCGGACGGGCACCCGACCCGGTCCAGACCGTGCAGTTGAAAGACGCAACGATGGACTGCGCTGCCATCACTGCCGAGATAGCCGCCAACACCGCGCACCAAGGCGAGCTGGGGCGCGAGAAGGGCGCCAAGGTGGTGCAGAACGTAGCGGCCGGCGTCGCTGGAGTGTTCATCTGGCCAGTATGGTTCGCTATGGACTTCCAGGGCGCAGCCGGCACCGAGAGCAAGGCGCTCGATGTGCGTGACCAGTATCTGTCAACGCTGGCGGTCCAGCGGTGCCCGACACCCGCGGCCAAGACGGCGATGGCCGTGGTTCGATAAGCAGGCGCTCCCTCGCGGCGGGCCAGCGTCGGCCCGCTTGGCGCGTCAGTGCGTGCGTCGATGCCGGCACGCCTGCCAGCCTTCGCCGGTGCGTGGGGTTGTCGCATACGATCCTGTGCTCGCCTCGCCGCGAGATCGGTGTCCCATGACGACTTCTGCGGCGACAGCAGCAGAAGCACTGAAAAGGGGCATCGTCAGAAAGTCATGGGACGAACTTCTGTATCGCATTGCGTAGACCGTCCATCCCGAAGAGACGGGGAAGCGAAAAATCGGCTCGGCGCCAAAGGATATTCAGTCGTCCGTGAACTATTCGGAACCCATTGAGCGGCAACGTCTTTCCGCCCCGCGCAAATAACCGCATTTGCCAGAAATCGGCGCGGCGAACCGCGATTGCTTGCAAATTGCGCCGACGCGAGCGGGTGTGATTCGCTCTGCCCAATCCGGCACGGAGCAACACCGATGCGTCCCAGGGAACGGCGTGACAGCGGTCAGCGCGATCTGCTGCGCTCACGGCTCGATCAGATCGTCGACCTGCACCATCCGCTCTCGAAGCTCGCCGCCACCATCGACTGGCGGTTCCTCGAAGACCGGCTCGGCGCGAGCTACACCGACACGCCCGGACGACCGCCGCTGCCGACACGTCTGATGGCCGGTCTCGCCATCATCAAGCACATGCACAGCCTCTCCGATGAGGCGCTGTGCGAACGCTGGCTGGAGAACCCGTATTATCAGCGGCTGTGCGGTGAGGCGTTTTTCTGCCATCGCCTGCCATTCGATCGCTCCTCGCTGACCCGTTGGCGCCAGCGCATGGGGGAAGAGAAGCTGAAGGCGCTGTTGCAGGAGAGCCTGCATGCCGCTACCCGGATGGGCGCCGCCAAGCCCGCAGACTTCACCCGCGTTATCGTGGACACGACGGTGCAGCCCAAAGCGATCGCCTTCCCGACCGATGCGAAGCTGCTGCACCGCGCGCGCGAGCTGCTGGTACGGCTGGCACACAGACACGGCGTCAGATTGCGCCAGTCCTACACAAGGCTCGGCAAGATCGCGCTGATCCGCCATCAGCGCTATGCGCATGCCAAGCAGTTCAAGCGCGCCAACCGAATGCTGCGGACGCTGCGCACCCAACTGGGCCGGGTGATCCGCGATATCGTGCGCAAGATCGCCGGCAATGCCGAACTGCGCGCGATCTTCGCCCGGCTGCTCTCCCTCGCCAGCCAGGTGCGATCACAGAAGCAGCGTCAGCGCGGTCCGAAGATCTACAGCCTGCACGCACCGGAAGTGGCGTGTATCGGCAAGGGCAAGGCGCATCGGCCATACGAATTTGGCGTCAAGGTCTCGGTGGCGACCACGCTGAACCGGTCCAAAGGCGGGCAGTTCGTCGCGCATGTCGCGGCACTGCCGGGCAACCCCTATGACGGGCACACGCTGGCGAGCGTCATTCCGGCAATCACGCAGCAGATCGGCGTCTCACTGACACAGGTGATCGCTGATGCGGGCTATCGCGGTCACAATGCACCGAGCGCGCCTGGGCTGCGGGTGTTCACCGCGGGACAGAAGCGTGGCGTCACGCAGACCATCAAGCGGGCGCTGCGACGGAGAGCTGCGGTCGAGCCGGTGATCGGTCATCTCAAGGCCGAGCATCGCATGGGCCGCAACTATCTCGCCAAACCAGCCGGCGATGCGGTTAATGCGGTGCTGGCCGCAGTTGGGTACAACTTCCGGTTGCTGCTGGCCTGGCTGGCGGTGCTTTTGCGTTGGTTCTTGCTCGCTCTCTCGGGCGAACCGGCTCTGCGAGCAGTTCGATCCTGACCGTGTACGTCGGTCACGCAACCCGATCAGGGTTCTTCACGGACGACTATTCAGCGCGGGACGCAAGGGTATGAATTGATAAGGCGGACTGGCCGAGCTGATTGTATCCAGCCAGTAGTGGAAGGCTTCATTTGCCCAGAGGTCTGCAGCTTGTAGGGGTGGTTGGCCTCGGCTCGGCGCAAACTTCAAGCTATCCAAGGCTGCACCCGACCGGCTAGTGCTCTGACGCATTCTATCGATTCACAACATGCGGTTGCCATGCGATTCTGTGAGCATGGCACAGACAGTATGCGTGTTGTTGAGCGCGGCAGACAGGAAGCGGCTTAAGGCAATAGCATCGGATCGCAACCGAGCGGGCAAATACATCGAGCGAGCCAAGTCGTTCTGGCCTCGGCCAGTGGTCGGCCGGTGCAACATGTGGCGAAAGAGATCAGCGTCAGCCGCCCCATGGTCTGGCGCTGGCAGCAGCGTTTTGTCGAGGAAGGTCCCGACGGGTTGCTGCGTGACAAGACGCGCAAGCCCGGCAAACGACCGATCCCGGCCGATAAAGTGGCGCACGTCGTGGCGCTCACGTGTGGCGAGCCGCCCCCTGGGACCACGTATTGGACCGGGCGAGCCATGGCAAACGCCACCGCCATGTCTCTGCGCTCGGTGCAGCGCATCTGGGCGGCGCACCAACTCCAGCCGCACCGCGTGCGCAGCTTCAAGCGCTCGCGTGATCCGCAGTTCGCTGAGAAAATGGCGGATATCATCGGCCTTTATCTCGATCCGCCCGCCCATGCGGTGGTGCTGTCGATCGACGAAAAGAGCCAAATCCAGGCGCTCGACCGTACCCAGCCTGGACTGCCGCTGAAACCCGGCCGCTGCGGCACCATGACCCACGACTACAAACGCCATGGAACGACGACGTTGTTCGCCGCATTGAACGTGCTGAAGGGTACGGTGATCGGTCGCTGCATGCAGCGACACCGGCACGAGGAGTTCATCCGCTTCCTCAATGCCGTCGAACGCGAGGTGCCGTCCGGCAAGTTGGTCCATGCGGTCGTCGACAACTACGCCACCCACCGGCACCGAAAGGTACAGGCCTGGCTGGCACGCCATGACCGATGGACCTTCCACTTCACGCCAACCTCCGGGTCATGGCTGAACGCGGTGGAGACCTTCTTCTCCGCTCTTACCCGACAACGCATCCGGCGCGGCAGCTTCCACTCCCTCGTCAGCCTGCAGGCTGCCATTAAGACTTACCTCGCTGAGCGAAATGCAGAACCACGCCCATTCGTCTGGACCGCAGCCACCGCCTCAATCCTTGCCAAGCTCGAAAGATTGCCTGCATCGTCCGTATGAGTCAGAGCACTAGAGGCTTTGTAGGCGTCAAAAACTTCTTCCATCTCGGTCTTATCTGATTTCTGCTCATTAAAGACGAGCGCGATTGGCTCGCCGTCCGCTACTTTCTTCGTCCAGTTAGCCGCAGTCTGTATGCAGTGGTCGAAGCAGAGAAGGAACGGTCGTGGATAGCGATCGAAGAAGAGCCGCCCCTCTGGTGTATCCATTGCCCGTAGGTTCTCCCACGGCTCAATCTCGACAGCCGCAGAAATGGGAAGCAAGTGGTGCTCTGAGATGAGATTAGCTAACTCTCGGACCAGGCTATCCCGTTCGGTTCCTTTCAAGTGGTCGAAGGGCGGCTCACCCTGTGCACACTTAGCGGCGCTGAAATCACTCAAACCGTAATCGGCGAGCTTTTTTTGCCATCTTACCTCAAGCGCCGACCACTCATGCGCCGCCCCGACCATCCCTGCCGCCGCTGTGACGGACGATCCCTTATGCGTTCCAGTGTCGTCGAAGTAACCTCGAATAATATCGCCCTTTTGGTCGAGGAGGTCGCGGCGCGCTGCGGTTGTGGTAGTGGTCGTGGCTTGCGGTTTAGTCGAACACCAACGCATCGAGGCCGACTTTCAGCTGCCGTGCCAGTTTCTTCAGCGTTTCGACGCTGCCGGCTTTCGCGCCGGTCTCGATTTCCGCCAACTGGCTTTGGCTGACGCCGGCGGCAGTCGCAAGTTCACGCTGTGTAAAACCCATCTTCTGACGCCAGAGCTTCACCGGGTTCTCCCCGGTCAGTAGCCGCTCAACCTCTTCCGGGGTGAGCGGCGGGGAACCCTCGCCCCGCGCGACCGCAAGCTGATGTTCAAGCACCGAGATGCGGTCCTCTGTCTCTTCCAGCTCCTCCAACAGACGGTCGAAGTCGGGCCGTCGCAGCGTGACCGTATCGATGGTCTCGCCGACCAGCCGGATCGGTGTCCTATCGTTGTCGCTCATCGATAGACCTCCCGCCTGTGCCTCACGCGAAGCACCCTAACGTCGCCTCTCGGCGTCACGGTGTAGACCGCGCGCCAGTCTCCCTGCCGGACCCGGAACACGCCGTCCGCACCCTTCAGGGGCCTGACGCCCGGGTATTGCCTGTGGGGTGAGCCTGCGATCTCTGCCAACCGATCCTCCAGGCGTTTCCGATCGTCCGGTGGAACGCCCTTCAGGTCCTTCGCCGCCTTCGGGTCGTATTCCACCGGCATGCCGCATGATCGCTTTAAGCGATCAAAGGCGTCAACGGTTTCCTCCCACCAAGGCGCGCGCGGGCGGAAAGCCCGTCTGGACCGAGAGGGTGACAGCGTGTGGGGAGTTGGCCGCACTGCCGCGCTTCCCGCCGAGACCGCCTGTGGACCACGTAAGTGCGTGGGTAGCGCGTGGGTGATAGACGAAGAGCATCCATGAACCTGTCCATTGGACCACAGTAGAAAATGCGGTTTATGCCTGTAGCACAGTGGTTTCCTTAACATCGGCATACTTCGCCGGCCGCCGCTGAAGCGGCTGTTCATGCGTCAAGCGATGGGGTTGAGCTTACTTCCTGGCGTGGGCTGAACTGCCTAATCTGCCCACCGGAACCGGAGGAAGCGCCGCAATGCCCACCATCCTGGTCAACGACAATCCGCTGAGTGCCGCCGAGGTCATGCGGGAGCTTGCCCCGTCGGGATTCAATGTGGTGCTCGCCCGGCCGAATTCGCCCGAATGGACGCAGGCGCTGGGGAGGCCGAATACCTCGTGGGCCTGGGCGAAGTGAAAATGGACGACGCCTTCTATCGCGCCGCGCCCAAGCTCAAGCTGATCCAGCTTCTCAGCGCCGGCTACGACCGGGTGGATATCGAGGCTGCGCGCCGTGCTGGTGTTCCGGTCTGCAACAACGGCGGCGCCAATGCCATTGCAGTGGCAGAGCATGCGCTGATGCTGATGCTCGCCGTCTCGCGCCGCCTCGTCTGGCAGCACGGCATGGTCGCTTCGGGGCGCTGGCGCGGCAACGACGTGGCGAATGTGCGCCTCTATGAACTCTACGGCCGGACGCTGGGCCTGATCGGCCTGGGCACCATCGGTAAGAAAGTCGCGCGTCTGGCAAAACCCTTCGGGCTCGACGTGCAGTACTATGACGTCGTTCGCCTGACCGAGGATCAGGCCGACGCCCTCGGCGTCCGCTTCCGTCTCATGAACGAGCTGCTGCGTACCTCCGACATCGTCTCCCTCCATGTGCCGCTGACGCCCTCCACGCGCCATATGATCGGCGCACGTGAGCTCGGCCTCATGAAGAACACCGCCTACCTCATCAACACCTGCCGCGGGCCAGTGGTGGATGAACCTGCGCTATATGAGGCTCTTTCAAACGGAACCATCGCAGGTGCCGGACTTGACGTGTTCGATCAGGAGCCGCCCCCCGCCGACAATCCGCTGTTCGGGTTGGATAACGTGATCCTGACGCCGCACTTCGCCGGCCCGACCTGGGATAATCAGTACGGGCGTTTCCGTAACGGGTTCGATAACGTCCAGCGTGTGGCGCGCGGTGAAAAGCCGCTATGGGTGATCCCGGAACTGCGCTGAACGTCACCCGTGAGCCAGCCGGTACGCTGACCCAAGCAGATCCAGCAGATCCATCAGCCGCGCGGCGTAGTGGTCATGCACGACGTAGCCCGGCGCGGCGGGATCCAGCATCTGCCGTTCCAGCGCATCCAGCATCCGGTGCAACCGCCGCGCGTGCAGTCCCAGCCGCCGTTGCAGCGGATCGGTGATGATGCCGGCGAAGGCCGCGAAGCACGCAGCGCCCACCATCAACCCACCGGTCAGCCCCGCCACCATCACCGCCGAGGGCGCCGCCGGGAACAGCCCGTACCACACACTCCCCAATCCCGCGCCCAGCGGAAACGCGGCGATCGCCGATTGCTGCGCGATTGCCGCGGCCAGTGCCGGTCCCAGCGTGATCGCGCCCGGCGTGAGTTGCTTCAGCGCCAGCGCACCCGAACTCACCGTCAGCAACGAGGTCGCGATCTCCGCCGCGGCGGCGCGGTTTCCGGCGTAATTCGCCAGCGCTTCGGCGAGGCGTGCGCGAAACGCCGGATCACCCGCGTGACGGAGCGCCGCTTCCGCCGCATCGGCGAGCCTTGCATCCTCCAGGATCGTCTCTGCCAGCGCATCGCGCCTGGCCTCGCGCGTGCCGTACCGTGCCGGCAATTCCAGCAGCTCCGTGCAGATCAACCACTCCAGTTCGCGCGAAACGGCGGTTCGCAGGAGCAGGTTGCGGGCGGCCAGGCGGTCGCGGACGCGGCGGGCGCCGAGCAGTCCTGCCAGGGCCGCGCTCGCCTTCAGCGCCGCATGGGGCGCGGCAAGCATAAGATTGGCAGGCGCCCGCGCCACATCGGCGCCAAGCGCCGCGCGGTGGATGTGCAAGGTGCCCGCGGCACTGAAATGCCGGTTCACGAACCATTCCACCCGCTCATGCCGCGCGGCGAAGTAGCGCCGAATGCCGTCGGTCACGACGTGCCCGACCAGCTCCGGCATCGGCGCCGGCTTGTCGGAAGAGCAATCCATCGGCGGAGATATAGCGCCGGAGTGACCCTTCACGGCACCCCCACGGGAATGTCATAGTCCTGCAACCAAAATGCAGCTAAGGCCCTCGAATCCAACTGCAGATCCAACAGGGAGACGCCCCGAATTATGAAACGCCGCACCCTGCTCGCCGGCAGCGCCGCACTGGCCGCCGCGCCCCTGATGCATACCGCGCGCGCCCAAGCCGCGAAGACCAAAATCGTCTGGTGGCACGCCATGACCGGCCCGCTTGGCGACGCCCTCAACGCCATCGCAACGGGCTTCAACACCTCCCAGAACGACGTCGAGGTCGAGGCCATCTACAAGGGCGGATACGCCGACGTGATGAACGCCACGATCGCAGCCTCTCGCGCCGGCCAGCCACCAAATCTGGTGCAGATCTTCGAAGTCGGGACAGAGAATATGATCGCGGCGAAAAAGGCGGTCATGGAAGTCTGGCAATTGTCGAAAGAAACCGGGGTGCAGATCGACCCGAGCGCCTACATCCCCGCGGTTCGGGGCTATTACAGCCTGCCCGATGGCCGCATGGCATCGATGCCGTTCAACTCCTCCACCGCAGTGATGTGGATCAACAAGGATGCGTTTCAGAAGGCGGGCCTCGATCCGGAAAAGCCGCCGGCAACATGGGAGGACGTGACCAAGGCGGCCGAGACAATCAAATCGAAGAACGCCGCCGACATCCCCATGAATGCTTCTTGGTTCACCTGGGTGACGGTGGAGCAGTACAGCGCCATCCACAACATTCCCTTTGCAACGAAGGAGAACGGCTTCGCCGGCGTGGACGCGCAGCTGGAGATCAACACGAAGCCGCATGTCGCCATCATCGATCGCATGCTTCGCATGGCGAAGGACGGCACGTTCAAATATGGCGGTCGCGACAACGCGCCCGATCCTGTGTTCCTGGCCGGACAATCGGCGATCACATTCAACTCGTCGGCCTATCGCGGATCGCTGGCCAAGGGTGCGAAATTCGCGTTTGCCGATGCGTTCCTTCCCTACGATCCAACCATCATCAAGCAGCCGATCAACTCCATCATCGGCGGCGCCAGTCTTTGGGCCATGACCGCGCCTAATCGCACCGCTGCGGAATACAAGGCGCTGGCGCTGTTCCTGAAATACATTGGCCAGCCGAAAGTGGATTCCACCTGGGCCGAGGCCACGGGCTACGTCCCGGTGACGCTTGCCGGTGCGAAGGAGATGCAGAGCTCCGGCTATTTCGACAAAACCCCAGGGACCCAGCTCCCCGTCCAGCAGCTCGAACGTGGGCACGTCACGCCCAACTCGCGCGGCATTCGTCTCGGCCGGCTGCCGGAGATCCGCAACATTATCTCCGAGGAGTTCGAGAAGGCGCTGCAAGGCGGCATGACCGCCCAGCAGGTAATGGACAACGCGACCGAGCGCGGCAACACCGTGCTCAAGCAGTTCGCACGCTCGGTGAAGGCATAAGGGTGACGGGGAGCGCGTAGGCGCTCCCCGATATCGCATGGAACGCCGCACCCTGTTTGACGGCCGGCTTCTTCCGGCCCTTCTCGTCATCCCGCAGCTCGTCATCTCCTTCATCTTCTTCTACTGGCCGGCGGGTGAGGCGATGTACTTCAGCCTCACCACACAGGACCCGTTCGGCGAAGGCTCCGTCTTCGTCGGGTTGTCGAATTTCTCTGATCTGTTCAGCGACTCACATTACGTGGGCGCGATCGGCCGCACGCTGCTGTTCTGCGCCTGCGTGGCCGGGCTTTCCATGGCGGTAGCGCTTGCACTTGCTGTCTTTGCCGACCGTGAGATCAAGGGCCGCGCCATCTACCGCACGCTGCTAATCTGGCCCTACGCCGTCGCGCCAGTGATCTCCGCCATGCTATGGCTTTTCATTCTCAACCCCCAGGTCGGGCTGCTCGGAAGCTGGCTCAATCACCACGGCGTCGCGTGGGATTATGCGGTCAATGGCGAGCAGGCGTTCCTGTTGGTGGTGCTGGCAAGCGCCTGGAAGCAGGTCAGTTACAATTTCATCTTTTTCCTCGCCGGGCTGCAATCCATCCCGCGCGCGGTCATCGAAGCCGCGCGGCTGGACGGCGCAAAGGGCTGGCGACGCTTTCGCACCATCACCGTCCCGCTGCTCGCGCCCACCACTTTCTTCCTGATCGTTGTGAACCTGACCTACGCGGCGTTCGATACGTTTGCGACGATCTGGGCGCTGACCCAGGGCGGGCCGGCCGAGGCGACCGATACGCTCGTGGTGAAGGTCTATCGGGACGGTGTCGTGAATCTGGACCTCGGCGGCTCCTCGGCGCAATCGGTGCTGCTGATGATCGGCGTCATCGTCCTGACCGCCATTCAGTTCCGCTTCATCGGCAAGAAGGCTCCGGCATGAGCCGTACGGATCGCCCCGACTATCTCGCCCACGCCGTGCTGTGTCTCGGCGTCCTGCTCTTTGCATTGCCCGTGTGGCTGGCCATTGCAGGATCCACGGAGGACTCCGGCGCCATCCTGCGCGGCGATCTGTCGCTGATTCCCGGTCCGTACGGGCTCAGCGCCTATGGCCGCGTCCTGCGCGCCGGCGGCATGGGTACGGTCCCCGTCTGGCACATGCTGCTGATCTCCGCCGGCATGGCTTTGGTCATCGCGCTGGGCAAGATCGTCATCTCGGTGCTGTCCGCTTTTGCCGTCGTGTTCTTCCGCTTTCCGTTCCGCCGCACGGCGTTCTGGATCATCTTCATCACGCTCATGCTGCCGGTGGAGGTGCGCATCATTCCCACCTACGCGGTGATGTCCGATCTTCACATGATCAACACCTTTAGCGGCCTGACGATTCCGCTGATCGCCTCCGCCACCGCGACACTGCTGTTCCGTCAGATCTTCGCGGCGATTCCTGATGAACTGGTGGAAGCCGCGCGCATGGATGGCGCGGGGCCGCTGCGCTTCTTGCGCGACATCCTGCTGCCGGTATCAGCCGCCAATATCGCCGCGCTGTTCGTCATCCTGTTCGTCTACGGCTGGAACCAATATCTCTGGCCGCTGCTGGTCGCGACCACGCCGACCCTCGACACCATCGCCATCGGCATCACGCGCATGATCAGCGTCGAGGGTGACACCGACTGGTCCGGCGTCATGGCCACCGCGGTGCTCGCGCTGATCCCCCCGGTGATCGTCGTCGTCGCGATGCAGCGCTGGTTCGTCGCCGGCCTGACGGAAGGCGAGAAATAGATGGCCACGCTCGAAATCAGCGGCGTCAGCAAAAGCTTCGGCGCCACCAAGGTGCTGGAGACTGTCGATCTCCGCCTGGATGATGGGGAGATGCTCGTCATCGTCGGCGCCTCCGGAAGCGGAAAGTCGACGCTCTTGCGCATTGTCGCGGGTCTCGAACAGCCGACCACCGGGCGCATCATTCTGGACGGGCGCGACATCACCGGCGTCGATCCGTCGCAGCGCGATATCGCGATGGTGTTTCAGAACTACGCGCTCTATCCGCACATGACGGTTTTCGACAACATGGCCTACGCGCTGCGGATCCGCGGTCTGTCGCGCGCCGAGATTCGCCGCCGCGTCGAGGAAGCTGCGCAGCAGCTCGAACTCGGCGCCTTGCTCAGCCGCAAGCCGCGCCAACTGTCCGGCGGGCAGCGGCAGCGCGTTGCCATGGGCCGCGCCATCGTGCGCGAACCCAAGCTGTTCCTGTTCGATGAGCCGCTGTCCAACCTGGATGCGAAGCTGCGCGTCCAAATGCGTGGCGAGATCCGCCGCCTCCAGCAGCGCCTGCATGTCACGAGCCTGTACGTCACGCACGACCAGGTCGAAGCGATGACGCTCGGCGACCGCCTGCTGCTGCTGCATGACGGCCGCGCCGCCCAGCTCGCCACACCCATGGACGTGTTCGAGCGCCCGGCCGACACCTATGTCGCCGCGTTCATCGGATCGCCGGCGATGAATTTCCTGCCCGCGACGCTTGCGCAGAACGGCAGCGCCGCCCGGCTCGAAGCCGGCCCGATTTTGCCGCTACCCGGCACGCTCCCTGGGTCGGATGGACGCGCTGTGACCATCGGCATCCGCCCGGAACATCTCGAGCTGACCGATCCCGGTTCGCCGCGCGGCCTACCCGTCACGATCGACCTCAAGGAACCGCTCGGCTCCGAAACCGTCATCCATTGCCGCTTGCCGTCCGGCGCGCCATTGACGCTGCGCCTGGCCGGCCGCGCTCCCGCCGGCGATCAGCTGACCGTGCAACCCGCGCTCGCGCACCTGCATGTGTTCGATGCCGCGTCCGGACAGCGGCTCGAACCGACCCCAATCGCAGTTCCCCAAGCTCCGCAGCATGCTACGGTGGCCTCCCCATAACCAACAGAGGAGGCGACCAAGATGGCACGCGTGGCACTCGTAACCGGCGGCACTCGTGGAATTGGGGCCGAGATCAGCCGAGCACTGCAGGCGCAGGGCCGCACCGTGATTGCCAACTACGCCGGCAACCAGGAGGCGGCCAGCGCCTTCGCCAAGGAAACGGGTATTCGTGCCTTCCGCTTCGATGTGTGCGACTTTGAAGCGTGCAAGGAAGCGGTCGGGCAGATCGCGTCGGAAATCGGACCGATCGAGATCGTGGTGAACAATGCCGGTATCACGCGCGATGGGACGCTGGCCCGGATGACGCGCGAGATGTGGGATGCGGTGATCGATACCAATCTCGGCTCCTGCTACAACCTGTGCAAGTTGACGTTCGACGCTATGCGGGAGCGTAAGTTCGGCCGCATCGTGAATGTTGGCAGCATCAATGGGCAGGCCGGCCAGTACGGTCAGGTCAACTACGCCGCGGCGAAGTCGGGCATCCACGGTTTCACCAAGGCTTTGGCGCAGGAAGGCGCGCGCTACAACATCACGGTCAACGCCATCGCGCCCGGCTATGTCGATACAGACATGGTGCGCGCCGTCCCAGCCGACGTGCTGCAAAAAATCATCGCCCGCATTCCCGTCGGCCGCCTTGGCCGCGCGGGGGACATCGCGCGAGGCGTGGCGTTCCTGACATCGGACGACGCCGACTTCATCACGGGCAGCACTTTGTCCATCAATGGCGGTCAACACATGTACCTGAGAGAAGCTCGCTATCCTCAGCCGCTCGGGGCGCGATCACCGTGGGGGGCGCGATTTGGCGCGCCCCCCACCCGTGATCTGACCGCGCCGTTCCTCTTTTGCCCATCCTGGGGCAGGATGCGGCGCCCGGTCGTGAGCCGGCCCAAGGAACAAGCCGATGAAACACACGATCGCACTCGTGGACGATGACCGGAATATCCTTACCAGCGTCTCCATGACGCTCGAGCAGGAAGGCTTCCAGGTCCGGACGTACACGGACGGGGAAAGCGCCTTGCAGGGTCTGACGGCGCGGCCGGTGGATCTGGCGGTGCTCGACATCAAGATGCCCCGCATGGACGGGATGGAGTTATTGCAACGCCTGCGTCAGCGCAGCTCCATGCCGGTGATCTTCCTGACCTCCAAGGATGAGGAGGTGGATGAACTGATGGGTCTGCGCCTCGGCGCCGACGACTACATCACCAAGCCGTTCTCCCAGCGCCTGCTAATCGAGCGTATCCGTGCACTGCTTCGCCGCAATGAGGCCTCACGCGCAGAAGGCTCGGGCGCCGCGCCCGGCGGGGTGCTGGTCCGCGGCGACTTGGTTCTCGACGATACCAAGCATCAATGCACCTGGAAGGGCGAGGACATCCAGCTAACGGTCACGGAATTCCTGCTGGTGAAAGCTCTTGCCGCCCGCCCTGGCATGGTGAAAAGCCGCGATCAGTTGATCGACGCGGCCTATGGCGAAAACATCTACGTCGACGACCGCACCATCGACAGTCACGTCAAGCGCATCCGCAAGAAGTTCCGCAACGTCGACGACACGTTCAACCAGATCGAAACGCTATACGGGATCGGCTACCGATATAAGGAACGCTAACCTTGCTCCAGCTGCCGATCCTGTCCCGGCAGCCTGCGCGCGCTTTCTCGCGCGCCGATCGCCCGGAAAGCGCGGTTCCTCGCCCGCGCTGGGTCTCTCCCATGCTGCGGCGCGTTCTGCTGGTGAATCTGCTGCCGCTGGCCCTGCTTCTCGCTGCGCTGCTCTATCTGGACCAATATCAGAACGGACTGCTGGAAGCCGAGGTCGTCGCATTGCGCGAGCAGGCGCGCATCTATGCCGGTGCCCTGGCGGAAAGCGCGGTCAACATGGCCAACCCAGCCGACCCCAAGCTGGTGCCGGAGATCGCGCGCCCGCTGCTCAACCGGCTGACCGAGCCGACCCCCGACGCCCAGGCCCGCATCTACGGACCGGACGGCACGCTGATCGCCGATTCTGCGGTGCAGAACCTTGGCGGTCGCACCGAAACCCAGCAGCTTCCGCCGGCCATCACCCACGGTGCGGTTCTTGGGGCCATCGGCTGGGTGTACGACCACGTCCTGGCGCTGCTGCCGCACAAGACCCCCAATCAGATCGACCTGTCTCCCGTCGGCGCCGGTCCGGAATGGCAGCCCGATGTGAAGGAGGAGGTGCGGCTGTCCAGCGCAGACCAGAGCCGGGAAATGGCGCCCTACATCCGCCGCACGCATGACAACCGGCTGCTCGTCACCGTCGCCGAGCCGATCGAGCGCGACCGCCACACGGTCGGCATCATTCTGCTGACGCGTGAGGCGCGAGAGGTGGATGCCAGCCTGTTTGCCATCCGCATGTCCATTCTCGGCCTGTTCGGCCTGGCGCTCGGGCTGACGGTGCTGCTTTCCTGGTACCTGTCGTTGACCATCGCCCGGCCCATCCTTCGCCTGGCCGAGGCAGCCATGGAAATGCGCGAGGGACAGGGCCGCACGGGCAGCGTCCCGCGGTCTTTGCTCCGTCGCCGGGACGAGGTCGGGGCGCTGGCGGTGGCGCTGGCCGATTCCGCCGCCGCTCTGTGGGCGCGGATGGACGCGATCGAGCGTTTCGCCGCCGACGTGGCGCACGAGATCAAGAACCCCTTGTCCTCCATTCGCAGCGCCATCGAGACCCTGCGCCGGATCGAGGATCAGGGCCGCCAGCGCCAGTTGCTCGCCATCATCACCGATGACGTGACCCGGCTGGACCGGCTGATCAGCGATGTGTCCGATGCTTCCCGCGTCGACGCGGAGTTGTCGCGCGTCATCACGGAACGGGTGGACCTGGCACCCATGCTCCGCACCCTGAAGGAACTGCATGATGCCACGCGCGGCGAGCAGGACCCTCGGATCGACGTCATGGGGCCGGAGCGGGGACTGTCGGTACGCGGTGTGGAGGACCGGTTGGTGCAGGTGTTCCGCAATCTGCTCAACAACGCGGAGTCCTTCAGCCCTCCGGGGGGTCGGATCCTGGTGAACGCCCATGAGGACGACGGCATCGTGGAGGTCACAATCGACGATGAGGGCCCCGGCATACCCGACGGGAAGCTGGAGCAGATCTTCGACCGCTTCTACTCCGAGCGGCCGCGGGAAGAGCGGTTCGGCACCCATTCCGGCCTGGGACTGTCCATCAGCCGCCAGATCGTGGAGGCGCTGCGCGGCCGGATCATCGCCGAAAACCGCCGCGCTCCGGACGGGAGTGTGCTGGGCGCCCGCTTTACCGTTCGCCTGCCCGCGGCTTGACGCGGCGGGATGGCTTGGCCATAAGCCCCGGCTTCTCGCGAGTTTAGGAATGCGTGATGTCCCGCCGCTGCCAGATCTCGGGTAAGGGCGTGCTGACCGGCAACAACGTCAGCCATGCCAATAACAAGACCCGCCGCCGTTTCCTGCCGAACCTGCAGGTCACTTCGCTTCTGTCCGACATCCTCGGCACGCCGATCCGGCTGCGCCTGTCCACCCGTGCCATTCGCACGGTCGAGGCCAAAGGCGGCATCGACGCATACCTGCTCTCCACGCCGAACCGGCGCCTGCCTGAGGGCGTGCAGGTCATCAAGCGCCGCCTGAAGCGTGCACAGGCGAAGCGGGCAGAGGCAGGCTAACCTCGCCTCAGTGGTTCCCCTGTCAGGGCGCGGGGGCCGTGCTTATATTTCGGGCGTGATCACAGAAGGGCGATCCGCCGTGATGCGCCGCACGTCCATCATTCTCGCTCTCTTTGCCGCGCTGATGCTGGTTCTGAGTCCTGGCTTGGCGCAGGCCCGTGCCGGCTCGGGCGGGTCGTTCGGCAGCCGCGGCAGCTACACTTTCTCCGCACCGTCGGTGACGCGGACAGCGCCCTATGGGGCCTCGCCGATCCAGCGCAGCATGACACCCGGACAGTCGCAGGGATATGGTTCCGGCTACGGGTACAACCGCGGGTATTACCGATCAGGCTTCGGGTCGGGCTTGCTTGGCGGGCTGATCGGCGTCGGGCTTGGCAGCATGCTGTTCGGCCATGGCGGGTTCGGGTTCTTTGGCCTGTTCGGGCTGCTGATCCGGATCGTCATCATCGTGTTTATCGTTCGCTGGCTGATCCGGCTGTTCCGCGGCTCGAGCCCGGCCTTCGCCAGCGGTCCGTCTATGTTTGGCCGTTCCCCCCAACAGCCCGGCCCCCAGCCGATGCCGGCTGGTGGCGGTACGGGTGCGCCCGGGCTGGAGATCACGGCAGCCGACTACAATGACTTTGAAAGTACGCTCGGCGCGGTGCAGGACGCCTGGAGCCGCCACGACCTGCAGCGCATGTCCACACTGACGACGCCGGAGATGCTCGGCTATTTCAGCGAGCAATTGTCCGACCAGGTCAGCCGTGGCGTCCGCAACGAGGTGAGCGACGTGCACCTGCTGCAGGGCGATTTGGCGCAGTCCTGGCGCGAGCAAGGGCGGGAGTATGCGACAGTCGCGATGAGGTTTTCGATGATCGACGCGACGCGCGATGGCACGGGCCGTGTTGTCGATGGCAGCCCGACCGAGCATGTGACCGCAACGGAGCTTTGGACCTTCGTGCGTGTGTCCGGCGGGCGCTGGTTGCTATCGGCCATACAGCAGGGGCGGTAGAGCGCTACCGGGTGCCCCTTACGAACTCGCCGACCATCCGCAGTTTGTTGTCGTTCAGATAGCCGTAGCGGTTGAGATAGACGCGTCCGCCCGATGCGCCGGCGACCGCGCGGAAGCGGCGCATCATGTCGGCGTCGGGACCATAGGCGTGGCTGATCCCCCAGAACCCGGCGCCACGAACGGCCGAGCGTGCGCTTTCCATTTTCGCAGCGATGGCGGCGCTATCCGCCGGATGGTTCTCGTCGGGATCGGGATAGCGCAGCGCATCGGGTGAAGACGGCGGCGGGGCGATGGCGAGAGCGCGCACGATCAGGGCTGCGAGTTCGTTGCCGGCAGGTGCACCACGCGTGACCAGTGTGTCGTAGTAGTTTCGCGCGATCATCGGCCAATGCATGGTGTAGGCCTTGATGCCGATGGCATCGGCGACGGTGCTGTTGAAGGCCGGATCGAAGCCGGAGAGCAGGTTCCAGGGCGGCGGGAACCCTTGCAGGAACAGTTGCTTGCCGAGTGCTTTCGTCACGGAGCCAACGAACGCAATGAAGTCGGCGACGATTGCCGCTCGGAACGCAAGATGCTGACCGATCACCGGATGCTGCGTCAGCAGCGTTGTCAGACCGGTGCGATCGACCCTCGCAGCAAGCGAAGCCAACGCGCCTGGCTGCGCGAGCGCGGGAATCCGTTCGGCGATCCGGCGCATGCCGGCACGGATCGCCTCAACATCGAAGCCGAGGCGCATACCAAGCGCCATTGCATCGGGGCTGTAATCGAAGAACAGCGTGTTGAAATCGTATGGTGCGTATTCCGGCCAGTCGAGGCGGAATCCGTCCGCCTAAGGATAGGCGCGTGCCAGATCGCGCAGCAATGCGCTGAGGAAATGGCGTATCGCGTCGTTTGCCATTGAGCCGTTGCGATCGACTCGGCGGCCGATTTCCTGCGCATCGGCTGCGACCGCACAATCCTGGGGCCGGGGACCGCCGAACTGCACGCGGATTCCGGGCGGGGCAGCGGCCATCACTTGCAGCCATGTCCGGACGCCGCGCTGCCGGCAGGCGTTGAGGAAATCGGTGACGACATGCCCTTGCCGCGCGGTCAGTTCAGTCGGTTGCGGCGGGTCGTACGGGGTGTGTGCATAGAGTGAACGGTCCGGCTCGAAGCTCGGCGCAGTACGCAAATAGAGCCAGCGCTTGCCCCATAACGGCCGATCCAGCACCCTCTTGTCCCCGGCGCCACCGTCGCTCGGCGGTTCGCGTTCACCATGCGCCTCGTCGGCCGGTTCCATAACGGATGCAACGGTCGTCATATCCGTCGCACCTGCCACATCCAGGCAATTGTGCAGCACCTGTTCCAGGCCTTCGCACTGGATGAACTCGGGCATCAGGATCATGCCGAGCATGAGCGGCGTTGGCATCAGGTCGAGGCGAGTTCGGTCACGCGCTTCGCCGCGGGATCGGTGCCCCAATCCTCGGCCCCCTCGGCATAAGCCTGCATGAGACCGCGTGTGTCGATGATGTAGGTTGTGGGCACGCCGCGCGCCTTGAAGGCTTGCATTGCCTGGCCTTGCGGGTCGAGCAGCACCGCCAGGTTCTTGATGCCGTGCTGTTCGTAGAACTTCCGAACGACCGGTGCGCCGCCGTGATCCGATGACAGGGCGAGCACCTTGATGTGCTGATTGGCGACATCGCCGGCGAGCCTGTCGAGCGACGGCAATTCCGCCGTGCACGGCGCGCACCAGGTCGCCCAGAAATTCACCACGAAGGCATCACCCGGGTAGTCGGCCAGCTTATGGGTGGCGCCGTTTTCGTCCTGAAACGTAAAGGAAGGTGGAGGGGCCGGCGGCTTGAGCAGGACCAATTGCGGCAGCGGTCCGGCGATGATCGCAGCGCATTTGCGCCCGCCCATCACCGCCGCTACGGTCCCGCCCGCCAGCGCCGCTCGGCGCGACATCTTCCATCTCACTGCGGGATTCCTTCCTTGAGTACCACGCCGGAGCAGCGGAACACGGCCGCCAATGCCCAATGGGGCGGACGCTTCCAGGCGGGCCCCTCCGTCATCATGGAAGAGATCAATGCCTCCATCGGCTTCGATCGTAAATTGTGGCGCCAGGACATAGGCGGATCGCTGGCGCACGCGGCGATGCTGGCACGGGCCGGAATCATCAGCGCCGAAGATGAACGGACGATCCGCACCGGTCTAGAGGCACTGGCTCACGAGATCGAGACAGGGCGCTTCAGCTTCGAAACCGCCCTCGAAGATATCCACATGAACATCGAATTGCGTCTGACCGAGCGCATCGGTGAGGCCGGCAAGCGACTGCATACCGGGCGTAGCCGCAATGACCAGGTCGCCACCGATTTCCGTTTGTGGGTCAGGGACGCGATCGATGGGCTGGTGGTACAGGTTGCTGACCTGATGCGTGTGCTTGCGGAACGGGCCAAGACTCATGCGGCCGATCCCATGCCCGGGTTTACGCATCTGCAGTCCGCGCAACCCGTCACCTTCGGCCATCACCTCCTTGCGTATGTGGAGATGCTGGGGCGCGACCGCGGCCGGCTGCTCGATGCGCGGGTGCGGCTGAACGAATGCCCGCTTGGCGCTGCGGCGCTGGCCGGTACATCGTTTCCGATCGACCGTCATGCGACCGCATCAGCACTGGGGTTCGACCGGCCCTCGGCCAATTCGCTGGATGCGGTGTCGGACCGTGACTTCGCGCTGGAGTTTCTGTCGGCGGCGTCGATCTCGGCTATGCATCTGTCGCGCTTCGCCGAGGAGATCATCATTTGGTGCAGCGCCCCGTGGCGGTTCATCCGTTTGTCGGACGCCTTCACCACCGGCAGCTCCATCATGCCGCAGAAGCGCAACCCGGATGCGGCGGAGCTGGTGCGCGCCAAGACGGGCCGCGTGTTCGGCGATCTGATCGCATTGCTGACGGTGATGAAGGGCTTGCCGCTCGCCTATGCGAAGGACATGCAGGAAGACAAGGAGCCGGTCTTCGACGCTGCCGAGGCGTGGTCTCTGTCGCTCGCCGCGATGGCCGGCATGGCGGCCGATATGACGCCGGATCTGGCGCGGATGCGCGAGATGGCTTGTGCAGGGTTCGCCACGGCCACCGATCTGGCCGACTGGCTGGTGCGCGCGCTCAAGCTGCCGTTTCGGGAGGCGCATCACGTGACGGGCCGTTTGGTCGCGATAGCAGAACGAAAGGGCGTGGATCTTTCCGGATTGAGCCTTGGTGACATGCAAAGCGTCGAGCCGCGCATTTCTGACGACGTGTTTTCGGTGCTGAGCGTGGACGCCTCCGTCGCGTCCCGCCGCAGTTACGGTGGAACCGCGCCGGAGAACGTCGCCGCTCAGGCCACTGCCTGGTTGCAGCGCCTGTGAGGATCGCGTCTCTCGTGGCGGTTGTGGTTGCAACCATGCTGCTCGCGTCGTGCGGCAAGAAGGGCCCACCCTCGCCGCCAGGGCCGCCGGATCAGGTCACCTGGCCGCGCGCCTATCCAACAAAGTGAAGGTCGCATCGAATACACATCGAAAGCGACGATCTGCTGAGCATTAGCGGCACGTCCGTAGATTGAGGATCGCCGTCGCCTCGGCGTCATGGTCCACCGCATCAGCTTCGGCGCATCCACACGCTCGTTTTCGCTGGATCATCCCTCATTGACGGACGGTTGGTGGGCCCCCGGGCATGACGGCGCCGCGATGTGGCGCTGGACGGACGGCGATGCGCTGCTGCCGGTGCCGCCCACCGTCTCGATGTTGGAAATTACGGTGAGCGGGCAGGACACTTATCCGGTCGACAAGAGCCGGCCACGATCGCGCGCCGCCGCCTGAGGGGAGTTGCCCCGGTTGGACGTACAGGCGATGCCCAGCGGATCCTCGTATTTGGCAACCGTTAAAAATCTTGCAACTGAGGCGGGAAACGTCTAATATTCTGTCTGATATTCATTAAGGTGCCCGATGCGCTCCCTTCACGTGGCCTCCGTCTTGCTGTTCGCGGCCGCCATTGTTGCTGGCCCGGCGTCGGCCAGCACCATCGACTGGACGCTTTGGACCGCCTCCATACAGGGAAACGCCTTCTCTAGCCCTGGCAGCGCCAGCGGCTCGGCCGGAGCGACAGGAGTGTCCGACAGCGGAGAGGTGGAAAACCTTTTCTATAACTACCCGAGCTGGCAGCCCTCCCCGCCCACTTTCAGCGGAGGCACCATTGGGAATGCACCGCCCGGCGCGAACGGCATCATTCAGCAGTTTGGCGGTCCTTACGGTCTGACTGACACCGTCACGTTCTCCCACCCGGTCACGGACCCGGTCTTGGCGATCTGGAGCCTAGGACAGGGCGGGATCGTCGCCAGCTACCAATTCACGGCGGCTGAGCCATTCGCGATCGAAAGTGGGGGGCCGTCGGCGGAATATGGCGGCTCCAGCATTTATCTCTGCGGGACCGACGCGGTGTGCGGTCAAGAAGGGAACGGCACGATCCAGTTTAGTGGAACCTATACGTCCATCACATGGACAAATCCGACCTTCGAAGACTGGTACGGCTTTACGGTTGGGGTCCCACATGCCTCCGTTCCGGAGCCTGGGACCATCGCCGTGTTTGGCGTCGGATTGGTCGGTCTTGGTCTTCTTCGCCGTCGCGGTACCTCAAAATCAGCCCCCAGCTCTGAAGTACAGAACTGCACTCGCTGTCCTGATCCTTCTTTGTCCTGCTGCCGCGCCTGCCGCGACCACAGCGTTCGATGGCAATTGGGCGACTACCCTCTCCTGCTCCAATATCCGCGACGCGCTTGGTTACAACTTCCATTTCATGAGTACCGTCAGCAACGGCGTGCTGCACGGGGTCTATGGCAGCCCCGGTCAGCCGGTCTCGCTGCAGATCGATGGCAATATCGGTCCGGATGGGCAGAGCCGGCTGCTCGCGCAGGGACACACGGGCTCGAAAGAATATGTGCCGGGGCGCGACACACCGCGCGGTACCCCCTACAGCTACTTCATCGATGCACATTTCGATGGCTCGTTCGGCAGCGGCACGCGTGTCGAAGGCCGCCCCTGCACCATCCAGTTCGTTCGGCAGTAGCGAATTACTTCTCCCGCGTCCCCGCCCCGATCGGCGGCACCTGATCCGTCATCCCCGCCAGCACCTCCGCCACGTGACGCGCCGCAACGGGCTTGCCCTCGCGCGTCAGACGCCCCGCAATGTTGAGCAGACACCCCATGTCGCCCGCCAGGACGGTGGGCGCGCCCGTCTCAGCAATATCCCGCGCCTTGTCCGACACCATACGCACCGAAATCTCGGGGTATTTCACGCAGAACGTACCGCCGAAGCCGCAGCAGATCTCGGGCTCCGCCATCTCCCGAATTTCCACGCCACTCTCACGCAAAAACCGCCGCGGCTGCTCCTTCACGCCAAGCTCCCGCAGCCCCGAGCATGAATTGTGATACGTCACCGCACCTTCGGCCTGCACCGAAGCGATCCGATCGATCTTCAGCACGTCCGCCAGGAAACTCACCAGCTCGTAGCACTTCGCGCCGAGTGCATCTGCCTTCGCCCGCAGGTTCGGGTCGTCGTCGAACAAATGCGGCAGGTGCGAGCGCAGCATTCCCCCGCACGAGCCTGACGGTATCACCACGTAGTCGAATCCGATGAAAGCATCGATGATACCGGATGCCAAGTCCCGCGCAGTCGCACGATCGCCGGTGTTGTACGCCGGCTGACCGCAGCAGGTCTGCGCCCGCGGCACCTCCACATCACAGCCCGCGTCGCGCAGCAGTTTCAGCGCGGCGAATCCCACCGTCGGGCGATAGAGATCGACCAGGCAGGTGACGAACAACGCGACGCGGGGCTTAACCGGCATTCCGCCGTCCGTACCGCCGCACCCGCAATTCCGCCTGCTCCTTATGGGCCGCAAAGTTCTCGATCGCGCACAGCCGGGCACAGTATTCACCGATCATGGCCGTCGCGTCCGCACTGACCTCTTGATAGGTGACCGTCTTGAGGAACTTCCCGACCCAAAGCCCGCCCGTGTAGCGCGCCGCGCGCTTCGTGGGCAGCGTATGATTGGTGCCGATCACCTTGTCGCCGTACGCGACGTTTGTTTCCTTGCCCAGGAACAGCGAACCGTAATTCCGCAGTCGCTGGAGGAACCAGCGCGGTTCGCGCGTCAGCACCTGCACATGTTCGAATGCAAGCCGATCCGCCTCGCTCACCATCTCCTCATCCGTGTCGCACAGGATCACCTGGCCGCAATCGCGCCACGCCACCCCGGCGACGTCCGCTGTCGGCAGCCGTGCGAGCTGCCGTTCGATCTCTGCCTCGATGCCCTCGGCAATTGCGGGCGACGTGGTCAGCAGCACCGCCGGCGAGGTCGGACCATGTTCCGCCTGACCGAGCAGGTCGGTGGCACACATTTCGACATCGGCGGTGTCATCGGCGATGATGAGCGTCTCGGTCGGACCTGCCAGCAAGTCGATCCCCACACGGCCGAACAACTGCCGCTTGGCTTCTGCAACATAGGCGTTGCCCGGCCCGACCAGCATATCCACGGCCGGAATGTTCGCCGTGCCCAGCGCCATCGCGGCGACTGCCTGCACCCCGCCCAGGATGTAGATTTCGTCGGCGCCCGCCATCGACATGGCCGCAACGGTAGCTGCGGGAGGCTCGCCGTTCAGCGGCGGTGTGCATGCGGCGACCCGCGCCACGCCGGCCACCTTCGCGGTCAGCACGCTCATATGCGCGGAAGCGACCATCGGATAGCGCCCGCCCGGCACGTAGCAGCCGACGCTGGCGACGGGGATGTTCTTGTGCCCCAGGCGAATGCCGGGCAGCGTTTCGATCTCGATATCGCGCAATGCGGCTTTCTGGGCCTCAGCGAAGCGGCGGATCTGCGTCTGGGCAAACCGGATGTCCTCGATCACCTGCTTCGGTAACGAGCCGACCAAGCGCTCTATCTCCGAGGCTGACAGACGGAACGACTTCGGCGCCCAGTGATCGAAGCGTGACGACATCTCCCGCACGGCGGCGTCGCCGCGCGCGCGGATATCCTCCAAGATGCGCTCCACCGTTTCCCGCACGTTGCGGTCGGCCTCGAACGCCGCTTCTTCCGATGGGCCCTTTTTTAGGTAACGAATCATCGCCTCTATTCCGCCGTCCAACCGCCATCCACCAGCAACGACGCGCCGGTCATCAGCGCGGACGCATCCGACGCCAGGAACACCACGGCGCCCATCAGATCCTCCACCGTGCCCAGACGCCCGAGTTTGATCTTGCGCAGCGTCTCCTGATGGAACGCACCGTCGTTCCAGTAGGGCCTCGTCAGTTCCGTCTCGATGAAGGTCGGGCCGATCGCATTCACGCGGATCTTCATCGGCGCGAGCTCGATCGCCATCGCTTTCGTCAGTCCCTCGATCGCGTGTTTCGACGTGCAATAGGCGCTGCGCAGCGCTGCGCCGACATGCCCCATCTGCGACGACATGTGAATGATCGAGCCGCCCCGTTTACTCGCCGCCATGCCGCGCGCCACAGCCTGCGCGACGAAGAACGCGGCACGCACGTTCAACCCCATGATCGTGTCGAAATCGTCCGGCGTCACATCCAGGAACGGGCGCGGCCGGTTGGTACCCGCGTTGTTCACCAGGATGTCGAACGCCGGCATTGCTTCGATCGCGGCGCGCATGCGCGCATGGTCCGTCACGTCCAGCGTCAAAGCCTCCGCACGACCACCGCGATCCTCGATCTCCCGCGCCGCACTTTCGATCTCGCCCGATGTGCGCGCCACCAAAGTGACCGCCGCACCCGCCTCGGCAAGCGCCGCCGCCGCCGCCAGCCCGATGCCGCGCCCGGCACCCGTCACCAGCGCGCGCCGCCCGTCCAGCCGGAACGACGGCGTGCGCGGCAGCGTCACGGCCGCTTCTCCGCCTGCGTATCCGGCAACTCCATCGACAGCAAATAACTGCTGAGGCTTTTGCCATGCGCGTCCAGCGCCAAGGATTGTGTGACTCCACCACCCAATGTCCCATGCAGCACGAAATTCAGTGCACCCAATCCCGGCAACTCGTATCGCTCCACCGCGCCGCGCACCATGTCGCGAAAATGCGCCTTAACGCGATCCGGCGTGAGGTGCTCGCACAGGAAAGCGAAGTCGCCCGGCTCATGCGCGATCACCGAGATCGACGAGATGTCGCCCTTATCCCCCGTCCGGGCATGCGCTACCTCCCGCAACTGCATCAGCTCACCTGCATCGTTACGCGCGGGGATACCATATCCTCCGGGATCAGCACGGACACCACCCCGATCACCTCGCGCGCCGACCTCCACGCGCCGCCGCCGCCGGCCGGTCCGTTGGTATAGAGTGTTTCGACTTCGTTGCCGATGCGCGACGCTTCGCTCAGGCTTTCGGTGCGGCCGATGACACGAAGGCGCACCTCCGGCGGCTCCGGCGCGTCCATCGGTTCCGGATGCAGCGCGTTCCATCCGATGATGTCGCAGCGCAATTCGCTGACACGCACGCCGGTCAGTGCCAGCCTCTCGCGAACAATCCCGAGCGCCAGTTGCGCGCGTGCCAGGCAGCCTGGCCCGGCATAGGAGATCTGGCCCTCGCCGACGAAGGAGTTGCGGTACCCGACGGAGACTTTGAGCATGCCCGTGCGCGGGGTGCCCGTCGCACCCGACAGGTGCACGCGGTCAGGCCCGATCTGCTCCAGCCGGATGCCGGAAAAATCCGCCACGACGTCCGGCTGGTAATAGCGCGCCGGATCATGCAGTTCGTACAGCAACTGTTCCGTGCAGGTCTTCACGGTGACCGCACCGCCCGATCCCGCGACCTTGGTGATCACTGCGTCGCCATCCGCCGTGACTTCCGCCAGCGGAAATCCGAGCCGCGCCAGATTCGCGACGTCCTTATATCCGGGATCGGCAAAATACCCGCCGGTAATCTGCCCCGCGCACTCCAGCAGATGGCCGACTGCGACGCCTTTCCCAAGCCGATCCGAATCGCCCATGTCCCAGCCGAATTCGTGCACCAGCGGCGCCGCGAACAGCGCCGGATCAGCAACCCGTCCGGTGATCACCACGTCCGCGCCCTGCTCCAGTGCCGCGACGATCGGGCCGACGCCCAGATAGACATTGGCCGAGATCACGCGCTCGCCCAACGATGCCACCGTGTCTTGCGGGCGTTCCATCAACGGCATCGGTGCATCCCGCACCGCCGCCAATACGTCATCGCCCGTCACCGCCGCGATGCGCAGCCCGTGCAATCCAAGACGCTGCGCGATCTCCGCGGTGCGCGCCGCGGCTGCGTCCGGATTGGCCGCCCCCATGTTGGTGATGATGCGGATGCCCCGTGCGACGCAGGCGGGCAGAACCGCCGCCATGCGGGCCTCCAGCAATGGATCGTAGCCGCCGTCGGGATCACTCAGTCGCGCCTGCTGCGCCAGCGCGATCGTGCGTTCTGCCAAGCATTCGAAGCCCAGGTAGCTGACATCCCCACGCTCGGCCAATTCCACCGCGGGATCGATCCTGTCACCGGAATACCCCGCCCCCGAGCCGATCCTGACGGTTCGCATATGCGCCCTCCCGTGGTTTAGCTTTGCGCTCCGACGAGGACGAAGCCAACCGCCGTGATCTCCCCCGCCATTCCCCGCGCCGCGCTGGTCACCGGCGCCGCCCAGCGCCTCGGCGCTGCCATCGCCATCGCACTTGCTGACTCCGGCTTTGCTGTCGCGCTTCATTATCGCGGCAGCCGCGGCGCTGCCGAGCAAACCGCCGCCACCATCCGCGAGCTCGGCCGTCCCGTCGTGCTGCTCCAGGCCGACCTCGCTCGCGAAGATGAAGCCACTGCCCTGCTTCCCGCGGCCACACGCGCGCTCGGACCGATCGGGGTGCTGATCAACAACGCCAGCACCTTCGAGCGCGACGAGTGGGATACCGTCACCCGCACATCCTGGGACGCGCACATGGAGCCGAACCTACGGGCTGCTTTCGTCCTGTCGCAGGCCTTCGCGACGGCGCTCCCGACCGAGGCTGAGGGCGCCATCGTCAACATGCTGGACCAGCGGGTCTGGTCGGTGACGCCGCACTTCGTTTCCTACACGGTCTCCAAATACGCGCTCTGGGGTCTGACGCAGGCGCTCGCGCTTGCGCTGGCGCCGCGCATCCGGGTCAATGGCATTGGCCCTGGCCCCGCCCTGCCCAACAGCCTTCAGACGCCGGAGCAGTTCGCGCGCCAGTGCGCCTCCACGCCCCTGCATCGCGGCACCTCTCCCGACGAAATAGCCCGCGCCGCCATCGCTCTTCTGGAATTTCCGTCCGTGACGGGCCAGATGCTCGCGCTGGATGGTGGTCAGCATTTGCAGTGGAAATCGGGGCGCTTGTCATCCGCCGAGGACGAGTGAGACGCGTCCCGAAACACGTGCACTCGTCGCAAAAATATCAACCCCTGGCAGTAGCCCGATCTACCTTTGCAACCAAGTTCGTTGACATTTCCTTGAACTTTTCGTGTGTCAAGACCGTTGCGGCCTGTAACCCGCTCCAACGCCAGCGATTCTGTCCACGTCTCTCAAACCGAGAATCGCTCCCCGCGCGAGCACCCTCAATCCGGCGGATTTTGCAACGAGCCGGCGGCGCTAGAACGTTGTTCGCATAGTATTTTCAATGACTTACGTGTATGCCTATTTTTCGTGCAAACCGGCAGAATGCCAGGGTTGAAGCCAATGTCACGCTTCTGTGACAGTGTGGGCCCACAGACTTATCCACAGATTCAGTGGAAAGATGCAGCTCTGCGGCCCGCAGCCTGAGCAATGAGTGATTCACCCCCGACCACTGGTCATACGGTCATCGAGGCCGCCCTCGCGACGATGCCGCTCAGCCCTGGCGTCTATCGGATGCTCGATGCCAAGGGGGATGCCCTTTACGTCGGCAAGGCCCGCAGCCTCAAAAAGCGAGTCACCGCCTATACCCAGCCGGCTCGCCTGCCCGAACGGCTGCGCCGCATGGTCTCCGAAACCGCGTCGATGGAGATCGTCACCACCCACACCGAGGCCGAGGCGCTGCTGCTTGAGGCGAATGTCATCAAGCGCCTCAAGCCGCGCTTCAACATCGTCCTGCGCGACGACAAGTCCTACCCCTGGCTGATGCTGACGGAGGACCACCCGTTTCCGCAGATCGCCAAGCATCGCGGCGCCCGGCTGCGCAAGGGCAGCTACTGGGGGCCCTTCGCCTCCGCCTGGGCGGTGAACCAGACCGTTACGGCCATGCAGCGCGTCTTCCTGCTCCGCTCCTGCGCCGACACGGTCTTCGCCAACCGCCACCGCCCCTGCCTGCTGTTTCAGATCCGCCGGTGCTCCGCGCCCTGCGTCGGCCGTATCAGCGAAGCCGATTACGGCCGCCTTGTCGGCCAGGCGAAGGCTTTCCTGGAGGGCAAGTCCGCCGACGTGCAGCGCGATCTGGCCTCCGAGATGGAACATGCCGCGGAGAACCTGGAATTCGAGCATGCCGCTGCGGTCCGCGACCGCATCCGCGCACTGACCTTCGTGCAGGGCAATGACGTGATTAACCCGGCCAGCCTGAAGGACGCCGATGTCATGGCGGCCTGGCAGAATGCCGGGCAAACCTGCGTTCAGGTCTTCTTCGTTCGCGGCGGGCGCAACAACGGCAACCGCGCGTTCTTTCCCACGCACGCAAGGCAGGATGAGGCGGGCGAGGTGCTCGCAGCCTTCATCGCCCAGTTCTACGACGACAAGCCGCCGCCGCCCTGCATTCTGCTCAGCACGGACATCCCGGAACAGGCGCTCGTCGCCGAAGCGCTGAGTCTGAAAGCAGGCCGCAAAGTCGAGATCCTGGTGCCGCAACGCGGGGAGAAGCACGCCGTCGTCCAGCACGCCGCCACCAATGCGCGGGAAGCGCTGGAACGCAAGCTGGCCGAATCAGCAGGCCAGGCCAAGCTGTTGGAGGCCGTGGCGCAGGTGTTCGGTCTGCCCGCACCGCCCGACCGCATCGAGGTCTACGACAACAGCCACATCATGGGGACGAACCCGTACGGGGTGATGATCGTCGGCGGCCCCGAAGGGTTCAACAAATCCGCGTACCGCAAATTCGGCATCCGCGGTCCCGTCACCCCCGGCGACGACTTCGCCATGATGCGGGAGGTGATGCAGCGCCGCTTCGGTCGCGCGCTGAAAGAGCAGGAGGCGGGGGAGACGCCGGCTTGGCCCGATTTGGTGCTGATCGATGGCGGCGCGGGCCAGTTGTCGGCCGTGCTGGAAATCCTGCAGGACCTCGGCGTGCAGGATTTGCCGATCGTCGCCATCGCCAAGGGTCCCGATCGCGATGCCGGACGTGAATGGTTCCATCTTCCCGGCCGCGAGCCGTTCCAGCTGCCCCCGCGCGATCCGGTGCTGTACTTCCTCCAGCGGTTGCGCGATGAGGCACATCGGTTCGCCATCACCACGCATCGCGCCGGACGGTCGCGCACGCTGACGCAAAGCGAACTCGACGAAATTGCCGGCATCGGCGCGGCGCGGAAGCGCGCGCTGCTCAATCACTTCGGCTCCGCCCGGGGCGTGAGGATGGCGGGACTTGCGGATCTTGAGGCCGCGCCGGGCATTAGCCGTGAAACAGCCCGACGGGTGTATGCGCATTTTCATCCGGGTGTACGGATTGAGGGATAATAGTCTGACAATGGAAATCGCCGCGGCAAAATCATGATCCGCACAACAACCTGCTGCATTGTTGGCGGCGGTCCCGCAGGCGTGATGCTCGGCTTCCTGCTCGCCCGCGCCGGAATCGATGTCACGGTCCTGGAAAAGCACGCCGACTTCCTGCGTGATTTCCGCGGCGACACCATTCATCCGTCCACGCTCGATCTGCTCGCGGAACTCGGTCTGCTTGATCAGTTCCTGGTGCGCCCACACACCAGAGCCGTCACTATATCCGGCCGCGTTGGACCTGATCTGATCACCATGGCGGACTTTTCGCACTTGCCCACGCGCTGCGGCTTCATCGCCTTCATGCCGCAATGGGACTTCCTCGATTTCCTTTCCGCCCACGCGCGGCAATACCCGAACTTCCACCTGCTCATGAGCACCGAAGCGACGGGCGCCATCACTGACGGCGGCGTGGTGTGTGGCGTCCGCGCGCATGGGCCGGATGGAGAGCAGGAGATACGTGCGAATTTGGTTGTGGCGGCTGACGGTCGGCATTCGACGCTCCGCGCGGAAGCCGGCTTCAAGGTGTTTGATATTGGCGCGCCAATGGATGTGCTGTGGCTGCGCCTGCCGCGCAAACCGACCGATCCGATAGCCGCGCTCGGCACGATCGGGGCCGGCCACATGTTCATTACGCTGGATCGGGGCGATTACTGGCAATGCGCCTACATCGTGCCAAAGGACGGCACGGATGCGCTGAAAGCCAAGGGCCTGGAGGCGTTTCGCACCTCGATTGTCGAACTCGTTCCCGCCTTCGCTGATCGGGTCCAGGAGATTCATACTTGGGATGACGTGAAACTTCTGACCGTGACCATCAATCGCGCGCGTGAGTGGTACCGGCCGGGCCTGCTTCTGATCGGTGATGCAGCGCATGCCATGTCGCCGGTCGGCGGCGTGGGCATCAATCTCGCGATCCAGGATGCGGTCGCTACGGCAAACATCCTGGCACCGCATCTGCGCAACGGCACGCCGGGGCCGGAGGTTCTTCGGCTGGTGCAGCGTCGGCGCGAAACACCGACCCGGCTCACCCAGGGCATGCAGCGTCTGATTCAGAACGCGGTGATCCGCCCGGTGCTGTCCAGCAAAAAGCAGCCGCATGCACCGCTTCCCCTTCGGACACTCACCAAATTGCCTCAGATACGCTACCTGCTCGCCCGCATCGTGGGAGTCGGATTCCTGCCGGAGCATATCCGTTCGCCCGCATGGCAGCCTTGATGCGGTGCGCCCCCTCGACACGGCGCGTTTCCCCTACATGATGCGCACCATGACCCTGCTCGTCGGCATTCCCGCCTGCGCCCGCACCCGCAATGACATGCTGTGGCACGAAACCCCTGCCCGCTACGCCGAGGCGCTGTTCCACGGCGCCGGCGTGCTTCCGGTCATGATCCCGCCGCTGGGTCCGGACCAGATCGGCATTCTGGACCGTCTGAACGGGCTTCTGCTGCCTGGCAGCCCCAGCAACGTGCATCCCAGCCACTACGAGGGTGGGGAAAGCCGTACGCCGGAGCTTCACGACGACGCCCGCGATTCCACAACGCTGCCGCTGATCCGGGAGGCTGTGGCCCGCGGGATGCCCGTGCTCGCAATCTGCCGCGGCATTCAGGAACTCAACGTCGCGCTTGGCGGCACGCTGCACCAGACCGTGCATGAACTGGACGGACGGGCGGACCATCGCTCCGGCCCTGGCTCGCTGGAGCAGAAATACGGACCAAAACATCCGGTGAAACTATCGGGCTGTCTCGCCGCCCTGATCGGTGCGCCGCAGATCACGGTCAACTCCCTGCACGGACAGGCGATCGACCGCCCTGCGCCTGGAATGGAGATCGAGGCTGTGGCGCCCGACGGCACCATCGAGGCGGTGCGCGTCGCCAGCGCGCCCGGCTTTGCCTACGGCGTGCAGTGGCACCCCGAATGGGCCTTTGCCGATAACCCGCACAGCCTAGCCATCCTGCGCGCCTTCGGCGACGCGTGCCAAACGTGGCGGAACGCCCGGACCGGCACCAGGAAGGCAGCCTGAGATGGAACTCGGCCTCGCGGGCAAGCGCGCTCTGATCACAGGCGGGTCCAAGGGCATCGGGCGTGCCGCCGCCGCCCTGCTGGCCGAGGAAGGCTGCGACGTCACGATTGTCGCTCGCGATGCGGCCACGCTGGCGCAGGCGGCCGAGGCGATCCGTGCGAAGCGGCAGGTCAACGTGCGTCACATCGCGGCGGATCTGTCGAGCGATGAGGCCGTGCGCCGGGTCGCCGATCAGGCCGGCGAGATCGACATCCTGGTCAACAATGCCGGCGCGATTCCGCCCGGCGATCTGGTTTCAGTTGATAACGACACCTGGCGCCGTGCCTGGGATCTGAAAGTGTTCGGTTTCATCTCCCTGTGCCGCGCGATCTATCCGCGCATGGCGGCACGCCGCGCGGGCGTGATCGTCAACGTGATCGGCGCGGCGGGCGAGAAGTTTCCGCCCGGCTACATCGCCGGCGCCACCGGCAATGCGGCGCTGATGGGCTTCACCCGCGCGCTTGGGCGGGCCGCTCCGAATGATGGGCTGCGCGTGGTCGGCATTAATCCCGGTCCCGTCGCGACCGACCGGCTGATCATGCTGCAGCGAGACCGCGCGGCGAAGGAACTCGGGGATGCAGAACGTTGGCCGGAGCTTCTGTCCGGCATGCCGTTCGGCCGCGCTGCAACGCCGGAGGAGATCGCCAATGCGGTCGCTTTCCTGGCGAGCGAGCGCTCGGGCTACACGTCCGGCACAATCCTGACGATCGACGGCGGTGGGGCGTAAGGTTTAGGGATCGATCGCGACGCGGACCCGCCGGAGCGCGCGAACAACCGCTGCAACCTCTGGATTGCGATCCTCCCTGGAACATCGAACACTGCGGCGACAGACAACCAGGAGGAAGCGCATGGACCTTCAAGGCATGGTCGCGGTCGTGACCGGCGGCAATGGCGGGCTGGGGCAGCGCATCTGCCACGCCCTGGCGCAGAACGGCGCACACATCGCGGTTGTGTACGCGCAGAGCCGCGCGCCAGCGGAAACCGTTGCCGGCGAGCTGACCGCCAGGCATCAGGTGAACGCCGCCGCCTTCGCCTGCGAACTGACCAACCAGGAGGCTGTCGATAAACTCGTATCGGATGTCACCGCACGCTTCGGCCGGCTCGATATCCTCGTGAACGATGCGGCCTTCAATATCGCAATTCCCTTCCCCGATCTCGACAAAATGACGATCGAGGTCTGGGAGAAGATCATGGCGATCAATCTTACGGGCCCGATGCGGCTGATGAAGGCTGTGGCGCCTGTCATGAAGCGGCAGGGGCATGGCCGCATCGTCAATATCTCATCCGTGGCCGGACTGGGGCCGACCGGCTCATCCATCGCTTACGCCGTCTCCAAGGCCGGCCTGATCCATCTGACCCGCTGCATGGCGGTCGCGCTTGCGCCGGAGATCCTCGTCAACTGCGTGGCGCCCGGCCTGCTGGAGGGCACGCGCGCGACGGCAAATCTCCGGCCCGAGCAGGTCGAAAGCAGCACGAAGGGAACCTTGTTGAAGCGCGCTGCGGATAAGGACGATTGCGCGGACATGGTCGTCACGATGTGCCGCACCGATACGATGACCGGACAGACAGTCGTCATCGATGCCGGACGTTTCTTTCACTGACCGCAACGCCACCGGATGCGCAGCTTTACGGAATGTTAAGCGCCCGCTCTTAGCAACTACGGGCTGACCCCAACAGCCCTGAGAAGCGATGCTGACCGCGAATTCGGTAAGACTTGCCGACGGTTCCGGCCCGGGTGCGGCCTCCTCCGTTGAGGATGCACGCGCCGACTACTTCTTCCGGCTCGGCGCGACCGTACTGGCGGACATGCGCCAGCATCGCGTGCTGCCGACGCCCCGACATTACGAATTATGGTTCGTGCACCTGAGCGAAGCAAACCCTGAGCTGACACGGCGCATCCAAACGCTGTTGCAGAGCGGTCAACCTTTAACCTCGGCGCTGATGGATCGGCTGTACGCGGAATTCCTTGCGGGCGCTGAAACGGAACTCGACGTAATCGGCATGGAATCCGATGCGCTGCAGGACGTGGCGCAGACATTGGTCGATCAGGTGGCGGGAGGGCAGGTAGCGCTTCGCCATTATGGGGATGCGCTGGCTCAGGGGGCCGCGGATCTCAAACAGGACCGTACGCATGACGGTCTGGTCCGTGCGATCATGACTCTGACGTCGGAAACGGCCCGAGCGGCTGAGCGTAATCGCGAGCTTCAAAATCAGCTTTCCGCATCTGCAGCGCGCATCGACAAATTGCGCAAGACACTATCGGAAGCGAAGCGGGAAGCCACCACGGATGGGCTCACGGGCCTCTCTAACCGGCGTGCGTTCGACACGCGGCTCAGGCGCATTCTTGCTGAAGCGACCGGTGATAGCTCCGATCTCAAGCCGCTATCGCTGCTTCTTATGGATGTGGACCACTTCAAGCGGTTCAATGATCTGCATGGTCACCGTGTCGGCGATCTTGTCCTCCGCCTTGTCGCGCGCCTGCTCGCCGAAAACGTGAAGGGGCGCGACATGGTCGCCCGCTTCGGTGGCGAAGAGTTCGCCGTTCTTTTGGTCGGCGCGGACTTGAACGCGGCAGCCAGCGTCGCACGTCAGATCGGTGGCGCGATTTCCACGAAGAAGCTGGCGACGCGTGGCGGGGGCCAGGGTTATGCGTACGTGACCGTGTCAATCGGTGTCGCGCAGATGCGCATTGGCGAAAGTTCGGGCGCGCTGATCGACCGAGCCGACCGTGCTCTGTATGAGGCCAAGCGCACGGGACGGAACCGCGTGTGTGTGGAGGGGCAGCAGATAGTCGAGCATTGAGGCCAGATATCTCGGTTGTGCCCCTGGCTGGAAGCCTGCCATCACCCTGGCTCCGCATAACCGAGCCTTCGCAGCGTCCCAGGAACTCCTGAGGCTTTTCCGGCGCCTTCCCTATTGAATGTGGTGCACCGCTTCCATATACCATCCACATGGATGGTGCAGGGATGGCGAAATGCCGGTTGATGGGCACGATTTACGGGTGAAAACGGCCGACAGTGAGAAGATCACAATCAATCTCGGCTACGTTGATCTCGGGCATATCGACCTGATGGTGGCGGACGGCTTCTACTCGAACCGGACTGATTTCATCCGCACCGCCATTCGGAACCAACTCGAGCGACACACGGAGCCTGTCCGCAAGTCGGTCTCTCGAAGGGGCCTGGATCTCGGACTCCGGCACTATACAAGGGCAGACTTGGAAAGCGCGGTGGCTACGGGAGAGCCTCTGCACATCAATGTTCTCGGGTTGGCCACCATCGCAGCCGATGTGAGTCCTGAGCTTGCCCGATCAGCCATCGCCTCAATCACGGTGCTTGGAGCGCTGCACACCACGCCCGAGGTCCGGAAGGCGCTAGCCGACCGCACGCACTGAGCAGCGGCCCGAAACTAACCATTCACGGCGCACTCAAGACGGAGGCCGAATTTCGGCTCCGAACGGGAATGCCCATTAGGGCTCCCTTAGAAAGATCGACAGATATGCTCAGCAATCTCCTCAACCGCCTCAGCGGCGTCACCGATCTCATCAGCACTGGCCGTCTGATGGATGCCACCGCGGCCATTCAACGAACGCTCGGCGGGTTGGCGCCAGCAGATGATGACCTGCATCTGAAGCAAGAGCACACAGCGCCTACGATCGACGGGGTGGCTGAGCCTGTCGGGGCACCCGCTGCCCAGCGAACGCGCGAACGCTCGCGGGACTTCTTGGGCAAGGTGAACTTGCGAGACCTGGTCCGCAGAAAGGTCAGCGTGCCTACGGCATCGGTGACAGTGCCTGCCGGCGCGCAGTTTTTGGCAGACACGTTCACCAACGAAGCCGGAAGCCGCCCCTACAAGCTGTACGTGCCCAGCAGTTATCGAACCGGGCAACTCCTCCCGCTGGTGGTGATGCTGCACGGCTGCACACAGTCTCCGGACGACTTCGCCATCGGCACGCGTATGAACGAGATCGCGGAGGAACAAAACTTTCTGGTCGTCTATCCTGGGCAGGTCGGCTCAGCGAACATGCAGAAGTGCTGGAACTGGTTCAAAGAAGCTGACCAGAGGCGAGGGGCGGGTGAGCCGTCCATCATCGCGGGCATGACACGCAAGGTGATCGATAACTATTCCGTCGATCCGAACCAGGTCTTTCTCGCGGGGCTTTCCGCCGGTGGGGCTGCCGCTGCAATCATGGGCAACGCCTACCCGGACCTCTATGCCGCCATTGGCGTGCACTCGGGTCTTCCCTGCGGAGCGGCGACAGACATGCCTTCCGCTTTCCACGCGATGCGCCAGGGAGCCGCTGGCGCAACGGCCGGCTTGGAGCGAGGGAGGCCTGTGCCGACCATCGTCTTTCATGGCGACAGAGACACGACGGTAAATCCGAGGAATGGAGACGCTGTCGCCGCGCAGGCCGCCGGCAGTGCCCGACTTAGAGCGCGACTGGAAAAAGGTCGGGTGCCGGGGGGACACTCATTTACGCGCGCCGTTCATGCCGACGCTGCCGGGAGGCCCGTCGTTGAGCAATGGGTTCTTCATGGAGCACAGCACGCCTGGGCCGGTGGCAGCCCCGAGGGATCGTATACGGATCCACACGGTCCTGATGCCAGCCGGGAAATGGTTCGCTTCTTTCGCGAAACCGCCGCACCGTAGGGGAACAGCGGGCACACCGAGAGGGTGCCCTACTACTGCTGTAGGGTGTCCGAATACCTGTCCCAAGGCTACTCCCCAACCCATTGATATCTTGTCATCGCTTGCCAGAATACCTGTCCCAGGCGGCCCGAATAAATGGCCCAAGCCTACATTTTTGTCGGAATACCTGTCCTAAGCCTATCCGAGTTCCGAACGATCATTTCACGCTTCCGTCTGAGGACCCGCTATCCTTCCAACGAAAGGCAGGACTCTATCGCAAGCAGAAGCGCTCATAGCTGAACCTTGGTAATGCGCCTATGGAGTAAACATGCCTCCAGATTTCCCTTCCAGCGGTGGACCTCAAGCCAGACCGGTCCTTGTGAGCGATGCTGGAATTTTCTGGATCGCAAGATCAAGGCGGGGAATATTGAGGCAACTCTTCGAAAGTGAAGCTAAGCTGTTGATTTTCGCTGAGAACTGACCCGGGTTTTCCACCGAGAACTGACCCGGGTGAATTTATGGTTTGCGGGTCATACCGGGGTCAAGTTCTTGGCCTTTTCCTTTCGGCCCTTGTTGGCGGCCGAGCTGGCTTTGAAGCGGAAGCTGTCATTGCCGGTTTCCACGATGTGGCAGTGGTGGGTGAGGCGGTCGAGCATGGCGGTCGTCATCTTAGCGTCGCCGAACACGTCAGCCCATTCGCTGAAGCTCAGGTTCGTGGTGATGACCACAGAGGCCCGTTCGTAAAGCTTGCTCAGCAGGTGGAAAAGCAGCGCGCCGCCGGAGGGGCTGAACGGCAGATAGCCCAATTCATCGAGCATTACGAGGTCGCACCGCATCAGCCGATCCGCGATCTGACCCGATCGGCCCTGAGTTTTCTCCTGCTCCAGCGCATTGACCAGGTCGACGGTCCCGAAGAACCGAACCTTTTTGCGATGGTGTTCAACCGCCTGCACGCCAAGCGCCGTGGCGATGTGGGTCTTGCCGGTGCCCGGACCGCCGACGAGGACCACGTTGTCGGCGTTTTCGATGAACTCACACCGGTAAAGCTGGCGCACCAGGGCTTCATTGGTTTCGCTGGACGCAAAATCAAAACCGCTCAGATCCTTGTAGACGGGGAAGCGCGCCGCCTTCAGCTGGTAGGCAACCGATCGAACCTCGCGCTCGGCGGTTTCCGCCTTGAGCAGCTGTGAGAGAATGGGGACGGCCGAATTGAACGCTGGCGCGCCCTGCTCCATCAGCTCGCCCGCGGCTTGCGCCATGCCAAACATCTTCAGGCCGCGCAGCATCACGACAATCGCCGCCCCGGCCGGATCATGACGCATGGCGGGCCTCCTGTAGCTTCTCGCGCAGGGCATCGTAGCGTTCGACGTCGGCACGTGGCTCCCGGTCCAGGGCCAAGGCCTGCGGAGCCGCGATCATTGCTGTGGCCGTGGATTTGCCGTCGATCAGCCGGTGCAACATGTTCAGCACGTGCGTCTTTGTCGGCGCTCCATCACTCAGCGCCAGTTCGACGGCACACAACACCGCATCTTCACCATGGTGCAGGACGAGGGCAAGAATCTCCACCATCTCCCGGTCGCCTCCGGGCTGCTTGAGAAGGTGCTGTTGCAGCCGCTTGAACGCTTCCGGCAATTCGGCGAACGGCGCGCCATTACGCAGAGCTCCCGGCTTGCGCTGGATCACCGCGAGATAGTGGTGCCAATCATAGATGGTGCGGCCGGGCAGATGATGCGACCGCTCGATGAGCCGCGCGTGTTCGCAGATGACTTGCCCTTCGGCAACGACAACGACGCGGCCTGGATAAACCCTTAAGCTGACGCGATGATTGGCGAAGGACGCGGGCACGCTGTAGCGGTTGCGATCAAAGTGAACGAGGCAGGTGGGCGAAACGCGTTTGCCGTATTCAACAAAACCATCGAACGGTCTGCCAACGGCCATCAGGCATCCGACTTCACTTTGCCACGCATCGAATATCGAGCCTTGCTGGCTGCCGTGTGGAATCTCGCGCCATAGCGCTTGGCAGCGTTGTTCCAGCCAGTCGTTCAAGTCAGCCAGCGTCACAAAACGCGGCATGGTCTGCCACAGCCGATGACGCGCGTCCTGGACATTCTTCTCGATCTGACCCTTCTCCCAGCCTGAGGCCGGATTGCAAAAGTCAGCATCGAAAAGGTAGTGGCTGGCCATCGCGGCAAAGCGTGCATTGACCTGGCGCTTCTTGCCGACGCCAACTTGGTCAACAGCCGTTCTCATATTGTCGTAGATGCCGCGGCGCGGCACGCCGCCAAGCACCCGGAACGCATGATGATGCGCGTCGAACAGCATCTCGTGCGTCTGCAGCGGATAGGCCCGGACAATGAAGGTGCGGCTGTAGCAAAGCTTGAAGTGCGCAGCTTGCAGCTTGGTCCGTTCGCCGCCGATAACGGCCCACTCCTCGCTCCAGTCGAACTGGAAAGCTTCGCCCGGCTGGAAAATCAGCGGAACAAAGGCCCCGCGGCCGGTCGTCTGCTGCTCCCGCTGCCGATGCTCCTTCCAGGTGCGGGCGAACGCCGCAACACGGCCGTATGAACCTTCAAACCCGAGGGCGGCCAGATCCGCATGCAACCGCTTGATCGTCCGCCTCTGCTTGCGCGGCCTGCCGCTCTCTAGCTTTAGCCAGGCCGACAGTTTCTCGGCGAACGCGTCCAGCTTGCTGGGCCGCTCCGGCACCTTGAAGGCCGGTTCCACCACGTCGCCCCGCAAGTATTTGCGGATGGTGTTCCGCGATAGCCCAGTCCTGCGGGCGATCTCCCGTATCGAAAGCTGGTCTCGAAGCGCCCAGCGACGGATCACGCTCAGTAACTCCATGCTTATCACTCCCGTGGACCCCGCTGAAAACAGCCGGGGCGAGGTCAAAACATGGGTCAATTCTCAGTGGAAATTTGCCACCTGGTGGGTCAGTTCTCGATGAAACTCAACACACCGCGCCTTTGACCCGATGACCTTGGCGAACCCGGCGCTGGTATCGACCGCCTCCGCGGTGGCGACCGATTATTTCCCATTGACGTTAGACCTTTTTCGCAGTAGTATCGTTCCCAACGGTGGGATTCGCGCTTTCTTTAAGACTCCGGAGGAGGGCCATGTCGAATCCGATCGATGTTCGATCGCAGCGCAAGCAGCAGGTCCGCTTGGTATCGCTGCTTGTCTTCACAGGAATTGCCGCAGTCATTGTCCCCGGAATGGCCGCGGCGACGTCCATTTACATGGACGAGCTTGGCGTCACACGGAACGGGAGTCCGCTTTTCGATGACAGCTTTAATCAGAGCATCACTCTAAACGGCGGCGCAGGCACAGTTGTCCCGTCTGGTGTCGATTTCACCAGCGGTGGCCCAGCAGATTACTTCGTGCGAGGGAAGATTCCGGAGACAACGGCCAGTAACGGGCAAGCACTGCTCGATACCAAGAACGGCGTTTTGATAAAGCAGCCGTCTCCGTTCTTCCCGTTGATCTCGGATGTCGAAGGCGTTCTTGAGAGCGGAACTACCACGACCGCTCCCCACGCCCTGACGCCGCAGACGGCCTTCTCTGCGACGGGGTTGTTCGATCTGTCGCTCCCCGACGTAGCGGGCGGTACCGATGACCTGTTGCTTACCAACCGTTACCAGGTAAATCATGACATCGGCAACGTGTTGGAATTCCGGCTGCGGAACTGCGCACCCAGTATCGACCAGTGCGGCGCCCTCAGCGGACCTGTTTTGCAGTTTGTCTCGCTTAGCTTTATCAGCAACACATCGACGCTGATAGATGAGACCGCCCTCTCGGTCGCAGAGCTGGCCGATCCGCAATTCGAGTTGGAATTTACGAAGGGTACTGATAGCGACGTTGTCAACGCTTTCTATGCCTTCGGCAGCGGCAATACGCTGGCGACCTTTTGCGGCACGCTGACGCCTTTCGGCAGCACCGACAGCAGCACGGATGTCTTCACCAGCTCTTTGCAAACGGTTCTGCCGGGGTTCTCCGCCTTCGAACCGGTTATGGCGCCTGAGCCATCCTCGCTCCTGCTGATGGGGGGCGGCCTATTGCTGCTGTTTGGTGGCTTCGCGTGGAGGCGGCGCCACACGTGAACCGAACGGATGGACACAGCCAGCCTCGTGGGCTAGAACGAGGTTACATAAACGCCCGAAAAAGGGTTGTTTCTCAGCGGCTTCCGGATGGTTCACGGACGACGCTTTACCCTGACTGTATCAGGATGAAACCGCTCTGCTACCATTTTTGTGAGCAGATTAGCGCGCTTCTGGAACCGCAAGCGGTCCAGGAGCGCGATCTGCTCTAAAATAAGTGGGGATCAGCCGGAGGCCGCTCTCCGCCGCACGGGCCGAGGAACGGCCGCGCTCTGATCCCCTGGGCCCAGTGCCTTCAGTAGCTCATCGCGCAGATTCCGAAGCTTGCGCTCGTTCTCTACTTTCAGACCGAACACGTCCTTCACATAGAAGACGTCAACCGCCCGCATTCCATACGTGGTCACGTGCGCGGACGCAATTTGCAGACCCTGATCGCTGATCGCAGCCGTTACATCGTGGAGCAGGCCCGGGCGGTCGCGCCCGTTCACCTCCACCACCGTGAACCTGTTGGACGCGCGATTGTCGATGACCACACGCGGCGGCACGTGAATCGCCCGCATGCGCTGACCGATCAGATTTTGCTGAACCTTGTTGATTTCATTCGCAAGCTTCAGTCTTCCGGAAAGCATTTGCTCGATCAGCGCGGAGATGCGTGCCAGCCGGTGCGGCGCGTCGCAGGCGCCGCCCGCAGCATCCTGGATCCAGAATGTATCCAGCGCCATCCCATTCGTGAGTGTGTGGATGCGCGCATCCACGATCGATGCACCCGCCACCGCAAGGGCACCGGAAATCTTGCTGAACAGCCCGGCATGGTCAGCGGTGTAGACCGTCACCTCGGTGACTGCCCGCGCGGGAAGCGGCTTGGTATCGACCGTCAGCGGCGCGTTGCGCATTTCAGCATCGCGCACGAGGCGCGCATGCCGTGCATGCGTTTCCGGATCGAACGCCAGCCAGTAGCCGGGATACCCGAGTGCCAGGAAACGGTCGATGTCTTCCTTCGGCCAATCCGTCAGAAGCGCCGCGGCCGCCGCCCTGGCCCGGTCCAGCCGAACGTCCCGCTCGGTCGTCGCGAGCGCGCCTTCCAGGACCTCGGCCACACGGCCGTAAAGTTCGCGGAGCAACGTCGCCTTCCATCCGTTCCACACCTTCGCCGACACGGCGCGCATGTCGGCCACAGTCACAACCAGCAGCAACCGCAGACGCTCGGGCGATTGGATCGTGTCGGCCAGATCCAGGATGGTTTTGGGGTCGTCGATATCGCGCTTGAACGCCGTCTCACTCAGCAGAAGATGGTGCAGCACCAACCAGGATACGGTTTCCGTTTCCTCCGCGCTCAATCCCAACTCCGCACCGATGCTCAGCGCGATCTCCGCGCCCCGCGAGGAGTGGTCACCGCCGCGGCCTTTGGCGATGTCGTGCAGCAGCATGGCCATATACAACGCGCGGCGAGACTGGATCTGCTCGACGATCCCGGAGGCGACCGGTGCAACCTCGGCCAGTTCTCCACGCTCGATCGCGTTCAGAACACGCACCGCCTCGATCGTATGCTCATCGACGGTAAAGACGTGATAGGTGTCGAACTGCATCTGTCCGACGATCCGCGCCCAATCGGGCAGGAAGCGCCCAAGCAAGCCGCTTTCATTCATGATCGAAAGCCAGCGTGCGCCGTCCGGACGGTGGTGCTCATCATGCCGGCCCACGAGCAGGTCCAGAAACAGGCGGGACGCCATCTTGTCACCGCGCAGCCGGACCGCCGCACGCTCGTGCTGGATCATCGACCGCAATGCCAGCGGATGAAGTGAGAGATGCCGGTTCCGTGCGACTTTCAAGATGCGGAGCATCTGGATCGGCTCGACGTCGAAGTCCCGCTCCGGCACCGGCAGCAGCTTTCCTTCGGCCAGCATGAAGCCTTCGGCGAGCAGTGCCTCATCGGTCTCGGGCACAACCGCGGGCGGACCCAGCGCCGCCCGCAAGAACGCGGGTTCCAGCACATGGGTCAGCCGGACGACATCCCGGGCGTGCAGAAAATAATGCCGCATGAAACGTTCAACGCCGCCGCCCTGCCGGCCATGGGGCGTATAACCCATGCGCGCACCGACGACGGGCTGCAGATCGAAGGTGAGCCGTTCCTCGGCCCGTCCCGCGACATAGTGAAGATGAAAGCGGACGGTCCACAGGAATTCCCAGGACCGTTTGGCGTGCCGCGCTTCCGGCTGCGACAGGATGCCGCCCACCTCGGCGAGTTCGCCCATCGTTGACGTGCCGTACACGTAGCGCGCAATCCAATAGAGCGTCTGCAGATCGCGCAGCCCGCCCCGACCCTCCTTGATGTTCGGCTCCACCATGAAAGGGGAGTCGCCGAACCGCTTGTGCCGCGCCGCGCGCTCCGCCTGTTTGGTGAGGATGAAGTCGGCTGCGCCGGTCGCCTTGCAGTTTTCCTCGAATGCTTCCTGAAATCGCGTGAACAGTGCCACGTCGCCCGCCAGGTGCCGCGCATCCAGAAGCGCCGTGCGGATCGTCGGATCTGCCGAGGCCGCTGTCAGGCATTGGTCAATGGAGCGCGTGGCGTGCCCGACTTTCAGCCCCAGGTCCCACAGGAAATACAACATGTATTCCACTGACTGCAGCGTCTGGGGATCAGGGTCGGGCGCTGTCAGAAAGAGCAGGTCGATATCGCTGAAGGGGGCTAGGGTGCCCCGACCATAGCCGCCGGTCGCAACGATACTCAGGGTGCCTGAGGAGCCAAGAGTGGCGTCCGTATGTTCAAACAGCGCGGCGACCACGCCATCTACCAATCCCGACAGCAGGCGTGCCGCCTGCAGACCGGTGATGTGCTCCTGCTCGAAATTGCGCTGTACATGGGCCTGAATGCGGGCGAGCTGCCGCCGAAGGGCCGCGATTGCCACGGCACGCGTCCCCCGCAACTCATTGCGCAACAGGTTCAGGGTGTCGGGAAAAGCGTCAGTTTCAGGCGTGCGCGGGATGGGCATTGATCACAGCGTATTACGGGCCGGCCGGCGCGGAAACCGGCAACAGCGATTTCAATCGGTAGAGTGTCGCCAGAGCATCAAGCGGTGTCAGGCTGTCCGGGTCAATTTCGGCCATGGCCGACGCGAGTATGCTCAACGAATCATCAAGTGGAGCGTCACGATCCCCGGAGGAATGCTCGTTTGCGAATAACGGTAATGCCTCCAGCGATCCGGCGGGCCCCAACGCACCGCCCTGGCGCTCCAGCGCGGCAAGCAGCGCGGCGGCACGGCGCACAACCGGGGATGGCACACCGGCGAGTTCCGCCACATGCACGCCCCAGGACCGGCGACCGGCGCCTTCGGCCACTTCGTGCAGGAAAACCACGGACCCGCGCCACTCCTTCACGCGCATTGTATGCGGTCGCAACCGTTTCAGCCGGTCCGCCAAGCCTGAGAGTTCATGGAAGTGTGTCGCGAAGATGGTGCGGCACCCGATCGTACCGTGCAGCGCCTCGAGCACCGCCCAGGCGATCGCGAGACCATCCAGCGTTGCGGTGCCGCGGCCGATCTCGTCTACGACCACCAGCGATTGCGGGCCGGCCTGGTGCAGGATGGCGGCGGTCTCCGTCATCTCCACCATGAAGGTGGAGCGTCCCCGCGCCAGTTCGTCGGAGGCACCGACCCGGCTGAACAGCCGGTCCACGATGCCGAGGCGGCAGGCGTCAGCCGGGACCGGCAGGCCGGCCTGAGCCAGGACCACCATCAACGCGTTCTGGCGCAGGAAGGTCGATTTGCCGGCCATGTTCGGCCCTGTCAGCAGCAGCACCCGCCGCTCGGCTGAGAGGTCGCAATCGTTCGGTACGAAACCGTGGGAACTCCCCTGCCCCGCCAGCGCTCGTTCTACCACCGGATGGCGGCCGGCGCGGACCAGGAAGGCGTCGTCATCGGTCAGTTCCGGCCGACACCACCGCCCGCCCTCCGCCAATCGCGCCGCGCCTTGCATCACGTCCAGCAGCGCGAGCGCATCGGCGCAGCCGGCGATCGGTCCGGCCAGTGCCAGCACGTCCTGAACCAGCCGGGCGAACAAAGCACGCTCGCGCTGGCCGGCGCGGTCGCCGGCCTCGCTGATGCGACGGTCGAGGTCCGCCAGTTCCGGCGTGGTGAAGCGCGCGCCATTGGCCATGCCCTGGCGCAGCGCGAGTTCGGGATATTCCCGCAGGCGCTCCACGGCGGCGGCCGGTGCTTCGATTACGTAGCCCAGCTGCGCGTGGTGACGGATCTTCAGGCTCGCCACGCCATAGCGTTGGGCGAAGTCCAGTTGCAGCGACGCGAGCAGCCGGCGGCTGTCGTCGCGCAGGCTGCGCTCGGCATCCAGTTCGGCATCGAAGCCGGTGCGGATCACCGCGCCTTCGTCCATCCGCGCCGGCGCCGGATCCGCCAAGGCGTCGGTCAGGTGCGTGCCCAACGCGGTGTCGATCGCGAGTGAGGCGAGCGCCCCGGCCAGCACGGCCGGCAGCGGACCTGACAGCGCCTCGCTGACGCGGCGGGCGGCGAGCAGTCCGTCCCGCAATGCGCTCAGATCACGGGGCGTGCCGCGATTGAGCGCCACCCGGCCCAGCGCGCGCGCCATGTCGGGTGCGCCGCGCAGCGCCTCCCGCAGCCGTTCGGTCGCCGCCGGGTTGGCGAGCATCCAGGTCCAGCCGTCGGCGCGGCCGATGATGGCGGAGCGGCGGGTCAGCGGCGCGGACAGGACGTGACCGAGCAGGCGGGCGCCTCCCGCGGTGAGGGTGCGTTTCACCGTGCTGAGCAGCGTGTGTTCGGTGCCGCCGTCGCGCGCGCGCAGGATCTCCAGGCTGGCGCGCGTCGCCGGATCCATCGCAAGCACGCCGGCGAGGCCTTGCGGCTCGGGATGGGAGAGGCGGGGCATCGCCCCGGCCTGGGTGGTTTTCACGTAGTCCAGCACGACAGCGGCCGCGACCGCTTCGGCGTCGCTGAACGTGCCGAACGCATCGATGCTGGCGACCCCGAATGCCTCCGCCAGGCACGTCCGAGCCGTCCCCGGCGGTGAGGCCGGATGGTCCGGCCCCCGCCCGCTTTCGGCGTCGCCCAGGGAGAGGTCTGCCGGGGCGAGAATCTCCGCTGGCTCCAGCCGGCCAAGCAGCGCAGGCACTTCTGCCGGGGCGGCACAGGCGGTGGTGAACAGGCCGGTGGAGATGTCCACCCAGGCGGCGCCGATCTCCTTCCCGACAGGGGCGAGTGCCAGGAGCAGGTTGGCCCGGCCGGCATCGAGAAGGGTTTCCTCGGTCAGGGTTCCGGGCGTGATCAGGCGCACGATTTCCCGGCGGATGGGGGCCTTGCCGGTCCGCGTCCGCGGATCCTCCATCTGCTCGGCGACCGCGACGCGGAAGCCGCGGCGGATCAACCGCGCCAGATAGGCGTCGGCCGCGTGGATCGGGACGCCGCACATCGGGATGGGCGCGCCGGCATGCTCCCCGCGCGTTGTCAGGGCGATATCCAGCGCGGCGGCGGCAGCTTCGGCGTCGGTGAAAAACAGCTCGTAGAAATCCCCCATGCGGAAGAACAGCAGCGCATCCGGATGAACGGCTTTGAGCGCGAACCACTGCGCCATGGCCGGCGAGGCGCCGGCGGCGGGGGGGAGAGACGGGATGGTCATGCCACGCCCTGCTTACACGGGCGCCTCGCCAGCGCGCCATGGCGCGCTATGCGCCGGCACGTTCAGGCTGTCTGGCCGGCGACCACCGGCGGCGCCAGCGCCGGGGCGCCGGAACGCGCGACCGCCAGGCACGCCTCTTCCGCCTCACGCAGGCTGGTTACCACCATGTCGGCGCCAAGCTGCGACCGTGCCCCGTGGTCGCGCAGGAACGGATCGTCCGCGGGCCAGAGCCCCGCAAGGATGCGGGTTTGCGGCAACTGGACACGCAAGCGCCGCAGCAATGTGCGCAGGTGCACCGGGCTGCCCGTAAATTCCACGCTGATTACGCAGGCAATCGCCACGTCGCCGACCTCCAGCGTTTGAATGAAAGCGGGCGAGGCCATTCGGAATGAAACCATACGGGCGCCGATCCCGTGCTTGGCCAAAAGCTGAACGAGCATTGTCGCTGCCGCCTCGTCCAGCACGCCTCGGCCGGAGATACAGACCACGGGCGAACCGTCTTGCCATGCCGGATCGACAGTGAATGGCGCTGCCGGCTCCCGTGCCGTCCCGTGGAGCAGTCGCAACCCTGAACCGGCAGTCGATGCGGTGGGCTCTACATCGGCGTGATCCGCCAGGTCTTCCACGAGTTCGATCACCGTGTCGCGCATCTTCACCAGCCGGGAGATTGGGAAGGCTCCACGCCGCGCGTCGGCAACTGCGAGCCTCAGCCCGTGCATCGCTACGTCGTCATAATAGGCCGTGAGGGAATGTTCCTTGAGAAAGCGCTGCGCATGTTCCTCCGCCTCGCTGGCGTCGCCCGCGAGCAGGCGCTGGTAGAAGGTCTCGATGGGGGTCAGGGCAGGGCGATCGCCGAGCAGCACTTCCAGGAATTCCAACCGTTCTATGTGGCGCCCCATGACCACCAGGCAGACTGTGAGGGGGGTGGAGAGGATGAGGCCGATGGGACCCCAGAGCCATGCCCAGAAAATGGCGGCGACGATCACGGAGAATGGTGAAAGCCCGGTGCTGTGGCCGTACACCATGGGCTCTACGGCCTGACCGATGATCGTGTCTGTGACGATGAACAGGATCGCGGTCCACGCCACCATGCTCCAGCCGGTGCCGACCGCAGCGGCGAGCATGACCGGCAGCGCCGCAGCGATATAGACGCCGATGTATGGGACGAACCGCAGCAGCGCACCGATGATGCCCCATAGAACGGGACTGGGAACGCCGATCATGAAAAGTCCGAAGCCGATGATCACGCCGAAGCTGCAATTCACACAGAGCTGCGACAGGAAGTAACGCGATAGCCGACGGCCCGCGTCGTCCATTGCCACTGTCGCGCGGTGCAGGTCGTTGGACCCGAACAACCGGATCAGCCGGTCGCGCAAGTCCTGCTTCTGCAGCAGCGTGAAGATCGCGACCACCAGGATGATGCCGAGCGTGGCGATTGGGTGGAGGATCGGGCCCAGCACACGCTCACCCAACTGCAGCGCCGAGTTTGCCGGCGATTCAGTAATCGTTACCGGGACAGGTGGTTGCGCCGGCTGGTTATTTTCTGCCGGCTCTTTCCCTGGCTGGGCTTGGGGGGCCAGGTTGCCCATGCTCTGCAGCCGCTTGGTGATGAAGCTGATCCGGTTGGAAAGCTGATCGGCGATCAGGTGCTGCAGCGAGTTGACCTTCTGTTCGATTGTGTACTGATATTGCGGCGCCTGCGACACCAGCCCCGCGATCTGCGTGCCGATAATTCCGCCCAGCGCGATGATAATGCCGATCGCAACCAGCACCGATAGGAGTGCCGCCAGCACCCGCGGAATCCACACGCGGCGCATCAGTTCCATCAACGGCGACAGCACGAAGCTCAGCAGCACCGCGAGGGTGATCGGGATCAGCACCTCGCTGGCGAAGTAGAGGGCGGCGACGATTACCACCCATGCGACGATGGCGGTGAGCGCCGAGGACGGAGGCCGGTCGGGTGGGTCCACCTCTCCCGGCTCCGGCACGGGGCCGACAGGTTCCAGAACCGCTTCAGCCATGGTGGGGTTCTTTCATTCTCATATCGGCCATTCTCATATCGGCCGGACAGGTTCGCATGCGCATCAGTATTTCCCGCAATGCGAGGCGGGCGTGTGGCAAATCCGTCCCTTTCCGGTCATAAAGCCGCGACCTGCGATATAGTGCGCAGGCCAGGAGCTCGCACATGACCACCACCCCTTCCCGCTGGGCCATCGATTCATGGCGGCAGTGGCCCGTTCGCCAAGCCCCGACCTACCCCGATCAGGCCGCTCTTGAGGCTATGGAGACGAAGCTCCGCCGCTATCCTCCACTGGTTTTTGCCGGAGAGGCGCGGCGGTTGAAGGCGGCGCTGGGCACGGCCGCGGAAGGGCGAGCCTTCGTGCTGCTGGGCGGGGACTGTGCCGAGAGCTTCCAGGATTTCACCGCCGACATCCTGCGCGATGCGTTCCGTGTGCTCCTGCAGATGTCTGTCGTACTGACCTTTGGAGCCAGCCTGCCGGTCGTGAAGATGGGCCGGATGGCCGGCCAGTACGCCAAGCCGCGCAGTTCGGACATGGAAACCCAAGATGGCGTCAGCCTGCCGAGCTACCGCGGGGACATTATCAATGGGCCGGATTTTACGCCGGGTGCACGCATCCCCGAGCCCGCGCGCATGGAGCTCGCCTACTTCCAATCCGCCTCCAAATTGAACCTGCTCCGCGCCTTCGCCTCGGGCGGATACGCGGACTTGCACGAGGTGCATCGCTGGAACCTGGGCTTTGTGGAGCGTTCCCCCCTCGCGGAGCGGTACCGCGACCTGGCGCACCGCATCGATGAGACGCTGTCTTTCATGGCCGCGTGCGGCATGACGAGCCAGACCACGCGCGACATGCGGGAGACCGATTTCTACGTCGCGCACGAAGCGCTGCTGCTGCCGTACGAGCAGGCGCTGACGCGCGTGGATTCGACCACGGGCGATTGGTACGGGTGCTCGGCGCATTTCCTGTGGATCGGCGATCGCACGCGACAGGCGGATGGCGCACACGTGGAGTTCCTGCGTGGCGTCAACAATCCGATCGGCATGAAGGTCGGGCCGACTCAGGAGGCCGATGACCTGCTGCGGATCATCGATACCCTCAACCCGCGTAACGAGGCCGGGCGGCTGACGCTGATCAGTCGCATGGGTGCCGATAAGATCGAGGCGAAGCTGCCGCCGCTGTTGCGCGCGGTGGAGCGCGCCGGCCACAAAGTGGCGTGGATCTGCGATCCGATGCACGGCAACACCATCTCCACCGCGGCGAACCTCAAGACCCGCAACTTCGACGCCATCCTGTCGGAGGTCCGCAGCTTCTTCGACATCCATGCCGCCGAGGGAAGCTGGGCCGGCGGCGTCCATGTTGAAATGACCGGGCAGAACGTTACGGAATGCACCGGCGGCGCGCGCCGACTGACTGAAGCCAACCTGTCGGAGCGGTATGAGACCAACTGCGATCCGCGGCTGAATGCGGAACAGTCCCTGGAACTCGCCTTCCTTGTGGCTGAGGAGTTGAAGCAGCGGCGCGATTCCACCGTCCCGCTGCCGGCGGTCGCAGCGCAGTAGCCATGGACACGCTGGCGGCCGACATCGCGTCGCGTACCGACAGCTACTTCAACCGCACGCGCCAGGTGGTCGCCCGCTTTGGCGACAAGCGGGTGACTTACGCCGTGTTCCTCCGCCGGCCCGTTATCAGTGCGCCTCGGCTCATGGTCGACTGGCTGGAGCAGGTGGCGAGGGACCGGGCGACGCGTTTCGACGTGGAAGTGATGTACGAGGAGGGGGCCTGGGTCGGCGCCGGCGAGCCGATTGTTTACCTCACCGGAAGCTTCGAACAGCTCTCCGACCTGGAGACGATCTTTCTCCAGAAGCTTGGCCCCGCCTCGGTCGCCGCGCACAACGCCTATCAGATGTGTCTCGCCCTGCCCAAAGTGTCGTTCCTCGCCATGGACGCACGCCACTGCGCGGGTGCCGAAATGCAGGAGATGATGGCCTACGCGGCCAGCGTGGGCAGCGGGGCGGCGCGCCAGGAGGGAGCCAAAGGTTTCATCGGCAACGCCAATGACGGCACGGCGCATTGGTTCGGCCAGAAGGCCGGCCTGGGCACGATGCCGCATTCCCTGATTGGCTATGCCGGGTCGACGGTGCGTGCTGCGGAGATGTTTCTGGAGACTTTTCCCGACAAACCGCTGACCGTACTGGTGGACTATTTCGGGCGGGAGATCACCGACGGCCTCGCGGCGTGCCGACGTTTCCCGGATCTCGCCGCTGCCGGAAAGCTTTCGCTGCGGCTGGACACGCATGGTGGGCGCTTTCTGGAAGGACTCGACCCGGCGGAGAGCTATGCCGTGCTGGAACGAAACGCCCCCGGCGCCATCCGCCGCTATCGCAGCGACACAGAACTGCGATACCTGGTCGGGACCGGTGTTTCCGCCGCGGCAATCTGGCGAACGCGGGAGGCGTTGGATCAGGCGGGCTTTCCCGCCGTCCGCGTCGTGGTGTCTTCTGGGTTTGGGGTCGACAAATGCCGCGTCATGGCGGACGCTAAGGCGCCGATCGACGTGGTCGGTACCGGCAGTTTCATTCCCGACGCCTGGCATGAGACGTACGCTACGGCCGATATTGTAGACTACGACGGCGTGCCCATGGTGAAGGTCGGGCGCGAGTTTCTGCTTCGGCGCAACGGGGCGCGTAAGCAGAGCCGTTAGAGCGTTTCAGAGCGAGATTCACGCGCTCTGACGCATCCGCCTCGCGCGATCTCGCTCTAGCTGGCAGCGTCCAGCGCCTGACCGAGGTCGGCGACGATGTCGTCGATGTGCTCCAGCCCGACTGATAGGCGAATATAGCCTGGGGTGACGCCGGTTTCGCGCTGTTCCTCCTCGGAAAGTTGCGAATGCGTCGTACTGGCTGGATGAATCGCGAGGCTGCGCGCGTCGCCGATATTGGCGACATGATAGAACAGCTTCAGCGCGTTGATGAACCGCTTCCCGGCATCCAGACCGCCGCCGAGTTCGAATCCGACAAGCCCGCCCTGGCCATGCGGCATGTACTTGGCCGTACGCTCCGCCCCGATGCCTTGGTGGTGGGCCGGGTGGATGACGCGGGTCACATCCCGTCGCCCGGCCAGGTAATCAGCGACCGCGCGCGCGTTACGGCTGTGCTCGCGCATCCGCAGCGGCATCGTCTCAATCCCCTGGATGAACAGGAATGCGTTGAACGGGCTCAGCGCCGCGCCGAGATCGCGCAGCAAGGTCACGCGCATTTTGAGGATGTAAGCGATTGGCCCCAGTGGCTTGGCGGCTTCGGCCCAGACCGCGCCGTGATAGCTCGGATCGGGTGTGTTGAGCGCGGGCTGGCGCTTCGGGTCCGCGGACCAATCGAAGTTGCCGCCGTCGATCACCACACCGCCGATCGAGTTGCCATGGCCGCCGATATACTTGGTTGCAGAATACATCACCACGGCCGCGCCGTGATCGAAGGGCCGCACAAGGATGGGTGCGGCGGTGTTGTCCATGACCAGAGGGACGCCGAATTTCCGGCCAATGGCCGCAACCTCTGCGATCGGGAACGGAATGAGCTTCGGGTTCGGCAATGTCTCGGCATAATAGGCACGGGTGCGATCATCGGTCGCGCGGGCGAACGCCTCGGGATCCGTGGGATCGACGAACCGCGTCTCGATGCCCTGGTCCTTCAGCGTATTGCCGAAGAGGTTCCACGTGCCGCCATAGAGGTCAGTGGAACTCACGATGTTATCCCCGGCCCGTGCGAGGTTCTGCATGCAGAAGGCCGAAGCTGCTTGCCCTGACGCGAGTGCCAGAGCCGCCACCCCACCTTCGAGCGCCGCGATGCGCTTCTCGAACACATCGGTCGTGGGGTTCATGATGCGTGTGTAGATGTTGCCCAGCGCGCGAAGGCCGAACAGATCGGCCGCATGGTCCGCGCTGTCGAACTGATACGACGTGGTCTGATAGATCGGCACGGCTACCGCGGTCGTTGCCTCGTCACGCCGCCAGCCGGCGTGCAGGGCCAGCGTTTCGGGATGCTGCATGCGGTTGGTGCTGCTCATGAGCGGTTGTTTCCTTTGATATCAGGCAGCGCGGTCGCGGAGGATGGCCTGGGCGCGGCGCAGCGCTTCGGCCATTTGTTCGGCCGGCACGGCACCGGAGAACAGTCCATAACCGTCCAGGAAGAAGCTTGGAACGCCGTTGACCCCGGCCTCCCGCGCGGCGCGATCGGCCTGGGCGAGTTCCGCAGCAGCAACGTCGCCTTCGAGGAATCGGATCACTTCGGCCCGATCCAGCCCGGCTTCAGCGGCACAGTCCGCCAGGACCGCGTGGTCGCCCACGTCCTTCCCTTCGGTAAAATAAGCGGCGAACAGACGCTCCACCACGGCGTCCTGCGCGCCTTGGCGGCCGGCGAACCAGATCAGCCGGTGTCCGTCCATCGTGTTGGGCGTGCGCACGATGCGGTCCAGGTTGAATTCAAGCCCGACCTGCGCTGCCGCGGATGTGACGCGGGCATCAATCTCCGCCGCGCGCTCGGCGCCGCCGAACTTTGCCGCCCGATACGCCGCGCGCGGCACGCCTTCTTTCGGCATGTCCGGATTAAGCTGGAACGGGTTCCAGTGAACGGAGAAGCGCAGGCCTTCCGGTTCGAGCGTGCCGAGCGCACGCTCCAACTGGCGTTTGCCGATATAGCACCACGGGCAGATCACGTCGGAGACGATATCGAGCTGCATCACAATCCTCCTGTTCCGGACAATGGCCTGTCCGGGGGGGGATTTCCAGCAATAGCGGCCGCAGAGGAGAGCGGCGTTTCCGGCTGGCGCCGCAAGTTGCAGTTGGCCTGGGCCGCCACGGCTCGCTTGGCGGGCCTCGCGGTGACGGGGCGAGCGCCGTTATGCTTCCCCTGATCAGGAGGAAACGCATGACCCAGGACCAGATTGCCCTCGCGGCCAACCTGCTCGCGGAGGCGCGGCGCAGCGGAAAGCCGCTGGCGGAATTGCCGGAAGCGTGCCGTCCCACCTCGGTCGCGGATGCCCACGCAATCCAGGATTCAGTCACCGATGCGCTCGGCTACGAGGTCGGTGCGTTCAAGGCCAATGCGCCGCCGGATGCCGAGCCGAACCGCGGCGTGATCTACGCCCGCGACATCCATGCCTCCCCGGCCCGCATTCATGCCAGCACGGTGCCGCTGCTGGGCGTGGAGGGTGAGGTCGCGTTTCGCTTCACCCGCGACCTGCCCGCCCGGCAACAGCCGTATTCGGAGCAGGAGGTGGCGTCTGCGGTGGTGGCGTGTGCCGCGATCGAGGTGGTGCATAGCCGCTATGCGGATCAGGCGGCTCGGTCGTTTCTGGAGAAACTGGCTGATTGCATCAGCAATGGCGCCTTCGTTCCGGGTGATACGACGGAGGATTGGTGCGGGCTCGATCTCGGGCGGGTTCATGTCGAGCTGGAGGTCAACGGCGAAACGGTGCTTGCGCAAGACGGTGGTCATCCGACCGGCGATCCGCTGGGTGTGGCGACAGCGCTGGTGAACATGATGCGGACCGGGCCCGGAATCCGTGCCGGCCAATACGTCACGTGCGGTAGTTGCACCGGGTTGCGATTTCTGCACCCGGGCGACACTTGCGCCGTGCGTTTCAGGGGGCTCGGCGGAGCGCAGGTGGCCCTCCCGATGTGACAGCGCGAGGTGTGAAACACTTCTTAGCGTCGGCTTGATGAAGGAGTCACGGTCCTCGCTCGCAGGAGGACTGTGATATGACGAACGCTCAAAACAGCGTGACGATGACGGCCCGGTCGCATCTGAGCATCGGGCTCCGCGCAGCCGACGCAACGCGGTCTGCCGCCGGGTTCTGGCGTCAAGTCGCCGGGATGGTGATGTCCTATGCGATCACGCCGGTCGCTACCTGGACGCAGGTGAACCGCGAGATGGCCGAACTCGGTCGGATGGACGGGCGCGAGCTGCGGGACATGGGGGTGAGTTCCTGCGATTTCACAGCGATCCGTCAGGGAACGTTCGAGCGCAGCTCCATGCTGAGTGCCGAGCGGATCGTGTTCAATCCGGAGAGCACAGGCGAGCGGGAAGCGGATGCCGAGCGGGAGCGGATGGACTTTTTCGTGCCATTCGCGCCGGACCCGAACTGGTACTGCAAGTGGTGGCTGGGTGATTGACGAGCTGTGTGGTGCCAAGGGCGGGTTGGTATCATCAGGACGGCGGCAGGGCACGCTCTGCCGCCGCCACGACCCTATCGATGAACGCGCCAGCGCTGCCGAGATAGCCGGCGGGGTCGGTCAGACGCTCGATCGCGGCGGTGTCCAGCCGGGCGCTGACGTCCGCTTCACGGCTGAGCGCTTCGGCCAGCGGCACGGACTCGCGTAGGGCCACGTCGCAGGCGCGCTGCACCACGTGATGCGCCTCGCCGCGGCCGAGCACGGGGGCGAGGCCCATCATCACCGCCTCCGCCACGATGAGGCCGCCGGTCAGGTCCAGGTTGCGGCGCATGCGGGCGGCATCCACGACCATCCCCTCGGCGATTGTCCGTGCATGTTCCAGCGCGCCGTGGGTCAGCACGAAGCTCTGGGGCAGCGCGAGCGCCTCGGCCTGCCACGGCCCGGTGCCGCGTTCGTGGTCCTGCGCCATCGCCCCGAGCATCAGCGGCACCATGGCCTGGGCGCCGCGCGCGCCCGCCAGCACGTATTCGGCGGAGATCGGGTTGCGCTTCTGCGGCATGGTCGAGGAGGAGCCGCGCCCCTGGACGTGGGGTTCCGAGACTTCGCCGACCTCGGTCTGCGAGAGCAGGGCGGTGTCGGTGGCGAACTTGGCGAGGCTGCCGGCGATGAGGCCGAGGAGGCTGACGGTCTCGGCCAGGCTGTCTCGGGCGACGTGCCAGGGGGCGGTGCTCGGATGGAGGGAGAGCTCGGCGGCCAAGGCCTCCATCACGGCGACGCCTTTATCGCCAAGTGAGGCGAGTGTGCCGGCTGCGCCGCCGAAGCTGACTTGCTCTACGCGTGGCCGAAGTTGGGTCAGCCGTTCCAGGTGGCGGATCAGCGGCAGCGCCCAGGTGGCGCATTTCAGGCCGAAGCTGGTCGGCAGCGCCTGTTGCAGGTGCGTGCGGCCGGCCATGACCGTGTCGCGGTGGTGCTGCGCCTGCGTGGTGAGTGCGCGCAGGAGGGCGATCAGGCTTTGCTCGATCAGGCCAAGGCCGTCGCGGACCTGGAGGACGGAGGCAGTGTCCATGATGTCCTGGGTCGTGGCGCCCCAATGGGTCCAGCGCCCGGCCTCACCGGCGGCACGCGACAGGCCGCGGACCAGACCCACCACCGGATAGCCGACGTTGCGGGCGCTGGCGGCGAGTTCCGCGGGATCGAGGTTCTCCCACTTGGCGGCGGCGACGATCGCCGGGGCGGCATCGGCGGGGATGATGCCGAGCTTTGCCTGGGCGCGGGCGAGCGCTGCCTCCACGTCCAGCATGCGCTGGAAGTAGGTCGCTTCGTCGAACACGGCGCGCATCGCGTCGGTGCCGTAGAGCGTGCCGAGGATGGTGCCGTCGGCGGGATTGGTGCTCATCGCAGTAGCCCGCGGGATGCGAGGTTGCGCATGAGGGCGCCGGCGCCGAACTGCCAGGCCTCGCACTGGTCGGTCGGGCGCATGCGGTTGACGAGCCGGCCGAGCTTCGGCGCGGCGATAGTGACGATGTCCCCTTCGTGGTGGGTGAAACCCTTGCCCGGTGCGTCCCGGTCATCCACGGGGGCGAACATGGTGCCGAGGAACAGCACGGCGCCGTCCGGGTACGGGTGATGGCGGTTGACCATCTGGGCCACCACATCCGCGGGATCGCGGCTGATCTTGGCGATCGAGGAGGAGCCGTTCATGCGGAACTCGTCCTCGCCCTCGACGGTCAGTGAGACGGTCGTGCTGCGCACGTCGTCAAGGCTGAACGAGCCGTCGAAGAAGCGCAGGAAGGGGCCGACGGCGCAGGAGGCGTTGTTGTCCTTGGCCTTGCCGAGCAGGAGGGCGGAGCGGCCTTCGACGTCGCGGAGGTTGACGTCGTTGCCGAGAGTGGCGGCGACGATGCGGCCGGCGGAGGACACCGCGAGCACGACCTCGGGCTCCGGGTTGTTCCAGGAGGAGTTCGGGTGGATGCCGGCGTCCATCCCGGTGCCGACGCTGGCCATGGGCTGGCACTTGGTGAAGATCTCGGCGTCGGGGCCGATGCCGACTTCGAGGTACTGGCTCCAGGCGCCCTGTTCGATCAGGACCTCCTTCAGGTGTTCGGCTTGGGCGGAGCCGGGCTTCAGCTTGGCGAGATCGTCGCCGACGAGGCGGGTGACCTCGGTGCGGATGGCGCGGGCGGCGTCCGGGTTGCCGCGGGCGCGTTCCTCGATGACGCGCTCCAGCATGGAGATGGCGAACGTCACGCCGGCGGCTTTGACGGCCTGGAGGTCGATGGGCGGCAGGAGCCAGGGCTTGTTGCGGTCGCGGGTCTCGGGCGGGGTGTTGGCGAGGATGGCGTCGAGCGGTCCGAGATTGTCGCCGGTTGCGCGGGTGAGAGCGGCGGCCGGGTCGGCGGTTTCGCAGAGGTCGCGCATCGTGGGGAAAGCGGCGGAGATATCATGCAGATCCGAGCCGCGGAGGACCACGACGGACGGGCCGTGCTGATCCGGACGCCATACGCGCCCGGCGAGCGTCGCTTGGGCGTGATCCTCGGGCAGCGCCGGTTGCAGCGCCTGATCCAGCTTCGCCATGCGTTTCCTCCCGCTTTCGGTGGTCGGGTTTATACGCGGAGCCTGGCGGGAGGTGCGAGACGGCGCGGTTAGGGCAGACCGTCATCGGGGCGACGCCATCGCGGAGCGCCAAATACGTGGCCTCGGGGCAGCATCGGTCCGGCGGACCATATAGTCGGACCATACGGGAAGGAGCGAGGCGGCAATGAGGCTGTTTGGCGGGCGCACAGGCGAGGAGAAGGAATTCCCGGTTCATCACTCCGAGGAGGAATGGCACAAGCTTCTGAATTCCGAACAGTATCGGGTGCTCCGCCAACATGGCACGGAGCGTGCGGGTACCAGTCCGCTGAACGGAGAGAAGCGGGTTGGGACCTTCATCTGCGCCGGGTGTGGCGCGCCGCTCTATTCGTCGCAAACCAAGTTCGAGAGCGGCACCGGATGGCCGAGTTTCTACGAGCCGCTGCCTGGCGCGGTCGAGACGTCGGAGGACCGCAGTCTATTTATGTCCCGCACCGAGGTGCACTGCGCGAAGTGGGGCGGCCATCTGGGTCACGTATTTCCCGACGGGCCGCAGCCGACCGGCGAGCGCTACTGCATGAATGGCGTGGCGATGGGGTTCAAGGCGGGAGGTTAAGCGGCGATGCTTCAGCAGACCTTCATGCTGTCAAAATCTCGGTATGGTATTTCGCCAGCAGCGACCCGGTCTTTTTCTGCCGCTCGTTGATTTCCTCGGGTGTAAGTTTCGGCGGTGGCGCGGTTCGGCTATCAACAAGATCGCCGATCTCCAGGAAGAACTCCTCCAGCCCGGCCGGCGTGGCCATGCACAGCATCCGCACGGCGGCACCAGATGCGTTCCTGAATGCATGCGGTGCGTTGGCGGGGATGTTTACAGTGGATCCCGTGCGGACCGTGGAGGTCTTGCCACGGAACGTGAATTCAAGCTCGCCCTCAAGCAGCGTGAACAATTCCTCAAAATCATGGCGATGCGGCGGCGGTCCTCCACCAGCCGGCACGTGCATATCGATCAAGCAATAGCGGCCGGCAGTTTCCGCCCCACTGATGAGGATCGTGTAGGTGTCACCGGCAACGGAGACGTGGCGCATCTGGGGACTGTCTGCATTGGCGACTATCAATTTGCGCTGTGGATCATCCGCGGGAATGACCGCCGCGGGTTGGGGCGGTGGTTTAGGGCTGTCAGTCATCTTGTGGCTCCGAGCTATTTCCGCAGCATCATGCCGCCGTCGATCTGCAAGACTTGGCCCGTCGTGTAGGTATTGACCATGAGAAAGATGTAGGCCGACGCGACTTCTTCCGGCGTCCCGAGGCGCCCCAGGGGATTTATCTGGGAATAAGAGCGCATCCTGGCCTCGATGTCTTCGCGCGGCTTCGCGCGCCACAAGGCCGTGTCCATGAACGCCGGGGCGACCACGTTCACGCGTACGCGAGGGCCGAGTTCCGAACCCAGTCCCTGTGCCATGGCGGCGAGCGCCTGGTTCGCAACGTAACTTGCCGCCGCCTCCTGCGCCCGGACACCGCTTCCCGAGGTGAATGTCGTGCTGCCCCCGTCACGGACGAGAGGCGCGGCGAAGCGGGCGATCAGCAGATTGGTCCAGAATTTCGAGTGCAGCACATGCCGCATGGTGTCGAGCGGCGTTTGCAGGAAGCCGCCCGCCATGGTGTCGCCGATCATCGAGACGAGATGGTCGACCTCGGACAAGGCGGCGACGAGTTTCTCCAGGGCGGCGTGGTCATGGGCGTCGCCCACGACGCCCTGGGTGTCGCCGCCGAGCGTTGACGCCGCATCCGAGACCTTCATCGGATCCCGGCCGCTGATGACCAGCGAAGCCCCTTCTGCCCGAGCCTGGCGGGCAATCGCCAAACCGATGCCCGAGCTGCCGCCGATGATGACGACCTTTTTGCCCTCGAGCCGCATTTCAGACCTCTCCAATTCAACCCGCATTACATGCCGTCGCAGTCTTCACGCAGGCGTGCATAGGAGTGGGATATCCAGCCGACGAATGCGACAACATGCACTGGAATGATGGCTATTCCTTTAAGGAAGCACGACGGAGCTGGGCTGGTTGTTGCCACGAAGCTCGCCCTTTGCAGGTGACAATCGTGCTTGTCGGAGGCAGACGATAGGATCAGAGCCGGAATCACGGAGGCGCGGATGGCGAAGACAATTGCGGAACTGCTGGTCGAAACGCTTCAAGCCGCCGGCGTGCGTCGGGTGTTCGGTGTGGCGGGTGATTCGTTGAACGGCGTGACGGATGCGCTGTCCCGCAACAAGGACATCGAGTGGGTCCATGTCCGGCACGAGGAAGTTTCGGCCTTTGCCGCTGGTGCCGAAGCGCATCTGACGGGCAGTCTGGCGGTGTGCGCCGGCAGTTGCGGTCCTGGCAATCTGCACCTGATCAACGGGTTGTTCGATTGCTATCGCTCGCGCGTGCCGGTGCTGGCGATCGCGGCGCATATCCCGAGCCCGGAGATCGGCCGCAACTACTTCCAGGAAACCCATCCCCAAACGTTGTTCAAGGAATGCAGTCATTTTTGTGAATTGGTCAGCAGTCCCTCGCAGATGCCGGGTCTGCTCGAGATGGCGATCCGCACCGCGGTGGCGGAGCGCGGCGTGTCGGTGCTCGTGCTGCCGGGTGATGTGGCGCTGACGCAGATTGGGAACGAGGTGCGGGCCTCGGCCTCGTTGTTGCCGCGGACACCGGTGGTTCACCCGTCGGACGTTGGAATCACGGAATTGTCGCTGATGCTTAATGCGGCGACGCGCGTGACTTTGCTGTGCGGACGCGGCTGTTATGGCGCGCACGAGCAGGTGATGCGGTTGGCGGAGAAGTTGGGCGCGCCGATCGTGCATGCGTTGGGCGGCAAAGAGGGGATCGAATACGACAACCCATTCGATGTGGGGATGACGGGGTTGATCGGCTTCAGCTCGGGCTACGCGGCGATGGATGCGTGCGACATGCTGCTGATGCTGGGCACGGACTTTCCGTACCGGCAGTTCTATCCGGAGAAGGCGAAGATCGCGCAGGTGGATTTGCGCGGGTCGAATCTGGGGCGGCGCTGCAAGCTCGACCTCGGGCTGGTGGGCGATGTCGGCGCGACGATCGAGGCGCTGCTGCCACAGCTGAAAGCGCACAGCGACCGCACGTTCCTGGACCGGAGCCTGGCGCATTATCGCGGCGCGCGCGCGGGTCTGGATGATTTGGCGACGGGGCAGCCCGGGCGCAAACCGATTCACCCGCAGTTCCTGGCGCGCACGATCAGCGAGCATGCGGCGGAGGATGCGGTATTCACCTGCGATGTGGGTACGCCGACAGTGTGGGCCGCACGCTATCTCAAGATGAACGGCAAGCGCCGGCTGATCGGGTCGTTCAATCACGGTTCGATGGCGAACGCGATGCCGCATGCCATTGGCGCGCAGGCGGCGTTTCCCGGGCGGCAGGTGGTGAGCTTCTCCGGCGATGGCGGGTTCAGCATGCTGATGGGCGATCTGCTGACGTTGGTGCAGCATAAGTTGCCGGTGAAAGTGGTCATCTTCAACAACGGCACGCTGGGGTTCGTCGAGCTTGAGATGAAGGCGAGTGGCTTCCTGGATAACGCCGTCTCGTTGACCAATCCGGATTTTTCCGCGGTGGCGCGGGCTGCCGGATTGTTCGCGCGAAGGGTCGAGGACCCGGGCGATCTCGCCGCGGCTGCGCAGGAGGTTCTGGCGCATCCCGGCCCGGCGCTGCTGGACGTGGTCACAGCGCGGCAGGAGCTGGTCATGCCGCCGAAGACGGAATTGTCGCAGGCGGCGCATTTCAGCCTATGGGCGATGAAGGCGGTGCTGAACGGCCGGACGAATGAGGTGATCGATCTCGCGCGGACGAATCTGCTGCGGTAGGGGAAGCTCAAAAGGGGCGGACGGTGCAGTTGGCCTGGGTCGCCACGGCACGCTACGCGGGCCTCGCGATGACGTTGGGAACGTTGCGGCGCGTGCGCAGCAGCGTTTGCACGAAGGCGGCGGCGGCGGGGTTCGGCTCCATGCCGCGGCGGGTGATGACGCCCGCCGTGCGCTGCCAGACGGCGGCCGGCACATCGAGGCGGACGATCCCGCGGACCCCGACCTCGGACAGGAGGCCGGCGGCGGTGAAGCCGAGATAGGGGCCGGTGAGGAGCAGGCGATGGCGCAGTGCGACGACGTCGGTTTCGATGGCGGGTTCGGGGGCGGGCAATGCGTGGGCGCGGAAGATGATGCGCAGGCGCTCCACCATCAGTGAATGGGCGCCCGGAAGGATCCAGGGAAAGGTCAGCGATTCTTTGAGCGAGATGTTACGGCGGCGGCGCAGCGGATGCGTATCGGCGGCGATGATGCAGTAGTTGTCGGTCACGACCGGCTGCCATTCGAGGTCCGGATCGAGGGCGGGCGCGTCCGGCGTGGCGGCGAGGACGAAATCGAGCGCGCCCTCGCGCAGGCGCTGTTTGAGGAAGTTATCGGTGCCGCCGAGGATGTGGATTCGCACGTCCGGCTGGCGTTCCCGGAACGTGGCGATGGCATCGGGCAGGATGGCCTGTTCCCAGGATGGGCCGGCACCGATGCGCACGAGGCCGGCGGCGCCGGTTTTCAGCGCGGCGATTTCGGCGGTGGAGGCGGCCAGCACGGCGTGCAGGTCGCGGATGTGCCGCAGCAGGGCCTCCCCATACACGGTGGGCTGAACGCCGCGGGCGGTGCGGTCGAAGAGGCGGACGCCGGCTTCGTCCTCCAGCCGGCGGACGGCCTTGGTGAGCGCCGGCTGGGAGATATTGAGGGTGTCGGCGGCGGCGCGGAGGCTGCGGTGCCGGGCGACGGCGAGCATGTAATCGACGCTACGCATGTCCATTGGAGGGTATAACCTCTCGTTATCATCTGTCGTGCGGTTTGCTGTTGCTGGTGGCGCCCTGCCCTGTCAATCCAGCAGCATGCAACCGTCGAACCTACTGTTCATCATGTCGGACGAGCACAGCCGCCGCGTGCTGGGCTGTCACGGCCATCCCATGATCCGCACGCCGAACATGGACGCGCTGGCGGCGCGGGGGGTGCGGTTCACCGACGCGTATTGCAACTCGCCGATCTGCGTGCCGTCGCGCGCGAGTTTTGCGACGGGGCGGTACGTGCATGACATACGGTTCTGGGACAATGGGATTCCGTATGACGGGTCGGTGCCGTCCTGGGGGCACCGGCTGCGCGAAGCGGGGCACGAGGCGGTCTCGATCGGGAAGCTGCACTTCCGGTCCGCTGACGACGACAATGGTTTCACGGAGGAGCAGATTCCGCTGCATGTCATCGAGGGCATCGGCGATCTGACGGGCATGATCCGCGACGACATGCCGGCGCGGAAAGTGTCGCTGCTGCTGGCGGAGGAAGCGGGGCCGGGCGACAGCGATTACCAGAATTACGACGATATGATCACGGCGAATGCAGTCGATTGGATCAAGCGGAAGGGGACGAAGCAGCGCAAGCCGTGGGTGCTGTTCGTGTCGCTGGTGTGTCCGCATTTCCCGCTGGTGTCTCGGCCCGAGTTCTACAATCTGTATCCCGAGGATCAGATTCCCTGGCCGTTCGACCGCGAGCCGGATCAGCGGCCACAGCATCCGTTCTATGTGAAGATGAACCAGTCGGCGATCTACGACGAAGGGTTCGACGAGCGGCGGATCCGCCGTGCGGTGGCGGCCTATTTCGGTATGGTCACTTTCCTCGACCAGAATATCGGGAAGCTGGTGAACGCGTTGAGCGACGCGGGCCTGATGGACAGCACGCGGGTGATCTACACCAGCGACCACGGCGATAACCTCGGTAATCGCGGCATGTGGGGCAAGTCCAACATGTATGAGGATGCGGCCGGCGTGCCGCTGATCATGGCGGGACCGGAGATCCCTGAAGGGATCGTCTGCCATGAGCCGGTTTCGCTGGTGGACGGGTACCCGACGATCCTGAGCTGCGCGGGCGTGAAGCCTGACGAGGGGGACCGCGACCTGCCGGGCCGCAACTGGTTCGAGGTGGCGCGGGGAATTGCGGAACCCGGCGTGGTGATGAGCGAGTATCACGCCATGGGTGCGCCGACCGGCGCGTTCATGATCCGCAAGGGTGATTTCAAATACGTCCACTTCGTCGGCATGGCGCCGCAGCTGTTCGACCTGGCGGCGGACCCGCTGGAACGGCGGGATCTGGGGCAGGACCCAGGCTATGCCGGCTTGGTTGCCGATTGCGAAAGGCTGCTGCGCACGGTCGTTGATCCGGACGAGGCCGATGCGCTGGCGCGTGCGGATCAGGCGGCGCGGGTCGCGGTATTCGGCGGACGGGATGCAGTGCTGGCGCGCGGCGTGCTGGGTCATTCGCCGGTACCGGGGGCGGCAGCGCGTATCTTGTAGCGGCTGAAATCAAAACGGGAGGAAAGCAATGGAAACCGCGGCATCCGCCCTGCCCTTCTGGCAGAACCGGTGGATTCGAATCCTGATGGTCGCATTCGGGATGTACATCATCTCGATGATCGACCGGACCAACATTTCGATGGCCATTCCGGCAATGCGGGCGGAGCTGGGGATCAACCAGGCGGCGATCGGCTTCGCCACGGGGACGTTCTTTTTCGGGTACGTGGTGTTGCAGATTCCGGCGGGACGCTTGTCGTCCGTCTGGAGTGCGAAATGGGTGATCTTCTGCCTGCTGATCGCGTGGGGGCTGATTTCCGCGTCCACCGCCCTGGTGCGCACGGAAGGCGAGTTGATCGTCAACCGGTTCCTGCTCGGCGTGGCGGAAGGCGGCGTGCTGACATCCACGCTGGTGCTGATCCGTCACTGGTTCACGAAGGACGAGCGCGCACGGGCCAACACGGTGTTCCTGCTCAGCCTGGCGCTGGGATCGGTGGTGGCCAATCCGATCTCCGGCGTGGTGCTGAAATACTCGACCTGGCAGTGGATGTTCGTGATCGAGGCGCTGCCGTGCTTCGTGGGCGCGGCGTTCTGGGCCGCGGCGATCTCGGACGGGCCGGAGAAGGCGGCGTGGCTGCCGGATGGCGAGCGCCGGCGGTTGTCGGTGGCACTGGCTGCCGAGAGAGCGGCCGAGACACCGATCAAGGGGCATTGGACCAGCGCCATCTGGCATCCGGCGGTGCTGATCATTGCGCTGTATAATTTCCTGGCGCTGGCGGCGAACTGGGGTGTGACGATCTGGCTGCCCAGCGTGCTGCGCCAGGCGGGTATTCCGATCCTGAACGTGGGGCTGCTGAGTGCCATTCCGTACGTCGCCGGGGCCATTGCAATGGTGATTGTGGCGTCCAGTTCGGACCGGCACATGGAGCGCAAGTGGCACACGCTGATCATGACCGGCATGTCGGGCGTCTTCCTGCTGCTGGCACAGATCACGGGAGAAGGTGCGATCCTGGGCACGCTGGCTCTGCTAACGATGTCCTTCGCGTTCTTCTACGGCCGGTTCGGGCCGTTCTGGGCGTTGCCGTCGGAAGTGCTACCGGCATCCGTGGCCGGGGTCGGGATCGCGGTGATCAACGGTATCGGCAATCTGGGCGGGTTCGCAGGCCCGTTCGTGTTTGGCGCGATCCGATCCGCGACCGGCAGTTTCCAACTCGCGCTGGTGGTGGCGGGCGTGTCGCTGGTCCTGTCGGCGCTGGTGCTGCTGGCGCTGCGCATGCCCTCGGCCGGGCGACGGGCGGTGGTCCAGCCGGCGGAGTAGGTCTGTCCGGGCAGGTGTGGCAGCATGGCGCCATGCACGCTCCGTTGCCGAAGTCGATTGCGACCGTTTCGCTGAGCGGAGCTCTGCCGGAAAAGCTGGAGGCAGCGGCCCGCGCCGGCTTCGCCGGGGTGGAGATCTTTGAGAACGATCTGCTGACGTTCGACGGTTCGCCGGCGGATGTGCGGCGGATCGCGGCGGATCTGGATCTGGCGATCGTGCTGTTCCAGCCGTTCCGCGACTTCGAGGCGATGCCGGAGCCGCAGCGCACGCGCAACCTGGATCGGGCGGAGCGCAAGTTCGATGTGATGGAGGCGTTGGGGACGGAGTTGCTGCTGGTGTGCAGCAACGTCCAGCAGGGCGCGATCGACGACGATGCGCGCGCCGCGGCCGATCTGGCGGAGATGGCAGAGCGCGCGGCGCAGCGTGGCTTGCGCGTGGGATATGAAGCGCTGGCCTGGGGGCGGCATGTGCAGCGGTGGAGCCATGCCTGGCGGATCGTGCAGCGTGCGGGGCATCCGGCGCTGGGGTTGATCGTCGATAGTTTCCATACGCTGTCGCTGGATGATGATCCGGCGGGGATCGCAGAGGTACCGGCGGAGAAGCTGTTCTTTGTGCAGTTGGCGGATGCGCCTCGATTGGCCATGGACCCGCTGTCGTGGAGCCGTCACTTCCGAAACTTCCCGTATCAGGGCGATCTGGATGTCGAGGGCTTCGTGCGGGCGGTTCTGGCGAGCGGGTATAACGGGCCGCTGTCGCTGGAGATTTTCAACGACGAGTTCCGCGCCGCGCCGGCGCGGCCAACGGCGCGCGACGGGTTGCGCTCGCTGATCCTGGTGGAGGCACAGGCGGGCGGAGCGGAATTGCCTCGGGTGCCGGTGTTCGATGGGGTCGAGTTCCTGGAATTCGCGGTGGATGAGGATGCGGGCCGGCGGCTGGGCGAGATGCTGCGCAGCGTCGGGTTCCGCCATGCCGGGCACCACCGATCGAAGTCGGTCGATTTGTACCGGCAGGGGCGGATCAACCTCGTCTTGAATATGGAGCAGGACAGCGCGGCGAGTGAGCATTTCCAGTTGCATGGGCCGAGTGTGGCCGCGATGGCGCTGCGGGTGGATGACGCGGAGCATGCGCTGATCCGGGCGCGCGCGCTGCTCTGTTCTGAGTGGAACGAACGGGTTGGACCGGGGGAGCGGCGCATTCCGGCGGTGCGGGCACCGGACGGGACGCTGATTTATCTGGTTGCGCCCGATCCGGCCGGGCGCTCGATTTATGACGACGACTTCCGGATGTTCGAGGATGTTGCGGCGTCTGAGTCTCCGGCGGGTGCGGTTGATCACGTGGCGCAGGCGGTGCCGTTCGGGCGGATGGATGCATTCGTGCTGTTCTGGCGCGCGGTGTTCGGGCTGGAGCCGCAGGGCGTTTTCGAGCTGCCCGATCCGTACGGATTGGTGCGAAGCCGGGCGATGGTCAGCCACGACCGAACTCTGCGGCTGCCGCTGAACAGTTCGGAGTCGCGGCAGACATCGACGGGGCGGTTTTTAACGACGTTCTCGGGCGCCGGGGTGCACCATATCGCGTTGGCGACGTCGGATATCATCGCGGCGGTCGAGCGGATGACGGCGCTGGGAGCGAAGCTGCTGCCGATTCCGGCGAATTACTACGACGACCTGGAGGCGCGGTTCGGGTTGGAACCAGCGTTGCTGGAGACGCTGCAGCGGCATCAACTGCTGTACGATCGGGACGGCGCGGGCGAGTTTTTCCAGGTGTACACGGCGAGTTTCGACGACCGGTTCTTCTTTGAACTGGTGGAGCGTCGGGGCGGATATGATGGGTACGGCGCGGCGAATGCGGCGATCCGGCTGGCGGCGCAGGCGCAACGACATCCGCTGGGAGGTGGTTACCGATAAAAGGAGGAGATCGTGGCGAAACCGGTCGTGATCGCCGTCGCCATCACGGGCTCGGTACCGCGGAAGAAAGACAATCCCGCCTTGCCGATCAGCCCTGCCGAGCAGATCGAGTCCACCCATGCGGCGTTCGAGGCGGGCGCGAGCCTGGTGCATATCCATGTCCGGAATCTGGATGAGTCGCCTTCCTCGGACCCCGCGCTGTTCGCGGCGGTGCAGGAGGGTGTCCGGCGTCACTGCCCCGGCATGATCATCCAGTTCAGCACAGGCGGACGGGGTCGCGATCCGGCAGCGCGCAGCAGCGCACTTTATCTGCGGCCGGACATGGGTTCGCTGTCGACCGGGTCGGTCAATTTTCCTTCGATTGTTTATGAGAACGCGCCGTCACTGGTTGCCGACCTTGCGACGAAGATGCGGGATTACGGGATTCGGCCGGAGATCGAGATTTTCGACCTGTCGCACATTCATGGCGCTCGGCGGCTGGTGGATGCGGGGCTGATGGATGAACGGCCGCATGTGCAGTTCGTGATGGGGGTGAAGAACGCGCTGCCGGCGGAGGAGCATCTGCTGGACATGCTGCTGAGCGAGCTGCGCCGCGTGCTGCCGCACGCGACATGGACCGCGGCTGGTATCGGACGGAACCAGGCGCGGGTGATGGCGTGGGTGTTGGCGCGAGACGGCGACGGCGTGCGCACGGGGTTGGAGGATAACGTCCGGCTCGATCGCGAGCGTCTTGCGGGCAGCAATGCGGAGCTTGTTGGATTGGCGGTGGAGATGGCGGGACGACACGGACGGCGGGCGGCAACGCCGGTGGAGGCTCGGGCGGCGTTGGGGCTGGGTGCGGGCTGATAGGGCCGAGCGGGGTCACGCGGGCTGCAGCCTCCCGTGACGCAGCAGCGTCACCAGGCAGGCAATCATCAGGAACGTCAAAGCATGCGCGGCGACGATTGCGGCTCCATAAGCAGCCGGTTCCGCGGTCATGTCCGTCAACGTGCCGGTATGTGCGTTCATGATCCGGATAGGTCCGTCGGCGGTGATGAACACCGACTTCATCGCTTCGGTCAGCCAATAGCCGCTGACCGCAACCTTGGCCGCCACAGTGGCAAGGTGGGGCAGCTTTGGCACCAGTACCCCGGCCAGGATCAATTGCGGAACCAGGGCCAGAGGAACGATGGTCGTCGCCTGGTCCCGGGTATTGGCAAATGCCGAGATGACAAGTCCCATTGCTGTGCCTGCCATCGCGCCGAGTATCAGGAGCAAGAACTGCTGCAGCCGATCACCTGGGATGCCGTCGGAGAGCACGGCCGCAAGCGTATAAACAACGGCGAGTTGCAACACGGTGAATACGCAGGATACCAGGTATTTCGCACCGATAAACGCGGCGGTTGACAGGTTGATGTCGTTTTCCCGCCGGTAAATCGCAAGGTCACCGACGATATCCTTGGACGCCGCATTACAACCGAGCCAAATCGCGCTGAGGCCAAGCAGTAGCAGAAGCGCGTTCTGCGCGTTAATCCGCTCCTGCCCCGTACCAAAGTTACCGAACGCGTAGCCGATCAGGCCGCCGATGACGACACTCTGAACGGCAGCCATCACCAACGTACGACGATCGGACAGCAACAAGATCGTATTCCGATGCAGTAGGATGGCCACTTGGCGCACGACACACGGCAAAGACATGAACACCGGCTTGCGGGAACGCCGCGATGCTGGGCGCCTGGTGTTGCGGTGGGTCTCGGCCGCGATCGGCAGATTGATCGTGTCACTGACCGTCGCTTCGAACCTGGCACGCCAGCACGCGGCACCGAGCTCCTCCGTGCGGTCGAATACCTCACCCAGCCGGCGAACCGCGAAGAATTCCAGCACGTCAGGGGGAGTTCCAACGAAGGTCCGCTGGCCGCCGCGGCCCATGCATATGACCTTGTCACAAAACTCTGCCACGTTTGCCAAGGTGTGAGTGACGACAATCACCGTTACGCCATCATCGGCCAGGCGCCGGAGCAGGCGCATGATGTGCCAGTCGGTGCTCTCGTCGAGGCCGCTGGTCACTTCGTCGAGCAGCAGCAGGCTCGGACGATTGAGAATCTCACTGGCGAGGCTCGCGCATTTCTTCTGTCCGCCGCTGAGTGCGCCGATGCGTTGATCGAGCTGATCGAGCAGATCGACACTGCGTGCAGCGTCTATCACTGCAGCGTGGCGCTGCTCGGCAGTGGTATCCGGCGGCAGCCGAAGCTGTGCCGTAAAATCGAGCGCCTGGCGCAGCGTAAGCGCCTCATGAAGCACGTCCTGCTGCGGCACAAAGGCGATGTTCTGCTTCAAGGCCTGAAAGTTGGCGTGCAGGTCATCACCGTTGAGCAGCACTGTCCCTTGGCTGGGGAGCGCGCGGCCGGCGATGACGTTCATCAACGTGGACTTGCCCGAACCGTTGGCACCGATGATAGCGACAAATTCTGACGGGAGGATATGCAGGTCGACGCTTTGCAGGATGCGTCTTGATACGCCGCTGGCGTGTCCGCGGTGCACATCGTAGCTGACGCCCTGGACCAGCAGCTCTACATTGCCAAGATGTCCCGTCTTTGTGACTGCGTTGCCATCGAAGGCCAGTTGGAATGGGCCGATATCAATGCGGTCACCCTGGACCAGGCGACAAGCACCGCGCAAACGCTCACCGTTGACATAGGTACCGGTGGTGCCTCCGAGGTCGCGTAGGACAACCGTTCCATCCGCTATCTCAAACGCCGCGTGGCGACGCGAGACATTCGGATGATCGAGGACGATTTGCCCTGGTATCGCCTGACGGCCGACGGTCAGACCGTGGTCGAGAGGGACCCGGTCTCGCGCGATGGCAGCCCTGCCCTGATCTGTTTGCACGATCCTCGCCCCCCGCAACGGTCTCGGCAGAGGTCGATACGGCCGTTAGGCGGCGCATCCATCGCTACCTTTCGCGACTCTTGCTCACAAGCATAACAGACAGCGCTTTGCATTGACCCAAGTCAATGGCGACGCAGGGGAACATGGAGTTCCGGTATGGGTGAGACGTTGCGATGTCGCCCGGGGACACACGACAATCGTCAGTCCTGATCTGGATCAACCCCACAGTGTGGTTGGCTTTTTACACTACAAAACTCCAGCGCTCCCCGCAGCCGCAGGCGGCGCAACGGACGCTCCGACCTGCGCGAGATAAGCATGGATGGCGGCAACGACCTGCGCTCCCTCTCCGACGGCAGCGGCAACACGCTTGATCGAGCCCGAGCGCACGTCGCCGATGGCAAAGACGCCCCTTCGATTCGTTTCGAGCGCATGTTGCCCTCCACAATCGCGCCCGGTGCGGACGAAGCCTTTAGCGTCCAATGCCACGCCGCTTTCCGCGAGCCAATTCGTGTTTGGCGCGGCACCGATGAACAGAAACAAATGACCGATGGAGCGTGCTATTTCATCACTGTCGCCGGTTCGCCAACGCACCTGGGCAAGGGTCCCCTCGCTGCCCTCCAAGGCCGTGACTTCAGTCTGCGTCAGCACCTCGATATTCGCCTGCGCTTGGATGCGCTCGACGAGATACTGAGACATGCTCGCCTCCAGACTGCGGCCACGCGCGAGCACCCATACTTTGCTGACGTGGCCGGCGAGATAAACCGCCGCCTGTCCAGCCGAGTTGCCGGCGCCCACCAGGGCGACGTCCCGCCCTCCACACAGGCGCGCCTCGATCGGCGATGCCCAGTAGTGAATCGACGATCCCTCAAACTGCATCAAATTCGATAAATCGAGGCGCCGGTAGTCGGCGCCGCTCGCAATCACCACGGTACGGGCCTGCACCGTCTCGTCATCGCCGACGCCCAGCACATAGTGCGGACCACGCCCATCGACGCGATCGGCCAGTCGATTGACCTGGTCGGGGATCACCATTTCGACGCCGAATTTCTGGGCCTGATTGTAAGCGCGCGCCATCAGGGCCATGCCCGAAATGCCGGTGGGAAAGCCGAGATAGTTCTCGATGCGCGAGGACGCACCCGCTTGTCCCCCGAAGGCGCGGCTATCGAGCACGATGACCGACAATCCCTCGGACGCCGCGTATACGGCAGTCGCCAACCCCGCCGGGCCGGCACCGACAACGGCGACGTCATAGACCTGCGTTGCGTCGATCGGGCGTACGAGGCCGAGGCAGCGCGCAAGCTCGCCTTCGCTCGGATTGCGCAGCACTTTGCCGTTCGGGCACAGCACGATCGGCAGGTGATGCGAGTCGACGCGAAAGCGCTCGATCAACGTCTCGGCGCAGGAGTTGCCGTCAGGCTCGAGCACACGATGCGGCTGTCCGTTGCGCGCGAGAAAGCCTTGCAACCGCAACAGGCCCGCCTCACCTGCCCGCCCGACAAGGATCGGCCCGCCAGCCCCGCTTTCCAACAGGCGCACGCGGCGCAGAATCAAGGCGCGCATAATGCGTTCCCCGAGCCAGGCCTCCTGCACCATCACGTCGCGCAGCCGATCTGAGCGGACGACGAGTACTTCGGTTGGAGCGATGGCCTCGGCGGTTACCAGTGACGGGCGCGCGGACAGTTGCGCCAGTTCGCCGAGGAATGATCCGGGGCCATGCGTGACAATGATTTCGCGTTCCCCGAACCCGTCGCCCTGGCTGACTTCGACCTTGCCGGAGAGAACCACCATCACGCCCGGCGCCACCTCACCGGCCGTCACGACACGCGCGCCTTTCGGGTAGGACCTGGTTTCGCCAAACCGGAGCAGGCGATCGATTTCCGCCTGTCCCAGCGTCGGAAACAACTGATCTATCCGATCAGAGACGATCGAAGTGGCGGATTGCGACATGGTTACCCGTTCGCTAGCCCGGAATGCGGCAAGGTCTCGCCGTCCATTGACGGTATTGGCTCGAAGCATGCAAGCAGATCAAGGGCCGCTGGCAGTACCGGAACGGTTCTTCGCCCACTTATTGCGAAAACGTGTGGACGCATCGCGGGCGATGGGCGCACCATGGCCGAATCCGGCAGCATCGAATGAGAGACCGGCGAGTTTGCGCTGGCTCGCACGGCCGTCCTGTAAACTTTCGAAGCCGACGGGATCTCCGAGCCCCATGAGGTTCATGCCCACATCGCCTGCGAACAGCATTCGTCCCGGACGCCACAAAAGCGCGACCTGTCCCGCGCAATGCCCAGGTGCATGAATAACGTCGATGCCTCCGGCGATGGGCAGCATGTCACCATCGATCAAGGGCTGATCGATGGCAACCGGCGCCACGCGTTCATTGTGGTCGTAAAACAGCCTGCACATCACCTGCCGAAGCACGCCAGGTGCCGGGCTCATAGGCCGAAATGGACCTCCACTCTCAGCCATGGGACTATCGAGGGGGTGCATGTAGGTCCTCGCACCCGTCTGCCGCACGATCGCTGCAGCGCTACCGATGTGATCACTATGATGATGAGTGAAAATAAGGTGCTTGAGTTGATCCAGCGAATGGCCGAGACGGCGAACCGCTTCAAAGACGGTTGCCTCTTTCCCGGGGAAGCCGGCGTCGATTAGCGTCAACCCGTCGTCTCCCTCGATCAGGAAAGCGTTCGCCCTCCCCATCGGGATAACGTGCACACCTTCGATCACGCGCTTCGCAGCCATAGGCAGACCCCTCACGTTCCGAGACATTGGTCTGGTGGCGCCACGGAGAGTCTTACGATCTGGTCAGATCGACACGAAGTGACCTACGCCCCAAGCGAGGCGCACCACGCTGTCGTGGCGACTGTCGAGAGTCGCACGCACATGGCCAGCTGTCGTATTGCCGGGCAGCCTGCGCCATCGTAGCGTACACAACGCTCGCCTCTATCGCGCGACACGGTTCCGAGTGACCACGCACCCAGGATAACGAAGGACAATGCTGCCGTCTTGGCGTGACTGGATGTTCTCCATAAAGACGTTCGCCGGCGCGATGCTGGCACTTTGGATCGCGTTGCGCATCGGTCTCGACCGGCCGTATTGGGCCATGGCCACCGCCTATATCGTCGCCCAGCCATTGACCGGCGCGATGCGTTCCAAAGCGGCGTACCGTCTCCTCGGGACCTTGATTGGGGCGGTCGCCTGCATCGTGCTCGTCCCCAATCTGGTCAATGCACCCGAGTTGCTGATCGCCGCGCTGTCCCTTTGGATAGGCGGATGCATCTATTTCGCCGTCCTGGACCGGACGCCACGCAGCTATGTCTTCCTGCTGGCCGGCTATAGCGTGGCGCTGATCGGCTTTCCCATCGTGGACTCGCCCGACACGGTGTGGGACGTGGTGCTGTCACGCGTCGAGGAGATCACGCTCGGGATCGTCTGCACCACCCTGATCGGCAGCATCGTCTTCCCCAGACCGCTTGGCCCTGCGCTGACTGCGCGGTTGGATAACTGGATGCAAGATGCCGCCGACTGGACCCTGGACATGCTGTCAGGGGCTCCGGAAACCGCCGCAACGATCGCAGCGCGGCGCAAAGTCGCCGGTGATGCCGGGGAAATTGCACAGCTGACGACGCATCTTGCCTACGACACGTCCAATCTGCAGACCGCCACTCTGCCCGTCGCCATTCTCCAGCAGCGCATCCTCCTGCTCCTGCCTGTCGTCAGTGGTGCGGCCGATCGCCTCCGCTCCCTGCGCGAGGCCGACGCGATCGCGCCCCCGCTTCGCGCCGTGCTCGATCGCATGAGCGCATGGATCCGGGCCGGCCGCCTCGCGAATTTGTCGGAATCCGACGCGGTGCATGCCGAGCTGGATGCGTTGGAGCCGCCGATCGATGACACCACCGGCTGGAAAGACCTCGTGCTGATCGGGCTGCTGGTGCGGCTGCGCGAGCTAACGGATCTCGTTCACGACATCATCGCACTCCGGCGGCAGATCAGGGCCGAGCAGCCGAAACTGCCGGTGCTGACCTTTGCCCAAGGCGAGACCATCCGCACGCTGCAGCACCGTGACCATGTGATGGCCCTGCACGCCGCAGTGGCGGCGATCCTCGCCGTTGCACTGCTCTCGGCGTTCTGGATCGCGACTGCCTGGCCCGACGGCGCCCAAGCGACGAGCCTGGCGGCCGTCGCCTGCGCCTTCTTTGCCGCCCAGGACGATCCGGTCCCCAACATCCTCGGGTTCCTCATCGCGGCGGTCCTCGCAATCGTCATCGATGCGATCTACCTGTTTGCCATCCTGCCGCAGGCGAATGATTTCGTGACGCTCATGCTGGCGTTTGCGCCCGTGTTTCTCATTCTCGGGGCACTGGCCAGCATGCCGGCGACTGCGCGGGCGGCTGGTCCCATCAGCTTCATCGCGGCCACATTGCTCGCACTCTCCAGCAACTACAGCGCCGACTTCGCGAGCTATGCCAACAGCGCGGCGTCCTCCATCGTTGGCCTAGGCGCAACCGCCATCGTCATCCGCATCTTCCGCTCGGTCAGCGCCGAATGGACGGCGTGGCGACTGCTGCGGCGCAATCGGATCGACATCGCCAACATTGCCGCGAACAGAAATGCAGCCACGCTCGGTGAGTTCGCGACGCTCATGCTGGACCGGCTCAGCCAGGTGGTCCCGCGCCTCGCGCTCAGCCCAGAGGGAGCCGACAATGCTGCCGCCTCGGCCCTCGCCGATGTTCGCGTCGGCGTCAACATCATCGGGCTGCAGCGCGACGCGACGCACCTGCCCGAACAACTGCGCCGGGCGATCCGTACGATGCTGGACGCCATCGCGGCGCATTATAGGCGACGCGCCCTCGAACAGGCGGACGCCGCGCTGCTCGGGGTGATCGACAGGACGATTGCCGCCGCAGTGCAGGACCCCGCCACCAAGACAAGAGATCTGTTGCTGCAACTCGGAGGGATCAGGCGCGGGCTCTTCCCCAACGCGCCGCCGTACGCGCAGGCTCCGGGATGATCGCCGAACTCGACGTCTATGGCGTTTTCGTCCCCTCACTTTTGGTGTGGGTCGGCGTGGCGTTGCCGTTGACCGCTGTGCTACGCCGCGTGCTGCGCTGGTGTGGGTTCTATCATATCGTCTGGCACCGGCCCCTGGTTGACCTGGCATTGCTGGTCATCGTGCTGGGGGCCGTGGTCGCCGTTTCCAGACGCTGGGGGCCACAATGAGGTTCCTTGCTCACAGCCGCCCGGGCGCCCCGGCGAGCGCCGCCCGCAGAGCCGGTTCGCTGCTCGGGCGCATGGCCGTCACGGGCATACTGGTCGCCGTAGCAGCGGTCATCGGCTGGCAGCTCTGGATCTATTATCTCGAGGCGCCCTGGACGCGCGACGGGCGCGTGCGGGCTGACGTCGTGCAGGTCGCCGCCGACGTATCCGGCTTGGTCAGCGAAGTCCTGGTGCATGACAACGAAGCCGTAAAGAAGGACCAGGTGCTATTCCGCATCGACCCGGCCCGTTTCCAGCTCGCGCTTCGGGATGCGCAAGCCAATGTCGATAGCAAGCTGGCCGCTTCGCAGGAGGCCGAACGTGAAGTTCGAGCCGCTTCAACCGGCTGAATTCGCTGTCCGTGTCGGAGGAGCAGCAACAACAGCGCGGCAGCGTCGCGGCAGAGAATGAAGCCGCTTACCAGCAGGCGCTCGCCGCCCGCGACACAGCCGCGCTGAACCTGGCGCGGTCCGAGGTGCGTGCGTCGGTCAACGGCTTCGTCACCAATTTCGACATGCGGCCGGGCGATTACGTTGACGCCGGGAAACCGCTGTTTGCGCTGATCGACAGCGATAGTTTCTATGTGGACGGGTATTTCGAGGAGACCAAATTGCCGCGCATCAGGGTCGGCGATCCCGCCCGCGTCTACCTGGTTGGCGAGGATGCCGTGATCGAGGGGCATGTCCAGAGTATCGCGGGCGGGATCGCGGACCGGGAGCGACAGGGCAGCGCCGATCTGCTCGCCAACGTGAATCCCACCTTCAGTTGGGTGCGATTGGCGCAACGAGTGCCGGTGCGGATCGCACTGGATCACGTGCCGCCCGACGTGCATCTGGTCAGCGGCCGCACGGCGACCGTCGTCGTCCTGGAACCTGGTCAGGGTACGCGTTAGGACTGCGGCGGATCGGAACTCGGCGGGCGCCGGCTGGAGTCACGAGAAGCCGCCTGGACAGTGCGCATCTCCGGAGGGATAGCTTGCTCTCTTCAGTTGAGTAATGGTTGGGCTACCCGGTGGGATAGGTGTGCCGATGATTGAGTTTCTTGCCAGCATCGTTGGGGCCTTGGCGGCTGGCGCGCTGGCCAAAGCCGGGGACGTAGGTGGTCGGGCCGTGACCGACGCTTATGACGCTTTGCGCGCCGTGATCGTTCGCAAGCTCGGTAAAGGGGGTGCCGTGCAAAGCGTGGAGGACGAGCCACAATCCGAGGCGGCGCAGGCGGCGCTCGCGGAGTTGCTCACAAAGGCCGGTCTCGGCGCCGATCCCGAACTTGCGCAGCAAGCCGAGGCGGTTCACGCGGCCCTCGCCAGCGCTGCCGCAACGGGCGGCGCGGATATCGAGGTGGGTAACATCACCGCCAAGGTGAATGTCTTGGTGAAAGACCTCGTCGCCAGCGGCCGGATTAAGCTGGGCGACGTGCGGGCCGAGACAGGGGACGCGACGCTGACCAACCTGACGGCGGGAGCAGGCGCGCCAAAAAAAGGATGAGCGAGGGCGAGGCGGGCAATACGCCTCTCGCGCAAATGACCGAAAGCCCGGGCGGCGGCAGTACGACGACCCAGATCGGTGACGTCAGCGCCGGTCGCGATATCCATATCGGGGCGTCGCCGGCTGAGCTCATCCGACTGACCGAGGTATTCTCAAGCCAGATCGGGGTTAGCACTGAAGCGCTCGCCAAAGCGGAGGCGCGGGCAGCCGATTTGGCGACTCAGCTCGGTTTTACCGTGGAGGCCGTCGTTGGCTTCTTCCGGACGGTCGGCGAGCAGGGGGTGCCGCGTGAAAAGGTGCCGGCGAAACTGGCGGAGATTGCGGCTCAGCATCGCGGCGGTCCCGGCGACACGAAACCATCGATTGCGGTCCTGCCGTTCCAGAACATGTCCGGCGACCCGACCCAGGAGTATTTCGCCGATGGCATGGTCGATGAAATTACCACCGCGCTCTCGCGTGTCCGTTGGCTGCATGTGGTGTCCCGGAATTCCAGCTTCACCTACAAAGGTCAGGCGATCGACGTAAGGCAGATCGGCCGCGAACTGGGCGTGGCCTATGTGCTTGAAGGTTCGGTCAGGAAGAGCGGCAATCGGGTCCGCATCAGCGCGCAATTGATCGAGGTTGAGACCGGTGTGAATTTGTGGGCGGACCGCTTCGATGGATCGCTCGAAGAGGTGTTCGACTTACAGGACAATGTGGCGGCATCGGTGGCTGGAGTCATCGAGCCGGCCTTGCAGATTGCCGAGGTGCAGCGCAGTTCGCGTCGCCCCACAACGGATCTGGCCGCCTACGACCTTTATCTGCGCGCACATGCGATGATGCTGTCCCCGGCACGCCGGATCGCTGAGATCGAAAAGATCTTCGACGAGGTGCTGGAACGCGATCCTGATTTTGGACCGGCCCTTGCCTTGGCCGCGGCCTTTCACATGAATTGCGACCTTATGGGCTGGGGCGGGGATCAGGACACCAACTGCCGCAAGGGTTTGGAGCGCGGACGGCGTGCGCTCACCGTGGCAAACGATGACCCCACAATTCTCGTGAATGCTGCTTTCGCGCTCGGCTATTTCGGCGCGAACCTCCAGGCCATGATTGTCCTGGTCGATCGCGCGCTGTCGTTGAACCCGAGTTTCGCACGCGGATGGCATGCCAGCGGCTGCCTGCGGCTGTGGGCCGGTCAACCCGATATCGCGATCGAGCATATCAAAACCTCATTGCGGCTTAGTCCGCGCACGCGGGTGGGTTGGGGGCTGAACACGATCGCCGCCGCTCATATGACGTGCCACCGCTTCGACGAGGCTCTTTCCGTCATATTGGTGCTGATCGAAGAGGATCCGAGCCCGATCGTGTACCAGGCGCTGATAGCCTGTTACGCGCACTTAGGACGGCTGGCCGAGGCACGTGAGGCATTGAGCCGTCTGCGCTCGATTTCATCGGAAATCACACCCCCGGCAAGCCGGCTGCTCGCGTTGGTTCCTGAGGTCTGCAAAGTGGTGCAGTCGGGGCTTCAGCTGGTGCTTGCCGGGGCGTAGTCGTTCCGGGCCCCGCGGGCGGGGCGCGCGTTAGGACTGTGACGGATCGGAATTCTCGTGGCGCCGCATGAGAAGCTGGGCGCCGGATTCGCCCGGGTAGCGGCGGTTGGGGTCGGGCTCGCGGCGGCCGAAGAGGAACTGGTCGATGATGGCGGCCTTGGCGCGGGTCATGGGGGGCTGGGTTTGTCTCGGTTCGCTTTGTCGGGGCTCGGTCTGTCTCGCAGCCGTCTCATTTTTGTGTTTTCGAGGCTGTTCGGTTGTTTTTGAGACGGATTGGGGTTCGCGCTGGAGGGGAAGCGGGCGGCGCGATGGCGATGTTGGCGGCGGGATCGGGTGTCGGCATGTGGGCCAGGACGTCGGCGAGGGTGGCGATGGTCAGATGCTCGGTGCGCTCGGCGGCGTCGGTGGCCTGGGGGTCGGCGTAGAGCTTGGTGCTGGCGGCCTGGAGACGCTGGAGCGCACGCTCGGCGCGCTCGGCCTGGCGCATCATGGCGGCGGCCTGGTTGCGGCATTGGGCGGCGACCCTGGGGTCTGTGGCCTCGTAGAGTTGGGACAGGCGCTGGCAGTGCTTCCAATATTCGGAGGCGGCGACGAACTGCGCGGCATATTCGGCCTGGGGGGTGTCGGTGGGACGAAGGGCCGAGATGCGGGCGATGATGGCGTGATCGCGGAGGGTGCGGGTTTCGGGGGTGTCGTCCGGGAGGGGTGGGAGGCCGATGCTGAGGGTGCGGACCATGTGGTACATGGCGTCGGCGGGGAGCTGGTAGGCGAGTTCGTTGGCGGGGATATGGAGGGACATGGGGGTGGAGGTAGTGTTAGTGGTGGTGACTTTCCAGGGGCGGGCAGGTTGGAGGGAAGCAGCGCGGTCGCGCGGATGACTCGGACCCCGATGCAAGCATATTCCCGATGCCAGACCCGAGGTGATCCGCGGCTATGCGCGTCCGGTGGAAGCGATGTTTATGGTCGTGGACCTGATCGCCGCCTGCGCTGGCGGACGAGCAATATCAGGGCAGCGCCCATGATTCCGAGCACGGGTGGCTCCGGAACCCGCTCAAGATTGAACGTGCTTGTGTCGTTGTCGAACCACCCGCCGTATCCTTCCGGGACGAGCCCGTCCGCTCCTAACACCAGCGCGTTGGTTTCCGTATTAATAAGCACGGCAACCTGAAAGTTCTCGATGGGCCCCTGGACTGCTGGAAGCGTGATGTCGGCATACCCAAAGGACAGAGTGAGGAGATTGAGGGGATCGGGGATTGTATCGAGGAAGCCATCGGTAAACAGAGCGCTTTCCGTCGCATAATCCAGCGTATCCGTTCCCTGAGGCGTTATGCCAAGGGAGGCGGCCGTTGCTGCGGGAATGAGCGACGGGGCAAGCGTTGTGATCGCGGGATCCAACGTTACTCCGTTAAACTTCACGCCCGGCATGAACGTGGATCCCCCGGGCAGCAAGTCTATGTTGACGTTGATGTTGAACAGTGGCGGTTTCGGGTTGCTCCAACGGGTATATCTTATATCCCGTCCAGGAATAATGCTTGGACCACCGTCGACGGTTTCGAGCCGGCCACCACCGATCTGCATGCCGGTGGTGTTCTTGCCGATTTTGGTTCCCAGTGAGTTGGTCTTCGCCTGCTGAACAGGCGGGGCTCCGGTCTGATTGGCGGGCTTCTGTGGGACGATCACAGTCGTAACAACGGTTCGAGTACCGCCGCCGCCTGACGGCGTGATTCTCAATGTCACATTGTCAAACTGCCAATACTTCAGGCCGCCCCCGCCTGTTCCGCCAACGGTGCCTGAACCATCCGGCGGGCGCGCAGGGTCGCCACCAGCGGTCAGGAGTCCGTCCGAGGTGGCATCGACGAAGCTAAGGGACGTAACGCCACCGGAATCGTCGATCCCGCCAACGCTGACCCGCCTGCAAGACCGACGACGACACGATAATTGGTTCTAAGGTCCTTCGAACCGGCTTGCCCGATGCCGCCCGTCAGGAGCAGGGCCCCAATGCCACAAAGGCCCCGAACTATGTATGACGTGATCATCGCTCCCCCCTATTATGAAGGTAACTTACTGGCGCCCGCCATCAACGCAGCAGATGGCCGTTTCAGCCGCATTGTCCGATAGTTGCTTCAGCTCCGAACAGTAAGCTCGATCGTCGAACTTCCTAGGAGATACCGAGCAAAAACATTGCCACTGAAACGTGTAGTTACCTTATGTCCTACCTATGTTCTTTGCAACAATTTCTCATGGACCGAAGATTGGGCGTCGGGTGCGAGGTGGTGTCTAGGGGAATTGCTGTTGAATACGACCCCAGTGCGGCCGGTCCCCGCTCCGCTGGTTCCGGGAATGGCCTCTTACATGAGAGGGTATTTCAACCACGATTTTGTAGCGATCCTGCTCGATGCGGCGCAAAGAGACGGCCAGCCACGGCGCCAGATAAATCGGACCATCATGTGCTAATTCGGCCGGCGACTTTCGCACCAGATTTCTGCATGAAGAAGGAACTGACGAATCAGCAGTCGTAGTTTGTTACAGATGTGCTGACTTCTGTACGGCGTCCCTCACCCGCGGCGGTCGCCGAGATCATCTTCGGGGCGCACCCAAGTAACGTTCGCCCGGCTGCCACCACTGCCGCCATCGAGCGTCACGGCAGCGGCGAGGCGATTTAAGTTGACATTCGATAGACTACCACGCCACGCTGTCCGTCACGTTCGATCTGGAAGCGGGAGTGACCCCGGTGTCCGACGACGAGAAAGAATGCTGGCTGTCGCAGCCGCCTGGCCTTGTCTACCGAGCCGTTGACGGGCGGTATTTCGTGACAAATCCGGGACGCCGTGAGGTCGTTGTGCTGAACCGGGCCGGTTTCGCAGGTACTCGAACTTTGTCATCAGAGAACGATAGCGTCCCTTCGGTCCATGTTGGAAGCCGGCGGAGATGGCGCGTTCGCTGTCGATGCAGCCGACGTTGGCGGCTTTGTGCGTCTGCTGGAAACGCACGGGCTCGTGGCGGTGACCGCGACGCGTGTGTACGCTGTCGGCCATGGCGACAACGTAAGATGAATGGGAGGACGGGCATGAAGACACCACCCAAAGTCGAGGCGGTATTCTCGGAAATGGAACTGGTCGGCGCAGAATTCACAATTCGGCGTGGCGTTGTTTTCGAGGATGATGATGACGATGACGATGACGGCGGTCCCATCACCGTCATCGTCGATCCCGATCCCGGCGTGACAGAGACCATCACCTGCACCGAGATGGTTTGCAGCAGTTCGGAGTTCGCGAGCGAGCTCGCTTCGTTTGAGGCAAGGTTCGTCCTGCCGGAAAATGTGCAGCTCCCCGACGCCGTGACTGTCAGGATGCGAAGCAGTCGTCGCAAGGCGTAGCAACGCGGCAGGCTCCGGTTCGGGTACAAGGTTGGCGGCGTCATGACCCAGAACACAACGTTGCCCATGGAAGGCGATGGGGCTCTTCGCTCCCCCAATCAGCCACGGAGACCCAGCCGGTCATCAGGTTGCGCACCGTGGGGCTGGCTCTGACGATGCAATGCAACTTCGAGTGCGCGCATTGCATCACTGAGTCCGGTCCGCATGTGCGCTCGGCGCTGACGGACGCCGAAGCGGAACAGTTGATCGACGGGATTCCGGGCAGCACCGCCAATATCTGCTTCACCGGCGGCGAAGCCACGCTCAAGATCGACATGTTGCTGCGTGGCATCCGCCAAGCTCGGGCGCTGGGTCTTATCCCGACCATCGTGACCAACGGCTACTGGGCGCGGGACGAAAAACATGCCGCGACCATGCTCGAGAAACTGGCGGCAGCCGGTCTTGTCGGCATCTGCGTCAGTCTCGATCGTTACCATCTCGAGTTCGCCGGGCCGGAAAACGCGCTGCGGATCGCGACGATGAGTGCCAGCTATGGTTTCCTGCACGTGGTCCGGATGTGCTACGCGCGTGGGGACGACTTCGCCCTGGACTTCATCCGGCAGCACAAGGATTCCGGCGTGAATTTCCAGGCCGTCAGGGTTCTGCGGCTCGGCCGTGCACGAACGCTTCCGCTCGACTCCTTCAATTCCACTCCCGAACTACCCGACCACGCATGCGATACGGTCCGCTCACCGCTGGTACTGCCCGACGGTCTCGTTCAGGCTTGCTGTGGACCGGGAATCGAGTTCGCCCGAGAGAATCCACTCAATCTTGGCAATTGGCGCGAGGAGCCTCTGTCGAGCATACTACGCCGCGGCCGGGCAAATCCGTACACGATGATCATGAACAATCACGGGCCCATGGAGCTCGTGCGACAGCTGCGGGCGCGTGGCATAGACCCACTGAGCGGATCTCGCCGCACGGCGTACAATGGCATCTGCGAACTGTGTATCGACTTGCTGAACTGTCCGAGCACCGTCGCGGCGGCAAATACGGTCCTTGCCGAACCGAAGCTTCACTTGCAGCTGGTCGCCGGGCAGACCTATCAGCAGGCGATGGATCTGCTCCGGTTCAACGCCAAGCGACCGGAAGTTGCCGGTTAGATCGTCACATAGTGCGCCCTCCTGCTTCTCGCGAATGGTGAAACCGACGATCGGAGATTCGTCATAAGCGTCGAGACCGCGAACATCCTGGCCCGGATCGCATTGGCGACGGCAATCCGTTTGGCCGAGTTGATTCGTCCGAGCGGCAAATTCCTGTACCGCTATGACCCCGCCCAGCCTGGCAAAGCGGAAGAGAGCAAATACAACGTCCTGCGTCACGCCGGGTGCATTTGGGCTTTGAACCAAGCCGCTTCGGCACTGGCCGCTGGCGAACTGTTTCCAGACGTTCGGAAGCAGGCGCTGTCCTGGTTGTTTCGCACGCATCTTTGTACCAGCCCGCAAGCCGGCCTTTGCATAGCGGAATCGGGCAAGGCCAAACTTGGCGGGAACGCGCTGGCCGTTCTTGCTCTACTGTCGTTTCCCGAAGAAGTGAGTATTCCTGGACAGCCGCACTTCACAGGCAGTGCAGAACTCGTCGAAAAGCTTTGCGATCACATGCTTTCCCAGATCACCCCGGACGGCGATTTCGTCCATGAACGAGACATGCGAACCGGTGCTATCGAGGACTTCAGAAGCGAGTACTATACCGGCGAGGCTTTGTTCGCGCTGCTGACGGCTCTGAACGGGCGCCCCGATCTTGCGAAGCTGAGGACTACCGAGGAATTGTTCCACAACCTCGCATCGCGCGAGTACGGCATAGCGCAACAAAGTCACTGGATGATGTACGCCACGGAAATCGCCTACGCCATTGCTCCGGCTCCCGCAACGTTGGCTTACGCGGACAAGCTGGCGGACAATATCATGACCTACTCTCAATACCGGCAATCGGGGCGCTGCACGCCGATAGCGTGCCGCACCGAGGCTCTTCTTGCCTATCTGCGGATCCTTCGTTGCGCGGGCCGCGCCGACCTTGTCTCCTTCTCGCGAGCCCAGGACGCGATACGAACTAATCTGCTGCTTCAGCTGAGGGACCGATTGCCGGACGGCGCATTCTGCCGAGGGGGTGGGAACTCGACGGTGCGGATAGATTACTTACAGCACAACCTCGCAACATATCTCGGCTACGTCGAATTTGCGGCCTGAGCTTCGCGGTCTGGATCAGAGCGGCGATGATCACCGGCAACACGCTGCGGCTAAACTCCCTGCTGGGAGGCTTGCCCGAGGCCCCCCTTTCTTTTGAGGAACGCGAGCTTTCCAGGTTCTCCACAACTGGGCCTCTATGCCGTGGGTACCTCCTCCCAGTAGTGGTGGGCGTATTGGCGCCGGCAGGCCTCGCGCAGTGTCTCCTCGTCCATTCCGTGTTCGCGGCCTGGGGCCAAGGACGAAAGATCCATCGGCGGTTTGCCCTCGATGATCCATTGCGCCAGCACCTCGCCGAAGGCGGGTGACGTGGACAAGCCGCCGACGCAGCATCCGCCAATGACATAGAGGCCGCGCACGCCCGGCGCGGGACCGACCGTATGCTCGCCGTCGGCGGTCATGGTGGGCAGACCGCCGCGATGCACGCGCACACCGATCTCGTGCGGGACGCGCTGGAAGATCGGAAGCTGCTCTTTGACGCTGTCGGCCAGACGGCGCAGCACGGAGAAATCGAGTTCCAGATTGGCGATGTCGAAGCCGGCGGGCAGGGCGGCGGCGTCGTATTGCACGGGGTGCGGTTCGTAGCCGCCGAGCATGAGGCCGCCCTCATCGGGACGAACATAGACGTTGGTGTCGATGACGCGCGTGATCGGCTGGTTGGGCTGCACGCCGGGAATCGGCTGGGTGATCATCAACTGATGGCGGGTCGGCACGACGGGCACGCGCGCGCCGGTCAGCGCGGCCACGGCGCGCAGCCAGGCGCCGGCCGCATCGACCACGACATCGCAGGTTATGTCGCCATGTTCGGTGTGCACGCCGGTGACGGTATCGCCGGTTGTTCGCACGCCGGTGACGCGGGTGTGGGGCAGCATGACGGCGCCCAATCGTTCGGCGGCGCGCGCGTAGCCGTTCGGGATCTGCGACGGCTCGAGGTAAATATCGCTCGGGCAGTAATTCACGCCGAGAATGCCGGTGGTTTCGAGGAAGGGATTGAGGTCGCGCGCTTCGGACGGTGAAAGTTCCACCAGTCCTGTTTCGTAGCGGCGGCCGCGTTCACGCTCCATCGCGAGCTGCGCGACGTGTTCGGTACGGCGGGCGATTTTGAGTGCGCCGGGTTGGTAGAAGACCAGAGGTTCTCCCGTGTCTTCGGCAAAGCTTTCGATCTTGCGCACGGCGCGTTTGGCGAGCGCGGTCATCAGGTCGGTGCCGCGGGCCTGGGAACTCAGCCCGGCGGCGCGCGGGGAGGTTTGCGAGCCGAGCGCGTGTTGATCGATCAGCGCGACGCTGCGACCGGCACTCGCCAAGTGCCAGGCAGTGCTTGCGCCGAGCGAGCCGGAGCCGATGACCACGCATTCGATGGAGTCAATCATGCCAATCTTCCTCGTCCGAGTCTTAGTTTACATGCTTTTTTTGGAGCGAGATTCACGCGCTCCGACCTTCGGCCTCGCGCGATCTCGCTCCAGATGGAGTTGATCATGCCAATCTTCCTCGTCCGAGTCTTAGTTCGAGATAACGCGCGCCTTTGCCCAGCGGGTACGCCATGACGAGATACATCCCGCCGACGAGCAGGTAGAGCGGCATGGGGGTGAAGTATTCGCTGCTGAGGTCACGGGCGCGGAGCATGAGTTCCGGCGCCGAGATCAGGGAGGCGACGGACGTGTCTTTCAGGAGCGACACGGCGTAGTTCGCCATCGGGGGCACGATCACGCGGATGGCTTGCGGCAGGATGATGATGCGCATGGCCTGGGCGCTGGTCATGCCGATGGAGAGTGCGGCCTCGCGCTGGCCGTGATGGATGGCGGCGATGCCGGCGCGGTACACCTCGGCCATGTAGGCGGCATAGTTGCATCCGAGACCGACAACCGCCGCGGTGAAGGCGGACAGGACCACGCCGGCAGAGGTGAGGCCGTAGTAGAGAAGGAAGAGCTGGGTGAGCGCGGGTGTGCCACGCACGAGGTCGATGTAGAGGCGCGCGGGCGCGGAGATGGACTTGCGTTTTGCGTTGCGTGCGAGGGCCAGGATCAGGCCGCCGGTGAGGGCGATCAGATAGGCGAACAGGGTGATGCGCAGCGTGCCGACGGCGGCGAGAAGAAGCTGCGGCATCCAGTCGCGGAGGTCGCTCCAGCTCATGCGGGGCGTTCCCGCGCACGGCGGCGTTCGAGCCGGTTCACGAGATGGGAGAGCGGCAGACTCATCATGAGGTAGAGCACCGCGACCATGAGGTAGATCTGCGTGCTGAGATAGGTCTGGTCGACGAGCATGCGGGCGCGGAAGGTGAGTTCGGGCGCGGCGACGGAGGAGGCGATGGAGGTGTCCTTGAGCAGGCCGATGGCGAAGTTGCCGAGGGGTGGGAGGATGACGCGCAGGGCTTGCGGCATGATGATGATGCGGAGCGCCTGAAGGCGCGTCATGCCGATGGAGTAGGCGGCCTCGGCCTGGCCGCGATGCACGGCCTCGATGCCGGCGCGGAAGACTTCCGTCAGGTAGGCGCCGCCGTTGATGCCGAAGCCGGTGATGGCCGCGGGGATCGGCGAGAGTTTCACGCCGAGTTCGGCGAGGCCGAAATAGATGATGAAGAGTTGGGTGAGAACGGGGACGGCGCGGAAGACATCAACATAGAGCGTGCCGACGAAGCGGAGCAGGCGGAAACGGGAGGTGCGCAGGACGGCGCCGAGCAGTCCGAAGATAAAGGACAGGATGAAGCCGCCGAGCGTGACGATGATCGTCATTTCGACGCCGAGCAGCAGGACCTGGAGCAGGTAAGGGAATTGCGCGGCGGCGCGGGCCCATGATCCTCCGGTCATGCCGCGCTTTCGTTTGCGGGCTGGAAGGCCTGGCGGCCGATGACGGCGCGGAGGAATTCTTGCGTGCGGGCGTGGGATGGCGTGCGGAAGATCGCGTGGGGCGGGCCTTGTTCGAGGATGCAACCGTGATCCATGAACACGACGCGATCGGAGACGTCCTCGGCGAACTGCATTTCGTGGCTGACGATGATCATCGTCATGCCCTCGCGCGCGAGTTGGCGCATGACGGAGAGGACCTCGCCGACGAGTTCGGGATCGAGCGATGAGGTGGGTTCGTCGAAGAGCATGAGCGCGGGGTGCATGCCGAGGGCGCGGGCGATGGCGACGCGCTGCTGCTGACCGCCGGAGAGCATTTCGGGGTAGGATGCTTTCTTGTGGCCGAGGCCGACTTTCTCGAGCAGGGCGGCGGCTTCGGCGCGTGCGTCGGCGGGCGGATGGCCGAGGACTTTGATGGGGCCGACGGCGACGTTCTCGAGCGCGGTGAGATGCGGGAAGAGGTTGAAGCGCTGGAACACCATGCCGATGCGGGCGCGCATGCGGGCGAGTTCGCGGTCGCGCATGTCGATGCGGCGCTGCCCGTTAAGGCGCTCGCCGATGGGCTGGCCGTCGATCAGGATGTGGCCGGAGTCCGGACGCTCCAGCCAGTTGATGCATCGGAGCAGCGTGGTTTTGCCGGAGCCGGAGGGGCCGATGATCGAGACTTTCTCGCCGGCGGCGATGTCGAGGTCGATGCCTTTCAGGACTTCGAGCGAGCCGAACCGCTTGTGCAGATCGGTGATCCGCACAAGCGGTTGTGCCGTATCGATCACGCGAAGAGGGAGGAGAAGTCCTTCATTTGGTGGGCGCCTGGGCCGATCAGATTGCCCTGGGCGTCACGGTCCACGCCGATGCGGGGATTGGGGGATGGCGGCACCAGATAGTCGGGATTGCCGACGCCGTACTTCGTCATGATCTGGGCGTTCAGTTTCGTTTTCCACAGCCAGTGAATGCCGTCATTGACCGCATCGAACAGGTCCGGGTTGTCCTGATTCATGCCCATGACGGTGTGCTGCTTGCTGGTGAGCTGTGGGAAGGCGTCGTCGTGCACAACGGGCTCCTGCTTGAGGCCCCAGCCGGGGTTTTGCAGGATCATGTAGTCCACGGTCGGGGCGTCCAGGATGGCGAAATCCAGCCGTCCGGCGACGACATCGCGGATGCAGGCGTCGGACGTGTCGTAGAGCTTCACGTCGGTGGTGCCCGGGACCTTCTTCATCTCGGGCACGATGGTGAAGCCGGTCACGGTGCCGATGCTGCGGCCCTTCATGTCGGCGATGGTGACTTTGTCGAGCGGCACGTCCTTCTTCATGGTTGCGAAGGTGCCGGCGTAATAGATGGCGTCGGTGACCAGCATGACTTTGGCGCGTACCGGCGTCCATCCCATGTTGCCAAGCATCACGTCGGCTCGGCCGCTGCGGATGCTTTCGATGGTCGCGGACCACTCCATCAGCGCCGGCGTGGTGGTCAGGCCCATCTTCTGCGCGATGGCGGTGATCATATCGCCGTCGGTGCCGATCAGCTTGCCGTCCTTGACGCTGGCCATCGGCATGTCGCCGTCGATGGCGACGGTCATCGTGCCGGGTGTGACGGTTTTGAACTTGGGGGCGTCGGCTCGCGCCGCCCTGATCGTGGCGGGCGCAACGGCGGCGAGCAGGCCGGCGAGAAGTGTACGTCGTTGGATGGTGACGGTCATTGATGATCCCCCGGGGCGATCATTCGCCTTATTGGAACGAACGCTATGCTGGCCGGGTACGATTGTCCACGAAGGTACAGCGCGCGCTTTGCCGGGACCCGTTCGCGCATGATAAGCCGGACGTGATGAGCTATTGGGGAAAGATCATCGGCGGCATGGCGGGCTTCGCCATGGGGGGACCCATGGGCGCGGTCTTCGGTGCTGCGCTGGGCCATGCGGCCGATAGTGGCAACGTTGCAAACCTGCGGCTTCCCTTCGGGGCGGACCCGCTGCTGAGCCCGGCTCGCGTGGCGGCGCTGCTGGGGCGGAAGGACCAGCTGTTCGCCATCTCGGTTGTGGTGCTGTCGGCCAAGCTTGCGAAGTGCGACGGGCCGGTGAAGCGGGAGGAGATCGCCGCGTTTCGCCGGCAATTCCGGATCCCGGCTCAGTCGGTGCGCGAGGTCGGACGGCTGTTCGATATGGCGCGGGATTTGCCCGAAGGTTTCGTTACGTACGCTGAGCAGCTGGGGAATGCGTTCCAGGACAACCGGCCGATGCTGGAAGACGTGCTGAGCATGCTGTTCCAAGTGGCGCAGGCGGATGGGCCGGTGAACAATGCCGAGCACCAGTTTCTGTCGGCCGTGCATCGCGCGTTCGGACTGGATCAGGTTGCATGGGACCGGGCGCGGGGGGCGATGCCGCGCCGGCGGATGAGCGACGAGCCGGATGCGTATAGCGTGCTCGGGGTGTCGCGCAGCGTGGGGAATGAGGAGCTGCGTGCGGCGTGGAAGCAGCTGATGCGTGAGCATCATCCGGACAGCCTGGCGGCGCGCGGCGTAGCGCCGGAGTTTATTGCAAAGGCGCAGGAAAAGGTCGCGCGAATCAACGCGGCATGGGACCGTATCAAGCGAGAGCGCGGGATCTGATCGGTTGGCTATTCGCGACCTGCCCAGTCCGAATCATGACGAGCGTCCGGACGGGCGTCCGATCGATACGATCATTCTGCACTACACCGGCACGAAGACGGCGCACGAGGCGATCGATCGACTGCGCGATCCGGCTACGCATGTGTCCTCTCATTATGTGGTGGACGAGGACGGGTACGTGGTGCGCCTGGTGCCGGAAGAGCGGCGGGCGTGGCATGCGGGCGCCTCGTTCTGGCGCGGCCATCGCGGGCTGAACGATCGGTCGATCGGAATCGAGATCGTCAATCCGGGGCATGAGTGGGGGTATCGCGACTTTCCCGTCATGCAGCTGGCCGCGGTGTGCGACCTGTGTCTGTCGATCCTATCGCGGCATCCGATCCCGGCACGCAATGTGATCGCGCACAGCGATGTCGCTCCGGACCGCAAGGAGGATCCGGGCGAGCGCTTCGACTGGGAGCAAATGGCTCGGAACGGCGTGGGTTTGTTTCCGCGCGACGTGCCCGACTTGGGTACAGGCACGCCGCTACGTGATCCCGGTGCCTTACGGGGCGTGCGGGCGGGGCTGGCGGAGATCGGCTATGACGTGGCGCCGGAAGGCGCGCTCGATCCGGCCCTGGCGACGGTGCTGCGCGCGTTCCAACGGCACTGGCGGCCGGAGGCGGTGAACGGGCAGGCTGATGCCGGGACCGTGGCGCGACTCGGCGCGGTCGTGCAACTCGTCACCGCAGAGGACTGAATGCTTCGCGGCGTCTTGACCGTCGGTGGCTGGACCTTGGCCAGCCGCATGCTCGGCTTCCTGCGCGACTCCCTGATCGCTGCCCTGCTCGGCGCCGGTCCGGTGGCCGACGCGTTCTTCGTGGCGCTGCGGTTGCCGAATCTGTTCCGCCGGCTGTTCGGGGAAGGCGCGTTCAACGCTGCCTTTGTGCCGGAGTTCGCCGGGATGCTGGCGGCGGAGGGGCCGATGACGGCCCGACAGTTCGCCGCCGAGACTTTCTCGGTCATGACGTTCTGGCTCGGGCTGCTGACGATCCTGGGCGAGATCTTCATGCCGCAAATGATGATGGTGCTGGCGCCGGGCTTCGTCGCCGTGCCGGCGAAGTTCGCGCTGGCGGTGACGCTGTCGCGCATCACCTTCCCTTATCTGATCCTGATCTGCCTGGCGGCGCTGGTTTCGGGGGTACTCAACGGGCTGGACCGGTTCACTGCCGCGTCGGCGTCGTACTTGCTGTTCAACGTTATCTCCATCGCCTTCATGCTGGGTTTTGCGCCTTATGTGCCGACGATCGGGCACGCGCTGGCATGGGGGGTGACGGCATCCGGCGTGGCGCAGCTCGCGGTGCTGATGGTGGCGATGCATCGCGCGGGCATGGGCTTCCGGGTGCCGTGGCCGCGACTGACGCCACAGATACGGGTGCTGCTGCGGCGGATGGGACCAGGGCTGATCGGGGCGGGCGTCACGCAGCTGAACCTCGCGGTGGACGTGATCATCGCCAGCTTGTTGCCGGCGGGCACGGTGTCGGTGCTGTACTATGCCGACCGTGTGCAGCAGCTTCCCCTGGGCGTCATCGGCACCGCGGTGGGAACGGCGATGCTTCCGCTGCTGTCGCGCCAGGTGCGCGCGGGCGAAGGCCAGGCCGCTCTGGCGACGCAGAACCGGGCCATTGAATACGCGCTGTTTCTGACACTGCCGGCGGCGTTGGGCCTGATCGTTGCGGCGCGGCCGATTATCGCGGTGTTGTTCGGGCACGGCGCGTTCAGTGCGCGTGACGCGCTGCTGTCCTCACGTGCCCTGTCGGCCTACGCCGTTGGTCTGCCGGCCTTCGTGCTGGTGAAGGTGCTGGCGCCCGGCTTTTTTGCGCGGGGGGATATGTCCACGCCGGTGCGGATCGGCGTTGCCGCGGTGGCGCTGAACCTGGCGCTCAACATCGCCTTCATGCGGCCGCTCCAGTCCACCGGGCCGGCGTTGGCGACCAGCATCGCGGCTTTCTTCAATATGGTCGGCCTGGGTGTCGTGCTGGTTCGTCGCGGCCAGCTTCGGATGAGCGCAGAGCTGCTGTCGCGCATCGCTCGGATCCTCGCTGCCTCAGCCGCGATGGCGATTGTGGTGGGGCTGCTGGAATCGGTTCTGTTCGCACATCGGCTTGGCATCGGCCTGCGCCTCGCGGCTCTCGCCGGCCTGATCGCCGCCGGCCTCGGCGCCTATGGTCTTGGTCTGGTAGTGTCTGGCGCATACGATCTGCGCCAGGCCCGCATGATGCTACGCCGCCGGCCGGTGACGTCTTAAGGTCAGAACCGAATTCTGAGTTTCGGAGAATCAGGCGGCTTTGCGCTCCTGCTCTTCATCGTCGTTGAATCGACCGTCGTTGGTCAGGTAGCGCCAGGTGTTGGGTTTCTCGTGCCGGACCCGTGCCAGCATTTCGGAGAGATCGACCATCGAGGGCTGGCGAACGCCGTGGTGATCGACCACGGCACCGGCCTGATGGAAGTGGATTGCCGAATGTTGCAGTAAGCGAAGGAGTGTCGGCTCCATCAGGGCATACCAGTAGCGGATGCCTATCCGATTGCTCAGCAGCACGATTCCACGGATCAGCTCCAGGCGGGCCTGCTTGGAGTGCTCACCGAGCAGGGAGCGCAGAGTTTTCGAGAGCGCGAAGCGCGAGACCTCGGCGACCTGGTGGCGCGGTAATTGCGCAAGGCGAAAGGGACGGCACACTTGCTCCATCGGAAGGGCGGCGGATAGATCCCAAACCGGAAGCGTCACCAATCGGACCGTTCCGATCACTTTGCTGGTCGGCAGATGACGCAGCAGGAGGTGACGTGAGTGGCAGTCGTGTTCGTCGGTCTCAAGTCCATTCAGTCCTGGCTCAAAACCGCGCTCAAGGGAGTAAACTCGGTAGCGTAGCCGAAAGCATCCGATTTTTTGTTCAATCGTCTCAGCAATCTCAGTTTTGAGAATAGGCACGCAAGGTTTATCAAAGACAATCGCAGATTGTGCGGTGTTCATCCGTTCCCCCAGTAATTAAACGGCGGCGGCAGTTTCACTAGACCGTGTGATCGGCACAATAACTTTTGAGTTAAGAAACCGTTTGACCTCGGCACGATTTCAAATCGTTTGCTCACAGACGGAAATTATCTGAAGCGCAGTTTTCAGGGGACTGCCGCTGCTTTATCCACCCTGCGCATACTCACGGCTCTGCGAGTAAGGGTCATATTATCACAAAAATTTGAAGGCTTCTGGTTGACACCCGGGAACCCAACCGGTAACTGAACCGCCATCTGAGCAACACGCCCCGGGTCGGCGCCCCAAGCCCCGGGCCGTTGCTATTGGTCGGTTTGCAGGAGTCCAGGCGTGGCGCGTATTGCCGGCGTAAACATCCCCACGAACAAGCGTGTGACGATCGGTCTGCGCTACATCTTCGGCATTGGCCCAACGAAGGCGGCCGAGATCTGCTCGCGGCTTTCCATTCCTGACGAGCGGCGCGTCAACCAGCTTTCCGACGATGAGGTGCTGCGCATCCGCGAGTTGGTCGACCGGGAATACCGGGTTGAGGGCGACCTGCGCCGTGAGGTCGCGATGAATATCAAGCGTCTGATGGACCTGGGCTGCTATCGGGGGCTGCGCCATCGGCGTGGTCTGCCGGTGCGGGGCCAGCGCACACACACCAATGCCCGCACACGTAAGGGCAAGGCTGTGGCCATCGCCGGCAAGAAGAAGGTTACGAAGTAAGCCGCTTCCCGGCCCCCTCCCCTCACCCAGCCGCTTTTCTCCAGTCCAAAGGACCGCCAGCTTCATGGCCAAACCCGCCGCCTCGTCCCGCCCGCGCCGCAAGGAGCGGAAGAACATCATCGCCGGGGTGGCCCATGTGGCTGCCACGTTCAACAACACCATCGTCACGATCAGCGATGCGCAGGGCAACGCGATCGCCTGGTCTTCCGCGGGAAGCCAGGGGTTCAAGGGCAGCCGCAAGTCCACCCCCTATGCGGCTCAGGTCGCGGCCGAGGATGCCGGGCGGAAGGCGCGCGAGCATGGCATGGAGACGCTGGAGATCGAGGTGAGCGGCCCGGGTTCGGGGCGGGAGAGCGCTCTACGCGCATTGCAGGCCGTCGGGTTCAGCATCACGGCTATCCGCGACATGACTCCGATCCCACATAACGGGTGCCGGCCGCGGAAGCGCCGGCGCGTCTGATCCCCCACTGATTTCAGGGCGGCTGCACACCAGCCGCCCTTGCTGATCCGGTCCCACGTGGCCGAAGGACACTGAAACCATGAAGCAAAGCGCCGTCATTCAGCGCAACTGGCAATCCCTGATCAAACCCGAAAAGCTCGATGTCGAGCCGGGCCCCGACCCCGCGCGGGTTGCCACAATCGTGGCCGAGCCGCTGGAGCGCGGCTTCGGCATGACGCTGGGCAATGCGATCCGCCGAGTGCTGCTATCGTCCCTCCAGGGCGCTGCCGTGACCGGCGTGCAGATCGATGGCGTGCTGCACGAATTCAGCTCGATCGCCGGCGTGCGCGAGGACGTCACGGACATCGTGCTGAACATCAAGCAGCTTGCAGTGCGCATGCATGGCGAGGGGCCGAAGCGGATGACGCTGACCGCGACGGGGCCTGGCGAGGTTCGTGCCGGCCAGATCCAGGCCGGACACGACGTGGAGATCATGAACCCGGACCTGGTGCTGTGCACGCTGGACGATGGCGTGCGGCTGGGCATGGAGCTGACCGCCAATCTGGGCAAGGGCTATGTGCCGGCCTCGGCCAACCGGCCGGAGGACGCTCCGATCGGGCTGATCCCGGTGGATTCGATCTACTCGCCGGTGCGCCGGGTTTCCTACAAGGTCGAGCCGACCCGCGTCGGGCAAGTGACCGACTACGACAAGTTGCTGCTAACGGTTGAAACCAACGGCGCCGTGACGCCGGAGGATGCGGTGGCGCTGGCTGCGCGCATTCTGCAGGATCAGCTCCAGCTGTTCATCAACTTCGAGGAACCGCAGCAGGCCCGCATCGAGGAGCCGCAGGACGATCTGCCGTTCAACCGCAACCTGCTGCGCAAGGTGGACGAGCTCGAACTTTCGGTGCGCAGCGCGAACTGCCTGAAGAACGACAACATCGTTTATATCGGCGACCTGGTGCAGAAGACCGAGCAGGAGATGCTGCGGACGCCGAATTTCGGGCGGAAGTCGCTGAACGAGATCAAGGAGGTTCTGGCCTCCATGGGGCTGTCGCTTGGCATGAGCGTGCCGGGCTGGCCGCCGGAGAATATCGAAGAGCTCGCGAAGCGGCTGGAAGAGCCGTTCTGACGTAGGTCGCAGATGGCCGGGTAACGCCCGGCCATGACGGAGAAGGAAGTCGAATCATGCGTCACGGTGTCGCCGGCCGGAAGCTCGGCGTTACGTCGTCCCATCGCCAGGCCATGTTCCGCAACATGGCTGTGGCACTGCTCAAGCACGAGCAGATCACGACGACGTTGCCCAAGGCGAAGGAGCTGCGGCCGGTGGCCGAGAAGCTGATCACGCTGGGCAAGCGCGGTGGGTTGCATGCGAAGCGGCAGGCACACGCGCAGCTGCGGGACATGGTGATCGTCAGCAAGCTGTTCGGTCCGTTGGCCGAGCGCTATCAGGCGCGTGCCGGCGGATATACGCGCGTGCTGAAGGCGGGCGTGCGCTATGGCGACGCGGCCGATATGGCGGTGATCGAGCTGGTGGATCGCGATCCGGGCGCGAAGGGTCTGGATAGCGGGCCGAAGCCGGAGGTCGGCGAGGACCAGGACGACACCGCCGAATAGGGTCGTCGCCGAATAGGGTCTCCCCGGGGCGGATTGCCGCCGTGGCCTACGGGCGCGAACGTGCCCGATCCCGCAGGCCGGAGACCATCATGGTGTTCAACATCAATCCTCTTGTCGCCGGAGGCGTGGTTGGCTGCACCGCGCTGACCGACGCGGTGTATGTCCTGTTCACCGCCTCTGTCGCAGCCCGTCACCGTCTGCGCGCGGCCAACTGGAGCGCACTATGGTATTTGCTCTCTGCCTTCGCGGTGATCAGCTACACGCACAATCCGGTCTATGTCGTCTTCGCGGCAGCGGGCTCGTGGCTTGGCGCCTTCGCCTCAATGACCTGGCTGGGACGGCCGGGACGCGGCCTAAGGAACGCCTCCTGAATTGTCGCGCGGCAATGCGCGCGACCAAAGCAGTGCAAGACAACATACCCGCCGTCCCATAGGCGCGAACTAAGACTGGAGGCGACGCGGGCGGCTGTGATTCTTGAGGCGGATGCACGTAACACCGCTCGCCAAACCCGATATCACCTCCTCTTGGACGGACCTGACTGCGCGCCTCCCAGACGGCCTGGATCTCGACCTTTCGGCCCGCAGCAGCGGCCACTCGAGTCGTTGCTTCTGCATCTGTAGCGTCGCAGGTCAGCAATGGGGAGATTGCTGCCTGTCCGCTTCAAGCCATCGGCGCTTTGGAAGCGGACATCTCCCCCGGGTAAGCTGCTGCGGGACGTGATTTTTGAAGGTGCAAAGGCCTCACTATTTGCAATGCAGGTTCTTAGGTCAGCGAGACAAAAGTAAGCGCGCCCGGCGAAGACCGTGAGCATAGTCTGTCGCGGAACCGGGATTGCGTACTCAGACGTGCAAAGGAATCACGCACGGTGCAGCCGAGCGCGGTTTCTAGGCCGCGTGGACAAACCTGATTGATGTGTAGGCGCCGGTTCGGAGACGCTGCCTCCTTCACCGACAGCGGACTGGGGGTCGGGACGATCTGCATGAGCCTCAGACCCGCCCGCGCCAGCAGATCGCAGAACTCCGCCTCGGTCCGCTCCCGCCCGCCCGGGTTGAGCATCATGTTGATGTCGTGGATGAACCGACCCGGCGTCAGCACGTCGGACGGGTCGATGCGCTCGGGCAGGATGCGTTCGATCACCAAGAGCCGTGCACCCGCACCCATCGCGGCACGGACGTTGCGCAGGATGGCGAGCGCCTCGGCGTCTTCCCAGTCGTGGAGCACGCCCTTCAGCACGTAGGCTTCAGCCCCCGCCGGCACCGCGGCGAAGGCGTCGCCGCCGACGGCGTCGTAGCGATCGGAGAGCCCGGCCGCCCGCGATGCGGCTGCGGGCGGCGTCGGCCACATGCGGCAGGTCGAACAGGGTCGCGCGCAGGCTCGCATGGCGCGCGAGCACGGGCATAAGCAGCGCGCCGTTTCCGCCGCCCACATCGACGATCCAGCGATAGTTGCCGAACGGGTAATGCGCGACCAGCGCCCCGTTCGCGCCCTCGGTGAGGCTCTGCATCGCCGCGTCGAACAGCCTCGCCGCTTCCGGGTGCTGCGCGAGGCGTGTCCACTTGTCCACGCCGAAGATGTGGCGGTAGGCGTGCTCACCCGTCTTCACGGCATGGGTGAGCGCCTCCCAGGCCTTCCCCTGGTCGTCGCCGAAACAGAGGAGCACCCACGGCCGCATCGACCCGGGCACGTCGCTGCGCAACGTTGCTCCGAGCGGTGTGAGCGCGTAGCGGCGTTGCTCGTCCTCGCGCAGCACGCCGATCGCGGCGAGCGCTCGGAGCAGGCGGGCCAGCGACGGCGCGTGCGACCCGGTCGCGGTAGCGAGGAACCCTGCGTCGCAGGGCGCTTCGCCGATGTGGTCCGCGATTCGAAGTTCGGCGGCAGTGTGCACCATGCGCGCCGCCCATGCGCCGGTGATGAGACGCATCATGGCCCCGGAGGAGTCGACGTCGGGACCGCCGGTGGGCTCTGCTGCGGCATCGCGCGTCCTCCCCACGAACGGGGCCACGCCAGCGGAGCGGTGCCGCAACCCGTGGCAATGGCTGAGCTTAGGACACGCTTGGCCCGCGCTTCAAGCCGGGCGCCCATGCGGCGGAAACGTGGCGCGAAGGCCTGGCCAGCCAAATTCGGTCTACGCAGTTATTGGTCGCCGGCTCACACCCCTTCCACGATGCGAATGTCGCGCTTTGCCGCCCTCCGGAGTTCAGCCAATCACCTGATCTGCGCGAGCCAGCACGTCAGGTGGGACCGTCACGCCGATCTCTCGTTCGACCCGGCGGTTGACCGTCAGGCGATGCCGGGTGACCACCTCGACCGGCAGGTCGCCCGGCTTCGCGCCTCTAAGCACGCGGTCCGCCTGGCGGGCCATCAGCCGGGCGCCGTCGACGATGCTGCTGCCGAAGGCCGTCGCCATCGCGACGAGGGGCCGCGCGTGCAGGACGACGACCGTCGGGACGTAGAGGCCCAGCACCGCTTGCGCACGCTCCGCCTGGATCGCCGCGAAGACGGCGTCCAGATCCTCGGCCGCGCCACGCAACAGCAGCAGCTGCGGCCGGATGCCCTCGGCCTCGCAGGCAGCGACGTTGGCACGGTTGAGCAGGTCGGGCACGCCGGCGTCGCCGAGGATCGCCACGCGCTCGAGGCCGGGCACCACCTGCTTCAGCAAGCGGATCTGCTCCTCGGCGCCGCCGGCGAGTGCGGCCAACGCGTCCTGGTAGGCCAGACTGTCGTGCGCCGCCCGGGCCTGCTCCACACTGTCGAATTCGATGACGACCGTGCGCTGTTGCAGGCCCGCCTCGTCACCTGCGCTGGCATCCCGCGCACCAGGATACGCCCGCCGGCGGCCGTGACCGCTGGACCGCTGAGCTTGGCGTAGGCGTCCAGCGCGTCCGGGTTGCTGATCGAGCGATACGCGGCCACCCAATAGGCTTTGGCCATTGTGGTTGTCTCCTCGGTTTGCGTTCGATCCTGCTCGGCGTAGCCTAACCGTCGACCGCCTGCTGCGCAGACCTGCCCAAGTGGCGTTGGGTCGTGGATGCTTGGGACCCCAAGCGGCGATCGAGAGACGGCGGACCGGCTCGTGCAGGCAGCCAACAACTAGCGTGTCGTTTGGGCAGCCACCACGTCAACCGAAGAACGGGTGCGACGAACCCGCGACACCGTGGCGCGCGCGTATCGCCAGAATCGCATCCAGCTCGTCGTCGAACAGATCGAGGCCGAACCCGTCGCGGAGCACGCCGGCATAATCGTCGTGGCCGGTCATGACGCGCCGCTCTACGTCGCCGTCGGCGTGGCGCAGGTTGACACGCTCGTTAAACATTGTGAGGCGCGTGCGGTCGGGACGCCGCAGCGCAGCGATGATGTTGGTCGCATAGGGCGCACTGGGGTGCGTCGCGGTGTACCAGTTCGCGACCTCATACTCCGTGTCGTAGCGGGGATAGGGTATCACGCGATAGACGTGCTCCCACGCGCCGCGGACCCATGCTTGCAGCGTCGGCTCCCCGCCGACATCGACGAAACGCATTCGCTCGTGCGGGGTCTCCTGCTCCAGTCCCAGGTCCAGCCGCAGCGCGCAGGTCGGCGCGAGATTGCCGAACCCGACATCGGCGATGTACGGCCCTTCCGGCAGGTTCACCTGGAGCACCATGTGGATGGCGGGCCGTGGCGCATCGATCGCCAGGCCACGTACGAACCGACCTTGAAGGCTGGTTACGTCAAATCCGAACGATCGCAGACCAGCCCGGAAAAGCATGTTTTGCTCGAAGCAATATCCGCCCCGAGCGCGCCCGATCATCCTATTTTGGAGAGACGCCAAGTCGAGCTGCGGCGTCCGTCCGAGCATGATGTCGAGGCTCTTGTATGCGATAGCATATGCCTGCGCCGCGACCAGCTGGTGTGGCCGGTCGAGTGTGGGGGTGAGCGGCCATCGCAACCGATGCGACCCAGCCACGCCTTCTGGTCGAACGCCTCGTTCGGCATGGGTGCGTTCCCGCTCCTTCGGCCCGGTGACGAGAGTGGCGACAAGCTTTGATTTGGAAGTCGTCCCCGATATCCGATCCAGGCCGAATGATACAGATATGGCCGCAAGCATCTGCTTGAGCAGCGAGCGACGCACGATGACATCCGCCATCTGGAAGGCGATCGTCGCTCCCTAAAAGCGGATCCCGCCAATCAAACGGTTCTTTGAAAGGGGCCGGGCGCGTTAAGTTCGCGCCTATGTCCCCGCGCCCCTCCCAACCCAGGAACTGCGTCCTTATGACGGGAGCGCGGTTCAGTCGGCGCCATCATCAAGGAGGGTCCGAGACGGTCGGAGCGGCACGCGCATTGGATCGGGCCGTTCTCCAACCTGGGCGGGAAGCATCCGTTCCAGCATCGCATCCCGACGGATGACGATATGCCAGATGACGCCCGCAATGTGCACGCCGACAAACGCGTAGACGAAGAATTGGCCCATCAGATGTACCATCAGGGCAACGTGCGCCACAGCAGGACTGAGGGTCGGCTGCGGCCAGTAGAATAACCAGAAATAGGGTGACGGTCGTGGAGCCACTGTCGCCAGGATGTATCCGCTCAGCGGCATGACGATCATGATCGCATAGAGCAGCCAATGATTCACTTTCGCGATCTGCGCCTCCCACACCCGGATCCGGCCTTCCATGGGTGGCGGCGGGTGCAGCCGGCGCCAGACCAATCGGAACAGAGCAACAAAGAAGATCGTCTGACCGATCGATTTGTGCAGGGTGATATAAACGAAGCGGCCGGGCGCTGACGCAGGCATCGCCATGAACACCCAGGCCAGCACGACGCCGGCAAGAAAAAGCACGGCCGTGATCCAATGGGACGCCTGAGCGGTTGATGTGTAACGCGTGCTGCCGTCCATGCCAGGCACCACCGTTACGCCGACGGCGTCTTTCCGGGCGAAAGTCTGGCGGGCGGCCATTCTTGCACACCGACCATCGCCGCGACTTCATTCCATCGCCGACATCCTATTCCATTCAGCATGAGGACGATCCTTCAGCTATGCAACGCCAGGGCCGGGGAATTCTAGTATCTACGTCCTAGAACGCATACAGCGGCTTTGAGGCAGCGTGCGAGTGGCGTTGGCGGAACGGCCTCGATCGAATCCCGCGATGAGGGCCCCGGCGCCTTGGCGGTGGGAGGCGGCGCCTTCGCCTCCATGACCTGGCCGGAAAGCGAACGCGCGGCTGATGCAGCGACAGATCTCTGTTAGACAGCCTTGGCGGAGCGCGGAACAGCGAAGGACCGTGGCGTTTCCTGCGCTTCCATGCCTGGCACGAAATCCGGTGCGACCGCGCGGCTGCGGAACATCAGGATGAACAGCGAGCCGACGATGGCCGCGGGCGCGCCGCCGATGAAGAAGGCGACGATGAACTTGCCGGTCGCCGCCAACACGTAGCCGGTGATCAGCGGCGCGAAGATTGCCGTGAGCGAGCCGGCGCCGACGATGAATTGCGTGCCCATGTGCGGTTCGTACGGGAACACGTCCACCGTGCTGGAGGCGAACAGACCGTTCGCGGCCTGACCGAAGAAGGCGGCGGCGCCAAGCAGCATCAGCACCTGCGCGGTGGATCCGGCGAACGGAATGGAGAGGAAGGTCAGACCGGCAAGGACGACGCACAATCCCGGCAGGACGGTGCGCGCGAGGACAGTGCGGTGACGTTGCACCGCCGCATCCGCCAGCGTGCCCACCAGCAGTCCGCCGATGCTGCCGGCAAAGAACGGCAGCGCGGCGTAGATCCCGCTGTGGATGAAGGTCAGGCCACGCTCGCGCACGAGATACTCGGGGAGCCAGGCGATCAGCATGTAAGATTGATAGGCGGTGACGATGGAGCCGACCGCGGGCCACCAGCCGATGCTGGTGAGCACGGTGCGCCACTTGTAGCTGCGATGGCGATGCTGCTCCTGCAGCACGCGCTCAGTCACGATCAGCTGTTTCTCCTGCTCGCTGACACGCGGGCTTTCCTCGGGGAAGTCACGCACCAGAGCGGCGAAGGCGACGACGAGCAGAAGGCCGATCACGCCGAGCACAACGAAGGGAACGCGCCAAGAGAACCGGGCCGCCAGGAGAGCGGCGCCGGGCGGTATGAGCATGGCGGCGAGGGGCGTGCTGATCCAGAAGAAGTTGACGGCGCGCTTGATCTCCTGACGCGGATACCAACGGCTGGCGAGGGTCAAGAACGCGGCCCAATTGCACCCCTCGGAGAGACCGAACAACGCACGAAAGATAAAGAACGACATAACCGAACTTGCGGCAGCCACGAGGCCGATGAAGATCGACCACAGCGTTCCCATGCCGATGATGAGCTGACGAGGCTGACGCCATCGCACCATCGTTGCCGACCCAAGGCATTGCATCGCGCAAAAGCCGAAGCCGAAGGCGCTGAGGATCCAGCCGAGCTCCTTCGGGGTAAAATGGAACTCCTTAACCAGCAGAGGCACGACGACGCCGAGCACGACCCTGTCGCCGAAGTTCGTTGCCGCGATCAGCAGAAGCAGCGGGGCTAAAACGAACCAGCGGTACCGGTATGTGGTGTTCATTGTTTTTTCCTCCCGCTCCCCGGCGCTTCAGTTTCGCCGGTGGAGAAAATGTTCGTGCCAGGCGATGCCGGCGAGCGCTCGGGCGGCGACGGGCAGCTCATCGAAGACAGGGACGCCGAGAGCGATCGCTTCCTGCCGGAAGGCGTGGCGGCGCTGCTCGGAATCCAGGTCGCCATCCGAGCGCAGCACCAGCGCGATGTGGCCACGGCCGCGATGACGCGCCTGGGCGGCCAATGCGCCGCGGATCAGGTTCGGCAGGATGGCCGGATCGCGATAGCCGAGCAGCACCGGCATGTTGAGGTGAACGACGACGGCATCGATCGATTGATCGAGATAGATCGCGTCAAGGATGTGCTCGCTGACGCGGCCGGAGTCGACGCGCAGGGCGCCGCCGGGAACGTCCACCGGGTTGGTGAAGCTGGAGCCGGGCGGCAGGCCGAGACCGCGCAGGCGGTCGACTGACTCGGAGGAGAGCGCCGGCACCTGGAATCCGGCACGGCTGAATGCGTCACTGGCGACGACGCTGGTGCCTCCGCCATTGCCGAAGAGTGCGACGCGGCGAGTCACGGCGCCGCGCCGCGGGTGCAGGTATTGCAGGGCGAGCAGCGTATCGACGAGCTCATCCACTGTTTCGACCATGATGGCGCCGGTCTGGCGCGCGAGGGCCGACCAGAGCCGCGCCTCACCGGCGAGAGCGCCGGTGTGGGAAGCTGCGGCACGCTGACCGGCTTCGGTGGCGCCGCCCTTTAGTATGACAACGGGCTTTGCGCCTGCGCCACGACGGAGCGCATCGAAGAACCGGCGTCCATCGGCGACGTCCTCAAGGTAGAGGCCGACCGCCTGCGTGCCGGGGTCGGAGAGCAGATACTCGGCGATCTCGGACGGTGAGAGGTCGGCCGAATTGCCGATCGAGATGACGGAGCGGAAGCCGGTCCCCCGCCCCTGACCGCGGCGGATGATATCAACCGAAAGGCCGCCGCTTTGCGAGACAACGGCGATCGGACCAGCCGGGAGCGAGGGGAGATTCGACACATAGGTCAGTCCCTTCGCCGGCAGGTGCAGGCCAAGGCAGTTGGGACCGATGAGCCTGGTTCCGGCGCGTTTGCAGGACGCGACAAGGTCGGCTTGCAGGTCACTGCGACCGGTCTCCGCAAAGCCGCTGGAGATGACCTGCATGAACTTGACCTTGCCCTCGGCGCCCTCGAGCAAATGCGGCGTCTGCTCGGCGGCGACGGCGACGAAGGCGTAGTCGATGGGGAATGGTGCTGCGGCGAGAGAGGGACAGGCGGGCGTGCCGTTGAGTTCGGTGAGGCGCGGATGGATCGCGACCACCCGGCCCTTGAATCCGTGGTTCGCAAGATTGCGCAGAACGCGATTGGCAACGTTGTCGCCGCTGCTGGATGCGCCGACGACGGCGATGGTTTCGGGCGCAAAGAGTGGGGTGAGGTCCGTCATGATGCGCGCAACAGGATGCGGGCGTCGGCGGCGACGGCACCGGATGGAGAGACGATCAGTGGATTGATGTCCAGTTCGGCGATCACGTCGCCGAGTTCGGCCAGGAGTTCCGTTCGTGCCGCCGACGCGCAGCAGTACGTCGATGAGGGCCGGTTCGGACGCCGGCTCGGTGCCGCGGAAGCCGCGCAACAGGGCTGCGCCACGGAGCGATTGCAGCATGTCCTCGCAGTCGATGCGATCCACCGGACAGATGGCGAAGGCGACGTCGTGAAGCAGTTCCACGAGCACGCCACCAAGGCCGCACATCAGCACGGGGCCGAAGCGCGCATCGTGCAGGCCGCCAACGACGACCTCCACGCCGCGCGGGGCCATTTCCTCGACGAGCCAGGCTTCGGCGATGTGACCGGCGGCCGTGATGCGGTTTCGCATGGCGGCGATGGCACTGACCGCAGCGGCTGCGTCGGGCAGGCCGACGGTGACACCGCCCACGTCGCTTTTGTGCAGGATGGTCGGCGAGACGACCTTGACCACGTAGGGCGGCCGGAGGTCACCAAGGTGCGGATGATGATCGGCGTCGCGGATGAGCACGCGGCGTGGGGTGGCGATGCCGAACGCCTCCAGCACCGATTTGGCTTCGGGTTCCGACAGTGCGTCCCGGCCTTGCTCGCGCGCCCGGGCGATGATGCCGGCGATGGGCGGCGCGCTGGAAAGGCCGGGAGCGGCGGTCATTTTCGGATGCTCATTCGATCGGGCTTTAGCGTCGGGCCCAGACGGGCTTGCGCTTTTCACCGAAGGCGCGGATGCCCTCGGCGGTGTCTTCGCTGCGCTTGATCTGATCGGAGAGCGGACGCAGGAGTTCGCCGCGTTTCTCGAACGGCAGGCCGCGGCCGCGCAACACGCCTTGCTTCATCGCGGAGACGGCGAGCGGGGCGTTGGCGAGGATGCGCTGGGCCCAGGCTTCGGCGCGCGCCATGAGTTCGGCGTGCGGCACGACCTCATGCGCGAGGCCGAGGCGATGGGCCTCGGATGGCGAGATGGTATCACCTGTCATCAGGTAGGCGAGCGCCCAGCCGAGCGGGATGAGGTCGGCGAGGATCATCGGGCCGCTCATGGACGTGATGCCGCGCTTGACCTGGGGCCAACCCATGACCGCGCGGTCGGACATGATGCGGATATCGGAGAGCAGGGCGATGCCTCCGCCCTGGGCGAGGCATGGTCCGTTGATGGCGGCGATGATCGGTTTGTAGACCTGCCGTTGCAGAACGTAGAGCTCGTCCCAGGGTGGGATGGAGCCGTCATTGTCGGCGGGTGCGAGGTATTCGAACAGGTCGTGGCCGGACGAGAAAGCCTCACCGGCGCCGGTGATGATGAGCAGCCAAGCATTTTCATCGTCGCGGAAGCGAATGAGCGCATCGCGATAGTCGCCGCTCATGGCGCGGCTGAGCGAATTTCGCTGCTTCGGGCGGTTGAGCAGGATGCGGGCGATGTGGGTCTCGCGGTCGAGTTCGTAGAGGACGTTGCCCTCGGTCGCGAGCACCGATCCGTTCGCCGTCTTGGTGTAGCCGGGTTTGACGATCGCGAGGCCTTCTCTCATGTCGAGGCGCTCCTGTCGGTTGGGAGATCTGGTTGCGCTAAGCGCGATAGAACGGCTTGTCGCCTGCAACGGTGACGCGATGGGCGTGGCGATGTTGCGGGAAGTAGTCCCACATCGCCTTATGCAGGGCGGCGCGATTATCCCAGAACGCGACTGAGCCTGGGCGCCATTTGAAGCGGCACTGAAAGTCGGGCGTTTCGATATGCTGGAAGAGCATGTCGAGCAGGGCGTCGCTTTCGGTCTGATTGAGGCCGACGATGGAGGTGGTGAAGCCGCGATTGACGAAGAGTGCCTTGCGTCCGGACTCGGGGTGGGTGCGCACGACCGGATGCTCACAGCGCGGGAAGGTCTTGCCGGGTTCCTGTTTCCAGCCGAAACGACCGCGATAGACGTGTTCCCCGTCATGGACGGCGGTGAGGGTTTCCAGGAAGCGCTGCATCGGCGCGGAGAGACGTTCATAGGCGGTGTACATGTTGGCGAACATCGTATCGCCGCCGCCGTTTTCAGGCGTTTCGTGCATGTAGAGGATGGATCCCATCGGGGGTTCGGCGTCGCAGGAGACGTCGGAATGCCAGACCTCTCCGGCGACATACTTGGAGTTCTCGTCCGCCTTGATGAGCAGGATTTCGGGGTGGCCTTCGAGCAGGTTGGGCGATGCGGGGTGGATGTGGAGCTTGCCGAAACGGCGACCGAACTGCTTGTGCTGCTCGGGTGTCATTTTCTGATCACGGAAGAAGATGACGACGTGTTTCACCAGGGCGTCGTGGACGGTGGCGAACTGTTCGTTGGTGAGTTCACCGCCGAGATCGACGCCGAAGATCTCCGCGCCGATGGTTGGGGTAAGAGAGCGGACTTCGATCGACTGGGAGGACATTTTCGTTTCCCCGTTTGTCTATTTGCATGAATTGTAAGTCTGTGCGGACAAACTTGTCAACGGCTTCGTTTGAACTTACACTGCCATTTTTGGCGCCAAAGTATGTCCTCTCGCAGAACAGCCACCAAGGCCGAACGCGACGGTGAACTCCGGCCGCCCGGGCGCGCCGGCGTCGATCGCGTGGTGCGATTGCTGCGCCGCCGCATCGCCCTGCATCAGATCCTTCCCGGGTCCCGGCTGCGCGAATGGGATATCGCGGCGGAGTTCAGCATTCCCCGGCTTGCCGCACGGGAAGCGCTGGACGGGCTGGTGCATCAGGGTTTTGCTGAGCGAGAGCCGAACCGCGGTGTGATGGTACGGCGGCGCACGCTCGCTGAGGTGCTGCAACTGTTCGACCTGCGCGAGGTGAATGAGGGGCTGTGCGCGCGGCTCGCCGCACAGGGGGTCGCGCCCGAGAGCTGGGACGATCTGATCGAAACATTCGGCACACCGATGCAGCAGATCGTCGCGCAGAAGGATCTGACGAGTTACGTGCGCAACTATGATCGCCTTCGCCAGCGGATGATGGCCGCCGCCGGGTCACCGCCGCTGACCGAGTTGCTGCGGCGGCTGCAGGATCTAACGGCGGTCGTTTCGCAACGGGTGTTGCTGGTTACCAATCGGACCGAGCAGGCGCTGGAGGAGCATGGGATGCTGTTGAAGGCGTTGAGGCGGGGTGACGCTGCCGAGGCGGAGCGGGTTCGTCGCCTGACGGTGAGGAGCGTGCGGGTGCTGATCGAGACGTACGCGACGTTTATTCTGTAGAGCGGTTTGAGAGCGAGGGGGGCCGCTCTTGCGGGCGGGCCTGTCATGCCGGACCATGCGCCGAACTGAACAGGACCGGGCGCTATGAGCTTCACGCCGCAGCCGCATTTCACGCAGTACTGGCAGGTCACGAAACCCGCGGCTTCGGGGAAGCGTGGGATTGTCGTGTCGCAGTCGAAGGCGGCGGCGGAAGCAGGGGTCTACGCGCTTGAGGCGGGCGGCAACGCTGTCGATGCGGCAGTCGCGACGGCGCTCGCGATGCCCACCGTCGAGCCGTGGAATTCGGGACTGGGGGGAATTGGATTCGCGCTGGTGCACCCAGCAGGACAGCCGCGTGCGGAGGTGGTGGATTTTGGTCCGGTCGCGCCGCGCAATCTGAATCCATCGGTCTTCAAGCTGACGGGGCGGATGAAGCAGGATTTGTTCGCCTGGCCGGAGGTGGAGGGCGACGCCAACATCCATGGGCCGCTGTCGTTCGCGATTCCTTCGTCCACGGCGGGGTATGCGCTGATGCATCAGCGCTGGGGCAAGCTGCCGCTGAAGGAGGTGATCGCGCCGGCGATTGCGCTGGCACGGCGGGGCCTGCCGGCGGACTGGTACACGACGCTGAAGGTGTCTTCCTCGGCCTCCGTGCTGCGGAACTATCCGGAAAGCGCGCGCATCTATTTGCCGGACGGGCTGCCGCCGATCGCGCCGTATCAGGGAACGCCCGGGTTCTTCCGGCTGGGTCATCTGCTGGAGACGCTGGAGCGGTTGAGCGCGGCGGGGCTGCGCGATTTCTACGAGGGCGAGATCGCGGCCAGCATCGCGCAGGACGTCAAGGACATGGGCGGCGTGGTGTCGCTGGAGGATCTGCGCGGCTACCAGGCGACCACACGGGCGGCGACGGAAGTATCCTGGCGCGGCCGGACGTTGCAGTTGACGGGCGGTCTCACCGCGGCACCGACGCTGATCCGCGTGTTGGACCGGATGGCCGAGGCGCCCTACGGGGACGCTCCCTCGGCCGAGTGGTATGTGGCCCTGGCGCGGGCGATGAAGTCGGCCTACGCGGAACGGCTGTCGGGGCTGGGGGATGCGGAGCCGAAGGGGTCGGAGACCTGCACCACCCATTTGACGGTGTGCGACGCCGAGGGGACGATGGTGGCGGTGACGACCACGCTGCTGTCCTCGATGGGGAGCCGGGTGGTGCTGCCAAGCTCCGGCGTGCTGATGAATAATGGGGTGATGTGGTTCGATCCGCGCCCGGGCCAGCCCAACTCGCCCGCTCCCGGCAAGCGGCCGCTGACCAACATGCTGCCGGTGATCCTGCGCGATGGGAATCGGCCGTGGATCGCGGCGGGCGCCTCGGGCGGGCGACGCATCCTGGCGGCGGTGTTCCAGACGCTGACCTATGCGGCGGATTTCGGCATGAGCGTGGAGGCAGCGCAGCACCATCCGCGCATCGATGTGTCGAGCCCGACTCCGTCAGCGTGGACCGGCGGATGCCGGCGGCGGTGATCGCGGCGCTGGAGAGGGACGGGCCGACGGAGGTGGTGGAGCATGGCGTGATGCCGATCAACTTCGCCTGTCCCAACATGATCCAACAGCAGGCGGACGGAACGCGGCAGGGGATCAGCGACTGGGCCTCGCCCTGGTCGGCGGCGCTGGCGCAACCCGGCTGAGCATGCCGGTTCGGCTGGAGATCACGGATCGCCGGGCGTTCGCCGACGGTCATGAATTCGGCGCCGCGGGGGCGTACGAAAGGCTAGCGGGGCGGGCGCATTTCACCGTCGATCCGGACGAGCCGATCGTCGATCTGGACAGGGCGCCGCGCGATGATGCGGGGCTGGTGCATTGCGTAGCGGATTTCATGCTGCTGGTGCCCCGGTCGGGGAACCGGCGGCTGTTTGCCGATTACGGCAACCGAGGCCACAAACGCGCACTGCAATTCTTCAACGACGCACCGCATAGCAACGATCCGGTGACCTTGGCGCATGCGGGGAACGGGTTCCTGTTTCGGGAAGGCTATGCGGTCGGGTGGCTCGCCTGGGAGGGCGATATCCTGCCGGGCGACGGGCGTCTGGTGCTGGACGTTCCGGTTGCAACGGATAAAGGCGAGCCGATCACCGGGACGGTGCGGGTCGAGTATATCTCCGACGCGCATGGGGTGACGACGTTTCCGTTGAGCGGACGGGTGGCGGCGCATTCCTATCCGACGGTTTCGCTCGATACGACGCGTGCGAAGCTGACGCGGCGGCGCTATCCGTACGATGCGCCGGAGGAGATTCCGGCGGAGCGCTGGTGCTTCGCGCAGCGCGTTCAGGGCGAGGGTTTGGAAGCCGGTTCGGAAAGCGCGCTGGTGCCGTCGCACCGGCATATTCACCTGCCGGAGGGTTTTCAGCCGGGCTGGATCTACGAGCTGCTCTACACGGCGCGCGATCCCAAGGTGATGGGTCTCGGCCATGTGGTGGTTCGCGATTTCGTCGGCTTTCTGCGGTTTGCCGCCGAGAGTCCCGTTAAGGGGTTGGAGAAAGCGTATGCATGGGGACGGTCGCAGACCGGGCGCTGCCTGCGCGATTTCGTCTATCGCGGGTTCAATGCCGATGACGCGGGACGGCGGGTGTTCGACGGGATCATGCCGCACGTGGCGGGCGCCGGACGCAAGTGGCTGAACCATCGCTTCGCCAGCCCGATCGTCTCCGGCGGGCAGCAATACGAGGACCACTTCAATGTCGCCGACCGGTTCCCGTTCTCCTATGCGCGGTCAACGGATCATCTGACCGGGAAGCAGGATGCGATCCTGAAGCGTCCGGCGACTGACCCGTTGGTGATCCATACGCAAACCAGCACGGAATACTGGGCGCGTCGCGGTTCGCTGGTGCATACGGATACGCGGGGAAACGATCTGCCGCAGCCGGAGACGGTGCGGGTCTATGTGTGGGCCGGCTCACAGCATTTCGCCGATCCGCAGCCGAAGGCGCCGAAGCGCGGTATCGCGCAAAACCTGTCGAATGTCGTCGCCACGTCGATGCTGTTTCGCGCCATGCTGGTCGCGCTGGATCGATGGGCCACGGACGGCACGGCACCGCCACCGAGCAAGCATCCTCGTCGGAATGACCAGACGCTGGTGGATGTGGAGACGTGGCGACGTCAGTTTCCTTCGATCCCCGGCGTGGCGCTGCCGGTCGCGCCCAACGCGCTGCCGCTGCTCGATTTTGGTCCGCAGGAAGAGGCGGGGATTCTGCAGGAGCCGCCGCACATGGTGGTCGGCAAGTCGTACACCGTGCTGGTGCCCGCCCCGGACCGGGACGGCAACGATGTGGCCGGTGTACGGGCACCCATGGTCGCCGCGCCTCTCGCCACGTATACGGGATGGAACCTGCGTGCACCCGGCTTCGGCCATGGTGCTCTGCTGCGATTCGAGGGGAGCAGCATTCCATTCGCCGCCACAGAATCCGAACGGCGCGCTACCGGAGATCCGAGGCCGTCGCTGGCCGAACGCTATCCGGCCGAAGCGGCGTATGTCGAAGCGATCCGGGCCGCGGCACGTGGCCTGGTGAAAGATCGCCTCATGCTGGAGGAGGACGTTGAGCGCTGCGCCGCCGCAGCCGCGAATTGGAGCGCGCCCCGACACAGGTTTTAGGCGCGGCGCCCGGCGCTATGGAGGGCTGACCGCCCGGATTCTGTCCGTGGGCCTGGGGCTTCCATTGGTCCTGGCCGTCGCGATCGCCGCGCTGACCTGGCGCCTATCGGTGCGTCCGCTGGAATCGCCGTGGCTGACCGAGCAGAATTCGATCGGAACTCGCCCGTGTCGCCGCCCCGGGGACAGTGACGCTGGGCGAAGCAGGCGTGTTCTGGGAGGGGTTCAGCGAGGGACTTGAATTGCCGATCGACGTGCGGCTGCGCAATCTGACGGTGCGGCCGCCGGCTGGGGGCACGGTCGAAATTCCGGAGGCGCGCATCGCGCTTGCCGTCCTTCCGCTGCTGGAGGGACGTTTCGAGCCACGGTCGATCGTCCTCGATCACCCCCGGTTCGATGTGCCGCCCACTGCCGACAGCGTACCCCCTTCGGTGGCCCCGGTGGACCCGAGATCTTTGCGCGCCTTCCTCGCGCGCACGCCCGACCTGCGCGCCGTTTCCGAGCTGCGCATTCAGGACGGAACGATTGCCGCCGGTCAGACCTGGAGCGCCGACGGCGTCGAAGTCGATCTGGCCCGATCGTCGGAAAGCGGGCTGACCGCGACTGCAAGCGCGACCATCCAACTCGCCGGTGCGCAAGCCAGAATCAATGGCGCGGCGGCGCTGCCCGCAGGTTCCGACAACGAGTCCCTCGCCTTCGACTTCACGGGGCTTAGCCCCGCCGCTCTCTCTCGGGCGATGCCGGCACTCGGGGCACTCAGCGGGTTCGATGCCGCCGTCAATGGCCGAGGCACTGTGGATTCCGGGCCGGATAAGACCGGGTTCGACGTCCACCTCACGTCCGGCCCCGGGACGCTGCACATGATGGGCACTGACGCGGGTACTGACCGGCGCGACGATGCACATCAGCGGCACGCCGGACGCCGTGACGCTCGATCCGCTGCGTTTGACGATCCACCCGCCATCCTCGGACGCGCTGAGCACGGTCGTGGTCTCCGGCTCCGCCCATCGCACGGGCAGCGCGATCGACGCCAGCCTGTCACTCGGGATCGACCGGTTGCACTTCGCCGACCTGCCGGCGCTCTGGCCGACGGCCGTGGCGCATGACGCGCGCCGCTGGGTGACGACGAACATCACCGACGGCACGGCGCATAACGGCCAAGTCTCCCTGCAACTCGTCACCGACGACAATCTCGATACCGTTCAGGTGAACCGAATCAGCGGCACCCTCCCGGGCGACGGACTGACGGTGCACTGGCTTCGTCCCGCGCCCCCCGCGGTGAACGGCCAGGCGGTTCTGCGCGTCCAGGATCCGGGATCGCTCGCGATCGATATCGCCTCCGGTCAGCAACTGCCCAATGCGCCCGGCGCGGCGCCGCTGAAGATCGAGGGCGGCACGGTGCGGATCACCGGGCTCGATCAGCCGAACCAGAACGCAAGCGTGGACCTTCACCTGTCCGGTCCGCTGCCCACCGTCCTTGGTCTTCTCTCGAGTCCCGGCATGAACCTGCTTGCGCACTCGACAGTGCCGATCCGCAACGCCGATGGGCGGGTCGACGGGACAGTCAGCGTCGGATTTCCACTGGTGAACCCCCTGCGCATCGACCAGGTCGCCATCACGACCCAAAGCCGCCTGTCGGGACTGCACCTGCCGGATGTGCTCGCCGGGCAGACGCTGTCACAGGGCGATTTCGAGCTGACGGCCAGCAATGACGGCTTGACCCTTCAGGGCCGCGGAACGATGGGCGGAGTGCCGGCCGACATCGCAGCCAAGATGGATTTCCGCGCCGGCCCGCCGGATCAGACAGTGGAAAAAGTGGACCTTAAGGGCAGTCCCACCGCCGCACAGCTCGCGGCGGCTGGTCTGTCCACAGGCGGGGCGGTGAGCGGGATCTTGCCGATGACCGCCAGCCTGGCCGAACGCCGGAACGGCACGGGCGTGCTGCAGGCGCAGGTCAATTTGCGGGATGCGACGTTAAAAGTGGATGCGCTGGCGTGGCGCAAGCCGCCCGGCACCCCGGCCTCCGCCCGGTTCGTCCTGACGATGGCGAAGGATGTGCCTCAGCGGCTGGACACGATCGATGTCAGCGGCCCCGATCTTCTGCTGCAGGGCAACGGGACGTTCCAGGATGGCCGTCTGACCGAGGTCCGTGCGGATCGCCTTACGCTGGGGCGGACCCGAGGGCAGGCCAGCGTCAATCTGGGCGACGAGACCATTCCCACGACCGCCACCGTTTCGGGCTCCAGTCTCGATCTCTCGCCGAGACTGACCCGCCCATCGCCTTCGGTCGGGCACGCATCGGCCAAGCCTGAGCGCGGGCCACCCTGGGCAATCAATGCCCGGTTCGACCGCGTGATCCTGGCGCATGGTGAGCAGCTTTCCGGCTTCGCGATGCATGCGGTGAATGACGGCGAACGGTTCCGCGATCTGCGGATCCAGGGCGCCACGGGACCTGGTCAGCCGGTGCTGGTCGTCATTGCGCCCGCCGGATCTCAGCGCACGCTGCAGGTGAGCGCGGCGGATGGCGGGGCGCTGCTCCGCGGCCTTGACCTGCTGAGCACGGTGAACGGGGGCCGGCTGGCGATCTCCGGCCGCTATCAGGATGAGCGCTCGCCGGCGACGTTGTCCGCAACTTTATCGGGCACGTTGGAGCTGAACGACTTCCGGGTGCAGAACGGGGCGGCTTTGGGCAAGCTGCTGCAGGCCATGACGCTGTATGGGCTGGTCGATGCGATGCGCGGGCCGGGCCTGCAATTCACGCGCCTGAACGCCCCGTTTCGCTACTCTGACGGTGTGCTCCATCTGACGGATGCAAGAGCTTCCAGCTCGTCATTGGGCCTGACCGCCAAGGGAGCGATCGATTTCGACGCCTCCACTGTCGATCTTCAGGGCACGGTCGTGCCGGCGTATTTCTTCAACTCCCTGCTTGGACGGATGCCGCTGGTGGGACGGCTTTTCCGCTCGGAGCAAGGCGGCGGATTGTTCGCGGCCAGCTACACCATGACGGGCGCGCTGGAGAATCCGGCGGTGCGGGTCAATCCGCTGACCGCACTGACACCCGGATTTCTGCGCGGGCTGTTCCAGCGCTGAGCGATTGCTGGCGCCCCTTGAACCAGGACGGGATTTGCGGGACATGATCGTGCATTGAATCGGCATCGGTTTGGGGCATGAGCGATCACGCGCACGGCGGCACAACGATCGAGAGCTCGGGGCTAAGGCAGCCTTATCATTTGGTCGATCCGAGCCCGTGGCCGGTGGTCGGCGCGGTTGGCGGCTTGCTGGTGGTGCTCGGCATCATCTTCGCGGCGCACTACGGGGACTACATCATCCTCGCGATCGGCGCCCTGGTTGTGCTGACGACAATGTTCTTCTGGTGGCGCGACGTGATCCGGGAAAGCCGCACGCCGGGCCTGCACACGCCGGTCGTTCGCCTGGGCCTGCGCTACGGCATGATGTTCTTCATCACCTCCGAGGTGATGTTCTTCGTCGCGTTCTTCTGGGCCTTCTTCAACTTCGCCCTGTTCCCGGAAAACGTATCCGGCCTGGCGCATCCGGTGTGGCCACCGCCGAACATCCACACGTACGATCCGTTCCACATTCCCATTCTCAATACGATGCTGCTGCTGCTGTCAGGCTGCACCATCACCTGGGCGCACCACGCACTGATCCTGCGCGATCGCAAGGCGATGCTGACCGGCCTCGCGCTGACGATTCTGTTGGGCGCTTCGTTCACCGCCTGCCAGGTGATCGAGTACACACATGCGCCGTTCAAATTCGTCGGCGGCGGGGTGTATCCGTCGGTGTTTTTCCTCGCGACGGGGTTCCATGGATTCCACGTGATTGTGGGGACGTGTTTCTTGATCGTGTGCTGGTTCCGCGCGAAGGCCGGTCAGTTCTCGCCCGAGCGGCATTTCGGGTTCGAGGCGGCCGCGTGGTACTGGCACTTCGTCGACGTCGTCTGGCTGTTTCTGTTCACCTGCATTTACTGGTGGGGTGCCAGCGCTGTCGTCGCCTCGCCCTGAGCCGTCACTCGTAAAGGCGGCGTTGCTGTGCCGCTGCCCTCGGTGCGGGGAGGGTCCGGTGTTCAGCGGTCTGCTCGAGGTGAGGAGTGTGTGCCCGGTCTGCGGCCTGGACCTTAGGGGGCATGACGCGGGGGATGGCGCGGTCGTGGGGGTGATCCTGTTGCTGGGCGCGATCATCGTGGGCCTGGCGTTCTGGGTGGAGATGAGGTTCGAGCCACCGCTTTGGGTGCACGCCGTGTTGTGGCCGGTAGTGACGATCCCGTTGGCGATCCTGATGATGCGGCCGGCCAAGGCGGCGCTCATCGCGCAGCAATACAGATATCGTAGGTCGGTGTTAGGCCAACAGTAACCAGATGCTTGTATGCGGGGCGCATGCAAGTCGATCTGCGCCTGCCGGCCCTGCCGCAGCGCCGTGCCGATCCGGTGCTCTCGATCATCATACCTCTGCGGGATGAGCAGGAGGCGATTCCGAAGCTGTATTTGCGGCTGGACCGGGTGTTGGCACGCATCGGGCTGCCGGCCGAGATCCTGTTCGTCAATGACGGCAGCCGGGATGAGTTGCTGGCGTTGCTCGAGCGGCTGCGAGAGCAGGATGCGCGCGTTGCGGTGCTGAATTTGTCGCGCAACTTCGGGAAGGAGATTGCGACGACGGCGGGGCTGGATCACGCGCGCGGAGATGCGGTGGTGGTGATCGATGCGGACCTGCAAGACCCGCCGGAGCTGATCGAGCCGATGGTGGCGGCGTGGCAAGACGGCGTGGACGTGGTGTACGCGCAGCGCCGCTCCCGCGACGGCGACGGGTGGTTCAAGCGCAACACGGCGGCGGCGTTCTATCGGGTGATGCGTGGCCTGGGGCCGGCACCGATTCCGGCGGATGTCGGCGATTTTCGGCTGATGAGCCGGCGCGTTGTGGATGCGGTGTCGGGGCTGCGCGAGCAGCATCGGTTCATGAAGGGGTTGTTTGCGTGGGTCGGGTTCTCCAGCCAGGCGATCGCCTATGATCGGGCGCCGCGCTGCGCGGGCGGGAGCAAGTGGGGCTGGTGGAAGCTGTGGAATCTGGCGATCGAGGGCATCACCAGCCATACGGTGTTGCCGTTGAAGCTTGCGACGTTTCTCGGGGCTTTGGTTGCGTGCGGCGCGGTGTTGTACTTGCTGGAGGTGGTGATCCGCACGCTGGTGTGGGGCAATCCGGTGGCGGGGTATCCCAGTTTGATGGCGGTGGTGCTGTTCCTGGGCAGCGCACAGCTGATGACGCTGGGGGTGATGGGGGAATATCTCGGGCGCGTGTTCAATGAGACGAAGCGGCGTCCGTTGTATATTGTCGAGCGGTTCAGCCGCGCGGGGGAGTGAGGGAGGTTGGGTGCGGTTCGTCCTGGGTCGCCACGCCCCGCTTATGCGGAGCCCCACGATGACAGCGAGCGCTTCTTGCGGGACGATGTATCTCTTGCGCAGTCGGCGGAGCGCCGCGCGAGATGGGACCGTACCCGCGCGACCTCGGGCCCGGTCAGGCACAACCGCGCGTAACCTCGTGTCTCCCAGGCGAGAATTGTCGTGGAGTCGGGCGGAGAGAAGTCGGGGAATAGCCGCACTACGTTGCCGCCGCTATCGAAGCAATCGCGCATGCCGGTGTCGAGGAAGGTTTCGGACGGAAGGTTTTCGGCAAGAATAACGTCGTGGCTTTCGGTTTCGATATGTACGTAGCGGATGTTCGGCGCGCGGATTTGACGGACGGCGTCGCCGTCGATCAGGACTTTGACGGGCATCAGGACGCCCTCGGCGAAGATCGCGTGATCGGGCGAAAGGCGGAGGTCACGCTGCGGGACGCCAGGTTCGAAAGCACCGGCCCGTATCCGGACGGGCCAGACAGATTTTGGGTTCGGGTGCTGGCGGCACTCCACGCGGCGATGGCCGACCCATGTGATACGGCGTGCTGCCCCTGTGATGGTGAGTACTTCATCGCCGGGGCGGAGGCGTTCCGCGGCGACGTCGCCGTTTGGCGTTCGGATGCGGGTGCCGGCGGCAAAGCAGGCGACATCGGTGATCTGGGTGCCGCCGCTGCCGTCCGGCAGGACGGCGAAGTTGTTGAGAAGCGACGTCGGCAGGTTGATCGTCGTAACGGTGCTGCCGGACGACGCGACGGCGAGCATGCCGGTTGCGGCATCGTAGCTGGCGCTGGCGGTTGATGGATCGACGTCGGTGAGATCGAACCAATCTCCGCTGTGGAAGTCCGTGACCGTGTCGCTGTTCAGGTCCGCGGCGGTGCCCTGCATTTCGTTATCGGCGGCGCCGGCGGCGATGGTGTCAGCGCCGAGGCCAGGCTGGATCAGGTTGTCGTAGGGGCTGCCCTGGATGAACTCGCCCTGGTCGGTGCCCTGGATGAGGTACTGCTGGTTAGGGTCAAGCCGGAAGATGATGATCGAGGCCGGATCGGTCCCCTTCCAGTAATCGACATCGTGAATGTGGATCGTGTCGTTGTCGCCGTTGTCGAAGACCGGGAGCAACCCGCCCGAGGTCAGCGTGCCAACAACGGTGGTGACGTGGTGGCCGCCGCCGTCGAGCCATGCCATCTTCACGATGTCGCCGGGCTGCACCAGCGTGGACCAATTCTGCACCGGGTCTACCTGGTCCGCGCCGCTATAAACGACGCGCCAGAAGCCGCCCCCCTGTTCGCCGGAAAACACGTCGTTCTGCGGGAAACCGGCGCCAGCATCGCCGGCGACGGCATCGGCGATGAAGCCGCAATCGTTGTTATTGTACGTGCCGCCATAGGCTTCATCGAGCCGGATCGCCGACTGCACGATGTCGTTCGGCGTAACGTGGCCGCTGTAGATGGTGGGGCTGACCACCGACGGATCGGCGGTCTGCACGGTGTAACTGGCGTAAGCCGTGGTGCTGCCGGAGGAGGTGATCGGCACGGTGTAGCTGACGAGCGGTCCGATTTCATTGCCGCCGAGGAAATCGATGCCGGCCAAGCTGGGAGCCGGGATGTCGGTGCCGGTTGGCACTGACCATTGCGAGATCTGCTTATCGTCGAGGTTCCAATAGGAGAAATCGTCCCTTGCCAGATCGGCGGCGGAAGAGAAGTCGAGCCGGTATTTGGTCCAGGCGGCCGGGGATGGTACCGAAGGCCTGCTCCAGCAATGCGGTGGCGGAGAGCATGCCGCCCAGTGCCACCACAGCCGGAACCGGCATGGTCGGCAGTTCGAGCGCCGGCGCCACGGGGTCGTAGGTCACCACGGTCGGCGCACCGGGAAGCGCCGGTGTCTGGATGCTGAAATCGGCCGCACCGCCGCCGTCCGGATCGTTCACGCTGATACTACCGACTGCCGTGCCGTCTTCGAGCAGGGTCAGTATGCCATCGGCGTAGCTGACGCCGTTGGCGGCGAAAGTGGCAAACTCCATACGGGCGCCGGCAACCGCCACTTTCACCGGGGCATTGAAGTCGGCAAGGTCGTCGATGACGAGTGTCGCGCTGCCGTCAGCGAGATCGAAGGAGCCCGTGGCACCAGCCAACGTAGTAACATCGGCGCCGATATCGGCGGTGACGGTGCCGCCCTGCTGGATGATGACCTGGCCGGCGTCCGACAGGTCGAAATCGGCATTGTCGATGTGGAGGCCGCCCTCGATCACCATAATGCCCTGGTTGATGAAGGTGTCGCCGAGGAGGCGCGTGCCACTCTCTGGTCCGTCGAGCATGGTGGCGGTGGTGGAGACGGTGAAGGTGCCGGGATTGCTGGTGGTGCCGATGACGATATCCAGCTCTTCGCCAAACGCAGCGGATTCGAGGAAACCGTTCAGCAGGTTGGAGTCGCGGGCTAGGATGGTCTGGCCAGGTGGCGTCGGCAGGTCGTCGGCATTGCCACGGGTGACAATATCGACCGACTTCAGGAGATTGCTGTTGTCGAGATCGAGGGTGGCGGAGTTGGTGCCAGCGTCGACACCGAGCTGGATCGTTACGTTTGCGGCGGGACTGACCGTGTCCAGAACGACGAAATCGCCGCCGGGGGTCAGTCCGCTGCCGATAATGGCGGTATCGCCGGCCACGGGCGCGCCCGTGGGCGTCCAGTTGGCGTCGTCAGTCCACTCAGCGGATGCTGTACCGATCCAATTACGAATCGTCATTGTTCCTCCTTTTGTATCGGAGGGTGCGCGGTGGCTGATTTCAACGCAAGACGTTTTCTGCAGAATGGAGCTACGCCCGGTGAGATCGGCGTTTCGTGGCGACCGCGTGTGAGGAGCTTGAGGACCGTCAGGCGATCACATCAGCGGCCGTTTTTGAGCGCCATATTGCCGCCGATGTCGTGCACGATCTCCTTCCGCACGAAGAACCAGCCGTCGTCGCGCCGGCGGAGCGTGTCACGATAGGTGCCGCCCATCACGGGGATCAGCCCGCCCTCGGCTTCGCGAATGACCAGGTAGTCGGAGACGCACTGCGCCGTGTCGCCATCCAGGCGGATTACGATGTTGCTGATGTAGTGCTTGCGCTGCGGTCCTTCGCCCTTGCGGGGCACGGTGTTACTCAGCAGCGCTTCGATCTCGGCCCGACCGCGCGCCGCGCCGTAATCCGTCACCCATTCACCGTCAGGCACGAACAGCGCGGCCACGTCGGCGAACCGGCACGTATCGAGGGCATGGCAGTATTTCGCCATTGCTTCGCGGATGGCGTCCTTGTCTTCCATCGCCTGGGTCATCGCGCCTGCCCTTTGCTGTGCGGTTTCCGTCCCGTCGGTCGGCCGTTGCCGTCATCATGTATCACGCGGCGAAGGAACGGGACATTTTCAGCGGGAGGCGTGTCAGGCAGGTGCGGTCGGTGGCAAGGGAAGTATTTAATACGGAGGGCGCACGGAGGCCACAGAGATGGCGTGTGATAAAGCAAAAACTACGGCTGACCGGGTGCAATCCTAATTGCTATTACCCTGGCGCCTCTGGGGTTTTCTCGGGCGAACCATGTTTTTGGCGCATCCGATTCAGCGGCGTTCGGACACTAACCGCCACGTCCAGCGGAGGCCGATCGGTGGCGACGCGCTTCCTCGAGCCGCACCAGCGTGCCGCGCCTGTTGGCCAGCGCATCGGCGATCGCACGGCTGAGTTCCGGCAGGCCGAAGGGTTTGCTGATCAGCGGAAACTCCGATGCGGCTGCATCGCGATTCTTGTTGTACCCAGTGGTCAGCAATACAGGGATGGTTGGATATGCCTCGCGCACGGCCCTGCCAAGGGCGATGCCGTCCATTCCCGCCATGACCACATCGCTGAAGAGCAGGTCGAAGGCAAAATCGCGTGACAGAATATGCAGGGCTTCGGCCGCACTCTGCACCATCACGACCTGATGCCCGAGATCTTCCAGCAACCCCACTGTCACGGAACCAACATCCGGATTGTCTTCCACCACCAGGACTCGCGGCGCTGCCATGCGCACCACGCGGTCGGTGGTTTCGGGTTGGCGGTTCACCGCAGCCATCGCTGCCGCACGCGGCAGGAACAGCGTGATTCGTGTACCCTTTCCAAGATCGCTGTCGATGGTGATGCCGCCGCCAGATTGATGCGCAAATCCATACGCCTGCGAAAGCCCCAATCCAGTACCTTGGCCAATCGGCTTCGTCGTGAAGAACGGGTCGCAAATCCGGGGTAGAATGTCGTCCGGTATGCCCACCCCGGTATCAGACACGCTGATACCGACAAAGTCGCCATCGAGGTCAGGTATCTGCATGCCAGCACGGAGCGGCTGATTCTCAGTCAGAATCATCAGCCGCCCGCCTTCAGGCATCGCGTCACGCGCATTGATGCACAAATTCACCAGGGCAAGTTCCAGCTCGCTGAGATCCGCCTGCACCGGCCAGATATCCTCGGGAACCAGGGTGGTGAGTTCGATATGCTTGCCGAGAGAGCCGGACAGCATCTCTTTCAACGATAGGGTCAGCGCTGCCAGATCAACCGGTTCCGGTCGCAACTGCTGACGGCGAGAGAAGGCTAGCAAGCGGCGGGTCAAAGCCTCACCGCGCCGCGCCGCGGTCGTGATGGCATCGGCGGAACGCAGCGCTTTCTCGTTACCCGCCGCATGGCGCTTCAGCAGCTCGGCCTGGCCGCTCACGATCATCAGCAGATTGTTGAAGTCGTGGGCAACGCCGCCCGTCAGTTCGCCAAGTGCCTCCATCTTCTGCGCGTGTGCCATCTGCTCCTGCGCACGCTGCAGGGTTTCCTGCGTCTTCCGCCTTTCGGTCACGTCGCGCGTAACTTTGGCGAAACCAATCAGCTTGCCGGTTTCGTCATGGATGGCGTCGATCACGACGTTGGCCCAGAACAGCGAGCCATCCTTGCGCATGCGCCACGCCTCGGCTTCGAACCGGCCATCCGTGCGTGCCGCGTTCAGGGCCCTAAGGGGCATACCCTCGGTACGCTCCTTTTCGGTGTAAAAGACCGAGAAGTGACGCCCGATGATTTCGGCAGGCTTGTAGCCTTTGATCTTTTCGGCCCCGGCGTTCCAGCTCACGACGATCCCGTTCGGGTCGAGCATGAAGAGCGCGTAGTCCGTTACACTCGATACCAAAAGGCGGAATTGCCGCTCGCTGTCCTGCAAGGCCTGCTGCGCGGCCCTTCGTTCACTGATGTCGCGGGTGATCTTGGCAAAACCTTTTAGATTGCCGGCCTCATCCCGGATCGCGTCGATCACGACCGATGCCCAGAAGAGGGTGCCGTCCTTGCGGACCCGCACACCCTCCCCTTCGAAGCGCTCCTGCTCGGCCGCGGTCGACAGTGCGCGGAAGGGCAGACCGGCGTCCCGATCTTCTTGCGTGTAAAACCGGCTGAAGTGCTGGCCGATGATTTCGTTCGCGTCGTAGCCCTTGATGCGCTCGGCACCCGCGTTCCAGTTCACCACGATCCCGTTCGGATCGAGCATGAACATGGAATAATCCACCACACCCTGAACCAGCATGCGGAAGCGGGATTCACTCTCCAGCAACGCCTGCTGCGCATAGTGGCGTTCCGTGATGTCGCGCATCACCTCAACAAACCCGCTGATGGCGCCGTTATCCTCCAGCACCGGCTCGATCACCGAGGTCACCCAGAAGCGGCTACCATCCTTCCGTCGGCGCCAACCTTCGATCTCACACCGATGCTCCTGCCGAGCCAGCTCGAGCGCCCGCGTGGGAATGCCGGAAAGTTTGTCCTCATCCGTGAAGAACCGTGAGATGTGCTGCCCGATTGCCTCATCTGCCGTGTAGCCGGTGATCCGTTGTGCACCGAGATTCCAGCTCACAACGACGCCATTGAGATTGAGCAGATAGATCGCGTGGTCGGTCACGGACTCGATCAGCCGCCGGAAGCGGCCGTCGGACCCGTTATATTGAGTCATCCGTATTCCTTCACGTCACAAGCCCATATGGGATTTTCCTGCATCAAATGCGCTGGCGATCACGAGGTATTGGCGAGCCGACCGAGAATTGTCCGCAAATTTTCGATCCCGAAACCTGTTTGACTGCTGGTTGAAACCACCTCTGGATGCGCCGCGGTATGGGCGCGGGCAAGGGCGCGGGTGGCGTTTTCCTTGACGGCGAGCGGCTTGGGCTTGAGGGCGTCTGCCTTCGTCAGCACAAGTTGAAACGAGACGGCGGCGCGGTCGAGAAGGTCCATTACAGCCAGATCTGCCGGTTTTACTTCGATCCGGGCATCCAGCAGCAGCAGCACGCGGTGAAGGTTCGGACGCCCGCGCAGGTAGTCGAACATCAATCCCTGCCAGTCGGCCTTCACTTGTTTGGGAGCCTCGGCGTACCCGTACCCGGGCATGTCCACCAACATCAGGCGGCCGCCGACTTCGAAGAAATTCAGCTGCCGGGTGCGGCCGGGCGTGACGGATACCCGGGCAAGGCTCTTCCGCCCCGTCAGTGCGTTGAGGAGGGACGATTTGCCGACGTTGGACCGACCGGCAAATGCCACTTCCGGCAACTCCGGCGGGCGCAAGTGATCCAGGCTCTGCGCGGCGTGCACGAATTCGCTGGGCAATGCGAAGAGCAGGCGTCCGGCCTCGATGGCGGCGGCGTCGTCTTCCGCTTCGGTCATGACCGCACGCGGGCGTTCAGGCGGGCCAGTTCGGCGAGAAAGGCATCGGCCGCGATGTCCGGAGGCCACGGTTCCCACGGACGCATTCCGGGCGGCCGCGGCGTTGGGTCGTTGGCCAGAGCCTGCAAGCGAATGCCCAGAGTGGCGCGCATCTCTGCCTCCGACCAACCGACGACGTGCACCGCCTCGGCCGCAGCGGCCAATCGATCCGCACGTTTGTGCGATGTCTTTTCTTCTTCGCTCCAGGGCGGAAGTCCATACCGCCGTGCGACTGTCTGCCACAGCCGGGCGGCGAGTGCGGCATAGCCGTCGCCCAGGAACGGCTTGAGCGGCGAGATGGGATCGAAACCCAGCAATCCTTCATCGGCGTCGTGCAGCAGTTCGCGTAGCTCACGCGGGGGATCCAGCCGGTCTCGCCCGCGGCGACGGATAGCCAGCACGGTCAGGCTGTGCTGGGCGACGGAGAGCGGCAATGGCCAGGCAGAATGCCCGCCCCAGCGATAGGTGCGGGCGAGGCCGAGGGCAAGATCACGATCATCCCAGTCGAAGGGTGTGGGATCGAGGAGATTGAGCCGCTTCCCGGATGGCAGAAGCACCCAGGCGCGGGTGGGAAGATTTGACATTGGTTTCGCTATGCACGCGGGCGCGATCGCGCTGTAAAGCCCCATGCCCGGAGAGTCCTGGTTCCTCAGCTACGCCTTGCTTGGCTTGGCGCAGAGCGGCCTGGCGCCGATCCTGTTGCCGCTTGCCTCGCATGGCGGCGCGCGGGCGGGCCTGACCTACGCGGCGTTTGCGCTGACCGGATTGGTTGCGCCTGTGATGGGAAGCTGGGGGGATCGCACAGGCCGGCATCGCGATCTGCTGATCGGCGGCTGTGCCGTCGCTGCTGCCTGCTTTGCTGCGTACACCATTGCCCCACCGGAGTTCCGCATCGTGCTCGCGGCCGGCGCCGGCCTGGGGACGATGGCCGCCACGACGGCCGGCAACGTGTTGGCAATTCAGGATCAGCCCGAGGAGACATGGGACGATCGGGTTGGCACGTTGCAGCGGTTTATCAGCACCGGACAGGTCATTGGGCTGGTGCTGGCGGGCTTACTGGCGAGCCGGCATCTGCCGGCCGGTTTCGTTTGTGCGGGCGTGGCGCTGGGTCTGGGAGCGGCGTTGGGTGCCGTGGCGGCGCCCGGGCGCCAGAAACGGGCCGCACATGACAAACCGGCACCTCAACCGGCCGTCGGCGGCGAGGCCGGGTTTCGTGGCGCGCACCGGCATCACCGGCTGAACGCGTCCCAATTGCTCGCCCATCTCAGAACGGTTGATCCGGGGATACGGCACCTTTTGGTGATTTGGCTGCTGGCCTACACGCTGATGAACGGCGTCGCCGTGCTGTTCCCGGTGGTGATGGTGACGCATTACGGGATGCCTCCGATCGCGCCATCCGCAGCCTATGCCGCCGGCGTGACGCTGAGTTTGCTGGTCTATCACCCGGCGAGCAGGCTGGCCCACCGACGCGGCGGCGGCACTGTGCTGATGGCTGGGTTCGCTGCCCGTCTGGTTCTGTACGCTCTGATGACGGGGCTTGGTTCGCTACACGCATCCTGGGCCGGGATGCTGGTGTTGATCGCGTTCGCGCTGACCCAGGTCGTTTGGCCGCCGTTGAGTGTCGGAGCGAATGTGCTGACGCTTCGGATCCAGCCCTCCGCGCGGGGCGAGAATGTGGGCCTGTTCAACGCTGCCACGTCGCTTGCTTCCGCGGTTGGCTCGGCGTTGGGAGGCGCGATCTTCGGCCTGTTCGGTTTTGCAGTGCTGGCCGGAATTGCCAGTTTCTGCATCGCCGGCGCGCTAGCGCTTTCCGCGGTGTGGTTGCGGCCGGCTCAGAAGTCCAAGTCGGCGTAGTGCTCGGGCGGGGTGATGCCGGGTACCCGGTCGGACAGCACGCCACGAAAGCTCGGACGGGATTTGATGCGCGCGTACCATTCCTTCGCTGGGGGCGAGACGGTCCAGTCCACGTCGCCGATGTAGTCCAGGGCAGAGATATGCGCGGCGGCAGCGAAGTCGGCCATGGAGATATTGGATCCGGCTAGCCATTTCCGGTTTTCGCCGAGCCAGCCGAGATATTCGATATGATGCTTGAGCGCGGTGTACCCCGTCCGGATGGCGGTGGCATCCGGATTGCTGCGCCCGAGCAGGCGCTTCATGTGCTTTTCGCCGAGCAGGTTGCGTGTGACTTCGTGGTTGAACTTGCCGTCGAACCAGGCGACGAGGCGCCGCACCTCAACACGCTCGGCGGTCCCGCGCCCCAGGAGCGGTGTGTCGGGGTAGGCTTCCTCGAGGTATTCGCCGATTACGCCGGAATCCGGAACGACCAGTCCACTGTCTTCAATGAGCGTCGGGACGGTGCAGGCGGGGTTGAGTTCGAGGTATTCGGGCCGTCGTTCCCACACCTTTTCGAGCCTGAGTTCGAAGGGAAGGCGTTTCTCGGCCAATACGAGCCGGATTTTTCGTGCGAACGGCGAGAGAGGCAGGTGGTAGAGAGTACGCATCGGCGGAATTTATCGCACCGCGTTTCGCGCCGCGCCAAGCCCATAGATGGCGTTATTACCGATGTTTCTGAGGCTTCACTGAAGTGAGAGCGAACGGCACGCGAACATTGCGGTGTGGGAGAGACCCGGCGCATGGCGCGATCGTTCCACTCGGAACTGCACGACGGGAGCGGCACGGGCCTTTGGCACGGGGCAGGCACCATGCTTTGTTTTCAGTGGCCTGCTGATCCCTTCCGTTCGCCGCAAGTTGCGGCGAACTTCAGGGACCGCTGTCGGCCCAGTGCTTTGACCTGTGATCCACGGCGGTTGCCGTGGTGTCCCGCTGTTCGGGCTTATCGTTCGAGGCTTTGGTCTCGGTCTGGGTGGAGCGCGCCCCCGCCCAGTCTGGCCAGTAGGCGGACAAAATCACCCCTTGGCCCGGGCGGCCGGCAATTTCCAATCTGCCCCCCTGAAGGGCGAGCAATTCCGATACGGCTCGCAAGGGTCCTTGATGTGTTCCCGGATCGTGGGAGACGCCGGTTGCGGCCACACCCAAACTGAGCCGGCCGGCCTTGTGCGCACAGGTGACCAGGACACGATCCGCTCCGGCTTCCGCCGCATGCCGCGTGAGGGTCATCACGACCGTGCGCAGCGCCTGCTCATCCCCGCTGAAACCGATATTAGGCTGACAGGCGAATTCGAACCGCGCGTCCACCCCGGGCGTCCCAGCGACGGCATCGAGAGCGGTGCGGACAATTCCTTCGGGCCCGGGCGCAACAGGGAGTGGCCGCTCATACCCGCAGGTGTGAGTGTCCCTGGACCGGGCGGCCTCCGGCGGCGTGCCGGGGTACTCCGGTCCTGCCGTTCCCGCGCGCCCGCCCTTCAGCAGCGCCTGCGTGAACCGCCCCCATGAACCTGTGAGCCGCATGGCCGTCTATATACATCTTAAGGTTGCATGCTGCCAAGCAAATTCGCGTCAAATCCCATGAGATTGATCTTACGGGACTTCCCCGAAGAGGTACGGACCCTTGTATTCGCCCGCAAATGCCAGGTGGGTGATCACCCCGCCCTCCGGCGTCCATCTGTGCAAAAAGTACGCTCCCGGCTCGAAAGTGAAGGCGCCAGGAGCGGCGGGGGCCACATTCAGTTCGACCTGATGGGCCACGGAGGGTGCGACGGTTACCATTGCATGCGAACACGCTCCGAACGCCGCTCGATGCACATGCCCGCAGACGATCCGCTGCACCTGCCTGTGCTGAGCGATGACCGAAGCGAACCGCTCCGGGTCGCGCAGGCCAATCCGGTCCATGTGCTCGATTCCCGTGGCGAGCGGCGGATGATGCATGGCGACGATGGTCGGACGCTCCGGAGCTTGGGCGAGCGCGTCCTGAAGGAAGCTTAGGCGCCGCTCGCACAGCTCGCCGTAGTCTGATCCGGGAACCAAGGTGTCGAGCATGATGACCCGGACCGGGTGATCTTCGATCACGTATTGGATGAACTTGGAGTCCGATGTCGGGACGAGGCCGTTTAGCACGGCGCGCATGGCATCCCGCGCGTCGTGATTGCCTGGAATGGCGAACACCGGCGCGGACAGGCGCTGCATGAGGTCGGCGAAGTTGCGGTACTGCTCGGGACGGCCGGCCTCCACGAGGTCGCCGGTGAGAAGGACCAGGTCCGGACGGTTTGGCGCCGCCCGAAGCGCGGCGAAGGCATGCGCCGCGAAGGCATTGGTGTCCACCACGCCATTGGCGAGCCGACCGGCCTCACACACGTGCAGGTCGCTCAACTGTGCGATCAACATGGTATCACCTGTCATTGCAGGGTGCGCATTTCGGCCGCGAAGCCCAGTGCCCGCGCCGCCTCGCCGTAGCCGATGCGGCGCCACGGCGGAACCGGCCAGCGTCCCGCCACACGCTCCAGCAGCATGACGGCATCCACCGTCTGGCTGGCGCGCATCGCCGCATCCAGAAACAGCTGCTCCAGCACCGATTGCTGGGCGTGGCTCCCGCCCATCTGGTGCATTTCGCCCAGCGCCGGACGCATCACGTGCACGGCACGGCGGTAATCGCCCGGGGCATGCGCCAGGACCGCTTCGCTGACCGGGAGCGCGGCGTTGCGAACGACCGCCGCATTCTCTCCATTGCCGGCGGCATAGGCACGCATGGCGTCGATCAGTCGCTCGGCGGCGGCGAAGCGCCCTGCACCGGTCAACGCCATGGCCCAGTGCGGCAGCGTGAAGGCGGACTCGCAGTCGCCGATCCGTGCTTCGGCGTGCGTGGCCAGTTCCTGCCATCGGGCGCCGGCATCGACGCCGATCAGGCGAAGCCGGAACAGGATGGACGCGGCGTTCTGGATGTCGATGTAGAGGTCGGGGACCGCACGGGTCAGAGCAGCGGCCAGATCGCGGAAGGCAGAATCGTACAGCGCAAGCACCCTCGCGGTGTCGCCGCGTTCCAGATGAAACAGGGCGGCGTGCCACCAGAGGTGGTGGCGCAAGTTGTTTGCGCCCTCCCAATGGGGTGAGAGCGAATCGATCCAGGCGACGCCTTCGGCGCGGCGGCCTTGCATCTCCATCACGTGGGCGACCCCGTGCGCCGCCCAGACATCGCCTGGGTCCACTGCGATGGCGGCGCGTCCGGCGAGTTCGGCCTCGGTGTAGTGGCCGCACTCCTCCAGCGCGAAGCAGCGGCAGGCGAGCACCGTGCCCCATCCGGGCAGCGAGGGATCCCAGGCGCGTTCCGCGCCGAGCACGGCCCGCAGCATGAGGTCGGGCCGGCCCTGCCAGAACCGGAGGAAATGCACCAGGCGGAAGGCGAGCAGGTCGCGGGGGTGGTCGGTGAGGATGTTTTCCCAGAGGGCGGCGGCGCGGTGGGGCTTGCCCTCCGTCCAGGCGGTGAGGGCTGCTACGTGCGCCCGCTCCCGCTCGGTCGCATGTTCGGCCAAGCGCGCGGCTTCGGCCACTTGGTCTCGCGCCTTGGGGATGTTCCCAGCGTTGAAGCTGCCCATGGCGAGCACCCCGGCGAGCACGTGGCCCAGGGCGAACGCCGGATCCGCCGCCAACACGGCTGAGACACGCTGGCTGACGTCTGCCCGCTGGGACATGAAGCCCAAAATCGCCTCAGTCCATACGTGCGCAACCGCGGTTGACGCGGCTGTCACGGGGAGTTCCTGTGCGTCCCGCACCATTGCTCTTGTCCGTTTTCTCTTTCCGCATCCCATCAGAGGCGCGTTCAACAGTGAAGCTTTTTCGTTGCCCGGCTAGAGCGTTTCATTTATTTCCAGGCGCCTTGCAGCGCAGCAATGCGCGGAAGGACCAATGGTGATGCCGTTCGAAAACACGCCGCTCGAGGGCGCGCGCACGCCGCGGCCGGCGCATCTTGATGTACTGGAAGCCGAAAGCATTCACATCCTGCGGGAAGCTGCGGCCCAGGCGTCGAACCCAGTCCTACTCTACTCGATCGGCAAGGACTCATCCGTCCTGCTTCACCTGGCCAGGAAGGCGTTCTTCCCGGCACGCCCCCCCTTCCCGCTTCTGCATATCGATACGACCTGGAAGTTTCGCGACATGATCGCTTTCCGGGACACAACCGCCGCGCGCTTCGGCCTTGATCTGCGCGTGCACACCAATCCCGAGGGCGTGCGCCGCAACGTCAATCCGTTCGATTACGATAGCGGCGTCTATACGCAGATCATGAAGACGGATGCGCTGAAGCAGGCGCTGACCGACGGCAAATACGATGCCGCGATCGGAGGGGCACGGCGCGACGAGGAGCGGTCTCGCGCGAAGGAACGCGTGTTCTCGGTTCGTGGCCCGGGGCATAGCTGGGACCCGAAACGGCAACGGCCGGAACTCTGGCACCTTTACAACGGATATCTCGCGCCGGGCGAAACTTTACGGGTGTTTCCACTGTCGAACTGGACCGAACTCGACGTCTGGACCTACATCCTGCACGAAGGCATCGATGTCGTGCCACTGTATTTCGCTGCGGATCGTCCCACGGTGGAGCGCGACGGCATGATCATCGTGGTGGATGACGAGCGGATGCAGTTCCGGCCTGGCGAGAGCCCGGTGTTGCGGCATGTGCGGTTCCGTTCGCTCGGCTGCTATCCGCTGAGCGCGGCGATCGACTCGGATGCCGCGTCCATTACCGAGATCGTGCGCGAGATGCAGAGCACGCGCATTTCAGAGCGTGCCGGGCGGTTGATCGATCACGACACCGACGCGTCAATGGAAAAGAAGAAGCGCGAGGGATATTTCTGATGCCCGATTCCGTTCTGCGGGTACTCACCTGCGGCAGCGTCGATGACGGCAAATCGACCCTTATTGGCCGGCTGCTGTTCGAGTGCGGCAGCATTCCTGACGATCTCATGGCGGCGCTGGAGCGGGACTCGCGCCGGTTCGGGACGGTTGAAGGCGGCCTGGATTACGCGCTGCTGGTCGATGGGCTGGCGGCCGAGCGCGACCAGGGCATTACTATCGATGTGGCGTATCGTTATTTCGAAACGCCGCGCCGGCGATTCATTCTGGCGGATACGCCGGGACACCAGCAGTACACGCGCAACATGGTCACCGGCGCGTCGCTGGCCGATCTGGCGGTGCTGCTGATCGACGCGCGCAAGGGGGTGCTGGAACAGACGCGCCGGCACGCGGCGATCGCCGCGCTGCTGGGCATCCGGCAGCTTGTGCTGGCGGTGAACAAGATGGACCTCGTCGGGTTCGACCAGGGCGTGTTCGACCGGATCACAGCGGAGTTCAATGCGATCCTGGCGCGGCTGGGCGATGTTCGCGTGACAGCGATTCCGGTGGTGGCCCGGGAGGGGGACAACGTGACCGGGCCGAGTACGCGCATGCCGTGGTTCACGGGGACCACGCTGCTGCGGGCGCTGGAAGATGCCGAGCCGGCGCGGACCGGCGTGGGCGCGGCGCGCATGCCGGTGCAGCTTGTGGTTCGTCCGGATCACAGCTTCCGCGGCTACGCCGGCACGGTGACGGGCGGCACGCTGCGCGTGGGCCAGGCCATCTGCAATGCCAATTCCCGGACCGAAGCCACCATTGCCCGCCTGGTGACGATGGACGGCGATCTCGATGAAGCACCGGACGGCCAGCCCGTTACGGTCGTGCTGGATCGCGAGATCGATGCGTCGCGCGGTGACATGCTCTCGGCCGCGCCGCCCCCGGACCTTGCGGACCAGATCACCGCCCGCGTCGTCTGGATGGACGACACGCCGCTGTTCCGCGGGCGCGCCTATCAGGTGATGCTGGGTGCTGCCCAGGCGATGGGCACCATCACCGAGATCAACACGCGGCTCGATCTCGCATCGCTGAATGAAGAAGCCGTCGGCGAACTCAAACTGAATGAGATCGGGACGGTGACGCTGTCGCTATCCCATCCGATCGCCTGCGAGCCCTATGCAGAGAGCCGCGATTTGGGTGGTTTCATCCTGATCGACCGGCTGACGCGCAACACGGTCGGGGCGGGGCTGGTGCAGGACATCGTGTCCTCGCGCAATGCCGTGTTCTGGCACCGCATGGAGGTGGACAAGCTCGCGCGCGCGTCGCTGAACCATCAGAAGCCCGCGGTGCTGTGGTTCACCGGCCTGTCGGGCGCGGGCAAATCCACCATCGCCAATGTGGTGGAGAAGCGGCTGCACGCCGAGGGCAAGCACACGATGATCCTGGATGGCGACAATGTGCGCCACGGATTGAACCGTGACCTGGGCTTCACGGAGGCTCACCGGGTGGAGAACATCCGCCGCGTCGCCGAGGTGGCCAAGCTGTTTGTGGATGCCGGGTTGATCGTGCTGGTGTCCTTCATCTCGCCGTACCGGGCCGAGCGCATGCTGGCCCGCGAGTGCGTGGAGGAAGGCGAGTTCCTGGAGATTTTTGTCGATACGCCGGTGGATGAATGCCGGCGCCGCGATCCGAAGGGCCTGTATGAGAAGGCCGATGCCGGCAAAATCCGCAACTTCACCGGTGTCGATGCACCGTATGAGGAGCCGCTCGACCCCGAGATCCATCTGCGCACGCTGGAAGCACCGCCGGAGGCTCTCGCGGAATACATCGTCGCTGAGCTGCGTCGCCGTACCATCATCGCGTAAACCGCCCCACATGGCCGATCTTGCGCCATGGCACGATTTTGCGATCCTGATCGGCACTGCGTTTGCGACGTTGATCGGGCTGTTGTTCGTCTCCGCGTCGGTGGGCGCGGGCGTGTTCAATCCGGAGCGGCAATATGCGCTGCGCGTGTTCCTGTCGCAGAGCGTGGTGCATTTCTCGGCGGGGCTCGCGATCGCTCTCATTGTGGTGGCGCCACTGCCGTCGCCGCATGTCGTGGGCACGCTCGTCCTCGCCACGGCGCTGTTCGGCACGGCCTATGCCGGCGTGACGGGCTGGCGGATGGTGCACCACCATCTGATCGAAACACTCGATCTTGCGGACCGGCTTTGGTACGGCATTATTCCCGCAATCGCCTATCTGGTGATGATTGCCGCGGGAGTGACGCTGTTCCGCGGACTGGATCCCGGCGTGCCGCTGTTGGCGGCCACACTGGTGCTGCTGTTGATCGCAGGCATCCGCAATGCATGGGACATCACGACGTGGGTCATTCTGCGTCAGCCGTAGGGCCACGCCGGGCGATGTAGAGGATCGTCATCATATTCCGCGTGACGCGACCGTGGAACTCGTCACGGGCGATGCGTCCCAACTCCGTCAGAACCGCCTCACGATCCTGACGAGCACTGATGTTCGAGAATGTCGCATACAAGGCGACGGTCTGCGCGGGATCGAGTTCCAATGACCAGGCACTACTGCGGTGATCGATGTGGTCGAAGGCGCCGGTGCGACGCAGGGCCCCGATGCGCGCCCCGGTATCCAGGGCGAAGGGAATGCCACGCGTGCCGGCGGAGGGGTTTCGCGGTGCGCCGAGCAGCATCTTGGTCGCTTCATGAAAAGGATCCGGACGGTCATCGCCGAAGACGTTCCAGAGCATGGCCCACCAGCCGCCGGGTCGAAGAGCGCGTGCGATTTTGTGGAGGACCGCGTGTTCATCGAGCCAATGGAATGCCGTGGCGCAGAGAGCGAGATCGAAGCTTCGTTCGTCCAGAACCGCCTGATCGAAGGGCGCGATCGCGACTTGCAATGCGGCATCGGGATTCGTCTCCCGCAGGTACGCGGCGGACCTCGGGTCCGGTTCGATGGCAATCAACGGGCGTGCGCCCAGATCAAGGAGACGGTGCGTGGCTTTTCCGGTTCCCGCCCCAATCTCGAGGACGGCGGTGCCGTCGGCCAGGCCACAGCGTTCGACCAATGTTGCGAAGACCCAGTCCGGATACGATGGCCGCGCGTTGTGATAATTCGCCGGATCGGTTCCGAAGGCGCTGCGGCCGAATGTGCGATCAATGTGGAGCGGAGGGTCAAGGCTCATGCGGCGTAGCCTGGACTTCGTCATGACGCAGGAACAGGTGGGATTTTTCGCTCAGGATTGGCGTTCGCTCGGGGTCGTCGTCGGCATCGCGAGCGAGGCACGGGTCGCGCGGCGGCTGGGCGCGCCAGTGGCGATCGGCGGCGGCAGCGCGGCGGGGGCGCGACACGTGGCGGAGCGACTGGTTGCGGATGGCGCGTCGGCGCTGCTGAGCTTCGGACTGGCGGGCGGGCTGGCGCCGGGGCTGCGCGCCGGAACGGTGCTGGTGCCCCAGGTGGTGGTGACGGAGGGCGGCCGATTCCCGGTGGATCCGGCGCTCGCGGCATGCCTCGGTGGGTTCACGTCGCACGTGATGTACGGGGCGGACGATGTGGTGGCTTCGGTCGAAGCCAAGCGGGCGCTGCACGAGCGGACCGGGTGCGACGCCGTCGATGTAGAGTCCGGTGTTGTCGCGGAAGTGGCGCATGCGCACCGCGTGCCGTTCGCAGTACTGCGGGCGGTGTGCGATCCGGCGGGGCGCGCGCTGCCGACCGCGGCAGTGGTGGCGTTGACCGCTGATGGGACAGTTGATGTGCGCCGTGTGATCGGGTCGATCCTGCATGAGCCGGGTCAGATCGGCGGGCTGCTGGCGTTGGCTTGGGATGCGGCCGTGGCACGGCGAGCGCTGAGGCGGACGATCGGTCGGCGTCCAAAAAACTGACCGTCGCTTTCTGGAGAGACGCGGCGCCAGCGAGATTCACGCGCTCCGACGTGCCCGCCTCGCGCGATCTCGCTCTGGGTGCTCAAGCAGGCGTGATGATGACACTCCGCCCGGCACCACACGGGTGCGCGAGCCGCATCTACTTTCCCCTTGTGGAGATCGGGAGCCCTTACAAGTCGTGAGGTTCGACGCACCCGGCGCTGGCCCTTCATCTCAAGGTGGTATTTCGTGAGCGAGACCACCACTGCCGAAAAACCACATAAAGCCGATCCGAAGGAAACCGATCACGAACGGCAATCGGAGCAGGATGGCCGTGATCGCGACGCGCATCTGGATGATGAGCATCCTGACCGCGCGCGGCAGCGCAAGCGGGCGCGACCTTTCGTGTGGGGCGGACTTGCAGTCTTCGCCGTGATTCTGATCGCGGGTGGGTTATGGTACTATTTTTCTACCCGCAACGAAGTAACGACGGACGATGCGTATACGGACGGCTACGCCGTCCAGGTCGCGCCACAACTCAGCGGCAAGGTCGTCAGCCTGGACGTGACCGATAACGAGTTCGTCCACAAGAGCCAGGCACTGATCCACATCGACGCGCGTGATTACATTGATGCCCGCGATCAGGCGGAGGGCGCGCTGGCGGTCGCGCAGGGGCAGCTTACAGGGTACCGCTACGGCGCGGAGATCGCACAGAAGAATTTTCCGGCGCAACTGGCCGCCGCGAAGGCGCAGCTTATCAGCGCCGAGGCCACCCAGTATCGCGCGCAAAAAGACGACGACCGCCAGCACGAGCTGCCGAGAGGCGCGACAACGCAGCAGGCCGTGGATGACGCTGACGCGACTCTGCGCAGTGCCAACGCCGATGTCGAGCTTGCCAAGGCCCGGGTGCAGCAGGCGGAGCCGGTGCCGCAAAGTATCGGTCAAGCGCAATCGCAGGTCACCCGGGTCGAGGGCACAGTCAAGCAGGCGCAAGCACAGCTTGCGCAGGCGGAGCTGAACCTATCCCGCACCGTCGTCCGTGCGCCCTTTGACGGCTGGGTGACGAAGCGCGCCGTCGATGTCGGTACCTATGTTCAACCCGGCCAGCAGATCATGTCGCTGGTTTCGCCCGAGATCTGGATCACCGCGAATTTGAAGGAGACGCAGCTCACGCGTATACGTCCGGGCGAGCCGGTCCGCATTGCGGTCGATGCGTACCCATCGCTCAAGCTGCGCGGACACGTGGATAGTATCCAGATGGGCTCGGGCGCCGAGTTCAGCGCATTCCCACCGGAGAACGCCACCGGCAACTTCGTTAAAATCGTTCGCCGTGTGCCGGTGAAGATTGATCTCGATAACGTTGACGGGCATTCGCCTCCACCGCTGCCGCTCGGCGTTTCTGTCGATCCCACCGTGGATGTGGCCGGCGTGAAATGAGCGGCGCCAAGGGCGGAAGCGCCCAGCAATGGCGGCCGTCTGGCAATCCTTGGCTGATCGCCGTCACCGTGACTCTGGCGGCGTTCATGGAGGTGCTCGACACGACCATCGTGAACGTTTCGCTGCCGCACATCGCGGGCAGTCTCGCGTCCAGCTACGACGACGCGACCTGGGCGCTGACGTCGTATCTCGTTGCCAACGGCATCGTGCTGACGATTTCCGGCTGGCTGTCCACTGTGCTGGGCCGTAAGCGATACTTTACGATCTGCATCATTGGCTTCACCGTCTGCTCATTCCTTTGCGGGATTTCCAGCAGCCTCGATGAGCTGATCCTGTTTCGCCTGCTGCAAGGGTTCTTCGGCGGGGGATTGCAACCAAACCAGCAGGCCATCGTCGTGGATACTTTCCCTCCGGAAAAGCGTGGCCAGGCGTTCGCGCTGACGACGATCGCGACTGTTGTCGCGCCGGTGCTCGGGCCGACGCTCGGCGGATACATCACCGACACGTATTCTTGGCCATGGATCTTCTTCATCAATATTCCGGTCGGAATCGGCACCGTGATTGCCGTGACGGCGCTGATCGAGGACCCGCTCTGGGCCCGCAAGCGGCGGCAGAACGTCGATTACATCGGCTTGTCGCTCATCACGCTTGGGCTTGGCTGCCTGCAGGTCATGATGGACCGCGGCGAAGACGAGGACTGGCTGGGCTCACCGTTCATCCGGATCATGGCGCTTGGGGCGCTGATCGGCATCGTCGGCGCGATCGCCTGGTTGATGCTGGCCCGCAAGCCTGTGGTCGATGTGTATGTGTTTGCCGACCGCAACTTCGCGGTGGGAACGTTGATGATCGGCGCGGTCGGATTTCTGCTTTACGCGACCGCAGTGCTGATCCCGCAATTCGCACAGCAGGTGCTCGGGTATACGGCATGGCTGGCCGGCTTGATCCTGTCGCCCGGTGGCCTCGCCGTGATTTTGCTGATACCGGTGGTCGCCCTGCTGTCGAAAGTTGTGCCGAGCCGCTATATCATCATGGCGGGCTTCGCCATTTTGGGGTTGTCGTTTCTCTATTCCAGCCGCCTGGTGCCGGACATCAACTTCGACACCCTTATGTATATGCGTGCCGCCCAAACCGCCGGCCTCGCATTCCTGTTTGCGCCGATCAGCACCATCGCCTTTTCCACCCTGCGGCGGGAGCAGAGCGGCGACGCGGCGGCGCTGAATACCATGTTCCGCAACGTCTTCGGTTCGATCGGCATTTCCGTCGGCACAGCGCTCGTGCAGCAATCGACGCAGGCACGCAGCTCCTATCTGTCCGCGTGGATGACGCCGCTCTATCCGCCGTTCACGGCGCTGCGGGACGAATATGAGCGGACGTTGATGAGCCTCGGCCGCGTGGCCGGCATGGCCCGGCAGCAAGCGACCGGTGAGATTTATCAAGTGTTCCAGCAGCAATCGCAGGTGCTGGCTTATCATGACGTCTATCTGCTGTTCGCCGTGGCCGCTTTTTGCGTGGTCCCGTTCGGCTTGTTGCTGCGATCGCAAGCCGGTGGGGGCGCTGCGCCGCATGGCTGATGCCGGCCGCTCTTCAGCTCTCTCAGGCTGACGCAAGGATCCGGGCATTACCACGCAACGACGGGTGGGAGACGGTGATGCCGAGGCCAGGGGCCGTGGGCACGATCACTGCGCCACCGCGGTTCGGGATACGCTCCTCCAGCACGTCCTCGGTCAGCACGTGATGGGGCATGTAGAACTCACAGCCGAGCGACATGCCCGGCATGGCCGCAATGAATTGTGTGCCGGCGGCTAGCGCCACACCTCCTTCCCAGAGCGTACCGCCGTAGCCGGGCAGATGCGCCGTGTCGGCGATCGCCATGATTGCTTGCGCCTTCATGATGCCTCCCGCCTTCATGAGCTTGACGGAGATGGCGTCGGCCGCACCGAGGCGGATGATCTCCATTAGGTCCCGCGCATCGAAGCAGCTTTCGTCTGCCAGGACTGGCATATCGAGCGCGTCGGCAAAGGACGCCATGGCGGCCAGGCAATCGCGCGGCACCGGCTGCTCAATGAAGGTAGGTTTGAAACGATCTACCTCGCGCAGGATCGCGATAGCGCCGAAGGGCGAAAGGGCTTGGTTGTAGTCGAGCCGTAGATCGATTCTGTCGCCGAACGCGGTGCGTATCGCGTCAAGATGCGTCATATCTTCTGCGTGGGATTTTACACCGGTCTTCATTTTGAAGATGCGGTTGCCCTCAGGGACCATCGCTTCCATGCGCGCCATGTCAGCGTCGAAATCCGGATCGGCGATGGAGAAGGAGAGAGGGATTTCATCACGCACACGCCCGCCGAGCAGATCGGCAACCGACAGACCTGAAAGTTTGCCGAGAACGTCGAACATCGCCGTCTCGATGGCGAGCTTGGCCTCGCCATTTCCGACAAGAACGCGATCCATGGCAATGGTCAGCTTGCGGATGTTCCGGACGGGCGCCCCGATGATGATGGGACGGAGATAGACGTCGATCGCTGCAAAGGCGGCCTCGGCTGTACCGGTGAAGACCTCCCACGGCGCGGCCTCGCCCCAGCCAATGGCGCCGGAGGTGGAGGTGAGTTCGACCAGGACTCGCTTGACCGTGCCCTTGACGCTGCCGACACCCTGGTGCCGGGCCATCTTGATCGGGCTCTCAATCATAAAGACGCGAAGGTGCGCGATCGTTTCGCTGTCCATTGAGGTATGGTCCTTTCCGAGGTCCGACAGCCAAGTGTCAGAGGATGTGATCAGGGCGCCATTTCGGCGGGGCGAAGAAAGGTTGGTCTTCGTACGTGAAGGCGTGCGCAACCAGTTCCTTCGTTATCGGCGCCATAGGCAGAGCAGCGGCTTCTTCGCGCGAGACGAAGCGAAGGGCGGAGGCTTCCAATCCATCAGGTGACGCAGTGCCTCCGATCTGCCGGGCGAGAAATGCGATCACGACGTAGGACGCGTGATCGCCGTTCGGATAGGTGACGCGGAATTCGGGGCCGCCGAAGACGCCGAGCACCGCGGTGGGCTCGACGAGCAATCCGGTTTCTTCCCAGCATTCGCGCACGGCCGCGTCGGCGGGTGTTTCATCCGGTTCGACGGCTCCTCCGACGGTCATCCAGAGTCCTGTGGCCGCTTCTTGCGCGACCAGCAGCCGGTCCTGGTCATCGAAGAGCATGACCGCGACGGACGGCAGGGTGAGAAGGTCGTTGCCGATCTTGTCTCGGAGAGCGCGGATGTGGGCGGAGATCGGCATCGTTATGCGACAGCGCGGCGGTCGACCACGCGGAGGAAACTGACGCAGGCGGCAACAGCAGCGATACCCGTTGCCGCTATGAGCGTTACGCGCGTTCCGGATTGCGGGAGGAGACCGAAGACCAGGGCCACGAGAGCGGCGCCAGTCGTTTGACCGAGCAGGCGCGCGGTGGCCTGCATGCCGCTTGCTCCGCCGGTGCGTGCCGGCGGAGCAGAGATAATGATGGCGCGGTTGTTCGGCGTGTTGAAAAACCCGAAGCCAAAGCCGCAGATCATCATACGCCAGGCGATGTCCACGCTGGACGGGTGCGACGGCATGGTGGCGAGAAGCGCCAAACCGCCGCACATAATGGCCAGCCCGGTGCCGCTGAGGATGCCAACCTTATAGCGATCAGCCATGCGACCGGAGAGCACGGCGATCAGCGCCACCGTGAGCGGCCATGGCGTCATGAGCAAGCCGGTTTTCACATCGTTGAGGCCGAGCGTGTCCTCCAGCAGGAAGGGCAGCGAGACGAGGGCCATGCCCTGAGCCATGAAGCCGCAGATCGAGGTCGCGATCGACATCGCGAAGATCGGAATGCGCATGAGGTCCACGGGCAGCAGCGGTGCGGAGCGAGACAACTCGCGCACGACAAGGAAGCCGCCGAGGATGGCGGCGACGGCGAACTGGATCACGACGACGACCAGGGGTTCGGCGTGGCCGAGGCTGTCGATCGCAGTGATCAGCATGCCGATGGAGACGGCGGAGAGCAGCGCCGACGGTGCGTCGAATGGACGCTTGTTGCGTGGCGTGTGCGGCAGAGCCTTCCAGGCGACGAAGAGCGCGGCAGCGCCGATCGGGAGATTGACGGCGAACAGCCATGGCCAGTTGGCGACGGAGAGGATGGCAGCGGCGACCGACGGGCCGGTGGCGGATGCGACAGAGCCAACGGTTGCGTTGAGTCCGACGCCGCGGCCAAGCAGCCGACGGGGGTAAATGAAGCGGACGAGCGCGCTGTTGACGCTCATGATGCCGGCGGCGCCGAAGCCCTGGATGATGCGGGCGAGGGTAAGAGTAAGTAGAGAATCGGAGAGGGCGCAGCCGACAGAGGCGACGGTGAAGATGGCGAGGCCCCAGCGATAAATTCGGCCGTAGCCGAAGATCTCACCAGCGGCGGCGAGGGGCAGGAGCGAGATGGTGACGGTGAGCTGGTAGGCGTTGACCACCCAGATGGAGTTGGCCGGCGAGGCGTGCACGTCCTTGGCAATGGTGGGCAGGGCGACGTTGGCGATGGCGCCGTCGAGAACGGCAAGGGTAAGGCCGAGGGCGATGGTGAGGATGGCCCAGTAGCGCTGCGGGAGAGGAACACCGTCGCGAAGGGGCGCGTGCAGGCCCATCAGGCGGGCTGGAAAGCGGGAAGAAGCGCGAAGGTTGCGGCTGCAACCTCTTGCACCGGGAGGTCGGGGAGTGCCTCGCGCCGGAGTACGCGAACGGACCGGCCGCGCGGCGCACAGAGCGCGGGATCGGAATCGCTGGAGAAGAGCACGATAGAGGGGCAACCGGCGGCGGCGATCAGGTGCATAGGACCGGTGTCGTTGCCAAGCGCGAGCGTGGCGCCGCGCGCGAGTGAGGCTAGGTCGTCGAAGCCGGTGCGGCCGGTAAGGTCTCGGGCAACCGGGCCGATTTCTTGGGCCAATGCCGTTTCCGTGCTGGACCCAAGAACGACGGGGGTGAGGCCGTGCGTCGCCAACTGTTCGGCGATGGCGCGGTAGTGAGTCGTGGGCCAGCGCTTCTCTGGACGATGCGGTGAGCTGCCTGGAACGAGCAGGGCGTAGCGGGCGGGGAGGTTGAAGCGGGTGGTGTCGCCGTGGCTCCAGGACAGATCGGCCGGGGGCACGTGAGCGATGCCGGCCTGACAAAGCTGGCCGGCCTGGCGGTCCGCATCGTGAATATGGTCGCGGTTCGGGTCTCGATCCGGGTGGGAACAACCGGGGGCGATGCCGGACCATTCGGGGCGTGCGGAGCGGGGAAAAAGGCGGAAATAGGTATTGCTGCGGCGTGAGGTCTGCAGGTCGTAAACGCGTGTGAAATGTGCGGCGGCAAGGCGGTGGCGGAGACTGAGCCAGCCGGGGATGTTCCACCAGGCGGGGCGGCTATCGATCCAGATGCGGTCGAAGTAGGGCGCGCGCGACATCCAGTCCCGGTATGGCGCGGTGGTGAGGAGGGTGATTTCGGCGTCGCGATGATGGGCGCGAATTGCGGCGAAGGCCCCCAGGGACAGCACCATGTTCCCGAACGCACCAAGCTTCAGCACGAGGATCCTCTCAGTCATGCTGGTTTGTGGGCAATGGTGATCCACTCGTCGCGCAGCAATCCGAATGCAACCTCCTGTTCTGGTTGCATTCGGAACCGTTCGGTCGTGAAGCCGGCTTTCTGGAGTTGGGTTTCGAAGTCGAGGCCATAGTAACGACGATGGTCGGGCGCGGAGAAGTGCAACTCGCGCAGCACGGGGTCGGTAATCGCTGGGTTTTCGTAGGTGTGCTCGCGGGTGGCGTTGATCGGTGTTGTGAGGATGGCGAAACCACCAGGGCGCAGGATGCGGAAGATCTCATTCATGGCGGCGCGGTCGTCGTCGATGTGTTCCAGCACATGGTGGGCGATGGCGACGTCGTAGGTTGTGTCGGCGAAGGGCGTGCAGGTGATGTCGACGCGGTGGATGACGCCGGGCTGGTGGAGGTCGGCGGTCTCGTAGAGGGGGTTGCCACGCATCTGGCGCATCACGGCCTTCTCCGGCGCGAAATGGATGATGCGCCGGCCGGCGAGGCGGTTGCCGCCACCTTGGGTGACCCAGAGATGCGTGAGGCGGTGGCGCTCCCGGCTGCCGCATTCGAGACAGCGGACGTCCCAACGGGGCGGCCGGCCGACGGAGACGAAGATGCCGTGATAGCCGCAGATGGGGCAGGTGCGCTTGACGATGCGGCGCCGGAACTGGCTCGGGTCGCGCCAAGCGGCCTCAAGCAGGCGTCGGGCGCGTCGGAAGGACCAGTTCGAGGCGGGGACGCCGAGCAGGAGCGGTGCGGCGGCGACATCGGAGGTCATGCGGAGGGCATAACAGCGTGATTCTCGGCCGTCACGATGGGTCGGGGCAGATTATCCGGCATTTACGAGGCCCGGGGGCAACAGCATAGTGAGGTGATGCCGAAGGGGCGATCTGTTGCTGCATCTCAGCGAGCATCACGGCGGCGGCAATCCGGGTGCCCGACTTCGGGTCATGATGACGGGCGTTCAGGCACTGCACGGCGAACTTGCGGCGAAGAACTATCGCTACATGCGGCCTGGGTTGGAAGCGACCCCCTAGGGGACAGTGGAACTCGGGGTGATCGATCCGTTCGGCAATTCCATTGTCTTCTGCGAGCGTCGGCCGGAGCCAGCGGGCCGATGAGCCGTTGTGGTTGCAGCTGAGGATCCGTTCATGGCCCACGCCGAGATCCAGTTCCACATGATCCAAGGCGGCCCGAAACCCGTTGCACCGTTCAGCCATGCCACTGAAGCCGGCGGCTTCGTGTTTGTGACCGGGCAGATGCCGGATACGCCGGACACTCCGGGCCGACTGCCCCAGGGCATCGAGGCGCAGACGATTCATGTGATGAACAATCTGGCGACCGTTCTGCGCGGGCTGGGCCTGGGGTGGGGGGATGTGGTGATGGCGCGCGCCTATCTGACCCGTTTCAAAGAGGACTATGCATCCTTCAACACTACGTATGAGCGGTTCTTCGCGCCGGGGGGATTGCCGGCGCGTACGTGTGTCGGGGTTACGGGGCTCGCGTACGACGCGCTGGTGGAAGTCGATCTGGTCGCGCACAGGAGGTGATTGCCGACACGCGACGCTCAGTGACCGCTTTGTCCAGCGACCTCTTGCTCCAGCGCTTCGATCTCCGCATCGCTAAAACCGAAATGATGCGCGACTTCGTGCACAAGCACGTTGCGCACGAGATCGAACAGATCCACCCCGGTCTCGATCCATTCGAGCAGAATGGGCTCGCGAAAGAGAAAGACCTGCGGGGGTTGGCGAGCAACGTCGCCGATACTTCGCTCCGGTAACGGCGTGCCGCGATAGAGGCCGGTCAGGTCCCAAGGTGAGTCGAGGTCCATTTCCTTAATTATCTCGTCGTCCGGGCGCTCCTCGACGATGATGGCGACGTCATGCAGATGCTGGCGGAAGCGCTCGGGAATGGCCGAGAGTGCACGCTCAGCCAGGCGTTCAATGTCGGCCAGTGCGGGTGAGGCGCCGCTCATCACACGTTGAATCGGAACAGCATCACGTCGCCGTCGCGCACGATGTAGTCCTTGCCTTCGACGCGCATCCGCCCTGCCTCCTTGGCGCCGACTTCCCCGCGTAGCGCCACGTAGTCATCATAAGCGATGGTTTCAGCGGCAATGAAGCCGCGTTCGAAGTCGCCATGGATGGTGCCGGCGGCCTGGGGGGCGCGGGTGCCGGCCGTGATGGTCCAGGCGCGGGTTTCCTTCGGGCCGACGGTGAAGAACGTGACGAGGTCCAACAGTTCGTATCCGGCGCGGATCACGCGATCGAGGCCGCTGTCGTGCAGCCCGAGGCCGGCGAGGAATTCGGCACGGTCTTCCTCGGGCAGTTGCGCGACTTCGGCTTCGATGGCGGCGGAGACCACCACGGCGCGGGCGTTTTCTGCCGCCGCGCGCGCCTGGACCTGTTGGGAAAAGGCGTTGCCGGTGGCGGCGGCGTCCTCGTTCACGTTGCACACGTACAGCACAGGCTTCGCCGTCAGCAATTGCAGACGCCGCGCCGTCTCCTGCTCGTTCGCCGGAATGGCACGGCGCGCCGGCTGGCCGGCGGATAGCGCGGCCACGATCGGTTCGATCAAGGCGAGCTGCGCGGTGCTTTCCTTGTCGCCGCCGCGTGCGCGCTTCTGGAGACCCGGCACACGCTTTTCCAGGCTTTCCAGGTCCGCGAGCATCAGTTCGGTTTCAACTGTTTCGGCGTTGCGCACGGGATCGATCGCGCCTTCGACGTGCACGACGTCCGGGTCCTCGAAGCAGCGGAGCACGTGGATGATCGCGTCCACCTCGCGGATATTGCCGAGGAACTGGTTGCCCAGGCCTTCACCGCGCGAAGCGCCGCGCACCAGCCCGGCGATATCGACAAATTCGAGGGCGGTCGGGATGATGCGCGCGGACTTGCCGATCTCGGCGAGGATCTGGAGCCGCGTGTCCGGCACGGCGACGCGGCCGACATTCGGCTCGATCGTGCAGAACGGATAGTTGGCGGCCTGCGCGGCGGCCGTTGCCGTGAGAGCGTTGAACAGAGTTGATTTGCCGACATTGGGCAGACCGACAATTCCGCAGTTGAAACCCATGGTGCGTTAGTCCGGACGAGATTGCTTCGCCGCTTCGCGGCTCGCAATGACAGGGGAGGTCAGCGCCACCTTCGTCATGAAGTCAGGCGCGCGGTCTTGCGCAAGCAGAGGGACTGCATCAGCCACTGCGTCCAGCATGGCAATGAGCCACTCCCTGTCCGCCTTGCCGAAATCGTTCAGCACGTGCCCCATTACCCGCTCCTTGGTGCCAGGATGGCCGATGCCGAGACGAACGCGCCAATAGTCAGGCGTGCTCAGCATGCGATCGATGCTGCGCAAACCGTTATGTCCAGCCGCGCCTCCGCCGCGTTTCACGCGTACCTTCCCCGGTGCGAGGTCCAGTTCGTCGTGGAAGACGGTGATCGCCTCGGGCGGCAGTTTGAAGAACGATGCGGCAGCCTGAACGCTGCTGCCTGAATCGTTCATATAGGTCTGCGGCTTGAGGGCGAGGATCTTCTCCCCTCCCAAGCTACCTTCCGAAATCAATCCCTTGAAGCGCGGGCGCCACGGCGTAAAGCCGTGATGCGCGGCGATCACGTCCAACGCCATGAATCCCACGTTGTGGCGGTTGCGCGCCATGCCCGGCTCGGGGTTGCCGAGACCGACCCATAGCCGCATCGCTCTGCTCCAGCTTACTTGCGGGCGGGTGCCTTGGCAGGAGCCTTTGCGGGAGCTGCGGCGGCAGCCGGAGCGGCGGCAGCCGTTGCGGCGGCGGGCGCGGCCTCGGTCGTGACTTCGGTCACCTTGGTGGGCGGCGCCACCGTGGCGACGACGAAGTCGCGGTCGGTGATCACGGGGCGGACGCCCTCGGTTCCGCGCAGGTCGTGCCAACGGACGTTGTCGTTGAAGTCGAGGCCCGAGAGGTCGGCCACGAACTGCTCCGGAATGTTGTCCGGATCGCAGGTCACTTCCACGGCGTGACGGACAACGTTCAGCACGCCACCGCGCTTCAGCCCGGACGACGCGCCCTCATTCTCGAAATGAACGGGCACAGCCACGCGGATCCGATGGCCGGGGGCGAGGCGCTGGAAATCCACATGCTCCACCGCGTCGGAGACCGGGTGATACTGCACGTCACGGATCAGGGCGCGCTGGGCCTGACCATCCAGCTGCAGCTCATAGACCCGGGACTGCCAACCCGGCCGGTGGAGTTCGCGTGTGATTGTCCGGGGATCAAGCGCGATCAGGCTGGGTTCGGCACCGGCGCCATAAAGAATGCCCGGGACCTTGCCGGCCCTGCGGGTGGCGCGTGCCGGTCCCTTGCCCGCGCGCGGCCGCGTCTCGGCCTGCATGGTCACGACATTCGCCATAGTCCTGCGCTCCTCAAGTCTGCGTGTCGGGAAGCGCGGGCACATAGCGGACGCAGGGTGCGTTCGCAAGCTGTGCCGCCTTTGAGCCACGCACCTCTGCCGCGCGCAGGGCGGGTTTACGGCAGGCGCATGCAACCAGCACACCGCTGCTGACTATATGCTGCCACACGATAAGCGATTGATATGATCTATGTCCGATCGATCCGAACGCATTCTGCACCTTTTGACTGAGGCGGGCCGCCGCCTGTCGTGTCAGGCAGCGCGGGAGGCTCGATCCCAGGGTCTGAGGCGCGCGCAGTGGGCCATTCTAGAGCAGGTGGAAGCAGCGCCGGGGCTGAGTCAGCGAGAGATCGCCGAGCGGCTCGAGGTCGAGCCGATCACGGTTGCCCGCATGATCGACCGTTTGAGTGCCCGCGATCTGGTGGAGCGCCGTCCCGATCCCAAGGACCGGCGTATCTGGCGTGTCCATCTCAGCCCGGCCGGCAGGCAGCTCCGCGCCGAAACGTGGAGCAGGCAGGCGGAGCTGGGGGATCGGATCACGGCGTCATTGCCTGACGAGATCACAGCGGCACTGGAGAACGGACTGCTACGTGCGGTGGCAGCCTTGGATGCCACCGGTCCCGTGCTCTCTCGGGAGATGGAAGATGCCTGACGGCACGACAGCGGAAGTCCGGCACGAGCCGGCCGTCAGCCGGCGGGAGGCTGATGGCGGTGGATCACGCAAGCAGCAGACCGAGCAGCGACGGCCGCGGCGCAGTTCCCGCAAGCTGGTTCGGTACAGCCTGTTCGCCCTGGGCGCGGTTGTGCTGGTCGTCGGGGGGCTTTGGTACTGGCTGAGCGGCGGGCGCTATGTTGAGAGCGACGATGCGTATGTTCAGGGAAATGTGCTGACGGTTTCGACTGACGTATCCGGCATCGTCGATCTGATTCCCGTCAAGGACGGGGAGCATGTGAAGGCGGGGCAGGTGTTGTTCCGGCTGGATCCGCTGAAGTTTCAGCTCGCTGTGGATGAAGCTCAGGCCAATCTGGGACAGACGAAGCTGAACCTGGAAAGCCTCAAAGCGGAGTACGTACAGGCGCAGAGGCAGGTCGCGGCGCAGGAGGCGGCGGTTCAGGCGGACCAAGCCACGTACGACCGGTATGCCGCGCTGGTGAAAGAGCGCGCGATAACGCCTCAGCAGTATGACGACGCGAAGTACAAGCTGGCGCAGGATGAGGCGGCGGTTGGGGGCAATCAGGCGGCCGTGCAGGCGGCGTTGGCTCGGTTAGGCGGTCGCGCCGACATCGCTATTGAAGATATGCCCGCCTACAAGCAGGCCGTGGCGCAACTGGGCGAGGCGCAGCGAGAGCTGAACCACTCGATCGTGCGGGCGCCGTACGATGGCGAGGTGACGCAGGTCAGCAAACTGCAGATCGGTCAGTTCCTGCCTGCGGGCACCGCCGCATTCGGTCTGGTGAAGACGCAGGGCATGTGGGTCGCGGCTGAGCCGAAGGAGACCAAGCTGACCTATGCGCGTGATGGCCAGCGCGTGACGGTGAACATCGACGCTTATCCTGGCCAAACGTGGCACGGAACAGTGCAGAGCATCGCGCCGGCGACCGATCAGGAATTTTCCGTCCTGCCGGCGGAGAATTCCTCGGGCAACTGGGTCAAAGTGGTGCAGCGCGTGCCGGTGCGGATCACGCTGCAGCAGGGCGCAAATGAACCGCCGCTGTCGGCCGGAATGAGTGCCGAAGTTTCCATCGATACCGGTCACAAGCGGCATCTTTCGGACCTGTTCTGATGTCCGGCTCGGCTGGCGCGCAGCATGAGGTGGTTCCCTATCGCGGACTGATCACCGTCTGCGCGATGGGTGCCACGTTGATGCAGGCGCTGGATTCCACCATCGCCAACGTGGCGCTGCCGTATATGCAGGGCAGTCTGGCGGCGAGCTACGACCAGATCACCTGGGTGCTGACGTCCTACATCGTCGCCGCGGCGATCATGACCGCACCCGTCGGCTGGCTGTCCGCCCGGTTCGGGCAGAAGAACCTGTATCTGGTGTCGATCATCGGGTTCACCGTCGCCTCGATGCTCTGTGGAATTGCAACATCGCTATATGAGATGGTGCTGTTCCGGCTGATCCAGGGCGTGTTCGGCGCGGCGCTGGTGCCTTTGTCCCAGGGCACGATGCTGAACATTTACCCGCCGGAACGCCGCGGATCGGCGATGGCGATCTGGGGCGTGGGGGTGATGATCGGGCCGATCCTCGGTCCCACGCTGGGTGGCTATCTGACCGAGTTGTATAATTGGCGGTACGTGTTCTTCGTCAATCTGCCGTTCGGCATCGCGGCGACGGTGGGCCTGTGGTACGCGCTGCCGGCCGAGAAGCAGCAGGGTGGATTGCAGTTCGACTGGTTCGGATTCACCGCGCTGGCGATCGGTATCGGCGGATTACAGCTGATGCTGGACCGGGGTGAGACGAAGGACTGGTTTGGGTCGACCGAAATCCTGATCGAGGCCACGATGGCAGTCGTGGGGTTCTACCTATTCATCGTGCACATGTTCACCGGCGAGCGGCGGTTTCTGAGTCCCGCGTTGTTCAAGGACCGCAACCTGGTGATGGGCTTCCTGGTGATGTTCGCGGTGGGCATGGTGCTGCTGGCGACATCCGCGTTGCTGGCCCCGTGGCTGCAGGAACTCGGGAATTACCCGGTCGAGGTGGCGGGGCTGCTGCTGGCACCGCGCGGGATCGGCACGGCGATCGCCATGCTGATTTCCGGCCGGATCACCAATTTCGTCGATCCGCGCAAGATCATGGGGTTTGGCGTCATTCTGCTGGTGTGGAGCCTGTTCCGGCTGTCGGAGTGGACTCCGGCGGTGAATGAATGGAGCCTGGCGTGGAACACAATCGTCCAGGGCGCAGGTATAGGGTTTGTGTTCGTGCCGCTGAATGTGGTGGCGTTCGCGACCTTGGATCCGAAGCTGCGGTATGAGGCGACCTCGTTCCTGAGCCTGGTGCGGAATGTGGGTAGCTCCATCGGGATTTCGATTTTCGAGGCACTGATCACCACTCAGACGCAGGTGGAGCATTCGGTGCTGTCAGGGTTCACGACGCCGCTGAACCGCGCGCTGCAGCACGCACCTGGGCTGTCGCTGCACACGCCGCACGGGATCGCGATGCTGAACCAGATGGTGACCTACCAGGCGCAGGTGATCGCGTATGTGGATGATTTTTGGCTGATGGCGATCATGTCGGCGCCGATCATGCTGATACTGTTTTTCATGACGAAGCCGACGGATGGCGGGGGGCACGCCGCGGTTATGGATTGATATGCGGCTTCTATGCGCGGCCGTCACGAACGATATCGATTTTATACGCGCGAATGCCGATTCTGGCGGCATGATTGCAGATCGGGTGTCGTTGGAGCGCTCGCGCGCGTCGGTGAGCGCGGCGCTGCCTGGTGCTCCGAAGCCAGCGGAGGTGTCCCGTCAGATCGGGTGCCACACCGCGGTGTGGCTGTTGCTCGCGCTGATGGCGAACCTGATGTTCACTGTGCCTAACTAGGCATCTCGAAGGGCGCCGGGTCGCGGAAGCGGTTCAACACGTTCGTGGTGAGGCGGAAGAGATTGTTGTCGAACTTGTTCCAGCCGAGCGATCCCGCGTAGGCGATCGAGCCGGTTGAGAACACGGCGCCGCCCTGGGGGGTTTCGAAGAACGTCATGTCGGCGTGGATCGATGGGTTGATGATGGCGTCGGTGGCGCCGTGGGGCACGAGCACTTCTTCCGCGACGAGTTCATAGGTGTTGGAATGGTTCTCGCTACGCGCGACCACGAGGGCGTGCGGCGGGGTTCCGATGCGTGGGTCGGTTGCGTCGATCTCCAGCCCTGACGCGCCGCCCTGCAGGATACCGAAATCTCCGATCAGTTCATCTTCCACGCCGGCGAAGATCCAGGCGACACGTGGATCATCGGCCGCCACGGTGCGGCGGTAGTAGCTGCATTTGTCGAAGCCCTGGCTGATGAAGCCGACGCCCACGAGACGTTGTGGTGCGCGCGCGTTGCGGCGCCAGAGCCCGCCATATTCGCCGGTGAAGGAGTGAAAGGCCTCGCCGGGTTCGGCGTCCCAGGCGCGGACGCCGCCTTCGGCACGGCGGACTTCGATGACGCCGCGCTTCGTGGGGTGGTGGGCGATGCGCCAGTAGAAGCCGTTGCCGCCCATGTACATGAAGCGACCGCCCTGGCGGAGATACGCCTGGAATGCATCCAGCATTTCGTATGAGTTGTATTCCGGATGCGAGCCGGTGATGACGACGCGATAGGGCGAGAGCAGGCCGAGGCCTTCGTGGTGGAGGTCTTCCTCGGTGATCACGTCGTAATCGCCGCCGAGTTTTTCCAGCCAGTCGATGATGAACAGGTCGATGTTGAAGTTCCAGTGCCGGCCGGTGGGGCGCACGTTCTGCACCGGCCGATGCCGGCTGGAATAGGCGACGCCCCAGCCGTCGGAGTGACGGTCGTAGAGGGACAGGCCCATCTCAGGGTGCTCGATCAGGAGCGAGTCGATGTGGTCGATCAGCGTCAGCCGCCCTTGATAGATCTCGGTCGCAAGTGACAGGAAGCGGCCGACGTTGTTCAGGTAGGCGGTGTAGGTCGCGGTAGAGGCGAGGAAGGCGACGGGAGATCGTGCTTTTCCGCGCGGTGGCCGTACGAAGAACGGCACCCAGAAATCGGAGCCTTCGATGGTCAGGTGCGCCGCATAGATGCCGGAGCGCAGGTTGTCGGGGACGGTGAAGGTGAAGTCGGTTTCCCAGCAGGCGTCGAGCAGATCGTCATCGTGGAAGTGGATTGCGCCGTATTGCTGGGGTGCCTCGGTCCAGCGTGTGTGGCTGCCGTCCCAGTTCCAGCCGGGGACGGCGCGGGTCGGTTGGTTGACGATGACACCGTCGAGGCGATTTGGTCCGATATCGTGGATGGTGTCGGTTGGAATGCCGTGGCCGAAATCCCAGGCGCCGATCAGAGTTGGTATGGCGCGTGGGTTATTGAGGAGCATACCGATTCCCGCGCGGTCCAGGGAGACGGCGGCGATGCGGGGACTGTCGATCCGGCCGTTGAAATGAGCGCAGAAATCGAGGCCGCCCCAGCAGGAGGGTTCAGTCGTATTGCCGCAGGACCAGGCCGCGAAAGTAAGCGGGCTGGGTGCGTTGCCGGGTGCGGCGGCTGATCCTTGGGTGGTGGCGCTCCGTTCGGAATCGAAGCCGTTTGTTGTGACCGGTTCCTGGAGTAGCGTGACGCTGCCGCGGCGTGAGTCGAATGAGGCGGCTATCAGATACCATTTGCGGGCACGCAGCTTGGTGCTGGTCGATATGCGGGCGTCGCCGCAGCGGAAGGTGAGTGTCGCGTCGTCGGCGATCTCCAGGCCCCACCCGGTATGGCGTTTGTCGCACCAGGTTCCCATGATGGCCTGGCGCCCCTTGGCCGGCGTGGTCGGCATCACGTAGGCGGCGACGGTGAAATCGCCGGATGGCGCCAGTACCGGCTGCGCAGGCACGACCGCGAGTGAGCCGCAGGGGATGCGTTGAAATCGCCCATCGTGCTGGCCGTTGCACGGTGCATCCACGGGTTCGGGGGCGAACGGGGTGGCGAGCGGTCCGGCGTCCGGCTGTTTCAGCCGGACGATCCGCGCTTCGTAGCGCGAGGTATCGAGGCAGCTGACTTTGAAGCTGATGGTGTCACCCGGCGCGACGCTCCAGTTGTCGCAGTAGCCCATTACGGCGCTCATTCGACCGCTGGCTCCTCACCACCCGCCAGCGCCGCCCAGCGGAGTTTGAAAACCTGCCACTCGGCTTCCTTGAGGTCGGTGAACACCATGTTGGTGCGGCGTGGTGCCTCGCGACGCCCGGGTTCCTTGACGCCGAGCGTCCAGCGTTCGCCCATGCGGTCGACGAGCAAGACGTGGAAGGGCTCGTCGGTCGCCGTGCGCATAATGTTGAGCAGATATTGCAGGTCGGGACTGTGCTCACCGAAGGGATTGGCGCGGAACTCCCGCGCCAGGTCGAGGCGTGTCCTGTCGAAGCGGAACATGCAGTCCTACTGCTTGAACCAGACGTTGTACATGCGCGGATCGTAGAACGGCACGTAGTGCTCGACATTGTCGCGCACCGCCTGCACTTGCGGCATCACGCCGGTGGGGATCGCCATCACCTGTTCGAAGGCGATCTTTTGCGCGTCGGCGAAGGCCGCCTGCCGCTCCTGCATGGTCGTTCCGTTCGAGACGATGTCAAAATCCTTCATGAAGTCCGCTGGGACCTTCCCGTCTGGAGAGGTAAACACCGGGTTCGGCTCGGCCATCGGCCGCAATGTCTGCATGCCACCCTGCGCCACATAGGTGATCCAGCCGGTGAAGAAGATGTTCCAGGCGTTCGATCCCTTGAGGCTCGTCTGCAACGCAGTCGGCCAGTCGAGCACCTGAAGCTGCGCATTGATGCCGGCGGCCTTCAGCTGCTGTGCTGTCACTAGGGCGGTATTGTACAAGGATGGATAGTCCTTGTTGGTGAGCAGGATCACGGGTTCGCCTTTATAACCTGCTTCCTTCAGGAGTTCCTTCGCTTTGTCGATGTTGTGCTGATCGAGCAGATCCCGCCCGGCTGCCGTGTAGTAGAGAGAGCCAGGATATTGCAGCGACCAGTTGGGTTTATAGTTGCCATCGCTTGCCGCCTGCATGATGTCGTGGAAACTCAATGCTGCCATCATCGCCTGGCGGAACTTCACGTTGTCGGTCGGCGGCCTCGACCAGTTGGGATACATCACGTTCAGCCAGTAATTGGCGAAGTTCATCAGGCGGATGTGCGGATTCGTGGCGAGCCGCTTCTGAGCCACGGTGGGCACTGATTGGACACCCTGCAGCTCCCCGGTTTCGAGGCCAGCGACGCGGGCGCCGGGCTCGGTCACCATGCGGAAGGTCACCGTATCCAGGCAGGCGACCTTGTAGCCGCCGAACCCATCCAGATCGGTGTAGCGCGTGTCGGGCTGGTAGCCTTCGAAGCGCTTCAGCTTCACGTAGCCGTCCGCCATGAACTGCACGAGCTGATAGGGACCGGTACCCATGGCCGGCAGTTGCTGAGGCGGTGCGTTCTCATTCTCCTTGGGGATGATGATGATGGGCACGGTGATCGAGGACATGCTTTCCAGGAAGGTAGGCCGCGGCTCCTTCAGCACGATCTTGAAGGTGTCGGCGTCGGGCGTTTCGAAATGATCGACGGGGCCGAGGATGGAGCGGTCGATGCCGACGCGCTGATAGCGCCGAAAGGACGCGGCCACATCGTCCGACGTCATGGGCTTGCCGTTCTGGAAGTGGACACCCTGGCGGAGATGGAAGGTGAAGGCGGTGTTGTCCGGGCTGGTGTCCACGGATTGCGCGAGCTGGAGCAGCGGCTTCATGTGCTCGTCGCGCGTGGCGAGCGTTTCGTAGATGTTCATGTCGATGTCGCGGGTGGACGCCGCTGACGATGCCTGCTCATCCAGACCCGCGACATTGGCTTCCAGCCCGTAGGTGAAGTTGCCGCCTTTATGGCCGCATTGGAAAGGCTCTGCGGCGAGAGCGGTGGTGGCAAGCAGCAGGAAGGGCGCGGTCAGAACCGCTCGATTGGGCATGGGCTGTCCTCCGATGGCGCAGCGTGCGCGAGGAGCATGCCACGCGTCAACAACTCGGCGAGTGTGTCTCCGGCTCTCCCCCGTTGCCCAGATTTCGCTCCACCGTGGCGATCAATCTACGCGCCGCTTCGATTGCTTTGGCGGCGTCATGTGTCGAGATCATCGGATCAGGTCCGACGCCATAATCCGCCAAAGAGTTCAGTTCATACCCGCGCGCGAGGATTGCGGAGAGTTCTTGAAGAGCGGGCACATTCCTGCAAAGCCGTGAAAATTCAGTGCGCACGCCCCGGTGACTCTTTACGCTCCTTCCGGTTCGTTCAAAAATCAATGCCTCCGCCGCGTGGTAACAGGCAAGGTAGGCTTCGCGGGCGGCCACGTCCGAATGGGCAGACCCAGAATTCGTTCGGCGTTGGCGACGCATTGATGAGCTTTTTGCAGGTAGAACCCTGCCTCCGGCGTCACAGATCGATTCCATCCTTGCGAATTTCGTGCATAAGCGGGGTACGCTCCTCGTATGACCCTGCCGGAAGGGGCTTCGCCGAGATCACGGCCCCGGTGTCATTCAGAATTTCCGCCTCGAGTCCGGCCAACAGCCCCAACTCCTCCCACAGCCCACCTCTGTCACGCAAAAAAACGGCAACATCGTAATCGGAGTCCGCTTGCATGTCGCCTCGCGCACGTGAGCCGAAAAGCACCACGCGCTCGAGGCGACCAGCAAAAAGCCGCTCAAGTCCCGCCCGAAACCTTTTCAATACCGGATCGTCTGCCATCATCTGCCATTTCTCATCGCGGCTCCACATCCAGCCGCGCGACGATGCCCTCCAGCCCCGAAGCCGCCGCAGGATAGCGCGCCAGGACCAGCGGGTCATGGCCTGGAATGACATTGGATGGCGCGCTGGCCAGGCGCTTGAGTGTCTCATATCCCTCGAACACATTCTCCAGATTGTGCGTGATGGTAAACACCCGCCCCTGCTCGAAATGCTCGTAGAAATGGCTGGCGTCGGAGGCGAGAACCATCCAGCCTCGACGCGTCCAGACGCGCACCACCTGCAAGCCCTTGCTGTGGCCACCGACGAGATGCACCGACAGGCCGGGTGCAAGTTCCTGCGCGCCGTCGTGGAAGGCGACACGGCCGGCGAAGACTTTGCGCACCATGGCGATGACGTCTTCTTCTTCAAACGCGACGCGCAGTCCGGCATGGCACATGCAGCGCCCGGTGCAAAACGCCATCTCGGTGTCCTGCAAGTGGTAGCGTGCGTTGGGGAACAGGCCGTAATTCCCGCAATGATCGTAGTGCATGTGGGAGATCAGCACGTCCTGGATTTTGTCGGGATCGATGCCGATCGCCTTCAGCCCCTCGCCGGGGGAGCGCATCACTTCGCGCCCGCGCTTCTTCGCCATCGCCGCGTCGAAACCGGTATCCAGGATGAAGGTGCGGTCCGGTCCTTTGATCGCCCACACGTAGTAATCAAGCGGCATGGGTGCGTCGTGCGGATCGCCGCCGACGAAATTGCCGGAGCGGCGGGCGAGTGCGTTGTGTGCGTAGCGGACGGCGTAGATTTCGTAGGTTGGGGTTTCGGTCATTGGCACGTGTCCTGAGGGTTGGTCCGGTGTGGTTCGTCCTAGGTCGCCACGGCCCCGCTTACGCGAGGCCTCGCGATGATATTATAGATATCCCGTTCCCATTTCCTCGGCGAACCGGCCGGGATCGCCTTCCCAGACGATGCGGGCGTGTTCGAGCACGTACACACGGTCTGCATGAGGAAGGGCGAAGGTCACGTTCTGCTCGCCCAGGAGGACGGTGATGCGCTTCGTGTCGCGTAGCCGTCCCAGCGCCTTGGACAACTGCTCCAGGATCACCGGCGCGAGGCCCAGGGTGGGTTCGTCGAGGATGAGCAGCCGCGGCTGCATCATGAGGGCGCGGGCGATCGCGAGCATCTGCTGCTCGCCGCCTGAAAGCGTCCGCGCCGGCTGACGTTGGCGTTCGCGCAAAATGGGGAACAGATCGAGCAGCCATTCAAGCTGCGGGGCACGCGCCTTCGCTGCCAGATGCTGGCCGCCGAGATCGAGGTTCTCGCGGACGGTGAGGTCGCCGAACAATTCGCGCGTTTCCGGGCACTGCACGACGCCGCCTCGCGCAATCGCAGCGGGGCTGCGGCCACGTAGTGACGCGCCGTCCCAGCGGATCTCGCCCTCGAACGGCACCAGGCCAGAGATGGCGTTGAACAACGTGGTCTTGCCGGCGCCGTTCAGACCGACAACGGAAACGAACTCCCCCTCGTTCACGTGGACAGAGACGCTTTGCAGCGCCTGCGCCTTGCCGTAGCGCACATTCACGTCCTGGGCGGACAGAAACGGTTCGCCCGCCCTGGCGTCGAGTTCGCGTCGGGCGTGGGTTTCGATCCGGCCGCCGAGATAGACCCGCCGAACGGTTTCATTCGCCATCACCTGGGCCGCGGTCCCTTCGGCGATACGTTCACCCAAGTACATGGCGAGCACGCGATCCACCAGCGCCGCGACACTTTTGACGTTGTGGTCCACAAGCAGCACCGCCCTGCCCTGCTGGCGGAAGTCGTCGATCAGAGCGGAGAACGTCGCGACCTCGGCCGGAGTCAGACCGGCGAAAGGCTCATCGACCAGGACCACCTTCGGATCGCGCGCCACTGCCTTCGCCATTTCCAGGCGGCGCAGATCGGCAAAGGGCAAGGTCGGCGGGCGACGGTTTATGACGGCCTCCAATCCCACTTGCGCCGCGATCTCCCGCGCTCGCCGCTCCACATGCGGGTCGGCGGCCAGTTTCAGCAGCGAGTCGGGCAGCAGGGCAAGTTTGATGTTCTCCAGCACCGTCTGCCGGTTCAGCGGACGCGAATGCTGGAACACGATGCCAACGCCCGCGCGTGCGATGCGGTGCGTCGGCCAGCCCGCCATATCGAGCCCGTCCAGCATCACGCGGCCGGCGTTCGGGCGCTCCACCCCCATGATGAGCTTCATCACGGTGGACTTGCCGGAGCCGTTGGGTCCGATCAGTCCCAGGATTTCGCCCGGGCGGATGCCGAACGCGATATCCTTCACAGCGACCAGGCCGCCGAACCGCTTGGTCAGCCCCTGCACCTGCAACAACGCAGTGTCGCTCATTCGCGGCGTTCCGCCAGCCGCAGTGCGTAGCCGAGCACGCCATCCGGGAAGAACAGAATGACCAGCAGCGCGATGCCGGACACGACGAAGGTGTTGAGCTGTCCCAGCGGACGGAGAAGCTCGTCAAACAAGATGAGGAAAATCGCACCGAGAATGCCGCCCAAGATCGTCCGCCGTCCGCCGAACACGACGGCGATGATGATCTGCACGGCGATCGACAGATCGACCATTTGATCGACCGAGGCGGTGCCCTGGTAGAATGTCAGCATTGCCCCTGCGAGGCCGGAGAACAGCGCGCTGATGCAGAAGGCCGCGACTTTGAACTTGGTGACGTTAAAGCCGAGCGCGGCGGCCTCGATCCGGTCCTGTCCCGTGGCTTGCAGGATCAGCCCGAGGGAGGAGCGCGACAGACCGAACAGCACCACCGCCGAGATGATCAGGAAGACGAGCGCGTAGAAGTAGTTCACGGTCGCGCTGACCGACAGGATGGATGGCACCATCATGCCAATCTCCCCGCCGGTCACGCCGGCGAAGATGACAATGGCGTCGATCAGCAGGAGCACCGCGACGAGGGTGATCAGACCGAAATACGGGCCGCGGAGGCGAAGGGCGGGCAAGGCGAGCAGCACGCCGCCCACGACGGCGGTGGCGGCGCCACCAATAATACAGAGCGGCAGCGCGATGGCGGCGTTGTTCATCAGCCCGGCGCCATAGGCGCCGAGGCCGATCAGGAAGGTGGGGCCGAAATTCACCTCTCCGGCGTAGCCAAAGAGCAGGTCCCAGGACATGGCGAAGACGCCGAAGTAGAAGGCGACGGTGAAGATGCCGAGGTAGTACGGCGGCAGCCACAACGGCCCGCTGACGCCCAGCAATATAACGAGCAGTGCGAGGCTCCATCCGGTGCGGCGGCTCATCGGCGTCCCAGAATTCCCTGCGGGCGCACGTACAGCGCGACGACCAGGATGAGCAGGGCCGGAATCGGCCGAAGCGTCGGGGCGATGAGGTAGGCGGTGAGTGTCTCCGCGTAGCCGACGACGTAGGCGGCGATGAGTGATCCAGGCACGCTGCCCAGGCCGCCCAGGATGACGATGGTGAAGGCGCTGGCGGTCAGCGCGCCGGCGTTGGCTGAGCTCACGCCGAAGAACGAGGCGAGCAGCACGCCGGCAAGGCCCGCGAGCAGGCCGTAGATGGTCCAGACGATCAGGTAGATGCGCGAGAGTTCAAAGCCGAGCAGCGTGAGGCCTCGGGGATTGATCGAGGCTGCCAGAAGCTGCTTGCCGATCGGCGTCTTGTTCACCAGGAGAGACAGAGCGCCGATCGCGGCCCAACACACCACTGCGATCAGTCCTTCATTGCGCGGCGTACGGACGCCGAACAGGTCCATCACGCCAGGAACGAGCGGCTGCAAGGTGACGGGGTTGTCGCTAAATAAATAGTCCATCCCGACCTGGATCATGATGCCCCAGAGCAGCGTGCCGGTGAGGATAAAGATCTCTTCTTCTGACTTGGGGATGGCGCGGGAGCGCTGCAGCGGGCGGACCACGGCGAAATAGGTGATGTAGGAGGCGATCAGGCCCGCGGCGATGCCGATCAACGCTCCGCCGTACGGGCCGGCGCCGTAATTGACGGAGGCCCACCAGCCGATCAGCGCGGCGATGAGCATGATGCCGCCGTGCGCTAGGTTCAGCACCCCGCACACACCGAACATCAGGGTGAAGCCGACGGCACCCACACCGTAGAGCGAGCTGATGGCGAAGCCGTCGATCAGGATCTGCGCGGCGCGCATTCAGTATTGCGCCTGGGTGTCAGCGCGTGCGCAGAGCCAAACGAGATTGCTTCGGCCCTGCGGGCCTCGCAATGACAAAGAATCAAGTGCCGGGCAGCTTCACGAAGCTGGGGAATTCCAGCTTGTTCGGGCACTTGCTGGTCGGCCAGATGCACACCTGCTTGCCGTTCTGCCACTGCACGAAGATGCCGGTCACGTAGTTGGTTCCGTATTTCAGTGCATGCGTGAACTCATCGTTGCGGCCGTAAAATGCGAGATGCCCGACAGCGCCGTCCATGTCGGTCTTCTCCATTTCCGCGACGACCTTATCGGGATCGGTCGATCCGGCCCGCTTGATCGCCTGCGCGAAGGCCATCACTCCGTCATAGGAAGTGAAACCGGTGAAGGCCGGGAAGTTGTGGTACTTATCCTCATACGCCTTCTGCACGGCCAGGGTCACAGGACTGAGGGCAATACCGGGCGCCGACCCGGTCTGGGTGATGACGCCCTCGGTCGCGCCGTTCGTGCTTTTCCAGAACGTGTCGTTGCTGGCCTGTGCGCTGATGCCCGCCATGGGGATGGGCACCTGTTGCGAATGCCACTGGACGGTTGGCTGCACGCCGACATGGGCAATGCCCATGACCATCACATCCGGCTTCTTGCCTTCAACCTCATTGAAGATCGGGGTGAAGTCCGTCGTGTCTGGGTTGAAGTTGACCAGGTCCACGACCTTCAGGCCGGCCCCCGGCAGGCATTTCTGGTAGCCGGCGTCCAGCGGCTTGGTCCAGTCCGCGTCCTCACTGACGATGGCAGCGGTTTTCATGTGCAACTGGTTCACCAGCGTGTCGCGCGAGGAGTCGCACACCGCCTGGGCCAGGATGGGCGACGGGAACCAGCCTTCGAACATGTATTTGTACTGGTCGTATTTGTCGTGGACCTGCTTGCTGATCAGGTCGCTCGCGGCCGCGGGCGTCAGCGTGGGCATGTGCAGCCGCGCCGCCCAAGGCTCGATCGCCAGAGCCACCTCACTGATAAAGGTCGTGATCACCGCCGCCACGTGGTCCTGCTCCGCTAGGCGCTGGAACGCGCGCACCCCGTCCGCGGCGGATGAGTGATCGTCGTAGGCGATGATCTGCACCTGCCGACCGTCGATGCCGCCATGGGCGTTGATTTCGTCGGCAGCCAGTTGCGCGCCCTGCGCGATCGGCTGCCCCACGACGGCAGCGAACTCGCTGACCACGCCGATCTTGATCGGCTCCTTGGTCTGTGCGAGCACCGGTACCGGTGTCACCCAGGCTGCGGCGGATGCAAGCAGAAGCAGACGGCGTGCGATGGTCGTCATGAACGTGGTCTCCCTGCGGCGACGCCGCTTTGGTTGTATTTTTTCCACACGGACGCGGACGGCGGAGTTTGCTGGAAACCCGCGCGGCGCGTCAATTCCGGATTGGGATTGATCGATGTCAGATGGCGTAGGTGCGGGACGACAGTTGGCGATCAAACGAGCGCTGGATGAGTTTGATAATGGCGGCTTTCGTCAGCGCCTGGCCGATCTGGTCGCGATACCCAGCACGTCTCAGGACCCGGGTCACGAAGCCGATATCGATCGGTATCTGCGACAGGCTATCGCGCCCTGGTTAGAGCGGTTGGGGTTTACGGTCGCGGTGCGCGCCAATCCGGTGGCCGGCATCGGCCCGGTGCTGACCGCCACGCGCATGGAGGACCCCGCCCGGCCTACGGTTCTGACCTATGGCCATGTCGATACGGTCCGCGGTCTGGAAGACCAATGGAGTGCCGGCCGCAATCCCTGGCGTTTGAGCGAGGAAAACGGTCGCTGGTACGGGCGCGGCACGGCGGACAACAAGGGCCAGCATGCATTGAATTTGACGGCGCTGGAGGCGGTGCTTGCCGAGCGTAAGGGGCGGCTCGGGTTCAACCTGAAGTTGGTTCTCGAAAGTGCCGAGGAACGCGGGTCGCTTGGTTTGCGCGATTTCGTTGCTGCCTATACTTCTGAACTGGCGGCGGACGTGCTGATTGGCAGCGACGGTCCGCGCGTTGCACCGGAAACGCCGACGATTGCGACCGGGACCCGCGGCACGTTCCATTTCGACCTGGTGGTGCGTTTGCGTCCAGGTGGCGTGCATTCCGGGCATTGGGGTGGGATCACGCCTGATCCGGCGATTATTTTGGCAAACGCGATCGCGTCCATCGCGGACCGTCATGGACGCATCCTGATTCCCGAATGGTTGCCGCGGGACGGCATCTCTTCGGCAGTACGCGCGGTGTTGGACGGATGCCCGGTGGAAGGCGGCGGCGAGGCCGCACAGGTGGATCCGGACTGGGGCGAGCCGGGCCTGAGCGCAGCGGAAAAGATCTATGCGTGGAGCAGTTTCATCGTGCTCGCGATGGTGTCGGGCCGGCGGGAGAACCCGGTCAACGCGGTGGCGCCCGACGCGCGCGCGCATTGCCAGATTCGTTATACAGTGGATGCCGACCCGGACCGCTTTGGGCCGGCACTACGGCGGCATCTGGACGCCGCTGGGTTTGCCGCGGTGCAGATCGAGAACGAACACGTGCGGATGCCGGCGAGCCGCACCGATCCGTCGGACGCGTGGGTTCAACGCGTGGCACGTAGCATGGAGCGCAGCCTCGGGCGGAAGGTGCAGATCATCCCGAACTCCTCGGGCGGGCTGCCCGGCGACGTCTTCAAGGATTTGCTTGGCACGCCGCTGGTGTGGATTCCCCATAGTTACAATGGCTGCCAACAGCACGGTCCGGATGAACACCTGCTGATCGCCCCGGCGCGGGAGGGGATGGCGGCGATGGCCGGGTTATGGTGGGATCTAGGAGAGGGATAGGGCGCGATCTTCGTTCGTCTCGGTGTCCACCGCGCCCGCAGCCGCAAGCTCCACGATCACAGGCGCCAGTTCGTCGGCGTACGCGCGCCAACGCCCAATTCCTCGCGCATTGATCGGCTGGCGCACCTGCCAGGCGCTCGCCGTGCGCACGGTTCGGTCCTGTTCATAGAAGCGCTCGCAGGCGGGATCATGCGGCAGGTTCAGGAAAGCGAGCACGCGCGCGAGTGTGGTATGAAAATCCTCCACCCAATCCGATAGCGCCACTTCCAGCACCGGCAGCGGCAGGACTTGCAACCAGTGACGCATCAGGCGCTCGTGCTGGCCGATATACCAGCCCAGATCGGCCGGATCGTGGGCGTATGGATGGTGCCCGAAGAAGCGCAATTGGAAGATCGACAGCGCGACGTCGCGCGGATCGCGCTGGCACAGGATGATCCGCGCACCGGGGAGTAGCGTGGCGATGAAACCGAGCAGAAGCGCGTTGCCCGGCATTTTGTCCACGACATAGCGGGCGTCGGGAGCCAGCGCGTGCAACTCGGTCAGGTACGCTTCGGCGATTTCGTTGAGCGCCGGCGAGTTCGAGCGCGGCAGTGTGCGTCATCGCCTCTGCCGACAGCGGCGGTCCGAAGCGCTGCATGAGACGTGGCAGCGCGACACGCTCGCCCGCACCATGTACGCTGGTATGCGCGGCAAGGATCTGCTCGGTCAGTGTTGTGCCGGATCGCGGCAGCCCGACGACGAAGACCGGAGCCCGATCGGCGCTGGGCGCAACTGGCCCGGCATGAAGCCGGGCACGATCGTATAGGGCGATGCTGGCATCAATGAACGCGGCATGCCCGGAGCGCGAAAACGGTTGCAAACGTGCCAACAACGCCTGGCCGGCCGCCCAATGATCGAAGGCTGAGCGCGTCCGTCCCGCACGGTGGTGATAGCGCGCCAGATTATAGTGCGCGATCACCCGATGCTCGTACAGCACCCCGCTTCGTCCGCCGCTAGCGCATCCACATGCGCGGCTTCCTGGGCGGCTTCATCCACGCGTCCCGCGCGCAGTGCGAGATTGCAGCGTGCCCAACTGATCAGAATCGCCGCATCGCCATAGGGTGGCGCGACAGCACCGAGTTCTAACTGCGCCGCCGCATCCTCATTAAGCTGGAGGAGCGCCAAGGCCCGGTGCGCGCGCCAGTGCGCGCCTTCACGTCCCGCCGGCGGCGCACCGTCCAGCAGTGCGAGTGCCTCGCGCGGTCCCTCATCCAGCAGTACCGCTTCGGCCAGCGTGAGCCGCGCTGCGACGCAGCCTGGATCCTGCACCAGCACGTCGCGGAGGGTGGCGATCGCCGCGTCATGCTCGCCGGATAATAGTGCGAAGCTGGCCTGGGCTGCGCGGAGCGCTTCGTTCCCGGGACACACCGCGAGCCCCCGCGCGATCGCCTGCTGCGCCAGGCCCACTTGACCCTGGCGGGCGAGAATCAGCACCAGGTTGATCCAGGCCTGCGGCATGTCGCGACGGCGCTGGATTGCACGCAGGAAGGATTCCTGCGCCGCCTGCGGATCGTCCGCCGCGAGTTCGGCCGCGCCGAGCGCGTAATGCGCTTCCGCCAGGTCCGGGGCGGCGCGGATCGCACGCCGGGCCGCGGCGCGCGCCGCCGGTGCGAGCCCCAGGGCCACCAGCGCCGCGGACAAATTGGTCCACGGCGCCGGGTCGCCCGGCGCGAGGATCGCTGCACGACGAAAGAGTGCTGCGGCGCGCGCGTAGCGTCCCGTTTCGTGCAGCGCGATTCCATAGTGGAGATGCGCCAGAGGCTCCCGCGGCGCGAGTTGCCGTGCCCGTCTCAGCAACGGCAGCGCGGACGAAGCCTGTCCAGCACGCACCAGCGCGAGGCCATTTAACCGGAGTACATCCGCATCGCCGGGCGCGTGGACTCGGATCGACGCAAACAGTTGCGCCGCTTCGGCGTATCGCCCCTCGGTATGACATGCGATCGCGCGCGTGAAGTCGGTCTGCATTTCCTCGCTGAATAAGCGGCTCACCGCATATGTCATTCGATGGGTGACGCCGTCATGAACTCTTCGCAACCGCTCTTCTTCTGTGTCATGATCGAATGAAGAGGGGAGTCCCGCATGGCCACCACGATCACCGTGTCGTCGCAGGCGCAGCTCAACGCGGCGATAGAGCAGGCAGACCAGGCGTCGAGCGGCAGCCGCGCGAACCAAAACTCGTGCACTGACAGTCGAAGCCGGATAGTTACGAGCGGAACGGCGTCCAATAAGCTGCGCCCTCGCCACGGCGTCTCGTGTGTCGTAGGCTCCCATCGGCTATTCCGGCATCTCGCCGCAACACATAGGGGAAACGCCATTGGGCGATGACAATGTCCCAGCTCGCGGCTGGCTGATTGTAGGCATGCTGTTCCTGTTTATGCTGATCAACTTCGCCGACAAGGCGGTGATCGGCCTGTCGGCCGTGCCTATCATGCGCGACCTGCACCTCGATCACACCGAGTTCGGCCTGGTCGGAACCAGCTTCTTCGCCTTCTTCTCGATTTCGACAGTGCTGATCGGGTTCCTGGTCAATCGCGCCCCGACGCGATGGGTCCTGCTGGCGATGGTGCTCGCATGGTCGGCGATCCAACTTCCGATGCTGTTGCCCGTTGGGCTGGCAGCGCTGGTAGCAAACCGTGTGTTACTGGGTCTTGCGGAAGGTCCCGCGTATCCGGTCGCTCTCCATGCCGTATACAAGTGGTTCCCGAATATCCGCCGCCCATTGCCGACCAGTATCGTGTCGATCGGCGGAGCCTTCGGCATCGGCATCGTCGCGCCGGGGATTGTTTATGTCATCGTCACCTATTCCTGGCGCGCCGCCTTCGCGCTTCTCGGGCTTGTCGGGCTCGTCTGGTGCGTCGCTTGGATTTTCGTCGGCAAGGAAGGTACCCTGTCCGAACAGCCGATGGCCGTGGCCGGCGACACGGCCGTGCGTCTGCCCTACCGTCGCATGCTGGGCAGCCGCACCTTCGTGGGACAAGCAATGGTGGGCTTCGCTGCCTACTGGTTGCTTACGCTCGCGGTGGTCTGGCTTCCTGCCTACCTGACTAAGGGCGCCGGCTACACTCCAATCGAGGTCGGCTGGATCGTTACCCTTCCGGCCCTGGCGCAGATCGTCCTCATGCCCGGTATCTGCGCCGTCTCCGAATCGCTGAAACGCCGCGGCGTTTCCAGCCGTCTTTCGCGTGGCGGTGTCGCCTGCGCCGGCCTGCTCGTCGCCGGCGTGCTGTCCTTCGCGCTGCCGCTTGTATCCGGTCCGATCTTGCCGATCCTCTGCACTGCCCTCGCGTTCTCCTGCGGCACGCTGATTTTCAGCCTCGGCCACGTGATTGTCGCCGAGATCACGCCGACAGCCCAGCGCGGTTCGATGCTCGCCATCAACAACGCCATCGCGACCTTGGCCGGCCCGTTCGCGCCCGTACTGATGGGCATGATCGTCGATACCGGCGCCGATCCTGTCCAGGGATTTCGCAACGGCTTTATGTTGATAGGAGCTGTCGTGGTGATCGTCGCGCTGATCGCCATGATGCTGATCGATCCGGAGAGCGACCGGCTTCGTCTGCTCGCCGGGCATGGCATCGCGGATGAGCTGCGCGAGCAGGCGGCGGCCGGATGATCTACCAACATCGTCAGGTCGTTTGTCGGGAGGGCCGTCTGGAGGCGCGGCATGCCGCATTTCAGACCGGCATGTCATCACTCGACGCGCACGGCTCCGTGCTTATTGGGGCGTGGGAGGTGCTGATCGGCCCCGATGCCGGTTGCGCCGTCTTCCAGCTGCGACAGTTCGATGACCTCGGCAAGTGGGAGCGGCACCAAGCACGCGTCCGCAAGGATGCAGAGCTGTCGAAACAGCGGCGCACGAACCTGTTCCCCAACCTGGATTACGTCGAGACGGCGATCCTGCGGCAAGCAGACGATACGGCGCCCTTGCCGCACGCGTGGCCCGCCATCGACGCCGTGCGTGGCACGCCGCGCGGCTATATCGAGCAGCGCATCCTGCATTTCCGCCCGGGCGGCAGCGGTGACCATCACGCGCTCTATCTTGCCGAGGTCGCTCCGGCGCTCGAACGCAATGGCGGCCATCTGCTGGGACTCTTCGACACCGTTATCGGCCCAGGAACGATGAACGCGGAGTCGCATCGCAGCGTTGAATTGCGCCACTTCCCCGACATGCAGAGCTGGCAGCGCGGCGCGAGGCACAGGATACCGATCAACGGCTCCGAGAACTGGTGAAGCAGCGATGGATGAAAACGGTGGCACGGATCGACAGCGTGCTGATGCGGCCGCTCGACTACAGCCGCATCCGCTGAAGCACTCCCCTGTCAGGCGGACCAGCTTGACCGGCCCTGGATTGCCCAACGGCCGTCTTTCAGCGTCACGATGTAGAGCGAGCGATACTTGCCCACCACGGTTCCGTCGGGCCGATATCGTGTGAACTGCACCCGGAAGTGCACCTTGTCGGGCCCGGCATCGATGACCTCGACATAGTCCCAGGCGGAGCGGCCCCATTCCGCGGACTGGCCGGTGCGTGTCCAAACGAGATTTGTCGTATAGTCCTCGGGGCGCTCGGTGATGGTCACTTTGCCGCTGTGAAACCGCACATGGGGGAAGTGAAACCACTTGGTGCGGATCGCCTCGGCGTCCTCGGCGTTGAATGCGGCCATGAAGCCGTCCATCGCGGCACTGGCGGCGGCAATGAACTCCGCGTTGTCTGACATGGAGGAGCCTTCTAACTGGATCGTTGTTGAGAGCGCGATTCACGCTTCAATGGCTACGCAGCCTGAAGCGATCGCGCTCTAATGCAGCGGCCAACGTAGCGCGATCAGCACCGTGCCGAACACCGCCACCAGCACCGATAGCGGCAAGCCGAGCCGCCAGTAATCGTTGAAGTGATAGCCCGCTGGCCCCATCACCAGCAGGTTATTTTGATGGCCGATTGGCGTCAGAAAATCGCACGAGGCGCCCAGCGCCACAGCCATAAGAAATGCATCCGGCGCAAACCCCAGATTGTGTGCCAGCGCTGCGGCAATCGGGCCAATCACCAGCACCGCCGCCGCATGGTGCAGGAATGGCGTCACGACCATCGCGACGACCAGCAGCAACGCAATCACGCCGGGGCCCGACAGATGCCGCCCAATCACCGTCAGCAGATCCGCCACCAACGTGGACGCCCCCGTGGTATGCAGCGCCTCTCCTACGGGAATCAGGCACGCCAGCATGACCAGCAGCGGCCCATCCAGCGCCGCATAGGCCTGACGCGGTGCGATCAGCCCGAACAGCACCACGAGCACCGCGCCGATGAAGAATGCCGCCTCGACCGGCAGGACACCGGATACGGTCGCGGCGATCGCGGCCAGCAATATCACTGGCGAGGCCCAGCGCGACGGCGCATTGCCCAGCGTCAGGTTGCGTTCCGCCAGCGGCAGGCAGCCGAGATCGCGGATCGCTTCCTCGAGCTGAGTCCGCCGCCCCTGCAGCACGATCACATCTCCGATCCCGAGGCGGCTCTCGCCCAGCCGAGCCGTAATCCGCCGATCGCCCCGGCTGAGGGCCAGCACATTCACCTGGTAACGCCGCCGCACGCGCATTCCGTGCAAAGTTTGTCCGACCAACGGCGAGTCCGCCGTTACGACGGCTTCGATGCTTTCCAGCGCGTCGTCCTTGTCCTGCGGAGCGGTGTGCGCAATTGCGTCCGCTCCGGCGAGTTCCAGTCCTGCTGCCGCGATCACCGGCTGCAAGGCCACCGGATCGCCCTGCAGCAAAAGCAGATCGTCGGCATAGAGAGTCCAGTGGGTCGAAGGGATGTAGCGGCGGTCATGTTCGCGAATGATCGTGACGACCGTGACCTCGCCTTCTCCGAGCGCCTCCAGATCCGCCACTGTTTTGCCCACCAGTTTGGAACCGGTCGGCAGTCGCGCCTCGGCTGTGTAGTCTTCCACCGTGAAGCGTTTTTCGGCGGACGGTTCGCCCTGACGCTCCGGCAACAACCGCCAGCCGAATGTCAGGAAGGCGATCACGACGACAGAGAGCGGTAGGCCCACCGCAGTGAATGCAAAGAATGGGTAAGGATGTCCGACCGTTTCCTGCCGGACAGTCGAGATCAGCAGATTGGGCGAGGTACCGATCAGCGTGATCGTGCCTCCGATCAGGGATCCGAACGATAGCGGCATCAGGTAGCGGGAGGGTGGGCGATCATCCCGTTCCGCCGCCTGGACAGCGATAGGGAGGAAAATCCCGAGCGCCCCGACGTTCTTCATGACGGCGGAGAGGAATGTTACGGAGCTGGTCAACGCCAAGATCTGTGCTGACGTGCCCCGCAACCGGCGCATCGCCCTGCGCATCACTTGCTCGATCACACCGGAATTGGCCACTGCCCGGCTGAGTACCAGGACCGAGCCGATCAAGATGATGAGGGAATTGGAGAAGCCTGCGAAGGCCTTGTCCGGAGGAACAACCCCGGTGAGCAGGCACGCGCTGAGTGCCAGCGCTGCGACCACGTCGTACCGAAGCCGATCGGTGATGAACAGAACGAACATCATCCCGATGATGGCCAAGGCCTCGGCCTGGTGCAGCGTCACGGGGACGTTCCTTTGTTGGAGGCATGCAAACGCGGGAATCGGCCCGCTGGCGCAATCACGAACCCGACAGTTCTGTAGGGCAAACACGGCGCAACCAAGGCGGGCAAGCCCCGTTTACGAAGCGTCTTCTGAACATCGGAAAGGAATGTGCCGTGTCAGACGAATATACCGGCTGGCGACGCGATCGCCAGCGTAACGAGGATCGCGATTGGCAGCGCCGGAACGACGAAAATCGTTGGCGTGAGCGCGATTATGGCGGCCAGGACGCGCCCCGCTACGGCCGTTCTGACTACGGCGACAACAGCCGCGCCGACTATGGTCGTGATCCGGGCCGCCAGGGCTACCGGCGCGAGGACTCCGACTGGCGTTCCCGCAACGATCGGGGGGCCTACGGTAACGACGACAGGGCGCGGTATGGCCGCTCCGGCCGCGAGGATTGGGACCGTAACACGTTCGGTCCGCGCGGCTTCGGCCGGGCTGGCGCAGGCGCCTGGGGATTCGATGAATGGGACCGCGATCCTGGCTGGGATTACGGGTGGTCCAGCGGCTATGCCCGCGACTACGGCACCCGGAATGCGCGGCGCGACTGGTACGACCGCGATCGCGATAGCTGGGGTGGCTATAGCGGGTTCGAGCGTCGCTCACCGCGCGCCGAGCGCGGGCTGTGGGATGGGGCCAGCGATGAGGTTTCCTCCTGGTTTGGTGACGAAGAAGCCGGTCAGCGCCGCGCCGAGGATGCCCGTCGCGATATGATGCATCGCGGACGCGGTCCTCGCGGCTACACGCGGTCCGACGACCGCATCCGCGAGGATGTGAGCGATCGGCTGACCGATAATCCGGTCGTCGACGCATCCGACATCGATATCATCGTGCAGAATGCCGAAGTCACGCTGAACGGTCATGTGGACAGCCGCTATTCCAAACGGCTGGCCGAAGATGTCGCCGAGGATGTTTCCGGCGTGCGTCATGTGCAGAACAACCTGCGCGTGCGAGAGGTGCGAGATTCGATCTCCGGCACCTACTCGGGCATCAGCGAAGGAGGACGTACGTCCGATCTGGGGCGGGTGTCGAGTTCCGGCGTGAGTGGTTCCAGCGGGCTCGGAAACACGAGCGGCACGATGGCCGGGTCGACCAGCGGCAGCACGTCCGGCAATGCATCCGCCGGCGTTGGCGCAAGTACGACGAGTTCGCGCACATCGCGGTAAAGAACGGCGTTTGTAAGGCTTCTGGGGATGGCCGGGCTTCTCCCGGCCATCTTTTTATTTCGCGGCTTATTTCGCGGTGCGACTCGCCTTGCCGACCCCCGGGTATTGGTCATGCCGCTTCACCCAGTCGGTGAGATTACCATTCTTCGTCTCACTCCGACCTTTCGGCATGAGATCAAGGAAGGCGTACACACCCAGGAACGGCTCTCCGCCGCGGCCATAGTTTGAGTATGTGTGGTAGATCGTTCCGCCGTCGTCCTTGAAGAACACGCTGCGGCCCGACAGTTCGTCGATACCGGGATCCGGCCGGCGCTCAAAATTGTAGAACACGCCGCTGTCGCGTGAGCCGTCCGGGAAGGACACGTGAAAGTCCATATTGAAGTCATTGTCTGAGGACGACACCCAGCGGAACCCCCAACCCATCCGCTTTCGATACGCCTCGAGTTTCTCGATCGGCCCGCGGGAGATTGCTACGAAGCTGACGTCGTGGTGCTCGAGATGCTGCCGCGCGCCGTCCACATGATCGCAGAACAAGGAACAGCCGACACAACCCTCCTGCCAGTCGGGGCCGAACATGAAGTGGTACACCAAAAGCTGGGTGCGTTCGTCGAAGAGTTCACCCAGGGTGACTGGGCCGGTGGAGGACTGGAAGACGTATTCCTTGTCCACTTTCACCCATGGCAGTGCGCGGCGCTTCGCCGCGAGTTGGTCGCGCTCCCGAGTCCAGGCCTTCTCCTCAACGAGCAGGCCGCGCACGGCTTCCTGCCATTGTTCGCGCGAAACGACGTTGTGCATGGCCATTTCCATACCTCTTCGCGCTATTGCAGATCGACCGCTTTCGCCTTCAGGTCGGTCAGATCACACCATTCCAGCGCCCCCTCCTCCGTCGCACGGAGCACCACCTGTGGTGCGCTTCCGGCTTCCAGCGCCTCCTGCCAGCGCGGCGCGCATAAGCACCACCGATCCCCCGGTTTCAGGCCGGCGAAGCCGAACTCGGGCCGGGGTGTGGAAAGGTGGTTGCCCTGCGCCTTGCTGAACGCGAGGAAGTCCTCGGTCATCACCGCGCATACGGTGTGGCTGCCGACGTCCTCGGCCGAGGTATTGCAGCAGCCATCGCGGAAGAAGCCGGTCAGCGGTGTCAGCGAACACGGCTCCAGCACACCACCAAGCACATTGCGGGAGCGGCGCCTTCGTTCTTCGCCTGCCTGGTCGAACGGCATCGCACATCCTCCGGCGATTGCAGTGCCCGCGTATCATAGGGCAGGCTGAGGCCATGGAATACCGTCGTCTCGGCCAAGCCGGTCTGAAAGTCTCCGAACTCTGCCTCGGCACCATGACGTTCGGCAAAGGCACCGATCAGGGGGAAGCCGACCGCATTGTCTCCGCCGCGCTCGACGCCGGCATCAACTTCATCGACACGGCAAACAGCTATAACGGCGGCGTTTCCGAAACCATGCTCGGGGAAATTCTGCAAGGACGGCGCGATCGCGTCGTGCTGGCGAGCAAGGTGTTCAACCCGATGGGTCCGGGACCGAACGATTCCGGCATGTCACGCACGCACATCATGCGCGCGGTGGAAGATAGCCTGCGCCGGCTGCGGACGGACTACCTGGATATCTACTACGTCCATCATGTGGACGTTCAGACGCCGCTGGAGGAGATGTTACGGGCGTTCGACGACCTGATTACGACCGGGAAGGTCAGTTACGTTGCCTGTAGCAATTATGAGGCCTGGCGTTTGATGGAGGCGCTTTGGCTGGCTGATACGCATGGCTGGAGTCGTTTCTCCTGCTACCAGCCGCAGTACAGCCTGGTCGTGCGCGACATCGAGGAAGAAATCGTTCCCGTTTGCGAGCTGAAGGGATTGGGTATTGTTGTCTGGTCGCCGCTGGGGGGCGGTTTCCTGTCCGGCAAGTATCAGCCGGGTGAGACATCGCGCGCGGGGGCGCGTTCCGCGGAGGGCTGGGGTTTTCCGCTGCGCTATTTCGCTGCCAATCGCGATGAAATCCTTGCGTCCCTGCTGGAGACTGCGGCGGGAACTCGGTCGGTCGCCCGCGCAGGTCGCGCTGCGCTGGGTGCTGGACCAACGCTTCATCACGAGTGCGATCGTTGGCGCGCGCACGCTGCAACAGTTGCAGGACAACCTTAAGGCTGCAGGCTGGCGATTGCCGGACGAAGCACGGGCGACGCTGGATCGGGTCTCCGCACCACCGGCCCGTTATCCGCGGTCGATGGAACAGGACATGCACGTGCGAAGGGACGATGCGGTGAAGATCGGATGAGGCTGGAGTTCGCGCTCGCTCTGGCACAAGAGGCTGGGGCGTTGGCGCAGCGGATGCGCGCTGATCTGGGTGCGATTACATCCAAGGACCCGATCGACTTCTGCACCGAGGCGGACCGCGCGGTCGAGAACTCTCGTCCGGCGGCGCGTGGCAGAATCCTTCGGTGAAGCGGTGTTGGGCGAAGAGGAAGGTGGCAGTCCCGCCGACAGGCTGTGGGTCATCGACCCGATCGACGGCACGAGCAATTACATCCAGGGATCGCCACGTTGGTGCGTCTCGCTCGCTTATGTTGCGCACGGCGCCGTGGAACTCGGTGTGATCTGCGCGCCGGATGAGGCCCGTCTGTTTCATGCGGAACGCGAGCGTGGCGCGTTTCTGAACGGGAAGCCTACGCGGGTGAGCGGCTTGCGAAGCGGCACGGCGCCGATCATCGAAGTGGGCTGGTCCAGCCGCCGTTCCATCACACTGTATACTGCCCTGTTGCACCGCCTGATTGGCGCGAACATGGAATTTCGGCGGCACGGTTCCGGCGCGCTCGGCATGGCCGATGTCGCGGCCGGTGTGAACGATGGATATGTCGAGTTGCACATCAACGCCTGGGACGTGCTGGCCGGGCTGGTTCTGGTGCGGGAGGCCGGCGGGCGGACCAGCGACTATCTGGCGGGCAACGGCGTGCGCGACGGCAATCCGATTATCGCCTGCACGCAGGAAATCGCGGAGAGGCTGGCAGCGCTGGTTCAGTCGTAACGGATGAGTGGGATCGCGCTCGAGTGCCTTGTTTTCAGTGGCCTGCTGATCCCCTCCGTTCGCCGCGTGATGCGGCGAACTTCAGGGGCAGAACACTAGGCTCGCGTCGTCTGCGTCTCACAATCCGAAGCCTTCAAACGCTCCGGTTGCAGGCGGGTGCCCAGCCCTGGCTTGTTCGATGGGTACACGAAGCCATTACGGATGTCGGGCAGATCGGTGACAACTTCCTTGTACCAACCCGTGGTGAAGGCTCGCACCGTTTCCTGGATTAGGGTGTTGGGGCAGTTCAGCGAGACGTGCACCGACGCGGTTAGCACGATCGGCCCCGTGCAGTCATGCGGCGCCACGGGCCTGCCCCAGGCTTCCGCCAGGGTGGCGATCTTCTTTGCTTCGCCGATGCCGCCGCACCACGACAGGTCCAGCATCACGACGTCCAGTGCGTCGGCCTGGAGGAATTCGCGGAAGGCACGGCGGGTCGCGAGTGTCTCACTGGCGCAGATCACCATGCCCGTACGCGCCCGTAAGGCCGCGAGTAGGTCGGCGTTTACCATCTTGATCGGGTCTTCCACCCAGAACGGCTCGATCGGCGCCAGCGCCTTCATCACCTGCTCCGCACCCATTGGGGTCCAGAGCGAATGCAGTTCCGCCATGATGTCCATCTTGCGTCCGACGGCGTTGCGGATCTTGCGGAACGGCTCCAGCGCCTTGTCCAGGTCGGCTGGGGACGCGAACCGGCCCTCCGTCGCTTCGGCCGCAAAATCGAACGGCCAGATCTTCATGGCCGTGATGCCTTGTTCGAGCAGCGAGTGCGCGAGTTCGTCGGCGCGATTAAGGAAGGCATCCAGATCCTCGTAGGGGCCGGCGGCGGTTTGTGCCCCAATGCCCCAGTTGTCGGTCTTCTGCCCCTTGTCGGAGCGAATGTAACGATACCCCGCACAGGTATTGTAAATGCGCATTTTTTCGTGCGAGATCCCGCCAAGACATTGATGCACCGGCTGGCCGGTCACCTGGCCGAGCAGGTCCCATAATGCGATATCGATGGCGGATGCGGCACGCATCTCCGTGCCCGTGCCGGAGAAGCCGAGATACTGGTTCTGTAGCGTGCGGGCATGCCGGTCGATCTGCAGCGGGTCCTTGCCAAGCAGCAGATGCGCGGCGGTTTCGTGAATATACGCCTCGACCGCGCGGGCGCCGAAGAACGTCTCCCCCAGGCCGGTCACACCCTGATCGGTATGCACGTGCAGCCAGAGCAGGTTAGGGAATTCGTTGAGACGTATGGTTTCAAGCGCGATTATTTTCATGGCGTCCTCCTTGCGCAATGATCCGCACGCCGCGCGGGTCATCCTGTTCTTGAAAAAGCCGCCGGAGCGGTGTGCAGTAGAAGCGATTGCACAAATCGGACCGGAGCTCGCGTGGCAGCGCGCAACCTTCCGCGCCATGGAACACGCAGGATCCGGCGTGGCTCTCCTGCGGCAGGTGCACTTCGTACAAGGCCGCGAGGGTACGGCGCGAACGGATACGGCGGGCACGGGCCACGCGGGCGATGGTTTCGTCATCCAGATAGGCGTGGGTCCCACCCTTCGAGCAGCAGTCGCCGCCGCACGCGGTGCAGGCCCATACCGCGAAGTCGGCCTGGGGCGCGTTCGGGCCGCCGAGGTATTGCTTGCGCCGCGGCTCCCCGGGGGCTTCGATCGCCTCCCACACGATGCGGCGCAGATGCTCCAGGAATGTCGCACGGCGGTCGCGCGAAAGCCGGGTCAACCGGCCCTCGTACCGCGGCACAACCACCACACGGTCTGTCTCATCCGCCATGGACGCTCCGGTCGATTCCGGCTGAAATGCCGCCATGAGCCGACACCCGCCAAGACGCCGCGCCGATTACCGCTGGTTCCACGAAATCACCACCCGTTGGATGGATAACGACGTGTTCCGCCACGTCAACAACGTGGTCTATCTGTCCTGGTTCGATACTGCCGTCACGTACTGGGAAATGACAAACGAGGTGGTAGACCTGCTGGATGGGGAAATCCATTGCGTCGTCGCGGAGCTTGGCTGCCGCTATCATAGCTCGGTCGCTTGGCCGGATCGGATCACAGCGGGATTGCGTGCTGCGCATATCGGCAATAGCTCGGTGCGTTACGAAATCGGCATTTTCCGCAACCACGAGGATGTAGCGTCGGCCGAGGGGCATTTTGTGCATGTGTTCGTGGCGCGGGGTACGCAGAGGCCGGTGCCGATCCCGGCGCATTCACGCGAGATCATGCAAACAATCGCAGTTTAGGAGGACGTCTATGGATCTTGGTATCAAGGGCCGCAAGGCCATCGTCTGCGCCGCCAGCAAGGGGCTTGGCCGCGCCTGCGCCATGTCGCTCGCGCGCGAAGGCGTCGATCTGGTGATTACCGCGCGCACCAAAGCTGATCTGGAACGCACCGCGAAGGAGATTCACGACCAGACCGGCGTGAAGGTCACACCCGTAGCCGGCGATATCAGCACCGAAGCGGGGCGCGCCGCTGCGCTCGAGGCCTGTCCCAATCCGGACATTCTGGTGAACAATGCCGGCGGGCCGCCGCCCGGCGATTTCCGCGAGTGGAACCGCGATGCCTGGATCAAGGCCTTGGACGCCAACATGCTGGCGCCGATCTTCATGATCAAATCGGTGGTTGACGGCATGGTCGATCGCAAGTTCGGCCGCATCGTGAACATCACTTCGGCCTCGGTGAAGTCGCCGATCCCGCAGCTTGGCATGAGCAACGGCGCGCGCGCCGGGCTCACGGGTTTCGTCGCTGGCCTCGCCCGTCAGGTCGCGAAGCATAACGTGACGATCAACAACATTCTCCCCGGCCCGTTCCTGACGGACCGGCTGCGCAGCGGCGCCGCGCATCTCGCGCAGCGCAACAATCGCACGGTGGAGGAAGAACTCGCGCTACGCGGTAAGGAAAATCCCACCGGCCGCGTCGGCGATCCGGCGGAATTCGGTGAGGCCTGTGCGTTTCTGTGCGCCGCGTCGTCCGGCTTCATCGTCGGGCACAACCTGCTGCTGGACGGCGGCGCCTTCAATTCGTCCATCGCATGACCGATCCATCCTTCCTCCCCGCGCACCTGCTGTCCGCCATGGTGCGCGGGGGACAGATCGGCGCGCTGGAACTGACGGATCATTTCATCGAACGGATCGAGCGGCTCGATCCGAAGATCAACGCCGTGGTGGTGCGCGACTTCGATCGCGCCCGCACCCGTGCGCGCGCGCTGGACAACGAGCCCGCGCGCGCCGGTGCGCTGTTCGGCGTGCCGATGACGGTGAAGGAGAGTTTCGACCTCGCCGGCCTGCCCACCACCTGGGGTGTGGCGGAGGAGCGCGATTCCATCGCCAAGCGGGATGCCCTGGCCGTGCAGCGTCTGAAAGACGCCGGCGCCATCATCATGGGCAAGACCAACGTGCCGCTGCTGCTCGCGGACTGGCAGAGCTACAATGTGATTTATGGCACCACGAACAATCCGTGGGACCTCACGCGCTCACCGGGCGGTTCGTCGGGCGGATCAGCCGCGGCGCTCGCATCGGGTATGACCGCGCTGGAAATCGGCAGCGATATCGGATCCTCCATCCGCAACCCCGCGCATTATTGCGGCGTGTTCGGGCATAAGCCGAGCTGGGGGATTTGCCCGCCACTTGGCCAGGCGCTGCGTGGCACGGTGTCCCAGGCCGATATTTCGGTCATCGGTCCCCTCGCCCGCTCTGCCGACGATCTTGCGATTGCGCTGGGCGCGATCGCCGGTCCGGAGGAGATCGAGGCCGCAGGCTGGACGCTTGATCTCGCGCCGCCGCGTGGCAGGCGCTTCGCCGATCTGCGCGCCGCGGTCATGACGGATCATGCAGTAAGTGAGGTTGATTCCTGCATCACCGGACGGATCGAGGAGCTGGCGTCGTTTCTGGGGAAACAAGGGGCCCACGTCAGCCGCACGGCGCGTCCCGATTTCGATCTCGCGCAGGCCCACCGGCTCTACATAACGCTGCTGCGTGCCACGACCAGCGCGCGCCTGGACGATACCGCCATCGCACGCTGGAGCGAGGAGGCTGCGCGTTATGCGCCGGACGATCCCAGCTACATCGCGCTGATGGCGCGTGGCAACACGCTGCTGCACCGCGACTTCCTGCGCGGGAACGAGCTTCGCCAGCGCATGCGCCGGGCCTGGGCGGAGTTCTTCCGTGAGTGGGACGTGTTCCTCTGCCCTGCCGGTGCCAGCCCGGCGCAACCGCACGACCATGCGGGCGAGCGCTGGGACCGCACGATCATGGTGAACGGCCATCGCGTGCCAACGACCGATCAGATGTTCTGGGCGGGTATTTCCGGGTTCTTTCTGCTGCCCTCCACCGTCGCGCCGCTGGGCTTCTCACCCGAGGGCCTGCCGTTCGGGGTGCAGATCGTCGGGCCGCAATACGGCGACCGCACGACCATCACCTTCGCCCGGATGCTGGAATCGGCGTGGCAGAATTTCGCAATGCCTCCGGCTTACCGATAGGACCCCTTATGAATCCGACCTTCCTCCCCGCCTGGCGCCTGGCCGAACTTACCCGCAGCGGCGAAATCAGTTGCCTGGAATTGCTGGACCATTTCATCGCGCGGGAGGAGCGGCTGAACCCGCGCCTGAACGCCGTCGTCGCGCGCGACCTGGAGCGCGCGCGCGCGCGGGCCCGTTCGTTGGACAAGTCGCGCGGTGACAATGCCCCGCCCCTGTTCGGTGTCCCCATGACGGTGAAAGAGAGTTTCGACGTCACCGGGCTGCCGACTACGTGGGGATTCGAGGATCGCCGCGTGCACCGCGCCGAAGCGGATGCGCTCGCCGTGCAGCGCATGGAGGATGCCGGCGTCGTGGTGTTCGGCAAGACCAATGTGCCCGTCGCGCTGGCTGATTGGCAAAGCTACAACCCGGTATACGGCACGACGCATAATCCGTGGAATGACGCCCACACGCCTGGCGGTTCTTCGGGCGGAGGCGCTGCCGCGTGCGCCGCCGGGTTGAGCGCGCTGGAAATGGGCAGCGATATCGGCGGGTCGATCCGCGTGCCGGCGCATTATTGCGGGCTGTTTGGTCACAAGCCCACTTGGGGCCTTTGCCCGCCGCGTGGCCATTCGCTGATGAACGCCGCCGCGATGACCGACATTTCGGTCATCGGTCCGTTGGCGCGGTCTGCTCGAGATCTGGAGCTTGCGCTCCACGCAATTGCTGGTCCGGATCCGATCGAGACGCAGCTTACGCTCAATCTGCCGAAGCCTCGGACAAGGCGTGTGTCCGAGCTACGCATCGCCGTCTGGTCGCACGAGCCGGGTCACGCGACGAGCGACGACACCACTGCGCTGATAGAGCAGGTGGGGCGACATTTGGGGGATGAGGGCGCGGAGGTGAGTTTCACGGCGCGCCCAGATTTCGACACGACCGAAGCGTTTCGCCTTTACGTCACCTTGCTCGATGCGGCGCTGAGCGCACGTGCGCCGGAGGATGCGCTGGCACGCAAGCGGGAACGCAAGGCACGGCTTGCCCACGATGATCACGCAACGGACTCGCTTTTTCTCCGTGCCACCGATCTGCTCCATCGGGAGTGGCTCCGGCTGAACGAACGACGGCATCAGATCCGACGCATCTGGAGCGCCTTCTTCCGTCAGTGGGATGTGCTGCTGTGTCCGGTGATCGCCACCCCTGCGATCCCGCATATGCAGGAGGGGCAGGTGTGGGAGCGGAGCCTGCACGTGAACAACCGGCGCATTGCTTACAACGACATGCTGTTCTGGCCAGGCATCACCTGCGCCTTCCACCTTCCCGCGTCCGTCGCACCCATCGGTTTGTCTGATGCGGGCCTGCCGATCGGCGTGCAGATTGTCGGGCCGATCTACGGCGATCTGACCACGATCGCAGTGGCAGAGCTGCTAGAGCGGTCGTGGCGTGCGTTCACACCGCCTCCCGGCTGGGAGTGACGGTTATGCGCACGCTAGTTCTCGGCGCGGGTGGGATCGGCGGTTATTTCGGTGGACGGCTGGCCGAGGCAGGCGCCGATGTGACGTTTCTGGTTCGACCCGGCCGTGCCGCGCAGCTTGCGCGCGACGGCCTGGTGGTGAAGAGCCCGCTCGGCGATATCAAACGTCCGGTCCGATTCATCACGCACGATGATCTGGCTGATGACAGCCGGTATGACGCGGTGCTGCTGGCGTGTAAGTCCTACGACCTGGAAGCCGCGATCCCTGCCGTCGCACCAGCGGTGAGCGCGGGTGCGGTGATCGTCCCGATGCTGAATGGCATGAAACATTTAGATCGTTTGGACCTGGCGTTTGGGCTCTCCGCGGTGCTTGGCGGGATGTGCGCCATTGCGGCGACGCTGACTCCGCTTGGGGAGGTACAGCATCTCAATAATGTAGCCCTGATGGCGATCGGGCCCCGCGTGCCGGGACAGGAACGCGTTGCCGAGAGCTTTGCGCAAGATGCGGCGCATGCGCGCTTCGATTTCCGCCTGTCCGAGAACATCGCGCAGGACATGTGGGAAAAGTTTGTCATGCTCGCGACCCTGGCCGCGATGAACTGCCTGATGCGGGCGAATGTGGGCGAGATCATGCAAACTGATGATGGCGAAACGCTGACGCTCGCCACGCTGAACGAATGCGATCTTGTGGCTCACGCCGCCGGCCACCGTCCGCGGCCGAAGTTCATGGAGCGGACCCGTGCCATGCTGACGGACCGAAATTCCAGCTTCGCCGCGTCAATGCTCCGGGATGTCGAGCGCGGCGGTCCGACCGAAGCACCCCACATCATCGGCGACATGCTGGAACGCGCCAGGGCAGGTGGACTGCCGGACGCGATGCTGCGCGTCGCCTGGTGCCATCTGCAGGCGCACGAAACCCGACGGCCGAGGGGCTGAACGCCCGCCGTTCCGCCCGGCCGTATGCCGATCTATACAGGCCGTCAGCAACGACGGGGGAAGCGGCCGTGACAACAATCCGCCTGACGATGGCGCAGGCGCTGGTGCGGTTCCTGAGTGTGCAACGCACAGAGATCGCCGGCCGCATGGAGCCTCTGTTTGCCGGTGTCTGGGCCATCTTCGGCCACGGAAATGTCGCCGGAATGGGCGAGGCGCTGGCTGGTGCGCAGGATGCGTTGCCGACTTTCCGCGCGCACAATGAACAGGCGATGGCGCATGCAGCGATCGCCTTCGCCAAAGCGGCACGGCGGCGGCGGATGATGGCCTGCACGACCTCGATCGGTCCCGGCGCGACGAACATGGTTACTGCCGCAGCAGTAGCGCATGTGAATTGGTTGCCGGTCTTGTTGCTGCCCGGCGACGTCTTCGCCTCTCGCCGGCCAGATCCGGTCCTGCAGCAGGTCGAATCATTTTCGGATGCGACAACTTCAGCCAATGACTGCTTCCGACCGGTGAGTTGCTTCTTCGACCGCATCTCACGGCCGGAGCAGCTTCTGGACTCGCTGCCTCGTGCCATGACCGTGCTGACCGATCCGGGGCTGTGCGGCCCTGTGACGCTCGCGCTGTGCCAGGATGTGCAAGCGGAGGCATTCGATTACCCGGCCGCGTTCTTCGAGCCACGCTGCTGGAGGGTGCGCCGATCGCCGCCGGACCCGGCTGAACTTGCCGCAGCCGCTGATGCGCTGAGGGTTGCGCGCACGCCGCTGATCGTCGCCGGCGGCGGCGTGCTGTATTCGGATGCGTCGGAGGCGCTGGATCAGTTCGCAACGCGGCTCGGTATTCCCGTGGCCGAAACCCAGGCGGGCAAAAGTTCCCTCCCGGCGGATCATTCGCTCAATCTCGGTGCAGTCGGGGTGACCGGCACCGGAGCGGCGAACGCGATGGCTGAAGAGGCGGACGTGGTACTGGCCGTTGGCACCCGGCTTGCCGATTTCACGACCGGGTCCTGGACGCTACTGGCGCCGTCCGCGCGGATTGTTGCGCTGAACGTGCAACCGCTGGATGCGTCGAAGCGCGCAGCGCTGCCACTGGTTGCCGATGCGCGCGCGGGGCTGGAGACGTTGGCGGCGGCGCTTCAGGGCCATCGCGCGCCGGGTGAATGGACGGAACGGGTTGGCAAGCTGCGTGACGCGTGGCGGGCGGAGGCCGAGGCCGCCACTGCCCGCAGCAACGCGGCGCGCCCATCGGATGCGCAGGTGATCGGTGCCGTGCAGCGTGCCGCGAGCCGTGATGCCATTGTAGTCTGCGCTGCCGGAGGATTGCCTGGGGAATTGCACAAGCTGTGGCGCGCGGACCGGCCGGGTTCGTACCATCTGGAGTACGGCTATTCCTGCATGGGTTACGAAATCGCCGGCGGCCTTGGTGTGAAGATGGCGCGCCCGGAGTCCGACGTGATCGTCATGGTGGGCGACGGCAGCTACCTGATGATGAACTCGGAGATCGCCACCAGCGTGGCGATGGGTGTGAAGCTGACGATCGTGTTGCTGGACAATCGTGGTTTCGGCTGCATCAATCGCCTGCAGCAATCGACCGGCAGCCCACGATTCAACAACCTGCTCTCGGGCCCTTCTGTCGATTTCCGAGCGCATGCCGAAAGCCTGGGTGCGATCTCGGAGCATGTGAGCAGCCTTGCCGAACTGGAGCAGGCGGTGCGGCATGCGGGCTCGGCCGACCGGACCACAGTGATTGTCATCGACACCGACCCGGAGGCCTCCACCAAAGCGGGCGGACATTGGTGGGACGTACCGGTGCCGGAGGTCTCACCGCGCGCCGAAGTCAGCGCCGCACATGACACCTGGACACAGCATCGCGCAACACAGCGCCTGGGAAACTGACATGGCAATTCGGCTGGGCACCAATCCGATCGGCTGGTCCAATGACGATCTACGGGAACTTGGCGGGAGCACGCCGCTGGAAACCTGCCTGCGCGAGGCGAAGCAGGCCGGGTTCGAGGGGATCGAGCTTGGTCATAAATTCCCCCGTACGCCCGCCGCACTTCGTGCCGTGGTGAATGCGGCTGGGCTTGATCTGGTTTCCGGGTGGTACTCGGCGTCTTTGCTGACGCGCGACGCCAAGAGCGAGTTCGAGGCGATGCGGCCGCATCTCGATCTGCTCAAGGCGCTCGGCTGCCGCGTGCTGATCATCGCGGAGACATCGAATGCGGTGCACGGTGAGCGCGGTACGCCGCTGTCCAAGCGGCCGGTGTTGGGGTCTGGCGCTTGGAGCCGGTTCTGTACCCGCTTCGATGAGCTTGCGCGTGCGACGCAGGACCATGGTCTCGCGCTGGTTTATCATCACCACATGGGCACCGTCGTGCAGACAGCGGAGGAGATCGCGCGGCTGATGGATGGCACGCGCAGCTTGCGCCTGCTGCTCGACACGGGCCACGCAACTTTTGCCGGTGCCGATCCTGTGGCGCTGGCGCGGCAGTGGCACGCGCGCGCCAGTCATGTGCATTGCAAGGATGTGCGGCAGCATGTGATGCGCAGCGCGCAGGATCGAGACCTGAGCTTTCTGGATGCGGTAATCGAGGGCGTGTTCACTGTGCCGGGCGACGGCATGGTGGATTTTCCCGCGGTGTTCCGGGCCTTGCCCGGCTATGATGGATGGCTCGTGGTCGAGGCAGAGCAGGACCCGGAGAAGGCTAATCCTCTGCTGTTTGCGAAGATGGGGTGCAAGAATTTGAGACGCTTTGCCGCAGAGGCGGGGCTGTAGAATCGGAACATCTGATCCCGGCCGGACCGGTCGGTCGCATCCGTAATGCGATATGACGGCAGATCGGCAAATTGCCGAATTTGCATAGCGCCGACTTTGGCGTTCGTCTTACTGGCGTCTGAACAATCGGGCCGGCGAGCGGCCCGATCCTAACTCATGCATAATTGGGAGAGGATTCATGGCTGTTTCGGGTAAACGCGGCCTTCTCGTCGCATCGCTATTGCCGACCATGCTGCTGACCGGATGCGGCATTGTTGTCTGGCAGAGCGACTACGACGCGCTACAACAACAGAATCAGCAGCTCCAGCAACAGCTTGCGAGCCAGCAGCAGCAGCTTAGCGCCAGCCAGGAGCACGTCACGCGGCTGCAAGGCGCGATCAAATACACGGTGAACAGCGACCTCTTGTTTGCACCCGGAAGCTGGACAATGAGCGCACGGGGACAGCAAATCATCGCTGGCTTCGCACAGAAGCTGGCACCGACGCAGCAGAACAAACTGCTGGTCAGCGGCTTCACGGATAACACGCCGATCGGTCCAGACCTCCAGCGGCAAGGAGTGACCTCGAACCAGGAGCTGTCGCAGAAGCGGGCCGATGCGGTGATGGCGTTTCTGGTTTCGCAGGGCGTAAATCCTGGGCTTGTCGATGCAAAGGGATTCGGCGATGCGAATCCGATTGCCTCGAACTCGACAGCACAGGGCCGGGCGAAGAACCGGCGCGTCGAATTGTCGCTTGAGGGTATGTCCAGCTAAGCGATCAATCGGGCGCGGTTCAGGGAACCGCGCCCCGAGTTGCAAAGCGCGCCGAGTCAGAACCCGAACATATGATCCAGGGAGAACCCGCCGCTTCCATCCATCAGCCCGTGGTAGCCGAACAGGCGGCAGGTTGCGTCGCGCACCAGTACGTAGCCGGTCGGGCCGGCGTGCCGGATCAGGCCCGCGTCGAAATGCCGGTCCGGCCAGACCATCGCTGATCCGCCGCAGGCGATCACCAGAGGCGCTTCGGCGATGATCTGACCCGCGCTATTATGTAACAGCAGCGTGGTTGAGGACTGCTCATGCCACGCCGCGGAAGCGGGATAGATCAGCACCGCGAAGCTTCGGCGCACGCTGTCACCAAGCTTGAGAAAAAGCCGTGTCGAAAGTCCTGGCGGCGGTCCGTTATAGGATTGCGGCTCATCCTTGTACGTCATGATCGTATTGAATATGTGCGCCCCGAAGCTGGACTCGGCCGCATGTCCTGACGTGCGGTCCTCGTAGCGGAACAGCCCGTGCAGCCAGCCGTCGGCTTCTCCGCCCTCGCGGAAATCGTACACCAGTTCGCCGTGGCCTTCTGTGGCACCAGAGATATCGGACACGTCCAGCGCGAGATCGTGGTTCCGCGGGAGGCAGCCGAGAAAACGCTCCGCCACCTTACGTCCCCTGGCGTCGAACAGATCGAGCCGCAGCGGCATCGTCGTTTGAGTGTGCGCCATCGGGTTGGGCTGCACGATGCTGCGATACCGCTTCGGATCGAGCACGGGAAACGGCAGTAGATAGCCTCGTCCTAATTGGCGCGGCAGGTGGGGAATAGCCGGATCGGGGCGCAGATCGGCGCGTTCCACGTTTACATGCGCGATCCGTGCCCGGCCTGACTGAATGACCTCATAACGCGGGCGCACCACGTGCCGGCCCGCCCGGACCTCGAGCTGTGCCGGCCAGCGCAGCCCGGGCAGCACGGCGCCAACATCCACAGCGACGGTCGCAAACGGTCCCACGCCCTGGGCGATCGGCCGGGGCTCCTCGGCCCCCATCCGATCCAAGGTCACTGCTCCGGTGGGGATCGGCACGGCGTGGCTGTTCTGGAGCCAAAGGATTACCCGCTCATCGCCTCTCGGGGCCGGCAGTCCGGCGTAGCGTTCGGATGGCCAGGCGTTGGCATCATGGGTGCAGGACAGACTCGGGCCGCCATCGGTCGAGAACGTATCCAGCGCGTATTTCACCACGTCGTGCCCGCCGGCGCCGATCACGTGGATCAGCAGTTGCCCGGTGAAGGCTGGCAGACTGAACCGTGCCCGGATCTCTCGGCTGTCGAGCGCGAAGCCACCGGCACCGGCCGGCAATGTCTCTTCCCATGTCGCCAGCGGCGTTCCATCCATGCTGAACAGGCGCAGCCAGAGTTGAACCGATTTTGCACCGTAACCAGCCCAGTAGTTGGCCGAGACGAGACGCGTGGACAGTCCGTCCTGGTCGCGGAAAAACGCGAAGTTGGTGGCGAAGTTGAGCCGGTCGAGGTATCGCCCGGATACTGTCAGCATTTCCGGTGGCAGCTTCGCTTCATCGAGTGTGAAGCACTGCGCCCCTTTCGGCAGCAGATGCGCGATCCGTGCCGAGACCCGCCCCGCATCGAAGGCCGCGATCAGCACCGCTTTTGCCTCGGCCTGCGGCAGATCGGTCAGCGCGCGCGCCATCATGCCCGCGCGTTCCTTCCCGACCAACGTCACGTCATGGACGAAAAGGCCGGCGATACCAGGCAGGTCCGGATACATTGCCAGAAGAGGTTCGGCGATGCCGTCCGGGTCGTAGAGCGCGACCGGCCCGGTGCTCGCGATCCGGGCGTAGAGCCGCGCGATGCCCTCGGCAGCCAGCGGATGCGCCAGCGCCTTGTAGATGACGTTGCCCCCGGCCCGGGCGTCGAATGTCTGGATACGCAGCATTGGAAAGCCTTTTACATTGAGAGCGGGATTCACGCGCTCCGACCTGCGGCCTCGCGCAACCCCGCTCTAGAACCCGAGCCGACGCCGCAGTTCCGCGGCAGCTTCCGGCGTGTCATCGAGCGGACTGACGGGCCATTGCTCCAACCGGCCCGCGAAGTCACGCACCCGGTCCGCCCGGCGCAACGACTCGGTGAAGATTGCGTTCCGCCGGGATCGGCCAGGCAGCGGCGCTAGCATGACCGGGGCGGTGGTGGCCACAGCCTCGGAGATCATCGAAACGCTGTCGATCGTTACGATGATCGCGTCGGCCAGGGCGAGCAGGCCGAAATAGGGGTTGTCTTCGGTTCCGTCCCACACATAGGCGCCGAGCGGTCGAACAGCAGCGGCGATCGCGGCCGTGGCAGCGGGATCGGTACGGCGAGAGGGTGTCACCATCAGACCGGCGGCGTCGCGGCCCATCATGTCCACCAGTTGGGCCCCGAGCATGCTCCCCTCCCCTGCCCCGAGCCGGAACCGGCCGTTGCTGCCACCCACAAGCACCGCCACGCGGGGCCGGGGAATGTGCGCGAAGGTCTGGCCCCACCGCGCCGCGGCCTGCGTCAGGCGTTCCGGTGTGACCCGATGGATCGCAGTCCGGCTGACGAAGACGTTGGGACCAGTCAGATCGTCATGCGTGTTCACGACGACGAAGTCGAACCGCCGCGGGTCCATCCGGGGGTGCTGGACCTGCACGACGCGCACCCCGCGCCGATGCAGCGCCGCGCCGACGGCGGCGCCGACGCCGCCGCTGGCGATGGCAATGCCGGGCAGCGGCGGACGCACGGCGTCCGGCACGGCGGCGAGCGGTGCCGGCCAGAGGCGAGCCGCGATCCATCGCCAGGGCGGCCGGGGATGCAGCGAACGCAGGTCTGGCGCGAGACCGGCCGCTTCGGCGAGGCCGAGCGCCTGCGCCTCCAGCCCCGCGTAGGGCTCGCTGAGTACCCAGGCTGACGTGGGATTCACGCGGCGCGAAACGTCGGTTTGCGCTTTTCCTTATAGGCGCGGATGCCTTCCTGCATGTCGGCGCTGGCGCGCACGCGTGCGATGGACTGGCTGGTGGCAACCATCGCTTCGACGGGGCCCACCGGCATGATCTGCGCAACGAGCCGTTTCAGCGTGCCCATCACCAGCGGTGCGTGCTGCAGAAGCTGCTCGGCCATTTCAATGGCTGCCGTTTCATGCTGGCCGTCCGGCACGATGCGGTTGACGAAGCCGACATCGTAGGCGCGGCGGGCGGGGACTTTCGAACCGAGCAGCATCATCTCCATGGCAAGGTGATGCGGCATGCGGGTGACCAAGGAGCTGATCATGCCGCCTGTGGTTCCGAGTTTAGCCTCGGGGTAGTAGAACACGGTGCTTTCAGACGAAACGAGTAGATCGGCCATCATGATGATGACGAGGCCTCCCCCGACACACCAACCCGTCGTGGCGGCGATCACGGGCTTGTCGGTGTGGAAACCGACGCCCGGGATACAACGCCAGAGTTCGGGCAGGTCGGAGACGTCGGCGCCAGCGGTGAAGGCACGGTCGCCTGCCGCGCTGATGATGGCGACGCGCTGATCCGAGGCGTCGAATTCCTGCATCGCCTGCTGCAGTTCGATCGCGACGGCAGAGGAGATCGCGTTCAGCTTCTCCGGCCGGTTGATGCGCAGGATGGAGATGGCTTCGCGCTGTTCGGTGGTGACGACGGACATGGGCGCTCCCCTACACCTCTCCCGCCCTGGGCGGGAGAGGCTGGGGGAGGGTCAGGTCTGCACGCCCTCGATCACTTCACCGAAGCGGACCCAGGTCTTGCCATCCCACTTCGCCGGCTGCAGCGCCTTGATCGGATGGTAATTCGTCGGGCTGTCGCTGACGGTGATGCCGGGCAGCAGCACGGGGTTGACCTCCTTCTGGATGCTGGTGGCCTGCTTCATCACGTTCTCCCGCGAGAAGTCGCCGTTGCATGCTTCCAGCACCTTCCACATGGTGAAGCTGGGACCGTACCCGGCGACGTAGCCGCTGTCCGTCACGTCGCCGCCCGGCACGTATTTCGCCATGAAGTCTTTGAATGCCTTCATGCCTGCGTCGTTATCGAAGGCCGGATCTGTCGGGTCCTTCAGATACAATGTGCTGATCATGCCGATTGCGTTTTCCGGCCCGGCCGGGCGCATCACCGCGCCCACGGAGATCGCGACGTTGGTCATGAAGAACATCGGTTTCCAGTTCAGGTCGTGCACCTTGCGGATCGCCTGAGCGGCAAACTTCGGCGTGGCCACCACCAGGAACGCATCCGCGCCTGAGGCCTGCGCCTCGGCAACCTGAGAATCCACGGTCGGATCGGTCACTTCATACGTCAGCGACTTGATCACCGTCTGATCCCAGTCCTTTCCCAGCACGTCGCGCACGCCGATCGGGTAGTCTTTTCCGAAATCATCATTCTGATACAGGATGGCCAGCTTCGCCTTCGGATTCTCCTTGAGCAGGTATTTGGTGTAGATTTGCGCTTCCGTGCGGTAGCTCGGCTGCCAGCCGATGGTCCACGGAAATTCCTTGTAGTTGCCCCACTTGTCTGCGCCCGTGGCCACGAATAACTGCGGCACCTTCTTCTGGTTGCAGTAGCGCTCGATCGCCGAATTCGTCGGCGTTCCCAGCGTGTGGAACAAGAAGGCCACCTGGTCTTCCTCGACCAGCCGGCGCACCTGCTCCACTGTCTTGGGCGGGCTGTACCCGTCGTCGTAGGAGATGAAATTGATCTTGCGACCGCCGACGCCGCCCTGGTCGTTGACCCACTTGAAGAAGCCAGCATCGGCCTTGCCGACCGAGGAATAGGCCGAGGCGGGGCCGCTATACGGCATCGTGTTGCCAATCTTGATTTCATTCGCCGTCACACCGGGCGTGGCAGCCGCCCAAGCGCGGCGCAGAACCGCCGGAGCGGCCAGCGCGGCCGCCCCGCTTATGAGCGTGGTACGTCTGGTTATCATGGTTTTGACCTCCCTTTTCCGGCGCTGGAGCGCCGGTGTGGTAAGTCTGGCCACGCCGCCGCGGCGGTGGCAATCCTTCCCGAACGGCTCGGGTGAAAGGCACAGGATGGAAACAGTCGCGATCGCCGGTCTGGGCGCCATCGGTCTGCCGCTGGCGCGCGCCCTGGATGCGGGCGTACCCGGCCTAAGGCTGGTTGCCGTTGCCGCCGGGGACCTGGCGCGGGCACGAGACCGCGTTGCGACCTTCCGCTCAGTGCCCGCTGTGGTTCCAACGACCGACCTTGCGCAAGCGGATATCGTGGTCGAGGCCGCGCCAGCGGCGGTGTTCGAGCAGATCGCAATCCCCGCGATAGAGGCGGGGCGCATCCTGGTGCCTGCTTCGGTCGGCGCGCTGTTGCCGCGCATACATCTGGTGCTAAAGGCCGAGCGAACGGGCGCGCGCATCGTCGTCCCTACCGGCGCGCTGCTAGGGCTCGACGCCGTCCGCGCCGCCGCCCAGGGCCGGGTGAACAGCATCAGTATCGAGAGCCGCAAGCCGCCCGCAGGTCTTTCGGGGGCGCCGTATCTGGTGCAACACGGCATCGAGGTGCTGGGCATCGCGCAGCCGCAAAGGGTTTTTGTGGGGAATGCCCTGGACGCGGCGGCAGGATTTCCCGCGAACGTCAATGTCGCCGCCGCGCTGGCTCTGGCGGGGATTGGTCCTGAGCGCACTCAGGTGGAGATCTGGGCCGATCCCAACATCACCCGCAACACCCACACGATCCGGGTGGATGCCGAAGCGGCGCGTTTCACCATGACCATCGAAGGCGTGCCGAGCCCAGACAACCCGCGCACCGGCATGCTCACGCCGCTCTCCGTGTTGGCCTGCCTGCGCGGCCTGGTGGACACGCTCAAGATCGGTTCGTGAGCGCATGCTCGGAGAGCGCGTGATCACCGGGGGCACGCACGCTCAGATACATCAGGCGCTTCATTTCTTTTCGCCCGCGCGTAATAGAGTCCAGGATGAGGCCGCTGCCGAAGGACAGGAAGGCGAGCATCACGAGCGATGCCGCCAACACTGCCGTGGGCAGACGCGGTACAAGGTGCGTACGCCAGAACTCCGCCACGACCGGCATGCCGAGGCCGAGCCCAGCGATCAAGAGAACTGCGCCAGCGGAGAGGAACAATTGCAATGGGCGCTCGTCCTTCACCAGCCGGACGATCGTACGCGCGATACGCAGTCCGTCCCTGATCGTATGGAGTTTGGACGCGGTGCCGGGCGGCCGGCTGCGGTACGCGGTGTCGATCTCCCCGATCGGCATATTGAGTTCGAGTGCATGTACGGTGAATTCAGTCTCGATCTCGAAGCCGGTGGACAGCACGGGGAAGGATTTGACGAAGCGGCGGGAGAAGACGCGGTAGCCGGACAGCATGTCGCTGATGCGGTTGCCGAAGATGGCACGCACAATGCCTGTCAGCATCTGGTTGCCCATACGATGGCCGGCGCGGTAGGCGGGACCGGGTGGGGCGATGCGGGCGCCGGTTACCATGTCGAGCTGCTCTTCCAGCAACATGGCCAGCATTCGCGGCGCGTCGGCGGCTTCGTAGGTGTCGTCGCCGTCCATCAGGACGTAGATGTCGGCGTCGATATCTGCGAACATGCGCCGCACGACGTGGCCTTTCCCCTGCTGGCGTTCGGTCCGGACAATAGCGCCGGCGTCGCGCGCAACGATGACTGTGCGGTCACGGGAGTTGTTGTCATAGACGTAGATGCGGGCCTGCGGCAGCGCGGCGCGAAGGTTGGCGATGACCGCGCCGATTGCATGCTCCTCATTGTAGCAGGGGAGCAGCACCGCAACCTTCGGCCGGGGACTCGGGCTCGTCATGCAACCGATGATGACAGATAACGCCGAGACCACGCAGCATTCCGGAGCGATTTCGCCCCACGCGCCTTCCGGAGCGATTTCGTCCCACGCGCCTTCCGGCGCGATCGCGGCGAACGTCATGCACTTCGCCCGACTGCTTCGGCGGTCTGGGCTACCGGTCGGCCCGGCGGAGGCGGTGGCTGCGCAGCAGGCGCTGGCCCTGGTCGATATCGGCAACCGGGCCCAGGTACGCACCGCGCTGCGCACCACCATGATCCATCGGCGCGAACACCGGGAGGTGTTCGATCAGGCCTTTGCCCTGTTCTGGCGTGATCCCACGGCGGCAGAGCAGGCGGTGGCGATGGCGCTTCTGGAGGCGCAGAAATATCGGACGCCGGAGCGGCCGCCGCCCGCCTCCCGTCGCGTCGCAGAGGCTTTCGCTCCGACGCGCGAACCGCGAACGGAGCATGAGGAAGCGCCGAAAATCGATGTGGCGCTGACTGTCTCCGACCGCGAGCGCTTGCAGCAGATGGATTTCGAGGCGATGAGCGCCGAGGAGATCGCTGAGGCGAAGCGGGAGATCCGTGCGCTGACGCTGCCGCTCGATTTGCGGCGCACCCGCCGGCGGCGTCCGCACAGCGCCGGACCGGTGATCGATCTGCGGCGGACGATTCGGGCGAGCCTGCGCACCGGCGGGGAGATCTTGGATGTCGCGCGCACCCGCCGCATCAGCCGGCCGCCGCCACTGGTGGTGTTGTGCGACATATCGGGATCGATGGCGCGGTATGCTCAGATCCTGCTGCATTTTCTGCATGCGGTGACGAATGATCGTGACCGGGTCAGCGTGTTCTTATTCGGGACGCGACTATCCAATGTGACCCGCCAGTTGCGGCAGCGCGACCCGGAGGCGGCATTCCAAATGGTATCCTACATCGTGCCGGACTGGTCGGGCGGCACGCGAATTGGCGAAGCACTGGCGACGTTCAACAAGGTCTGGTCCCGCCGCGTGCTGGGGCAGGGTGCCGTGGTGCTGCTGATCACCGATGGGCTCGACCGGGAAGGCGCGAAAGGCTTGGCCGAGAACATGGACCGGCTGCATCGCTCCTGCAGAAGGCTGATATGGCTCAACCCGCTGTTGCGCTGGTCCGGGTTTGAGCCAAAATCCCAGGGCATCCGGGCGATGCTGCCGTATGTGGATGAGTTTCGGCCGGTCCATAACCTGGCCAGTCTGAAAGAGCTGGTGCGGGTCCTGTCGGAGCCCCCGGCATCGCGCCGCGTGCAGGAAAGGATGGCGTTATGACTCAGAACGTAGAAGACGTGCTCGGCCAGGCTGCGGCGTGGCGTGCGACGGGAGAGCAGGTGGCAATCGCGACGGTGACGGAGACATGGGGTAGCTCGCCGCGACGGGCCGGGAGTCAGATGGCGGTGACGAAGTCGGGCAAGATGGCGGGGTCGGTCTCCGGTGGCTGCATCGAGGGTGCGGTGGCTGACGCTGCGATGCAAACGATCGAAAGCGGCGTGCCGCAGCTTCTGGATTTCGGCGTGACGAATGAGCGCGCATGGGAGGTGGGGCTGGCCTGTGGCGGCAAGGTGAAGGTCTTCGTGGAAAAGCTGGCGTGACCCCTGCACTGCTGGAAGCGCTACGCGAAGCCCGAGAGGCACATCGGCCTGTGGTTCTGGCCACACGCCTTCCCGGCGGCGAGCAGCAGCTTCTTCCCGATCCATCGGCCGGCACCGACCTGAACGAGGCTGCGCAAAGCGCACTCGCGCGGGACGAGAGCGGCACGGTTTCGGTCGGGGGCGCCGACTGGTTCCTTCAAGTACACAATCCGCCGCTGCGGCTGATCGTGGTCGGCGCGGTGCATATTGCGCAGGCGTTGGTGCCGTTTGCCTCCGAGGTCGGATTTGCGGTGACGGTGGTCGATCCCCGCCGATCCTTTGCGTCGGACGAGCGGTTCCCGGACGTCGCAGTCCGGTCAGACTGGCCGGATGAGGCGATGGATGATTTGCGGCCCGACACGCGCACGGCGGTGGTCACCCTGACGCATGATCCGAAGCTGGATGATCCGGCGTTGGACCGGGCGTTGCGATCGCCAGCGTTCTATATCGGCGCGCTCGGGTCACGCCGCACGCATGCGGCGCGGCTGAAGCGACTGCGCGAGCTGGGCCATGACGATGCCGCACTTGCCCGCATCAAAGGCCCGGTTGGCTTGGACATCGCGGCTGTGACCGCGCCGGAGATCGGGTTGTCGATTGTGGCCGAACTCGTCGCACGGCGCCGGGGCGCCATGACCGAGCAGAAGCTCGCGGCGTGAATTTCGGCCCCGTTCCCTTGGAGGATGCAAGGGGCGCCATTCTCGCCCACACGCAGCATCTCACCGGGCGCACGCTGCATAAAGGCACGCTGCTGGACGACGATGCGCTGGACGCGCTCCGCGAGGCTGGGATGGCGGAGGTTATCGCCGCGCGGCTGGAGCCGGGGGACGTGCCCGAGGATCTGGCGGCCGATCGGTTGGCCGCACCACTCGTCGGGCCGCTACTGTCGCGGACCCGCGCTGCCACTGGACGCGTCAACCTGTCCACCGACGTGCCGGGGCTGTTGCGGGTGAATGCGGCCAAGGTGAACCGCATCAATGGCGTGGATGAGGCGCTGACGCTGGGCACGCTGGCGGATCTCAGCGTGGTCGCCGCGAAGGACCTGGTTGCCACGGTGAAGGTGATCCCGTTCGCGGTGCCCGGTGCGGTGCTGTCGGTGGCCGAGGCGATCGCGGCGCAGGGGCCGGCGGCGCTGACGCTGCATCCGTTCAAGCCGCTGAAGGTCGGGCTGGTCGCGACGGAGTTGCCGGGCCTGAAGAGCAGCGTGACTGAGAAAACGATTGCCGTGACCGGGGAACGGATCAGCCGACTGACCGGATCGCTGCTGCCCCCGCGGCGCGTTCCGCATCAGGAGGGGCCGGTCACGGATGCGCTGCGTGCTCTTTTGACAGAGGGTGCCGACCTGTTGCTGATCGTCGGCGCATCCGCCGTGGTGGACCGTCGGGATGTCGGGCCGGCCGCCATCGTTCAGGTGGGCGGAGAGATTCTTCATTTCGGCATGCCCGTCGATCCCGGCAACCTGATCTGCCTGGGCCGCATCAAGGACCATCCGGCGCTGGTTCTGCCGGGATGCGCCCGCAGTCCGCGCCTGAACGGCATCGATTACGTCCTGCCGCGGCTGTTCGCCGGACTGGCAGTCACTCCCGCGGACGTCATGGCGCTTGGGGTCGGCGGATTGCTGAGCGAGGCCGAAGCCAGGGGATTGCCGCGGGAAAAGGCGCCGGGTGTGCAGCGGTCCGGCCCGGCGCCGAAGGCGGCGCCCATGGTGGCGGCTGTGGTGCTGGGAGCGGGCCGATCGCGCCGCATGGCGCCGCACAACAAGCTGCTGATCACCGACAAGGCCGGCAAGGCGATGATCGCACGGGTGGTGGATAATGTGCTGTCCAGCAAGGCACGCCCGGTGCTGGTCGTCACCGGGCATCAACCGAAAGACGTCGAGCATGCGCTGGGTGGCCGGCCGGTGCGGTTCGCCCATGCGGATTCCTACGCCGGGGGCCTGTCGGCGAGCCTGAAAGCCGGGATTGCGGCGGTACCGCCGGAAGCTGCCGCCGCGCTGGTGTGCCTGGGGGATATGCCGCTGGTGACGGGGCGGATGATCGACCGCTTGCTGGAGGCGTACCGGCCCGCTCAGGGCCACCGGATCGTGCTGCCGACGTTTCGGGGCAAGCAAGGCAATCCGATGATCTGGGATCGCAGTTTCTTCCAGGAGATCATGCAGATCGACGGGGATTCCGGTGCGCGTTTCCTCGTGGGCAAGCATCGCGATGCCGTCGTCGAAGTCGAGATGGCCGACGACGCCGTGCTGCGCGATTTCGATACGGCGGAATTGCTGTCCGGCCTTCCTCCGCGGCTGCGGCCCGAACTTCCCGTGGCCCGCTGATGCCCGTTTGCGAAGCCGATCCCTGGCGTTTGCAGTATTTCGAAGGCGTCCCCTGCCCCGAGGCAGTTCGCGTCTCCACCGAGGATGCGGATTCCTGGATGCGGTACCCGGAGCATCGGTGGATCTACGATAAGCTCGCGGTGGCGTTGTCGCAGGGGCTGGAGGGCGCGCCGCATGGAGTGACGCCGCGGACTTTCCCCGTGTTCTCCAAGCCGCTGATGAATCTGCGCGGGATGGGGACAGGAAGTCGGGTGATCGCCTCGGCGGCGGAATACAAGGAAGCACTGACGCCGGGGCATTTCTGGTGCACGCTGCTGACCGGCCGGCATGTCAGCACCGATGTGGCGGTGGTGCATGGCGAGCCGCGTTGGTGGCGGCACGCAACCGGCGCGACGGCGCCCGGCGGCACGTTCGATCATTGGCACATCCATGCCGAGCCGATGGTGGAAGTGGAGGACTGGTGCGGCACGTGGCTGCGCAAACACCTGCGTGGCTACACGGGGATGGTGAATTTCGAAACCATCGGCGGCCGGATCATCGAGGCGCATCTGCGGTTTGCCGATCAGTGGCCTGATTTGTACGGGCCGGGTTGGGTGGAGGCGTTGATCCGGCTGTACGCAGATGGCGAATGGTCATATCCCGATGTGAACCGGCGGGATGGTTACAGCGTGGTGCTATTCGGGCCGCACGGACCCCGCTACCGGCATCCGCCACGGGCTCTGGTAGATGCGGTGCGTGCGATGCCGGATGTATCCAGCGTGCAGATCACCTTCCATGAGGACCGGCCGGTAGAGCAGCACGCGATGCCGCCGGGCGGGTTCCGGCTGGCGATCGTGAATGCGTGGTCGCTTGAAGCGGGCGAGAAGGCACGAGCGGCATTGCGGACGGCGCTGATACAAGATCAGAAAAACTTCTCGAACCAGGCGAGCGTCTCGCCCGGCGCTTCTTCGGGAATGTAATGGCCTGAGGCAACCGATCCGCCGGTTAGATCCGCGGCGCAGTATGCGCGCCAGATCGCCATCGGGTCATACCATGCACCGATCTTGCCCTTGTCACCCCATAGCGCGAGAAGCGGGCATGCGATCTTCTGTCCTTGCTTGCGGCTGGCGCGATCATGATCGAGGTCGATGGTCGCGGCGGCACGGTAGTCCTCACACATGCCGGTAATGTTTTCGGGACGACGCGCCGCTTCGAGATAATCAGCCAGCGCCTCCGGCGCGAACAGATCCGATGGCCGCGGCGAGCGGTTCGTGTGCGCGTGAAACCATATCTCCGGCGCGGCATTGATCAGCACCTCCGGGAACGGGTGCGGCTGGGCAAACCAGAACCAGTGATAATAGCCGAGCGCGAATTCCATATCGGTGCGCTCGAAATGCTCGAGCGTCGGAATGATGTCGAGAACGGCCAGGCGTTCGACCCGATCGGGAAAATCCAACGCCAGCCGATGAGATACGCGGGCACCGCGATCATGGCCGGCGAGGCCGAACCGCCGATGGCCGAAATGCTCCATCACAGCGACCATGTCGCGCGCCATCTCCCGCTTCGCATAGGGCGCGTGATCCGCCGTTGCGCCGGGCGTGAATGACCCCCCATAGCCGCGCAGATCGGGACAGATCACGGTGAAGCGTTGTGCCAGGTCCGGCGCGACGCGGTGCCACATGCAGTGCGATTGCGGGTTGCCATGCAGCAGAAGCAGCGGCGGCCCGGAACCGCCATGGCGCAGCCGGATGGTGCCGCCAGGGACGCTGATTGACGTGAGCGTGAAGCCTGGGAAGAACACGGTCGGCCTCCTTGTCGCGGCCTATCAGCAAACCGCCTCTGTCCCGAATTTTCAAACCGCTTTAGGGTTTCGCCCATGGGAACCCGTACCGGCGCCGCCTACCTCGCCAATCTCCGGGACGACCGCAGCATCTGGATCGATGGCGAGCGTGTGAAGGATGTCACGACCGACCGCCGCTTCGCCGGAGCGGCCGGCACCATGGCGATGCTGCTCGACATGCAGCACGACGCCGCACTGCGTGAGCGCATGACCTATGTGTCGCCGAGCAGCGGCGACCGCGTCGGGCTGTCGTTCATTCAGCCTGCCTCGGTCGATGACCTTGTTCGCCGGCGCGAGATGGTCGGGGCGTGGAACGAGGCTACGTGCGGAATGTTCGGCCGCAGCCCGGACTACATGAACATCATGCTTGCCGGCTTCGCCTCCGCGGACCGGGAGTTCGGCAAGAACGAGGCCCGCTTCGGCGAGCATGTGCGCAACTACTACCTTCACATGCGGGAAAACGACCTGGTGATGACTCACACCCTGGTCAATCCGCAAGTCGATCGCTCCCGCCCGGTCGAGCAGCAATCAAAGGACCTCGCGGCGAAGATTACGGCGGAAACCAGTGAGGGCATCGTCATCAACGGTGCGCGCATGGTGGCAACTCTCGCGGCATTCGCCGACGAGATCATGGTGATGCCATCCACTTACATTTCCAACACGCCGGAGGCCGCGCCGTATGCGTTCGGTTTTTCTATTCCGGTAGCCACGCCGGGATTGCGTTTCATCTGCCGACCGGGTGTGGCGCCTCTCGAGGCCGCATCGCCAATGGATTTCCCGCTGTCTTTGCGTTTCGACGAAACCGACGCCATGGCGGTGTTCGATAACGTGCTGGTGCCGTGGGATCGTGTGTTCATCCATCGCGACGCCGCCATGTGCAATGGTCTGTACGATCGCACCGGCACCTACCCCCAGGTGATGCACCAGTTCACGGTGAAGAATCTCTGCAAGGCCGAGTTCATGATGGGCCTGGGCTTCACCATTGCGAAGTCCACCAATATCGACCAGCACCTGCATGTGCAGGGCATGCTGGCCGAACTGATTCAGTTCACCGAGTTCTGCCGGTCCTGCATGCGCGCCGCCGAGGTGGACGCAGCACCCAATGCCCAGGGTGTCATCACGCCCGCGGCTATGCCACTGTGGACCGTGCGGACCATGTTTCCGAAGATGTTCACCCGCATGTGCGAGATCATTCAGACACTCGGCGCGGGCGGGATGGTGGCAGTGCCGTCCTTCGCGGAAACCGCAAGCCCGGTGTGGCCGGATGTAGAGACGTATTTCCAGTCCGCCAACACCGGCTCGCGCGACCGCATCCGCTTGTTCCGCCTGGCGTTCGACGCAGCAATGTCATCATTCTCCGGGCGGCAGCAGCTGTATGAACGGTATTATTCCGGCGATCCAGCTCGGTTAGCCGGCTCGCTTTACAATCTGTACGACCGGGAGTCTGCGATGGCACGCATCTGGTCGACATTGGACCGGTTCGAGGCAAACCCGCCGGTTCGCTGACGTTCAACGCTCAAGGAGGAAGAACGATGTCATTCTACCGCGGCATGACGTGCGAGAACGTGACGCTCAAAGGGGATAAAGGCGCGCCGATCACGGCCTATGTGGCCAAACCGTCGGGCCCGGCCCGTTCCCGGGTGTCGTGCTGATCCATCATCTGCCCGGCTGGAGCGAGCTGTATATCGAGACGACGCGGCGGTTTGCGCATCACGGATATCTGGCGATCTGCGCCAACCTATACGAGCGCGAGGGCGGTGGCAGCGACGCCAATCCTGACGACGTCGCCGCGAAGGTTCGCGCCGAGGGCGGCATTGCGGATTTGCAGATGGTTGGCGATACCGCGGCGGCCGTAGCATGGATGCGCGCACAACCCGAATGCAACGGCAAGGTGGGCGTGTTCGGCTCCTGCTCCGGCGGCCGGCATGCGTTCATTTATGCGTGTCAGCGGAAGGATGTGGACGCATGCGCCGAGCTATGGGGCGGGCGCGTCGTGATGGGCAAAGAAGAGCTCAACGCCAAGACGCCCGTCGCGCCGATCGACATGACGAAGGATCTGAGCTGCCCCTTGCTCGGGCTGTTCGGCAATGACGATCGCGCGCCGAGCCCGGAGCAGGTGAACCAGCATGAGGCGGAGCTGAAGAAGCACGGGAAGACTTACGAATTCCATCGCTATGATGGCGCAGGCCACGGGTTCTTCTATTGGCACCGGCCGCTCTACCGGCCGGAGCAGGCGATGGACGGGTGGAGCAAGGTGTTTGCATTCTTCGGGAAGTATCTGGCGGCGAAGTAGGAGGCGCGAAGATGTGCACATCCATCATTGAGACAGTACGCGCCGAAGGAATGGCGAAGCGCGGGGATGAGTGGTTTCCGCTGTCACGCTCCGTCGTGGCGTATGATCACGCGCGGCATGCGCCGCTGGGCGATGTTATTACGCTCGACTTCATCAACACGGCGCTGGATGCCGGCGCGCGTGCTGGGGTGGAGCTGACGCTGGAGACGGCCAAAGAGTTGCGGGCGGCCCTGGATCGGGCGATTGCGGCTGCCGAGTTCGAGGAGGCGGAGGTGCGGGGTAAGGGTTTGGTTCGTCTGGTGAAGGCGGCGTGAGGCTTATCGTGCGCCTGATTTAATCCTTCAGGCGCACGATCCCCAGCCCATAGTCGCGCTTGCCCGACGCAGCCAGCAGCTCGGGATACTGGTCGATGAACTCCGCGATGCATCGCCGCGGCATGCAGGACGCAATCCGACCCCAAACCTGTCCCACTCCGGCGAAGAAATCGTTGGAGATGTCGTGGAAGGCTGCAAGCCGCGCATAATCGCGGACCATCTGATAGTCGGTCCAGCACTCTTGCTCGGTATGACCGGCATCGATCAGAGCCAGGTCCCACAGCCGCTGAGCAACGGCCCGGCAAACCATTGGATCGTCCGTTCGCGCATTCAGTACCTGAACATTCGAATGTGCGCTTTCGAGATACGTCCTGATAGGCTGGCGAACTTCCATATCCACACCGAATGCGACAAAGTCGGATACGAAACGGCTTAGATATTCGATGGTAATAATGAACGTACCGCCGTTGAATAATCCCAGTTCCAGATAGCTGGAGATTTCCTGCTCGCTCAGGAACGCGAGATATTTCGCAAACTGGTTTGGCCACTGCCAGGACTGCAGGCCCCGTGCTTGATACCGTCTCAAATGCTGGGGAAAGCGCCCCTCCGCGTTCAGACCGAGCGCGGGGAGCGCTTCATATTCGAGCCATGCCGCCGATCGCAGATTTTCGATCGGCGATGTGCGCAGGAGGCTGATCGCATCAGCGATGTCTTTGCAAACTGGCAGCATGGTTTGATCAGCGTGAGCCCTTCTGCACCCAATGCGCAATGAACCGCGCGCCGATTTCCGTCAACTGCTCCACCAAGGCAGCCCCTGTCTCCGCCGAACAAAGCCGAGGGTTCCCGCTCCGCACCGCGTTCGGCGCAATCTCGTCGTACTCCACCGGAAGCTGAACCTCGACGCCTTCGAATTGTACATTCCCGAACGAAACCGCCTCGAGGCCCCGCACATGCCGCAACGGCGACGGATCCGGCACCAGATCCGGACGCATCAGTTCCGGGAACAAATGCATTGCGACGCTGGTCAGCGGGTCGGCCCCGTGCCCTGCCGCCTCCTTCGCCTTGTCCGCACCCAGGATTTTCGGCAGCAGCGCGTAGCCGATCCGCCACAGGTACAGGCTGGGAATCAGAACTCCCTGAGCGCGATACACCGTCAGGCACGCATCGTGGATCGCCTGCACGTTGCCGCCATGCCCATTGATCACAATCAGTCGCGTCAGCTTGTGACGCAACAAGCACGTCAGCATGTCGCCGATCACCGCACGCAGCGTGGCCTGCTCCAGCGCGATCCCACCCGGCATCGCTCCGAAATAATCGGCGCCGCCGAATGGCAGAACCGGCGCCACCACTGTCTCCTGTCCGCGCTCTGACGCACGCGCCGCGATCAGCTCCGCAATCCGCGCTGCCGAGAGATAATCACCCATCGGGGCGTGCGGCCCCTGATCCTCGTGACTACCCATCGGCAAGAGAACCACCGGATTACGCGCATAGATCTCCCGCGCTTCGCCCCCGGTCAGTTCCGCCATCCTCACTTTGCGCGCCATCCTGATCCCCTTCGCCCAATGGACGGGAACGGTACGGCCTGCATAGGCTGCCCTCAACCCCAACCAGCGTCAGGCATGCCATGCGCCTTCCCCGCCGCACCCTCATTTTTGGAGCCGCAGCGCTTCCCGCCCTTGCACGCGACGCGGACGCGCAGTCCCGCCCCCTCCGCTTCGGCCTGTCCGCCTGGCCACCCAACCTGCAGCCTTGGATTTCAACGGGTCAGGCCGCGGCCACCGTCAAGCTCTGCCTCTATCGCGGCCTGCTCTCCTTCGGACCGGACGGAGCACTGCGCGGAGAGCTTGCCGAATCCTGGGCGCCCGAGGGTGAGACCGCCTGGGTTTTTCACCTGCGCGACGCGACGTTCCACAGTGGCGCACCGGTCACCGCCGCCGATGTCACCTGGACCATCGACCAAGTCCGCAGTCAGCCGACCTCCTACCTGGCCGGGCAGTTCAAGGCCATTAAATCCGTCGAGGCACCCGACCCGCACACCGTACGCGTCGTCATGGAGGAACCGACCGTCACCGTTCCGCTGTGGATGGCCAATCCGCAAATGCCGATCATCGAACAGCGATCGATGCAGAATGGCGGCACGCCTGTCGGCGCCGGTCCATACACGATCGCGTCGCAGGAGCATGGCGTCGCGATCGAACTCGCTGCCTTTGGCAAATTCTACAAACCCGGTCTGCCGAAATCGCCGCGCATCCGCTTCGTGATCGAGGCCGACGAGAACGCTCGCCTTGCTGCCCTGCGCGCCGGCGATGTGGACATCATCGAATACGTTCCGTGGCAGTCCATGACTGAAGTCGAGCATGATCCCAACCTGCGCCTCGATGGCTCGGTCGGCCCCTTCATGAATCTGCTCTTCAACGGCAGGACCGGCCCGTTCACCGATCCACGCATCCGCCAGGCCGTCGCCTATGCCATTAAGCGGGAGGACATCGTTCAGGCCGCTTTCTTTGGCCGCGGCGCGCCTCTTGGCGGCATGCCCATCCCTCCCGGCACCGAGTTCTACGACCCCACGCTGGCGAACGTCTGGACTTATGACCCGCAGCGCGCGAAATCCTTTCTCGCTCAGGCCGGGAAGCCGGATGGTTTCAGCTGCACCATCCTGGCGACAGCGCAATACGGCATGCACAAGGCCACCGCGGAGGTGGTGCAGCAGTATCTCGGCGCTATCGGGATCCAGGCCACACTGAACCTATCCGAATGGGGTCAGCGCGTCGCCCTCGGCAATCGCGGGCAGTACCGAGATGGCCGTGTTCGGCACGACCACGGATAACAACGATCCCGACGGGATGCAGACTGTGCTGGATGGCGAACTGCCGCTGACCTATGGGCGAAGCGCGTTCATGCCCACGCCGCGTATCCACGAATTATTCGAAGCCGGGCGCCGCGAGTTCGACAAAGCCAAGCGCGCCGTGATCTACACCGACCTGCAGAAGACCGCGTTGCAGGATGCGCCGATGGTTACACTGTGCTGGCGCACCCAGGCGTACGCCATGACCCGCAAGGTGCAGGGATTCACGAGCCTGCCCGGTGCGCTGAGTTACGGTTCGGGCATCACGCTGGAGACCGCCGTGTTGGTGTAACCGCTCGCGATCGCACCGCCTCGGCTATACAGCCTGAGGCGATCGCGCTCTAATCCGTCCTGACGATTCGATTTATGCAGCCCTGGTGAGGATGCTCCAGGATGGCGAAGCGTGCGTACCGATGGGTCCGGGTAAAAACGCTGACAGCGGACGAGAAGGCGGCAATCGGCGAGCGGTGCGGATCACTGATCGCCGAGGTCCTGAAGCCGCGCTACTTGCCTGAAATTCACCCGACTTCGTTCAACTACCCGATCGATATCCATGGCCGGTGGCGCGGCAGCAAGTACAGTTTCATCACGCGATTCAGGTCCGGTTTTCCGGAGAATTGCGGGGATGAATTCGATGCCGCGTTCGCGCGAATCGACCATGTCGAGGAATGCTTCGAGGAGTTACGCTTCGACGTCATGTGGCACCGCCACACAGGACAGTGGTGGCTCCTGCATCGGGAGGTGCCGCTGGACGAAGCCTTAAGGCTGGTCGCGGAGGACGGGGTGTTGAGGCCGCCGATATGACGGCCCTTCCCTCACCTCGGTTCGATTCCGCCGCGCTGCGTGCGCTCGCGGGTGATGCCGTCTTCAAACGGGGAGAGGCTTACTGCGCGAATGGCGCCGTAGAGATTCTCGGTGTTGATGGAAAGCGGGTCCTGGCCCGCGTAGCCGGGTCGGAGAATTATCGCACCGTCGTTACCGGTCGGCGAAAAGACATCGGCGGAGAATGCTCCTGCCCAGCGTTCGAGGATTGGGGCTTCTGCAAGCACATGGTCGCCACGGCGCTCGCGGCAAATGCGCTTGATCCCGTAGCGCAAGGGGATGACGTATTTTCTCGCATCGCGGCCCATTTGCGCAAGCAAAGTCCCGAATCCCTGATCCAGATCATTCTGGCACAAGCCGAAACCGACCCGGTCCTGCTGCGCAAGCTGGATTTGGCAACTGCCGCCGCGGGAAATGATCCGAAGACGCTGGAGAACCGGCTCCGGCGCGCGATCGACGGCGCCACGCGCGTCCGCGACTTCATCGAGTATCGCGAGGCCGAGGGTTGGGCGGCAGAGGTCGAAGCGGCACTCGATGCGATTGAGGCGATCGCGGGAGGCCAGCATGCGGCCATCGCCCTGACACTCACGTTGCGTGCGGTGGACCGGATCGAACAGGCCTTGGAGCGCATCGACGATTCGGATGGGCACGGTTCAGCCCTGCTTGAACAAGCATGCAGGATCCATCGTGCTGCCGCCGAGACGGCAAAACCCGATCCGGTGATGCTGGCGCGCGAGTTGTTCAGGCGTGAGATGCAGGACGGTTTCGGCTCGTTCTATGACGCAGTCCAAACCTATGAGGATATTCTGGGTGAAGCAGGACTGGCCGAATATCGCAGGCTCGCTGTTGCGGCGTGGGAGAAGTTGCCAACCCGCTCCGGCCCTCGACGTGAATTAGCCGACGGGCATTATGACCGGCTGAAAAGGATTTTGGATGTCTTTGCCGAGCGGGAGGGCGATATCGAGGCGCGAATTGCGCTCCGCGCAAAGGATCTCACCTCGCCGTGGCACTATCAGCAGCTTGCCGCGTTCTGCGCGGAACAGGGCCGCGATGGACAGGCGCTATCCTATGCCGAGGAAGGGTTATGGGTTTTCGAGGATGAATCATCCGATGACCGACTTGTGGTGTTTTGCGCCACATTGCTGCTGAAGGCGGCCGGGCTGCGGATGCCGAATCGCGGCTATGGAGGGCTTTCGAGAAGCAGCCAAGCCAGGAACTCTATGACCGGCTGCGCCAGATCGGCGGGATCGCCGCATGGGACCGGGCGCTACAGTTCCTCCAGGCTCGGCTTGATAAGGCGCAACGATCACCGTGGTATCATCCGGCGGATTTCTATGTGCGGATTCTGGTTCAGGAGAAGCTGTACGACCAGGCTTGGGCGGCCGTGCACGCGCACGATGCTTCGACCGGGACTCAGGAAACCCTCGCCCGCACATGCGAAAAAACTCATTCGCGAGAAGCGCTCCGTGTCTATGAGGCGCGGGTGGCTCAGCTTGCCGAAGCAGGCGGCAACAAGGCGTACGAGGAAGTGGTCTCGCTGATCGCCCGCATGGCGGCGCTACGCAAGGCGAGAGAGCATGCGGCATATGTGGAGCAGGTGAAGGCGCAGTTCGGACGCAAGCGCAACCTGATGAAACTGCTGGCCTGAGGGATGCGTACGTTGGTGATCGGGGAAGAGAACCGTCGTATGCTGGCGCGCCAACGCGAGTTCCGGATTGCGGCGGATGTCGTGACCGACGCATGGGCAACGTTCCAGGAGGTGGTTGCGATCGCCGTGATCGGCTCAGTGGCAAAGCCGTTGTGGAAGGAAGTGCCGCGCTTCCGGGAGTTCCGTCGGGCGGACATCGAGATCTGGCATGAGTGCGGCGATCTCGATTTTGCGCTGTGGCTGGATACGCAAGAGCGGCTACAGGCTCTCCGTCGCGAAGCAAGCCGCGCATTGCGTGACGCATTCGAATCCGGAGCGGGGATCAGCGTCGCGAATCACCAGGTCGATGTGTTCCTGTTCGAGCCGGGCACCGACCGGCATTTGGGCCGGCTTTGCAAGTTCAGTCAGTGCCCGAAGGGGAAGATCGAATGCATGGTGCCGGAATGCGGCGCTGTCCCATTCAATCAGGTCGTGGAGGGCTTCAGGCCTTATCCAGATATATTGGCTCCAGCCGCATATTCGATGCTCTATCGGCGCGGCGAGGGGCGACTTCGCTCCGCGCTCGATCTACCTGGTCCATTAGATGATTGATCAGCGTTTCGCCCGTGGCTTTTGCGCGAACACAATGACGGGACGTTTGGAGCCGCCCGGGGTTGGCTTAACTCGTTCGCGTGGAATTTCCGGCAGGCTTTGATCGAAGGTACGGAAACCCTCCCACGGGTCGGCCCGCAGTTTTGCCAACCGTTCCGGCACGGTTCTCATCGTGAATCGGGTGGGATCAAGTTTGGCGGTGACCTCCGACCAGGCGAGCGGCGTCGCCACGGTGGCGCCCGAGCGAGCGCGCGGACAGAAGGACGACACGGCCGTTGCACCCAGGCCGTTGCGCAGCCAATCGAGCAGAATGCGGCCCTTGCGATCCACTTTCTTGACCGTCGGCAGAAAGCGGTCGGGCTGTTCCTGGCTGAGCGTCTCGGCGAAAGCGTGACAGAACGCCTTTGCTTCGTCCCAATCAGGCTTGGGCGTGATCGGCACGACGACGTGCAGACCCTTCCCGCCGGTGGTACGACAAAACGACTGCAGCCCCAGCGTTTTCAGGCGATCGCGAACATCTTGTGCCGCCTTCACGACGTCCGCGAAGGCGACGTCATCTCCCGGATCCAGGTCGAAAACCAGCGTGTCGGGGTGCAGTGGGTCGGCCTCGGACGCACCCCAAGGGTGGAGTTCGATGGCCGACATCTGGGTTAGGGCGATCAGCCCGTCGAGACCGTCGATGGCGAGATAGGGCGATCCGTCGGCCTCTGCCTCCCGAATCTGATGCGGCAAGTGGCCATGGCCGCGCTTCTGGAAGAAGTGCTCACCAGCAATCCCCTCGGGGCAGCGGACAATGGCGAGCGGCCGATGCGTCAAGCCTGGCAAAGCAACATCCGCGACCGCCTGCCAGTAGTCAGCAAGGTCGTGCTTGGTGATGCCCGGCCACAGTTCTTTATCGGGGTGCGTGATTTTCACGCCGGCGATGACTGTTTCAGGCCCTTTCGGCGCGTGGGCGGTCACGATGCGGCTGGCGTGGGCAGCAGGTCGTTCCGGTGGCACCGCGATCTTGGGTCGCTGGCGGGCGGCTTCCGCGCGTCCAGGCCGGGGGCTGATAGCAGTGCGCGTCGCTTCGGGGTCTGGTGGCTCTCGCACGACTTCTTTCGCATCCTTATCCTCCCGCAGGCCCAGATAGACAGCTTGTCGGAGGCGACCGGCGCCGGACCAACCCGCGAATTGCACTTCAACGACCAACTCTGGCCGGACCCAGTGGATACTCGGATCGAGCGGATCACCCGCAACCAGTAGTCCTTGAGGGGGATCGGCGGCTAGATCGTCGAGGCGGGTACGCAGGTTGGAGAGCTCTGACTCGGAGTAGCCAGTTCCGGCGCCCCCCACATAGTGCAGGAGGCCCTGCCGGTCGTAATAGCCCAGATGCAGGGCGCCGAGGCCTGTTCGACTGCGCTGGGGCGGCGTCCAACCCAGGACGACAAACTCCTCCCTGTTCTGGCATTTCAGCTTCAGCCAGATTCTGCTGCGACCAGCCCGGTAGGGTGCGTTGGCCTGCTTGCAGATGATACCCTCCAGGCCACGGCGGCACGCCTCCTGCCGCATTTCGGCAAGGTCACCCTCATAATGGTCGCTGTAGCGCAGCATGCCGGACCACGGGGACAGCCCGCGGAGCACGTTCTTACGATCGATCAGATGGCAGGGACGGAGGTCCCAGCCGTCGAGGTAGAGCAGATCGAACACGTAGAAGTTCAGCCGTCCGTCCTGCTCGGCTGAGAGCGCGTCCTGCAGTCCATGGAAGCTGGACACGCCGTCGTCCTGGAGAAACACGAGCTCACCGTCGAGCAAGGCGGTCTCGACAGGAAGAGCCGCGGCGGCGTCGGCCACGGCCGGCATGCGGGTTGTCCAGTCGAGACCGTTGCGGGTGATGACGCGGGCCTTCCCGTGGTCCAGGAAAATGAGCAACCGGTATCCGTCGAACTTGATTTCAGAAATCCAGCCGGGTCCTTCGGGCGGGTCTTCGGCCAGGGTCGCGAGCTGTGGCTGTTGCGACTTGGGCAACGTGGCGCGTTTGGCCCCTTTGGCCGGAGCGCCGGCCGGCCTGCGCGGCGCGGGCGGAGGGGCTAGCATTTCCTGCTCGATGGTCAGCGCGTCCGCGCCGGGTCGCTCGGCCTCGTCGTGCCCTTTGAACAACAGCCAATTGTCGCCGCGTTGCTTCGGCTTGGGCTTCATCCGTACCAGATGAAAGCGGCCGTTCAGCCGCGAGCCGCGCAGGACGAAGGTCAGGTCGCCTTTGGCCATGCCGGCATCGGGATCGGCCAACGGCTCCCACGTACCACGATCCCACGTTTCCACTGTGCCGGCGCCGTACTGGCCGTCGGGAATGGTGCCCTGGAAGCCTGCATAATCCAGCGGATGATCTTCAACATGGGCCGCGATGCGCTTGTCCTTGGGATCGAGCGACGGCCCCTTGCGCACCGCCCAGCTCCAAAGGACCCCGTTGTGCTCCAGGCGGAAGTCCCAGTGCAGGCCGGCACGGTGAGCCGCGTGTTTCTGAACGACGAAGATAGGTGCGCCGTCCCGCCCGCCCGAGCGTTCGGGCGCGGGCGGCGGTTCATCCGTGACAGCGAAGTTGCGCTTCGCCCTGTAGGTGCGGATCGAGGTATCACGGCCTGTCCGCGTTTCGCTCATCGGTCTTGCTGGTAACCCTTGTTGCGAGTGTTCTGTTTGATATCACCAGACTGGTTCGCGTTGGAATCAACCGATGGCGATTTGGCCTGCTCCGTCCGGTCAGTTTCGCTTTTCCCTGATTTGGGCGCTTTGTCAGACTGCTGTTCCGGAGGAACAGGGGGCGGATGTGCGGTCATCTCCGTCTCTCACTGTGATCGATAAGGGCAATGAACGGCATATGCCAATCCTGGTTTCCCGGCACTTGCTCCGCCTCCGTAACATGCCGCCGCCGATCTAACCTCATTGTTACAACGCTGAGCGGGAGGGCTGATCAGACGTCCAATGCTGTAACTGGCATGTCATACCTGATGCTGTTTCCCCCATGACGATGAACCCACACTAAAACTGCTCAGCACGGCAGACGAGAATCAGCGGCCCCAAAGCATTCAAGCATGAATGCCGAATGTTGTCTGACCATGTCTCGGTCTTCTTTTAGTCAGGCAGCGTAATCCGGCCCATTCGTTGTCGCTTTGAATATTCCTTTCTTGCATCTCCGTAAGCCCTCAATCGCCTGTGAAGGAACATTCTTCCCAATCCCGTGTTGCGCTCGCTGCGACCGCTGGCCAACGAATTGATCCTCGCTCTGGGGCCGATCCAATCAACAGGCGCTGTGAAGGGAAATGGCGTGACGGAACGGATTTTGATCACCGGCGGGGCCGGTTTCATCGGATGCCATCTTTGTTCGGCCCTACTCTCTGCCGGATATGAGGTTCGCGTGCTCGACGATTTGGTGGAGCAGGTACATGCCGGACAGAAGCTTCATCCGATCCTGCGAGAGACGGAGCTGATTGTCGGCAACGTCCAGAATCTCGATCTGGTGAGCCAGTCGCTGAAAAACGGTATCGACGCGGTGGTTCATCTCGCGGCCGAGGTCGGCGTAGGTCAGAGCATGTACGAGATCGACCGCTATGTCGGCGCGAACGACCTCGGTACGGCGACACTGCTGCAGGCGCTTCTCGCGCATCCGGTGCGCCGTATCGTGGTCGCATCGTCAATGAGTATCTACGGCGAGGGTTTGTATCGGACGGCGGACGGTCAGATGATCGAGGACGCTCTGCGCAACGGGCGATCCGGCGCCGGATGGGATCCGACCGATGCGGAAGGATCGCCGTTATCACCGCTGCCGACGCCGGAGTGGAAGCGCCCAACGCTCGCTTCCGTGTACGCGATCACGAAATACGTGCAGGAGCGGCTGGTTCTGACCGTGGCACCCACCTACGGCATGGAGGCGGTGGCGCTGCGATTGTTCAACGTGTACGGGCCAGGTCAGGCGCTGTCGAACCCGTACACTGGCGTGCTGGCTATTTTCGCGTCCCGACTGCTGAACGGAAAGCCGCCACAGGTTTTCGAAGACGGAGAGCAACGACGGGACTTCGTGCATGTGCGCGACATCGCGCGGGCCTTCATGCTGGCGCTAGAGCAAGAGCGCGCTGCGGGCGGCGTATTCAATATCGGCAGCGGACAGGCCGTCACGGTGCGCGAGATCGGCCAGCGGATCGCGGCCGCGATGGGACGAGCGGAGCTTGAGCCCGAGATCCTAAGCAAGGCCCGCGCTGGCGATATCCGGCACTGCTTTGCCGATATCTCGCTGGCGCGCGAGCGCCTTGGGTTTGAGCCAACGCAGGACATGCGCGCTGGGATGGTGGAACTGGCCGAGTGGGTGCGGCGTCAGCGTGCGGTAGATCGCGTCGCGCAGGCGCGACAGGAGTTGGAAGCGCGGGGGCTGGTGGCATGACCGCGCCCGTTCTGATCACCGGAGGCGCGGGATTTATCGGCAGTGCATTGGCCGATCGCCTCGCAAGCGGCGGCGAGCAGGTGCTGGTCTTCGAACTCGCTGGCGCGGCCTGGGGTGGAGCACAACCTGCGATGGCTAAAGGAGCGCCATGCGGACCGGATATCGGTGACGATCGCGGACATCCGGGACGGACGCGCGGTGGCGGAGACGGCACGCGATGCCAAGGCGGTGTTCCACTTCGCCGCGCAGGTCGCTGTTACCAGCAGCCTGGAAGATCCGATTGCCGATCTGGAGGTGAATCTGCTTGGCACGGTGAGGCTGCTCGAGGCGATCCGACACCGCCGCGTGCCGTTGATTTTTGCTAGCACCAACAAGGTCTATGGCGGGCTCGAGGACATCGGTTTGGTCCGCACGGAGGAGGCATATCGGCCAGCTGACGAAACTCTGGCTCGATATGGGGTCAATGAGGACCGCAAGTTGTGCTTTTGCACGCCATACGGTTGCTCCAAGGGCGGAGCGGACCAGTATGTGTTAGATTACGCCGAGAGTTTCGGTGTGCCCACCGCCGTCCTGCGCATGAGCTGCATCTATGGTCCGCGCCAACTCGGCACAGAGGATCAGGGATGGGTGGCGCATTTCGTCATGAAGGCGCTGACGAACGAGCCGATCACCATCTACGGCGACGGGCGGCAGGTGCGCGACATATTGTATGTCGATGACGCGGTGAACGCGTATATCGGCGCCTGGCGCGGCATACGGCGCATTGCGGGGCAGGCGTTCAACCTCGGCGGCGGCCCCGATAATGCGATCAGCCTGTTGCGGCTGATACGGCATATCGAACAGCAGCTTCGCCGACGCATTCCGGTGCGCATGGCGGAATGGCGGCCGAATGATCAGCGCTGGTTCGTCGCTGACGCGCGGCGTGTCCGGGCGGAACTCGATCTGCCGCCAGCGACCGATTGGCGGATCGGGATTGCCCGCCTGTTGCATGAGATGGCGGAGCGGGAGCCGGTAGCGGCATGAGAGTTGCGCTGATCAATCCGCCCTGGCGTTTTGGCGGCAGCATCTATTTCGGGTGTCGGGAGCCGCATCTGCCGCTGGAACTCGGCTGCGCGCAGTTGATGCTTCAAGCACGCGGACACGAGACGATGATGGTGGACGGACATCTGCTCGGTTTGACGGAGCAGGAGGTGGCCGACCAGGTGCGTGCGTTAGGGCCAGATATGATCGTGGTGACGACGGCGCCGTCGTACTTGTTCTGGCGTTGCGCGCCGCCGGAACTGACGGTCCCGCGGCGGATGCTGGATCATCTTCGAGGTGTCGCACTGAGTGTCGCAATCGGGCCGCATGGGTCGGCGACGCCGGGCACGGCGCTGCGCAAGCTGGGCGCAGACGTGGTGCTGCGCGGCGAGCCGGAAGAGGCTTTGGCGGAACTCGCGGATACCGGACGGCCGGACGATGTGGCAGGTGCCGCATGGTGCGATGGCGGTTTGCATCTGAACGGCGGGCCGCGCGCGGCCCGGTTCACGGACATGCCGGCGCTCAATTGGCCCGATGATTGGATCGCGCGGCATCATCACTACCATCATCGGTTCGATTCCCCGCCTGAGGGCCCTGGTGCGGAAGTCGAAGCGTCGCGCGGCTGCCCCTATGCGTGCAGCTTCTGCGCCAAGATCGACTTTCGCGACCGCTACCGGCGCCGTCATCTGCCGCTGCTGGTGGAAGAGATCGATCGGCTGATCATGCAGGGCGTGCGCTACGTCTATTTCGTCGATGAGATCTTCCTGCCTTGGCGGCAGTTGCTGGAGGCGCTGCGCGAACGCCCGATTCAGTTCGGCGTTCAGACGCGGATCGATCTGTGGAAACCGGAAATGCTGGAACTGCTCGGCGCGGCTGGGTGTGTCTCGGTGGAAGCGGGTGTTGAGAGTTCTGACTGAAGCGGGACGTGACGCGCTGGACAAGGATTGCCGGCTGGATACGGACAGCCTGACGCGGCTGCTGATCCATGCGCGCCGCGGTATCCCATTCGTGCAGGCGAATCTGATCGGCTCACCGGAGGATAATCCCACGATGGTCGCTGCCTGGCGGGATGAACTGCAGCGCCACGGCGTCTGGGCGAACGATCCGGTGCCGCTGTTTCCGTATCCGTCCTCGCCCGATTACCGCAGGCGCTGGGGCGAGCCTGACGATCGGGCCTGGGAGCGGGCCCACGCGCATTACCTGATCGAGTTCGAACGGTTCAGCGATATCCAGGACGCGCGTCCCCTTCCTTTGCCGGAACTTGAGGCGGCGCGGTGATGGGACCGCACCGCATCATGCTGACGGCCGACTCGGTCGGAGGAGTCTGGCGGTACTGCCTGGAACTGGCAGCCGGCTTTGGAGCCCGTGGGGCGGAAGTGCTGCTGGCCGTCATGGGTCCTACCCCCGACGCCGTCCGAGTGGGCCATGCAATGGAGGTCCTTGGCCTCTCCGTGCGTCCGACCGGACTGCCGCTGGATTGGCTTGCGGAGAATGAGGCCGACGTAGCCGCCGCGTCTGCGGCGCTGGCTGATCTTGCGGGGGAGTGGGGCGCGGAGACGATCCAGCTTCACGCGCCGGCATACACGGCGTTCGGATCTTGGCCGGCGCCCGTCGTGGCGGCGGCACATTCCTGCGTCGGCACATGGTGGTCCGCGGTACGGTCAGGACCGTTGCCGGCTGATCTGGCGTGGCGTGCCGCGCTGACCGGGCTCGGTCTTAGGCGGGCGGATGCGGTGATTGCGCCAACCCGAGCGTTCGCGCGAGCGCTGACCGAAACATACGGTTTGGAGAGGCGGGTTCAGCCGATCTGGAATGGTCGATGCTCGATGAACCTGACGCGTTCGCCGCGCGGGCACGGGTTCACTGCCGGGCGACTGTGGGACGACGCCAAAAACATCGGCACATTGGACGAAGCGGCCCGGCTTTCCGGCTTGCTCGTTCGCGCTGCCGGTCCGAGCATTGGGCCGAACGGCGCCGCGGTGCCGACACCCAACCTGCATCTGTTGGGGATGCTGGATAGCGTGGCGCTGGCCTGCGAGTACTCCAAGGCTGCCTTCTTCGTCTCTCCAGCGCGCTACGAGCCATTCGGATTCGCGGTGCTGGAGGCCGCGTCCGCAGGCTGCCCGCTGATCTTGGGGGATATTCCGACCTTTCGGGAGTTGTGGGACGGCGCCGCCGTGTTCGTCGCGCCGGATGACGCGGGCGGGCTCGCGGAGGCGATGCACGCGATGCTGTCCTGCCCGGAGAATGCCGCCCGGCTTGGAGCGGCGGCGCGCGCCCGTGCGGCACGTTACTCGCCCGAGGCGATGGCGGCGCAGACCTGGGCCGTGCATGCGGGGTTCGTCTCGCGGCGATTGGCTGCCTGATGCGCGTTGCTTATTTTACCCACTCGCTCATCTCCTGCTGGAATCATGGCAACGCACATTTTTTGCGTGGCGTGCTGCGCGCACTGATCGCCCGCGGACACGAGGTGGTTGCATTCGAGCCTAGCAACGGCTGGAGCAGAGCGAATCTTGTCGCTGATCACGGAGAAGAGGTGACGGGAGCGTTTGAGCGCGCATTCCCCGATCTGGCCGGGTGCGTACGGTTTCTGGGGCCGGATATCGACGCGATGCTGGACGGTGCGGACCTGGTGATCGTGCACGAATGGAACGAGCCGTCGCTTGTGCGTGCGATAGGACGCCAGCGCATGGCCGGCGGGCGGTTCACGCTGTTGTTTCACGACACGCATCACCGCGCCGTCTCCGAGCCTGAGGCGATCGCACGGTTCGATCTGTCCGGCTACGACGGCGTGCTGGCGTTCGGTGAAACACTGGCCGCGGTTTATCGGCGCCGCGGTGTGCGCGTGTTTGTCTGGCACGAGGCAGCAGACACGCGCCTGTTCCGTCCGCCGGAAACCGAAGGCGAGCGCGCGGCAGCTGTGTGGATCGGTAACTGGGGTGACGACGAACGCTCCTCCGAGTTGCGGGACTATCTGCTGCGACCGACCGGCGAATTGGGCATCCCGCTCGATATCTACGGTGTGCGCTATCCGGATCACGCGCTGGGCACGTTGCGGGATTATGGCGCGCGCTATCACGGCTGGATTCCGAATACGGCGGCGCCGGAGGTGTTTGCCCATCACCTGTTCACCGTGCATGTGCCGCGTCGATATTACGCCACGCATTTGCCGGGCATTCCGACCATTCGGGTCTTCGAGGCACTCGCGTGCGGCATCCCGCTGCTTTCCGCGCCATGGCAGGACAGCGAAGGGCTGTTCACGCCAGGCAAGGATTTTTTGATGGCGCGCGATCCGGCGGAAATGACTGGGATGATGCGAGATGTGATGCATGATGGGGCACTGCGAGCGTCATTGGCCGCGCACGGTCTGGCGACCATTCGCGCGCACCACACCTGCGATCATCGTGCCGACGAATTGCTGAAGATTGCAGCGCAATTGCAAACGGCAGAGGCCGCGTGATGCCCCGGCTGGCGTTCTATGGCTCCTCCCTGGTCTCCTCATACTGGAACGGCGCGGCGACGTATTATCGCGGGCTTTTGCAGCCGCTCGCCGCGTCGGGTTGGGATGTTACATTCTACGAACCCGACGCCTATAACCGGCAGGCACATCGCGACATCGATCCACCGGATTGGGCGCGCGTCGTGGTTTATCCGGCGACGAACGCCGGGCTGCGCGCCGTGCTGGATCGCGCGGCGGACGCCGATGTGGTGGTGAAGGCAAGTGGCGTCGGCGTGTTCGACACCGAGTTGGTGTGTGCGTTGACCACCGCGCCCCGACCGGGTGCCGTGCGCGTGTTCTGGGATGTGGACGCCCCAGCCACCATTGCCGAGATGCGGGCCGATGCGGCGCATCCTCTGCGCCGGAGACTGCCGGAACTCGATATGGTACTGACCTATGGCGGCGGCCCTCCGGTCATCGAAGCCTACCGGTCGCTGGGCGCGCGGGAGTGCGTGCCGATTTACAATGCACTCGATCCCGCGACACATTTCCCTGTAGCGCCCGATCCGGCGATGGCGGCCGATCTTGGATTCCTCGCCAACCGCATGCCGGATCGGGAAACGCGATCAGAAGCATTCTTCTTCCGCCCGGCGGCCGCACTGCCGAGTAAGCGGTTTCTGCTCGGCGGCTCAGGCTGGGATGACAAGCCGATGGCGGCAAACATCCGCCGGCTGGGGCATGTGGGTACAGGGATGCACAACGCATTCAACTGCTCCTGCCTGGCGGTGCTGAACGTGGCACGCGACAGCATGGCGAGCATGGGGTTCAGCCCGGCAACGCGCGTGTTCGAGGCAGCGGGCGCCGGCACCTGTCTGATCACCGACGCGTGGGAGGGAATCGAGCTGTTCCTCCAGCCCGGGACCGAAGTGCTGGTGGCACGCGACGGCGCAGACGTGGTTGAGCATCTGGCCACGCTGACACCTGATGATTCGCGCGCCATCGGGGCTGCCGCACGTGCGCGTATCCTGCGCGAGCACACCTACGCGCAGCGTGCCACCAAAGTGGACCGGCTGCTGCGGGACGCGCTGGCCGTTACACGCGAAATGGCAGTTTAGAGATGCGGTTCGTGTTCCTCGGGCTGAGCCTGAGTTCGTCCTGGGGCAACGGGCACGCCACCACTTATCGTGCGCTGCTGAAAGCTCTGCATCAGCGCGGGCATGACCTGCTTTTCCTGGAACGAGAACAGCCCTGGTACGCAGCACATCGGGACCTGCCGGAACCGGATTTCTGCACGCTTCGATTCTATGACGGCATCGACAATCTGCGCCGGTTCCATCGGGCGATGGAGGCTGCAGATGCGATCATCATCGGGTCCTACGTGCCGGAAGGTGCGGCAGTAATCGACCATGTGGTCCGGCGCGCCCGAACCGTCGCGTTTTATGACATCGACACGCCGGTGACACTACGATCGCTGGAGGCCGGAGAGACAGCGCATCTGCGGCCGGACCAAGTGCGGCTGTTCGATCTCTATCTGTCTTTCACCGGCGGCCCGACGCTGAGACATCTGGAGCGACAATGGGGCGCCCGATTGGCTCGGCCGCTTTATTGCGCCGTTGATCCCGCGATCCATCATGCGGTTCAACTCGAGCGCCGCTGGGATCTAGGCTATCTTGGCACGTACAGCCCAGACCGGCAGCCAACGCTGGAGCGGCTGCTGATCGATGCCGCTCGGATGATGCCGGAGCGCCGTTTCGTAGTCGCCGGTCCGCAGTATCCGGCAGATATCGACTGGCCCGCCAATGTCGATCGGATCGAGCACCTCGGGCCCGCGGAGCATGCGGTATTCTATTCCAGCCTGGGCTGGACGTTGAACGTCACTCGTGCCGACATGGTGCGGGCAGGATGGAGTCCGAGCGTGCGGTTGTTCGAAGCCTCAGCGTGCGGCGTGCCGATCATTTCCGATGAATGGGCTGGGCTGGACGACTTCTTCCGGCCGGGGCGGGAGATTGTGGTGGCGCGAGACACCGACGATGTGGTGCGCGCGCTGCGCTGGCCCGAGGCGCGGCGAGCGTCCATCGGACGGGCGGCTCTGGCCCACACGTTGAAGGCGCACACGGCGGAGACCCGCGCGCGAGAACTGGAGACATTCCTGACCGAAGCGGCTCGAGCCGCGGCGGAGCTTGCGGCGGATTGACTGAGTCGATCGCGGCGTGGCCCGCGCCGGCCGATCCCGATGCCGCCGCACGGCTGATCGAGCGCTTCAGCGAGACTGGTCCCAAAATGGCGGCTCTGGCGGCCGATCCGCAGGGTGCGGCGATGCTGCGCGCGATCGGCGGGAACAGCCCATTTCTGTCAGACTTGGTGCTGCGCGATTCGCAGGTTGTGCTGGCGTTCGTCGCCGAGGGACCGGATGCGGTCGTAAATCGCGCGTTCTCGGAACTGCGCGCGTGGTCTCCATCCTCCCGGCGCGAGGAGCTATCCGCCGCGCTGCGTCGGACGAGGCGCGCGGCCGCGTTGACTGCGGCGCTGGCCGATATCGGCGGGCTGTGGCCGCTGGCGCGGTTCACCGCGGTGCTGGCCGAGCTCGCGGAAACGGCGCTCGACCTAGTGTTGGCGCACCTGCTGCTCGCAGCGCAAGCGGCCGGGCAGGTGCGAGGCCTCGATCCGAACCATCCGGCGCGCGGCAGCGGCTTCACCATCCTGGGCATGGGAAAGCTCGGGCTCGGGAACTGAACTATTCGAGCGATATTGACCTGATCCTGATCTACGACCCGGCCGCACCGATTTACACCGAACGGACCGAGGGCGATGCGCTGCGCGGGTTTACCTCGCGGCTCGCGCGGGATCTGGTGACACTGATCGAGCGGCGGGACGCAGAGGGATACGTATTCCGCACCGACCTTCGGTTGCGTCCCGACCCTGCGGTGACACCCCCTGCCGTCTCCTTGCCGGCGGCACTGACCTACTACGAAAGCATGGGCCAGAACTGGGAGCGCGCGGCCATGATCAAAGCGCGGCCTGTCGCTGGCGATCGCGAGACGGGCGCGGCGTTCCTGGACGCGATCCGGCCGTTCGTCTGGCGGCGTGGGCTAGACTTCGCCGCCGTGGCGGATATCGCCGCGTTGAAGCGGCGGATCAACACGCATCGCGGCGTGACGGACGGGCTGCCTGGACTGAACGTAAAGCTGGGGCGGGGCGGCATTCGGGAGATCGAGTTCCTGGTGCAGACGCTGCAGCTGGTCTGGGGCGGCCGCGATCCGGGATTGCGTGACCCGACCACGCTGGGTGCGCTTAGGGTGCTGGCCCGATCTGGCCATCTGCCGGCCGAAGCGGCGCTCGATCTATCCGCCGCGTACGTATTCCTGCGGCAGGTCGAGCATCGATTGCAGATGGTTGCCGATCGTCAGGTGCACACGTTGCCGGAGCGTGTGGATGATCTCGCGGGGTTCAGCACCTTCATGGGTTATCCGGACCGCGACGCGTTCGCCGCGGCGATATCCGCGCACCTTGAACGGGTGCGTGCGCATTATGCGACCGTATTCGAATCCATCGAGGCGGAGCCGGCGCATCCGCTTGCGACGATGCTGGATTTTCGCGGCGACGATCCCTCCCCGACCAGCACGGTCGAGGCGCTGCATGGCCTTGGCTTTCACGACGCGAGCAGGATCGTAGGTGCAGTGCGCGGCTGGCAATCTGGGCGTATCCGGGCATTCCGATCGCAGCGCGCGCGGGAGCTTCTGGACCGCTCGCTGGCCGCCATCCTGACGGCGCTTGGGCATCAAAATCAGCCGGATACGACCTTCGGCCGTTTCGACACCTTCCTGTCGAGTCTCCCCGGGGGCGTGCAGCTCATGGCGCTATTTGAGCACAATCCTGCTCTGATCGAGCGCCTTGCCGGGCTGCTCGGTGCGGGGCCATCCATTGCCGAGCACCTCGCGCATCACCCTGCTGCATTGGAAGGATTGCTGTCGCCGGGCGATGGTCCGACCGATCCCGGGGCGCTGCTGTCCGTACGCCTCAAGGATGCGCGTGAGTTGGAAGACGAAATCGCGATCGTGCGCCGCACGGTGCGGGAGGAGGATTTCGCGATCTCCGCGGCGACCTTGGAAGGGCGCCTCGATGCCGACGAAGCGGGGCTACGGCGGACGGCGCTGGCGGATGCGGCGCTGTCCGAATTACTGCTTCCCGTGCAACGGGATTTCGCGCGCCGCTATGGCGCGATTCCCGGCGGCCAGATGGCGGTCGTGGCGCTGGGCAAGGCGGGCGGGCGGGAGATGATGGCCGGGTCGGATCTCGACCTTATGCTGGTCTATGACCATCCGGAGAACGCCACGGAATTGCAGGGCGCGCGTACGTTGTCGGCGCCGCAGTATTTCCTCCGCCTGGCGAACGCCTATGTCGCGGCGCTGACTGCGCCTGGGGCGGACGGCCAACTCTATGCGGTGGACATGCGGCTGCGTCCATCGGGGAATAAGGGGCCAGTTGCTGTCTCTCTGCCCGCCTTCCGGCGCTACCACGCCGAGGATGCGTGGACGTGGGAACGCATGGCAGTGACCCGGGCACGGGTCATCGCCGGGCCCAAGGGTCTGCGGGACACTGTGGAGCAGGCGATTAGAGAGGCGATCCGCGCGCCGGTGCCACCGGAGCGCATCAGGGGCGACGCGGCTTCGATGCGAGCACGCCTCATGCGGGACCTGCCGCCGCATGGTCTGTGGGACGTAAAGCTGAGGGTCGGCGGTCAGATTGAAGTGGAGTTCATCGCTCAGGTGCTGCAACTGATCCACGCGCGCGAATGCCCGCAGGTGTGCAGTACGACCACGCGAGAGGCGCTGCACCAGTTGGAGCAGGCGGGGTTCCTGGCGCCTGAAGATGCGCAGATGTTGATTGGAGCCGACCGGTTCTGGCGCACCATCCAGGGCATACTGCGCATCGCCATCGGGCGCGTGGTGCCGGACGATCTGCCCGCGGCGACTCTGGCGCCGCTGTTGCGCACGACGGGCCTTCTTGACGCAAGCGCATTACGCGCCACTGTCGATAGGATGGCGCAACAGGTCCGCGCCGCGTTCGTGCGTATCGTGGGAGAGATTGGATGAGTATCGAGGAAAACGCCCCCGCCCCGGACTTTTCTATGCCGGCGACGGGTAGCCGCACCGTGAGTTTTGCGGCCATGAAGGGCCGGCCATTCGTCCTATACTTCTATCCGAAGGCCGACACGCCGGGTTGCACCAAGGAGGCGTGCGCTTTCCAGGAATCGCTGACTCAGTTCAACAAGGTTGGGGCTGAGGTGATCGGCGTGTCGAAGGACAAGATGCCGGCCTTGGAGAAATTCGCCGCCAAGTATCAATTGAAATTTCCGCTAGCGTCGGATGCTGAGACCCAGGTGGCGGAGGCGTACGGGACCTGGGTGGAGAAATCGATGTATGGTCGGAAATACATGGGTCTGGAGCGCAGCACGTTCCTGGTCGACAAGGATGGGCAGGTGGCGAAGGTCTGGCGCAAGGTGAGCGTGACGGGTCACGCGAAGGCGGTCATGGACGCTCTGGCTTCTTTGAAGTAGCCCCCAGTGGCGCGGCGTCCCGGGTTCACGTAAAACCCTGGCGTCCGAGGTCCAACGAAGGGAAACGCCAGCCATGCTCGACCGCCGGTTCTCGCGCCGTGCCACCCTGAAGGCTGCCGGTGGTATCGCCCTCGCGTCGGCGCTGCCGACGCATGCATTTGCCGCTGCCGCCCCCAATGGCCCGAACGTCACCCCGATGCCTGGCATCAAGGGCAACCTGGAAATGTGGGACTGGTCCGATGCGCCCTCGATCCCGGGAGAGCAGGCGCAGGCGGAGTTTTATACGAAGTTCTTTCCGGGGTTGTACAAGGACCTGCACTTCCGTAACACGATCTTCGGTTATACTGACCTGCTGCCGAAGCTGACAGTGGCGTGGCGCTCGGGCGCGGTGCCGGACCTTGCGCGCACTGCCATTCAATGGTCGGCGCAATTCGTGGGCGCCGGACAGGTGGCGGAGATCACGGAGCAGGAGCTGGGGATTCCGTTCAAGCAGTTCATACCGGGGGCGCTGCTGAGCTGCCGGAAGAACGGCGCTTCGGAAGGCCCCCTATATGGCATTCCGACCAACAACGAGGTCATGTTCCTGCTCTACAACAAGGCCCTGTTCAAGCAGGCCGGCCTCGATCCCGAGAAACCGCCGCAGACCTGGGCCGATCTGGTTTCCTATTCAAAGACCATTCACGACAAGACCGGCGCCTATGGTTACGGCATGTGCGCCCAGCAGACGAACGGCAATACGTCCTATCGCTTCATGCCGATGGCGTGGGCTTATGGCGGGCAGATTTTCGACGAATTGGACCCGCATCCGACATGGAAAAAGGTCGGCCTCGGCGATGACGGTGTGGTGCAGGCGCTGACTCAGTACCACCAGATGTTCAGCGTCGATAAAAGCGTGCAGCCATCGGCGCTGAGCGACAATCAATCGAATGTCGAGACGTTGTTCCTGGACGGAAAAATGGGGATGTGCATCGACCATCCATCCTTCCCGCAGCAGGTGCAGCAGCTGAAACCCGACCTGGAGATGGGTGGTGGTTTGCTTCCCGCGGGGCCGGTCCGCCGCGCGGTCGTGCTCGGCGGATCGAACTTCCATATCCGGGCCACGAGCAAGAACAAGGAAGCGGCGATCGCGCTGATGCGCGCCTATCTGTCGCCGTACTGGAATATCCGGCTTGGCACCGGCGCGGGGTCGGAAGCATCGACCGAGGAGGCGCGCAACGCGCCATTCGAGCAGGAGGTTAGTAAAGGCCTGCCGTTCAACGACTTGGTGTTCAAGATGCTGCCGTATGGCGTGAACGTGCCGCTCGTCACTCAGGGCGCGCAGATCTGGAACACCATCGTCCCGATGATGATCCAGCAGGTGCTGACCGGGAAGTCGACGCCGAAGGAGGCAGCGGCAAATGCTGCGAGCCAGGTGAAGGAGATGATGGCGTAACCGGTTGGACGCGGTAAGCCCTCCGGGACGGCCGGTCGCGGCCGGCAGCGTTCGTGCGGGTCTGCGCGAGCGCTTCGCCGGCATTCCGTATGTGCTGCCCGCGGTGCTGGTGATCGTTGCGGTGATGAGCTACCCGTTCGTCTACTGCATCTACCTGAGTTTTCGTGCGACCCCGTCCTATACCACGGAAACCCACTTCAACGGCGTGGCGAATTATGCCGCGGTTTTGCATGATCCGGTGTTTCTGAATTCGCTGCTGATCACCGTTACGTGGACTCTCGCCAGCACGGTGTTCGACATCCTGCTCGGGATGATTGCTGCTGTCCTGATCAACGACCTGACGTGGTTCCGGGGCCCGATCCGCGCGGCGCTGATGATGCCCTACATCGTGGGCTACGTGATCGCGAGCTATGCGTGGCTGTGGCTGTATCAGGGCGAATACGGGCTGCTGAACCAGCTTCTGCTGTCGTGGCACGTCCTGTCAGAACCCGTGTCATTGCTGAGTTCGCTCACCTGGGCGTTGCCGGCCGTGATCCTGGTGAATATCTGGAAGACTACGCCGTTCGCCATGATCATGTTTTTGGCAGGGCTGCAGAGCGTGCCGGAGCACACGGTGATGGCAGCGCGGCTGGACGGCGCGTCGGCTACCCGCGCGTTCTTCGAGGTGAAACTGCCTTATCTGCGCCGCACCCTGATCATCACCAGCGTTGTGTTGACGTTGCAGAACTTCAACACCTTCACCATTCCCTACATCATGACCAGCGGCGGACCGCTCAATCATACGGAGATTGTCTCGAATTACATCTACAACTCCGCCTTCACCAATCTGAATTTCGGCGGTGCGGCTGCTGCATCGGTTGTGGTGATGATCATCCTGATGGTGTTTGCGATCAGTTATGTCGGCTCGCTCAGCCGGCGCCCGGTCGGAACAGTCTAAAATGGCGCACCCGATTGTCCGCCAGGCTTCCTCTAAGCTCGGCCTGATCCTCTTCCTGCTCTTTGCGCTGGTACCGTTCGGCTGGATGCTGACAGCGTCGCTGGAGCCGCAGACGTCGCTTTACCGCGCACACCTGAGCCTGCTTCCGAGCCCAGTCACGCTTGCCAACTACAGGGCGCTGGTCACAGCCGATCCAGTCGCCGGTACGGACTTTCCGCGCTACTTCCTGAACAGCCTGATCGTGGTGTGCTGCACCGTGGTGCTGTCGCTGCTGGTCGCCGTGCCAGCGGCCTACGGATTCTCGCGGTTCCGCTTCCTGGGCAAGAACGCCATCCTGTACGGCATCCTGCTCCAGAGCATCTTCCCTTTGGTCAACTTCCTGATCCCGCTGTACATCCTGATGCAGGATTTCGGGCTGATCGACACGTACGGCTCGCTAATCATCGCATATCTGACGTTCAGCCTGCCGCTGAACATCTGGATTCTGAAAAGCTTCTTCGACGGAATCCCGACCGATATGGAAATGTCGGCGCGGCTGGATGGCGCGAGCGCATGGCGGGCCTTTCTGGAGATCGCGATTCCTCCCGCGATGCCGGGCATCGTGGCGACGGCGATTTTCACTTTTATCCTGGCGTGGGATGAATACCTCTACGCGTTGACGATGATCTCCTCGGCCGACATGCGCACGCTCCCGCTCGGCATCTTCTCCTATTTTTCGGAGGGCGTACCGAACTGGAGCGGCCTGACCGCGACGGCAATTGCCATGAGCATTCCTGTGATTTTGGTGTTCCTTGTGCTACAGAAATACTTCATCGCGGCGCTCACGAAGGGAGCGCTGAAATACTGATGGCGCAAATCTCACTTGAAGGTATCAGCAAGACCTACTCCTCCCGCCGCGGAGAAGTGCAAGCTGTCGTACCGCTGGACCTGACAATCACGAACGAGGAGTTCGTGACGATCCTGGGACCGAGCGGTTGCGGGAAGACCACGCTGCTCAGCATGATCGTGGGCGCGGTGCCGCCGTCCGGCGGGCGCATCCTGGTGGACGGCGCCGACATCACCTACGCCGACCCGCGCGAGCGCGACATGGCGATGGTGTTTCAGAACTACGCGCTGTATCCGTCGAAGACCGTGCGCGGGAATCTGGAGTTTCCGCTGCGTATGCGCAGCATCCCGGCGCCCGAGCGTGCAACGCGCGTGAACGAAATGGCGAAGCTGCTGGAGCTTGAGGCGCTGCTCGACAGCTACCCCCGCCAGTTGTCGGGCGGTCAGCAGCAGCGTGTCGCGCTAGGGCGCGCGCTGATCCGCCGGCCCAAGCTGTTCCTGATGGACGAGCCGCTGTCGAATCTGGATGCGCGGCTGCGCCTGCAGATGCGCACCGAGATCCGGCAACTACATCGCGAGGTACCGGTGACGACGGTTTATGTCACGCACGATCAGAGCGAGGCGATGTCGCTGTCCGACCGGATCGTGGTGATGAACCAGGGCGCGGTGGCGCAGGTCGATACGCCGGACGGGATCTATCTGCGTCCGGCCGATCTGTTCGTGGCGGGGTTCGTCGGCTCGCCCGCGATGAATCTGCTTCCGGTGTCGCTGATGATTTCGGGGAACACGGTGCGCTGCGTGCTGGAAGGCGGATTGATCGCCGCCACGGTCACGGTGCGCGCACCGCCGCGCGCAGAGTCCGGCGTGCTGGGCATCCGCCCCAAATACGTAGAGTGGCAGCCCGCAAGCGGCCTACCGGCACCATGGCTCCGCGCCGGTGTGGCGGAAATCGACGATACCGGGGACGATACGCTGATCTATGCCGAACTCGCCGGTCAGTCAGTCCGGGTGCTTGAGCGGTTCGGCCGCTCCGCCAACGCCGGCGACGCGATCGCACTGCGGTTTCCAGATGATGCAGTGCATCTGTTCGTCGATGGGAAGCGCGTGGAGACGGAGGCCGCACCCGCCGCGGCGAGCGCGGCAGCCCGGTAGAGCTCCTATACGGCCTGCTGCCACGTGTCCGACAGCGTGTAGCCATTCGGCCAAGGATCGTCCGGATCGAGTCCAAGCTGCGTCAAACCGGTGATCCACGCTTGGCCCGCCACGCTCACCACCACGGCCTTCCGATCGCTAACCATTGTCTCCTGCTCGATCCGGCTTTCGAAGCGCGAACCGATCACCGATTCATGGATGAACGTCTCGCCTGTTGCGATCTGCTGCTTCGCATGCATGACGGCCAGCCGCGCGCATGTACCGGTGCCGCAGGGCGAGCGGTCCAGCCGTCCCGGCGACACCACGACGGCGTTGCGCGCGTGTAATCCCTCTTTTTCGTGCCGCACCGGGCCCATGAACTCCAGGATTGAGATGCCCGCGATGCGCGGGTCGAGCGGGTGCACGGCGGCGAGCTGTTCGTCGGCCGCCGCTTTGATGCGCTGGCCGAGTTCGCACAGCGCGCGCGCTTCGTCCGGCACCAGCTTGAACCCGAGGGCGGCGGCATCCACCAGCACGTAGGTCATGCCACCATAAGCGACATCGACCACGAGGCTCCCCAGGCCGGGCACGTCGATGGGCGCCTGAAGGTGATGCACGAAGGACGGCTGGTTGGTGAATCGCACCGCGCGCACCTTGCCACCGCTGCATTCGCATCGCAGGTGAATTAGGCCGGCCGGCGCTTCCAGCGCCAACTCCGTCATCGGCTCCTGCATCGGTAGCATCCCGGTTTCCAGCAGCACGGTCGCGACGCAGATCGTGTTGCTGCCGGACATTGGCGGATATTCGGTCGATTCGAGGATTACGTAGCCCATTTGCGCGCGAGGATCGCACGCAGGCAGGACGATATTCGCGTTGACCGCCGGGCCGCCGCGCGGCTCGAACAGCAGAAGCTTGCGAAGCTGATCCTGGTGGCGTTCGAGATAAAGGCGCTTTTCGAACATCGTGGCGCCAGGCACATCGCCGACTCCGCCTGTGACGACCCGGCCGACCTCACCTTCCGCATGGGCTTCGACCACCTGCAGCACGCGATTCCAGCGCATCCCCCCTCCCCTGCCCGAACTCGTCTGGCTGGTTTACCCTATTCCCGTGCCCGAGGATGCCATCCTGTTCGAGGCGGTGATCGTGCCCCATCGCAGCCTGTCGCCGCGGGGATTGCGCGTGCTGATGCTCGTGATTTGCGGCTTGGCGGCGCTGACGACGCTGCGCTTTCTGCTGATCCGCGCGTGGCCGGTTATCGGGTTCAGCGTGGTCGAGGTCGGCGCCGCATTGCTGCTGCTGCGGCTCAACGCGCGACGGGCGCGTGCGTCCGAGGTGGTGCTGCTGTCGCGCGACGCGCTGCGCATTGTGCGGACGGATGCGCGGGGAACGCGCGAGGAGCGAAGCCTGTCGCCCGCCTGGCTGAACGTGCTGCTGCAAGATGAGCCGGGCCGCGTGCCGCGGCTGTTCCTGGTGGCGCGAAACATGCGCGAGGAGATCGCCGGCCACCTTGGGGAGGCAGAGAAGCGCGATCTGGCGACGGCGCTGACTGACGCCTTGCGCCGGATGCGCCATCCAGTGTTCGACAATCCGCAACTGCGTGGTGAGTGAGTCTGATGACGCCTGAAGCAGCCCACAACATCAGTTTCGTCGGTCATACCGACTGCAACGGCCATGGCGACTGCGTGCAGGTGATGGTCTCGCGCGGATATGCCTATCTGGGGACGCGCACCAGCCGGGGTGTGAACGTGGTCGATGTGCGCAATCCGCGCGCGCCGAAGCCCGTGGGCGTGCTTCCGAATCATCCAAATTCCTGGTGCCTACACTGCCAGGCGGCAGAGGACCTGCTGTTGGTGGTGGAAGAGCTGGATCTGAAGGCACTTTTGTCGATCAAGGACTACTATAGCGGATCGACTTACGCACAGGTGGACAGCCGGCGCTACGGTGAGCGCGGGAAGGATTACTCGGCGGGGATGCGGATCTATGACATCAAGGATCCCGCCCATCCGAAGCCGATCGGGTTTCTTGAGGTGGAGGGGTTGGGCCTGCACCGGATCTGGTGGACCGGCGGCCGTTACGCCTATGCGTCCGCACTGCTGGACGGGTTCACCGACCATATCCTGATCATTGTTGACCTGCAGGACCCGACCCGACCGCAGGAGGTCGGGCGGTGGTGGGTGCCTGGCATGTATGCGGCGGGAGGAGAGACCCCAAGCTGGACGGGGCGAACGGCATTGCACCACGCGGTGGTGGCGGACGACGTGGCATACGGCAGCTGGCGGGATGGCGGCCTAACGATCCTGGACGTGACGGACAAGTCGACGCCGAAGCTGATCGTGCATCGGCGGTGGTGTCCGCCGTTCGGCGGGGGGACGCATAGTGCTCTGCCGCTGCACGATCGCGGACTGTGCATCGTGGCGGATGAGGCGACGCAGAACATCGATCAGGAGCAGATGAAACGTATCTGGATGTTCGATATCCGGACGCCGGAGAATCCGGTTTCGATTGCGACGTTTCCAGTGCCTGCAGAGCAGGACTACGTGGCGAAGGGGGGACAGTTCGGACCACATAATCTGCACGAGAACCGGCCAGGGACGTGGCAGAGCTCGAGCACGGTGTTCGCGACGTATCAGAGCGCAGGGGTCCGGGTCTACGACACTGGGGATGCGTTCCGTCCACGGGAGATCGGATATTTCGTGCCGCCGATGCCAACGCATTGGATGGAGCCACTGCGTGGCCGGGCAAAGATGCGACACACGGCAGATCTGCTGGTGACACACGAGGGGCTGATCTACGCCACCGATTACGACGCAGGGCTATACATCCTGCAATGGAATGGATGAGGGTGCGCGCCGCGGCGCTGGTTCTGCTCTGCGTCGTGTGCGTTTACGCGAGCGCACAGGCGACCGTCCGGCAGATGGACTTCGCCTTTCGGTGATCGATGCGGAAGGTCAGCACATGCAGCCGGCTCGTGTCTGCCGGCCCGCAAGTGACGGGCCGGCGCGACTGGTGCTGATCAATCATGGCTCACCGCCGAGCGCATCTTCCCGGCCGACGATGACGCTTGGAACGTGCGATGCGGAGTCGACGCGGTGGTTCCTGGACCGCGGCTACGTGGTCGGGTTCATCCTGCGACGCGGATATGGCTCGACCGGCGGCACCTGGGCCGAAGATCAGGGCGGATGCAACAATCCCGACGATTTCCATGCCGGGCTGGAGAGCGTGCGCGACACGCGCGCAGCAGTGGCCGCAATGACGCAGTTGCCGTTCGTGCGACGGGACGGGGCGATCATCGTTGGACAATCGGCCGGTGGCTGGGGCGCGATCGCCTATGACAGCGTGCCACATCCGGAGGTGATCGCATTCGTGGTGATGGCGGGTGGACGCGGGGGACACGAGCACAACCAGCCCGAGAACAACTGCCGGCCGGACGTGTTGGAAGCGGCGGCGGGGCGTTATGGCGCGACGGCGCGCACGCCGATGCTGTGGATCTATGCAGTCAACGACACGTTCTTCGGGCCGGACATCGCGCAAGCGATGTATGCGCGTTTCACGGCGGCGGGTGGTCGCGCGACATTTGTGCAGGCACCCGCATATCGGCGGGATGGACATGGGTTGTTCTTCGGCGCCGGCGGGTCGGCGATCTGGGGACCGTACGTTGAACGGTATCTTCAGGCGCAGGGGGCGGCTCCGTGAAGGACGCTCCGTTGCTGCTGCGGGCGAAGGATCATGACGCGCCGTCCATGTTCCGGCCGGAGAATTTGTTGCGAGAGGCGCGACGGCAGCGTGGCCTTCCGGAGACGAATGTGCCGGCTGTCTGCGCGCTCGATCCGGACGGCGATATCGTCCGCGCACTGCGCGCGACCGGCCTGTCGAAGCGGGCGGATGGATGGGCCTGCTACCACACGGATATGGACGTGACGGAGCATGGCGGGTTGGAGATCGGCGTCGTCGGTCTTGCCGTGGGTGCGCCATTCGCGGTGATTGTGGCGGAGCAGCTTTTTGCCTCCGGCTGCCAACTGCTGATCAGTGTGACGTCTGCTGGCCAGATCGTGCCGCTCGGGCCGACGCCATATTTTGTGCTGATCGATCGTGCGCTGCGCGATGAGGGCACAAGCCTGCACTACCTATCGCCGTCCGCGGCGGTGGACGCGGATGGCGTGCTGGTAGAGCAGGCGATGGCGGGGCTCGCACGACTCGGACTGGCGGTGCATCGCGGTACGTCGTGGACGACGGACGCACCGTATCGCGAGACGGAGACAGCGATCGACGCGGCGCGCGCGCAGGGCGCGCTGGCGGTCGAGATGGAGGCTGCGGCGCTGTATGCGTTTGCGCGCGCGCGTCGCGCTTCGGTGCTATGTTTTGCGCATGTCACAAATCAGATGGCCCAGATCGAGGGCGACTTCGAGAAGGGAGAGCAGGACGGGGCGCGGGCATCGCTGGATGTGATTGCGGCGGCGGCTCGGGCGTGCGGAGTTCAGGATAGGGCGAGGTAGAGCCGCGCGAGCAACGAGCGGCCGACCATCCTTCGGTGGAGCATGGCATCGATGCCGAAGGCGCGTCCGGCTGCATCGAGCGCGAGAAAGCCCAGGACCAGAATCAGGAATGCGTACTGCCACGGCCACTCCGACCCGTTGTGATACAAGCCGAGCCGGATGTTTGCACTCAGCGCCATTGCGGCCACCCCGGCCGCGCGTGTCATGAAGCCCAACATGAGAGCGATGGCGAAACTGAGTTCGGAAGCATAAGCAACAGCGTTCACATAGGCGATGTTGGGAATCGGCACATCGTTGTAGAAGTTTGCCATCGCTGGAAACGCGGCGTTGTGTGCAATCTGATCCATCCAGTATTTGAACCCGCCAGAGACGGGCAGCGGCAGTTTCCAGAGCGTGCCTTGGTACCACATGGCGCCGAGCAGGGATCGAGCGATCCAGAGATATATATTCCGGCCGGTGCGCTGGGCGGAATCTGATCGCCAATTGGCGATCAGAAGCACGATATTGAGTGCCACCAGTACGTCGAACAGAACGATCAGGGGATACTGCCAGACGCCCAACGGCTTATAGTTGTCGTCGTAACCAAGCATAAAGAGCAGGGCATCGAGGAACGGGTTGGTTCGCATCGGATTAGGCCCTCCTGAGTTCGAACGACACGCGGGCGAGCGTGATCAGGATGCGTGTTCCGGCCCGCAGCGATCCGCGGAGATTCCCTGCCACCTTGGACCGGCCGGCGATGCGATTGCGATAGGGCAATGCGATCTCCTGGATACGCAAGCCAGCAGACGCGGCGCGGATTTGCATCTCCAGGTTCCAACCGTAGGTCATCTCCTGCATGCCGAGTCCGAGCAGTGCATCGGTGCGGATTGCGCGGAACGCGCACATGTCGGTGTAGCGCACGCCGGAGAGCAGCCCCACCGCACGTCCGATCAGACGACCGGCAACGATCTGATGCAGGCCGATGCTGCCGCTTTCCCGTTCGGCCGTGCGCGACGCCAGCACGAAATCGGCACGACTGTCGCGCACCGGATCGATGAGCGAGGCTGCGCATTCGCCAGAATCGGCACCATCGCCGTCCAGGAACAGGACGACGCCGGCACCCATCGCGTGCGCGCGTTCTGCGCCGGATAGGCAGGCACGGCCATAGCCGCGCCGAGGTTCGTGCAGCACCTCGGCACCAACAGCGCGAGCTTCGTCCTGTGTGCCGTCGGTGCTGCCACCGTCCACCACGATGACCTGGTCGATCAGCGACTGCGGCAACTGGCGCACTGTCGGTCCGATAGCGCCTGCCTCGTTCAGCACCGGGATCACGGCCGCGACGGTGGCGCCCATGGATCAGAGGCTCCAGCGCAGGCCGCAATTCTCGCACGGCTTCGGCGGTGCGTCCGACAGCAGCGCCTGGCGAAAGTCGCGGTATGCAGGTCCGTTCCAGATCTCTTCCAGGCTCTGCCGCTTGGCGTCGCCGAGGGTGTAGGTCTCGTAGCCGCGCGCGGAAAATGGCGCGATGCAGCAGGGCAAGGCGCGTCCGTGGGCGGTGAAATACATCAGCGACCAGGGGCGCCGACACAGAGACCAAGGCTGGTCCGGCGTTTCCTTCTGAAGACTAAGGCCCGGCTCGGTTGCGCCCGATGCGTCGAATGTGATGCCCAGGTCCGCCGCGATCTCCCGCGCTTGGGCGATCGCCTCCTGTTCCTGCTGTTGCAAGCGCTCGAACAAGGATGAATTGGCGCGCGCCATGCCAAATCCGGTTTCGTCGAAGACGAGGCGTTGCAGGTGGACTTCGCGCACACCCATCTTCGCGGCAAGTCGGACGAATTCGGGAAGCTGTGTAATCGTTTCTTTGAGGCCGGTAAGCCACAACGATACGCGTGGTGTGGACGCGCCTACCTCGCGCTGATAATCAATGAAGCGACGCACATCGCGTACGATGCGGGCGAAGAAGTCACGTCCGCGCACGAGCTTGTATGTCGGCGCGTCAGCTGCATCGAGCGAGACGCGAAGCTCATCCAGGCCGGTATCGATCAACTCCTGGAACTTCGAAGGGCGCAGCAGTGTGCCGTTGGTGTTGAACAGCACGTATGTCCCGCGCGCGTTCAGGTAGCTGATCATGCGCGGCAACGCGCGCACGAGCATCGGCTCACCCACACCATGCAGAACGGCGCGCGCTACATTGGGTACCTGGTCGACGATACGGGTGAACGTTTCCCAGCTCATGTCGGCGGGCGGCTCAAGCTCCTCGAAGGTGCGCGGGCAGGTTTCGCAGAGCAGGTTGCAGCGGTTGGTGACCTCCAGATACAGACAGACGGGCGGAGCATTTGCATGCTCGGCCCGCGTTCGGCTGACGGCTTCGAAATAGCGGCGCGGATCGATTCCGGACATTAGCGGCTTCCCTGCGCGGCGAGGCGCGGTTCCATGCGAAGGTGTTCCCGCAGAGCCAGCACGATTGCCGGGACGTAAAGCAAGCACGGCCAGATGAAGTATTCGCGCCATGGATCAAGATACAGCGCGAGTGGTGCGATCGAGAGCCACAGAACGGCCCGGTACGGCTGCACGCAGGCCGGAACGGCGAGCCAGACAAAATACCAGGGATAGTGCGGACTGATTGCCGCGACGGTGCAGGCTGCCAGGATCGCCGCATGACCGCACATCAGGCGCACCTGGGCGGCAGCGTCCATGGGACGGGGTCGGAAAGTAAGAATGATCGCGATCACCGCGAGACTAATAACAGCGACGCCCAGGTAGGCCGGCGTCGCCCAGGCCGGCAGCGTGCCGAGCATGCCGAGACCCGCGAGCAACCAGATGCCCTGGCCGTTGGCGATCGCTTCTTCCGTGCCGTAATGGGGAAGGAAGCCCAGCACGTGCGCTCCCACACCGGAATATGGAAGGTAAAGAAGCACGCAGACGGCCAGGAAGCAAAGCGGCAGTTTCCAGTCCCATGGGCGCCACAGCGCCGGACAGATGGAAGCAGGCAGGAACTTCGTCAGTGTCGCGAGCGCCAGTGCGACGCCGGACCACGGCGCGTGTTGGACCGCGGCGGCAATCAGTGCGAGGCCGATGAAACCAATCGCGATGGCATCGACGTGTCCGTTGCCCGCGAAACACCAAACGGTCAATGGATTCCAGGCGTAGATCAGCAAGCGCACCGCGGGCAGGCCGGCGCGGCGCAGAAGCAGCACGATGCAAACCATGCCCACTGTCTCGAAAGCCAGCATGGCCAGCTTCATGGCAATGACAGTCGGGCTGATCGCTGTGACCGCTGCGAAAACGATTTGCGCGGCCGGTGGATAGATGGTGCGCGCATAGTTTCGGCGATTGACGTGCGGATAGATGGCGTTGTCGCGCAAAGATGCCAGGGCCGGGTCAGCCGGAATGTAGCGATACGGATTGATTCCGGCGTCCGCGACGCGACCGTCCCACACGTAGCGGTACATGTCGCTGGACAGGAACGGCGCTACTGGAACCAGAGGCGCGCGCAGCGCAAGTGCCACAGCGACGACAAGCGGCAATGCGCGGCGTCCGATCGGCAGTGGAGCCCTTAGCACCTGGCGTACCGCGATCAGATACACGGCTCCGGCCACCGCGAGGAGCAGGATGAACAGGTATGTACGGGGCATTGTGCCGACACTGACTGATCCGGGCACGTGCAGGGCGAGGCCGCCCAAAGTCAGCGCAATGAGTGCGGCACCGAGCGTCCCCAGTGCTATCATGCGAGACCGAAATCCCTGAGGCACGATCGCGTTATCGGGGCGAGGAATTCTGACCCATTCGGGTACGCACCGATTTCGGCAGCGAGGCGGTGCAGCGAAGTCGGATCGTCAACATCGTACCACGGAGCGAGCTCGGTCATCGTCAAGCCGATCTCTTTCGTGCGGACACGTGTTTCTTCGGCGACTGATGCCGAACTCCATGTGATGTCAGCGAACAGCATGGAGTGCGGCGCGCCCATGCCGATCAGGTAATAGCCGCCGTCCTCCGCAGGACCCAGCACAACATGCTCTGGATCTTGCAGCAGCAGCGCTGCGGCCTGGGTCAGGATCGTTGTCGGCAAGGTCGGACTGTCAGAGTTCACCAGGCAAACTGCAGTGTAGCCAAGCTTGAACAGGCTTCGTGCCGCGTGGAGAAGGCAGCGCCCGAGTCCCTGAATGGATGCCGGCATGTCATCATTGCCGTCGGCTAGCACCAGACGCGTCCCAGGACCGGCCCAGGGGACAAGCATCGGTTCAGCTCCCGAAGGAGCGTAGGCAACCCAGCCATCGATAGGCGCGTCACGCGCCGCCAGGGCGATATTGGCGGTGATGTCCGACAGAAACGCGCCGCTCAGCCGTGCGGCTTGTTCCGGACTGAGCGGCGGCACGAGACGGGTCTTGGAACGGCCCGCGATCGGCGCCTTAGCCATCACAGCGATCGCGCACTGCTTTTGCATGCGCAACCTGTTACATCATGCAAGCCGGGGGCAACAGTTCCGGGGTTGTTTCACTGGTGTTAAGATCGGGGATGACCGCGACCCATCCGGACTGGCTTGCGCCTGCTTGCCATTACATTGCCTCCTGGCTCGGCTTACAGCTGCGTCTATCAGAGCAGCCGGGGTGCATCGTGGCGGTGCTGCACGGTGACGAACCGGTGCTGGAGACGGCGTTCGGACATGCAAATCTTTCCACGCGGGAAACGCTCACGCCCAGGCACCGGTTCCGGGTGGCGTCGCATTCCAAGAGCTTTACGGCGGCAGGGATCATGGCGCTGCGCGAAGCCGGGCGATTGCGGCTGGATGATCCGGTGGGGACGCATCTGACCGGCCTGCATCCGGAGGTCGCGCGCGTAACGCTGGCACAGATCCTGTCGCACAGTGGCGGCCTGCGGCGTGATGCGCCGGACGCCGGATATTTCCAGGACCGACGCCCCTCGCCGGGGGCGGAGGAGGTGCTGTCCGACCTGAACGCGCCGCCGACAATCTCCCCGAGCACCCGTTTCAAGTATTCCAATCATGGATACGCGTTGTTGGGCCTGGTGACTGAGGCGATCACCGGCGCCCCGTATCGCGACTGGATCACGCAAACGGTGCTTGAACCCGCAGGGCTGACGGAAACAACGCCCGACATGCCGCTGCCAGTAGGCACGCCATTCGCGCGGGGACACAGCAGCAAGGCGCTGCTCGGGCATCGGTTGGTGATTCCGGGGGATCAAACGTTGAACGCCACGGCGCCCGCGGGCGGATTCGTCAGCACAGCGCGCGACCTGGCGCGGTTCTATGCGCAGCTGTCGCCAGAGGCTGACCGCAGCATGCTGTCGGTCGAGAGCAGGCGTGAGATGACGCGGCGGCAGTGGCGCAATCCGCACGCGAGCCTGGAGCGGTGGTACGGGCTGGGGACCATGAGCGGCTCCTTCGAGGGATGGAATTGGTTCGGGCATGGCGGGGGACTGCAGGGGTACATTTCCCAGACCTGCATGATTCTAGACCGGGCGCTGACGGTTTCCGTGTTGACTAACGCGATCGACGGCTGGGCCGGATACTGGCTGGAGGGCATCGTGCATATCCTGCGTGCGTTCGCGACGCGCGGTGTGCCGGATGCAAGTCTGGCGGAATGGACCGGGCGGTGGTGGAGCCTGTGGGGCGTGGTCGACCTGGTGCCATGGGCAACCGCGTGCTGGTCGCCGGCGCGCGGATGGGCAAGCCGTTCCAGGATACGTCCGAAATCGAGGTGACGGAGCCAGACCGCGGCCGGATTGTCGCTGCGAATGGGTACGAGAGTTACCACGAGGATGCACGGCTGATGCGCACCGATGGGTCCGTGAGCGAAATCTTCCTGGGCGGGACGCGGCTTCTGCCCGCGACGGCCGTCGCGGAGGAGGTCGCGGCCCGATATGCCCCGGTTTCCGAGGCGCAAACGAGGGGCTAAGCTCCGGCGATTGGTTCGCAGGAGAGCAAGATGCCGGAAGCATGCATCGTCGGCTGGTCGCATTCACCCTTCGGCAAGCTGGACGACCCGGATATCGAGAGCCTGATCGGCCGGGTGGCCGGGGCGGCAATCGCGGATGCCGGGATCGCCACCACGGACATCGACGCGAGTTTCGTGAGCCTGTTCAATAACGGTTTCTCGGCGCAGGACTTTCCGTCCTCGCTGGTGTTGCAGCACTTGCCGGAGTTGCGCTTCCGGCCGTCAACGCGGTTTGAGAATGCGTGCGCCTCGGGATCCGCGGCGGTGCATGGCGCTCGGGACTTTCTGGCGAGCGGGCGAGGCCGCTTCGCGCTGGTGATCGGCGTCGAGAAGATGACCGCCACCCCCGGCAAAGAAGTCGGCGATATCCTGCTCAAGGCATCCTATAAGAAGGAAGAAGCCGACATTCCCGCCGGGTTCGCCGGCGTGTTCGGACGTATCGCGGAACGGTATTTCCAGCGCTATGGCGATCAGTCGGATGCGCTGGCGGCGATCGCGGCGAAGAACCACAAGAACGGCGTGGCTAACCCTTATGCGCAGATGCGCAAGGATCTGGGGTTCGATTTCTGCCGGCAAGTTTCCGAGAAGAACCCGTATGTCGCGCCGCCGCTGAAGCGGACCGATTGTTCGTTGGTGTCGGACGGTGCCGCAGCGCTGGTGATGACGGATGAGGAGACGGCGGAAAGCCTCGGCAAGGCGGTGCGCTTCCGCGCCGCGGTGCAGGTGAACGACTTCCTGCCAATCTCCAAGCGAGACGTCACGCGGTTCGAGGGCGCTGCGCATGCGTGGCAGCGCGCGTTGGCGAGCGCGGGGGTGAAACTGGACGACCTGTCCTTCGTGGAATCGCATGACTGCTTCACCATCGCGGAACTCCTGGAATACGAGGCGATGGGTCTGACCGCGACAGGCCAAGGCGCCCGCGCGGTGCTGGAGGGCTGGACGCAGAAGGATGGCAAGCTGCCGGTGAACCCCTCGGGCGGGTTGAAGGCGAAGGGTCATCCGATCGGTGCTACCGGCGTCTCCATGCACGCGCTGACAGCGATGCAACTGACCGGCACGGCGCCGGAGGGGATGCAGCTGACCAAGGCTGACATCGGCGGCGTATTCAACATGGGTGGGGCGGCGGTGGCCAACTACGTCTCTATCCTGGAGGCGGTTCGCTGATACCCACGACTAATCTCGCGTCGCTTCTGTTGCAGACGGCCCAGCGGCTGCCTGACCGTCCCGCTTTCATCCGTGACGAGCGCGTGTGGACGTGGGGCGAGATGGCGGGGCGGGTGCGGGCGGCGGCGGGTGCTCTGGTCGCGGCTGGGGTGCAGCCGGGCGATCGGGTGCTGCTGCACGCGCGGAACTCGGTGATGATGATGGAGACGATGTGGGCCACGTGGATGGCCGGCGCGGTGTGGGTTCCGACCAATTTCCGGCTGACGCCGGCGGAGGTGGCCTATCTGGCGGAAAGCTCGGGTGCCGCGGTGCATATCTTCGATGCGGCATTTCCGGACCATGCGGCGGCTGCGCGGGATGCGAACCGGGTGATGCGGGTGGAGGTGGCCCTGGGTGATGGGCCGGGCGCGTCGTGGGAGGCGTTGGCGGGCGGTTCGGCGGCGCTGGACCGACCGGTGGAGGTGGGGCGAGACCATCCCCTGTGGTTCTTCTACACCTCCGGCACGACAGGCCGGCCGAAGGCGGCGGTGTTGACGCATGGGCAGATGAATTTCGTCGTCAACAACCACATCGCGGATCTGATTCCGGGCATGACGGAGCGTGACGCGTCCCTGGTGGTGGCGCCGTTGTCGCATGGCGCTGGTGTGCATGCGCTGCTGCAAGCAACGCGAGGCGCGGTGAGCGTGTTGCTGAGCGGCGACCGATTCGACTGCGAGGAGGCGTGGCGACTGGTCGAGCGCCATCGCGTGACCAACATGTTCACCGTGCCGACGATCCTGACGATGCTGACGCGGCATGAGGCGGTGGATCGGTATGATCATGCGTCCCTGCGGTATGTGATTTATGCGGGCGCACCGATGTATCGCGCGGATCAAAAACACGCGCTGGAGAAGCTGGGGCCCGTGCTGGTGCAGTATTTCGGGCTGGGCGAAGTGACGGGCGCGATCACCGTGCTGCCGCCGCATCTGCACAGTGTCGATGATGCGACGATGAAGGTGGGAAGCTGCGGCTATCCTCGGACGGGGGTAGACGTGGCGATCCTGGACGCGTCGTCGCAGCCAGTTGCCGCGGGTGAGACGGGCGAAATCTGTGTGCGCGGCCCATCGGTCATGCATGGTTACTTCCAGAATGAGGAGGCCAACGCCAAGGCGTTTGCCGGCGGTTGGTTTCACACCGGCGATCTGGGTCACGTCGATGCGGAGGGGTTCGTGTACATCACGGGCCGCGCCTCGGACATGTATATCTCGGGTGGGTCGAACGTATATCCGCGCGAGATCGAGGAGGCTCTGCTGTTGCATCCCGCCGTGCGCGAGGCCTGCGTGGTTGGTATGCCGCATGAGAAATGGGGCGAGTGCGGCTTCGCCGTTCTGGTGGCAGAGCATGCGGTGGCAGAGCAGGAGTTGATGGGGTTTTTGGAGGGTCGGCTGGCGAAGTACAAATGGCCGGCGCGGTTCGTGTTCTGGCCGGAATTGCCGAAATCAGGCTACGGCAAGGTGGCAAAGAAGGACGTGCGCCGAATGCTGGAGGATGAGATCGGTGGCTGAAGCGAAGGATATCGGCGCGATTGAAGGCTATCACGCGCACATCTACTACGACCCTGAACACACGAAGGAGGCCGCAGCCTGGGTGCGTGAGCAGATCGAGCAGCGGTTCACGCCCATCCGGATGGGACGATGGCACGACGTACCGGTTGGGCCGCATCCGACTGCGATGTTCCAGGTGGCATTCGGGACGGAGCTGTTTGACTCGCTCGTGCCGTGGCTGATGTTGAACCGGCAAGGGTTGATCGTGCTGGTGCATCCTGAGACGGACCGGCCGCGCGATGATCATCTGCTACACGCGTTGTGGCTCGGGGAGCGGTTGCCGCTGAACGGAGCCATTCTGCCGGAGACACGGCAGGGAAGTTAAAGGGGAACGTCGAAGAATGTCGGTTCTGGATCGCTGTTACAACATCAATGATTTGCGGGCGGCGGCAAAACGGAAGCTGCCGCGTGGTGTGTTCCAGTTCGTCGATCGGGGCACAGAAGACGAGGTTGCGTTGCGCAACAATCGGGCAGGTTTCGAGAAGATCAAGCTGCGGCATCGGGCGCTGATGGACGTTTCCAATCGCAGCATGGCGACGACGCTGTTCGGCAAGCCGGCTAGCATGCCGATGGCTATCGGGGCGACGGGCGGCGCGGGCCTGTGCTGGCACTATGGTGAGTTGGAACTCGCGAAGGCTGCGGCAGCGGCGAAAATTCCGTTCACCTCGGCCACCGGGTCGCTGACACCGATGGAGATGATCGCGGAGAAGGCGGGTGGCCGGCTGTGGTTCCAGCTGTATGTGTGGAAAGAACGGGAGCTTTCGTACCAGCTGATCGAACGTGCGCACCGGGCGGGGTTCGAAGCGCTGATCGTTACGACAGATACGATAGTTCCACCGAACAGGGAATATAACGCGCGGAACGGGTTCGCCCTGCCCTTCCGGGTAAACCCGCGCTTCGCCATGGATGTGGCGCTGCATCCGGGTTGGGTCGGGCGCGTCTTGTCGAAATACCTGCGAAACACGGGCATGCCTCGGTATGAGAATTATCCGGACCCGTATCGGCGGCCGATCACGACGGATCCCTCGGTGCGGGAGGTGATGCGGCAGGATTCGCTTTCTTGGGACGATATCCGGATCTTCCGCGACAAGTGGCCCGGCATTCTGATGATCAAGGGCATCAACCGGACGGACGACGCGGTGAAGGCGATCGAATACGGCGTGGATGGGCTGATCGTGTCGAATCACGGTGGGCGCAACATGGACAGCGCGGTGGCCTCGATCGACGTGCTGCCGGAGATCGCGGAGGCAGTGGGCGAGCGCGGGACGGTGCTTCTGGATTCGGGCGTGCGGCGCGGGGCGGATATCGCCAAGGCTCTGGCGCTGGGAGCGAAGGGCGTGCTGTGCGGACGGGCGACGCTGTATGGCGCGGCGGTCGCGGGCCAAGCCGGCGCGGCGCACGCGATTAACATTATCCGCACGGAGTTGGACAAGACGATGGCCTATACGGGCTGCCGCTCGGTCGACGAGGTCACGACGGATATTTTCTTCGGCGACAGGATGGGCAACCGGCTGGCCGACCGGGTGCGGGTGGCAGCGTAGCACGCGGGCACTTCGCGTTATCGGTTCCTTCAGGTTTTAAGGGATTTTCTTCCCGTCCGTGTTCCGCAGGCGGATGGATTAGTTTGACGATGCTCGACGAAGGCCGGGCGCCAGACTGGCGCCGATACTCGTTCGATTGGCAGGCCGGGACCCCGGCCGTGCTCATCTTGATCGCGCACGCCTCGATCGAGGAGGTCAGCTGCGTCATCACTGCTTTCAGATCAGCGGTTTCGCTGTTTCGCGCGAGAAGGGCAGACGTGCTGGTTCTGGCCCCGGCAGAGCAGGCTGCAGCACTTGGGATGCGGCCTGCCGGGAAGGACGAGATTCAGGTTATCGACTGCAGCGCAGAGTTCTTTGCGGACCACGCGATCCCCATGGGGGAGATCACCGTCGCCGTCGTGGACCGGAATATCCGGGTGGTATTGCGCTGCGCCGCGGATCCAATTGAGCGGACCGTGGTGCGTTGCCTCGATTCCCTGGACCGAATGGTTTCGGACGTGCCGGCCCCGGTTCTTGTGCTTCCGAACGTGCTATCACAGGAGATGTACCGGGAGCTAATCGATTACTTCGAGTGCGGACGGGCCGTTGACGGCAAGGTCGCCGGCATCGATGCTGCCGGAAGGCCATTCTCGCACGTGGATCGCTCGGTCAAGAGTCGCAGAGACTTGCAAATTCCCCGTGACGATCCTGTTTATCCAGAACTCCGGCAGCGATTGGTAGAATGCTGTGCTCCTGAGATAGCGAAGGCCTTTCAGGTGGAGGTCGTCTATACCGACAGGCTGATGCTGGCGCGCTATGACGCACCTCACGGCTGGTTCAGACGGCATCGCGACAACAGCAGCGCGAACGTCGCATTTCGTCAGTTCGCGATAACGGTCAATCTCAACACAGGCGATTACGACGGGGGTTGCCTGATTTTTCCCGAATACAACGATCAACCCTACAGCGCGCCCGCCGGAGCGGGCATCATATTTTCAGCTTCATTGCTGCATGAAGTGTCCCATGTCACGCGGGGGAGCCGGTATGCCCTGCTGACGTTCTTTCACGATGAGGCGTCCGAAATCAAACGTCAGGACTATGAGCGGGAGCTGGTATCCCGAAACAGGCAGGAAACGCCGGTCGCGATCGGCATTGGCTGACCGGGAAATTGGTGGGGTCGCAGTTCCATGCCGATCTCACATTGGGTCCCTGTTGCACTCTCAGTGGAAGATGATACGCCCTACCTGCACTGGGGCGATCTTGGCGAGATCTCGTTCAAGGAAGCGTTCTTCGACGATACAGTTCGCCGCTGGTCGCGGTCTGGTCCGACGCGGGTGTCGCAAACTCGGTTGGAGGATCTGACGACATTGGTCCCCGGCACGCTCGATCCGCCGCGAGCTGTCATTTTCCATTCCTCGCGGTGCGGGTCCTCTCTGACGGGTCAATTGCTTTCCCAAATTCCAGGGATGCAAGTGATCTCAGAACCGACACCGGTTAATAGCCTGTTGGTGGACTGCTATGCGCGCTATGATCCTGCCGCACTTGCCGAAGCTCTTGGGAGGCTGGTTTGTGTTATCGGGCGCGCTCGTTCCTCCGGACACCGGCAATTCATCCTGAAGACATCAAGTTGGAACATTCGTTATCATGCTTTGTTTCGTGGGGCGTTTCCGAGCGTGCCAATGGTCTGGATTCACCGTAGGCCTGCGGAGATTCTTGCCTCGCTTCTGCGAAAACCGGCCGGATGGATGGATGTACAGCAATCTTCCCCGCTGGCAGACGCGCTTTTTGGCATTTCCAGCCGGGAGGCCGGGAGCCTGACCCGCGGCGAATTTTGCGCCTGCGCCCTGGCCAGCGTGTTCGCTTCAGCATCGCAGGCCATCGAAAACACAATGCTCGTTCTCAACTACGCTGATCTGCCGCATGCCGTCTGGACGGACCTTATGCCCTTCCTAGGCATCACTCTGGAACGTGACTCGGTTGCCAGGATGCACCACATGGCGGAATTCGATGCAAAAGCGGGCACTCCAACCCCATTTCGGGGCAGTTGTCCTGAGCTATCACCGGATGAGGCGGCACTTCTCGGTCAGGATGTTGACCGACTATATCAAAGGATTGAGGGCCGGCGGCGCTGCATCGGTTCGCCCTGCGATGTCAGTTCAGTTGTTTCGGGTCGCCGGGTTGATGAATGAAACAGGGAGCGACAGTACGGAGACGCTGTTCGAGGGAGCGACGCTCCGCCGCACTGTTATCCGTGGGCCTCCCGTAGCGTCTTTAAGGCCGGCGATTTTGCAGGAACATTCTCTCCATTCAGTCCCCCACCGTTTCGGCTTGACCCGGTAAATCCCAAGTCATAATGTGGGCTGAATTGGTGGCTGGCCCCTGTGGGCTGGCTCGCGGAGGCCCTCTGTGGCGAGCGGCAAGTTGAGCGCTCTCAAGGTCAAGGCTCTGACGTCGCCAGGGCGGTACGGCGATGGTGGCGGCTTGTGGCTTCAGGTACGGGACGCAGACCATCGGTCCTGGCTGTTTCGCTACGCCATCGCCGGCAAGGCACGCCAGATGGGGCTGGGCGCTTTCCCAGACATATCCCTGGCTGATGCACGGGAAGCCGCACAGCAGGCACGCGCTTCCGTTCGTCAGGGCGTCGACCCGATTGAGCAGCGTCGAGCCGCCAGGTCACAGAAGAAGGCAGTCTGCAGGCGCGCTGACCTTCCAGCAAGTCGCAAACAAATACGTCGCCGCGCACGAAGCTGGCTGGCGGAACGAAAAGCATCGTGGCCAATGGCGACAGACGCTCGCCCTGGCCTCTGAAACGATCGGCAATCTCGGAGTGGGGGCGATCGAGACGGGCGACGTTATGCGCGTCCTCGAGCCGATCTGGCGCGAGAAGCCTGAAACGGCGTCCCGACTGCGCGGCCGCATCGAAAGCGTCATCGACTATGCGACCGCGCATGGGTGGCGGACCGGCGAGAACCCGGCCCGCTGGCGCGGACATCTTGCCAAGCTGCTTCCTGCTCCAAGGAAGCTCGCTCGGGTGAAGCACCACACCGCGCTGCCCTGGTCCGACATGGGCACGTTCATGGCCGAGCTTCGGGACCAGAACGGTGTGGCCGCGCGAGCGCTCGAATTCACAATTCTGACGGCAACGCGAACCAATGAGGCCATCGGCGCGCGCTGGTCCGAGATCAGCGTGCAGGAAGCCGTGTGGACCATTCCTGGCGAGCGCATGAAGGCCGGCCAGGAACACCGCGTACCGCTCTCCGATGCTGCCCTGGCCGTTCTGGAGGAGATGGAGCCGCTTCGTGCGTCCACGCTCTGGGTGTTTCCGGGTGCGAGGAACGAGGGCGCGCTCTCTAACATGGCCATGCTGATGCTACTGCGGCGGACGGGGCATGAGAATCTAACGGTGCACGGGTTCAGGTCCACATTCCGCGACTGGTGTGCGGAGACGACGAACTATCCGCGCGAGGTCGCTGAGCAGGCGCTCGCGCACACGCTGACAGACAAGGTTGAGGCGGCCTATCGCCGCGGCGATCTCTTCGAGAAGCGCCGCAGGCTGATGGCTGACTGGGCAAGTTTCTGCGCTCGGGTGAACACGACCGGAGAGGTTGTGCCCATTCGGGGGTCGTGTCCCAGTTCGTGGTGTAGGAGCTGTGGGTAAGTGGCCTGCCGGAGCGACCGCCAAGAGTACCGCCAAGAGTCTGGAGTAGGCAGGCCACTTATCCACAGCGGTGGTCACCGTGGTGCTCCTGGGTAGGGTTGGGTTGCAACACGCAACTCTGACCTTGGAGGCCACCCCGATGACCGACGACATGATCACCCTTCGCGAGCTGATGGAGAAGGGTTCGGACGCGACACTGCTGCGCGAGATGATCGGCTTCGCCGCGCAGCGTCTGATGGAACTGGAGACCGAGAACTCTGTGCGGTGCTGGCCACGGCGAGCGCAGCGAGAATCGGACCAACCTGCGCAACGGCTACCGGGATCGCGACTGGCAGACACGTGCTGGGACCGTGGAGCTGCGCATACCGAAGCTACGCCGCGGCAGCTACTTTCCTGGCTTTCTGGAGCCGCGCCGGATGGCGGAGAAGGCGCTAACCGCGGTGATCCAAGAGTCCTACGTCCAGGGCATCTCAACCCGCTCGGTGGACGAGCTGGTCAAGGCGATGGGGCTGGAGGGCATCAGCAAAAGCCAAGTGTCGCGGCTCTGTGCCGAGATCGACGAGCGGGTGCAGACGTTCCTGCACCGTCCGATCGAAGGCGAGTGGCCGTATCTGTGGCTGGATGCCACCTATGTCAAAGCCCGGCGTGATCATCATATCGTCTCGGTGGCCGTGATTGTCGCCATGGCGGTCAACACGGACGGCCGTCGCGAGGTGCTGGGCATGACCATCGGCAACAGCGAAGCCGAGCCGTTCTGGACCGAGTTCCTGCGCTCGCTCACGCGCCGCGGCCTACGCGGCGTCAAGCTGGTCATCTCCGACGCGCATGAAGGCCTGAAAGCAGCGATTGCCAAAGTGCTTGGCGCGACCTGGCAGCGCTGTCGCGTGCACTTCATGCGCAATGCCTTGGCGCATGCCGGAAAGACGCAGCGACGGATCGTCTCGGCGTGGATCGGCACGGCGTTTGCCCAGGATGATGCTGAGGCCGCTCGCAAGCAGTGGCGACAGGTCGCCGATCAAGCCAGGCCACGCATCAGCAAGCTCGCCGCCCTGATGGACCATGCCGAAGCTGATGTCCTGGCCTACATGGGCTTTCCGGCACAGCACCGCACCAAGATACACAGCACCAATCCGCTCGAACGCCTCAATGGGGAGATCAAGCGGCGCAGCGAGGTGGTGGGTATCTTCCCGAACGAAGCCGCTGTTACCCGGCTGGTTGGTGCACTGCTACTCGAACAGAATGATGAATGGGCCGTTCAGCGTGCCCGCTATATGACCCTGGAAACCATCGCTCCCCTGGGCCATGATCTCAGCGTCAGTCTGCCTCTCATCGCAGCCTGACACGGCGGTCCAACCCGCCAAGGAGTTCTGCTCCTACACCACGTGTTGGGACACCATCTGGCCCGGCTCCCACATGCCGGTCGTCCGTGAATCGAAGAAAGTCCGATTCGGGAATCCCCTCACACTATACTCGGGCCAATCCGTACACACAGCATGATGCTGCGGCGGGAGCCATCAAAGAGGAGTGTTGATCAATTGGAGTAGCCGCTTAACAGCGCTTATTTAAGTTGCAAGGCGTTGGTGAGATCCGCCGCATGGTCATCGCGATATCCCAAGGGTGTCAAGCCCCAGCGTGTTTCGATAAGTTTGATGATTGAAGTCGTATCGTACGTCGTATGATCGACGAAATGCCGTCTAGCAAACGGTGAGACAATAATCGCCGGCACCCGAGTTCCAGGCCCCCAGCGGTCAATTTTTTGGGGAGCGACGTGGTCCCAAAAACCTCCGTTATCGGCATAAGTAATTATGATTATGGAATCATCCCAAATGAAGCTTTGCTGGATCGACTCGATGATCCCGGCGGCATGGAAGTCGCCGCGCATTACATTCGCGTACCCGGGATGTTCGTCATCGGCGCCGATCGGCTCGTAGAAACTGACCGCAGGAAGGGTTCGATTCTCAATTGCGCGCAGCATATCGCTCTCATCCTTGAGATGCTCCGCGCGGCCTGGCGTTCCAGCTGCATAGTCTGCAAAATAGGTGAACGGCTGGTGATGGTAGATGAAGCCGGGATCTGGATGACCGGCTATCGCATTTGCGAAGCCGCCTGAATACCACGCCCAAGAAACACCCGCGTCGGTCAGTCTTTTGCCAATCGTCGGCATCGTCTGCAAAGGCAGGAACTGACGATGGTCGGTGATGTTTGGGTCATGCGGTTCGGAGATTGGGTCGATCGTATTGACGGCATAGCCATCTGGCGTCACTGCACCATCTTTTGTCAGGCGGCCATCGGCATCGAGCGTGGTTATAAGATTTTTGGCTGCGTGATCATAGCGCGGTGTGCATGCGCAAATCAGCCAGAAGCGGTTAAGCATCCCTCCGCCGAACGCTGCATGGAAAAATCGGTCGGCAAGCGTGTATTCCTCTGCCAGGTTGTACAGGGGAAGCCCGCTGCCGTCGAAATAGCCCATCGGCAGGGCACCCGTGTTTGACACAGCAACAAATCGATCCATTTTGCCGTTATCGATCTGCTCTTGCTCCTGATAGAAACGATGAACCGGATCGCTTGTGTGTTCTTCGAGGCTGACGTACCGATCTGCCCGAAACGGGCCGTTCGGTAGGCCAATACGGAAGCGCGAATCGATGCCCGCAAACGGAGCCACGTTGTTAATAACGGCCGGTAGGGTTGCAAGCTCTTGCCCCTCGGCACCCACCTGAATTGATGCTAGGCCAGAATGCTGAACTCCCTCCGCTCCGGGATAGAGACCATAAAGGTGATCAAAACTGCGGTTCTCCAGAAGGATGACGATGATATGGCCGATCCGGCTTAGATCCGGGCCGGGTGCCAACGGCGATTGCGCCAGGGCTGAAACGTTCAGCGACAGGAAAACCATGAACACGGTGGTCCGGAGTGGGCGCATGGCGCATGCCTCCGTCTGCAGAACCGAGGCTACTATGGAGTGGGGGCTGGTTGCTTGCAATCACCTTACTGCCCGCGTATTTCGCGGCAACGACGCTGGGAGTACCGCCCGCAAACGCTGAACCGTGCTTTGGCGACAGCGGATTGGTTCGTTCCGCTGTCGTCGTGCTCTTCAAAGGCGGTGGCGTCGCAGGCGAGTGTTGTGCATTGCTCGCTCGAGGGCGAGCCGGTGTGGAGGCGCTGAGCGGAAGAAGAAGCTGCTTGCCCCCTTTCCCCGAGTTTCTTTGAACCAATATCCGCACGTCCAGCACGTGCGTGCCCCTGCGAACTCCTCTGACCAAGAGCTATGTTCTAATGGGGATCCCGGCGGAGACTGATCGCCGGCATAATCCTGACCTCGCGTGATGTGGACGGTGATGTCAGGGCCGCTCTTTTGTCCACTAACGAGATGAGGTTCGTATCGTTGGATTTTCCTCTCACACTCGTCGATCTCGCCGGATCGGTGGCGCTCCTTCTCTGGGGCGTCCACATGGTTCAGACCGGAGTGCAGCGGGCCTTCGGCGCCAAGCTGCGCGCCTTCCTCGGCCATGCCCTGCGCAACCGATTCAAAGCATTCCTCGCCGGCCTCGGGGTGACAGCGCTTCTGCAAAGCAGCACCGCGACCGGGCTGATGGTGACGGGCTTCGCGGCCGGCGGGCTGGTCGATCTGGTGCCGGCGCTCGCCGTCATGCTCGGGGCGAATGTCGGGACAACACTCATCGTACAGGTGCTGTCCTTCGACGTCGCAGAAGTGGCACCGGCCTTGATCCTGATCGGCGTCCTGATGTTCCGGCGCGCTTCGGCCGGCCCGCGCGACTTCGGGCGCGTGCTCATCGGCCTCGGCCTTCTATTGATGGCCCTCCATCAGTTCATCGAGCTTCTGACGCCGTATGCTGATATGCCCAGTCTCCGTTTGATGCTGGGCGCAGTTTCGACGCAGCCTATTCTCGATATCATCCTGGCGGCCGGGCTCACCTGGGCCGCGCATTCAAGCGTCGCCATCGTGCTAGTGATCATGTCCTTTGCCGCCAAGGGGACGGTCCCGCCCGACGCAGCCTTTGCGCTGGTGCTTGGCGCCAATCTCGGCACCGCCATCAACCCGGTCCTGGAAGGCACCACAAACGGCGATCCCGCATCGAAGCGCCTGCCGATCGGCAATCTCGCCAACCGCGTCATCGGCGTCGCCCTGGGCCTCGCCGTGCTGCCCTATATTGGCCCCTGGCTGGTGACGGTCGATCCCAACAACGCCCGCGCGGTTGCCGATTTCCACACAGCATTCAATCTGGTGATCGCGCTGGTGTTCTTTCCGCTCCTCGGTCCCTATGCCGCGCTCCTGCGGCGATGGCTGCCGACACGGGTGAACCCAGCGGATCCCAGCAAGCCCCTCTATCTCGACCCGGCGGCACGCGAGACCCCGATCATTGCGCTCGGCGGTGCGGCGCGGGAGGCACTGCGCATGGCCGACGTGCTGGAGACGATGCTGGTCAGGCTACGTGAGACCTTCGAAAGCGCGAACCGCAAGCAGATTGGCGAGACCAAGCGCCTCGACGACATTCTCGACAAGCTGAACACCGCGATCAAAGCCTATGTCACCTCGCTCGACCCTGAGGAGCTAAGCGAGGACGATCATCGCCGGCTGCGGGAAATTCTGACCTTCGCGACGGAGATCGAGCATGCCGGCGATATCGTCGATAACAACCTGCTTGGGATCGCCAACAAGATGGTGAAGCGCGGCGTCACCTTCTCGAAATCAGGCCAGGCGGAGATCCTGGAGATGATCGATCGGCTGATCGTCAACGTCCGAACGTCCGCGTCGCTGTTCATGACTGGCGACGAGCGGGGGGCGCGGATGCTCGCTTCGGAAAAGCAGGGGTTCCGCTCCATGGAGACCACCGCGACGGAGGCGCATTTCGAGCGGTTGCGGTCCGGTCACATGGAAACTGTCGAGACAAGCACCATGCACCTCGACACGCTCCGCGACCTCAAGAGCGTCAATTCGCATCTTGTCGCCGCCGCAGCCTATCCTGTTCTGGAGCGCACTGGCGTGCTGCTACCGACACGCCTACGCCAGGAGGGCTGATCGCGCTCTACTGTCGGGTCTGATGGCCAATAATCGCGCCCCGCGTCAGCTACCGTCGCCATCCGCGAGCTGCTGCAGCCAATTGCGGAAGGCCACGACGCCAGGATCCTTGATTTTGGTCGCCGGCACATAGGCGCGATAGCCATCCCCGCGCAATTTCGGTTCTGGAAGCGGGGCTACCAGCCGCCCATCGGCGAGATCGTCGGCGATCAGCGCCGACGATCCGTTGGCCACACCGAGCCCCTCGAGTGCACCTTGAAGCGCTTGGTAGTTATGTTCGAGGACGAGTGATTGCCGCGGTATCAAATCGGCGAATCCGGCGGCCTTCAGCCAATCGCTCCACGCCGCGGGCTGCGAAACCGTGTGCAGCAGCGTGTGCTCGCGCAGATCGTCGACCCGGCGTAGCGGAAGGCGCTCCAGGAGCTTCGGGCTGCAGACGGGAAGGCGATATTCCGGCACTGACGAAACCATGACATAGCCCGCGACCTCGCCTTCGCGGCGGCGAATAGCAATCTCGTGCGGCTCATCGAGCGTCTCGATCGGGTCGTTGGATGTGGTCAACCGTACTTCGATCGCCGGATTGGCGCGCTGAAAGGACGAGAGGCGCGGAATCAGCCAGCGCAGCGTCAAGGTCGCCGTGGCATTAATGCGCAGGAGCCGCGACCGCGCATGTGCGGTTGCGTGCTGTGCCGTCGCCACCGCGATCCGGTCGAAAGCGGCACCGATTTCAGTCAAGTAAGCTTGCCCCGCTTCAGTTAAGACGACGCGCCGGTTCAAACGCCGGAACATTGGTGTCCCGAGCCAGTCTTCGAGCAATTGGACATGACGACTGATGGCACCGTGCGTCACATGAAGCTCGCCCGCAGCCTGATTGAAGCTACCCAGACGGGCAGCTGCTTCAAAGGCTCGGAGCGAGTTCAGAGGAGGCAGCCGCCTCTGCATCGGGTCAGATTTCCTGACAAGATGCAGCAGATTAACTGATTTGTCGCGGCCCGAAAAGCGCACGAGATTGCATGACGACTTTATGACACACGTTGGCCGATGAACTGCCTATCTGCTGCGGGACCAGACTTCTCGTGAGTTTTGTTCGCGACAAACCTGCCCCCGCAGCCGTGGCGGCCGGGCGCTGGCGGACACTTGGGATGGCGTGCCTCGCCCACGTCGTCCACGACGGTTATTCGAGCATGCTCTATCTGCTGCTGCCCATTTGGCAGCACGAGTTCTCGTTCACCCTCGCTCAGATCGGGATCCTCAAGACGCTCTACTCCGCCGCAATGGCGACGGGTCAGGTACCGGCGGGCGTGTTCGGCGAGCGGCGTGGTGAAAGGGGCCTGCTTGTTCTCGGAACACTGCTGACCACCGGCGCAATTCTCGTGCTCCACTTTGCTGACACGCCCCTCGTGCTCGGCCTGCTACTGCTGCTCGGCGGTCTCGGCGCCAGCGTTCAGCATCCGCTGGCCTCCAACCTGATCGCCAAGGCCTATAGCGGCTCGGCACTCCGGACAGTCCTTGGCACCTACAATTTCGCGGGTGACCTCGGGAAGGTGGCAATCCCTGGTCTGCTGACTATCTTCATCGCGTGGTTCGGCTGGCGTCCGGCGACCGAGATGGTCGGCGTGCTCGGCCTTGCGACCGCGTCGCTGCTGCTCGTGGGCTTACCACAGGGGACGCGATCTGCGTCACCGTCAGGTCAGAATGCTCCCGCGTCGCAGCGATTGCTTGCCCCCGCGGTCCGGAGGCGGGGCTTCGCCGCTCTTTCAGCGATTGGGACCCTTGACAGCGCCACACGGACCGGGCTGCTGACCTTCTTGCCATTTGTCTTGGCCGGAAAGGGCGCCGACACCGCCTCGATCGGCACCGCGCTGACCCTGGTCTTCGCCGGGGGCGCCGCCGGCAAATTCGCCTGCGGCGCCCTTGCCACTCGGATCGGCATTCTTCGCACAGTGATTCTGACCGAAGCAGCCACCGCAGCGGCGATCGTCGTGACGCTCGCACTGCCGCTCTCCGCTTGCTTTATTCTGATGCCGCTGCTCGGCGTTGCACTGAACGGCACTTCTTCGGTTCTTTACGGCACCGTCCCTGAACTTGCACCAATTGGGCGCGAAGCCCGCGCCTTCGGATTCTTCTATACCGTAACGATTGGAGCCGATGCTGTCGCGCCAACCGTCTATGGCGCAATCGGTGATTGGTTGAACCTCGTTGGTGCCATGCTGGTCGTTGCCGCGGTGGTTCTGCTGATTGTGCCACTTACGGCATTGCTCCGGCCTGCTCTTCGAGCTACGCGCAGCCCTTCGTGATATCCACAGGCCACCACAAGGCTGCCAGGATATCGACGCCGAAACGACTGCGTTGTGTCCTCCCCTAGCGGTCCAGTTACGGCGATGTGTCGATACCTCGACCATGCTCGCTGCGAGGCACGGCATCGGCTGGATGCCGGTCGGGACGCGCTTCCCTTCTCGTCTCGGGAGAAGCTTGAGCGTGAACACCAAGCATTCTTGCGCTCTCAATTGCAGCGTTCTCCTACGGGATACGCCGGACAAGTGGGACACCACAATTGCATACGGCGGTCGCGGCTGACCTACGGTATTTTGGTGGTTCCAATGTTCAGACTACCGAGTAATCGCTTAAGAGCACCGTGAGCTCCCTTGGTCGAATAGCTGACGCTTTCCCTAATTTGTAATTCCTGCCAGACTTCCTCAGGGCGAATGCCTGCATACACCCATGTAACGAGAAGATGATAAAGCAGATCAGCACTTTCTGCGACCATACCGGTGCGGTTGCCCGCCGTCACCTCGATCAGACATTCTATAGCCTCTTCTCCCAGCTTTTGAGCTATGCGGGGCGCGCCTCTCGCTAGGAGCCGGGCCGAATGGCTCAGGTCGGGATCAGCACTCCTGCGATCGTCGATGAGAGTCCACAAACGGTTCAGCACTTCCGGGCTAGGAAAGCCCGCGGGCGACCGCAAACTTCTCCGGGCCTTGAGCTGTTTCGCTGGGTCAAAATCAATCTCAAAACCGCGGTCAGGGCGGCGAAATTTCTTGGGCCGCGCATTGCGCTTCCCAGTCACTGAAAGTTTCTTCTTTGTCGATTTAGCCAACGGCGCCGCCTACAAACGCCCGCCTCCAAGCCGTGTGAATATCACACCACATTGCGGCTCAGAGATCCGTGGTCTGCCAGGGCTTGGTTTGTCATCCGCCTCATAGAACTAGAACTCTGACAGGAGGCATCGGTGCCCTTCAACAGCTAGATGTCGAAGCCAGGAAGGTTGGTCAGCCAAGTGAAAGGTGGCTGGTTCTTTGCGTTCGCGCCGCAGCCGCTCGATTGCCGCGACGGTCGTGGCGTTGGTTCGATGGGGGCATCGGGCGGGCGCCGAGCTGCGGTCCTGGAGGGCACACTCGCCGCCCGCCCGATGCCGTGCCAGCCAACGAAACGCGGTTCTTTCAGAGACGCCAGCTGCCACAGCGGCGTCTGCCACCTGCCAGCCTTCGGTCTGCACCCGTGTAACCAGCAAGGCTCGACCTTGCGGTGTCAAACGCGCATTCTTGTGGATGTTCATCCGGGGGCCTCCGGGATTGTTGGTCGGATTCGCAACCCCAGCTTCACCCGTTGGCCCCGGGTGAACAACCTTCATAGCTTCCACATTCTGTCGAAGCCAGGAAGGTTGGTCAGCCAAGTGAAAGGTGGCTGGTTCTTTGCGTTCGCGCCGCAGCCGCTCGATTGCCGCGACGGTCGTGGCGTTGGTTCGATGGGGGCATCGGGCGGGCGCCGAGCTGCGGTCCTGGAGGGCACACTCGCCGCCCGCCCGATGCCGTGCCAGCCAACGAAACGCGGTTCTTTCAGAGACGCCGGCTGCCACAGCGGCGTCTGCCACCTGCCAGCCTTCGGTCTGCACCCGTGTAACCAGCAAGGCTCGACCTTGTGGTGTCAAACGCGCATTCTTGTGGATGTTCATCCGGGGCCTCCGGGATTGTTGGTCGGATTCGCAACCCCAGCTTCACCCGTTGGCCCCGGGTGAACAACCTTCATAGCTTCCACAGCTAGATGGTCATACCAAGAGGTTCTGACAGGGAATGAGAAGACGATTGGGCCGAAAAAGCTCACGGTGAGTCCTCTGGAACAATTACGAGCTTCTCGGGTGGCAGTCGAACGGCGACAGCGGCACCACGGTCGAGCACGGCGCTGGTAACCGGGGCGTAAACCTTGAAGCGTAGGGTGCTAGGATGTTCGAGCAGGTATTCCATATGATCGCCCATAAAGCCGATCTCGATCAATCGGCAGGAGATGCCGTCTGGGTCGCGCGCGGAGCACAATTCGATATCGCTGGCATGGATGAAGGCAGTGACCGGGCCGTTCAGGTTAGTTGCGCGGGGCGCCGGGAAAGCCGGCCGGCCGAGCAGGCTGATCTGGCCATTGGCGGCCTGGGCCGGAACGGCGTTGGCGTAACCAACGAACCGCGCAACGAAGGCACTTTGCGGTCGGCGGTAGATGTCCTCGGGTGTGCCGAACTGGACGACCCGGCCCTGGTTCATCACGGCGATGCGGGTGGACAGGGCCAGCGCTTCTTTTTGGTCATGCGTGACATAGATCGACGTCATTTCCAGGCGGCGGGTCAGTTCGCTGATTTCGAGCCGCATTTCCTCGCGCAATGAGGCGTCGAGATTCGAGAGCGGTTCGTCGAGGAGGAGCACTTCCGGGCGGTAGACAATGGCGCGCGCGAGGCCGACGCGCTGCTGCTGGCCACCGGAGAGCTGGCGCGGGTGCGAGTCGCGATATTGCTGAAGGTGGACTGCGGCGAGAGCCTGGTCGATGCGACTGGCACGCTCGGCGCCTTTGACGCCGCGCACGTCGAGCGGAAAGCCGACATTGTCGGCGACGGTCAAATGCGGGAACAGCGCGAAGCTCTGGAAGACCATGCCCATGTTGCGCCGATGGGTCGGCTGGTTGGTGATGTCTCGGCCATTCATGGAGATGCGGCCGCTGTCTGGCGCCAGGTAGCCGGTGATGATTCGCAGCAACGTGGTCTTGCCGCAGCCAGAGGGGCCGAGGAGCGAGACGAACATGCCTGGCTGCACGTCCAGGCCGACTCCGTGCAGGATCGTGGTGGCACCCCAGCTCTTGCGGACGTCTTGCAGTTCCAGGCTGGCGCTCATGTGCCCTCCAGTCCGCCGAGCAGGTTTTCAGGACGGATCAAGCGGAGAAGCAGGAGGAGGAACAGGAGAGACGGAATCAGCAGGATGACACTGAGGGCGCCGGCGACGGACATGTAGCCGTTGCCGATGGAAAGATAGGTCTGCACCGGCAGGGTGACGGTATCCGCACCGTAAACCATCAGCGTGAGTACGAAATCGTTGTAGGAGGCGAGGAAAGAAAACAGAGCGGCGGCGCTGATCCCCGGGAGTGCCAGCGGGACGATTACGCGACGGAAGAGCTGCGCGGGCGTGCAGCCCATAACTGTGCCGGCTTCGAGAAGGCGCTCATCCATGCCTTCGAAGGAGCTGATCAGCACCAGCACGGCGAAGGGCGCAGCGAGGATCACGTGCGACAGGCCGATGCCGATATACGTGTTGGTCAGGCCAAGTGAGTAGAAGATCTTGGCGACGCCGAGAGCGAAGGTGATCTCGGGGATCATGCGGGGAAACAGGATGGCGCCGAGCAGCGGTCCCTTCAGCGGCAGATGCATCCGCGCGATGGCCCAGGCGGCGGGGATGCTGAGGACCAATGAGACGACGGTAGCGATCAGCGCGATGATGGTGGTGTTGAGGAGAACGGCGCCGATGTTGGTGGATTGGGTCGCCCAAACGAACCATTTCAGCGTCCATTGGCCGGGCAGCAGGCGCATGCCGAACCAGTCGGCACCGAACGCCTCCAGCAGGATCATCACGAAGGGCAACACGATGAACAGCACGAAGGCGGTCAGCAGAACCGCGACCAGCGGCGTGCGGATCAGCGTGCCGAGCCTCATCGCGGCGCGCCGGCGGTGCGGTTGGTGCGGCGATAGAGCAGCACAAGCACGACCTGGATCAGTCCCATGACGACGGCCATGGCACTGGCCTGCGCCCAATCGAGGAAGACGGTGGCGATGGTGTAGATCTTGACGGCGATGGGCTGATAGTCGCCGCCGGCGATCAGCGGGACGCTGAAAGCGCCGAAGCATTGCAGGAACACCATGATGGCGCCGGCAGCAAGGCTGGGCTTGAGCAGCGGCAGCACGACTTTGCGAAAGGTGCGCCAGGGGCTGGCGCCCATGACCCGACCTGCTTCCTCCAAGGAGGGATCGATCGCGCCGAGGCCGGACATGATGACCAGCCCGCCATAGGGAAAGAACATCCAGACGTAGAACAGCACGATGCCCTGGATGGTGTAGTCGATGCGCAGCGGGTGAGCGATGTGCAAGCCGACGACGAGCGCGTAATTCAGCCAGCCGGTTCGGTCATAGAGGATCAGCAACCCAAGCGCGCCGACCAAAGACGGGATGACGATCGGCAGCATCATCAGGAATTGCAGCGCGCCTTTGCCCCAGAACTGCTTGCGCAGCAGCATTGCCAGCGGGAGGCTGAGCAGGACCGAAAATACGGTGGCAGCGAGCGAGAGGAACAGGGTGAGCGCGAGCACGCCCTGCCCCTGACGCCCGGTCAGGAACGTCGCGTAATTCGACAGTGTAAACGAGCCATCTTTGCCCTGGATGCTCTGCCCAACCGTATAGATCAGCGGGATGTAGAAGGCAGCGAAGAGGAAGACGAGCAGGGGAAGAACGAGGATAGCCCCCTTCCCCTGCCATCTTCGTGCCGGCGTGCTTACACCGGGCATATCAGTGCGCGATGTAATCCATCCCGTGCTGCTGGATGTAGTTTACGGCATCGAGGTTGCTGATGCGGATGCTGTGTGATTCGGCCTGGTCGACCGGCGGAATCTTCTCCCACACCGATGCGGGCGCCTGTTTCCAGGCATTCGTGCCGGGATATTGGTACATGGTTTCCAACATATGAAGCTGCACCTCGGGTGAGAGGAGCAGGTTGATCACCTTGTAAGCTGCTTCTTTCTGCGCATCGGAGTCCACCTTGGGAACCGCAAGAAAAGCGTGGGAGGCGCCGATGATGTTCACATCGAGGGGTGAGGCTCTCACTGTGGGTGGCAACTGGCCCCGCGTGGTGCTCCAGAGCGAATAGTCCTGTGCGTAGGAGGTCATCCAAACCTGTTCCGTCTGGAACTGGTGGAATAGCACTGGGGCGCTGGACGCGACCGGCTGTGCGAAGGATTTGCTGAACTCGCTGAAGGTATCCCAGGCAGATTTCCAGGTCGGCGAGTTCTGGATTTCCGAGAATGGTTTGCTGAAATCCACCCCGAATGCCGCGAGGAAGCTGTAGATGAAGGCTCGCCCTCCGCCCGATCCGGCATCGGGACGGATGAGGCCGATATGCCCGTCGAATTCCTTGCGGCGGTCGAAGAACTCCTTCCAGGTCTTCGGCGGCTGCTTCACGAACGCGGAGTTGTAGATCAGGTCGAATTGCGAGCGCCAGAAGATCAGGCCTTCGCCGTTCAGTTGGACGCCTTCGCTGCTGGCGAGGAACTCCGGCGGGATATCGGCCGCGTTGGGGATCTCCTTCGCGTGCGCCGGATAGAGCGATTCCAGAGCGATGCCGGATCGAACCGCGTTAGAGAGATCGAGGTCCTTCAGAAACAGCAGTGAGAAGCCGGGATGGTCCTGGCCCCAGCTTTTCATTTGCAGTTGCAGCGTGGGACCGGAACCGACGGTGTATTTCACGTCGATCCCGAGCTGCTTCTTGATTTCGGGGATCAGGTAATACCAAATCCCCCTCACGAAGACTCACGGGGGGATTCCCCGACGCGGGTGTGATCTGATTCAACCTCGGCGGACCGAAGGAGGTTTGCCATGGGAAGCCCGATCCCACTGAGATCAGACTACAATGCGGGACAACTGCGGCGTATTGCCCGCGACAGCAAGGATGCCGACCAGGTTCGGCGGCTGCTGTCACTGGCGCTGATCTACGGCGGAGGCAGCCGGACCGAGGCAGCGCAGGCAGGCGGCGTGGGGCTGCAAGTGGTGCGCGACTGGGTACTGCGGTTCAATGCGAACGGCCCTGGAGGGCTGATCGACCGCAAGGCTCCAGGACAGCCATCCAGACTTGATGCGAGGCATCGTGCCGCGCTGGCAGCGATGGTCGAGAACGGCCCGATCCCGGCGGTACACGGCGTCGTCCGCTGGCGCATCATCGATCTCTGCCAATGCTTATGGGACGAATACCGGATCAGCGTCTCGAAACAGACGCTCAGCCGCGAGTTGCGAGCGATGGGATACCGTAAGCTGTCGGCGCGTCCCCGCCACCACGCGCAAGCCGCAGGCGCCATCGAGGCGTTTAAAAAAACTGGCCTGCGACGATGGAGGCGATCGCGCGGGAGCGGGATCTCGATCGCCGCGATATAGAAATCTGGTTCGGCGACGAAGCCAGGATCGGCCAGAAGAACAAGATCACCCGCCGCTGGGCTCGGCGCGGCACCCGTCCCTCGGCGCCATCGGACCAGCGCACCGCCTCGACCTATATCTTCGGTGCCATCTGCCCGGCCGAGGGCAAAGCCGTCGGCTTGATCCTGCCCTGGTGCAACACGGCGATGATGAACCTGCATCTGACGGCGATCTCGGCTGATATCGCTCCTGGTCGCCACGCGGTGTTGTTGCTCGACCAAGCGGGCTGGCATCTGTCGAGCAAGCTCGTCGTGCCGGACAATATCACCATTATTCCGCTGCCGCCGAAGTGCCCCGAACTCAATGCGCAGGAGAACGTCTGGCAGTTCATGCGCGACAACTGGCTGTCGAACCGGGTGTTCGACGACACCGACGCGCTGCTCGAACACTGCTGCGAGGCGTGGAACAAGCTGGAGGCGCGACCGTGGGCTATCATGTCGCTCGGATTGCGCGATTGGGCGCATCGGTCGTGATCAGAGGGATTTGGTATAAGTGTTCCAGAACGCCTGAAAATTCGGTCCCGAAACGGTATCCACGACGCTGACGACGGGTGTGTCGGCTCGGGCGGTTGCAGGTAGCGCCGCGGCGCCGATACCAGCAGTTGTGCTAACGAGCAGTTTTCGGCGCGAAAGCCGAAGTCCCAGACTTTCCATTGATTCGTTTCCTCCTGAACGCGCCGTAGGTGAGCTTGTCACCCCCGGCTTCTGATGTTCGCGGTTCGAGTTCGACCAGTATCGATTGCTCTTGTTGGCCCGCTAATCTCCCCGATGTCTATGCCTGCTGGCGGTATCCAGCAACAAACGCACCTATAATTCCGGCGCTTTCTGACGTCAGGTCAAGAGCGTCACGTTCTCATGCAGTGGGCCAGACGGGCGAGCAGCCAAGACGTGGCGCCGTATAGCGTGGGCTCTCACGTCCAGCCGCCTCCAAGGGAGGCTCCGAAATGGTCTGTCCGCTTCCGGCCAATGCCGGAAGTTCCATTAAGCAGCACATGTGGATTTCGTGAAAGCGACGGGGCACGAGCTGTCGCCAAGCGGGCGCGCGGGAAGGCTCTGCGTGGGAGCGCGCGTGCAGCGGCCCTGGTCAGGGGAAGAGGGCGGACGCGACTGGAAACCGTACACGACGTTCGTCGGGCGTTCAGTCGGGTTAACGGACAGCAGCCTTGTGGGGACAAGCAGTTGTCGTTCACCGTCTGGTATGCGTGCTCCACGCCAGTCCTACTTTAGCGCGAACCCGCTCATGCTCTGGATGCATCAAGCTGTTCGACAAAGGCCAGGGCAGGTGCTGCTCATGGGGGTCCATAGGAGACCTATTTGATGTGACAGACTTTCAAACCATCATGCGAATCTAGGCTAGCGAGGGAGCGCGAAGCGTTCGGTTGAGGCACTCCCAGTCCTCTGCAAGACAGCGGCCCGGCGGCGGCCGGCTTTCAACCCGAGACGCGCTCGACGAGCTCGATCACTTGATCGCCGGCATATATCGGCATGAAGGGACGCTTGATGGAGCCGATCCACGCCGCCTCGTACCCGCATTGCACCGTCTGCGCCGTATCCCCCCAGATATCGACAATATGCCCGAGTGCCTGCCCGTGCGCGACGTCGTCACCTGGCCTGACGAGTGGATGCCAGAACCCACCTGCCCGCGATTTGAGATGCACGGCGTTGCCGCCATAACGGATGTCGGTCGCATCGGGCGGGGTCCCGGGCAGCATCTCCAGCGCCTGGCAGAGACCCGATATCGCTGTCTGCATGTTGGTGAGATCCTCGTCCCAAACGCGCGCGCCGCCACCGCTCTCCACGATCAGCGCCGGCTTACCACACCGGACGGCGTTGGTGATGAAAGAGCCGTTCATCCAATCCTCATCAGAACCCCACTGAAACCGCGAGCCGACACAGCGCGACAGAGTGGCCGCACGCTCCGAGGCCGCGCCGGCACCCTTCGGATAGATCACATAGAACGGCGTGATGGTGAGATCGCCGCCCGAATGAAGATCGAACAACACGTCGCCCGTGCCGACCGCGAGTTCCAGCAGGCGATGCGCGAGCTGCTCCGAAATCGTGCCCTCGGGACTGCCCGGAAAGATGCGGTTTAGATTCATGCCATCCTGCGGCGTCAACCGGTTGTAGCCACGGAAGCCGAGCGGATTGGCGATCATCAAGCATAAGACACGGCCGCGTAGCACGCCGAGATCAAGCGATTTGAGAAAGCGCGCGATCGCAAGCTGGCCAACGATCTCCGGCCCGTGCACGCCCGCCTGGATCCAAAGCGTCGGGCCGTCATGCATGCCAGTGGCCACCATCACCGCCGAGGTGATCGGCGCGTCCGGGTACGAGCCGAGTTCAACGTGCCCGCGCGTGATCTTCCCGCGCTCCGAGTGTGCTGTGCCGAGGTTCATGCATGTTCTCCAAAGCTGATGATGGCGTCTTGTGGCCAGGTCAGCGCTACGTGCGATCCAGGCACGTACCGTTTCGACGCTGCGCCGTCGGCGGTGACGATCATGCGGGTTCCGTCCGTGGTCTCGGCGATGATTTCACTTCCGCTGCCAAGAAACGCGACCGAGATAATCGTGGCGTCGATGCCTTCGGGCGCACCTGCGTCAACAAGGCTGATCGATTCCGGTCGCACGACTCCGCCCGGTACCGGATTGGCGCGCCCAACGAAATCGGCGACGAACCGGTTGGTCGGCCGATGATAGACGTCGAACGCGGTGCCGAACTGCTCGAGCCGTCCCGATTGCATCACCGCGACACGATCCGAGATCGATAGCGCCTCGCCCTGGTCATGCGTGACGAGGATGGCGGTGAATCCGATCTCCTGCTGAATCGCCCGCAGCTCGACCCGCGTGGTTTCGCGCAGCCTGGTGTCGAGGCTCGAGAAGGGCTCGTCCAGCAAAACGACGGCGGGCTCGATGGCAAGTGCGCGCGCGATAGCGACGCGTTGGCGTTGGCCCCCCGACAAGGCGGCGGGATAGCGCGCGGCAAGACCATCGAGCCGCATCTGCGCAATCAGCCGCCCGACGCGTTGGGCCGTCTCCGCGCGACCGATTCCGTGTCGGCGCGGGCCGAAGGCGATGTTGTCGAATACCGAGAGATGCGGGAACAGCGCGAAATCCTGGAATACAAGCGCGATGCCACGGCGATGCGGACGCGTTCGCGTCACATCGGCGCCGCGCAGGCGGATCGCGCCTGCGCTTGCCGGGACGAAGCCCGCAAGCATGCGCAGCACCGTCGTCTTGCCGCACCCGGACGGACCGAGCAGTGAGACCATCTCGCCCTGGTGGACGGCGAGCGACACCGGCCCAACAATCGTCCCGCCGGCATAGCGTGCGGTCAGGTTCTCGATCTCAACCGCGAAACTCATGCGACACGACGGCGCAAGAGCCCAAGCTGATAGAGCGCCATGCCGGCAGTTGCCAGCAGCACGAGCAGGGCGGAAACGGCACCGATCGTCGGATCGATGCCAAGCTGCACGGAGGAATAGATGACGACTGGCAGCGTGGGCGCGCGCGGATCAGCGAGGAAGATCGCGAGATCGAGCTCGTCGAAGCTGACGATAAAGGCGAGCACCGCAGCCGCAATCGCGCCAGGCCGGATCGCCGGCAATGTGACGAGCAGAAAGGTGGCGGCGGGTGACGCGCCGAGGGTCTGCGCCGCCTCCTCGAGCGCAACATCGAGACGCTGTAGCACCGGGAGCGCGACACGCACGACATACGGCGTGCAGAGCAGCAGGTGCGCGAGGATGAGCCGTGGTGTTCCTGCGGTAAAGCCGATCCGGCTGAAGGAGAGGGTGAGTGCGATGGAGAGAACCAGCGCCGGCAACACGAGCGGCAACATCAGCGCGGTCTCGGCGAGGTGTCGGAAGGGAAATTCGTGGCGCGCGAGAGCATAGGCGGCGGGCAGGCCGAGCAGCAGAGCGAGCACGGTGCTGCAGCTCGCCACGATGAGGCTCGTTACAAAGGCGCTCATGTAGCGCGGGTCCTGCAGCGCCGTCGCAAACCAGTGCAGTGTGAGCCCGTGCGGTGGAAAGGCGAGATACCCGGTCCGTCCGAGAGCACAGCCCACCACGACCACGATCGGGAGCAACAGATAAAGCAGAACCACAAGACTGATCACGCCAAGGACGCGGATCATCGGCTGGCGAGCTTCTCTACGCCACCCAGCCGCGTCGCCACGAGGGCGATCGCCAAAACCACGACGAGCAGGATGAAGGCGGTCGTGGCGGCGAACGGCCAGTCCGCGAGCTCCGTCATCTGCTCGTAGATGGTCGTGGCCATAAGCTGCACGCGGGCGCCGCCGACCAGGCTCGGCGTCGCAAAGGCACTGATGGAAAGTGCGAAGACGAGGAGTGCGGCCGAGAGGATGCCGCGTGCGGCGAGCGGCAGCGTAACGAGCAGCACGGCCCGCAGTGGCCCCGCGCCGATATTCTGTGCGGCGCGCTCAAGCTCCGGGTCGATGGCGCGGATCACGCCGTAGAGGCTCAGCACCGTGAAGGGCAGCAGCACCTGTGTGAGCGCGAGCACTACGCCTGAGAACGTGTAGGCGAGTTGGAATCCGCGACCAACCAGGCCGGCATCCTGCAGGACGGCGCTCACGAGCCCGCTGCGCGACAGCAGCACAATCCAGCCGAAGGAGCGCACGACGGAGCTGATCCAGAGCGGGAATGTGGCGATTACGAGAAGCGCCGGTGCCCAGCGGCTTTGAAGCCGCGCTAGCCAGTAGGCGACGGGCAGCCCGAACAGCACGGTCAGACACGCGACGATAATGCCGAGCTGGAGCGAGCGCGCGAGCACACCGAGATAATAGGGATCTGTGAGGAAACGCACGTATTCCGAAAAGCTCCAGCGAGGGGCGCTGAGGCTGATGGCGAGCATACTCGCCTGGGGCACGACGAAGAACAGGAGCAGGAGAAGTCCAGCTGGCGCGAGGAGAAGGAAGGGTGCCCCGCCTGCCGTCCTCAATGCGCGATCTCGCGGTTCCAGCGCTCCGTCCATTGCGGACGCAGCTTCGTCATCGTGGTCTCGTCGAGGCTGACGAGCTGATCGGGGCGTGGCAATTGCTGCCGGAGCGCTTCGGGAAGGGTCACCTTGGCATTCACCGGCGCCCATTGTAGCTGCTCGGCGATCGCCGTCTGCGAATCGACGGAGATGAACTGCCCGGCCGCGGCGCGCGCCAGATCAGTATCGGCTGTCTTCGCGGCGATGCAGACGGTGCAGGGCGAGGCGACGCTGCCCTCCGCAGGCGCGACGAATGCGACCGGCAGGCCGGCATCCTTGCACCGCTTCGCCGAGGTGGAATTGTATGGAATGATCCAGGCATCACCCTGCGCGAACAGGCCGGGCACTTCCGAGGCCGCCCTGAAGATCGTCGCGTTGGCCGCGATCTTCGCCAGCGCCTTGAACCCCGGCTCGATATTTGTCTCACTGCCGCCGTAGGCGCGCGCCAGCATCACGAGGAAATCCGTGCCATATCCATTCGTGATCGTCGGGAAGGCGATGTGGCCGTCATAAGCTGGATTGAGGAAATCCTTATAGCTCGTCGGCGGCGTCTTCAATTTGTCGGTGCGGTAGAGGATGCCTTCGGCGATCACCGCGAACATCGTCCAGAACCCCGCCGGGTCTTTGAACGACGCGGGCACATCGGCGAGTTCCGGCAGCGGGCCGAGCGGTGCGCACAAACCCTCCGCCGCGGCGAGCTTCTCTTGTCCGCCTGAGAACTGATAGAGCGCGATTTGAGGCGCGGCGGCTTCGGCGCGCATGCGCGCGAAGGCGGCGGCGGATTGCAACGGCACCTGCGTCGAATGGCATCCCTCGCGTGCATCCAGCCGGTCGAACACGACGTGCTGCAGGATGTCCTGCGTCGGACCACCGAAACCCTGTGCGACGAGCTGCTTCCCCGCGAACCGGCCTTGCGCCTGGGCCGTTCCGTTCGCTCCGGCCGCGATCACCGCGCCTATGCCCGCGACGAAACCGCGACGTCCAAAACCCTGCATCGAGCCGCCTCCGCTTGACGGACCGCACCCGCCTGGTGCACGCGCCATGAAAAGGGGTTGTCCCACATACGTCAACACTGGTTGCTCGATATGGTCCGGTGAGGCTCGCTTGAAAGCGCCCTTCACATCCTCGACCTGCTCGGTCCAGACCGGCCGGTCCTGCGGGTGGGGGAGGTTTGCCGTGCGCTCGACATGGCGAAGAGCTCGGTCTCGCGGCTGCTTCGCACGCTTGGAGAATCGGAGCTGCTTGAACGCGCGGAGGATGGCAGCTATTGCGCCGGTCCCCGTGCCTTGCAGCTTGCCGCGCTCTATCGTGCGCGGTACGGCATGCGCGAGGCGGTGATCGAGACGCTTGACGGTTTGGTGACGCACTTCGGCTTCACGGGCTTCGTCTCGGTGCTATCAGGATCTTCTATCGTGCTTCTGCATGTGCGGCAGGGCTCGCATCCGCTGCGCTACGTGCGCGAGGAGGGGACGCGCCTGCCGGCCTGGCAGACGGCGATGGGGCATGTGCTGCTCGCGCGCCTGCCCGACGCGGCCGTCGCTGATCGGCTGCGGGATGCGGGCCCGATCGATCTCGCGCGCTTGCGGCGCGCGCTGGCCTCCGTGCGCCGCCGCGGCTTTATCCTGGCAGGGAGCATGCTCACGCGCGGCGTGACAACGATCGCGGCGGCGGTCACCGAGACCCCTTCGGGCGAGCCGATCGCGTTGGCGCTCGCCTATGCGGATACCGCTGTCGATGCGCGCGGCCGGGATGAAATGACGGCGGCAATTCTCGACTCCGCCCGGCGCCTGGAAAGCAGCACCGAGCGGATTGTGGCGAGCACGAGCGCAGCGCCGATCTGAACCCGGTGCTCGGAAGTGGTGATCAGCTCGCGAACCCAGGATGGTTGATTCAGCTCGCCCCATTTCACCACCGAGCAACGGTCGTTGGTCGGGATTGAAACACCCGACAGTTGGGGGATTGGCTGATCAAACCGCCACGGGGCACCTCGGCCCGGCCCGGGTGGCGTCCTCAGCCATGCGTGCCCGCCACTATCGGCTCCGGCCGATGCGTGTTCACGATCTTGGATTGAGCCTTCACCGTGGGCATTGCCTGTTGATTTTCGCTGAGAACTGACCCGGGTTTTCCACCGAGAACTGACCCGGGTGAATTTATGGTTTGCGGGTCATACCGGGGTCAAGTTCTTGGCCTTTTCCTTTCGGCCCTTGTTGGCGGCCGAGCTGGCTTTGAAGCGGAAGCTGTCATTGCCGGTTTCCACGATGTGGCAGTGGTGGGTGAGGCGGTCGAGCATGGCGGTCGTCATCTTAGCGTCGCCGAACACGTCAGCCCATTCGCTGAAGCTCAGGTTCGTGGTGATGACCACAGAGGCCCGTTCGTAAAGCTTGCTCAGCAGGTGGAAAAGCAGCGCGCCGCCGGAGGGGCTGAACGGCAGATAGCCCAATTCATCGAGCATTACGAGGTCGCACCGCATCAGCCGATCCGCGATCTGACCCGATCGGCCCTGAGTTTTCTCCTGCTCCAGCGCATTGACCAGGTCGACGGTCCCGAAGAACCGAACCTTTTTGCGATGGTGTTCAACCGCCTGCACGCCAAGCGCCGTGGCGATGTGGGTCTTGCCGGTGCCCGGACCGCCGACGAGGACCACGTTGTCGGCGTTTTCGATGAACTCACACCGGTAAAGCTGGCGCACCAGGGCTTCATTGGTTTCGCTGGACGCAAAATCAAAACCGCTCAGATCCTTGTAGACGGGGAACCGCGCCGCCTTGAGCTGGTAGGCAACCGATCGAACCTCGCGCTCGGCGGTTTCCGCCTTGAGCAGCTGTGAGAGAATGGGGACGGCCGAATTGAACGCTGGCGCGCCCTGCTCCATCAGCTCGCCCGCGGCTTGCGCCATGCCAAACATCTTCAGGCCGCGCAGCATCACGACAATCGCCGCCCCGGCCGGATCATGACGCATGGCGGGCCTCCTGTAGCTTCTCGCGCAGGGCATCGTAGCGTTCGACGTCGGCACGTGGCTCCCGGTCCAGGGCCAAGGCCTGCGGAGCCGCGATCATTGCTGTGGCCGTGGATTTGCCGTCGATCAGCCGGTGCAACATGTTCAGCACGTGCGTCTTTGTCGGCGCTCCATCACTCAGCGCCAGTTCGACGGCACACAACACCGCATCTTCACCATGGTGCAGGACGAGGGCAAGAATCTCCACCATCTCCCGGTCGCCTCCGGGCTGCTTGAGAAGGTGCTGTTGCAGCCGCTTGAACGCTTCCGGCAATTCGGCGAACGGCGCGCCATTACGCAGAGCTCCCGGCTTGCGCTGGATCACCGCGAGATAGTGGTGCCAATCATAGATGGTGCGGCCGGGCAGATGATGCGACCGCTCGATGAGCCGCGCGTGTTCGCAGATGACTTGCCCTTCGGCAACGACAACGACGCGGCCTGGATAAACCCTTAAGCTGACGCGATGATTGGCGAAGGACGCGGGCACGCTGTAGCGGTTGCGATCAAAGTGAACGAGGCAGGTGGGCGAAACGCGTTTGCCGTATTCAACAAAACCATCGAACGGTCTGCCAACGGCCATCAGGCATCCGACTTCACTTTGCCACGCATCGAATATCGAGCCTTGCTGGCTGCCGTGTGGAATCTCGCGCCATAGCGCTTGGCAGCGTTGTTCCAGCCAGTCGTTCAAGTCAGCCAGCGTCACAAAACGCGGCATGGTCTGCCACAGCCGATGACGCGCGTCCTGGACATTCTTCTCGATCTGACCCTTCTCCCAGCCTGAGGCCGGATTGCAAAAGTCAGCATCGAAAAGGTAGTGGCTGGCCATCGCGGCAAAGCGTGCATTGACCTGGCGCTTCTTGCCGACGCCAACTTGGTCAACAGCCGTTCTCATATTGTCGTAGATGCCGCGGCGCGGCACGCCGCCAAGCACCCGGAACGCATGATGATGCGCGTCGAACAGCATCTCGTGCGTCTGCAGCGGATAGGCCCGGACAATGAAGGTGCGGCTGTAGCAAAGCTTGAAGTGCGCAGCTTGCAGCTTGGTCCGTTCGCCGCCGATAACGGCCCACTCCTCGCTCCAGTCGAACTGGAAAGCTTCGCCCGGCTGGAAAATCAGCGGAACAAAGGCCCCGCGGCCGGTCGTCTGCTGCTCCCGCTGCCGATGCTCCTTCCAGGTGCGGGCGAACGCCGCAACACGGCCGTATGAACCTTCAAACCCGAGGGCGGCCAGATCCGCATGCAACCGCTTGATCGTCCGCCTCTGCTTGCGCGGCCTGCCGCTCTCTAGCTTTAGCCAGGCCGACAGTTTCTCGGCGAACGCGTCCAGCTTGCTGGGCCGCTCCGGCACCTTGAAGGCCGGTTCCACCACGTCGCCCCGCAAGTATTTGCGGATGGTGTTCCGCGATAGCCCAGTCCTGCGGGCGATCTCCCGTATCGAAAGCTGGTCTCGAAGCGCCCAGCGACGGATCACGCTCAGTAACTCCATGCTTATCACTCCCGTGGACCCCGCTGAAAACAGCCGGGGCGAGGTCAAAACATGGGTCAATTCTCAGTGGAAATTTGCCACCTGGTGGGTCAGTTCTCGATGAAACTCAACATTACACAAGCTATTCTGATATTCGCGCTGGACAGGCGGCACAAGATATCTATCACGCATTTGGCTTTCGCGATCCGAAGGGCGACAAATATAACGGTAACTACCTCGTCGAAATTCGCCGCGCGGATGATGCTTTATCGGTGACGGCACACGCGCAACACAGCTTCCGAGAGCTTATCGCAAGAGATGATGGGTAGAGCCTCGCCCCCGTGAGGTGTCCTTGGTCGGAAAGCAGCATGGCTAAATTATTGAGGCTTGTCGCCATAGCCGAGGATTCGGTCCCATCGCGCATCTCATGGATTGCCAAGAGGCCTCCTAACTCTTCTTTAATTGATGCAAACGGACGCTTGCGCTCGATCATAGCCATCGGGGTGGCGTGGCGGTCGATGAGACTACCCAAGTTGTTCTTCGCAATCACATCGTCCAACCCGGACATGTGAACGTATGTTCCTGCTGCGCGCCCAGCCTTCACGAGGCAGGATTGGGCGCAGCCGTTCGCGGCTGCGATATCGTATAGTCGATCCCCACTGCGGTATCGGGGGTGCGGGACGTGCTACCACTACCGGCGAGTGGAGGAAGCCTGAAGCGACGGACGACGAGTCGTGCACTGAAGCGGAAAATGCCCAGCCTTCACCTGATTGCCGCCGCATTGGGCCGATACCCGGAATCATGCGTCCGGGAACTTGCGGCCGATGAGAGGCAAAACGCTCTCAGGCCTGCGTCATGTTTTGGTGGTTATAGGGGTCGGCGCGGCGTTGTTCGTTGTTACCGTCGGGCTTTATGCGGCCACGTGGTGGGCCGTAAGCGGCCTGTGGTGCCATATAGCCGTTTGGCTGGCTTGGGCCTGAGGGCTAGGCATGCCACGAATGGTGGCTGAAATGTGGGCTGCATGAAGTGATGAAGAATTATATAGCGATTTCAATCAGTTGACGCTCTCCATGGCGGAGCGACGCTCCGCCTCGGCCTGATCAGCGCGGTACATCTCAGCAACGACCCGCTCCATCATTGCAACGAAGCGACGATCGTCCTGCTCTGAACGTTCGGATTTGGGGATGGATTGCGCCATTTCGCGGCGCTTCTGCTCGCGGAGGAGGAATTTCAACGTGCTCTGTGACTCGCGTCTCATGGCGGCGCTCTGGGCGTGGTATTTCAAGCTCATACCGGCCGAGAGGGAGGGATCGTCGGCCCAGCGGAGGCAATCCTTTGCATTCGCTAACAGAAGGACGATCTGGAGTGCGAGATTGACCTCGATATAGGTGGCGGGGTTCAACGAAGCGATTTGGGCGAGAGCGCAGTTGTCACGCTCCGCCCGCGCCTCAGGCGTGTCATCGGGCGGCGGCGGAAGTGTCGTCCGGAGGGTTTCGACGAGGTGGTTGTAGAGATCAGGCGCGAGGGTTTGCGAAAGGTCTACTTTGGGAGGCATAGGCGCATTATAGCGTTAGATATACTGTCGAATCAAGAGTTAGTTTTGGTCTTCAGCCTAGCCTTCCGTGGGCACCAGGGCCACGGCGGCCTCGGTGGTGAGCAGGCGAAAGGTGAACGTCTCTTGCAGGTAGAGTTCGACGGCGGATGCCGTATGGCTGAGATAGCCGATGGAGAAGTCCTGGCCGATGTCGAGTTCAAAGTCGCCGCCGCGCGTGGTGAGCACAAAGCCGCCTTCGATGGCGGGTGCCCAGACGATGTCGCCATCAACAAGGCGATGGATGTGCTGCAGGACCGGATAGCCTTCTTCGCTGCCGCCGCTGACAGCCGTGTACGGCTTCGCACCCAGAACGAGCGTGTATGGGCCGTTGACCCCCGCCAAGCGTAACTGACTCACGGCCTGCGCGACAGCTGCCGGGTAGGCGTCCACGTTGGCAGGAAGCGAGATGACCGGATTGCTGGTGCCCGCGCGGATGCCCTGGATGCCGCCGGCGGCGTATCCCTCAAACACGGCGTGATCCTCGGCGAAGGCGACCTTGCGCGCCGCTTCCTTCAGCGGGTCCCAATCGGAGTCCTCGGCGCCACGCTCCACATCGTCGATGGCCTGGCGCGTGAGTTCGAATGGGGCCCGCAACTCCACGAGTTGCATGGCGATACGCTGCGACGCCTGGATCCCCTCACCCGGCGGTTCGATCCGCTGGAGATGCCCGGTGCCGACGGCGGAGAAATCGATGCCCTTCGGCCCGTCCACGTCCACAACGCGCCGCGCTGCCAGATGGCGCTTGAGGGTGCGGGACGCTTCCTCCTCGATCTGAGCCCAGGCTGCATCGGAAATGGGGGCGAGTTCGCGATGGAGGTTGTTCACGTCCTGCTTCCTTCTTTCAATGAGCCGATCCCGAGCGAGCCGTCGGAGCGAGGCTTGGGCTTGTCCTGGCGTTCGTCGGTATCGGCGGCATTCGTTGGGGGTTCGGCGTTCGGTGCGACGTCTTCGAGGAAAGTTTCCGCGGGTACGAAGAACAGCGTTCCGGTAACCGCACGGCTGAAATCCAGCAACCGGTCGTAGTTGCCGGGCGGATTGCCGACGAACATGTTGGTCAGCATGCGCTCGATCCGGGTCGGGGAACGGGCGTAACCGATGAAATACGTGCCGAACTCGCCCTTGCCGACATCGCCGAACGGCATGTTGTCCCGCACGATCTCCAGCGGCTTGCCGTCTTCCTCGATCGATGTCAGCGCATTGTGGGCGAAGGACGGTTTGACGGAATCATCCAGCTCGATGTCGGAGAGTTTCTTGCGTCCGATGATCCTTTCCTGCTCCTCAGTCGGGAGCATGTTCCAGCGGGTCAGGTCGTGCAGATATTTCTGCACGATGACATAGCTGCCGCCGGCGAAGGACGCATCTTCCTCGCCAATGATGGTGGCGTCGATCGCTGCCTGGTCCACCGGGTTTTCCGTACCGTCGACGAAGCCGATCAGGTCGCGATCGTCGAAGTAGTTGAAGCCGTGCACTTCGTCGACGACAGAGACTGCGCCGGTGAGGCGCGCCATGATCTGGGTGGCGAGTTCGAAGCATAGATCCATGCGCGTGGCGCGGATATGGAAGAGGATGTCGCCGGGGGTGGCGACGGCGTGATGCCGGCCGTGGATCTCGCGGAACGGGTGCAGATCTTTCGGTTTCGATGTGCCGAACAGTCGGTCCCACGCGTCGGAGCCGAAGGCCATGACGCAGGAGAGCTGTCCATCCAGGTCGCGGAAGCCAACGGCGCGGAGCAGGGCGGAGAGGTCAGCGCAGAAGGTGCGGACGGTCGGGGCGTGCACGTCGTCGGGGTTGATGGTCGCGACGAGAAAGATCGCTGCGCGCGTGAGTCTCGCGAAGACAGGTTGCTGTATCGTGGCGGGCACGCTCGGTTCCGTGTGGACCTGGGGTGGTTTACGGCGTGGCAGGGGGGGCGGCAAACGGATGGCGTGGATGCGTTCGCTGCGGCTGTTAAGTGGAGGCTGGGGATGGGAGGTACATTCACTCCCACTCGCATTGCCGCCTGCGCCAGCTCGTCATCCCTGGTCAAGAGTGGGAGCCCTCGACGTATCGCAAGCTCAAGGTAGGTCGCTTCGTAGGTTGTCAGCCGCTCGGCTCGTGCCAGAGTTAGAATCTGGCGCCAAGCCCGAACCGTGGTCTCCTGATCGACTGAAATCGGCAGTTCCGCGATGAGGTCCAGCCGTGTCGCAATGTCGTCGGCGCTGATTCGGCCGCGCTTTTCGGCCTGGAGAAGGACATTGCTTAACTCCAGGTACCATAACCCCGGTACCACAGCACCATCATCGCGCACGCACGCGAACAGTTTATCGGTCTCCTGGGTCGCCTCATCGTCAAAACACCAGGTCAAGGCAATGGAGGAATTGACTACCACCTCGCTCATGGCCGTCCTTCATCGTGAAGCTTCTTCCACGAAAGACCACCGAGTGTAGTGCCTTTGCGCAGTGCCTTCAGCTTCTCGAATGCAGCATTCACGCGCACACGGTCCGTCTGCTGTGCGCCCACCAACCGGGCTACGGGTTTGCCATGCTTGGTGATGACGACCTCCTCGCCGGCTGCCACTCGCTCCAGCAGCATCGACAGGTGCGTCTTCGCCTCAAAGGCCCCAACGGTGATCATTTTCACTTCATCCAGAAGTTCAACTAGTCCTATATTCCAACCAGAATGCTTTCGTCCAGTGTGCCCGCTCGGATGAGTGGCCCTGAGTCTTGCCCGTAACAGATCGATATTTCGCTGGATTCCGGCTTACGCGGACTGACGCTAAAAGCGCCTTCAGCCTGAAGCTTTCCAACCGAACGACCGCTCCACCGCCTTGTGCCAGGATGCGGCACGGCGGTCGCGCTCGGCAGCATCCATTGCCGGCGTGAAGCGTTGGGCGACGCGCCAGTGGTGCGCGAGTTCGTCGGTGTTGGTCCACAAGCCGACAGCGAGGCCCGCCGCGTAAGCCGCGCCGAGGGCGGTGGTTTCGGCGGTGTGCGGCAGCAGCACATCCACGCCGAGCATATCGGCCTGAAATTGCATAAGCGCGCGGTTGCGGGTCATGCCGCCGTCGACGCGGAGAGAGGTGGTGGGAAGGCCGCTATCGCGCTCCATCGCCTGCGTGACGTCGCAGGTCTGGTAGGCGGTGGCCTCCAACACGGCGCGGGCGAGATGGCCAGCGTTGGAGAAGCGGGTCAGGCCAGCGATGATGCCGCGCGCGTCGGCGCGCCAATACGGTGCGTAGAGGCCGGAGAAGGCGGGCACAATGTAGACGTCGCCATTGTCCGGCACGGAGGCGGCGAGCGCTTCGACGTCGGCGCTGGAGCCAATCATCCGTAGATTGTCGCGTAGCCATTGCACCAGGGCGCCGGTGATGGCGATGGAGCCTTCCAGTGCGTACACGGCGGGGCTGTTGCCGAACTTGTAGCCGAGCGTGGTGAGCAGACCGGCCCGCGATGGGACCGGTTCGGTGCCGGTGTTCATGAGTAGGAAGCAGCCGGTGCCGTAGGTGTTTTTGGCTTCGCCGGGTCGGAAGCAGGTCTGACCGACAAGTGCGGCGTGCTGGTCGCCTAGGATGCCGGCGACGGGCACACCTGCGAGAACGCCGCGCGCTTCCGCGAACACGTCGGACGATGACACTATGCGCGGCAGGACCACGCGCGGAATGCCGAAAGCGGCAAGCAGCGATTCATCCCAATCGAGCGTGGCCAGATTCATCAGCATGGTGCGGCCGGCATTGGTAACATCTGTGACGTGTTCCCCGGTCAAGTGCCACATCAGCCAGGAATTGATGGTGCCGAAGCAGAGCGCACCGTCTTCGGCGCGGGCCCGGGCGTTGGGCACGTTGTCGAGCAGCCAGCGCAGCTTGAGGGCACTGAAATAGCTGGCGAGCGGCAGGCCGGTTCGAGGGCGGAAGCGGTCCTGACCGCCGTCCCGGGCGAACTCGGCGACGAGCGGATCGACGCGCGTATCCTGCCAGACCAGGGCGTTGTGCAGGGGTTCGCCGGTGTTTCGGTTCCAGAGCAGCGTCGTTTCGCGCTGATTGGTAATGCCGATGGCGGCGAGATCGTGAAGCGAGAGGCTCCCGGCTTGCAGAGCCTCGCTGATCACGGCCTGGGTGTTGGTCCAGATTTCGGTTGGATCGTGTTCGACCCAGCCGGGGTTGGGGAAGATCTGCTGGTGCTCGCGCTGCGCCAGGGCAACGGTGTCTCCCGCCCGGTCGAAGACGATGAAACGGGTGCTGGTGGTGCCCTGATCGATGGCCCCAATGAGCCGCTTCATGCATGCCTCCGAGTGGTCCAGACTGGGCGCATGAATACACTCTCCCGCCGGGTCGTGCTCGCGGCAGCCTTGACCGCGGCCCCCGCTGCGGCGCGCGCGCAAACGGCGCGGCCGTCCGGGGCGGCGCCCGCACACCTGCCGGAGCCGACTTTCACGCGACACAGCGTAAGCCTACCGGGCCGGACGCTGCACTTCACGGCGGAAGCACAAGCCATCCAGGTCCCAGGCCCGGAGGGCGCGCCAGAGGCGGAGATCGCGACGATCGCTTACACGCTGGATGGGGCCGATCCGGCGCAGCGTCCAGTGATGTTCGCATTCAATGGCGGCCCGGGATTTTCGTCGGCCTACGTGCAGCTCGGCGGCTTCGGGCCATGGCGGATCGCGATGGACAGCGTGCCGTCTAGTCCACCCGCGCTGCTGGACAACGCGGAGACCTGGCTGGACTTTGCCGACCTGGTGTTCATCGACGCGGTGGAGACCGGGTTTAGCCGGTTCATCAGCACGGATCCGGCGGTACGCAAGCGATGGCTATCGGTTTCGGGGGATGTGGCCGGCTTCGCCCAAGTGATCCAGCTCTGGCTGGACGCGAACCGGCGCCTGGTATCGCCGAAGTATTTGGCGGGTGAGAGCTATAGCGGGTTACGCGTTCCGCGCATCACGCGGGTGCTGCAATCCGGACAGGGGGTCGGCGTCGACGGCATGGTGCTGATTTCGCCCCTGCTCGATGCAGGCGGCCGGTCCACGGCATTCGATCCGCTGCGCTGGGTGGAGTTGTTGCCGAGCATGACCGCCGTGCAGCGGTCGGCGGAGGGCGACGTAACCGAGGCGGCGCTAGCGGATGTGGAGGCCTACGCAGCAGGTGATTTTCTGCGTGACCAGTTGGTCGTCGCGCGCAATCCGGCGGCGCTGGATCGAGTCACGGCTCGGGTTTCGGCTCTGACGGGTCTCGATCCGGCGTTGGTGCGGCGTATGCACGGGCAGATCGATGCACGGACGTTTCTGGACCTTCGTAATCCGGAGCGTGTGGGCAGTCCGTACGATGCGACGGTGACGGATCCAAAGGCGGAGGAGCAAAATCCCTGGTTTCCCGAACCCGATCCGATCACGGCCCGGCTGAATGCGCCGCTGAGTGAGGCGATGGCGAGCGTATACGACCGGCTGGGATGGCATCCGGACCGAACATACCGGAGCGTTGATCGCAGCGTGGCACGACAATGGGATTGGCAGGCACGGAGCCCACCGGAATTGGTGACGGCGATGCGGGTGGCTCTGGCTGTGGATAGCCGTTTGCGTGTGCTAATCGCCCATGGGTTATATGACGTGATCACGCCGTACTTCGCGACGAAGCTGATTCTGGGTGCGTTACCGGATATCGGCGCGCCGGACCGCGTACGGCTGATGTGTTTCCCGTCCGGACACATGGTGTATGCGCGCGACGCAACACGTCAGGCGTTGCGGGATGCGGTGCAGAGTATGATCACGGCGCCGGTGTAAGCATCGAACCGAAGGGAGTGCGAATGAACAGCGAGGACCTGGGATTTACGCCTGCAACGCAGATGGCGGAGATGATCCGCACCAAGCAGATCTCTCCGGTGGAGGTGATGCGCGGTTTGCTGGAGCGGATCACCGCACTGGAGCCGAAGGTAAATGCATTCGCCTATCTGGCCGCGGATCAGGCGATGGATGCGGCGCGGGCTGCGGAAACGGTGCTGATGAAGGACGGCGCGGTGGGGTCGCTGCATGGCGTGCCGGTGACGATCAAGGACCTGGCGAACACGAAGGATATGCCGACGCAGCACGGGAGCCTGATCTTCAAGGACAATCAGCCGAGCGAGGACACGCCGATCGTTCCCCGGTTGAAGGCGCAGGGTGCGATCATCCTGGGGAAGACCACCACGTCGGAATTCGGCTGGACCGGGGTGAGTCACTCGCCATTGACCGGCATCACGCATAATCCGTGGAAGCATGGGTATAACGCGGGCGCGTCCTCGGCCGGAGCAGGCGCGGCGGCGGCGGCAGGATTTGGACCGCTGCATCAGGGCAGCGACGGCGCTGGTTCAATCCGCATGCCGTCGCACTTCTGCGGCGTGTTTGGGCTGAAGCCGACATTCGGGCGAGTGCCGTACTATCCCGTCAGTGTGGGCGATTACACGAGCCATATGGGGCCGATGACCCGCACGGTGACGGACGGCGCGCTGTTCCTGGGCGCAATGGCAGGTCCTCATCCGCTGGATCACACATCGCTGGAGGCGGGGCCCACGGATTATGTCGGGCGGCTGCACGAGGGCGTCCGTGGCAAGCGCATCGCGTTCAGTCCCGATCTGGGCCATGCGCGAGTTGATCCTGACGTCGCCGCGCTGGTGCAGCGGGCGGTGCGGCGGTTCGAGGAACTGGGCGCGACGGTGGAGCAGGTGCCGACGCCTTGGGCAAAGGACGGGCCGGAGCTGATCATGGCGTTCTGGGCGGCGCACATGGCGCGTCTCGCGGTGCATCTGCCGAAATGGGAGTCGCAGATGGATCCCGGCTTAGTCGCCTGCATCAAGGACGGGCGGGACATGAGTGTGGTGGAGTATCTGACCCTGAAAGAGCGGAAGATGGCCTATGTCGCTGCCATCCACCGCTGGTTCGGCGACTGGGACTTCCTGCTCACACCGTCAGTTTCAGTCGCAGCGTTCCCAGCGGAGCGCCTGATGCCGGAGCACTGGCCGCAGCATCAGTGGAACTGGATCGAGTGGGCGCATTTCTCCTACCCCTTCAACATGTCCTGGAATCCGGCAGCGAACGTGCCGTGCGGGTTTACGAAGGATGGGCTGCCGGTCGGATTGCAGATCGTCGGCCGGCGGTTTGATGATCTGGGCGTACTGCAGGCTTCGGCGGCGTTCGAGACCGTGCAGCCTTGGGCGGATAAGCGGCCCGCGTTGCAGTGACGGAAATCGCGCGCCGGCTCATGCAGTTGTCTGCGCGCTGAGATCTAGACCTTCAACACCTCCCGGCTTGTCGGCCACACCATGGCCCTCGAAAACCGGTCGTTCGGCTTTGGGGCCGAATTATCGGACCGCTTGCCGCCCTCGGTTTTCAGGTCGATGGCGAGTTCCACGCCATTCGCAAGGACCTTCAGGTTCTTGGCGCCGTTTCTCGGCAACGGCACGCCGAGGCGGAGGCAGTCAGCCACCATGAGCGCCACGAGGCCCTCGGCCGCAATTCTGACGGGTTCGGAATCCGTGTTGAACATCACGCAGCCGTCTGCCGGCATGAAGGTGACCCTGCCGACGGCTGCCCCAGACAACCCCAGCGCGTTCGCCACGCTTGGACAGTTGGTTACAGCTGCTCGCAGTTCGTCCTCATCAAGGATGACGCGCCTGGTTTCCGAAATGCTCATTTCTCTCGGTCGTCCCCGAACCGTTCCCGCGTTGTTTGCCTTTGAGCAGGTTTAGGAACGATTAATTACCAATTAGTACCTGGCGGGTCCTATCGGGCCGGTGACCTGTTCAGCGCCGCGTGGCGCTCACACCTCTTCCACGAACAACCAAATCACTCGCCAACTCCTGAAGGTCGGCCTCAGGCCGCGCGCCGAAATGACTGATAACTTCGGCCGCTGCGATGCTCGCGAGGCGGCCGCAATCGGCGAGCGGTAGGCCGCGCGCGAGTCCGGCGAGGAAGCCTGCCGCGTAGGCATCGCCGGCGCCCGTGGTGTCGACAACGGTTGTGGGTTCGGCGGCGATCGGGATCGTCTCCTTGCCGCGCATGATGACGCTGCCCTCCTCGCTGCGTGTCAAAGCGGCGAGTTCCACATCAGCACGCGCACGTTCGCGGGCCTCTTCGAAGCTGTTCACCTCATAGAGGCTGGTGATTTCCACTTCGTTGGCAAAGAGAATGTCCACTTCCTGAAGCAGGTCGCGGAAGGCGGCGCGGTGGCGGTCGACACAGAAGGCGTCCGATAGTGATAGCGCCACCTTGCGGCTCGCATGATGCGCGGCGCGCACGGCGCGGCGAAAAGCAGCCTGCGCAGCAGGTGGATCGAACAGATAGCCTTCGAGATACAGGAACGATGAATCGGCGATTAGAGCCTCGTCCACATCCGCTTCACTGAATGCAACGCAGGCACCGAGATAGGTGTGCATCGTGCGCTGCGCATCCGGCGTCACGAGGATCAGACACCGTGCGGTGGGCGCGCCACCGGACAGCGGTGTGGAAGGAAAATGTACGCCGACGTTGCCGATGTCGTGTCGGAATGCCGCGCCGAGCGGATCGTCGGCGACCTTGCCGAGATACGCGACGCGCGCGCCAAGCCCCGCCGCGACGGCGCAGGTATTGGCCGCCGATCCACCGCTCGATTCCTTGCCGGGCGGCATGGCGGCATAGAGCGCTTCGGCTGTTTCCGCATCGATCAGCGTCATCGACCCTTTGCGCATGTCATGGCGCGACAGAAAGGTGTCCTCGGCGCTGGCGAGCACGTCCACGATCGCGTTGCCGATACCGATGAGCTCGAAACGCGGCATCAGCCTTGCCCTGGGATGTCGAGGCCGACGCCGATCAGATGGCCGAATAAACGGTCCAGCCGCTCTCGATCCGCCAGGGGCAAGGGCGGCTTCAGCAGGGATTCGATGTTGGTGCGCAGATGCGCTTGGTCCCCGGTGCCGAACAGCACGACATCCACACCGGGTTCGTGCCGGACGTATCGATAGGCTGCATCTGTCACGCTGCTTGCTCCGTCTTTGTGCACCAGGAATCCGAGCGGGTCGGATTGCGAGGCAAGGTCTGCCGGAACCTGTCCAGCATCCGCAAGCTCCTTCATGGCGGCCTGCAGGCGTTCGGGCCGGGCAAAAATCCGGCGCACGGCGAACATCATCAGCGTGCCGACCTTGTTGGAGCGGGTCAGGGGAAAGACCGCTTGCCTTGCATTCTGGTTCATCATGGAAAAGGCCAGCATCGCGGTGTCCCAAAGGCCATCGGAAACAGCCTCGGCCAGCATGAGGTGTTCCGGATCCTCTGCCGTCTCGGTGATGCCGACGAAGCGGAATTTTCCCTTCCGTTGCTCCTTCAGCAGCGCCGGCAGGATGGCGTCGCGCACGTGCGGGTACATGTGCGGCCGCACGGCGTGGCACTGAAACACATCGATCATGTCGGTTTTCAGCAGGCGCAGCGAATTGTCGAGGCTGGCAACGACATCGGCAGACGAAACAGGGTCGTTGCCGCGGAACACTGTTGCCTTGGTGGCGAGCACAACCTGATCGCGCCGCCCGTGGATTGCTTCACCGACCACATGTTCGGTGCGGTATGGCGCCGCCGTGTCGATGAAATTCACGCCGAGATCGAGTGCGGCGCGGACTACCGCAATAGCCTCGGCCTCGGTTTTGCCGGTGGCCAATCCGAGCCGGCTGAAACCACCGCATCCTAGTCCCGCGACACTGACCTTCAGGCCGGTGCGACCCAGAGTGGTATATTCCATGCGCGAAATTCCTTATCGAACCGCAAGGTGAAGCAAGGCGATTTCCTGTTGCGACTCCCGCAGAGCGTGGTAGCCACACTCCTCGATGCCGAACCCCGACGTTTTTCACAACAAGGGTGGGGAACCTGTGTTCAAGCGCCGCAAAGACAGTGAAACCACCGATGGTGATGCAACAACCCTGCCTGCCGGCCTTGCCGCTGAGACGGACAAGCCGGAAGGGCGGGAGCAAAGCCGCACCTTCACCTCTGATCCAGGGCTGGGCGTTCCGCCGTTCCGGCCTGCCCCAGCGAAGGAGTCAGCCATGTCCCGTCCTCCCGTGAGCCCAATGCCCTCTCCGCTTCCGTCGGCCGCGCCGCGCCCGGGGGCACCGCTGTCACGCACCCCGGCCCGCGATCCGGCCGAGCGCCGCACGCTGGTGGTGGGTCGCGGCATCAGCGTGCAGGGCACGGTGCAGGATGCCGAACGGCTGGTCGTGGAAGGCACGGTCGAAGCCACGATGATCCATGCCACCGAACTGGCCGTCTCCCCCGGCGGCATGTTCAAGGGCGAGATCGAAGTCGAGGATGCCGAGATCGCCGGTACGATCAACGGCACGCTGACGGTGCGGGGCAGTCTGGTGATCCGCTCCTCGGGCCGGGTGATGGGCACGGCGCGTTACCGTCGCCTGCAGGTTGAGGATGGCGGCCAGATCTCCGGCCAGATGGAGATGCTGACCGACACCTCGAAGGCCGAGCCGGCCCGCGTGCCTGAGCCCGCGATCTGACGTACTCTGGCCCCGTTGCTGGGGCCAAGCGGCGGATTATCATCACCGCCGACGATTTTGGACTGTCAGAGACGGTCAATGAGGCGGTGGAGCAGGCGCACCGGGATGGTGTGTTGAGCTCTGCCAGCCTGATGGTGGCAGGTCTGGCCGCGGCCGACGCGGTCCGGCGTGCACGGGGCCTCCCGACGTTGCGTGTCGGGTTGCATGTGGTTGCCGTGGAAGGATCGTCGGTGTTGGGCCACGCTGCCCTGCCCTCGATCACAGATGCGAGCGGCGCCTTTCCGGGCGATCAGCTTGGCCTGAGCCTGCAATACTTGCGACCCCGGGCACGCCGGGAACTCGCTGCGGAGATTAAGGCCCAGTTCGACGCCTTCGCGGCGACGGGTCTGAGGCTGGACCATGCCAACGCGCACAAGCACATGCACCTGCACCCGGTGGTCGGCGATCTTCTGATCCAGGCCGGGTTGCGTCACGGCCTGGGCGCCATCCGGATTCCGGCCGAGCCGCCCTCGGTGCTGCGTGGCTGCGGAGAGACGCCGCGCTTGTCGGATGCGGCGCTGTATCGCTGGACGCGGCTGCTTCGTTGGCGGGCGCAGTGGGCAGGGCTCCAGGTGAACGATTATTGCTTCGGGATTGCATGGTCGGGGCGGATGGATTCAGAGCGTCTCCTGCGGCTCGTCCGGCAGCTTCCCTCAGGGGTCAGCGAAATCTACTTCCATCCCGCCGTTGCGCAAACGGAAGAGATGCGGCGCGTCATGCCGGGATACCATCCGGAGGCCGAGTTGGCCGCCCTGCTTGACCCGGCGGTGCGCGACGCGCTCATACAGACTGGCACGATTTCAACCTTCCAGGACCTGACCGGGGGAGTGCCGTGATCAAGCAGCCACAGCGCTATGAGGACATGACCGACCCGCAAGCGCGGTCGCGCTACACCGGTATTGCCACGTTCTTCCGCGTACCGTTTTCGGAGGATCTGGCCGAGACCGAGATCGGCGTCATCGGCGTGCCGTTCGACGGTGGCGTGACGAATCGCACCGGGACCCGGCATGGACCTCGGGCCGTCCGCGAGCAGTCATCGCTGCTGCGGCGGATCAACAGTGCGACAGGAGTGCAGCCATTCAAGCTCGCCCGGGTGCGCGACCTGGGTGACTGCTGGATCGAGCAACCGTTCGGTCTGGAGGGCGCGCTGGAGGAGATCGCCGGATTTTATCGCACGGTGGTGGGTGCCGGGGTGACGCCCCTGTCGGTGGGTGGCGATCATTCAATCAGTCTGCCCATCCTGCGTGCCGTCGCGGCCAGAGGTCCGGTGGGAATGATCCACATCGACGCGCATTGCGACACGGGCGACGATTATCTCGGGTCGCGCTTCCACCACGGCGCGCCGTTCCGGCGGGCGACGGAGGAAGGGCTGCTGGATCCCCGGCGCGTGATTCAGATCGGCATCCGCGGCACGACCAATGATCCGGACATGTGGGGATACAGTAAGCACTCCGGCATGCGGGTGCTGCCGATGGACGAGTTTCAAGACAAGGGCTGGCGGTTCGCAGCAGAGGAAGCTCGGCGGATTGCAGGCGATGGGCCGGTGTATCTGTCGTTCGACATCGACAGCCTCGATCCGTCTCAGGCGCCGGGGACGGGCACGCCGGAAGCGGGCGGGATGATGGCAGTCGAGGCGCTCAGGCTGCTGCGGTCGCTGCGGGACGTGGATTTCGTTGGCGGTGACCTGGTGGAGGTTTCGCCGCCGTTCGATGTCGGCACGCTGACCGCATTGAACGGGGCGTCGGTGCTGTTCGAGATCCTGTGTTTGCTTGCTGAGGCGCGGCAGCGACGGGGTTAATCCGTAGCGTCCTGACAATCCGAGCAGAGGCCGGTCAACTCGACTGCGTGGTGATCGAGGGCAAAGCCCATGCGCTGACCGAGGCTTTCGGCGGCTGCGGCGATCCGCGTGTCCTCGGCTTCCACCACGGCCCCGCATTGGCGGCAGATCAGGAACCGCACGGCGTGCGGGTGGTCGGGATGCTCGCAGGCGACGAAGGCGCGCGTGGTTTCCAGCCGGTGGACCAGGCCGTGTTCGAGCAGGAAATCGAGGCAGCGATAGACGCTGGCGGGGGTGAGCGAGGGGTCGGCGTGGTGAAGGATGTCGCGGATTTCGTAGGCTGAGAGCGGACGTTTGACCGACAGCAAGGTGGCCAAGACGGCGCGGCGCTGTTTGGTCAGGCGGCCGCCCCTCCGGCGGCAGAAAGTGGCCAGCTCGTCGAGCGTCGCTTCGGTGGGCGCGGTGTGCGGCACGGGCATCCGATCCGGGTCTGGCCTCGTTGGGGGCGTAGACGCAAGGTGACCCCGTAAAAATGATATGTCATATCAACTCTTGCCAGGGCGCCGGCATCAGAGTGATATGATGTATCACTTTGGGCCAGGTCACGCATTCGGGTGTTGGCAGTCGCCATGGGATTGGTTCTGACAGTGGCGGTTCACGCGACGGCTGATGCTGGCACAGACGGCGTATTTCCACGCCAAGGCGGCGCAGTTCGATGATTCGCTGAAACCCTGGCTGGACGCGATCGCCGCATTCAAGGCGGCGTATGGCGGAACAGCGGTGGCGGTGACTGAACCCGTCGCGAATTATATGCTGCAAGCGCCGGGTGCGACATCGCCACGCCATACAGCCTGCAATCGGCGATCATGAACGGCACCGACCCGTCACCGCAGGATATCGCGGCGCAAAATGCCTTGTTCGATGGGCACAAGGTGAAGGTGTTCATATACAATCAACAGGTTACGGACTCGCTAACGCAGTCCTTCCTGGAGCGCGCGCGAAGGAACGGCGTTCCCGTGGTAGGCGTGTATGAAACCATGCCGGAGCCGGGCTTCACCTATCAGTCCTGGATGGCTGCCGAGGTGCGGGCGCTGCACAGCGCAGTGGCGGATAAGGTCTCGACCGAGAAACTGGCCGCGGGACAGTAAGGACAATGCTGTTGGATGACGCCATGCTCGTGGTGGAGCACCTGAGCGTCGCCTTTCCCGGCCGGACAGTCCTGCGGGATGTGACGTTCCGGCTGGGACGGTCCGAGTTCTGCGGGCTGATCGATGCAAACGGGTCCGGCAAGACGACGCTGCTGCGGACGATCCTGGGCTTGCAGGTGCCAAGCATGGGATGCGTGCGGCTCGACCGGCGGTCGGTCGGATACGTGCCGCAGAAGATCATGCTCGACCCATTCCTGCCGCTGCGGGCGCGCGATCTGGTCATGCTGCTCGGGCTCGGCGCACTGTTCCTGAGTTTGACGAGCCAATATTCGCAGACGGTATACGCGCTGCTGTTCGGCGAGGTGCTCGGGGTCACCCGCAACGATATCATCTCGGTCACGGCGATCGGTGCGCTCTCGATCGGTGCGGTCTGCCTGCTGTTCCGGCCGCTGCTGCTGAATGCGATGTCCGCGGAGCTTGGCGAGGCGGCCGGCGTACCGGACGGAAGGATGGACCTGCTGTTCCTCGGCATTGTCGCGCTGGCGACAGCCGCGGCGCTGCCGGTTGTGGGTGCACTGCTGGTCTTCAGCCTGATGACCGGACCAGCGTCCGCGGCACGCATGCTAACGGACCGGCCGGTTCGCGCGATGATGTTGTCGGTCGTGATCGCAGTGGTGACGGTCTGGGTAGCGATCGCATTGTCCTTCCTGACGGACTGGCCGATCGGCTTCTTTGTGGGCGCGTCGGGTGCGCTGGCCTATGGCGCGGGACGGCTGGCGGCGTGACGTTCTGGCTGGAGACAACTGCGGGGATTGTGCTCGCCGTGAAGGTTCAGCCGGGCGCGCGGCGCGTGCAGATCGGGCCGGCGACAGACGCCGCATCTTCTCCGGGCTGGCCGTCAGCACGGCTGAAGGTCTCGGTCACAGCGCCGCCGGAAGGCGGGCGGGCGAACGAGGCGGTGGTTGCGGCTCTGGCCGAATGGCTCGGGATCAAGGCGGGGCGGATCACCTTGGAGTTGGGTGCGACGGGGCGGGAGAAGCGCCTGCTCATCGTTGGCGGAGCGGCGGAGTTCGCCGAGGCTTTCGCCTCGGTGATGCGGTGATACCAAATCCCTCTGATCACGACCGATGCGCCCAATCGCGCAATCCGAGCGACATGATGGCCCACGGCCGCGCCTCCAGCTTATTCCACGCCTCGCAGCAGTGATCGAGCAGCGCGTCGGTGTCGTCGAACACCCGATTGGAGAGCCAGTTATCGCGCATGAACTGCCAGACGTTCTCCTGCGCGTTGAGTTCGGGGCATTTCGGCGGCAGTGGAACAATTGTGATGTTGTCCGGCACCGACAGCTGGCGCGAGAGATGCCAGCCCGCCTGGTCGAGCAACAGCGCCGCGTGGCGGCCTGGAGCGATATCAGCCGAGATCGCCGCCAGATGCAGGTTCATCATCGCCGTGTTGCACCAGGGCAGGATCAAGCCGACAGCCTTGCCCTCGGCCGGGCAGATGGCACCGAAAATATAGGTCGAGGCGGTTCGCTGGTCTGATGGCGCCGAGGGGCGGGTGCCGCGCCGAGCCCAGCGACGGGTGATCTTGTTCTTCTGGCCGATCCTGGCTTCGTCGCCGAACCACACCTCTATATCGCTGCGATCGAGGCTCCGCTCGCGCGCGATCGCCTCCACTGTCGCAGGCCAGTTTTTTTGAACGTCTCGATGGCGCCCGCGGCTTGCGCGTGATGGCGCGGACGTGCCGACAGCTTGCGATATCCCATGGCTCGCAGCTCCCGGCTCAGCGTCTGTTTCGAGACGTTGGTCCCGTATTCGTCCCATAAGCATTGGCAGAGATCGATGATGCGCCAGCGGACGACGCCGTGTACCGCCGGGATCGGGCCGTTCTCGACCATCGCTGCCAGCGCGGCACGATGCCTCGCATCAAGTCTGGATGGCTGTCCTGGAGCCTTGCGGTCGATCAGCCCTCCAGGGCCGTTCGCATTGAACCGCAGTACCCAGTCGCGCACCACTTGCAGCCCCACGCCGCCTGCCTGCGCTGCCTCGGTCCGGCTGCCTCCGCCGTAGATCAGCGCCAGTGACAGCAGCCGCCGAACCTGGTCGGCATCCTTGCTGTCGCGGGCAATACGCCGCAGTTGTCCCGCATTGTAGTCTAATCTCAGTGGGATCGGGCTTCCCATGGCAAACCTCCTTCGGGCCGCCGAGGTTGAATCAGATCACACCCGCGTCGGGGAATCCCCCACGTGAGTCTTCGTGAGGGGGATTTGGTATGAGAGCAGGCAGCCAGACGGCCCGGATCAGGCTGCTCGAGCGGACCGACCGGGTCTTCATTGGGGTCGCGGACGAGCTTTCAGGCGAGTGATCGCATTCTCGCTAGCGAGATCTGTTGCCGTTTTCGAGAACCGGGGGACGGGTGAGGCCCGGGCCATCCAACAAATCGCGGGCGGGAGGACCGCCGAGGACATCCGCAGGCGGTGGGACGGCGTCATCACAGGCGAGCGCATTTGGCGCAGGGATGGGAAGCTGCATGTAGACGTTGCCGCTAGCGTTGCTCGGGACGCCGGGTTGGCCCGAAATGCTCAGCTCGAGCGGGATGGATCCGGCGGTGGGCGGTGGACGGCAATCAGCCGGCGGCCCGGCAACGAGGATCAGCGAGACCAAAGGCCAGGGCATACATCAAGTCTACCACCCCGCGATTAAGGATCGGTTCAGGTCTGGTTCGGCTGGCGCAAGCTGGCGAGCAAGGCAGGAACGAATAAGAGGCTGGCAAGCAAGGTACAGCCGAGACTGATGAGGAGCAGCTGACCCATACTGGCTGTGCCGGGGTGGTTGGAGAGCGCCAGCGAACCGAAGGCCGTGCTGGTGGTAAGCGCCGAGAAGACGATCGCGCGGGCTGTGGCCGAGCCGAGAATTCCCGGGCGCCCAGCCCGCCAATTCATGACGAAGTAGATGTTGAAGGAGACGCCAACACCCAGCAGCAGAGGCAGAGCGATGATGTTCGCGTAGTTCAGCGGCAGCGGCACGGCCACCATGATCAACAAGGTCAGCAGACCCGACAGGAGGAGGGGCGCGAGCACCAGCAGCACGTCTCGGATGCGGCGCAGGGCGAGGAGCAAGATCAAGGTGATGGCGACGAGGGCATAGATCGCGGCGGTGCGGAACGCGTCAACGATGGTCTGGCTGGTCGCGATGATGGTGACAGCTGGACCGCCGGCATTGGGGGCCACCGCCTGAACCTGCTTCACGAAGGTGGCGATCTCGGCCGACGTATCCTTGCCCTCCATCTTCGGCAATGCCTGCACTCTGGCCCGACCGTCGGGCAGCACCCATTGCCGCTTCAGCTCCGCTGGAATGGAGGCCAGCGTCACGGGCTCGGCGCCCAGAGAGGTAATCAGGGCGTTCAGTTCCTGCGGCAGAAAGGCTGTGAGCGACTGGTTGATCGCCATCACGGTGGCGTCCGGCGCGGACTCGATCGCTTTCAGATCATTGGCAATCGGCTGGAGGGGATTGCCGGGTTTGAGGCTCGAGAGAGCGGGCGCGATCTGATCGTAGGCGGCCTTGGCGGCCAGGCGGATCTGATCGGGCGGGACGGGCGCCGCCGACGCGGGCGCGGTGAGCGTGGGACCGAGGATGGCGGACGCGTCCTGGATGATCGCAAGCTTCTTGTCTTGGTCGGCGGGAACGAAGCTGGCCAAGGTCCGTACGCTGGAGACAGATGGCAATTTTCGCAGCCGATCCGCGAGTGTCGCGGCGTCCTGCACGTTGGGTTCCAAGATGTCGATCGTGAACGGATTGGTGATCGGCGAGCCCATCAGCATCTTCAGCGTACGCATGGCCTCGGTATTCTGATTGCTGGTGTCGAGCGGGTTGGCATCGAAGGTCAGGCCATGCGCCATTGCGATGCTCACGACGGCGACCGCGGCGAAGAACCCCAGGATCGGCCGGCGCCAGCGCGCCACCAGAGGGTCGAGCGGCACGGCCCAACTGAAGCCAACGACCCCTTTTTCTCCGCCCGGACGGAACAGGGTGATAGCGGCGGGCAGAAATGTCAGCGTACAGGCGAAGGCAATCAGCATGCCCACGCCGGCAATGAGGCCGAGTTCCGCAACACCCAGGAAGGATGTCGGGACGAAGGCGAGGAAGCCGGCCGCGGTCGCGACGGAGGCGACGAGGATCTGCTCCCCGGTGCGTCTGGCGGTTTGTCGGATCGCCTCATTGAGGTCGGGGAACTCGTGATGGCGGTCACGGAAGCGGACGGAGAACTGGATGGCGAAATCGACTGCGATGCCGACGAACAGGATGCCGAAGCCTACGGAGATCAGGTTCAATGTACCGACAGCGGCGGCGGCGAAGAACAGCGTGACCGACAGCCCAAGCCCAAGCGTGAGCAGGATGGGGACGATCAGGCGCCAGGTTTTGACGGCGAAGTACAGCCACAGCGTGATCAGCACGATGCTGCCCATCAGCCCGTAAACCGTGCCTTCGGCGACCGTTTTGAACTGTTCGTCAGCCAGTGCGATCTGGCCGGTGATCGCGACATGCGCCTGGCCGGATTTGACGTACGGGAGCTGCGCGGCGGCGGCGTGGATTGCGTCGGTCGCCTCTCCTCCCGGTTCCAGTGCGCCGTAGTTCAACTTGGGATGAACCAGGACGAAGCGGTATTTCCCGGCCAGATCGGAGAGGCCACCGCCGAGCAGCGATTGCCAGGAGAGCGGCTCGGGATGGCCGGCCAGTGCGCTGGCCATCGCATTATGGAAGGCATGAAGTGGCTGGGCGAACGCGTTCAGATCTGCCTGACCGTGCGCCGCGCCCATTCCGAGCAGAGCGAGAGCCGAGAACAGCCCGCGTGCCGACGGATCCGCGACCAACTGACCCAGGAACGGCTGGGCCGCGATGGTCTGGTTCATCAGCTTCGTCAGGTCGGCCGTATCGAGAAAGAGCAGGCCTTCTTTCTGCAGGAAGGGATCGGCGTCAGGACGGGAGACGTCGACGATGCTCTGAGTGTTCTTGCTCAGCGCGGCGGCCAGGGCGGCGGCGGTGGCCTCAGCCTCCTCGGGCTTGTCCGCGCTGACGGCGGCGACCAGCACGTTGTCGAACTGAGGGAAGTCCCGCGCCAGTTCCTGGGCGTTGCGCTGCCAGGCGAGTTTGCTGGAGAACATGGCGGAGGTATCGGTGCTCACGCCTAGGTGGCCCGACGCGTACAGGAGGGATAGCGCGGCCACGACCGCGCCGATCAGCAGGGCGAGCTTGGCGCGCTGGCTGCATGCATCGGCCAGCCGCACCAGCAGACTCTGGAGGGACATGGCGGGCGGTGATAGTCGGTCGGTGCCGGATGGTCCATGCGGGCCGGCGGTAAGAAACGAAGTCTCATACCAGCCGGCCGAAGTTTTGATTGATCGGTTTGCTGTCGGCCGGCTGGCATGCTTTTGATTTCGCGCGCGTCCCCTCCGCCCCACCAACCCCGCGCGCATACCGAAAGGTTTTGCCCATGGCGCCCCGCCCTCGCCCGCCCTTCCGTGCCGACCATGTGGGCAGCCTGCTCCGGCCCAAGCGGTTGCAGGCGGCGCGGGCGGAGCACAAGGCGGGCGGTCTTTCCATTGAGGAGCTGCGGGAGATCGAGGATTCCTGTATCGCAGACGCCATCCGCCGGCAGGAAGAGATCGGGTTGCAGGCGGCGACGGACGGCGAATACCGGCGTGCGTACTGGCACTACGATTTCGTCTCTGGGCTGGATGGCGTGGAGATCTACGAGCCGGAGCAGAAAATCGCTTTCAAGGGCGCGGTGCTGCCGCACGCGCTGAGGGTGACCGGGCCGATCCGCTACAGCCATCCGGTGATGGTGGACCATTTCCGTTACCTGGCGAGCCATGTGCGGACGGCGATGCCGAAGCAGACGATCCCCTCCCCGTCCGTGGTGCATTTCCGCGGCGGCCGAAGCGCAATCGACCGCGCGGCATACCCGGAGCTGGAGCCGTTCTTTGCCGATCTGGGGGAGGCGTATCGTCAGGCGGTGCGGGCGTTTGCCGATGCGGGCTGCCGATATCTGCAGTTGGACGAAGTGTACATCGCGTATCTCTGTGATCCGGAGCAGGTCGAGGGGCTGAAGACGCGTGGGGAGCATGTGGAGGGGCTGCTTGGGATCTACGCGGACCTGATCAACCGCGCGATTGAGGGGCGGCCGCGCGATATGACGGTGAGTATGCATTTGTGCCGAGGGAATTTCCGCTCCACCTGGGTGGCGAGCGGCGGCTATGAGCCGGTGGCGGAGGTGCTGTTCAATCGCATCAACGCCGATGCGTATTTCATGGAGTACGATACCGATCGCGCGGGCGGGTTCGAGCCGCTGCGGTTTGTGCCTCGGGGCGAGAAGATCGTGGTGCTGGGGTTGGTGACCAGCAAAACGGGGGAGCTGGAGAGCAAGGACGAGTTGAAGCGGCGGATCGAGGCGGCTTCCCGGTACTTGCCGCTGGAACAGTTGGCGTTGAGTCCGCAGTGCGGGTTTGCCTCGACGGAAGAGGGCAATCTGCTGACCGAGGAGCAGCAGTGGGCGAAGCTGCGGCTGTGCGTTGAGGTTGCGCAGGAGGTGTGGCGCGGGGTTTAGCGTTTAGAGCGGCGTTGGGCGGCTGCGGCGGTGTTCAGTGCGACTGCGGCGCGGATAAGCTCCTGCAGCGCCGGTTCGTTGATCTTCTCACCCTCATGCAGATCGATCGCACGCCTGGTATTGCCTTCGAGGCTGGAATTGAAGAGGCGTGAGGGGTCCGCCAGAGAGGCGCCCTTGGCGAAGGTCATTTTCACGATGCTCTTGTAGGTCTCACCGGTGCAGATGATTCCGGCGTGCGACCACACCGGGACGCCTCTCCATTTCCATTCCTCGACGACGTCGGGATCGGCCTGTTTGATGAGCGTTCGGAGCCGAGCCAGTGTCTCTCCCCGCCAGTCACCGAGCTCCTCGATTCGTTCATCGATCAGCCGGGACGGAGAGGGTCCTGCTGTTTCCTCTTTTCGGCCGGCCTTGGTTTTAGGCTTTGTTGTCGGTTCCTGCATTCTGTTCCCCTGACCGCAATCGTGGGGAGGTCATTATCAGTTATCCGTCACGTCGACAGAATCACGGCAGCGGGTTCAGAGGCTGCGGGAGATTTGGCAAGCGCGTTTGAGCGCTGCTGAAGCCGCAAGCTGCTTCGGCCTTGGCACGATTGCTTCGATTGTTCGTGCTGTGTGTTCAGGGCGGGCCGGTGGAGACCACGGCGACGGATATCGGGCGGGGTTCCCGCCGCTGCAGCAGCACCGCCGGGTTTATCGGTGTGTCGGGCTGGGCGAAGTTGGTGATGGCGGTGCGGTCGAGGGTGTCGTTCCACAGGGTGAGGGGCTGCTTTTATTTTAGCGCAGAGGCGCAGAGGGCGCAGAGTTGGTTTTTGAATGGTTCCTCCACGCGGGGGCGTCTCTGCGCCCTCTGCGCCTCTGCGGTAAGGCCTTTGGGGAGCGCGTTTATGCGACGCTGAAACCGCGGTCGGTTTCAGTCGCATGACTGCTTCGATTGTTTGTGCGATCTGTTCAGGGCGGGCCGGTGGAGACCAGGCCGACGGTTATCGGGCGGGGGTCCCGCCGTAGCAGCATCGCTGGGTTTATCGGTGTGTCCGGCGGGATGAAATTGGTGATGGCGCAGCGGTCGAGGGCGTCGTTCCAAAGTTTGAGGAAGCTGCCGCGGTTTTCGGTGAGGACGTTGACGATGTCTCGCCACAGCGTGTCGGACGGCATGATGCCGAGGTTGCTGCAGATCTCATGCAAGACGGCGTGGACCGGGCGGGTGCGGAGTTGCTCGGCGATTTCCTCGGCGGTTGGCAGGGAGGCGAGGAGAGACTCCGCGTCGTTTGGTTGCGGGGTGTTGGTGCATGGGCTGCGCGGTTTGCGGGGGGATGATGGCTCACGGGGCGCGCGGGGCGTGCGCACGGGGTCCGGGCGGTCGGCGCGAAGTGCGAGCTTCGCCTCCAGCGCCTCAGCGAGCAGGAGGCCGCGGGTGATGCGGGCGAGCATCAATTTGATTCGCAAGGTGCCGAAGCGGTGGATGACCCCGAAGCGGGCTTCGGCGTCGAGAGGATCGCTTTGCAGTGCGCCGGCGACTTGCTTGCCGAAGGCGATGAGGGCGTGGAGGACGCCGAGCAGGCGGGTGGTGCGGGTGGATAAGGGGGCGGCGGGCCGGTCCTGGGGAGGATCGGGGTGATGGGCTGGCTCGGCGGTGTTTGCCGCGGCGGTCACGGGGCGGCAAGAGAGCATAATGTTAGTGGGAGTGTCAAGGAATTTGTTCTTAATGACGCACTGCGTGGCGGTAGCGGCAGGCGAAAATGCCGCCAAACCCAAGGTATGGCCTGCAAGGGGCTTCAGATTCCGATTCCGAGTGTAGGCGCCTCTGTTGAGACATAGGCCCGGCAATCGGAGCCGCCGGCGAAGACGGTCAGGATGCCGGCCGCTTATCCATGGTTTCCCTGTGACGGATGACACGACGAAAGAAGAAATTGACCGGCGGCCCGTATCAATCTTCTTCTCCGAGTTGCACGACAGTCCGCTCGTCGGGTACGCCGTCGAAGTATTTTCGCAACGCATCGTGGAACGGCGTGAGTTCGGGCTGCACGATCGAAAACAGCGTTAATGATGATCTGAACTTAAGATCATCGGGGCTGCCAAAGATCTGATGGGCGGTTTTTCCGGTGACGGCGTTCACTCGCTGCACTGACTCCAAAAGCCGTGGTCCCAGTATCGGATGGTCCAAGTACGCCTTTGCTTCGCCTATACCGGAGATGCCGTAGTACTTAGCTGTCGCGCTGCGCCCGAGTCCCTCGAGTTGAGGAAACACGAACCACATCCAATGGCTGCGTTTTCGGCCCTCAGCCAGTTCCTGCCGCACTTGGATCCATAGCGGCTCCTGCGCCGTGAGGAATCGGCGCAGATTGAACGGGTCTTCCATGGTCAGCGCGCGCCGACATGCGCCGCGAGGAGTGCGTGGACCTCGTGCAGGTCCAGCGCAATGCGTACGCACATCGCGCGGATTTCCTCGGTCGGGGTTAACAAATCGGGGACCATCACGGGCATCATTCCCGCCGCATGCGCCGCGCGTATGCCGTGCAGCGAGTCCTCGACGGCCAGACAATCCTCCGGCTGCACGCCCAAGCGCTCGGCGGCCAGGACGAACAGATCAGGATGCGGCTTGCCGCGCGTCACATCGTCCCGCGTCACGACCACCGGGAAATAGGCGGCGAGGTTTGATCGCCCGAGGGCGCGCTCGGCTGAGCGCCGCGTGGCAGAGGTCGCCACCGCCAGCTTCATCCCGTCGCGGCTGAGCGCATCCAGCAGTTCAACCGCGCCGGTCTTCACCGGCATGGCGGTTTCCAATGCGCGACCGATATAGTCGGCGCGCAGCTGGTCGTACTCATCATAGGGAAAACCGAGGCCCAAATGCTCCCGCAGCATGACGTCGCATTCACGCCCGGGAATGCCGATCAGCGAATGGCAGAATGCATCGGTCACGGCGAAGCCGACCGCCTCCACCGCCTGCTTCAGCGAGGCGTGGTAGACTACTTCGGTATCATGCAGCGTCCCGTCCATATCGAACACGACGGCGCTCGGGCGCCTCGGCAGCATTATCGCACCCCTTCCCCTTGGCGTTCCCCTTGGCTTCCCCTGGGCCTTCCCCTTGGCCCAATCCTTGCCCCAACAGGTACCAGCGGCTAGAAGCCGCCACTTCCCCTATCTGAGTCACAGACGATGAAACAACAAGCGAACCTGATCCGCGCCGGTCAGGTCATCGAGCATGAGGGCCGGCGCTGGACCGTGCTCAAGCAGCAGATCATCACCCCCGGAAAAGGCGGCGCCTTCATCCAGGTGGAGATGCGCGATCTGAAGTCCGGCAACAAGACCAATGAGCGCTGGCGTACCGCCGATACGGTCGAACGCCTGATGACGGAGGAGAAGGAGTACACCTACTCCTACACCGAGGGCGACAACATGGTCCTTATGGACCCTGAGACGTTCGAGCAGGCGCATGTGCCGACGGAAATTCTGGGGGACGCGGCGCCGTTCCTGCAGGACAACATGGCCATCACGGTGGACCTGGTGGAGGGCGAACCAGTCGGTGCACATTTGCCGCCGACGGTGGTGCTGGAAGTGGTCGAAGCCGATCCGGTGGTGAAAGGGCAGACGGCTGCGTCGTCCTACAAACCCGCGCGTCTGTCGAACGGGGTGAAGACATCGGTGCCGCCGTTCGTCGAGACGGGAGAGCGCGTCGTCGTCCGCACCGAGGATGGCAGCTATGTGGAGCGGGCCAAGTCTTGATCCCGTTTGGGGCCTGATCCGCGCTTGGCCATCCGCCTCTCCCCGCATCTGACCGTCATGACCAACGCCGCACAGAAGGCGTCGAAACGGTTGTTGCGCGACTTTAATGAGGTCGAGCAGCTTCAGGTCAGCGTCAAAGGTCCGTCGGACTTCGTGTCCCGGGCGGATTTGCGGGCGGAAGCGACGCTGAAGGAAGAGCTGAACAAGGCCCGGCCGGGCTACGCGTTCCTGATGGAGGAGAGCGGCAGTTCGGGGGCTGACAACTGGTCGTGGCGCTGGGTGGTCGATCCGCTGGATGGGACGACCAACTTTCTGCATGGCATGCCGCACTGGGCGATCAGCATCGGGTTGGAGCGGCGGCTGCCGGATGGCGGTTCGGAGATCGCGGCCGGGCTGATCTATGCGCCGGCGGTCAATGAGATGTTCTGGGCGGAAAAGGGCGGCGGCGCGTTCATGAATGACCGCCGGCTGCGCGTCTCGGCCCGGCGCGAGCTGAAAGACGCGGTGTTCGCCACAGGCATTCCCTTCGCCGCAGTCTCGGCCGCGCGCCGCGTCGCGTTTTCCCGCACCCTCGGGGCGTTGATGCCGCAGGTCGCGGGTATCCGCCGATTCGGGGCGGCCGCATTGGATCTCGCCTGGGTCGCGGCTGGCCGATACGACGGCTACTGGGAGCTTGGGCTGAAGCCGTGGGATCTGTGCGCCGGCGTGCTGATCGTGCGCGAGGCGGGTGGTTTCGTCACCGATCCGGCGGGTGGCGATCCGCGCTCGGGTGATGTTGTCGCCGGCAACCCTCACCTGCACCCGCAATTGCGGGAGTTTGTCGCTGCTGAGGCGCCTCCCCCTGAGGCGGCTCATCATGCCGCCTGACCGGTCCCGAAGGTGACGCGCACCTGGCGGTTCAATCCGGACCCGTTTCGCTCTAGCCTGCTTGTCTTCATGAGTCGCCTGCTGCGCTTCGGACCGATCTGCGCGGTGCTGCTTGCTGCGCCGGCGAGCGGGCAGGTCACAATTGATCTCCAGGCGTTGCAGGCACTGCCTGGCCACAATGAGGCCAATGGGGCGTCCCATTATACGGGCCGCCGCGCGTCTCCCCCGCGCCGCAGGGCTGTCGCCCGCGCCTTGCCGCTGCCGCCAATACCGCCGGGCGAAGGCACAGCGGTGGCTGGCACGTCGGCGCCCACGGAAGCGGTCCCGCCGCAACCGGCGCCTCACGCCCCTGCCCGCCCGACGGCGCCACCGGCGCACGGCCCAGCCGTCGCGATCGGGCCGTTGCCGACGCTTCCACCGGCGCCGCCCGGGCCGCCCGCGCCGGTAGCTCCGCCGCAAGAGCCAGCCGGGGCGCCTGCGGTGGGTCAGGCTGCGCCGCAGACGGCGGTGGTGAGTTTTGCCCAGGGCCAATCCACTCTCGCGGCGCCGGCCGCTCAGGCCCTCTCGGCTCTGGCGCACACGGCGGCAAACAGTCCAAATGCAACTGTGAACGTGCTTGCCTATGCCCCTGCCGATCCGGCCGATCCATCCGCCGCGCGCCGGATATCGCTGGAGCGCGCTTTGGCCATCCGCACGGCCCTGATGGCAGGCGGTGTTCCATCAGCGCGGATTTATTTGCGCGCCCTGGGATCGACAGGGACCACCACACCGGACCATGCGGACGTCACCGTCATGGGGGCCAACGTGCCCGCCACGGCGCAAGCCGACGCCGGCAAGGGGAAACAACAATGACACGCCCCACGCTGTATCTGTTACGCATGCTGGTCTTTCTGGTGGCCGTCGCGGTGGTGGCCGGTCTGCTCGGCCCCGTCCTGGCGCGGATCTTCGCGAACAATCTGGGGCTGAACGCGCTGATCGTGTTCATCCTGGCGGTCGGCATCGGCTGGAACCTGCGTCAGGTCCTGCGGCTGTCGCCTGAAGTGACCTGGGTCGAAACCTATCAGACCGGACGGCCGCGCCTCGCCGCCCTACCCTCCCCGCGCCTGCTGGCGCCGATGGCGAGCATGCTTGCTGTCCGGGAAGGCACCGGGCGTCCGGGCCACGCCGCGCGCTTCACGCTTTCCACGACTGCGACGCGCTCGCTGCTCGACAGCATCGCATCGCGGTTGGATGAGAGCCGCGAACTGTCCCGCTACATGACGGGGCTGCTGATTTTCCTCGGCCTGCTCGGCACGTTTTGGGGGTTGCTCAAAACCGTCAGTTCCGTGTCGGACGTGATCCAGGGGATGAATCTCGGCACCGGCGATATCAATCAGGCATTCGAGCAGCTCAAATCCGGCCTCGCCGGACCACTCACGGGCATGGGGACCGCGTTCTCGGCGAGCCTTTTTGGTCTTTCCGGTGCGCTGGTGCTGGGCTTCCTCGATCTGACGGCAGCGCAGGCGCAGAACCGGTTTTTCAACGAACTCGAGGAATGGCTGGCGGGACTGACGCGCTTATCCTCCGGTTTCATTTCCGAGGGTGAAGGGTCCGTGCCGGTCTATGTTCAGGCGCTGCTGGAACAGACCGCGGAGAATATGGAGGGCCTGCAGTCCATCCTCGCGCGCGGGGAGGACAGCCGTGCCCAGGCCAATAATGCGATCATGAATTTGTCGGAGCGGATGGCGGCGTTCACGGATACGATGCGTACCAACCAGCAGATGATGCTGCGCATCGCCGAAACGCAGTCGACGCTTGGCCCCGCACTGCAACGACTGGCGGAGCGGAAGGCCGATGGCGGTTTTGACGACGTGATGCGCGGCCATCTGCGCAACATCGAGATTTATCTGCAGCGCCTGCTGACGGAAACCGAACAGGGCCGTGTTCAGAGTACCACTGAACTGCGCAACGATCTGCGGCTGCTGACGCGCACGATCGCCGCGCTGGCCGAAGAGCAGCGCTGATGTCGCTGAGTTCCCGCCGCAGGAACGCTTCGGTCGCCGGTCTCGAGGCGTGGCCGGGCTATGTGGACGCGCTCTCTACGCTGCTGATGGTCATCATCTTCGTTCTGCTGGTCTTCGTGCTGGCGCAGTTCTTTCTATCGTTCGCGCTGAGCGGCCGCAGCAAGGCGCTGGATCAGGTCAAGGGCCAGCTGGCGGATATGGTCCACATGCTCGCGCTGGAGCAGGGGAAGGAAAGCACGCTCCAGCAGTCGCTTGCTCAGGTTACTGCCCAACTGGCTGTGACGCAGAAGGATCGCCAGGCCATTTCCGATCAGTTGGCCAGCGTGCAAAGTCGCTTGCAGGCCACGGTGTCGGAGCGCAACGCGCTGACGTCGCAGCTGGCGACGCAAACCAAGGCCGCGCAGGCGAATGCAACCCAGGCCACCGCGCTACAGAGCCAGGTTGCCCAGTTGCAGCAGCAACTTCAAGACATGCAGCGCCAGGAAGCCGAGCTGGATAAGACGGTCTCGGCGGATCGCGATACGATTCAGGCGCGGCTGTCGGACCTCGCCAAGCTCGCGGAGCAGACACGCGCGCTGCAGGCGCTGCGCGATCAGCTGGAGAAGCAGGCGGAAGGTGCGCTGGCCCAGGTGACCACCGAGAAGCAGCGGCGCGAGGCGGTGGAAGCCCAACTGGCGAAGGAAAAAGACCTCGGGGACAGCGCCGCCGCGCAGATCGCCTTGTTGAACCAGCAGGTGGACCAGCTGAAGGCGCAACTGAGTTCCGTGGCGCAGGCGTTGGATATCGCCCAGCAGAAGGGCCGCGACAAAGACGTGCAGATCGCGAATCTTGGCCAGCAGCTGAATGCCGCCCTCGCCGCCAAGGTGCAGGAGCTGCAATCCTATCGCAGCGAGTTCTTCGGCGACTTGCGCAAGATTTTGGCGAACAAGCCCAGCATTCACGTCGTGGGTGATCGTTTCGTAATCCAGAGCGACGTGCTGTTTCCGGTCAACAGCGCCGATCTGTCGCCGGACGGGGCGGTGCAGATCATCAAGCTCGCCGAGACGATCAACCAGATCGCCGCACAGATTCCGCCCAACATCAACTGGGTGCTGGATGTGGATGGATATGCCGACAAGCAGCCGATCAGCGGTGGCGGGCAGTTCGCCTCCAACTGGGAACTGTCGGCGGCGCGCGCCATCAGCGTGGTGAAGCTGCTGATCGCTCAGGGCGTTCCCCCCGACCGTCTCTCCGCCACCGGTTTCGGCGACAACCATCCGCTCGATACCGGCGACACGTCCGATGCCTATGCCAAGAACCGCCGTATCGAACTGCGTTTGACCGATTACGGTAGCAACAAGCAGACCTGAGAGGAGGCAACGCCGTGGCTGTCAACAAGGTCTATCCCGACGCCAAAGCCGCCCTGGCCGGTCTGCTGCATAACGACATGACCATCATGTCCGGCGGCTTCGGCCTGTGCGGAATCCCGAGCGTGCTGATCGAGGCAATTCGCGACAGCGGCGTGACCGGGCTGACGGTGATCTCCAACAACGCGGGCATTGATGATGCGGGGCTGGGTCTGCTGCTGCAGACCCGGCAGATCCGCAAAATGATCAGTTCCTATGTCGGGGAAAATGCGACGTTCGCGAAGCAATACCTGGCCGGCGAACTGGAGATCGAGTTCAACCCGCAGGGCACGCTGGCGGAGCGCATCCGCGCCGGCGGGGCCGGGATTCCCGCCTTCTTCACCCCGACGGGAGTCGGCACATTGGTTGCTGAAGGCAAGGAGACACGCGAATTCGAGGGCCGCACCTATGTGATGGAACGCTGGTTGCGCGCCGATCTGTCGATCGTGCACGCGTGGAAAGCCGATACCGAGGGCAACCTTGAGTACCGAAAGACCGCGCGGAACTTCAATCCGATCATGGCCACGGCCGCCAAGGTGACCGTGGCGCAAGTTGAGGCGCTGGTGCCGCCCGGTGAACTCGAGGCGGACAGGATTGCCACGCCGGGGATCTTCGTCGATCGCATCATCCATCCCGCGCGGGTCGATAAGCGCATCGAGCAGCGGACGGTGCGCAAGCGCGAGGCAGCATAAGGGAGGGGCGTATGGCCTGGACGCGCGAACAGATGGCTGCCCGCGCCGCGCAGGAGCTGCGCGACGGGTTCTATGTGAATCTCGGCATCGGGATTCCGACACTGGTGGCCAATCACATCCCGCCCGGGATTTCCATCCAGTTGCACTCGGAGAACGGCATGCTGGGCATGGGGCCCTTTCCGTTCGAGGGCGATGAAGACGCCGATCTGATCAACGCCGGCAAGCAGACGGTGACGGAACTGCCGACCACCAGCTTCTTCGATAGTGCCGCCAGCTTCGCGATGGTGCGTGGCGGGCATATCGACATCTCGATCCTGGGCGCGCTGCAGGTGGCGGAGAACGGCGATCTGGCGAACTGGATGATCCCCGGAAAGATGGTGAAGGGCATGGGTGGCGCGATGGATCTGGTCGCCGGGGTGAAGCGCGTGGTGGTGCTGATGGAGCACACGGCCGGCGGCAACCCCAAGCTGTTGGAGCGCTGTACGCTGCCTCTGACCGGGACGGGTGTGGTGGATCTGGTGATCACCGATCTGGGCGTGTTTGAGGTGGGGCGGCCTGGGCTGCGGCTGACCGAGATGGCTCCGGGGCTGAGTTTGGAGGAGATTCGGGGCAAGACGGGTGCGACGTTCCAGGCGGCGCATGGCGTCGGGGGTTGATCGGGGGCGGGCCGGACGCTAAGACCCCGCCAGCGTGATTGCGCGGGGCCGGAGGTCGGTGCGTGTGGGTCACGTTATCCCGACATGATGGGGCCATAGCTCAGTTGGGAGAGCGCCTGAATGGCATTCAGGAGGTCAGGGGTTCGACTCCCCTTGGCTCCACCAGGGAAATCGGAGACTTAACCCCTTCCGGTCAGAAAACCCCATAATGTCTGCGCGGATGCTCGCTCCGGGCGAACGTCCTGCTCACGACGATCGGCGGCGGTTTACCTTGCTTCGCCCAGGTGTCGGGTGATGGAGGGCGGAGCGACCGAGGAAGGTCAGCCGCACCTCTCCGACACCCGGCCGGGTATTCTCGAACACCACAAGGTCACTCTGAACCAGCGAGCAGATGTCCGGATTGTGCTCCAGGGCGGCGTATGAAACGCCCTCGGGCAGGGCGGCGATACCAGTGAGTAATCGCCACTGACGTCGGGTGAGGGACTCGGTCGGATTACCCATACCTTGATGTGCGGCGGCCCCGTACCACACGCAATTCACAACGGCTTTAGCCAATGGGGGTCAGCATCGTTCTGGTCTTCCAATTCACCCACGCTCGGCCGCCACGGTCGAGGAGCTGGCGAAGACACTTGCGTTTGCCCTGCAGTATCGCGGCCGGAAGCGTGTCCACGACGATGATGAGATCGGAGCGCCGGCTCGAAGATGTGAGGGTTGCCGGTGTCGTCAAAAAGGGTTGTCAGATCATCCATGGCCCGCATCAGCCGTCGAGTTTTTTGGAGACAAGCGAATAGCCGCTGCAGCCGATCTTCGAGGTGGAGAATATCCGACTGCCGGCTCCGCCGCGTGGAATGAACTCACCCAGCGTTTCCCGTTTCTGGCAGCGTTAGCCCGATGACATCAAACACACCGCGGACATCGCCACCCATCACGCACCCCGAGGAAATGACCGTTGATCTGGTGTTTCAGATCGGGGACAAGGCCTCGATTCGTCTGCATGCTCGCGCAACTCTGGGCGGTTTGATTGCCGCTGCAGTCCTTATCTCGAGTATTCTGCTGTCGGCAGGCTGGATTGTTCGGCAGCGCTCAGTGCACCGCGCTCTGCACTGTTGAGTCTGTCGCGCTTAAAAACCTGATGTAGTTGCACGCAGGGCGGCCACATCGTTAATGGTTGGTTAACGAGGGCCTCGGACTATCGGCGCGGTGCTCAGCAAGGATGCTTCACGATGCCCGCTACATTGACGCCAGCGAATCCGAATTACATCGCGCCGCTGAAACCCGAGGACATCGTGCGCTTCACGCCGCAGGTGACGTTTCATCCGAACGAACGCTCTTTTCCGTGCAGCCTTCAGCATCTGCTGACCGGGGCCACACTGAAGAGCCATAGCGATCCGCATCTGGCTGTACCGTTGCAGGGCGATCCGAACCGGCTGGCTCCGTACGATACGACTGACGGGGCGTATGTGGACGTCAACCCGAGTCAGTATCCGGGCTCGGTCCCGGTGAATGGGCGGGTCGGCGCGCCGATGTATGTCTCGGTGCAGTTCAACGACCCTTACATCGATATCAACTATTTCTTCCTGTACGCGTATCAGGGTGGCCAGACCGTCAACGCCCTGCGTGCGGGCAGTCACTTCCGTTGTGTCCTGAATGATTACGGCCGGCATCAGGGCGATATCGAAAGCATTGCGGTGCGCGTGCTTGCCAGCAAGCCCGACAGTATCCTCGCTGTCGGATACGAACAGCACGGAAGCAAGACCTGGTTTAGGCCAGGTCAGTACGAGGCGGATGGCGACCATCCGATCGTGCGCGCCGCACTGAACGGGCATGCGTCGTACAACGCGATCACCATGAACGAGGAAGACTGGATCGTGACCGGCGGCCAGTCCGGGATCGTCGACGTGGTCGATGTGATTCACCGGAAGCCGAATGCCGTGTGGAAGCCGTATGATGGTGGGGAATTGGTCCTGATCGGACGGGGCGATGACGGCGCGCCGCTGACGGATCAGCGCTGGGTCACATTCTGCGGCCGGTTCGGCACGCAATGGACCAACCATTTGACGGGTGCGACGTATCTCGACGGCAGCAACCTCAACATGTGGGACTGGGACTACGTCAAGATCCTCGACTGGATGGCGAACAATCCCAAGCTCGCGGTCGGGTTGATCGGCGGGTTGCTGAGCGCGGCGACACTCGGCACTTTCGCCGTCATCGGTGCCGGGGCGGCGATCGCCACCGGCGTGGTTGCGAGCAAGCTGCCGTCGAACTTTGTGGCCAGTGGGGGCGACGACAGTCCGACGAACGGGATCGGCCCGGGGGCTTTCGGCGGGCGCTCAAACGTCTGGCTGCACCAAAGCCCGGTCTATAATCGCATCAAGTCGATGGCCGATGCACGAATGGTGCTGACCTTCAAAGCGGCCGGCGCACAGCGGACGCTGATCGTCAACCAACAAAGCGCCGGCAACGACGCCGAGCTGTGGCGGATCGATGACTGGGGCGATAACGGATTTGCGATCATCAACAAGGAGGTGCGGCTCGTGCTGCAGGCTGGCGGCAACACCGATCCGATTCTGCTCGTTCCCTGGGTTCCGGGGGTGCTCGGCGATCATTGCAGATGGGATCTGGGGGGTGACGAAGGTCTCGATTACCACGCGCTGCGGCCGAAATGGGATACCGGACAAAACGCGGACGTGTGGGGTGGCGGTGCCGCGGCGGGCCAGGAGGTCCACACGGGCGGATGGAACGGCGGCCCCAACCAGAAATGGCGCTTCGTGCCCGATGGCGATTTCCTCTTCGAGATCCGGCCTCGGGCCAATACCGATTTCGCCGTCGCGGTCGCGTCCAATGGCCGGTTGGTGATGAAGCGATGCACGCCCGAGCAGGCAAAGTCGGACGCGCATGTGCAATGGTCGCTGATTGCGCGCGGTGGCTTGTCCTTTGCGCTGATCAACAAGGCCACCGGGCTGGTGGCGCGAGCAGGCGGCAATCGCGATCCTGTGGTGTTGGTCGATCGCGCGCGGATCGATAACCACGCCGAGTGGAATCTCGGCGGCCAGGAGGGTGGGAGCGGCTATTTCTATGCGGTTCGTCCGAACTGGGACACGGGGCAGAATTGGGACGGATGGGGCGGCACGATCGCAGAGGGGACCGAGGTGCATACTGGCGGCTGGAATGGCGGCGATAACCAGAAATGGGGGTTTTTCGCCAATGGTTCGGCGGACAGTATGGAGCCAGTGTTCTGAGGGCGCGTCGGTGAGGTCGAGGCCGGTATCGGCAAGCTGGTCTCGGCGCCCATTGAGAGCGTCGTCTATAGCCTGATCGGTTCAGGGTGAACCGATTACGCTCATTGCGATCTGCTCTAGCTAGTCGTCCGTGAACTATTCGGAACCCATTGAGCGGCAACGTCTTTCCGCCCCGCGCAAATAACCGCATTTGCCAGAAATCGGCGCGGCGAACCGCGATTGCTTGCAAATTGCGCCGACGCGAGCGGGTGTGATTCGCTCTGCCCAATCCGGCACGGAGCAACACCGATGCGTCCCAGGGTGTTGAGTTTCATCGAGAACTGACCCACCAGGTGGCAAATTTCCACTGAGAATTGACCCATGTTTTGACCTCGCCCCGGCTGTTTTCAGCGGGGTCCACGGGAGTGATAAGCATGGAGTTACTGAGCGTGATCCGTCGCTGGGCGCTTCGAGACCAGCTTTCGATACGGGAGATCGCCCGCAGGACTGGGCTATCGCGGAACACCATCCGCAAATACTTGCGGGGCGACGTGGTGGAACCGGCCTTCAAGGTGCCGGAGCGGCCCAGCAAGCTGGACGCGTTCGCCGAGAAACTGTCGGCCTGGCTAAAGCTAGAGAGCGGCAGGCCGCGCAAGCAGAGGCGGACGATCAAGCGGTTGCATGCGGATCTGGCCGCCCTCGGGTTTGAAGGTTCATACGGCCGTGTTGCGGCGTTCGCCCGCACCTGGAAGGAGCATCGGCAGCGGGAGCAGCAGACGACCGGCCGCGGGGCCTTTGTTCCGCTGATTTTCCAGCCGGGCGAAGCTTTCCAGTTCGACTGGAGCGAGGAGTGGGCCGTTATCGGCGGCGAACGGACCAAGCTGCAAGCTGCGCACTTCAAGCTTTGCTACAGCCGCACCTTCATTGTCCGGGCCTATCCGCTGCAGACGCACGAGATGCTGTTCGACGCGCATCATCATGCGTTCCGGGTGCTTGGCGGCGTGCCGCGCCGCGGCATCTACGACAATATGAGAACGGCTGTTGACCAAGTTGGCGTCGGCAAGAAGCGCCAGGTCAATGCACGCTTTGCCGCGATGGCCAGCCACTACCTTTTCGATGCTGACTTTTGCAATCCGGCCTCAGGCTGGGAGAAGGGTCAGATCGAGAAGAATGTCCAGGACGCGCGTCATCGGCTGTGGCAGACCATGCCGCGTTTTGTGACGCTGGCTGACTTGAACGACTGGCTGGAACAACGCTGCCAAGCGCTATGGCGCGAGATTCCACACGGCAGCCAGCAAGGCTCGATATTCGATGCGTGGCAAAGTGAAGTCGGATGCCTGATGGCCGTTGGCAGACCGTTCGATGGTTTTGTTGAATACGGCAAACGCGTTTCGCCCACCTGCCTCGTTCACTTTGATCGCAACCGCTACAGCGTGCCCGCGTCCTTCGCCAATCATCGCGTCAGCTTAAGGGTTTATCCAGGCCGCGTCGTTGTCGTTGCCGAAGGGCAAGTCATCTGCGAACACGCGCGGCTCATCGAGCGGTCGCATCATCTGCCCGGCCGCACCATCTATGATTGGCACCACTATCTCGCGGTGATCCAGCGCAAGCCGGGAGCTCTGCGTAATGGCGCGCCGTTCGCCGAATTGCCGGAAGCGTTCAAGCGGCTGCAACAGCACCTTCTCAAGCAGCCCGGAGGCGACCGGGAGATGGTGGAGATTCTTGCCCTCGTCCTGCACCATGGTGAAGATGCGGTGTTGTGTGCCGTCGAACTGGCGCTGAGTGATGGAGCGCCGACAAAGACGCACGTGCTGAACATGTTGCACCGGCTGATCGACGGCAAATCCACGGCCACAGCAATGATCGCGGCTCCGCAGGCCTTGGCCCTGGACCGGGAGCCACGTGCCGACGTCGAACGCTACGATGCCCTGCGCGAGAAGCTACAGGAGGCCCGCCATGCGTCATGATCCGGCCGGGGCGGCGATTGTCGTGATGCTGCGCGGCCTGAAGATGTTTGGCATGGCGCAAGCCGCGGGCGAGCTGATGGAGCAGGGCGCGCCAGCGTTCAATTCGGCCGTCCCCATTCTCTCACAGCTGCTCAAGGCGGAAACCGCCGAGCGCGAGGTTCGATCGGTTGCCTACCAGCTGAAGGCGGCGCGCTTCCCCGTCTACAAGGATCTGAGCGGTTTTGATTTTGCGTCCAGCGAAACCAATGAAGCCCTGGTGCGCCAGCTTTACCGGTGTGAGTTCATCGAAAACGCCGACAACGTGGTCCTCGTCGGCGGTCCGGGCACCGGCAAGACCCACATCGCCACGGCGCTTGGCGTGCAGGCGGTTGAACACCATCGCAAAAAGGTTCGGTTCTTCGGGACCGTCGACCTGGTCAATGCGCTGGAGCAGGAGAAAACTCAGGGCCGATCGGGTCAGATCGCGGATCGGCTGATGCGGTGCGACCTCGTAATGCTCGATGAATTGGGCTATCTGCCGTTCAGCCCCTCCGGCGGCGCGCTGCTTTTCCACCTGCTGAGCAAGCTTTACGAACGGGCCTCTGTGGTCATCACCACGAACCTGAGCTTCAGCGAATGGGCTGACGTGTTCGGCGACGCTAAGATGACGACCGCCATGCTCGACCGCCTCACCCACCACTGCCACATCGTGGAAACCGGCAATGACAGCTTCCGCTTCAAAGCCAGCTCGGCCGCCAACAAGGGCCGAAAGGAAAAGGCCAAGAACTTGACCCCGGTATGACCCGCAAACCATAAATTCACCCGGGTCAGTTCTCGGTGGAAAACCCGGGTCAGTTCTCAGCGAAAATCAACAGTCCCAGGGAACGGCGTGACAGCGGTCAGCGCGATCTGCTGCGCTCACGGCTCGATCAGATCGTCGACCTGCACCATCCGCTCTCGAAGCTCGCCGCCACCATCGACTGGCGGTTCCTCGAAGACCGGCTCGGCGCGAGCTACACCGACACGCCCGGACGACCGCCGCTGCCGACACGTCTGATGGCCGGTCTCGCCATCATCAAGCACATGCACAGCCTCTCCGATGAGGCGCTGTGCGAACGCTGGCTGGAGAACCCGTATTATCAGCGGCTGTGCGGTGAGGCGTTTTTCTGCCATCGCCTGCCATTCGATCGCTCCTCGCTGACCCGTTGGCGCCAGCGCATGGGGGAAGAGAAGCTGAAGGCGCTGTTGCAGGAGAGCCTGCATGCCGCTACCCGGATGGGCGCCGCCAAGCCCGCAGACTTCACCCGCGTTATCGTGGACACGACGGTGCAGCCCAAAGCGATCGCCTTCCCGACCGATGCGAAGCTGCTGCACCGCGCGCGCGAGCTGCTGGTACGGCTGGCACACAGACACGGCGTCAGATTGCGCCAGTCCTACACAAGGCTCGGCAAGATCGCGCTGATCCGCCATCAGCGCTATGCGCATGCCAAGCAGTTCAAGCGCGCCAACCGAATGCTGCGGACGCTGCGCACCCAACTGGGCCGGGTGATCCGCGATATCGTGCGCAAGATCGCCGGCAATGCCGAACTGCGCGCGATCTTCGCCCGGCTGCTCTCCCTCGCCAGCCAGGTGCGATCACAGAAGCAGCGTCAGCGCGGTCCGAAGATCTACAGCCTGCACGCACCGGAAGTGGCGTGTATCGGCAAGGGCAAGGCGCATCGGCCATACGAATTTGGCGTCAAGGTCTCGGTGGCGACCACGCTGAACCGGTCCAAAGGCGGGCAGTTCGTCGCGCATGTCGCGGCACTGCCGGGCAACCCCTATGACGGGCACACGCTGGCGAGCGTCATTCCGGCAATCACGCAGCAGATCGGCGTCTCACTGACACAGGTGATCGCTGATGCGGGCTATCGCGGTCACAATGCACCGAGCGCGCCTGGGCTGCGGGTGTTCACCGCGGGACAGAAGCGTGGCGTCACGCAGACCATCAAGCGGGCGCTGCGACGGAGAGCTGCGGTCGAGCCGGTGATCGGTCATCTCAAGGCCGAGCATCGCATGGGCCGCAACTATCTCGCCAAACCAGCCGGCGATGCGGTTAATGCGGTGCTGGCCGCAGTTGGGTACAACTTCCGGTTGCTGCTGGCCTGGCTGGCGGTGCTTTTGCGTTGGTTCTTGCTCGCTCTCTCGGGCGAACCGGCTCTGCGAGCAGTTCGATCCTGACCGTGTACGTCGGTCACGCAACCCGATCAGGGTTCTTCACGGACGACTAGCTAGCACTACTTTGGCAGATTCTGCACACGAGGGGATTCCCGAATCGGTGGTTCGGTGATTCATGGCTGATCGGCTTTTGGAGAGCCGATCAATGGACGTGGACTGGCAAGCGGATCTCGATCGCTGGCTTGCGCCGTTTGTCGCTGCGCTACGGCACAAGACGAGGGCACAGATGTGTCCAGCCTACATCGCCGGGCTGATCGGTCCAGGAGACCGCAAAAGCGTTCAGCCGATGGCGATGCGCGCTGGCGAGATCGGCTACGATCAGCTTCATCATTTCATTGCCGGTGGAGTTTGGGATAGTGGTCCACTCGAAGCTGTCCTGCTGAAGAAGGCAGATGGCTTGGTTGGCAATGACGCGGGGTTTCTCGTCATCGACGACACGACGTTGCCCAAGAAAGGATATCACTCGGTAGGCGTCGCGCCACAATATGCCTCGTCGCTCGGAAAGACTGCGAACTGCCAATCGCTGGTCTCGGTAACTTTGGCGTCGCGCGAGGTGCCAGTGATGGTGGGCCTTCGGCTATTCCTGCCCGAGAGCTGGACAGACGATCCTGAGCGCATGGCGCGGGCCCATGTGCCGAAGGATAGACAGATTGCTCTGACGAAGCCGGAAATTGCGATCGAGGAGATTGACCGCCTCATCGCCTCCGGTGCGCGTTTCGGCTGCGTGCTTGCCGATTCAGGATACGGTTCCAGCGGACCTTTCCGTCAGGCTTTGAGCGAGCGCGGTCTGCTATGGGCGGTGGGCCTGTCGCGACGCCAGAATGTTTATCCCGCCGACGTCGCCCTGATCTTCCCCATCGCGAAGGCCGGAAAGCCCCGCAAATACCACGTCCCGGATCAGCCTCCGGTCGCTGCTGAAGCATTATTGGCCGGGAGCAAATGGCAAAGGGTCAGCTGGCGGCGGGGCACCAAAGGTCGGCTGACATGTCTCTTCGCGGCCTGCCGTATCCGCGTTGCGGATGGCCATAAGCACCGAATGCTCGATAATCGTGTGCAGTGCATGCCAGGCGACGAGGTCTGGCTCGTCGGCGAACGCCGGTCGACTGGCGAACAAAAACACTATGTGTCGAACTTGCCGGCTGATACCAGCCTTAAGATGCTCGCAGCCACGATCAAAGCCAGATGGGTCTGTGAGCAGGCGCACCAGCAGCTCAAGGAAGAGCTCGGCCTCGACCACTTCGAAGGTAGATCCTGGACTGGGTTACACCGACACGCCTTGATGACCATGATCGCTTACGCTTTCCTACAATCCCGCCGCCTCAAAGCAGCGGGACGGAAAAAAAAAAGTCGGAGGACCACCGCCACAACCGAGCATGCCGGCCATCAGGCAAGCCATCCTCGATCTCTTCGCACGCCCGCCACCCAGGCAGTGCCCTCACTGTAAGAAGCTCCTCGCCGAAAAACTGCCAAAGTAGTGCTAGTGTCCCGATTCTGAAGTTCGTCCGTACATGACGCCCTTCAGCTCGGGCCACTATGCTTTGTTTTCAGTGGCCTGCTTATCCCCTCCGCTCGCCGCTTAATGCGGCGGACTTCAGGGGCAGGACACTAGAGTCAGTTTCGCCTGACTGTCGTCAGCGAAACCAACTCTATGCCTCGTTTGCGATCAGATTCACGCGCTCCTGGAACCGCAAGCGGTTCCAGTCAAGCGCGATCTGCTCTAGCAGCCCCGGATCAAGTCCAAGGCAGCCTCTGAGGCGATCGCGTCAATAATGATACCAGCCCCACCCCGGGCCGCCGAAGATGACCAGCGCCAGGAAGACGATCAAAACAACTCCGACAATACCAAAACCACTTGGGCCATAGTCCTCTCTCCTGTAACCATAATATCCGCCGCCGCCGAACAGAACCAAGATTAGTACAATAAGGACCAGGAGGGTGAGCATGATGCTACTCCGATTTGCTTCTGCCGCCCGTTATCTTTGATAGCTCGCGTCAGAAACGGTTCGGTTTTGTGGCGAAGGTGTGGTGGGTCCTGCTTTATTCCGCTATTCGCCCCAAAGTGATCACTGTGAGAGCATGGGGGAATGACAATCACGATCACGCAGAGCGCCTTGGGTAGCGCGGCGTGTTGGTGCTTGAAATCCGCCCACCACGAGAAGCGCGACAGTGCAGCGGCAAAAGAGGTGCTAGCGGGCAGAGGATTCTCCGGATCGTAACGGCTGGTTGAGCCTCAGCCACGGTCGTGTCCCAGTTCGTGGTGTAGGAGCTGTGGGTAAGTGGCCTGCCGGAGCGACCGCCAAGAGTACCGCCAAGAGTCTGGAGTAGGCAGGCCACTTATCCACAGCGGTGGTCACCGTGGTGCTCCTGGGTAGGGTTGGGTTGCAACACGCAACTCTGACCTTGGAGGCCACCCCGATGACCGACGACATGATCACCCTTCGCGAGCTGATGGAGAAGGGTTCGGACGCGACACTGCTGCGCGAGATGATCGGCTTCGCCGCGCAGCGTCTGATGGAACTGGAGACCGAGACTCTGTGCGGTGCTGGCCACGGCGAGCGCAGCGAGAATCGGACCAACCTGCGCAACGGCTACCGGGATCGCGACTGGCAGACACGTGCTGGGACCGTGGAGCTGCGCATACCGAAGCTACGCCGCGGCAGCTACTTTCCCGGCTTTCTGGAGCCGCGCCGGATGGCGGAGAAGGCGCTAACCGCGGTGATCCAGAAGTCCTACGTCCAGGGCATCTCAACCCGCTCGGTGGACGAGCTGGTCAAGGCGATGGGGCTGGAGGGCATCAGCAAAAGCCAAGTGTCGCGGCTCTGTGCCGAGATCGACGAGCGGGTGCAGACGTTCCTGCACCGTCCGATCGAAGGCGAGTGGCCGTATCTGTGGCTGGATGCCACCTATGTCAAAGCCCGGCGTGATCATCATATCGTCTCGGTGGCCGTGATTGTCGCCATGGCGGTCAACACGGACGGCCGTCGCGAGGTGCTGGGCATGACCATCGGCAACAGCGAAGCCGAGCCGTTCTGGACCGAGTTCCTGCGCTCGCTCACGCGCCGCGGCCTACGCGGCGTCAAGCTGGTCATCTCCGACGCGCATGAAGGCCTGAAAGCAGCGATTGCCAAAGTGCTTGGCGCGACCTGGCAGCGCTGTCGCGTGCACTTCATGCGCAATGCCTTGGCGCATGCCGGAAAGACGCAGCGACGGATCGTCTCGGCGTGGATCGGCACGGCGTTTGCCCAGGATGATGCTGAGGCCGCTCGCAAGCAGTGGCGACAGGTCGCCGATCAAGCCAGGCCACGCATCAGCAAGCTCGCCGCCCTGATGGACCATGCCGAAGCTGATGTCCTGGCCTACATGGGCTTTCCGGCACAGCACCGCACCAAGATACACAGCACCAATCCGCTCGAACGCCTCAATGGGGAGATCAAGCGGCGCAGCGAGGTGGTGGGTATCTTCCCGAACGAAGCCGCTGTTACCCGGCTGGTTGGTGCACTGCTACTCGAACAGAATGATGAATGGGCCGTTCAGCGTGCCCGCTATATGACCCTGGAAACCATCGCTCCCCTGGGCCATGATCTCAGCGTCAGTCTGCCTCTCATCGCAGCCTGACACGGCGGTCCAACCCGCCAAGGAGTTCTGCTCCTACACCACGTGTTGGGACACCATCTCAGCCACGGGCACGAACGGCAGTCGTTTTCACAGCGCTCCACAATTCGGATAGGTGCGGTGCAGAGCGGCATTCCCTCTTCCACGGCATAAGGGCCAAATTCCTGGATGAGCGTCCGCCGGGCGCGCGCGCGGACAGGCCCCGTCATTCGGCGAGCAAGTTCGAGTAGAGCTTCGATTGCCGATCGGCGGGCCGGCGGGACTTCGCTGCGCAGTGCACATGCCGCAGCGAAATACGCGGCCAAGTCGTCCTTTGGAGGCATGATTCTCACTCGAATCGATGGCGTGATCGGTGCGCTAACTCAATTTGTAGGCGTGGGTTGCACGTCAGACAGGGTCCGCTCCGCGTGGGAGGGTCTCGTCCTACCGGATCGCTCCAAATTGGCCGAAACGCGCCCGCCTCATGCACAGAGTAGATTGATAAGTGATAAGCGACAAGATACTTGTGGTTGCAGAACGTTTCATCTTCTTAGGCCGGCCGCTCAGCGGTGCCAGCTGTTTAGCCGCCGGCAATCGCCGTTCGATGACGCCACTCCCGGATCGCGGGGGTCAGACCACACCAGGGGCGACGCCCGCTCTTCAGCACTCGTTAAGGTCGAACCGCTGAAATGCGGAGGGAACGTCAGGCTGGAGTTGGGAGATCGCGGTCGTGGAATGGGCCATCGCATTCATCGCGCCGTTGTTCTTGCTGATTGCTGCGATCTGCCAGGTCCAGGCCAGGCGGGCGGCGTCCTGGTCGGCTCCGCGGACGGGAGGACGGGGACAGACCCGAGGTTCGGGCACGAGAATGGGACACGCACGCCGTCAGGCCCGGAACGCTCAAGGCGGCACCCGTGCGACCGATGTGGAGGCTCTGCGTGCGATTGTCTCCGGACAGATGAAGGAGATAAGCCGTCTGCGCGAGCGGGTCCGGGAAGCGGAAGGCCGGCTCCATCAAGCAGGCGACGCTCCGGCGGAGCCGGACCAATTCCGCCGGCTCCGCAGCTTGGTCCTGATGGAGATCCACCCCGATCACGCCACGGCCGAGGGTGCCGATCGGGACGCCCGGACCGCGCTGTTCAAGCGTATCTGGCCCAAGATCGAGGCTCTCTCAGAGCAGGTGTGAGGCGAAGCTGAACGGATAGAGAGGCGGTAGGCGCGGGAGCGCGGGCCGGCTATCGTTGCACGCGTTGAGCTAACCGAATGGATCAGGAGGAGCCGGATGCACCCCGCGAAAGGTCCTCAGGCCCGATCCCGCTTTGTCGCGGGCTGCCGGATGTTGGCGATGGGAGCCGTGCTTGTGGCCGGAGCCGGGGCCAGGGCCGAAGCGGCGTTCATCACGATCGACCCGGCTGGCATGAACGCGATTTTTTCGCAGCCGAGCTTCGCTGGCACGCCCGTCGCCATAGAGTTCCTTCCGCCGGAGACAATCGTCGCCCCTGATCTGCTGGTGATTAAGGACGCGGCCGATCTGAGCGCGCTGGTTGGCCTGGCGCCCTATCCGTCTCCGATCGTCGACGCGTTCTTCGTGGATCAGATCGATGCGTGCGGGTTCGATGAGGCGGCGGTGAGCGGACAATATTATGGCTGCGCGCAGTTGCCGGGTCATGTCCTGGTGGAGGAGTCGAACGCCGCGGAGGAGGATCCAGCGACGTTAATGGGTCACGAACTGGGTCATAACCTGAATCTGGAGCATGTGCCTTTGGCTCCGGACAATCTGATGAGCTATTTCTTTCCGCACGGAATGGACCTGACCGACGAGCAGGTGGCGACGATTCTGGAAAGTCCCCTGGTGCAGATGGACGCGGACGGGAACAGGTTCATTGAGATTGAGCCGATCCTGATTTCGGCTCCCGAACCGTCGACGCTTGCCGTCCTCGGCAGCGGGTTGGTCGTTCTGCTGGCCGGCGGCGCGATTACGCGGAGACGGGCCGGCCGGCTGTAAACGATGCTATGCCGGTTGCGCAGCCGGACACTCGCCGCTATAGACCCGCCCTCTTGATCGCGCGCCCGGGCTGGGCATGCCCGGCCGTGACGCTTGTCCGCATGTCGGACCTTAATCAACAGGAGAATGAAATGCCCAAGGCGAAGACCAAGTCTTCGGTCAAGAAGCGATTCAAAATCACGGCTACCGGCAAGGTTAAAGCCGGGCCGGGCATGAAGCGCCACGGACTGATCAACCGCACCCAGAAGGCCAAGCGTGCCAACCGCCGCATGCAGACCTTGACGCCCATGGACGCACGCACCGTGAAGCAATGGTGCCCCTACGGGCTGGATTAAGGAGAAGCAGGCATGGCACGCGTCAAACGGGGCACCACGACCCACGCCCGGCACAAGAAGGTCCTGGAGCAGTCGAAAGGCTTCCGCGGCCGGACATCCACGACCTACCGCGCGGCGCTGGAGCGGCTGGAGAAGTCGCTGCAGTACGCTTACCGCGACCGGCGCAACAAGAAGCGCGACTTCCGCGGACTGTGGATCCAGCGCATCAACGCCGCGGTGCGTGAGCATGGCATGACCTACAGCCGGTTCATCGCCGGACTGAAGGCGGCCAATATCGATCTCGACCGCAAGGTCCTGGCTGCGATCGCATACGATGACGCCGCGAGTTTTGCGGAGATCGTGAAAAAGGCCCAGGCCGCCCTCGGCTGACCGGCGTGGACGACCTGTCTGCCCTGAAGGCCGAGGCTGAGGCCTCTCTCGCCGCGGCCGGGGATCTGCGTGCGTGGGATGCGGTGCGCGTTGCGCTGCTTGGGCGCAATGGGACGGTCACGGCGCTGCTGAAGGACCTCGGGAAGATCGCGCCCGAAGCGCGCCGGGAGCGCGGGGCGGCGGTGAACCGGCTGAAGGAAGCGCTGACGGCGGCGCTGGAGGCACGGCGCGCGGATCTGGAAGCCGCGGCACTCGAGGGCAAACTCGCGACCGAGCGAATCGACCCGACCCTGCCGCCGCGGCCCAGATCGCGCGGGCTGATCCATCCGATCAGCCGCACGTCGGAGGAGATCGCGGCGATCTTCGGTGCGATGGGGTTTGCCATCGCCGAGGGGCCGGACATCGAGACGGACTGGCACAACTTCTCGGCCCTCAACATCCCGACGCACCACCCGGCGCGCGACGACCAGGATACGTTTTATCTGAGCACGCGGGGCAATGCGGCGCCGCCCGTGCTGCGGACCCATACATCGCCGGTGCAGATCCGCGCCATGATGGAGCGCGGCGTGCCGCTGCGGGTCATCGTGCCGGGCCGGACTTACCGGGCGGACCACGACGCGACCCACTCGCCGATGTTCCACCAGGTCGAGGGACTGGTGATCGATCGCGCGATCACGCTGGGTCACCTGAAGGGCTGCCTGATCGACTTCCTGCGTGCGTTCTTCAGCATCGCCGATCTGCCCGTGCGTTTCCGGTCGAGCTACTTCCCGTTCACCGAACCCAGCATGGAGGTGGATATCGGCTGGGACCGGAAGTCCGGGGAACTGGGAAAGGGTAGCGACTGGCTGGAGATCCTGGGCAGCGGCATGGTCCACGCCCGGGTGCTGGCCAATGTTGGTATCAACCCGTCGCAGTGGCAGGGGTTTGCGTTCGGCATGGGGATCGAACGCATCACCATGCTGAAGCACGGGATTCCGGACCTCCGGCCGTTCTACGACAGCGACATTCGCTGGCTGCGCCACTACGGTTTCAATCCGCTTGCGCCGATGATGCTGCACGAGGGGGCTGGATGAAGTTCACCCTCTCCTGGCTGCGGACCCATCTCGAAACTGCGGCGTCGGCCGAGGAAATCGGCGACACGCTAACCCGCATCGGGCTGGAACTGGAGAGCATCCAGACACGGGCGGAACTGTCGCCGTTCCGCATCGCGCGGGTGATCGAAGCGGTGCAGCATCCCAACGCGGATCGGCTGCGCGCCTGCCGGGTGGATACCGGGGACGGCGAGGTCTCTGTGGTGTGCGGCGCGCCGAACGCACGGACGGGGATGAAGGGGGTGTTCGCCCCGCCCGGCAGCTTTATCCCGGGTACCGGCATCACGCTGAAAGTGGGCGAGATCCGTGGGGTGAAGAGCGCGGGGATGCTGCTGTCGGCGCGTGAGATGGGATTGGGCGACGACCATACCGGCATCATCGATCTGCCCGAAGACGCGCCGGTGGGTGCGTCCTACGCCCACTGGGCGGGGCTGGATGACCCGCTGTTCGATATCGGGGTGACGCCCAATCGCGGCGACTGCCTGTCTGTGCGGGGCGTGGCCCGCGATCTGGCGGCGACAGGGATCGGCCGGCTGCTGCCATGGAATCCGGAGCCGGTGACTCCGGTTTTTGATGGCGGGCTGCGCTGGCACATCGCGTTCCCGGAGGCCTGTCCGTGGATCCTTGGGCGGACGATCAGAGGCGTGCGCAACGGGCCGAGCCCGGAGTGGTTGCAGCGGCGGCTGACCTCGATCGGGCTCCGACCGATCAACGCGTTGGTGGACGTCACCAATTTCTTCACCTTCGACCTCGGGCGGCCGCTGCATGTGTTCGATGCGGACAAGGTCGCCGGGCCGGAGCTGGTGCTGCGGCGGGGCAACGGCGAGCGGTTCCTGGCGCTGAACGGCAAGGAATACACACTGACATCGGAGGATTGCGCCATTGCCGATGCGGCGGGGGTGCAGTCCATGGCTGGGGTGGTGGGCGGCGAGGCGACGGGCTGTGACGAAAGCACCCGCACGGTGTTCGTGGAATGCGCACTGTTTGATCCGGTGCGCGTCGCGCTGACCGGTCGGCGGCACCAGGTGCCATCGGACGCCCGGGCGCGGTTCGAGCGAGGGATTGATCGCGCGATCATGCCGGCGGCCGTGGAGGCTGCGACCCGCATGATTATGGAATTGTGTGGTGGCGAGCCCGGCTCGGTGGTGTCGGACGGGCGGATGCCGGACTGGCACCGTTCGGCCAGCTTGCGCTTCGAGCGGCTGGCGAGCTTCGGGGGCGCCGAGGTGCCGCCGGACAAGGCGGTGGCCTCGCTGGAGCGGCTGGGTTTTGGGGTGCGGGTGCGCGAGGCGACCCGCGTGACCGTGTCCGTTCCGTCCTGGCGGAATGATGTTGCGGGCGGGGTGGCGCTTGACCAGGCGTCGGACCTCGACGTGGGCCAGGCAGAACGGGCCGCGGGCGGTGCGGAGGCGGTCGAGGCAGAAGCGGATCTGGTCGAGGAGGTGCTGCGGCTGCGGGGCCTTGATTCAGTGCCACCGGTGTCGCTGCCCATGGCGGGTGTGGTGCCCGGCCCGACTTTGAGTGCGCGGCAGGTTCGCACGGCGTTGGCTCGCCGCACGCTGGCGGCCCAGGGTCTGGTCGAGTGCGTGACGTTCAGCTTCATGGAAGCGGGGCAGGCGGCACTGTTCGGTGAGACGCCGGAGACGCTGCGCGTCGCCAATCCGATCGCCGCCGATCTGGATCAGATGCGGCCGACGCCGGTGGCGACTTTGGCGTTGGCGGCAGCGCGGAATGCGGCGAAGGGCTGGCCGGATGTGGGTCTGTTCGAGATCGGCCCGGCGTTCTCGGCTGAGGGTCAGGGGTTGGTTGGGGCCGGGGTGCGTACGGGTGCGACCGAGCGCAACTGGGCGGAGCCGGCGCGGGCGTTCGATGGGATGGACGCCAAGGCAGACCTGTATGTGGCGCTGGAAGCGCTGGGGGTGCCGATGGACGCACTGAGCGTCACGGCCGATGCGCCGGGATTCTATCATCCGGGACGCTCGGGCGTGGTGCGCCAGGGCCCGAAGGTGGTGCTGGGCCGGTTTGGTGCGCTGCATCCGTCGGTGCTGGAGCGGTTGGATCTAACGGGTGCCGTGGCGTTCGAGCTGTTCCTCGATGCGATCGCCGAGCCGAAGCGACGGCGCCGGCCGGCTCCCGATCTGCCGGCGTTCCAGCCGGTGCGGCGGGATTTCGCCTTCCTCGTGGAGGCTGGGGTGCCGGCCGAGGCGGTGCTACGCGCGGCACGGGGTGCCGAGCGGACGCTGATCAGCGCGGTGCGGCTGTTCGATGTGTATGAGGGCGAGCGACTGCCCGAGGGGCGCAAATCGCTGGGGGTCGAGGTGACGTTCCAGCCGCGCGAACACACGCTGACCGAGGCGGAGCTGGAGGCTGCGGCGGGAAAGGTGGTGGCGGCGGTTACGAAGGCGACCGGGGCGACGCTTCGGTAGGTCAGAACGCGGCGCACGGTCCGACCACGACGACATCCCCGGGTGCCCAAGCGGTGACGGCACCCGTGGTGCGGCTGTAATTGGTCAACATGATCGTCGTCGCGTTGGTTGGAATGGCAACCGTGTTCGATGCGGCGGGGTTGGTCATATCAACTGCGGTGCATGCCCAAAGGTGAGGCGCTGGATTGCGCCCCATGTTGATGACACCTGAGGACGCCGTACCACCCGTGCCGACATTGACGCTGAACGCATGTGTCGAAGTGCCGGCCACCACACCGGGGCTGTTGCCGAAACCGCTGCTGATTGTCGGCGCGGTCGTGTTTTCGATAATCGTATTGAACAGGTTCATGTAGTGGCTGGTATCGGCGGCGGGCGTATCAACTGCGTTCGATGATCCCGCCAGGAAGTTGTCGCTGCCTGTCTGCAACATCTTGGAAGCGACGCTATTGCCTTCGATGAGATTGTCCGACCCCGTGGTGAGCTTCGATCCGGCATTGAAGCCGCTGATGACGTTCGCGTTGCCGCTGGTCAGGCCGTTGCCGGCCAGCGTCCCGGAGACGATATTCCATGTGGCGGTAGTGATGTTCGGCGCGATACCATTGCCCAGAAAGATGTCGTTGGAGGGATTGGTCGCGTCATTCCCGCTCGCCGTATGCGCTCCGATGATGACATCATTTTGCGGGTTCGTCAGAATCGGGCTTGCTAGACCAAACGGGGAGATGACAACGTTATCCGATCCCGTGAATCCGGGTTTGACCATCACACTCTCGCCACCACAGCCAGGACCCGTGCACGAATAGGCGAAAGAGAGTTGCCAATTCGCGGGTGTATGCATCTTGATGATGTTCGGATGTCCAGCCGCCGGCAGGGCGCCAATCCGGAACAGATTGTGCGAGTTTTGTACGATACCATCGCCGAGACGGTAATTGACCTTCGCCGCATTGATTGCTTGTATAAGACCGGTTGTCTCCGAACTTGGCGTGTCGCCGGCTTGCACGGTGTAGGTTGCGATAATCGGAGTGCCGATTGTGCAGTTTCGTGACGTGACATTTGCACAGGCGTTGGCGGAGGTGATGGCTACTTTAAGCTGGTCTCCCGCCGCCGGCTTGCCGTTGACGGTGATGGTGGCGTAGGCACCCATCATCGCAAGATTGCCAATGCCAACATTATTCGCACCGACGCCGTCTTCGAGAGCGCCCATCCCGATGGCAAGACCGCCTGATTTATCCCAATAATTGTGCATGGCGTCACCGCCGATCGCTACGTTGTTAACCTGAGTCGTCATCGAGGCGCCCGCGCTGATGCCCTCAAAAAGACCGCCGCCTGTGGTGATGGAAATACCGGCGCCGGGGCCGATTGCCATGCTTTCGGAAAGCTAGCAGACCGTGTGGAAACGCGCTGCGTGGCGAAGACGATCCCGATTTGGCCGATCGAGATGGATGAGCGGTATCGTGTGATCTTTCAGATTGCTCCGGAATCATGCTGTGACTCTCGGGGAGCGGCTCCGTTCGTTGCTTTTGTCCCGCAAGGGACCTCCCGAGCGTCTCAATCCGGCACGACCTTCACCACCAACATCAACGCATCGAACGGGACAAGATTGAGCACCCGCCTGATGTTGTAGGCAAGCGCGGTCAAGCTGAACTCAGCTCGAACCTTCTCCAGACGTCGCATCAGAAATGCACCCTGATGCATCCACTGTTTGATCGTGCCGAATGGGTGCTCGACCAACTCGCGGCGCCGGTCAAGAACGTCTGGGCGTTGCGCCAGCCGAGCCGCCATTCGGTCCAACACCGCCTCATTCTCCAGTCGTGATACCGAGCGAAACCGATTGCCCGTGCATCGCGGCCGCAAGACACAATCGGGGCAGGCAGCACGGTTGGCATAATTGATCTTCTTCAGCCCGCGAAGCATCGATGATGAATAGGGGTGAAGGCGTTGCCCGGCGGGACAGATCATGCTGTCCGTCTCCGCCTCATACGTGAACTCGTCCTTGCGGAACAGACCTTCCCTGACCGAAGGACCGCGCTGCGGTCGCGGCACATAGGGCACCATGCCCGCCTTTTCGCAGGCCTCGATATCCTCGATCTTGAAATAACCTTTGTCGGCGACGACGTCGATCGTCTCGACGCCGAGGATCTCCTTCGCCGGTTCGGCGGTCCCCGTCAGCAGGCCCATATCGACCACCTGGTTGGTGACCTGCTGCTCGACGATCAGCTTATGCTTGATATCGACCGCGATCTGCACGTTGTAGCCAACGGCAACGTGCGTGTGCGCTGCCATTGCACGGCTGTCGGGATCGGTCAGCGAGATCTGGTTCTCCCCAGTCCGGTCCAGCTCTGCCAGCATCGCCTTGCAGCGCTCGCGCCGCTGACGAACCGCAGCGATCTTCTCCGCCAGGTTCTCGACCCGTGCGCCTCTTGTCCCCCGCTCGGCAGCATCGCCCCGGTCGAGGCGCTGAAGGTAATCGTCGAGCTTCTCATCCGCCAGCTTGATGAACTCGGTCAGCGAGGCACGGGTGAAATTGCGGTCCTTGTTGTTGACTGCCTTGATCCGTGTGCCATCCACCGCCAGCAGCTCGCGGCCGAACAGGTCCAGTTGCTTGCACAGCAACACGAACTGGCGGAACACTGGGCGGAACGCCGTGCGGTTGTCGCGGCGGAAGTCGGCGACGGTCTTAAAGTCCGGCTTGAGATGGCGCAGCAGCCAGATCACCTCGACATTGCGGTGGGTCTCGGCTTCCAGCCGACGGCTTGAGCGGATGCGGTTCAGATAACCGTAGATATAGAGCTTGAGCAGATCGCCGGGGAGATAGCTTGGACGGCCAGTCTCCTTCGGTTCGACGCGCGCGAAGCCCGCGCCCGCAAGATCGAGCCCGTCCACAAAAGCCTCGATGAAGCGCACCGGGTTGTCGGGGCCGACATAGTCGTCGAGGGATTCGGGCAACAGCAGAAGCTGGGATCGGTCATGGCCGGTGATGTGCGGCATGTCGGGATTCTAGCGTAGCGCGCGTCGCGCCGGAATCAGCATGGGGTTTTCACACGGTCTGCTGGGTTTGTGCACTTTCAAACGCGTACGGCCCGACAGAGAACCAGAATTGCGCACCGCTTGGCAGAGAGGCGCCAGCGAACGGGCCAACGGACAGGGAGGGTTCTGCGTAGGCGTTTGATGCGTGATACGCATTCAGCCCATTCATCAGCATGCCATTGAGGAGATTGAGCGGGCGTTGAAAGCACTCGGCGGTTCCCGAGGGCCCGCACGCTGTTGAGGGCTGCGCGTGTGCGAGGAATGGCGCAGCGAGGATGCTGCCCGCAAGCAGAACGCGCTTCATGAGTCTTGCCTCCTGGTTGTGATACGAAATCTAAAGGGAAGTCAGCCTCTCTCTCAGGCGACTTGTCGCGAAATCCAGAAAGACGCGCATCTTCGAAGGGAGTGCGCCGCGGCCCGCGTGGAGCAGGTGAACGGGAAGCGGCTGGATTTCGAAGTCTGAGAGGATGATTTGTAGAGAGCCGTCACGTACGCCGTCCGCGCATTGATAATGCAGGACGCGCGTTGCGCCGACACCTTGGATCGCGGCCCAGACGGCTGCCTCGGCGGTCGAAACGGACAGGCGTGGCCGGATCGGCACATCAATGCTTCCCTTCGTCTGCTCCAGGCGGAACGGCCAGGTCGAGGCCGGTGAGAGGAAGTCGAAGCTTACGCATGGGAGCGCGGTCACATCGTCCGGTTTTCCGGGCAGGCCATATCCGGCAATGAGCTTTGGACTGACGCACACGACCGTTCGCATCGAGCCGATGCGGGTGGCAATCACGCCGCTATCCGGCAGTGGGCCGATCCGCACCGCCATATCGACGTGATCATCGATCAGGTGAAGGTTCCGATCCGACAGCAGCAGCCGGACGTTGATCTCCGGATAAGCAGCGAGGAACTCGGCGATGACCGGAAGGATGTGCAGGCGGCCGAACAGGATCGGCGCCGTCACCACCAGCTCGCCACGCGGCGCATGGAATTCGCCGGCCGCGACCCGCTCGGTCTCTTCGATCTGTTCGAGGATGCGCCGGGCCGCGGCCACGTAGACAGTGCCGGTATCGGTCAGCGCCAGCTTTCGGGTCGTTCTGAGCAGAAGCCGGGTACCCAGATGCGCCTCGAGTTCGTTCACCTTCCGGCTGACAGTCGCAAGAGGCACGCCCAGGTCCCGGCTGGCCGCGGAGAAACCACCCTTATCGACCACGCGCAGCAGGATCGTCATGGCTTCGAGCCGGTCCACGATTATTCCGAATTTTGAGAACTACTTTCCCAAATATATCGGATTATCTCCCTGGATGGAACCGACTAGCTCTGTGTGAGGACGAACCGCTCCGGTTTCGGGCCTGCAAAGGAGTAAAGCCATGTCCCGCCTGACCATCCCTGCCCGCGACGACGTCCCAGAGGCTTCGAAGCCGGTCCTCGACGCCGTGCATAAGCAGCTCGGCGTCGTCCCCAACATGTTCCGCCTGATCGCCGCCAGCCCGGCCGCACTGCAGGGCTTTGCCGGCAACAACGGCGCGCTTGCCAAGACGCTCGACGTCAAAACGCGCGAGCGGATTGCGCTGGCCGTCGCCCAGGTGAACGGCTGCGACTACTGCCTGTCGGCGCACAGCTATCTCGGCTTGAACCTGGCGAAGATCACGCCGGAAGAGATCGCCCTCAATCGTAGAGGCGAATCCGGCGACGCGAAGGCGGATGCGGCCGTGCGCTTCGCGACCAAGCTGGTGCGCGAGCGCGGCCAGGTCAGCGACGGCGACATCAAGGCGGTGCGCGACGCCGGGTTCTCGGACGGCCAGATCGTCGAGATCATCGCCGTCACGGCCGAGAACATCTTTACCAACCTGCTCAACGTGGTCGCGCAGACCGACATCGACTTCCCGGTTGTCCACGCCGCCGAGATCGTCTGACGCCAGGCGCAGGCTGGCGGCTCGTTTCGGCCGCCGGCCCGACCTTTCTCCCGCGAAGGAGCGCTGCCATGTCCTATGGATTCCTCGATATCGCCGCGACGCCGAGTGTCCGCGCCGCGCAGGCGGCGATGGGCAGCGACCGCGTTTGGCAGGACTTCAAGGGTGATCGCACGTCCGACAAATTCAGCGCCAGCGAGGTGGAGTTCATCGCTCGGCGCGACAGTTTCTACATGGCTACCGTTTCAGAGACAGGCTGGCCCTATGTGCAGCACCGCGGCGGGCCGGCAGGCTTCCTGAAGGTGGTGGACGAAAAGACGTTGGCCTTTGCCGATTATCGCGGCAATCGGCAGTATATCAGCGTCGGCAACCTCAGCGCCGACAACCGCGCTGCGCTGATCCTGATGGACTATGCCAATCGAGCCCGACTGAAGATCTACGCGCATGTCGAGGCTGTGCCGCTGGATGCCAATCCAGAGCTAGCGGCGCTCGTCGCGATGCCAGGCTATAAGGCCAGGCCTGAGCGTATTCTGTTGTTGCACCTCGTCGCGTTCGACTGGAACTGTCCGCAGCACATCACCCCGCGATTCACCGAAGCTGAGATTGCCGAGGCGCTGCGGCCGCTGCATAACAGGTTGAACGCGGTGGAGGCAGAGAACGCGGCGCTGCGGGCGAGACTTGCAGCCAGGGAAGGAGAAAACGATGAAAGCCGAACGTCCGCCGCTGCCGCCGTTTACGACGGTTGAAGCTGCCGCCCAGAAGGTCCGTCTTGCTGAGGACGCGTGGAACACGCGCGATCCCGAACGCGTTGGCGCTGGCCTACACGCCAGACAGTCACTGGCGGAACCGTGTCGAATTCCTGGAAGGCCGTGACGCGATCATCGCTTTCCTCAGGCGCAAATGGCGCCGTGAGCTGGACTATCGCCTGATCAAGGAGCTGTGGGGGTTCCGGGAGAACCGGATTGCTGTCCGCTTCGCTTACGAGTGGCACGACGATAGCGGCACCTGGTTCCGTTCCTACGGCAACGAACTATGGGAATTCGATGACCGCGGCCTGATGCGCCGTCGCATCGCCAGCATCAACGACGCACCGATCCATGAGAGTGACCGCAAGTACCATTGGCCATTGGGCCGACGGCCGGACGATCACCCGTCGCTAAGCGATCTCGGGCTGTAAGCGGCGGTCGTCACGGGCGGGTGTGTTCCCCTCTACGTCCGCCCTCCCCGCTCTCGAATCAGATCGGCAAAATCGTGACGGCCGAAATAGTCAGCCCAGCCCAGTGCGGTTGCGTTGAATTTGTCGTCTTTCACATTGGGGTCGGCGCCGGCGTCGAGCAGCAGACGCGCGATTTCGACGGCACCGCTCTCGACAGTCATATGCAGCGCGGTGTGATTGCAGTCCCACATCATTCGCTTGGCGTTGACGGCAACGCCGTGCGCAATGAGCCAGCGGATCGATGTCAGGTTCTTCCTGTTGACGGCAAGGTGCAGCGCGATCGTGTCTGATCCGTCTGGCCCGATACGCGAAGGATCGTCGCGCAGCATGGATTCGGCTTCGGCGTAACGGCCCAGGTTGAGCGCTGTGCGGAGGTCGAGTGTCGCTCCGGCTGCAAGGAGGGTGTCGATGACGGCGGGATCGGCGTTTTCCTGCGAGGCGGTGGTCAAGGCGGTTGCGCCGGTGGCGTCCGTGGCGTTCGGATTTGCACCGAGTTCCAGCAGCAGCCGTATGATGCGCAATCTGTTCTTCGCGGCGGCGTGGTGAAGCGGGGTTCGGCGATGCTGATTGCGGGTCATGCGTGACCCGAGAAGAGACGGTTGGTGCGCGATCATCGCGCGGGCCTCTTCCACACGATCCAGAGCAATCGCGGTCCAGAGATTCAGGCGGGCGCCGTGCGACAGGAGATAGGCAGCGACATCTTCGCGTGCCTGGCGAAAGCAGGTGGCCCAGCCAAGAACGCCGACTTCGTAATCATCACCCTCGCCGTCAATATCGGCGCCGGCCTGCACGAGCATGCGGATTGTTTCGAGATCACCGTGCATGGCGGCGAAGTGGAGCGGTGCGGCGTTATCGGGGAAATCACGCCGATTGAGGTCTGCTCCACGTTCAATGAGCAGGCGGATAACGGCATGGCGATTGTGGAGAGCGGCAAGGTGAAGGGCGGTGGCCTTCTTGATACCGCCGCCCATGGCGTCGATCAGGTCCGGATGCGCGTTGAGCGCGCTGCGAAGCGCGTCCGTGTCGCCGTTTTGCGCGGCGCGCATGATGGTGCGGATCGCGTCGGCTTCGGGAGGCGTCGTATTCTCGATACGGTTGCGAGTGAGCAGTTCGATCGCGTCGTGGTGCCGTTCCTTGGCGATCTGGTAGATGGTGCGGCCATCGCTGTCGGGCGTTGCGGGATCGAAGCCCGATGCAAAGGCGCGGCGCACGGCTTCGACATCACCGGCGCGCGCGGCGGCGAATACGCACGCGGGGCCGTCGATATGCGCCTTCAGTGCGCGCCAACGCCACTGCGAACCCGATTGGCCGGAACAGACGCGCGTGGCTACGCCTTCTTCCGCCAGCCGATATGGGGACACAGCGCTGTTGCCGCCGCGAGCATCACCAAGCCGCGGGGAATGGCGAGTTCCGTACGGTCGCGTTGGATTTCATTGGTCAACATGGCGGTGCTGGCAGCAAGCAGAACCATGCCGCCGAGTTTGCGCTTGTGCCGGCCGGCGACCATGACGCCGCCAGTGAACTCCGCGGCCCCTAGAAGCCGGCGGGAGGATGCGGACCAACCCATGTCGGCGAAGAGACGCTCGTAGCCGCCGATACCCAGGAGCTTGTCCGCTCCCGCGATGGCGAAGCTCAGGCCCACCAGCGCAAACCACTTCCGGCACATTCAGATCCGCTCCTTTTCATTGGGCCGCAGTGACGCGCGGCTCACTTCGTCGTTCAGTCGCCAACGCCACCCGAAACACTGACGGCGGCTTTTGGTGGCACCGCGCTGCGCCGCGCCCTGTCACGGGATGGTGCGATCAGGCCGGCTCGCAGCGGAACCCGCTATCCCAGCGGCTCAGTCGGAAGCGCGAGGGCGACGGAAAGTGTGCCGTACAGCACAGCGTGCCGGCCTCGCAGTGCTGCTCGAGAAAGCTGCGCCGGGTGCGCGCCGCCTGGTCGGGATCGTAGTCGGCCCGCATGGAGAGTTCCGGATATCGGGCTTGGAGGGGCGAGTGAATCAGGTCGCCGGTCAGGACGATATTCGACTCCTTCTTGCCGATCAGCACGGCGAAATGATCGGGGGTGTGGCCCGGCGTCGGCGTGAGCCGGACGTGATCGTCCACCTCATGGTCGCTGGTGACGAAGTCTGCCCGCTTGGCCTCAACGATCGGGATGACGCTGTCCTGGATGTGCGGCAAGGGCGTCTTGCCGTTCTGTTCGATCCAGTGGTCATATTCGCGTTTGGAAAACAGGTAGCGCGCGTTGGGGAAGGTCGGCACCCAGGCGCCGTTTTCCAGCCGCGTGTTCCACCCGACATGATCCACGTGCAGATGGGTGCACATCACCACGTCGATGTCGTTGACGCTAAGGCCAAGCGCCGCGAGGCTGCGGTGGAAGGCGTCGTCCCTCTTCATGTGCCAATAGGGATAGGCAGGGCGGTTCTTCTCATTCCCGATGCAGCTATCCACCAGGATGGTGTGGTGCGGCGTGGTGACGATGTAGGACTGGAAACAGAACACCAGCTTAAGACTGACCGGATCGAGCGCCCAGGGCGTCATCCAGTGCCGGTTCTCCTCCAGCACGTCCTTGCTCAGCCCCGGCAGGAACGTCAGCGCCTCGAAAATCGCGGCCTCCTGCTCCACGACGCGCTGGATAGTAAGGTCACCGTCGGTGATGATGTCGCTCATGGGTCCTCCCGGCAGGAGGGTAGCGTGGGGCGCGGGGCACGGCAATTGAAGCAGGAGAGTGTTCGAATGAGGACCGGCGCGAGCGGTTCCAACATCTCGCGCGTGGTCAGGCGCGCAAATTCACGCTGGATTTCCCGCCGGCACGTTCTCAAGCATCGCTGTTATGCAGGAGCGAATGCGGATGAGCGAGGCTTCCGATATCGCACGAGTGTGGGCTGCGCAAAAGGAATTGATCTCGCCCGCCAACTGAAAAACGTAAGGCTTTATTTCGGTACCATCCTCTGGATCGAGGTCCATGATGCGCGCACGAAGAAGGCCGACACGGTCATCGAGACCACTCAAGTCTACCGGCCGCCCCGCGCCGGCTAGAACACGGCTCAATCGTATTAGAAATGTCAGAGACGATGCGAGCCCCCGCGCGCTTTGCGACGGGGTGATGGCGGGTGAGAGCAGCGATTGCATGACGTAGCAGCCCCACTGGCAGTACCGGCCACAACGCGGGAGCATTCTGCTCTACGAGCGAGAGTCGGCCACCTTTGGTGGTTACCGTACTTTGGTTAATGGAGAGCTAATTCCGAGCGGATCTAACGATTCCTTATAGCGTGATCAGTTCAGGTCGGACCGATCATGCTATGATTCCCTTTGCCAAGAGCGCGAGTTGTCCTTCATTGGCTATGCAGCCTGAAGCGATCGCGCTCTGGAGCGGTTTGCGCCTGACTGTGTCACGCGCAAACCGCTCCGCAACCTTGTTTTGCGAGCAGATTCACGCGCTGCTGGAACCGCAGGCGGTTCCAGTCAAGCGCGATCTGCTCTAGTGAACTAGCCCAGACCCCAACCTCGGAGCAGAAGCAGAAGGGAACAACGCAACCAGCTTGTTCATCATAGTCTCCTGGTCCAGGACATCGACCAGGTTTCTGGCAGCAAAGTCGAGCGCGACATCCCAGCCGTCGAGCAGCCAAACCAGATTGTCAATGAGCGCCTGAATTTGTGGACGCCACCTCTCCCATTCGGCGAGAACGGTCAGTAGTGGCGCCAAGTGTTCATCAACAGTCCCGAGCAGATCAGATGCCATTTCAGCGGTCGCGGAGACCACGCAGAAAGCTTTTTCGTAATAGCCCGCAACTGCAGGCTCGGCGATGGTCGAGCAATCGCCAAAGAATGCCTGGCAACCTACTATTTCGTTCGTCATGGTGCGAATGTAACCGGCTGTGTGGATAGGCCCGTCGCGTTGCGAAAGGCCGGCGGGTTGAATGAGTGATGCAAGGTCTTCGCTGCGCCGTATCAACTCCGTCGCAGAAATCCCGATGCGATCACTGCAGGCTCGAAGCTTTGCTTTTGTTGCCCGGACAATCGGACTGCCAGAGGCCGCACCACGAAGCTGGTCAACATCAATTTCGAGCTCCATCACCAGCCGCGCCACCAAAGCCGAGCTGATGCATGCCTCGCGAAGCCGCTCAGTCTCCATCTTTTCTTGTTCGAGCTTGGCCATTGGCAGTCCAGCCGCGCCTGACGGCTTTACACGACGAACAGCCCTGGAGACGGCATAGGGGGTCGTCGCAGCGATTTCCTCGACCACTGAGTGCAGGGATTGGTCAAATCGGTTCATCGCGAAGGACAGCGGCGCGTCTCGCCACGGCAGAATGTACGTGCTGTCCAGATTGCTGAAGTTCCTGAGGACCATCAGAAGCCCATGGCTCTGATCTGCCCTCACCCGTGCTCCCAGCAAGGACTCCCCTTCGAACGGCACGGACGCGCCGAGGCGAACCTCAGCCATTCCAGCTCCCTGCGCCACCATGAGCTTCCTCCGAGATGGTTGGCTCCGCCCGGAAGACGATATTTTTAGAGCTGAGTGGTTAAGGATGTCCTAATCGCAGCGAGGCCTGCTGGATCACCGTCCGAGGGCCTGGACGATCTCCTCGGTCATCTTCTTCGCATCCCCGAACAGCATCATTGTGTTGGGCCGGAAGAACAGCTCGTTTTCTACCCCGGCATAACCAGAGGCCATGGAGCGCTTCACGAACAGCACTGTGCCGGCCTTCTCCACCTCCAGAATCGGCATGCCGTAGATGGGGCTGGCCCGATCAGTTTTCGCGGCTGGATTGGTCACGTCATTGGCGCCGATCACATAGGCTACGTCGGCGGCGGCGAACTCGTTGTTGATTTGCTCGAGCTCGAAGACTTCGTCGTACGGCACATTCGCCTCGGCCAGCAGCACGTTCATGTGCCCCGGCATTCGGCCGGCGACCGGGTGAATGGCGTATTTCACCTCCACCCCCTGCTCTTTCAATACGTCCGCCATTTCACGCAGGGCATGCTGCGCCTGGGCGACGGCCATACCGTAGCCGGGCACAACGATGACTTTGGAGGCGTTCTTCATGATGAAGGCCGCATCTTCGGCATTGCCGCTCTTAACCGTTCGGTCGGACGCTCCGGCAACAGCTGCCGCTGTCCCGCCTTCCGAGCCAAAACCACCCAGCAGCACGTTGATGATGCTGCGGTTCATGCCCTTGCACATGACATAGGACAGGATCGCGCCCGATGCGCCGACCAGCGCGCCGGTGATGATCAGGCCGACGTTTTGGATGGTGAAGCCGATGCCGCAGGCCGCCCAGCCCGAGTAGCTGTTGAGCATCGAGATCACCACCGGCATGTCGGCTCCCCCGATGGGGATGATGATCAGGAAGCCCATGGCGAAGGCGAGGAAGGCAATGAGCCAGAAAACGGCTTGAGCCTGGGTAATAACGAAGATAACGATCAGCACGACCAGCAGCACACCGAGCCCCAGATTTAACTGGTGCTGCATGGGGAAGTTGATCGGCGCCCCCTTCATAATGCCCTGCAGCTTGCTGAAGGCGATGATGGAGCCGGTGAAGGTGATCGCGCCGATGGCGAGCCCGAGCGACATCTCGATCAGGCTTTCGGCGAAGATATGCCCTGGAACTCCGATGCCAAAGGCCGCCGGCGCATTCAGTGCAGCGGCAGCAACGAACACTGCAGCTAGACCGACCAGGGAGTGGAACGCCGCGACGAGCTGGGGCAGCGCCGTCATCTGGATGCGCATGGCGATAAAGGTGCCGATGCCGCCGCCGATGATCACACCCCCGACGATCAGGGCGTAGCCACCGCCCCACATGTGATAGCCGATGAGTGTATTCAGCACAGCGATTAGCATGCCCAGCATGCCGAGCTGGTTGCCCCGGCGGGAGGTGACCGGGCTGGAAAGGCCCCGGAGCGCGAGGACGAACAGGACCGCTGCGACGAGGTAGAAAAAGACGACCCATTGAGACATGGCCGGCCCCTACCCTTTCCGCCGGAACATCGAAAGCATCCGGTGGGTGACGAGGAACCCGCCGAAGATGTTCACCGAGGCGAGCATGACGGCGACGAAGCCGAAGCCTCGGGACCAATTCGACAGGGCGAGACCGGTGGCCAACATTGCGCCCACGACGATGACGGAGCTGATCGCATTGGTGACCGCCATGAGCGGCGAGTGCAGCGCCGGGGTGACGTTCCAGACCACGTAATAGCCGACGAAGCAGGCCATCACGAAGATGGCGAAGAGAAAGATGAACGGAACGCCGATAACGGCGGTGACCGTGGCCGGTCCGGTTGCCGCCAGGGTGGCTGCATGGGCGGCCAGGGCCTGCGCTTGCGCCGCGAGGCGGAGCGCTTCAGCCGCAACCTGATTGGGATCCATCAAATGCTCTCCGTGACGGTCAGGCCGCCTGCTTAGGGGCGAATTCCGGATGCACGATCGCGCCGCCACGGGTCAGCATCACGCCGCGCACGATGTCATCATCGGGCGGCAGGTGGGGCACCTTGGCTTCCTTGTCCCAGAAGGTGGACAGGAAGGTGAACAGGTTCCGGGAATAGAGAGCGGAGGAGGCGACCGCGATGCGGCCGGGCCAATTGTAGTAGCCCAGGATGGTGACGCCGTTCGGGGTGACGGTCCGCTCGCCCGGCGTGGTGGCCTCGCAGTTTCCGCCGGCGTCGGCTGCCAGATCCACAATGACACTGCCGGACCGCATGGATTCGACCATGGCCCGATTCACGATGACGGGCGCCTTGCGGCCCATGACCAAGGCGGTGGTGATGACGATGTCGTTCTTGGCGACGGTCGTTGCCATGAGTTCAGCCTGTTTGCGGCGGAACTCGTCGCTCATTTCCTTGGCGTAGGCGCCGGTCTGGGTGGCGGTTTCGGCATCCTCGACGCCGACATAGGCCGCCCCGAGCGACTTGATTTCCTCTTTCGCGGCGGGTCGGACGTCGGTGGCGGAGACGATGGCTCCGAGGCGGCGGGCCGTGGCGATGGCCTGCAATCCGGCAACACCCGCACCGATGATGAAGACACGGGCGGGCGGGACGGTACCAGCGGCGGTCATCATCATGGGAAAGCCGCGGTCGAAGGTGGCTGCGGCTTCGATCACCGCGCGATAGCCGGAGAGGTTGGCCTGCGAGGACAGCACGTCCATCGATTGCGCGCGGGTGATGCGCGGCAGGAGTTCCATGGCGGCGACATCGATGCCGCCCTGCGCCAGCGCGGGGATGGAGTCCGGGACGGCGAAGGCATTGGCGATGCAAATCAGCAGAGCGCCTCGGGGGATGAGTGCGGCGATCTCCGGACCTGGCATCTGGACGGCGAAGACGATGCCGGCGTCGTGGAGAGCGGCTGGCGGGTCAGGAGCGATTTCAGCCCCGGCGGCGATGTAATCGGCGTCGCTGATGGCAGCCGTATGGCCTGCTCCGGCTTCGATGACGACCGTCAGGCCCAAGCCCACAAGACGCTTCACTGTGTCGGGTACGGCCGCGACCCGCGTTTCAAAGGCGCGACGTTCCTTCAGTACAGCCAGACGCATGCACCGGAATTCCCGCGTTGAATTGCGCCGGACCATGCGGGATGGCCCCAGGGCGCGCAAGTGGGGCACCCGAGGGGGCCTATGGCAGAGCGGTCAGCCGGAATGAGCGGCGGACAGGGCGAGCAGACGGAGGGCGGAGGCCAGCGGCTGACCAGGGGGACGGGCCGCATCGGTTGTGGCGACCAGCGTGGAAAGCCGCTGCGAACGGCTGGCTGCGATCTGCTCCAAGGCGGCCCAGAAGGCGGGTTCGAGTGCCACGCTGGTGCGGTGACCGGCAAGCGAGAAGCTGCGCTTCGCCAAGCCGGTCCAGGGTTCGCCGGTCATGTCAGGCGCGTGCACGCCCATTGTGCGGCCTCGGCGACAATGGGATCCGGATCGTTCGTCAGAGCCTGAGCGGATGGGTGAAGCGCCCGGTCCGCGGCGTTACCGATGGCGATCAGCACGTTGCGGATAAAGCGGTTGCGGCCGATGCGTTTGATGGGAGACCCGGCGAAAAGAGCACGGAAGCCGGCGTCGTCGAGCGTGGCGAGGTCCGCCAGGCGGGGGGCGGTGAGGTCGGGACGCGCTTGTAGCTTGGCGTGGGCGGTGGCGCGGGCAAAGCGGTTCCACGGGCAGACGGCCAGACAATCATCGCAGCCATAGATGCGGTTGCCGATCAGCGGACGAAGCTCGAGCGGGATGGGACCTTTGTGCTCGATGGTCAGGTAGGAAATGCAGCGCGGCGCATCGAGCATGTAGGGCGCCGGAAGCGCCTTGGTCGGGCAGATATCGAGGCAGCGGGTGCAGGAGCCGCAGCGGTCCGCGTGCGGCGGGTCGGGCGGGAGTTCGACTGTGGTATAGATCTCGCCCAGGAACAGCCAGGAGCCGTGGGTTCGAGAGACCAGGTTCGTGTGCTTGCCTTGCCAACCAAGACCGGCGGCCTGGGCCAGAGGCTTTTCCATGACCGGCGCGGTATCGACGAAGACTTTCGCCCCCATTGGCACGCCGGCCTGGAGTGCCCGGGCGACGATGAACTGGGCCAGCGTCTTGAGCATGCCTTTGAGGACGTCGTGGTAATCCCGGTTGCGGGCATAGACCGAAATCGTCGCTCGGTCGGGGCAACCGAGCGTGGCGAGCGGGTCGGCATCGGGCGCGTAAGAGAGGCCGAGGGCGATGACGCTGCGGGCCTCGGGCCAGAGGACCTGTGGGTGGGCGCGCTGATCGGATCGCTCGGCGAGCCAGCCCATATCACCGTGCTTGCCGGCCGCCAGGAAGTCATGGAGCCGGGTGCGGGCCTCGGGGCCGAGTTCAGCCCGAGCGAAGCCGATCGCATCGAAGCCGAGGGACAGGGCGCGGTCGCGAATGGCGTCCTTCAGAGAATGGGGCACGGGTCGGGGACGAAGGGTGCCGGTCCGGCCGGAACGGGGGGCGAGAACAGGATGGGCCATTCCGCGCAGACTTGTTGGTTCGGGTAGCCGAGATGGGGAACCGCGACGAGGGTTTCAGCGTCGCGGATGGCCGGAAGGGTACGGAGGATCGCAGCCGGGAGGGGACTCAGGTGGCGGAGGCGGGCGGTGGCTTCGGCAAGAGGCCCGATCGTGCAGTCGGGACGAGCCGCCGCGGTGAGGCGGAAGCGGTTGTCCCAGATTGCGCCTTCCGTGGCGGAGATGGGCGGCTCCATGGCTCGCGGCTCGCGGACCAGGAGAAAGCCGGGGCCGAGGCGGCCGGCGGGCAGGATGCGCGCCCCGGCGAGGGTGGCCGGGCGAAGCAGCGTGGCAAGGTTCGCGAGAGGCTCGGGCGGCGGCGGATACCAGGTGCCCGTGACGGCGCGGATCAGGGATGCGAGGGCGGCGGCGCTGATGCGTGAGGCCCGGATGATTGCGTAGCCCTCGGCATGGAGGGAGGCGATAGAGGCCAGTTCCTCGGTGCTGCGGGTTTCCTCCATGGCGCGGGCGATGGCAGCGACTTGAGCCGCTCGGGCCAGAGCGGGGTGGTGGTCGTTGGGCGCGTTGAGGCGGAGACGGGGGCGCAAGGCCGCCGGGTTGGTGTTCGACGGATCCTCGACCCAGGTAATGCCGGCCTTACGAAGCGTGGCGCGGAGCCGGGCGGGATCGATGCCGAGCAGCGGACGAAGAAGGCGGAGACGGGGTTGCTCGAGCAGGGCGGGCATGCCGGCAAGACCACGGGAGGCGCTGCGGGCGAGAACGCGGATCATGAGGGTCTCGGCCTGATCGGCCGCGTGATGGCCGAGCAGGAGGTTGAGGATGCCGGCTTCGCGGCAGGCTGTGGCAAGGGCGTGATAGCGAGCCTGGCGGGCGCGTTCCGCGAGGGCGGGTCCGGGAGTCAGGCCGCTGAGCGTGAGGATGCGGCTGGGCATGTTCCGGGCGGTGAGGCGTTCGGCGACGGTTGCAGCCTCGGCGGTGGATTCCGGGCGGATGCGATGGTCGACGATGAGCGCGAGGACAGTGCCGCCGCGCTCGCTGGCCCACGTGGCGGCGAGGATCGCGAGGGCCACGCTGTCGGGACCGCCCGAGACGGCGACGGCGAGATGGGGAGCGGGTTCGAAGGGGCCGAGCAGTTCGAGGCGGCCCGCGAATTCGGTCGGGGCGACGGGCCAGGACGACGCGTGATGTTGTTCAACACGCGGATTTTCGGCGGCAAATGTTGTGCAAGACGGGGATTTCGAACGGGCAGTTTTGTGCAAGACGGCGATTTTGGGGGTCCAATGTTGTGCAACACCGGGAATTTGGGGGTGGAGTGTTGTGCAACACTCAGATGTCCTCAACCCCCCGGCCACACATCGCAGGAAGGCGGAAGGCCGGTCTCGCCGGCCTACCGTCGCGGCTGTTCCATCACGTCATTCCTGCCAGGGATCCTTGTAATTCGGATCCTGCTGCTGGCGCATTTTTACGTAGTCTTGCTGGTTCTGCATCGCCTGCTGGGTCATTTGATGCTTGTGCCATTCATGTCCGGCGATGCAGCCGCCGATCGCGCCAAGCACGCCATGTCCCGCCATATGGCCTGCCACTGCTCCTGCAACGCCGCCGGAGAAGCAACCGACCGCCTTCGCTGACGGGCTGGCCGCGGCAAGGCCCAAAACGGCTGCGGCAGCAATTAGTGCAAATCGCATCGATACTCCCTCCGTCTTACTTTGCGTACGCTTGCTTGTGGAACACCATGATATCGTTGTGGCCGGACACAAGCCGCAGTACCCGCCCGCCCTGCTCCAGGGTGTATTTGTCTTGCTCAACCTCGGCGGCGCCGTGTTCCTGCGTCGTTTTGGCTTTCACCGGAGTGAAAACCAGCGTGCCGCTTGTCGCATTGCTTTTGTTCTGTTGATAGGTACCCGCCAATTCGGCCACGACTTTGTCGCTCTGTACCGTCTGGCTGGCCCAATGACCATCCGCCAAGACGTCCATAGCGATGATTACGTTGTGACCGAGATGGGCTTGCCATTGTCCAGAGATACTTTCATCGGCCATCGCCAGCGTCGGCGTAAGGGCGATGACGGCGGCGAGAAGTACGCGGCGATACATATCAGATGCTCCTGCTGTGTCTGCCCAACGGAAGAACGCCAGAACGGGCGGGCGAATGCACGCAAACAATTGACGCGTCAACCTATGCGCCTGCATGCGCGGGTTCCGGCGCTTCAGCCGGCGCGGCTTCAGGCGCGACGGGAACCTCTGTGGGTGCGTCTGCGATCCGTTGCAAAGCCTGGCTGGCGCGGCGCAGCGCGACGCCTTGGGTCTGTTCCATTACCAGCGCGAACAGCAGCACAGAACGGGCGGTAATCTGATAATTTTCGCCCGTTTTCACCTGCAACGATCCCTCTGCATCCGGCTGGTTGGTGTCGATCAGGCGGCGCCACACCTTTCCGCCGACCACCTCCGGCAGCTTGAAGTTCACCACATCATGATGCGCGTTGAGCACCAGAAGCGCCGTCGCGTCCATTGACGGACGCTTAATGCCAGTCGCCTGGGCTCGCCCGTCCAGCAACATGCCGAAGCACCGGGCACTCGGGTCATCCCATTGCTCGGAGCCCATGTCAGTGCCAGAGGGGGTCAGCCAGCGGACATCCAAGACGTCAAGCTCCTGGTTGTACTCGCCTGAGAGGAACCGGTTGCGGCGCAGAATTGGGAAGGCATTGCGAATGCCAATGAGCTTACGGACGAAATCAATGAGCTGGCGGTTGAAGTCGTCGATGTTCCAATCGACCCAGGAGATCTCGTTATCCTGGCAATAGGCGTTGTTGTTGCCCTGCTGGGTGCGGCCGAACTCATCGCCGGCCAGCAACATTGGTGTGCCTTGTGAAAGGAGCAGTGTGGAAAGCAGGTTGCGCTTCTGGCGGTCGCGGAGGTCGAGAATGTCGGGGTCGTCGGTTGGGCCTTCCACACCGTGGTTCCAGGAAAGGTTGTCGGAGTGTCCGTCCCGGTTATCCTCGCCATTCGCCTCGTTGTGCTTGTCGTTGTAGGAAACTAGATCCTGCAACGTGAAACCATCATGCGCGGTGATGAAATTCACGCTGGCCCAAGGCTTGCGTCCTCGACGGTTGAACGCGTCGGCCGAGGCGGCGAGGCGCGTCGCAAGGTCCGACAGCTTGCCCTCATCGCCCCTCCAGAAGGCACGGACCGTGTCGCGGAACTTGTCGTTCCACTCAGCCCAGCCTGGGGGAAAACCGCCGACCTGGTAGCCGCCGGGGCCGATGTCCCAGGGCTCTGCGATCAGTTTTACGGTGGAGAGGATAGGGTCCTGCAGGCAGGCATCGAGAAAGCCGCCGCCTTCATCGAAGCCGTAGGATTCGCGCGCGAGGATGGTGCCGAGATCGAAGCGGAAACCATCCACATGCATCTCGGTCACCCAATAGCGCAGGGAGTCGGTGACCATCTGCAAGACGCGCGGGTGTGACAGGTTGAAGGTGTTCCCCGTGCCCGTGTCGTTTATGTAGTAACGCGGTTGATCCGGCATGAGCCGATAATAGGAGGCGTTATCGATCCCGCGGAAAGACAGGGTGGGGCCGCGTTCGTTGCCCTCGGCCGTGTGGTTGTAGACGACGTCAAGGATGACTTCGAGGCCCGCGTCGTGCAGGCGGGCGACCATTTCCTTGAATTCGGAGAAGACGAAGTCCGGCACGGCTGAATAGCGGTGGTCGGGGGCGAAGAAGCCTATCGTGTTATACCCCCAGTAGTTGGTCAGTCCTTTGTCTTCGAGATAGCTGTCGGTGACGAAGGCGTGGATCGGCAGCAGCTCCACAGAGGTCACGCCGAGCGAGCGGATGTAGTCGATCACGTCCTTTTGGCCAAGGCCGGCGTAGGTGCCCTGCAGATGTTCCGGCACAGCGGGGTGGCGCTTGGTGAAGCCCTTGACGTGAGTTTCATAAACGATGGTTCGTTCCCATGGGACTTCCGGCTTGCGTTCCCGCCCCCAGGTGAAGGCGGGGTCGATGACGCGGCATTTGGGCATGAAGGGCGCGCTGTCACGCTCATCGAAGGTCAGATCGTCGCCGTCGGCATCGATCGTGTAACCGAAGACGGCGTGATCCCATTTCAGGCGGCCAACATGCGCCTTGGCGTAGGGATCGAGCACCAGCTTGTTGTGGTTGAAACGATGGCCCTGTTCGGGTTCGTACGGGCCGTAAACACGATAGGCATAGATGGTGCCGGGACGGGCGTCCGGCAGATAACCGTGATAGATCTCGTTCGTGTACTCCGGCAATTCGATACGTTCGATTTCCTTTTCGCCGTTCACGTCAAAAAGGCACAGTTCCACCTTGGTGGCGTTCGCCGAGAACAACGAGAAGTTCACACCAAGCCCGTCCCATGTCGCACCCCGCGGATTGGGGGAGCCCTCCAGAATGCGGGGCCTCACAATGGCTGGCATAAGCGCGTCCCTTTTGGCTTGAAACGCCAACGTAAGGGGCGCCAAGGCGGCGAACCATCCCGATCAGTTCACGATCACGTAGTGAATGGTGAAGTGCAGGGGAATCTGCGCTGCACGCACATCTGGCGGCAGCGGCGGCAGCTTCGCATCGCGGAAGATCGCAAGGGAGCCCAGATCGAGCCATTGCGAGCCGGACCGACTCTCTAACCGGAGCGCCTCGACTTGCCCGTCATGACGAACTTCCATTCCGACGGTGACGAGGCCTTGCTCGCCATTCATTCCCGCTTCGGGCGGATAGTAGGAGTGACGCTTCCACCATGCGGCGACTTGGTTGAGCCAGTCCTCCCCGACATCGGGATCGTCTGAGCGTGCCAGCGGTTGCAGGCTGTCCGCGCCGGAGCCGGGCGCGAAGGCGAGGTCGAGGTGCCGGCGTCCCATACGCGCAGCCGGCGAGGACGGTGATGAGGGGCCGAGCGAATAGACCATCGGTGATGAGAACGGGCTGCGCGGGCGCGGCGGTGCTGTCGGGCGAGCGGGGGCCGGACGCGGCGGCTGGGTGTGAGGCATGGCCAGCGGGGGCGGAGGAGCGAGCATGGGCGGAACGAGCTGAATCGCGCTCTCCATCTGCTCGGGTGCAGCCTTCGGCGGCGCCGGTTTGGGGGCTGGCGAGGGGGGCGCCGGAGCGGGAGCGGGCTCAGGCGGCATCTCAGTCGCCTGCGGCGGGATCGGCAGGCTGGGCCGCTTGCGGGGGCGCTGGAGGTGCCGCAGCCTGCGGCGGCGGCTTGGGGGGCTGTATGGCCTGCGCCGGTGGGGCCGGTTGGGGCGGCGTCGGAACAGTCTGGGGTTGAGGCGGAGGCGGGGCCGCCTGGGGCGGCGTTGGGGCGGGTGCGGGCTGCGGCGGCACTGGCGTCGGCGGTGTCGGCGCGGGCTGCGGCGCGGGTTGCGGCTGGGGGGTAGGTGGTGTAGGCGGCGTGGGCAGTGGCGCGGACGCTGGCGGCGTCGGGGGTGGAGCCGGCGGAGGAGATGCCTCGGGTTCCGGCGCAGGAGAGGCGGGCGTGTTCGGCCGCTTAGCCGCTGGATTGGGAACGGACGGCGCTTCCTTTGAGCCGCCATTTTTGTCGTAGATCACGTCCACTGTCGGCGGCGGTAGCCATTCAGGCTGCTGATGCGAGCGGAGACGCAGGAACAGCAGGGCTGAGATCAGCCCGACATGCAGCAGAAGCGAGAGGATCAGTAGCCACGGCAGCCGCTGGCGTGCCGCGCTGACGCGCGGCCGCTCCAGCGCGCCGAATGCTAGGTCACCTGGGCTGCCAACCGCGCCAGATGCCACGCCGTGTCCCCAAACGTATGCTCAATCACCATGCAGCGGCGGAAGTAATGCCCGGCCGCATACTCCTCCGTCATACCGATTCCGCCGTGCAACTGAATCGCCTGCTGGGACACAAATCGCGCCGCCTGTCCATATCCGACCTTTGCCATGGACATGTTGCGCGTACGTTGCTGCCGGTCGGGGTCGGTGACGCTTATGCTCGCCAGCATGGCCATGCTCCGGCCCTGTTCCAGCGACATCAGCATGTCCGCCAGCCTGTGCTGCACCACCTGGTTCTGGCCAATGGGGCGGCCGAACTGCTCGCGGGTGCGGGAATAGTCCAGGGTCATCGCATGGAGCGCTTCCATCGCACCGACTGCCTCGGCTCCCATCGCGGCAATCCCCGCGCCGACGACCTGTTCGATGATGGGCAGCGCGTTGCCCGGTTCGCCGAGCGGCTCGGCGGGAACATCGGTGAATGAGAGTTCGGCCGCACGGGCTTCGTCGCGCAGCGGATAGATGCGTTTGGCTATGCCGGGGGCGTTTGCGTCAACGAGGAACAGGCCGATCCCGTCGGGATCGTCGCGCTCACCCGAGATACGCGCGCTGAGAACGATGCGGTCGGCGGAGTCGCCGTGCAGCACGACGTGCTTGGCGCCGTCGATGACCCAGCCACTGTTGGTGAGGCGGGCGGTGGTGATGACATCGGTCAAATCGTAGCGGGCCTGACGTTCGCCGTGCGCGAAGGCGAGGCGCAGGGTGCCTTCGGCGAGCGCGGGGAGAATGGCAGATTTTTGCGCGTCGGTGCCGGCGGCGCTGATGGCGGTGCCGGCAAGCACGACGGAGGCGAGATAAGGTTCGAGTGCGAGGGCGCGGCCAAATTCGCCCATGACCAGCATGATCTCGACGGGCCCACCACCGAAGCCGCCATGTTCCTCGGCAAAGGGAAGACCGAGCAGACCGAGTTCGGCGTAGCGGGCCCGCATGGACTCGCTCCAGCCGCGTTCGCCGACGAGATAGGACTTGCGGGATTCGAAGCTGTAGTGATCCGCGAGCAGACGGCGCACGGTGTCCTGGAGCAGGCGTTGTTCGTCGGTGAGATCGAAATCCATCAGAGCCTCAGGACGGCCTTGGTAAGGATGTTCTTCTGGATTTCGTTGGTCCCCCCATAGATCGATGCGGCGCGGAGCATGAGATAGCTCGCGGCGGATTCGCCAGCCCATTCCGCATCAAGGTCGGGCTCGTTGGACAGCGCTGCGAGTTCCTGCGCCCAGAATGGCATGGCGAGCGGGCCAGCGACGTCCATGGCGAGTTCGGATGTGGCCTGCAGGAGTTCCGTGCCTTTCACCTTAAGGACGGAGGAGAGCGGGTCGGGCCGACCGTCGCGCTGTTTCGCGTAGGCGGAGACGAGGCGGTACTGAGTGATCTGCAGCGCGGTCATATCGACTTCGAGTTGGGCGATGCGCTGGCGGAACGCAGCGTCCTCGATCAGTGGCCGGCCGTTGGAGCGAACCTGTCTTGCATGTTCCTTGGAGGTGTTGAGACGCTCGCGCGAACGGCCGAGACGGGCGATGCCGGTGCGCTCGTTGCCAAGCAGATATTTGGCGACGTCCCAGCCGCGGTTTTCTTCGTAGATGCGGTTTTCGATAGGGACTTTCACGTCGTCGAAGAAAACTTCGTTCAGGTGATGGCTGCCGTCGATGGAGATGATCGGGCGCACGGTTATGCCGGGCGTGCGCATGTCGACGAGCAGGAAGGAAATGCCTTCCTGTCGCTTGGCGGCCTGAGGGTTCGTGCGGACCAGGACGAAGCACCAATCGGCATTATGCGCGGTGGAGGTCCAAATCTTCGAGCCATTGACGACGTAGTGGTCGCCGTCGCGCTCGGCACGGGTTTTCAGCGAAGCGAGATCGGAGCCGGCGCCGGGTTCGGAGAAACCCTGGCACCACCAGTCGTCCAGGCTCCGTGCACGGTCGAGAAACCGCTTCTTCTGCGCGTCCGTGCCGAACTGGATCAGCACCGGGCCGATCATGGTAATGTTGAATGAAAGCAGTTCAGGGGCCGGTGCGGCCTGGTTTTCCTCGATGAAGATCATACGCTGCACCGGCGACCATCCGGGGCCGCCGTATTCGACGGGCCAACTCGGGCAGGCCCACCCTTTTTTGTTGAGGATGCGCTGCCAGGTTACCGTGTCCTGCTTGCGCGGCGGGTAGCCGAGCCGCATCCGCTCACGCGTGTCCGCGGGGAGATTGTCGCGGATGAAGGCGCGCACTTCATCGCGGAAGGCGATTTCCTCGGGCGTGAATCGCAGGTCCATCGTGCGTCTCCTGTGGGGGATTTTGGCAGGCGGGAGACCAAGGGGCAATCGGGCCGCGTGCCGGCGGGAGGTGAAGGAGTCGATCGCCCATCTTCGACGGCCGTGGCGGGTTTATGGGTTGTGTGGGATCACGCGTCCTTCACGCAATGTGACGATGCGGTCCATCCTTCCGGCGAGGTCCGGATTGTGAGTCGCGATCAGCGCCGCCAGTCCCTGCTCTCGTACCATATGCAGCAGTTCGTCGAAGACGCCACCCGCCGTGGCTTCGTCCAGATTGCCGGTCGGTTCATCGGCGAGCAGCACTTGCGGGGCGTTGGCGAGAGCGCGGGCGATAGCGACGCGCTGCTGCTCGCCGCCCGAAAGCTTGCCAGGCAGGTGGGACTGGCGCGGCTCGAGCCCGAAGGCGTCGAGCAGGGCAAGGGCACGATCGGCGGCTTTTCGCCGCGGCACGCCGGCGATCATCTGCGGCAGCACCACGTTCTCCAGAGCGGAGAACTCGGGGAGGAGGTGGTGGGCCTGATAGACGAAGCCGATCGTGTCGCGGCGGATGGCGGTGCGGTCCGAATCCGGCAGGGTGCCAGCGTCGCGGCCTTGGACCAGAACCTCGCCGCCATCGGGCCGTTCGAGCAGACCGGCGAGGTGCAGGAGGGTTGATTTGCCGGCGCCGGACGGGGCGACGAGGGCCACGATTTCTCCGGCCTCGAGCGCCAGATCAGCCCCGCGCAATACGTCGAGCCGTCCGTCGCCGCTGCGGTAGGAGCGCCGGACGCCGCGGAGTGCGAGGGGCGTTTCATTCATGCCGCAAGGCCTCGACCGGATCGGTGCGCGCGGCGCGCCAACTTGGGTAGACGGTGGCAAGCAGAGAGAGGGCGAGCGCCATGAGGACGATCTTCCAGACCTCGTTCCAGTCGAGACGAGCCGGGAGGTGGGTCAGGTAATAGACTTCCGGGTTGAAGACGTTGACACCCGTGATGTTTTGGACGGCGTTCTGAATACTGTCGATGTTGAGCGTGAAGAGAACGCCGAGGGCCGTCCCTACGGCGGTGCCCAGCAGGCCGACAGAAGCGCCGCACATCAGAAAGATGCGCATGATCGCGCCACGTCGCGCACCGATGGTGCGCAGGATGGCGATATCGCCGGTCTTATCCTTCACCATCATAATAAGCGAGGAGATGACGTTGAAGGCGGCGACCAGAATGATAAGTGCCAAGATGATGAACATGACATTCTGTTCGACCTGGACGGCGGTGAAGAAGCTGTTGTTGCTCTGCTGCCAGTCGATGACGGAGACGGGCAGACCATCTAGCGCGGTGACAATCTGGCTTGTGTAACTGCGAACCCGATCCGGATCGGCGACGGTCACCTCGATCTGGGTGACGGCGTGGGGTTTCTGGAAATAGACCTGTGCCGCGGAGAGCGGCATGAAAACGTAGCTGGAATTGTAGGCGTATTCACCGACATTGAAGATGGCAACGATGCGATAGGCCTTCACTCGCGGCACCATGCCGAAGGCGGTGGCGGCGCCCTGAGGCGAGATCAGGGTGATCTTGTCGTTGAGGGTAACGCCGAACTGACGGGCAAGGCCGCTGCCGATGGCGATAGTGTCGTCGCCGCCGAAATCGTTCAGCGATCCGGCGACGACATGGTCGCTGACCAGTTTCTGCCGGCGCAGATCATCGGGCGTGATGCCGCGGACCAGACCACCGCCGGCATTGCCGCCCGGGCCCTGCAGCAGCACCTGCCCGTCCAGCACCGGGATGGCACTGGTTACGCCTGGAACGGATGCTACGCGCTGAGCTGTTGCTTCGTAGTTCATCAACGTGCCACCAGGCCCGTAGATCCCGAGATCTCCGTTGAAGCCCAGGATGCGGTTGAGCAGATCCACCCTGAAGCCGCCCATGACGCTCATGACGATGATAAGCGTGGCGACGCCAAGTGCGATGCCGACGAGGGAGAACGCGGCGATCACGGAGGCGAAGCGCTCGCCCCTTCGGGCACGCAGATAGCGTGCGGCCACCGTACGCTCAAAGGCATTGAACATGTGGTCTAGCGGATGCGGTCGAGCACGGCAGTAGCGGCGAGCTCGTGACGCTCACCGGTGGCGCGGCGCTTGAGTTCGACGGTGCCGGAGGCGGCACCGCGTGGTCCGACCACGATCTGCCAGGGATGGCCCATCAGATCCGCATCGGCGAATTTCACGCCGGCGCGTTCCTCGCGGTCGTCATAGAGGGCGTTTGCGCCAAGCTTGCCGTAGAGTGTGTCGCAAATGGTGTCGCAGGCGGCGTCGCCCTGCTTGAGGTTGATGATCACCGCGCGGAACGGTGCGACGGCATCGGGCCAAATGATGCCACTCTCATCGTGGCTGGCTTCGATCACCGCACCGACCAACCGGCTGACGCCGACGCCGTAGCTGCCCATTTCCGGGTGCACATGCTTGCCGTCCGGTCCGGCCACCGAGAAGCGCATCGGCTCGGAGTATTTTTTGCCGAAGTAGAAGATGTGTCCGACCTCGATGCCACGGCCTTCGCGCCGACGCTCCTGCGGGACGTCGTTCCAGGCGGCGGGATCATGCTTGTCGTCGGTGGCGGCGTACATGCCGGTCATGAGAGTAAAGAAGCGCTCAAGATCGGAGGCCGAGGCGTAGTCGTATTCGGCCTTGACCCAATCGATCGTCTCAAAGTTGCTGTCGTAATAGACCTGGCTCTCACCGGTCGGCGCGAGGATGATGAATTCGTGGCTGAGATCACCGCCGATCGGGCCTGATTCCGCCACCATCGGAATGGCCTTCAGGCCCATGTGCTGAAACGTGCGCATATAAGCCAGCATCATCTTGCGATAGCTGACAACGGCGCCGCCGTAGTCCAGATCGATGCTGTACGCATCCTTCATCAGGAACTCCCGCCCACGCATGACGCCGAAGCGGGGCCGCACCTCATCGCGGAACTTCCATTGGATGTGGTAGAGGATTTGCGGCAGTTCCCGGTAGCTGCGCACGGATTGACGGGCGAGATCGGTGATCATTTCCTCATTCGTCGGACCATACAGCATATCACGCTCGTGGCGGTCCTTGATCCGCAGCATCTCTTTTCCGTAATCTTCATAGCGACCGCTTTCGCGCCATAGCTCAGCGGGTTGGATGGTCGGCATCAGGATTTCCTGCGCGCCAGCCGCATCCTGCTCTTCGCGCACGATCCCCTCGATGTTCTTGAGTACGCGAAAACCGAGCGGCAGCCATGCATAAATACCGGCCGAGGTCTGCCGCACCAAGCCTGCACGCAACATCAGGCGGTGGGACGCGATCTGAGCCTCCGCCGGTGTTTCCTTCAGCGTAGGGATCAGACTATGGGACAGGCGCATTCAGGGTATCCGAACAGGATTGGCGCGGACCCTACAGGCAGGCTGAGCTGCTGCCAATCAGCGCAGTCCGGAACGCTTGCGCGATATTATTTTGCGCTGCACCAATGGCGCAGGAAACAAAACCACCAAAATTTTGCACTTCGCTGACCGAAAGCGCGTGACAAAACATTGCGTCGCGTGTAGTGCAGCGGCGGGCGAAACCGCCGTTAGGCGCACGCCCAGGTTTAGGGAGTAAACGCAAGAGGGCAGAGGCAGGCGCCGTTGTGGCCTGCCGTGAACCCATGTTTCGCGGGATCATGCGCGATGGGCGTAAATGCTTGCGCGCGTCCTGGCGACGTAGAGAGATGGTGTCAGCCCAAACGGCTCGAACTGTTTTGCAGGGAGGATTCATGTGCTCCGCGTCGTGTGGTCGCGCTTTCGCGCGCTATGAGCCTTTGATCGCGAGCCAACCGTTGCGGAAGCTCAGATAAGGACTCCGAATCAGGAGCCAAGCGCCAAACCAGATCACTGCCGCAACCAGCGTCGTCATCACGATGACCAGCAGAAAACGAGGCCGATCGGTCGTACCGCGCCATCCGCTCGCCGCATCGGGTTCGGGCCGGGGATGCGCCCCGAACGGCAGCACGGCGAACAGCATCGTCCACCAGATCAGGACGTAGAGCACGACGCCGGTGAACCAGTTCATCGCACCCTCAACAGATGCACGTCGACAAGCGGACGCTTCTGCAGTCTGCGGCCAAGCGAGCGGCGGAGGGCGGTGCGCACCGCATCGGTCAGCGCTGCGTCATCGCGCCGAATGCCGGAAGGCAGATCGGCCAGCGTATCGGACAGCTCCGTGACAATACGGCTCATGTCCGGGTCCTCGGGCTCGAGCAACCCGGGCGCGCTGACGCGCGGTGCGCCTCGGAGGCGACCGGCATCGTCCACCGCCAGGCTGGCCAGGGCCACGCCGTTGAAGAGCATGCGCCGGCGCGCAGACATGACAGGGCCCGAGAGCGGGACAAGGCGTCCACCATCAGGAACCAGCCGGCCGACCGGGGCACTATCGGTCACCTCGGGCGGCCCCGGCGAGAGGGTGAGGATGTCGCCGTCTTCAAGTAGGACAGGCTTGGCGCCGCAGTCGCGCGCAAGATCCGCATGGGCGGCGAGATGACGCCATTCGCCATGTACCGGGACGGCATAGCGCGGCTTCACCAAGCGGTAGAGCCGCCGGAGTTCGTCGCGCGCGGGATGGCCGGAGACGTGCACGACATGATCCATGTCCGTCATCAGATGCACGCCACGGCGGATGAGATTGTCCTGCACGGTGCCGATCGCACGCTCGTTGCCGGGGATCATGCGGCTGGAGAAAATGACCGTGTCGCCTTCACCCAGAACGACGCGGGGGTGCGTATCCATCGCCACGCGTGAGAGCGCACTGCGCGGCTCCCCCTGGCTGCCGGTGATAAGCAGCAGGAGAGAGTCGTCCGGGATCATCCCGGCATCGTCCTCGCCGAGGAACTCGGGGATGTCTTTCAGATAGCCGCATTCGCGTGCAGCCGTGGTCATGGTGCGCAAGGAGCGGCCGACGACGCAGACGCTGCGGCCGGCGTCACGCGCGGCGCACGCGACGGATTCGATGCGGGCGATGTTGGAGGAGAAGCATGTCACCGCGACGCGGCCCTTCAGTGGGCGGATCAGCGCGGACAGGCTACGGCGGACCTCGGCCTCGCTGCCGGAATGCCCCTCCACCATGGCGTTTGTGGAGTTGCAGATCATGGCGAGCACACCCTCGTTGCCGAGCGCGGCGAGCGCGGCTTCGTCCGTGGGCGGGCCGATCAGCGGATCCGGGTCGAGCTTCCAATCGCCTGTGTGCAGCACAGTCCCGGCGCTGGTGCGGACGACCAGGGCCTGCGCCTCCGGCGTGGAGTGCGCAACGCGGATGAAACGCAAGGAGAAGGGGGGCAGGTCGAAGGCGCCACCCGGCGGAATGATGCGGATGGGGACAAGCGGCAGCAATTGCGCTTCCGACAGCTTGCGCCGGAGCACGGCGGCCGCGAGCGGCGTGCAGTACACGGGACAGCGCAGCTGCGGCCAAAGCCAGGCAACAGCACCGATGTGATCCTCGTGCACGTGGGTGATGACCAGACCAACAAGCTGGTCGCGCCGATCAGCGATGAACGCCGGATCGGGCACCATGATGTCAACCTCCGGGTGTTCCGAGCCGCCGAACCCGAGGCCGCAATCAATCGCCAGCCACCGCCCTTCGCAGCGGTAGAGGTTGAGATTCAGGCCAATCTCACCCGTCCCGCCCAAAGGCAGGAAGGCCAGATCGCCCTCCGTGTCGTTCATTCCGTCTCGCTCGACCGTAATCTTTCGCGAGCTAATGTGGGCGCGGGGTTCCGTTCCGCCAACATGCGCAGCCCATCCAAAGTCAGGTCAGGCTCGATCCGCTCAATCACCATCGTGCCTTCGGCGAATAACGGCGCGAGGCCACCGGTGGCGATGACCTTCATAGGCGCGCCGTATTCGGCCTTGATGCGCGCGACGAGGCCCTCGATCAGGCCGACATAGCCCCAATAGACGCCTGATTGCATAGCCGGAACGGTGGATCGGCCGATCACCGCCTGCGGGCGACCGATACCGATACGCGGCAGGCGCGCGGCGGCGTGATGCAGGGCTTCGAGGGAGAGATTGATGCCGGGTGCAATCACGCCGCCCATGTAGGCGCCCTCGTGATCGACGATATCGAAGGTGGTCGCGGTGCCGAAGTCCACCACGATCAAAGGGCCGCCGAAGCGCTTGTGGCCGGCAAGCGCGTTGACGAGGCGGTCGGCGCCAACTTCCTCGGGGTTATCGACTTTGATCTCGAAGCCCCAGTCGAGGGAAGCGCGGGCGATCAGGGGTTCCAGGTTAAACCAGTCGCGGCAGAGACGGCGCAGATGATAGAGCGCCGCGGGAACGACGGTGCCAATGACGGCAGCGGAGACCTGCTCGGGCTTCAGCCGATTGTGTTCGAGTAGAGAGAGCAGCCAGACGGCGTATTCATCAGACGTGCGGGCCTGGTCGGTGCGGATGCGCCAAGAGCCGCGCCACGCGCTGCGATCGTGCACGGCGAAGACGACGTTGGTGTTGCCGGCGTCGATGACGAGCAGCATGGCCTGCGCCCTTCAATTCACCGGTTATTAGCAGCGGTCCCCCGAAAAGCGAATGCCGACCGGGAATAGGCCCGGCCGATTGCAATCAGCCGGCCGGGCTAGCCCGTCAGAAGAGCGACGCGGCCGCGGCGCCTGCGGCAGAGATAAGCGGGCCGGGGAAGACGAAGAACAGCAGCGTGAACAGGCCGGTGACCGCTGCGACGAATGCGGTTGCAGTCGGCTTTGGGTCGAAAGCCGCCACGGGTGCGTCGAAATACATTACCTTCACCAGTCGCAGATAGTAGTACGACGCAACGACGCTGCTGAGGAGGCCGATTATCACCAGCGCCCAGAGATGGGCCTGAACGGCGGCGAGGAAGACGTATAGTTTTCCGAAGAAGCCCGCGAGAGGCGGAACTCCCGCCATACTAAACATGAACACTGCAAAACCGAGAGCCAGCGCCGGGTCAGTCTGGGAGAGTCCGCTGAGATCCTCGATCTTCTCCAGCGCGAGACCGCGGCGACGCATGGCAATGATGCAAGCCCAGGCACCGGCGCTCATGAAGACATAGATCATAAGGTAGACGAGCAGGCCACGAATGCCGGCGGGTGTTCCTGCTGCGAGACCGATCAGCGCGTAACCCATGTGGCCGATCGAGGAATAAGCCATCAGCCGCTTGACGTTGAACTGCCCGATGGCGGCAAACGCACCCAGCACCATCGAGCAGATAGAAATGATCTCCAGAATCAGCTGCCACGACGGAAGCAGGTGACCGAAGGGCTGCATCATCGTCCGAAGAAAGAGGCCGATGGCCGCTACTTTGGGGGCGGTGGCGAGGAAGGCGGTGACGGATGAGGGTGCGCCCTCGTAAACATCGGGCGTCCACATATGGAATGGCGCCGCAGATGTCTTGAATGCCAGTCCGGCGATCACGAACACGACGCCCACGACAACGCCGGGCGAGACCGATTCGGGTGATGTGAGTGCCTGCCCCAGCACGCGGAAGTCCATCGTGCCGGAGAAGCCGTAGACCAATGAAATGCCATACAGGAGCAGGCCCGAGGCGAGAGCACCGAGAACGAAGTATTTGAGGCCGGCCTCAGCGGAGCGCACATCGTCACGCGCAAAGGCGGCCATGACATAGAGTGCGAGGGATTGCAGCTCCAGCGAGAGATAGAGCGTCATCAAATTGGTCGCGGAGACCATTCCCATCATGCCAACAACGGCGAAGATCATCAGCACGGGAAACTCGAAGCGCTCGATGCGCTGGGCGTGGTTGTAATCAAGCGCCAGCATCAAGGAGAGCGCTGCGCCAGCGAGGATCAGGCCCTTGGAGAAGACAGCGAAGCTATCGACGGTGAATTGGCCGTGGTAACCAATGCCGCCCACGCGCGTCACCAGCAGGAAGAAGGTGATGAGGAAGGCACCCAAGGCCATCATAGTGCAGACCTGGGTCTGATCCGGCTTGCGCAGAACACCATAGACCAGGATCAACATGCCGATGATCGAGAGAACGATCTCCGGAAGGGCGATAACCCAATTCATGGGGTGTCCTCCGCGAGCCGGACGTTGTGCGGTGGTGCCGCCATGGCCTGCTGGTGTTGGGCGACCATCTGCACCACTGTGCTGTTCCAGAAGCTGGTAAAGCTGGTCGGATAGGCGCCCATCCAGATCGTAATAACCGCGAGCGGAGCGAAGATCGCGATCTCCCGCGGCGTCACGTCCAATATGTTGCGCAGATCGGGTTTCGTGAGCCGGCTGAAGATGATGCGGCGGTACAGATACAGAGCGTACATCGGTCCGAGGATCAGCCCCATGCTGCCTAACAGGGCCAGCCAGAAGTTCACATGCAAGGCGCCGATCATCACCAAAAATTCGCCCACGAAGCCGGATGTTCCAGGCAACCCAATCGTGGCCATAGTGAACAGCATGAACAGGAAGGCATAGATGGGCATACGATCGGCCAGCCCACCATAGCGAGCGATCTCACGAGTATGCATCCTGTCGTAGATAACGCCGACGATAAGGAAGAGCGCAGCCGAGACGATGCCGTGGGAGAGCATCTGGAAGAGCGCGCCCTGAATGCCCTGTACGTCGAAGGTGAAGATGCCGATTGTTACGACACCCATGTGCGCGACGGAGGAGTAGGCGATCAGCTTCTTCATATCCTCCTGAGCCAGAGCAACGTACGCCGTGTAGATCACTGCGACGACCGAGAGCGTGTAGATCATTGGCGCGAGGTGGGCGGCTGCGACGGGGAGCATCGGGACCGAGAAGCGGAGGAATCCGTAGGCCCCCATCTTCAGCAGCACGCCGGCCAAGATGACAGAACCGGCAGTGGGTGCCTCCACATGCGCGTCCGGCAACCAGGTGTGGATCGGCCACATCGGCACTTTCACTGCAAAGGATGCGAAGAAGGCGAGGAACAGCCAGAACTGCATCTCGGGCGGGAAGTTGGTGTGGAGCAAGGTGGGGATGTCGGTGGTGTTGGCGTAAAACCACATCGCCAAGATGGCGATCAGCATCAACACCGAACCGGTGAAGGTGTAGAGGAAGAACTTGAACGCCGAGTAGACGCGCCTCGGGCCGCCCCACACCCCGATGATGACGAACATGGGGATAAGCACACCCTCGAAGAAGACATAGAACACGATGATATCCAGCGCACAGAACATGCCGACCATCATCGTTTCCATAATCAGGAAGGCGATCATGTATTCGCGAACGTTGCGCTTGACGGATTCCCAACTTGCCAGAATGCAGATCGGGATCAGCAGCGTGGACAGCAGGACGAACAGCACAGAGATCCCGTCCACGCCCATGCGGTAGCCCACCCCGTAATCAGGCAGCCAGGGCGCTGATTCGACGAACTGAAAGCCGGGGTTGGAGGGATCCCAGTTGACCCAGAGCACGAGGCTGAGCGCAAAGACGATCAGGCTGGTCCACAGCGCAGTCCAGCGTGCGTTGGACGCGACGGTTTCCTCATCGCCACGAACGGCAAGGATGACCGCGCAACCGACCAGCGGCAGCCAGGTGATCAGCGACAGAACGGGAAAACCGACAGCGTTCATCGCGCTCACCGCCAGATCAGATAGATGCCGATTAAGGCCACAAGGCCGATCAGCATGACGAATGCATAGACCGCGATGGAGCCGGTCTGGATTTTGACGGCGCCCTTTGATCCATCGACGGTGAGTTCGGCGAGGCCGTTGGGGACACCGTCGATTAGCGTGGCATCACCAGTCTGCCAGAGAAAGCGAGCAAGTTTGAAGGCGGGCTGGACGAAAAGGAAATCGTAGATCTCGTCGAAGTAGTATTTGTTGAGGAGCAGCAGGTAGACCGGGCGGAAGCGATCGGCGAGACGCACCGGCAGCATCGGGTTCAAGATGTAGAACCAATAGGCGAGTGCAATGCCGGCTATACCGACGAGAAGGGGAACGAAGCGCACGGTGGCGGGCAGACTCTCCATGAGAGTCATAACGTGGTTATCCGGTGCGATGACGATGGATTGGCGCCAGTAGGCATCCCAGTCGGCGCCGATTAGCAGATTATGCAGCAGGGAGCCTGCGACCAAAGCTCCGAGTGCAAGCACCATCAGGGGCACCGTCATCACCCACGGGCTCTCGTGGATATGCTCCTGGACGTGTGCATCCGCACGGGACGTGCCGTGGAACGTCATGAAGATGATACGCCACGTGTAGAACGCAGTGCAGAAGGCGGCCGCGACACCGGCAATCCAGCCATAAAGCGAAGCCGCGCTGCCGGATGCGAATGCGGCCTCCAGGATGGCGTCCTTGGAGTAGTATCCGGCGAAGGGGAAGATACCCGCCAAGGCAAGACCGCCGAACCAGAACGTAACGTATGTGATTGGGATCTTCCGCCACAGACCACCCATCTTCCGCATGTCCTGCTCGTCAGACATCGCGTGGATGACCGAGCCGCAGCAGAGGAACAGCAGTGCCTTGAAGAAGGCATGGGTCAGCAGGTGAAAGATCGACGCAGGGTAGGCACCCACCCCGGCGGCCAGAAACATGTACCCGAGCTGCGAGCACGTAGAGTAAGCGACCACCTTCTTAATGTCGTTCTGCACACAGCCAATGGTGGCGGCAAACAAGCAGGTGGTGCCCCCGATTACAGCAACCAGTGTCAGTGCGACTGGCGCATCATCCATCAGCGGCGACATGCGCGCCATCAGGAAGACGCCGGCAGTCACCATGGTTGCGGCATGGATCAGGGCGGAGACGGGCGTCGGGCCCTCCATCGCGTCCGGCAACCACACGTGCAGAAAGAGCTGCGCGGATTTGCCCATGGCGCCGATGAAAAGCAGGATGGCGATCAGCTCGTAGACGCGGAGCTGGCCACCAAGCAGGTGATAATATTCCGTCGTGTGCTGCGGGAGATGGCTGAAGATCACATCGAGGTTCAATGACCCGAAGGTCAGAAAGATCAGCGCAAGTCCGATGGCAAATGCCAGGTCGCCGATGCGGTTAACGATGAATGCCTTGATGGCGGCGGCGCACGCGGCCGGCCGGTCATACCAGTAGCCGATGAGCAGATAAGAGCAGAGGCCGACGCCTTCCCAGCCGAAGAAGAGCTGAAGCAGATTGTCGCCCGTCACCAACATGAGCATGGCGAAGGTGAAGAGGCTGAGGTAGGCGAAGAAGCGGTAGCGCGGGTATTCGTCGTGCGCCATGTAGCCGATGCTGTATACGTGGATCAGCATCGACACGAAGGTGACCATAGCCACCATGGTGGCCGAGAGGACGTCGTAGCGAAGCGCCCAATCCACCTGGAAATTGCCGGCGTAGATCCACGGCCCCAGCGACAGTACGCCGGCCGGCGCGCCACCCCAAATGAGCTGTACCCAGGCGAACGGCCCGCAGGCCGCGGCCAGCAGCATGCAAAGGATGGAGATCGCCTGCGCCGGCTTGTCGCCGATCCACTTGCCGAGCAGGCCGGCGAACATGGCGCCGAACAGGGGCGCGAACACGGCCGTGATGTAGGTCATTCCGTGTCCCTTATTTTGGTTGAAGGCGCGTGATCCACGCGCCTAACCCTTCATCAGGTTGACGTCTTCAACCTGGATGGAGCCACGATTGCGGAAGTAGATCACAACGATGGCGAGACCGATGGCGGCCTCAGCCGCCGCAACGGTCAGCACGAACATCGCCATGACCTGCCCGGCGAGGTCGCCCAGCGCGCCGGAGAACGCTACCAAGTTCAAATTCACCGAGAGCAGAATCAGCTCGATGGACATCATGATGATGATGATGTTCTTGCGGTTCAGGAAGATGCCGAAGACGCCGAGCACGAACAGAATCGCACTGACGACCAGGAAGTGCCCCACCCCGATGGGCATGTCAGTGGCCTCCATGCGAGTGCGCAGGCTCGTCCAACGGATCCTGGTCGATGTCGCCCGGTTCCGAGACTTTTGGCCGAAGGATGCCGATGCTTTGCACGCCGACGCCGATGCCGACTTCCATGAGTTCCAGTGTCTCATGCGGATCGCGGTCGGTCTGGACCCGGATGATCTGATGGCGCGAGCGGCGGCGGTCACGCAGCGTAAGCACAATGGCGCCGATCATCGCGACCAGCAGCACGAGTCCGGCCGCCTGGAAGGGGAGGATGTAATCGGTGTAGATGAGGCGGCCGAGCGCCACGGTGTTGCTGACTCCGGTCGGGGTCGGAGACAGGCGAAGCTGCGGGACCGCTGGATGGAACGTCCAACCCGCCATGACGAAGACCAGCTCAGCCAGCAGCAAAGCGCCAACGGCGAGACCGATTGGCAGGTAGCGCTGAAAGCCGGTCCGTAGCTCCTCAAAATCGACGTCCAGCATCATGACGACGAAGAGGAACAGAACGGCGACCGCGCCAACATAGACAATCACCAGGATGAAGGCGAGGAACTCCGCTCCCGCGATCAGGAACAGTGCCGCGGCGTTGAAGAACGCGGCGATCAGAAACAGCACGGAGTGAACCGGATTGCGCGAGCTGACCACCATGGCGCCGCACAGGATCAACACGACCGAGAAGACGTAGAAGCAGACGACGGGGTAGGCGGACATGCTGGGTCCTTACCGGTAGGGCGCGTCCATCTCAAGCCGCCTGGCTATTTCCGCCTCCCAAATGTCGCCATTCGCGAGCAGCTTCTGCTTGTCGTAGAAGAGTTCTTCGCGCGTCTCGGTGGCGAACTCCATATTCGGGCCTTCGACAATGGCGTCCACCGGACAGGCTTCCTCGCACAGGCCGCAGTAGATGCATTTCGTCATGTCGATGTCGTAGCGCGTGGTGCGGCGTGAGCCGTCGGCGCGAGGTTCAGCCTCGATGACGATGCATTGGGAGGGGCAGATCGCCTCGCAGAGTTTGCAGGCGATGCAACGTTCCTCGCCGTTGGGGTAGCGGCGCAGGGCGTGTTCGCCGCGGAAGCGCTGGCTCTGAGGCGATTTTTCGTAGGGGTAGTTGATGGTGGCCTTGGGCTTGAAGAAGTAGCGCAGTGTTATCCGCATGCCCTGGATCAGTTCCCAGAGCAGCAGACTGCGTGCCGTACGGTCGAGAGTTGGCATGGTTGTCCCGTCAGGCAGGAATAGGGATGAAGCCGGTGGCGAGCAGGCCCCCCGCGGTGATGACCAGCCAGAGCAGGCTCGCTGGAAGGAAGACCTTCCATCCGAGCCGCATGAGCTGATCGTAGCGGTAGCGCGGAAAGGTTGCCCGTACCCAGATAAAGACAAACAGCAAGAAGCAAATCTTCAGGATAAACCAGATCGGACCGATCGCCGGCCACAGGCCGAAAGGCCCCATCCATCCGCCAAGGAACAGGATGGCGGTCAGGCCGCTCATGAGGATCATGTTGGCGTATTCGCCGAGGAAGAACAGGCCGAAGCTGAGCGCACTGTATTCGACCATGAAGCCGGCGACGATCTCGCTCTCGCCTTCCGGCAGGTCAAAGGGTGCGCGGTTCGTCTCCGCCAGGGCTGAGACGAAGAAGACGACAAACATCGGGAAGAGCGGGATGACGAACCAGATCTTCCGCTGCGCTTCGACGATGACCGAAAGATTGAGACTGCCAGCGCAGAGCAGCACGGAGACGATGACGAAGCCCATGGAGACTTCGTAGCTGACCATTTGCGCGGCACTGCGCATGGCGCCGAGGAAGGCATATTTCGAGTTGCTGGCCCAGCCGGCGATGATGATGCCGTAGACGCCGAGAGAGCTGATGGCGAACAGATAGAGGATGCCGACATTGATGTCGGCGATAGCCCAGCCGGCCTGCACCGGAACCACCGCCCAGGCGATCAGGGCAAGGCCGAAGGTGATCATGGGTGCCAGCAGAAACAGCAGCCGATTGGCGCCCGAGGGAATAATGGTTTCCTTTGTCAGCAGCTTCACCGCGTCGGCGAAAGGCTGCCACAGGCCGAAGGGCCCGACGACGTTCGGGCCTTTGCGCAGCTGCATCGCAGCAAGCACCTTGCGCTCGCCGTAGGTCAGGTAGGCCACCATGATCAGCAGCGGCACAAGCAGGGCGAGTGCCTCGCCGAATTCCAGGCCGAGATGGCCGAGCGGCGTCTGCCAGACGCTCTCGTTGTTCATCCCCTACTCCGCCGCCTGAAGCTGCGGCGCGAACAGTCCGGCACACTCCGCCATGGTGGGGCTGGCGCGACTGATCGGGTCGGTCTGGTAGTAGTTTTCGAAGACGGGCAGGAACGCAGTGTCGGTCAAGGTGGTGTGTCCCGCGGAGGGGGCACTGCGGTCGCCCGCGCCGAAGCGCGGCATATAGTCCAGACGGCCGAAGACCGGGTTGGCCTGCTCCATGCGGGCGCGGAGAGCGCCTATGTCGTCGAAGGGAAGCTTGCGGCCAAGCACGTCGCTGAGCGCACGGATAATTTTCCAGTCCTCTCGCGCCTCACCGGGCGGCGAGATCGCCATATAGCCGCGCTGCACCCGGCCTTCGGTGTTCACGTAGGTGCCGTTCTTTTCGGTGTATGCCGCGCCGGGGAGGATGACATCGGCCCGGGCCGCGCCGCGGTCACCGTGATGGCCTTGGTAGATTAGGAAGGTATCGCGGCCGATGCGGCCGGTGTTGAACTCATCGGCCCCAAGCAGCCAAAGCACGTCCACTTCACCGCCCATCATCTGCGGGAAACCTTTGGCGCGGGGGCCTGGCAGGAACCCGAGATCCATCGCACCGACACGCGCCGCCGCCGTGTGCAGCACGTTGAAACCGTGCCATTCAGCGGTCAGAGCGCCGATTTCCTCAGCTAGCTTCCAGGCGGCAGCGAGGATGGCCGCGCCATCCGGCCGGGCGGTTGCGTTGGCGCCCACGATGACCATCGGGCGCTTGGCTTTGGCCATGGCGTTGAAGAAGTCGCGCGCGGGCCCGGCGGTATCGGCCATCGCGACAGGGGATTCGCCGAGGTGCTGCACCGGATATGTCAGATCGACGGCGGGACCGATGATGCCGACGGGTAAGTCGGAATGCAGCCAGCGTTTGCGGATACGGGCGTTGAGCACCGGCGCCTCGTGGCGCGGATTTGTGCCGATCAGCAGGATGACATCCGCATCCTCGATCGCGGCGATGCCGCTATTGAAGATGTAGAATTCGCGACGGGAAGGATCGAGCTGCTCGTCGCGCTGGCGGCAATCAAGGTTGGTCGAGCCGAGAGACGCCATCAGCTCCTTGAGTGCGAACATGCTTTCCGCATCGCACAGATCCCCGGCAATAGCGCCGATGCGTTCGCCGGAGGCGGCTTGCAGCTTTTGGGCAGTGGCCGCGAAAGCCTCGGACCAGGTGGCGGGCTGTAGCTTACCGTCTACTCGCACCCAGGGGCGGTCGAGGCGCCGGCGTCTTAGTCCATCGACCGAGAAGCGGGATTTGTCGCCCAGCCACTCCTCGTTCACGTCCTCATTGAGGCGGGGCAGGATGCGGATGACCTCAGGGCCGCGCGCGTCGACGCGGATATTGCAGCCGACGCCGTCGAGCACGTCGACACTGTCTGTCTTCACCAGTTCCCAGCTTCGATAGGCGAAGGCAATCGGCTTGGCGGTGAGTGCGCCGACCGGACAGAGGTCGATGATGTTGGCCGACAGCTCGGAGCTGAGGGCTTTCTCGACATAGGTGGTGATTTCGAGGTTTTCGCCGCGGGCAACGGCGCCGAGTTCCGGCACGCCGGCGACCTCGGTGATGAAGCGAACGCAGCGCGTGCATTGGATGCAGCGCGTCATTACGGTTTTGACCAGGGGGCCGAGGTATTTGTCGTCCACCGCGCGCTTGTTTTCGCGGTAGCGCGAGTGGTCCATGCCGTAGCCGAGCGCCTGGTCCTGGAGGTCGCACTCACCGCCCTGGTCGCAAATGGGGCAGTCGAGCGGATGGTTGATGAGAAGGAATTCCATCACCCCGCGACGGGCGTTGCGAACCATCGCAGAGTCGGTATGCACCACCATGCCATCAGCGACGGGCCACGCACAGGAAGCGATGGGCTTCGGCGGAGCCTTCTCGATCTCGACCAGGCACATGCGGCAGTTGCCGGCGACGGAGAGGCGGTCGTGGTAGCAGAAGCGCGGCACCTCGAGGCCAGCGGCCTCACAGGCCTGCAGGACGTTAGAGCCCGCGGGGACTTCGACTTCGATGCCGTCGATGGTGACTTTGGGCATGTGCGCTACTCCGCCGCCAGGGGAATGCGCGATGTGCCCGCCCGCTGCTTATAGGCGGCTATGCGCTCCTCCATCATCGGGCGGAAATGGCGGATCAATCCCTGGATCGGCCAAGCCGCCGCGTCGCCCAATGCGCAAATGGTGTGGCCTTCGACCTGGCGAGTGACCTGATCGAGGGTGTCGATCTCCTCGGGTTCGGCGCGGCCTTCGACCATGCGGTACATGACGCGCATCATCCACCCGGTGCCTTCACGGCAGGGCGTGCACTGGCCGCAGCTTTCATGCTTGTAGAATTGCGAGAGTCGGGCGATGGCACGGATGATGTCGGTGGATTTGTCCATGACGATGACGGCGGCCGTGCCGAGACCACTTTTCACGTCGCGCAGACTGTCGAAATCCATCAGCACGGTATCGCAGATTGATTTTGGAATGACGGGCACCGATGCGCCGCCGGGAATGACGCCAAGCAGATTGTCCCACCCGCCGCGCACGCCGCCGGCATAGCGGTCGATCAGTTCGCGAAGCGGAATGCCGAGCGCATCCTCGACGTTACATGGCTTATTCACATGCCCGGAGATGCAATAAACCTTCGGGCCGGCGTTCTTGGGTCGTCCGATCCCGGTGAACCAGGCTGCGCCGCGCCGCATGATGGTGGGCGCGACGGCGATGCTTTCGACATTGTTGACCGTGGTGGGACAGCCGTACACGCCGACTGCAGCCGGGAAGGGCGGCTTCAGCCGCGGCATGCCCTTCTTGCCCTCCAGGCTCTCCAGCAGTCCGGTCTCTTCGCCGCAAATGTAGGCGCCGGCGCCACGATGGAGGTAGAGGTTGAAATCGAAACCAGACCCGCAGGCGTTCTTGCCGATCAGCCCAGCCTCGTAGGCCTCGTCGATCGCGGCCTGCAGCACGCGGGCTTCTTCGTAGAACTCCCCACGGATGTAGATGTAGGAGGCGTTGGCGCCCATGGCGAAGGATGCCACCAGTGCGCCCTCGATCAGCTTGTGCGGATCGTGGCGCATGATGTCGCGATCCTTGCACGTGCCGGGCTCGGATTCATCGGCGTTGATCACGAGGTAAGCCGGGCGCCCATCCGATTGCTTCGGCATGAACGACCATTTGAGGCCCGTGGGAAAGCCTGCGCCGCCGCGACCGCGCAGGCCGGAGTTCTTGATCTCTTCAATGATGGCGTCGCGGCCCTTGGCGAGGATGTCTTTCGTGCCGTCCCAATCGCCACGCGACTGCGCCGCCTTCAGCCGCCAGTCATGCAGGCCGTAGAGGTTGGTGAAGATCCTGTCCCGATCGTCCAGCATCTATGTCCCTGGTGCGAAACGCAGTGTGGTCAGTGTGGTAGGCCCACCTTCGGGCGCAGAGGTCTGGCGGCCGCTCATGGAGCCCGGCTTGGGCGGTTCCCCTCGGCGAAGCGCATCGAGCAGCGTCTTGGTCCGCTCGGCATCCAGATCCTCGTAGAAATGCTCGTTGTTGACCTGCAACATCGGCGCATTGACGCAGGCACCAAGGCATTCGACTTCCGACATGGTGAACATGCCGTCTTCGCTGGTTTCACCCCACTCGGTGATGCCGGTTGCCGCCCGGCAGGCGGCGACGACATCATCTGAGCCACGCAGCCAGCAGGGCGTTGTGGTGCAGATCTGCAAGTGCCACTTTCCCACCGGTTTCAGATTGAACATCGTGTAAAAAGTGGCGATTTCGTAAACGCGGATCGGGGCCATTTTCAGTCGCGCGGCCACGGCATCCATGCCGGCACGAGGAACCCATCCGCTTCCGGTCGCACGGCGCATCTGCTCCTGCACCATGTAGAGCAGCGCGATCGTCGCGCTGGCCTGACGCCCTTCGGGGTATTTGGCGATCTCGCGCGCGACCTCGGGCTCGCTGTCACTATCGAAAGCGAAGATCTCCGGCTCGGCGTGTATCATGTGTTCCGACATGGCTTACCTGTCGATCTCGCCGAACACGATATCCAGCGAGCCGATGATGGCCACCGCGTCGGCTAGCATGTGGCGCTTGGCCATGAAGTCCATCGTTTGCAGGAAGGCGAACCCGGTCGAGCGGATTTTGCACCGGTACGGCTTGTTGGTACCATCCGCAACCAGATAGACGCCGAACTCGCCCTTGGGGGTTTCGACCACGGTGTAGGTGGCACCGGGCGGCACGTGGAAACCTTCGGTGAACAGCTTGAAGTGATGGATCAGCGCTTCCATGGAGCGCTTCATCTCCGCCCGGTGCGGCGCGGTGATCTTATGGTCCTGGATGCGCACCGGACCGGGTTTCATCTTCGCCAGACACTGCTTGATGATCTTAACGCTCTCACGCATTTCCCACATACGCACGAGGTAACGATCGTAACAATCGCCATTGCGGCCGACGGGGATCTGGAAATCAACCTCGCTGTATTTGGCGTAGGGTTGCGCACGACGGAGATCCCACGGCACGCCCGAAGCGCGCAGCGGTGGACCGCTCCAGCCCCAGGCGAGCGCGTCCTCGGCCGACATCAGGCCGATATCGACGGTACGCTGCTTCCAAATGCGGTTGCCGGTCAGCAGGTCTTCAAGGTCGTCGATGAATTTGGGGAAGGTCTCGGCCCATTCGGCGATGCGCTCGGTGAGGCCGGCGGGCAGGTCGCGGTTCACGCCGCCCGGACGGTAGTAGTTGGAATGGAGCCGGGCGCCGGATGCGGCGTCGTAGAACTCCATGAGTTTCTCGCGTTCCTCGAACCCCCAAAGACTGGGTGTGATGGCGCCGACGTCGAGTGCGTAGGTGGTGACGTTCAGCAGGTGATTCAGGACGCGGGTGATTTCGTCGAACAGGGTGCGGATCCACTGTGCACGCTCCGGCGCCTCGATGCCGAGCAGTTTTTCGACGGCACGGACGTACGCGTGTTCCTCCGACATCGGCGAGACGTAATCCAGCCGGTCGAAATAGGGCACGTTCTGCACGTAGGTGCGGTATTCGATCAGCTTTTCCGTGCCACGATGAAGCAGACCGATATGCGGATCGGCGCGTTCGACGACTTCGCCGTCCATTTCGAGGATCAGGCGCAGCACGCCATGCGCCGCCGGGTGCTGCGGGCCGAAATTGATGGCGTGGCTGTCGATCTCGACGACGTGGTGGCGCTTGGCCCCACTCTCCGGGAGGATGTCGCCGCTCATGAGTTTTCCTTGGCGGCCGGCGCGGGAGGCTGCGCGAAGCGGGTGATCTGCGCCCTGTGCTCGTGCACTTTCTCATCACCCGGCAGTGTCAGAACGCCTTCCCAAGGGGAGATAAAGTCGAAGCTGCGCCATTCCTGCGTGAGTTTCACCGGTTCGTAGACCACCTGCTTGCGATCTTCGTCGTAACGGACTTCCACATAGCCGGTGAGAGGAAAGTCCTTGCGAAGCGGATGTCCTTCAAACCCGTAATCAGTGAGGATGCGGCGCAGATCGGGCTGGCCGGAAAACAGAATGCCGTAGAGATCCCAGCATTCCCGCTCCCACCATGTAGCGCTCGGCCAGATGGTGCAAACCGACGGGACCGAGGTGGTTTCGTCCGTCGTAACGATCACCCGCAGCCGCTGGTTTAGCGCGACGGAAAGCAAATTATAGACGACGTCGAAGCGTTCGCGCCGGTGGGGCCAATCGACCCCGCAGATATCCATGCACTGGGCGAACGCGAAACGCGGGTCGTCCCGCAGCACCGCCATGAGTTCGACCAGCGCATCGCGTTCGGCCTCCGCAACGATTTCATCCTGCTCCTGACGGACGGCACGCACGCCAGGAAGCAGGCCGACTTCATGCATCAGCGCGGCCCCGGGTGTTTCGGTCACAGTTGCCGGCTCAGTCACGCAGAATGGTTCCCGTGCGGCGAATTTTCTTTTGCAATTGCATGATGCCGTACACCAGCGCCTCAGCCGACGGAGGACAGCCGGGGACATAGACGTCGATGGGGACGATGCGGTCGCAGCCGCGCACCACGGAGTAGGAGAAGTGATAGTAGCCGCCGCCGTTGGCGCAGCTTCCCATGCTGATAACCCAGCGCGGATCGGGCATCTGGTCGTACACCTTGCGCAACGCCGGCGCCATTTTGTTGGTGAGGGTTCCGGCGACGATCATGACGTCGCTCTGCCGGGGCGAGGCGCGGGGGAAGATGCCGAACCGGTCGAGATCGTAGCGCGGCATGTAGGCGTGAATCATCTCCACCGCACAGCAGGCGAGGCCAAACGTCATCGGCCACATGCTGCCGGTCCGGGCCCAGTTCACCACTTTGTCGAGGTTGGCGACGAGGAATCCCTTGCCTTCGATCTCGCCGGTGATGCCGCGGATCACCGCGTCCTGTTCGGGGCCGCGGGGGAGGGCCTGCTTGTTCCAGGCGATCGGGGTGCTGGCAGCCTGACTCATGCGCTTATTCCCACTCCAGCGCTCCCTTGCACCATTCATAGATGAAACCGATGGTGAGGACGCCAAGGAAGCCGAGCATTGAAAGAAAACCGAATAGCCTTGTGTTTCCGAGGCTGACCGCCCAGGGAAACAGGAAGGCGACCTCAAGGTCGAAGATGATGAACAAAATTGCTACGAGGTAGTATCGCACGTCAAACCTTCGCCGTGCATCATCAAACGGCTCAAACCCGCATTCATAGGCTGAGACCTTTTCCGGATACGGGTCCTGCTTGCCGGCGAGCAGCGATCCGCCGATCATTGCGCCGGCGATCACCGCGGCGATGATCATGAACACCAAGATCGGAAGATAGGCGGGCAAGACATAGGGCATTGTTGTTTTCCTTACCCGGCCTGCGCAGAGCGCCCGGCCACACGCCGATGGCGCGAGTGACGGGGCTCGAACCCGCGACCTCCGGCGTGACAGGCCGGCGCTCTAACCAACTGAGCTACACCCGCAGCGGCACGCGGCAATTAGGCCGGCCGGGTATGCCCGTCAACCCGGCCGGCTGGTATGCCTTTGATTCTGCGCGCGGCCGCCCCACCAACCCCGCGCACGTACCAATCGGCCATTCGGCCGATGGGTATTAGACTGCTATCCGCAAACCACCTGCCCGCGCATGTGCGGATGAATGCTGCACAAGTAGTCGAATGTTCCTCGTTCGGTAAAGCGGTAGGTGAAGCTGTCGCCCGTATCAAGGGCATGGGAGCGGATCTTCAGTGTCGGGCAAAGGATGCTGTGCGGAATGTCGTCCTGATTCGTCCACCGCACAGTACCGCCCTGTGCGACGTGGATCACGGGCGGGGTGAAAGTGAAGTTGTCGATCGTCACGTCGACCGGATCGTCTGCCCGGGCCGACACGGCGGCCACCGCCGAACTCAGGGCCAACAAACCCAGGAATGTGCGCCGTTCCATCGCCGTAGCCCCGCCTCAGCCCAGGAGCGGCGTATCGACGATCGCCAGGGGCGAATCGACGCGTACCAAGCTGACCCGTGCGACACCAAGCACGTGACGCAGGTCCCCAGGAGGAACCGTCATCGGCCCCGGTCCCTTGGCCGTGCCAGGTGCGGGCTGCGGAAAGGCGGTGGAGCGGGCGGTGTGGAAGGCCACGTGCCCCTCGACCTTCTGCAGCACCTGGTGGATGTGCCCGTTCAGGACCGTGACCGAGCCGAAGCGCCGCAGATACCCCAGCGCCTGGGTGCCATCGGCGGTGCCCCAACCCCAATCCCGGTACACCACCCAGAGCGGAATGTGCGCGAAGACGACGATGGGCATGCTCGCGCTGCGGCCCTTCAGGTCACTTTCCAGCCACTCCAGCTGCTTGTGGCCGAGATTGCCAAGGCCGTTCCCGCCGAGATCGACCACATTCACCAAGCCGATGAAGTGAATCCCGCCCGCGTCGAAGCTGTACCATCCGTCGCCCAGGGTGCCGGCGCCGAAGCGGTTGAGGTAGCTCTTCCCGTCCTCTTCGAGAATGTCATGCTCACCGGGCACCGTGTAGGTGTGCAGGCCGGTGGCACTCATGGCCTGCGACGCCAGGTCGAACTGCGCGGGCTTCGATAGGTGCGTGATATCGCCCGTGTGGATCAGGAAAGCGGGCTTGACGGGCGACGTAGACAGATCCCTCAGCCCCTCCTGGAATGTTGCCAGCGGGTCTGGATTGGCCGCCTTGTCGAAGCCGAGATGACTGTCGCTGATCTGTGCGAAGGTGAAGCCGGTTTCGGCCGCCTGCGCCGAAACGGCCATTCGGGCGTGCGGAATGCCGGCGGCGACGGTCCAAAGCATTGCACTGCCGCTCCAGGCCATGCAGCTCAGAGCGTGCCGGCGCGTCATCGAAGGTTCGGTCATCGTGGTCTCCTCGGTCCAGAGTTCAGAGCGAGATTCACGCGCTCTGACGTGTCCGCCTCGCGCGATCTCGCCACCAAGACCTGCTCGACCGGCGTTCCATTCCGCTCGGGCGCAAAGTTTCTTTTTGCTTGCGTCAGGAATAAAGCCGCTCTGATACGAGTATGCTTGTCGCCGGCCAGGCGGAACTCATGTGACCGATCCGAGACGACAACGCTTCGAACGGCTTGCGCTGCCGCACCTGGACGCGGCGTACAATCTCGCGCGCTGGCTGTGCAAAGACCCTGCTACGGCGGAGGATCTGGTGCAGGACTCCTATCTTCGCGCGTGGCGCTATTTCGACGCGTTCCGGGGCGACGACATGCGCGTCTGGCTGCTGGCCATCCTGCGCAATCGCTTTTTCACGAGCATGGGCCGAGCGGCCAGCGAGCGGATCACCTACACGGATGAGCTGCCCGAGACTGATCCCATCTGGACCGAGCCCTCGCCGAACCCAGAGGCAGTGCTGATGGCCGATGCCGATGCGGCGCGGGTGAACCGTCTCGTCGCGGTATTGCCCGCCGAGCAGAAGGAGGTGTTGTTGCTGCGGGAGGTTGAGGACCTGTCCTACGCCGATATCGCCCGCATAACCGAAGTGCCGGTGGGCACGGTGATGTCTCGCCTGGCCCGCGCGCGCGAGGCGCTGCGGCGGCACTGGAACGCCGAGGCCGCACGTGAGCGATAATCTGCCCGGCTTGAAGGAACGTCTGGTCTATTACCGCGCGCCTCCGACGCTCGCAGCGCGGATCCTGGACTCACTTCCCGAGCAGGAGGTTGCGCCCCCTGCCCTGCCCCGGGCTCGTCGGACATGGTGGCCGGTCGGATGGTTCGCGGGAAGCGGTCTGGCCGGCGCGCTGGTGGGTGCATGCCTGGTGCTGCTGTTGCAGGCCCCACGGGGCGTCTCTGCGATGCAGGCTCTGATCGATCACCACGCTGCGGCGATGGTGTCTGGCCGCCTTATCGACGTGCAAACCAGCAACGAGCATGTGGTGAAGCCGTGGCTATCGGCGCATCTTGGAATCTCTCCACCGATCGAAGACCTCGCCGCTCAGGGCTTTCCGCTGATCGGCGGTCGGGCCGATGTGGTGGAGGGCCGGCCGACGGCGGTGGCTGTCTATCGCCACGATCAACACATCATCGATCTTTTCGCCTGGGCCTCGCCAGGGCAAGCGAGCGAGGCCCCGCATGAATTCCGCAGCCAGGGATTCACCGTAATCCGCTGGCGTTCGGGCGGACTGACGCTATCGGCCGTATCGGATGTGGAGACGGACCAGCTTCGGCGATTCGCCGATCTGGTCCGCTCGGAAGGTGGTGGGCGGTGACGGTTTCGAACCGCCGACCCTCTCGGTGTAAACGAGATGCTCTACCGCTGAGCTAACCGCCCGGGCATTCCGTGTTTACTGCACCGCGTCCTTCAGGCCCTTCCCAGCCTTGAAACGGACAGTGGTGGAGGCCTCTATCTCCATTGGTTCCCCGGTACGGGGATTGCGGCCGGTGCCTGCTTTTCTGTTTGCCGTGGCAAAGGTGCCGAAACCCACCAAGCGGACTTCTTCCTTCTTTTTCAGTGCGCCCTCGATTGCGCCGAAGACCGCGTCAACGACTTCGCTCGCCTTCGCTCTAGAAAGGTCCGTCCGTTCCGCCACGGCGGTAATCAGTTCCATCTTGTTCACGCATTCTCCCCCTGAGTGTGGATTCCATGAATGAAGGCTTGGGTGGGTAAAGGCAGAAGCGCACCTGCTTTAACGGGCGGATTTCCTGCCCGTCAACGCGAGCACACGCGATTGCGACTTCTGCTTTCCAAAAAGCAAGCCCGCCGGAAGGGCGGGCTTGCGTTGGATCAGTGGGTTAGGGTGGCGGCTGCTTCTGGAGGCTTGGGCGGAGCCACCGGTTCGGGCGGCTCCTCCCACTCGATCGGCTCAGGACGTCGCACCAAAGCCTGGGCGATGACCTCGTCCACCTCGGCGACCGGGATCAGCTTCAGGTTCTTCTTCACGTTGTCCGGGATCTCCGCCAAGTCCTTTTCATTCTCCTTGGGGATGAACACGGTCGTGATGCCGGCGCGCAGCGCCGCCAGAAGCTTCTCCTTCAATCCGCCGATCGGCAGAACGCGGCCACGCAACGTGATCTCTCCGGTCATGGCCACATCCCGGCGGATCGGAATGCCGGTCAGCACCGAGACGATCGACGTCGCCATGGCGATGCCCGCAGACGGACCATCCTTGGGAGTCGCTCCTTCCGGCACGTGCACATGGATGTCGCGCTTTTCGAACAGCGTCGGCTTGATGCCGAAGCGGATCGCGCGCGACCGCACATAGCTCATCGCCGCCGACACGCTTTCCTGCATCACGTCGCCGAGTTTGCCGGTGTGCTTGATGTTGCCCTTACCAGGCACGACCACGGATTCGATGGTGAGGATTTCCCCGCCTACTTCGGTCCAAGCCAGCCCGGAGACCACGCCGACCATGTCTTCGGCTTCGGTTTCCCCGAAGCGGAATTTCCGGACACCGGCGTATTTCTCCAGATTTTTGACGGTGACCAGCACCTTCTTCGTCTTGGTGGTAACGATCTCCTTGACCGATTTGCGTGCGAGGTTAGCGATCTCACGCTCAAGGTTCCGCACGCCCGCTTCCCGCGTGTAGTAGCGGATCAGGTCGCGCAGCGCCTCCTCGCTGATCGCCCACTCATCCTTCTTCAGCCCGTGCGCCTCGCTCTGCTTGGCGATCAGGTGCCGCTTGGCGATCTCCACTTTCTCATCCTCAGTGTAGCCCGGGATGCGAATGATCTCCATGCGGTCCATCAGTGGCTGCGGCATGCGCAGGCTGTTGGCCGTGGTGACGAACATCACGTCCGACAGGTCGTAATCCACCTCCAGGTAGTGGTCGTTGAACGTGCTGTTCTGCTCCGGGTCCAACACCTCCAGCAGCGCCGAGGACGGATCGCCGCGCCAATCGGCACCGAGCTTATCCACCTCGTCGAGCAGGAAGAGCGGATTGGAGGTTTTGGCTTTCTTCATGCCCTGGATGACCTTGCCGGGCATTGAGCCGATATAGGTGCGCCGATGGCCGCGGATTTCGGCCTCGTCCCGCACGCCACCCAGCGACATGCGCACGAATTGGCGTCCCGTCGCCCGCGCGATGGACTTGCCGAGGGAGGTTTTGCCAACGCCGGGCGGCCCGACGAGGCACAGGATGGGGCCGCGCACCTTCGGGCTCCTTGCCTGCACGGCGAGGTACTCGATGATCCGCTCCTTCACCTTCTCCAGCCCGTAGTGGTCAGCGTTCAGCACCTTCTCCGCCTCGACCACGTCGTTGCGGATCTTGCTGCGCTTCTTCCAGGGGATGGACAGCATCCAGTCGAGGTAGTTGCGCACGACGGTAGCCTCGGCGCTCATCGGGCTCATCGTCTTAAGCTTCTTGAGCTCGGCGACGCACTTCTCCCGTGCTTCCTTCGACAGGCGGGTCTTCTTGATCTTCTCCTCGAGCTCGGCCGTTTCGTCCTTGCCGTCTTCGCCCTCGCCGAGTTCCTTCTGAATGGCCTTGAGCTGCTCGTTCAGATAGTACTCGCGCTGAGTCTTCTCCATCTGCCGCTTTACGCGATTACGGATGCGCTTTTCGACCTGCAGGACGCCGATTTCGGATTCCATGTGGCCGAAGACGCGTTCCAGGCGCTCACCAACGTTCTGGGTTTCGAGTACTTCCTGCTTTTCGGCGATCTTGAGATTCAGGTGCGCGGCGACCGTGTCGGCAAGTTTGCTGGGGTCCTCGATCTGATTGAGCGAAACCAGCACCTCTGGCGCGATCTTCTTGTTGAGCTTGATGTACTGTTCGAACTGCGAGACGACAGTACGTCCCAACGCCTCCAGTTCCTTGCTCTCGCCGACTTGGTCAGGCAGAGGCTCGGTGAACGCTTCGAAGTAGCTCTGGGTGTCTTTGAATGCGGCGATGCGGGCACGTTGGCCGCCTTCGACCAGCACTTTCACGGTGCCGTCCGGCAACTTCAGGAGCTGCAGGATCGTGGAAACAGTGCCAACCCGGTAGATGTCGTCCGCTGCCGGGTCGTCATGCGCGGCGTTTTTCTGCGCCACGAGCAGAATCTGCTTATCCTGCTTCATCACTGCTTCTAGGGCGCGGACAGATTTTTCGCGACCGACGAAGAGCGGCACGATCATGTGGGGAAAGACAACGATATCACGCAGCGGCAGAACCGGTACCAGATCGGCTGGCGCTGGGCCGGCCTTCTCCCGATCGCCTTCTCCGGATGGGCGTCCCGGCTGAGCCGGGCTTGGCCGATCGGATTGTGTCATGTGGACCTCCTTCTGGACAGTCGCGGCAGGTTCCACCCGATTCCGGCATAGATCCCGCTCGCATGGGCATCTGATCATGCCCTTTCACGAGGACGATATCGGGACCTGGGCGCGGAGCCGCAAGGTCTTGAAATACCGGCGGAAGCACCCGCCGGCTTAAAGCTCTTAGGCCGAAGCGCTGCTCTCCGCCCGCTCCTTGCTGTACATGTACAGCGGGTTGGCGCGGGATTCGGCCACTTCGCGATTGATGACGACCTCCTCTACGCCGTCCAACCCAGGCAGTTCGAACATGGTTCCCAGCAGGATCGACTCCATAATGGAGCGCAGTCCGCGCGCGCCAGTCCTGCGGGCGATGGCCCGGGTCGCAACCGAGCGAAGCGCGTCCTCGGTGAAGGAGAGCTTCACGCCCTCCATTTCGAACAGACGGCCGTACTGCTTGATGAGAGCGTTCTTAGGTTTCGTCAGAATTTCCACCAGCGCGTTTTCATCAAGGTCTTCCAGCGTGGCCACGACCGGCAGCCGGCCGATGAATTCCGGAATTAGCCCGAATTTCAGCAGATCCTCGGGCTCGACCTCACGGAGGATGGCTCCCATCCGGCGCTCATCCTGGGCACGAACTTCGCTGCCGTAGCCCATCCCGGAGCCCTTGCCCCGCGCTGCGATGATCTTTTCCAAGCCCGAGAAGGCGCCGCCGCAGATGAACAGGATGTTGGTGGTATCCACCTGCAGAAATTCCTGTTGCGGATGCTTCCGTCCGCCCTGGGGAGGCACCGATGCAATGGTTCCCTCCATGATCTTCAGGAGTGCCTGCTGCACGCCTTCGCCTGAGACGTCCCTCGTGATCGATGGGTTATCGGACTTGCGGCTGATCTTATCGACCTCATCGATGTAGACGATACCGCGCTGGGCGCGCTCCACGTTGTAGTCGGCAGACTGCAACAGCTTGAGGATAATGTTCTCGACGTCCTCTCCGACGTAGCCGGCTTCGGTCAGCGTGGTCGCATCGGCCATGGTGAACGGCACGTCGAGTATGCGCGCGAGCGTCTGGGCAAGCAGCGTCTTGCCGGAGCCCGTGGGGCCGACGAGGAGGATGTTGGATTTGGCGATTTCGACGTCGTTGTTCTTCGCGCCGTGCGCCAGGCGCTTGTAGTGATTGTGTACCGCGACCGAAAGGACGCGCTTCGCGTGGTCCTGGCCAATGACGTAATCGTCCAGCACTTTGCAGATCTCGCGCGGGGTGGGCACGCCGTCGCGCGACTTCACGAGGTGCGTTTTGTGCTCCTCGCGGATGATGTCCATGCAGAGCTCGACGCATTCATCGCAGATGAACACGGTGGGGCCAGCGATGAGCTTGCGGACCTCGTGCTGCGACTTGCCGCAGAACGAGCAGTAGAGGGTGTTTTTCGAATCCCCAGACTTACTCATTGGCACTCCTGTCCCGGCCGGGACGCATGCAAGACCAGCTTAAACTCCGGGGCCGGGGCGGGACAAGCACAAGCGGCTGGAGTCGGCCTTTCAGGCCACCCCCGGCCGGGATCGAGCGGCCACCCCGGAACAAGGGTCCTCAGGTTCGGTCGGCTTCGCCAGATGGCGGGTCGCGGCTTTCCACAACCTGGTCCACGATCCCGAAATCGCGGGCCTCCTCCGCCGACATGTAGGTGTCGCGCTCCAGCTTGCGCTCGATCGCTTCGATCGGCTGGCCCGTGTGGCGGACATAGATCTCGTTCAGACGCTTGCGAAGGGTCAGAATTTCCCGCGCCTGGATCTCGATATCCGTGGCTTGGCCCTGGGCGCCGCCGGACGGCTGGTGGACCATGATCCGCGCGTTCGGCAGAGCGAACCGTTTGCCATGCGCCCCGGCGGTCAGAAGCAGGCTGCCCATGGAGGCGGCCATGCCGATGCAAACCGTGCTGACCGGGCTGCGGATGTATTGCATCGTGTCATAAATCGCGAGGCCCGACGACACCACGCCGCCCGGGCTATTGATATAGAAGGCGATGTCCTTGTTCGGATTTTCCGATTCAAGGAACAGAAGCTGGGCACAGACCAGGGCACTAACCTGATCGAATACCGTTCCGGTAAGGAAAATGATCCGCTCCTTGAGCAGGCGCGAATAGATATCGAAAGCCCGCTCCCCACGCGCGGTCTGTTCCACGACCATGGGGACCAGAGTGTTGCTGTAAACTTCGACGGGATCACGCTCCCTAGTCATCCGAATCACCTTCCAGCGAGAGGCTACTACATAGGCAGCCCGCCGGCCCTGCGGAAGGACAAAACACCTGGCTGGAAAGCCGGGTTCCTCCCAGCCCGGTGTTAGCTTGCTGCCTGAGTTCCTTCGGAGGCGTCTGCCGCAGCCACTGGTGCGGGCGCCGGCGCCGCATCGGCGCCCTCGGACTCCTCGGCGGCCAGGGCGGATGGTGCGACGACTTCCTCAGCCACCTTCGCTTGGTCGACGATGAAGTCCACAACCTTTTCCTCGAAGATCGGACCGCGCAGCGAGTTCGGCGGCCTGGGGGTTCTTCCGGAAGAACTCCATGACCTGGGCCTCCTGGCCAGGATAGCGAGCGGCTTCGGCGCGCATGGCGCGGGTCATCTCATCGTTGGTGATCTGGACGCCGTTGGCGCGGCCGATCTCCGCCAGCAGAAGGCCGAGCCGCACCCGACGCTCGGCGATCTGACGGTAGTCGTGGCGCAAGGTCTCCTCATCCTTGCCCTTGTCATCGTCATCCAGCCGATCGGCCTTGCGGTCTTCCTCCACGCGGTCCCAGATCTGCTTGAATTCAGCCTCGACCATGCCCTCCGGCAGGGAGAAATCGACCATGCCGTTCAGCCGGTCGAGCAGATCCCGTTTCAGGCGCATCCGCGACAGGCCGTCATATTCCCGCTGGATTTGGCGCGAAACGAAGTCCCGCAGTTCGTCGAGATTTTCGAACCCGACGCTGGTGGCGAAAGCCTCGTCGATGGAGGGCACCTCGGCCTTGCGGATGGCCTTTGCCGTGACATCGAAAGTCGCTTCCTTGCCGGCGAGGTCCTTGGCACCATACTCGGCCGGAAAGGTCACGGTGATGGTCCGCATTTCACCAGGCTTCATGCCCTCCAGCTGCTCGGCGAACCCTGGGATGAAGCCGCCGCCGCCCAGCTCCACATTGACATCCTGGCCGGCGCCGCCGGGAAATTCCTCGCTGCCGATACGGCCGGTGTAATCCACTTGCAGGGTCTCGCCCGTCTGCGCGCCACGGTCCCCAAGTTCCTCGGCCGACACGTCAGTCCATTTCCGGTTTCTTTGCGCCAGGTTCCCCAGCGCCTGTTCCAGCGTATCGGGGGCGACCTCCGCCTTGCGCCGCACCAGCTCGATGCTGCCGAGTTCGGGGACCGCGATCTCCGGCAGCAGCTCCAGTTCCATCTTGAATTCGATATCCTGGGCCGGATCGGCACTCACCAGATCGATGCGGGGCTGCATCGCTGCGCGGAGGCCGCGGTCCGACAGGACCTGGCGTACCGCATCGGTGACCGACTGCTCCAGCACTTCTGCGGTGACCGCGCTGCCGTAGCGCTGGCGCACGACGGGCAGCGGCACTTTTCCGGGGCGAAAGCCGGGGATCCGGAGTTGCCGGCCGAGATCCGTCAGCCGCGCCTCCCGCCGCGTTTGCACGTCGGAGGCTGGTAGCACGACGGTGAAGGCGCGCTTCAGACCTTCCGATAGTGTCTCGGTCACGTGCATGGAACGGAATCAACTCCTCTATTCTGGTGCGGGCGGAGGGACTTGAACCCCCACGGCTTGCGCCACCAGAACCTAAATCTGGCGTGTCTGCCAATTCCACCACGCCCGCCGGCGCCGCGGCCGGCCCGCGATAACAAGCCCGGGGGCTTAGCCCAGCTTGCCGGCCGCCTCAAGCCGTTTGGGTCCGCGAAAGCTGCTGGTCCTGGGGCCGTGATTGCAAAATCAACGTTTGCCCTTTGACCCGCCGCGAGCGGAGTGACAACATCCGCGCGGGCGGTGACCCCTTGTTGAAGGCAGAGATGATTTACGACCCGGCCAGCGCTCGGTTATCAAGCGGCTGCAATTGCAGAGCAGTCGATCCTTCCTGGGGGCAAGGGCATGCCCGTTTCCCATAAGAAGACGGCCAAATCCCGCCTTCGGGTGCCAAAGCGTGCCGCTTCCAAGCGGGCCAACCCCAAACCCGCCGCCAAGCGCCAGGCGAAGCAATCAAGCCGCGCCGCAGTTCCCCCGAAGCCGGTCTCCAGTGAGCCGGATTACAGCATCGCCGCGGTGGAGCGGGCGCTCGATCTGCTGGAAGCGCTGGCCCGCACCGGCCCCGCAAGCCTGGCCAAAGTGGCAGAATCCGCCAAATGTACCCGAACCGCCGCGTTTCGGCTGCTCCGCACTCTCCAAGGCCGTGGCTTTGCCATCCAGGACGAAGCGCGCGGCATTTGGCGGCTCGGCGCCCGCTGGGGAATGCTGGGCCGTGCGGCGCACGACCAGGGCGCACTGGCCTCGGCGGCGGCGAACTTTCTGGCGGATCTTTGCGGCATGGTCGGAGAGAACGTTTATCTGCGCGTGCGGGAAGGTTTGCAGGCTGAAACCATCGCCTTGCACCAGGCCGACCCAGTGCTACGCCTCTATAGTCAGGCAGGGGCACGGGGGCTGCTGCATGCGGGCCCAAGCCGGCTGCTGCTGGCCTATGCGCCGGAGGCTGTGCAGACCCAGGTTCTGGCTCAACGGTTGCCGCGCTTTACGCCCGCCACACGGACGGACCCCAACTGGATCGCCGCCGATTTGCAGCGCATCCGCGCACGGGGATACCTGATCACCGCCGATGAGGTTCACCCGGGCGCGGTCTCCATCACGGCACCGGTCCGGGATGGGGGCGGACAGGTGGTCGCCGCGTTGACGATCAGCGGAGCGTCGATGCGCATGCGCCCGCCGCGCCCGCGGTCACTCCTTCCCCAATTGCTGGATTCGGCTCAGCGGCTTTCGGAGCAACTCGGCTGGCATCCGCCGCCGGGGAGTGAGCCGATCCGGGAGAAGCCGGCGACCTTGATGCTGTCGGGCCGGACTGCCGCCATCGCCTTTCCCGCGGCCCCCAGATAATCGGCAGATAATCGGCCGCTTGCGGGGAAGCTCAAGACCGGCCGGCTGGCCGGAGTGTTCACAAAGCTAAAGATTATAGTCGGCGTGCGCAGCGGTTGACCTTTCGATGACGGGGCCGCCTCTGCTTACGCCAGCATGTTAGCTGTTTGGTCCCGGAGAGTTGTGACGCTAACCTGACCCGAGAGGGAGAGGAGGCGCTATGGCAGGCAGTCTTCACGGCTCAGCCCGAACGACGCCGCGAGTTCGAGCCGAGCTCCAAGCGTCGAAAGAGACGAGCGGCGCCTTGGCCAAGCACTATGGTCTGAGCCGCAACACGGTTGCCAAGTGGCGGGCCCGGGCTACCACCGATGACGCTCCGATGGGGCCGCGCGCCCCTCACAGCACTGTCCTGACCGCGGTCGAGGAAGCCATGATCGTGGAGTTCCGACGGCGCACCCTGCTGGCGCTCGACGACGTGCTCGGATGCCTACGTGACAGCATCCCCAAGCTCACCCGATCCAGCCTGCATCGCTGCCTGGAGCGCCATGGCATCTCCCGGCTGCCCGAGAACCCAGATCACGCATCCAAGCGGGGCAAGTTCGCCGAGGCGGCCATTGGCTACGTCCACATCGACATCTGCGAGCTGCGCTTGGCCGAGGGCAAGCTCAACATGTTCCTCGCCATCGACCGGGTCTCGAAGTTCACCTACGTCGAGTTCCGCGACGCCGCCGGCAAGATGAACGGCGCCGATTTCCTGCGCGGCGCGGTCAACGCATTCCCGTATGCAATCCACACCGTGCTGACCGACAACGGCATGGCGTTCGCCGATCTGCCAAAGAACCGCAACGGGCCGACCAGGCGATATCTCGGCCCCACATTTTCGATCGCGTCTGCAATGAGAACGGCATCAAGCACAAGCTCACCAAGCCGTATCACCCTTGGACGAACGGTCAGGCAGAACGCATGAACCGAACCGTCAAAGAGGCGACCATTAAGGCGTTCCATTATTCCGATCTGGAAAGCCTCAAAGCCCACGTCCTCACCTTCGTGTCGGCCTATAACTTTGCCAAGCATCTCAAGGCGCTCAGGTGGAAGACCCCGTTCGAAGGCGTCTGCCACGCCTGGACGACAACACCAGAAATCTTCAAACTCAACCCGCGTCACCTCATCCCGGGACCAAACAGTTTAGCGACCCGGCGAAATGCCGGCGTCCTGTCGGAACCGTCGATCTCATGCTGGCCGCGATCTCGCGTGCGCACGGGGCGAGCGTCGTTACCGGCAACGTCGCCCATTTCGAGGGAATGGGGCCGACGGTCATCAATCCCTGGAATGATCAGGCCGAAATTACCCCCTTCGGGCGGTGAAGTCCGCAGAACGCTGCTGGGGACGATCGGCGGCGGCGCATGCTCGCAGTTATTTTTGCTGACGTCTGGACATTGGTAGAATGACTAACTAAATCCCAAGCCAGACCGACAAGGATTGAAAAAATATGCCTGTCTATCCGCGTGCCCCACGTGTGCCCTATCGGGGCACAGGAATAATGCGTTCGGCGGGTTCGTCAGTATCTCAAACGATCATGGTCCCGAACATTCCCGGCGCGCTATCGCTGGCGCAGGGCAACGGCAGCGATCTAACCGTGGCCTGGGCTGCGCCGACGGTCGATGCGACACACAGCGCCGCCATGACCTATAATCTGCGTTCCAGCCCCTCCGGCGCCAATAGCTGGACTGTCGTGTCAGGCGTGGCGAGCCCGTATGACCTGTCGGGCTTGGCGGCCGCCACGGCGATCGACGTGCAGATTCAGGCCAGCAATGGGCCGGGGTGTCAGCGTGGTCGGCGACCAGCACACTCACCACGGCTGGGTCGCTCGCGCCCAACGCCCCAGCCGCCGCGACGCTGACACAGGGCAGCGGCAGCGATCTCATGGTGACCTGGGCAGCGCCAGCAACTGACGCGACGCACGGCGTTGCGACAAGTTACAATCTGCGCTCCAGCCCCTCCGGCGCCAATAGTTGGAGGGTGGTGTCAGGCGTGGCGAGCCCGTATGACCTATCGGGGCTGGGGGCCGGCGCAGCGATCGACGTGCAGATTCAGGCCAGCAATGCGGCCGGTGTGTCGGCGTGGTCGGCAACCAGCACACTCACCACAGCTGGGCCGCTCGCGCCCAACGCCCCGTCCGCGGCAGCGCTGACACAGGGCAGCGGCAGTGCCCTCATGGTGACCTGGACAGCGCCAGCAACTGACGCAACACACGGCGCTGCCACCACTTATAATCTCCGTTCCAGCCCCTCGGGCGCAAACACTTGGACCGTGCAGACGGATGTCACCAGCCCATTCGATCTGACAGGCCTGACCGCGGGGGCAGCCTACGACGTGCAGGTGCAGGCCCAGAATGCCGGGGGGACGAGTGCGTGGTCCGCCACGAGCACCCTCACGACCGCCGCCGCTGGCGCGGAAGCGCCAAATGCGCCAGCAGTCACCAGCGTGGTACCACCGCCGGATGGCACCAATTCCAAGCTAACTGTCACCTGGACGGCCCCGGCGGTGGATAGCAGCCACGGCGCCGCAACTGGCTACAACCTACGCTACAGCCCTTCCGGCGCCGGCAGCTGGACGACGGTCTCAGGTGTCAGCAGCCCGTACACACTTACCGGATTGACCGGCGCGGCCGCGATCGACGTGGAAGTCCAGGCCACCAACACCGCGGCAAGCCCGAGCGCCTGGTCGGCTACGACGACAGCCCAAACCTGGGGTGCCACCGTGACCGAGGGCGCGTGGGTGCCGGCCGCGTCTCAGGTCCACAACGCCAGCGTCGCGCCGAATGGCGGGGCGAACATGTTCGCGGTCCCGGCGCCTACGGCCGTGACCGGCGCAGCATTCGCTTGGTCGTCCAGCGCAACCACGGCACCGACGTCGGGGCTGATCGCAGGCGTGGCCGACGGCCAGACGAACGGCTGGGGTCAGGTACTTCAACGCGCCGGCGACGGCCGGCACCTATTATCTGTGGATGCTGGCGCAAGGGTCTGCCAGCTCGACGATCGGCGCGCTGGTTACCTCTGCCATCACCGTGTCGTAGCTTGTTTTTGAACCCGTGATACCTGGCAGGCTCGGCATCAGCCGAGCCTGCCAGCGTAACGTCCCAGGATATCGAACGGCTCCTCACCAAGTTCGCCCGCCTTTGGTCGGGGGGCAGGTAACTTCGGGTTAGAGTAGATTCCCGATGTGCCGCGGCCACCGAACGATCCGCAAAAAATAACCCCCTCGGGAAAGGTCCCGAGGGGGTTGCGCACCGGCTCAGGGGCAAGAACCCCGTTGTCGTCAGCCGTTGTCGGAGTTGGCACTCGCGTTCGGATTGATAGCCACGAAAGCCGGCTGGCCGTCGTGGATGATCCGAAGCGCGATCGCGTTGTCACCGTTGTGCTCAGCATTCCGGATGGCGCTCGCGGCCTGTCCGGGATTGTGCACCGGCTGCGTGCCTACGCCGACGATCACGTCACCGGCGGAGATGCCGGCCTGATCGGCGGGAGAGCCCGGCTGGACCTGAGTAACCACAGCCCCCTGCGTGCCGTCCGGCAGATCAAGCTGCCCGGCGACATCCGGCGTGATGGGACCAAGCGCCAGGCCGATCTTTCCCTCGGCGGGATGCCCTGCCTGCTCAGTGGAGGCCACCTGCTGGCCGGACGGAAGCTCCGCCACCTTCAGATCAACGGTCTGGTTGTGACCGTCGCGCACGACATCCAGCTTCGCGTCGTTCCCTGGCTGCACGCCGGCGATGTCGACCGCGAGTTCACGCGGGTTCTTCACCGCCTGGCCGTTGACCGAGCGGATCACGTCGCCCGGCTGCAGGCCGCCCTGCTGGGCCGGCGTGTTCGGCTGGACGGCGGCCACCAATGCCCCACCCTGTTCCGGCAGGTTCAGCGCCTTGGCCATTTCCGGCGAGACAGGCTGTGCCTCGACGCCGATATAGCCGCGGGTCACGTGGCCGTGCTGCTGCAGGTCACCGGAGATGGTCTTGATCAGGTTCGACGGAATGGCGAAGCCGATACCGATCGATCCGCCGTTGGGCGACAGGATCGCAGTATCCATGCCGATGACTTTGCCGTCCTGGGTCAGCAGCGGACCACCGGAGTTGCCTTCGTTGATCGGCGCATCGACCTGGATGAACTGATCATAGGGACCGGCGCCGATATTCCGCCCCACCGCCGAGACAATGCCCGCGGTTACCGTCTCGGACAGGCCGAACGGATTGCCGATGGCGATGACCCATTCACCGGGCTGGGCGTTGGCCGAATTGCCCAGTTGCACGTACGGAAGCGGGTGATGGGCATCGATCTTGAGCAGAGCTATGTCGGTGCGCGGATCGGTGCCGACTACCGTGGCGGGAAGCGTCTGGCCGTCATCCATTGTCACGGTGATCCGGCGCGCGTCCTTCACGACGTGATTGTTGGTTACGATCAGTCCATCCGGGTTGATGATGAAACCGGAGCCGCGTGCCTCAACCGGGCGCTGCTGCTGCTGCGGGTTCATCTGGTTGAACGGAAACTGGTTGAAGGGGAACGGCAGTTGCTGCGGTCCCTGCATGCCCTGCCCGACATTGGCATCCTGCTTCAGGTAGTTGGTCACCGAGACGACCGCCGGCTTCACCTGCGCCACCAAGTGGGTGAAGTTCGGCAACTGCTGCGGCATGGCCGCCTGCGTTTGCTGCTGGGTGTTGAGCGGCGGCGTAGTCGTGTTGCTCTGGGGGTTGTTGAGTTGAACCTGCGTGGACTGCGGCGTGGCATCAGTTGCCGACGGCGCTGCCCAGGCATAGACAGACACCGATAGCGCAGTACTTCCGAGCAGGGCTGCCGCGAGGGCAGCACGCCGCCAAGAGCCGCTAGGCGGCACGAAACGCTTCATGGAACCTCCTTATTAGGATCGCGGCTGGTGTGGTACATGAGCCGCTCACAAAAGAAAAATGCTATTTTGAACCTAAATTTTTACCCCGGCTCGCCGTTAAACTCCGTTTATTTGAATTACGATTTGTTTAGCCCAGTCCGGCGCCGCGAAGACCACTCAAAAAAGCCTCCCGATGCCCGGGTTGCCGCAGCAGTAGCTGTGCCTCAAGCCGAGGCAAGGTAAATCCAGGATCGATTGTATTGAGCCTCCCCCGCAACGCGGCCGCCTGTTCGCGCCGACCTAGGTGCCCCAGGGCCGACATCCACAGCAGGCAGGCGGAGCGAGAAAAAGGATTGAGCTGAGCGACTGACCGAGCCTGGTCGGCGGCAGCCTGAAAGTCGCCCCGCAATAACGCCACGAGGGGCAGAACCGGATAGAGGCATGGCAACCACGGATCGGCGGGCGCGAGCTGGCGATACTTTCGCGCGCGGTTCTCGGCCTCGTCCAACTCGCCTCGAAAAGCCAGAGTTGTCGCCGACAAGATCCAGCCGATCGCCAGATGGGGATTGAGCGAGAGCGCCCGGTCCTGCAGCGCGCTTGCTTCCTCGAGCTCGCGCAGGACCACACCTCGCAGATATCCGGCGAAGGCAAGGACCCGCGCGTCGGTCGGGTCGAGTTGCACCGCCGCGTTCGCAAGCTCCGCGGATCCTTCCGGCGGCTCCATCAAAGGATCGGTCCAGCCCTGCAGGCCAAGAAAGGCGCGCCAGAACGCGCGCCAACCATGGGCCGGTGCCATCAACGGATCTTTCTTCATGGCAAGCGACAGAAGACTGCCCGCCTCCTGCATCGCGGCAGGCTCGGGACGCTGCATGAGGTACGCGGCACGCAGGACCGTGGGGTAGGCGCCAAGTTCCGCAACGCGATCGGCCATCGCCTGCCTGCCTTCCGCGCTCAGTACTGCGATTTCAATCTGTGCCGCCGCCTCGCCGGCGATCTGCTCGTCCACATCCAGCCTATTCTGCGCCGTGCTGTCGAAGCGTCCGGCCCAGACGATCTGACCGGGACGCTGTAAATCAAGCAGCCGAAGGCTGGCGCGGGAGCGATCCTTCACCCGATGCAGCGTGCCCTCGAGCAGATAATTCAGCGCGAACACGCGGCGGATCGCGCGATCGTCCCGGCTAGCCCCGCCGTAGCGAGCAAGCGAGGCCGGCGCGACGATGAACTGCCAGTGGAATTGGGACAGCGCCGCCGACAGCTCCTCGGCCACGCCGAGCGCGGGCCCCGGATCACCCGGATCGCCGCCGACGGAGGTAAGCGGCATGACCCCGATATGCGTGCCGCCGCGGGCAGGGCCCGGCGCGACCGGTTCGATGACCTGTTCGGCGGACGCAGGCTTGCGCCCGGACGGGCCGCGGATTTCCAGCGCGAGCCGCTGCGTTTCCATCGAGGGGGCCGCATCGAGCAGATCGGCGAGCGCGGTACGGCACCGATCGTAGGCCTGGATCGCCATGCCGCGTTCGCCGCGTGCAGCATGCGCACGCATCAGCGCCCGCCAGGCGCCCTCGTGCGCACGATCGATCTGCAGCAGGCGCTGGGCGGCGACGATGGCATCTTCCGGGGCCAATTCGCCGAACAACAACTTCTCCGCGACCGTGCGGCCCCAGTCGCGCAGCCGCTCGCGCTCGGTGGCGAGCCACATGTCGAATGCCGGGTCCAGGCCTTCCAGCCCCTCGAGCAGGTCGCCATCGAGCAGCGTGAGAGCGGACGGGTTCGACGCGCTGGCAGATAGCACTTCGGCAACATCGATCCAGGCGACGCCGGAGCGCAAAGCGACATGATCCCGGGTCACGTGGAGGATGGCCTCGCCGTGCGGCGCCAGGGCTTCCATCAGCCGATGAAGCTCCTGGCGGAGCGAGGCCCGCGCCTGTTCCTCGGGTCGGCGGCTCCAGAGCAATTCCGCGAGGCGGGCCCGCAGCGCGGGGCGGGGCGCCATCAGGGCGACGATGGCGAGCAGCACACGCGTTTTGCGACCGACCGGGAGGACCGAATGTCCGTCCGGGAACGCTGCCCGCATTTGCCCGATCAGATGCAGGTCCAGCAGAGTGCCAGGGCTGCGCCCGACAGTCGTCATTTCTGACATATCCGCAGGAAACACAGAGTTTGACAAGCTGCGGTTCAAATGCCTTCGCGCAGGAGTGTTTGGGCGAAGTAGGTCAGGATCAGGTCAGCGCCCGCACGCTTGAAGGCGCACAACGTCTCTCGCACCACCACCTGCTCATCGATGGCTCCGGCAGCAGCGGCGAAGCGGATCATCGCGTATTCACCGCTAACCTGATATACGGCGAGTGGCAGCAGCGTGCGTTCACGCAGACGGGACAGCACGTCCAGGTACGGCAGCCCTGGCTTCACCATCAGGATGTCCGCGCCTTCCGCCTCGTCGAGCAGGGATTCGCGCAGCGCTTCGCGGCCGTTGGCGGGGTCGAGCTGGTAGGTGCGGCGGTCTCCTTTGAGTTCGCACCCAGCTGCAGCCCGGAACGGGCCGTAAAAGCCCGACGCGAATTTGCTGGAATAGGCCATGATCGGCAGCTCAAGGTGACCAGCGGCGTCGAGCGCGTGGCGGATAGCGGCGACCTGACCATCCATCATGCCGGATGGAGCGACGAAGTCCGCGCCTGCTTCAGCCGCGGCAACGGCCTGCCGGCCCAGATTTTCCAGCGTGATGTCGTTGGCCACGTGGCCATCATGCAGCACGCCGCAATGGCCATGATCGGTATATTCGCAGAAACAAAGATCGGGGATGACCACGAGTTCGGGTGCCGCGCGCTTTGCAGCCCGGGTCATGCGCGCGACGAGGCCATCGGCCTGCCAGGCGTCGGAACCGGCATGATCCTTATTGTGGGAGACGCCAAAAAGCATGATGGCGCGGACACCATCCCGGGCCATGCCCTCGACCTCATGCTGCAAACGGTGTTCGGGAATGCGGTTGACCCCCGGCATGCTGGCCACAGGCACGGGATCATCGATCCCTTCTTCGACGAAGAGCGGCTGGATCAGGTCGGTGGGCAGCAGTGAGGCTTCCCGCACGATTGCGCGCAATGCCGGGGTACGGCGAAGCCGACGCATACGCGTCTGGGGGAAGTTGGAGACGGTCATCGGGGACGCATAGACTGCGCGCGTATTTGTGCCAAGTTCCCCCTGCGATCGCAGCTTGACAGGCCGCGGCTGCCGAAGCCGATGATCACGAACGATACGAGAAGGAGGAAGTCCGATGCCGAATGATGCTCCTGTTACCACCGGGCCGATGCGCCGCCTGCTGGCGGACGCGCCGTCTCCGCCCTCGTGCTATGTCGATGTTACCGACGCAGCCTGGCAAACATCGCAGTTTCCTGGGATTGAGCACAAGATTCTGTACTCCGATCAGACGGGAATGTCTGCGCTCCTGTTCCGTCTTGCACCCGGCGCGGTCGTACCGCTGCACGAGCACACCGGCATCGAGATGACTTACGTCCTGGAAGGCAGCCTGGAGGACGATGAAGGCGTGTGCACCGCCGGGAACTTCGTCTGGCGTCCGGCGGGAAACACCCACGTGGCCCGGGCTCCCAATGGTGCGCTGATTCTCGGCGTCTTCACCCGGCCCAACCATTTCGCCGAGGGCCAGAAGTTCTTTACCGAGGCGAAAGCGGCTCAGCGCTGAAACACGGCCATCGCGTCGGCCATCCGGCTGAGCTGGTCGGCCTGATTGCGAAGAACGGCGACATCCCGCCCCAGGTCTTGGAGGCGGCCAGCATAGGTATGGACGTTCCCGCTAAGGTGCCCTACGGCGCCATGGAGATCGTCGAGACGCGCACGCCAGCGGGCAATGGCGTGCTGCTGGGTGGACAAAGCCTCTGACAAGTGGCCGAGAGCCCGGCTGAGCCGTTCGTGATCCTGGCCCGCAGCCGGCGCAGCGGCGCGCGCCCTGACGGGAAATGGGATAATCGTGGCCTCTGGCCCGTTCGGTGTCGTCATATCACCCCTCGTGTAAATGGTTAATAAAGGATGAATGCGCCGGTTGCAGCAAAAAAAGTTACGCATGCAATGATATTCAATCGCGGTGCGGCCGCATGACCGCCGGTCTCGAAGCCCTCTCCCTGCTCGTGCTGATCGCCATCAACGGGCTTTTTTCGATGAGCGAACTCGCGCTGGTGTCCGCCCGGCGCGCACGGTTGCTCGTGCTGGAGCGGCGCGGGGTGTCTGGGGCGGGCACCGCCCGTATCCTGGCGGCCGATCCTCAGCGATTTCTACCGACGGTGCAGGTTGGGGTGACGCTGGTCAGCGTGCTCCTGGGCGTCTTCGGCGGGGCCAGCATCGGAACGCATGTGGAGGCCGGCCTCTTGCGTCTCGGCGTCTCGGCTGAGTTGGCCGCACCACTCGCGCTTCTCTTGGTCGTGGTCATCACGACCTATCTCACGCTCGTGCTCGGAGAACTCGTCCCGAAGCAGATCGCGCTACGCCGCCCGGAAGTGACGGCCGCGCGTATCGCGGTCCCCATCGCCTGGGCATCGCGCATCATGGCTCCCGCCGTCTGGCTCCTGGGTCAATCCTCAGCGCTGGTGCTGAATCTGTTGGGCATGTCCCGCAGCATCCGCCAGACCGTGACGGAGGAGGAGCTGCGGGCACTGTTGGCCGAGGGCGCTCAGGCAGGCGTTCTGGAAGCCGAAGAGCGGGACATTATCGAGCGCGTGCTGCGCCTGGCTGACAAACCCGTACGAGCCATCATGACCCCGCGCACGGAGGTGGCCTGGATCGACAGGACGGGCGGACGCGCCGACATCATCGCGACGCTACGCGCCGCCCCCCATTCCCGCTTCGTCGTCTGCGACGGATCGGTGGACAACGTGATCGGCGTGGTCCAGGCGAAGGATATGCTAGACCGCATCCTGGAAGGCGGCGACCTCTCGCTCGGCGCCGCGTTGCGTCAGCCCACGGTGCTGCCCGACACCGTCACGGCCCTGGATGCGCTCGAACGACTGCGCACCGATCCGCTCGGCCTTGCTTTGGTCATGGACGAGTACGGCAGCTTCGAAGGCGTGGTGACCGCGGCCGATTTGCTGAATGCCATCGTCGGCGACCCGACGGATGCCGAACCGGCACAAGCCGGGGCTGGCGCCAGCGATCCGGGGGTTCTGGATGTCGACGGCCTGATGCCCGTCGATGAGCTGAAGACACGGCTGGAGCTGCCCGACCTACCGGCAGAGGGCACGTATCACACGGTCGCCGGCCTTCTGCTCGCACTGCTTCGTCGTGTGCCCCGGATCGGCGACCGCATCGTATTCGGCGGCTGGAGATTCGAAGTGCTGAAGATGGACGGACGCCGGGTGGAGACGGTGCGCGTCAGCCGGGAGGCGGCGACGGGCTGAACTGTTCCTTCTCCAGCACGCGGAGCTGATCGGCTTCGGCGGGACGCCCGGCCGCGTCGAGTGCAGCAGCTTCGCGCTCCCAGGCAGGACGATGAGCCGGGAACCCCTCGCGCAGGGCCCGCCAACGGTCAGCCGCTGATGGCCAATCCCCCTGGATCTCTGCCAGAAAGGCATATTCGGCGTGGGGCCACTCCTCTTTGGGAAAGCGCTCGATGGCGGTAACGGCAACACTCTCCGCCTCCGCCCAGGATTTCTGGTCACGCAAAAAATGCAGGCTGCGTAGATGCGCACCGGCGTCGAGAGGAAAGCGGGTACGCATCATCTCAAGCCGCTTCGCGGCGCCTTCCATATCGCCGGCCTCCCGCGCAATGCGCGCCGCCATAATCTCGAGGCCCATGTCGATGTGGAAAAGGCCCCTGCCCTTCTCCAGCTCTGCCTCGGCTTCGGCGCGCCGGCCGAGCCGGAACAAGGCATAGGCGTAGCCGCCGCAGCCGATGCTGTGCTTCTCATGCATCGGCTGCCAGAATTGCAGCAGGCCGGCCCAGTCTTCCGCCCCCTCAATGATCCTACCGCCTTCGAAGGCGATGCGGACGTCCTCCGGGAGTTTACGCATGCCGCCGCGGACGACGCGCAGCGCTTGGTCGAGCTGTCCCAGTTCGCGCAGACAATTGGCGCCATGCGCATAGCCTTGCCATCCCAAGGGGAACTTGCGCCGCACCGTCGCCCAGCGACGCACCGCTTCGGCGAAATCACGCCGCCTCTCCGCCGCCATCGCGAAGCCTTCCCAAAAATGGGACTTACGCGGGAAGCACTTCAGGCCCTCTCGAGTGAAACGCTCGAGCTCATCGATGTCGCCGAGGCCAAGCAGTATGGTGATGGTATCGGGACTGATCTGCACGTAGGCCGGTATGCGCACGCGCGCCTGTTCGAGATAATGGCGTGCCCCGTCGCGATCCCCGCTTTCCAGCGCCATCTTCGACCGCTGTAACGGGTTGGCGTCGTCGAGTGAGAGCAAGGCTGCCTCGGCACGGGTCATCCGCTCCAGGTCGTGAAAGGCACCGCGGCGCTCACGCCAACTGCGCAACCAGGTCAGCATGCGCGTCGGTCCCGCGCTCGGTCGAACGGAAAGGCGTGCATTTCGGCCTCCTTGATGCAGCTTACGTAAGCACGGCCGCGATGCTACCCACGGCGCATGTCTTACGCCGATCCCGCCGCCGCGATCGCCGAAGTCGAGCAGGGGCTGTCCGCCGCCGGGTATATCCCGAGCCGGCAAATTGCGACCGCCGTCTATCTGGCACGCGCGCTGGAAAAGCCAATGCTGGTGGAAGGGCCGGCGGGTGTCGGCAAGACTGAGCTTGCCAAATCCATCGCGGCCTGGCGCGGCCTGCCGCTGATCCGGATGCAATGCTACGAGGGGTTGGACGAAGCGAAGTCGCTGTACGAATGGAAGTACGGCAAGCAGCTTCTGTATACACAGATCCTCCGCGATAAGATCGGCGACGTGCTGGGTGAGACGCCAGGACTGGATGCGGCACTGGCGCGCCTGCACGGGTTCGGGGATTTGTTCTTTTCCCCGGAGTTTTTGGAACCAAGGCCATTGCTGCGCGCGTTGCAGGAGGAGAATGGTGCCGTTCTGTTGATCGATGAGATCGACAAGTCTGACCAGGAATTCGAGGCGTTCCTGCTCGAGATCTTGTCGGACTATCAGATAACGATCCCAGAGATCGGGCGCGTTGCGGCGCGGACGCCGCCAATCGTGGTGCTGACGTCCAACAACATGCGCGATCTGGGTGATGCGCTGAAGCGCCGGTGCCTGCACCTTCATATCGGATTTCCCGATCCGGCGCTGGAGCGGCGCATCATCGAGGTGCGGGTGCCGGGGGTGGATGACCGGCTGCGGCGAGAGCTGGTGGGGTTCGTGCAAGCGCTGCGTACGCTCGATCTGAAGAAGGCGCCGTCGATCAGCGAAACGTTGGATTGGGCGAGGGCTTTGTTGCTGCTGCACGTGCCGGTGCTGAATGCCGACGTGGTGCGCACGACGCTGAATGTTTTGCTGAAGTTCGAGTCCGACATTGAAGCAGCGGAGCGCCAAATCGGGGAACTGACCGGCAAGGCGCGACGCGAGGCGGAACGCGTGGGTTAGATGGACGCATCCGAGCCGTTGCTGCGGTTTGTTGCGGCGGCGCGGGGTGCGGGCGTGCGCGTATCGCCCGCGGAGAGCATCGACGCGATGCGCGCCGTGGTGCTGGTGGGATATGCCGATCGGACTGCGCTGCGCGACACGCTGTGCCTGACACTGGCGAAGACGCCGCAGGAGAAGGCCGCGTTGGAGTCGTGCTTCGATGCCTATTTTGCGCGTGGCCGGGCGCAGGAGGAGGCGGCTGTCCCGGAGGCGGCGGCCATCGCGCAGGAGGGTGCCTTCGGAAGCGGGAGCGGCGACGGGTTGGGCCGCATGCTGCTGGAGAACGACGACGCTGCCATCGCCACGGCGATCGATGAGGCGGCCGAGGCGGTCGGTCTGGTCAACATTCGCTTTGTGACCCAACGAAACCTGTATGCACGCCGCGTGCTGGACCGCATGGGCCTGACGGCACTAGAGGGTGAAATCCTTGCCCTACGGCGGCAAGAAGCGCCGGAGTCGCTGGGCGCGGCGCGGCAACTGGAGGCCGCGCTGGCAGCACTGCGCGCCCAGGTTCGGGATTTCGTGGCGCGACAGCTGTTGTTGTTCGCGCGGGGCGAAACGGAGGAGTTGCGGGAGGAGTTGTTGAAGTCCGCCCGGCTGTCGAACGTAGACCGGCGCGACTATGAACGGCTGCATACATTGGTTCACGCCATGGCCCGGCGGCTCGCCACGCGGTACGCCCGACCCAGGCGGCGGCGGTTGCGCGGCCAGTTGGACGTGCGGCTGACGCTGCGGCGGAACATGGGCTGGGGCGGCATACCGTTCGTGACGGTGTGGAAGGAACGCCGGATCGAAAAGCCCCGCGTGGTTGCGCTGTGCGATGTCTCCGGCTCGGTCGCCGCATATGCGCGATTCCTGCTGATGTTTCTTTACGCGATGAACGAGGCGCTGGCCGATATCCGCAGCTTCGCTTTTGCCGGGTCGATGGTGGAGGTCAGCGAGATCCTGGAATCCCTGCCAATCGAGCAGGCGATCGGACGGATCATGACGATTGTGGGGTTCGGATCTTCGAATTACGGAAATGCGCTGACGGATTTCGAAACGGGGTGGATGCAGATCCTGAACCCGCGGACGACGGTGATCGTGCTGGGCGATGCCCGAGGAAACCGGACCGAACCACGATCCGATATCCTGCAGCGGATCGCGGCCCGATCGCGGCGGGTGATCTGGCTCAATCCTGAGTATCGGGCGGGATGGGGCACGGGTGACTCGGACATGTTTCGTTATGCTCCTTACTGTCAGATAGTGCGGACGTGTGGAACGCTCCGGGAGCTGGAGCGGGCGATCGAGGAGATGCTGGAGGGGCGGTGAGGCATCATGAGACGTGCCATTCTGAAGCGAGCGGGAGCCGCCCATGACCCTGTTCGCTGCAACCGTCTATCTGCTCAGCCTGTTCACAAGCCTGGTCTGCATGGTCTTGTTGCTTCGTGGATACCGACGGTCAGGCAGTTTTCTGCTGCTCTGCAGCGGACTGTGCTTTGTGTTCCTGAGTTTAAACAATCTGCTGCTATTCCTGGATATCATTGTGTTCCCCGACATTGACTTGCGGGTAGCCCGGGGGGCCACAGGTCTAGCGGGCGTTACCCTTCTGCTCTGTGGATTTATCTGGGAGCCCGACTGATGCCGCCGAATCTCCTTCCGTTCATGGCTGGCGCCATCGCCTTCGGGTTTGGGCTCGGCGCGATCGGTTTCTTCCGGCTTTGGTATCGTTCGGGCGACCGCTTCTTTATCGCTTTCGGGCTGGCATTCCTGCTGCTGGTTCTTCCCCCTGTCTGCTCGCTCTGGAACACGCCGGAAGAAGCGATGGTCTGGGTGTATCTGGTACGAATCGTCGCCTATCTGCTGATTTCGGGAGCCATCGTCCTGAAGAACCGCCGGCGATTCGATTTTAGACAACGAAACCGTCCCACCCCCGTCTAGGGCTTTGCAATTGCGGAACGGTGGGAGTCTGCTTTACGTTCGGCCGTCACTGGTTCCGTGGTTCCCATGCAGGCTTTGGATTATCTGTCCGCGGTATTCCCGGGCTTGGCCGGCCTGGACGACGCTTTGCTCGCGCAGCTGGCTTCGGTCAGCCGGGTGTTCAAGGTTGCCGCGAATGCGGTGCTGTTCCACCAGGGTGCCGAGACGGAATCGCTGAATTGGCTGTTGGACGGGCAGGTTGCCTTGTTTCAGGCCGGCCAGGGCGGCGATGATACCGTCATTGACATTCTTCGACCCGTCGCGGGCATTGCGGTGGGAGGGGTTGTGTTCGGCCAGACATACCCGGTGACCGCGCGGGCATTGGCGCCGACGTCCATTCTGACCGTTGGTGCGGCGCCGTTTCGGGGTTTGATGGCGGCTCGCCCGGCACTGACGCTCGAAGTGATGCAGTCCATTTCGAGAGAAACCGTCGACGCCATCTGGCAGATCGTCGATCTCAAGAGCCGCAAGGCGGCCCAACGGCTTGGATGCTACCTGATGTCGCTGATGGCCGATCCGGACGCCGCCAGCGCGGAATTCCGGCTCCCGATCCAGAAGGGGATGATCGCGGCCAAGCTTGGTTGCCGGCAGGAAAACCTGTCTAGGGCCTTCGCGACACTCCAGGCTTTGGGGGTCGAGACTCACGGTTCCTGGATTCGGGTGAGTGATGTCCCGCGTCTCCGCGCATTTTGCGCGTCCAGAAGGACGGGATCGACGGCAGCCGAGGCATTCAGTTCGGCCTTCGATCTTTAGGTCAGGACACTGTAGCCCTCGTCGTCGATGGCGTGCTGGACGGCCATCGTATCAGGGGCGCCATCGATTGTGACTTCGCCCGCTTTCAGGTCCACGGAGATAGAGCGCACGCCCGGGACTTGCGACACCGCGCGCGCGATCGTCCGGACACAATGGTCGCATGTCATGCCCCGGACGCGCAGCTTCATTGCCCACACTTGGCGGAGGGTTGACGGTCCGGCAAGCGCACGCCTGATCTGATCCATGGACACGCTGCCCGCGCACGCTCCAGTGCACGTCCCCCTGGCCGAGGTGGATTTGGCCATTGAAGGGATGAGCTGTGCCTCCTGCGTGGGCCGGGTGGAGCGCGCCCTGGCGGGGGTGCCGGGGGTCGAGACCGCCTCGGTCAATCTGGCGACGGAGCAGGCCCGGGTGAGCGGGCGAGGGATGGATGTCGCGAGGCTGATGGAAGCGGTGGGGCGCGCCGGATATGCGGCGAAGCCCGTCGAGACGGCACCGCGTCGTCCGGCGTCGCCGCCGTTGTGGCCGGTGGTAGTGGCCGGGGCGGCCTCCTTGCCGCTGATCTGCGGGATGGCCGCGGAGGCGGCGGGCGCCCGGTGGATGGTGCCGGGCTGGGTGCAGCTTGTGCTCGCCAGCGTGGTGCAGTTCGGTCCGGGTGCCCGGTTCTACCGGGGTGCGTGGAAGGCGCTGCGGTCCGGTACGCCGGACATGGATGTGTTGGTGGCGCTGGGCACCAGCGCGGCGTGGGGTTTGAGCCTCTGGGCGTTGCTGCACGCCTCCCCTGCCCTTTATTTCGACTCGTCGGCGCTGATCATCACCCTGATCCTGCTCGGGAAGTGGCTGGAGACCTGGGCACGCGGGCGGACGGCGGCGGCGATCCGAGCGCTGTCAGCGCTGCGGCCGGAAACGGCGGTGGTGCTGCGCGAGGGTGGGGAGCGAACGGTTCCGGCGGCTGCGTTGCGGGTCGGCGATGTGGTTGTGGTGCGACCAGGTGAGCGGATCCCGGCGGACGGGCGGGTGCAGGACGGCGCGGCGGCGGTCGATGAGTCGATGCTGACCGGCGAGAGCCTGCCCGTGGAGAAAGGGCCGGGCGCGGCTGTCTCGGCCGGCACAGTGTGCAGCGACGGACGGCTGGTGATCGGGCTGACGGCGGTGGGGAGCGAGACCACGCTGGCGCGGATCGTCCGGCTCGTGGAAAAGGCGCAGGCGACGAAAGCACCGGTGCAGCGGCTGGCGGATCGGGTGGCGGCGGTGTTCGTGCCGGCGGTGCTTGCCGTTGCCGCAGTGACTCTTGGCGCGTGGTGGATCGGCACCGGCAACGCGTCGGCGGCGGTGCTGAATGCCGTGTCGGTGTTGGTGATTGCCTGTCCGTGTGCCCTCGGGCTGGCGACGCCGACGGCCATCATGGCCGGGACGGGCGCGGCAGCGCGGCGCGGCATCCTGATCAAGGACGCAATCGTGTTGGAGCGCGCACACACGATCACGGCGGTGGCGTTCGACAAGACGGGCACGCTGACGGAAGGCCGACCTCGTCTGGTGCGGGTCGTGCCCGCTGAGGGTGTGTCGCGCGAGGATGTGCTGCGGATGAGTGGCGCGCTGCAGGCCGACAGCGAGCATCCGCTGGCTCGGGCGGTGCGGGAAGCGGCACCCGGCGTGGCGGGGGCTGAGAGCTTCCGGGTCCTGGCGGGCCGAGGCGTGGCGGGCCGGGTAGATGGGCGCGCACTGGTGCTGGGAAGTCGCGCCGTGGCGGCCGAGCATGCGCCGTTGCCGACCGGGCTGATGGAGCAGGCGGATGCGCTGGAGCGGTCGGGGGAGACGGTGTCGTGGCTGGTGCAGTCGGAGCCGGCCTCGGTGCTGGGGCTGCTGGCGTTTGCCGACCAGGTGAAGCCTGAAGCGGGGCGCGCCATCGCTGAGCTGAAGGCGGCCGGGTTGCGGACCGCCTTGATCACCGGGGACCGCCGCTCGGTCGCGCAGGCAGTGGCGGCCGATGTCGGGATCGACGAGGTGCAGGCGGAGACGCTACCGGAGGACAAAGCCCGTGCGGTGGAGGCGCTGCGGCAGCGCGGTATGGTGGTGGCGATGGTAGGAGACGGCGTGAACGACGCGCTGGCGTTGGCCGCCGCGGACCTCGGGATCGCCATGGGGACCGGGACGGATGTGGCAATGGAGACCGCGGGCATCACGCTGATGCGGGGCGATCTGCGGCTGGTACCGGAGGCGATCACGCTCGCGCTGCGGACCTGGCGGACCATCAGGCGCGGGCTATTCTGGGCCTTTGTGTATAACGTGGTGGGGATTCCGCTCGCTGCACTGGGTCTGTTGAGCCCGGTGATCGCGGGGGCGGCGATGGCGTTATCGAGTCTGAGTGTTGTGGGGAACGCGCTGACGCTGCGATTGCGGTGAGAGTGGGAGGGCGGCGGATCGCGTCCTCCCCACATTGAAGTTTCTTTAGAAATTAGCCCCGCGGGCGCGCGGGTTCTTCAGCTAAGTCCTAGGACTCTAACATCCGCCGCAGGAGCTCCACGTCTTCGGCGAAAGTCGCGTCCCGCTCCATCAGCTCCGCCACGCGGGAAACCGCATGGATCACCGTCGTGTGGTCTCGGTTGCCAAATTTGCGGCCGATCTCTGGCAAACTCCGTCCGGTCAACTGCTTGGCAAGGAACATTGCGATCTGCCTAGGGCGCGCGACGTTGCGTGCCCGGCGGGCGGAGGACATATCCGTCAGCCGGATATGATAGTGCTCTGCCACGCGGCGCTGGATTTCATCGATCGTGATCCGCCGGTCGTGGGCGCGCAGCACATCGTGCAGCACTTCCTGTGTGGTTTCCAGCGTCACCTGGCGGTTGAACAGATTGGCGTGTGCGATCACCCGGTTCAGCGCCCCTTCCAGCTCCCGCACATTGCTGGTGATCTTATGTGCCAAAAATTCCAGCACCTTGGCCGGCACCGCCATTTGTGCGAGCGATGCCTTCGCTTCAAGGATGGAGATGCGCAGCTCGAACGTCGTGGCGTGCAAGTCCGCCACCATGCCGCAGTTCAATCGTGTCCGCAGCCTGTCTTCCAGGCCGGACAGATCGGACGGCGATTTGTCCGCCGATACAACGATCTGCTTGCCCGCATCCACAAGCGCATTGAACGTGTGGAAGAACTCTTCCTGCGTGTTGTCCTTCCCGGTCAGGAATTGCAGATCGTCGATCATCAGCACGTCGACGCTGCGCAACTGCTCCTTGAATTCCATGGTGGATTGGTTGCGGATCGCCGCGATGAAACGGTACATGAACCGCTCGGCGGTTAAATACGCCACTGTTGGCCGCGGACCGGCGGTGCGGTTCACAAGGTCCCAGGCAATCGCCAGCATCAGATGCGTCTTGCCCAACCCAACACCGCCATACAGGAACAGCGGGTTGAACCCGGGGCTCGATGGGCGTTCCGCGACGCGCCGGGCGCACGCATAGGCAAATTCGTTCGGTTTGCCGACCACAAATGTTGGGAACGTGAAGCGTGGATCCACCGACACTTCGTGTCGTTCGGGCCCCGCCGGCGCCGTCGCGATTGGCGGCGGTGGGGGCGGCGGCAATTCGCCTGCCTGCTGCGGCGCCACGCGAATCTCGATGCGGCGCACTTCCGGGATCGCGGCCTGAACCAAGGCGCGCAATTTGGTCTCATAGTGCTCACGCACCCAGTCGCGAAGGAATCGCGTTGGCAGCAGCAGCGTCAACTCATCGCCGTCGATCGCGCTAAGCTGAATCTGGCGGATCCAAGTGCGATACTCCGCTTCACTGAACTCCGCCTGCAACCGGCCCTGGATCAGATTCCACTTTGCGTTGATATCGCCTCGGCCTCGCTCTGCGTCGGCCATGACGTCCCCCATCGCAAGAGTGTCTGATGCCACTGGCCCATCCCCGTTAAGCGACTCTTTCCGGCCGCTGACTGCCAAGATAACGTCCCGTTCATCAGCATCAAACCTGATGCGACAACACGAACAGGCTTAATTGTTCAGTAACTATACGCCGACGGATTCGGCTGGCAACGACAATCAACTCGCAAAATAAGAAAGCAAGAAGATTGCGCATGACCACACATTGCGCAGCACTCCTTCAGCGGAACCAGCAGGTTGCCGCTTTTGGCACAAATGCAATTAAGTCGCTTGATAACTGCCCGCGCCTAAATGGCGCGGAAACGCTCAGCCGCTGCCGAGCTTCTTGATGCGTGCACTCAGCCGCGAAAGCTTGCGCGCCACCGTGTTGCTGTGCACGACGCCCCGGGTCGCGGCCCGCTGCATCTCCGGTTGCGCCGCACGCAACGCCGCAACCGCTGCCTCCTTCTCGCCACCCGCAATTGCAGCTTCCACCTTCTTGACAAAGGTGCGCATGCGTGACTTGCGGGCGCGGTTGCGCTCGGTCCGGCGAAGAGTTTGACGGATGCGCTTGCGCGCGGAAGCAGTGTTTGCCATGCGTCTCTGAGTAGCAGGATTGCGTCGGAAGGCGGGGGTTCTAATCGCCGCTGGCCCCCGAGTCAACAAACCGCCCGGCATTACCTTTCCCTTCATTCTCTCACGCCATCATCCGGGAAACCGGGTGGCACCATGAACCTCGTTCGTACCGCGTCTCCCATCGCGCGGATCCAAAGCTTCGCTTTCTGCGGGATTGAGGCGGTTCCGGTCGAAGTCCAGGTGCAACTCTCCTGCCGCTCCCGCATTCCTCATCGTCGGCCTGCCGGACAAGGCGGTGGGCGAGGCACGTGAACGCGTCCGTGCCGCCTTCGCCGCAATGGGTCTGTCACTCCCCCCTCGGCGGATCCTCATCAATCTCGCGCCCGCCGATCTGCTGAAGGAAGGCAGCCACTTCGACCTCGCACTGGCGCTCGGCGTGCTCGCAGCCATGGACGTTCTGCCCCGCGACGAACTCGGGGGTTATGCCGCGCTTGGGGAGTTGCATCTCGATGGTACCCTGCATCCCGTCGCCGGTGTGCTGCCAGCTGCCATCGGCGCAGGATCGCGGGATCTCGGTCTGATCTGCCCGGCCGCCCAGGGTGGAGAAGCCGCCTGGGCCGGCAATATCGAGGTCCTGGCCGCCCCGGATCTGCTCTCCCTCATCAACCACTTCCGCGGCACCCAGGTGCTCGCTCCGCCGCGGCCGGCCGGCGTGGCCGAAGCTTCGCGGAGCCCCGATCTGGCTGACGTGAAAGGCATGGAAACCGCCCGTCGTGCGCTGGAAATCGCCGCAGCCGGGTGCCACAACATGCTCATGATCGGCCCTCCGGGGGCCGGCAAATCCATGCTTGCCGCACGCCTGCCCGGGCTTCTACCGGACCTCTCGCCTGCCCAGGCACTCGAAGTCAGCATGATCCACAGCGTGACCGGCTTGCTCGATGGCGGCCGCCTCGTCATGCGCCCGCCGTTCCGTGAGCCGCACGATTCTGCCTCCCAGGCCGCCCTCACCGGCGGGGGTCAGCGCGCCAAACCAGGCGAGGTCTCGCTCGCCCATCGCGGTGTGCTGTTCCTCGACGAGTTGCCCGAATTCCCCAAACCATCGGTCGAAGCGCTACGCCAACCCATGGAATCCGGCCGCACCACCGTGGCCCGCGCCTCCGCGCACATCACCTACCCGGCCCGGTTCCAGATGATCGCCGCTATGAATCCCTGCCGGTGTGGCTATCTCGGGAACGCCGCGCGCGAATGCGGCCGCGCACCGCGCTGTGGCGAAGATTACCAGAACCGCGTCAGCGGCCCAGTGCTCGATCGCATCGATCTCGTGGTGGAGGTACAGCCCGCCTCCGCGGCTGAACTGGCACGCGCCCCGGCCGGGGAAGCGAGTGAATCCGTTGCCGCACGCGTGGCTGCGGCGCGCGCCGCGCAGGCCGCCCGGGATGGTGAAGGCGCAACCAACGCAGAGGCTGATATCCGTCGCATCACTCTTGCGCCCGAGGCGCACCATCTCGCCGAGCAGGCGGTCGATAAACTCGGCTTGTCGCCACGGGGCTACACGCGGGTTCTTCGCGTTGGGCGTACCATCGCGGACCTTGCCGATGCCCCGGTCGTTGGTCGGACGCATATCGCGGAAGCGCTCGGTTTCCGTTATCGTCTCCTCGGACGACGAAACTGAGCAAAGCAAACGGGGGCCGCATGAGAGTGGCTGATCTGATGTCGCACAGCGTCATCGCCATCGCGCGGGATGCCCCGCTGTCGCAGGCGGTACAGATGATGCTGGACAACCACATTAGCGGGCTGCCTGTGGTGGATCCCGACGGACAGGTGGTCGGCATGCTGACTGAAGGCGACCTGCTCCGTCGCGCCGAAACCGGCACCCAAGGCAAGACGGGCTGGTTCACCGCGCTGTTCGCGCTCGGGCGGCAGGCCGATCGTTATATCCAGACACATGCTCGGCGCGTGAACGAGATCATGACCCCGGACGTGGTGACCGTGGGCGCCGACTCCTCACTGGACGACGCCGTGTCGTTGATGGAGCGGCACGGCATCAAACGTCTGCCCGTTGTCGTTGATGGGCGGCTTGTCGGAATCATAAGCCGCGCCGATTTCGTGCGGGAACTGCAAAGAAAGCTCTGTGCAGCGGTACAAATTCCGACAGACGCCGGCATCGTCGACGCCATTCGCGCCGAACTCGCGCGTCAGCCCTGGGCGCACAACCGCTTTCTCACCATCACCGCCGAGAAAGGGGTGGTGCAGATCGACGGCTGCGTGTTCGATCTGCGAGAGCGTGACGCCATCCAAGTGGTCGCTGAAAACACAGCCGGCGTGACAGCCGTGCACAACCGTCTCGCCTGTGTTGAGCCAAACACCGGCATCGTGTTCTCCCCCGAAGACGACGACCAGAACCGGCCGACCGCCTGACGTCTCACAGGCCTCTCGTCCAGGCTTTCCGGACCGGCAAGCTCGACGTCACTGACGGTGCGCAGAGAAAGATCATCTCCTCAGTGTGCGCCGTTGCGTTGATCGACACCTTGCGGGTCTGGGCACGTCATGACAATTTCGGCTACCGCTTGAAGCAGACTGGCGCACTGTCCACCGGGCTGCTGATAACCGAACAATCGCACTTCACGAAGTGACGCACCGATGACTGATCTCAAACCAATCGCCAGCAAGGCCGCGTGGCTCGGCTCCCAGATCGACTATCGTGCCGAAGGCCTCCATCAGCTTTCGGCCGCGGACCTGGATGAAATTGCCGCCGGTCTGCGCGAGCTGCAGGCGCGCGGGGGTCCGGATTTTCCGGACATCACAGCCGAAAGCTTCCCCCTCCCCCGTCTGGGCGCACGCCTTGCTGCGCTGCGCGACGACCTCCGCTACGGCCGCGGCTTCATCCTGCTCCGTGGCCTCAGCACCGAACGCTTCGATTCCGACGACATGGCCCGCATCCTGTATGGTCTCGGTGCGCATCTCGGCACACCGACGCCGCAATCCTGGCAGGGCGAGATGCTCGGCAATGTCATCGACGTGTCCGATGTGGAAGCGCAGGCCCGGGGCTATCACAAGGGCGGCGGTCAGCGCATGCACTGCGATTCCTGCGACATCGTCGCCCTGATGTGCTTGCGCGAGGCGATCTCCGGCGGCGTCAGCCGCATCGCGAGCGCCGTCGCCGTGCACGACCGGATCGTCGCCGAACGCCCCGAGCTGGCCCGCGTCCTGTACACAGCCATGCCATATCACCGCATGGACCTGGACGCGCAATACGGCACTGGCCTTCCGTCGCGCGGGCCGGTCACCACCTTCGCGGTGCGCGATGGCGAATTTTCCTGCTATCTCAGCACCGTCTACGCGACGCGCGGCGCCGGCGGCACGTTGCCTGCGGACGTGAAGGAGGCGCTCGACATGATCGAGAGCCTGGCCTCCTCGCCCGAGTTCTACCTCGACATGAACATCCGCGCCGGCGACATCCAGTTCCTCAACAATCGGCTTCTGCTGCACGGCCGCACCAACTACCGGGATGCGCCGGACATCGCCGCCCGTCGCCACATGCTGCGGCTCTGGCTACGCGTACCTGATTGGCCCGAACTGACCGACGCGCAGCGCGTGCACGCATCCGACGATCACCGTCTATGGCTGCGTCAGCGTGAGCCGCGGATGGAGGTCCCGTCGCGTTATCTCGCCGCTATGACCCATCGCAAGGAAATGGCCGCGGCGGACTGATCGCCTTACAAAGGATAGAAACAACAGAAACCATCACCGCTCGCTGCGCTCCACGCCCGGTATTGTTCGCAGCATTCGGCGGTCGCCCGAGCACAGCGCGGGTAGCAATGGCACCCAGGCGGCGGAGCCGCGGCTGACGGGATCTCTCCGGTTACACGGGGCCGCGCGCCGCGGCGCGCGGAACACCGCCTCCACGGGCCCCTCGGTCACCGCCCCGCCGGATCGATCCGCGTGGTGCTGATCGTTGTGCGCGCCACCGCATCCGGCTGCAGCAGCACCTCGTGATACGTGCCGTCGATCCAGGGCTGAAACTGGTCACGATAGTGCGGACTGCCGGGCACGGCCGAGTTGCCGATGTTTTGCACGGCCAGGAATTGATCAGGATCGGCGAAGTCTGCGACGATCCGGTACTCCGCGCCGGATGAGGCCATATGCGGCGGCTGTTCTCCACCCGTGTTGCGCAAGGTGTGCGAGCCGCCATCCACCGGCGCCGGCCCAATATCGAACGCCGTTTCCAGCGCAGGCGAGGACAGCGGATGCTTCCAATGCGCCAGGTGCACCTTTCCCCATGCCCAATCGGCAGGCCCGGCCCCCAGCCGCTCGCGCAGATGCACTATGGTCTCGCGCGCAACTTTCTCCGCTTCCGCTGCCGTACCCGCCGGGAAGTAATCCGGCACTCCGCCCTCGATCAGGCTCGACGCTAAACCCGTCTGCTGCACCGTCAGGTCGATCAGGCGAGCCGGGAGGTGCTGTCCCAGGACAAGCCGGTTCCACCGCGCCATGAAAGATTCGAACACCGTCGGAGCCGGGCCCGCCAGATCATAATTGGCGTTCCAGCCCGTCAGCGTATCGGCAAGCAACCGCACATCCTGATCGGTGCTGTGCTTCAGCAGGCTGCACAAAAGCGGCGCCAGCCCCTCGGCCCGGGAGTTCTTTACGTCGTTCTGCACGCCGATATTGGCGCGCCGGTCCATCCGGCCGTGGCCACCCAGCGCCTGGTCCAGCCGCACGCCGCGATGTCCCTGCGAGTACGCACCATAGATAGGAAAGGCGAAATCGGGCGAGACGATCCGCTGATTGGCGCTCGCCACGTATCCGCGGTTCGGATTGTAGCTGCGCGGCAGCTCGTCGAACGGGATGTATCCCTGCCACTGATCGTCCGGATTGCCAGCATCCCGGAAGCCATAGGTGATGCGTCCGCGGATCGGCAGGCGGCCGGACATTTGATAACCGATGTTTCCATCACGGTCGGCATAGACGAAGTTGAACACGGCCACGGACCAGTCGCGCAGCACGCGCCGAAACGCTGCCCAGCTTGTCGCGCCCGACAGCCCGATGCTGGCCCGCACGTCGTCCATGTGCTCCGCGCCGATCCACAGCATCGACAGCGGCGGATCGCCGCCCTCGGTCACGGGGGTGATCAGCGCGTTCACCACCGGCCCGCGCACCGTGGAGCGGATCGTCACCGCGCGATCCGCCTCGCCGCGTACCCGGATGGACACGGATCTCTCATCGAAACGCCGCCACGCGCCGCCCTCGCGATACATCGACGGATCGTCCGGCTTCACCTCCTCGCGGTACAGATCGCGGGTCGAGGCCATGTTGTTCGTGATCGCCCACGCGATGCGCCCGTTGCAGCCCCACCACATGCCCGGGAATCCCGGATGGCCGGCGCCCGCCGCATTCCCATTCGGCCCATGCAGCGCATATTCGTACCAGGAGGACGGCACCCAGAACGGCTGGTGCGGATCGCCGCACAGGATCGCATGGCCCGATTCCGTGCGTCCCGGTCGGAGCGCCCAGTTGTTGCTGCCCGTCGCGTCATCCGTGCCCGCCGCGCCTGAGCGATCGAGAACATCGCTCGGCACCACCAGATTCTCCGCGGCCTCCGGCGTCAGGTAGATCTCGCGCAATCCCTCCGGCAGGAATCGCGCGCATTCCGCGGCAGCCAGCCGATCAATCCGCCCGTTCAGGGACCACCAGATGCCACGTGCGATGGCGATGACGTCGCGCACCGAAAACGGCGCCGGCGCGTAATCCAGTAGCCGGAATTCGATCGGCAGATCGGCGCCCATCACCTCGATCGCGCGATTGATCCCCGCGACATAGGCGTCCACCGCCGCACGCGTCGCCGGATCCATAGCGCCCACCTCGCGCTCGGCGATCAGGTCGATGCCGACAGTCCGATGCGCCACGTCACTCGCGACATACGCGCCGCCCAGAACCTCCGCCTGTTCTCCCAGAGCGCGCCGGCGCAGCCGATCGATCTGCCACAGCCGGTCTTGTGCCGTCGCGACGCCCAGACCGAAATGCAGGTCCTCCAGGCTGCCGCCGTGAATATGCGGCACGCCGGCGGCATCGCGCTTGATCTCCACCGCGCCCGCCACACCGCCCGTGAAGCGCCCTTCCAGCTTCGGCGCGTGCCGGCGCAGCCAGTCGTCCCGCGCAGCATCGAACTCCGCAGCAGAAACGCCGGCCTGCCGGCACACCTCATCTCGCCCCGCCCTGCTCCGCATTGCGTCGAGCAGCCGGTCGTCGTTCATTGCCATGTCTGCGCCTGCCTTATCCGCCGCTTGCGCGGCGCTTCTGCACATTGTCCCTAAGCGCCGCTCGCGCGGCGCTTCTGCACATTATCAAGGTAAACCACCCCGGCGATCAGCAATCCTTCGATCACCATCTGCCAGAAGGAGTTCACACCCAGCAGATTGGCCCCATTGCCGATCGTTGTGAACAGCACCGAGCCAATGAAGCAGCCAACCACCGTGCCGCGGCCACCGAACAGGCTTGCCCCACCCACAACAGCCGCGGCGATCGCCTGCAGTTCCGCACCATAGCCCGCGTTCGGGTTGCCCATCGTCAGCCGCGCCACCAGCAGCATGCCCGCGACCGTCGCGAACACCGCTGATAGTCCATAGGCCACCACCGTCACCTTCGTGACGTTGATGCCCACGCGACGCGCGGCCTCGATATTGCTGCCGAGAGCGTACAAGTACCGCCCCAGCCGCGTCGCGCCGAGCAGGTACTGCGAGCCGATCGCGAAACACAGCATGATGATAAACATCGTCGGAACGCCAAGCACCGACGTATTGGCTACCAGCCCGAGTGAATCGGGCAACCCCGAGACGGTCATGCCGCCCGAGACCAGCATCGTCAGTCCACGGAATCCCTGCAGCCCCGCCAGCGTCACGATGAATGCCGGAATCCCGAGCCGGTCGATCGCTAGGCCGTTCACGCAGCCGATCACCGCCCCTAGCAGCAACGTCAACACCAGTGCCACGATCACATTGACTCCGCTGGTCAGGGTCAGCGCGAACACGATTCCCGTCAGTCCTGCAACCGACCCCACCGAAAGGTCGATCCCCGCGGTGATGATGGTGAACAGCTCTCCATAGGCAATGATCGCGTCCACCGAGACCTGACGCATGATGTTGAAGATATTCCCGGTGGTCAGAAAGTATGGAGAGGCGACCGCCAGCCCGATCCACAGCAGCACGGTGCACAGCGCGACCCAGGTCTCCACCGGCAGATGATGCCGGAGTCCACCCGAGCCGCCCTGCTCAGCCGCCGCCGTTTCCGAACGAGCGGTGGCGCTCATGCCCTACTCTCCCAGAAACGGCGTGAGCTTGTACTTCTTCGGATCCAGCAGCCCCTGCATCGCCGGGCTGTCGATATTCGCCTTGGTCACGACATGCACGCCCGAGTTCGATCGTCTTCGGCAGCACCGCTCCGTGCGCCGCTTCCACTCCATACCACACGCCCGCATAGCCCATCATGAATGGGTTCTGCACGATCAGGCCATCCAGGTTGCCGTTGCGGACGAAACTGATTTCCTGGTCCGAGGTGTCAAAGGCAACAGCACAGATCTTCGATCCCAGGCTCTTCTCCTGGATCGCGCGGCCGGCACCATCACCCTCAAGCTCGTTATCAGCAAAGATACCGACAAGATCAGGATGGCGGGTCAAAATATCCTCGGCGTCCGACAGGGCACGGGCCGGGTCGTTGTTGCCCGTCCGATGCTCCACGATCTTCAGCCCCGGATACTTCTGAAGCTCCTGCACAAAGCCCTTGTCACGGTCGTTCAAGGACTGGGCGCCGGCCAGTGCTGTCATGTAGGCGACGTTGCCCTCTTGCTTTCCCGTGCGCGCCTTCACGCACGCAGCCACCTCGTCGGCCGCCTTCTCTCCACCCGTCACGTTATTGGTAGCCAGGAAGGTCACATATTTTTTCGTGTTCGCATCCGAATCAATCACGATCACCGGAATGCCCGCCTCTGTCGCATGCTCGATCGGCTGCGCAAGGGCCTGCGCATTCGTCGCCGCAATCACGATCGCCGTCGGATGCGACGAAATCGCGTTCTCCATGATGGAGACCTCGCCCGCCACATCCGTTTCCGCCTGCGCGCCAAGCTTGGACAACTGCACACCCAACACTTTCTGCGCCGCATCCGCCCCGTCAAACACCGTGGCCCAGTACTGCGATGTCGTCGCCTTCACGATCACCACAATCCGGTCCTTGGAGAAATCAGGAGTCTGCGCAACCGCCGGCCCCTCCAAGGGACCGGCAAATGCCAGTGCCGTCACCGTCATCAGCAGCGTTGCTTTCACGCGATTCCTCCTTGTTTGGTGATTATTTATGCCGGAAGGACATCCGCCCTTTCGGTAAAGCCTGTCATATACTTGATCAGCTCCTGCTGATCGGTCTCGGAAGCCCGAACGACCTTGACGATCTGACCTCGATACATCACCGCCACACGGTCGGCCACCTCCAGGATCTCAATCAGGTTGTGGCCGATATAGATCACGCCCACGCCCTCGGCGGCCAGGCGACGCGCGAGCTGGATCACGTGTTCCCGCTCCATCACCGCCAGCGCTGCCGTCGGTTCGTCCAGGATCACGACCTTCGCTTGCCAATACAGCGCGCGAGCAATCGCCACTGCCTGCCGCTGTCCGCCCGACAATCGCGAAACCGTGCGCGCTTTCGACGGAATCCGGCTCTCGATCCGTCGCAACAAGGAATCCGTCTCCGCCCGGATCGCCCGGTTATCGATCATCGGCAGAAACCCGAGAAACCGACGCACCGGCTCCCGACCCAGGAAGATGTTCGCGCCGACAGACAGTTCATCCGCGAGCGCCAGGTCCTGATAGACCGTCTCGATCCCAAGGCCTCGTGCGTCCGCAGGAGATCGCAACTCCAGCCGCTGCCCGTTCAGCCGGATTTCGCCCGAAGTCAGCGTGATAGACGCCGGAGATGTGCTTGATCAGCGTGGACTTGCCGGCCCCATTGTCCCCTACAAGGGCGAGGACCTCCCCCGGCTCCAGCGCCAGGTTGACGCCGCGCAGCACGCTGATCGGCCCGAAGGCCTTGTGCAGACCGTCAACTTCCAGCAGAGCTGGCACCCGTTTCCGTTCCCTGCGTCTTGCGCAGTTCCAGCTTTGTGCGAACACCATAAGCTCGTCAACGCCATGGCCCCGCTTCTCACCCGCGATCGCCCCATCCTTCCTGGACACGCCGCCCTGCTCATCATCGATGTGCAGAACGGTACGGTGAACGACCAGGAAGCGGAGCGGCGCCCCGAATTTCACAGGACCGCGACCCAGCACACCGTCCCGAACATCCGGCGTCTGCTCTCTGCTTTCCGCGCGGCAAAGCTCGAAGTGATCTACACCGTCATCGAGAACCTGACCGCTGACGGCCGCGACCGCAGCCTGGATTACAAGCTTTCCAACTTCTTTTACGCCAAGGGATCGTGGGACGCGCAGGTATTGCCCGAGATCGTCCCCCAGCGCGACGAGATCGTACTGCCGAAAACCTCATCCTCCGTCTTCAACTCCACCATCCTCGACTACCTGCTCCGCAATATCGGTATCCAGGATGTTTTCGTCTGCGGCTTTCTCACGGACCAATGCGTCGATCACGCTGTCAAGGACGGAGCCGATCGGGGCTACTTCATGACCTGCGTGCACGATGCGTGCATGGCCGAAAGCCTGGCACGTCATCACGCCGCGCTGGATTGTTTCAAGGGATACTGCCGGATGCTCGATACCGCACAGACATTGGCACTCGTTGGCGTCCCGTCCTTGGGGCCTACGGCCACGCCGTGATGCGCCTAGCCCTTCAGCCCGCCCTCCACCAATCCCTTCACGAAATGGCGCTGTAGGAGCAGGAAGATAATCAGCGCCGGTATTAGCGCGATCACGATGGTCGCGCTGAGCTGACCGAACGCATAGGACTGCCCCTCGGACTGCAGGAATGTGACCCCTACCGGGAACGTCGTATTGTCGCCCGTGCCGAACAGCGTCACGGCGAACATGAACTCTTCCCACACCGCCACGAAGGTAAAGATCACCGCCGCCGCCACCCCGGACCGGGCAAGCGGCAGCGCCACACTCCACCACGCGCGCAGCGGGGAACAGCCGTCGATCTGCGCCGCTTCCTCGAAGTCCCGTGGGATGACTCGGTACGATCCCTCCATCAGAATGAAGGCCAGCGGAAGATTGAGCGCAACATACGGGAGCACCAGCCCGGGGATGGTGTTCAGCAGCCCCGTGCCTGACTCCATCACATAGATCGGCACCAAGTACAGCACATACGGTACCGCCACAGCCAGCAACACGAAGGAAAACACCAGACGTCGGCCCGGAAACCGGTAGCGCGCCAGGGGATAGGCCCCAAGCGTCGCGAACAGCACCACAGCCGTAACAGAGGCGACGGTCACGATCACCGAATTCAACATGTAGCCGGGAAACTGCGGCAGGTCGGCGCGCAGACCCAGATAATGCGACAGCGTCGGGTGCACCGGCAGGAAGCGCCCCTGCACCGTATAAATCTCCTTGTCGGATTTGAGCGATGAACTGACGACCCAGAGCAGCGGAATAAGGCTCAGCAAACTGGCAGCGCCCGCGACGGCATAGGACAGCAGAGCGCTGCGCCCGCGTGGCCCAATCCGCATCTCAGGCCTCTTCCGTCCAGCGCCCGGCCATATAGGCCAGCCCGGAGAACAGCAGGATCAACAGCGCCACCACATAACCGGCAGCGGACGCCTGACCGATCTCGAAAAATTTGAACGCGGCGTTCCACACGTAAAAATACAGTGTCTCAGTGGCGCCGGCCGGCCCGCCGTGGGTCATCACGTACGGCACGCCGAAGATCTTCACGGCCTGCACGATGCCCCACACCGCGGCAATGACCGAGTGGTTCTTCAATCCGGGCAGTGTCACGTGACGGAACGTGGCCAATCGCCCGGCCCCATCTACCCCCGCCGCGTCGTACAGTTCCTGCGGGATCGATCGCAGCCCGGCCAGGAAGATCAGCATCCCCACGCCGGAGAGCAGCCAGAGCTCCACCACAACGATCGTGCTCAGCGCATAACGCGGATCGGCCACCCAGCCACGCTCCCACTCCGCCAGCCCGATCGCCCCGAGGAACTCGTTGAAGAGTCCGAAATCCCGGCTGAAAATCCAGGTGAACATCACCCCCGCGACCGACTCCCCCACAATGATCGGAAGGAAGATCGCGGTGCGGAATGCGTTGCTGAATTTCGGCACCGCATTCACCGCGAGCGCGGCGATCAGGCTGCCGCCCAGGAACAACGGCATGAACAGCGCAGTAAAGATCAGCGTATGAGCCAGCGCCGCACGAAATCCTTCGTCCAACGCCAGGTCACGGTAATTTCCCAGGCCGATGAAACTCGGCCCGTCATCATAGACGAAGTTGTATTTGGTCAGTGAAAGCCAGAACGTGTCCAGGATCGGATAAAGCAGCAGTCCAACCAGGAAAACCAAGGCCGGGGCAAGGAAGCTGTAGGCGATGATCGTCTCACGCCACCTCCTGCGCCCCGGCATTGGCAGGCTTGTCCGCTATCGCGGGGCGGACAGATCAGTCAAATTGACCTTGTGGATCTCCTGCTGCATCGCCTGCAGCGCGGCATCCACCGTTTCCATCCCCATCACCGCCTGGTCGATCTGTTTCTGCATGAAAGTGTCGAGCTGATCGTATCCCGCATAGGCCGGAGCGTTCACGCCACGCTTCACGACCGCCAGCTCCAGCTTGTACATCGGGTCGTTCTCAAGCCCTTTCCACGCCGCCAGATAGGTCGGCAACTTGCCGAAATGCGTCAGCCCGGCCTGACCGAATGTCGGCGTCAGGATCTCCTCCCGCACGAACGCATAGGCCAGGGCGCGTGCGTTCGCTGTGTCCGCGCGCGGGATATACAGCGCATGGGAAAACACGATCGTGCCGTGCGTCTCCGTCCCCGGCACCGCCATCAGCCCCGCCTTGTCCGCGCCGAGCTGCGCCGCGGCTTCCGCCTCGCGTGACGCTGCTTCCAGGATAGCGCCCACCGCGCCGGCCACATAAGCGCGCCGGCCGCCATTGTCGTCGGACACGGTCTCCGGCATCGACGTCTTATCGGCGATCATCTTACGCCCGACATCCAGGCATTGATGCGCTGCCGGGCTGGCGAAGTCGATCAGCTTCGTCCCCTTCGCATAGAACGATCCCTGTTCACCCAACAGGCAGGTCAGATAGTTGTACGTCGCAAAGCTGAATCCCCAATGGATCGAGCATCCAGGCTTGCCGCCATTCGCCGCGGTCAGCTTCTGGCAGAATGCGGGCAGATCGCCCCATGTCTTCGGTGGCACCGCCTCGCCGTTCGCATCCAGCAATCCCGCTTTCTGCATCATCGGCTCGTTGATGGAGAACATCATGACCTCGCCCATGAAGGGCAAAGTGTACTGCACGCCTTTGAACACGCCGGATTCCAGATAGGACGTTATAAACTTGTTCTTCGCGAAATCACCGGTGAAGAAATCAGTCCATGGCGCGATGTAGCCCTTCGCCACGAAAGCCGCGAGCTGACCCGGTGTGCCGCCGATCCCAAGATCGGCCGGGCTATGCCCATGCGCGAAGTCGAGCAGATACTGAGTCACGAACGTGTCGTCGTCATTTGGAATGACCTGCACTTTCACGTCTGGGTGGCGCTTCATGAAGTCGTCCGCTGCCGCCTGCACCGGAAACTTCTGGATGATCCAACCATTCGCCGCCACGCGCAGCGTGCCGTGCAGGTCTGCGGCATGTGCGCCCACTGCCGCCGCGCTCGCAATCAGCCCGCACGCGGCCATACACAGAGCGCCTTTGATCCGTTTGCTGAATGCCGACATTGTTGCCTTCCCCCGGTTATGGTCGTCCGTTTGTTTTGGTCCTCGTCTCATCCTGCCCTGAACCGGCGGGCCACCGCATCATCCAGCGTGATGCCCAACCCGGGTGCATCCCCAACCTCAATCCATCCATCTTTCAGCTTCGGCAGGCCGAGCACGAGCTCGTTCCGAAGCGGGCTTTCTGTCAGGGGATACTCGTTGAACACCGCGTCCTCAGCAGCCGCCATCCATTGGAGCGACGCCGCCAGATTAACACCCGTGCCGAAGCAGTGCGGCACGCACCAGATCCCTGCCCGATCCGCCCGTGTCGAGAGCTTTCGCGCAACGCTCAACCCGCCGGACCGCCCGACATCCGGCTGAATCACCCGCACGCCCGCATCGATCAGGTTTTCAAAAAAGCCCTCCTTTTCTTCCGTCTCGCCGGCTGCGATGCGTCCATCAACCGCGCTCGCCAGCCGCCGATACCCGTCCAGATCGTCCTCGTGCAGCGGCTCCTCCAGCCAGAGCAGCCCGAATTCGTCGAACAGCCGAGGTGAACGTCGCAGCGCCTCATCAGCCGTCCAGCAGCGCCCCGCATCGACCATCAACCCGATCCCGTCGCCGATCGCGCGCCGGATCTCCCGCAGCGTTCGGATGTCCCAGTCCTCGTCCTGACCGAACGCGTTCCAGCCGAATTTCACCGCCGAAAAGCCCTTGGACGCGCATTGCTCGGCAAGCATCGCGGCTTCGATCGGCGACGGAGGAAACAGCACGCTGGCATAAGCACGGATGCTTCTCCGCCGCGTGCCCCACAGCGCATGGCACGGCTTGCCCGCTTCCTGTCCGGCGATGTCCCACAGCGCCGTATCCACCGCCGACACGGCGTGCATAGCCGCGCCGCGCCGTCCGTACCAACGCGTCGCCTCGTACATGTCCTGCCAGCGTGCCGGCGGATCGAGGGGATCGGTGCCGACCAGCACCGCGGCCAACCCATGGCGGAACGGCGCCGACATCGGCGCCTCGATGATCGCCTTAGAGACCCAAGCGTTGGAAACCGCCTCGCCATGCCCGATCAGGCCACTGTCCGTGGTCACCCGCACGACCAGCACTTCCTGCGTGCCGTCGGCCTTCAGCTCCACTTTCGGCGCTCGCATGTGCAGCGCCTCGACCGATGCGATCCTCATCTGCTTGACGCTCGTTCGGCCATCCCCCAGGCATCCCATAATGAATGCTGTTATACCAGAGTGTGATACCATGCGTGATCACAGGTCAAGGCCAAGCACGAACCGTCCGGCAGAGGCCTCACCGCTGCTCGAGGAACAAGTCTATCGCGCGCTACGCGAGGCGCTGATCCGCGGCGACTTCCCGCCCGGTGAACCCCTGTCGATCCGCCGCATTGCCGGCGCCCTGCAGATCGGCCTGATGCCGGTGCGGACCTGCCTGCGCCGGCTCGCGGCGGAGCAGTGTCTCGATATCGGTCCGGGCGGCACCGCGATCGTGCCATTGCTGACCCGCGCCGGCTTCGCCGAGATCAACCGCCTGCGCACGGTGCTCGAACCGATGGCGGCCGGTCTCGCTGCCGCCGCAATAACAACCGAAGAACTCGATGCCGCCGAAGCAACCGCCCGGCATGGCAGCGAGCGCCGCAATGACGGTGACGAGGGCGGCTATCAACTCGCCAACCACCAATTCCATTTCTCGATCTATCGTGCAGCACGCTCGCCGCTGCTGCTCGGCATGATCGAGACGCTATGGGTCCGCCGCAGCCCCATCATGCGCGATTCCCGGCCGCATCTTCACGCGCGCCATGCCGATCTGCATGCCGAACTGCTGGCCGCATTGTGCGCACGCGATGCCGAACGCGCGGCCAGCGTGTTGCGTGAAGATATCGAACGCGCGGGGGAGTTCCTCAGCGCACGCTTGCGCTTCGCCGACGACAACGAACGTACGCCCGGATTCGCCGCGCTGAAGCCCCTTTCCCGCCCCACACGGTGGCGCCGCAAAAAAGCAACGGTTCAATAAATCTCACCGTACAGCGCGCACAGTTCGCCCACGCTCATGTCGCGAACATGCGCAATCTCGGCACGCTTGAAGCGCAGATAGGCGTCGAACAGCGTGGATCCGAGCCACCCCGGTGCCGCCGGATCGCTGGCCAACGAGTCCACCGCCTCGCCCAACGACTGGGGCAGCGGTGATGACGATCCCGTCGGCAGATCCATCTCTCGCCGCAGCCCGTCTGCCCCCGCGAAAATCAGCGCACCCAACGCCAGATACGGGCTCGACGCGGCATCCGCGACACGGAACTCGATGTTGAAGCGCCGCGCCGCGTCTTCCTCGCTGTCCGGCGCAAACACCGGACACACCCGCAGCGCCGCTGCCCGATCCTGGGCGCGGATATCGATCAGCGTCGGGGCCCAGCGGTTCGGCGTCAGCCGGAAATAGGAAACAGGCGCCGGCGCGGTGATGGCGCACAGCGCCGGCATTTGCGCCAGCACACCGGCGCAGAACCGGCGGGCCACGGAACTCAAACCCAGAGCATCTGCCGGATCGTGCGTTATGGGCTCGCCCGCGGCGTCGCGAAAACTGAAATGAATGTGCACCCCGTTGCCGGTGCCATCCGCCACCGGCATGGGTGAGAACATCGCCCGACCGCCCATTCGCAGCGCGGTGGCCCGCGCCGTCTCCCGCGTGATGACCGCCTCGTCCGCGGCACGCAGCGGCGGAGTGGGAGCAACCGAAACTTCGTATTGCGCTGTGCCAAACTCGGCAAGGAACGATTCCGGCTGCAACCCCGCCTCACGAAGCGCCGCAACCAGGGTGCCACCGAACCCGCCTGCACGGCGGAATGCGCTCAGGCTGTAAGGATCACCCGGCCGCGCCTCCACCCCCTGATAGACAAACTCCTGCTCGAACGCGGCGATCATCTCCACGCCCAGGCCGCGCAATTCCGCCACTGCACGCCGCAGGAAATCGCGCGGACAGCACGCCCATGTCTTCCCGTCCGGCGTGCGGATATCGCCCAGAACCAGATGCTCCACCGGCGAGCCATCCGCGAAATCCACCCGCGCCCGCGTATCCATGTCGGGCACGATCATCAGATCGCCCGTAGTACCGAAGGGCGTCTCCCAGATCGGTCCGACCGCCGACAGCATCAGGTTGCTCGGCGTCCAGCCCACCCCCGTTCCACGACGCGCGTCGAGGTCCCGGGCCGGGAGCCCCTTGCCCCGCACATGGCCCGCCAAGTCACACGTGCCGATAAACACCAGCTCTTCGTTGAGCATCCCTCGTGGTCCGATCCTGATGCATGCGTACCGCGAACGTCAGGTGAATCGGCCCGCAAGACAAGATCTCCGTTGCTTGGCGCGCAGGGATTCCGGTAACTTACGAGAGGAACTTAAGGCTACCCCGCATGTCCGCTCTCCCCCAGGGAAGTTCGAGGATACGCAATGCCATCGCGCTAACACTGCTGGCAACGCTGGCAGGGTGCGCGAGTCAGGGGCCGTCCTATCGTGCCACGCTGAACCTGACACCCGGACGCTACTATCCTCCGCCCGGCCCGCCCTCCGACCCGTGGGGGCCATACATCCGGCAGGCAGCCGCCCGCTTCAGCGTGCCGGAACAGTGGATCCGCGCCGTGATGCGCCAGGAATCAGCCGGCGCCGCCGATGCCCTGTCCCCAGCCGGCGCGATCGGTCTGATGCAAGTGATGCCCGCCACCTATAGCGGCCTCGAGTATCGCTACAGCCTGGGCAATGACCCGTGGGAGCCACACGACAACATCATGGCCGGCACCGCCTACATCAAAGAAATGTATGACCGGTTCGGCTCGCCGGGCTTCCTCGCCGCTTACAATGCGGGTCCAGGTCGGGTGGACGATTATCTTAGCAACGGCAACCCGCTGCCGACCGAGACGGTCAATTACGTCGCTTCCATCGCGCCCCATCTCGGCGGTTCCGGCCCCACCGCACTGCCGACCTACGCCGTTGCACGACAGCCCACCCCGGGCACCTGCGATCCGGACGCCGCATACGACCCGAGTCATCCGTGCACACCTGCCGTGATATACGCCTCCGCGATGGCGCCCGTCGCCGCCGCACCGCCTCAGCCAACGCCGCAGTATTGCGACCTGGATGCCGCGTACGATCCCACGCGACCATGCGCGCCGGCGCCCGTCGTTCTGGCGTCTGCCGAACCACCCCCGCCGCAATACCCCGCGCCCTCCATGCTGTACCACCCGGAGCCGCCAGCGCCCCCACGTATTCAATACGCCAGCCTGCCTGTGGCTCCGCCGCCTGCGGTCATATCGGGTGGGTTCGCATCCGGCGGAGATTGGGCCGTGCAGGTCGGCGCCTTCGCGACACCCGCCACCGCCCGCACCGCGGCCTCCAGCGCGCGCGGTGCAGTTCCCTCCCTGCTCGGCGCATCGCGCGTCGCGGTTTCTACCACCGAGCCATTCGGCAGCACGGTTCTCTACCGGGCGCGCTTGACCAACCTCTCGGCCGAGCAGGCAGCGCGTGCGTGTTCGGCGCTGGCCGCTGCGCAAACGCCGTGCCTGCTAATCCGGCCGAGCAGTGGATAAACGAACAAGCCTAGGCTTATAGCCGCGTGAGGCTCGCGAAACTATAGCGCGCGCGAACTAACGTCCGTGCATATCGCGCGCCGCGCTTTCCAGCAGGGCAATGAACATCCGGCCGGCCGAAGTCAGCGTGTGCCGCCTCCAATAGCTTAGGCTGACGCTGCGCTTCCAGACAGTTCCCGGGATCCGTATCGTTCCAAGATTCCCTGCCCGCACGAGCGCCTGCGGCATGTAGCTCAGCAGATCGGTTCGGGCGACCATCTCGGTGATATATGGGATGGAGTTGGACTCGATCTGGATCAGCGGCTCGTCAAGGCCGCGCGCATGAAACAGCTCCGTCAGCTTCATCCGCGTGAGCACGTTCGGATTCGGCACAATCCATTGTGCGCGGGCCAGGTCCTCGAAATCCGCCTCCTTCGCCCGCAGTGGGTGGTCGCGACGGGCCGAGACAACGATGCTGTCCATGAACAGCCGCCGATTGACGATTCCGCTGGCCATCGCGGCAGGCATGGTCGTGATCGCGAAATCAATCTCACCCGCGTGCAGCGCTGCCAGGATGGTGTCGTTGAGTCCGCTCCGTACGACCAGTCGGATGGCATTGCCGTGCTCCATTAATCGTGCTGACACTTCCGGCAGCAGCGTGACACACATGCTCGGCCCGGCGCCCACCCGCACCAGGCCGCTCGCGGTGGAGCGCAGCGCCCGCATTGAATCCGTCGCGTGCTGATGCTCCGCCCACAGCGACTGCGCATGCGACAGCAATGCTTCGCCGAACACCGTAAGGCGGACTCCGCGTGCATGCCGATCGAACAGCCGCACACCGAGATCCGCTTCCAGCCGATGAATGCTCTTGGTCAGCGCCGGCTGGGAAATGCCAGCGTGATCCGCCGCCGCGTGCAGCGTCTCATGCTGCGCCGCAGCAAGAAACAGCTCGATCTGGCGGAACTCCACAACCGATATCCTTCGGTTATTGCTGCTGCATGCCTGTACCACTTGGCGCGTATGCGGGGAAGTGTCAGCCTCTACGCATGAACGACGCAAAGAAACCGGCTGCACGGCCGAATATTTTATTGATTACCTCGGACCAGCAGCGCGGAGACTGCTTCGGCTTTGAAGGACGCCGCGTGAAAACGCCGCATCTCGATCAGCTCGCAACCGATGGAACGCGCTTCGCAGCCTGCATCACGCCGAACGTCGTGTGCCAGCCGTCACGCGCCAGCATCCTGACCGGTCTTCTGCCACGCACGCATGGCGTATGGGACAACGGCATTGATCTCGAAGACAGTGTCGGCGCCTCAGGCTTTGCTGGCCAGCTTGGCCGCGCCGGTTATCGCACCGGCTTCATCGGCAAGGCTCACTTCTCGACCTTCCATACCTTCGAACCGACAGGCAAACCGGAGAATCGCGCCAGCACGCATCTTTATGGACCTGACTGGTTCGGCCCCTACATGGCCTTCGATCATGTCGAGCTGATGGTGGGCGGGCACAACATCCATCTGCCGCAATTTCCGCCATCCGGTCAGCATTATGAGCGCTGGTACTATGCCGACGGCAACGGAGAGGAGAGGAACCGGCTCTATGCCACCCATCTCCCGCCCGATGTGGGCGCCGCGCAGACCTGGCACTCCGCCCTTCCGCCCGCATGGCACAACTCGACCTGGTGCGGTGACCGGACGATCGGCTTCCTGCGTGACCACACGCAGGAGCCCTTCATCCTGTGGACCTCGTTCCCCGATCCGCATCACCCGTTCGATGCGCCGGAACCCTGGGGCCGCATGCACGATCCGGATGACGTCGATTTACCGGAATTCCGTGAGCTGGATCTCGACCAGCGTCCGTGGTGGCACAAAGCAAGCCTGCAATCCACGCCGCAACTCGCCGACGACCACCTGCGGGATTTCCGCGAACGCTATTCCCGTACGCCCAAGCAGACGGACGAGCAGCTGCGTCACCTTATCGCCAACTATTACGGCATGATTTCACTGATCGACCATAATGTCGGCCGCATCCTGATCGCGCTGGACGAACTCGGGCTGCGCGAGAACACCATCGTAATTTACACGACGGACCATGGCGACTGGCTGGGTGACCACGGCCTGATTCTTAAAGGTCCGATGATGTACGAAGGCCTGCTGCGGATCGGCTGCATTGTTCGTGGCCCCGGCGTACCGGCCAGCAAGGTGGTGCGTGATCCTGTGTCCACTCTCGACCTGACCGCGACATTCTACGATTACGCCGGCATATCGCCCAACACGCCGATGCACAGCCGCAGCCTGCGACCCCTGATCGAAGGTGATGCCGGACGCGACTTTGCCTACAACGAATGGGACCTGCATCCCTCACGCTGCGGCGTCGCGCTGCAATTGCGCACCGTGCGCACGCGCACCCACAAGCTGACGCTGGAGCTTGGGTCCGGCGCTGGTGAGCTCTACGATCTCCTCAATGATCCGCTGGAGATGCACAATCTGTTCGACGACCCGGGCGCTGCTGTAATCCGCACGGAACTGACAGACATGATCCGCAGCCGTCCGGATGATGCCATGATGCCCCCGCCGGAACCGGTCGGGATGGCCTGACGCCGCTATAAAAACGGGGGGAACGAACATGCAGGCGCGCCGAATCACCTCGCTCTTTCGTCGATTCACTGGGCTGATCGCAGCCCTGCTCTGCATCTGCACCCTGATCCCTGCTCACGCCGCCCAGTACACGCTGCGGCTATCTTCCTGGGGATCACCCGCCACGCCGCAGGTTGCTGTCTTCGTCGACAGTTTCACCAAGGCCTTGACCACCCTCTCCCAGGGTCAGATCGCCGTGCAGTCCTTCCCGGCGGGCGCGTTGGCCAACGAGCAAGATGTGCCGTCCGCAGTGCAATCACGGGTCGTGGATATCTCGCTCTCGACGATGGGCGTTTGGGCCTCCGTCTCCCCACCCGCGGCGTTGCTCGATTCCGTGATGTTCCGGCCCACGGATCAGACATTCCAAGGCCTCGTCGGCAATGGAACGCCGCTGTTCAAGGCGCTGGATCAGTCCTTACGCAAACACGGCGTGGTGCTGCTGGCGGTGCTTGATAACGGACCGCCGATGATCATCTCGCGCCCGCCACTGCTGCAGCCCAGCGACTTCAAGGGCAAGGCGATCCGGGTGTACGACCGCGCCAGCTCGGAGATCGTGCACACTCTGGGAGCTGCGCCCTCAACAATGCCGGTCAGCGATGTTTATCCCGCACTCCAGCGCGGTACCGTCGAAGCGGCGATCGGTGGTATCCAGGGCGTCGTCGGCCTCAAGGAATATGAAGTCACGAAGTACATGCTCGACGGCAACGGTGTTTGGGGCCGCGGCGTCACCAGTTACGTGATGAATGCAGGCGCCCTGAACGCCCTGCCCCCGGACTTACAGAAGGATGTGCTGACGGCCGGCGCCGAGGCAGAGCAGGAAACGAACAAGGCGCTGTGGAAGATGTTTGGCGACGGGCTGGGTCAAGTGCGTCAACACGGGGTCAAGGTCACCGTTCTCGAACCGGGTACGCCCGAATACGCCACCTTCGCGAAGGCCCTTCAGCCTCTCGCGGATGAGCAGCGCGCACACCTGCCGGCTGATCTGGTCAAGCTCGTGATCGATGCCCAGCATTGATCCCGGCATAGAACTCGCACTGCGGGCGGAGACAATAAATTCCCGCCCTGTCATCCACGCGGTCGCGCGAGGGTTGACCGCCGTCTCTCGCGCCATCTGCGTCGCCGCCGCCCTGATCGGCTTCTTGCTCCCGCTGCCCGTACTTTATGAGGTCGTGATGGATCAGCTTCATGATCCGCCGATCTGGGTGTTCGAAACCACGGGCTACGCCATCATCTTCCTGGCCTTTGCCGCCAGCGGATACGGCCTGCACTCCGGACACCATTTCCGCATCTCGCTCGTGCCGGACCGGTTTCCTGTGCTGGTCCGGCCGCTCGCGATCCTCTCCGCCGTGCTGCAGATCGGCTTCGGCCTCGTGTTGCTCGTTGCCGGCATTCAGCAGGTATTCACGGATTACGCCCAGGGGCTGGAGTCGGACACGCTGCTGTCGGTTCCGCAATTCATTCCGCAGATGGCGTTCCCCATCGGCGGCTTCGTCATCACGCTTCAGGGTATCGCCCATCTGCTGGTGCCGCCCACCGCGAAGGCGTTCGATGCTTCTCGCCGGTGACGCAGGCATCTTCCTGGTCGTCATTGCCATGTTCGCGCTCATGGCTGTCGGCGTACCGATCTTCATCGCCATCGGCATGGCCGCGGTCGGAGGACTCTGGATCACCTTCGGCCTGCAACAGGCCATGGTCGATTTCACCTCTTTCCTTTGGCAAAGCCTCAACACCTTTGAACTCGTCACCATCCCGCTCTTCGTCCTCGCAGCCATGTTGGTTCAAGAATCAGAGGTCGGGGATGAGTTGTTCGCCTTCGCCAAGGTCTGGGTCGGTTCCATACCCAATGGCCTCGGCGTCTCGGTCATCGCCACCTGCGCCATCTTCGCCGCGATCTGCGGGTCCAGCCCCGTCACGGCCGTGACCATCGGGCTGATCGCGCTCCCGGCTCTGGCGCGCGAAGGCTATCCCGATCAGGTGCGCGGCGCGATGGTGGCCGCGGGTGGAACGCTCGGCATCCTTCTCCCGCCCAGCGTACCGTTGATCATTTACGGCGTGCTGACGCAGACATCCATCGGCAGCCTGTTCATCGCGACGGTGATCCCGGGCGTCACGCTGGCCATTCTGTTTTCGATCTACGTGGTTTTCGCCGCCGGACATCGGACTCGGGCGCCTTCCTCATCGTGGGACGAACGCTGGATTGCGCTATGGCGCGCGCTTCCCGTCATCATCCTGCCGCTGTTCATCATTGGCTCGATCTACTTCGGCTTGGTCACGCCCACCGAAACCGGTGCCGTCGCGGTCGCCTACCTGCTCTTGCTCGGCTTCCTGCGCCGGCAGCTGTCGGTGCAGAAAGTTGCGCGCGCCGCACTGAATGGGGCGCTCACCTCCGCCATGCTGCTGATGATCTTCGGCACGGGCTCGGTCTTCGCGCGATACAGCGGCATCCTCCAGGTGCCGCAGCGAATTGCCGATCTCGTTGGCCACATTCATGGCGGCGCATTCCTGGTCTTTACCGGCATCGTCGTCGCGGACCTGATCCTAGGCACGTTCCTGGAATTGGGCGCGCTGACCATCCTGACCATTCCGATCTTCTTTCCGATCGCCACGGCCATCGGTCTTAATCCGGTGCAGTTTGGCGTGATGATCGCCGTCAATCAGGAAATCGCGCAGATTCACCCGCCCGCGGGACTGAATCTGGTCACCGTTTCCTCGATCTCCGGCATCCCGCTCACCCGGATGATGCTGAGCATCCTGCCCTATATCGCGATCGAGATCGGCATGGTCTATTTGCTGTACTTCATCCCACAAATGACGCTCTACCTGCCGTCGCAAATGAGCCTCCACTAACCAGGAGTCCCCGTCGCGTGCCGTTTGCACACTACCTGCCCGAGCATATGGGAACGGCGGTCCTTGCGCCGGCCGGCCCGTTCGAATCCGGCAGCCACGCCGAATTCACCCTGACATATACCGCGGGCCTGTTCGGCATCGACGACAGTGGGCACCTGAAAATCTCCTGGCGCACGACCTCCGACATGGCGAAGCCGCAGCTTCGCGATCCTGCCGCGGCGAACTACACCAGCATCGAGGCCAGCAACGGCGCGGAGTTGGAGGCGCGGATCGACCGCGTGAACATTCGGCCCTGGGCAAACACGCTGTTCATTCGCGTCAATCGTGGGTTCCTGCGTGAGGGCGATACGATCACCACCCGCTTCGGCGATCGCCGCCAAGGTTCGCCGGGACTGCGGCTGCAGACCAATTGCGAGCCGGCCTTCCAGCTCAAAGTCTGCGTCGACGCCTTCGCCACCTACGAGTTCACCGAACTCCCGCAATCGCCCACATTCGCGCTGGTGCCTGGGGAGGCTGTGCGTATCAAGGCGATCTGTCCGACGCTCGCCGTGGCTGGTGAGCCATTCCGCCTCGCTCTGGTTGCGGAGGACCGCTGGGGCAATCCAACCGACCGCATTCAGCAAGACCTGACCTTTATCGCCTCGACGCCCGTCATCGGCTTGCCGGAACGCGTCACGCTGCATGCCGGGCAGATGCCCATGGTCCTCGATGACCTCCGCGTCCTTCAGCCCGGCAACGTATCGCTCGCCCTCAAGAACACCTCAGGCGATGTGGTCTCAACAGCCAACCCGCTACGCGTCGTCGAATCCGCTCCCCTCCGGCACTTCTGGGGCGATCTGCACGGCCAGAGCGAGGAAACCATCGGCACCAACTCGGTCGAAGCTTACTTCGCTTATGCCCGTGACAGCGCCTTCATCGACATCGTCGGCCATCAGGGCAACGACTTTCAGATCACCGACGCATTCTGGCGCCGGCTGAACAACCTGACGCGGCAATACGATCAGCCCGGCCGCTTCGTGGCCGTGCCGGGTTACGAATGGTCGGGCAATACCGGCATGGGCGGCGATCGCAACGTGTTCTTCATGCGGGAGGATCGGCCGATCCACCGTTCCTCCAGCATCCTTATCCCACCTGCCCCCCACACCGATCGCTACACCGCGGCCGGACTGTTCGATGTGCTGCGTGGCGAGGATGCTGTGGTCATCGCGCATGTCGGCGGCCGTTATGCCGACCTGCGCGCAGCCCATGACGGCGAGCTGGAGCGAGCAGTCGAAGTACATTCCACCTGGGGCACCTTCGAATGGCTGCTACATGACGCGTTCGATCTCGGACTTCGCGTCGGAGTTGTCTGCCACAGCGACGACCATAAGGGCCGGCCAGGCGCCACCCGCCCGGGCGCATCGCATTTCGGCGCGATCGGTGGTCTCACCTGTTACCTGATGCCGGAGCTCAGCCGGCCTGCCTTATTCTCCGCGCTGCGCCACCGGCATCACTACGGCACCACGGGCACGCGCCTGTTCCTTTCGGTCACAGGGCAATTCGCCGAACCGGTGGAATTGCAGGACGATGATCCCAGCCTCGGCCCTTGCGGAGCGCGGCCGGTCACAACCGTGCAGATGGGCGACATCGTCCGTGTGGGCAACGCTCCCATGCGCCTCCTCGTCGACGCCATCGGCTCCGCTCCGCTGGAATGCGTCGACGTGTTCCACGGCAAGGACCTTGTTCGCTCCGTCCGCGCATCTGCAGAACCCGCAAGCACCCGCATCCGCATCATGTGGTCCGGCGCGGAATATCGTGGCCGCGGGCGGGAGGTCGTGTGGCGGGGTACGTTGCGCATGGAACAAGGGCGCTTCCGCCGGGCTGAGCCCGTCAATTTCCTCAATCCCGAAAATCCCCTGAACGAAACCGTCCTCGGGCGTGAACTGACATGGACATCGGTCACCACCGGCAACATGGCCGGCATTGATCTCTGGCTCGAAGACGGCAGCACGGAAGTGATTGCACTCGAAACGCATCTCGGCGGCGGTCGCTTCATCGCACGCGACATCCAGCAGGACACCACCGTCCTGCCGTTCGGTGGCCTGGCGCGCCAGATCACCCTGCGCCGCCTGCCGGAGCAACTTCCCGCCCGCATCACTCTCGAACACGCGGTGCATTTCAGCGGCCCCACGGATCTGCCGGTATGGGTGCGCGTGACGCAATCAGATGGGCACCAAGCCTGGTCCAGCCCGATCTATCTGATCGGCTGAGGCGCGCGCATGACACAATCCTTCCCGTCCGAACCCGTTGCCGCCGCCCTGGATGTGCTCGACCGGCACATGAGCGCGCTTAACGCGCGGGACAATGCCGGCCTCGCCGCCACCCTGCATTTCCCGCACTATCGCCTCGCCGGCAGCACCATGCGTGTCTGGCAAACACCCGATACCTACTTCGCCGACTTCCTCGCCCGCGCCGGTGACGGCTGGCATCACAGCGCCTGGCTGTCTCGCATCCCAATCGCTGCGTCCGACACCAAGGTCCATCTCGATGTGACCTTCGCGCGCTACCGCAAGGACGGCTCGGTCCTCGGCGAATTCCGCTCACTCTGGGTCATCACCAACCGCGATGGCCGCTGGGCCGCCCAACTACGGTCGAGCTTTGCTGGTTGACGAACACTGCAATCAAAACACGGGAGGATAGAAATGAACCGGACACATCAACGACGTGACGTACTGAAACTCGGCGCAGCCACACTGGCGCTGCCTGCGATCCTGCGCCATCCCGCGCACGCCGCCGACAATGCGCTGGCTCCGTATCTGGACGCCAAGATCAACTGGCGCCAAGCCGAAGGAGAGACGGTGAACGTCGCCGTCATCCCGACCACGTTCTACGCAGGCTGGATGGCGCTGGCGCCGCAGTTTCAGGACCTGACCGGCATTCGCGTGACGTTCGAGCAAATTCCGCCGGGCCAGATCCGCAACAAGACCGTGCTCGATCTGCAATCGAAGACCGGAACGTACCCGACATCCTTCACCGACCCGATGTACTGGCCGCTCTATGCCGCCAATAAATGGGTCGTCCCCATCATGGACTATGTCGGCGACAGCAAGCTGACCGATCCCGCCTGGTACCGCTTCGACGACATCATTCCCGCGTGGCGCGCGGCGAACAGCTATCAGAACCAGATCTACGGCATCCCGTTCGACGGCGAGGCGACGGTCCAGGTCTATCGCACGGACCTCTATCAACAGCACGGTCTCAAGCCAGCCGAGACTCTCGACGAATACACACAGAATGCCGCCGCACTGAATGACCCTAGCAATCGCATGTGGGGTGCAGCCCTGCGCGGCTTCCCCGGCCCCGGCCAGAACATGTACATCTACCCGTCGATCTTCTGCGAATTCGGCGGCAAATGGTTTGATTCCTCCGGCAAGGTGAAGGTCAACGGGCCGGAAGCCGAGGCCGCGCTAAACTGGTACATCAACCTCGACCGTAAATACGGACCCAAAGGGGTGGAGAACTGGAACTGGCCAGACATTGCCGATGCGATGGGCCAGGGGATTCTCGCGTCCTACATCGACGGTGATTCACAGGCCTCTGTCATCGTCGATCCAAGCCGTTCGAAGGTGATCGGCAAGATCGGGTTCGCACGCTGGCCGAAAGGTCCATCAGGCCGCCGGGTCACATCCATCTGGAACTGGGGCTTCGGCATCAACGCCGCCGTTTCGAAACGCACGCGCGACGCCACCTGGCTTTTCATTCAGTGGTCCACCTGCCAGGAAATGCAGGCGTGCACCTCCATCCACGTACCGCCCAAAGGCGTCGCCCGCCTCGGCGTTGACCGCCTTTCCCTGCTCAATTCGCCGGAATACGCCCAGATGGTCGGCGGGATCGGAAAGGACTTCCTCGCCGCCGCGACCGAAAGCATGGAGCATGATACCGACCCCGATTGGCGGCCTCGTGTTCCCGAATGGCCCGCCATCGGCGATATCATGGCCGTCGCCGTGCAGCAGGCTCTGGTCGGACAGGCAACGCCCAAAGGCGCGCTGGACAATGCACAGCGGAACATCGACAAAGTGATGCGCGGCTGACGCGAAACCTTACTTCCATGGTGACATCACGTCCCGGCACGGTGCAATCCCGTCGGAATGAGCATGCCTTCGCGCTAACGCTGATCGCACCCAGCCTGATCTTTCTGCTCATCACTACCACCGTGCCGGTGTGTTTTCTTATTTGGAGCAGCCTGCATCGCCTTAACCCGGCCATGCCGTTCATGAATCACTTCAACGGGGTGGAAAACTGGGTCGACATGGCCCAGGACTCCGAGTTCTGGAACGCGCTGCGCCTGACCATTATCTACACCGCGTCCACTGTGGTGCTGCAGGTGGTCATCGGGCTCGCAATGGCCCTCGCCATCAGCGAGCTTCGCTACGGCCAATGGCTGATGCGCCTCATCGCCATCCTGCCGATCGTGCTTGCCCCCGTCGTGGTCGGCCTCTATTTCCGCACCCTGATCCTGACGCCGACCTTCGGCGTGTTCGACTACCTGCTTCTTTCGCTCGGCCTTGGATCGCATAATTGGCTCGGCGATCCAGGCTTGGCGCTAATTTCCGTAATTGGCATCCACACGTGGCAGTGGACGCCCTTCGCCTTCCTGGTGTTCCTCGCCGCTCTCGCGACACTGCCTGCCGACATCTACGAATCCGCTCGCATCGACCGGGCGAACGCAATCAAGCGCTTCTGGTACATCACCCTTCCCCTCCTGCGTCCCGCCATCATGATCGTCGTGATCCTGCGGATCACCGTGGCGCTGTCCGCCTTCGCCGCGCTCTTCGCCGCAACCGGTGGCGGCCCGGGCACCGCGACCGAGATCCTCAACCTCTACGCCTACCGCACATCGTTTAACGAACTGCAGATCGGCTACGGCGCGGCGCTCGGCGTCACGCTTCTCGTGATGACGCTCAGCATAACGTTTGTCCTCTTCCGCCTGCGCCGGGCACGTGACGCATGAGGCGCTTCCGCGCGATCCTCACCGCTCTCGTGCTGGCGGTCTTTCTGCTGATGTGGGTCTTCCCGGTGATCTGGGGCGGCGTCACGTCGCTGAAGACAGAAAAGGACGTTCTCGCCTATCCGCCGATCAGCGCGTTCCATCCCACCTTGCGGAGCTACGCCGATGTGCTGGGTGGCTCCGTCAGCATCCTGCCGAACTTGCTGAGCAGCGCCATCCTCACCATCGCCGCTACGTCGATCACCATCTTGCTTGCGGTGCCCGCCGCCTACTCCCTCGCGCGCCTGCAGCTTCCACTCCGGCGCCCGGTAGGATTCTACATCCTGGCCACTCAGATGCTGCCGCCGATCGGCCTCGTCATTCCCTACTTCCTGATCTTCACCAGCATCGGTTTGCTCGATTCCTATACCGGCCTCACCACGGTCTATATCTGCTTCTCATTACCATTCGCGATCTGGCTGCTCGTCTCCTATTTCGAGGACATTCCGCGAGAGATGGAGGAAGCCGCCTATATCGACCGCGCCAGCCGGCTGAAGGCGCTGTGGTACGTCATCCTGCCGCAGGTTCGTGGCGGGATTGCCGTGACAATCGTTTTCGTCGCCCTGAACGTGTGGAACGAGTTCTTGTTCGCCGTGGTTCTCGGCGGCCGTCACGTGCGCCCGGTCACCGTCGCCATGTTCAATTTCATCTCTCTGGAACAGACTCAGTGGGCCCGGCTCTCGGCCGGCGCGCTCGTCGCGATGGCGCCCGTAATCCTGCTCGGAATGGCCGCCCAAAAGCACATCGTTAAGGGTCTCACCCTAGGCGCCGTCAAAGGAACAACACGCCGATGACCGCCAGCGCCTCCGTCCAGCTGAACAACGTGGTCAAACGCTTCGGACAAACCGTCGCGCTGCACGACACCACGCTGCAGATCCGTCCGGGCGAGTTCTTCTCTCTCCTCGGCCCATCCGGTTCGGGAAAAACGACCACCCTGCGCATCATCGCAGGTCTGGAATGGGTGGATGGCGGGATGGTCGAGATCGACGGCAAGGACGTGACGTTCTCCTCCCCTAGCGATCGCGATGTCGCAATGGTCTTCCAGAGCTACGCGCTCTATCCGCACATGACGGTGGGTGAAAACATCGCTTTCCCACTGCGCATGATCGGCACGCGCCGCGCTGAAATCGCCCAGAAGGTACAATTCGCCGCCGACCGCGTGCGCATTGGCCATCTGCTGCACCGCCGCCCCGGTCAGCTCAGCGGCGGACAGCAACAGCGCTGCGCCCTGGCACGCGCCATCGTGCGGTCGCCCCGCCTCTTTCTGCTCGATGAACCGCTGTCAAACCTCGACGCGAGGCTCCGCCTCGAAACCCGCGCCGAACTCAAGCAGCTTCAGCGCACGTTGAACGTCACCTCCGTCTATGTGACCCACGATCAGGAGGAAGCCATGAGCCTCTCTGATCGCATGGCCATCTTCATGGACGGCCGGATCGTTCAGATCGGCTCGCCCGAGGAAGTCTTTACCGCACCTGCATCGGTCGCAGTTGCCGGATTTCTCGGCAGCCCGCCCATGAACCTGCTGCCCGCCCACATTTCCGGGACCACGCTCCGGCTCGCCGGCAACACTTTTCATCTGCCCGAGGATCTGGCGCTCCCGGATCAGGATGTGACCGTAGGCGTACGCCCGCTGGACGTGACGATCGGTCCCACCGGTCTGCCCGCGCGCGTGCTGCTGTCCGAACTGCTCGGAGAGACGACGATCGTCGATTTGAAGCTGGAGGATCATCTCATTCGCGCGCGAGTTCCGCAGACCCAGCGCTTCCAGGAGGGCGAAATTGTCAGCCTCTCCTTCGACGCCCGCAAGCTTCACCTGTTCGCGAAAGAAGGCGAGCGTCTCCGCTTTGCCGTTCCAGCATGAACAGCGACTACATCATTGTTGGCGCGGGCTCCGCCGGGTGCGTTCTGGCCAATCGCTTGACAGAAAATCCGAATAACAAAGTGCTGCTGCTGGAAGCAGGGCCGCCCGATTCCAACCCCTGGATTCACATTCCGATTGGCTACGGCAAAACGATGTTCCACCCAGACCTGAACTGGGGATTCAACAGCGAGCCAGAACCCAATCTGAATGGACGGAGCATCTATACACCGCGCGGTCGCACTCTGGGTGGATCGAGCGCGATCAACGGCATGATCCAGATCCGCGGCCAGGCCGAAGATTTCGATGAATGGGAGCGCCAGGGCGCGACCGGCTGGAACGGCCAGGAAGTCCTGCGGTACTTCATCAAATCCGAACGCAATTCGCGCGGCGCCAGCCCGTATCATGGTGGGAGCGGGCCGTTATCGGTCAGCGACATCAAGGGGCGCCACGAACTCGCGGACGCGCTCATTGCCGCGGCGCAGGAGCTCGGCATTCCGCAGACGAACGACTTCAACGGCGCCAGCCAGGAGGGCGCCGGCTATCTCCAGCTGACCACGCGCAACGGGTTCCGCTGCTCCGCCGCACGGGCCTATCTGCGGCCAGCCAAACGCCGGCCGAACTTGCAGGTGATCACAGGCGCCCGCGTCCTGCGCGTCCTTTTTGACGGTCGCCGTGCCACAGGCGTCGAGTATCGCCAAGGCGACCAAACCGTTCAGGCGCACGCCGCGCGGGAGGTGCTCCTGAGCGCCGGCGCAATCCAGTCGCCCCAACTGCTTCAGCTGTCCGGCATCGGCCCCGATGACCTGCTGTCCGCCATGGGCATTCCTGTCGTCAGTCACCACCCTGGCGTCGGTGCGAACCTGCAAGACCATCTTGCCCAACGCTTCATGTTCCAGTGCACAAGGCCGATCACGACAAATGACGCCCTGCGCAACCCGCTGCGGAAACTGCAGACTGGCCTCCGTTATGCTGTGTTCCGGGATGGCCCGATGGCCGTCGGCGTCATGATCGCGGGACTGATCACCCGGGTCATGCCTGATGCGCAGACCCCCGACATGCAGTTGTTCCTGAGCACGGTCAGCGCCGATGATCGCGGACGAAAGCCGCATCTCTTCTCTGGCTTCACCATCGCGTTCTATCCCATGCGCCCTTCCAGCCGGGGGCACATCCGCATTACATCCAACGATCCCACGGCAGCACCGGCGATTACGTACAACTATCTCTCAACCAATTACGACCAGGCGATAACCTTGGCCGGGGCGCGGTTGGTTCGCCATCTGACCGCAACAGGCTCATTGGCCCCCTTGATCATAAAAGAGCTTCGTCCGGGCCCCGATGCGCAGACCGATGCCGACATTCTTGCCGCGATACGCGAGTCCGCCACGACCGGATTTCATCCCGTCGGGACCTGTCGCATGGGAGAGGATGATGGGGTGGTGGATTCGCGGCTTCGCGTGCACGGCGTTGCTGGATTGCGGGTCGTTGATGCCTCGGTGATGCCGACGCTGGTATCGGGGAACACCAATGCCGCAACGATCATGATCGCTGAGAAAGCCGCCGATCTGATTCGCGAAGATGCACGGCAGCAAGCTGCTCTTCCCTGAGTTCCTGCCGCGTCAGGCTCCGGCACGGCGGTTGACAGTAGGACTAACGCTACCAATCTGAGTGGAATGAACTTCGTCATCTCATGTTAGTAGACAGAATCTCCGACAACGAAAACTGAGACTCAAGAGAGACACGTTTGGCAGCTTTTGCGGCCCATCAAATCCTACCTCGGGCGTCTGCTGTCTCATCCCACGATCTGGAATCCTGGAAATCGAAAACTGAGACGGCAGCGAGACGGTCTGAATTCCCGCCCGATGCTTGGCCGGAGGCCCTCATCTTCCCTATATCCACGCCAATGACTCCGCCCGACCAGACCGACCTGGACCCCAGGCGGCGCCGCCTGCTGTACCGTGCCACCCATCGCGGCACCCACGAGAACGACCTGCTGATCGGCGGCTTCGTCGCACCCCGGATCGGCACCTTTTCCGAAGACGAACTCGCCGAACTCGAAACCCTGCTCGAACTTCCCGATCCGGCCCTGGCTGACTGGCTGACCGGCCGCGCCCCGATCCCGTCCGACGCCGACACCCCCATGCTTCGCCGCATCAAGGAAACCCATTCGTGACTGAACCCGCCGTCGTTTACGGCGCCCCCGAAGGCTGGGACGCCTTCCTCCTCGCTCGCCGGCGTGCCGAATTTTCCGGCCCCATTCTCCATGTCGCCCGTGACGACGCCCGCATGGCGCGGCTGGCCGAGGCCCTCACCTTCGTCCTCCCCGAAGCCGACATCCTGTCATTCCCCGCCTGGGACTGCCTGCCGTACGACCGCGTCGGACCCAACCCCGCCCTGGTCTCCGAACGCATCGCCACCCTCGCCCGGCTGCTCGAACCCGCGCGCAAGCCGCGCGTCGTGCTGACGACCGTGAACGCGTTGGTCCAGCGCGTGCCGCCACGGACTGCTTTCCAGGGCGCCAGCCAGGAGATCGCCGTCAACGGTGATCTCCACCCCGACGAACTGGCCCGCTTCCTGGAAGCCAATGGCTACGGCCGCGCCAACACCGTGATGGAGCCCGGCGAATATGCCATCCGCGGCGGCATCATCGACATCTTCCCGGCGGGCGAGGCCGATCCGGTGCGCATCGATCTGTTCGGCGACACCGTCGAATCCATCCGTAGCTTCGACCCCGCCACCCAGCGCAGCGAAGGCAAACTCAACCGCCTGGTGCTCCGCCCAGTGTCAGAAGTGCCGTTGGACAAGGACTCGGTCTCCCGGTTCCGCTCCCAATGGCGGGAACTCTTCGGCCAACAGGCTGCCGAGGACCCGATCTATCTCTCGATCTCCGAAGGCCGTCGCCACCCGGGCATGGAGCACTGGGCACCGCTGTTCCACCCGGCAATGGAAACGCTCCTCGACTACCTGCCCGGCGCCTCCGTCAGCCTGGATCACCAGTCGGATCAGGTCCTCGCCGCCAGATTGGAAATGATCGCGGACCACTACGATGCCCGCAAACTGCCGCCGCGGGAGAACGAGGTACCCTACCGTCCCCTGGCGCCGGGGAAGCTCTATCTCACCAAGGCGGAATGGGACCGGATGCTCGGCGCCAGCCCACTGCTGGCTTTCAGCCCGTTCGCCAAGCCAGATGGCGCGGTCGGTGTGGACGGGACCGGACGGCCCGGCCCGATCTTCTCCCAGGTGCCATCAGCCCAGGGAGGCCTGAGCGGCGGCACGAACGTCTTCGACCAGTTGAAATCCCAGACTGCCCGCTGGGCCGATGAAGGCCGGCGCATCGTGCTCGCAGCCTGGACCCGCGGCTCGCGCGAGCGCCTGACCAATCTTTTGCGCGAACATGGCGTGGCTGACGCGGCGCCGGAGGACACATGGGCGGCCATACGCCGGAAACCCGCCGGCTCCATTTCTCTTGTGGTACTCGGTGTCGAACGCGGCTTTGTCGGCGAACGCCTCGCCCTTGTCGCCGAGCAGGACCTGCTCGGCGAACGCATCAGCCGACCGCCCAGACGCCGCAAGCGCGCCGACCAGTTCATCGCCGAGGCCACCGAAATCGCCGAAGGCGATCTCGTCGTCCACCAGGAATATGGTATCGGCCGTTACGACGGCCTGACGACACTCAGCGTTTCCGGCGCCCCGCATGACTGCTTGCGCTTGATCTACGACGGCAGCGAGAAGCTCTTTCTTCCCGTCGAGAACATCGAAGTTCTCTCCCGCTACGGCAGTGAGCAGCAGGGTGTTGCGCTCGACAAGCTCGGCGGCACCGGATGGCAGACCCGCAAGTCACGGATGAAGAACCGAATCCGTGACATGGCCGCCGCGCTGATCCGCACCGCCGCTGAACGCAAGGTGCACGACGCTGACGTGATGATGCCGCCTGAGGGCAGCTTCGACGAGTTCTGCGCCCGCTTTCCCTTCGCCGAAACCGAGGATCAGTCCCGCGCCATCGCCGACGTATTGGAAGACCTTGCCTCCGGCCGCCCGATGGATCGGTTGATCTGCGGCGATGTCGGTTTCGGCAAGACCGAGGTGGCACTGCGCGCCGCCTTCATTTCCGCGATGTCGGGCGCCCAGGTTGCGATTGTTGTCCCGACCACGCTGCTCGCCCGCCAGCACTTCCGCACCTTCTCCGAACGCTTCGCCGACCTGCCCGTGCGCGTCGCGCAACTCTCCCGCATGGTGCCCGCGAAGGAAGCCGCGGAGATCCGCAAGGGCATCACCGACGGCTCCGTCAACATCGTCGTCGGGACCCACGCGCTGCTCGCTAAGTCCATCCAGTTCGCCGCACTCGGTCTTTTGGTGATCGATGAGGAGCAGCATTTCGGCGTCGCACACAAGGAACGGCTGAAACAACTGCGTGCGGACGTGCACGTGCTGACCCTGACCGCCACGCCGATTCCCCGTACCCTCCAGCTTGCGCTGACCGGCGTGCGGGAAATGAGCGTGATCGCCACGCCGCCGGTGGACCGGCTCGCCGTGCGCACCTTCATCATGCCGTTCGATTCCGTCGTGGTGCGCGAAGCCATTCAGCGTGAGCGCTTCCGCGGTGGCCAGGTCTTCTGTGTCGTTCCGCGCATCGAGGATATGCCCCGCATCGCCGAGCGCCTGCGGGAGATCGTACCCGAAGCGCGCACGGCTCAGGCGCACGGCCGGCTGGCGCCGACCGAACTCGAACGCGTCATGACGGAATTCAGCGACGGCAAGTTTGACATCCTGCTCTCCACCAACATCGTGGAAAGCGGCCTCGACATGCCGGCCGTTAACACGCTCGTCATCCACCGCGCTGATATGTTCGGCCTCGGCCAGCTCTATCAGCTTCGCGGCCGCGTCGGCCGCGGCAAGCAGCGCGGCTACGCCTATCTGACGTGGCCGCAGACCCACCGCCTCTCCGCTGCCGCGCAGAAACGCCTGGAAGTCATGCAGACTCTCGACAGCCTCGGCGCCGGCTTCACCCTCGCCTCCCACGACCTCGACATCCGCGGCGCCGGCAACCTGCTCGGCGATGAACAGTCAGGCCACATCCGCGAAGTTGGCATCGAACTCTACCAGCAGATGCTGGAGGACGCGGTCGCCGATCTGCGCGCCGGAGCAGGCAAGCGCGCCGCGGAGGAACGCGACTGGACGCCCAACATCACGCTGGGTCTGCCGGTCCTCATTCCGGAGACGTACGTGCGCGATCTGCCCGTTCGCCTTGGCCTCTACCGCCGCATCGGCGCATTGGCCTCCGACGCCGAGACCGAAGCGATGGCCGCCGAACTCGTGGACCGCTTCGGCCCACTTCCCCCCGAGGTGGAGAACCTGCTTGCGGTCGTGTCGTTGAAACGCGCGTGCCGTGAGGCCGGCGTGGAGAAACTCGAAGCCGGGCCTAAGGGCATGGTCGTGACATTCCGCGGCAACGCCTTCCGCAACCCCGCCGGTCTCGTCGCATGGCTTGGCAGCAAGGGCGGCCTCGTGCGGTTGCGCCCGGACCACAAACTGGCCGTTTCGCGTGAAATGGATGTGGCGGAACGGGTGCGGATGGCGCGGGACACGCTGGGCTCGCTGGCGCGAATCGCCGATCAGGCGAAGGCAGCTTAGGTGGCCTGCAGCTATTCGCCGTCTACAGTCTCGGCATTCATCACCGCATACAGACGGTCCATCTCTCGATCGAACTCCGCCCAAAGCGCTGCGCCTTCAGATGGAAGAGCGTCCTTGCCCACGCGAAAGGCATTGTCTTCGCATACGACAACCAGCGGATCAGACCACGGCATCATCGACGACGACTTCACCAGCGCGAGCGTCGCGCGCAGCCGCGCCCGGATGATCGCGACGACTTTCTGGCTCGCCTCTGCCGCATCTGCCCGCCTGGGGCCGAACAGATCAACAACTGTGTTTTCGTCCCTTGGCGACCTCGGTTATGGAGGGCTAGTCGACACGGAAGCTCTCCGATTTAGTCAATATGCTTGGATTCATACGACTTTAGGTACTTGAGACGCGATGCCCCTCACTTTTCGCAAGCACCCGGCGGACATAACAACAATTCCGTCCGATAGGCGTCTGCAACATTGGGTGCCAGCTTTCTACCAACGACTTTGGTGCGACCCTTCTACTCCCAATGGCGCGTTTCATTGGATTAGAAGAAAAGTACGTCCAGAAGTGCCAAAGCGATGTTCGCCCCGTGCCACGTTTCGCGAGGTGGAAATTAATACAATGATGGCACACGGACAGAGAAATCTGAGCCTAGAACGTATGTTCTCGGCCATCGAGGACGCATATGCGCCGCTCGTCAGCCGCATCTCGTCTGGCTTGCCTTTGCTTGATGATGATCTTGCAGCAATACGCAGTCTTATCGCCGCTCAACTGGTTCGAACACCGAAGTTCCGAGGCCGCATTGGCCCCTTGGAAACTGCCGAAAATACATGTGAGATAGAAGATTTAGACCCTGAATCACGAATAGGTTTGTTGCAAGCCATTAAAAATATCAGAAAGAATTCCAGTCAAATATTCACCATGTTTTCGTTCCCAAAAGTGCTTGAGAGATTGGATGAGATGGCTATGGAGTTATTTATCTCCGACGACCCGGCCGCCTTTATCACATCGGACGCACCTTGCGTGCTTATAGAACGAAAGGAAGCTTCTCGGCCAACAAATGCCTTCGAATTCCTTGCATCCAAAAGCGCCACGGCACTAATGCCTCTTAGCCCGAGCGTGATAGCGATTCTAGGAAAGTCGGATGGACCAGACGGAGCTATTCGTATTTTTCCAAATAGAACAGATTTTGTCTATGTTCAGAATGCTGCAATCCTGTTAGCATCGGAAAGATATATCGTAACGAATTGCAAAGAGATTCCTCTGTCCGAATGGCTTTCGCCTTCGGTTTCCCGTTATTTATCCCGATTTCACATCTATTAACGCTTCGGCGAAGTTCAAGAATGTCGCGTGATCGCAGACCGGAGTTTGGAAGTGTCCCACGGCTTCTTGTCTCTGATCATGGCATTCACTTCTGACGAAGGGCGGGACGCGTTCGGGCGGAGTGATGAAGCCGATTGCCGAATAGAGTCGCGTAGGGCGGCGTTCATCTGGTCTCTGCCGGGGTTGTGCTTCCGTTCAAGGCGGGGGGAATCGCATTCGAGCTATCTGCCCCGGGTCCAGCACGCGTTGATGCAGCGGATCTGAGGCTGGACTTAAAATGGTGATGCAATCGCCACCAAGAATATTTTCCTTGACATTCTCTCTAACATCGTGCTTTCTTCCTGCCCGTGACCGCCGCGGCCGCCATCGCCGAGCCAGCCCAAGCCCCCGATCCGCCTCAGGATCCGGCGCCCGCCGTCGCACCCACCCGCACCGCCCACCTGCTCGGCGTCCTCCGCGCACTCATCGCTTTCGGCAAACAGCTCGCCGCCACGGTGCAAAACCTTCCCGCCGCCGAAGCCCACATCGACATCGCGGTCCGCTTCGGCACCTACAGCGTCGCGCTGATCCTCGCCCGCATCACCCGTGGCCTTCAGCTCGCCGGCGCGCTCGAAACCAGGCTCGCCCTCCGTGAAAACCGTCCCGATCCGGTACGCACTGCGCCGGCGCGCCCCACGTCCTCGCCCAAACCCCGCGCACCGCGGCCCGAACCCTCACAGCCTCAGGACACCGATCCCACCGTCCTGCCCACCGCCGAGGAAATTGCTGAGAAGCTCCGCCGCCACCCGGCTCACGTCGTCCTGCGCGAAATTTGCAGCGATCTCGGCCTCCTCCCGTCCGATCCGCTCTATCAGGACGTCGAGCATGTTCTCATGCGCTGCAACGGCGACGTTATGGCCCTGTGGCACGATGCCAGAAAACGCTTGTCCGCGCGCAACTTCATCCCCGATAACGTCCGCTTCGTCTGGCCGAAGCCGCAGCAAACCTGGGAACCGCACGTGCCAGCCGCCGCGGCAGTTGCAACTGGCCCGCCCTGACCAGCCGGCATCTTCCATCGGACAACCGCCCTCCTGAATCATACTGATTCCAGGAGCGATCTTGCTTATCCCTTCAACCCCGTCATCGCCATATTCTCAATGATCCGTCGCCGCAGGATCAGAAAAATGATCAGCATCGGCAGCGTGCTGATCGTCGATCCCGCCATCAGCTTCCCATAGTCGGTGCTGAACCTAAATTGGAACGCCGTCAGCCCCACCTCTGTGTTGAACAGAAGCTGGTTGTTCGCCACCAGCAGAGGCCAGATGAATGCTGTCCAACCCTGGATGAAAGCCAGGATCCCCACCGCACTCAGCGCATTTCCCGAAAGAGGCACCAGCACCCGCCGGAAGATCCACCACTCACCTGCGCCATCGACGCGCGCCGCCTCCATCAATTCATTCGGTATCGCCGACGCGACATGCTGGCGCATCAGAAAGATACCAAAGCTCATCACCAGCGTCGGCAGGATGATCGCCTGATACGTATTGATCCAATGGATCCGCACGAGCTGGATATAGAGTGGGATCATGTAGCCTTCGAAGGGCACGATCGCCGTCGCGAACACCAAAAGGAACAACGGCCCGTTCCCAGGAAACCGGTATTTGCCGAACACGGCGCCGGCGATTGCCGATGTGACCACCACGCTGACCGTCGCCACCACCGAATAGAACATGCTGTTCAACAGGAATCGCAGAAACGGCACCGCCGAAAACAACCCGCGGTAATTCTCCAGCGTCGGCGCTTTCGGCAGCAGATGCGGCGGCCAGACAGCGATTTCCCCCGCCAGCTTGAAGGAGGTCACCACCATCCACAGCATCGGCAGCAGCATGAAGCCGGCGCCCGCAATCAGAATCACATGCACTACGACGGCGCCGGGACGAATGCGATGCCGGCGTGCCCCCGGTCTCACGCAGCCTCATCCCGGAACAGACGGAACTGAATCCAGGTGAAACCAAGTGCGATGAACGTCAGAGTCACCGCCTCGGCAGACGCATACCCCATCCGGAAAAACTGGAAGGCATTCTGATAGATGTCGTACACCAGCACCCGCACCGCCTGCCCCGGCGCCGACTGCGATCCCAGCGTCATCACATAGACCTGCACGAACACGGTGAAGGAGCTGATTGTTGCAGTGACAACGACATAGAGCAGGATCGGTCGCAGCAGTGGTAGCGTGACGTGCCAGAACGTCCGCAACTCCGATGCGCCGTCCAGACTCGCCGCCTCCAGGTAGGTCGCCGGGATATTGCGGATGCCGACCAGAAGGATCACCAGATTATAGCCAAGGACCTTCCAGATACCCAGGATGACAAGTGCCCATAGAGCGATATGCGCGTCTGTCAGCCAGGCGATCGGTGGAACCCCGACAAAGGACAGAATATAATTTAGCAATCCGTAATTATAGTCATAGATCCACTTCCAGGCGATCGCCATCGGCACCATCGGCGTGATGACCGGCAGGAAATAGATGGTCTGATAGATCGCCGCCGACCGTCCGCGCCGTGCCAGTACCACGGCCAAAGGCAACGCCAACAGAGTGCTGATCACCACCACCGAAACCGAATAGACTGTGGTGTTCCACAGCGCGATTTGGAAATTGCTGTCGGCAAACAGCCGCGCGTAATTCCGCAATCCCACGAACGGCCGGATGCGGGAGATCAGCTTCCAGTCATAGAGGCTTAGTACGAAGCTCCAGCCGATCGGCACGATGCGCACATACGCATAAAGCACCAAGATCGGCAGCAGCATCGCATAACACCAGACCCACAGCCTGGCGCGCCGGCTCAGCCGGATCACGCGGTGTTAGGCCGTGCCGTACAGATTGGCATCCTTCAGGATTTGATCGGTCTGCTGCGCCATCTGATGAATGGCCTCGGCGACCTTCTGCGGGTTTCCCTTCAGCGACGGATCGACATAAGCCGCCGTGAGGTGATCCGACAGCCGCGTCTCGATCTCGTCGAACGCCGTCAGCACCGGCTCCACATAGAATTTAACATCCGGCGGCGGCGAGACGAACGCCTCGAATTGCGGCGTCTTCGCCAGCAGCGGTTTCCAGTCGATATCTTGCCGCGGCGACAGCCACCCCGTCATCTCCGTCAGCATCAGGCCGTTGGGTGCATTCGTCAGGAACTTCATGAAATCCCAAGCAGCCGCCTTGTTATTGCTTTGCCCGTTCACATAAACGCCCCAAGGCTGCAGCATCATCATGTGCGGGTCACCGGCTTTCCAGGCCGGGATCGGCACCACCCCGTAATCCAGCTTCGGGTTCTTGGATTGGATGTCGCCGATCACCCAGGCCTCACGGAACAGCATGGCGGTGGCGCCAGAGTCAAACGCGTCCGCGTCGTGCGGCACTTTCGGGTCGTCGATATGCCAGGTCTGCACCGCATCGACGTAGAATGTGAGGGCGTCACGGCCGGCCTGGTTGTCGTAGCCGTTATGCCATTTGCCACTCGGCGTCGGCTCGATCATCGACCCGCCGGCCGCTTCCACCACGTATCGCCACTTCTCGCCGATCCCGCTGCCCTGCCCCGACAAGCGCAGACTGATCCCGCTGCGCGTCATTCGTCCCTGGCTATCGAACTTCGTCAGCTTCTTCGCCGCGTCGATCAGCTCCGGGAATGTCTTCGGCGGCTCGGCGATCCCTGCTTCGTTGAAATACGTCTTGTTCCAATAGAGGCATGCTCGACTGCCCTCCAGCAGCGGCAACCCGTAGCTTTTCCCATTGATCGTGAAGAAGTCGATCAGGAATTTGTTCCAGCCGCCGGATTTCAGATACGCGTCGATCTCGGGCGGGTTCGGATCGATCAACCCGTTATCGATGAAGTTGACACTGATATTCGTGCCGATGTCGTAGATGTCTGGCCCGGTTCCCGTCGGAACCGCGGCGGTCAACTTCTGCTCCGCCTCACGCAGGGAGGTACTGAAGAACTCGAACGAAACACCCGGATGGGTCTTGGCGTATTCTGCAGCGACCGCTTGATACCAAGGCTGGAGTTCGGGATATCCGGTCCAGATCGCCAGGTGCGTATCCGCCCGTGCCGGACGCGCGGCCAGACTCGCGGCGCCTATCAGCGCCAGGGCATGCCGCCGAGACATTGGGAGGCCGAACTGACGCTGACCGATCATGTTTTCCCCTTCCGCTTACCGGCTACAAGCGGCGCCGCCCAGCACGCAGAAACTGGCGCAGTGCTGATGATTGAGCGGCACCGCACGCGACGCTTCTACCAATGTAGCCCCCAGTTCGAACTGTGGATCGTAGGCAAGCAGTGTGCAAGCCAGCACCGTCGGACGATCCGATCCCTTGCGGCGAACGACCATGCGGGAGGTGGCGCACATCACGCTCTCGGACGACTTGCCTAGAATTCCCCAGCACGCCTCAGTGATTTCCGGCACGTCACGCGTCCCATCCATCTCGGGAAACAGCATCAAGCGCACAGGGTCATGCGCATCGACCGGCACGCCGAGTTCAGCGAACAATGCGGCGTAGCCGGCGCGTACCTGGTCTTCTATCTCCGCTGTAAACCGCCGGCCCGCGACGTCGATCGCGAATCCGTTGCGTGCCAACCAGGACAGGCCGGCGATTGTCGGCGTCCAGCTTCGCTTCCCGCGCTCCGCCTCGTGCACCGGCTGCGTATAGTGATCCAGCGACACGCGAATGCGCAGCCGATCCTGCCACGTCTCCCGTAACGCCAGCAGCGGTGCCGCCAGCTTGCGCATCGGCTTCATGGCATTCGTCAGCACCAGCGCGCCGAACCCGGCGCTCAACACGTCTTCCAGCATGCCGATGATCTCGGGGTTCATGAACGGCTCGCCGCCGGTGAAGCCGATCAGGCGCGTCGGCAATCCGCGATCCGCGATCTCATTCAGATATCTGCGAACGTCGTCGCGCGTCAGATAGTCTAGCCTGTCATTGCGCGGCGAGGACTCGATGTAGCAGTGAAGACAAGTCAGATTGCAGAGCGTGCCTGTGTTGAACCATAGCGTGTCCAGCGCCTTCAGTGCGACCTGAGCACGGCGCTCACCTTTCGCGGTCTGCAAAGGGTTGCGGAACTTGTCGCGAGAAAGCGGGACGGCATCCATATCAACGACCGCGGAACACCGGCGGGCGTTTCTCAATGAAGGACTGTGTCGCCTCTCGATAGTCCTCACTTTCCGCCGCACGCGCCTGCGCAGCGAGAATCTCCTGCTCACGCATGTCTGTTTGGCCGCGCGCGATAGCTTCCAGCGTGATCTTGGAACCTCGCTGAGACAGCGGGGCACGCAGCGCCAGGTCGCGCGCAAGCGCGATGGCACCGGTCAAAGCCCCCGTCTCCTCGACCTCATCGAGCAGCCGCATCTCCCGGCAGCGTTCCATCGGGAAGATGTTGCCGGAATACAGGATCATTTTAGCGCTTGGCAGTCCGACCGTCCGTACGAGCAGTTCGGTATCCAGCACGGTGTAAACGATGCCGCGGCGCGCCGCGGGGATGCCCATTTGCGTCGTCGGGTCGCCGACCCGCAGGTCGCAGGCCAAGGCGATCCCGCAGCCACCGCCCACGCAGAACCCATGCGCCGCTGCAATGGTCGGCTGCGGAAGGTCACGAATGGCGATCGTGGCGTCGTGCCCGGCCTGATTGTACCGCCACGTCGCGTCCGGATCAGCACGCATCCGGGGAAATTCGGCGATATCTGCACCGGCCGAGAAATTCCCTCCCGCTCCGGTCAAAATCACGATCCGAACGTCCGGTCGCGCGGCGAAGCCGGTGAAGAGTTCTCCAAGGTGCTGCCACATCGCGAACGAGATGGCATTGCGCTTCGCCGGACGGTTCAGCGTCACGGTGACAATCCCAGCTTCGTCCTGCTCAACCAGGATATCGTCGGATGCCATGCCTCGCCTCGGTTGGATCGAATGGGGACCATGACACCCGCGCGTCAGGACCGCCAGATTGGCTCAGGGCCAACGGACCTCCGGTGGCAGGCTCATCAGGATCGCTTCGACGTTGCCGCCGGTGCGCAGTCCAAACAGCGTGCCGCGGTCATAGAGCAGGTTGAACTCGACATAGCGGCCGCGGCGAATGAGCTGGTGGACGCGGTCGGCGTCAGTCCAGGGATCATGCATGCGCCGGCGGACGATGCGGGGATAGGCGTCCAGGAACGCCAGCCCGACGTCTCGGGTGAAGGCGAAGTCAGCCGCCGCGTCGCCGCTGAAGTGGTGGTCGTAGAAGATCCCGCCTGCCCCGCGCGGCTCGTTCCGATGCGGCAGGAAGAAATACTCGTCGCACCAGGCCTTGAAGCGCTCGTAGTAGGTGGGGTCGTGCCGATCGCAGGCGGCCCGGAAGGCGGCGTGGAAGTCGGCCGCGTCCTCCCGAGCTTGCATGGTCTCGAGCCTCATCGGGGTCAGGTCACCTCCCCCGCCGAACCAGCCCTTCGTGGTGATCAGCATCCGGGTGTTGAAATGGACCGCCGGCACCTTGGGGCTGGCCATATGGGCAACGAGGCTGATGCCGCTGGCCCAGAATCGCGGATCGTCGGCAGCGCCAGGGATCTGCGCGCGAAACTCCGGCGAGAATTCCCCCCACACGGTCGAGACGTTCACCCCGACTTTCTCGAACACCCGCCCGTGCATCAGGCTGATGACTCCGCCGCCGCCATCGCTCCCGTCCGGCGTCGGGCGACGCCAGCCGCGTTGCTGGGAGCGTCCGGGCAGGGCGTCTCCTCCGGCCTCCTCCTCGATCGCCTCGAAAGCGGAGCACAGTCGGTCGCGCAGCGATTCGAACCAGCTCTGAGCCTGTGGCCGGAGCAACACGTGTGGCGGCTGGTCAGACATCGGCACCTCCGGCAGCGGCGACAGGCAGGTTGTCCGGCCCTTGCCCTGGCTCCTGACGCGTTGCAAAAGCACCCCGACATCGAATGGCGGCTGATGCAGATCGGCCGGCGCATTGAGGAACACAGATGGCAGGTCTCCACCAGAGCCAATTCAAGAACCCGGTGCTGGCGTGGATCGACACGCGGCTGCCCATCCCGTCAATCATGTACAAGGAGTACATGGCGTATCCGACGCCACGGAATTTCAACTACATGTGGAATTTCGGTGCGTTGGCGGTGGTGACCCTGGTGATCATGATCGCCACGGGCGTGTTCCTGGCGATGAACTACCAGCCGAATACACAGCTCGCGTTCGAACTCGGTGCAGCACATCATGCGCGATGTGAACTATGGTTGGCTGATCCGGTACGTGCACCAGAATGGCGCCTCGATGTTCTTCATCGTCACGTACATTCACATCCTGCGCGGGATGTACTACGGGTCTTACAAGGCGCCGCGCGAACTGCTGTGGATGCTGGGCGTGGTGATCCTGCTTCTGATGATGGCAACCGCCTTCATGGGTTACGTGCTGCCGTGGGGGCAGATGTCTTACTGGGGCGCCACGGTCATCACCAACCTGTTCTCCGCATTTCCGGTGGTCGGGCATGGGATCGTCACGTGGCTGTGGGGCGGGTACAGCGTGGATAATCCAACGCTCAACCGTTTCTTCGCCCTGCACTACCTGCTGCCGTTCGTCCTGGTGGCCGTGGTCGGCCTGCACGTGATGGCGCTGCACATCACGGGGTCCAACAACCCGCTTGGGATCGACGTGAAGGGGCCGCAGGACACGGTACCGTTCCATCCCTACTACACGATCAAGGACAGCGTCGGCATCTGCCTGTTTATCATCGTCTGGGCGGCGTTGGTATTCTTCCACCCGAACGCGCTTGGCGATCCCAACAACTTCATCCCGGCTGACCCGCTGCAGACACCCACCGATATCGTGCCGGAGTGGTACTTCCTGCCGTTCTACGCGATGCTGCGGTCCGTGCCGAACAAGCTGGGCGGCGTGTGCATCATGTTCGGCTCCATCCTCGTGCTGTTCGTGCTGCCGTGGCTGGACACGAGTCCGGTGCGCAGCGCGCGGTTCCGTCCGATCTTCCGCCAGTTGATCTGGCTCTGGGTGGCGGCGACGATCGTGCTGGGCGTGGTCGGCTCGCATCAGCCGATCGGGATTTGGGTGCCGATTGGACGGCTCTGCACGCTCTATTACTTCTTCCATTTCCTGGTGCTGCTGCCGATCCTGGGCGTGCTGGAGCGTCCGCTGCCGCTGCCCGACAGTATCTCCCAGGCCATCTTCGGGCCGGGCGGAGGACCGATGCCCTCGGGCGCCGTGGCCAAGCCGATGGAGAAGGCATGATGCGGCTGCGATCACTGATTGCCGCGGCCGCGTTTGTGTTGCTGGGTGCGATACCGGCGGCGATGCCAGCCTGGGCGCAAGAGGAGCAGGAGCCGCCCCTGCCGCAGGTGAACTGGAGCTTCGACGGATTGTTCGGGGCGTTCGACCTGGCCTCCGCGCAGCGCGGCTTCTGGGTCTATAAGAACGTCTGCTCCAACTGCCATTCCATGAAGCAGCTTCACTACCGGGATCTCGCCGGCATCGGGTTGACGGAGGCACAGATCCAGTCGATCGCGGCGTCGGTGACCGTACCGAAGGGCGTGGACAGTTCCGGCCAGCCCATCACCGGCCCGGCGACACCAGCGGATCAGTTCCGCTCGCCGTTTCCCAACGAGGAAGCGGCGCGGGCCGCGCTGAACGGGGCGCTGCCGCCTGACCTTTCGCTGATCGTGAATGCGCGGGAGGGGAACGCCAACTACGTGTATGGCATCCTGACCGGCTACGTTGAGCCGCCGAAGGGATTCCAGGTGCCCACCGGGCGATTCTATAATCGAGTACTTCCCCGGCCACCTGATCGCGATGCCGCCGCCGCTCCAAGATGGCGTCGTGGATTTCGCCGACGGCACCAAAGCCACCGTGCCGCAAATGGCGCACGACGTCGTCACGTTCCTGCAGTGGGCGGCCAATCCCGAGATGGTTCAGCGCAAGCAGATCGGCGTGAGGGTCGTTCTGTTCATGCTGCTTCTGACCGGCCTGACCTATGCGCTGAAGCGCAAGGTCTGGGCGGACGTTCATTAGGCCGGATTGCCGCTGATGGAACCGGTTATCGGCATCATCGGCGGTTCGGGGATCTACGAGATCGACGGTTTGGAAGGTGCGGCATGGCGCGCGGTCCAGACCCCTTGGGGCGCGCCGTCGGATGAGTTGCTGGAGGGTTGGCTGGATGGCGTGCGCTGTGTCTTCCTGCCGCGGCATGGGCGCGGTCACAGGCTGTCTCCCACATACCTGAACTACCGCGCCAATATCGACGCGCTGAAGCGAGCCGGATGCACCGATGTGATCTCGCTGTCCGCGGTCGGCAGCCTTAAGGCCGACCTGGAGCCGGGGCATTTCGTCATCGTCGATCAGTTCATCGATCGAAGCTTCGCGCGGGCCAAAAGCTTCTTCGGAGAGGGGGTGGTGGCGCACGTATCCATGGCGCATCCGGTGTGCGCGCGGCTGGGTGACATGCTCGAGGCCTCGGCCCGAGACCTGGATCTGCCGGTTACGCGCGGAGGCACCTACCTCGTCATGGAAGGACCGCAGTTCTCGACGCGCGCCGAAAGCGATCTCTACCGGACCTGGGGCTGCAGCGTGATCGGCATGACTAACATGCCAGAGGCGAAGCTCGCTCGGGAGGCGGAGCTTTGCTACGCCACTGTCGCCATGGTGACGGACTATGACTGCTGGCACCCGGATCATGACCATGTGACGGTCGAGACCGTGGTGAAGGTGCTGTATGCCAATGCGGACCATGCACGCCGATTGGTCTGCTCGGTAATCCCTGAATTGGGGACAGAGCGCGAACTCTGTCCGTGCGGCTGTAACACAGCGCTGGATTCCGCGATCATCACCGGCCCGGCGCATCGCGATCCGACGCTGGTCGCGAAGCTGGATGCCGTGGCGGGGCGGGTGCTCGCGAGCGGGCCGTCGAACGCAACCTGATTGGCGGGGAAGGCCGGGCTGCTCAGCCGGGCCGCATCGTTGCGGCGTCTCGCCTGCGTCTCAGTTTCCGCAGGGCGAGATTTTGGATCGTGAGCTGAGATTTTTGTCTCCTTTTGAGTCTCGGGCGTGTCTCAGTTTCCGCAGGGTGGGGTGCTGGCTCGTGAATTGAGATTCTCGTCTCTTTCTGGAGTCTCAGATGAGTCTCAGTTTCCAGAGGGTGGGACTTTGGAGCGTGCTGCGAGGCTGAAATCGAATATTCTCGTCTCACGATCGTCTCAGTTATCTACTTATGGGACTTGGGATCGAAAAATGCGACGGCCGGAGAGCCTTAGGAGGCGGAGTCATCCCGTGGGATCGAGCGTAATTGGTTAGTCCTAATAACTATTTCAATTGCGGAGCAGGTTACGAGAGCAGACGGCGCGCGTATGGCCCGAGCAGCCGATCGGCCTCGCTCACCATAGCGCGAATCAATTCTGCGGCCGGGTGGACCCGGTCAATCAGTCCAGCTGCCTCGCCGACCCAAACGGCGACATTATCCGGGTCACCTGCCGCAATGCCGGCTTGGTATGAGGGATTCAGGGTCTCGGCTTGTTGCCTGAGTTCGTCCTCGCGGTTGGCCCAGCTCTCAGTGAAGGCGTTGCGCAACACACGCCCGGTGAACTCATCCGGCCACGTATAGAGGCGGGCAATGTCGGCAGCGCGCTGGCGGACGGTATCATCGCCGCTTGCCGCGATCGCAGCGCGATGATGATTCGGATGAACAAGCGCCTCTTCGCTCGCCCACAGACGGGAGCCGACCAGCACGCCGTCCGCTCCGAGCATCAGCGCTGCCGCTAGTCCGCGGCCATCGGCAATTCCCCCGGCACTCACCAACAAAGTATCCGGGTTCTCGCGGGCGAGCAGGTCGGCGATTTCCGGCGTGAGGGTCAGAGTTGCCCTTGAGCCGCGATGGCCGCCAGCTTCCGTTCCCTGGGCAACGATGATTTCCGCCCCCGCGGCGAGGGCCTGCCGCACATGGGGCAGGGTCTGAACCTGGCAGATGAGGACACTGCCGGCGCGTCGGATGGCCGGCCCGAAAGGGGCCGGATCGCCGAACGAGAGCATAAGTGCAGCCGGCGCATGCGATAACACGCGATCAAGAAGCTCAGGCTGACGGGCCAGCGACCACGTGATAAACCCGCAGCCAACGCGCGTATTGCCGGCGGCCGCGAACTCGCGCTCGACCCATTCGGCGTTGCCGTAACCGCCCCCGATGAGGCCAAGCCCCCCTGCTTCCGTAACGGCAGCCGCAAGCCGGCCACCCGCCGCGAACGCCATGGGCGCACCAAGAATTGGGTGCTCGATGCCAAGTCGCTCCGTGACTTGGGTACGCAGTGGCATAACGGCGCCAACCTGATCGCTCCTGAGGGTGGAGGCAAATTTTAGGATCTCGCTCCAGCCGCCTCGCGGATTACAAACGGGCTTGCTCGTAGACGCCTCGCTCAAACGCATTCAGCAATTCGAGAACGACCGGATCGCCGAACGGCAGAATTTGCGTGAGCAGCACGCCAGCGACGCGGGCCCGCGGATCGAGCCAGTAGTACCGAATTATAAAGGCCGGCCCAGGCGAGGCTGCCGGCGCTCCGGCCGCAGGGCCCGGCCTCCGTGTTGATCAGGAAGCTCAGCCCCCATTTCTTGTTCATGCCTGGGAAGAGTTCGACGTCGTTGGACGATGCTGGATTGTATGAAACCATCTTCTCCACCAGCAGATCGTCGATGTGGTTGCGCGCCATGTCGGCCACGGTCTGTGGCTGCAACACGCGGAAGCCATCCAGCTCTCCGCCATTCATCAGCATGCGCAGGAAGCGCATGTAATCGCCCGCGGTCGAGTGCAGGCCGCCGCCGCCGGGGAAGAACTCCCGCACGGGGTTTGGTTCTATCATCAGTGGCTGCAGCGAACCGTCTTTGCGCGCGTATGCGGTGGCAAGCCGCGGCAGCATGTGCGGGCGCACTTCGTAGCTGGTGTCCTCCATCCCGAGCGGTGCGAAAATGCGCGTCTGGAAGTAGGTTTCCAGATCCATGCCACTGACCGCCTCCACCATTCGGCCGGCCCAGTCGATGCTGATGCTATACTGCCAGCGCTCGCCTGGATCGGAGGTCAGCGGGGCGCGCAGACCCGCCAGCAATCCCGTGCGCGGCGCCGGGAGTCCGGTCACGCGACAATAGCGCGCGATGTCACTGTTCCAGATGTCGTAGCCGAAACCGGCGGTGTGCGTGAGCAGGTGCCGGAGTGTGATCTGCCGCCGGGCGGGACGGGTCCGTGGGGTACCTGACTCGTCGAAGCCTTCCAGCACAACGGGTTCCTTCAGTTCCGGCACGATCTCCCCCGCCGGTGCCTCGAGCGACAGCTTTCCCCGCTCGACCATCTGCATGGCGGCGACACCTGTTACCGCCTTGGTCATGGAGGCGATGCGGAAGACGGTATCCATGCTCATCGCGGGACCATCCGGCAGCGCGCGGTGGCCAAAGGCGCCCTGGTAGACCACGCGACTGTCGTGCATGGCCAAGGCAACCACGCCTGGCACTGCGCCTTGATCGGCAGCCTGTCGCAGGTCTCGGTCGATCGCTTCCATCTCTCACTCCCTTTGCCCTGTCCGGCCCTGTTCCCTTCGCGGGCGGCCACCCCATCAACCCCGCGTATGCCAATCGTCCCTTTGGCCAATCGGCCATTGGGACGATTGGTATTATAGCATCCGTCGCCCCTAGCGGAGATGTGCATGCCCGAAAACGAACAGGCCATCCGGCCGGTGATGCTGGTGATTCTCGATGGGTTCGGCTGGCGCGAGGAACGCGCGGACAACGCCGTGGCGCTCGCAAGGAAGCCGAACTTTGACCGGCTTTGGCAGACCTGCCCGCATGCGTTCCTACGCACCTGCGGGAAGAACGTAGGATTGCCCGACGGTCAGATGGGCAATTCCGAGGTGGGGCATCTGAATATCGGCGCCGGGCGTGTGGTGGTGCAGGAGCTGCCGCGCATCTCTGCGGCGGTCCAGGACGGATCGCTGTCGCGCAACCAGGCGCTGTCTGATCTGATCAGCAAGACGAAGGCCAGCGGCGGCGTGTGCCACCTGCTCGGGCTGGTCTCGCCAGGTGGCGTGCATGCGCATCAGGACCATGCGGCGGCGTTGGCGCGGATCCTGGATCAGGCCGGGCTGAAGACCTGCGTTCATGCATTCACCGATGGGCGCGACACGCCGCCGGATTCCGGACGAGAGGATCTGCGGCGACTGGCGTCGGCACTGCCGCAATCAGCGCGGATTGTCACGGTGTCCGGCCGGTATTTCGCGATGGATCGCGACAAGAGATGGGACCGGGTGGAGAAGGCATATCGCGTCATCGCAGAGGCGGACGGTTCGCGGTTCGATTCGGCCGATGCCGTGATGGCAGCTTCCTACGAACACAAAACCCTCGATGAATTCGTCGTCCCCGCGGTGGTGGGAGATTACCGGGGGATGGCAGACGGCGACTCGCTGCTGTGCTTCAACTTCCGCGCGGATCGGGTGCGTGAGATCCTTAGCGCGCTGCTCGATCCGGCATTCGACGGCTTCCGTCGCGCACGCACGATCCGCTTTACCGCCGCCGCGGGAATGGCGCAGTACAGCACGGAGCTCGACACGTTTCTGATGACATTGTTCCCGCCGGAGGCGCTTACACATGTGCTGGGTGAAGTGACGGCGGACGCGGGGCGCACCCAACTGCGCGCGGCCGAGACCGAGAAATACGCGCATGTCACCTATTTCCTGAATGGCGGTCAGGAGACGCAATTCCGGGGAGAGGATCGTATTCTCGTCCCCTCGCCCAAAGTGGCGACATACGATCTGCAACCAGAGATGTCGGCGCCCGCGTTGACTGATAAAGTGGTGGCCGCCATCGATTTGCGGAGATACGACCTGATCGTTCTGAACTACGCGAACCCGGACATGGTGGGCCATACCGGCAGCCTTCCGGCAGCGATCAAGGCCGTGGAAACAGTGGATGCCGGCCTGGGCCGGATCGCGGACGCTGTAACGAAACAGGGCGGCGCGCTGCTGGTGACAGCGGATCACGGCAATTGCGAGCTGATGAAAGACCCCGAAACCGGTGGCCCATACACGGCGCACACCCTGAATCCCGTCCCCGTTCTGCTGACCGGCGGCAACGCCCGTAAACTTCATGACGGGCGGCTCGCCGACGTTGCACCGACGCTGCTGCAACTGATGGGCCTGAAGCAACCGCGGGAGATGACGGGACACAGCCTGATCGATGGCGCAGACGGCTGAACGCGCGATCAGCGCGATTTCCTTGCTGCTCCTGATCGGCTCGGCCGCGGCAGGACCGCCGAGCCAACTGGACCAAACCCGCGCGCAACTGGATGCGGCAGAACACGATCGCGCGGCCGCTCTCGCCGATCAGACTACGGCCAACCACAATGCGGCGGCCGCCGCCGCGGAGGCAGCCCGACTGGAAGCCGAACGAACGCAGGCCGGGCAGCGCGTCGCAGAAACGCAGCACGCGACGGCGGAAGCGGCGGCCCGGCTCACCGCGCTCGACCAGGCAAGGCAGGAGGCAGAGGCGCGGGTCAAACGGCAGGCACAAAGCCTCGGGCCACTATTGCCGATCCTGGAACGACTGGCGCGCTATCCGGCGGAAACTCTGCTGGCGGTCGCCCTGCCCCCTGACCAAGCTGTCGAGGGATTGAGCGTGATGCACGCGTTATCCGCGGAACTCGCGGAACAGGCAGCCGCGCTGCGGGACGAACAGACGAAGCTCGCGACGGCGCGTGAGGCACTGGTGGCAGCTGCGCCGGCCCTTACCGCCGCCGAAGCGGCACAGACCGAGGCAATTGCCGAATTGACGCGGCAGACCGCGCTGGCCGATGCGGCCCGGCACGCGGCCGAAGAGCAGGCTTCATCAGATGCGCGGCGGGCTACGGCGCTTGAACAACAGGCGGCGGCCTTGCGCGACCTTCTTGGCAAGCTGGAGGTGGAGGCCCGTCGCTCCGCAACGACCCGTCAGAGGGTCGCGATGGCCGTCCCGCTGCATGCGCCGAGCCGCCTGGACCGCCCCGTCATCGGGCCGGTGGTTCGCCGATTCGGCGATGCCGGCGAGGCGGGACCCGCCGAGGGCATTTCCTACCGAACCGGGCCCGCCGCCGCCGTCCTGGCACCCTGCGCCGGCCAGGTGATGTTTGCGGCGCCATTTCGCAGCTATCGGCAACTGGTGATTCTGGACTGCGGCGGCGGCACGCTGGTTGTTCTGGCAGGTCTCGACCGTCTGGCCGTGAAAGTGGGCGCCGCGACCAAATCCGGCATGTCCGTCGGACAAATGGCGTCGGATGGCGGTACGCTGTACATGGAGTTGCGCCGCCAGGGACGGCCGGTCGATCCATCGCTGGCGCTGGGGACGAGTTAGTTGCGTTGGAGGCATCAGTTCAGCAACACGTAAGATTTCAGGGCTGGACGTGCAGGACCGAAAACCGGATAGAGTTGGCTGTTCACTAGGTCTGGCGGGGCGCTCAAATGTTCGCGATGCTCCGTTGGCCTCTGCGAGGTTCCTACATGGCGTTCCGTTCTTCTCGTTTTCGTAACATGCTCCTTCTTGGCGGTGCCTTCACTGCTGGTATCGCTGCTTGGCCGGCGTATCGGATCGCTGCCCCTCATCTCGGCATCACCCCAGCCTTCGCCCAAGACGATACCGGCTCATCCCGGGCGGACACGTATCGCTGGCTGACACTGTTCGGCGACGTGTTCGAGCGCGTGCGCGCCGAGTACGTAGAGCGGGTGCCCGATAAGACGCTGATCGAGAATGCTCTGAACGGGATGCTGAGCGGGCTCGATCCTCATTCGGCGTACATGAATGCATCGCAGTTCCGCGACATGCAGGTTCAGACCCAGGGCAAGTTTGGTGGGTTGGGGATCGAGGTGACGGAGGATCATGGCCTGATCCGCGTGATCAGCCCGATCGACGACACGCCCGCGTCCAAGGCCGGCATCAAGGCGGGTGACATCATCACCGCGCTGGACGGCAAGAGCGTAGAAGGCCTCCCCCTCAGCCAAGCGGTGGATCAGATGCGCGGTCCGCCGAATTCAAAGATTACGCTGACGCTGAAGCGGGAGGGCATAGACACGCCTGTTCTGGTTTCGCTGGAGCGGCAGATCATTCACATTCAGGTAGTGAAGGACCGGATGGAGCCGCACGACATCGGCTATGTCCGCCTGACACAGTTCACGGAAAATGCCGATTCCAGCCTGCGGGACGCTATCACGCATCTGAAGAAGGAAGGCGGCGGTCAGTTGCGGGCGTTGATCCTGGATCTTCGCAACAATCCCGGCGGACTGCTGGACCAGGCCGTGGCGGTTTCCAGCGATTTTGTCGATCACGGCGAAATCGTCTCGACGCGGGGACGCCATGCCGACGATTCGCAGCGCTGGGACGCCAAGGGGTCTGATCTGATCCCCGGCGTTCCCCTCGTCGTGCTGATCAACAACGGGTCCGCTTCGTCGAGCGAGATCGTATCGGGCGCCTTGCAGGATCACCACCGCGCGGCGCTTATCGGTGAACGGAGCTTCGGCAAAGGTTCGGTCCAGACCGTCATTCCATTGCCGGGCGGCGGGGCGATGCGGTTGACGACGGCGCGCTACTACACGCCGTCGGGACGCTCCATCCAGGATCTGGGGATTGCACCGGATGTGAAGGTCGCGGAATCCCGTGATCCGGAAGAGCATTTCGGCCCGGATCATGAGTGGGATCTGAACAACACGATCAGCAATAGCGGAGGCACGAAGGATGCGGCTCCTTCGCGCGCCGACCTGCCGCCGGTGGCTGCGACCATCCCCGACAAGCCTCCGGTCGGGTTCCCGGCTTTCGATCCGGCCAAGCCGGATCAGACCGACTTCCAACTGCAGGAGGCCGAGGTTCTGGCGAACGCGATGGCCGATCAACAGAAGTCGGCATCTCGCTGACGCTCGCGTTCCGTCATCCTGGCTGGCGAGGGCTGGGGGCTTTCTGGGCCGTCGTCCTCGCCGTTGCCGCTGGCGGGGCGATCGCCCTGCAGATCATCGGACCGCCTGCAGCACCGCCGCGCGTTGTCCCGGCTCGGGCCGCCACGGCTCCTGTGCAACGCCCCACCCCGGCTCCTACTCCTGTTGCGACAGCCACGGTCACTCCCCCCTTAGCACCGGCAGCCGAGGTGATTCGTCCGGGGCGTGACACGCCCGGTCCGGTGGCCGATCCGGATCCCGCGCTGATGGAATCCACGCCGGATGGGCCGCTTCCCCGGATTGCCGCTGACGGGCGGATGCCAATGCAGGTCTACGCGGCTGGCTTCGACCCGAGCGATCAGCGGCCGAAAGTCGGGCTTATCCTGGCGGGTATCGGCCTGAATGGAGCTGACAGCCAGGACGCGGCGAACAGCTTGCCGGGCGGCATCACCTTCGCGCTGTCACCTTACGCGCAGATAAGCCCCGATCTGCTGGGCAAGATCCGCCTTGCCGAGCATGAGTATCTGCTGTCACTGCCGATGGAGCCACAATCGTTCCCCCTGAACGATCCTGGCGACAAGGCGCTGATCACCCGCAACACCCCTGAGGAGAATGAACAGCGGCTGCATTGGGCACTGTCTCGGTTTGCCGGATATGTCGGCGTGACGGGCGCTTTGGGCAGCATGCGCGGAGAACGGTTCGCCAATGCGTCGTACGCATTTGATCCTGTGCTGCACGAACTGAGCGCTCGGGGCCTGCTGTATGCGGACCCGCGGCCGGACGCGGGTAAACTGCCATCTGTCTGGCAGCGGCGTGTGGATGTGATCATCGACGATCAACCAGATGACGCCGCGATCGATGCGAAATTGGCCGAGCTGGACCGTCTCGCGGCCGAGCGGGGCAGCGCGCTTGGTCTGGCGGGCACCGTGCGACCCGCGACAATCGCACGCATCGCGGCCTGGGCCAACGAACTTCCCGCAAAAGGTTTGGCGCTTGCCCCGGTCAGCGCACTTGCGGTTGCTCCGCCCGCGACGGAACCGACCCAGTGAACGACAAGCCATACCGATTGAATGTCGGCGCGCTGCTGTTCAACCGTGACGGTCGGGTGCTGGTAGCGCGGCGGGCTGACGTGCCGAACGCTTTCGAGGGCCCGGCGGGAGGATGGCAACTCCCGCAGGGCGGCATCGACGCGGACGAAGATCCCCGCACCGCCGTGCTGCGCGAGTTGGAGGAGGAGATCGGCACGCGGGATGTCGAGATCATCGCCGAGCATCCTGACTGGCTCACCTATGATTTCCCCCCGGGTCTGAAGGCGGCGATGACGCGGCGCTATCGCGGGCAGCGGCAGCGATGGTTCGCTCTACGGTTCCGCGGAGCTGACGCAGATATCCGGCTGGATCGCGACCCGCACCCGGAGTTCGATGCATGGCGGTGGGCGGCACTCAACGAGCTGCCTGTGCTTGCAGTCGATTTTAAGCGTCCGATTTATCGCGAGTTGGTTCGAGCCTTCGAACGGTTTGCTCGCCCAGATTGACGCGACCGCCGCCTTCGGCATCCTTGCGGTTGCTGTTGTTCGCTGCGGGGGGACGTATGGGCGAAACCGTTCAACTTACGGCGGCGGACGGCCACACTCTCTCGGCTTACATGTCTGGGCTGGGCCGGACACGTGGGCTCGTGGTGGTGCAGGAGATATTTGGCGTGAATCGCCACATCCGGTCTGCGGCAGACCGGTTCGCCGCCGCAGGATACTCGGTCTGTGCGCCATCCTTATTTGATCGGGTCGAGCCGGGTGTCGAGCTTGGCTATGGTCAGGACGATATGGCGGCGGGCCGCGAGTACCGCATGAAGCTGACAGAAGAGCAGGTCATGGTGGATATTGGGGCTGCGGCGAAGGGCCTCGGTCTGACAACGATTGGCATCGTCGGATTCTGCTTTGGCGGAACGGTTGCGTGGTGGGCCGCGACGCGCACACGGTCGTTTGGCGCTGCCTCATGCTGGTACGGCGGCGGCATCGCGGGGTCCAAGGACGGACGCCCGAACTGTCCCGTGCAGATGCACTTCGGCGAAACGGACCAATCAATCCCGATGAAAGACGTAGAAGCCATCCAGATGGCGCAGGCGGGTGCAGAAATCCACGTCTATCCCGGTGCGGGCCATGGTTTTGGCTGCGATGAGCGAGGAAGCTTCAATCAGACAGCGTACGAACTGGCCCGAAGGCGGACACTCGACTTCTTCGCCAAGCATCTTGGCTAGGACCGTGAGAGCGCTCCGTCAGCCCGACCCAGCGCCTATCGCGCCCCTTCCCGAAACAGAATGACCCGCACCGTGGAGATGAGGATCAGAAGGTCGAGAACCACGCCGCGATTCTTGACGTAGTAGAGGTCGTAGCTGAGCTTCTCGCGAGCGTCCTCGACTGATGCACCGTAAGGGTAATTGACCTGGGCCCACCCTGTTATGCCGGGCTTCACGTAGCTACGGACTGCGTAGAAGGGGATTACCGCATCGAGTTGTTCGACGAACAGCGGGCGCTCTGGCCGAGGGCCCGTCAAACTCATTTCTCCGCGGAGCACGTTGAGAAGCTGAGGCAGTTCATCGATCCTGGTTTGCCGGATGATTGAACCGACACGGGTGATGCGGGGATCACGCTTCGCAGCCCAGACCGGTTTGCCGCCGGCTTCGGCATCCACCCGCATGCTGCGGAACTTAAAGAGGGTGAATATCTTGCCGTGCAGTCCTACGCGCTCTTGCCGATACAGGGCGGGGCCAGGCGTTTCGAGGCGAATAAGGATAGAGACTCCCAGCATGAGCGGAAGGGTCAGGATCAGCAGCACCAGACTGGCAATGATGTCGATCGCTCGCTTGACGGCGCAGGACAGATACCCAACCCAGAACCCATCGCTCTGGAGAAACCATGACGCGCCAATGCACTCCAGATTGACGCGTCCGAGATGCTGCTCCGAGAAGGACACCTCGTCGAACAGTCGGATACCGCGCAGGCGGCAATCGATCAGAGCCTTCTGCTGCTGCGGATCGGCGCTATGTGCGACATCGGCTGAGATGACCATACCCCAGGTGCCGCGGCGACGCAGCGTTTCCGGCTCCAATGTCCCGAGTTCTGCCACGGGGATCGAGGAAGCTACGGGGTCGAACAGGCGGCCGCGCAAGGCGGACACGCCGGCGCTTCGGCTCAATGCAGCTGGGTCGGCACCGACGAGCAGGATGCGGCGGCGAAGCCGCAGGTGGTTCTGTAGAGTGCTTGCGAGAAAGCGGATGGTGATGGCGAAGGCAAACCAGACGACCAGGACCTTGGCGACCCCGACGGCATAGGTGCGGGTGAGTCCGTCGCCGAACTGGCCGCCCACGATCAGGGCGGCGGGGAAGGCCAGGACGGCGGCAACCGACGCGTTGAGGATAAGGCGGCGGCGGTCGAGACAGACTTCCAGCCGGTAGAGGCCGATTGTGACAGCGCAGACAACGATTGTGAGCGCGAGCCAAGCGGCGCGGTTTGCGAGATGGATATCGAACGCGGCCCAGGAGAAATGGCCACTGCCGCGAGCGGACATCACGCCCCAGAGGATTGTGAAACTCACCAGCGATTCGATTAACGCGAGGACAGCCATCTCGACCGGAACGTATCGGCCGAACACACGCGTCATCGTTGCACCCCCTGAGCCGCCGGTATATGCTCATCCAGCAACGCATGGTTGCGTAGACGCAATATCACCACACGCTGCGGGACGTGAATGGTCCCGAACGAACGTCCGGGAAGTTAGCCCAATTTCGAGCAGGGTCAAGGAAATCTTTACGGGACCACCATCCGGTACAGGAGTGTAATTTAGGTGCCTGCGCCACGATTTTTGGTTGAAGCCAAGCAGCCGGGATGTTAGCAGACGGGACCGATATCGCCCGATGGCGCGAGCTCGTGCAGGCGCGTAGCTCAGTGGTAGAGCGCTGCTTTTACGTAGCAGAGGCGGGGGTTCAACTCCTTCCGCGCCTACCAGCGTGCTTGACGGCCGGGCCTCGATATGAAGGATCATATTTGCGTGCTTAGTCGGCCCCTGCGCCATGTTGGCGTACTGCTCACAAGCCTCATTCTGGCCGCGTGCACAATGCCGCCTCAAGGAGTGCAGCCATCAGCCGTCTCGGGCGCTCCGGATAAAGGGGGTACCTATATCATAGGCGCGGGCGATGAACTCGGGGTGTTCGTCTATCAGTCCCCGCAGCTAAGCGAGGATTCCGTGTCGGTGCGGCCCGACGGTAAGATTTCTATCCCGCTTGTCCAGGACATCCAGGCGGCCGGGCTGACGCCGGCGCAGCTGGCCGACAACATCGGGCATCGGCTGACCGAATACGTGAAGGACCCAAAGGTCACCGTGATTGTGAAGAATTTCGTTGGCCCGCTTGATCAGCAGATCAAAGTCATCGGAGAGGCGGCTGAGCCGCAGGCGATTCCCTATCGTGATGGACTACGTGTGCTGGATGTGCTCGTGCAAACCAAAGGTCTGACGAAATACGCGGCTGGCAACCGTGCCCTGGTGGTCCGGCGGGAGCCGAACGGCAAGACGGAGGACATCCATGTCCACCTCGAGGACCTGATCAACGATGGTGACATGAGTTAAAATATAAGGCTTCAGCCCGGCGATACGCTTATAATCCCCCAATCCTGGTTTTAGGGTTTCCGCGATGGACGTATTCCTGACGTTATTCCGCCGGTATCTTCGGGCTGTCTGGCGCCGCCGCTGGCTTGGACTTGGGGTCGCCTGGCTTGCCTGCCTGATCGGCTGGGGGGTGGTCAGCCTGATACCCAACCAGTACACGAGCAATTCTCGGCTTTACGTCGACACGGACGCGGGTACTGACGCCGCTGCTGAAGGGTTTGGCGGTCGATGCGACGCCGGCGGACAGGCTTGCGGTGCTGCAGCAGACGCTGCTGAGCCGGCCGAACCTGGAGAGGCTGGTGTCTAAGACTGACCTGGAGCTGACGGTCAACGATGCCGCCCAGCGTGATGCGTTGATTGCATCGCTGCAGAAGAGGATTACGGTCGCGCAGAAGCCGACTGATCCGCGCGGGGTGTTCTGGATCAGTTACAGCGATCGAAGCCCCCAGATGGCGCAGAACGTCGTCAACACCCTGCTGAACATCTTCATCGAGAATGCGTCCAGCCGAAACCGGACGGATATGGAGAACGCACGGGCATTCCTGCAGCGTCAAATCGCCTCCTATGAAATTCAGTTGCGGGCGGCAGATCAGCGGCGCGCGGCTTTCCGTGCCCAGTACCCGGCGTTGTTCTCGAATGACGGGCAGAAGGACAACAATGACGGGCTACAGCCACTGGATGCACTGAATTCCAAGCTCGATGCCTTGCAGGGATCTCTGCAGGACAACACGATCCTCGCGGAGCAGTTGCAGAAGGATATGTCAGGGCAAGGCAAGGGCAGCGCCGGCCGAGTGGCGGCAGCCAATCCCCAGCTCGCAGCGGCCGAAGCCAACCTTAAGATGCTGGAAATGCGTTACACCGACAACTTCCCCGATGTCATTGCCGCCAAGCAGCAGATCGAGGCGCTTAAGGGTTTGCCGTCGACCAGTGCTTCGGTAGGACCGAGCGGGGATCCGGTCGGGCAGGAGCAGATCGCGCTCAAGCTCGCCGAAACGAAGGGGACGATCGCCGCATTGCAGCGGCAGATCGCGCTATTGAAAGACTTAAAAGGGAAACTTGAGCAGGTGGAAAAGGAGCGTCCGAACCTAGTCGTCGAATATGAGAATATGGACCGCGACTACAGCGTGCTGCGCAAGAGCTATGAGGACCTACTATCGCGCCTGCAGTCAGCGAATATCGGTCAGGCAGCCGACACCCAGGCCGACAAGGTGCAGATCCGGATCGTCGATCCGCCTATACTCCCGACGATCCCCGACACTCCGAACCGGGTGCTCCTCGTCTCCGCTGTTCTCCTGGTCGGGCTGGGCATCGGTTTCGCGGTCCCTGTCCTTCTGAGCCAGCTGGATCAATCGTTCTGGATCGTCGAGGACTTGCGCAGCCTGGGCTTGCCGGTTGTCGGCGGCATATCGCTGCTCTCAGTCCAACGCCGGTCTCGTCCGATGCTCGCCACCGCGGGGTTCAGCCTCGCCATTTTGGGTCTCGTAGCGGTGTATGGCGGCCTGCTCGTGCGTATTCTGCACACAATGGCAATGGTGTGAGGCGGCGTCCTTGAACAAAATGCATCTCATCGAGCGGGCTGCCGAGCAGCTCCTGAAAAGCGGCGCCGCCCCATCGATGACCGGCGCACCGGCCGGACAGGATGCGGCATCGTCTGCCGCACCGCTGCCTGGCACAGTCAACGGTTTCGCGACATCGCTCCATCCGGCGATCACGGCGGAGGCGCTGACCGCGGCCGGCCTTATCGAGCCGGGGTCGTTGCGGCGTAAAGCGGCGGACGAGTTCCGGCTGGTACAGCACCAGTTGGTCCGTCTCGCGTTCCCCGCCGATGGAGGGCAAGACGGATTCAGTAATCTCCTCATGGTCACAAGCGCGAAGCCGCGCGAGGGCAAGACGTTCACGGCCCTCAATCTGGCTGCGGGCTTGGCACGCCAGGGAGATCGACCGGTGCTGCTTGTCGATGCCGACCCAAAGCAGGCATCCCTCAGCGATAAGCTCGGGCTGATGCAATTCCCCGGATTGATCGAGCTGGCCTCGGATCCCGGCCGCGACCCGTTAGACCTGCTGCACGCGACTGAGTTTCCCTTAATGTCCATCCTTCCCGCAGGCGGCCTGCAAACCGCCCGGTCCGAGCTGTTCCTGACCGAGCAGACTGTCCGCGCGTTGCAGTCCCTGGGTCGTCGGTTCCCCGAGCGTCTGATTGTTATCGACATGTCGCCCTGCCTGTCCACAAGCGACCCCTCGGCGCTGGCCCCTTATGTGGGACAGACAGTGTTCGTGGTCGAAGCTGAGAGCACCCAGCGCGAGGAGGTTGAGGCCGCACTGGATGTAATCCAGAGTTGCGCGTCGATCACGCTTCTCTTGAATAAGGTACGAATGTCCACCCCGCGTAGTTTCGGAGCGTATTCTTACGCGTATACATCGTGAGACACGAATTGCGAGAAGGGGAGGATGATCGTAGAGGGAGTGCAAGGCCGGGGCTGGACGGCTGTGGTCGTCGTTTCCCTGGTGGCCGGGCTGAGCAGCTTCGCGGCTGAGAGGGCCTCGGCTCAAGCCGCGTCTCCACTCAGTCCGCTCGGTTCGAGTCCGCTCGGTTCACCGTCCCTCACCTCTCCCTACCCGTCTCCCGCGGAGAACACTCCGACGCCCAACTATCAGTACGAGACGAACATTCCTCCGAGCCTTGGCATCCAGCCAGGGCCTGGCTTTCAGATCGTGCCGCGCATCACGCTCGGCGAGGAGTACAATGATAACATTTTCCAGTCGGAATCGGACCGACGCTGGGACCTCATTACGCTGATTGCGCCGGGCATAGCGGTTGCCGACGATTCGAACCGGATCAAATTCAACCTCAATTACAGCCCGGTCTTCCGGATTTATGCGCGCAACTCTAGCCAGAATTCGGTTGGACAACAGGCCCTGGGCTTCGGAACCGCGGAACTTGTTCAGGATACGTTCTTCGTCAACGCGCGGGTGTTCGCGTCCCTCGCGCCGACCAATGGCGGGTTCACCAATGTCGGACTAGGCTTGCCGCAGATAACGAACACCGGGTTCAGCTCAGGCGGCGGAGCAAGCCTCAGCAAGTCCAATCTCAGCCAGGTGACGTCTTCAGGCGTCACCCCCTACTTGCTGCACCAGTTTGGCGATTTCGGGACCGGCAAACTCGGATTGAACCTGACGGAGAGCTCTTCCAGCCAGACCAGCAACGGTTCGATAGGTGGACCGATCGGTCCGGGTGAACAGACCTTCACCGGAGAAGCTATCGGGCAGTTCACGAGCGGCAGTGACTGGGGCCGCTTCCTCAACGTTACGACGATCGACGCGTCCAAGACGACGGGCACCGGCGTGTCTGGTGACTCGGAGTTCTCCATCTTCGACAACAAGATCGGCTACGCGCTGCGACAGTCAGTCATTGTGTTCGGCGAGTTCGGCGCCGAGAGCATAAAGTACAACAACACCACTCCGCATATCTCGATCAACGACGGGGTATGGGGAGTGGGCACAACCCTGCTCCCGAACGACCAGAGCCAGATCACGGTCGAATATGGCCATCACGATGGTGTCACCGGTTTCCAGGCAAGCATGAATTACGCGGTGACAGCGCGGACGACGCTTACGGCGAGCTATTCGACCGGACTGACGACGGATTTGCAGGATATTCAGACTCAGTTAGAGGCTGCCGGAGTGAGCCCGCTGGGCAACGCTATCGCGCTAAACACGAGTGCACCTGTATCGCTGGTGAATGCGCTCGGGGGTGTGACAAACCAGCTTAATCGCGGGCACCAGCTGAATGCCGGAGTAATCACCGCTTTCGACCGTGATACGCTTGCGCTCAACGTGACACATTCGAATGAAGAGGCAATCGCCGCATTTCAGTCACAACAACTGTTTAACAACGTCAGCACCAGCGTGACCGGGCAGTGGATGCACGAGCTTACGATGCGGGCCAGTCTCACTACCACACTGAGCTATGGTGCGCGCAACACGAACAACGACCAGAACGAAACCTTCTATAGCGCGGGAACGCAGCTCCAATACTTTTTCACCGACAAGCTGATCGGCACAGCCGCCTATAGCTTTCTTGATCGTAAATCGAACGTACCGGGCGTTCCGATGTATGACAATCTCGTCCTGCTGACCATCACCCGAACGTTTTGATCTGAACCGTGTATGAGAAATTCTATCATCTGAACGGCGTCCCCTTCGCGCTCACACCCGATCCGCGATTCTTTTTCGGCAGCGCGAGCCACAACCGCGCAATTTCCCACCTGATCTATGGCCTATCGCAGCAGGAAGGCTTCGTTGTCATCACCGGCGAGGTCGGAGCAGGGAAGACGACGCTGGTGGAGCAGCTGTGGGCACAGCTCGATCGTCGCAGCTACACGATCGGCCGTGTGGTGACCACGCAAGTCTCGAACGACGATCTGCTGCGGCTTGTCGTCACCAGCTTCGGCGCCAACAGCCCCAGCGCCGACAAGGCTAGCTTACTCCGGCGTTTCGAACAGACGCTGCGAGAACACCGTTCCCAGGGCCGCCGGTGCCTGCTCGTGGTGGACGAAGTACAGAATCTGTCCTTCGCGGCGCTCGAAGAACTCCGCATGCTATCGAATATAACCATTGACGGAAAGCCATCGTTGCAGACGATCCTGCTCGGGCAGCCGCAATTCCGCCCGATCCTCGCCAGTCCTGAGCTCGACCAGCTTCGCCAACGTGTCCTGGCGTCCTATCACCTTGGCCCACTGACCCAGGGTGAGACGCAGGCTTACGTGGAACACCGGCTCCGCATGGTGAGCTGGATGGAAGACCCTGAGTGGGACCCCGCGGCCTTCGAAGTGCTGTTCCGGAGAACCGGCGGCATTCCGCGGAGGATCAATACGTTGTGCACCCGGATTCTGCTATTTGGTGCCCTGGAAGAGGCGCACGTCATCACCGCGAACATGGTGGATGCCGTCGCGTCCGAATTGGAACAGGATCTCGGGCCGGCCACCACGAAGACGCCGATGCCCCACCCGGCCACGAATGGCAGCGGTGTGGAGGAACTGTCCCGTCGGGTCAGTGAGCTGGAGCGTAGTACGGCGCGCCAGGAGCGCATTTTCCGCCGGTTGCTCGACGTACTCGGCGGGATCCAAACGCGTGCGTGACGGCGAACGGCCGATGGCCGACCACCTTTGCAATGCCATGACAGTGGACGTGGAGGATTACTTCCAGGTCCAGGCTTTTGCCCATTGCGTGCCGCGCGCTCGGTGGAACGATTACGAGAGCCGGGTCGAGCCAAACACTGAACGCGTGTTGCAAATCTTTGCGGATACCGGCGTACGGGCGACATTCTTCACCCTCGGCTGGGTGGCTGAGCGCCATCCCGCGCTGATTCGTCGGATCGTCGAGGGTGGCCACGAACTCGCCAGTCATGGCTGGGACCATACACTTGCAACGTCCCAGGACCCGCCAACATTTCGCGCCGATGTAGGACGTACCCGCCGAATACTGGAGGACGTAGGGAGCGTGCCAGTGATTGGGTACCGCGCTGCGACGTTCTCCATCGGTACGCAGAACCAGTGGGCGTTCGCGGTTCTGGAGGCCGAGGGTTATCAATACAGCTCTAGCATAAATCCGATCCGACACGACTTATATGGCATGCCGGACGCGCCGCGGACGCCATTTCATCCGGCGGGTTGCTCGATCTGGGAATTTCCCATGACCACAGCACGCATCCGCGGACGCAACTTCCCATGCTCCGGTGGGGGTTATGCGCGGCTGTTGCCGTACCAGTTGTATGCCACCGGCCTGCGGCACGTGAACCGGTCAGACCGAATGTCCGGGATATTCTACTTCCACCCCTGGGAGATCGATCCTGGCCAGCCGCGCATCGCAGGCTGTGGCTGGAAGTCTCGCATCCGGCACTACACCAACCTGGGCCGAATGGAGCGCAAGTTGGGCCGCGCCCTGCGCGATTTCCGCTGGGACCGCATGGACGTCGTATTCGCGACGCACCTTGCCGAGCGTCCGGCCTTGGCCGATGCGGTTCCGGCCTAAGCATGGCTGTCGGCGTCCGCCCCCTGGATCCTGCGGCCCACTCCGCATGGGATGCGTTCGTGCGCGCCCATCCGCAAGGAACGTTTTTTCACCTCTCGACCTGGCGCGACGTGATTGCCCGCGCCTTCGGACATCGGACCTATTACGTGGCTGCAGAACAGGACGGGGCCATAACAGGGGTACTGCCGCTCGTGCATATGCGCACCCTGGTTTTCGGCAACACGCTCGTCTCCGCACCGTTCTGCGTCTATGGCGGCCCGCTATCCGCCGACGATGAGTCGGCCCAGGCACTGCAGCGCTACGCCGAGCAGCTTTGTAAAGAGACAGGCGCATCCGCTGTGGAATTCCGGCATCGCGATGCCGTGGAGAGCGAGTGGGTCGAACGCCCAGAACTGTATGTAACCTTCCGCAAGGGTATCAGTGGGAGCGACGACGCGAATATGAAGGCGATCCCTCGCAAGCAACGCGCGATGGTGCGGAAAGGGATCCAGAACGGGCTCACCGGCGTGGTCTCACGCAGCGCCGACCCGCTGCACCGGATCTACGCGGAAAGCGTGCGCAACCTCGGCACCCCCGTGTTTTCTCGTCGCTATTTTCAGGTTCTGCTGGAGGCTTTTCCCAGTATGTCGGATGTCGTGACGGTGTTGCGGGACGGAAACCCGGTGGCATCGGTGCTGAATTTCTACCACGGCGACGAGGTTTTGCCCTATTACGGGGGTGGGTCCAGCCTCGCCCGCAGCTGTGCAGGAAATGACTTCATGTATTGGGACGTGATGCGCCGCGCCGCGGCCCGCGGCTGCCGCCTGTTCGACTTCGGCCGCAGCAAGCTCGGCACGGGCTCCTATGCCTTCAAGCGCAATTGGGGGTTCGAGCCAGAGCCGCTGCACTACCGCTACCACCTGCAGCCGGGCTCCGGGATTCCGGACAACAATCCGCTCAATCCGAAATACCGTTTCTTTGTTGCCGCCTGGAAGCGACTTCCCTTGCCGGTGGCAAACCGGCTTGGTCCTCCGATCGTCCGCGGTTTGGGCTGAGCGCGCAGATGAGCCAAGTCCTCGCCACCCCTCGCCCACCCCTGGTTGCACCGGCGGTGGCACGCGCCCTGATGCCGCTCGGCCTCGGGCTGATCATTCTTGGCCTGCTGTTCCGGGTGGAAATCGGCGCCGCGATTAACGTGGCGCTCGGCAACCCGGCCTATAATCACTGTTTTATCATTATTCCATTGGTCGGCTACCTCATCTGGGAGCGGCGGAGTGCACTCATCGGGATGGTTCCCCGTCCCTGGCTGGCACCAGCGTTGCTCGCGCTCCCCGTCAGTTTCGTGTGGCTGATTGCCGACCGCATCGGCGTCATGGAAGGTCGTCAGCTCCTTGCCATGACTCTCGTCCAGCTTTTGCTCCTGACCACTCTCGGCTGGCGTCTCTATCGCGTGCTGTTGGGACCGCTGCTCTATCTCTATTTTCTCGTGCCATTCGGTAGTTTCATCACGCCTCAATTGCAGGATTTCACCACGGCCTTCGTCACGCATGGCCTCGATTTTATCGGCATCGCCAACTACAATGACGGCTTCTCCATACAGATTCCGCAAGGCACGTTCTACGTCGCCGAAGCATGTGCCGGTCTGCGCTTCCTGATCGCGGCGGTCGCCTTCGGCTGCCTGTACGCGCTGGTGATCTATCGTTCGTGGCGCCGCCGCGCGCTGTTCATTGCGATCTCCCTTGTGGTTCCCGTCATCGCCAACGGGTTCCGCGCGCTCGGCATCGTCTCGCTCGGCTATTTGCTGGGCAGTGCGCAGGCCGCGGCAACTGATCACGTGCTGTACGGATGGCTGTTCTTCTCCATTGTAATTCTGCTGCTGGTCGTTTTGGGGCTGCCCTTCCGTGAGGATGACAAGCCGCCAATCCGTGCCATTCCCGAGCCTCTCGACCTACCGCCCCCCCATTCAGGCTGGCCGGCGATGGCTTTGGTGGTCGTTCTCGGAGCGATCGGGCCGTTGGCCGGACTGGCCTTCGACCAAGCAGCGGCCGCCACGGTCCCACCTGCGCCGCAGCTCGGCATCGGGGAGTGTCACCGCATCGCGCCCGATACGGTCGCACCGTCACCGGGTCCTGGCGTCATCACGGAACAATACTTGTATTGCGGCAACGCACAGCTCCTGGTGCGCACCGAGGTGTTTTCATCCCGCGCGAGCTCAGGCGCGGTCGCAACCGAACTCAACCGATTGACGGAGACCGGATTCTCCGACGTCATTGGCACGAAGAGGCTCGGTCCATTCCGCATGGTGCAGACGGAAAACCATTCGCACACCAGCGCCTCTGCGCTGTGGCTCAATGGCGCTCCCGCAAGCGTGGGCTGGCACCTACGCTTGCATCAGGCCTGGGCGAGTATCTTTGGTGCCCCGGGCCGGCCTGTTATTGTCACCGTCAGGCCCAATCCAGATCCGTCTGGGGAGCCACAAGGCTACGCCTTGGCGCGATCCGCGGTAGAGGCCTGGTGGCAGCGGCAGGCGGATCTGCCGGCCGAAATGGCCCGGCTTTCAGCCGCGACGGAGTAATCGCGTGAGACGTGTTGGCCTCGTCGGCGCGGGCTTCATTGCGCGCGTGCACGCTGAAGCGCTGCAATCCATCCCCGGCGTTTCGATCAGTTGCGTGATCGATCCGCGGGAGACGAATGCCCGGTCATTGGCAACCGACTTCGGCAATGCACCCGTCTTCGCGTCTGTGACGGACGCGCTGGCAGCCGAGCGCCTTGACTGCGCACACGTGCTGGTCCCGCCGGACCGCCATGCTGACGTCGCATCCAGCCTCATCTCCGCTGGAAAGCCGGTGTTGCTGGAAAAGCCGCTGACCGCGACCGAGGCAGATGCCGCCGCTCTGATTGATCAGGCACGGGAAGCCGGCGTCACGCTGGGCGTGAACCAGAACTTCGTTCATCACCCGGCGTTCCGGCAGCTGCTCTCGGCTGTGCGGCAGAACGCACTTGGACCTGCGCGTCATGTGAACTGCATCTACAATGTCCCGCTCCGTCAGATTGCAGCAGGCCAGTTCAGCCATTGGATGTTCGCCTCGCCGCTGAACTTGCTGCTGGAGCAAGCAGTGCACCCGCTATCGCAGATCGTGGCGCTGGCGGGCCCTGTGGGGGAGATGCAGGTTCTGCCGGGCGAGTCTCTGACGCTGCCGGGCGGGCGGAGCATCACGCCGACAATCGACGCAGTGCTGCAGGGGGAACGCGTACCGGCGAGTCTGCGCTTCGCCGTGGGACAGGCATTCCCGTTCTGGCAGATTCTGGTCACGTGCGACGATGGCGTCGCGGTCGCGGATATCCTCGCCAACCGGTTCTTTATCCACGGACGGACACGGTGGCTGGAGGTGGTGGACGGCGTGGTCTCCGGCTCCCAGACCGCGGCGGCAGTCCTCGGCGCGAGCCTGCGCAATATCAGCGATTACGGCCTGTCGCAGCTTCGGCTAAAACCCCGCTCCGACGCATTCTTTCAAAGCATGCGCGGCAGTATTGCGGCGTTTCACGCGGCGCTGGATGCCGGACAGGAGCCGGAATTGAGCGGTGCGTTCGGTGCGGATCTTGTTCATCTGTGCACACGCCTGGCGGTGTCTCTGCCGGCCGCTAGCCAAGCTGCCGCGCCGACACCGGACCACGAGATGCGCACGCAGGACAGCGCTGACTTGGCCGTTCTCGGCGGAACCGGTTTCATTGGAACTCATCTGGTGCGCCAGTGCATCGCGCGCGGCCTGCGCGTACGCGTCATGGCGCGGAGCGTGGCCGGACTGCCGGATGAATTCCAACATTCCCTGGTGACCGTCACGCGCGGCGACATCCGCGACCCGGGCGCGGTGGCCCGTGCGGTCGCCGGGGTGCCGACCGTGGTGAACCTGGCGCATGGCGGCGGCGGTGCGAACTGGGAGGAAGTGCGGGAGGCCATGGTGGGCGGGGCCGAGACGGTCGCCCGTGCATGCCTGGCCGCCGGCTCGAAACGGCTGATCCATGTCGGATCGATCGCCGGGCTCTATCTCGGGCCTCAGTCACTCCCGATCACCGGCGCTACGCCACCTGACCAGCATTCCGAAAGCCGCGGGGACTACGCGCGCGCCAAGGCGGTCTGCGACCAGATGCTGCTGCAAATGCACGCGGAGCATGAACTGCCCGTCGTGATCCTTCGGCCGGGTGTCGTGGTCGGGGAAGGCGCGTCGCCATTCCACTCCGCGCTGGGTCTGTTCAACAACGACCAGCATTGCATCGGCTGGAACGACGGGCGTAACCCGCTGGCCTTCGTGCTGGTGGAGGACGTCGCATCGGCCATCCTTGGCGCCGCCGAAGCGCCCGGGATCGAAGGGCACTGCTACAATCTGGTCGGCGATGTCCGGCCGTCCGCGCGCGAATTCATTGCAGCCCTCGGCAAGGCCACTCATCGCCCGTTGCGGTTTCATCCGCAATCACCGTTGCGGCTGTGGGCTGCCGAGTTCGGCAAATGGGGCGTGAAGCGGGCCGGCGGCCGTACACCTCCCCTCCCCTCGCTGCGCGATCTGCTGTCCCGCGGCATGCGCGCCACATTCGATTGCGCTGACGCAAAGCGTGATCTGGGCTGGACCCCGGTTATGGATCCCGCCGAATTCGAAGCGCGCGCCATCGCCGTCCACGCTGCGTGATTGAGCTTCTCTCGGTTTTCGCGACATTCGCGGTGGGCGGCCCGCAGGTCCGGTACGCCGCGATCGCCAACCGGTTTGCTGATCGCTTTCGCCACGCCATCGTCGCCATGGACGCCGATACCCGCGCACGCGAGCGCCTGTCGACGGAGGTTGAGGCTCGGTTTCCCGAAATCGCGGTGGAGAAAGGGCGGACACTGGCCAACCGCCGGCGGTTCCGCCGGTTCATCGGGGACACGAAACCCGATCTGCTGATCACCCATAACTGGGGATCGGTCGAATGGGCGATGGCGAACTGGCCGCGCGCCGTCCGGCACCTTCATATCGAGGATGGCTTTGGCCCCGAGGAGCGGGACTTCTCAAATTCCTCGCCGGGTCCTGATGCGGCGGTTCGTTCTCTCTCGCAGCACCATCGTCGTGCCGTCGCGAACGCTCCAGCGGATCGCAACGGATGTGTGGCGCCTTCCCTCTGGGCACATACGGTACATCCCGAACGGCATCGACCTGTCGCGCTTCGGCGGAACACCAGATAGACCCAATGCCCCGCCGGTTATCGGCACGGTTGCCGCGCTGCGTCCGGAGAAGAATCTGGGCCGTTTGATTCGGGCTTTCGCCGCCGTGCGTGCCAATACGGAATGCCGATTGGTCATCGTCGGCGACGGGACCCAACGTCCCGCGCTAGAAGAAATAGCCGCCCAGTCCGGCGCCGGGGCGCATGTACATTTCACTGGCCATCTGGGCGATCCTGCGCCGGCATTGGCGGGCTTCGATATATTCGCGCTGTCGTCGGACACCGAGCAGATGCCTATCTCCGTCATCGAAGCCATGGCCGCCGGCCTGCCCCTTGCCGCGACGAATGTCGGCGATGTGGCGAGCATGCTTGCCGGTGCCAACCGGCCTTTCGTGACCGAACTCACCGAACCGGCATTAGCAGGCTGCGATCACTACGCTTTTGCGGGATCCGGCACTGCGGCGCGATATCGGCGCGCAGAACCGTGCGAAAGCCGAGCGGGATTACGATCAGGAAACGATGTTTCAGGCCTATGCCGCCCTGTTCGGGGGGTGATCAATGCCGCCGGAGATTCACCACGTCTCCAAGCCGCCGGCCTGTCGTCTCCAGAGACGTTTCCGGTATCTCTGCGCCCGGACGATGGGGATAGGGATCGAGCGCCAGAGCCAATTGCTGCGCCGCAGCCTCCCCCAGATCGATCGTCTCATCGCTGTAGGGGACTTCGTCATCCCCTTCCGGGTCGATCACCTCTGAAAGCGCCGATTCCGGCACGAAGCGGAGATGGAAATCCTCCTTCACGGACGTCTCGAACGGATCCAGCGTCGCCACGCAGATCCGCGTGACGCAAGCCTGAAGGTAACCGGCCGCGATCACGGATTGGACGGGACCGCGCCGCAGGTCGAAGCGGCAGATCAGCGACCGGATCGTTGGAATGTCCAAGCGGCGCGCCAGTGCCCCACATTCCTCCGGCGTGGCAACCACCTCATGCTGCGATTCATCTGGACCGATCCGGTCGAGCCGGACGGGGCGGAACAGTTCCGGCTTGCTCATGGAGCGGGGAAGCCAATGTGCCCCTGCGCCAGCGATTCCAGCGGTTGAGCCGAAAGATCGGTATGGACGCGCAGGGCATGGCGGGCCAGTGCGGCGGGCGCCTCGGGGTTCGGCGGCTTGCCGCGCCAGACATTGCGAGCGAGGGCATCGGCCAGTGAAGCCACATCCCCCGCGTGGAGCGCCGGCCCATAGGACAGCGCCCGGCCGTGAAAACCCTCCCACATCGCGCGCACCTTTTTGCCGACGGAAAGGTCGCCCACTCCCATTTCGCGCAACGTGACGTCCATGTCGCTGAACATGGCGTCGAACACCGCCTGGGCCAAGGCTGGGCCGGGATCCGGGGCCATCCGCAAGCGCTCGATCACCAGGGCGGTGAACAGTGCGACGAGATCGAATCGTCCATCCAACGTGTCCGGCACACCGAGGACGCCAAAAAAATGCGGATCCCGGGCCGCCTTCACCGCCGCGCTGTAGAGCATGAATCCTGCGCGTTCGTGCGGCTGGCGGCGGAAGGACAAAAGGGACCGGGACAAGGCCATCGGTTCTGATTGACAGGACGCGGCTGGCGTGACAACCGCGCGCCATGACTTCGCCTTCCGCGCGGTTGAGCCGCTTCGCCCTGCTTGGCTGCTTCTTGCTTTTGAGCAGTTGCACCATGGTCCTTCGCCCGGCTGAAGTCCGCGGCAACAAGATCAGTCAGGACGAACTGAACAAGGTTGTTCCCGGACGGACAACGCAGGCGGACGCCAGCACGATTCTGGGCTCTCCTACGGCCAAAGGAACCTTCAATCAGAACGACTGGTATTACATAAGCGAAATGACCAAACCAGCCATTGCGGGCACGAATTCAGTCCTCGCGCAGCAGGTGATCGTGCTGGATTTCAATGATCAGGGCGTGCTGCAGAACGTGCACTACCTCAACCAGAAGGACGCGATGAACGTGCCGATCGTGGGACGCACGACGCCCTCGCCAGGCACCGAGGCCGGATTCTTCCAGCAGCTTCTTGGGAATATCGGCAAGTTCTCGCCCGGCCTTACGCAAAGCCAGGCGCCAAGCGGCGGCGTCCCCGTCGGCCAGTAATTTGCGCCTCGGGCGGCACCAGCTATCCTGACGCGAACGCGACGGAGGCGCAGGCAGTGGCAGAAATCACGATCCAGGCGAGCGACGGGTCCGGCCATTTCTCTGCTTACTTGCTGGAACCCAAGGACAAACCCGCGGGCGCGGTGGTGTTGATCCAAGAAATTTTCGGCGTGAATCAGGCCATGCGCGACATCGCGGCTTGGGTGGCCGATCTGGGGTTTCTGGCGGTGTGCCCTGATCTGTTCTGGCGGCTGGAGCCAGGGGTGAACATCACCGACAAGTCCGACGCTGAGTGGAAGAAAGCCTTTGATTTGTTCAACAGGTTTGATCAGGTGAAAGGGATCGAAGATCTCAAGGCCACACTTTCGGCCGCACGCAAGCTGCCGGGCGCTAATGGCCGCGCCGGTACGATGGGTTACTGCCTGGGCGGCCGGTTGGCGTTCATGATGGCAGAGCAGTCCGATGCCGATATTAATGTGTCCTATTACGGGGTCGGCCTGGATAACCTGCTTGATCAGGTGAACACGATCAGCAAGCCGCTGGTGGTGCATATCGCCGACCAGGATGAATTCTTTCCGCCCGAGGGCCGCGCGAAGACAGTGGCCGCGCTGAAGGGGCGGTCAGACATTCGTTGCTATGTCTATCCCAAGGCCAACCACGCATTCGCACGGGTGGGCGGCATTCATTGGGACGGCCGCGCCGCCACGATCGCCAATGGCCGAAGCGCGGAGGCGCTGGTCCAGGCGCTGGGTTGATGGCACGGCATTTCGCACGCATGGAGCATGACCGACGCATCGCCGTCGTGCGCCGCGTACTTGCCGAGCGCCATTCTTGCGGCCAGCTCATGTCCCGGCAGGTGCGGATGATCCCCCGATGACACGTTTTCTTGGCCTTCAGGCCTTGGCCGAGGCGGTCCCCAACGGCGCAGTTTTGGCGTTACCGCCGGACAACTCCCTGTCGCCATGCGCTCTGGCATGTGCGTTGATTCGTGCGGAGCGCCGTGGGCTGCAGCTGCTCGGCGTGCCGGTTTCAGGCTACGCCACGGATCTGCTGATCGGTGCTGGGTGCGTGGCGGAGGTGCAAAGCTCCGGCGTGTCGATCGGCGAGAGCGGCATCGCTCCGCGATTCCAGGCCGCACTCGCTTCCAGTGCGATCATCATGCGGGACGCCACCTGCCCGGCGATCCACACGATGCTGCAGGCGGCGGAAAAGGGTGTGCCGTTCATGCCGCTGCGCGGGATCATCGGCAGCGACATCCTGGCGCACCGACCGGACTGGAAGGTCATCGACAACCCATTCGCGGATTCCGGCGATCCGATCGTGCTACTTCCGGCGTTATCACCCGATATTGCCGCGTTCCATGCGGCGCTGGCCGATGCGGACGGCAACGTGTACGTGGGCCGGCGGCTGGAACTCGCGACGATGGCGCACGCGGCTCGGCGCTGCTTGGTGACGGTCGAGCGGATGCATTCCGGATCGCTGCTTGAGGACGAGCGCCTGGCACCCGGCACGATCTCCGGCGTGTATGTGGAGGCCGTCGCCGAAGCGCCGCGTGGGGCTTGGCCGCTTGCGTTACTGGATGAGTATCCGGCGGATACGGCGCATCTCGCGGCGTATGCGCGCCTGGCGAGGACCGCAGAGGGGTTTGCCGATTATCTTCGGCAATTCGTGTTCGAGGATCGGATTCCGGCCGCTGCTGAATGATCGCTCGGGAGGAAATCATGGCCGCGGCGATCGCGCGGCTGGTTCTGGACCCCGCAGCGCCACCGGCCCGTCACATCGCGGTGGGCGCCGCTAGCGCAATTCCGGCCGCGGCGTGCTGGCTGGTCAAGGCGCTCGGGCACGATGTACGTCTTTCATTGCTGCACCGGCAGACTGGCAATCCGTTTACCTCCGGGACGCGGGAATTGTTTGACCTGACGGGTCAGGGACGCATTGACCTGTTCTTCCTCGGCGGGGGCCAGATCGACGCGCAGGCCAACATCAACCTGATCGGCACCGGCGAGTGGCCCGGCACAGACGCGAGGTTCCCCGGCAGTTTCGGCTCAGCTTTCATGTACATGATGGTGCCGCGCACGATCCTGTTCCGGGAGGAGCACTCGCGGCGGGTGCTCGTGCCGCGGGTCGATATGGTCTCGGCTCCGGGGGTCTCTCCGCCAGGCGTCTTCCGCCGAGGCCACGCCCAGGCGCTGGTGACCGGAAAATGCGTCTTCCACTTTGACCCCGGGCATGCGCGGTTTAGTTTGATATCGGTGCACCCGGGCGAAACCGTGCAGTCCGTTTCCGATGCGACAGGCTTCGCGTTCGACCGCAGCACCGCGTGTCCCGTAACTCCCGAGCCATCAGAGCAGGAACTCAGTTTGCTCAGGACCGAAGTATGCGGTGCGATGCGTGAAACGTATCCGGCATTTTGCCGCCGCGTGTGGGGAGATGCAACCTAGACGTGCATTGTGAAAAGACCGCAACGACACTGGAAAATCTCGCATCTTCGTGTATTGTAAAGGCCGGTGGATCGTTGAGGCGACGACCCGTTGCCAGGACCGAGCACGTTGCGCGCCAGTACTCCCGCAGGTTTGGGTGTGGCGGCGGTGTCGGTTGGCACACGGGAACCGCGCTTGTGGCAAAGATAGCATGATCGGTTTCACCTGAACCGTTCGCGCTATCAAGAGCAACCGACTCCCCAGAACCGGCCCCACCATCTTGCAATGGGCAAGGGAATAAAGTTGGCACTCGGTGGTAGTAAGCAGTGAGCATAAGCCCGGTTTTCCCTCTTTGGGGGACCGGAGGGGGACTGAAGACGAGGCGATGAGCGGAACACACAAGTTGCAACGGCTTATTATGCTTGCCGCGCTCGGGTTCACCCTGGCTGCGACCACGCCAGCTACGCCGGTGCGCGCCTCGGCGACCCCAATGGATTGGAGCGAGGTGATCCAGAAGGTGCTTCCCGCAGTGGTCAACATCTCGGTTGAGACGCTGACGACGAAGGATGGAACCGAGCAGCGGCAGCGGGAAGTCGGAACCGGCTTCCTGGTCAATTCGTCCGGAACGATTGTCACGAATAAACATGTCATTGCCGGTGCGTTCCGCATCAGAGTAACCCTGGCTGACCACAGCCAGTGGGATGCGAAGCTGCTGGCCGCCGCCCGGACGGTCGATCTTGCAGTTCTGAAAATAGACACTGGCCATCCGACCCCGTTCCTGAAATTTGCCGATAGCGACGACGCGAAGGTGGGAGACCCGGTAATCGTGATCGGGAACCCGCTGGGTCTGGGCACTTCGGCCAGCGCCGGCATCGTCAGCGCTCTGCATCGCGATCTGATGAACACCCCGTTCGACAACTATATTCAGACTGATGCGGCCATAAACCATGGTAATTCCGGCGGCCCGGTCCTCGATCGGAACGGCGATGTCCTCGGCGTGGCGACTATCCTCGTCACGAACAGCGACGGCGAGGGATCAAACGGTCTTGGTTTCGCGCTCGCGGGGTCCGACACAGAACATGCGGTGCAGCACCTGCTGCACCCGGAGTCAGGCACGATCGGGTGGATCGGCGCGCATCTTCAGGACCTCACACCATCGCTGGAGCAGGCGTTTCATACGGGTCAGCTCGCCGGCGTCCTGGTGACCCAGGTCGAGGATGACAGCCCTGCCGACAATGCCAGTATAGAGACCGGCGACGTGATCGTTCTGTTCGGCCACTACGTGCCGACGAGTTCGCATGAACTGATGCGTCAAATTTTCCTCACTCCGGCGGCGGCTGATGTTCCCATCAAGGTGTGGCGGGACGGAAAAATTCTAGACCTTGATGTCATTGTGGCGGACTGGCCGAAGCTCGAAGAGCCCGAAGGGGCCGTCACGAACACCATGGAGAACGCGGCTCTGGCACAGGCACCGGATCTCGGCCTGATCCTGGCGCCGCTGACCGGAGCATCCCGGCGGTACTACAAAATCTCCGCTACCAGAGGCGTGGTGGTCGCGGCAGTGGACCAGGCCTCGGAAGCATTCTCCGACGGCATAGCCGCCGGTGACGTCATTCTGGAAGTCGAAGGCAAGCCGGTCAGCAGTCCCGGCGAAGTCAGCCGCGCCGTCGAACAGGCCAAGATCAATGAGCAATTCATCGACCTGCTTGTTGCCAAAAAGGACGACACAAGGTGGGTGGCTCTGTATTCGGGACATGCGCCCGGATCGGATACAACGAAGACAGTGGCAGAGGCTCCGGATGCGGCCACCGCTTCCGCGACAGCGGGAGCCCGTCAACAGTGACGCTGATCGGATGCGCACGTCCCTTTTCTTCTGCTCGATCGCATAAGATGGATTCCCGCCAGTGCGAAACTGACGCGGTGGAATCTCGGTATTCGCACCAAGAGCGTTGGTGGTGCGATGTCGGCTGTACAGGTATGCGCCCACGATATTGTGAGCGCCCATCACGCCGACTGGAAGAAACCCGCCCGGCTTCCTTTATCAACGTACGGGTAACGAACCAGCCGCAACGTGTCAGGCACGCGGCTGCCTCAACAAGGGAGTAGCATCATGCGAACATTGATGGCCAGTGCCAGCGTCGCGCTTGCAGTTGCGCTGGCGCCGGCGGCCTTCGCCCAGAGTAACGGCTGGAACGAAGGCTGGAACAGCCAGTACCATCAGAGCAACGGCTCCGCGCCGGGTGGCAATGGCTGGGGTAACGCCGAGAACGGCTACGGCGCTTACCACGAGAGCAACGGCTCCGCGCCAGGCGGCAACGGCTGGGGTAACGCCGAGAACGGCTTTGGCCAGTACCATGAAAGCAATGGCTCTGCGCCGGGCGGCAACGGCTGGGGTAACGCCGAGAACGGCTACGGCGCTTACCATGAGAGCAACGGTTCCGCACCGGGCGGCAACGGCTGGGGTAACGCCGAGAACGGCTACGGCGCTTACCATGAGAGCAACGGTTCCGCACCGGGCGGCAATGGCTGGGGTAACGCCTCGAACGGCTACGGCGCTTACCATGAGAGCAACGGTTCCGCACCGGGCGGCAATGGCTGGGGTAACGCCTCGAACGGCTACGGCGCCTACCACGAGAGCAACGGTTCCGCACCGGGCGGCAATGGCTGGGGTAACGCCGAGAACGGCTACGGCGCTTACCATGAGAGCAACGGCTCCGCACCGGGCGGCAATGGCTGGGGTAACGCCTCGAACGGCTACGGCGCTTACCATGAGAGCAACGGCTCCGCACCGGGCGGCAACGGCTGGGGCGACGCCGAGAACGGCAACGGCGCTTACCATGAGAGCAACGGTTCCGCGCCAAGCGGAAACGGCTGGAATGAGGGCTGGAACGGCAACGGCCAGTACCATGAGAGCAACGGCAGCGCGCCACAGGGTAGCGGGTCGAGCAACAACTAGCGGCAGGTTTTCGGCGACGTAAATGGCGACCGGCACCCGCGCCGGTCACCAGAACGGATGTCGAGAGACCTGAATCAGTAAGACTGGGCTACCATATGAAACGATGCCGTCTCAGCCCTAAGTTCTGGGCGGCAGTATTGATAGGGTTGGTGCTTTTCGGCACCAGCCCTATTTTTGCCCCCGGCCCTGTTTTTGCCCAGGTCCCAGCGACCGCCATGGACTGGAGCAATGTCCTCCGATCCGTTCTGCCCGCGGTGGTCAACATCTCGGTCGAAACGCTGGCTAAAGATCCGAAAACCGGGGAGATAAGCCGGCATCGCCAACTCGGTTCGGGCTTTCTGATCGATCCCAATGGAACGATCCTGACAAATCGGCACGTCGTGGAGGGTGCGTTCCGCATCACGGTCATCACCAATGACCGAAAAGGCTGGCAGGCTATCCCGATCGCCGCCGCCAAGATGATCGACCTTGCCGTTCTGCGGATCAATACCGGGCATGCGATGCCCTATCTGAAATTCGCAGGCAGCGACGCGGCCCAGATCGGCGACCCGCTGCTGGTGATCGGCAATCCTGCCGGACTCGGCACGTCTGTCAGCGCGGGCATCGTCAGCGCTCTGAACCGGAATCTGATGAATACGCCGTTCGACGACTATATCCAGACCGATGCTGCGATCAATCACGGCAACTCGGGCGGTCCTGTCGTCGACCGGAATGGAAGGGTCATTGGCATTGCCACCGTCCTGATCACTGCCAACGGCGCTGAAGGATCAAACGGTCTTGGTTTCGCCATCCCGGCCTCTGACGCGTCGTATGCCATGCGCCACCTGCTGGATCCGATAGCGGCGCCCGTGGGCTGGATTGGCGTCCATCTTCAGGATGTCAGCCACAACCTGGCGCGGAGCTTCAATTTGAATCAGGCCGAGGGCTTCCTGATCACGGAAGTTGATTCCGGCAGCCCAGCCGAGACCGCAGGGCTTTATCCCGGAGATGTTGTACTGCGCTTCAACGGTGATACTCCCACTGATTCCCGCGCGCTGATGCGCGACCTCGTTCTGACGCCGCTTGGTGCCCGCGTAACCCTGACCGTCGAGACAAAGGGCGTGGCGCGGGACGTGCGGATGACGGTAAAGGCGTGGCCAGAACTCCACGAGACGATGGCTGAATTGACCAGCCCACCAGATCTCGTCGCAGCGGCCCGGCCACCCGATCTTGGGTTAGTTTATTCGTCTCTCACGCCCGCGGCGCGTCGGCTTTACAATGTGACGGAGCATGACGGCGTGCTGGTGGTCGGGGTCGATTCCGCATCTCAAGCTTATTCGGAGGGCATTGTAGCGGGAGACGTGGTCGAGCAGGTGGAAGACACACCGGTGCATACTCCCCATGAGGTGGGGCATGCGGTCCAATCCGCCGCACGAGCAGACGATTTCGTTGCCTTCCTGGTAAAGGGGAAGGCCGGCACAAGATGGATCGCTCTTTATGCTGGCCGCCGTGCCACGCCCATCGCCAGCGCTGCCCCCTCCCCCAGCCCTGCGGCGGCAAGTGCTGTCACTCGTTGATTCCTTGCGATCATTGTCCGAAAACCGTCTTCGGAGAGACGGCAAGGAGCAGCGGGTTCGATGGATAGTGCGGACACGCCTGTCGGCAAGGGTTTGGCGCGCAGCCCCGGGGCCCTGGCCGGGCTGAAGGTCATCGACCTTACCCGCGTCCTGGGGGGGCCGTATTGCACTATGATCCTGTCGGATCACGGGGCAGAGGTTATCAAGATCGACCCCCTCAAGGTGACGAGGTGCGGGACTGGGGCCCGCCGTTCCATGAGGAAGACGCCTCCTATTTCATCGGCATAAACCGCAATAAGCGCTCGATCGGCCTGGATATCGGCAAACCGGCAGGCCAGCAGGTCCTGCTTCGGCTGCTTCAGGATGCCGACGTGCTGGTGGAGAATTTCAAGCCGGGATCGATGGAGAAGTGGGGCTTGGGCTACAGCACTCTGTCCGAGCGATTTCCTGGGCTGATTCATTGCCGGATTTCGGGCTTCGGCGCGGACGGGCCGCTCGGCGGGTTGCCTGGTTACGATGCCATCCTGCAAGCAATGACAGGTCTCATGAGTGCAAACGGCGATGGCCGTAGCGGTCCGATGCGGCTTGGAACCGCGGTAGTCGATATGGGCACCGGCCTGTATTCCGCCGTTGCGATCCTAATGGCGCTGTTCGAACGGGTGCGGTCCGGCCGCGGCCAGTTCATCGACATGACTTTGTACGATTGCGGGATGTCGCTGCTGCACCCGCAAGCAGCCAATTTCTTCCTGAGCGGCAAACGTCCGGTCGGCACTGGCAATCCGCATCCGAACCTGGTGCCATACGATAAATACCCGACGCGGACTTGCGAGATTTTCATCGCCTCGGGGAACAACGGGCAGTTCCGCAAGCTGTGCGAGGTGATCGGCCGCGCAGAGCTGGCAGACGATCCACGATTTTCCAGCAATGCGGAGCGTCTGGCGAACCGTGAGGCGCTGACACGCGAGCTTGCAGCCGCCTTCGCCAACCAGGATGGCGAAGCGATTGCGCTGAAACTGATTCGCGGGGGTGTCCCGGCAGGTCCGGTGCTGTTCACCGATCAGGCGATGCAGGCACCGCATACTGCACATCGGGAGATGGTGACCGAGTGCGACTGGTACAAAGGTCTTGGCACGCCGATCAAGCTGTCGCGTACACCCGGCGGCACACGCGCCGCGCCACCGCGGTTCGGTGAGCATGGCCGGACGGTGCTGCAGCGCCATGGCTACAACGCGCAGGAGATCGCCGGTCTCGAAGCCGATGGGGTGCTGTGGACCAAGCGGCGCAAATAGACCTTTACGCCCAGGGCGCCTGGCTGTTCGATGCGGACTTCTATTTCGCGAACAACAGGGACTTGACGCCAGAGCGTTTGCAGAAGGCCCGGTTTGCGTCGGCGCTGGATCACTATCGGCGCATTGGGGATCGCGAAGGACGCTCGGCCAGCTTGTTTTTCGATTCTCGGTTCTATCTTGCGCAGTTTCCGTCCCCAGAAGCGCGGGACGCTGCAGCCGAGGGTGCCTTTCACCATTACCTACGAACACGGGAGGAAGGCGGACCCGAACGCCGCACGTCGGCCTATTTCAACCCGGATTTCTATAAATCCCAGTATGGCGGAACGGGGCTGCATGGGGCACTGCATCACTACCTGACGAACGACACCCCGACTGAGTTTGACCCGTTGGAGGAGTTTTCCGAGAACTTCTACTTAGCGAACTACCCTGACGTCATGGCCGCGGTTAAGGCGGGCGCTCACCGCTGCGGCTACATGCATTTTCTCCTGCACGGTGCGCAGGAGTTGCGCCGGCCGCGCAAGGATATCGATCTCAATTGGTATATTCGGAACAACGAGAGCGTGCGGACCGATCTCGCCAAACGGCGGGTCCCTAACGCCTTTGTCCACTTCTTGATGATTGGGCGACCCGCGGGTCTGCGTGCCGGTCCCGCGGTTCGCCAGCGACCGGATCCTGCTGAGGCGGAGGAACTGTTCAATTTGCGCGCGCGCGCCATGCTGCCGGGCTTAGTGCGCCGCGGACTGGATTTCGGCTTCCAGGGCACACCGGCCGTCACCGTGATCGTCGTCACGCGGGATCACTTCCTCAGCCTGATGGTTACCTTGGGAACACTTCGCGCCGCCTATGCCGGAGCAATCGAGTTGCTGGTGCTCGATCTTGGTTCAGATGACGAGACGGGTTTGCTGGAGCGATTCGTGCCCGGCGTACGGCTGCTGCGGTTCGGCCGGGAAACCGATCGGCTGCATGCGCTGAGTGCAGCAATCCCCTGTGCCTCGGCGAGTCAAATTCTGCTCCTTAACGACAGGGTGGAGCTGATGCCCGGCGCGCTTGATCTTGCGATGCGCCGCATGGATCAGGAGGACACGGTCGGGGCGGTCGGCGCCCTCGTGCTGGGCGTCAATGGAGCGCCCGCAGAGGCTGGGGGCACGATCGGACAGGATGGCACGATTAGCGTCTCGATTCCCGAGAGTGTCAGCCTTGCTGTTCGCGAGGTCGATGTCTGCTCGGCTGATTTCCTTCTGTTGCGCGCCGAGGCGCTGAAGACTGTCAGTTCGACGAATGAACAGGAGGCGACCGAGGCGGGAGCGGACCTTTGCGTTAGAATCCGGGACGCAGGCCAGCGCGTCGTGTGCGATCCCGCGGTCGTGGTCCAGCGTATGAGCGTCGAGCAGGAGCGCACGACAAAGATCGCTGCCAGAGTGCCTGCGCGGCCGATCCCACTGCGACGACGGATCCTGTTTATCGACGACACTGTGCCGCTGCGCCTGATCGGCTCCGGCTTCGTCCGCTCGAACGATCTGGTTCGCACGATGCTGACGCTCGGCTGCGCCGTAACGGTCTTTCCGCTGGGGCCCAGCAAATCCGGGCCCGCGACGCTCGCGGCCGAGATGCCAGACGAAGCCGAAGTCATCCTCGACGGGGACACGGGGGAACTGAAGCGATTTCTCCGTTCCCGCGGCCAGGACTTCGACGTGATCTGGATCGCGCGCACCCACAATCTGCAGCTTGTCCGCCCGGTGCTGGAATCGCTCTACCCCGGCCGAGAGAAGCGGCCGCTGATTGTGCTGGATACGGAGGCGATCGCCAGCCTGCGCGCGTCGGCGCACGCTCGGGTCACGGTGGAGGCGTTCGATCTGGACGTCGCGCTGCGGGAGGAATTTGGCCACGCGGCGTTCTGTGACCGGTTCGTGGCGGTGTCCGCGCAAGAAGCGCAGGTGCTGACGGAGTTCGGACTCAAGCCTGTCAGCGTCATCGGCCACGCCGTCCCCACGCGGCCCACGCGCGCCCCGTTTGGAGAGCGGTCCGGTTTGCTCTTTCTGGGCGCCATTCACGAGCCGGGCAGCCCCAATCACGACGCTCTGAGCTGGTTCATCTCCGCCGTCCTTCCGCTGATCGAGAAGGAACTGGGCTGGGAGACGATGCTGACCGTGGCGGGGTACGCGGCTCCCGGCGTCCTGGCCGAGGAGTGGAGCCATCATCCGCGCGTCACGCTGATCGGCGCGGTCGGTGACGTTATGCCGCTGTACCAACAGCACCGGGTTTTCATCGCACCGACCCGCTTCGCCGCCGGCTTGCCCTACAAGCTGCATGAAGCGGCGTCGTTTGGCCTTCCCGCCGTCACGACGTCATTGCTGGCAGAGCAACTGGGTTGGACCGATGGAAAGGACATCCTGGCAGCCGATCCAGCCGATGCGGCGGGATTCGCGGCGCGCGTCGTGCGGCTCTATCGTGACGAGGCGCTATGGCTCGCCTTACGTGAGGCAGCGCTGATCCGGCTGGCGCAGGATGCGGGCTACGAGCCGTTCCAGGCCGCACTGAACCGGGTTGTGCGTGGGGTTGCGCCCCATGTCGCAACGGCAGCGGGGGACTGAATGGCGACAATTCCCAACCGGATCGGAGGATTGGATTTCGGTCTGGGCGAGACCGCCGACATGTTGCGCGCTCAGGTCGAGGCCTTCGCGGCCGATGAGATTGCGCCGCGCGCGGCTGGGATCGATCGCGACAACGCGTTCCCGATGGATCTGTGGCGCAAGTTCGGGGAACTCGGCGTCCTCGGGATTACCGTCGAGGAGGAGTACGGCGGCGCGGCGATGGGCTATCTGGAGCACGTGGTCGCGATGGAGGAGATCTCCCGCGCGTCGGCCTCTGTCGGGCTATCCTATGGGGCGCATTCGAATCTCTGCGTCAATCAGATCCACCGGAATGGCACGGTGGAGCAGAAGCAGCGGTATCTGCCGAAACTGATCTCCGGCGAGCATGTCGGCGCACTTGCGATGAGCGAGCCGGGTGCCGGATCAGACGTGGTCGGCATGCGCACCCGCGGGGAGAAGCGCGGCGACCGCTACGTGCTGAACGGCAATAAAATGTGGATCACCAATGGGCCGGATGCCGACGTGCTGGTGATCTACGCGAAGACCGATCTGTCCGCCGGGCCGCGCGGGATCACAGCGTTCCTGGTGGAAAAGGCCTTCAAGGGGTTCTCCACGGCACAGAAGCTCGACAAGCTTGGCATGCGCGGGTCCAACACCTGCGAGCTCGTGTTCCAGGATTGCGAGGTACCGGAGGAGAACGTGCTGGGCCAGGTCGGGCGCGGAGTGAACGTGCTGATGAGCGGGCTGGATTATGAGCGTGCGGTGCTCGCGGCCGGACCCATTGGCATCATGCAGGCCTGTATGGACGCGGTGGTGCCGTACGTGCACGAGCGCAAACAGTTCGGCCAGCCGATCGGCGAGTTTCAGCTCATGCAGGGCAAGCTGGCCGACATGTACACCACGATGAATGCGTGCAAGGCGTACGTGTATGCGGTAGCGAAGGCATGCGACCGGGGCGAGACCACACGCAAGGACGCGGCCGGCGCCATTCTATATGCCGCGGAGAAGGCCACCTGGATGGCTCTGGAAGCGATCCAGGCTCTGGGCGGCAATGGTTATATCAACGACTATCCGACGGGGCGGCTGCTGCGGGACGCGAAGCTGTATGAGATCGGCGCGGGAACGAGTGAGATACGGCGTATGTTGATCGGCCGCGAGCTGTTCAACGAAACCGCATGACGGTTCTTCATTCGGAGATCAGCCCTGGATCAGAGTCCTTCGCCGCCAATGCGCACGCGATGCGCGCTCTCGTGCATGATCTGCGGGAGCGTGTCGCAGAGGTCGCGCGGGGCGGCGGCGAGGCGGCGCGGCAACGGCATCTGGGGCGCGGGAAGAAGCTGCCACGCGAGCGCGTCGTCGGGCTGATCGATCCGGGTAGCCCCTTCCTGGAATTATCGCAGCTCGCTGCGTACGGCATGTACGACAATGACGTTCCGGGCGCCGGCATTATCACGGGGATTGGCCGGGTATCGGGCCAGGAATGCGTGATCGTGGCGAACGATGCCACCGTGAAGGGCGGCACATATTTCCCGATCACCGTGAAGAAACATTTGCGCGCGCAGGAGATCGCGCGAACCAACCGCCTGCCCTGCATCTACCTGGTGGATTCCGGCGGGGCCTTCCTACCGCTGCAGGATGAGATCTTTCCCGACCGGGAGCATTTCGGGCGGATCTTCTTCAACCAAGCCAACATGTCGGCGGAAGGCATTCCGCAGATCGCCGCGGTGATGGGATCGTGCACCGCGGGTGGCGCCTATGTGCCGGCAATGAGCGACGAGACAATCATCGTTCGACACCAAGGCACCATTTTCCTGGGGGGACCACCGCTGGTGAAGGCGGCGACCGGCGAGGAAGTCAGCGCCGAGGATCTCGGCGGTGCGGACGTCCACGCCCGGACCTCCGGCGTGGTGGATCATTACGCGCAAAACGACGCCCATGCGCTGGCGATTTGCCGGCGGATTGTGGGGACGCTGAACCGGAACAAGCGTCCCGATGTGGTGCTGCGAGACGCGGCGCCGCCGCATTACGATCCGGCCGAACTGCACGGAGTCGTGCCGGCCGACATCCGTGCGTCGTACGACGTGCGGGAGGTAATCGCGCGCATCGTTGACGGCAGCGAGTTCGACGAGTTCAAGCGTCTCTATGGTACAACGCTGGTCTGCGGCTTCGCTCATCTATTCGGCTGTCCGGTCGGCATTCTGGCGAACAACGGCATCCTGTTTTCGGAATCCGCCCTGAAGGGCACGCATTTCATCGAGCTGTGCAGCCAGCGTGGCGTGCCGCTGATCTTCCTGCAGAACATCACCGGCTTCATGGTCGGGCGGAAATACGAATCCGGCGGTATCGCGAAGGACGGCGCCAAGCTGGTGACGGCTGTGGCAACAACGAACGTGCCGAAGATCACCGTCGTGATCGGCGGTTCCTTCGGTGCGGGCAATTACGGGATGTGCGGCCGCGCCTACGACCCACGGTTCTTGTGGATGTGGCCCAACGCCCGGATCTCCGTGATGGGCGGAGAGCAGGCGGCAAGCGTGCTGGCGACGGTGCGCGGACGATTTGGCAGCGCGCAGGAGGAGGAATCGTTCAAGGCGCCGATCCGCGAGCAGTATGAGGCGAAGGGCCACCCGTACTATGCGACAGCGCGTTTATGGGATGACGGTATCATCGATCCAGCCGACACGCGGCGCGTGCTCGGGCTTTCGCTATCCGCCGCGCTGAACGCCCCGATCACGCCAACCCGCTTCGGCGTGTTTCGGATGTAAACGTCATTGCGAGGCACGGCGGCGCCGAAGCAATCCAGGGCGGCAGGTTCAGGTCTTCCCCGAGTAACTCTTCGCCATACCCTCGGCTGGTTCGGCCTGTGGGCCGAACGGCATGATCGGATAGCGCAGCCCCGCCTTCGACAGCCCCTGCAGTCCGATCACACCCCGCTGCAGATCCTCGGGCGGACACGCCATCAGGAGCTCGTCATCTGCGACCGCGCCGTAGCGGCGCTCCGCATAACATGGGATCGACAAACTGACGGTCCGGTTCTTCAGCGCGTTGCCCCACGAGTCCGCACACGCACTTTCACCGGTGATGCTGAAATCGTAACGCTGGTAATTTTTCCACTGCAGCCCGTTGATGAACAGAATCATCTGCGCCGGATTGGCGTAGAACAGGCAGACATCCGGCGGATCGAGCCGCGCCGACCGCAACGGCGAAACCACCAGCGCATGGTAACGGCCGGGCGGCACGCGCGACATGCCGGCCTGGTGCGCGGCCGCGGCCTCCCGGTTCTCGAACCACACACCCTCCATCTTGCGGCCAGAGGTGTAGATCTCGCCCGGTGCATCCAGCCCGATCACCGACGAGCATGACGAAAATTCCGGTACGTTATCGGTGGTAATCCCCAGCGTGAAACCGGCGATGCGCGCCTGCGTAACGAGCTGACACGTCGAAAACGTCTTTCCTCTCGCCGGCCGCCTCACCCCCGGCACCTGCTCCATGTCTTCAATGCTCTCGAACAGCTTCATGCCGATCGGCAGTGTGCGCAGTTTCAGCAGGTTGCCGAGTTCCTCGGCCAGACGGGCGATCTCCTTCCCATCCAGTCGTGTCGCGGCTTGCGTTCCTCCATCCATCGCCCGTCTCCGTGCGTGTTTGCCTCACATTGTGACCGCCGTCCTGCCGAGCGTAAACAGGCGCCATGATCAGCGTTGACGAAGCCCGGGCACGCATTCTGTCCGGCCTGAAACCGGTGCCGGCCGAGATCGTGGCTCTCGCCGAGGCATGGGGCCGCGTGACCGCCGAACCCGTGATCGCCCGGCTGACGCAGCCGCCCGCCGATGTTTCCGCGATGGACGGCTACGCACTACGGGCGCCTGACGGGGTGGAAGGGGCCGTGCTTCGGGTCATCGGCAGCGCACCGGCCGGCCATCCCTTCGTTGGTACAGTGGGCGCCGGAGAGGCAGTGCGGCTGTTCACCGGCAGCGTGGTTCCCGGCGGCGCGGATGGGATTCTGCTGCAGGAGGACGCGACACGGGACGGCGAGACCGTGCGGGTAAACGAGACGGTGCGTGCCGGCCGCCATGTCCGCCGCGCCGGGCAGGACTTCTCGGCAGGCGACGCGGTCGTTCCAGCCGGGCGACGGATCACGGCGCGGGATGTTGGTCTGGCTGCCGCCGCCAATCACCCCTGGCTTACGGTTCGGCGTCGGCCATGCGTCGGAATTCTCGCGACGGGCGATGAGATCGCGCTGCCCGGCGAGCCCATCCCACCAGGTGGCATCGTAAGCTCGAACAGCCACGCTCTGGCGGCGCTGGTGCGGACTACGGGCGGCGCGCCGACCGTGCTTCCAGTCGCCCGCGATGACCGCGCGGCGATCGGCGCTGTGGCTGATGCCGTGGCCGGAATGGACATGCTGGTGACCACGGGCGGCGCGAGCGTCGGCGACCACGACCTGGTCATCGCGGCGCTCAAGGAGCGCGGGTTGGAAGTGGATTTCTGGCGGATTGCGATGCGGCCGGGCAAGCCGCTGGTGTTTGGACGGCTCGGGCGAGTGCCGGTATTGGGATTGCCGGGCAATCCGGTCTCCGCGCTGGTCTGTTCCGTCCTGTTCCTGCTCCCGGCTCTGGCCGCCCTGTCCGGATTGCCACCCGAGCCACCGCCCGTGGTGCAGGCGGTGCTGGACGTGCCAGTCCCCCAGAACGATCAGCGCGCCGATCACCTGCGTTCCACGCTGCGTCGCCTGCCCGATGGTGGGCTGGGGGTGACGCCCTTCCCGGTGCAGGACTCCTCAATGCTGCAACGGTTGGCGCAGGCGGATGGGCTGGTGTTGCGAGCCCCGCACGCCCCAGCGCTCGAGGCTGGTGCAACAGTGGAGGTGATCCGCTTGGATTCGTTGGGGATTTGATCGGATTCGCTTGACGCGGTGCGGCGAACCAACCTAGAACAGCCACGTCGTTGCCGGTTTGTTCCCAAACGCCTGTCCAGGTTGGGGGTTTAATGCTCACCCGTAAACAGCATGAATTGCTGGTTTTCATTGACCGGCACCTAAAGGAAACCGGCTTTTCCCCATCGTTTGAGGAGATGAAGAACGCGCTGAATTTGCGTTCGAAATCCGGCATTCACAGGCTAATCTCGGCGCTGGAGGAGCGTGGGTTCCTCGTGCGCCGGCATCACCGCGCGCGGGCGTTGGAGGTGGTGCGCCTGCCGGAGGATCGACAAGAGGCACGGGCCGAGGCCGGGACCAGCGCGCGTGCAGCGGGCTTTTCCCCCAACGTGATCCGCGGGGATTTCTCGCAGCGGCTCAGCGGTGTTCGAGCAGCGCCGGACGCAGCCGCGGTGCAGATGCCTCTGTACGGACGGATTGCCGCCGGCTTGCCGATCGAGGCGCTGCGCGACCAGGGATCTACGATCGAAGTGCCGATAGCCTTGATCGGCAACGGCGAGCATTACGCGCTCGAAGTCGCCGGCAATTCCATGATCGACGCGGGGATTATGGACGGGGACACGGTTGTCATCCGGAAGGGAGAACAGGCGGAGAACGGACAGATTGTGGTGGCGCTGGTGGATGAGAGTGAAGTCACGCTGAAGCGACTGCGCCGGCGGGGCAACTCGATCGCGCTGGAACCAGCGAACCCGAAGCACGAGACCCGGATCTTTCCGGCGGGGCGCGTGCGGGTTCAGGGACGCCTCGTGGCATTGCTCCGGCGGTATTAGGCGACTATAGGGCGCCACGGGCCGACGTAGCTCAGGGGTAGAGCAACTGATTCGTAATCAGTAGGTCCTCGGTTCAAATCCGAGCGTCGGCACCAATAAAATCAAAGGCTTAGCCGCCAAATTCCGCCAAAAACCGGCCCCTGAAAATTAGCGTTGCTACAGTGTTGCTACACAATCCGCCGGATAGGGGCGCCGCGGCGGCCCTGTTGTGCCTGCCAGCCCAACATTCCCGAGGCCCATACTCCGGGGTCCGGGGCAGAGCCCCGGCTTGCCGTCACGCCATCACCCGGCGCAGCTCCGGCCCACTGGCGGTCGTGCGGTCACACCGCCAGGGCCCCGGCTATAGCCCGATGGTCTGGCGCACCTCGCCGCCCTCGCCGAAGCCGGCATGCCCATCGCCGTTTGTAAGGACGTTTCAGAGGTTATTACCGCGCTGGCGGCGTGGAACATCCCGACGCGCATCAGGGAGGTCGCATGAGCATAACCGCCCTGGTTCGCTATGATAGTATGTGCCGCGCCATCGCCGCCGCGTATGAGGTCGATGAGGTCAAGGATATTCGTGACAAAGCACTGGCTATCGAGACCTATGCGCGCCAAGCGAAGAACACGGAAGCCGAGCGACAGGCTTGTGAGATTAGACTCCGGGCGGAACGCAAGGCTGGGCGGCTGCTGGCCGAGCGCGAGAAGGCGAAGGGAGCGCGTGGCCAGCTTGTAGGACGTGAACCTTCTGGCGGTCGGACGATCCTACCGCCAGAAGATACTGCCCGAACCCTCGTCGACCTAGGCATCAGCAAGCAACAGTCAGCGCATCGGCCAGCTATCGCGCGAGTTGGAGAGTAAACAAGGCGCTCGCACCGAACTTCATCCCACCAGCGGGAAGAAGTCTCAGGCCCTCGCCGAAGCTGGGATCAGCACCAGCGCGGCGCAGCGTTATGAGGAGCTTGCGGGCGGTAAGACGGAGCAAAGGGCCGTCACTCCGCCATCACCCGCCTGAGCTCCGGCGCCAGCGCCGCCAGTGCCGTCGCCCGGGCCGTGACGTCCGGCTCCGCGGCGATCGCCACCAGCGTCCGCAGCAAGTGCATGACCTCACGCGCCGCCCGCTCGCGCGCCGCATCCCGCAGCGGGATCAGCCGTTCCTCCGTGCGCCACTCGGCCTCACGGTCGATCAGCCGGGTCAGCGCGTTCGGGTTGTCGGATTGGGCGAGGCCCATCAGCAGCCGCTGCACCGCCGGGCGGAGCAGGATGAGCAAGTCGGCGATCTCGGGATTGTCGCGCTCCAACACGCCGGGGTCGCGCACCGTCGCCTGATCGAGCGCCATGAACGCCAGCGCCAGACATTCCTGCACCGTCGCCAGCCGGGTGTTGTGTCCGGCCGGCGCCTCATCGAACCCCGCGACACTCGCCACCGGCGGATCGAGCGCGATCGAGCTGATGAAGAAGCACGGCGGCACGTCCGGCAGGTCGAGCGCGATGACGTGTCCGGCGATGCGTTGCATGGGTGCGTCGTTCATTCACTCACTCCCCAACAAGTTCCCCGCGCAACAAGCGCAGAATGCGCGTCGCCGCGTCGCCCTGTTGCGCCACCGTCTCCGATGAGCGTGGGACCGCCTGTGACCAGTTCTGCAGCGGCCACGTATTCGTCGGCGCACGCAAGAGATCGCCGTCCGGCACCGCGGCGTAGCCGATGCGCATGCGCGCCTCGTTGACCGACACCGCACCGGCGTTCAGCAGCGTCGCCACCGCCTGCGCCATCTCATTGCCCTGGCCGAGCATGGCCACGCTGGTATCGAGCCGCACGCCGTAGCCGGCCGCCCGTTGCTCGTAGGACAGCAACGCGGTCGCCAGTGCATCTTCGCAAATTCTGGCCAACGGCTCGACCGCGAACCCCAGCAAGCGGCGTCGGTCCTCGGTTGCCGTGGCGCGGTTCTGCTCGATCCCGATCAACAGCGACGGCGGCACGTTGTAAAGCCGGGCGATATCGCCCACACCCAAGCGCGCGGTCTCATTCGCCGCCAGCTCCTGCAAGTCGGCCAGCGGCACGGTTTTATATTCTAATCCCTGCTCCAGCACCGCGGTGCCGCCGCGCGCCCCGCCGCCATGCGCTTCGTTCCAGCGGTTGCGAATCTCCTGCGCCTTGTCGCGATCGATCTTGCCCGCCGTCATCAGATAGCCGCTCGGCCGGGCCGCGTTGGAAGCCGTCGCCCGCACCATCGCCCGGTTCGCCAACAGCAGCTCGATGGTGGGGTTGGCTTGCAGCAGCGGACTGACGCCGATCCGCTCATCATAGCCGCTCGGCCGGTAGCGCAGGATGGCGCATTCACGCTCCGCGACTTCGCGCACCGTGCCCATCGCCGGCGGCGTCAGCAGGATCGCCAGCCGCGCATCCTCATAGAGCCGGAAGGTCACCCGCTGCGCCGGATAGACTTGCAGCAGCATCGGCGCGTCGCGCGCGTTGCGGATCACGTGCGCGATGCCGTTGCCGGCGAGCAGGGCGGAATAGACCCAGGCCCAGCGCTGATAGAGCGGCCAGCGCCACAGGCAATGCGCCGCGTCGAGATTGGTGATGACCTCGGTGCCCGCGCTCGGGCTTTCGCGCCGGACGATGCTCCACTCCAGCGCCGTGATCGCATCGCACAGCAATGACAGCGCCCCGATGACGGACGGCAGGCTGTCGGCGCCCTCCTGGTCGGTGAACAGCAGCCGCCCGCCGGAGGTGGGCCCGACGATGACGCGCGCCGGCAGGCCGAGGCCGCGCCACGGCCGCGCCAGCAGCCCGAGCGTGGTGGCCGCCGACATCACCGCGCGGGTCAGCAGCCCCGGCATGGGGTCAGCCGTTCTTGCTCCGCGGTGCCGGCTCCGGCGCCCGTGGCACCACCGGATCGACGATGGAAGCGTTGCGGATCACGCTGTCGATGTTCGGATCGCGCGCCACGGTGTTGACATCGAGGAACGCGGTGATGCGCACCGCGCCGGACGTGCTCAGCGTGTAGGGATCGATCAGCAGATCCACCGCTGCGCCACCGAAATACGCGATGACGCCCATCTCTGGTGCGATCAGATGCAGATCGTAGGTACCGGCGTTCGGTGCCGCGTTCGCTCCCAGCCGGCCGGACTGGATCAGCGGGATCGAGAGCAACAGGCCCTCCCCGCTGTCGAAGCTGACCACGCCGGCCGTCCATTCGTTGACCGCCCCTCCGGGCACCACCTTCTTGCTGGTCACGCGCAGCCGATCGATCAGCGCCGGATTGCCGCACCAGCGCAGGCCGTTCGCGCTGTCATCGAGCTTCCACGTGGTCATCATCAGGTTCTTCAGCGCGAACAGGTCCGGCGTCTCGATCGGCGTGCCCGCCTTGTTGATCACCAGCCCTGCCGGCTGTTGTGTGAGCAGACCTTGCGGGAGATTGCCGACGCCGGTGCCGAACAGCACCGCCTGATCCACCCGGTCATCGAGCGCGCGCCGAATGTCGGCCGTGATGATGGTGTCGGCCGCCGGATCGGCATAGCGGATCGCGCTCCGCCGCAGCGTCGTCGTGGTGCCGATGTAGCGCGGGCCCAGCTCATCCTCGCCGAACGTGGTGTCGAATTCCGCCGCATCAGCGTCCTTCGCCTGCCACTCGGCATCGAGCACGGTCAGCCGCTTCGGGATGTGGATGGTCTCCCTCATCGTGCTGACCACGGTGAAGCCGAGCCGCGGTGACAGCGTGCCCCAGCGCCGGGCTGCGGCCACGTCGTCGAGCATCTGTTGCAGCCAGGCCTCCGGGCTCAGCGCGGCGGCCGAGCCGAGATCGGTCGAGAGCGCGCGCTTCTGAAACACCGCCGCCGGGATTCGGATATCGCCATGCGCCGGGCCGTAGGAGCGCGCCTGCAACTCGCGGCAGACCTCGCCCTCCAGCCCGTGCAGCTCGGCCCCCGCAAGCCGTGTGGCGATCACCGTGCCGACGCTGACGTGCATCGGGCGGCGCAGCGCCAGCATCGGGTTCGGCAGCGGCGTGCCCCACTCCGGCCGGTGTGCCGGCACCTCGCGGAACACCTGCTGCGACGGCTCGCGTCCGCCGCGGTTGTAGCCGTCGGTGCGCGGCTCGGTGTTGGGATAGACCGTGACGGTCTGCGCCCGCGTCACCGTGCGCGTGCTGGCGGGCCGCTGCGGCTCCGGCTGCGGATCGGGCGTCCGCTGCGCGCGGTTGCCGAACACTGACTGTTCCATGGCACTGCGTAACTCCATGATGAGCGCTTGCTCGTTGGCGGGGCAGGCGACCAGGCTGATCTCGACCAGCTCCCAGTCGTCGATGAAGATCGTGCCGTCTTCCTCGGTCCAGTGATGCGCGATGAAGCCGATGCTCACGCCGGTCAGGATGCCGTCGCGTACTGCCTGCCAGGTCTCGTCGTCGGTGATCGCCGCCTCGAACTCGATGCGCTCCTCATTGCGATCGACAAACTCGATCCGGCCGACCGGCTGGGTGTGGTCGTGGCCGAACAGCAGCGGCACGGACCCACGGACCGGACGCATCCCGGCCGGCTCAACCACGGTGCCGTAGCGATCGAGGTCGGCGGTGTTGGCGACCGCGCGGATGCGCCGTTCCGCGCCGTCGCCGATGACACTCGGGCGGTGCGGGATGTAGAGATCGCGGCGATGCAGCGTCGTCGTTGGCATGGCGGGACCTTGGGCAAGCAGAAGGCGCCGAGGCGGAAGCCTCAGGAGCCGACGTCATCCCGCATGTCCCGTCGCATGCAGCAGCGCTTGTTTGGGCGGGCTTATCGCGCTGCCAGCGGCGCTTGGGACTATGTTCAGTTTCCGCAGCCTGCGCAAACTGACTATGAGCAGCCCGCCGCGGCGGCGCAATCTATTTGGGACCGGGGGTGACGGCTCGAGAAAACCCTGCCGATTCGGCAGGTTTTTGCCGCAGGGGGTAAGGGGGTCAGTTTAGGAAAGCTTTTCCCCCAGGACGGGCGCGGCAAGGCGTTTTTTCCCGGCGGCGAAATCGACCGATTTTGGGCGATCGGCCCGGCTGTGGAACAGAACGGGGCCGGCCCGCGTCTCGCCAATTTCCCGGCGGATCGGCTACGCTCGCGGCAGGATCGCGGCCGATCGGGGGGCGGATGGAGCAAATCTTTCTCCGCAACACGCTTCCGGGCCGCCCTGTCTGGCTGCCGCTTCCCGGCGGCGCCCGGCGCTACCTTGGCCCCCAGGGCACCACGGGCCTCCCGGCCGCCAACGTGCGCGATGACCCGGAAATCCGGGCCGCTGAAGCCGCCGGGGTGCTGGTGGCCGTCCTACTGCCGCCGCCGCCCGGCCGGCCCTGGCGCCTTGCTGGGGCGGCCCTACGCGCCCCCACGTCCGCCGCCGCCCGGCACCTGCTTGCGGCGCAGGCCGGGATGGAAGGCATGATCCTGGCCCGCATGGCCCTTGAGCGGCAGATCGAAGCGGCCCGCTTGCGGCCCGGCCGGGGGCGGCAGGGGTGGCTGCAAGCACGGCTGGAGCGGGAGGAATGGCGCCTCACCAAGGGGACCACCCGGGCCCGCATTTTCTACGCGGCGCTGCGCGAAGCATGCCTCCTCGGCGGGGTGCCGCAGCACCGGTTCTTCGCCGTGCTGGATGGCAGGATGTCAGCGCCGGCCGTGCTCAACGGGCATGCCGCGGCCGCCGTCGTGCTGCCGCCCTCGCTGACCGAGCGGCTGGCGGATGACGGCACCCTCCGGACGATCAGGCGGTATCAGCGGCGGACCTTCCAGGCGGCCCGGCTGATCCGGGCGGCGATCCACGTGACCGGCGAGGGGGACATCGCGGCCGCGGCGCGCTGGCTCGCAGCGCAGCTCGCTCCGCAAGTCTGAATTCACGCAATATCTCGAAGCGGCGGGCGGCTGCCAGGGCCGCCAGTACGCCGTCATCCGGCCTGATCTTGACCCGCTTCTTGCTCATGGCATGGCCTGGGCCCCTCGATGGGGAAACCGCGCCGGTTCTATGACGCCGGCGCGGCCATTCCGTCGGCGCGGCCTATGCTCTCCAGCGGTCCGGCCGCCGATCTTACGACCAGCCCCCACGCCAAGCCAACATTCCAGAGGCTGATACTCCGGGGGGTGCGGGGGCGGAGCCCCTGCCGAGACCCAGACGTCGGGCGAAGCCCGGCCGCGTGCCTTGTGGCTTGGTTCCGCTTCGCGTGATCCCAGGGGGCGCTGCCCCCTGAAACCCCCGGAGGTACAGGGCCTCTGGAATGGATAGTTGTTTCTTTTCCGCACGGATGCGGAGGTTGCAGAGGTTGAAAAGGGTTCCGGCGTATACGCGCGCGTATCATGCGCGCGCGTGACACGTAGGGAACCCTAAGCTGACTCCGCAACCTCCGCGCTCCCTCTCATGGGGGCAACCATGAGGGCAGTGCGGGCGGTATGACGGCGAGCCCATCCCAGCCGGCGCGCCCGTCCCGGTTCTCCCGCCGGGTCAGCTCCGGCCGGCCGTCGAGCGCCTTGGCCAGCTCCTTGCGCTGCCCGACGCGCTCGCCATTGGCTTCCGCCCATGACTTCCAGGAGGCGAACAGGTTGACCAGGGTGTCGTAATGGCCCTTGTCCACCCAGCAGCACTCGCCGATCCAGGCGGCGACGCTATCTTCATTGACAAGGTAGGCCTCCGTCGCCGCGATCACTGTCGGCGGCGGATTGAGGCCGCCGACCTGCCAGGCGACGCAGCCCTCGACCATCCAGCGCAGGATGCCGGGGTATTCGGCTTGCAGCTTCTCGCTGAGCTTGGGATCGCGTTCCTCCCGCGGGATCGTCACGGTGAACGGGATCAGGTGGAGCCGCCGCCGGGTCGCCTCATCGACGCTGCGCAGCATCGGCTTGTGGTTGCCGGCGATGAACAGCTTGAATTGCGGTTGATAGGTGAAGAAATCCTGCCGCATGAGGCGCGCGGAGATCAGATCCCCGCCGGTCATCATCTTGATCTTCGAGATCGCCCAGGACCGGCCTTCTTCGGTTTCCTGTGCGATGACGCAGCGCACGCCGCGCAGCATGGCGAGATCGGTCGGATGCTGTTCGGTCCGGCTGGCGGTAAACGTGCTGATCGGGGCCGCCGCGCTGTAGCCGGACGGGCCGGTGCCGAGGATGCCGAGCAACACGTTGGTGAAAGTCGTTTTGCCGTTGCCGCCCAAGCCGTGGCCAAAAAACAGCGCATGTTCCTTGACGCTGCCGGTGAGCATGTAGCCGCACACGCGCTGTAGATAGCGCACCATCTCCAGATCCTGGTCCATGATGCGGTTGATGAAGCTGACCCATGCCGGGCAATTGGCGACCTCCGCCGCGGTGACCGTTGTTGTTCGGGTCATGTAATCCCGGCTTCGATGCGGCCGCTCCGGCGTGATGGTGTCGGACAGATCGAGGCTGTTGAACGGCGTGTTCAGCTTCATCGGGTCGCCATCGAAGACGCCGCCGGCGCGCACATGCTTGTCGTGGTGGCGTGCGAGTTGTTCGATGGCGGCGATCGCCGCGGCTTTGTTGATCGTCGCGGCGATCATCTTGCCGGTCTTGGGGATGCTGCTGGCGGCGGCGTTGCCTTCGCGCCTGCAGATCACGCGGGCGGCGTCGAACACGCGCACCGCATGATCCTCGCGCCAGCGGCCGTCTTCCCAGCGCAGCCACATGCCCCATTCGTGGACATAGACCAGGGTTTCGGCATGTTCGGCGGTGAACAAAACGGCGAGCGCGTCCTCGCTGAATCGCACCGGCATATCCAGCTGATCCTTGCCGTTGCTACGGCGACGGTGGCGCTGCTGCGGTTGCTCGATCCCGTCCTGTGAGGGCGCTTTGCTTTCGTGCGGCTCGGGATCGCCGCTCATGACCCGCTCTCCGGGTCATCGTCGGGCGGCACCAGCCGGACTATTGGCGGCCAGCGATCGGCGCCGGAGAGACGGAGCACCTCCGGCTCGGCCTCCGCGTAGCGACTGAGCAGCAGATCGATATGCACACGGGATTCGGGGCAGCGTGTGATCAAGTCATCCAGAAAACCCGCAAACACGCGCACAGGCAGCGCATGAAGGGCGTCGATCCAGCGCGACAGGACGGGCGTTGAGCCGCTTGAGTAACGAGCGGGCATTCGGGTGTTCCTCCGGAATGCCGCCGCGGTGGGGATGATGTGGGGGGTTGCATTGACTGCAACGATGTGCTTCGAAGGGACACACCATACGTTTTCTTGCCCTCGCGATCCCCATCGCGGGGGCTTTTCTTATGGGGCGGGAGACGGGGCGTCGCGGCGCGGTGCACGCGCCAGTCGCACGGTCGCCGGCGGCAGGCTATCGAGCCACGCAAGGCCCGCCGGCACGCGGATAAGCACGCGCTTTCCCAGCTTTCTCGTTTCCAGATCGCCACGGCTTATCGCGTTGTAAACAGCCCCCTCACTCATGCCGACCAACGCACACCAACCTTTAATCGTTGCCCATTCCGAATGGATTGTCGGTGGGATCAGCCGGCTGGTTTTCGGAGCCGTGACCTTCTTGCGCTTCCTTTCTCGACCCATGATGACCTCCGTTGACCGTGGATCATCATGAGCGGCGACGGCGGTCGCAGTAAACGGATCAGTCAATACTGATCGAAGCGCCGAGAAACACGAATAAAGTGCGCTGTGGACTGTGGCGGACTGTGGCGGACTGTGGCGGACTTCTACGGACGTTGTAGACGATCCGCTAAATCGTCCTATCACTCGAATTTGAACAGGGGCACAACTTGGCCCTCGCCGGCGGTGATCCGATCGAGCACGTCAGCCAAACGTTGGAGCGCCTTGGCAACCCGAGGACGATAACGGGCGAGGTTGTATGTTGCCGCAAGTTCCGAATGCAACGACACATGCCCAAGCGTGGCCTCGATGACGTGCGGTTCAATTTCCATATCGCCCAGCAGCGTTGCCGCCGTCCGGCGCAGATCGTGCCGATGCCAGCCCTCGGTATTGCTCGCGGCCATGAGGCGCCTGGTCGCGCGATGCCAGTTCACCAACTTGCTGCCGTCGCTGGTGAATACGAACGCGTCCGGATCAGGCTCTACCGGAAGGCGGTTCCGCAAGAGCGCGACCGCTTGCTTTGATAAGGGCACAACGTGCTCCCGGATTGTGCCATCGCCCTTCGTGTTCTTCACGTCGGGCAACCGCCACAGTCGGGTATCGAGATTGACGTCTTTCCAACGAGCGTCGCACGCCTCATCCCGTCGACACGCGGTCAACAACATAAACTCGGCCGCGGCCGCATACGCGCTGGGCGAGCACCGCAGCACCGGCAGCAGCCGCGCGAGCTCCTCGCGCGTGAGAACGCGTTGACGCTTTCGCACAACGGCGGGTGGGGTGATCAAGATGAGATCCCGCGCCACGTAGCCGCGGCCGGGATGCGCCGCCCATTTCAGGATCGGGCGGATGTAGCGGCAGGCGGCGGCGGCGGACTGTTTCGAGGGCCAATGATCGGCGGTGTGCTGCAAGGCTTGCAGGGTGAGATCAGCAACGGCCCGCTCAAGATGCCGCGCGAACACGCTCTCGATCCGGCGCCGACATTCGGGCCAGCTCTTCAGCGCTCCGCCCCGTTGGCGCTCGTACAGCTCGATGAGTGAGGCGAGCGTATCGCCAGCCCGTTGGGCGGTACGCTTCCGCTGCGCCTCGGCGACCGGATCGAGTCCTTCGCGCACCGCCTCGCGCAGGCTGCGGGCGGCGATGCGCGCCTGGGCGAGCCCGAGCTGATCCGAGTGCGCGCCGAGCGTGTGGCGCCTGGGACCGGACGCCGTGCGGTACTGGAAGCGCCACGTCCGTGTGCCGCTGGGTGCCACGCGCAGCTCAAGGCCGACCTGGGCGGGGTCTTTCAGCACCTGCGCTACTTTGCTGTCGGCGGCCCGCTTGAGGGCGGCACGGATGGCGGTATCGGTGATGGCGGGCATGGCGATCAGTGGCTCCTCGGCCGGAATCAGTGGCCCTGGCGTTGCTACGCTGTTGCTACAGGATTGCCACAATAGCCGTAAATAACCGTAAAGGATATAGCGGCTAAGTTATTGAAAAGGCGGCTGTCTAGTAAATGATGGTAAAGGGCTGCGAGGCGCTGAGCACTAATTCGTAATCAGTAGATCCTCGGTTCAATTCCGAGCGTCGGCACCAGTAAAACACTGAAATCATTCAGAGAATAGCCCAGCCGAACGGAACGAAGAAAAGCCCCTCGGAAAATGTCCGCATCATATCCGCAAAAAAGCCGCGAGAAACGGGCGACAAGGTCGTAACAACAGCCTATCGGCCACCGCTTGTGACCCTCAATGCCCAAGCCGAAGCGGCTACGCTACACAAATGATCGCGTCTCAAGAATGGTGGCTGCGTGTCCTACAAATCGAAACCGCGTCGAACCGATGTCCGTTCTGCCGCTTGTTGCCAGTCCGCCCAAGGGTGGCTGCTACCGGCGGCCGATCGGGTCCGGCTGACGGGTATCGGTATTAAGACAACTGGCGGCGGCCCCCGCCCATCCAAGACCATGATGTTTGCCGACCTGGCTCCGCTATTCGCGAGCAGCCAGATTGAAAACCCTGCTGGCCTTCCTGGACACGTATCGAACTATGTGCCTGGCGCCCGACGTCAATTTCCAGAAGACTCTCGCCGCGGTCTGTGAACTTCGTCTTGTCGCCTGAGAGGTCAGCACTCAGATCCGGGGATCAGGTCCGCTTGCGCCCATTCCCGTCATTGAGGCGCCCAAGCCAGCCCCTCGGAAGCGGACATTGCGACCCACGTCGTCGTCGGCCGAGAT
>CAWBUL010000003.1:0-14358 GCA_963791885.1 uncultured Pseudomonadota bacterium | reverse complement strand
ACTACCTGGCACTGGCGGAGGCGTACCGGCGCGGAGAGATGAGCCGGGTCTATCCCATTGCGCGGGGCGGCGCGCCCCTGCTCACCACGCTCCTCGTCGTGATGGTAGCGGGAGAAACGATCAGCGTCCAGGCGCTGTCGGGTGTGCTGATTTTGGGTTTCGGTATTCTGTTGCTGTCGCTCGGGCGGCGAGGAAGCGGGTCGCACGACCGGCTGGCGCCGGTGTTCGCCTTGCTGACGGCGCTGGTGATTGCCGGCTACACGGTTGTCGATGGGCTGGGTGCGCGGGTCTCCGGCGACCCAGCCGCGTATGCGGCGACGTTGTTCGTTGTTGATATCGCGCCGCTTCCATTGCTGATGCTGGCGTGGCGCGGTGTGCAGGCGTTCGCGCCGATGCGGTTCTATTTGTGGCAGGGGCTGCTGGGCGGGGCGATGTCTGTCGTCGCGTACTGGGTCGTGATCTGGGCAATGACCTGCGCGCCAATCCCGGTTGTGGCGGCACTGCGGGAGACGAGCGTGCTGTTCTCCGCAGTGATCGCCACCGCCATGCTGAAGGAACGGTGGGTGCCGTCCCGCATCGCCGCGGCGGTGGCGATTTTTGCGGGAATTGCCGTTATCGAGTTGGGTTGATGCGCCGGCGGACCCCAATCAGCCCGGCCATCGCGACCCCGAAGACGAGCGCGGATGCCGGCTCGGGCACGGGAGCGAACGATACGCCACGCAGCACCTGTCCATACGCTGCAAGCTGGAGCAGCGAAAAGCCTTCGTCATCCGGGAGCGAGAGATCGGACAGCGTGTCCGTGATGGAGACGAGTTCGTTCGGATCGGCTCCCTGATCGCCGGCATCGCTGACGGTGGAGGTGATACCGTAGATGGTGACCGTGCCGTTGCTGTTGACCTGGCCCGTGATGTTGCGCAGTCCGTCGGTGGCAGCAGTATAGCTGCCGCTGTCACCGGCATAATCGGTGCCGCTGACGGTGTAGTTCTGCCCGAGACCCAGGCCGGCCTGAAGGGTGTAGTTGTACATCCACTTGCCATCGGTCAAGACCATTTCTGCAAGCCGCTTTCGATGTCGAGGGCGGCATTGGCCATCGTTCCGTCGCCCTCATCGGCGACGTAGGGGGTGTTGGCATTGGCGAACCAAATGCCGAAGGGATAGAAGCCGGCATCAACCTTGCCTGTGGGCATGCGACGACGCCGAGTTCTCCGGTCGTGCCGCCGGGTGCCACCGTGATGTCGCGCGCGATGGTGGTGGGAAAGCCGGGCAGAACATTGATCGGGTTGCTGCTGCCGGTTGTCGGCAGCGTGCCCTTCGTGCCGACCTGATAGACGCTGTTGATGCCGTTGCTGCCGCTGCCTTTAGTGACATACAGCGTGTTGTCGAAGATCGTCAGGCCGCGATAATTGTCATCCTTGGCAGCCTTATCTTTAGCAATCTGTTTGGGTGTGCCGTAAGGCATGCCGGTCGCCGGATTAGTCTGCGCGATGCTGAAGGATCCTGCCTTGGTGGTATCGTAGGCGCCGTCGGTGATCGAATCCGTCGCGGTGTTCAGTACCGGCACGCCGGTAGCGGCCGTCACCTGCGGCGAGCCGTTGCCGTTGCCGGCATTGCCCGCCAGCAGCCACGTGTCATTGCCGACATAGACCGCGGCCCGGCCGTTGTTTCCGGGATAGGCGTTGGTGGGCACGCTGGTGATGGTGCCGTCGGCGTTTACGGTAACCACGACGCGTGCGGTCGGTGCCCGGTGTCTGGATTGCCAGGCTCGATAATGGCGGGCGTATTGGCGTTAGAGATATCCAGCGCATTCACGGGCGCCTGGTATCCGATGAAACTGATCACGCCGGCGCCGGGTGACAGGTTCAGCGCGAAGCCCCCGATTTGGAGCTGAAACTCGTCGTGGCGACGCTGGCGGTAATTGCCAGCGAGGTAACCGGGGGTGCCGGAGGTGGTCAGTTCCTCAAGCGTGATCGGCGACGTAACGCCGAAGCTGGCATCGGGGATCGCATTCTCGAACACGCCCGGATAGCTGCCATTGGCGATCGCATTTCCGCCTCCAGGGAGTGGCTGGCCAATAGTGACGGTGGAAGCCGGCACCCTGGGACTCGCTGGTGCTGACAATCAGGTCGCCCGGGGTGAAGAAGGCGGCTCGGGCGGGTACGGTCAGCGCGGTGGTCGCTGCCAGAAGAGACGCGAGCGCGAGTGTGGCTGTGAGCGGCTTTGAACGACATTCCATCCTGGACCCCCGATTAATCGCAACCAATGTGATGCGATTTCGCATTGGGTCCCTTACCGGGACCACAACTACGGGAAAAGGGGACCTAGGTTACATCTTCATGAAGTGCCACGGATCTACGCTTCTCGAAAATCAAGCCGAGAGAATTGCTGATCTTGGTTGCCAACTCCCCCCACGGCGAAGGGCTTGGAGATCATCTCCATTCCAGGATCGAGGAAGTTTCCGCGGACAGCGGCATTGGCCGCATAACCGGTGACGAACAGGACGGGCAACAACCCGGCCTGCTCCGACGTGCGATCTCGGCGACCTGGCGGCCGTTCAGGCCTGGCAGGCCAACGTTTTGATCAGAAGGTCGAGCGGCGTTGATGATGTAAGGTGGCCCATAGCGGCGTCGCCGTTCGGCGCTTGCAGCGCTCGATACCCCAGTCTCGTCAGCACTTCCACAATCAGCAATCTCACGGCTTCTTCGTCCTCGACCACAAGAACGGTCTGGCCGTCTCCGGCCGGCTCGACTGTCCGATCGGCTTTGGGGTCGGCGGGTGGCGCCTGACTGGTGAACCGTGGCAGGGTACATCCTGACCGTCGTGCCCTTCCCAACCTCGCTGGACAGGCTGGCGTGGCCGCCGATCTGGCGCAGGAAGCCGTATATGGTCGACAGACCCAGACCCGTGCCCTGGCCGATCGGCTTGGTGGTAAAGAAGGGATCGAAGGCTTTTGAAAGCGTCCCGGCGTCCATGCCATGGCCGGTGTCGGTGACACTGATGCTGACATAGTCGCTGTTGTCACTATCGAGGTGACCCACAACATAGGCATGGTCCAGGACCACGTTCTCGACTTCGATCGTCAGTTGGCCACCGTCCGGCATGGCATCGCGCGCATTGATCGCCAGGTTGAGCAGGGCGCTCTCCAATTGATTGACGTCACTCAATGCTGGCCACGCGTCGGCATTCGCAACCACCTTCAAGCGGACCTGCTCGCCCAATGTGCGAACCAGAAGGTCCTCCATCGATTTGACCAAAGCGTTTACATCCACGCTTTTCGGATCGAGCGTTTGCTGGCGTGAAAAGGCCAGAAGGCGGTGGGTCAACCCGGCGGCGCGTTTGGCCGATTTCATGGCGCCGTCCATGAAGCGGTCCAGATCGCCGAGCCGGCCATCGTGGATACGGCGATGAATCAGCTCGAGCCCGCCCATAATCGCGGTGAGCATGTTGTTGAAGTCGTGTGCCAGGCCTCCCGTCAGTTGGCCCACGGCCTCCATCTTTTGCGACTGCCGCAGTTGCTCTTCGGTGCGGCGAAATTCCTCGTCACGCGCCTTCTCCGCCGTCACGTCGCGGCCATAGGCATAGAGCAGTCCATCCTCGACCAGGGCTTGCCAGGAAATCCACCGAACACTGCCGTCTTTGTGCCGGTAGCGGTTCTCGAAACCATCCAGACGGCCGTCGCTGAGCACCGCGGCTGCGGCTTTCTGCGTGGCTGCCACGTCCTCGGGGGCGAGGAACTCCACATAGCTGTGACCGATCAGGTCCGCTGTCTCGTAGCCGAGCACCCGGGTCCAGGAAGGACTGACCAGGCGGAACGTCCCTCTATTATCAACCACTGCGATCAGGTCGCGCGAGTTGTTCCATACCCTGTCATGCTCGCGTGTCTGCTCTGCCACGCGCTGCTCCAGGTTGGCGGTAAACTCCGCAACCGGCTTTCCACTGTCTTGTAGTCGGTGATGTCGTAGATCACGCCGATCAGCCGTGAGCCGCCATTCGGCGTGTCCAGGCGCCGCTCGCCGCGGCGAGCAATCCAACGGCTCTCGCCCGTGTCGGGTCGAGTGATTTGCACCTCGCGATAGGGCAGTTCACCGCTCACAAAGTCGTTCGCGCCGCCGATCAGCGGCGCACATCCTTCCGGCAGGACGGCATCGATCGCGCGTAGCGCGACGGATTCGTTGGCGTGAGGCCCAGTAGTCGACAGAATTGCTCTGACACGTCCACCGTACCAAATCCGCTGACATATTCGAACGTGCCAACGCCTCCCGCCGATTGGGCGACCCGCAGACGCTCCTCGACTCGCTTTTGCTCGGTGATGTCGTAGAAGACCGTTGAAGCTTATGACGCGGTTGTCCGCGTCCCGCTCAGCGCTGCCTTGGGCTGATACCCAACGGAAGGTGCCGTTCGGGACTTGCACGCGGAATTGCTTGTTAAACAAATCCGCCCCATGCATCACGCCGGCAACGGCAATGCGAATACGCATTTTATCCGCGAGGTGAATGGGGACAAAGAAGGCGTCCGATGCCATACCCTCGGCTGCTTGCCGTCGATCCAACCAGTACAATTCGGCAAATCGGGCGTCGGCGCGCAGGAGGTTGCAGGCACATCCCACGTCCAGATGCCAACCGCACTGGCCAGGAGATCCTCTGTCTTCATCCGTTTGAAGCTGGGGCGACCCAGTTGCTGGCTCATGTCCTCCTCACGCCAATCGGCCGAGATCCTGCGTTCCAACCACACGTTTGATGAACTCGGTGATCAAAACCTTGAGCGTATCCAGAGACGGCAGATCCATCAGCATCGCGATATACCCACGAATGTCGCGGCCACTGATGGTGAAGTTGATATAGAGAAACAGGACCGCCCCGGTCTCGTTGTCCTGATTGCTGAGTTCGAAAAATAGCTGGCCGTCGCCGCGGATCACTTGGGGCAGCGACATTGTCAGCGGTCGCTGAAGCATGTTGGCCATGCTGGCCAGGCAACCGTTCAGCACGATGTTGCCTGTCTCAGCCAGGGCTTCGTTCTCCAGCTCCTCGAGCTCTTCCTCGGACAACTCGTCGCCGGTCACTGCCCGGACCAAGGCCAGGCTATTAGCCTGTGGAAAGATCAGCAGCGCCCGGCCCGAGAACGCCCCGTCGAAGTCCTGCCGCACCGCAATCAAATCATCGCTTTCCCGCTCGCGGATCAGGGTGGCGGCAGCTTTACGGTTCACCACCTCGACCGAAGGGACTGTAAGGACGACATGTTCGCCCACCATCTTGCGCAGCCCGGCGGCTGAGCGGCTCACGCCGATATTGACCAGCTCGGTCAGCGCATCGTGTTCCAGCTCATCCAGAGCGGTTCGAGATGTCATCCGCTTTGACGCAGCCTCAACGCCGCCCCCGACAGGAACGGGCGCAACCCCTCTTCGGTGATTGGCTTCGGTACAAAGCTGGCATTGATGGCACGAGCTTTGGCTATGATCTCATCCTGCACGTTCGCGGTTGCCAGGGCGATCGGCATCTCTGGATACGTCCCCCTGATCTCCTCCGCCAGTTCCAGGCCGTTGCGTCCCGGCATGTTGAAATCAATAATGGCGAGATCGATCCCGCCGGAAGCCAGCAAAGTCGCCGCTTCGGCCGCGTTGCCTGCCTCGACTTTGCTCCAGGCCGGTTGCAGCGCAACCAGCGCCTTGCCCACGACGATCCGGGCCAGCTTACTGTCGTCGACGATCAACACCGTTCGGCCGCCTTCACCCGGCCCTTTGATGGTTTCCACGCGATCATTTCCCCTAATAGACGCTCTACAACCTACCGTCCCGCAGGCCTGGCACAATCATCTCCCGGAGGAAAGCACTTTGCGGCTCTCCTTGCAGCACCGGTTTGAACCGAAGCAGCAACTGGATAATAGCCGAGTGCACCGATCGACATTGTGATAAATCAATCGCCCGACCAACGCTGCCCTCCAGCAGCCCCACCAACATTTCGGCGTCTTCCACCGGACAGTCGCCCTCCAGGTGGATCACGTCCCCGTCACGCCGAACCGTCATGCGATCAAGGCCTCGGGATCCAGGATCATCAGGTAGCCCCGTCGCCCAGCACTGTCGTGCCGGCAAGTCCCGGCATGCCGGCCAGCAGCCCATCCATCGGCCGCATCGCCACATCCAGCCGATCCTCGATCGCATCGACCGCCAGCCCCACCGGTTCGCCGCCCGCCCGTACCACCAGCACCCGCTGATCGCCGTCCGCCAGCGCCCCGCCGCCACCCGTCAATGACGACAGCGGCAGCAGAGGGATCGCCTTGTTCCGCCATTTGAACGCGTGCCCCGCCCGGATCGGAATCACCTGCTCCGGTTCCAACCGCAAAGTCTCCAGCACCCCGTTCATCGGCACGCCATAGCGCTCGTCCGCGTGGCTGACGACCATCACCTTGGTCAGCGACACGGTCAGCGGTAGCGTCAGCTCCACCGACGTGCCCACTCCAACTTCCGTCGCAGAGCCATCCGTCCGCCCAACCGCTGCACCGCTGTGCGGATTGCATCCATTCCCACACCACGGCCCGACAGCGCCGTGACCGCGTCCGCGGTAGAGAAGCCGGGTGTGAAAAGAGGTCGATCGCCGAGGCATCGTCCATCGCCGCCAAACTTTCGCGATCCCGGATAGCCCGCCTTTCCGCGATACGCCGGATCGCCTCCGCATCGATGCCTGCCCCGTTATCCCGCACCGTCAGCACCAGTTGCCCGCCACGCTCGCGCGCGTCCAACGTGATCACGGCATGTTCTGGCTTGCCGGCAAGCCGCCGCCGCTCGGCGCTTTCCACGCCATGATCCACGGCGTTGCGTAGCAGATGGGTCAGCGGCTCGAACAACCCCTCGATGATCCCGCGATCCGCCTCGACCCCGTCGCCCTCGATCGCCAGCACAACGTCCTTACCCAGCGTCCGCGCCAAATCCCGCACCACTCGCAGAAACCGCTGCAGGAGCGGCCGCACCGGCGCTATCCGCAGCGCCATGACCCCCTGATGCGCCAGTCCCACCAGTCGGTCGATCGCGCCGTACCGAGCCGCCAGACTCGCGGCCACCTCTCCCATCTCGGTCCCGGCGCGCGCCATCGCCACCACACGCGCCAGCCCCGTCTTGGCACTGACCAACTCGTCCATCAGCGCGGCCAAATCATCAACGCGCTGCGCATCAACCCGGAGCGTCCGCCCGACTGCCTCGGACGATTGTGCCAATCCCGCCGTCCCCCGAGGCACAATCGACGCGAACCGCACCTGGTCTGGGACGAAGCGCAACGCCGCCTTCACCTCCGCGAGCGGTGCCGACGACACCGCCTCAATCAGCAGGTCGCAGGCGAACGGATCGTACGGCCCGTCCGCTTTCACGTCCGACCGCAGCCCCAGCCGCAAATGCACGAGATCCGGTACCTGCCCGACCAGGGCGATCGGATCGTCGCCATTGAAATAACTTCCTGCATGCGGCTCGTACCAGCGCTATCAGAGGGCCCGCCCCGAGATCCGCCGACAGCGTCTCGCCCAACGCGACGACCCAGTCCGGCGCCTCCTTCGCCATCTCCACCACCGGCGCGGCCACTTCGCCGGACATCAGCGCCGCCGTCAGCCCCTCCGCTCGCTTCGCCGCATCCGTCGGCAAGCGTCCGCCGGCCTCCAGCGCACGCAGCCACGCCGCAGTCTGGTCCAGCGTCGCCAGCAGCCGGCCGATCGTCGCCGCATCGATTGGCCGGCTCCCGCCGCGCACCGCACTCAGCACATCCTCCGCCGTGTGCAGCACCGTCGCCATCGCCGGCAAGTCGAACAGTCCGACCGCGCCCTTCAGCGTGTGCACCGCCCGGAATGCGTTATCGACCTGCGCCCGGTCCCCTGGCTGTTGTTCCAGCGCCAGCAGTGCCCCCACCGCCTGCTCCACCAGCTCAGGCCCTTCGATCAGGAACTGTGCCAGCAGTTCGTCCATCAGCCCCGCTCCGGCCGCTGATACACGATCGCATCCGCGAACCGTCTCGCTTGAAACCGCCCGTCGATCCGGGTCATTGACTCCGTATGACCCAGGCAGACGAAACCACCCGGCGCCAGGCAGCTATACAAATTGTCTGCAGCGCGTGCCCTCGAGGCATCATCGAAATAGATCAGTGCGTTGCGGCAAAAGATCACCTCGAACACGCCCTGCGCCGCCATTGACGATCGATCGATCAGATTCGCCTGCGTGAACGTCACCGACTCCCGCAAATCTTCGATGATCGTCCGAATTCCATCCTCGGGCGTCTCGAAATACGCCTCAACCAGCGCTTTCGGAAGCCGCGCCAGTGCTCGTTCCCCGTACCGCCCGGCCCGTGCAGCCGCCAGTGCCGTCGCGTCGATATCCGACCCGACAATCTCGACATTGTACGCGTCGACCATCCGCCAGTTCTCGAGCAGCCAGATCGCGATCGAATACGCCTCTTCGCCGGTCGAGCAAGGCTGCGACCAGATACGCACCCTATCGCCCGGCACCTTGCGCTGCACAATCTCCGGCAAGAGGTCCTGGCTCAAGCAGCGGAACTGATAATCTTCGCGATAAAAATAGGTCTCATTGACCGTGAAAGCGTCCACGACCCGGACCACTTCCTCCGGCTCTGAACGCAGCAGAATGAAATAATGCGGGAACGAAGCCGATCCTGTCGCCGCCAACCGCGCAAACAGCCGCCGCTCGATGTAGCAGCGCTTGCTCTCACCGAGCTGAATTCCGGTGCGCGTGTACAGGAATTGACAGAACCAGCGCAGGTCTTCGGCCGACAGGTGCGGGGGCCCATCGGTGCAATTCGTCACGCCAGTGCCGTCAGCGCAATCAGCCGCTCGGCAATCCTGTCCACCGGCTCGATGAACTCGGCGCCGCCGCTGCGCGCCAGCTCGCCCGGCATGCCCCACACCACCGCCGTTTCCTCTGCCTCGGCGATCGTCCGCCCACCCTGTACGTGCAGCCGGGTCATGGCGGCCGCACCATCGCTACCCATGCCGGTCATCAGCACGCCGCACAGCAGCCGCGGCTCCGCCACGCTCATCGCGCTGTCCACCATACGGTCCACGCTCGGATGCCATCGGTGTCCGGTGCTGGCAGGGACGGGCAGGGCGATCAGCCCGCTGGTGCGCCGGCTTACGATCATATCGGCATCACCGCGCGCGATGTAGACATGCCCCGATTTCAACGCCACCGGCCGAGCCACCTCTTCCACGCTCAGAGCGCAGCTTTTGTCCAGTCGGGCCGCCAATGCGCCGGTGAAGCTCGCAGGCATGTGCTGAGCCACCACGATCGGCCAGGGAAAATCGGGCGGCAGCGGTTCCAGCAGCATGTCCAGCGCCGGCGGCCCGCCGGTAGAGCTGCCAACCAGCACTAGCCGCTCGCCGCTCAACGGCGTCGCGTCAACCTTGAGCGGTTTGACCTGCCTCGGGAGCCGTCGCACGGACCCGCTGCCCCCCGTGCGCAGCCTCACCCGCTCCGCCAGCCGTCTGCTCTGCGCGAGCCGCGCCTTGGACGCCACCCGCACCTTCTCCACCAGCATCGGCGCGAACGTATCGATCTTTAATGAAACGGCCCCGCTCGGCTTCGGCACGAAATCCACCGCGCCCAGTTCCAGTGCGTCCAGCGTTGCCTGCGCCCCCGCTTGCGTCAGCGTCGAGAACATCACCACCGGACACGGGTGCTCCAGCATGATTCGGTCTAAGCACTCCAGACCATCCATGTTCGGCATATGAACATCGAGCACGACCACATCCGGTTTGCCCGCGTGCACCTTCTCCAGCCCCTCGACGCCATCACGCGCGAAGTCGATCGTGAACCCCACCTCGTCATCGAAGATCTGCTTCAGCAGACGCCGCATCAGGGCGAAGTCGTCGATCACCAGGACGCAGATCACGTGTCTGATGCGGCCATGCCGTCCAGACTCGCGAGCAGATCGCGTTCCGCCCGATCCAGCATCTCCTTCGGTTCGATCAGCAAGATCAGCCGCGCCCCATCGTCCAGTGTGGCAATCCGACGGAATAAGCGTCCGGCATCCCCGGTTAGTTCCGGCGTCGGCGCAATCTGATCGCCGCCGAGACTAAGAATCTCCGTGACCGCGTCCACAACGAACCCGGCCGCCCGGCCATCAACGGTGGTGACGATCACGCGCGGGCGTTGCCGCCCGTCGCTATCCGCCGCACCAAACCGCTGCCGCTGATCGATCACCGGCGTCACCGTGCCACGCAAGTTCAACACACCCTCAATGAACGCGGGCGCCTTGGGTACGCGCGTCAGGCGCTCGGGCAGCCGCGTCACCTCGACCACGGAGGCCAAGGGTAAGCCGTATTCCTCCACGCCGAGCCGGAAGATCAGGAAACGCTCCGCGACGTCCGACGCGGTCTCCGTCCCGCCCATTGCTGCACCCCCGCTGCGCCCGTCAGCCAGGACGTGGGCCACCGCTTCGTCGCGGAACAGGCGCTCGCTGGACAATATCGCAACGAGCCCCTCGGTGCCCGGCAGTCGGCAGATCGATTGCACCTGCGCTTCGCCCTCCCCGCGGTTGAGCACCGCTGGTGCCGGATCGATTGCATGCACCGGCACGCGCAGGATCGCGCGCAGCCGGTCCACCGCCAGCCCCACCATCGCATCGCCGATACGCGCCACCACCACCTGGCTCGACGGCAGCGCCATCCCTGCCAACCCGAGCAGCCGCCGCGCCGAGACGATCGGCAGCAGTCGTCCATGGCTCTGCGTCACGCCCAGCACGGTCGCGTCCGATTGTGCGATCACCGCAAGCTGCGTCGGGAGCGGAAGTACTTCGCTCACCTCGTCGAGTTTCAGAGCGTAAGCCTGCCCTGCCAGCTCGAACTCCAGCAGCGCGACCACCTCGTCCGCCTCGTCAGGCGCTGCATGCGGCTCGACCACCGCTGCCCGGCGCCCTGCACCCGCGCCAACACCAGCGAAATCCCGCCGCAGCAGCCCATCCAGATCGAGCATTCGCAGCGTCGCGTCCTCGACCTGATACAATCGGCCGAACCCTTGCCGTCCGCCGGCCGAGGCCGCGTCCGCTGGCAACGACACCATGCCGCCGACCCGGTCCACCGCCAGGCCGATCGTCTGCTCGCGTGCCAACAGCAACAGGCGCGAGCGATCCGTAACCCGATCGTCCTGACCCAGGAGGCGCGCCAGCGAAATCACCGGCGCCGGAGCCCCGCGTAGCCCGGCGATCCCAAGCAGGCTCGGCGGCCCGTGCGGCACCCGCGTAATCCGCGGACGCCGAAACACCTCAGAAATATCGGCGGCCGTCGCCGCGAACTGGTCTTCGCCGACGAAAAACGTGAGAAATCGCGTGTCAGACGCCGGTGCGCTCAATCACTGGCCCCCGCCTGGCGCAAATCATCGGCCAGCGATGCGATCTCCTCGATCGCCGCCGCCAGATCCTCCGCGCCCCGCGCCTGCTCCCGCGCCGCCGTGCCCGCTTGTGCCGCCGCGCTCGACGCCTCCTCGGCAACCGAGGCGACCTGTGACACGCCCGCCAGTACCCTGGCTGACGGTTTCGTTCGCTATCGTCGCTGCGTCGACAATCTCCTGGCTGCTTCGCCGCAGCTCTCCCGCGCTCGTCGTCACCACATTCAATCGCCCGTCGATCTGCTGGTTTTTCTGCACCTCCGCCTCAGCCAGCACGACGATCTGCTCCAGATCGCGGCGCACTGCCGCGACCTGCATCTGCATCAGCCGCACGATCTCCTTCGCGCGGTCTGCATTCTCGCCAGATGTGCGGGCAAGGCCCCTGATATCGGCGGAGACCAGCGCGAAGCCGCGGCCATGCTCACCCGCCCTTGCCGCCTCGACCGAGCCGTTCACCGCCAGCATCGTCGTCTGCACCACGATCAGTGCCATCGCATCTACGACGCGTTCGATTGTGTGCGAACTCGTCTCCAGTGCAGCGATCAGCCTGATCACCTCCTGCGTCGCCTCAACCGCCGCCGACACCCCCGCCGTCAGATTGCCCACCGCCGTCCGGCTCTCCGCCAGCAGCGCCTCGACTCCTCGACCCGTGCCGCCGACATCGCCGCCGCCTCGCCGGTCGTATTCGCCGAGCGCTGGATCTGCGCCATCGCGGCACTCGCCTGCTGCGTCGCGGCCGCCTGGATCTGCGCGCCGCGTCCGATCTGCTCGATCGCCGCCAGGATCTCGCCCGCCGCGCCCGCGAGTTCCTGGATCGAGGCCGATAGTTCCTCCGCCGCTGCGCTCACCTGTTCCGTCTGTGGGCCCGACTGCAACGCGTCCGCCAGCTCCGATAGCAATTCTGACGCCCGCTGTGCCTGATCCAGCGAGGTGCTCTGCTGCTCCACCGCACGCTGTGACTCCGCCGCCGCCGCCGCCTGCTCCTCCGCCGCGCTGGCAATGCTCTCCGAGCCGCTCTGCGCCTCCCGCGCCGCCGCATCCGCGTCCACCGCTGCCGCCAGGATCGACTTGCTGCCCGCGGCAATCACCGCGAGCCCGTCGCGAATCCGCTTCAGCTTATCCGCCGCATCCCGCCCGGCCTGAGCCTCCGCCACCGAGACTTTCGCCGCCTTCTCGATCCGCTCGGTGACTCCGCGCACTTCCTCGCCGATGCGCCCCGCCAGTGCCTGCACTTCGCGAGACCGGGCCTCGGACGTCTCCGCTAGCCCGCGCACTTCGTCGGCCACCACCGCAAACCCGCTCCCGTGATCGCCCGCCCGCGCTGCCTCGATCGCCGCGTTGATGGCGAGCAGGTTCGTCTGATCCGAGATATCGGCCACGCCCGCGGTGATCTCCGCGACCGCCTTCGCATGTTGGCCGAGGACCGTGATGATCGACACCAATTTGAGCTGCCGTCCCGCATTGATCTCGATCGCCTCGACCGAGGTGTCGATATACGCCGCCGCCTCGCCCAATTGGCTCTGCAGCACGCTCACCTGATTCTGGCTGCGATCCGCGTGCTCTCGCGTCTGTGCGAATGAAGCCGCCAGACTCGTGATCCCCGCCAGTGACTTTTCGCGCCGCCCCGGCCGCCTCTTCCGCTGCCGTTGCGATCTGCTCCATCGCCCGCCGCAACTCTTCTGCGGCACTTGCGGCTTCTGTGACGCCGCTCGCGAGCTCCTGTGTCGCTGCGCCGAACCGCTCCGTCGCGGTCTGCCGATTGATCTGGCCCTTGCGGACTTGGATTGTCGGTTTCTTGCCGGATTGCTTCGAGGGAGCCTGAACATCGGCCGCAGATCGCGGGACCTCCCTGGTCCGGCTCTTGGTGGCCAGCGTCGACGTCTTCACCAGCGCCATGTCGCTCCTCTACGAGTTCGCCGTGACCTCGCTGGCGTCCGGCATCCAGTAAGCTCTGCCTTCTAGGGGCCTCGTTTGGGCACCGCAAGGTTGAGACCATCGGCGAATAACGTTCCAGTGGTCAATTCGCCGGGTGACGCATTGCGCGCCCAGCTGCGTCTATGCATGACGGTCCAATGTCGATCGGCGTGGAGGAAAGAACGCGAGATGAGATTTGTGACGACCGTTCCGGCAAAGTCACCATGAACGCGAACGAAGATCCGCCCGATCTCTCGGCGCTGTTCGCGGCGATACAGCAGGCCCATGTAGCGATCCGGCCGCACGTGCCGGTGACACCGCTGGCACTCAGCGTCGCGCTCTCCGGTCGGCTTGGCAGCACCGTGCTGTTGAAAAGCGAGCATCTGCAGCCGACGGGCTCTTTCAAATATCGTGGCGCCACGAACCGTGTTCGATCGCTGTCCGATGAACAGCGGCAGCGTGGCGTGATCACGGCATCCACGGGCAATCACGGGCTTGCGGTCGCGCAGGCGGGTATGCTCGCGGGCGTTGGCGTGACGGTTTACGTCGCGCGATCCGCCGCGGCGGCCAAACGCGCGGCAATCGCCGCCTTGGGCGCAACGCTTGTCGTGGTGGAGGGGCCGACGATCGAAGCCGAGGTCACCGCGCGGCGGGACGCCGCAGCGCAGGACAAGGTCTTCATCTCACCGTACAACGACGCAGCGATCGTCGCTGGTCAGGGAACCGCCGGGATGGAACTCGCCGAGCAGGCGCCGGATCTGGATGCGGTTTTCGTCGCTGTCGGGGGCGGTGGGTTGATCGGCGGCATCGGCACGGCGCTTCGGCGCATCGCGCCCAAGGCCGAGATCGTCGGCGTATGGCCGGAGAATACGCCCGCCATGCTGCGCTCGCTGGAAGCCGGCTCCATCGTTGATACGCCGGATCTGCCGACGCTTTCAGACGGAACAGCGGGTGCGGTGGAGCCTGGATCAATCACGTTCCCGATCTGCGCGTCGGTCATCGATCGATACGTGACGGTGAGCGAGCAGGAGATCGCGGCAGCGATGCGGTTCGTCGCGGAAACCGATCATTGGATGGTC
>CAWBUL010000002.1:0-15280 GCA_963791885.1 uncultured Pseudomonadota bacterium | reverse complement strand
GCTTGGTTCTGTGTCACTTCAGGCCGCCAATTTCGTTGTTTCTATTCCTCCGACTTCAGTCGCGGCATACGCCTCGTCAGGAGTGAGCCCGCCCAGTGCTGAGTGAGGCCGGTGACCGTTGTAGTAACTGATCCACCGGGCCAGTCCCGTTCGCAGCTCCGAGCCCGTTTCAAACGCGTGCAGATAGACGCACTCGTATTTCAGACTACGCCACAGCCGTTCGATGAACACGTTGTCCATCCACCGGCCGCGGCCGTCCATCGAGATCCGCACACCAGCGCCGGTCAGCACCTCCGTGAATTGTGGCGAGGTGAACTGGCTCCCCTGATCGCTGTTGAAGATGTCCGGCCGGCCAAACCGCACCAGCGCTTCCTCCAACGCAGCGACGCAGAACTCCACATCCATGGTGTTCGACAAACGCCAGCTCAGCACCCGCCGCGTCGCCCAATCCATCACCGCGACCAGATAGAGGAAGCCGCGCCGCATCGGAATATAGGTGATATCCGCACACCAGACCTGGTTCGGCCGATCGACCACGAGATCGCGTAGCAGATACGGGTAGATCCGGTGCTCGGGATGCGGAACCGTGGTCCGCGGCCGCTGGTAGATCGGCGTCAGCCCCATCGTCGCCATCAGCCGCCGCACCCGCTTGCGGCCGACAGCGTGACCCAGACGGCGCAGATGACGCGTCATCTGCCGCGATCCATACCACGGCGTTTCCAGGAACTGCTCGTCGAGCAGCCGCATCAGCAGCAGGTTCTCCGCCGTCTCCAGTGCCGCCGCGCGGTAAAACGTGGAGCGGCCGATCGACACCAGCGCGCACTGCCGTGCAACCGAAAGGTGCGGATGGCCCGGCTCAATCATCGATCGCCTTCGATCCACGCTCATCGACCGAAGGCTTTCGCCAAAAAATCGCGTTCCACCACCAGCTGCCCGATCTTGGCGTGCAGTTTCTCCACCTCTTCTTCCCGGGCGACTTCCTTCGCTTCCGTCTTGCCCGAGAACACCGACGATAGCCCGTCCACCGCCTGGCGCTTCCACTCGCTGACCATCGTCTGATGCACACCGTGCTTCGTCGCCAGCCTGCGCCGTCGTCAGCTCACCGCGCAGTGCCTCAAGGGCAACCTTCGCCTTGAATTCCGCCGAATATCGCTTCCGTTTGCCCGTCATCGGGTCCGTCCTCCAGCCAGGGCGAACCAAGCTTAACCCCCTGTCCCAGTTTCCGGGACCACCTCAGTATGTGCTCGGGTCAACGACGCTGCACTTGGCTTACTACCTGGCACTGGCGGAGGCGTACCGGCGCGGAGAGATGAGCCGGGTCTATCCCATTGCGCGGGGCGGCGCGCCCCTGCTCACCACGCTCCTCGTCGTGATGGTAGCGGGAGAAACGATCAGCGTCCAGGCGCTGTCGGGTGTGCTGATTTTGGGTTTCGGTATTCTGTTGCTGTCGCTCGGGCGGCGAGGAAGCGGGTCGCACGACCGGCTGGCGCCGGTGTTCGCCTTGCTGACGGCGCTGGTGATTGCCGGCTACACGGTTGTCGATGGGCTGGGTGCGCGGGTCTCCGGCGACCCAGCCGCGTATGCGGCGACGTTGTTCGTTGTTGATATCGCGCCGCTTCCATTGCTGATGCTGGCGTGGCGCGGTGTGCAGGCGTTCGCGCCGATGCGGTTCTATTTGTGGCAGGGGCTGCTGGGCGGGGCGATGTCTGTCGTCGCGTACTGGGTCGTGATCTGGGCAATGACCTGCGCGCCAATCCCGGTTGTGGCGGCACTGCGGGAGACGAGCGTGCTGTTCTCCGCAGTGATCGCCACCGCCATGCTGAAGGAACGGTGGGTGCCGTCCCGCATCGCCGCGGCGGTGGCGATTTTTGCGGGAATTGCCGTTATCGAGTTGGGTTGATGCGCCGGCGGACCCCAATCAGCCCGGCCATCGCGACCCCGAAGACGAGCGCGGATGCCGGCTCGGGCACGGGAGCGAACGATACGCCACGCAGCACCTGTCCATACGCTGCAAGCTGGAGCAGCGAAAAGCCTTCGTCATCCGGGAGCGAGAGATCGGACAGCGTGTCCGTGATGGAGACGAGTTCGTTCGGATCGGCTCCCTGATCGCCGGCATCGCTGACGGTGGAGGTGATACCGTAGATGGTGACCGTGCCGTTGCTGTTGACCTGGCCCGTGATGTTGCGCAGTCCGTCGGTGGCAGCAGTATAGCTGCCGCTGTCACCGGCATAATCGGTGCCGCTGACGGTGTAGTTCTGCCCGAGACCCAGGCCGGCCTGAAGGGTGTAGTCGTACATCCACTTGCCATCGGTCAAGACCATTTCTGCAAGCCGCTTTCGATGTCGAGGGCGGCATTGGCCATCGTTCCGTCGCCCTCATCGGCGACGTAGAGGGTGTTGGCATTGGCGAACCAAATGCCGAAGGGATAGAAGCCGGCATCAACCTTGCCTGTGGGCACGACGACGCCGAGTTCTCCGGTCGTGCCGCCGGGTGCCACCGTGATGTCGCGCGCGATGGTGGTGGGAAAGCCGGGCAGAACATTGATCGGGTTGCTGCTGCCGGTTGTCGGCAGCGTGCCCTTCGTGCCGACCTGATAGACGCTGTTGATGCCGTTGCTGCCGCTGCCTTTAGTGACATACAGCGTGTTGTCGAAGATCGTCAGGCCGCGATAATTGTCATCCTTGGCAGCCTTATCTTTAGCAATCTGTTTGGGTGTGCCGTAAGGCATGCCGGTCGCCGGATTAGTCTGCGCGATGCTGAAGGATCCTGCCTTGGTGGTATCGTAGGCGCCGTCGGTGATCGAATCCGTCGCGGTGTTCAGTACCTGCACGCCGGTAGCGGCCGTCACCTGCGGCGAGCCGTTGCCGTTGCCGGCATTGCCCGCCAGCAGCCACGTGTCATTGCCGACATAGACCGCGGCCCGGCCGTTGTTTCCGGGATAGGCGTTGGTGGGCACGCTGGTGATGGTGCCGTCGGCGTTTACGGTAACCACGACGCGTGCGGTCGGTGTGGCGGTGTCTGGATTGCCAGGCTCGATAATGGCGGGCGTATTGGCGTTAGAGATATCCAGCGCATTCACGGGCGCCTGGTATCCGATGAAACTGATCACGCCGGCGCCGGGTGACAGGTTCAGCGCGAGCTCCTGATTTGGAGCTGAAACTCGTCGTGGCGACGCTGGCGGGAATTGCCAGCGAGGTAACCGGGGTGCCGGAGGTGGTCAGTTCCTCAAGCGTGATCGGCGACGTAACGCCGAAGCTGGCATCGGGGATCGCATTCTCGAACACGCCCGGATAGCTGCCATTGGCGATCGCATTTCCGCCTCCAGGGAGTGGCTGGCCAATAGTGACGGTGGAAGCCGAGCCCTGGTACTCGCTGGTGCTGACAATCAGGTCGCCCGGGGTGAAGAAGGCGGCTCGGGCGGGTACGGTCAGCGCGGTGGTCGCTGCCAGAAGAGACGCGAGCGCGAGTGTGGCTGTGAGCGGCTTTGAACGACATTCCATCCTGGACCCCCGATTAATCGCAACCAATGTGATGCGATTTCGCATTGGGTCCCTTACCGGGACCACAACTACGGGAAAAGGGGACCTAGGTTACATCTTCATGAAGTGCCACGGATCTACGCTTCTCGAAAATCAAGCCGAGAGAATCTCGCCGATCTTGGTTGCCAACTCCCCCACGGCGAAGGGCTTGGAGATCATCTCCATTCCAGGATCGAGGAAGTTTCCGCGGACAGCGGCATTGGCCGCATAACCGGTGACGAACAGGACGGGCAGACCCGGCCTGCTCCGACGTGCGATCTCGGCGACCTGGCGGCCGTTCAGGCCTGGCAGGCCAACGTCTGTGATCAGAAGGTCGAGCGGCGTTGATGATGTAAGGTGGCCCATAGCGGCGTCGCCGTTCGGCGCTTGCAGCGCTCGATACCCGAGCTCTGTCAGCACTTCCACAATCAGCAATCTCACGGCTTCTTCGTCCTCGACCACAAGAACGGTCTGGCCGTCTCCGGCCGGCTCGACTGTCCGATCGGCTTTGGGGTCGGCGGGTGGCGCCTGACTGGTGAAACGCGGCAGGTACATCCTGACCGTCGTGCCCTTCCCAACCTCGCTGGACAGGCTGGCGTGGCCGCCGATCTGGCGCAGGAAGCCGTATATGGTCGACAGACCCAGACCCGTGCCCTGGCCGATCGGCTTGGTGGTAAAGAAGGGATCGAAGGCTTTTGAAAGTGTGTCGGCGTCCATGCCATGGCCGGTGTCGGTGACACTGATGCTGACATAGTCGCTGTTGTCACTATCGAGGTGACCCACAACATAGGCATGGTCCAGGACCACGTTCTCGACTTCGATCGTCAGTTGGCCACCGTCCGGCATGGCATCGCGCGCATTGATCGCCAGGTTGAGCAGGGCGCTCTCCAATTGATTGACGTCACTCAATGCTGGCCACGCGTCGGCATTCGCAACCACCTTCAAGCGGACCTGCTCGCCCAATGTGCGAACCAGAAGGTCCTCCATCGATTTGACCAAAGCGTTTACATCCACGCTTTTCGGATCGAGCGTTTGCTGGCGTGAAAAGGCCAGAAGGCGGTGGGTCAACCCGGCGGCGCGTTTGGCCGATTTCATGGCGCCGTCCATGAAGCGGTCCAGATCGCCGAGCCGGCCATCGTGGATACGGCGATGAATCAGCTCGAGCCCGCCCATAATCGCGGTGAGCATGTTGTTGAAGTCGTGTGCCAGGCCTCCCGTCAGTTGGCCCACGGCCTCCATCTTTTGCGACTGCCGCAGTTGCTCTTCGGTGCGGCGAAATTCCTCGTCACGCGCCTTCTCCGCCGTCACGTCGCGGCCATAGGCATAGAGCAGTCCATCCTCGACCAGGGCTTGCCAGGAAATCCACCGAACACTGCCGTCTTTGTGCCGGTAGCGGTTCTCGAAACCATCCAGACGGCCGTCGCTGAGCACCGCGGCTGCGGCTTTCTGCGTGGCTGCCACGTCCTCGGGGGCGAGGAACTCCACATAGCTGTGACCGATCAGGTCCGCTGTCTCGTAGCCGAGCACCCGGGTCCAGGAAGGACTGACCAGGCGGAACGTCCCTCTATTATCAACCACTGCGATCAGGTCGCGCGAGTTGTTCCATACCCTGTCATGCTCGCGTGTCTGCTCTGCCACGCGCTGCTCCAGGTTGGCGGTAAACTCCCGCAACCGGCTTTCCACTGTCTTGTAGTCGGTGATGTCGTAGATCACGCCGATCAGCCGTGAGCCGCCATTCGGCGTGTCCAGGCGCCGCTCGCCGCGGCGAGCAATCCAACGGCTCTCGCCCGTGTCGGGTCGAGTGATTCGCACCTCGCGATAGGGCAGTTCACCGCTCACAAAGTCGTTCGCGCCGCCGATCAGCGGCGCACATCCTTCCGGCAGGACGGCATTGATCGCGCGTAGCGCGACGGAATCCGTTGGCGTGAGGCCCAGTAGTCGACAGAATTGCTCTGACACGTCCACCGTACCAAATCCGCTGACATATTCGAACGTGCCAACGCCTCCCGCCGATTGGGCGACCCGCAGACGCTCCTCGACTCGCTTTTGCTCGGTGATGTCGGTCAGAAGACCGTTGAAGCTTATGACGCGGTTGTCCGCGTCCCGCTCAGCGCTGCCTTGGGCTGATACCCAACGGAAGGTGCCGTTCGGGACTTGCACGCGGAATTGCTTGTTAAACAAATCCGCCCCATGCATCACGCCGGCAACGGCAATGCGAATACGCATTTTATCCGCGAGGTGAATGGGGACAAAGAAGGCGTCCGATGCCATACCCTCGGCTGCTTGCCGTCGATCCAACGAGTACAATTCGGCAAATCGGGCGTCGGCGCGCAGGAGGTTGCAGGCAACATCCCACGTCCAGATGCCAACCGCACTGGCCAGGAGATCCTCTGTCTTCATCCGTTTGAAGCTGGGGCGACCCAGCTGCTGGCTCATGTCCTCCTCACGCCAATCGGCCGAGATCCTGCGTTCCAACCACACGTTTGATGAACTCGGTGATCAAAACCTTGAGCGTATCCAGAGACGGCAGATCCATCAGCATCGCGATATACCCACGAATGTCGCGGCCACTGATGGTGAAGTTGATATAGAGAAACAGGACCGCCCCGGTCTCGTTGTCCTGATTGCTGAGTTCGAAAAATAGCTGGCCGTCGCCGCGGATCACTTGGGGCAGCGACATTGTCAGCGGTCGCTGAAGCATGTTGGCCATGCTGGCCAGGCAACCGTTCAGCACGATGTTGCCTGTCTCAGCCAGGGCTTCGTTCTCCAGCTCCTCGAGCTCTTCCTCGGACAACTCGTCGCCGGTCACTGCCCGGACCAAGGCCAGGCTATTAGCCTGTGGAAAGATCAGCAGCGCCCGGCCCGAGAACGCCCCGTCGAAGTCCTGCCGCACCGCAATCAAATCATCGCTTTCCCGCTCGCGGATCAGGGTGGCGGCAGCTTTACGGTTCACCACCTCGACCGAAGGGACTGTAAGGACGACATGTTCGCCCACCATCTTGCGCAGCCCGGCGGCTGAGCGGCTCACGCCGATATTGACCAGCTCGGTCAGCGCATCGTGTTCCAGCTCATCCAGAGCGGTTCGAGATGTCATCCGCTTTGACGCAGCCTCAACGCCGCCCCCGACAGGAACGGGCGCAACCCCTCTTCGGTGATTGGCTTCGGTACAAAGCTGGCATTGATGGCACGAGCTTTGGCTATGATCTCATCCTGCACGTTCGCGGTTGCCAGGGCGATCGGCATCTCTGGATACGTCCCCCTGATCTCCTCCGCCAGTTCCAGGCCGTTGCGTCCCGGCATGTTGAAATCAATAATGGCGAGATCGATCCCGCCGGAAGCCAGCAAAGTCGCCGCTTCGGCCGCGTTGCCTGCCTCGACTTTGCTCCAGGCCGGTTGCAGCGCAACCAGCGCCTTGCCCACGACGATCCGGGCCAGCTTACTGTCGTCGACGATCAACACCGTTCGGCCGCCTTCACCCGGCCCTTTGATGGTTTCCACGCGATCATTTCCCCTAATAGACGCTCTACAACCTACCGTCCCGCAGGCCTGGCACAATCATCTCCCGGAGGAAAGCACTTTGCGGCTCTCCTTGCAGCACCGGTTTGAACCGAAGCAGCAACTGGATAATAGCCGAGTGCACCGATCGACATTGTGATAAATCAATCGCCCGACCAACGCTGCCCTCCAGCAGCCCCACCAACATTTCGGCGTCTTCCACCGGACAGTCGCCCTCCAGGTGGATCACGTCCCCGTCACGCCGAACCGTCATGCGATCAAGGCCTCGGGATCCAGGATCATCAGTACGGCCCCGTCGCCCAGCACTGTCGTGCCGGCAAGTCCCGGCATGCCGGCCAGCAGCCCATCCATCGGCCGCATCGCCACATCCAGCCGATCCTCGATCGCATCGACCGCCAGCCCCACCGGTTCGCCGCCCGCCCGTACCACCAGCACCCGCTGATCGCCGTCCGCCAGCGCCCCGCCGCCACCCGTCAATGACGACAGCGGCAGCAGAGGGATCGCCTTGTTCCGCCATTTGAACGCGTGCCCCGCCCGGATTGGAATCACCTGCTCCGGTTCCAACCGCAAAGTCTCCAGCACCCCGTTCATCGGCACGCCATAGCGCTCGTCCGCGTGGCTGACGACCATCACCTTGGTCAGCGACACGGTCAGCGGTAGCGTCAGCTCCACCGACGTGCCCACTCCAACTTCCGTCGCAAGAGCAATCCGTCCGCCCAACCGCTGCACCGCTGTGCGGATTGCATCCATTCCCACACCACGGCCCGACAGCGCCGTGACCGCGTCCGCGGTAGAGAAGCCGGGTGTGAAAATGAGGTCGATCGCCGAGGCATCGTCCATCGCCGCCAGACTCTCGCGATCCCGGATAGCCCGCCTTTCCGCGATACGCCGGATCGCCTCCGCATCGATGCCTGCCCCGTCATCCCGCACCGTCAGCACCAGCTGCCCGCCACGCTCGCGCGCGTCCAACGTGATCACGGCATGTTCTGGCTTGCCGGCAAGCCGCCGCCGCTCGGCGCTTTCCACGCCATGATCCACGGCGTTGCGTAGCAGATGGGTCAGCGGCTCGAACAACCCCTCGATGATCCCGCGATCCGCCTCGACCCCGTCGCCCTCGATCGCCAGCACAACGTCCTTACCCAGCGTCCGCGCCAAATCCCGCACCACTCGCAGAAACCGCTGCAGGAGCGGCCGCACCGGCGCTATCCGCAGCGCCATGACCCCCTGATGCGCCAGTCCCACCAGTCGGTCGATCGCGCCGTACTGAGCCGCCAGAACTCGCGGCCACCTCTCCCATCTCGGTCCCGGCGCGCGCCATCGCCACCACACGCGCCAGCCCCGTCTTGGCACTGACCAACTCGTCCATCAGCGCGGCCAAATCATCAACGCGCTGCGCATCAACCCGGAGCGTCCGCCCGACTGCCTCGGACGATTGTGCCAATCCCGCCGTCCCCCGAGGCACAATCGACGCGAACCGCACCTGGTCTGGGACGAAGCGCAACGCCGCCTTCACCTCCGCGAGCGGTGCCGACGACACCGCCTCAATCAGCAGGTCGCAGGCGAACGGATCGTACGGCCCGTCCGCTTTCACGTCCGACCGCAGCCCCAGCCGCAAATGCACGAGATCCGGTACCTGCCCGACCAGGGCGATCGGATCGTCGCCATTGAAATAACTTCCTGCATGCGGCTCGTACCGCAGCGCTATCAGAGGGCCCGCCCCGAGATCCGCCGACAGCGTCTCGCCCAACGCGACGACCCAGTCCGGCGCCTCCTTCGCCATCTCCACCACCGGCGCGGCCACTTCGCCGGACATCAGCGCCGCCGTCAGCCCCTCCGCTCGCTTCGCCGCATCCGTCGGCAAGCGTCCGCCGGCCTCCAGCGCACGCAGCCACGCCGCAGTCTGGTCCAGCGTCGCCAGCAGCCGGCCGATCGTCGCCGCATCGATTGGCCGGCTCCCGCCGCGCACCGCACTCAGCACATCCTCCGCCGTGTGCAGCACCGTCGCCATCGCCGGCAAGTCGAACAGTCCGACCGCGCCCTTCAGCGTGTGCACCGCCCGGAATGCGTTATCGACCTGCGCCCGGTCCCCTGGCTGTTGTTCCAGCGCCAGCAGTGCCCCCACCGCCTGCTCCACCAGCTCAGGCCCTTCGATCAGGAACTGTGCCAGCAGTTCGTCCATCAGCCCCGCTCCGGCCGCTGATACACGATCGCATCCGCGAACCGTCTCGCTTGAAACCGCCCGTCGATCCGGGTCATTAACTCCGTATGACCCAGGCAGACGAAACCACCCGGCGCCAGGCAGCTATACAAATTGTCTGCAGCGCGTGCCCTCGAGGCATCATCGAAATAGATCAGTGCGTTGCGGCAAAAGATCACCTCGAACACGCCCTGCGCCGCCATTGACGATCGATCGATCAGATTCGCCTGCGTGAACGTCACCAACTCCCGCAAATCTTCGATGATCGTCCGAATTCCATCCTCGGGCGTCTCGAAATACGCCTCAACCAGCGCTTTCGGAAGCCGCGCCAGTGCTCGTTCCCCGTACCGCCCGGCCCGTGCAGCCGCCAGTGCCGTCGCGTCGATATCCGACCCGACAATCTCGACATTGTACGCGTCGACCATCCGCCAGTTCTCGAGCAGCCAGATCGCGATCGAATACGCCTCTTCGCCGGTCGAGCAAGGCTGCGACCAGATACGCACCCTATCGCCCGGCACCTTGCGCTGCACAATCTCCGGCAAGAGGTCCTGGCTCAAGCAGCGGAACTGATAATCTTCGCGATAAAAATAGGTCTCATTGACCGTGAAAGCGTCCACGACCCGGACCACTTCCTCCGGCTCTGAACGCAGCAGAATGAAATAATGCGGGAACGAAGCCGATCCTGTCGCCGCCAACCGCGCAAACAGCCGCCGCTCGATGTAGCAGCGCTTGCTCTCACCGAGCTGAATTCCGGTGCGCGTGTACAGGAATTGACAGAACCAGCGCAGGTCTTCGGCCGACAGGTGCGGGGCCCATCGGTGCAATTCGTCACGCCAGTGCCGTCAGCGCAATCAGCCGCTCGGCAATCCTGTCCACCGGCTCGATGAACTCGGCGCCGCCGCTGCGCGCCAGCTCGCCCGGCATGCCCCACACCACCGCCGTTTCCTCTGCCTCGGCGATCGTCCGCCCACCCTGTACGTGCAGCCGGGTCATGGCGGCCGCACCATCGCTACCCATGCCGGTCATCAGCACGCCGCACAGCAGCCGCGGCTCCGCCACGCTCATCGCGCTGTCCACCATACGGTCCACGCTCGGATGCCATCGGTGTCCGGTGCTGGCAGGGACGGGCAGGGCGATCAGCCCGCTGGTGCGCCGGCTTACGATCATATCGGCATCACCGCGCGCGATGTAGACATGCCCCGATTTCAACGCCACCGGCCGAGCCACCTCTTCCACGCTCAGAGCGCAGCTTTTGTCCAGTCGGGCCGCCAATGCGCCGGTGAAGCTCGCAGGCATGTGCTGAGCCACCACGATCGGCCAGGGAAAATCGGGCGGCAGCGGTTCCAGCAGCATGTCCAGCGCCGGCGGCCCGCCGGTAGAGCTGCCAACCAGCACTAGCCGCTCGCCGCTCAACGGCGTCGCGTCAACCTTGAGCGGTTTGACCTGCCTCGGGAGCCGTCGCACGGACCCGCTGCCCCCCGTGCGCAGCCTCACCCGCTCCGCCAGCCGTCTGCTCTGCGCGAGCCGCGCCTTGGACGCCACCCGCACCTTCTCCACCAGCATCGGCGCGAACGTATCGATCTTTAATGAAACGGCCCCGCTCGGCTTCGGCACGAAATCCACCGCGCCCAGTTCCAGTGCGTCCAGCGTTGCCTGCGCCCCCGCTTGCGTCAGCGTCGAGAACATCACCACCGGACACGGGTGCTCCAGCATGATTCGGTCTAAGCACTCCAGACCATCCATGTTCGGCATATGAACATCGAGCACGACCACATCCGGTTTGCCCGCGTGCACCTTCTCCAGCCCCTCGACGCCATCACGCGCGAAGTCGATCGTGAACCCCACCTCGTCATCGAAGATCTGCTTCAGCAGACGCCGCATCAGGGCGAAGTCGTCGATCACCAGGACGCAGATCACGTGTCTGATGCGGCCATGCCGTCCAAACTCGCGAGCAGATCGCGTTCCGCCCGATCCAGCATCTCCTTCGGTTCGATCAGCAAGATCAGCCGCGCCCCATCGTCCAGTGTGGCAATCCGACGGAATAAGCGTCCGGCATCCCCGGTTAGTTCCGGCGTCGGCGCAATCTGATCGCCGCCGAGACTAAGAATCTCCGTGACCGCGTCCACAACGAACCCGGCCGCCCGGCCATCAACGGTGGTGACGATCACGCGCGGGCGTTGCCGCCCGTCGCTATCCGCCGCACCAAACCGCTGCCGCTGATCGATCACCGGCGTCACCGTGCCGCGCAAGTTCAACACACCCTCAATGAACGCGGGCGCCTTGGGTACGCGCGTCAGGCGCTCGGGCAGCCGCGTCACCTCGACCACGGAGGCCAAGGGTAAGCCGTATTCCTCCACGCCGAGCCGGAAGATCAGGAAACGCTCCGCGACGTCCGACGCGGTCTCCGTCCCGCCCATTGCTGCACCCCCGCTGCGCCCGTCAGCCAGGACGTGGGCCACCGCTTCGTCGCGGAACAGGCGCTCGCTGGACAATATCGCAACGAGCCCCTCGGTGCCCGGCAGTCGGCAGATCGATTGCACCTGCGCTTCGCCCTCCCCGCGGTTGAGCACCGCTGGTGCCGGATCGATTGCATGCACCGGCACGCGCAGGATCGCGCGCAGCCGGTCCACCGCCAGCCCCACCATCGCATCGCCGATACGCGCCACCACCACCTGGCTCGACGGCAGCGCCATCCCTGCCAACCCGAGCAGCCGCCGCGCCGAGACGATCGGCAGCAGTCGTCCATGGCTCTGCGTCACGCCCAGCACGGTCGCGTCCGATTGTGCGATCACCGCAAGCTGCGTCGGGAGCGGAAGTACTTCGCTCACCTCGTCGAGTTTCAGAGCGTAAGCCTGCCCTGCCAGCTCGAACCCCAGCAGCGCGACCACCTCGTCCGCCTCGTCAGGCGCTGCATGCGGCTCGACCACCGCTGCCCGGCGCCCTGCACCCGCGCCAACACCAGCGAAATCCCGCCGCAGCAGCCCATCCAGATCGAGCATTCGCAGCGTCGCGTCCTCGACCTGATACAATCGGCCGAACCCTTGCCGTCCGCCGGCCGAGGCCGCGTCCGCTGGCAACGACACCATGCCGCCGACCCGGTCCACCGCCAGGCCGATCGTCTGCTCGCGTGCCAACAGCAACAGGCGCGAGCGATCCGTAACCCGATCGTCCTGACCCAGGAGGCGCGCCAGCGAAATCACCGGCGCCGGAGCCCCGCGTAGCCCGGCGATCCCAAGCAGGCTCGGCGGCCCGTGCGGCACCCGCGTAATCCGCGGACGCCGAAACACCTCAGAAATATCGGCGGCCGTCGCCGCGAACTGGTCTTCGCCGACGAAAAACGTGAGAAATCGCGTGTCAGACGCCGGTGCGCTCAATCACTGGCCCCCGCCTGGCGCAAATCATCGGCCAGCGATGCGATCTCCTCGATCGCCGCCGCCAGATCCTCCGCGCCCCGCGCCTGCTCCCGCGCCGCCGTGCCCGCTTGTGCCGCCGCGCTCGACGCCTCCTCGGCAACCGAGGCGACCTGTGACACGCCCGCCAGTACCTGGCTGACGGTTTCGTTCGCTATCGTCGCTGCGTCGACAATCTCCTGGCTGCTTCGCCGCAGCTCTCCCGCGCTCGTCGTCACCACATTCAATCGCCCGTCGATCTGCTGGTTTTTCTGCACCTCCGCCTCAGCCAGCACGACGATCTGCTCCAGATCGCGGCGCACTGCCGCGACCTGCATCTGCATCAGCCGCACGATCTCCTTCGCGCGGTCTGCATTCTCGCCAGATGTGCGGGCAAGGCCCCTGATATCGGCGGAGACCAGCGCGAAGCCGCGGCCATGCTCACCCGCCCTTGCCGCCTCGACCGAGCCGTTCACCGCCAGCATCGTCGTCTGCACCACGATCAGTGCCATCGCATCTACGACGCGTTCGATTGTGTGCGAACTCGTCTCCAGTGCAGCGATCAGCCTGATCACCTCCTGCGTCGCCTCAACCGCCGCCGACACCCCCGCCGTCAGATTGCCCACCGCCGTCCGGCTCTCCGCCAGCAGCGCCTCGAGCTCCTCGACCCGTGCCGCCGACATCGCCGCCGCCTCGCCGGTCGTATTCGCCGAGCGCTGGATCTGCGCCATCGCGGCACTCGCCTGCTGCGTCGCGGCCGCCTGGATCTGCGCGCCGCGTCCGATCTGCTCGATCGCCGCCAGGATCTCGCCCGCCGCGCCCGCGAGTTCCTGGATCGAGGCCGATAGTTCCTCCGCCGCTGCGCTCACCTGTTCCGTCTGTGGGCCCGACTGCAACGCGTCCGCCAGCTCCGATAGCAATTCTGACGCCCGCTGTGCCTGATCCAGCGAGGTGCTCTGCTGCTCCACCGCACGCTGTGACTCCGCCGCCGCCGCCGCCTGCTCCTCCGCCGCGCTGGCAATGCTCTCCGAGCCGCTCTGCGCCTCCCGCGCCGCCGCATCCGCGTCCACCGCTGCCGCCAGGATCGACTTGCTGCCCGCGGCAATCACCGCGAGCCCGTCGCGAATCCGCTTCAGCTTATCCGCCGCATCCCGCCCGGCCTGAGCCTCCGCCACCGAGACTTTCGCCGCCTTCTCGATCCGCTCGGTAACTCCGCGCACTTCCTCGCCGATGCGCCCCGCCAGTGCCTGCACTTCGCGAGACCGGGCCTCGGACGTCTCCGCTAGCCCGCGCACTTCGTCGGCCACCACCGCAAACCCGCTCCCGTGATCGCCCGCCCGCGCTGCCTCGATCGCCGCGTTGATGGCGAGCAGGTTCGTCTGATCCGAGATATCGGCCACGCCCGCGGTGATCTCCGCGACCGCCTTCGCATGTTGGCCGAGTACCTGTGATGATCGACACCAATTTGAGCTGCCGTCCCGCATTGATCTCGATCGCCTCGACCGAGGTGTCGATATACGCCGCCGCCTCGCCCAATTGGCTCTGCAGCACGCTCCCCTGATTCTGGCTGCGATCCGCGTGCTCTCGCGTCTGTGCGAATGAAGCCGCCAAACTCGTGATCCCCGCCAGTAATTCTTGCGCCGCCCCGGCCGCCTCTTCCGCTGCCGTTGCGATCTGCTCCATCGCCCGCCGCAACTCTTCTGCGGCACTTGCGGCTTCTGTGACGCCGCTCGCGAGCTCCTGTGTCGCTGCGCCGAGCCGCTCCGTCGCGGTCTGCCGATTGATCTGGCCCTTGCGGACTTGGATTGTCGGTTTCTTGCCGGATTGCTTCGAGGGAGCCTGAACATCGGCCGCAGATCGCGGGACCTCCCTGGTCCGGCTCTTGGTGGCCAGCGTCGACGTCTTCACCAGCGCCATGTCGCTCCTCTACGAGTTCGCCGTGACCTCGCTGGCGTCCGGCATCCAGTAAGCTCTGCCTTCTAGGGGCCTCGTTTGGGCACCGCAAGGTTGAGACCATCGGCGAATGACGTTCCAGTGGTGGGTTCACAGGGTGACGCATTGCGCGCCCCGCTGCGTCTATGCATGACGGTCCAATGTCGATCGGCGTGGAGGAAAGAACGCGAGATGAGATTTGTGACGACCGTTCCGGCAAAGTCACCATGAACGCGAACGAAGATCCGCCCGATCTCTCGGCGCTGTTCGCGGCGATACAGCAGGCCCATGTCGCGATCCGGCCGCATGTGCCGGTGGCGCCGCTGGCACTCAGCGTCGCGCTCTCCGGTCGGCTTGACAGCACCGTGCTGTTGAAAAACGAGCATCTGCAGCCGACGGGCTCTTTCAAATATCGTGGCGCCACGAACCGTGTTCGATCGCTATCCGATGAACAGCGGCAGCGTGGCGTGATCACGGCATCCACGGGCAATCACGGGCTTGCGGTCGCGCAGGCGGGTATGCTCGCGGGCGTTGGCGTGACGGTTTACGTCGCGCAATCGCCGCGGCGGCCAAACGCGCGGCAATCGCCGCCTTGGGCGCAACGCTTGTCGTGGTGGAGGGGCCGACGATGAAAACCCAGGTGTCACCGCGCGGCGGGACGCCGCAGCGCAGGACAAGGTCTTCATCTCACCGTACAACGACGCAGCGATCGTCGCTGGTCAGGGAAC
>CAWBUL010000001.1:0-9687 GCA_963791885.1 uncultured Pseudomonadota bacterium | reverse complement strand
TCTGGCACAGGCGGCATAGCTTAAAGCACCGCCATCCGGCTGTTGCGCAGGTCTGTGATCAGCATGCTGCCTGGTGCGTGGGTGATGCAGAACGGCGGTTTGGCCGCGGCGATCACCGCCTGAGGCGTGACGCCGCAGGCCCAGAACACCGGCAGTTCGTCCGCGTGCACGGGAACTGCGTCGCCGTAATCAGGTTTCATCAGATCCTTTATCCCGATTACCTCGGGCAGACCGATATGGACCGGTGCGCCGTGCACCGTGGGAAAGCGCGAGGTGATCTGGACGGCGCGGATTGCCTGCGCCGGATGCATGGGGCGCATGGACACGACAAGCGGGCCGCCGAAGATGCCGGCGGAGGTACAGGTAATCGAGGTCCGGTACATCGGGACGATTGAGCCGTGCGTCATGTGCCGCATCTCGATCCCGTCCTCGATCAACGCTTGCTCGAACGAGAACGAGCAGCCGATCGCGAAGCCGACGAGATCATCGCGCCAGTGATCGGTGATGTCGGTTGGTTCGTCGACAAGCTCGCCATGTCGCCAGATGCGATAGCGAGGCACGTCGGTGCGCAGATCGAGGTCCTCGCCCAGTGCGGCAAGGCGGGGATCGCCGGGACGGGTGACGCCCAGGACGGGACAGGGCTTCGGGTTCGCATGAGCGAAGTGGAGGAAGTCGTGCGCCAAATCCTTGGGCAGGATGACCAGATTGGCCTGGACGTTCCCGGGCGCGAGACCGGCCGTCGTGCCGGTGAGCTCACCGTGTCGCACGCGCCGTCGCTCGGCGGCGCCGATCTGGATGTGAGACATGCCGCGCAACTTAAGTCTGCACCGGGGCTTCGGGCAAACGGCTCGTCGCCTCCCGGATCAGCTCGACCTGGCGCAGGGCGCGGCGGATTTCCGTCTCGAGCAGGTGGTCCATGCCTTCGGGGGCCGGGGGCTCTTGCGCGACCGACGTGGGTGGACCGCCGGCGATGCGGGTCACCAGGGCGGCGATTTCCTGACAGAGCGAGGCGTGGAACGCGTGCAGGTCCACACGAAGATCCGGGGTGATTTGCATGAGTGCCGCGGCCACGCCGGCCATCCGGCGGGATGCGGCTGTTATGATCATGGCGGCCCCGATGGCGGCGTCCTGGTTCCGGCGCGGCTCGCCCATGATGCGCTGGAGCGAGGCATCAGCGTTGTTGCTGGCGAGACCGGCGGCCCGGCGTTTTTCCTCCAACTCCTCCTCGGCGGCGGGCAGGTTGCGGGATGAGAGGGCGGCGCAGAGATAGTCGCCGTTCAAACGGACATCGTCGGCGAGACGGCGGCGGATGTAGCGGGCCTCCCAGCTTGGCCAGAGCAGGAGGCTGGCCAACAGGCCGGCCGCCGAGCCGATCGCACTGTCGAGCGCCCGTAATTCCGCCAAGTGAGGGCTGAGCCCGCCTCCGGTTTGAAACAGCTCCGCGATCAGGACGACAGTCGGGGTCAGGAACAGCACGAACAGGGCGTAACTGACACCGCGAACGGACATCATCAGCAGGGTGAGGGGAAGGATGATCAAGGTGGTCTGGCCGGGACCGTGGAGGACAAAGGCCGCAGCCGCGGCAATCAACCCGCCCAGGATACTGCCGGCGCTCCGTTCCAGCGCGCGGGTCCAGGTGGCAGACGGATAGACCTGCAGCACGGCGACAGCGGACAGGGTGAGCCAGTAGCCGCGCTCGATATCCAGGCCGTTGGTCAGCAAAACCAGGGTAGCGCCGGTCACGGCCAAGCGCGTCGCATGGCGAAAGGAGAGCGAGTCGAAGGTAAGGTTGTCACGCAGCGAGGCGAACAGGCTGGGGCCGTCCGGCAAGGTGAGGGCATCGGGCGGCGGCGTGTCGGGCGCGACGCCATCGAGATGCTCGGCCGCGGCGGACAGCCATTGGTCAGCGCGCATCAGCAGCCGCCCCATTTCGCCCTCCAGTCCCTGGGGCAGGTCGGATAATGGGGCGCAAGGGCGGCGCGTTTTCAGTGAACTCGCGACTGCGAGCAGTCCGGTCCCAAGTTCGTTCAGGGCGGCCGCAGGAACAGGTCCGTGGTCGGTGTGGGCGAGCAGTTCGTCGATGGCGAGCAAGACCGAAAAGACGCGCTCGGCGTCAGCGAGCATGAGCACCAGATGGCGGCCGCGGAGACTCTGGCCCGAGCGATCGCGCTGCATGGTGATCAGCACGGACCGAGCGGATTCGATTGCGTCCCGGCTGGCGCGCCGAAGGTGGCCGGAGGGGCTGTCGGTAGCGCCGGCACGCAGATCCGGCAGGGCGTTCGCGTAACGGCCAAGAGCCCCAAACACGTCTGCGATCGCCGTCCGGGCGGGGCCGTAGGGGCGCTGGCGCCAGAGCACGAGCACGATGAGCATGGCCCAGATGGCGCCGGCGAGGCTCCAGAGGCTGAAGCTCAAGGCGGCACTCAGGCCGGAGGGCTGATCCAGTCCCAGCACGATGAGGAGGTTGATGGCGAGCAGGGTGCCGGCATTGGCGGCGCTGGTGCCCCAGACCCGTACCAGGCAGGTGGCAGTACACCAGAGCAACGCGACGACCACGGAAAGCCACAGGTGAGGGCGGACCAAGGCGCCAAGGCCGCACTCGACGACTGAGAAGAGCGCGAACCACGAGAGCAGGCGGATGCGTGTCATGGTCGGGCCGCCCGGGTCGACGAGGCAGATCCAGAGCGCGACGATAGCGGCCCAGCTCAACCCCGGCTGCTGGAACCACTCGGCGAGGACGAGCGGGATGCAGACGGCAATTGCCGACCGCACGCCGGCCGCGAGGCTCCATGCGCTGCGGTTGAGCGGTGCGGGCGATAGCAGGCGGGTGGCGGGCGGCTTATTCACAGTGCGGCGTCACCTCGATTCCCTTGGGCCAGGTTCGTCATGCATCCGGCATACATTCTATTGGGCTATCTGTTCGGCTCCATCCCGTTCGGCCTGATCCTGACCCGTTCGGCGGGTCTTGGGGATATCCGTTCGACCGGTTCGGGCAGTATCGGGGCGACGAATGTACTGCGGACCGGGCGCAAGGGCCTGGCCGCGGCGACACTGCTGCTGGACGCGGCAAAGGGAGCGGCTGCGGTGTTCGTGGCTTTCGCCTGGGCGGGGCCAGATGCCGCGCTTTGGGCTGGGGCCGGCGCGGTCCTGGGGCATTGTTTCCCGGTCTGGCTGGGATTCCGAGGCGGCAAGGGGGTTGCCACCGGGCTTGGCGTGCTGTTGGCGGCGGATTGGCGGGTTGCTGTGATCGGGTGCGTGGTGTGGCTGCTGATGGCGGCGGTGTTTCGCCGGTCGTCCCTGGCGTCGCTGACTGCGATGGCGGCGGCGCCGATTGCGGCGTGGGGGTTGGGGGACTGGGGTGTTGCTTGGATGTCATTGGGGGCCGGCGCGGTGATCTGTTTCCGGCATGAGGGGAACATCAGGCGGCTGCTGGCTGGGACGGAGCCGAGGATCGGTCGGGGGGCGTAGGGGCGGGTTTGTGCTGCCTGTGGTTCGAGGCGGGCTGTCTCACAGGTGTCTCAGTTTCCGTGTAGCGCGACTGGGTGTCATGGGGTGGGATCGCGGGGGTTCCGTCCCGGCGTGAGCGGGCGGCGGGGTGTCTCGGCAGAGTTCTCAGTTTCCGTGTGATGGGATTTGGGCTCGCGGGGTGAGACGGGGGTGAGTTCGCGCGTGCAACCGCGAGATTGCCACGGCTCGCTTCGCGGGCTTCGGAATGACGCCGGGGCACCAGGACGTGCATCTCGCCGGCGTCTCAGTTTGATGATTCCGAGTTTGATGCATTACTGGGTGAGACAGGCGGCAACTGCGTTCGTGGGAGCGAACGGGAAATCGCCGTTTCCGAAGCATCGCACCAACGCGGAGGATTGCACCTGGAGGTGTATCTCGCCGGCGTCTCAATTTGATGAATCCGAGTCTGACGGATCATAGGATGAGACGGAGCAGGTTGTGTGGGCATCGTAGTGGACGCTGTGGCCGGGTGTGTCGACAGGTGACGGACGCGGGCTGCCTCGGCGTTAGCGGCAGCGGGTGGGTGGAGAGCGGTCGAGCCTGACACATGCGCCAAGGTATACGTTATTCTCACTAACTATTCAAGTGATCCCAGGCCGGTGGGCATCGGTCGTTGCGGATGAGCGCGGGGCCGGCATGCTTTACGAGCTTGTCCATTAGGGCTGAGCCGCTGGAGGGCAGAAGCGCCTTTTCGGCATATTGGTACTTGTATTATGGTAACCTTTGTGTTACCTTATGAGGTGCTTGAACTGCGTTATTACCTCACAGCCGGCGGGGAGAGCCCGTTCCAAGGCTGGTTTGACGCGCTGGACGCACCTGCGGCGGCCAAGGTCACAGTTGCCTTGGCCCGTCTCGAGCACGGAAATACGTCCAACGCCAAATCCGTGGGCGAGGGCGTGCTGGAATACCGGATTGATTGGGGGCCGGGTTACCGCGTGTATTTCGGGCGCGACGGCGACGTGTGGGTCATCCTGCTGACCGGCGGGACGAAGCAGCGACAGCAACGCGATATTGCCCACGCGAAGGAGCTTTGGGTGGATTACAAGCGGCGGCGCAAGCCGCCGGCGCCATGACGGAGGCTGGCATGACATTGACGCGCGATTTTAAGGAGCTGGTGCAGAAGCGGGTCGCACGCGATCCCGCGTTTGGCGCTGCACTGCTGCGGGAGGGCATCGACACGATGCTGGCCGGCGATGTCGATACCGGCAAAGCGATCCTGCGCGACTACATCAAGGCGACGGTTGGCTTCGAGAAACTGGGCGAAGCGACCGGCACGCCGCCGAAGAGCCTTATCCGCATGCTTGGTCCGCGTGGCAATCCGCAAGCGCGCAACCTCTTCGGCATTATCGGATATCTACAGAAGGAAACCGGTGTTGAACTCCATGTTGCGTCCGGACCACGCTGATCCTGTGAGAGAGGCGGATACTGAGGTGGAACGCGGCTTCGTCTTAATTAGTAAGGCTACACTTGGCGGGATTGTCAGCTTTTAAGTGGCGCACGTGGGAAGCAGACATTGAGCCTCCGGCCAAACCTAGCCGAGAGCGGGAATGGCAAGTTTCGGGACACTATAGCTTTACCGCCGTGTCAGAACCTGGATGAAGTCCGACCGAGCCTTAAAGCGTTAGAAATTGAGTCAAGATCGGGTCGCACAAATCCCGTCGCGTTAGGGTAGTCGATTAGATAAGACCCTTCGAGGCTAACCGGCGATGGTGCTTCCAGAGGCGCTCGCACTCTCCGAAGTGAAACGAAGGTCTTCACATTGATTTTCGACCGCTCAGCTCGTGACCAGATCGAGCCGACGTCGCCAGCCGTCGCTAACAGGCAAGCGGCGTGACGGGCAGCGCGTCGAGACCGACGAAAACCGCGCCGGCCTGTTTCAGCGCGGCGATGCCGTCGGCGACGCCGGCGCCGCTGGGACGGTGCGGCTGGTTGATATGGGAGATGATGACATCGCCGCTGCGTGCCGCAACGATGCGCCTGGCAACCGAGGCGGCCGGGAGTGACGCCCCGGCATCGCCATTCAGCGAGTAGCCGGCGACCGCGACGCCGGTTGCCTGGATCATCGCCAGGGCCGATGGGCTGTAAAGCGCCGCGGCGCCGCGGTACCAGCGCGGTCGGTCGCCGCCGCGCGCAACCGCGACCGCGGCGGCGCCGCCTTCGACTTCGTGGCGGACGGCGTCGAGCGTGCCCGCGACCCGTAGGCCGTAGACGCGGCGATCGCCCAGTATGGCCGGCAGATGCAGCTCGCCATGGTTTTGCAAGGTGAACAGATTGGAATGCGCCTGCATTATCGCCAAGGCCGGCGCGTTGCCACGCAGCCACAAAGCGGTGGCGAAGATCGTCACCGGAACGGAGCGGGCAATGATGGCCTCGACGATCCGCATGTCGGTCGCGCCGCCGCAGGCGTCCAGCGTGAGGGCGACGGTGCGTGGCGCGTCGGCGGGCACGACCAGCCGCATCGCGGGATCGACCAATGCGTCCCGCATGGGAACGCACGCCGCCGCCATCAGGCCGCCCTGGAATGCGCGCCGCGTCAGGACACGCGGGGGGCAACACAGTTCGCACACGCCATCGACACCGTTACGATCGGGTCTGTGTTAATATCAGATCCTTAGTTCCGTCGACGAGTGGAGAACGGTGATGGTTCCGGACGGTCTGCGGCTGTCGCATGAGGCCGATCCCGCCCCGGAGTTTCGCGCGCAGCTTGGCCGGGCGATCGAGGCTTTTCTGGTCGAGACGGTGCCCGGCCACGACACGCGCTTCGCTCTCCGGCTGCACGACGCTCGTGACCAGCTTGTCGGCGGTCTGAGTGGGCGGATGTATTGGGGCTGGCTTTTTGTCGAGGGGCTGTGGGTGCATAGCGATTGGCGCGGCCGTGGCGCCGGTGCGGCGCTGCTGGCGGCGGCAGAGCGCCATGCCGTGGAAAGCGGCTGCCATGCGGTGTGGCTGGACACGTTCCAGTCGCGCGGCTTCTATGAGAAGCAGGGGTACAGCCTGTTCGGGGCGTTGGAGGATTACCCGCCCGGGCAGACCCGGAGCTTCATGCAGAAGCGGCTGTCAGAGCCGTGATGCAGACTCGGACGGTGGCCAATGAATACGGTGGCGACTATGGCCCAAAGCTGAGTGTCCGCTGCATGTCATTGACGCGCGACATTAAGGAGTTGGTGCAGAAGCGGGTCGCACGCGATCCCGCGTTCGGCGCTGCACTGCTGCGGGAAGGCGTCGACATGGTGTGACCCTGCCCCCTGAAATGTCCCCGCTCTGAGCTAGAGTCCGTTCCCGCCAGGAGACGGAAGATGAGGAAGAGCCGGTTCACTGAGGAGCAGATCATCGGTGTGCTGAAAGACCATCAGGCAGGACTGCCGGTAACGGAGCTGTGCCGCAAGCACGGGATCAGCGACGCGACGTTCTACAATTGGCGATCGCGCTACGGCGGGATGGAGATCTCGGACGCCAAGAGACTGAAGGCTCTGGAAGAGGAGAACCGCAAGCTGAAGAAGCTGCTGGCGGAATCGGTGCTGGATGTGGCGACGCTGAAGGAAGCCTTGGGAAAAAACTTCTGACGCCCGGCTCGCGGCGGAAAGCTGTGATCTGGGCGATTGAAGAGAAGAGCTATTCGCAGCGGCGTGCCTGTTCGCTGCTGAGCATTGCACCGAAGGTGTTCCGTTACCTATCGCGCCGTGGCGGCGACGCTGCGGTTCGCACGCGGCTCCGCGCGTTGGCGGCCGAGCGGCGCCGGTTCGGATATCGGCGTTTGCATATTCTGCTGCGGCGAGAAGGGATCATGCTAAATCACAAGAAGCTGTTCCGGCTCTACCGCGAGGAACGACTGGTTGTGCGGCGGCGTGGCGGTCGCAAGCGGGCTTTGGGAACGCGCGCGCCAATGACGTTGCCACAGGGTCCGAACCAGCGCTGGAGCCTGGACTTCGTCTCCGACGTACTGGCCGACGGCCGCCGCTTTCGGGTGCTTGTGGTGGTGGACGACTTCACCCGCGAATGCCTGGCGCTGGTGGTGGATACATCGCTGTCCGGTCGCAGGGTGGTGCGCGAACTCAATTACATCGTAGAACGGCGCGGCGCCCCCTTGCTGGTGGTCAGCGACAACGGGACCGAGCTGACGTCGCATGTGGTGCTGAGTTGGCGGCAAGATCGCGGTGTCGGCTGGCACTACATCGCCCCCGGCAAGCCAGTGCAGAACGCATTCGTCGAGAGCCTGAACGGTCGCTTGCGCGACGAATGCCTCAATGAGCACGTCTTCCAGGGCTTGCCCGCAGCCCGGAGGATCATCGAAGCTTGGCGGGCCGACTATAATGCCCATCGGCCCCACACCAGCCTGCGTGGACTTACTCCGAACGAGTTCGCAACCCGGTCCAGGACGGACCACAACCAGAACGGATTCTGGTTATGAGTGAGGACAGTTTGGGGGCAGGGTCACATCTGAAACAGGGTGCCATCCGATTGGTGTTACACAAGCCAGTCAACACACGAACAAGCCAAACTTTGATAAACTAGATGACTACAGCATCATTTTACGAATTACCGACGCAAAGCCGAATTCAAGGATTAGAATTGCTCTATCGGGGCCAACGCTGGATTTGCCCTCGGACACCGAACTGCTAAACGGCTTTTACCGGGCAATGAGGTCAATCTCCTCCCTCCAAGGAGAGGTTGACGATGGGATTCTATCAGTCGGAACCGATAAATACCAATTAGCGCCCGATTACCAAGTGAGTTTGGCTGGCCCCGGAATGAACTTGCGGACGGAAGGGACGAGCATCGTTGTCACTGGAGATATCCCTTACGTGCTTCTAAATGGCACGAGCCTGACTAATACCAAATCCCCCTCACGAAGACTTACGTGGGGGATTCCCCGACGCGGGTGTGATCTGATTTAACCTCGGCGGACCGAAGGAGGTTTGCCATGGGAAGCCCGATCCCACTGAGATCAGACTACAATGCGGGACAACTGCGGCGTATTGCCCGCGACAGCAAGGATGCCGACCAGGTTCGGCGGCTGCTGTCACTGGCGCTGATCTACGGCGGAGGCAGCCGGACCGAGGCAGCGCAGGCAGGCGGCGTGGGGCTGCAAGTGGTGCGCGACTGGGTACTGCGGTTCAATGCGAACGGCCCTGGAGGGCTGATCGACCGCAAGGCTCCAGGACAGCCATCCAGACTTGATGCGAGGCATCGTGCCGCGCTGGCAGCGATGGTCGAGAACGGCCCGATCCCGGCGGTACACCGCGTCGTCCGCTGGCGCATCATCGATCTCTGCCAATGCTTATGGGACGAATACGGGACCAACGTCTCGAAACAGACGCTGAGCCGGGAGCTGCGAGCCATGGGATATCGCAAGCTGTCGGCACGTCCGCGCCATCACGCGCAAGCCGCGGGCGCCATCGAGACGTTCAAAAAAACTGGCCTGCGACAGTGGAGGCGATCGCGCGCGAGCGGAGCCTCGATCGCAGCGATATAGAGGTGTGGTTCGGCGACGAAGCCAGGATCGGCCAGAAGAACAAGATCACCCGTCGCTGGGCTCGGCGCGGCACCCGCCCCTCGGCGCCATCAGACCAGCGAACCGCCTCGACCTATATTTTCGGTGCCATCTGCCCGGCCGAGGGCAAGGCTGTCGGCTTGATCCTGCCCTGGTGCAACACGGCGATGATGAACCTGCATCTGGCGGCGATCTCGGCTGATATCGCTCCAGGCCGCCACGCGGCGCTGTTGCTCGACCAGGCGGGCTGGCATCTCTCGCGCCAGCTGTCGGTGCCGGACAACATCACAATTGTTCCACTGCCGCCGAAATGCCCCGAACTCAACGCGCAGGAGAACGTCTGGCAGTTCATGCGCGATAACTGGCTCTCCAATCGGGTGTTCGACGACACCGACGCGCTGCTCGATCACTGCTGCGAGGCGTGGAATAAGCTGGAGGCGCGGCCGTGGGCCATCATGTCGCTCGGATTGCGCGATTGGGCGCATCGGTCGTGATCAGAGGGATTTGGTATTAGGCCTTATTCTGGAACTTGGCCCCGCCATTGGAAGTCTTTTTGATCGCGACCCTATTAGGAGTTGTGACGGTAGCGGCGAAAATGTTCTGGGGGAGGAATAAGACCCGGGTATTATTTTGAGCGGAAGCGGGTTGTCGTCTCGGTCAGCGGTGTCCGCTTCGGAGCGCCGGCCTCG